>NZ_AP042409.1:0-2384325 GCF_055391705.1 Desulfovectis peckii | reverse complement strand
AGCTGATACACCAGTGTTACCGCCATATGCCGCTCTTGGTAACCCATATCTTCCTGGCCGACGCTGAAAGGCACGCCGCTGGCAGCGGCAATATCCCCATCCTGGGTGGCGTCAATTACATACTTGGCGTTAAAATGCCTTTCTTTTTCATGCTCATCTATAAGCTTAACCCCGGTAACCGCATTTTGTTCTGCATTTAAAACCGGGGTAATCTTTTTTGCTTTTAGCAAAACATCCAGCTTTGGCTCTGCCTCTACCATTTGGTTAAAAACATTTAGTGCGGTGTTAACATTAAAAGAATCGCCCTCTACCCGGTTAAAAAACTCCAAAAAAATTCCTTTGTTTAATATTTCACCTTTAGGATTGTAGTTCATATCAATGGTGTTAAGCCAGCCACGGGTCATCAGCCCGCCAATTGCCGGGCGGGTATCCACCAATAAGGTGGTCAGCCCGTTTCGTGCCCCCGACACCGCCGCCGCAATGCCTTCGGGGTCGCTGCCCACCACAATTAAATCGTAATCGGTATTCTGTACCGGCGGTTTCTGCGGCGCTTTTTCGGCAATAGGCTGCGGCTTAGGTGTGCGATCTAAATAAAACAGCCCCAAAGCCAAAAACAGTAGAACAATTATTGCAATGGTAATGTATTTTTTCATAATCATACCTTTCTTCTGTATTTATTGTAACTACAGCAAGTTTTTTCTATTATACCCAAACAATTTTACATTGGTACACACCCCTTCAAATTTCGACCTGGAAAGCAAAAAACCTGCAAAAACGCAAGTATTTATTGGCGGGGTAAAAAAACATGCCGGCCGCCCATGCAAAGCGCAAGGTCGTTTAGGGCAGCCAAGGCATTTGACCTTTGCAAACGATAGCCGGCTAATTCAAAGAGCATTGCTAACGGTGGATAAGCGCCGAGGACTGTTTGAGCGCAAGCAAGTTCCACAGACGGCGGAGCTCGTTCAATTATAAGTGCCGGCGTGTTTGAGAAGCGTAAATGCCTTGGCGTCCTTATTGCAACGTTTCTTTACTTATCGATAATTTTACTTTTTTAGCCTGTAGGGGCAGGGTTCCACCCCGCCCGTTTTCGTAAATGTAACGTTTAACCTATTAATGTAACTCTTACCCAGGCCATTTCCTACATTTTTATTGCTATCCTTCAGCTGTGAGGGAAAGTTTCTCCATGTCGCCCCTTCCCGCAAATGCAAATGTTTCTTTGTGGGCCGACACCCTTTCGGTAAAAAAATCGGGCCAACATGTATGCGTTGGCCCGATTTAACCTACGGATATATTTTTTGATCTAACACCTCAACGCTGTATATCTTCCATTTATCACCAATCTTCGCTAACCGATACCTTTCGGTAACCCGAACACTCACCCCGTCGTTGCCGTATTTCAATTTATACATTGTTTCAATCTTTACTGCCGCTACCCGGTTACTTTTTTGCTCAACATTCGGCCCATTAATTATACTGACCATACTAACCTGGCCATTAAACGATGCGTTTTCTAACACCCCTAAACCGCCCTTGGTCAGCGATAATGCCGCACCGCCGGTGGTGTAACCGCTTAATGTGCGGGCTTTGGCTTTACCGGCAATAACATCTTCTAAATCAGCCAAGTAATCTTTCACCAAACCGGTTAATACATCGTCCTTTGGTGCATTATTGCTTTCGCACTTCATAAAACGGTTTAAAATAACCAACACTTCTGCCCGGGTAGCATTTCCTGCCGGCACAAATGTGGTGGCAGTGCGTCCGGCAATTAAACCGGCCTTTTCTGCCTGCAACACTGATTGGCTGTACCATTTGTTTGTCGGCACATCGGTAAACTTGGCATTGTACGGTGGGGCGGGCTGCTGTTCCATGGCATTAACAACAATGGCCGCAATCTCGGCCCGGGTGATGTTTTTGTTGGGTTGAAAGTAAATTTTGCCGTTGCCGCCCGGCACACCGTTAATAATACCGTTGGCCTGCATTGCCGCTACCGAACCCCTGGCCCACTGGGGCACCTGCTGCCAGTCGGCAAAATTCGGCGTGCTGCCGGTTGCCTCTAAACGCAACGCTTTAGCCATCATGGCGGCAAACTCTACCCGGGTAATCGGTTTATTAGGCTTGGCGTAATACTTACCGCCTTCAGCGTAACCGCTTAAAACATCCAGCTGAATCATTTCTGCTAAATCTGCCTTGGCCCAGTGATTTTGAATGTCAACAAACTGATAGGGCAGCGCCGAAGCCGCCCATGCATTAAGCGGCAATAAAATAAGCAACCCCACCGGCAGCAATAATCTTAACAATGTTTTGCGCAAACTTTATTCCCCCACATATCAATAATTACTTGTAAATAATTCGTGAGGGGATACATTCTCCCTTTAGTTAAATAGTGGAGGGTTTGCCAAAAATTCCGCCTCATTCAAAACCGGCCTGAGCCTTTCCTTATATTTTTATCGATACAAAAAGCCGACCCCGCTAATGGGTCGGCTGAAACATCTATTAATACCCCCGGTTGGGGTTTAGGCTAAGCACCCGGCACTGCCTCGGGTTGTGCATTTATCGGCGGTAACCAACTAGGTTCATCGTTGTAGGAGGGTTGGCCGTTTTGCCCGCCACCCGTACCTTGGCCGGAATTACCCTGCCAATTCTGGTTATCCCCGCCTTCACCCGGCCATTGGTTATAATCGCCAGGCACCTCATTACTTGGTGTTTCTTCGTCTATTTGCTCTTCCGTTTGTTCATCCGTTACCGGCTCTTCTTTCTCAACCTGCTTAACCGGCACCTGCAGCTGTTGAGTAGGTTGAGTGTTTCTTACAATTGTTGTCCCGGTAATTGTTTCTAATGTTTCCCCTTCAAATAAAGCCAATACCGCCTGATGAGCCATTGCCGGCTCTACATGCCAATAACTTATCCCGTCAATATTCTCAAACTGCCCGGGCAATGTTTGGGTGACAATCTCAGCATTTGAAAAATTGCCGGCCAATCTTGCTAACCGCAGCATATCTTTTAAACCTAAATTGGTATCTACCGCCTTATTCACCGCCGGTACCAATTTCGGCAGTTTAACAATGGTAGCCGGCTCTAACACCTTTTGGGCCAACGCTTTTAAAAACCGCTGCTGCTGGGCTGCACGCTCAATATCCCCGTTGGGATAGTTACGGTAGCGCACAAACTGCAGCGCTTTATCCCCATCCAAATGCTGCTGACCCTCTTTTAAGTTAATAAGGGTGCCGTCAACCGGATCATGATAATACATATCCTGATCAACATAAAAGTCAACCCCGCCAACGGCATCAACTATATCTTTAAAACCGTTAAAGTTAGTAAGCACATAATAATCTATCGGCACACCTAATAAATCGGATACTACTTTACTGGCCAGTTCCGGGCCGCCAAACACATTGGCTGCGTTAATCTTGTTATACCCGTGCCCCGGTATCTCTACCCTGGTATCCCGGGGGATAGACAACATCGCCATGCGGTTGGTTTTGCCATCTACACTGACAAAAATCATGGTATCGGTACGTGCCAACTTTTCGCCGGGACGCGTATCCATACCCAATAGCAAAAAGTTTAGCCGATCTTCAAATTTAACATTATCTTCTTCATCAGCTAACTCAGCATCTTCCGGAGACAAATACCAGCTTGCCAAACCATAACCGGCGGCAAATAATACCACCATTAATATACAAAAAATAATAAGAGGAGCTTTCCTTTTTAGTCTGCGTCTTCTAACCATTATTACACCTCTCTTTAATTCGGTGTTTGACAAAAATATTGTAATATAGCCTAGTTAACAATTCAACTGGATATAAAACGCTATTTAATTATTATGACGTTTTACATGCTAAAATGGTTTACAAAAATCAATAAAAAAGAGTGTATTTTCTACACTCTAACGTTCATTATATCACATTTTCTGCTTTTATTCTAATTCTGGGCACCCAACGCTCCATCAGCTGAATGTAACATCCTAAACGATTTCAATCGATAAGGCGCTATGCCTCATAACCCCTGCAGAAGCATCAAGAGCTTTTTCGCAATCTTCAGGGGTTCCTGTAGTCTTTCCATACTATTCTCTTTTTTAATATTTTTTCTCTTAACGACCCTTTTATTTAAGTTAACAACATCAACCCGATACGGAATGGTGGATTCCAAATAAATATACTACAACCAGCAAATGTTCTAAATTACTATATCCTATTTTGCAATTACAAATACTCTTTTGCTACTTTTACGCTTTTGCATAAGGTTTTTCAGTTAGATTTATTATATCAAGTTATATTCCTGCAACTCTGCAATAGCTTTCCTAATTTCGTTTTCACTAAATTTATTCCCTTTAATATCCTCTACATTCCTTATAATCTTATCAAAATTTACTTCTTTTTTCTTTTGAAATTCCTCTTTTGCTACAAAATGTACTGTAGAAAGTAATTCTAGCTGCATGGGCGTCTTGTTGCACAAGTGCGTTAACACAAAATCTAGTGCTTCCCTTTCCTGGGCAGTAAAATTAATATTATCTATATCATCCAAATATAGATCAAGACATTCAGAAGGTTTCATAATAAGGGAATTGCCATGCATCTCTCTAATTACCACGCCATCCAATTCAAGCTTTTGAATATCACTTTCAACTAACGGGCAATAAGGTCCATAATAATGAATTCCATAATTATAACCTAGGTTAAAACCCTTCTCTTGCAAAAAATATAATAATTTCTGTAATGCCTTCTTGCCAGGTTCTGTCTTTTTGCAAATTTCTTTAATTACATATATTAGTTTTATTTCCCTCACTTCGGATCTTCCCCCCAAAAAAAGTTTAATCACTCACCTGTGGCATCCGATATCCCTTCATTGTATATTTTCTTTGCCAACTCGTAAGTTTCTTTTTTAGCATATATTCTAATAATGTTGATTGGCTTTGTTAAGCACTTGATTATCTCAGATTCAGAAGCAATTGAAACTATGTAGGGCGGATCCTTGCGGAGCAAAGGAATGGCTGTTTCTTCGTCTACCTCAACTCTGGTTGGAATTTTGTGCGGCAACTTACTTGCTTCGTCTATTATGATATTTTCCTCTCCACATTCCTTTTCTATATTCTTAGCTAATAACTTATAAAACTTTTTATCTTTTGGATCACAATGTGGTGGAGATTCGCCAACTAACTTAATTAAGTCTCTGTTCACTATTCGGCGTGCCCAATCATTCCTTTTTTGCTCTTGAAGCATCATATCCCATACTACATCGTCATTCATTAATAAATAATCCTTTGTATCCGTCGGATATGTACCGCCAGGTAAGGCCTCTTTCAAAAAATTAGTTAGCATAAAGTCTAAAATCCTTCTCGTTCGATGAAAATATACCTGGGTGAACATAAAATATCGAGCAAGTATAAAGGCCTCTGTCGCGTGCATGCCACCTTTTTCTATAGCAAGTCTTGGCCCATCTTGTTGATATACAGTTAAAGAAGATATCAATCTATCAAAATCATATTTGCCATAGTTTACTCCACAATAAAGAGAATCTCTTAGTAAGTAATCCATTTTATCTACATCTAGTTCACTATCCATAAAACTCCTTAAAAATATCAATTTTTTGTCTTTTGCTCTTCCGCGATAAATATCACAAATTAACTCGGGGGTAATATTGAATTCTTCACCATATTTTTTAACAAAAATTTGCCCTATTTCAGAAATATATTCAGCAATTTTTGTTTCTTTAATAATTTTTTCTGTAAAATCCTCATGTTTTAACCCATCCGGCAGCACACCTTCTGAACCATGGGAAAAAGGAGCATGACCCAAATCATGAGTAAGAGCTATTAAGCGCAATATTTGTCTTTGCCATTCAATGTACTCCTTAGGAAACAAGTCCGGATGCTTTTTTATTACGTTGTCATATGCAACCGTAGCTAAATGCATTACGCCTAAAGAATGACCAAACCGTGTATGCTCTGCTCCGTGATATACTAAATAAGTAAGAGCTAATTGACGAATTTTTCGTAAGCGTTGAAAAGGTAAAGTGTCTACAATAGCTAATTCAATTGGATTCAACTCAATAAACCCATGTACTGGATCCCGAAAACGCTCATCTTGCTGAGTCAAAACTAACCCCCTCCAGCAAAGTTGCAAATATATGTTCTACCATGTTATTCCATATATTATCTAGTTTTCCTGCTTTAGCCCAAATAAAGTTAAAATATTTTGACAAATAAAACTTCATATCGTACAGTAGGTTTTGTTTATGGCAAAATCAAAATAAAAATGTAGGTTTTGGCAATTTATTTATGTATGTCCTGTGAGACAAAAAAACCACTTGCCAACATTCCCTAAATACACTACCCTCCTAATGGGGCAAAATGTTCAAAGATACTTAAGGAGATGTTAGCAGTGGCTGTAATAACATAAGAAAAGAATTTCATTACTTTAGACACTTTACAATGTGATTAACACTTGATTGACAAACTCACGATTTGAATTGGCCGGCGCAGTAAAAGTAAAAAAATCCATATCTGTTAATTTATATCTATAACAGTCTGTAAAATGCTCATTGCTCTTTTGTATAATGCTTTTTTAACGGAAAGTTATAGACCGTTCTTTTATATCAGATTTTAAGCAAATATTTTCGTAAAACCAGCCAAGCAAACTTGGGCAGCACCAACTGCCGCTTCCAGCGGGATGGCTCTTGAATTAAGCGGTACAACCATTCAATGTGCAGGCGCTGTGTCCATTCAGGCGCCCGCTGCTTGCGGCCTGATATCACATCAAAACTGCCGCCTACACCCATCGCCACCGGCACACCCATTTTCGGCTGGTGCTTATAAATCCACTGCTCCTGCCGGGGGGCGCCTAAGGCCACAAAAAGCAGCTGCGGCTTTGCCTCTATAATCATATTCACAATGCGTTCATTTTCCGCATCGGTAAAATATCCGTGATGGGTACCACAAATAACCAAACCGGGAAACTGCTGCTTTAACTTTTCACCGGCCTCTTCCGCCACACCCGGAGCGGCCCCCAGCAAAAACACCCGCCAGCCCTCATAGCCACCCCGGGCACATAAACGCAGCATTAAATCAATGCCAGTAACCCGCTCTGGCACAGGTTTTTTGGCCATTCTACCGGCCCACACAATGCCGGTTCCATCCGGGGTTACTAAATCGACACTGTTGACTAAATCCAACAGCTCTCGCTTGCTTTGCGCTTTATATAAATACTCAGGGTTTAAAGTAATAATTTGATGCGGCCGACCGGATTTTACAAACTCAACAACCCGTTCTACCGTTTCATCCATAGTTAAAGCATCGATGTATGAACCTAACAACTTAATACGCATTATGCAATAACCTCGCTATGTATTTTTGCAGAATTTATTTTCATGCCTACCTGTTTGCACAGATGATGCAAAATCATTGATGTGTAATTTTCGCATAAACCAAGGTAATAAACGGTCTTGACCGTTTCGTTGCCCTTTAAAAGCAGAATAAACATATCCTTCACTACAACCTGACGTTATGTTTTAGGTTTTCGATTGGCAGTGCCCCATCCCTACCTACTCTTGTAAATATATAAGTTTCTTGGCAGGTCGGCACAAAGCCCAAACCTTATCACATGTTACTTTTACCTGCATCCGTTTACCTGATATTTTATTGTACCAAATACATTATGCTAATAAAATGCTAACTAATGTTTAGTTTTTCTATGCAGCCCGCCATGTAACAAGATTATTATACCGATAAAAAGTTATTTTGAAAAATTAAAATGCCCGTTAATTGTTATTTAGCTTAACGGGCACTTTCTGCTTTCATGTACTCAAATATAAGCTTGTCCAATTCTTGACTAACCTTTAGTACATTCTCTTCGCAACAGCTGTTTGCATTCTCAACTACTTCATTCAGTTTTTTTCTCAGCTCTTCCATGCGTTTTAGGGTTTCATTCATCAACAATTCACCCCAATAATTTTTATAAAACTTGCTTCTAGAGCAAATTATAACATCAAACTTGCTCTAAAATCAAGTTTAATAAGCATAATTGGGTGAACTACTTATGATTGATATGAATAACTTAAAAGGAAAAAATTTAATCGGCGACCGCGTTCGACAGGCCCGACATAAAGTTAAGCCTAAAGTAACTCAAGCAGATTTATTGGCCCGTCTCGCCGTGCGTGGAATTGAGCTGGAAAAAACCACTATTTCTAAAATAGAAGCAAAAACAAGACCGGTAACGGATATTGAGCTTGTGGCTATTGCTGATGCTTTAGGGGTAAGCATATTGTGGTTGCTGGGCATGGAGGAATAAAAAGGAGGAATAAATTTGTTTCCGGTTTTCATGCGTGTGTTTACACTGATTCAAAATCATTAATGCAATTCTTGTAGTAAACAAAGACTAGGCACAGTTTTGACCCTTTCGTTGCCCTTCAAAGCAGAATGGCCAAAGCCATTCCCTACAATATCAAAAGACAGCTTTACCTGCTACCCTTTATGCAGGTTAAAGCTGTCTTTTTATTTTTTGTATCCTAATTATACCGGTTAATTTATACCCTCTATTCATTATTTTGTAACAGCCGTTTCTTGCAGCAAGCCAGCTTCTCTGGCCACGACTTTCACCAGATATTGTAAAAACTCTTCCCTCAAATCTTCTCTTCTTAAAGCTGTTTCTACCGTTGCCTCTAAAAAGCCCTGCTTGTTTCCTACATCATATCTTTTGCCGGCAAAAATATAGGCATACATCGCTTCTTTTTCAGCCAGCTCTTTTAATGCATCGGTAAGCTGAATTTCGCCGCCTTTGCCCGGCTTAGTGTGCTTTAATATTTCAAAAATACCCGGGTTGATAATATACCTGCCCAATATTGCTATATTAGAAGGAGCATCTTCAACAGCTGGTTTTTCAACTAATCCGTTAACTTTATAAACCCGCCCGTCTACTTGCTCACCTTTAACAATGCCATATTTACTGACATCTTGCGGCGCTACTTCCTGCACACCTAAAATCGATGTATTGTACTTTTCATAAGCCTCAATCAACTGTTTTAGGCACGGTTTTTCTTCATTGTATACCACATCGTCTCCAAGAAGCACTGCAAATGGCTCATTGCCCACAAAGGTACGCGCACAATAAATGGCATGCCCCAGCCCTTTGGGCTCTTTTTGCCTGATATAATGAATATCCACCATCTCAGAGATATTCTGTACCATCTGCAGCAGTTCTTTTTTATTTTTCTTTTCCAGTTCCATCTCCAATTCTATAGAACGGTCAAAATGATCTTCGATCGCTCTTTTGCTTTTACCGGTGATCACCAAAATTTCTTCTATTCCGGAAGCTATTGCTTCTTCTACTATATATTGAATTGTAGGCTTATCCACTATCGGCAGCATCTCTTTAGGCATTGCTTTAGTTGCCGGTAAAAACCGCGTACCTAAACCCGCTGCCGGTATAACCGCCTTGCGTACTTTCAGTGTTTACCCCTCCCCAAATCAAGGTGTTTATTCTAAATATCCGTTGGGATTTTTCCAATGCCAATTCCAAGCATCGGTAATGATTTTATCTAAAGAATTAAACTTTGGCTGCCAACCTAAAATACTCTTTGCTTTATTTGATGAAGCTACTAACACTGCCGGATCACCGGCTCTTCTTTCTCTCACTTCGGCAGGAATAGCATGGCCAGTAACCTTTCTTGCAGTTTCAATAACTTCTTTTACGGAGTAACCACTACCGCTGCCCAGATTAAAGATATTGCTTTTATTACCTTCTCTTAAATATTGCAATGCTAAGTAATGGGCTGATGCTAAATCCATCACGTGAATATAGTCCCTTATACAAGTACCATCCTTAGTTGGGTAGTTATCACCAAAAATAAATATTTTTTCCCTTTTACCAAGCGGCACCTGCAAAATAAGCGGTATTAAGTGGGTTTCCGGGTTGTGAGCCTCACCTATGGTACCGCTTTCATGGGCTCCGGCAGCATTAAAATATCTTAAAGAAACATATTTAATGTCATAGGCCATTTCAAACCATTTCATCATTTTTTCCATGGCCAGCTTGGTTTCACCGTATGTATTGGTAGGGTTAGTCTCATCTTCTTCAATTATAGGTATATTTTTCGGTTCCCCATAAACAGCTGCAGTAGAAGAAAATACTATTTTATTTACGTTGTTTCTTCTCATTACATCCAGCAGACACATCATGCCATAAACATTGTTGTGGTAGTACTCATACGGTTTTTCCATACTTTCACCCACCAGCGAATTAGCCGCAAAATGGATCACTGCATCAATCTTATGCTTCTTAAATACTTCATTTAAAGATTCCTTATCTCTTACATCTACATGATAAAAATTATCAATACATATAGAATTTTTATGTCCGCTCTGCAGGTTATCTACTACTATAACTTCTTCATTTTGCTTCAAAAAGTATTTCACTGTATGAGAACCTATGTAACCTGCCCCACCAGTTATTAATGTTGGCATTGTTTTATCCTCCAAAGTAAAAATTTTGTTATCACTGCCAACAAAAGCTACGTATCATTCATTATCTTTCTTTTTATAGCGTTTACCATAGAATCCACTTCATCTATTTTCATAAAGTAGATAATGGTAAAATAGGTTAATGCTCCAATACCTATAGTAATAATCAAAGACAGGTTCTGGCCAAATGTAATAGTTAAAGCATCAAAAGACCATTTTGCTATTAAACCCATTACCAATGATG
This sequence comes from Desulfovectis peckii, assembly GCF_055391705.1. Taxonomy (NCBI): domain Bacteria; kingdom Bacillati; phylum Bacillota; class Clostridia; order Eubacteriales; family Peptococcaceae; genus Desulfovectis; species Desulfovectis peckii. The sequence goes on along the minus strand of NZ_AP042409.1, from coordinate 2,373,625 downwards.
CACTTAGTATTTTTAAGAAAGAAATCGTTAAGTTTTTTATGCCGAATGGACCGATTTTCTTTCTTAAACTAATAAACAATAGTGCAGTGCAAAAAATAGCTGATATACTGGTTGCTAAAGCTAAGCCACCGATACCCAAAAATCTGGATAATATGATATTAAGAATAATATTCATCACCATGGCAATTGCCGCGTTAATCATTGGCGTTTTAGTATCTTGCAAAGAATAAAAGGCCCTAGATAGCACCTCTCGAAGACCATAACCAATCATTCCTATAGAATAAAAAAACAGCGCATATGATGTCATTACTACAGCTTGCGCATCAAACGCACCCCTGCCAAATAACAATTTCACTACCGGTTCTGCAAAAAGCATCGCACCAAACGTGGCAGGGATTACCAGTAAGTTGATACCTGTAATAGCTTCGGACACTGTTTTTTTAAGCCCTAATATATTACTTTCCGCTGCCATCTTAGATATCATGGGATACATTACTGTAATAATGGGCAATACAAATAATCCTTGCACAAAATTATTAAGCCTATTCGCATAGTTAAGAGCTGAAATGCCCCCTACAGCTATTTGAGAAGCTATTGTTCTATCCACTAAAACATTAATTTGGGTTACCGATACCCCAATTATTATCGGTAATGCCATATAAGCCATTTTCTTAATGTTCTCATCTTTTAGATCTAAAATAGGGTTATGCCTATATCCTTTATTATATATAAAAGGTATTAAAAGCAGCAGCTGTGAGGCAGTGGCAATAAAACTGCCTATAGCCAGCAATAAAATATTACCCTTTGCGCTTAATGCTATAAATAATATTGTGAAAAAATTCAAAGGAAAACCTATAAGTGCTGGGACAACATAATTTCCTTTAATTTGAAGAAATCCGTTAAAAACATATACAAGAGCTGTAAAAAATATTCCAAATAACGTTATTCTGGTAAATTGAACCGCTAACTTAAAAGTTTCTCCCTCAAAACCTAATGCAAACAACTTAACTATTTGTTCAGTAAATAATAAACCAAAAAAGACTACAATTGCACATAATACTATTAAGATATTAACAAGGTTATTTGTATAAGTATTTGCCGTTTTTATTCCATCAGTTTTTTCTATTTTACTGTACAAAGGTATATAACCTGTAGATATACCTGTGCCTATGAAAGTAAAAATTACTGTTGGAATTGTTATTGCAATTAGATACGCATCACTAACACCAGAAGCACCATAAAAGTAGGAAAGCGTTAAATCTCTAAGGAAACCAAATATTTTAGATAATATAGTTATAAACATTAAAAGCAGTGCCGTTTTTTTCATGAATTTACCTCAGTTTTTAATTGTAGCACAGTTTGGTTTTTACATTTTACCACTGGAACTAATGCCCGTATATTTTTTCTGTCCATCAGTACCAAATAAGATTTCGATTTATTCAAATTACAACAGGTATTGTTAGTAGTAAAAAGTTAATTGCTGGGCTTTATATAACTGACTCATTTTCATACTTACTAATTATTTATTATCAAGATGCAATTTTATAGAATTTAAATCATTCTTGATTTTAGTACTAGATATCTCTGGCGTTCTAGGTAAGTATATTACATCACAGTAGTCCTTTAAAAAATCAAACTTTCCTTTCCAATCATCCCCCATAACAAAAATATCGACTTTGTACTGTTTTATATCCTCTATTTTCTGTTCCCAACAAGTTTCAGGTATAACTAAGTCTACATAGCGAATAGACTCAACTAGCACTTTTCTTTCCTCATATGAAAAGTAGCATTTTTTACCTTTTATTTCATTAAATTCGTTTGTCGATAAACCAACTATTAAATAATCACCAAGTTGTTTGGCTCTTTTTAATTAATAAATTTATATGGCCATAATGTAATAAGTCAAAAGTACCATAAGTAATTACTTTCTTCATATAGTTCCTCTTCCTTTTGATAATTATATAATATATCACATTTTCAAGTATTCAATAATCCTTTTGCAACTGTTTCCATCTCTATACTTATTTGCCATATAATTAACTCTTAATCTTTCCTGATAATAGTCATCAATTTCTAATCTAATATTATTTAAAAATCTTAATAGTTCATTTAAATTATAAATCTTTTCTCCAGGCATAATTTCTAATGGGTTTTCGATAACAAAGCCTCGTTTATTTCCATAATCATTTATATCCTCTATAACAAAACCTATTGGTTTCATAGTCAGAAGAAAGTCAAAAAATACTGATGAATAATCTGTTAAAAGTGCATCGACTTCAGAAAATATTTGATATAATTCTATGTTTCTTTTTGCCAAATCTTCATTTTTAATAACCTTAATGTTACTATATTTTGTATGTAAAAACTTTAAATCATATTGATTAGGATGTAGCTTTATTATTAATAAAATGTTTTCCTTTTCAAGATAATGATTTAGTATATGAATGTTATTAGAGTTTAAGACTGGAAAATCAATCTTAGACTCTGAATTATTACCCTTTTTTACATGTCTGCGCCAAGTAGGCATCCATAAGATAACTTTTTCAAATTTTTTCTTTTCAATGTTTAGTTTATTCAAAAAAATCATTTTTAGTGAAAATCCAATCATTTTTAGGATAACCTAGTACAAGACATTGTTCTTCCTTTGCCCCAAAGCTTTTTTGAATTATATTTTTAAAAAAGTCTGAATTACACAAAATATAACTAAATGTGTTTTCAAATTTCCACAGCTTTTTGAATTTTGAGTTACCTGCTAAATAACCAATTCTTTTTAACGGAGAACCATGCATTGTGTCTATAATTATTTGATTCCTTACAGGTTTAAACTGCTTAACATCCCTATAAGAATAAAAAATATACTTTGATCTTAATTGTTTCCAAAGTGCATATAATGAATTGGAAATAACTGTTATATTTCCTATTGGTGCAATACATTTTTTTGTATAGTAATAGATTTGATATTTTTCATACTTAACATTAGAAGATAAATAATTAGCAATTGCCCATACATTATCTTTTCTATATCTCCTATCAGATATAAAAACACTTTTTGGTGACTTAGGGATTATATAATTTAGTACTGATAATAAATAATATTCAGTTTTATAAATTAAAAAGTTAAATATTTTTTGAACTATATTCATGTTTTTTCTCCCCTGAATAGTTTATTGTAATTGAACTCAAAGCAAACCCTATAAATATCCAAAATCTAAAATCTGTTAAGTATGAACTGCTTACAAGTAATGGCACTACGCCTAGACAAAACCATATTATATTGATATTAGAATTCAATTTATTCTTATTAGCCATAGCCTTATAACATATTAATACTATTACCACAATAATAATGCTACCTAATATAACTCCAAATCCGGATAAAATTTCGAGAAAGATATTATGTGTATATCCGCCAATAATTACTCTATCACCTGCTATCCCTATTCCCATTAATGGATTTTCAACTATCTGTTGAATAATGACATCATATAATTTATCTCTTCCGCTTAAGTGCAAACCATCCCGCAATAGCAGACTCAACGTTCGACTATGAATGCCTAAACTTAAGAATATATTATTAATAAATGTAATAATATTATTAAAATATATTATTGCTAAAGTAACTGCAAAAAAAGTGGAAGTGATTAGCAACAAAGACTTATAAGTAAATTTTTTAATATTCTTTATAAACGCAAATATTATATATACAGATAAACACATTATAGGGCCTCTTGCCCCAAGAGCTAAAATTGTCAAAAAAGATATAGTAAATACTAGTATTAATCCAATCGATTTTTTGACAAAGAATCTATATAAACTAGTAATCGCTGGTAGAAGAATATAATACGACAATGACATACTATAGGTTCCTATAGATACCTTATTTGTAATAGCTAAAAAACCTATTAATACTCCAAATAAAAACACAATAATACTTACTTTATGCATTATATCAATAAATATATTTTTATCTCTTATACTTAAACTATAGACAAAGCAAGGTAAACATGTGAAAAAAAGCGAAAAAGCAATGCTCATCAATGCTTCTGAGTTTCGTGGGAAAAACAAATAGTTAAATAAAAATACAATTATACCTAATATGTAGACATTTACAAACACAAAAAGATTTCTTTTTAAAACTATTTTTAAAGAGATTAAAAAAAAGAACCCTACAATAGCTTTTGAGAGCAATTGCATTTGGCTACCTATAGAAGATTCAGTTAAGCTAAAAAAATATAAAACAAAATATTGAATAGTTAGAACAGCAAATACTGACATAATTGCTATACAGATAAGCTTATCTTGTTTTTTTATAACTTCGTCATTATTTCTATCTTTATATATATAACTAATTTCATTACCTGTTACCTTATCAAGCATTTTATCTCCTCTAGTTAAATAACTTTTTCCTAAATATGTAACAATTCCTTATAAACATCATCATACTGCTTAGCTATTAAACTCCAATCAAACTTATCGCACAGTCTCAAACAATTTTCCGACAGCTTTCCATAATTGTTAATTATATCAACTATTCGGTTTGCTATTTCATTAGGATCATAACAATCTACATGGTACCCTACTAACCCTTCCTCAAATTGCCCATCAAAACCTTGTCCTTTTGTATAAATAACGGGTAAGCCCTGACTCATTGCTTCGGCATAAACTAAACCAAAAGTTTCAGTTATTGAAGGCATTACAAATATATCATTAGAACGATATATGTCTATCAATTTTTCTTTTGGCTGATGATTTATATATGTCACAAAATTATTTTGTTTAATTATATTATATTCACGATCATCTTCAACACATCCTACAACAGTAAATCTTACTTTATAGCCTCTATCTATTAACATTTGACAGGCTTTAATTGTTGTAGAAACATTTTTGCGCCTTGATATGCGTCCGACAAAAAGAATATTAACCTCATCACTTTTAAGTCTATGTACTTCTGTAGGTTTATTATTTAACCAAAAAGCATCTATCCCATTGGGAATAATTACGGATTTATCTGATATCTCTTTTCGTAGTGCTTTGGGAATATAGGTTTTAATAGTAAATTCCTTATATTTGGTTGATAGAAAGATAACCTTATTAGCATGTCTCAAAATTTCTATGCCCAATTTCCTTAAATGCAGCAACCGTTTAAAAAAAGTATTTACATCTGTGTCACGAACCGCAACGATGTAAGGAACCCTATATTTTTGATTTAGCTTATACGCTATATAACCATTAGAGAAAAGCGAGTGTGCGTGTAGAATATTAAATTCTGAAATATCATAATTCTTTATAACATCTCTCAATATCTTTAAGTGTTTTATATGAAATATATACCGATCATATCTGCCGTGATTTAGAGAAATTTTAGTATATGATCCAAATTCCCTCGGTGGAATAATATAGTTTTTAGCAACTGGCACATATACGTCAATATTAATACCACGCTTAACCTGTTCTTCAAATAGGTTCTTATAAAACGGGCTAACACTATAATAAGAATTAATATGCAAGACTTTCATACTACCTGCCCACGCTTTCATAAATCACACCAACATCTTGCATTTTCTTTACTGCATAACAATTCCTTCCATCTAAAACAATTGCTTTTCGCATTAATTTTTTAAACTTCTCAACATTGTAATTCTTAATTTCATCCCATTCTGTAAAGATAAAGCAGATATCAGCATCTTTAATTGTTTCATCTATGCTATTGCAATACTCAATGTTATCTAATTCATCACTATCAAGATGCTTTATTGCCTTTTTGAAATTATCCATACCTACCGGGTCCCATACTTTTACTTTTGCTCCATCTTCTAGTAATATTGGTATGTTAACTAGCGAAGGTGCTTCTCTTAAATCGTCTGTACCCGGCTTAAATGTTAAACCTAGAACGGCTGCGGTTAATCCTTCAAAACTGTCATAATATTTTCGCGCTTTTTTAATAAGTTTTAGTTTTTGCTGTTCGTTAACTTCAATTGCTGCCTTAATAGTTTTGATTTCGTAGTCATTCATATTAGCAAGCCAGTGCAGCGCTTTTGTATCTTTGGGAAAGCAGCTGCCGCCATAACCTATGCCTGCTCTTAGAAATTTATCTCCGATACGGGGATCAAGCCCCATACCTTTAGCTACATCCTCTATGTTTGCTCCGATGATCTCACATAGATTTGCAATCTCGTTAATATATGAAATTTTAAGAGCTAAGAAGTCATTAGAAGCATACTTCACCATTTCAGCACTTCGCCGATCCATAATTAATATAGGGGCATCAAAATCCTTGTATAATTGCCGCATAACTTTCCCAGTTTCTTCATTCTCAACACCAATAATAATACGACTGGGATAAAGCATGTCTCTTACGGCTGTGCCTTGAGCAAGAAATTCTGGATTGGAAACAACATCTATTTTTACATTATTTGTTTTATTTTCATTTAAGATTTTTTCTACCTTATCGTTGGTTCCAATCGGTACAGTTGATTTTACTACAACAATACAATCCTTTTGTACAGATTCTGCAATTTGTTTTGCGGCGGTGTAAACATAGGATAAATTAGCTGAACCATCTTTTCTCTCTGGCGTAGCAACTGCAATAAATATTATGTCCGCATCCTTGTAAGCTTGTTTGTAATTAGTGGTATAGGTCAACCGAGCAGCATTTTTGCTCATCAACTCTTCTAAACCTTGTTCATAAATAGGCGAAATGCCCTTCTTAAGCATATTTATTTTATTTTTATCAATATCTAAGCAAGTAACTATATGCCCTTTGTCCGCCATACATACCCCTGTAACTAAGCCAACATACCCAGTACCTGCTACTGTTATTTTCATCTATATATTACCCCTTACTATGATGTATTTTTTACCTGGTACTCTCTGCCTTTTCCCAAAATGGTTTCGCCTTACCGGTTAATATGTTATACACGCCAACCCATTGTGCTGCTATGGTAACACAGTAGTAGTAAATCAAAGTAAGCAATTTATTATTCGTCTTAGTTAATACCTTAAGAAATGCTAAAAGATAAAATAATATTTGACCGGCAAAAATCGCAGCATAAAACCATGATTCTGTTATCAAAAATGCATTAGATATAAATACCGCCAGATGTGAAATCCACAGCAAATATCTGCAGGTTCTATGACCAAAATAGAAGTAAGAAAACCATTTGTATTTGAATACATTTAGAATTCGAATATCAGGCAGAATACTTTTTAAAATAGTTCGATTCATCCTTACTTTACGTCCAAATTCATCTTTTGTTGATTCACCGGCCTTCTCAAAGGCAATAGCATCATGGTTGCATATAGCACGTTTACCTTGCAATGCATAATAAAGTGGCATAGCACTGTCATGACACTGAATTGGGTCAAAATAATAGTAATCTTTTGTCCTGCATGCATATATTGCCCCGTTGCCAGCTGTAATTGTCTGTATTCTTCCCTCAATTTCCCGCACAGCAACGTCAATATTCCAATAGCTTGCTTCTGCCTCACTTATATCACTTGCACTTTGATTCATAATCACAAGTTTTCCAGTTACATACGCAATATCATCTGAAGTAAATGCAGCCATCAGTTCTTTAACAGCATTCTTATCTAACATTGAATTAGCATCAGTCATAACTAAATATTCTGTTTTAACTGTTTTTTGCGCCTCATTCTGAGCGTTGGTCTTTCCCTTGCGTTCTTGAGCCTCATATAATCTAATCTTTATATTTTTATGTTTTTCTATAAAATCCCTAACAATACTATTAGTTTTGTCAGTACTATTATCCGAGGCGATTAAAAACTCTATTTTATCACATGGATAATCTAGTTCAATAATGTTGTAAAGCTTGTCTAATATTACTTTTTCTTCATTGTGTGCAACAACCATAACAGTCACTGTCGGTTGATAATTATAATCTTTTTTGAGCTTTTTATTTTTATAAAATTTGGACTTTGCAATGAACTTCAAGGATAATGGATAGCCCACCACTGCCCATATAATAATAAAACCACTTAAGTAGAAAAGGACTTTTAATAGCACCATTACTAGTTCCCCTTATAAACCAAAATCTATTTTAAAAGCAATATTAACATTATCGAAAGTATTTCTATCACAGTTATACCAGAGTTGTTATCACACTAACCAGTAGACAGAATAGTTGGTAATCATGAGTATATATATATATATATCTATTCCTGATAAATTCTCAGTAATTCTTCAACCATCTTTTCTGATGTTAATTTGTTTTTATAGAAAGAAAATGCATTATTTACCATTTCGGTCGTTCTATAATCATTAGACAATACTTCAATTAACGCTGAACATAAAGCTTTTGTATCCCCATAATCTATCCCAATGCAATAATCTTTCATATCTGAATAACCTCCTGTTTTGGTGCGAATAACAGGCACACGCATAGCAAAAGCCTCTATGCAGACAATAGGAAACCCTTCATTTTTACTGGGTAAAACCATTACATCAGCAATGTTTAATACATCAACTGGATTTATATATCCTGTAAAAATTATATTATCTAATAGATCATAATTCTTTGCTTTTTCAATAATTTCATTTTTGTAATCATCGCTTCCATTACCTGCAAACAAAACTTTCCACTGCATCTTATCTATAGTTTTTGCCATTTCATTTAATGCATCTAAAAGAAACAAATGACCTTTTACAGGCGTTAATCGGCTTATCAAACAAATAACCTTTTTATTTCCCACATTGTAGTAATCCCTTATTTGCTGTTTTTTTGCTTCGGTATACTTTATGTATTTTGTGGAATCTATACCGTTAAATACAACACGTATTTTATCAAGTGGAATTCCCAACCTCTTATGAAGCATAGGCACCATATCATTGGAAACAGTTAATGCGCATTTACCATAAAAAGTAAAAATTCGATACAATAGACTTGAAGGTATATGATTCAAATGATTTGTCCAGACAAAATTGACACCTGTAAATATTGATGCAAGTTTAAGGTAGACACCTATAGATCGCCAATGGGTATGGGCTATATCGATCTTTTCTTTACGAATTAGTGTTATAAGGGCAAATAAATTCTTTAACATTACAAAAGGATTTTTTGTATTAAATGAAATATATCGATGTTCAATACCCATTTCCTCTAGTTTCTTAGCATGGGCACCACCAGAAGAAGCAACTATCACGCGATGCCTTCTTGATTTCAATAAACGTGACAATTCTATAATATGTGAATTAACTCCGGAATCGTTCATATGCTTTGATAACTGTAATATATTCATATTACTCTCCTATTAATCAGCAAAAAATAACGTATTTAGTTCCAACAAACTAAAAATCCTGAATGTTTCCTCTAAATTTTTATAATATGGCTCATTTCTATAAATACTGTCCTCTCTATAAATCCTCACAGTCTTAATAGGATAGTTACTGGCAATATAAAAATCCTTTACGGGATTATCACCGACATAAACCATCTCGTTAAATTCAATTTTCAGCACATTTCTCATTACTTCAAATGCCCTTGGATGCGGTTTCCAATATTCTCTGCCTAGTTCCTCAGTAACAATAATATGATCAAAGTATTTTTCAGCATTAAGTACCTTCAACTTGTTACGCTGGGTTGAAATATACCCATCAGTTATAACTCCTGTTTTTATGCCCCTATTTTTTAGTTGTTTTAAACAGGGTAAAACATCATCATAAAATTGGATATCCGGTGTATGATTACGGTACTCTTCTACCAATTTTAATATATCTTTTTTAGAATATCTAATCTGCAGCTTATCAAAAAGTCTGTCAAATACATTCTTTGGGCTAGCATTAAATAGATTCATTAACATTTCAAAAATTATTTGCTTACTAATACATAACTTGCTTGATAGCACTTCAGCTACATGTCGAAAACCACTTTCAATATACTGTTTTTCAGATATAAGGGTATCATCTAAGTCAAAAACTACCGCTTTAATTTTCTCTAAATTCCTCATTGTACTTTACACCTATTAAGTTAGTTCCATTACAACAATCGGTGATATTACTTACAACTTCCATATTCTCATTGAGACATATACTGGAATCAAATCTTAAAAATAAAAGGTTTTCAGTATATTCCTCGTTATATTCAAGCTTCTCGCCCATCAGCAGTTTATATAAATTCTTACAAGAATCTGCACCGCTGGCTATACTCATTGGTGCACCACCACCAAATCGAGGGTTTATTTCAATGAACTCAATACCCCATTTAGTTTTCATGCACTGAACAGTGATAGGGCCTATAGGTCTTAACAACTCCAAAAGCCTTTTTACTTCATTGATGATTTCCCTATCTTTTATTATTTTGCCTTTAGATATTTCACCACTTCTGGTTGCAATCCTCAACCGGGGCACGATAGTAATAATATTGCTATCAAAATCTAAGAAACAATCTACAGTATATTCGTCACCTTCTATGAAGTCCTGAACTATAGGATTTTTAATAAGTTTTTTGTAGGTGTCAAGTTCGTTTTTGCTGTTTACCTTAAATGCATTGATGCTTGAGCTTCCGTCTTTAGGTTTAATAAAGAGTGGATATGTTAATTTTGAAGAACTATTTAGTTCATTAGGCGTATACATATGCGGCACCTTAAATCCATTAGCTTCTAGATATTTCTGTGTATTAATTTTATCTCTACAAATTTTAACAACCTCTTCATTGGAAATTAATACCTTCGCTTTTGTCAGACTTTCTATCTTTTTCTTATTCTTTGAAAGAAGCATCAAATCAGTATCAATCGTAGGTACTACTAAAGCAATGTCATACAGACTACACACTTCAATTATGGCATCTATATATTTGGGGGATGATATTTTAGGCAATATGCTAATCTTATCTGCAAAATATAAAGCCGGTGCCGTATCCTGACAGTCACCACCAACAATAACGCTATTTATATTTAAACTTTTAGCAGCATTTTTAAAACAATTAACTAGCTCTACCCGTCGGCCAACACTTAGTATTAATATGTTATAAGACTTCATTATTCACCAACCGCCTTATTATTAGAGCCCTTAAATATCTCCATAGTTGCCTCACCCGTTTGATTTATTCCTTCTCGTATAAGTACTTTTTTTATTGTAGTAAGAATTATCTTCCAATCACCAATAAAGCTAATGTTATCTACATATTTTACATCTAGGTTAAACCTCTCTTCCCAACTAATAGCATTGCGACCGCTAATCTGAGCCAAGCCGGTTAATCCCGGCCTAACCTCGTGGCGGCGTTTTTGATGCTCATTGTAAAGCGGTAAATATTGTACAAGTAACGGCCTTGGCCCTACAATGCTCATATCGCCTTTTAAAATATTGAACAGTTCCGGTAGTTCATCTAATGATGTTGATCTCAAAAATTTCCCAAACCTTGTCAGTCTTGCGCTATCGGGCAATAAGTCCCCGTTTTCATCTCTTTCATCAGTCATCGTTCTAAATTTATAAAGGGTAAATATTTTTTCATTAAGCCCGGGCCGTTGTTGTTTGAAGATAATGGGACTACCAAGATTAATTTTTACCAACACTGCTATTACCAACATAAGCGGTGACAACACAATAAGGGCGCATAATGACAGAATAATATCCATTGGTCTTTTGATATATTTTCTGTAAATACCGCCCTTTTTACGTGGCTGTGTGGTTAGCTTTATGTTTGGGCTTACTTCAGTCTGCATTATCTCCACAACCTTTTTATTATCTTCACTACCCTATCCAAATCGTCATCAGTCATTTTGGTATCACTGGGCAGGCAAACACCGTTTTCAAATATTTTGTCTGATACACCTTCACCAATAAAATCATACTCAGCAAAGAAGGGCTGAAGGTGCATCGGCTTCCAGATTGGCCTGCTTTCTATGTTTTCAGCTTCTAAGGCTTCGATAATATCTAAAGGTCTTACCTTACCACTCAATGTGATACAGCTAAGCCAACAGTTTGGCTCGTTCCACTCATTAATCGGCATCATTTGCACGCCTTCTAGTTCTTCTAATTCCCGTTTATAAAATTCAAAGATATATCTTTTCTTCTTAACCCGTTGGTCTAATACTTTTAGCTGCCCTCTGCCGATACCGGCAACAATGTTGCTCATGCGGTAGTTATAGCCAAGCTCGCTGTGTTGGTAGTGTCTGGCCGGATCACGGCTTTGCGTTGCCCAAAACTTTACTTTGGCAATGCGTTCTTCATTGTTGGAAACAAGCATGCCGCCGCCGGATGTAGTGATAATTTTATTGCCGTTAAATGAAAAAATACCGTAATCACCAAGGGTACCGGTATGTTTGCCTTTGTATAAAGTTCCTAAGCTTTCGGCAGCATCCTCAATAATTGTTACGTTATGCCTTTTACAGATTTCAAGTATCTTATCCATATCAGCAGATAGGCCATAAAGGTGAACCACAATTACAGCCTTGGGATTATATTTTTCAAAAGCTTTTTCTAAAGCCCTCGGATCCATATTCCAGGTTGCAAAATCGCTGTCTATAAATACAGGTATCGCATTTTGATAAATAATTGGATTAGCCGTAGCCGCAAAGGTTAAACTTTGGCAAAACACAATATCGCCCGCACCAACGTCGGCGGCTTTTAGTGCCATATGAATAGCGGCAGTTCCGGAAGATAATGCTGCCGCAGATTTTACCCCTACTTTAGCCGCCAGTTCTTTCTCAAACTCATCGACATTCTTTCCCAGTGGAGCAATCCAATTTGCATCAAATGCTTCCTTTATGTATTGCATTTCATACCCCTCATCGCTCATGTGGGGGGATGAGAGGTAGATTCGTTTATGTTTGTGCATGATGGGACCTCCGGGGTAGTTGGTCAGTGGACAGTAGTCAGTTAGTCAGTAGACAGTAATCAGCAGACAGTTGGTCAGTTAATCAGGTAAAATCTATAATCTTTTGATTAACCCACCAAGCAGCCTACCTACCTCATCCATATCTTTAAAAATATCTCTATACTTTTGCTCGTCTATGTAATGCAAATCCCTTGCAAGTAGCATCTGATACTTTAATTCTTCCAATGACCCTCTTGCCATTAATAAGAACCTTTTATAATCTTTACTAAAACCTCTTGCCTTTCCTTCCACAATGTTACTTGGTATCGACACTGCCGCTCTTCTTATTTGGGATGTTAGGGCGTATTGTTCTTCTTTGGGAAAGGTTTTTGTAAGTTCATATATCTTTAATACCAGTCTATGTGACTTTTGCCAGACTATTAGTTTGCCGGTGTCGTCATACATTGGAACCTCCGGTGTATTAGTTGGTTAGTAGTTAGTTGGTTAGGTTCTTAATGCTTGCTTTTTTACTTTTAGCTTTCTGTTTTCTACTTTCCAATTCTTCCAACTTCTACTCTTCTATCTTTTTACTTTCAGTATTGCGCCAGTATTCTAGGAAGAATACTATAAAAACGCTAACCATTATCCCTAGCACGGCAGCGATGGCTATGTTAAGCGTTTTATTTGGACGCACCGGTTCTTGGGGAAGGGGTGCTTCTTCTATTGTCACAAAACGGCTTTGTCCTTCGGTCAGCATTTCTTTTTCAAATTTCAACTGAAATAGTTGATAGTTGGTATCTTCCCATCTGGTTATTAACTTCTCATATAGTGGGTTAATTAATACATTTAAATTATTGTGGTTTACATTGTCTTCAAGTGTTTTTGGAGTGGCTTCCAGTTGTGATTCAATATATTCCAGTGCTTTTTCAGCTTTAGCTATTTCAGTATCATTAATCAGGGCTAATTTTTCGGTACTAACTCTAGCCAAGTTATTTGCTATTTTCTGAATAACATTTGGATTATCACCCGTTACAGAAATTATTATTTGATTAGTTTCTTTATTGTAATTGGCAGATATAGAGTTCATAAGTTCTGTAACGGTATAAATATTTTTATCAAGTTGTAATGAACTAATTAAACTTTCTATATTGGAACGGGTTTTTATCGTACTACTATAACTTTGCAAATCAATATTGTGCTGCTGAACAAAACCCTTATCAAAAAATATTTTTGCTTTTGCCTCATACTCTTCCGGCAGTACAAAAAAACTTACAATACCGGCAAATAATACTGCCAGTATGGTAATACCCATAATTAGTTTTTTTCCTTTAAGAATAATCTCGATTAGTTCTCTTAGGGTGATTTCTTCTTCCAATTAAAACAGCTCCTTCATGCACCGTTCTTATAATACAGGTAGTTAACCGGTTAATTTTTCCTCTTTCCATACTCTAAATGTCGGAATGAGTCTTTGCAGAAACTGTTCGGTTTCGTGCAGGTTGCGTGGCAGTTGGCCTCGTGTAATCTTTGCCAGTGTTTCTTCAATTAGTTGATGATTTAGATTATTAGGTTTCGCTACAAAAATGCGTTTATGGGTGGTGGCGTTTACGCCTTCTTCGGCTGTTAGCAGTTCTTCATATAATTTTTCGCCCGGGCGTATGCCGGTTACTACAATATCTATGTCTACGCCGGGTTCAAAGCCGGAAAGTTTAATCATACTTTTAGCTAAATCTATAATTTTAACCGGTTCGCCCATATCTAATACAAATATTTCACCGCCTTTGGCCATTGCCCCGGCTTGAATTACCAGTTGCACCGCTTCAGGTATGGTCATAAAGTATCTAACCATCTCCGGGTGGGTTAGGGTAACCGGGCCGCCGTTGGCGATTTGCTTTTTAAACAGCGGCACTACACTGCCTCTGCTACCCAGCACATTGCCAAAACGCACCGCTACATAGTTTGTGCTGCTAGTTTTATCCAGATGCTGAATCACCATTTCTGCCACTCTTTTGGTTGCCCCCATTACGCTGGTGGGGTTAACTGCTTTGTCGGTAGAGATCAGCACAAACTTTTTCGCACCATACAAATCTGCCGCTGCAGCCACGTTATATGTACCTAAAACATTGTTTTTAACTGCTTCTTCCGGATTGACTTCCATCAGCGGCACATGCTTATGGGCTGCGGCATGGAATACAACTGCCGGTTTAAATTTTTTAAACATTTCTTTTATTGATTGGGCATCCCTAATATCTTTAACTAACGGCACAATATCCAGTTCCGGATGATTATGCCGCAATTCTAAATCAATATCATAAACATTGTTTTCACAGTGATCAAGTAATAACAGTTTTTGGGGTGAAAAGCCGGCAATCTGCCGGCATAACTCTGAACCAATAGAACCCCCGGCACCTGTCACCAGTACAACCTTTTTATTTAAGTATTGAGAAATCTCTTCTAAATCCAGCTTAACCGGCTCTCTTCCTAATAAATCCTCAACCTGCACTTCTCTAATGTGATTTACCGTTACTTTACCATCAAGCAGTTCAAACATGCCCGGCAAAATTTTAATTGATGCCGAAGTTTCCTGGCAAATGGCTATGATTTCCCTTACCTTGCGGCCTGTTGCCGATGGTATGGCAATAATGATTTCTTGCACGCCATATTTATCAACTAACTCCGGAATTGAATTACGATCACCCAGTACCGGAATACCCATCAGCTTTTGTTTTTGCTTTGCAGTATCATCATCTACAAAGCCAACAATGTTAATACTGCCGTTGTAGTGGTTTCTTAGTTCTTTTGCTACCAGTGCACCGGCATCACCGGCCCCTACTATCAAAACCGGTTTGCCGCCCCGCTGCTGATTAATGTTAAGCCCGTAATCACGAATAATGCGCCATGTTAGTCGTGAACCACCAATTAATACAATGTTAAGCAACCAGCTTAGTAAGAATACGCTTCTGGGCAGCGGAAATTGGCCGCCTTCCATTAAAAAGTAAGCCAACGCAATATTTATAACCGTACCTACAGTAACCGCAATAACAATATTAACCAGTTCACCAATACTGGCGTATTGCCATAGGCGATTATACAAACCAAAGAAATAAAAGCATAGTATAAGCGTAAGGGTAAATAAAAGGGCAAAATCATAAAACGACTGCAGATACCGGCCGGGTATTGCCCCTTCAAAGCGTATTAGCAGCGCACCGTAAAAAGCAATATTAACTATAATAACATCAATTAAAATTAAAACAGCCTTTCGCATATATCCATACAAACCAATTCACTCCGTTAAAAAATGATACCTAATTTTTCTTTAAAGTTCTACATTTGGCAAAGCGATAATGTTGTTTATTTTTTCTTCACTGGCTTTGTCTAATTTTATAGCATCAGCCTGCCACTTTTGATAGTTGTTTGTGTCACCCTGCCTTTGGTATGCAGCGGCCAGCCATGCAGCAGCTTCGCTTTGTAGGTTTTTGTCTTTACTCACTTGCAGTAACTGTTCAGTAGCTAATTTGTAGTTACCTGCCAGGTAATTTGCCTTAGCAACAGCTAATAATGCTTGATTATTGGTTTCAAACGGTCTGTTTGTTGATTTTATGCCGTTTTCTTCCAGTTCTTTTATTGTTTGTTGCATTTCTTGGTAGTAATCAAGTACTTGCTTTATATTTGCTGTGGCTAGTTCTGTATCTTTGTTTTCTTTAAGTAATGCTTCAGCGTGTTGACAGCCTAAAATGATTCTTTGATTGTATACATCGTCATTAAATGGTGCTAAGCCTATGGCTGTGTCCAGCTCTTTTAGTGCGGCTTCTGCATTGCCGCTTTTGGCATATAATTCAGCCATTTTTACCCTTACATTGGGGGTATAGGGTACATCCTTGGTTAATTTTTGCATTATAGCAATTGCTTCGGCCTGCAGTTGTTTACGGGTATTTTCATCTTTATAAAGGGCAGCTATGTTATTTAAAAATTCTGCATAGCTGATAGTTGTACTGGTATCTAACGGGTCTAAGCTGTGGGCACTTGCCAGCTTATCTAAAGCCAGTTGGTAATTTTTTTGCTGTAAAGCCAGCGGCACATATTTTGCCTGGTTATGGGCCAATACCGGCATGGCATTGGCAAACAGCAAAATTACTGTAACAGAAGTCAAAATAATGCCTAGAAATTTTTCTTTAAGCACCGGCTTGGTTAAAAGGGCAATAATCGGGTTAGGTTTGTTTACATTGACATGTGCCGTATTTTCGTTATTAGCCGGCTGCAGTGCGTTATCTTTAGAATGCAAGAGCAGTTGGCCGGCTATTACCGCCATTAATACCCAAATAACCATCGCATAAACAGAAAGCGACATGTTAAAGTCAATAAAGTTATGCCCCATCAGCATGATAAAGGCCAGGATTGAAGCCATTATTAAGTAATTAGACGGTGTACCGCGTGTTTTTCGGAGTAGATATATTGCTGCAACTAAAAATGCAGTAATGATGGCAATTAGTGCTATAATACCTACTGTACCGGTTTCTACCGCTAGCTGCAAATAATAGGTATGGGCCTGCGTGCTCCAATAATTATAGCTTTGATATTTTTCAAAAAGTGCCCGCCAGGCGCCGCCTCCGGCACCCAGTATAGGATAATCTTGGTATATTTTTAAAGCATCTTGGTAAAAGGCAAAGCGGGTTGATGCACTTCTATCTTCTTCAAAACTAAGTATTGTTTCTGCCCTAGTAACTATGGTTTGCACCGGACTTTGCTCTGAACCCAAAAAGTTTACTGCCTGCGGGACAATAGCTACCAATGAAATTACAATTAGTAAGGCAGTGGCCCCTTGGGTAATTAAAAATTTCTTGCGATCGGCCTTGGTGGTGTTGTGCAGCCAAGAGTAAGCAAAACCGGCTACTGCAGCAACTGTCACTGCTGCAAATAAAGCCAACCACCCGCCGCTTGGAATGACAACATCTTGCTGGCCATTATTAACTGCATTTACGGCTTTAATTGCAGGGTTTGCTTTTATAACCACAAATAACGATGGCACAACTATAATGGCGGTGTAAACCAAATAAACCAGTTTATCTTTCAGCGGTATGATAATTAACGCAATGATGTAGACAACAGCAAATACCAACCAAGCGCCGCGGGAGTAGGATAACAAAAATACTGAAAAAAGCACCGTTGCCGCCGCCAGGTATAATGCTGTAAAGGCAGAGTTTTTCTTTATGCCTACGTTTCCTTCTTTGCTTTGATCTGAGTTAAGGGCTTGCACCAAGGCTATTAATATGGCCCCGCCTAAAAAAGCACCAAACGTGTTGGCATATTGAAACACAGACTGAATTCTGTAGCCGGCTAACGCTGCATTAAATTCCCAGGTACCCATGCCGACACCGTAACCAAACAATGCTACCCACACCGCAGTGGCTACAATTGAAGCTAACACAATTTGTAGGTGAGCCTTTGTTTTTATGGTCATTAAAAGAATGTAGTAAATTACCACATAGTTAATGTTACGCAGCAGCTCATCTCTGGCCATGCCTGGGTCTGCCGCTACAAAAAAGGCCAGCAAATAGGCCAGCGGTAGCCCCCACATTAATAAATCTATTGGTCGGTTGGGCATAGTTACATCTTTATAAGCCAGGTGTTTTATAAGCAGTGTTAATAATAGCACGGTGCAAATTAGGTTTACTGCCAAGTAATTTTCCCTGAAAAACAATCCCCGAAAGTATGGGGCAATAAAAATTATAAGCATTAATATGGCAAAGATGATGTTTTCAACTGTTAAAAGCTTATTGGTTTGCTTTTGGGGGGTGTGTATATTTTTTTGTTTAGACTTGTTGGCTTTAGCTTTAGCAGCCATGTATTTTACTCCTTTACATAACTTTTTTGGAATTTATCTGGCGCATAAACTTAATATACTACAAATAAGGTATGGATCCCTTTTATTTTTACAAAAACTGTATTGTCAACACCGGTTTAAAATTCCCCGATTTCTCCGGTGAGAAATTCCCCACCCTAGTGTAAAATTATCTAGCTTTCATCATCCCCCTTACTAAGGCATAAGCCTGATTTTTTCTTGTTTTTCATGCGGTAACTGGAGCCGCGAATGTTAACAATGCTAGCATGGTGCAATAATCTGTCCAAAATGGCAGTAGCTATGACACTTTCACCAAATATATCAGCCCATTCCGTGAAGCTCTTGTTGGAAGTAAGGATAATACTCCCGTTTTCATACCGCTCGGATATGATATTGAAGAATAAAGATGCTGAGAGCTTGTCTAGCGGATGGTAGCCAATTTCGTCAATTAAGAGAACTTTCGGACGTATATACTTTTTCATCTTCTTTTTTAGGCGATTTTCCTCATAAGCTTTCTTTAGATCGGCAATAAGTTCATCAGTCTTTACAAAATATGCAGTTGCTCCCTGGGCAATAGCTTCCATAGCAAGGGCTACCGACAAATGCGTTTTCCCCACTCCCGGCGGCCCTAAGAAAACTACATTCCCGGCCTCATGTACAAACCGTAAAGTGGCCAATTCTTTAATTTGCCGTTCATCTACTGATGGTTGAAATGAAAAGTCAAAATCGGCAATAGTCTTCTGGAAGGGAAGTCGTGCCATGCTTAACCTGGTTTTAAATGCACGGTCCTTCCGGGCTGATAATTCTTCCTCTACCAGTGTATTTAGAAAATCAAAGTATGTTTGGTCTTTATCAACTGCTTCTTGAAGCCGGTATTCTAAAGTTCTGGCCATTTCTTTTAGCCCCAGTTCGGTAAGATGTTCACGCAATATTTCAATCTGCAGCATTGCTATACACCTTCCCAAACCAGGGATTCATAGTAGTCTAAAGGCCTTTTTTCAACCTGAGGCGGTTGAAGCACTGTTACAGAGTTTTTTCTGCGCTGGCTGGTAATGTTTTGGCCAGGAAGCCCATAGTAATGTTCCGGTTTTGCAATACGCTGATAACGTTTATGTTTTACCAGGGTGTGTTGAGTGAGCATTTGCCCTTGCCAATATACTTGTAGTTGGTCCCCGATAATTCTAAGCAAAACATCTCGTCCGATTAACTGCCAGGGTACAGAATAGAAGTTGCATTTGTAGGAAACAAAGCAGTCTCGGCTGACTTTGCGCTGGCAGTAATATGCCAAGTCAAAGTCTGGGTAACCGGTATATGGCTGCAATAACTCATGGGCCCACCGAGTAACCGGCTTTTCTAGAGTAGTAGAGTGAATACGTACGTTGGCCTTTTCATCCCGCCACTTGTGGGCTTGGAAATTGAGGTCTTCCAAGGAACTGAACTTGCGCCCGGGAAAGAAGTTTTCCCGGATATACCGGATTGGGCGTTCTACTTTGCCTTTAGTCCGCGCCCTGTACGGATGACAAAGCCGGGGACTGAAATTAAAGTGAACACTAAAATCCAAAAACCGTTCGTTCCAGATGATATGACCGTTATCATCACGCCCCAGGGTTACTGTCTTGGTGTTGTCGTAAAGTATTTCTTTTGGTATGCCTCCAAAAAATTCAAAAGCATTAATGTGGCATTTTAATAGTGTTGCAACATCCTGAGATGTGGTAAACTCTAGATAGAGCATACGTGAGTAACTTAATACCATAACAAAGCAATACAAGGGACGGCGTGCTCCATCTAGGTCGATGATATAGCCGAAATGAGCCCAATCTACCTGGGCCTGTTCACCAGGTCTTGTTTCATATCTTACGGTTGCTTGGGCCTTTAATACTGGCCGGTATGGCTGCATAAAGTCTCTCAATATGGTAATTTTACCTTTATAGCCCTTATCTTTTATTTCATCATAGATGACGGTGGCGTTAAGTACACCTTCTTGCATACGGGAAACTATATATTCTTTATATTCATCTAACTTACTAGGTCTTCTCCGCCTAACTTTTTTGGGCGGGCCATCAGATTGTATCCATTTTCTTATGGTTTTGCGGTCTCGCCCGGTACGGCGAGCAATTTCGCTGATAGAAACACCATTTTCATACATTTGCTTAATGTTCAACCATTCCCCACTCCCTACGTAAATTTTAAACACCTCCGATTTGCCAGATCTTCGGTGTTTATATTTCTAGGGGGTGGGGATTTTTTCCCCGGTGATTATAGGGATTTTATCACCGTTTTTAACAGTATTATAACCATGTATTTCTGACAAAAGCAAAACCCCGTTGCTGTTACGGGGTTAGTTAAGAAGTTTTATTTAATTAACTTTACAATTTTACACTCATTAATTTGGGTTACATATGTTACATTTGCTATAACCTTCCCCTCGAGCTTCAAGTCCGCTATCAAACCAAATTTGATTTTCTACATTCAAATTCCTTATTTCCCGGCAATTTGGTTCGTGATAAATTTCCTCCTCATCGCTTGCAACTACTAAGCCTCTATCTTCTGTATAGTCAGGCTTTGGTTTAGTAATTATATCCATTTCCCTACCTTTTTCCGTTACTACTGTGTAATTTTTCCCATCAGTTTTAATTACAATGTTTCCGTTTATAGCTGTGTTATACACCTTCACACCGTTACTTTGCAGCCTTGCTATTACTTTTTCAGATGGGAAACCGTAATCATTATCACCAACCGATATCACTGCGATAGATGGCGCTACATTTTTTATAAATCTCTCTGAGGTAGCATCGCTACTACCATGGTGCCCCACCTTAAGAATGTCAGATTTTATGTCTTTATACTTTTGTAATATATCTGACTCGACTGAAGTTCCAAAATCACCCGCAAAGAAAAATTTTAATTCGCCTAAATCAAGCCTTACACCCAAAGATGAGTTATTATAGTCATTCATAAAAACTTCAGAAGGCTTTATTATTTGTAGTGTTGCATTATTAAACTTTCGGATAGCTTTATATTTGGTATTTCTTATGCCTCTGACGGCCTTATCATATTCTTTATAGTGCTGGTGAGATGTTGAAACACCGTTATCGATTACTTCTCTTATCGGAATTGAGTTCATAATAGCCGGGATAGCACCAATATGATCCTCATGTGGGTGGGTAGCTATTAGTAACTCTATATCCTCTACTCCTTGATCCTTTAGATACTTAATAACTTTGTCAGTATATTTCTCACTGCCAGAGTCTATTAAAATGTCCTCACCACCTGGTAACTCTATATAAATACAGTCACCATAACCAACATCTATAAAATGTACTTTTGTTAATTCATCTTCCACTACCATTGATTCATTTGTAATACTCGGTTTAGAAGTAATATCTATTGTTTGTGTTGTTTTTTCATATACTACCTGAGCACCAAGTGCCTCCGAAACAAACCTTAACGGAACATAGGTTTTTCCATTAATTAGCTGAGGTTCAAGTTGAAGAATATATGGTTGGTTATTGATATATGATCTCAAACTACCCAAGGCAACTATTACTCTCATACCATCTTTATTTATAAAAATGGTTTTGCTTGGCTCGTCATACCTTACTTTTGCATCTAATGCTGCAGAAATGTCCCTCAGCGGTATAAGTGTATGATTGTATAGAGTTATCACAGGTTGTTCTAAAAAAAGTTTATTACCATCTACTACGATATTTACTGGTTGAGCAAATGCAAATGATGTAAGCGAAAAAACAATTAACAAAAACAAAACTGCAGTAATAGCTAATCTTTTCAAAATTAAAACCTCCTTTCTTCTATCGTAGTAAATTTAGCCATTAATTCAAAATAATCCTGCCGGTTTGTAATTATATTTAACCATAAAACAAAAAACCAGCTTATGCTGGTTTATTAATTATAATTCTTAAATAATTGTATAATTACTGAGCCGGCGTAGTTTGTACATTAAACCCAGCTAACAAAGGGAATGATGCCTTTGCCACTTCGTGATTATAAATTGAACTTTTTAGTTGGTTTTTTGCTTGTGCTAAGTTAGCTTCTTGCTCGTATAAATCAGACAAGGATATTAGCCCAATCTCATATTGCAGTTGTGCTATTCTATATGCCTCGGATGCCAGATTAACCGCTTCTTGTTTTGCAGCAATTAACTTTTCTAAGTTTATTATATCCATGTGCATAGATTTAACATCTCTTGCAATTTGCTCTTTTACAGTTCTTACATCGTATTCGGCTTTTTTAACTTCTATTTCACCAACTTTATAATTAGGTGTAAGTTCTTTTACTAGTTCTCTTACCTTAGCTGCTTCCTCGGCGCTCCAAGCATCCGGCCGCTGGCTAATAGTACGATTTATGACTGTATTTATATCGTCTACTTCCAAAGGAGTAAACTCAACATCATCTTTAAGAATTGGTCTTGCGCCAGGGTCTAAACCTATATGGTCGTTAAGTTCATTATATGCCTTTTCCAATTCATTTTGTGCAGAAACTAATTTAACTCTTGCGGCTTCATAGTCTTGATTTGCCTTTAGCACCTGCAACTCTGTAGCCATACCAACATTCTTTTGTGCCTTTACCTGAGAAAGTCTAACTTGAGCAAATTTTTCATTTTTCTTTGCTTCATCTAGTGCATTTATTTTGCTTAATACATTATAGTACTTATTAATTGTCTCTACAGTTACCAACGACTTGGTAAATTCATAGTTGCGTTTAGCTTGTTTTTGGTAAAAATCAGTCCAATAATAATTCAAATATGCTTGACTTACACCTTCTACATAGTAAGGTGAACCAGGAAGATACTCAATGATTTCATAAGCATCTTTTCTCTCTAGTTCCGTCTGCTCCACTGCATATTTTGCTTTAGCTAGATCTGCATTCCGAGTTAAAGCCATGTTTATAGCTTCTTCGATTGTTAGAATCTTCTCTTCTTTCTGCGCTGTATCAGCATAAGCAGATGATATTAAAGAAAAGCAAATAATTATAGTTAACATTAATGTTATAAAATTTTTTAGCCGCACTTGGCTAACCCCCTAGTTATGCCTAATTAATCAATAAGAGAGCCTGGTCTACCTTCCAGGCTCTCTTGTGATTTAACAATTGTTACTTGTTGATTACAACTGTACCGCCAGCGTAGCCAACGCTTGCACCAAATGCTTCAGCAACAAAACGTGCAGGTAACATTGTGCGACCGGCTTGATCAATCTCAGGTGCTACATCCATTGCAGATACCTCACCGTTAACATCGATGGAAGTGCTACCGATGGTCAGGGTAACGACAGTATCACCCTTGGCCAGAGTTACAACACCGCCATCATACATAATGTCGCTAGCATCTACACCCAAGGCATATGCCAAGTAGCGTACAGGTACATAGGTACGATCGTTTTTAATGTAAGGAGCCGTATCCATAGCAAATGTCTTGCCATTTACGGTGTAGAGAGCGCTACCAATGTTGAATACAGCGTTCAAGCCATCAGCCGGTGTTACGCATTTAGCAGCTACAAATTTTGCCACAACAACTTCATCGATATCTTTTTCAGCTGATACTTCATTCAGAGCACTACCATAAACTTCGAACTTAATATCGCCAACTGGAACGGTGCGGTCAATATTAAGCTCAACATCGCTCAGAACGATGGTTGAAGCAGATTTGGAGCTGGAGCTGTCGATTGTAATTTTAATTACGCTATCGTTACCTTCTAATTTAACATCATCAATTTCTAAGTTACCTTCTGTTACTTCTACTTCAGGCAAGCTAGCAAAATCTACACCTTTAGGTGCCTTGATGTAGAGTGTATTATTATCACTTTCATCCATAATAGCGCCATCTTCAGCCTCTGTAATTACAATGTCGCCAATAGCTTGATTTTGTTCACCAATCTTGACTTCTTTAACTGCGTCTACAGCTACGGTTATCGGAGCTACAATCTTTGCTACAGTTAGCTCGTCTTTAATTCCCATAGTACCGGCAATTTCAATAACTAAGTCGCCTGCTGGAGCATCAGCATCTACAGCTACTTGAATATCTTCAATTTCTAATTCAGCTGCATCGTCGGAATAGTTACCTTGATTTGTAGAGGTAGGTTTAAAAGTTAAAGTTGCTTTGCCAGAAACTTTTTTACCAGAATCAAAATCAGCGGTTTCTGGGTCATGATACTTTACTTCGTAAGTCATGCCTGCATCATTAACTTCATCAATGCTGCCAACTATAAATTTAGCATAGCTAGGCAATTCAAGTGTAATAGTACGGTTAGGTAGCAAGCTACCCTTTACGGCTTCTACGATGTTAATCTGTACAATCTCAGAGTCATTGCGACCTGCAAGAATAGTAGGTACGTCGCCGTCAGCTTCTACTTTTACATCAAAGTCAGCTATTTTAGCAATAACCACGTCTGTAGCAGTAATATTGTCGCCTTTAACTGTTACTTCAAGGTCACCAGCTTTAAAGTCATCATCTACAGTAATAGAAGGGGTTACTGTAATGAAGCCAGACACATTGCTACTTGGTGTCTCAATTTCAATATACAAAGTATCGCCTTTTATGCGAGTACCTGTAGTATTATTAGGATTTTCAAGAGTGCCATCATTATCTAAGCCTTTAACCGTTAAACCTACAGTCTTAATTACAGTATCATCTTTCCAATCAACATTCTTGGGTAGAATGATTTTAATTTCGTCCCCTGCTTCAAATACACCGGTAGCATTCTCTTCAATCTTAATTTGAGCTGCTTTTACATCGCCATAACCTTCAGTAACCGGGTTGCCTGCAGTTACCAGTGTGCCACCGTCGTAAGCACGGGCAACCAAGAATGAGCCAGACTCAAAAGGTGTACCTTCTGCTTTAACATTTACCTTAATGTCGCCAGCAGCAGAAGATTTAATATCAACGTTTCCTTTGCCAAACTCAACTATAAAACCTGCGTAACCATCAGCATTCCCATTTGCGCCTGTTACTTTAATGGTTACAAAAGTATCCCCACGTTGCTCTACAACAACGTCGCTAGCTGCAAGAGCGTTCTCATCGCCAGCTACCTTCGGTGGAATATTAACGTTAACCTTTGTTTCATCTACAAATTCTAAGCCATCTGGCAACTCAACTGTCACAAAAAGCGGATCACTTGTTCTATCAAAGTGGTTATAAACATTACCCTGGACTGATTCAGTTACCAGCAAGTCACCAATAGTTTTTTCATCACCGGTTTTAGTTTTGGGTACTGTTATAGCACCTGTATCCCCAGCAAAAGCAGTAGCCGGAACCAAGGTGAACAGCATTGCTACGATCATCAGCCAGTAAATAGGCTTTCTGAACTTCTTCAAAATGTTTCCCTCCTATTTTTGTTGATAATTTGTTTTCCGGACTTAGGCATTTCGCCTTACCGGTTGGGAACTTTATGTAGTTCACCAAGTTGTTAGTTAGTTAGTTAATTTGGACGAACCATTCCGAAGTTTGGTCCGTCATCCCCCCTTTCTAAAATATAATTTTGAAAGGTGCCTGAATTTTTGCTGCTTTATAACCACCTTTAGGAACGGCAGCTAATTAGTTACTTAAATGGCACCGGTTCCTAAGGTAATACTGTTTCTACAAAGCCGACAAAAATCCTTCTGATTTGGGGTCTTTTTTACTCGGTAAGGTTTAGCCGATTACCGATACACTATTTTAGACGATTAAAGGTCTAAAAGGTTCCCAAAAAAGTTAAATTTTTTTTGTTTTAGTTAAAAGCAGTAATTTTGCCTTACATCTACATTAGACGTTAGTGTTTTTATTTTTGTTCCTGCTTTTTTTAATCTTTTATTTTTTAAGTAAAACCAGATACGTTAAAGTAAGTTAAAAGCGGCCTGTACTTTTTGGTGCAGGCCGCTTTTAATTTTATTACCCCAATACCTTTTTAAACAGTTTTTTGTTTTTGGGCGTGGGCAGTACGTTCATCATGGCCAGGGCTTTGCCGGTGCCCATGGCAACACAGCTGATGGCGTCTTCGGCCACGTATACCGGCAGGCCGGTTTCTTGGCTGATTAGGCGGTCGAAGTTATTTAACAGCGCGCCGCCGCCGGTCATAACGATGCCTTTGTTTACTATATCTGAAGCCAGCTCGGGCGGGGTTTGTTCCAGCACTTCTTTTACTGCACCCACCACTGCTTCCAGCGGTTCGGAAATTGCTTCGTACACTTGACTGGTGGTTACAGTTAAGGCTTTGGGCAGGCCGGTTACTAAATCGCGGCCGCGAATTTGGATGCTTAAATCTTTATCTACTACCGCGCTGCCCACTTCGATTTTAATTTCTTCACCGGTACGTTCACCAATCATTAGGTTAAATTCCCTTCTTATATAGCGTACTATGGCTTCGTCAAATTTATCGCCGCCTACTCTCAGGCTGCGGCTGACTACAATGCCGCCAAGGGACAGTACCGCTACATCGGTGGTGCCGCCGCCAACGTCTACTATCATTGAGCCGCTGGGCTCGGAGATATCTAACCCTGCGCCTAAAGCGGCGGCCAGGGGTTCTTCAATTAAGTGGGCTTGTCTGGCGCCTGCCTGCATAGCTGCCTGGCGCACCGCCCTTTCTTCTACCCCGGTAACACCGGAAGGAATGCAGACCATTACCCGGGGTTTAAAAAAAAGTTTTCTGGCGTTGGCTTTATTAATGAAGTAACGAAGCATTTTTTCGGTTACGTCGTAATCGGCGATAACGCCTTCCTTCAACGGGCGGATGGCAACAATGTTGCCGGGGGTACGGCCAAGCATTCTTCTGGCTTCGGAACCAACGGCGATAATTTTGCCGGTATCGCGGTTTATGGCCACCACGGAAGGTTCTTGCAGCACAATACCTTTGCCTTTTACGTATACCAGGATGCTGGCGGTGCCTAAATCTATACCAATGTCTGTAGAAAATCCGAACATTTAATGTGTTTCCTCCCCAAATTATATTTTCCGGCTTGTCCACTATAATGTATGTTATACGGCACGGCAAAACCGTGCCCGCAATTTAACGGTAATATTATTTTGGGCCTTGTAGAACCCAGTTTGCTATCATGTAAATGTTTCTTTATGGGCCGCCAAGGCCATTCCATACATTTTGGCGTTATGTTTTAGATATGCAAAATCATTGATGCAATATTTGCAAAAACCTAGGTAGGTCACGGTCTTGACCGCTCCGTTTTTGATAACCGGCGGCACGGTCAAGACCGTGCCCTACATTTTATCAAAGTTCCTCTGGCTCCGTTCCGCAATTGCGACGTTTGTTTGTGGGCAATTCATTCGTTATTGCTTGCTAATCGGCATGCCTACCGGCTTGTACAATCGGTTGGTGCAAGAGGGTTCGGTGCAAACGAACCCAAAAAAGTTTTATGTACTAATTAGCATAAAAAAGAAAGTGGACAACTCTTGCTATCATTCGACTTATTTGGGAAGAATTCCTTTTATTCGGTAAGAGGTTTAGCTCATTTCTTTGTATTTTTTTCGGGTAGCTTCACCGCCGCGCAGGTGTCTTTCGGATTTGTTATGCTCTAAGATTTTTTTCACTTCACGGGCAAGTTCTTTATTTAAAGACGGCAGTCTTTCCGTCATATCTTTGTGCACGGTGCTTTTACTGACTTGAAATACCTGGGCTGCCTGACGTACTGTGGCCCCGGTTTCCAGTATGTAGGCACATATCTCTAACACGCGCTTTTGAATATAATCCTGCATCCCCCAACCTCCCCGGGCACTGTTAACTAATTGATATATATGTGCGGAAGGCTTGGGAAATGCCAAAGTTGGGCACTTATTTAGTGCCCAACTATTGGTATTGGGGATCGATGGCCTGCCCATTATGGGTGAGAATAAAGTTTATAGGTGCCTCGCTGCTGCCTATGATGTCTCCTTTATCTACTTTTTGTCCTGCAGTTACCTGCAGGTTATTTAGGCCCACGTATTTGCTTTGGTAGCCCTGGCCGTGATCAATTACCACGGTAAATCCGTTGTAGGGGTCCAGTTCGGCTGATACCACTTTGCCGGCCAGCGCGGCTTTAACCTGCCGGCCTTCTGCTGCATTAAACCTAACCCCTTCGCTAAAGCGGTAATCTTGGTAAGTTTCGGAATAGTAGGGCTGGTTAAAATCCAGCAGTATCTCGCCGTCAACCGGCATGACTAATTGATTAAGATCTATCGGCGGTTCTTTTGCCGTTGGTGTGTTGGTGGGCTCGGTTTGCACATCTTCGGTTACCGATGGTTTGGGGTTGTTATTTTCGTTAGTTACCGGTTCAGTTAACGGTAAAAAGTTAAATCTTAAGGCCAGTAAAACGCCAAGTAAAATTAACGCAAGCCCCACCGCAGCGTATGTTTTGGCACCGCCCAGCAACCATTTTTTAAGCCAGCGGCGGTATTTTTTTATGCCATCTTGTTGTTTTAATTGTTGTTTTAAGCTGTTGTTAAACGGCCACATACATTATTCACCTCAGTTGTAGTGTGGCCATTTTGTAAGGTTATTATACGGGATATTACATTTGCGAAAACGGCGGAAATAGAACCTGCCCCTACATAAGTTTTTTGGGTAAATCTTTCTTTTATTAAGGTAGGGTTCGGTTTCCATACCAACCCCGACCATCAAGAAACGCAGTAAAAATGGTAGACAACAGGATTCCGGTAAGAGTTACATTAATGGTTTAATGGAAACATTTTTGGTTAAGCATTACATTTACAAAAACGGGTAGGAGACGGAACTCCGTCCCCTATATTACTCCAATATGGTTAGCTCGGCGCCGGGGTAGTAGTGCTGCAGTATTTGTTGGTAGCTTTTGCCGTTTTCGGCCATGCCTTTGGCGCCGTATTGGCACATGCCCACGCCGTGGCCGTAACCGCTGGTGGTAAAGGTTATTTTGTTTCCTTCTATATTATATTTAAACCAGGTAGATCTTAAGCCCAGCAGTTCGCGCAGGGTGGCGGCAGATATTTCTTTTTCGCCTACCAGCAGGGTTTTCGGTCTGCCGGTAGAGGTTCTTTCGGTTACTTTAATTAAGCCATTGGCATCGGCGGCTGCCGGTATGGCGGTAAGGTTAAGGCGCCGGGCTAGTTGATCTAATGGATAGCTAACCTGTCGTTCTCTGTTTGGGTCGGCACAGTAGGGGCAGCTAACACTTTTTAGGTAAGGCAAGTCACTTTGCCACACATCGCCGGAGTTTTCGGTAACACCGGCGCCGCAGGATGCGTGATAGGCGGCGGTAATTAATTGTCCATTATAGGTAAGCACTTGGTTTTTAGTGCTCTGCACTGCCCATTTTATTTTCAAATAGTTTCGGTAGTAGTTTACTGTACCCCATTTTTCTTTCATTTGCTCTTCATCGTGCCAGGCTTGGCCGTGGCGGGGGTCGTTGCATACATCTGCACCCTGATGCACCGGGTTTTCTATGCCGCCGGCCTGCAGCCGTTGGGCAATGTAGGTGCGGGCAGCCACTGCCTGGGCTTTAAGGGCTTCACTGGGAAAGTTAGCCGGCATTTCGGCCGCCACCACGCCTATTAGGTATTCTTCTATCGGAAGAATTTCTATTTCATTGGTATTGTGGTTGTATAGTTTAACCTCATGACGCAGGATTGGTTTTTGTTGTTCTATTTGGGGTTTGCTTAGTTGGTTATTAAGTTCGGGTATTAAAAGCACAAGGGATAAGATAATTATTATCAGGCCCAGCGCCGATTTGCGCAGTTTTCTTTTTCGGTACATATAAACACACCCCATTTGCATTAAGGTTTGTCCATAGGTATATTTATATGCGCCATAATGGCAATTTATTACATTTTAACTCGCGTAATATCGGCGCCGAGCTTTTTTAGTTTATCTTCTATTTTATAGTAGCCCCGATCTAGGTGTTCTAGGTTGGTTAATTCGGTTTCTCCTTCTGCGGCCAGGCCGGCAATAATTAGGGCGGCGGCAGCCCGTAAATCGGTGGCTTTTACCTTCGCCCCTTTAAGTTTAGGCACACCTTTTACTATCGCGGTGCGGCCTTCGGTTTTTATTTGGGCGTTCATGCGTTTTAGTTCGTTTACGTGCATAAAGCGGTTTTCGAACACTGTTTCGGTAATTACGCTAATTCCTTGGGCTACCGACATTAAAGCCATCATTTGCGGCTGCATATCGGTAGGAAAGCCGGGGTAAGGCAGGGTTTTTATGTCTACCCCTTTTAACTGGCCCTTTGCCTTTACTCTTAGGCCGTTTTCTTCTTCGGTTATTTCTACGCCGGCCTCCCGCAGTTTGGCCACCACCGGGTTTAGGTGACCGGGTATAACGTTATCTACCAGCACATCACCGCCGGTAATGGCCGCTGCCACCATGTATGTTC
Organism: Desulfovectis peckii; assembly: GCF_055391705.1. Lineage (NCBI taxonomy): Bacteria > Bacillati > Bacillota > Clostridia > Eubacteriales > Peptococcaceae > Desulfovectis > Desulfovectis peckii. The sequence goes on along the minus strand of NZ_AP042409.1, from coordinate 2,342,698 downwards.
CCGCTTCAATGCGATCCGGAATGACATTATGGGTGGTGCCGTGCAGTTCTTTTACTCCCGTAATGCGAATTACTTTGGTGCCGGCTCCCTTTATTTTTGCCCCCATTGAATTTAAGAAGTTGGCCAGGTCTACTATTTCCGGCTCTTCGGCGGCGTCTTCTATAACGGTAACCCCTTCGGCCAGTGTGGCGGCCATCATGATGTTTTCGGTTGCCCCCACGCTGGGAAAGTCTAAGTAAATGCGGTTGCCGATTAGTTTTTTGGCTCTGGCTTCGATATAGCCTTGGCCGTAGTTTATTTCCGCCCCTAAGGCATCAAAGCCCTTAAGGTGTAAATCTATCGGTCGGGTACCGATGGCACAGCCGCCGGGCAATGATATTTTAGCTTTACCGGTACGGGCCAACAGCGGGCCCATCACCAAAAAAGAAGCCCGCATGCGCCGCACGTATTCGTAGGGCGCTTCAGATGAATATATTTGTTCGGTAATAAGCTTAATTTCACCGTTTTTTCTTTCTACCTTGGCACCAAGGTGCTGCAGTACCGAGCCAATGGTAGCCACATCGGTTAAATTGGGTACCCCTAAAATACGGCATTTTTCTGATGTCAGCAGCGTGGCGGCAATAATGGGCAGTACAGCGTTTTTCGCCCCGCCTACCCTAATGGTGCCTGTTAGTTTGTTTCCGCCTTTAATTACTAGTTTTTCCATAAACAGCCTCTTGTTCTTTGTTTTTTATTATCTAGTATTGCCATATTTTTTTATCGGATACTTGTTTTTGTTATGGCAGTATTTTATTGTTCGTCTGCTGGACTAGGCTTCTCTATGTTTATGTTAGGTTTCTTTAGCGGCCGGCACGGAAAGCGGCCTCTACATTTCACTAATAAAATTAAGGTGGGCTATAACATACCTTTTGCCTAATTAGGGAATTAATGTTTAAAGGATTCTTTTTGTATTTAGGCGAATATTTGTATTTTAACGTATTTATTAGCCTAATATAGGGGGATTTGCAGTTTATGAAACGGATTAATTGGGGGGCAGTGATATTTCTTTTTGTTCTGATTACTGCCCCGGCTGTCGGTTTGTTTGCCCTAGAATTTTTCCAGCGGGAAGGTGGGGCCGCTGTATTGGCTTGGGCTGCTGCCTCACCCAATGTTGTACTGGTTAGCTATTCAATTTTATTTTTTTTATTTTTGCTTTTATATGGGGTTTTTGGCTGCACCTACATTACTCTCGGGGTTTACAGTGCCGTTGTATTACTGCTGGGTTTAGTCAATATGTATAAACTGCAGTTTTTAGGTGAGCCCTTCTACCCCTGGGATATTGTTTTTTACAAGCTGGTTATTGAGCTATTGCCGCTGCTTACCAAAGAAACAGGGCTGCTTCCTTTAATTATCTTATTTGTCGGCTTATTGCTGTTTGTAGGCATACGTTTTGTACTGCCGAAATTTAAGTTAAAACTTAGATACCGGGCACCTTTGGCGCTGCTGTCACTGGCAATCATTGCATCGGTGGCATTTTATCAGGCAACGCCGGCAAGTGCGGTGCTTAAATCACTGGATATTCAAAATATTGTGTGGCGGCAGGACAGAAATTACGATATAAACGGCTTTTTGTTAAGTTATTTAATGAACACGCAAACCATTTTTATTTCCACACCGGAAGGTTACAATCAGACCAATGTGGCTAAAGTGGTTGATGAGCTTAAAAACATGCAGCCGGCCGACGTACCGGCATTTGCCCAATCCAATACCAAGCCAAACATTATCATAGTAATGAATGAAGCATTTTGGGATCCTACCCTGTTAAGCAGCGTTACTTTCAGTGAAGATCCGCTGCCTACAGTGAGACGGCTGCAAACCGAGCATGCCTCGGGTTGGCTGCTGTCGCCGGCCATTGGCGGATACACTTGTAACGTAGAATTTGAAGCCTTAACCGGTTTTTCCAACGCCTTTTTGCCTACCGGGGCGGTACCTTACCAGCAGTATATAAATAAGCCGATTCCTTCTATGGCCACCGTATTGCAAAAGCGGGGATATTACCCGGTAGCGATCCATCCTTTTCATAAGTGGTTTTGGAACCGGGAAAAGGTGTATCAGCATTTTGGCTTTGAGAAATTTATCGGCTTAGAAGATTTTAAAAACGCGCCCAACCGCGGTGCTTACAAAGCGGATACAGCTGTGTCGCAAAAGATTATTGAGCAGGTTAACGATTCAGAAAAGCCGGTGTTTATTTACGCGGTTACCATGCAAAACCACGGCCCATATGAAGCCAACCGCTATCAGTCGGTAGATATTGAGATTAACGGCAGCATGTCTGATGAGTCTTTAGCCGCTTTAAGAACCTATACTCAAGGGGTTAAAGACGGCGACAGCGCTTTAAAAGAGCTAATCGATTACTTTGAAAGCTCCGCAGAACCGACGATGATTGTGTTTTTCGGAGATCACCTACCCTATTTAGGTGATGATTATCTGGCCTATAAAGAGGCGGGTTTTATTAAAGCAGCCAACGGTGAGTTGAGTTTGCCGGAATATCAGCGCATGAGAAGCACGCCTTTAGTGGTGTGGAGCAACTTTAAGGAAGGAAAACAAGACTTAAACACCGTCAGTCCGGCTTTTTTGCCGCCCTATGTGTTTAAATATGCCGGGCTGGAGTTGCCGGCCTATTATCAGTTTTTAGCTGAGTTCAGCGGCAAAGTGCCGGGCTTTTCGGCGGAAATTAAAATAGACGCCAACGGAAACTTATACCATAAGCTGCCCAAAGAGTATGTTGATTTGCAAAATAAGTATTGGCTTTTGCAGTATGATATAATGTTTGGCAAGCAATATAGTTTAGAATTGGGAGTGATTAGTTGAATCAGGTATTAATTACTTACAACCCGGCAAGCGGCAGTGCGGGGTTGGTACCCTACCTGGATCAAATCACCGATTTATGTATTTCTAACGGGTATTTGCCTACTTATTTTCGCATTGGCAGCTGCCCTTTAGAAAATGTGGTTGCAGATATTAACCGTTATCAATTGATATTGGTTTCCGGAGGCGACGGCACTTTAAGCCAAACGATTAATGAGCTTTTAAATGCCGGTGCGGATGTACCGATTGGGGTAATCCCCTGCGGTACGGCCAATGATTTTGCCAATGCGCTGGGGTTAAAGGGCAGCCCGGTAGCCGTAACCAGGCAGCTGCTTGCCGGTAAAGAGTCTACTGTAGATGTAGGTTGGGTTAACGGGCGTTATTTTATCAATGTATTTAGCACCGGCATTTTTGCCGATGTATCCTATGAGGTAAATCAGTTAATTAAGCGCAAATTGGGGGTAACTGCTTATTACCTAAAGGGTTTGCAATCGTTAAAGAATATCACCCCGCTGCCCCTGCAAATTGAAAGTGACGCTTTTAGTATAGATAAAGAGCTGCTGCTGTTGTTAGTGCTTAATTCTAACACCGTGGGCACTTTTCAAAACATTGCCCCAAAGGCAGACCTTTCAGACGGTAAGTTAGATGTGCTGCTGCTTAGAAAGTGCAGTTTGCCTAAGTTAATTAATATTTTGCTGGAAGCGTATAAGGGTAAAGGCAACCATTTAAAAAGTCCGTTGATAAAATATCATCAAGTGAAGTGGCTGAAGGTGCAAAGCCCAATTAATGTGCAATCTGATGTTGACGGCGAAAAGGGGCCAAATATGCCGCTGGAAATTAAGGTAATACCCAATAAGTTGCGCATTATACTGCCCGGTGAATAGGTTTCAATTTTAGGCGATTATTTGCTATTGACGAAAGACAAGTTTTTTGCTATATAAATATATGTAAAATAAGACTGCTGTTTTTGCCGACGTAGCTCAATTGGTAGAGCGGCTGACTTGTAATCAGCAGGTTGCGGGTTCGAGTCCCATCGTCGGCTCCATTTGCAAACCCCCAGGCAGTTGTAGTTGCCTGGGGGGTTTTGTTTTGTTTAGACGGTGGCATACAATTTTGTTGATTGCTGTTTCAACCGCAGGGAGGCCAATAGGCACGCCTGCCTGTTTGCACAGATACAATGTTTGCCTTACGGGTCGGCGTGGAAGCCAGCCCCTATAATTTTATTGACAATCTTACCTTTCGTCCGTAGGGGCAGGGTTCCATCCCTGCCCGTTCTCGTAAATGTAAGGTTTCTTAGCGGGTTAACATGCCTGTCCGTTATTACCGGCAAATCATAGAAGGATTTATAGAAACAAGAGCAAATACATAAAGAAATCTTACCGCAAATGAGATGATTTTATGAATAAACTGCCAAAAAGAAAACAATTACGTTTAAAAAATTACAATTACTTACAACCCGGTTATTATTTCATAACAATCTGCACCCATAAAAGACGTAAATTGTTGTCAAACATTGAAGACGGCGACGGATCATTTGAGACGCCAAAATTAAAATTAACCCCATTAGGAAAAGAAATTGTAAAAACCCTAGAGTATATTGATAACCATTATCCTAATGTAACAATAGATAAATATGTATTAATGCCTAATCACATTCATCTAATAGTTATATTGCAACAACCGCAACCTGGTAGCAAAAACCTATCTTTGCACAAGGTTATAGGTCAGTTTAAATCTTATACAAACAAAATTTACAATGAATTAAATGGAACAAAAAATTTAATTTTGTGGCAGCGCAATTATTATGAACGGGTTATTAGAGGTGAAGAAGAATACCTAAAATTATGTGAATACATTCAAAACAACCCGATTAAATGGCAGGAAGATGAATATTTTGTATAAAAAATGCTGTTTCCTTCCCCACCCGTTATCGTAAATGTAAGGTTTCTTAACGGGTCGGCGTGGAAGCCGACCCCTACATTTTATTGGTTTTACTATTCATCTGTGTGGATAGTTTCTCCATGTACACCCGTATTCTTATATGCAAGGTTTCTTAACGGGTCGGCGTGGAAGCCGACCCCTACAATTTTATTGGTTTTACTATTCATCTGTGCGGATAGTTTCTCCATGTACACCCGTATTCTTATATGCAAGGTTTCTTTACGGGTCGGCGTGGAAGCCGACCCCTACATTTTATTGGTTTTACTATTCATCTGTGTGGATAGTTTCTCCATGTACACCCGTATTCTTATATGCAAGGTTTCTTTACGGGTCGGCGTGGAAGCCGACCCCTACATTTTATTGGTTTTACTATTCATCTGTGTGGATAGTTTCTCCATGTACACCCGTATTCTTATATGCAAGGTTTCTTTACGGGTCGGCGTGGAAGCCGACCCCTACATTTTATTGGTTTTACTATTCATCTGTGTGGATAGTTTCTCCATGTACACCCGTATTCTTATATGCAAGGTTTCTTTACGGGTCGGCGTGGAAGCCGACCCCTACATTTTATTGGTTTTACTATTCATCTGTGTGGATAGTTTCTCCATGTACACCCGTATTCTTATATGCAAGGTTTCTTTACGGGTCGGCGTGGAAGCCGACCCCTACAATTTTATTGGTTTTACTATTCATCTGTGCGGATAGTTTCTCCATGTACACCCGTATTCTTATATGCAAGGTTTCTTAACGGGTCGGCGTGGAAGCCGACCCCTACAATTTTATTGGTTTTACTATTCATCTGTGTGGATAGTTTCTCCATGTACACCCGTATTCTTATATGCAAGGTTTCTTAACGGGTCGGCGTGGAAGCCGACCCCTACATTTTATTGATAATCTTACTTTTCGTCCGTAGGGGCGGGGTTCCATCCCCGCCCGTTTGCACAGATGCAACGTTTGTTTGGCGGAAAGGCGGGGTGTGCAGTTCTCTACCGTTACATGGTGAGCAAAGTAAAAAGCCAGGGGTTTTTGTACCCTGGCTTTGGTTTATTGGTTTGTCGGTTTTCCGGCTACTTTTAAGCGGTTTAAAGCACGTTTTAGGGCCAGCTCGGCGCGCAGAAGGTCTATGTCATCGCTTTTGGAAGCTAAACGTTTTTCGGCGCGCTCTTTGGCAGCCTGTGCCCTTTCAACGTCAATTTCATCAGCACGTTCGGCGGTGTCAGCAAGCACTACTACTCGGCTGTTTTTCACTTCTACGAAGCCGCCGCTTACTGCCATTTTAATTTCTTTACCGTCTTTGTGCACCCTTAGTTCTCCGATTTTTAGCGCACTGACCAGAGGAGTGTGTCCGGGCAGGAAGCCCAATTCGCCGTCAACACCGGGTGCAACGACGAAGTCAACTTCCTCGCTGAACACCACTTTTTCAGGGGTGACAATATCGAGGCGCTGAGTCTTCGCCATATTATGCACCTTCCTCTAACAGCTTCTTACCTTTCTCAACAGCCTCTTCAATGGTACCTACCATATAGAATGCTTGCTCTGGCAGATCATCGTGCTTACCGTCTACAATTTCTTTAAAGCCACGAATGGTGTCTTTCAGTGTAACGTAAGCTCCGGGTGTACCGGTAAACGCTTCCGCTACGTGGAAGGGCTGTGACAGGAAGCGCTGCAGCTTCCGAGCCCGAGCAACGATCAGTTTGTCTTCTTCAGACAATTCATCCATACCTAAAATAGCGATGATGTCTTGCAGCTCTTTATAACGCTGCAGAACACTCTGAACGGCACGCGCGGTTTCGTAGTGTTCTTTACCTACTACGTTCGGGTCAAGAATACGTGATGTACTGTCCAACGGGTCAACAGCAGGGTAAATACCTAACTCTGCAATCTGACGGGACAGAACAACGGTCGCGTCTAAGTGCGCGAATGTTGTTGCCGGAGCAGGGTCTGTCAAGTCGTCAGCAGGCACGTAAATAGCCTGAACGGAAGTAACCGAACCTTTCTTGGTAGAGGTAATCCGCTCTTGCAATTGACCCATTTCTGTAGCCAGTGTCGGCTGATAACCAACCGCTGAAGGCATCCGGCCGAGCAATGCGGAAACCTCGGAACCGGCCTGAGTGAAACGGAAAATGTTATCAATAAAGAGCAAAACGTCTTGCCCTTGATCACGGAAGTATTCGGTCATGGTAAGACCGGTAAGACCTACACGCAAACGTGCGCCCGGCGGCTCGTTCATCTGGCCGTACACCAGTGTGCATTTCCCAAGAACGCCTGACTCTTTCATTTCGTAGTACAGGTCGTTACCTTCACGGGTCCGCTCACCAACGCCGGCGAAGCAGGAAACACCACCGTGCTTGGTAGCAACGTTGTTGATTAATTCCATAATCAAAACTGTTTTACCTACACCTGCACCGCCGAACAAACCGATTTTACCACCCTTAAGGAAGGGGATGAGCAGGTCGATAACTTTAATTCCGGTCTCAAAAACTTCTGCTTTGGTAGATTGGTCTACAAATGACGGTGCCGGACGGTGAATGGGATAATAGGTATCTGTTTGAATTTCCGGTAAACCGTCAATAGGTTGACCGAGTACGTCCATCATACGACCTAAAGCGTTATTTCCTACCGGAACGGTAATTGGTTTACCGGTATCTACTACTTTCATACCTCTTACGAGGCCGTCAGTAGAAGACATAGCAACTGCACGTACCCGGTTGTTACCGAGGTGCATAGCGGTTTCTAAGGTGAGGTTCCACTCACCGTAGTCGCCATCCTGGTCCTCGGAACGTATTTTTAGCGCGTTGTATATATCAGGTACTTGGCCGGGCTCAAACTCTACGTCAACAACCACGCCCATTACCTGAACAACCTTGCCAACGTTCATTAACTTCTCCGACCTCCTTGCGTGTCAGATTTATAGCGCAAATATATTATTCTAGTGCCGCTGCACCACCGACAATTTCGGCGATCTCTGTGGTAATAGCAGCTTGACGGGCACGGTTCAATGACAGGGTTAGTCTGTCGATCATATCGCTGGCGTTCTTGGTAGCAGAGTCCATAGCGGTCATGGTGGCAGCAAATTCGCCTGCTTTGGACTCTAACATCGCCCGAAAAACGTTTATCTCAACATATTTCGGCAGAAGTTCGCCAAGAACGGATTCTGCATCCGGCTCGAAAATGTAGGATACCATTTCTTTTTTCTCTTTATCTTCGCCCTCAGCTGTTTGTTCTTCCATGTTTTCAATGGGTAACAGCTTAATTACTTTCGGACGTTGAGTCAAAACATTGACAAACTCATTGAAAATGAGGAATACTTGGTCGAACTCGCCTTCAGTATATTTTTTAATGACATACTGAGCAATTTCTTTTGCTTTGCTAAAGCTGACACTTGTGCCGAGTCCAACATGCTGTGCAACTATATTGGCATTGCGCCGTCTAAAGTGGTCACGACCTTTGCGCCCAACTGCTATCAATGCCGGTTGATCGTGTTTGCTAAGCTCTTTTGTAGCCAAACGGATTACGTTGGCATTGAAGCCACCACACAGACCTTTGTCGGCTGTAATGATGATATAGGCAGTCTTTTTAGGTTCACGTACTTCTAATAATGGGTGTTTGACGCCACCGCCGGCTGCAGAGCTTACCCGCCCCAGCACAGCGCTAAACTTTACGGCATAAGGCCGGGCAGCGGTGGCTGCCTCTTGGGCGCGGCGCAGTTTCGCCGCAGCCACAACTTTCATGGCCTTGGTAATTTGCTGGGTACTCTTAATACTCTTAATCCGGCGTCGAATATCACGTGCACTCTGCATAAAATCTCACCACCTTATTCTTCATACCGCCAACTTTATACAAAGGTCTTCTTAAATTCTTCAATGGCAGCTTTCAGTTGTTCCTCAACTTCCGGTTTAATTTCTTTATTGGTTTTTATTGATTGAGGAATTTCCGGCTTGTTACTGCGGATGTACTGCAGCAAGCCCTCTTCAAAAGAGCCTACTTTTTCTACCGGCAGATCATCCAGATAGCCGCGAACAGCAGTAAAGATTGAGATAACTTGCTCTTCAACGGGCATCGGCTGATACTGTTTTTGTTTTAAAATTTCCATTGAACGGGCACCACGAATAAGTCTTGCCTGGGTAGCTTTGTCCAAGTCTGAACCAAACTGAGCGAAGGCAGCCAGCTCACGGTACTGAGCTAAGTCCAAACGCAGTGTACCCGCTACCTGTTTCATCGCTTTAATTTGTGCCGCACCACCAACCCGGGATACTGACAAACCTACGTCAATCGCCGGACGCATACCGGCGTTAAACAGGTCGGTATCTAAGAAGATTTGGCCGTCGGTAATCGAAATAACGTTGGTAGGAATGTAGGCCGACACGTCACCGGCTTGGGTTTCAATAATCGGCAGAGCGGTTAATGAACCACCGCCATAATTTTCATTCATTTTAGCGGCACGCTCTAACAGACGAGAGTGCAGATAGAATACGTCACCGGGATATGCTTCACGGCCGGGCGGACGGCGTAACAGCAGTGATAATTCACGATAAGCAGCAGCTTGTTTAGACAAGTCGTCGTAAATAATCAGCACGTCTTTACCTTGTTCCATAAATTCTTCGCCCATAGCGCATCCGGCATATGGTGCAATGTACAATAGCGGTGCAGGCTCACTCGCAGTAGCGGTTACTACGATAGTGTAATCCATAGCACCGTGTTGTTCCAGGATATTAACTACGTTAGCAACTGTAGAAGCCTTTTGACCTACAGCTACGTAGATACAAATCATTTCTTGGTCTTTTTGGTTGATAATGGTGTCAATAGCAATGGCCGTTTTACCGGTTTGACGGTCACCGATAATTAACTCACGCTGACCCCGGCCAATAGGAATCATGGAGTCAATAGCTTTTAAACCGGTCTGCATCGGCTGGTGTACCGATCTACGGGTAATAATACCGGGAGCAATTCTTTCAATCGGGCGATATTTATCAGACTTAATAGGACCTTTGCCGTCAACAGGCTGACCCAGCGGGTTTACTACACGGCCGATCAGTGCATCTCCGACGGGAACGGAGATAATACGACCGGTACGCTTAACGGTGTCACCTTCTTTAATGTGAGTATAGGGGCCCATGATAACGCAACCAATGTTATCTTCTTCCAGGTTGAGGGCCATACCCAAGGTACCACCGGGGAATTCCAGCAATTCACTGGCCATACAGTCTTCCAGGCCATGTACACGTGCAATACCGTCACCAACAGTAATAACGGTACCCACATCGGTTACTTCAACTTGAGCCTGATATTTTTCGATCTGCTGCCTGATAATAGAGCTGATCTCTTCAGGTCGCAAACTCATTTACTGGTTCACCCCTATCTATATTTAACTTGTTTTGGACATGAGGCGTGCTTTGAGGGATTCAAGTCTATATTTAACACTGCCGTCTATGACTTTATCCCCAATACGAACCACCAGGCCGCCGATCAATGAGGCATCCACCTTGTATTCGGGGCTGACCTCTTTGCCGGCCAGGCGGTTTAAAACTTTGGCCAATTCTTTCTTTTGGTCAGCACTAAGTTCTTTAGCCGAAATTACTTCAGCTTCCACTATATTGCGCGCTGCGTTGGCCAAGTTTATAAATTCATCTACAATTGCGCTTAAATAAATTTCACGATGACGATCAACTATTAAGTACAAAAAGTTCAATGTTGTTTCCGAAACGCGGTTTTCAAAAAGTTCTTTAAAAATTTGGTGCTTTTCTGCAACGGTAATTTGCGGATGGTAAAGAACCCGTTGCAAGCCGCGTTCGTTTTTAACAATCTCAGATACGGCTTTAAGTTCTTCCTCCATTTTGTCCAGGGCGTTTTTTTCTTGAGCAAGCTCAAAAAGCGCCTGGGCATATCTTTTTGCCACAGCTCTTACTAACATGGCAATTTACCTGCCTCATCTACGAACTTTTTAACCAAGTCATCTTGAACGTCATCGGTAATTTTTTCAGAAACAATTTTCGAAGCTACCAAAATAGATAAGCTGGCAACTTCGTTTTTCAGTTCGGCAATGGCTTTTTCGCGTTCCATTTGAATTTCTTGGAGAGAACTTTCTTTAATACGAGTAGCTTCGGACTTAGCCGCTTCTATAATTTTAGCAGCCTCTTGCTCAGCTGTTTTGGTCGCCCTTTGAATAATTAACTGAGCTTCTTCTCTCGCATTAGCCAAATCAGCCTGTAATTGTGCTTGCAGTTTTTCAGCCTCAGCACGGCTTTGTTCAGCCGCGGCAATGTCGTCGCCAATTTTCTGCCGGCGCTGATCGATTACTCTTACTAACGGCTTCCAAACTACCAAGCGCAGGAAAATTAAAAGTACTACAAAGTTAAATATCTGCGCAAGCAAAGTAGCGTTAAACAGCAGCGGACCGCTTTCGCTAGCTGCGCGGGCAACTTCAATGGCCTGCAGTTCCACGTGTTCCCCTCCTTCCATCATCAGCGGAACAAAATTAAGGGTATAGCAGGTCAGAGGTTTAATAACTAAACTTAACCTGCTACGCCCCTTTGCTCACAAATACTAGATAAGTACGAGAGCAGTATTACACAGCTTTACCGATAAGCATAAACGCAATAACGATTGTGATAATGGGAAGAGCCTCGATCAAACCAACGGAAATAAACATTGTAACTTGTAGCGGACCTCTTGCCTCCGGTTGACGGGCAATACCTTCTACTGTTCTACCGGTAACCAAACCGTCACCGATACCGGCGCCGAGTGATGCCAGGCCAGCAGCAATAGCAGCGCCCAAAGCAGCAGCAGCGTTTAATTCCATTCAGTTCCCCTCCTTTCAAATAATTTTCCAAATGTTAATGTTTATTACACGCTTGTGATGTGTAAACAATGGTTAGCATACTGAATACAAATGCTTGGATTGTACCAACAAAGATACTGAAGAGCAGCCAAGCCAATGATGCAGTAAATCCGCCTAAAAGTGTTGCGCCTAGCGGAATTAAGCCTAATAATACGGCAATCATTACTTCACCGGCGTAGATGTTACCAAATAGACGGAAAGCGAGAGTAACCGGCTTAGCCAGTTCTTCAATAATGGTTAACGGCAGGAAGAACGGGAAGGGCTCAAGATAATGCTTGAAGTATCCAGCCCCTTTGTCTTTTATGCCTAAAATTTGTACCAGTATAAATACCATTATTGCCAGACCCGCAGTAGTGTTAACATCTGCTGTGGGTGACATCATTGTCGGGCACAAGCCCAACATGTTGGAAAATAATATGAATGTAAACAAAGTGGCAATGAAAGTTACAATCGAGGCGGCACGTTTTTCATCAGTAACGGTGTCAAAAATGAGCCCTTTTAGAAAGTCGTAGACGCTTTCAAAGACTACCTGCCATCGGCCGGGCTTTTCCAGGCTTAAATTCCTAGTGGCCACATAACCGACTATCAATATAATAGCCATGATAATCCAAGTCATGACAAGGGTTTTTACATTGACATCTACGGCAAAGTTTCCGATATAGCCTAAGTTAGTAGGCCCGTGAGCGGCTTCACCAAGAATTCTTTCCCATATTACGCCTATCTCCGCATGGACTTCATCAAGACTCTTCATCAAGTTTCCCCCCCTTCACATATTTATTTTTCATAGCTGAATAAGTCCTGTAATCTTTAATTACGCTGATGTTAAAGTCAAATACCGTGACTATAGGAGCAATAAATATACCAAATGCCACCCCGTATATATCTAATACGTCAGTTATTATAGAAAAAGACAGGACTGCCATAATCAGCAATAAACGCATAATAAAGCCCTGGCGCATAAAAGCAATTGCCTTATTTGTAGGCATGTCTGCTATGTGCTTCATCCGATTATAGATAAGATAACTATTAATAATACTGACGACTGTACCAATAAGCAGCCCCCAGCTAAAAGGGGAAGGATTTATGAGTACGCCGATAGCAATAAAAAAGCCAATTGCAGCGGTGATTTTGACGGTACGTTTGAGTTGAACGTCTACAGTTCTAACGTTATATAAGAAGTCAAGCATTGGTTATTTCACATCCTTTTTTCTGCGACCTTTGCTGCCATTATCATTCTTAAAGAATGCGTTTAGTGTGTTTACTATGCCAAAAATACCCACACCCAGGCCCAGCAAAATAAAGATTACCAAAAATATGGGTTCTGTATCAAGTTTATTATCGATAAAACGACCGATATAAAAACCCAAAACCGTTGCAATGGCCAGCTCAGTGCCAATGGTAGTAGTTACGGCAATGGCCTGGACTACAGGGTGTCTGCTTGACCCATTTTTATTTGTACGCTTGCTTTGGTTATTTATGACCACATTAACTCCTTTTTTCACTAATGGATAGGCAAAAAAAGGTTCTTGAGGAACGCGTTGGAAAAAACTAATTGCATTTTTTTATATAAATTGGTTCCGCTTTAGAAAATATTCTAAATACTTGTTCTACATAAAAAAATTTATTCCTTCTTAATCGTTGTTAGAATTTTAATTTTTTTTCTTACTATACCGAGATTTCGAGGGATTTATACAAAAATGGAAATTTTTCAAAAAAATTGCTTTTATTTATAGACAAACTCCTCTGGCGGCTTTTCTCGCAAGTTAAATTTGTAACAAATTGCTTGAGTAATCCTTAAAGAAGCTAAACCGTCTCCGTAAGGATTAACCGCTTCCGCCATTTTATTGTAAGCCGCAGGGTCTTCTAACAATTCCCGCGTGTGGCGGAGAACCGCATCCTTTTGGGTGCCGATTAAGCGCACTGTACCGGCCTGCACCGCTTCAGGACGCTCGGTAGTATCCCGCAGCACTAATACCGGCTTACCCAATGCCGGGGCTTCTTCCTGCATTCCGCCGGAATCCGTCAGCACCAGATAACAGCGCTGCATTAGGTTAATAAAGGGCTGGTAATCTAAAGGCTCAATTAAATGCACCCGCGGTGTTGCCCCCAGCACTTGCTGGGCCATGCCGCGCACAGCCGGATTTTTGTGCACGGGGAAAACTATTTCTACATCGGGATAGTTGTCGACAATATCCCGCAAAGCTAAATAAATTTCCCGCATGGGTTCCCCTAAATTTTCACGGCGGTGTGTGGTTACCAGCAGCACCCTTTTTTGGCGAAAATCAATGCTGTCCAGCTCACGGTGGTTAAAGGTGTAATCTTCCCGCACGGTGGCCTTTAAGGCATCAATCACCGTATTGCCGGTAACAAAAATACTTTTGGCGTCTATACCTTCACGCAGCAAGTTTTCTTTGGCCTTAGCCGTAGGGGCAAAGTGTAAATCAGCCAGCACCCCGGTAAGGCGGCGGTTCATTTCTTCAGGATAGGGCGAATATTTGTTGTTTGTACGCAATCCCGCTTCCACATGACCGACGGGAATTTGTTTGTAAAATGCGGCCAGTGAGGCCACAAAGGTGGTGGAAGTATCGCCGTGCACCAGCACTAAGTCGGGTTTGGCCTGATCTAAAACATCTTTTAAGCCGGTAAGGGCCCGGGTAGTGATGTCAAATAATGTTTGACCGGTTTTCATTATGTTTAAGTCGTAGTCGGGCTTAATTTGAAAAAGTTTCAGCACCTGATCTAACATTTCCCGGTGCTGAGCCGTTACTGCTACTTGGGTATTTATACCTTCCGTTTGTTGCAGCGCCAATACTAAAGGGGCCATTTTAATGGCCTCCGGTCTGGTTCCGAACACTGTAAGTACTTTTAACATTGATATATGTAATCCTTCCTTATTCTTTGATATAACGCTTTCTTTTTAGTTTCTCGATGTGTTGTGCATAAGCTTGCTCAATGTTGACGTTGTGCTGCTCTTCTAAAACAAACATCATCGAAACCGCTGTTTGGGCAACGTCTAAAAGTTCTTTAGCAATTAGCTGCATGGCTTGCTGTTCGTCAAGGCGAGAAGCTTCGCCGCTCAGCCCTCTTAATTTGCCAATAGCCTGTGCCAACTCACCGGCTTCTTCCATTAGCTTTAATGCAGTGGATTCCAGCGTTGGCGAAAGGTTGTTCAGTTTTGGCAAAGATATATTTTTAGTTTGCAAATTAAGCACCGTCCATATTATACCAATAAGCTTTTGCCATTATTCGGCAAATTAACTTTAAATTTCAGACTAACTTCATAACACTTCTACCTTATTAGCAAAACTCCTGCTTTTTGGTTTTGCCCTCATCTATTTAGGGGACGGTTCTCTGTTTCACAAGGACAGAAAACAAGGCCGCCCCTTCTTACAGCTACAGGGTTTGTTAAACTTAACGGCATGAATCGGCCCCACATTAAATAGAAAAACTTACTAAATAAAACGTAGGGGCGGGGAAGCAACCCCGCCTTTTTTATAAATAAAACAGATAAAAAAAAGACGCCTATAAGGCGCCCAAGCAATAGGATTATTTTTTGCGGATTTGACGTTGGTTATATTATAATACGTTGTTTTTACACATATTTAAACACTTATTACATTGTGTTTACAAATTGTTAAGAAAGTGTTACAATCTGCCTTATTTGTTTGCATCACCTGTAAAATGCACCAGTTCAACACCGGCCTCTGCAAACATTTGCCTCGCCATTTCATCGGGATAACTGCCGGCAAAAACTACGCGCTTAATACCGGCATTAATGATCATTTTGGCGCAAAGCACACATGGTTGGTGAGTGGTATAAATGGTTGAGCCTTCTATGGCCACACCATGCACCGCTGCTTGAATTAAGGCATTTTGTTCGGCGTGCAACCCGCGGCATAGCTCGTGCCGTTGGCCGGAAGGAATGTTTTGTTCATCCCGCAGGCAGCCGATTTCTAAGCAGTGTTTAAGCCCGGCAGGAGCGCCGTTGTAACCGCTGGCCAGAATGTGGTTGTCTTTTACCAATACGGCTCCCACCTGACGGCGCAGGCAGGTAGCCCGGGAGGCGATGACGTGAGCAATGTTCATAAAGTACTGATCCCAGGTAGGGCGCATATTCTTCAGCAACCTTTCTAGAAACAAGGGCAGGATTCTACCTCCTGCCCGTTTACCCAATGTAACGTTTTACAATGATATTTTCGGCCATTTCCTATATGATGATTTTATCGTTTATTGGTAAACTAGCGTTCAACGGCAAAAATTGTTACCACTGATACAGCGGATATTTTTCGCATAGGGCGTTGGCTTTGTTTTTGGCTGTTTGTACCGCTTCAGGGTTGTCTTTTTGGTTAATGGCCAAATCTATTATTTCGGCAATTACCGCCATATCTTCTTCAACCATGCCCCGGGTGGTTACTGCCGGGGTACCGATTCTAATACCGCTGGTAACAAAGGGTTTTTGCGGATCGAAGGGTATGGTGTTTTTGTTTACTGTAATGTTAACTTTTTCCAGTAAACCTTCTGCTTCTTTACCGGTAACGTTGTTGGGACGCAGATCGAGCAGCATCAGGTGGTTATCTGTACCACCGGAAACCAATTTAAAGCCTCTTTCCACTAAAGCGGCTGCCAAAGCCTGAGCATTATTGACTATTTGCTGCTGGTAAGCTTTAAATTCCGGTTTCAAGGCTTCACCAAAGGCTACCGCTTTGCCGGCAATTACGTGCATCAGCGGGCCCCCTTGGATGCCGGGGAAAATTGCCTTATCAATATCTTTAGCGTATTTTTCTTTGCATAAAATTGCCCCGCCCCGAGGGCCGCGCAGTGTTTTATGGGTAGTGGTGGTTACCACATCAGCATAAGGCACCGGATTCATATGCAACCCTGCCGCACATAAGCCGGCAATGTGGGCCATGTCTACCATCAGGTAAGCATCAACTTCTTGCGCTATTTCGGAGATAGTTTTAAAATCAATTTCACGCGGATAGGCACTGGCACCGGCTACAATCATTTTCGGCCGGTGTTTAAGCGCCAGGGAACGCAAGTTATCGTAATCAATGCGCTCAGTTTCTTCATCCACGCCGTAAGCTACAATATTGAAGTACTTGCCGGATATATTTACCGGGCTGCCATGGGTAAGGTGTCCGCCGTGAGATAAGTTCATGCCCAGTATAGTGTCACCCGGTTTGAGCAGGGCAAAGTACACCGCAAGGTTGGCATTGGCTCCGGAATGTGGCTGCACGTTAACGTGCTCTGCCCCAAAGAGCTTTTTCAGGCGCTCACGTGCCAGTTCCTCAGCAACATCAACAAATTCACAACCGCCATAGTAGCGTTTGCCGGGGTAACCCTCGGCATACTTATTGGTAAGCACCGAACCCATTGCTTCCAGCACTGCCCGGCTGACAAAGTTCTCAGAAGCAATCAGTTCAATAGTATGGCGCTGGCGATCGAGTTCATTTGATATTGCTGCGTAAAGTTCAGGATCTACTTCCGCTAAATGTCTTGTATCCGCCAATGTGATTATCTCCCTTCATAAAAATTGTAGATTTATTTTATACTGTATTTTTTCTCAATTTCAGTTATCTTTTCTACGCGACGGGCATGCCGGCCGCCGGCAAATTCTGTTTCCAAAAAGGTTTTTACTATTGCTTTAGCGGTATCACTGTCTATCACCCGCGAACCAAAGGCTAAAACATTGGCATTGTTATGCTCGCGGCACATTTGAGCAGTATATACATCATGGCAATTTGCCGCCCTAATACCCGGCACTTTGTTGGCAGCAATGCTGATCCCAATACCGGTACCGCAAATAATAATGCCCCGCTCTGCTTGACCGGAAGCAACCGCTTCAGCCACCTTAAGGGCCAGATCGGGGTAATCCACCGAGTCTTCAGAGTAGGTGCCATGGTCGGTAATTTCTATATTTCCGTATTCTTTAAGGTAGGCAATTATTTCTTTTTTTAGGTCAAATCCTGCGTGATCTGAGCCAATAGCCAGTTTCAAGTTTAATTCCCCTTTCGCGGTATATGATTATAACGAATTAGTGGTTCTCCATTTCTTGAGTCTTTCCTTCATGTTCTTCTAATATTTTTGTCAACGCTTTATTGATTAATGTTTCTAGGTGTGCCGCACATTCCTGGTAAACCTCTAAAGGCTGTCCAACGGGATCGGGAATATCCCCGGCGACACCGACATAATCCCCTAAAGTAAATACCTTATGCTCGGCATCGGGTGTTAATTGCAGCACCTGCTGCCGGTGAGCGTTTGTCATGGTGAGAACGATATCGGCTTTATCGACCAGTTCTTTGGTAAGTAGGGTGGCACTGTGGTTTTCAATGTTTATGCCTTTTTGTTTTAAGGTTTCAATGGCCTGCCAAGCAGCCGGAGCATTCGGACAGGCAAAAGTTCCGGCGGATTGTATTTCTATATCAATTTGCGGGTTTTTTTTGGCCAGTATGGCTTTGGCAAGGCCTTCGGCCATGCTGCTGCGGCAGGTATTGCCGGTACACACAAACATTATTCGCATATGACTGCGGTGTCACCCCCTATTTAGCCATTTATGTAATTTTTACAGAATTCAAGTGCAGGGAAGGATCTTGACTGCCAGTTTACGATAATAAGGCGGAAGAGGCAAGTGCGTGGGCTACAATTTTTTTGCCTGATCCTGTAAAGGCAAAACTCCCAACTTTGCCCATTTCGCTCAAGGGTTCCTTGGCGGGCCGGCCTGCTTGCCGGCCCTACATTTCAACCGATAATCTTACCTTTTGCCAATTGCACCATTGATTTTTTACATTTAACCATTAATGTAACTTATACAGAACCCAGGTTTAGTGAACAGTCTTGACTGTTCCTTTTTGCGATTTATGTAAGTATTTCCTTTCTTGCCACCCAGACAATTTAGGTATGTTTACCGTTAGAAAAACAATTTAATGCCGATGGCAATTAGGATTATACCTCCCACTATTTGTGCCCGGCTGCCGATTTTTTCACCGACAAAACGGCCAAAGCTTAAACCTAAATATGTCATTAAACCGGCTACAGCACCCATAATTAAAGCGGCCTGCACCAAGTTAACATCTAAAGTGCCGAGGGTAAAGCCAACACTTAAGGCATCCATGCTGACGCTGGCCGACAATACTAATAGGCCTCCGGTATTGGCCAACAGGATTTTTTGTTCGCCGGCCTCACCTTGAAGGGCTTCTTTAATCATGCGCAACCCTAAATATATCAACAGCAAAGCACCGACAATGGTTGCCGCCCGATCGACGAAGCTGCCGACAAATTCACCGACAAAATAACCAATTACCGGCATGACGATATGAAAAAATAAAATAGTAAAGGTTAATAAAAAAACTTGTTGCCTGGTTACCCCAGACATACCAATACCCACACACAAAGACATGGCATCGGTACCCAGTGCCGCTGCCAACAGTAGCAGTGTCGTTATCGTCATTCTTCTACCTCATTTGCTTTAAATTTAGCGTTTACACTTTAAGTACATTGCCGCCTGCCGCCCGACGCAAGCGATCCATTACTGCCCGGCCGATACCGTAAGTCGGCAGGCTTTCGGCAATAATTACATCTACACCGTAGTGGTCAAAACGGCGCAATAAATCATATAGAACGGCTGCAGCTGTCGCAGGCTGATTTCGGCTTCCGTAATTGGCAACGTATGCTCCGCTGTCGCAGTACTGATCTGCATTTTCCGCGCTGGTTAACACGCCGACATTTAAATTTTTTTGTCGGTACTCATCAATCAGCTTTTTTGTATGGTTGGCTATATGTTCTGCAGTACCTTCCAATAGTATTACGGGGGCTTTCGGCGAATAGTGCTTATATTTAACCCCCGGTGAACGGGGGGTAATATTTTTTTTATCACTTTCTATGGCCGGGTCATACTGCACTTCTTTGAGCACTTCTGACAGCTGCTCGGCAGTAACGCCGCCCGGGCGCAGTATTGTGGGTGTCGGGCCGGTAATATCCAGCACGGTGGATTCTATTCCCACGTTGGTGGGGCCGCCGTCCAGCACCCCGTGAATGCGGCCGTCTAAATCCTCCAGTACATGTTGGGCAGTGGTCGGACTGGGGCTGCCGGAAAGGTTGGCACTGGGGGCCACTATCGGCACGCCGGCAGCGGTAATTACCGCCTGGGCAACGGGATGATCCGGCATGCGTACCGCTACGGTATCTAACCCGGCGGTAACTTCTTTAGGCACGGCATTGGTTTTAGGCAGAACCAATGTAAGCGGGCCGGGCCAAAAGATGTTAATTAACCGCTCTGCCAGCGGTGAAGAAAGACGGGCAACATTATGTATTTCTGCAAAGTCAGCAATATGCACGATTAAGGGGTTGTCTTGGGGGCGGCCTTTAGCCTTAAAAATAGCGCCGACTGCTTCCGCATCAAGCGCATTGGC
This sequence comes from Desulfovectis peckii, assembly GCF_055391705.1. Lineage (NCBI taxonomy): Bacteria > Bacillati > Bacillota > Clostridia > Eubacteriales > Peptococcaceae > Desulfovectis > Desulfovectis peckii. Next base: position 2,322,664 of record NZ_AP042409.1, on the reverse strand, counting down.
GCCCAAACCGTATACCGTTTCTGTCGGGAAAGCCACCAGCCCTCCCTGGCGCAAAATTTTTCCCGCTTCTTTAATTGCTGCCTTATCACTGCTGACATTGTTTATCTTCCAGTATTTGGTGCGTATATCTGACATTATCTGCCACCTCTTCTACTGCAGTAGTATATCACAAAATATATGGGCATAAAACTGAATCAAGTTAAATATTGATAAGCATATTAGTTTGTCCGGAGGTTTAATATGAGTTTTATTGTTATGCTTGTTTCCGCTTTTGGCATCGGAGCACTGCATGCGCTGGAGCCCGGTCACGGCAAGAGCATTATGGGGGCCTATTTGGTGCTTTCACGGGGTAGACCTATTCATGCCGTCGCCTTGGGGTTAACCTCGGCCATAACACATACTTTGGTAATTGTAACTATGTCGCTTATTAGCCACGGTGCACTAAATGCGGCTGTCGGACAGGGGGGACTGCCGGAACAGACGATGGAAACCTGGTTAAAAATCATTTCCGGGGTAATCATTACTTTTATTGGGTTAAAAATGGCTTTCCGCCGAAGGGTAGGCTGCAGCTGCCATCACGGGCACAACAGTGCTCCCGTCAGCGGAACGGTGGAATGGCCCACTTTAATTCTGTTGGGTTTTACCAATGGTTTAATTCCCTGCCCCAGCGCGCTGGCGGTGCTGTTAATGAGCATCAGTGCCGGGGCCTTGTTCAGCGGTTTGGTGTTGGTAGTAGCTTTTGGCATAGGAGGGGCGGTTTCGTTAATTGCCATTGGGTTAGTATTCTTAAAAATATCCCACCGGGCAGGGCACATGTTCAGCAATTCTGCCTGGAGCCGCCTGGCTAACGTCAGCGGGCTGCTGATTGCCGGCATTGGTTTTTTTACTTGTTATGGCGGCATTCAAGCCATTCTTTAGCATTTCATCGCTACTACCAGCCGCTCACGGTTGGCCAGGTCGTGGTAAAGTTTGGCCTGCCACTTAGGGGCAGCAACTAAGTCAAGTGTTTTTTGTCCTTGCCCGGGACCGATTTCCATCAGCAAATGTCCGCCCGGTTTAAGCAGTTTTTCTGCCTGCGGCACCAACAATCGATATAAGTCTAAGCCATCGGGGCCGCCGTCAAGGGCCAGCTGCGGCTCATTATGTACTTCTTTAGAAAGACCGGGGAGATCTCCGCTGGGCACGTAGGGTAAATTAGCGGCAATTAAATCTACCCCATTATCTTTTAAATATGCCTGTACCGGCTGCAGCAAGCTTCCTTCTAAAAAACAAACGCGGTCTTCCACCCCATGGGCGGCGGCATTGGTTTTGGCCACTGCCAACGCTGCCGGTGAAATATCCACCGCCAGCACCTGCACCCGGGGAACATAATGGGCAACACTCACGGCAATTGCCCCACTGCCTGTACCCACATCTACCATCATCGGCTTGGTGTTGTTTTTTTGCTGCAGCAGGTGAATTGCCGTTTCTACCAGCAGTTCGGTATCCGGACGGGGAATAAGCACTGCCGGTGTGACATTAAAGCTTAGCCCCATAAACTCCTTTTTGCCGATAAGGTAGGCTGTTGGCTGCCCGGCTATCCGTTTTTTTACTAGCTGCATGTAACGGTTTAGCAGTTCCGGCGGCAGTTCCCGTTGGGCTTTGGCATAAAGTGCCGCCCGGCTGCACTTTAAGACGTGGGCCAACAGCAGTTCTGCTTCTAAGCGCGGTGCGCCTATGTTATTTTGCTGCAATAAAACCCTGGCATTAGCCAGGGCTGTTTCAATATCCATATCTATTACTCCAGTTCTTGTAGTTTTTGTGCTTGATCAGCGGTTATCAGCGCGTCAATAATTTCCTGTAGTTGGCCCTGCAGTACGACATCCAGCTTATGCAGCGTTAAACCGATGCGGTGGTCGGTTACCCGGTTTTGCGGAAAGTTATAAGTACGGATTCGTTCGCTGCGGTCGCCGCTGCCGACCATCGACCGGCGGGCACCGGCAATTTCTTCCTGTTGTTCTTGCTGTGCTTTTTCCAGCAGTCTGGCCCGCAGCACTTTCATTGCTTTTTCTCTGTTTTTGTGCTGTGATTTTTCATCTTGCATAGACACCACAATACCGGTAGGCAGGTGAGTGATGCGTACTGCCGACTGGGTAGTGTTTACAGATTGCCCCCCGGGGCCGCTGGAGCAAAACAGGTCAATACGGATATCGTTGGGGTTAATCTCTACATCTACTTCTTCTGCTTCCGGCATTACAGCCACTGTAGCCGCCGAGGTGTGGATCCGCCCGCCGCTTTCGGTAACGGGCACCCGCTGTACCCGGTGCACACCGCTTTCAAATTTTAATGCACTGTAGGCACCTTTACCTTCAACCATAAAGATAATCTCTTTGATACCGTCCATATCGGTATAGTGGGTGCTCATAATATCTATCTTCCAGCCTCGCTCCTCAGCATAGCGGCTGTACATTCTAAACAGGTCGGCCGCAAAAAGGGCTGCTTCTTCACCGCCGGTACCGGCACGAATTTCTACAATTACGTTTTTCTCATCATTAGGATCTTTAGGCAGCAGCAAAATCTTTAATTTTTGCTCTAGTTCTTCTTTTTTTTCGCCAAGCTCTGCCAATTCCATTTCGGCCATTTCTTTTAGCTCTGCATCCTGCTCTTCTTTAAGCAACTGCTTGGTATCATCAATTTCTTGCATTGTTTTTTTGTATTCACGATATACCGTTACTATTTCTTCCAGTTCTGCATGGTTTTTAACATACTGCTGCCACCGTTTCCGATCGGCCATTACTTCGGGATCGGCAATTAATTTGCTTAACTCTTCGTATTTTTTTTCAATATGTTCAAGTTTATCTAACATGAAACTCTTCATCACCTTCTTCTAAACCGCTTTAGTGCAGTTATGGCTAAATCTGCGAAAAACCGTTTAATTTACTAAGAAAATAGCAGAGCATATCGCTCTGCTAACTGCCCTTACTTCAGGCCGTATTTTTTACGGAACTTGTCAGCACGTCCGCCGGTTTCAACATTGCGCTGCGCACCGGTGAAAAAGGGATGGCATTTGGAACAAATATCCACTTTCAGTTCTTTCTTGGTGGAACCGGTGGTAAAACTATTGCCGCAAACGCAAGTAACCGTAGCCTCGTAATATTGAGGGTGGATTTTTTCTTTCATTTTGAATTTCACCTCTTAAAATACTTGTTGAAAACTATACACATTATACACACTAGAGTATTTTAACATAGTTTTTTTCTATCTGCAACTTAATTTGTTAGGTATTATTTTTACGTACCGGCTTGGAGTAATTAGCGATAACAACATGGGGTAACTCTTCGCTCATTATTTTTAAAAAAGCAGTTATGCCCAAAGGTTCACCGCTGACAGGAGGAATTTTTTCAATTAAATAATCGGGATCGATATTTAAATTTCGGATCTGCACCATGTCAACTCCGGTTTCTTTTATCAGCTCAATCAAGCTTTCGGTTTCCCTTTCCCGATCAGTTAAGCCCGGTAAGGTGAGCAAATTCAGCGAGACATATACGCCTTTTTGTTTGGCGTATTTAATGCTTGCCTTTACGTTGGCCAAAGTATACCCTTTGGGGCGATAGTAAGCGTTGTATATGTCGGGATTAGCACTGATGATGCTCACTCTGACGGAATCTAAACCGGCATCGATAATTTTACTAACCCCGGCGGTGTACCCGGCATTGGAATTCATGTTAACCGTGCCTTGGTTTGTTTTATTCCGCATCTCTTTTATGGCCGCTGCAATGATGTCGGCTGCAATTGACGGTTCTCCTTCGCAGCCCTGGCCAAAGCTGATAATGGCCTCGGGAGCATTTTCTAAGTGATATGCACCTACTTCTACGATCTCCTGCAGGCTTGGCCGAAAGGTAAGCCGAGACTGGGGAGAAGGACAGCACTCTGCAGGCTGCAGGGATATACAGCCTAAGCAGGCAGCGTTACAAGTAGGTGAAACGGGCAGGCCGCCCTCCCAACGGGTGTAAAATATGTTTTGCGCGGTATAGCAGCAGTAGTCGGTTGAGCATTTGGCCAAATGTTTGAGCAGTCGGTTTTCCGGGTGGATATTTATTCGCTTTTCAATTAAAGCCGGAAGCTCCGGGCCGCTATAGTGTTCGGGAGCCCATTTATCAAGCTCATCAGTCTGAAGGGCTGCCACATAAAGCTGTTCTCCTTTACAAACTACGGCAGCGTAACCTAAAAGCGGCAAGGGCTTATCATCTTCCCGCCGGTATGCCGGCAGCAGTGTGCGGGTATAACCTTGAGGCAGTGTGGCTGCTACGGCATAAGCAGCTCCTTCGCCGTACGGGTTTTGCTTCATCAGTGTAAAGCCGCCCTGCCGGTTGATTCCGATAGGCATGCCGCCGGGTATCATTACCAAGCCTGCGCCCTCAGGCAGCGGTATTAGGTCTTCATCGATAATTTCTACGTAGCGATCCCAGGCCCGTCCCACCGCGTTTAGGGGGTAATCGAAAAATTCGCCCTTTTCATTAGCAAAAAGCAGTTTGTACATGGGGTGCTCCTTTTAATTTTGGTATATAGCGCATTATAACATATCCGGTAGCAATGAATATAGCGCTTCGTTAACAAAAACAAAACGGCGGGGTGCCGTTTTGTTGCGAGTTCTCGTAAATGTTACGTTTCTTGTGGGCCGCCAAGGATTTACCTTCGCAGGGCAGGGTTACATGCCCACCCCTTTACCGTTTTGCCAGGTAGTTCATATCAATACAAAGCTGAGGGTCAAAGGGCACGCCTCGGTAGCGCACTTCCCAATGCAGGTGTGGGCCGGAGGAACGGCCTGTACTGCCAACGCGGGCAATGTTTTCTCCCTTTTGCACATACTCTCCGTTTTTAACCAGCAAGGTTGAGCAGTGGGCATAAAGGGTCTGTAAACCGTCACCGTGATCGATAATTACGGCATTGCCGTAAGTGCCATACGGACCGGCGTGGATAACTGTTCCGGCACACGGAGACTTAATCAGCGCTCCATGGGGGGCGGCAATATCTATCCCGTGGTGGGGCTGGGGCCCGCGAATACCAAAGGGTGACGAAATGCTCCCCTCTGCCGGCCAGTCCATGGCTACTGCCGGCAGCTTGGCTGTGGCAGCTACTACTGCCCGTTCATTTGCCGCAGCATATTTCAGCGGAATGAGCAAAGTTTCGCCGATGCACACCAGGTTTGGGTCTTGCAAGTTATTTGCATTGAGCACCTCAGCCTGCGTCACCTGATAGCGGCGGCAGATTTCGCTCAGCGTTTCTCCCGCCCGGACAACGTGTTTCACGGCAGTCAGCGGCAGATCCAGCACTTGTCCGATGTATAATTGGCTTTCAGCGGACAGGCCGTTAGCTGCCGCCAGCATATCCGGTGTTATGCCAAATCTGTCGGCTAAGCCCCAAAGAGTATCTCCCGGTTGTACCATATAAACTTGGCTGCTACTCTTTGTAACGGGCACCGCTTCTTCAGTTTGATAGTCAACTAAATTAGCACGATAGGGCTTGTCTTTATTAATAATTTCATCCAGCCCGGCCTGGGCAGGAGTATTTAACGTTCCGCTTATAACAAGTAAACCGGCTATTGCAAGTATTATTTTTTTGTATAAGCTGTTTCTCATTTTGAATGCACCTCTTAATGGCAATAGTTATTAAAATTATTGCCATTAGAGGTAAATAATATACTAACTGTTTGGATTATTGTCTACTTTGGTGGGAGGGTGTTTGGGCACTAATGCTCTGGCGCGGCGGCGGATTTCCTGCATGCTGCTAATCATCTCAGCATTGGTTTTGTAGTTTTTCATACGTTCAATCATGGTTTCCATTGCTTCTACCGGTGTGGCATTGCTGAATGCGCGGCGGAAGCCCCAAATCCATTCTAATTCATCTTTAGTGAGCAAGGCCTCTTCACGGCGGGTGCCGGAACGGGTTACATCTATTGCCGGAAACAGCCTGCGTTCGGCTAGGCGGCGGTCCAGTATCAGCTCCATGTTGCCGGTACCTTTGAATTCCTCAAAGATCACTTCATCCATCCGACTGCCGGTTTCAATTAAGGCGGTAGCCAAAATTGTTAAACTGCCGCCTTCTTCCAAGTTGCGAGCGGCTCCGAAAAAGCGCTTAGGTTTGTATAGTGAGGCGGGATCAACACCGCCGGAAAGGGTTCTGCCGCTGGGCGGTACAACCAGGTTATGGGCACGGGCCAAACGGGTGATGCTGTCTAACAAAATTACCACATCGCGCTTGTGTTCAACTAATCGCTTAGCCCTTTCCAGTACCATGTCGGCAACTTTGACGTGGTTTTCCGGTGGTTCGTCAAAAGTTGAGCTTACCACTTCGCCCTTTACTGAACGTTCAATATCGGTAACCTCTTCAGGACGTTCATCAATAAGCAGCACTATTAGTTCAATTTCCGGATGATTTTGGGTAATGCTGTTGGCAATTTCTTTTAATAAAATGGTTTTGCCTGCTTTAGGCGGTGCAACAATTAATCCCCGTTGCCCCCGACCGATCGGTGCTACTAAGTCAATAATGCGGGTGCTTATTTTATCAGGGGTGGTTTCCAGGTTAATTCTTTTATCAGGATAAAGAGGAGTTAAGCCATCAAAGTGCAGCCTTTCAGGAGATAATTCCGGAGGGTCACCGTTAACTTCTTCTACCCGCAGCAGCGCGAAGTAGCGCTCACCTTCTTTAGGTCTGCGTACCTGACCGGAAACGCGATCGCCGGTGCGCAGATCAAATTTTCTGATCTGTGATGCAGACACATATATATCATCATTGCTGGGGTGATATTTAAAGGGCCGCAAAAAGCCGTAGCCATCAGGCATTCTTTCCAGCACGCCTTGGGCTTGAATGATACCTTCTTTTTCAGTTTTTTCTTTGATTATTTCAAATATCAGTTCTTTTTTGCGCAGTTTATAGTAACCGGGTATTTCCATGGCCCGCGCTATTTTATAAAGCTCGACCATGGTTTTTTCTTCCAGATTGTTAATGTTTACATCCAACATTTATTCTCCCATCTTTATTAAATTTAAATTTTATTGTTTTGACTACTTTGGATCGTTAAGCTTTAAGGACAGAAATTTTTGAGGTTTTTATCGGAAAAACTTTCAGTGTATGCAATAAATGAGGTTATTTTTGACCGGGAACCGCTGCCCAATCTGCTAAAAATTTTTCTATGCCAATGTCGGTTAGGGGGTGTTTGATCATTTGTTTTAATACCTTGGGCGGAACGGTGGCTATATGGGCACCTGCTTTAGCCGATTGCAGCACATGCATTGGGTGGCGAATACTGGCGGCAATTATTTTAGTTTTGAAGCCATAGCGGTTAAATATCTCTACCGTGTCGTAAATAACTTTCATTCCGTCGTGACCGGTATCATCAATGCGGCCAACAAAAGGACTGACATATGTCGCTCCGGCAAGTGCGGCCAGCAGCGCTTGATTTGCAGAAAACACCAGGGTAACATTGGTTTTTATCCCCTGTCGGCTACATGCTTTCACAACTTTTAATCCGTTGGCCGTCATCGGCAGTTTAACTACAATGTTGGGGTGAATTTTTGCCAGCTGCTGCGCTTCGGCCAACATTTGATCCGCATCAAGGGATACAGCCTCTGCGCTGATTGGGCCATCAACTATAGCGGCAATTTCTTTAACCACTTGGATGAAATCTCTGCCTTCTTTGGCAATCAGCGAAGGGTTAGTAGTAACGCCGGAAATTACACCTAACCGGTATGCTTCACGAATATCATCAATATTAGCTGTATCAAGAAAGAGCTGCACTTTCTTTTCCCCCCTTCGTCATTTGGCAAACAGCAGGGCGGCAATTACTTCGCACGCCCTGCGTTATTTAATAATTATGCTTTATTGCTTGTTCCAAATACTCTTATTTTTTCTCTGATTACTTCAATTGCTTTATCACGAGCGGGGCCAATTATTTTCCTGGGGTCAATTTCTTTGGGGTTATCATTGAGTACTTGACGCATGGTGTAGGTAATTGCCTCTCTGATGTTGGTGTCAATATTAACTTTTCTTACACCAAGTGAGATGGCCTTTTTAATGGCCTCATCAGGCACACCGGATGAACCGTGCAGTACTATAGGTATTTTAACCAATTCTTTGATTTTTACTAAACGGTCAAAGTCAAGCTTGGGCTCACCTTTATATTGACCGTGGGCAGTACCGATAGCTACCGCTAAAGAGTCCACACCGGTGCTGTCAACAAACTTTTTGGCCTCTTGGGGATCGGTAAGCATCGCTTCTCGTTCGTCAACACTGATGTCATCCTCTGTACCACCAATTCTACCCAATTCCGCTTCAACTGATACCCCTACCGCCCGGGCTACTTCGACAACTTTGTTGGTTAAGGCAATATTTTCTTCCAAAGGATATTTTGAACCGTCTATCATTACTGAACTAAAACCGGCCTGAATACATTTAACGCATTGTTCAAAGCTTGTTCCGTGATCTAAATGCAGTGCTACCGGAACTTTACTTTGCTCGGCCGCTATTTTGGCCATGCCGACAATCCAGTTCAAGCCGGCATATTTTATCGCCCCTTGGCTGGCTTGAATAATTACCGGTGCCCTTTCTGCCTCTGCAGCAGCGATAATAGCCTGTACAATCTCCATGTTGTTGCAGTTAAAAGCGCCAACCGCATAACCTCCGGCTTCAGCCCTTTGCAACAGTTCGGATACCGTGACCAATGACATAATGTAAAACCTCCTCGGTTAGATTTAAAATATATCCATGCTATATCAATCATAAAACTCGGACCGCGTCCGAGCTTTTTGATGCTTTCCCCACAGTCAATTTCATTATGACCAAAGCCAGGGCAGTTTATGTGATTTTGTAAAGCGCGTCTACCGGTGTTTATTGTGTTTTCTGCGAGGTTTTTTAAGTTTGGGGTTGTTTTTGCTGTCACCGTTACCCCAACAGTCCAGAAAACTAAAGCCGTGCTGAGTTAACTCGATGTAATCGGTGTTTATAATAACTTCCAAGTCTTCTTCCGTTTCGGCATAAACAATACTTACGCTGTTGCAGTCTTTACAGTATAATTCAAGGCGATCGGGAAATATTTCCACTTCAATTTCATCATTTCCGCATTGGCAATACAGGCCATTTTTTTCTGCTATGTCATGCAGCCGATTTATTACTTCATACATAATTGCCGAATTGTTAAAATAGTCATCATCTTCAAATTGCCGAATTAACAAATCTAACTCATCATCATAACTTTGCACAGCCTTGTGAACCCTTTCTGCAGAACCAATATGAGCCAGTTCCATTCCGCTTTCTTGACAGTAGAGGGTAATTAACTGCCCGGACCATAATTGCGTTCCGGAAATTTGGCGCATGTGTTTATAATCGCATATTGCACAAGGCAACAGCAGCCGATAAAAACCGTTATTTCTTTTTTGAGCCGTTAGCAGTGTGGCACCGCAAAAGCACTTTACTTCCAGTGTGCGGCTACCGGAAAAGGAAAAAAGGGAAATAGTATGAAATTCCAGCTTGCCGCACCTTGGGCAGCGTATTGCCAACACCGTACTGGTGGGTATTATCATCGTAGATACCCTCCAACCTTTTCACTAGTTTATAAGTGAGTATTTCGCCGCCGTTATTAAAATTCCTTTCATTATTTAGGACAAATATACATATTATTTCGGTTTTTAATTGTTTTTTCTACTAATGTCTTAATTTCGATAAGATCGAAGGGTTTTTGAATGCTGTAGGTAGGACCTAGATTGCAATTTGCCGGCAAAACAACTTCACTTTCAAATGCGGTCATCATGATTACCGGTATTTCCGGATTAATTTCTCTAAGTAGTCTTAAAGTTTCCAGCCCGTTAATTCCGGGCATTTTCATGTCCAATAATATTAGGTCAGGCTGCTGCTTTTCAACTTTGACAAGAGCTTCGATACCGTTTTGAGCTTCCTCTACTATATATTCCTGGAATAATTCGCAAAGCAGTTTGCGAATGCCCGGTTGATCGTCTACAATTAATATCCGGCATTGCTTCAACTTGTACCCCCCCTTTGTCTGAATATTAAAGCATTCGCTCTGGGGGAAACAAATCCTTTTTTGTGAATTTATAAAATACAAACTAATATAATTGCGGTAGGATTGAAGCAATCACGCCGGTAATGATGATTGTGGCTATAATACCAAGCAGTAGGGCCACGCCCCAAGGTGTAACGATTACTGCCACAGCCTTGCCGGTGGAAAAGCGATGAACTTCCCGCAAGCCGATGGCAAGCAGCACTATTCCCCAAATTTTTACGGCTATGGTAGTAATCAAGACAATGCCACCGACTGTTGCTGACCGGGAAAAAATAATTTCCAGCAACTGCATCGGTATCAATATTACTGCCGGCAAACCGGCTAAACCATATACCGTAAAGGTAGACACAGCGCTGCCGCGTCCGCCGTAAAATTCAGCTAACAGGTGCAGAAACCCGGCATAGAAAAACCACCAAAGCACACCGGTGATAAATCCTCCTACGGCCGCCATAGGGCCGACAGCTTCTAATACCCGGAGCATCTCTCCTGCCATATGGGGATGGTTAAACATCGGAGCAAACAGTGTGTAATCAAGGGCATACATATCCATTATTGCCAGCAGTAGGTTTAGGGTTAAAACCAGCAGCAGAGTCAATTTTAGCGGTGTTTTTTGGGCCACAATGCGAAATGTTTTTACCGGCTCGAACAGTACCCCGTATAACAAATCGTATACCGTTAGTTTTACAGGCGGCTGCTCCGGCGGTTGTTCAGGCCGGTCTGTATTTTCCGGCTGGGGCTGTAATTCTTCCGGTGACCGGTTATCTTTGTCTGTATTCATATTCCGTTCCACCTCCCGGCAGCAGCATTGGACCGTAAGGGATAACATTTAAGTCATTAATGGTAAAAGTTTTCCGGGCAGCGATGACTCCTAAAAACTGTTCCCAAAATCCGGTTGGCGACAAGTTGATAACTTCCGGTTCGCCTTTGATGCCGGCCATCTTTGCTGCCGTCTGCACGGCATCATGCATGTCGCCCAGTTGATCTACCAAGCCCAACTCATATGCCTGACGGCCGCTGTAAATCCGTCCGTCGGCCAACTTCAGCACTTCATCCCGGCTCATATTTCTGCCCTCTACAACTACGTCAATAAACTGCTGGTAGGTGTCGTCCAGCATGCTTTGAAAAATTTTACGCTCTTCTTCGGTCATATCGCGGCTGCTTGAACCCATATCTTTATACGGGCCGCTCTTAAAGGTACGGTAGTTAATACCTATTTTATCGTATAAGCCTTGTAAATCTACAGTTTGCATAATTACTCCGATGCTGCCGGTAAGGGTGGTTGGGTTAGCTACAATCCGGTCGGTTGCGCAGGATATCCAGTAAGCACCTGACGCTGCCGAATCAGACATGTAAGCTACTACTTTTTTTCCGGATTTTCTTAAGCGTTTGATTTCATTGCCAATTTCCAGTGAAGCGGCCGCACTGCCACCCGGACTGTTAATATACAGAACAACGGCTTTAATGTTTGGATCCTCTCCGGCCTTACGCAGTTGATTGATAATGTCCATTGAGCCGGACTGAATACTGCTAAAGCCTCCGCCGCCACCGCCGCTCATAATTGCCCCGGTAACGTTAATGATGCCGATGGCATCATTTCCGGATGTAGCGCTTTGGGCGCGAAAGTTGCGCTGCTCGTTTAATGCGGCGGCTGCTATTAATGACAGCGCTACAATGCCGAAAATAATTCCGGTAATTACTTTTCTTTTCAATTAAAACACCACCAGTAATTATTTTATATAATTGCCTGAGTTGTTTTTAGAATGTTTCAGTGCGGTTATTTTTATTGGGGGAATTATTTGTAACATTGTTCAAATTCAAAAACAGCTTTGGTTTTTTATACCAAAGCTGTTGTAAATTACTTGCTGTCTTTATATCTTAATGCTGCTCCGATAAAATCGCGGAATAACGGGTGCGGGCGATTGGGCCGGGATTTAAACTCGGGATGAAATTGAGTGGCTAAAAACCATGGATGCTCCGGTACTTCAATAATTTCTACTAAATCTCGTTCCGGCAATACGCCTGAGAAAATCATACCGTGGGCGGATAACTCGTCACGAAATTCATTGTTAAATTCGTAGCGGTGGCGATGTCTTTCGTAAATAACATCCTGTCCGTAAGCCTGATATGCCAATGTGCCCGGTTTAAGAACACATTCATATCTTCCCAGACGCATAGTACCGCCCTTATTAAAAATATCCTTTTGTTCCGGAAGCAGATCAATTACCGGGTGGGTTGTATCGGGATCAAACTCCGTGCTGTTGGCATCCGTCCAGCCCAATACATTGCGGGCATATTCAACTACTGCCAGCTGCAATCCTAGGCAAATGCCTAAAAGCGGTATACGGTTTTCGCGCGCATACCGAATGGCATTAATCTTTCCTTCAATTCCCCGATCGCCAAAGCCGCCGGGAATTAAAATGCCGTCAACATCATGCAGATATTCTTCAGCAGGTACTTTTTCTAAATCTTCACTGCTAATCCAGCGAATATTTACTGCGGCACCATGATGCAAACCGGCATGGCGCAGTGCTTCGGCAACACTGATGTAAGCATCTTTTAGGGAAACGTATTTACCCACCAATGCAATGGTGGTACCTAAATGCAGGTTTTTCATGCGGGCAACCATATCCCGCCACTCGGTAAGATCCGGTTTGCCGCATTTTAATTTAAGGCGCTTTACGACAATATCGGCAAGTCCTTCATTTTCTAGGTGTAACGGCACTTCATAAATGGAAGGGGCATCAAGAGCCTGTATTACGGCATCTTTTTCAATATCGCAGAAGAGCGCCAGTTTATTTTCCATTTCTTTAGACAGCGGTTTTTCTGTACGGCAGACAATTACATCGGGCTGTATGCCGATACCGCGCAGTTCTTTAACGCTGTGCTGGGTAGGTTTCGTTTTTAATTCATTAGCTGCCGGTAAATAAGGAACCAATGTGACGTGAATATACATTACTTCATCCCGGCCAAGGTCGCTTTTCATCTGCCTGATAGCTTCCAAAAAGGGCTGGGATTCAATATCGCCTACAGTACCGCCGATTTCGGCAATAACTACATCCGGATTGCCCTCCTCGGCCAGTTCCAGCAGGCGTTCTTTAATTTCATTGATAATATGAGGGATAACCTGCACAGTGGCGCCCAAGTAATCTCCGCGGCGTTCTTTATTGAGCACTGACCAGTATATTTTACCGGTTGTAACGTTGCTCCTACGGCTGAGATTAATATCAATAAAACGCTCATAGTGGCCTAAATCCAGATCGGTTTCTGCACCGTCTTCCGTTACAAAAACTTCACCATGCTGGTAGGGACTCATTGTGCCCGGGTCTATATTTATGTAGGGGTCCAGTTTTTGTACTGCTACTTTTAGTCCTCGGCTTTTTAATAACCGCCCCAAAGAGGCGGCGGTTATACCTTTACCAAGGGAAGAAACAACACCCCCGGTAACAAAGATAAACTTGGCCATGATTTCCTCCTGTTACTGTATAATTTATCTTATTTTAAAACTACCTGTTACATTTTATATGGTTGCCTTAAAGGGTGTCAAGAAAAATTAGAGATCAGCGGCCCCATCCAATTTTTGACGCCAACAGGTATCCGAGGAATATACCAACAATGCCCATTACCCCTGCCAAGTTAGCCGGAGCCGGCGTCGGCAATTTAAGCTTGGCAAATATCACACCTACCGCCATTCCGGTCAGCAAAGCTATTATAATTTGTTTAAACTCTTCAAACATATCTATCTACATCTCCGTTATTTTTACATCCGTTCCGGTGCAGATACACCGATTAATCTTAAACCGTTGCGCAGCACTGTTCTGGTACAGTCTACCAGTATCAAGCGGGCATCGGAAAGTTTTTTGTCTTCAACAATTACCCGGTTGCTGTTGTAGAAACTGTGAAATAAGCCGGCCAACTCGTGCAGATAGCGGGCAATGCGATGAGGCGCCAACATTTGGGCAGCCATAGATACTTCAACCGGAAAATCGGCCAATTTGCGCACTAATTCTTTTTCTTCTTCTTCTTTAAGTAATGTTAAGTCCACATCGGATATGGAAGGCAGTTGTCCGCCGCGCTCTGCCAGCTGGCGGAAAATGCTGCATATTCTCGCATGGGCATATTGAATATAAAATACCGGGTTATCGTTAGTTTGAGATTTAGCCAGATCAAGATCAAATTCTAAGTGACTGTCCGGACTGCGCATAACAAAAAAGTAGCGCGCAGCATCTTTGCCTACTTCATCGATTAACTCGGACAGCGTTACAAACTGACCGGTACGCTTAGACATGCGCACAATTTCTCCGCCACGCAAGAGACGCACCAGCTGCATTAACACAACTTCCAAGGCATCTCGGGAATAGCCTAATGCTTCCACTGCCCCTTTCATGCGGTTAACGTGGCCATGATGATCGGCGCCCCAAATATTAATCACTTTGTCAAAACCACGTTCAAATTTATTTTTATGGTAAGCAATATCTGCAGCAAAGTAGGTTGGAACACCGTTGGAGCGCACTACTACTTCATCTTTTTCGTCGCCAAACTCGCTGGCTTTAAACCAGAGTGCATTTTCTTTTTCATATATGTAGCCTTTTTCGCGCAGTTCATTTATAGTTTCTTCCACTGCACCGGAATCATGCAGTGACTTTTCAGAAAACCAAACATCATAAACTACGCCAAAATCCAATAGGCTGTTTTTAATATTGGTTAATTTTTCGTTTAAGGCAAATTCCACCAGTTTTTCCCGACGAAGGGCGGGATCAGCTGTCAGATAGGTATCTTGGTGCTGAGCAATAAAGTTTTTAACGGTGTCAATTAAATCTTCACCGTGATAACCTTCTTCAGGCAGTGGTACATCTTGGCCGAGCTGCTGCAAATAGCGGGCTTCCAGTGATTTGCCAAAATTATCTATTTGATTGCCGGCATCATTAATGTAGTATTCGCGCTGGACATCATAACCGGCAAATTCAAGAATGGAAGCAATGCTATCACCCAATGCCGCCCCTCGGGCGTTGCCCATGTGCAGCAATCCGGTAGGATTGGCACTGACAAACTCTACCTGCACTTTTTTGCCTTCACCCAGATCTAAGCGGCCGTAATGCTCTGCCTGTTCAACAATTTGCGGCAAAGCTTGATATATCCAATTTGGATCAAGGTAAAAATTAATAAAGCCGGGACCGGCTATTTCTACTCTTTCTACCGACACCCCAGCCAGATCGAGATTATTGACGATGATTTCAGCTAGTTTACGCGGAGCATTTCTTGCCGGTTTAGCCAGCATCATAGCTAAATTAGTAGCAAAGTCTCCATGTCCTTTTTCTTTTGGCACTTCAACTACGAATTCAGGAGTGGTTAAAGACGGGAGTTCTCCGTTATTAATTGCTTTCTTTACGGCCCGGTCTAAGGCTTCCGCCAGCTTATGCCGTATTTGTTCCACAATACCGCTCATTAGAAAGTGTTAGACCTCCTCAACGGTAATAGATAGCTCGTTAAAGCTAACTTTCTTTTCGCCTAATAGTAACTCATACTCTAGATTAATACTTCCGCCAATCTCTGTCAAGTCTACCTCAACCTTGGAGGGTAATACTTTAGAAATCATTGTTCCGTAAGGAGTAATGTAATTGGCTTCATTATGGATGCCTTCTTCAAAAACATGTTTTAACTCGGCCATACCCATGCGGTTTAAGGTCACTCTTTTGGGTTCCGCTTTCAGGGTAGTGGTTGTTCCTTCCATTCCTGATATTTCTGACTCATTGTACATTAAGTAAATAGAATTGTTTTTGAAAAACATGCTGCCGAGGGTAATAAATTCCATGTTATCGGTATCGCCCCACTCATGATTCAAGGTGCTTTTAACGGTTACTAAAACTTCTTTGCCCATGACAACCCGCCCCTTTCTTTTTTCCCAAGTAATAAGCAAATGATTATTATTTTTTTCACTTGTATGTTAAGGTTTTTTAATCAAAACTTAATAATGCTAACATTCGACATTATAATTACTTTACCTTTTTAATTAAGGGGATAAATTTAAATTTTTATGAGAAGGCGGGGAGGTAATTATTGCCGGTACCTGCAAACGCATGTTGTTTACTGCCGGCGGCGTCGCTCTTTGAATTTGCCGGCTAATCGTTTGCAAAGGTCAAATGGCCTTGGCGCTTTTAAGGAAAGTGTGTTTACCCATCGGGCACCGACGCAAAGTTTCTTGGCGGGTCAGCCGGGGAGCCTTTGTTTTAAAAAGGCAAGAAAAAAGAGCAGGTATAAAACCTGCTCTTTTCATATCCTTTTTTAGCCTTTTGGTGTATGGTCTTTACCGGCGAGGGTAACAAAAGAAGTTCCGATGTAGAGATACTCTACTTTGCCTTCTTTAGCCAGCTCACCGCAGGCTTTGTCTACCTCGCGCTTTTTAGCGCCAATCTTTTCGGCTATTTCCTTGGTTTTAGCCTTGCTTACAGTACCAAGGTATTCTAAGATTTTGGCTTTCAAGTCTTCCACGGAACATTCACCACCTGTTTATCTACCACAATTATGTGGTTATTTTTATTTGGTAGTTTGCCCTACCATACAACCTTTCTATTCTACCACTTGAATTGGGTGGTGGAACGGAAGGTGGTTACTGCCAGGTTGAAGTCGTCAATATGCTTGTCAGTGAACTTGAGGCCAGAAATTTCAAAGAATTTCTCCCAGCCGATACGTTCAATCCACTCGCCCATTCTTTCGCCTTGCTTAGCATTGGCTGCATAAACTTCAACCAGATGCTTAACTGCTTCAACAACTTCCGGCCAACGCGGAGGATTGTTGGGCAGATACGGAATAGCCAGACGTGAGAACATCGGCGCCGAACGAGCGTTTGATACTTTACCGCCAACCCAGATGGAAACAGCGTCGTTGTCAGGGTTAATGATTTGAATTGACGGACACATGGTGTAGCAGTTACCACAGTACATGCAGCGTTCTTCTACGATGGTAACTGACTTCAGTTTCGGGTTCGGACGAATAGCTGCAGTCGGGCAGCTGGCAATTACAGTCGGAATTTCACAGGAGCTCTTAATGGTGTCGTGGTTAACGGTAGGAACTTTTCTGTGAATACCGAGAATAGCGATGTCCGAACAGTGAACTGCACCACACATGTTCAAGCAGCAAGCTAAGGAGATTCTCAGCTTAGCAGGCAGCTTCATAGTGGTAAAGTATTCAAACAGCTCATCCATTACTGACTTAACAATACCGGAGGCATCGGTTGCCGGTGTATGGCAGTGTACCCAACCTTGGGTGTGTACCATGTTGGAGATAGAGTTACCGGTACCACCAACAGGTATGCCTTTTTCTTTCAGTTCGGCAATCAGAGGATCGATATTGTCTTTATTGGTAAGCAAGAACTCGATATTGTGACGGCTGGTAAATCTCAAGTAGCCATCGCAATACTTATCAGCCAGGTCACAAATATCACGAATAAAGTAAATGCTGATCAATCTTGGTGAGCCAGCCCGCACAGTGTATAATTCTGCTCCGCTCTCAGATACGTGAACCAGCACGCCGGGCTTCAGGATTTCGTGATACTTCCACTTACCATAGTTTTCCTTAATAATTGGCGGAAGCATTTCCCCATAATGCGGTGGTCCAATATCAGTTTGTGGTTCAAACTTGGTTTCTGCCATCTTCTTCACCTCTCCCATACGGTAAAATTTAAATATTTTTTACTTAACCAACCGAATTAATAGGCGGTTATTTAACCTCTTCAGGCCACCAGAAGAAGTATGGGTTTGCACGTGGACGGAATACCATTTGCGGAATGGGTTCCAGTTCAACTGCGCGTAAGAAGTTACGCATACCTAAACGGCAGATGGTTTCACCTATACGCTCACGAACCTTACCGTGCTCGTCCCACCATTCCCAAATCTTTTCCAGTAGGTCTTTAATTTCTTCGTATGGCTCTTCAACCTTAACGAACGGTACAATTACCCAACCTAAGAATGCAGACTGCAGAATGGTAGCTTTACCACCAATCAAGATGCTGGCGCCTTTGTCCTCACCGGGGCGCAGAGCTTTAGGCATCTTGTTGATGCAGTGCATGCAGCGAGTGCATTCTTTGTTGTCAATGGTCAGCTCGTTACCATCCCAGCTAATGCAGCCGGTTGGGCAACGGTCGATAACCAGATCTTGAATATCCAAACCGTTCTTAACGTATTCGCGTACTGCTTCCTGGTCGATGCGGATGTCGTCTCTCCAGGTACCGATTATAGCGAAGTCAGAACGTGCAATTGCTGCTACACAGTCGTTCGGGCAGCCGGAAATCTTAATTTTAAACTTGTACGGCCACATCGGACGGTGTAATTCATCTTGGTATGTCATGGTTAAATCATGGCACAGAGCCATGGTATCGAAGCAAGCAAACTCACAACGAGCTTGACCGCAGCAGCAGCTAGGAGTACGCAAGTCAGAACCTGAACCACCAAGGTCGAAACCGTTTGAACTGAACTCATTAAATGCAGGCTGCAGATTTTCTGTTACGGTTCCTAACAGTACGATGTCACCGGTAGAACCGTGCATGTTTGTCAGACCACTGCCATACTTATCCCAAATGTCACAAATCTTGCGCAGTGTTTCAGTGTTGTAGAACCAACCGCTGGGCTGATTCAAACGTACGGTGTGGAACTCAGCTACGTTGGGGAATCTTTCCGGCATGTCACTGTAACGGCCGATTACACCACCACCGTAACCCATAACACCGACGATACCGCCGTGTTTCCAGTGCCCCCTCTTTTCTTCATAAGATACTTCTAGTTGTCCGAGAAGGTCTTTGGCGGCGGGCTTTTCAGGAGCCATCCTTTTGATTTCTGCTACGAAGCTTGGCCATGGTCCACTTTCCAGTTGATCCAAGAGAGGAGTCTTGGATTCTGCCATTAAGCTCACCTCCAATTTTTTTCGACGGGGATAGCTTTGAGCCATCCACCATTATTGATATATATTGCTAAAGTCCACAACCCTTTAAAAACATAGGCATGACGAGTTAATCACTTTATTTTGTAATAACTCGTCTGCCATGCTTTCTTATTATGGGTTGTCAGACACAGCGTACTACTTAATTGATTGACTAACATAAAGTGATTCATAATTTAAGCATGTCTTTGTCAGCTGACAGGCCTGCATGTTCAAAGTTTATCATTAATCACATCATTCTGTCAACTGGCAAACCAAGCATATATTGATGTAAAATCTGTATACGTTTGAATTTTCTTAATTCTAACTTAGGTTTTTTTGATATTTGTTTATTTATTTTGTTAGCTATAACTCTTTAGCTGTTAAATCCTTGATTAAAAGCCAAAATATTCACATTGCGAAACTTCTGCGGTACTTTAGCCAACAAAGCTTCTTCCCAGACCCGTTTTTCAATCGGCATGTGTTTGGCCAACACACCCAATAAAACAACGTTTGCGGTACGGGCATTACCGCACTGTATTGCTATATTCAGTGCATCTATTACCTTTGTTTTGGGCACTTTGCTCTTAATGTAATCAAGCACGTTATCCGGGTATGCAGCAGCACCGGTTAATACCGGTACCGGTTCAATTGATTGGTTGTTTATAATCAACGTGCCGTCGGGTTTAAGATAGTCCAAAGAGCGCAAGGCCTCCAGTTTTTCAAAGGACAAAATTACATCTGCCCCGCCAACGGGAATTAAAGGCGACTGTACCTCATGAGCCAGCCGCACTTGGGTGACAACACTGCCGCCGCGTTGGGCCATGCCTTTAATTTCTGATACCTTAATGTCATAGCCGATAGCGGCAGCGGCTGCAGACAGTACCTTAGTCGCTAAGATAGTTCCTTGACCGCCCACACCCACCAGCATAATGTCAATAGGTTTAAGCATGATTATTTCTGACCCCCTTTGTCAATCGCAGCTTGTTTACATACCGCTGCACATAAACCACAGCCGGTGCATTGAATAGCGTCAATTGCTACTGTCTTTCCGTCGTATGAGATGGCTGGGCAGCCTAAGCGGAGGCATAGTTTGCAGCCGATACATTTATCTTGATCTACTTCTACCGCTTGTTTAACTTCTTTATTTAGTAAAGCGCAAGGACGGCGGGCGATGATCACTGACGGTTCGGGGGCATTTATTTCTTCTTTTATCGTTTGTTCAAACCGTTCAATTTCTACCGGGTCAACTACCTGCACCCGCTTGACACCGATTGCTTTCACCAAAGCTGCCAAGTCTACTGCCGGGGCCGGCTTACCCATTAATGTTTTCCCGGTAGCCGGGTTGTCCTGATGACCGGTCATTGCCGTGATGCGGTTGTCTAAAATAATCACGGTAGAACTGCCGCCATTATACACTATATCCATCAACCCGGTGATACCGGAATGGAGGAAGGTAGAATCACCGATAACAGCAACGGTTTTTCCGCGCGTGTCCGGGTTGGCCAGCTCCATACCGTGTGCCATACCGATACTTGCACCCATACAGATACAGGTGTCCATTGCTGACAGCGGGGGTTGTGCACCTAGGGTGTAACAGCCGATGTCACCGGTTACGGTAAGCTTAAGTTTGCTTAGCACGTAAAATGAAGCACGGTGAGGACAGCCAGCACATAATACCGGGGGGCGTCCGGGCAGTTCAGGGGCGCTTTCATCCAACAGGGGGACAGAATCCGCTTGGTACCTATCCGCCACTTTGATGCCTATTTTTTTAAATGCCTGGGCAACAATATCCGGGTTTAATTCGCCCATATTAGGAATAATTTCTTTGCCCACAACCTTAATGCCCATTGCTTTAATTTGGCTTTCCAGGAAAGGCTCCAGTTCTTCAACAACAAACAGTTGATTAACTTGCGAGGCAAACTGTTTTATTAAATCTACAGGCAGCGGGTTAGTCAGACCCAATTTTAGTACTGATGCCTGCGGCAGCACTTCCTTCACATAATGATAGCTAATTCCGCTGGTTATTACCCCCACTTCTTTATCAGCCCAGGTTATTTGGTTTAAATCGCAGTTGTTGCTGTAATCTAACAGCCGCTGCATTCTTTTTTCTACCTCAATGCGGCGCATTTTGGCATGTGCGGGCACGGCCACATATTTTTTAGGGTTTTTACGATACTCTTTTAAGGCAATTTCTTGTCGCTCGCCAAGTTCAACCATTGATTGGGAATGACTGACTCTGGTGGTAGTGCGCAGCATCACCGGTGTATCAAATTGTTCACTTATTTCCAGTGCTTTAGCTACCATATCTTTTGCTTCCTGGCTGTTTGACGGTTCCAGGCAAGGTATTTTGGCACTTAAGGCATAATAACGGTTATCCTGCTCGTTTTGTGAGCTGTGTAAACTGGGATCGTCTGCCGACAGCAGGATCAAACCTCCGTTTACGCCTGTATAGGAAAGGGTAAATAACGGGTCTGCCGCTACATTAACCCCTACGTGTTTCATGGTTATTATTACTCGGGCACCGGCTATAGATGCCCCGGCACCGACTTCTAATGCCACTTTTTCATTTGGTGCCCATTCCGCGTAGATGTCAGGATATTTTACGAAGTTTTCCAGTATTTCAGTACTGGGCGTTCCGGGATAGCCTACACCCACTTTCACGCCGGCTTCGTATGCTCCGCGGGCAATGGCCTCGTTACCGGACATTAACTCTTTCAAGAAATACACCTCCGTCTGCTATTGCAGTTATTTTATTTAGTTCTACTTCTAGGATATAAAAACCTGCATTTATAGTTTGGTAGTTGTTAGTTTGTTAGTTTTTAGAGTTTTCTTTTGTCAATTACTCGTTTGGCTTTGCCAACAAAACGCTCCAGCGAACCGGGCTCGAGTAATTTAACTTTTGCCCGGAGAGACAGGACACTGCTCAGCCTATTTCTCACAGTTGCTTCTAGCTTTTCTAAATCTCTATAGCTACCGGTAAATGCGCTTTCTGTGGGTTCAACCTGTACTTCCAAAGCATCCAAGTAACCTTTTTTGGTAATAATAATTTGGTAGTGGGGAGCTATGCCGTCTATTTCCAGCAGCACGCTCTCAATTTGTGAGGGGAATACATTAACCCCTGAAATAATCAGCATATCGTCGGTGCGCCCGGTAACTTTACGCATACGGGTGGTTGTTCGTCCACATTTGCAGGGCTCCGGATTTAAAACGGTAAGATCTTTGGTGCGATAACGAATCATCGGCAAAGCTTCCTTGGTCAGGGTGGTAATAACCAGCTCTCCTTCCTGCCCATAATCTAGCGGCTCTCCGGTTTCCGGATCAATTACTTCCACTAAGAAATGATCTTCGGCAATGTGCATACCGCAAGTTTCCAAGCATTCACCGGCCACCCCCGGGCCGATAATTTCACTTAACCCATAATTATCGGTGGCTTTAAGCTTCCAAGTCTTTTCCAGTTCTTCCCTCATACTTTCGCTCCAAACCTCTGAGCCAAACAAACCTACTTTAACTTTTAGTTCTGCCGGGTCAATCCCCATAGATTTTGCAGTTTCAGCAATATGCATGGCGTAAGAAGGGGTGCTGATAATGGCAGTGGTACCAAAATCTTTCATCAGCCTAACCTGCCGCTCGGTATTTCCGGTAGAAGTAGGTACTACCATTGCCCCTACCCGCTCTAAACCGTAATGTAAGCCAAAAGCACCGGTAAAAAGGCCGTAGCCGAAACAAACTTGGGCGGTGTCTTCATCGGTCACGCCAACCATTGTCACCATACGAGCTACCAGTTCGGCCCAAGTATTAATGTCGTTCTTGGTGTAGCCCACCACTGTAGGCGTACCGGTGGTGCCTGATGAAGCATGAATGCGCACAATCTTTTTTCTGGGTACTGCAAACATGTTAAACGGATAATTTTTTCGTAAATCGTCTTTCTCGGTAAAGGGAAAACGGGTAATATCTTTTAGCGTTTTGCAATCTTCAGGTTTAACTCCGTATTGATCAAATTTTTGACGGTAAAAAGGTACGTTCTGATAGACATTGTGCAAAGTTTGCTGCAGTCTGGACAGTTGAAGCTCTTGCAGGCGTTTTCTGTCCATCGTTTCATGTTCAATATCCCAAATCATTAAGATCCCCTCTCCCTCGCTGATAATTTCCTTCTAGCTTAGTATGGTTTGTCCGCAACAAAACAAAAAGACCAGTGCCGAATGTGCGAGGCCTGGTCATGTTATTTGCTGAAAGAGTTATATTGCGTATAATTTAACGTTGCATAATGTATTTCTAAACAGCCCTTTGACAATGCTTAGACCTAAAAAGTGGCTCTATAATGCACTTCATTCACCCTGACCGTCCTCCCGTACTGCTTTTTTATTTTTAGTAAAATTAATGCCGGTAAAACCCCCTTCCGTTCTGCCACCCTGCTCCTTAAGTGTAACTTATTCTCTAAGGCATATGCTGAATCCTGCCAAGGGGTAAATAAAAATTTTTGTCATTACATGATCAGTTTGCCGTTTGGTGTATCTACCAGCATTAAAACTTTTTCTTTTTTACCTGTTTCCGCGTTGATGTAGATCAAATGAGTATTGCCTTCGATTTGACCGGTAAATTCCCAGGCAAGTACTTCTTCATAGTTTGCCAAGGGAATTACCGCCAATCTTACTGACTGTATCTCCATGTGTTCATTTACTTTTTTCTTAGCTTCCTCTTGGCTTATTTTAGGTTGAGGAATATCGCGTTTTTTATTAGCCATTAAGTACTGTGTTGCCTCAAAGGCAAGCACTCTGCCGTCATCTAACGCTACTGCGCATTTTATTTGATCGGGGTAAATGTATATATCATTTTCTTTGGCCACAAATTGAACGGTAAGCAAATTGCCATGCTTACTATAATAAGTGTGGGTCATATTCTTAAAGCCTTTTTCTTTCAGAAATGCCTGCGCCTTATCAATTGCTTGATCTACCGTTAGTTTAGCTTTGCCAATTTCTCTGTTACCGAGATACCAAACTACCTGACCCCCTTTAATGCTGACATCACAGGTATATCTTGCTTTGTTGGCGTCTTGGTTATTGCGCGGCAGTAATTCCACTGTATAAGCTTTAATACGCCCTTTGTTTTTACCGACGACACGGGCGGTGTAATTATCTCCCTCTTTATCTACAAACTTCATGGCAATATCACGGGCTTGCTCTGAAGTTATATTGCCACCCTTTAACCCTTGAGGCTCTCTTTTTGCCAGATGGTCAGAAAAGGGCCCATCATATATCAGGGTAGGGTATGTCTGCATACTCCTGTTAACGGACTCAAAACTGCCTTCGCCACTTTGCTCTTTATCAAGTTGATTTTTACCGCCGGCTCGCAGTTCAGATAAGGTAAGTTTACCGTCTACCAGGTTTTCTTGTATCGCGGTTAATTCTTTATTCAAATCTGCCGCTTGTTGATACAAACGTCTAAGGGTATTCCAATGCTCTTCGCTTAGCTTTTGTTGATCCATGATGTCTCTGGAAATGGTGTAGGCATAGTCGCCGGTTTGGGAAAGAAACTTAGATGTTCTTTCGGTTAATGCCGCCGATATCGGCAATTGGTTCAGGTCTGCCTGTGCCGCGTCTGCTCTTAACCATATTTCAGAAAAGATAGCAACATCTTCTCCGTCACCGGTAGCTGTCAATGCTTTAGCTAACGCGGTTTCTAGGTTCTGTACGTGGGTATTGAGATTAAAGAAGGCCATTTGGTATTTGTTGTTCAGAAACACTTCTAAATCCTCTTTGAGCTGGTACTGGCGGTAACCCCAAAATCCCACAGCCATCAGTAAGGCCAAGCCGAATAGTGCTGCAGCACCCCATCGCTTCTTCATTTGTATCCTCCTTTATATTGCAAATACGTGGTTGCCAATTTGGGTAACAATAGTTCTTGACCAAATCCATTGAGATACCGGTTTGTAGGGATTCCAAAAGAACAGTGCACCGCCGGTCGGGTCCCAACCATTCATTGCATCCTGAGCCGCCCGCAAAGCCTCCTCACTTACTTCGCGGTTATACTGACCGTTGCTTACTGATTCAAAGGCCATCGGTTGGTAAACTACCCCCGCTAAGGTATTGGGAAATTCAGGGCTTTCCACTCGGTTTAGCAATACGGCGGCTACCGCCACTTTACCGATATACGGTTCATCCGCCGCTTCCCCCATCACCACCTTAGCCAGCAGCCACAAGTCACCGCGATTGACATTGCTTCGGGACACAGTATCACTTCGCGCCGTTTCTCTTTTATCGACAGTATTTTGGTTGCCCTGCCCTTCGGCCATAGTGTAGCCTAAGGCCGCCCAAGTTTGTCTGCCAACTACCCCGTCGGGGTTAAGGCCATTTTTAGCCTGAAACTTCTTAACCGCGGCAAAGGTATCTGCTCCGTAATTTCCGTCTATCGGGCCGTCATAATAGCCCCATTGTTTAAGTTTGGTTTGTACTTTAATGACATCTTCCCCTTGAACACCCCAGTATAAGACTTTGTTTTGCGCGTCGGCGTCGTTTAACTTTACTGATACCCCAACCAACAGTACAATTATTGCCACGATACCCACCAGCGGTTTCCATTTTGTTTTAAAAAAGTCAAGCATATACTCTCACCCCATCATCATTTTCTTAACTTATTTTGTCTTTTGTGGGGTGTATTTTATGCAGTAAAAATCTTTGACGGATAAACAAAAAAATACCGCGGTTAAACTACCGCGGTATTAGTTTTTGCTGCCTTATACTTTTTAGCTTGTTTTATTATGCCTTCCGCCCATGCAGGTACAGCCAGGGCATGTAGATGGTTGTATGTTGCCAGCACGTTTTTATAAACCAAACCATCCCACTGACCGTCTATACCCCATCCCCGTTTTACTCGGTAGGCAAAATTAACTTTATCTTGTTCTAAATTAACTACTTTAGAGTGATGAAACTCATGCCCGGTTATCTTCATCCCTTGGGCAAAGTAGGGATTATCTCCGCAAACTTCCACTTCCATATAACCGTGACCCTGGGGCTTTTTAGTCAGTTCGACATCGAAGGGCAGGGCACCGACCATTTGGTGCACTTGATTATTCCAATTGACGGTACGCCCCAGATATATCAAGCCGCCGCATTCTGCATAAACCGGCAAGCCTTCTTCTATAGCGGTTTTAATTTGGGCACGAATAGATGCATTTTTTTCTAATTGCGCAGCCATTATTTCCGGAAATCCGCCGCCAATAAAGAGCGCGTCTATATCGGGCAGTTTAGAGTCATTAAGGGCATCAATGGCTACCAATTCTGCACCGGCATCTGCTAATGCTTCCAAGTTTTCCGGATAGTAAAATGAAAATGAGCGATCCATAATTACTCCCACTACCGGGCGTTGGGAGTAGGTTTTAAGGTCTTGCGGCCGTTTAATTGTTGGCAGTGCAGGCGGCACCCCCGGTCCGACATCAAGAACGGGAGCATCTTTAGCCAACGCCAACAGCCGGTCTAAATTCAGATGTTGCTCGGCCGCCTCCGCTAAACGTTTTAATGCTTGATGCAGTGATTCATCTTCACCGGCGGGCACCAACCCCAAGTGTCTGTCGGGGATAGTGTACTGTGTTCCTTTGGGCATGGCACCTAATACCGGTACCCCACAATATTTTTCTATCGCTGAAGTCAGAATATTAATATGACGGCTGCGGGCAACGTTGTTTAAAATCACACCGGCGAGGTTGATATCGGGATCAAACATTTTGAAACCCAATACCATTGCTGCAGCACTGCGAGTCATTCTGGTACAGTTTAATACCAAAATAACCGGTGTTTTTGTTATCTTAGCAATTTGCGCCGCGCTGCCGCTGCCCTCTAAATCTACCCCGTCATATAGTCCCATTGCACCCTCAATAATGCTTATATCAGCGCCCTGACTATGGGTGACAAAGGACGCCTGGATTGCTTCTTCACTCATTAAATAACTATCTAAATTACGGCAAGTTCTACCAGCCACCCTGGTTAGCCAGCTTGGATCTATAAAGTCAGGGCCTTTTTTAAAAGGTTGTACTTTAAGACCGCGAGCAGTAAGGGCAGCTAATAATCCTACAGTGATTGTTGTTTTACCGGATCGGCCTTGCGGGGCCGCAATTAACAATCTCGGTACATTTTTAAATTCTTTCATACCCTCTCCTGCCTTTCTGTTAAATTAATGCTGTGATACGGTCTGAAGCTGGCTCACCAAGACGGTTGTTTAACCTTATGCGAAACTGGCACTAATCCTCCGTTAGCAATGCCCTTTGAATTTGCCGGCTAATTGTTTACATAGTCAAATGCCTTGGCATCCTGACAAAGAACGGGCAGGGCTGAACCCCGCCTTTACGGGCAAAAGTATGGAAGCCGTTGCCACCAAGGCTGTAGAAAAGTTCACCCTCACCAAATTGGTGAGGGTGAACGGTTTTTTCGCCGGTATTATACGCAGCCGGTAGGCTTGGGCAGACCAGCAATTTTGCAAGCGCCTTTAGCAGGACCGGTTGGGAACAACTGGTAAATCTGCTTGAGGCTAAAGCCAGTCTCCTTGCAAAGTTTACGGATCATCGGAGCAATACCGAACTGGAAGAAGTAATCACGCAGATAGTTAATTACTTTCCAGTGATCCTCGGTCAGCTCCTCGATACCTTCTTGCTTTGCAAAATAGTGAGCGCAAGCTTCGGACCATTGGTCGGTGTTTACAAGAAAACCGTCCTCATCAATTTCAATTTGTTGCCCATCAACCTCGATAAAAGGCATTCAGCGGACACCTCCATAATTTTTATTTCCGCAGGGTACACGTTTATAGGCACACCTGCATACTAGCATAAATAGAATGCTTTTATTATTTTAATATATTTTATCCAAATACGCTAGTCCCATTTACTTATTTATTGGCGGATATAAGGCGGTACCAACCAAATCAATTAAACCTTTAACTTCTACGCCCAATTCATGCTCTTCTACCATCGGATATAGCTGGGCTTTACAAATTGAGCAAGGTGCAACCAAGTAACCGTCGCCGTGTTCGCCTACTTTTGTTGCCCGCACTTGTTCAGCTTTTTTAGCTGAAAACTTAATGCGCAGATCATACATAACCGGATCATCATACAGAATAGCGGAACCACCGCCGCAGCAGAAGTTACGTTCACGGTTCGGTGTCATTTCTCTGAAATCTTCAACGCACGGTCTTAGGACTTCACGCAGTGTCTCACTGAGGTTACAAGCCCGACCAAAGTTACAGGGATCGTGTAAAGTTGTCGGATGGTTGTTAGCCTCCGGATGGAGTTCTAATTGACCTGTGCGAATATAGTAGGCAACTTCATCGTGTATGTGGATAATCGGCACCGGAATTGGGCGGTCCGCCATGCTAGGTGTATACAATTTACCTGCACGCCAACCATGACCGCATTCGCCCCAAACAATTTTCTTCACGCCCAGCTTAACAGCTTCATTTAGCAGACGCATAATGTTGTGGCGCAAAGTATAGCGTTGGTCAAACAGCAAACCAAAGTTACCGGCCTCGGCAATTTCACTGCTTATAGTCCAGTTAACATCTAAATAATGGAAGAACTTGGCCGCACCCATCATGGTATTCGGGTTAAGCATAAAGTCAGCGGAAGACGGAATATACAAGACATCAGAGTTAGGTTTGTCAATAGGGATTTTAATTTCTACTCCCGTATCTTCCAGCATTTCTTCTTCCAAAAACTCGCAAGTGTCTACCAAGCCAGGCTTTGGCATTGCCGTGTGGTTACCGGTTTTGTACATAGCCGCACCGGTATTTGCCTGAAGTTTAGGCACCATACCCAGCCAGTGCAACAATTGACGGCCGGCAAAAGTTACTTCACAGGTGTCAATACCGAACGGGCAAACCAATGCACAACGGCGACACTCATTGCATTGATAAAAGTAGGAGTACATTTTGTAAATGGTATCCAAGGTTAACGGCTCAGCACCCACCATACTGCCAAACAATTTTCCTTCCAAAGTGGCAGCGGCTTTCCAGGCTTTACGGAATAAGTCCGCACGCATAGTAGGAATATTGTTCGGATCGCGGGTACCCAAATAGGTGTGACAGTTTTCCGCACAGTGACCACAACGTGTGCAACTTTCCATGGCCAACATCAGCGGACGAAACTTTTCCACCAGATGCTTTAAGTGCTTTAATGCCTCTTCAACCTTGCGATCATCTGGAACAGGATCTATATAAATATCACGCATCTCCTTAACGGTTGCCATGTTTGGTGCTTTGTAAGGAGATTGGTATTGATGCGGATTACTAGCTTCTGACATGCACTACACCCCCCCCGAAACAGTTTCTCCGCCGGATACACTGGCGGCGTCGGTAGCAACCGGTACTTTAGCACCCGGAAGTCCGGGAGCAGGCTCGCGATACGGACGGTTAATAATCCAGCGTTCAGCAAACATGCCCACAGAGTGCAGCAGTTTACTAAACGGGAAAACCATCAGCAGTATCTGTACAAACAACAGGTGTAAAACAAAGATAACGTTGATCTGTGACATGTCCACTGCCTGGAATGTGGCCAGTTGAACAACATAGGTTTGCGCAACTTCATAGTCAGTGCTGAATTCCGGGAACAAACGCATAATATTTCCTAAGGTAACAATTGAAAGCAGCAGAATCAAGTGGAGATAATCTGCCGGATATGAAACCAATTTTACCTGTTCAATTGCTATCCGTCTGTACAGCAAGTAAAGCAGACAAACCCAAATTATTAACCCAAAAGAAGTACCTAACAGTTCGGATAAATGCCTGCTAAGTTCAGGTGAGGTTCCAATATACTTAAATTGCTCACCCAGGAAAGCAAAACCGACAATGTGACCACCGAGAATATTCAGCAATGCAAAGTGCATAATCCATGCACCGGCCCACAGACTCTTATCGCCTTTCCATAGGCTGCGGAACAGTGCAACTTCAGCGGCATAGTTTACCGCAGCACCACCGACGGTTGCCGGGGCAGGTGTTAAAACGATGTTGTGGACAATTCTAGCACTTGCCCATCTGCCAAGACGATAAAAAATTCCAATTACAAATGTTAATATAGTAATATACGGTAATATTTGAACTATAAAGAAGGACACAGGCACACCTCCTTGGGGTATCCCCGATTATTTTAAATGCAGCAGGCGACGCCCGATAATCTGACATCACCTGCCTTGAAGTTAAAAATGTTTTTTACAGGTATGATTACAGTTCTGTAACAGTCGGAGCGCCATTTGGACAGGTGACTACGCAGGTTTCGCAACCCATGCAATCGGTTTCGTTGCCGGTTACAACTGCTTTGCCGTCAACCATTTCTAAAATAGCAGCCGGACAAGCATCTACGCATTCGCCGCAACCTTCGCACAGGTCAGCGTTAATGGATACCATGTACATGTAACAAGACCTCCTTTAATAATTTTTTAATTTATTAACTAATCATCCCTTAAATGGGATTAGCCCCTTATTTACGCAAACCGGCACCAAGTTTAAAGCATTTACTAATAATTAATCAACTAACTATAAATTATAACATAAAAATAACCCACAAACTCACTTTTGTATAAGCAATATTCGTTATCTCTTTAATTATTCCTGCTCATGAAAAATACTTTTTCAGAAAATACTTACCTTTCCCCGACCTAAGTAAAATATTATCACTAAGTTTCATCAAATTCAAATGTTAAGTTTTATAAATTATTTATATTGCTCTGTTAAATTGGCGTTTTTAGTGTTAATGTTATAAAATCAAGTAGGAACCGGCTTGCTTTTGTAGAAAATAAAGTGTCGGAGGTGAAAATTTTGTCAACGGATATTGATTATATTAAGAAACTGGCTCAAGAAATAGGTACAGCTTTGGCAGAAACAAAAGAATTTATTGAAAAAGAAGAAGCCCAAGCTAAATTAGGAGAGGACCCGGAAGCCATAAAGCTGGTTAAAGAATTTCAAGAACTAAAAAATTCTTATGATCGCATGGAAAAATTGGGGCATCCTTTAACCGAAAAGAACCACGCCCAATTAAAAGCCGCCGAAGAAAAGGCAATGGCAAACCCCAAGATTAAAGAGTGGTATGATAAAACCCAAAAATTTTATGACTTGGTTATCGATGTTAATAAAGCAATACAAAAGGGAATTGTCGGTGAGTAACGGGTGGGTATATCCCACCTGTTTTATTAATATTTTGGTTTTTAATTACTGTCTAAATAACAGGTTAGCATTTGTATTTCCACATTTAATACGTTGTTTGAAATTTTAACTTCTAACGGTACTTTTACATCTACAGGCGCAAAACTTAAAATGGCTTTAATGCCTGCATCCACCAAGGCATCCGCAGCTTTTTGCGTTTCTGCAAGCGGGGTGGCCAGTATGCCTAATTTAATGTCATGATCATGAACAAACTTTTTTAACTCCGACAGCGGTTTTATCGGCAAGTGTTCTACAGCACTGCCTTCTTCCGGTTCCGGAGCAAATACCCCAACAATGCGAAAATTTTGCCCGTATATAGTATAGTGCTCTACTAAGGCCGATGCCATTTTTCCGCTACCGACAAGTACTACCTCCCAATGCTGCTCTAAATTCATCACTCGCCCAATCGTGCGGTAAAGCAGTTCAACATTATAACCTACACCTCGTTTTCCCAGCTCACCAAAAAATGCTAAATCCTTTCTTATCATTGTAGCTTCAATACCCATTAATTCGCTTAACTCTTTAGAAGATACCGAAGTTTTACCGTCTTCCCTAAGCCTTGACAAACTCTGCCGATATAAAGGCAGTCTTTTGGCAATTGCTTTTGGTATATGATTAACGGCCATTTATTTCACTCCTATAGATTATTCTGAATTATTGGGCAATTTTGTTTATTTATAATTTTACTACAGTCAGTTATTTAAGTAAATAGTTGCCATTTATTATTAATTTTAGCAAAAATGCTCTGAACTTATTTATTAATGGTTTTGTTAATTACTGCTAACTTTTCTCTGTCCAGGTATTGGCCGTATTGTTTAATTAAGCTTTTAAACTGGGTAATGAAGCTGAATTCCCGAATCGGATTGGTTCCTAAATTAGCCTTAATTTCTGCTTGCTGCTTTCTGGTTATCTGATAAAGTTGATAAATGAATTGGTTTAGCTCTTTGTTTTCTTTGTTAATTTGTTTTTTAATTTCTTCTCTGATCGCTGTATATGCCGCAATTGTTTGCTGCAATTCCGCAGCGTTGTTAAAACTCTCAAACAAGATTTGCCGCGGATGATAATCGTTTAACCGTTGATGAAGTTGTAATAACCGTTTTACCTTTTTAATATAAACGGTTTGATCTGGCGGTACTTTAATCGGTATTCTTCCTAAATACGGTTTATCCATATGAATGGTGAGTTTAGAGCGGTTATTAATGGTATTTTGAAAATAAAAGTTAATCAGCTCGGAGTTTAAAATAGCCAACAAATAATAATAACTGAATTTATTGCCATACTGCGGCTGCAAAATCAGCATGTTAATGGTATCCAGCACACAGTAACCGGTGTGATCATAAGCAGCCACCACTCTTTTGGCAACGTTTTGCACCAAGATCTTTGAACTTTGATATAACGGTAATTTGCTATTAAAAAGAGCAGCTTTTTGCTCCTCATTGACTGACAACTCCGGCGGATGGATGATATACTGTCCGATATCCTGCCCTCTCAACACCGGGATGTTTCCCCTTTGTAAATCAAAAGGATTGTTAGACAAAAGGCTTGATTTTGAACTTAACCCCAAGCCTCTGGGCATGGTACACAGCTCGCCCAAGGGAACGGTTTCTTTTTCTATTTGGGTGGCAATTTGCCCCAGTGAATCATTAATATAAATCGGGAAAATATCCCAGCGGGTTAAATATTCATAACGCATATGATGAACACATGTTTTTGTTTCGGTAAACTTGCTGATAATTTCTACCGTTTGCCCATCATCGGCGGCTTTCTTCTGCAAAATGATGATTACCATTTCTAAGCCGGCGTCTTTAAAAGCTTTGCCTATATTAATAATCGACTTAACGGTGCAATGCCGCAAAAGGTACCGGCGCAGCTTTTTGTAACCGTTAACTCTTAATATTGAATTGGGAATGACAAAACCTAACCAACCGTTTGCTTTAAGCAGATCGATTGATTTCCTTAAAAATAAGGCGGCAGTATTTAATGTACCTGCCGAACCGTCCCCGGAGGCGGTAATTTCCGGATAGCGCTTCTTCATCAATTCTCTAACACTTCTATCCAGTCGCGCATTATAAGGTGGGTTACCGATAATTACATCAAATTTTTCGGAAAATTGATATGTAAGGAAATCAGCATTAATTAAATTTAAAGGTTTTAAGGATACCATGTTTTGACTGAAGTGGATGTTTAATGCAGACAGGTGCACACAAAAATTATCTATATCCAAGCCATATATATTTCGGGTAATTTTATTAAATAATTCTTCACTCTCAGCAGCGCTAGCGTTTTTATTAATGCGCTTAATTATTTCCACCAAAAAGCTGCCGCCGCCGATAGAAGGCTCTAATATTTTGCTGTCTTCTTTGAGAGGAATGCGCTCTAATATTAAATCAACGTATTTCTTTTCCGTAAAATATTGCCCCAAGGAGCTGCGCACCTGTTTGTTTTGGCTGGATTGATACAACTCACCGATAATGCGGTGCAATATGGAGTTGACGTTAATTTTTTTAAGCTGCTCATACAGCAAATCAATGCTTTTTAGGCAGTTTGCAGGCAAAACTTCATTAACAGGCAGTAATTTTAATAAATCACTGTCTTTAAAATCTTTCTGCCCCAAAATTATTTCTTTGGCCACATCGTCGGCGATATTTAACCTCTTAGTTTCTATTAACATGCGTACGGTGATTAGGCGATAAATTAAAGTCAACGTGGTGCGAAAAGACATGTCATTTTTTTCCTGCTGAGAAAGGGCGGCCGTCTGCCCGTTAATAGCGGCAGATATTTCTTTCATTAGTTGATCTCGGTATTTATCCAGTGGAATAATCATGTTCCGACCTCTTCTTTTTTGAAGTTCAAAATATATTGATTGACATGATTTAAAATAAACTTATATGGATAGCCAAAGGGATATAAAACCTTTTGTGATTGGTTGAGAATAATAGTTCCTATATATATGTACCCGATACTTTCCATCATTCTAATGGTTTCGCCGGTGACATCCATTTCTTTTTTATCTACGGTAAAATCGCTAATTACTATGGAGCAGTAACGGTGATTGTTTAACTTTTGATAAACATTGGTCATTACTTGTGAAAATAAAGCAATAAATTGTTCAAATGACGGTTGATTGCCTAAATCATTTGCCTGTTCGGAATAATATTGTATCCCTTGCCTAAATTGACTGTTATCATTGCGCACGCCTTTTCCGTCATTGCGCAAAATATTATGATAGGGCGGGGAGGTCACACAGTAATCAAAGTTTGGCAGATCATCCCTTTGAATGCGCACCGTTGAATCTCCTTGAATAATGTAATGATTGTTTTTGGAATAATTCTCTATGACGCCGTTTGCATAAACGGTGCGGAAGTTTAATATGTTAAAATTTTGCAGCCGGATTTGGGATAATTCAATATACTCTTTGTTTAAATCACAGCCAATAGCGATGTTTCCGGTTAGCTCGGCGGCAATGATTGTTGATGCCACCCCTAAAAAGGGATCAAATATCACCGCTTTTTTGTTTTCACCCACAAATTTTTTTATTAAATACTGAATGTCAATATAGCTGTATGTAGCGGGGTGTTTTTTACCAATATCGTCTAACTTGGTTTTAGAATAAAGAACGCTCTTCAGGGGAGTAGACTTATTTACTTGATTGCAAATTTGCCTGTCCGGAAGATGAATTTGGTGATACAACTTTGGTGCCTTAGCTGCCCCCCGGTAAAATACCAGAATATAAGTATGGATGTCGATAATTTGCTCGCACTCATAGATAACGGTTTCCGGCAGTTTGGCCAATGTCTTTCGGTCAAAGCCGGTTATTTTACCTTTGTACTCAAAACCCGCTTTTAAATAGTAATGTATAATGTTATTGGCTAAGTTAAGTTTTCTGCCCTGAATGCTGAATTCATTTAAAATGACAATTGAGTACCGGCCCGACTCTGTTAACTGATACATACAGTTGGCTAATTGTTGGGCATCGTTTTTTAACCACTTTTTATAGGCCGCCAATTGTTCGGCATAAGTTAAATTTGCTGCTTCTTGCAGTATAGATTGGTTTAAAAACGCAACGGTCAGTTGATATTTTTTATTAAAGTTGCTCGGCATATCTAATGTTTTTTGCACTTTAAAAGTTGGCGCGCTTTCTTCTATCTCGGCATAAGCCTTTTTTACCGTTTGATCATTAAAAAAGTCAAAGCGGTCGCCCCAAACAAGCACATCATGATTATTTAGCTTACTGGTAAACATTTTAACAATGTTGGCGCACACGCCGGCAATATGGTTTTCTTCAAATTCCCAAACGCTGGCGGTAAGCCTGATCCACTCTCTGCCTGTTAGGTTATTTAACCGATTGCGGATATCATACTTGCCTCTTTTTTCGCCTTTCCAAATGCCGTATGTGCCGATTTTGTCTCCAACTGCCATTTATAGCACCGCCTGCAGTAATAGTCTTGAAAATATATCTATAAACGCTTGTAAATAAGCGTAAGAAACAGTCTTGACCGCTCCGTTTACGATAAGCGACGGCACAGTCAAGACTGTGCCCTACATTTTTTCGAGTACCGTGAGCTCGTTTATTTTTATGTGCCGGCGTGTTTACGTAGCGTAAATGCCTTGGCAGCCTCTATCGCAGTTGCAATATACTGCAATGCTTCTTGGCAGGCTAGAACAGGAACTGACCCACACAAAAAGAGGCCGAAGCACTACGAACCTTATAGTTCGTTGTGCAATAGCCTCATTAGTTTTTTGCATTGATAGTGGCTAGGTAATTGCTTTTCCAATCAGGTTAATTACCGGCCTTTTGCTACATCAATCCATTGGCCGGCAGTTATTTCCTGCAGTTCATCCACTTTTAACTCTACTGCCGCATTTATATCCCCCGCGGCGGGAAAGACACGTTGATACGACTGTAAGGAACGGTCTAAATATATCGGTATCGGTTGTTTTAAGCCAAAGGGGCATACCCCGCCTGCGGGGTGCCCGGTCACGGCCATCACTTCATCAGTTGTCGGCATTTTTGCCTTGGCTTTAAAAAAATCTTTAAATTTCCGATTATCTAAACGCTTATCCCCGGCCATCACAATCATTATATACTCGTCTTTAACCTTTAAAAGCAATGACTTGGCAATTTCACCATGAGTTACTCCCAGTGATTCTGCCGCCTTGGCCACGGTACTGGTATCTTCAAAGGTTAATATTTTTACTGGTTTCTTTCGTTGATTAAAAAATTCTTTAACAGCCTGAACCGACATAAATTCCTCCCGGTAAAATATCCCATGATGTTTAGAACGGTTTTTTAGCCAGGTTGCGTAAAATTAAACTTTAATTTACAGCAAACTGCGGCGCAATTCTTCCGCAGACTTGCTTGACAAGTAGCCCAGCGGAATATCAAAAATTGTTTTGGCACCGATGTGCCCCTCACGGTTTAAGCGATATACCGCCCGGGCAAAGGCCACCAATACACTGGCGGTAAACTGCGGGTTGCTGTCCAGTTTGAGTGAAAACTCAATAATTTGGGTGTTTTCTTTGTTTTCACCGGTGCGGCCGCTATGGATGACAAAGCCGCCATGGGGCATTTTTGAATGTTTCTGCTTTAATTCTTCCTCGGTAATAAAGGTAACCCTGGTATCGTAATCGGCAAAATAGTTTGGCATTGATTTAATCGTCTCGGCAATTTGCTTTTGATCTGCCCCCGGTTCAGCCACTACGTAACAATCCCGCAAATGTTTTTCTCTAGTGGTCAAATCCGGTGTTTCCCCTTTTCTGATTCTTTCCAGCGCTTGTTCAATCGGAATAGTGTACTGGATTCCGGCCTTAACCCCCGGTACTCTTCTAATAGCATCAGAGTGGCCTTGGCTGACTCCGGGACCCCAAAAGGTATAGCCTTTTCCTTCCGGCAATATCGCTTCTGCAAGCATCCGGTTCAATGAGAACAACCCCGGATCCCAGCCGATAGAAATAGCCGCTGTTTTTCCAGCGCTTTTTGCCGCTTCGTCTACTGCTTTAAAGTGCTCGGGAATTTTGGCATGGGTATCAAAACTGTCTACAATGTTATACATTTTCGCAAAGTGTGGAGTTTGCTCAGGAAGATCTTTAGCGGAACCACCGCATAAAATCATTACGTCAATTTTGTCAATACATTTTTCGGCCATATCCACATTTAGTACGGCTATATCTTTATCAGTAATGCCCAGAGATGCAGCCGGCCTCCTGCTGAATATTGCCTTTAGTTCCATATCCGGATTTTGTTTAATAGCTGCTTTTACTCCTTTGCCTAAGTTGCCGTAACCGACAATACCAATTCTAATTTTATTTTCCATTACCTAAACCCCTCACTAGATTAGAATTTACTCCCTTGATGTGTAATTTTATCATACTAAGCTTTCGGTTAACAAATATACTCCGATAAACAGCAAAATAAAATATGTAAGTATGCGGAAAAATTTTTGGTTAATGCGGGTAAATAATAGCTGCCCGAAATACAAACCCAATAACACTAAAGGTAAGGCAAAACCGCAGGAAAGCCAAACGGTTTTATTGGTTCCGGCAAAAATCAATTGCATTATTAAACTCATTGAAATGGCAAATAAATTATAAACAAGTGTAGTGCCGCGCAGCTTTTCTTTTAGCGTATCCGTTCCTGAAAAATACAGTAATAGCGGTGGTCCGGGCATGCCCATGCTGCTTGTTAGATAACCGGACAAACCTCCAACCAACAGGTCTCTGCCTTTGGTTTGTTTTATGCGAAAATTGAGCACCAGCATGGCTGTTAACAGTAAAATAATTAAAGCCACTGCCAACTTCAACTTATTTATATCTAAAAACAAAAAAAACATTATGCCAAAGGGTAAGCCAACTGCACTGCCCAATATAAAGCGTTTTAGGATGCAAAAATCTACATCTTTTTTAATTTTGTTTGCAATCGCAATAGAGATGACTAAAGACAAAATCAAATTGATTTGCACAGCTTCTAATGGCTCATAGATTAAAAGAAGAAGCGGAGTGGCTATTATTGCAAAGCCAAAGCCGGTAGCAGTTTGTAAAACAGATGCCAGTAGTATAATTAGGATAAATAAAGGCAAGTCCAACTGTGTGATGTCCTCCTCGTAACAGTGCCGCAGAAAATGCTTATCTGCTAATTTTATAGATGCTGCGATTACAAGCAATGCTAACGGCTGCGATCAGCAACCCAAGAACTGCTCTTAGATATGCGGTTTGGGAAATGAGCATTTACATAAGAGCCAATCTGTGCTCCAATGACTGCCCCCGGCGGATACCGCCGAACCAAAAAAGGAGACAAGTATACTTGTCCCTCCCATGTAGATGGCCAGTTTTTTTCGATCATTTAACCTTTTGCTCTGTAAGGGCAGGGGGCCCTCCCCTGCCCGTTTTCGTAAATGTGACGTTTCTTAAGAGCCGCCAAGGCATCTACCTTCCGCAAACACGCCGGCACATAAAATTGTACGAGCTCCGCCGCCTTTGGATGCCTGCGGAACTCGCTAACGCTCAAACAGTCCCCGGCACTTATCCTCCGGCGGCGTCGCTCTTTGAATGCGCCGGCTAATCGAAAGCATAAGGTCAAATGCCTTGGCGTCCTATAGTCCCGTTCTCGTATACGCAATGTTTCTTAGCGGGGGGCCAGTAGTTTAGTAGTTAGAGGCCTACTACAGCCCCGGTAGCACTTTAACATATAAAGTCCGCTTGCGTGGGCCGTCAAACTCACAAAAATAAATTCCCTGCCACGTGCCTAAAACAAGCTGGCCGTTTTCAACCGGAATGGATTGGGAAGCCCCTACGGTACTTGCCTTTAGATGAGCGGCCGAGTTGCCTTCAGCATGCCGGTATTTTGGATGCCTCCGCGGATAAATCTCATCTAAGCGCATCAACAGGTCACGGGTTACATCAGGATCGGCATTTTCGTTAATGGTAATACCGGCCGTGGTGTGCGGACAATAGACAATCACCGCGCCATCCTTCAGTTTTTCCTCCTGAATTACTTCTGCTACTTTATCTGTAATATCAATAAATTGGTCGCGGTATGCCGTTTGGATGTGTATCTTGTGAAGCATTGACATATCCCTCCCATGTAGGATAGTAAACCCTTACTTATGATAGGGCTCGTCCCGAATGATTTTAAAACAGCGATAAATTTGCTCCAACAAAATTAGGCGCATTAGTTGGTGTGGGAAGGTTTGCTTGGAAAAAGAAAGTATCAGGTCGCTTTTTTTTAGCAGTTCTTTGCTTAAACCCAGTGAACCGCCGATTACCATAGTTATGTTGCTTTTCCCTGTTAGCATGAGGTTATTTAAATAAGAAGCCAACTCTTCTGAGGTAAATTGTTTGCCTTTTGCATCCAGGCAAATTAAAAATGTACCGGGTTTGATGCGTTGATTTATCTTAACGGCTTCTTTTTCTTTGATTTGTTCTGCAGCTTGTGGTGATATACCTTCTGCATGAGGCTCATCGGGAACTTCAATAATTTCCAGCTTGGCATAAGGTTGCAGTCGTTTTAAGTATTCCTGTATTCCGAGTTTTAAATATTTTTCTTTTATTTTTCCTACGGCAATAACGGTAAAATGCAAGGGGTTTCACCTCATAGCTAATTAGGGCGCGAAGTTTACGCGCCCTTAGTTTCCGGTAAATTATTATTTAACTATTTGTAAAATACTATTCCACTTCTATACTCTTGATATCTGCCCCTAATGAACGCAGCTTTTGCTCGATATTTTGGTATCCGCGATAGATATACTCGGGGTTACTGATTTGCGTTTCCCCTTCGGCCATAAGCCCGGCAATTACCAAAGCAGCACCGGCCCTTAAGTCTGTAGCTTTAACATTAGCACCGTGTAGGGATTCCACTCCCTCAATTAAAGCCATCCGGCCTTCTATTTTAATTTTTGCCCCTAAGCGTTTCAGTTCGTCAGCAACTTGAAAGCGGTTTTCAAATATATTTTCAATAACTACACTGTTTCCGGGAACGGTAGATAAGAATGCAATCATTTGCGACTGCATGTCTGTCGGGAAGCCGGGATAGGGCAAAGTTTTAATATCTACCGGGCGAAAACTTTGATTTGCTGTCACCCGAACAGTGTCTTCACCTACCGTCACCTGGACATTGGCTTCGCAAAGTTTAGCGATCAGCGGTTCTAGGTGTTTGGGAATAACGTTTTCAATCAATACATCACCACGGGTAGCGGCAGCGGCCACCATGTATGTACCGGCTTCAATCCGATCGGGAATAATGGTGTAACGTTCACAACCGGAAAGCCGCTTTACACCTTCAATTTTAATTACATCGGTACCGGCGCCGCGTACTTTGGCCCCCATAGCATTTAGAAAGTTTGCCAGATCTACAATTTCAGGTTCTTTAGCTACGTTCTCAATAATTGTTTGTCCTTCGGCCAAACAGGCAGCCATCATAATATTTTCGGTTGCACCCACACTGGGAAAATCCAAGTATATTCTGTTACCGATAAGTTTCCCAGCCTTACCGATAATGGAGCCCCGTTCTAAGGATATATCAGCACCTAAACCTGACAATCCTTTAAAGTGCAGATCCATTGGTCTAACACCGATATTACAGCCACCCGGTAAAGCTACTCTGCTTTCCCCAAACTTGGCCAACAGAGGACCAAGCAGCAAATTTGAGGCCCGCAGCTTTTTTACCTGCTCGTATGGTGCTTCTGTATCTATGCTTTTAGGGGGTTCAACATATAAACAATCTGATGACTGCCAGCTAACTTTTGCACCCATAGTGCCGATTATTTCGCACAAAACCTGAACATCACTGATATTCGGTACGTTTTCTAAAAGCACCGGGTTGTCGGCCATTAGTGATGCACAGATGATGGCCAGGGAAGCATTTTTAGCTCCGCTGATTGTAACCCGGCCCTGCAGTCTTTTCCCCCCATTAATAACTAATTTTTTCAATGGTTTTATGCCCTCCTTGTTATTGCCAAACAATCCATTATTCTCTAATGTTACGCTATATTCCTGCCAATAATACAAAAAACAGACTTGAGTATTAATAATCCAAGTCTGTTTTTTAAGCCAATATCTCCCAGTTGTCATTTAGCCAATTATTTAGTTGATTTTCAAACTTCCGTAGATCTAATCCGCATGCCTTTTGCAGCGCTTGGTCAAAGCTAAGGCCATAGCTTAAGAAAGTCATGATATCTATTATTGATTGTTCGCCGTATTGATCAGCAAGATAATAAACGGCAGCCAGTGATTGTTTATATGCCAATGATTGGTTAGGTAAGTAATCAAATTTTTTTGTCAACTCTTCAATAGAATAGCGTTCTTTATTCAAGTTACCGGCCGGGTCTTTAAATCTAAAACCGGTTAATTCCATTTCCACATACTGAGCTACCCCTTCGGTAAACCAACGGCTGTAGTTTCCTTTGGTTTGATAATCAACTACTAAATGAGCGATCTCATGTGCCATTGGACCGGATTCAAAAAAAATTTTTCTCAGTTCTTGTTGATCATTTGCATCAATCCATTCCCGGGGAGCTAACACGCGAATTGTGCCGGCCCAATATACCCCCATGGCACTTTCATTGGCCGGCCAGCCAAAGTAATCGTTTAATTGCTCTCGATTAGGGTAAACCACAATTAAAGTTTTATCTTTAGGTTTATAGGCCAATTTATCAGCTACAGGTTTAATAAAGTTTTCTGCTGCATCTAATACCAACTGTGCCTGTTCTTGATCACCCGGCTGATATTTCACTATAAAATGCTGCCCTTCTAATTGCGGCTGGTTTGCAGTTTGAATGGAAGTACTTATTTGAGCCAGTTCTCTGCCGATGACGGCAATAAAACGGTGACCATGCCAATACCAAATAAAAAGAGCGGCTATTATAAATATAACTAGCAACACTAAAGCAGTTGGGCTGATAACCGGCGAATATTCGCTGTTTAAGTTGTTTACCGGCACATGATCACCTCCTATTTAACCAATTAAAATTATAACGGTAAGTAAGAAGCAGTGCCAGTGGTAATAAAAGGTGAGGTTGTCTTAGCCGGCGCATTCAAAGAGCGACGCCGCCGGAGGATAAGTGCCGAGGACTGTTTGAGCGTTAGCGAGTTTTGCAGGCACCCGGAGGCGGCGGAGCCCGTTCAATTATATGTGCCGGCATGTTTGTTGAGCGTAAATGCCTTGGCGTTATTCCTATGGTATATACAACCTAAGGCTTAGCCGGTATTAATAAACAAATAAAGGCGTGTCGCAAAACCACTTTTTAGTAGTTAGCAACACGCCCCTGTTAGCTTATTTATCCAATTCTTTTTTCCATTCAGCAATAATTTGTTTGGCCTGTTCGGCAGCCATACCTTGTGAACCGTTTAATTCTAAAAATTTCTCCATCTGCTCAATAGCAGCTTGATAGTCTTTTTTCCCGTTGGCTAAAATATGGGCATAAAGCTGGGTTGCCTGCATGTTTTTCGGGTTTTTAGCCAATACTTTCTTTACATTTTCTTCCGCTTGCCCGTATTCCTCTGCAGCAAAATTAATATAAGCTAAGTTCAACAAAGCAGTTTCATGTTCCGGATGCTTTTCCAACACAATATTTAACTGCTCTACAGCTTTGTCTTTATTTTGGTTCGAGTAGTACAGTGATGCTAAATCAATGCGGGCATTGGTATTATCAGGATCTATTTGCAGTAACTTCTGCATAGTTTCAATTGCTTTATCGAGATCGCCTTTATACATGTACAAGTTAGCTAATTCTGTCATCTTTTCGGTATCTTTCGGGTTAGCTTCAAGCTCTTTTAGCTTTTTATCAATCTCCTCTTGGAAAAGCTTTTCTATTTCCTCTTGGGTCATTTGCGTCTTTTCGGTATCGCTATCCGCGGTATTTACAGTGGGAGCCGGCAAGCCAATCCACGACATTGAGCTAAAAATTAAACCCGCGGATAAAATAAATACTAATACTATAAATATTATTCTGGTATGCTTTTTTAATTTTCGGCGATTTAAAAACAACTAAACCTCCTCCTTTTAGTCGGCTCAAACCTCTATTATTATAACATTTACAACAGGTCTTAGAAAGGCATTTCTATTTAAAATGAAAACCCCCGGTTCTCACCGGGGGTAGAGTATTCAATTACCAATAATTTATCGGGTTTTGTGGTCTGCCGTTAATTAGCACTTCAAAATGCAGGTGTGGGCCTGTAGAGCGACCGGTGTTGCCTATCGCACCAATAATCTGTCCGCGCTGCACCCTTTGACCGGCAGAAACGCTAATTTTAGAAAGGTGGGCATAACGGGTTACCAGCCCGTTGCCATGAGAAACATCTATACATTTACCGTAACCTGAATACCAACCGGCCCGAATAACAGTTCCCGCTTCAGCTGCCACTACCGGGCTGCCATAGGCGGCTACAATATCCACACCTTCGTGCATACGTCCCCAACGGGGGCCAAATGCGGAAGAAATATAACCACCGGCGGGCTTCGCCAAACGACCGCCACCATAGTTACGGGAAGCAACCAGCGTTCTGGTTCCCTTTTCTACTATTTTGGCTACCGCTTCCTTTTTTATTTTCTCTGCTAACACTACTTTTTCAGTTTCAACACCGTTTTTAGCTACTACTTTATACTTTACTTCCTTTAATCCGTCTGCACCTTCTTGAATTACTTTGCTTTTACCTTGCAGCATAGAACTGTTACGCCTTATTTCTACCGGGGCAGCTATTTTTTCTTCTTCTGTCTGTTCAAAAATGCTGACAACGTTGATTAAAGGTTCTTTATCAGTAAGTTTAATTTTTTGACCGATTTGCATTAATTCCGGTTCAAAACCGGGATTATAAGCCAATAACTCTTTTTCAGTCAAATCATTAGCAAGGGCAATATCCCAGATAGTGTCTCCTTCTTTAACTATGTAATAATTATTGGTACCCGATTCTATAACTTTGTCCAGTGCCTTCTTTACCGGTATAATTTCATCGGTACGCACCGGCATTTCTTCTATGCTTACATCTTCTTCAAAGCTTACCTTGGCATTTTCTTTTACTTGATAATGTTTCTTTAATTCATCCAGAAAATCTTGCGCAACTTTTTTGCTTTCAAAGGCAAATAATACTTTGCCGTCTACCTTAACCGCCGCTCCTTGCAACTCATAAGCCAATACATTCTCTAAAATAGCCCGCAGCTCGTCAATACTACTTAGTTTATGTAGCTTGGCCCTTTCTTTGCTGATAACGATATCCTGCATCAGTTCTACCGGTTGTCGGTATTTAGCGGTTTGTTCGTCAATCAGCTGATTAATCAGTTTTTCTGCTTTCCCCTTGCTTTCTACATGTGCTACCACTTTACCGTCAACACTGACGGCATATACAGAGTTACTTGAAACCTTTAACGCGAAAAAAACAGCCATTATCATTACAAACACTATCGTCAGGCGCCATTTCATAGGTAATTGCATTAATGGCTTAAGCTTATTTGCGCCGACTTGTGCCTTGTCTGCCAAAATTACAACCCCTTTCGGTTTTTGCGGTGCCATGTCTAAAATGTAAAAAATAGTCTCTCTTTGTTTATGGTATGCAACAACCAGAGCAGTAATTCTATGGAAAAACAAATTTATTATAACATAAAAAAAACGG
Organism: Desulfovectis peckii; assembly: GCF_055391705.1. Classification (NCBI taxonomy): domain Bacteria; kingdom Bacillati; phylum Bacillota; class Clostridia; order Eubacteriales; family Peptococcaceae; genus Desulfovectis; species Desulfovectis peckii. The sequence goes on along the minus strand of NZ_AP042409.1, from coordinate 2,277,927 downwards.
CAGGTAAATTGGTTTTATGACAAGCATAGCCGCCAAACGGCGGCTATCGACAAGCTAATATGTTATAAAGTTTTTTATAAATTTAATTCAAGCTTTTTTGCTTGCAGATAAAGAGCACATTCCAATCTAATTTTAGCCAGTTCACACCCCAATCGGTAAGGCTTTAATATGTCATGGTTTGAGAAATAAGCATTAGCATTGCAACCGCCGCTGCAGTAGTATTTTGCCCAACAGTCACTGCAGCCCTGCTTGGTATAAATGTGTGCCTGTCGAAACTGCTCAGTTACCGCTTCATTTAATTCGTCATTAAAAACGTTTCCCACTTTAAACTGCGATATACCGACAAATTGGTGACAGGGGTATAAATCACCGTTTGGTGTCACTGCAAGATATTCATTACCTGCTCCGCAGCCGGTAAGGCGTTTAGGCAAACAAGGGCCACCGTCAAGATCAATATTAAAGTGAAAAAAGTTAACCGGTTTACCTTGTTTGTATAACTGCAAAAACTTGCGGGTTAAAAAGCGGTACTCCTCTTTAATTACCGGCAGGTCTTCAGTTTTTAAAGCATATTCTTCTTTTGGATCTGCCACCACCGGCTCAACGGAAATATCAGTAAAGCCTTTTTCTACCATATGCATGATATCTTTACTAAAATCTAGGTTATGCCTGGTAAAAGTACCCCTTACATAATAACCGGCCGGTGGTTTTTTTTGCACCATACTTTGAATATTTTTGATTACCTGACGGTAAGAGCCGCAGCCGGCCGCATTGGCACGCACTTTGTCATGCACTTCCGGGCGGCCGTCTAAGCTTAAAATTACATTAATGTTGTTATCCAGCAGATATTGCTGTTTTTCTTCATCCAAAAGCACAGCATTGGTGGTAAGAGTAAATTTTATTTCTTTATCGGCCTCAGCTGCTTTTTGCCGTCCGTAATCTACTAGTTTTTGCACGACATTAAAGTTTAAGGTAGGCTCACCGCCAAAAAAGTCTACCTCAATATGACGGCGATTTTCGCTTTTTTTAATCAGAAAATCAATGGCCGCTCTGCCAACTTCTTCACTCATTAAGCTGCGGTCACCGCCAAAAGGACCCTGTCCGGCAAAGCAATATTGGCAGCGCAAGTTACAGTCATGAGCAACATGCAAACAAAGGGCTTTGACAACCCCTTTAGGTTTATCATAAGTACCCTTTAACGGGTCGTCACTAAACAGCAGGCCTTGGGCAATTAGCTGTTTTATTTCGGCAACGGCCTCTTCAATTTCAGTAAGGTCATAGCGAGCTTGGTATTTATTTAGCAGTTCTGAATGAGACAACCGGTTAATGTCATCTAATAGTTCCCACGCCAAGGTATCCACTTGGTGTAATGTCCCGCTGTGGACATCTAATACCAACTTGTCTCCGTCAAATTCAAACTTATGCAGCATAAATAAATCTCCTTTAACAAAATTGAACCCAATCCGTTGATGGATCGGGTTATGTAAAAGTTATTTTGTTTCCTTTGCGCAATTCTGGTTACCTACGGTACAGGATGTTTTACAGGCTGATTGGCAAGATGTTTGACATTCGCCACAACCGCCGGTTTTAACGGTGTTAGCCATTGATTTAGTATTTAAAGTTTTTATGTGTTTTCCCAAGTAACTCATCCCCTTTCCGTAATCCATTATAATGCAACCAAGGAAGTCCATGCAATACATTTAAAAGTCAAATATATGCCAACAAAGGTAAAAAAAATAAAGGCCTTTCCAAGTTTTCAGAAAGGCCTTGTAGTTTATGAACATCACTATATTTTTTCTACGCGCGCTATTTTATCAACTAACTTATAGCTTGTACTGCCGCAATGCGGGCAATGGTAAAACATAAAATCAAAGGGCTTTCTGGATTTACAGTGTTCACAAAAGTGCTCACCGCATTGATGGCACCGGTAAACAGCATTTTCTGATTCTGTACAACTGCACTTGGGACACGCATCGAAACCCTGCATTTTGTCAACCCCCAAATATTATCTAAATATTTTTAATACTTTTTATAAAACCATTTTCTATAATAAATCCAATGTTCCTGCCTAATAAGTTAAATAGGGGGTTGTTAATAAATAGACAGAAAGCAAAATGTTGGCAAAGGAGAAAAACGGGCAGGCATGCTTTCCTGCCTCTACAGCAACTAAAAAAACCGCATCACTACGAACCTTTAGTTCGTGATGATACGGCCCCTTGGTTAAGATTAAATGGAGCGGATGACGGGACTCGAACCCGCAACCCCCAGCTTGGGAAGCTGATGCTCTACCATTGAGCTACATCCGCATTGTCTAATATTTATTATATATATCCAAATTAAAAATGCAAACTATAAATTTGAGAAATTAGTTTAAAAGAAAGAAAAAAAGCGTTTTGCACGCTTTTTTTATTGGTGACCCCTACGGGATTCGAACCCGTGTTACCGCCGTGAAAGGGCGGTGTCTTAGACCACTTGACCAAGGGGCCGATTTGGTGAGCCATGCTGGACTCGAACCAGCGACACCCTGATTAAAAGTCAGGTGCTCTACCAACTGAGCTAATGGCTCAATTCCTTTAGTGTTATTTTATCAACGACAAGTGATATGATAACACAACTAATCATTTAATGCAATAGATTTTATATAATTTTTCTATTGGTTATTTATTGCATATATTTTATTGGCACGCAGTATTAGCACTGCGCGCCATTTTAGCATTTAAAAAATGTCATGGTTAACTATAGTTTGTGAACGTTTCGGCCCTACACTGATTAAAGCAATGGGCACTTTGGTTAATTCAGTAATGCGCTGTATATAATTTTGTGCGTTTTTAGGCAGGTCAGCTACAGTTTTAGCATTACTGATATCTTCCTGCCAGCCGGGAAGGGTTTCATAAATTGGTTCGCATTTTGCCAAAGTTTTTAAAGATGCAGGAAAAGTTTTAATTATCTCACCGTTTAAATTATAGCCGGTACAAATCTTAACTTCCGGCAGTCCGGTCAATACATCGAGCTTGGTAAGGGCAAAATAGTTCAGACCGTTAATTCGGGCAGAATAGCGGGCAATTACGGCATCAAACCAACCACAGCGACGCGGCCGACCGGTTGTTGTTCCAAATTCATGGCCTTGCTTGCGAATTAGTTCTCCCAATTGATCATGCAATTCGGTAGGAAAGGGTCCTTCCCCTACTCTGGTGGTATATGACTTAACCACGCCTATAACTTTATCGATTTTAGTGGGTCCTACACCGGCACCCAGGCAAGCCCCGGCAGCAACCGGATGGGATGATGTTACATAAGGGTATGTACCGAAATCTAAATCTAACAGTGTCCCCTGTGCACCTTCAAATAATATGTTTTGTCCTTGTTCTATAGCATCATTTATAATCTCGTGGCAGTCGGCAGCATAGTCTCTCAGCATCTGCGCATAGTTCGAGTATTCTTGATACATTTCTTGATAATCTAGCGGTGTTTTATGGTAATACTTTTCAAATAACTCGTTTTTATTATGTAGATTATTTTTCAGCTTAACCGGAAAATCTTCTTCATCAATTACATCTATTACGCGCAAGCCAACCCGTGATGATTTATCGGTATAAGCCGGCCCGATACCCCGTTTAGTAGTACCGATTTTGTCTGCCCCTTTGCGCTCTTCCTCCGCTTCATCAAGCAGGCGATGGTAAGGCATAATTACGTGTGCCCGATTATCTATCAATAACTTTGCGGTAGCTACGCCCCGGTCTTTCAGTGACTGCATTTCTTTTGCTAAAACTGCCGGATCTACGACCACACCGTTTCCAATAATGCAAAGTTTATCCGGATAAAGAATTCCCGAGGGAATTAAATGCAGTTTAAATTCTTCATTATCTACAACTACTGTGTGCCCAGCATTATTTCCGCCTTGAAAGCGAACAACAATATCCGCTTTTTTTGCTAAAAAATCGGTTATCTTTCCCTTTCCTTCGTCACCCCACTGGGCACCAATTAAAACTACGGTAGACATTCCCTAACCCCCTGATAAATCAATTTATTTAAATTGTCTATTGTTTGCTCCATTATTCCGGTATTTTACCCAATGACATAAAAATAACTCAAAAGCAAACCATAGAGTTGCTATTTGAGTTAGTAGAAAGCTTAATAAGAACTTGTGCAATAACTGTCATCTAATATGTGATTAATAAAACAAATAAATTATACCAAATATTACGTGTTTAGTAAAGAAATTAATTTGCTTGTCTCTCTAAATTAACAAACTTTGTGTATTCCTTAAAAAATCCAAGTTCTACCGTGCCAACCGGCCCATTACGCTGTTTAGCAATAATAATTTCAGCAATCCCCTTTTTTTCGGAGTCAGGGTTGTAGTATTCGTCACGGTATATAAACATAATCAGGTCAGCATCTTGTTCAATACTACCGCTTTCCCGCAAGTCAGACATGATCGGCTTTTTATCCTGCCTTTGTTCTACCGCCCGGCTTAACTGGGATATGGCAATAACCGGGATATTTAATTCTTTAGCAATACCTTTTAATGCCCTTGATATTTCAGCAATTTCCTGTTGGCGGCTTTCTGTTCGTCTGTTACTCTGCATCAGCTGTAGGTAATCGACAACAATCAAGCCCAGGCCCTTTTCCCCTTGTAAGCGGCGAGCTTTGGCCCGCAGCTCACGGACAGAAATCGACGCGGTATCGTCAATATATATAGGGGCAGCGGAAAGGTGGCCGGCAACTTCAGTTAAACGATTCCAGTCATCTTGCTCAAGCATGCCGGTACGGAGCTTATGCTGGTCTACCATAGCTTCAGCACACAACATGCGCTGCACCAACTGTTCTTTAGACATCTCCAAACTGAAAATAGCCACCGGTACTTTAGACCGCATGCCCACGTTTAAAGCAATCATTAACCCTAATGTAGTTTTTCCCATGCTGGGTCTGGCCGCAAGAATGATCAAGTCACTTTTTTGTAAACCGCAGGTAATTTTGTCTAAGTCTATAAATCCGGTAGATAAACCGGTTAAACTTCCTTTATTTTTTTCCATTTGTTCAATTTGATCAAAGGTGGTCATCAATACTTCGCTAATCGGCGTAAAATCTGATGAATGCCGACGCCGGGACAGCTCGTTTAAAGATTCTTCAACGATGCTCATCATACTTTGCACATCTTCGTTGCCTTGGTACCCCATGGTAGATACCCGGTTAGAAAGCTGGATTAAAGTGCGCAGTAAAGATTTTTCTTCTACAATGCGCGCGTAATATTCTACGTTTGCAGCAGTAGGCACTAATGTTGCCAATGTAGCAATATAAGATACACCGCCAACTTGTTCCAAGGTGCCATTCTGTCTTAGTTGCTCGCATACCGTGATCAAATCCAGCGGAGTATCTTTATCTACCAGTTGTAAAATAGCCTCATAGATTAACTTGTGGCTGTCGCGGTAAAAGTCCTGCGGATTTAAGATTTCCATTACTTTATATACCGCTTCCTTATCGATGAGCATTGCTCCTAATACAGACTGTTCAGCATCAATATTTTGCGGTGGTATCTTATTAATCATTAGTAACTCTCCCTACGAGGTTTGTATATACATAAGCCGGCCACTAAGTATTTGGCTTTTTAAGGATTAAATCCTGCTAAATTACAAACAGTTATCATTTTAGGCGAATGAAAAAGGGCTGTTGCATTTGCAATACTTCAGTCTTTTGGCTTTAAAATACAAACTGCGAGTTTTTAAAAACCCGCAGCTGCGTACCAATAAAAAAATTACCTCAACAACGCCTTTAATTAACTTACCATGCTATTTAAATCTTGTTTGAAGACATATTCCATGATCTCTTCTATTGTTTTGACCGGTGTAACAATTATCCCTTCAAGATCGGTCGGCACGTCTTTTTCGTTTTCTTGCGGAACGTAGATTTTCTTCACCCCGGCTTGACGGGCACCGTAAATTTTCTCCGGTATTCCGCCAACGGCGCGAATTTTCCCTTGAATGGATATTTCACCGGTAACGGCAATGTTTTGGGGTATAGGATAGCCTTTAATGGCACTTAATAAAGCCAAAGTTATGGCAGCACCGGCAGAAGGTCCGTCGATACGCCCGCCGCCGACAACATTGATGTGCAAATCGTAGTTGGCAATATCTTCATCGGTAATTTTTCTAATTACTGATGCGGCATTAAATACGGAATCCTTCGCCATACTGCCGGCAGTTTCATTAAACCTGATACTGCCTTGGCCGGCAATGCGGGCAGGAAAGGCCACGGCTTCGATTTCTATCACCGACCCCAAAAAGCCGGCAACTCCCAAGCCCAGTATTCTGCCCACTTCTGTATGGGCACTGGCTTTTTGTGTTACCGTGGGTATTAACCTGCTGATTTGTACAACTTCATGTACGTCAGTTAACTCAATAGTAATGTTTTCTTCATTGCCCTCCTGTAAATGGCGGTATGCTGCTAAAGCATAAGCATCACAGAGAATGTTTGTTGCTTTTCGACCTTCTATGGTATAGTCACTAATCAACTCCGGTACTTGATCGGCTAACTGCACGTTAAGCTTCTTTGCCGCCTGAATAATTATTTTCTTAATATCCTTTGGTGTTAACGGCTCAAAATATATTTCTGCACAGCGGGAACGCAGTGCAGGATTAATGTATTCCGGCTCCCTGGTGGTAGCGGCAATTAACACAAAGTCAGCCGGAGCACCCTCTTCAAATAATTTTTTAATGTATTTCGGTATATTCGGATCAAGGGGATCATAGTATGATGATTCGAAAAATACCCTTTTATCTTCCAGTACTTTTAACAATTTGTTTTGCAGCAAAGGGTCCAGTTCCCCGATTTCATCAATAAAAAGAACCCCACCATGGGCTTCACTCACCAAGCCTAACTTTGGCTCAGGCACACCGCCTTCAGCTAAGTCGCGTCGGGCACCTTGGTAAATCGGATCATGAACTGACCCTAACAGCGGATTAGTAATTTCCCGCGGATCCCAACGCAGGGTTGTCCCGTCTACTTCTACAAACTTTGCGTCTTTACTGAAGGTACTGCATTTTATTTTTTTGGCTACTTCCAAGGCTAAACGGGCAGCGGATGTTTTGCCTACACCGGGAGGCCCGTAAATAATTATATGCTGGGGTAATGATGAGGCTAATTTTGAAATCAATGACTTAATCGGCCGTTCTTGACCGATGATTTCATTTAAGTTCGTTGGCTGCAACACTTTCATTGCCGAGGCAGCCAGTTTTTGCTGATCCATTTTTTCTAACAAGGCCAGTTTTTTTAAGGTTTGAGCGTTTTCCGGCCCGGTATTGTCTTTAATTACTTGCATTTTAATTTCGCGCAGGTATTCTTCATGACGCTCTTGCAGTTTATCGCTGATCTTTTTTTCCAGATCTTCTTCTACTGTGCGACGGGCAATTATATCTGCAATATTATCTTTGATCTGATCCAGTATTTCCGGAATTTGCTCTCTTTCAGGCATTACATCAATGGTGGGATCTTCAAAAACCAGTCTTTGTAAAGCCAAAACTCTATCCTCCAACTTGTCTGAACGCATTAGTTGGAGGGCATCTAGTTTTCCGGCTCTTAAAATCAATTTATCTGCACCATATAGATTAGAAATTAACTCATAAAGGATATCAGTCTGTCTGGCTAATTGGTCATCGTTTTGTTCTATATCAGTTTTTACAAATCTTTTTAAAATTGTATTTTTCACCGGTTTTACTCCTTTCACAACCGACAATGCCGGAGGATGTCAATTAACGTGTTGTCATTTTGCCGGTTAATTATTAAAAACCGGGCTTATATTGGTGTAACTATCACTTTTAATTCCGTTTGTACTTTCGGATGAAGTTTGACAGCTATTTGGTATTCACCTAAATTTTTTATTGGGGATTTCAGCACTATTTTTTTCTTATCGATTTTAATTCCGTGCTGCTTATTTAAGTGCTCTGCGATATCTTTATTGCTGATGGCCCCAAATAACTTTCCGCCTTCACCCGTTTTGACAGCAATGGTAATACTGATTTTATCTAATTTTTCAGCCAGTTCCCTGGCTTCTTGCTCAATTTGTTTCTTTTTGCGTTCATCAGCCTTCTTTATTTCAGCCAATTCTTTTAGCTTAGATTTAGATGCTTCCACCGCAAGACCACGAGGCAGCAAATAGTTTCTGCCGTATCCTTCGGCAACATCAATTACGTCTCCTTTTTTACCTAATTTGGCAACATCTTGTAACAAAATAACTTTCAATATGAAACCCTCCCTGAAAAGTCAATCAATTCAAAGGTTGTTTATCTATGAGGTCTTGCTGTTTAAACGTCGCAAATCAACAAGGGGATCCATTATACCGACAATCAATAATAATAACGGGGTAAAGGGCCAAAGTATTAATACCACTACCAGTATTATTTTGATAACATTGTGGATCGGCAATCGCTTGTAGTAATATGCCGCTACTGATATGCCCAACACCAAAAAACACATTCCAAAAACATAAAGTATGTTCTTTCCGATGGCGGCAATAACATCGTAAGCAAAGCGATCTCCAAACAGCATTAATGCCAAGCCAATGACAATACCCCAAAGAGTATACCAAGGAAACATCCATTCACTGAAAGCAGGTACGGCTGTCACCGAATATTTCAAGCGAATTAAAACCGCCCGCGCCAAAAAGTAAGTTATTAGTGTAGAAAACATTGCACTAAGCACCAAAGTACCGGGTAACAACAGAGCAACGGTACGCGATGTTGTTTCCATATTCTGTTTCATCTCGTTTAAAGTTGCTTCATCTTTAATTAAACCGGCATCTTGATAAAGCTTAATGCTTTCTTCAAAAGCATCATTTAACTGATTTTCAATACTCAATAAATTTATGCCGGTAATTGTTGAAGTAAGCAGCAATACTACAACGGTTATTAAGGCTGCGGTTATTGTACCGGCAATTACGGTTTTGCCGGCACTGACTTGGTTTTTAAAAAGCAAACCAAGAAGTAATCCGATTGGGCCAAATTGAATAAACAGCATGGAAATAATAATGGGATCTGCGTAAAGCATAAAAAGAAGAGTGAAGGCCACTATTAATGACATCAGTGCCTTTTTAAATCCATGCCGGCATACCATTACAATCGTTGGAACAGGAATTAACATACTGGTAATAAAAAACAGCATCGGTATGTATAGACCAATAGCTATAATCAGCAGTGTAAGAACTGCAAATAATGCACCTTCTATCAGCGAACGAGTTTCATTGGAATCCGCCAACAAAGTCACCTCTTCTTATCTACCATATAGCGCAGTAACTCGGAGAGATCGCCATACCATTTTTCCACTTCATGACCGTCATCAATTTCTTCTCTTAATTTAGATTCAATTCTTATATCTATGCGAGAAAAGTTAATTCCCAGCCGCCTGCCTAAAACATAAGAGGTAATAATTAAGCTGGAAAGTGCATCTAATATTCTTTCTTCGCTTCCCCTAACCATAGATTTAAATAATGCGGCCAGGGAAGCTAACATATCGGCTTTCAACCACTCAATAATCTTAATGCCTTTAGCAATACTACTGTCATGATTGGGTGACGGAAACATTTTTTACACCCCCTGACAAAAGAGACAGAACCTTATAATAATTGTTTCCCTAAAAGAGTCTTTATTCTAGCCGGCTGTTAGTTTTTCCTGCCCGGCATTTTTGTTATTTGTTACCCCGAATGTAAGGTTTATTATTTATATGTAAAATCAAACATGAGTGGTGTAAGTCTTAGGGTATCAAAAAAGGGAGCGGCATGCTCCCTTTTTATTCTACGGTATATGGTAATAGTGCAACGTTGCGGGCTCTTTTAATAGCCAGTGTCAGCATACGTTGGTGCTTGGCACAGTTCCCTGAAATGCGCCGAGGTAAAATCTTACCCCGTTCAGTGATGTATTTTTTAAGCCGCGGCACATCTTTAAAATCAATTACTTCAATTTTATCTTCGCAAAAGCTGCAGACGCGCTTTTTGCCTCTGCGGCGATCCTTGGCCATGTTATCCCTCCTTTTTAAAACGGAAGATCATCGTCGTCGTCAGAAAAACTTATTTCACTGGCGTATCCACCAGCAGTGTCTTCGTTAAATTGATTTTGTTGAACATCCCGATCTTTAGGACTGTCTAAAAACCGAACGTTATCCGCTATTACCTCAGCTGCTTTTCTCCTAATCCCTTGGCTGTCATCATATGATCTGATCTGCAAAGACCCTTCTACCGCTACCAAGCGACCTTTACTGAGGTTATTTGCTACAATTTCTGCCAGTTTACGCCAAGTAACTATATCAATAAAATCAGTTTCTCTTTCTCCTTGACGGTTAGTATAAGGGCGGTCTACTGCAAGAGTAAACCTGGTAACCGCCACTCCGCTGGTAGTGTAACGAGGTTCGGGGTCACGTGTTAATCTACCGATTAAAATTATTTTATTTAACATTTTCTCACCCCGATTTACTTATCTTTGCGCACTACTATGTGGCGAATAATATCGTCAGTAATCTTTAAAACACGGTCCAGCTCACGGGCTACTTCAGATTGAGCATTGAACTCAACAACTACGTAATAGCCTTCTTTAAACTTTTTAATATCGTAAGCTAAACGTCTTTTGCCCCATTTATCTACCTTTACCAATTCTCCACCGTTGTTTTGGATGAGGTCGGTAAATTTAGCGGTAATTGCTTCATAAGCTTCTTCTTCCAGGTTGGGACGGATAACCATAACCAATTCGTAACTACGCAAACCTCTCACCTCCTCCCTTGGACTATGGCCCCATCTCTGGTGATGGAGCGGGGGATAAATCATTTAACTTTTAGAGTATATCATAGAGCAAATGCAAAGGCAAGAAGAGATCCTGCCTAATTGGCAAGATCTCTTAAAATTCGATTATTCTTCTTCTTTTTTGACAACAATGCTTTTTACACTTTTTTCAAATTTACTGCGCGGAATCATAATCACCCTGCCGCAGGTTGTGCATTTAAGGCGAAAATCTATGCCAACGCGCATCACTTCCCACTGATCTCCGCCGCAGGGGTGTGTTTTGCGCATTTTCACAATATCTCCGACTTGGTAACGAATCATCTATCTCCCTCTCCCCACATCTTCCTTAAATTAATTATTTAAGAAAGCATGGTATGCTTGGTAGGCAGCATAAACATCTATTTTGCTGGCTACTTCAAAGGGGGAATGCATTCCCAGCAGTGCCACACCGCAATCCAACACGTCCATTCCGTATGCCGCCATTAAATAAGCAATAGTTCCGCCGCCGCCCTGATCAACTTTACCTAATTCACCGGTCTGCCAAGGTATATTGTTGGCATTTAAAAGATTTCTGACGTATCCCATAAATTCAGCGTGGGCATCGTTGGCTTGGGATTTTCCTCTTGAACCGGTATACTTGGTTAATACTACACCATGACTTAATACTGCCGCGTTATTTTTCTCCATTACTTCCTCATAATTCGGGTCAAGAGCGGCATTTACATCAGCGGATAATGCTTTGGAATTAGCCAGACACCTGCGCAGCGCCAGTTCACTGTACTGGGGCAACAGCCTGGCTGTTAATTCAGCCATAAAGTTTTCAAAAGTTCGCGACGCCATACCGGTGTTTCCGCTGGAGCCGATTTCTTCTTTATCCATAAATATGGTTACCGCAGTTGTCTTTGGCATATTGGTGTTCATAATAGCCTGCAAAGATGTGTAAACACAAACTCTGTCATCCTGGCCGTAAGCTCCCACCATGCTGCGATCAATACCGACATCTCTTGCCTTCCAGGCCGGCACAACTTCAAATTCGGCGCTTACAAAATCTTCTTCGTTCATACCGAATTTTTTATATAATGTGTCCAATACCGCTAACTTGATGGGATTATTAACATCCTCATTTGCTAACGGAATGCCGCCGATAATAACATTTAGACCTTCACCGGTAATAGCCTCTGTAATTTTTTTACTCATTTGATCTTTGGCTAAATGGGGTAACAGGTCTGTAATGGTAAATACCGGATCTTCGCTACTCTCACCAATGACTACCGATACTGTTATACCGTCTTTCCGCACTACTACTCCGTGTAATGCCAGCGGTATCCCCAACCATTGATATTTTTTAATTCCTCCGTAGTAATGGGTTTTAAGCAGTGCTAAACCGCTTTTTTCATACAGAGGGTGTGGTTTTAAATCTAATCGGGGGGCATCAGTATGTGAACCGATGATATTTGCTCCTAAATCGATTGGATCTGTCCCTACCACTGCCAACATGACAGCTTTATCGCGATAATTTAACATTACTTTGCTGCCGGGCTGCAGTCTGCCGGTTTCATTTAGCGGTATAAAGCCCCTGCTTTGCGCCTCGGCAGTTATTTGTAAGGCTGTCTCTCTTTCAGTTTTTGAAAAATCAAGAAACTTTTTGTAGCCTTCATTAAAAGTTAAAATTTCATCTTTTAAGTTACCGTTAATTTTCTGCCAGGCATTTTGCCGGCGATATGTCAATTGTTCTGCCGGGTGTTTTATCTGCATTTTTTACCTCCATATATCTAAATTTGTAATTATTATTACCTATTGTATAGAAAAGTTAATGTATTAAGTTAATTTAATTTCAGTTCTGCTGAAGAAATGATTTGCCACAAAAACTTACCCAGTGACGATTGATTAACAGCCTGCATTAGTGCCGTTTCACCGCCCACTAAACCAATTGGTGCCTGTAGCGGTATCAGTATGATCATAAGCAGTAAAACCAGCAGCAAGCCACGGACAGCACCTATTATAAACCCGCCCAGGCGATTGGCGGGAGCAAGAATTCCCCCGTTAAAAATTCCGTTTAACAGCCTGCCGCATAATTTAATAAAAAAATAGGTTGCCAAAAATAACAGTATAAAGGAAATGATACCAATTAAGTGATGGGATATATAAATATTGATATTGTCACTGTTTAACATTATTGTATTACTTTCCCTTGCGGGATGCAAAAAAGACAGTGCCGGTTTTACCAACGGCTGCATCATACCGTCTAAATTCCAAACAACAATTAAGTAGTCGGCAAATACTTTATAGAATTTAAAAGCGACATACAAACCAATAATAAAAGCTATTAATTTAGTCAATGAAAGAATAAAGCCCGTAAAAAAACCGCGCAGAGCGGAAAAAGCAATAATTAATATAATAACTGTATCCAGCCAGCTTATGAATTTTCACTCCTTTTAAACTTTGTAATTGGTATATTATAACAATTATACATTATCCCTAACCGCAGTAAAGTCCTGCCTAGATTTATCTTATGGTATTAATTTTTTTGCCTTGATAAAAGGTGTAATCAACAAGGTAACCGTTAAAATCAATCCTAAGTATCCAAAAAGAGGATAAAGTTTTTGCACTAAAGGAGCAAATCCAAATTGAGTTAAGGGTAAAACGGCAAAGCAAATTCCAATCCCACAAATTTTGTAATATTTACCTCCTTGGGGTGCTACACGACTGGCAAAACCATGAGCATCGGCAATGGCCGTTGTCAACATGGCCAGCCAAATCAGCAAGGCAAAGAAAGTTTCAAAATAAGGAGCTACACAGCTAACAAGATACAGCATGGGAACTGAATAATGAAAAATTTCCGGATAAAATGATAAACCGGCAGTAGTAACCAAACCAATGGCTAAACCTAAAACCAAGCCGCCCCATAAGCCGGCCAAAACGCCGACTTTTACAGATACAATTCTTCCGGTGGTAGATAAAACCGCCAGCGGCACTACCATATTGTAAGAAACATATAGTATACTGGCCCATAACCAATTTGCCGCTACCGCGGAATGATTAAAATTAATTACTGCCGGATCCGGCTTTACGCCGCTTTTAATTAACGCTAAAGCAGATATAAATATTACCACCGATAATTTAATAGGCACTAACAGCAAGTTTGCCGAGAGCACTCTGTTTACACCGCCGTAAATTACCACACAGGTTATGATCAGTGCGGCAGTCACGCCAATATAGTTGGGCACGCCGATAAATTGATTCAGAACGGCACCGCTGCCGGCAAACATTACTCCCAGCCCGCCAATCAGCATCAATAAACTTAAAACATCAAATATTACCGCACCCTTTCCCATTAATAAGGGAAGTACATGCTGATAGTTTGTTGCTTGCAATTTTGTAGCCAGATACATAATTACCATTCCTAGATAGCCAAACAGTAAACCAGCCACCACTACCCCACCGATACCTTTAATTCCATAGCCGATAAAGAACTGCATAATTTCTTGGCCGGACGCAAACCCGGCACCGATGACTGCACCGATATATAGTGCAAATATTTTTAAAAACATCACGAGGTTATTTGTCATTTTACACCTCCCACTGACCAAAAAAAGTTAGAGGAATATTTCACCGCTGTTTCGGGCATAAATATAGTAGTTGATTTATTTGAGGGGGAAACTAATTATGTCCGTTGTTAATCAGTTAGAGAAGTATACCGCTACACCAAAGACAAAAATTTACTACCAAGATCCTCAAATTATAAATAAGTTTAGTTGGGATTTAACATATAGATTATTAAAATTGGGGTTTAATTATGAACGTCCTTTGGTTGTGATCTGTATTGGTACTGACAGATCAACCGGAGACTGCTTGGGGCCGCTAGTCGGAAGTAAATTAAATGAGGTGGAGCAAGATTTTTACCATGTATATGGCACTTTAGAAGACCCGGTGCACGCCAGAAATTTAGAAGAAAAGTTAGAACTAATTATGAAAACTCATAAAGACGCGATAATTATCGCTATTGACGCCTGTCTTGGTCAGTTGGAAAGTGTAGGTTACATAAATATTGCCACCGGGGCACTTAAACCAGGGGCAGGTGTACAAAAAAGTTTGCCCAGTTTCGGAGACATACACATCACCGGCATTGTTAACGTAGGCGGTTTTATGGAATATTTAGTTTTACAAAATACTCGGTTGAGCTTGGTAATGAAGCTGGCGGATTTAATTAAAGACGGTTTGTTAGCCACTATATCGGAATTTAAACAAACTAAGGAGGCTATTTCGCAGCAAGCAAAATAATGTAAAAGTTCTCCTCACTGTTACATGTTGCGATTTCGGTTAAAAAAAGGGGCGTGCCGCACTAGACACGCCCCTTTTTTAGTTTTGTAGATTTTTTTTTTGCATAAAACCATCTATAACCGCCTGTTCCTCCGGTGTAAGAAGATATTCCGATTTTCCTTTATTAATTGGCTTGGCATAAATTCTTGACTCATTCCGCCCATAAATACTGGTTAATATCAAGCCGTTAAGTTCGTTATCTAAAAAAGCTGCTGTAAAACTTAAGTCACTGCCCATTTGCTCAAAGGCATTATAGCGGGTTATTTCCGGTGTTTTTAAACATTTATTTAATTGAGCCAAGATTTCTTTTTGTTTGTTATTAATTATTTCCAGATTATCATTATTTTCTGCTACTTTATCTATTAATTGTAAAACAACTTCTTCTAGATTTTTTTTAGTAACACCGCGGGTAAGTCTTTTATAATTGCGGTTTATTTGGTTAAATTTAAAAAACAGTATTATTTGACTAGTTATAGATAATAGCAGCAACCCGCCGGCAGCCAACAATAAAATATCGGCATATTGATCTATTTGCTGAAACATATCGGTTAATGCCTCCCACAATAATATATATATTTTACATATAATTTGCTTTAATCCAAACAAACAAAACTGCAAATACAATAGCCGGCAACATATTACCAACCTTTATTTTTTTTAAACCTAAAATATTTATCCCTATTGCCAGTATCAACAAACCGCCAACGGCATTCATTTCAGCAATCATTGCTTCAGATAGAATTGTTTTTAAATACCCGGCAAAAAGGGTAATTAAACCTTGATAGATAAACACCGGAATTGTTGAAAACAATACTCCTATTCCCAAGGTAGAGGCAAATACTATGGCCATTATGCCGTCTATTGCAGATTTAGCAAACAGTATCTGGGGATTGCCGGTCAATCCGTCTTCAATAGCTCCCATGATGGCCATTGCGCCAACGCAGTAAATTAAACTGGTGGATACAAATGCTTTGGCTACACTGCCCTCATGTCCACCTACCTTAGATTCTAACCACAAACCGACTTTTGCTAATCCTTCTTCTATTTTTAGTAACTCGCCCACTAGCGTTCCTACCGCAATACTTATAATTAAAATTACCTCGTTTTGCGTTTGCCATGCAGTTTTCAACCCAATGAGTACAACAACTAAGCCCATACCCATTGTGATGGTATCCTGCATTTTTTCAGAAATACCTTTTTTAAAAAACATCCCTAGTGTTGCCCCTGCTGTAATTGCCCCTACGTTTACTATTGTCCCCAGCATATTGTTCACTCCAAATTATGTAATTAATTAAGATAATAAAAATGTTTCACGTGAAACAAACTTACATTGTTTCACGTGAAACATTTTAACCTGATTGCATCTTAAGTACAATATCGATTATTCTATTTAAATCATCTTGATTATAAAATTCAATTTCCAATTTACCTTTGCCTTTTTTATTAGTTTTAATTTGTACCTTAGTACTGAAAATATTTTGTAATTTATCCTGTAAGTATAATAATTCCGGGTTAGCTTGCGGCTGATTTTTTTCATTGCCTGTTTGTTTTTGTTCAGTTAGTTTTTTAACCAGTCGCTCTGTTTGCCGTACCGAAAGCTGCTTATTTACAACTTCTTTGGCCACCGCTATTTGTTTTCTTGCCTCGTCTAATGCTAATAATGCCCGAGCATGTCCGCTCGTTAAATCACCGTTTTTCAGCATTTGTAAAATGTCATCGGGCAAAGATAATAACCTTAAGGTATTTGCTACTGCTGATCTGCTTTTACCTACCCGTTTTGCTAACTTTTCTTGAGTAATGCCAAATTCGTTTATTAAGCTTTGGTAAGCTAAAGCTTCCTCCAATGGGTTTAAATCTACTCTTTGTAAATTTTCAATTAAAGCAACTTCGGTAGACTTAAGATCACTGTATTCTGTAATGATAGCCGGTATGGTTTTTAAATCCAACATTTTACAGGCGCGCCAACGCCTCTCACCGGCAATAATTTGATAACTGCCTTTCTTTATTCTTCTGACTATAATTGGCTGGATAACACCATGTTCTTTTATTGAATCAGCCAGTTCATTTAATTTTTCTTGATCCATGTCTATTCGGGGCTGGTTTGGGTTGGGAGTAATTTCATCAATATTAATTTCTTTTAATAAATTCTTATTCTCTTCACTATAGTCAGGTATTAACGCAGCCAGGCCTTTTCCTAAACCCATTTTTTTAGGCAATTCCGATCACTTCCTTTGCCAAGTCACGATAAAGCTCGGCTCCCTTGGATCTAGAAGCATATATCACTGCCGGTTTACCATGACTGGGCGCTTCACTTAAGCGGACATTTCTTGGAATAATTGACTTATAAACTTTATTTTTAAAATATTTTTTTACTTCATCAACCACTTGAATAGATAAGTTTGTGCGGGCATCAAACATTGTTAACAGCACACCCTCAATTTCTAAGTGAGGGTTTAAATTTTCTTTAACTAATTGAAATGTATTTAATAATTGTCCCAATCCCTCTAAAGCATAATATTCGCACTGAATAGGGATCAATAAACTATTTGCTGCCGTTAAAGCATTAATGGTTAATAGGCCCAATGAAGGCGGACAATCAATGATAATATAGTCATAAATTTCATTTACCGGTACCAGCGATTTTCGCAAAATGTACTCCCGACTGAGTCTTCCCACCATTTCAATCTCTGCCCCGGCCAATTGAATAGTGGCCGGAATAATATCCAATCCTTTTATTTCTGTATTTTTTCTGACTTCTAAAATGGTTATCCCGTCAATTAACACGTTATAAATGCACTTCTCTAATTTCTCTTTTTCAATCCCCAATCCACTGGTACTGTTACCTTGAGGGTCGATATCTACCAACAGTGTTTTTTTACCTTCCATAGCCAGGCAGGCAGACAAATTTACCGACGTGGTAGTTTTTCCGACGCCACCTTTTTGGTTGGCAACAGCAATTATTTTAGCCAATCAATCACCACCTAAAGGGCAAACCTGAATTTAAAAATAATATGATTTAATTTTCTTCTATTCCACATTATTTATATTAGTTCCTGCTTTAAAATTACTGCAAGAATGTGAACCTATATAAAAAAATAGATGCTGAGCATCTATTTTTTTATATTTATTTATTATAAGGGTTTTTTAGCCGGCATTCCCGCTCTCCTTGGGTATTTATTCGGAGTAGGGGTGACCTTATTTATAATTAAGATAGTTCTTTGATCATTTATAATGGGTAAGGAAAACTCCTTAATTGCAGTTACTTCTCCTCCCAGCAAAGTTATTGCTTTATGTGCCGCTTTTATTTCATCTTCCACATTTGGGCCTTTCATGGCAATAAAACTGCCGCTTATTCCGGCGAGCGGTAAGCAGTATTCTGCCAGTACAGAAAGATTAGCCACTGCTCTTGATATAACAATATCGTATTTTTCACGATGTTCATTGTTTTTTCCCACTTCTTCAGCCCGGCCATGGATGGCTTTTATATTGGGCAGTTTCAGCTTAGCGATAAGTTTGTTTAAAAAATCAACTCTTTTTTGTAACGAATCCAACAAAACTAAATCTAAATCGTTGTTAAATATTTTTAACACCATACCGGGAAACCCCGCACCGCTGCCTACGTCAATAACTTTTTTACTGCCTTTAAAATCAAAAGCCTTAAAACATATTAATGAGTCTAAAAAATGTTTCAGGGCAACTTCCTGGGGTTCGGTAATGTTCGTCAAATTAATGTGAGCATTAGTTTCTATTAAAAATTCATAGTACTGTTTAAACTGTTGCAGCTGTAAATCAGAAAAAACAAATCCTAATTCTTTACCGCCTTCAATTAAGGTTTTAATTAAAATATCGCAGTTATTTTTCATCGGCAAAACCCTCTGTTTTTTTCCGACGCTGCTGTTCGAGCCAAACCAATAATACCGAAATATCAGCCGGACTGACACCGGAAATACGTGCAGCCTGTCCAACTGATCGCGGCTTGATAGCATTTAATTTTTGTTTGGCCTCATTGCGCAATCCGGTAATTAAATTATAATCTATATCTTCATCTAAGTACTTATTTTCCATTTTTTTAAATCTCTCTACCTGAGCAATCTGTTTTTTAATATAACCTTCATACTTAACTAATATTTCTACTTCTTTTTTTACATCCTGAGGTATGTCCTTTTCTCGGTTTATCGGCATCTTAGAAATTAAATCATATGTAACTTCCGGTCTTTTCAGTAATGTGTAAATAGGTGTTTTTTGTTCGATTGGTGTTGTTCCGGCGGAAGATAAAATGTTATTAACTTCCTCACTGCAGGGCAGTGACGTTGTTTTTAACCACTGTATCTCTTCTTCAATCAATTGTTTTTTATTATTAAAAGCAGCCCATCTTCTGTCATCTACCAGGCCGATTTTTCGTCCTATTTCAGTCAATCTCATATCTGCGTTATCTTGCCGCAGCAACAACCGATATTCCGCACGGGAAGTTAACAAGCGATAGGGTTCATTTGTCCCTTTGGTAACCAAATCATCGATTAACACTCCGATATAGGCATCTGAACGACTGATTATCAAAGGAGGTTTA
Source organism: Desulfovectis peckii (assembly GCF_055391705.1). Lineage (NCBI taxonomy): Bacteria > Bacillati > Bacillota > Clostridia > Eubacteriales > Peptococcaceae > Desulfovectis > Desulfovectis peckii. The sequence goes on along the minus strand of NZ_AP042409.1, from coordinate 2,258,284 downwards.
TCTTTAACGTACCGGACCGCGTTAATTCCGGCAATTAAACCCTGAGCGGCGGCTTCTTCATAACCGGAAGTGCCGTTTACTTGACCGGCAAAAAACAAACCGGGAATTGCTTTTAATTCTAAAGACGGTTTCAGCTGAGTGGGATCGATACAATCGTATTCAATAGCATAAGCAGGTCGCATTATTTCTACATGCTCTAAACCTTTTATGGTTCTCAGCATTTCATATTGTACATCTTCAGGTAAACTGGTAGACATACCTTGCACATACATTTCATATGTATTACGGCCTTCGGGCTCAATAAATATTTGGTGCTGAGGTTTATCAGCAAAGCGAATAACTTTTTCTTCTATTGAAGGGCAATAGCGCGGGCCAACACTCTCCATTTCCCCGGAATATAAAGGTGAACGGTGCAAATTAGCTCTTATTATTTCATGAGTTTTCTCATTTGTATAAGTCAACCAGCAAGAGATTTGCTCTCTTTCTTTGATTGGAGACATAAAGGAAAAATTATGAACGGTTTTGTCCCCCGGTTGTTCTATCATTTTGGAAAAATCTAAGCTTCTTTTATTTACCCGCGCCGGTGTGCCGGTTTTAAAACGCAAAAGTTTTAACCCTAATTCTTTTAGGCTATCTGACAGGGTAATTGAAGCAAATTGATTATTCGGTCCTCCGGTGTATTGCACTTCTCCAATAATGATGCGACCCCTAAGATATGTGCCGGTAGTAATTACTACCGCAGGGGCAGAGAATTTTGCGCCGGTATGAGTAACAACACCGGCTATTTTACCCCCTTCAAGAACTATACGTTCTGCCATAAGTTGCTTAATGTCTAAATTAGGCTGTTTTTCCAGCACCGCTTTCATATTTTTTTGATAGCTTAATTTATCACACTGGGCCCTTAAGGCATGGACTGCAGGTCCTTTGCCGGTATTCAACATTCTCATTTGGATAGCATTGCGATCGGTATTGAGGGCCATTTCGCCGCCAAGAGCATCTATTTCTTTAACCAGGTGTGATTTAGCCGGGCCGCCGACTGCCGGATTGCAGGGCATTAAGGCTATATTATCCATATTTAAAGTAAGGACTAAAGTACGACAACCCATTCTTGCCGAAGCTAATGCCGCTTCGCAACCTGAATGACCGGCACCGATAACTATAACATCATATGTCCCTGCGTTATAATACAACGTTCAACACCTCATTTACCTATGCAAAAATCATTAAATATCCGATCTATTAAATCTTCACTTACGGTTGTACCGGTAATTTCTCCGATGGCTTCCCATGCTGCCTTTAAGTCAATAGAAATTAGATCAAGGGGTATATTTGCTTCAATACCTAAAATTACATCTTCCAGATGTCTTAAAGCTTTTTGCAAGGCTTGCTTATGTCTTAATTTAGTTACCAATACCTGATCATCAACACTAACCTGTCCCTGCAGCACCATTTCAGAAATTTTTTGTTCCAATAGTTCTATTCCGGTTCCGTATAATGCAGATACTTCAATTTGGGGAATTTCCGGGAAGTTTTTAGCGATTTCATCCTGTATATCATGATCATAGTGGAGATCTATTTTATTTATAATTAATATTACTTTGTTCTGGCAAATCATTTTCAGTATTTCTTGATCTTCCGGCTTAAATCCGTCAGCTGCATCAATAATAAATAATATTAAATCCGCCTTTTTTATCAGTTCCTTAGATTTTTCTACACCTATCTTTTCTACAATATCGTCAGTTTCTCTTAACCCTGCGGTATCAATAATTTTTAGCGGAATCCCACCTATATTAATAATTTCTTCAATAATATCCCTTGTTGTGCCCGGAATATCAGTAACTATCGCCCGATTTTCTTTTAATAAGGCATTTAATAAAGATGACTTACCGACATTTGGCCGGCCGATAATTATAGTTTGTACACCGTCACGATAAATTCTTCCAGTATCTGCACTAGCAATTAATTTTTCTACTTGGTCCTTTATGTTCTTAGTTTGCTTTAAAATATTGTTGTAAGATACTTCATCTACTTCATCTTCCGGAAAATCTATATTTGCCTCTATTTGAGCCAATATACCCAATATATCATGTTGAATATTATTAACAATAGATGATAATTGCCCTTGTAAGTGATTTACAGATATTTTTAAACCGGTATCCGTTTTTGCTCTAATAATATCAATAATAGACTCTGCCTGGGCCAAATCTAATCTGCCGTTTAAAAAAGCCCTTTTACTGAATTCACCGGGCTCTGCTAATCTTGCCCCACAGTTTAAAACTACTTCCAGTATTTTTCTTAATGGTAGAATTCCACCATGACAATTAATTTCTACCACGTCTTCACCGGTAAAACTTTTCGGTTTGCGCATTAACGAAAGAATTACTTCATCTACTGTCTCGTTAGTTTTAGGGTTGATAATATGTCCGTATACCATCCTAAAGCCGGGACCGTCAAACCAATTATGATTATATTTGGCTTTAAAGACAGTTTTTCCAATATTTATAGCCTCAGGTCCACTAATCCGGACAATACCAATTCCACCTTCTCCTAATGGGGTAGCAATAGCTGCAATTGTGTCATCAACCACTAAAAAGCCTCCTAGAATTTTTTATTATTAATATCATTATTTTTTAAAAAACCCAGCAGCTAATGCTGCTGGGCAAATTATTTATTTCTTAGGGGCAATTACTATTTTACGATAAGGTTCTTCTCCTTCACTAAATGTATAAATATCATCGCGAACTTGTAGTGCGGTGTGTATTATACGTCTTTCGTGAGAGTTCATTGGTTCTAATATTATACTTTTACCACGTTTTTTTGCTTTATCAGCTAATTTAAAAGCTAGTTTCTGTAGGGTATCTTCTCTGCGCTTACGATATCCTTCAACATCTATAATAATTTTTCTTCTCTTCTCTGTGTTTTTATTAACAGCCAAGTTAACTAGGTACTGCAATGCATCCAGTGTGTCACCCCGACGGCCAATTAATACACCTAAATCTTCACCTTGAATGTTTACTTTAATCACTTGACCATCGTCTTCTACCTGGGTTTCAACTGGCAAATCCATAGCATTAACAATAGCATTAATCAAATTTACCGTCTTTTGAACATGATTCTCCTTAACGGTCACTGCGATCTTAGCCGGTTTACCGCCAAAAATTCCAAGGAAGCCTTTTGAAGGCTCTTCTAAAATCTCATACTCGAGTTCTTCCTTACTCACACCAAGCTCATTAACAGCGGCTTGAAGCGCTTCTTCAACGGTTTTTCCCGTAAATTCATATGATTTCAATTCTCAGCTACCCCCTTATCCGTAGCCAAGATTTGCCTGTTGATATAATATTGTTGTGCAGCACTAACAATATTATATACAACCCAGTATAAAGATAAACCAGCCGGCAGCGTTGTCGCAATCCATCCGATCATTAAGGGCATAAGGTACATCATTATTTTCTGGGTTTGGGCAGCAGAAGGATTTAATTGACTTGAAGTATTTGAAACTAACTTCGATTGCATGAATGTGGTCAATGCTGCTAATACCGGCAATATGTAGAACGGATCAGGATGCTTTAAGGTTTCAATCCATATAAAGTGCGCATGGGCAGGATTAATAAATTCATAATGTAATAGTGCCCGATATAAAGCGATTAAAATTGGCAATTGGATTAATATAGGTAGGCATCCGGACATTGGATTTACATCATGTTCTTTATAAAGCTCCATGATTTTTTGCTGCATTTTTTGAGGATCTTTATTTTTATACTTTTTCTGTATTTTTTCAATCTCAGGAGCTAATTTTTGCATCATAACCATTGATCTCATTTGTTTTTTGGTTAATGGATACAATACAACTTTAATTATAACAGTCAATAGAATAATTGCTAGAGCGTAACTCGGTAACCCAATTACTGTAGTTAAGTTATACAAAAGATCGATAACGGCAGTCATGCCGTCTCTAAGCGCTTCCCACAAACTAGACGCCTCCTTAAATTAAATGGCCGATAACTGCTTGGACTAAATAGGGTCGTACCCACCGGGATGAAACGGATGGCATTTCAGTAAACGTTTAAGAGTTAAAACTGTACCCTTGGCTGCTCCATATTTTTTAATTGCCAATAGCGCATACTCTGAACAAGTAGGATAAAATCTACAAGTAGGCGGCTTTAACGGCGAAATTATTTTTCTGTATATCCATAACAAAGCGAGCAGTAGGTTTTTAATCATTATTCTTTCCCCTAAAATTGTTTAGCTTTTTCAACACATTTAACACGCTGGATTTCAATTCATGATAACCCTGGTCTTTTGCAGCCATGCGAACTATTATGATATAATCATGGTAATCCTCAAAAACATCTAAATTTAGCCGGCATATTTCTCTCAATATTCTTTTCGCTCTGTTTCTTTTTACGGCATTTCCGAATTTCTTACTGACGGAAAATCCAATACGTGTTTCATTATTACTTGTTTTTAGCTTGTAGATGACCAGGTTACGATCTGCGGCAGAAAAACCATGTTGATAAACCCTTTGAAAATCTTTATTTTTTTTTAAAGAAATAAATTTTTTACTGTTTGTTTTTTCCATACCCAATATTATATACTTTTATAAGCTTTTTAAAATAGGTTACCAAAATAAATTGGAAAAGGCCACTTTATGCGGCCTTATGCTGACAATCTTTTTCTCCCCTTTGTTCTTCTCCGCTTTAATACGTTACGACCACTTCTTGTGGACATTCGTTTTAAAAAACCATGTAATTTTTTACGTTTAAGTTTCTTGGGCTGATAAGTACGCTTAGGCATTCTGACACCTCCTCAAGTAAGGTCTACCAAATACAATTCTCGAAATTTTCCAATTTCCAGACACACACACATAAATTATATATTAAGACCAATTAAAAGGTCAAGAATCACAGTAGTTCTGTGAATAACTTTATAGAGGATTAAAGATGTTGTTGATAACTATTGGCAATTTTGTTATTATTACTTTACGTATTATGAATAATTCACAAGTAATTTCTTAAAGTTATAAACAGCCTGTGTATAAACCTGTGAGTAATTTTGTGATTAACTGTTTTGACGCCTCTAAATTGAGGCTTTTTTAGCGTTATTAATTATATCTAAATTATCTACCGGAGGTTGGTATGCTTAAGCAAGAGGTTGTGGATAGCTGGCAGCAGGTGCTAGCTATACTAGAAAAAAGACTAAATAAAAACTCCTTTGAAACATGGGTTTCATCACTGACACCCCTTGGATGGTACAGTGGCACTATATTAATTGAAGTTCCTAATCATTTTTCCAAAGACTGGTTAGATGAACGCTATAACCCATTAATTAAACAGGCTTTTGAAGAAGTTTTGCAAAAAGAAGTAAATATTCAATTGATTTTATCCAGTGAAGTTCCGGAAAAATTAAATCGCAGTCCACAACCTGTGGATAATTCTAATATCGATTTTGAATCCAGCCCACTAAATCCCAAGTATACTTTTGATTCATTTGTGGTCGGTAACAGTAACAGATTTGCCCACGCGGCTTCCCTTGCCGTTGCCGAAACACCGGCAAAAGCATATAACCCATTATTTATCTATGGTGGGGTAGGCCTGGGCAAAACTCACTTAATGCATGCGATAGGTCATTATATTATACAAAATAACAGAAGTGCCAATGTATGTTACGTAACTTCAGAAAAGTTCACTAACGAACTAATTAATTCCATCCGAGATGATAATCCGGCAGCATTTAGAAACAAATACAGAAAGATTGATGTTTTGCTAATTGACGATATTCAGTTTTTAGCCGGTAAAGAAAGTACTCAAGAAGAATTTTTCCATACTTTTAATACCTTATATGAGGCCAATAAGCAAATTATTATTTCCAGTGACCGTCCGCCTAAGAGCATTCCCACATTAGAAGACCGTTTACGCTCGCGTTTTGAATGGGGATTAATAACGGATATTCAACCCCCTGACTATGAAACAAGGATAGCAATTCTAAGAAAAAAAGCCCAATTAGAGGGATTGGAAGTACCGGATGAAGCTATAACCTATATAGCAGATAAAATTGACACCAATATACGTGAATTGGAAGGTGCCTTAATTAGGGTGATTGCTTACGCATCATTAACCAAAAGTGCGATCACTGCAGAAATGGCTGCCGATGTTTTAAAAGACATTTTACCGCCCAGTAAGCCAAAGCCAATTACCATTAAATTAATTCAAGAAACAGTGGCTAATCACTATAAAATTAAGCTAGAAGATTTGAAAGCTAAAAAAAGAACCAGGGCAATTGCCTTTCCCAGACAAATCGCCATGTACCTTTGCCGGGAGTTAACAGACTTGTCACTTCCTAAAATTGGCGAGGAATTTGGCGGAAGAGATCATACTACCGTGCTGCACGCCTGCGAAAAAATTAATAATGAGTTAAAGCAGGATTTAACATTACAAAATACAATTAATCAAATTATCAAAAAAATTAAAAATTAAGTTATTCATATAATTAACATGTTACGGAATGAATTGTATGTTTATGGTGGGGATATTTAAAAAATTATCGTATAAAAATTTTTTTAAATTACAACTTAATTAGAACGTATTAAAAAATTATCACCAACAACAATAACAACAAATTTTTGTTCAGTATCTAGAATTAAGGGCTGTTTCCACATAATCACAGGCCCTACTGCTACTACTACCAAATTAACTAATATTTATTGTTAGGGAGTTTTCTTTTATGAAAATAACGACTGTAAAAGAAAATCTATTATACGGTGTGCAGACAGTTCAAAAAGCGGTATCGGCAAAAAACCCTTTGCCGGTGTTAACCGGCATACTGTTTAAAACTGAAGGCAATGTGCTAAAAATGACTGCCACTGACTTAGAAATAGGTATAGAATGTTATGTTCCGGTTACTACTATTGAAGAAGGGGCAGTGGTAATTCCGGCAAAATACATTACAGAAATCGTTCGCAAGCTGCCGGACGTACCCATTGATTTGGGTTCTGATGATACCACCAATATAGTAACAATTAATTACAATACCTCAGAAGTTAAGCTAAACGGATTCAGTCCCAATGACTATCCTTCTTTTCCTACTGTAGAAAGTGATGTTACATTTGAAATTTCTACACAAGTATTGCGAGAAACATTAAAACAAGTAACGTATGCTACCAGTGTTGATGAAAACAGGCCGATTTTTACGGGCGTATTATTTGAAATCAAAGAAAATATGTTAACCCTGGTAGCAACAGATACGCATCGCTTGGCATTAAAAAAACTAACTTTAAATCAGGTATTACCTTCAACAAATGTTATAATCCCAGGACGCACGTTAAACGAGTTAACACGCATTATCAGTGCTAATGATGATGAGGTTATAAAAATTACAATTGGCAGTAATCAGGCCTTATTTAAACTACAAGATACTACGATCGTATCCAGATTAATTGAAGGACAGTTTCCCGCTTACGAACAAGTTATTCCCAATAAATACAAGTCCAGGTTTAGAATTAAAGTTAAGGAACTGTTAGATTCTACTGAAAGAGCAGCGTTACTTACAAAAACTGGAAGCCAGGTTATTAAACTTAACGTACAGCAGGATCTATTGTCAATTAATGCCAGTACGGAAATAGGAGGTATTCATGAGGAAATTAAAGTATATTTTGAAGGCGAGCCGATACAAATTGCTTTTAATGCCCGATATTTAACAGATGTATTACGGGCGCTGGAGCAAGAAGAGATTTATTTTGAGCTAAACGGACCGCTAAGTCCCGGTGTAATTAAACCTATTGAACAAGATGACTATTTATCGCTGATACTGCCGGTACGCAGTGCCTAGAGGTGAATCTTTTGCTTAATAAAGTGGCGATTAAAGATACTATTAAACTGGATCAGTTTTTAAAGTGGGCGGGAATAACCGCAACCGGAGGACAGAGTAAAATATTAATACAAAATCATAAGGTAAAAGTGAATGGAAAGGTTGAAACGCGGCGGAGTAGGGAAATTGTACCGGGCGATTTAATAGAAGTTGAAAATGTAGGCCAATTTAAAGTAATAAGTTAAGAGGTGTCCTGATTGCAAATTTTAAAAATCAGGGCGGATATGTTTAGAAATTACCGGCATTTAGAATTTTCACCCCATAATAATTTGAATATAATTATCGGCCCGAACGCCCAGGGAAAAACAAATTTACTGGAAGCTATATTTTTTAACTTAAAAGGCTATTCATACCGAACAAATGATGATAAAGAAGTAATTAATTGGCAGAACGATTATTGCAATGTTACTTGCTTACTGGAAAACAAAGGTCGAAAATGGCAACAATCGGTAGCATTAAATAAAGCCGGTTTAAAAAAGTATTTAATTAACGGCGTAGAAAAAAAGAGAAGGGATTTTTCCCAAGTAGGAGTAATTTTGTTTACTCCCGATGACTTAGAACTGATAAAAAGCTCTCCGGCAGTAAGGCGGAAGTTTATAGATCATGAACTTGGTTCTTTTTACAGTCCTTATACCCATTTTATTGGAAAATATAACAAAATACTTGCTCAGCGCAATCACTTATTGAAAAGTATTAAAGCATCTAAAGAAAGTACGGATATGCTTGAGCTGTGGAATCAACAGCTAGTGGATAACGGGACAAGTGTCCTATTATTAAGATTGGCCATGCTAAAAAAACTTGCCCCGATTGCAAAAAAATGTTATTATCACTTGACTGACGGTTATGAAATGCTGGATATTAAGTACTTGTCCTCTTTAAAAATTGATGGGCGCATGGAAGAAGATTCCTTAAAAAAAAGGTTTTATCAAGTCTTAAAACAAATGCATCCACAAGAAGTAAGACGTTGCCAAACGCTTGTCGGTCCGCACCGGGACGATATAAACTTTTTAATAAACGGTAAAGATGCCAGAGCTTATGGCTCGCAAGGTCAACAGCGCACTATAGTGTTGAGTTTAAAACTGGCATTAATGACACTTTATCTGACAGAATTTAACATGCAGCCAATAGTTTTACTGGATGATGTATTATTTGAATTAGATCAAAAAAGACAAAAGATGCTTTTAAATATAACTAAACAAGGTATTCAAACATTTATTACAACCAATAACTTAAATAGCCAAATATTACAGGATCATGATTATCAGTTGATAAGAATAAAAGAAGGTTTAATAATTAATAACGACCAAGAAAATAAAGAAGGTGATTAGATGTTTCTCCATTTGGGTGGGGATGTTATGGTGTTAAAAAAAGATATTATTGCCATTATGGATTATAGTACTAAGCAGGCAGTATCAACTAGGAAATTTTTAGAGATTGCCGATGATGAGGGGATTGTTAAATCTATTACCGGTGATGAAAAGGAAAAAACTTTTGTAATTACTTCTAACGAAATATATCTTTCACCAATTTCATGTAACACATTAAAGAAGCGCTCCGAACAGTCACTGGCGACGATTAGTGATGATAAATAGAACCGTGTATATCACGGTTATTTTTATGCAGGCTGGGTATAACTTGAGATAATAAGTTTTATTATGGTATAATATGGTTCTGAATGATTATATGGAGGGTAATATGGACGATCAAGTTAACATCAATACTGGTTACGATGCAGGAGAAATACAAGTTTTAGAAGGCTTGGAAGCCGTAAGAAGACGTCCCGGAATGTATATTGGCAGCACAAGTAGTAAGGGACTACATCATTTGGTATATGAAATTATTGATAACAGTATTGATGAAGCATTAGCAGGATATTGTGACTATATTCTTGTTGAAATAAATGAAGATAATTCAGTTACTGTTACTGACAACGGTCGTGGCATACCGGTTGATATTCATCCCAAAATTGGTAAACCGGCAGTTGAAGTTGTGTTAACAACCTTACATGCCGGTGGCAAATTTGGCAGTGGAGGTTATAAAGTTTCCGGGGGTCTACACGGCGTCGGTATATCAGTGGTCAACGCTCTTTCCGAGTGGTTGGAAGTAGAAGTGTACCGAAACAATAAGACATACCGGCAGCACTTTAAAAGGGGAGTGCCGGTAACAGAATTAGAAGTAGTTGGCAGTAGTAAGCATACCGGAACCAAGATAACTTTTAAGCCTGATTACCTTATTTTTGAGGAATTGGAATTTGATGCCGCTACTATTGCCCAACGGGTAAGGGAACTTTCATATCTTAACCGAGGTATCAAAATTGTATTACACGATAAACGCACTGATAAAAAAATGAAGTTTCAATATCAGGGCGGTATTATTGATTTTGTTAAAGAGCTAAATAAAAATAAGAAGGTTATACATAGTAAACCGATTTATTTTAACGGTATAAAAGATGACGTTCATGTAGAATTAGCCATTCAGTATAGCGAATCTTATACAGAAACCTTGTTTTCTTATGCCAATAATATTAGAACTACTGACGGCGGTACGCATGAAATTGGCCTTAAAGCCGCTTTAACCAGGGTTTTAAATGATTATGCACGTAAACATAATATTTTAAAGTCAAATCAAAGTAACCTGTTAGGCGAAGACATCAGAGAGGGTATGACTGCTGTAATTAGTGTCAAGGTTACTGAACCTCAATTTGATGGGCAAACAAAAACAAAACTGGGAAACAGTGAAGTAAGAGGCATAGTTGAATCTTTTACAGCTGAAAGTTTAGCTACTTTTTTAGAGGAAAATCCGTCCGTTTCCAGGAAAATTTTAGAAAAATCCATTGCTGCCGCCAGAGCAAGAGAAGCAGCGCGAAAGGCAAGGGAATTGACGCGGCGTAAAAGTGCGTTGGAAGGCAATTCGTTACCGGGAAAGTTGGCCGATTGTTCGGATAAGGACCCGGCAGTTTCTGAATTATATATCGTTGAGGGTGACTCTGCCGGCGGATCGGCAAAACAAGGAAGAGACAGGCGTTTTCAGGCTATATTGCCTTTAAGAGGGAAAATTTTAAATGTTGAAAAAGCACGTCTGGATAAAATATTAAACAACGAAGAGATTAGATCTATGATTACGGCTATGGGTGCCGGCATAGGTGATGATTTTGATATACGAAAAGCACGCTACCATAAAATTATTATCATGACGGATGCTGATGTTGATGGTGCTCATATTAGAACTCTTTTATTAACCTTCTTTTATAGATATATGAGGCCGGTAATTGAAAACGGTTACCTGTTTATTGCCCAGCCTCCGTTATACCAGGTGAAGAAAGGGAAGAATATACATTATTGTTATTCCGATCAAGAATTAGAAAAATTATTAAATCGAATTGGCCGTGAAGGGATCACCATTCAACGCTATAAAGGATTAGGGGAAATGAATGCTGATCAACTATGGGAAACTACAATGAATCCGGATACTCGTACATTATTGCAAGTGGATTTAGTTGATGCAGTGGAAGCAGATAAAATATTTACCATGTTAATGGGAGACAAAGTAGAACCAAGAAGAGAGTTTATTCATGAAAACGCTAAAGAAGTTAGAAATTTGGATATTTAAATAATTGTACCTTGCTTAGTATGAGGTGAAAAAATGCCTGAATTAACAGGAAAAGTTGTACCAATAGACATTAATAAAGAAATGCGCCAGTCTTATTTAGACTATGCCATGAGTGTCATTGTGGGCAGGGCTTTGCCGGATGTGCGGGACGGATTAAAACCGGTACATCGCCGTATTTTATTTGCCATGCACGAACTGGGCTTGTCTCCGGAGAAGGGTTATCGCAAATGTGCTAACATTGTCGGTAGAGTGATGGCCGATTTTCACCCCCATGGAGATGCTGCTATTTATGACGCCTTAGTTAGGTTAGCTCAAGATTTTTCTATCCGCTACCCATTAATAGACGGTCATGGCAACTTTGGTTCAGTCGATGGCGATTCAGCTGCAGCAATGCGCTACACGGAGGCACGCTTAGCTAAAATCGCCTTAGAAATGCTCAGAGATATTGATAAAGAAACCGTTGACTTTATGCCAAACTATGACGGGCGAACAAAAGAGCCTGTTGTATTGCCTTCTAAGATACCTAATTTATTAGTAAACGGATCTGCCGGTATTGCCGTAGGCATGGCGACAAATATTCCTCCCCATAATTTAGGTGAGATTATTGACGGAGTAAAATTACTGATTGAAAACCCTAATGTCGGTATTGATGAGTTAATGCAAGTGATTAAAGGGCCGGATTTTCCAACCGGCGCAAAAATTATGGGCCGCAAAGGAATTTGGTCGGCCTACAAAACCGGCCGGGGGACCGTAATAATCAGGGCAAAAACACGGATTGAAGAGATCGGTAAAGGTAAAAAAGCCATTATTGTCACTGAAATACCTTACCAAGTTAATAAGGCGCGCTTGGTAGAGAAAATTGCAGAGTTGGTTAAAAATAAAAAAATAGACGGAATAACTGATTTAAGAGATGAATCAGATCGTTCCGGTATGCGTGTGGTAATAGAACTGCGCAGAGACGCAAACGCAAAAGTGATATTAAACCAACTTTATAAACATACGCAACTGGAAGAAAGTTTTGGCATCATTATGCTGGCCTTAGTTAACGGACAACCTCGGATATTGAACTTGAAAGAGATGCTCTTTTATTATTTAGAGCATCAAAAAGATGTTATTACTCGCCGAACAAAGTACGAATTAAATAAAGCCGAAGCAAGGGCGCACATTGTTGAAGGCTTAAGAATTGCTGTAGCCAATATTGATGAAGTAGTACAAATTATTAAATCGTCAAAAACAACACAGGAAGCTAGAGATAGGTTAGTTGGACGCTTTAATTTAACTGAAATACAGGCCAATGCAATTATAGAGATGAGATTGCGCAGTTTAACCGGCCTGGAAATAGAAAAATTAGAGGCTGAATATAAGGAATTACTGGAAAAAATAGCTTATTTAAGATCAGTATTGGCGGATGAAAGATTGGTATTGGGCATTATTAATGATGAGTTGACAGAAGTTAAAAAGAAATTTGATGATGAACGTCGTACGGAAATTAGTAATGATGTTGTTGAACTGGATGAGATTGATTTAATTCCTAAAGAAGATATTGTAGTTACATTAACCGATTATGGATATATTAAACGAACTCCTTTGGAAATATATCACAGTCAAAAGCGTGGGGGACGCGGTGTTACTGCAATGGGAACTAAAGAAGAAGATGCGGTAAGCCAAGTCTTTACCACCACGACACATCATTATATTTTGTTTTTTACCAATAAGGGTAAGGTTTATAAAGTAAGAGCACATGAAATACCCGAATCCAGCCGCCATGCTAAAGGAACGGCTATTGTTAACTTAATTAATATAGATAACGATGAATTTATTAATGCAGTAATTCCGATAAAAGAATTTGATGATGATAAATATTTGTTCATGTGCACCAGTCGTGGAATTGTTAAGAAAACTGTTCTTAAAGAATATGATACATCAAGAAGTGACGGCATTATTGCCATTAATCTTGATGAAGATGATCATTTAGTTAATGTTTTACTTACTAACGGTGATGAAGAGATTATACTTGGAACTAAAAAAGGATTAGCAATTAGATTTCCTGAATCTGATGTAAGAGCAATGGGACGGGTATCCAGAGGTGTTAAAGGTATCAATTTAGCTGACGATGATTTAGTGATTGGAGTAGATCGGGTTAAAGAAGACAGTTATATATTAGTAGTAACTGAAAATGGCTTTGGCAAGCGTACCCCAATTGATGAATATCGGCTGCAATCTAGAGCGGGAAAAGGAATAATTAATATAAAAACCAATAAACGTAACGGATATGCCGTTGCTTTACATGTTGTTCAGGAAGATGATGAAGTTTTACTTATCAGTGCAGAAGGTGTAATCATTAGATTAGAAACTAAGTACATTCCGACAATGGGACGCTCAACGCAAGGTGTTACTTTAATGAGGCTGGACGAAAACGATAAGGTTGTTGCCATGACTAGATTTCATACAGATACAAAAAAAGATAAATAACATTTCTTCTATTGACACTGTAAAATAAACATGGTATATTAACACTGCTGTGTTTAAGAAGCACAGTTAATAAGTTTAACTGTGGCTTTAAGTAAACAGGCAGTGTTATTTTTTAATAAATAAAAATTAAAAATTACCAATTGACAGCGGATAACAATACTGTTAAACTAAAAGATGTTGCTGAAAAAACAGTAAATAAGTTTAACAGTAAAGTTATTTGGATCCTTGAAAACTGAACAGTGAGCAAGAGATGAATGCAAGGAAATACCCGTTTAAGAAGATGAGTAATTCAGGATAACGCAGAGCTTGGAAAAAGCTTTCTGAGATAATTTTTCACGGAGAGTTTGATCCTGGCTCAGGACGAACGCTGGCGGCGTGCCTAACACATGCAAGTCGAGCGAAGGATCGGCAATGAAGTTTTCGGACGGAATTGCCGATTACTTAGCGGCGGACGGGTGAGTAACGCGTGGATAATCTGCCTATCAGACCGGGATAACCCTTGGAAACAGGGGCTAATACCGGATACGAACATCGGGACACAAGTTCTGATGTTGAAAGGGGATACCGCTGATAGATGAGTCCGCGTCCCATTAGCTAGTTGGTGGGGTAAAGGCCTACCAAGGCGACGATGGGTAGCCGGCCTGAGAGGGTGACCGGCCACACTGGAACTGAGACACGGTCCAGACTCCTACGGGAGGCAGCAGTGGGGAATATTCCGCAATGGGCGAAAGCCTGACGGAGCAACGCCGCGTGAGGGAAGAATGTCTTCGGACTGTAAACCTCTGTTGTATGGGAAGATAATGACGGTACCATACGAGAAAGCCCCGGCTAACTACGTGCCAGCAGCCGCGGTAATACGTAGGGGGCGAGCGTTGTCCGGAATTACTGGGCGTAAAGGGCGCGTAGGCGGCAAACTAAGTTAGAGGTGAAACCTGCAGGCTTAACCTGCAGCATGCCTCTAAAACTGGTTAGCTTGAGTGCAGGAGAGGGAAGTGGAATTCCTGGTGTAGCGGTGAAATGCGTAGATATCAGGAGGAACACTCGTGGCGAAGGCGGCTTCCTGGCCTGTAACTGACGCTGAGGCGCGAAAGCGTGGGGAGCAAACAGGATTAGATACCCTGGTAGTCCACGCCGTAAACGATGAGTGCTAGGTGTTGGAGGTATCGACCCCTTCAGTGCCGTAGCAAACGCGTTAAGCACTCCGCCTGGGGAGTACGGTCGCAAGACTAAAACTCAAAGGAATTGACGGGGGCCCGCACAAGCGGTGGAGCATGTGGTTTAATTCGACGCAACGCGAAGAACCTTACCAGGGCTTGACATCCTCCGCCATCCCTAGAAATAGGGAGTTCCCTTATGGGACGGAGAGACAGGTGGTGCATGGTTGTCGTCAGCTCGTGTCGTGAGATGTTGGGTTAAGTCCCGCAACGAGCGCAACCCTTACCGTTAGTTGCCATCATTAAGTTGGGCACTCTAACGGAACTGCCGTTGACAAAACGGAGGAAGGTGGGGATGACGTCAAATCATCATGCCCCTTATGCCCTGGGCTACACACGTGCTACAATGGCCTGTACAGAGGGCAGCGAAGCCGTGAGGCGGAGCGAATCCCAGAAAGCAGGTCCCAGTTCGGATTGCAGGCTGCAACTCGCCTGCATGAAGTAGGAATCGCTAGTAATCGCAGGTCAGCATACTGCGGTGAATACGTTCCCGGGCCTTGTACACACCGCCCGTCACACCACGAAAGTCGACAACACCCGAAGCCGGTGACTTAACCTCGCAAGAGGAGAGAGCCGTCGAAGGTGGGGTCGATGATTGGGGTGAAGTCGTAACAAGGTAGCCGTATCGGAAGGTGCGGCTGGATCACCTCCTTTCTAAGGAGTAACTGAGAGGAGACAAGGTGTTACCTCTCGCTCCTAGGTCGATCATTCATCTCTTTGCACTGTTCAGTTTTGAAGGATTAAGGGATTGTAGCTCAGCCGGTCAGAGCGCACGCCTGATAAGCGTGAGGTCGGTGGTTCGAGTCCACCCAGTCCCACCAGTTGAAAAGTGAGAAGTTAGAGCTGAGAGTAAGAAGAAATTAGCAATGCTAATTTCTTTTCTCTGACGACTCACGTATCACAAAAGTAAAATGGGGGCGTAGCTCAGCTGGGAGAGCACCTGCCTTGCAAGCAGGGGGTCAGCGGTTCGAATCCGCTCGTCTCCACCAGATGTTCCTTGAAAACTGCACAGCGAGTAAGAGAAGCGAGAGTAGGTAGAAACAATTTCACCAGGTCAAGATAGTAAGAGCACATGGTGGATGCCTAGGCGCTTTAGGCCGATGAAGGACGTGGTAAGCTGCGAAAAGCTGCGGGTAGCTGCAAACAAGCGTTGATCCGCAGATCTCCGAATGGGGCAACCCGGCGGGAGCGAACTCCCGTCACCGTTTAGTGAATCCATAGCTAAACGGGGGGCACCCGGGGAACTGAAACATCTAAGTACCCGGAGGAAAAGAAAGAAAACTCGATACCCTAAGTAGCGGCGAGCGAACGGGGTGTAGCCTAAACCGGCAATGCTTGCATTGCCGGGGTTGCGGGACCTCAAGAATTGGATTTGGGTTATCTAGCTGAACACAGCTGGAAAGCTGGAGCACAGAAGGTAACACTCCTGTAGGCGAAAGATAACCGAACCAAAGAGGTATCCCAAGTACCGCGGGACACGTGGAACCCCGTGGGAATCCGGCAGGACCACCTGCCAAGGCTAAATACCTAAAGCGACCGATAGTGCACAAGTACCGTGAGGGAAAGGTGAAAAGCACCCCGGGAGGGGAGTGAAATAGAACCTGAAACCATGTGCTTACAAGCAGTCGGAGCGCGTTAAAAGCGTGACGGCGTACTTTTTGCAGAACGGACCGGCGAGTTACTTTAACGAGCGAGGTTAAGGCTGGAAAGCCGGAGCCGCAGCGAAAGCGAGTCTGAAGAGGGCGCATAGTTCGTTAAAGTAGACCCGAAACCGGGTGATCTACCCATGGCCAGAGTGAAGCTGAAGTAAAATTCAGTGGAGGCTCGAACCGACCGTCGTTAAAAAGACGGCGGATGAGCTGTGGGTAGGGGTGAAAAGCCAATCGAACTCGGAGATAGCTGGTTCTCCCCGAAATAGCTTTAGGGCTAGCCTCGGGAATGAGTGCCGGAGGTAGAGCACTGACTGGGCTAGGGGCCTTCACCGGTTACCGACCCCAATCAAACTCCGAATGCCGGCCACTTGAATCCCGGGAGTCAGACTACGGGTGCTAAGATTCGTAGTCGAGAGGGAAACAGCCCAGACCAACAGCTAAGGTCCCCAAGCATGGCTAAGTGGGAAAGGATGTGGGGTTGCAGAGACAACCAGGATGTTGGCTTAGAAGCAGCCATCATTCAAAGAGTGCGTAATAGCTCACTGGTCAAGTGACCCTGCGCCGAAAATGTAACGGGGCTAAGTCATGCACCGAAGCTTTGGTTTGGATGGTATGGACCATTCAGAGGTAGGGGAGCGTTGCCAACGCGCGGAAGCAGTACCGAAAGGAGCTGTGGAGCGTTGGGAAGTGAGAATGCCGGTATGAGTAAACGAAAAGGCAGGTGAGAATCCTGCCCGCCGAAAGCCTAAGGTTTTCTGGGGAAGGCTCGTCCGCCCAGAGTAAGCCGGGACCTAAGCCGAGGCCGAAAGGCGTAGGCGATGGACAATCGGTTGAGATTCCGATGCCACCAACGACCGTTTGAAGGATGGGGTGACGCAGGAGGGTAGGCTAAGCGCACGGTTGGAAAAGTGCGTCCAAGCCCGTAGGGTGATAAGTAGGCAAAACCGCTTATCAAAAAGCCCGAGAGGTGAAGGGGAGCGAAAAAAAAGTAGCGAAGTAGCCGATCCCAAACTGCCAAGAAAAGCCTCTAACGAGGAAGTTGGTGCCCGTACCGCAAACCGACACAGGTAGGCGAGGAGAGAATCCTAAGGCGCGCGAGAGAACCCTCGTTAAGGAACTCGGCAAAATGACCCCGTAACTTCGGGAGAAGGGGTGCCTCATTATCGTGAAGTTAGAACAAACGGAGCGAGAAGAGGCCGCAGAGACCAGGCCCAAACGACTGTTTAGCAAAAACACAGGTTCCTGCTAAAGCGAAAGCTGACGTATAGGAGCTGACGCCTGCCCGGTGCCGGAAGGTTAAGAGGAAGGGTTAGGGAAATGACCCGAAGCTCTGAATTGAAGCCCCGGTAAACGGCGGCCGTAACTATAACGGTCCTAAGGTAGCGAAATTCCTTGTCGGGTAAGTTCCGACCCGCACGAATGGCGTAACGATTTGGGCACTGTCTCAACGAGGGACTCGGTGAAATTGAAGTTCCGGTAAAGATGCCGGATACCTGCGACAGGACAGAAAGACCCCGTGGAGCTTTACTGCAGCTTGACATTGGGTTTCGGTATTTCATGTACAGGATAGGTGGGAGACAGAGAAGCAAGTACGCCAGTATTTGTGGAGTCGACTGTGGGATACCACCCTTGAGATATTGGAATTCTAACTTAGTACCGTAAGCCGGTACGAGGACAGTGTCAGGTGGGCAGTTTGACTGGGGCGGTCGCCTCCCAAAGGGTAACGGAGGCGCCCAAAGGTTCCCTCAGCGCGGACGGAAATCGCGCCTAGAGAGTGTAAAGGCAAAAGGGAGCTTGACAGCGAGACTGACAAGTCGAGCTGGTACGAAAGTAGGGCTTAGTGATCCGGCGGTATCGAGTGGAAGAGCCGTCGCTCAACGGATAAAAGCTACCCCGGGGATAACAGGCTTATCTCCCCCAAGAGTTCACATCGACGGGGAGGTTTGGCACCTCGATGTCGGCTCATCGCATCCTGGGGCTGGAGTAGGTCCCAAGGGTTGGGCTGTTCGCCCATTAAAGCGGTACGTGAGCTGGGTTCAGAACGTCGTGAGACAGTTCGGTCCCTATCCGTCGCAGGCGTAGGAAACTTGAGGAGAGCTGACCCTAGTACGAGAGGACCGGGTTGGACGGACCGCTGGTGTACCAGTTGTCTCGCCAGAGGCATAGCTGGGTAGCTATGTCCGGAAGGGATAAGCGCTGAAAGCATCTAAGCGCGAAGCCCCCTCCAAGATGAGGTTTCCCATCGCAAGAGTAAGACCCCACGAAGACTACGTGGTAGATAGGCCGGATGTGTAAGCACAGTAATGTGTTTAGCTGACCGGTACTAATAGGTCGAGGTCTTGACCTGAAAGCTTTTCTTGACTCGCTGTACAGTTTTGAAGGAACAGCAGACATGGTATCCTGCAACGATACTGAACGCCAAGGCATTTGCCGGAGCAAACGATAAGCCGGCGCATTCAAAGAGCGACGCCGCCGGAGGGTAAGTGCCGAGGACTGTTCGAGGAGCTTTGCTCCGAGTTCCGCAGGCACCCGGAGGCGGCGGAGCTCGTACAAGTATATGTGCCGGCGTGTTTGCGGAGCGTAAATGCCTTGGCAGACCGCTAGCGAACAGGCCGTAAGACAGGCCTGCCTAAGAATGAAAACAATATTTTCGGTGGCAATACCGCAGGGGGTACACCCGTTCCCATCCCGAACACGGAAGTTAAGCCCTGCAGGGCCGATGGTACTTGGGCTTGAGCCCTGGGAGAGTAGGTCGCCGCCGAAATAAAATTTTATAAATTTGCCAAAACCCTGAGGAATTAAACCTCAGGGTTTTGCTTATGCTGTTAGAATAAGAAATAAAATGATGTTGTTAAAATAGGCTGCGAGAGCAGCTTATTGCACAAAATGATTTACTTGTCTTGTTAATAGATGTAGATTATTATAAAATAAGCTGGTTAAGTGTAGAGAAAGGCAGGTAGAGAAAAGTTGGTAGAAAAAGATATTTTAACGGCAAAAAGAGATTTTGCTGAAAAGTTAAAAGGCGGAGTTATTATGGATGTAACTACGCCGGAGCAGGCTAAAATAGCAGAGGAATCAGGTGCTGTTGCGGTAATGGCTTTAGAACGTGTCCCGGCGGATATCCGCGCAGAGGGCGGAGTTGCCAGAATGGCTGATCCCACTGTCATCTTAAGAATTAAGGATGCGGTAACGATACCGGTAATGGCAAAAGCACGCATTGGACACTTTGTAGAGGCTCAAATTTTAGAAGCACTGGGTGTTGATTTTATAGATGAAAGCGAAGTCTTAACCCCGGCGGACGAAGAATTTCACATTAACAAAAATGAATTTAAAGTTCCCTTTGTCTGTGGTGCCCGGGATTTAGGAGAGGCACTGCGGCGGATTGCTGAAGGTGCAGCTATGATTCGCACTAAAGGTGAAGCCGGTACAGGAAACGTGGTTGAAGCAGTGCGCCATATGCGCAAAATAATGGATGAAATTAGGTATATTCAAAATTTACCTAAAGAAGAGTTAGTGACTGCGGCTAAAAAAATGGGAGCACCGTACGATCTTTTACTTCAGGTGCATGAATTAGGTAAATTACCGGTGGTTAACTTTGCAGCCGGTGGGATTGCCACACCTGCAGACGCTGCACTAATGATGCAGCTGGGCTGTGACGGTATTTTTGTTGGTTCCGGTATCTTTAAATCAAAAGATCCGGTAGCCAGGGCGAAAGCTATTGTAGCTGCTACAAAACATTATGACGATCCCAAAATTTTAGCAGAAGTATCAAAAGATCTTGGTGAAGCAATGCCGGGACTGGAAATTAAAACACTTGCACCGGAACAGCGGTTGCAAGAACGAGGCTGGTAATTAATCCAGGAGGCAGTCTCCGCGCCGTCTCGGTAAAGAAATTTGCACATGCTGAAACGGGTAGCTATAATTATCTGTCCCTACCGGTGATAAGGTAATATTGTTGTTGTGAAAAGAGGGCGTGTCGCTAAAAATTAGTTATGCGGCACGCTCTTTTTTATGGTGTAAAACACAATAAAAAACCAAGTATTAGAGTGCAATAATTCATAATAATAATCTTTTATTGGTACATGACAATTAAACGTAATAAACAGTGAATTATAATAGAATTTATGGTTTGTTTAGCTTTGCTAGTATTGTAAGCAAATCAGCCGCGTTGCCAGTATTTGGGGGTAGCATTATGAGAAAACTATTTAAACTGTTTATTACCGCGATGATAATTTTATCGTTTATAATGGGCTCATTATTAGGGTATAAAGTTAATAACGGTGATATTAACTTGCCGGCTATGGTAAGTAATAATAGTTTAGTTTGTACATTAACAAAAAACCCGACAATATCACAGGCAATAGATTGTGCTGAGCATTGCTGGACATCGGTAAAAATCGGAACTGTATTATGTTATATAGTGATAGTCGAACAATTTAAATCATTATGGGTAAGGGCGCCATAAAAAATAAATTTTTGAAGAGTATTTTATCCCCGGGGTAAATAAAATAATTGCTAATATACACACTAAAATATGTATGGCTTATAAAAGGCGGTTATCTCAGTGAACCGTAATAAGAAGATAATTAATGGCCAATACATCTTTGCTATCAAAAAATAATAAAAAAAATAAAAAATTACCTTGCCAAGATTGGCAGGTTGTGATAAAATCTACATCATAATTTCATTTTTAGAAAACTCGATGACGAGGATAAGTAGTTGAACTCATTTTTCAGAGAGCCGGTGGTTGGTGTGAACCGGTAAATGGTATCAACGAAATCCACCTCGTAGAGGACCTGCCGAAAAGTTTTTGAGTAAGCAGGTACGGCTAACGGCCGTTATCCCGGAAAGAGAGGACTAAGAAACTCTGTCTTAGTCAAAAAGGGTGGCAACGCGGGAGAAGTATCTCTCGTCCCTGATGGGTTATCTGTCAGGGACGAGAGATTTTTTATTTTCCCTGGCGGTAACAAAGCAAAAATAATTTATAAATTATAAATATTTTTGTGTGGAGGGATTTTTATGAAAGAAAAGCTTTACTTAATGATTCCGGGACCGACTCCGGTTCCGCCGCCTGTGGTTGCTGCTATGTCTAAACCGATAATTGGCCATCGCAGTGCGGAATTTGCCGCCTTAATTGGCAGAGTTACTGAAAAGTTAAAGAGGGTATTTCAAACTCAAAATGATGTTTTTGTACTGGCAAGTTCCGGCACCGGTGCCATGGAAGCAGCGGTAGCGAACATTGTAAACCCTGGGGATAAAGTACTTACGCTTAATACCGGTAAATTTGGTGAACGTTTTGGTGAATTAGCCCGTAAATATGGGGCGGAAGTGGACGAAATGAAATTTGGTTGGGGTTACGATGTAGACCTGCGAGCTGTTAAAGAAAAATTGGAAGCCAATCCGGATATCAAGGCGGTAATGGCTACTCATAATGAAACTTCAACTGCTGTAGTTAATGATATTAAAGGTTTAGGAGAACTGGTAGAAAAACATCAAGCGGTCTTGATTGTAGATGCCGTAAGCAGCATGGGTGGTATGGATGTTCGAACCGATGAATGGAAAGTTGATATTATGGTCAGCGGCTCACAAAAAGCATTTATGTTACCACCGGGTTTGGCTTTTATAAGTGTCAGTCCGAAAGCATGGAATGTTATTGAGCAAAACAAGGCACCGAGATATTACTTTGATTTACTTAAATATAGAAAATCGATTGAAAAGAATAACACTCCCTATACGTCGGCAGTATCACTGTTTTACGGTTTGGAAGCGGCTTTGGATATGATCTTAGAAGAAGGCTTAGAAAATGTTTTTAAACGTCATGAGTTGTTGGCTAAAGCCACCCGAGCCGCTGTTCAGGGCTTAGGACTGGAATTACTTGCTGCACCTGAATATTCTTCGAATACTGTAACAGCGGTACAGTGTCCGATGACAGTAAATGTAGACCAATTGCGCAAAACTTTACTAGAAAAGTATCGGGTTATGGTAGCAGGCGGTCAGGGAGAACTAAAAGGAAAAATATTCCGCATTGCTCATATGGGTTATGTATCAAAGGCGGATATTATCTTAACCATTGGAGCCTTGGAAATGGCACTAAACGAATGCGGTTACAAGGCAGAGTTAGGAGCGGGTGTGCGAGAGGCACAAATGGTTTTCTTGGGGGAGAGTGAGTAAAATGCGTGTATTAGTAATGGATGGCGTTGCAGAGCAGGGTTTGGCACCTTTATATGAGGTTCCGGACATTACTGTTGATATTGGCGGCAAAATGAACGAAGATGAATTAATTAAGATTATAGGTAATTATGATGCAATGATCGTTCGCAGCGCGACGAAGGTAACAGCTAGGCTGCTCGAGCATGCTCATAAATTAAAAATCGTAGGTCGAGCAGGAGTAGGTGTGGATAACATCGACCTGGAAGCGGCAACAAATAAAGGGATAATTGTAGTTAACGCACCTGACGGAAATACGATAGCAGCTGCCGAACATACTATGGCAATGATGTTGGCACTGGCACGTAAAATTCCGGCAGCAACAGCTAAGCTAAAAGCAGGTGAGTGGAACAAAAAAGCCTTTTTAGGTGTAGAGTTAAGAAATAAAACACTTGGCATAATTGGCTTAGGACGGATTGGATCTGCGGTAGCAAAAAGAGCTATGGCTATGGAAATGCGGATTTTGGCTTATGATCCCTATATATCCGCGGAAAATGCTTTAAATATGGGGATAGAAATTACATCTTTTGATAATGTCATTAAAGAAGCGGATTTCATTACCGTGCACATGCCGCTGACTAAAGAAACCAGGCATATGATTAATGCTGAGGCAATAGCCAAAATGAAAGACGGTGTAAGAATTATTAACTGTGCTCGCGGCGGTATTGTAGATGAAGAAGCGCTATACGAAGGTTTAAAAAGCGGAAAAGTAGCCGGTGCGGCGCTGGATGTATTTGAAAAAGAACCAAATACCGACAGCCCCCTTTATGAATTTGACAATTTTATTGCTACGCCGCATTTGGGAGCATCTACTGTTGAAGCCCAACTTAATGTTGCTATAGATGTAGCCAAAGAGATTGCTGATTACTTGCAGGGAAATATGGTCAGAAATACTGTTAATATCCCATCGATAAGTCCAAAAGCATTGGCTAAAATACGTCCGTTCTTAAAATTGGCAGAAAAAATGGGTAAGTTTCAAGCTCAATTACTTAACGGTCGAATTAAAAGAGTTGAGGTAATTTACGGCGGCGATATTGCTAAATATGAGATAAACCCAATTACCACCATGCTTTTAAAAGGATTATTAGATCCGATACTGCAAGAAAAGATTAATTTTGTAAATGCGATGGTTGTTGCCAGAAACCGCAATATTGAGGTTGTGCAAACCACACAAGAGCAAAGTCAGAATTACAACAACATCATAACTGTCAAGGTAATTACCGATCAAGGTGAAAGAACTCTGAGCGGCACACTGTTCTTGAATAATGATCCGCGAATAATAAATATTGACGGCTATAGAATTGATGCTGTACCTCAAGGTCATATGTTAGTGATTCCGCATATTGACCAACCGGGTATGATTGGTAAAGTCGGAACAATACTCGGACAACATAATATTAACATCGCCGGCATGCAGGTAGGGCGTCAGCAACAGGGCGGCGTTGCTGTTATGGTATTGGCAGTGGATACCTTGATTTGTGATGATACATTGAAAGAAATTGCCGGCGAAGAAGCAATTTTAGATGTGAAGCTGGTCAGTTTGTAGTGATGATTGAATTTCGAAGGGACTCATTTTTGAGTCCCTTTGAAATAATCAGCATACAGGTGTTTTAGTTCCCATTAAAGTAAGATTTTACAACAAGAAACCTCTATAGTATAATTACTAAAGGTTAAAGTAAGTATTTAGCAGATAAAGCAGTTATGGGGGCGAAACCATGTTAGATATTAAGTTTGTACGTGCAAATCCGGATATAGTAAAAAAATCTTTAAAGGACAGAGCTGTTGATGTCTCATTGGATGATTTTTTGAAATTGGACGAGCAGCGTCGCAGCAAACTTGTTGAGGTTGAACAACTTAAAAATAAGCGAAATACGGTATCAGAAGAGATTGGCAGACTAAAAAAATCCGGTCAGCCGGCAGAAGAATTAATACAGGAAATGCGTCAAGTTTCTCAGAGTATTAAGGATAAAGATGAAGAAATTAAAAAGATTGAAGAAGAAATTCATCAGTTTATGCTTAACATACCTAATATTGCCCATCATAGTGTGCCGGTAGGTACGGATGAAAATGATAATGTGGAAGTTAAAAAATGGGGTAAGCCGCGTGATTTTGATTTTCCCGTTAAAGCTCACTGGGAGATTGGTGAGAAGTTAGATATTATTGATTTTGAACGGGGAAGTAAAGTCAGCGGTTCAAGGTTTTCCTTTTATAAAGGAATGGGAGCAAGGCTGGAACGGGCATTGATCAACTTTATGCTGGATTTGCATACTCAAGAACACGGTTATACCGAAGTATTCCCACCGTTTATCGTTAATGCCGACAGTATGATTGGTACCGGGCAGTTGCCGAAATTTGCAGGTGATATGTTTAAGTTAGAAGATGCAAATTATTATCTTATACCAACTGCAGAAGTACCGGTTACCAACCTTTATCGGGACGAAATATTAAGCGCGGATTTATTACCGATTTATCACTGCGCTTACAGTGCTTGTTTTAGAGCGGAAGCCGGGGCTGCCGGAAGAGATACTCGTGGTTTAATCAGGCAACACCAATTTAACAAAGTAGAGTTAGTAAAATTTACCCGCCCGGAAAATTCATATGAAGAATTAGAAAAGCTTTTGCAAAATGCAGAGGAAGTACTGCAGCGATTGGGATTACCCTATCGGGTAGTAACCTTATGTACTGGAGATTTAGGATTTTCCGCCGCTAAAACATATGACATTGAAGTATGGCTGCCTAGCTATAACGGCTACAAGGAAATTTCATCATGCAGTAATTTTGAAGATTTTCAAGCCAGAAGGGCAAATATCAAATTTAGAAGAGAGCCAAAAGCCAAGCCGGAATTTGTCCATACCTTAAACGGTTCGGGTTTAGCTGTAGGGCGAACACTGGCCGCAATTTTAGAAAATTATCAGGAAGCGGACGGCAGTGTTACCATTCCGCCGGTGCTGCAGCCGTATATGAACGGGATGACAAAGATTGCATTAAATAAAGATAACTAAGTAAATTGACAATAACAATTTGATATGTTATACTCGTTTATGCGTTGAGTTAAGATCCCTCGTTATTTTAGATTTTAACTTGCGGTAGGAGGTTGTTTCCTCCTAATGTTTTGGAGGGGTGTCCGAGCGGTTTAAGGAGGCGGTCTTGAAAACCGTTGAACTCTTACGGGTTCCGTGGGTTCGAATCCCACCCCCTCCGCCAGGTTACGGAGAGCTGGCCGAGTTGGCTGAAGGCGCTCGCCTGCTAAGCGAGTATACGGGGTTAAACCTGTATCGAGGGTTCGAATCCCTCGCTCTCCGCCACAAAGCTACGGGCTACCGTAGCTTTTTTACTTCATTGGAATAAACTATAAGTTGACTAGATGCATAAAGTTTGTTATAATAAGTTTTGTCATTTGAAATTATTATTTTGTGCCTGTAGCTCAATTGGATAGAGCGTCTGACTACGGATCAGAAGGTTAGGGGTTCGAGTCCCTTCAGGCACGCCACATTCCAGTTGTTAGTTTACCTAAAAGGTTAGCTAACAACATTTTTATATGCCCCCGTAGCTCAGGGGATAGAGCAGCGGTTTCCTAAACCGTGTGTCGGTGGTTCGAATCCTCCCGGGGGCACCACTGGTTTAGATATAAAGGAGCAGGGTGCCGGTGGAACATGACCGATTTATGCACTTGGCTTTAGCTGAAGCTGAAAAAGCTTATAAGTTAGGAGAAGTGCCAATTGGTGCAGTGATTGTAAAAGACGGTGAAGTAATTGCCGGTGCTCATGATTTGCGAGAATTATTGAATGATGCCAGTGCACATGCTGAAATACTGGCACTGCGTGAAGCAGCGCAAACTTTGGGTGATTGGCGCTTAAATGATGTTACTTTGTATGTGACTGTTGAGCCTTGCGCAATGTGTGCCGGAGCAATAGTGCAGTTTAGGGTTGGGAGATTGGTTTATGGCGCGCCCAACAGTAAATCCGGTTCAATTGACAGCATATTGGATATAGTAACGCAATCACGGTTTAACCACCAGGTAGAGGTAATATCGGGCGTATTGGAAGATAAATGCAAAGAAATTATTCAAACTTTTTTTAAGGAATTGCGCAAAAAATAAGCAGTTGATATTTTTAAGGAGAGCTGGCCGAGTGGTTGAAGGCGCTCGACTCGAAATCGAGTAGACGTTAACAGCGTCTCTAGGGTTCGAATCCCTAGCTCTCCGCCAACTTAAAACATCAGTGCGTTGCCTGTTGTTATTGAAAATAAAAGATGTTATAATAGTTTAGTAGTTCACGGAGAGATGGCCGAGTGGATGAAGGCGCACGCCTGGAGAGCGTGTGGACGGGTAACCGTCTCCAGGGTTCGAATCCCTGTCTCTCCGCCAATTTATTATTTATAAAGTATAAAATATGGTCGTGCTAGATGGGGAGGTAGCGGTGCCCTGTACCCGCAATCCGCTATAGCGGGGTCGAATGCCTGCTCTCGGAGGTAGTTTGTGGAGTCTGGCAACCGTAAGGGGCGTTGATGACCGGGTCTTGCGCGACGTAAGCTCTCGAACCGTGTCAGGTCCTGGCGGAAGCAGCACTAAGGGATGTCTTACGGGTGCCGCAAGAGTGCCTAGTCTGAGTTACCTGCGGTTGTAACGTCCGGAAGCTACTTTTCAAAAGCGGGCTGCACGGCCAGTTATTTTTTTAAGGGATGATTCTTACAACCAAGAATCATCCCTTTTTAAATATGTCGCCGATTTTCCTAACCGGTTAAGACAGGAATAATGTATTAAATAGCGAATTTTACTGTAGACTATTTACGGAGGGTTATTATTATGGCTTATCGTGCTCTGTACCGGGATTATCGACCACAAAAGTTTGCTGATATAGTCGGTCAACAGCATATTACCCAAACTTTGCAAAATGCTGTAGGCAGCAACCGGGTAAGTCATGCTTATCTTTTTTGTGGGCCACGGGGTACAGGGAAAACCACTACGGCTAAAGTGTTGGCAAAAACACTTAACTGTTTAAATCCTTCCGGAGAGGAACCTTGTAACCAATGTGCCAATTGTATGGCGACAAACAACGGAACATCAGCGGACGTAATTGAAATAGACGCTGCTTCTAACCGAGGGATAGAAGACATTCGTGATTTGCGTGAACAGGTAAAATACTCGCCGGCTAACGGGAAATACCGTATTTATATAATTGATGAAGTGCATATGCTTACCACAGAAGCCTTTAATGCCCTGCTTAAAACTTTAGAAGAACCGCCGGAGCATGTCATCTTTATACTGGCAACTACTGAGCCGCAAAAAGTTCCGCTAACTATTTTATCCCGCTGTCAAAGGTTTGAATTTCACCGCATCAGCAATTCTGATATATTAAAAAGACTGAAAACAGTAGCAGACAGTGCCGGTTTGAAAGTGGAAGAACAGGCTCTGAGATTAATTGCCCGAGCTGCGGAAGGGGGCCTGCGGGATGCACTGAGTATCCTAGACCAAGCTTCCGTCTTCGGTGGGAATACCGTCACTGCTGATGATATTCATAAGCTCTTAGGTACGGTAAGGGAAGATGTGTTAAGTTCAATGGCGGGCCTTATAGCTTGCGGCAATATCAGTCAAGCGTTGAAAAGGGTTGATGAGCTTTATCAGCAGGGTAAAGATTTACGTTTGTTTGTTAAAGAGTTAAATACTTATTTAAGAACACTGATGTTATATTTAGTTTCCAAAGATAATAATGAAGAACTTACTCATAGTATAAACGTAAAAGCCGATGCGGAAAAATTTAGCCCGTCTTTTATTGCTGAATGCTTAGAAAAATTAACCCGTTTAGAATATGATATGAAATGGAGTTCCCAACCGCGGATTTTACTGGAATTAGCTTTAGTTAAATTAGCGGATATCAAAAACAGTAGCTTAAGCGCTCATGTCAGTAGGCCGGAGCATTTAAATAATCAAGAAGCTATAAATGATATTAAAAAAATAGAACGGCCGCAATCTGTGGCAGAATTAGCTCAGAAAAAAGATGTTAATCCTGCGCCTGAAACTTCCGATGAGTCGGAATCCCAACAAAAAGTATTGCCAAACTTAAAAGATGTATGGCACGATATTTTGGAAAGGGTTAAAAAGCATAAGCCTTCCGCTTACGGTGTTTTTCGCGAAGCAAGATTGGTTGATATTGATGAACATAAAATGACTATTGGATTTAAACCGCAGCACAGTAATTTTCACAAAATGCGGGCCGAACAAGACAAAGAAATTTTTGAGCAAGCCGTCAGTGAGGTTTACGGTGGAAATTGGTCGGTAAATATAATTACCATTGAAGAAAAAACAAACCAAAAACAAAAATCTGATGAAAGTGAACATCCACTGGTACAAAAAGCTGCAGAACTTTTTGGCCGGGATAAAGTTACAATTACCAATAGAAATTAAAGGGGGATGCTAAATGTTAGGTGGAGGAAATATGAATAAAATGATGAAGCAAGTGCAAAAAATGCAGCAAGAAATGGCTAAAATGCAGGAAGAATTAGCTGAAAAAACGGTAGAGGCAACTGCCGGGGGTGGCGTAGTTAAAGTAGTTGCTAATGGCCGCCAAGAATTGCTTGCTGTAGAAATAAAGCCGGAAGCAGTCGATCCTGATGATGTGGAAATGCTGCAGGATTTAATTTTGGCAGCTGTTAATGAGGTTTTGCGTAAAAGTCAGGATATGGTAGCAAACGAAATGAGTAAGATTACCGGCGGCCTAAAACTGCCGGGGATGTTTTAATTTAGCAATTAATAAGGATGTAGCAAATGAAGTATTATGCAGAACCGTTAGCCAGGTTGATCGACGAGTTTGCCAAGCTGCCCGGCATCGGACCGAAAACTGCTCAAAGATTAGCGTTTTATATTTTAAGTGCCCCGCCAGATGTTGCTCATAACCTGGCGGGTGCTTTAATAGAAGTACGTGAGAAAATAAAATATTGTCAGGTATGTGGCAATTTAACCGATGTAGATCCTTGTAAAATTTGCAGTGACACTACGCGCAATCAGTCGGTTATTTGTGTGGTAGAACAGCCAAGGGATGTAATTGCCTTTGAAAAAACCGGTAAATACAACGGACTTTATCATGTATTGCACGGTGCCTTAAATCCCTTGGAAGGAATTCAGGCAGAAGATTTAAATATTAAAAGCTTACTAAAACGACTGCAAAACAACCAGGTTAACGAAGTTATTTTAGCGACGAATTCCAGCGTAGAGGGAGATACCACGGCTATGTACCTGACCCGTTTGTTAAAACCCTTGGGTATAAAAGTTACCCAACTGGCTCAAGGACTGCCGGTGGGAGCCGATTTGGAATATACTGATGAATACACCTTAATCAAAGCATTGCAGGGCAGGCAGGAAACAAGTTAAATTTTAGGCATAACCACACTTGCTCGGCAATATAATTAGAAAAACATAGATTAGGGGTGTGGTGGTATGGAGTGGACGACCATTCTGCTGGCTCTTGCCGGTCTTTTTGTTTTATATTTTTTGGTAATGTTTTTTTTAAAGCCTCTTCGTTTAATAATTAAATTAGCAGTTTATCTGGTTATCGGCGCCTTATTGCTTACTTTGGTTAATTTGATTAGTGCCAATTTTGGCTTGCATATTCCGCTCAATCCCTTTACTTTGCTCACTGCCGGTGTCCTGCAAGTGCCGGGGGTTATACTGCTGGTTTTAATGGAATATATGTTGTTTTAAAGGATAAATTTGGCTGTTGAGTTGCCCTTGACGGAATTATTTTACAGGGGTTATACTAAGTTGGGTGTAATTGTTAGAACGGGACATTTTGTCCCGATTTATTTTAGTTAGGGCTAATAATTTTTTAAAGTAAAGATAAGAATTCATTAAATGGATAAACTATACTAAAAATTACCCGGCGTCCTATATTTGGGGGTGAGGTTATATACAAAAACGTATTGTTGAGGCTTATGTAGGCGAATATGCCAGCGGCAAAAGTGAGGTTGCCGTTAACAGGGCCCTTGAATTATCGCAGCAAGGTAGAAAAGTTAACCTTGTTGACTTAGATATTGTTGAGCCGTGTTATACATTGCGGCCCATTAAGAAACTACTGGCTGATAAAGGTATTCATGTTGTGGCTTGGGAAACTAAAGAAGCAACCGGTCTGGGGGAAACAGGCAATATCATTAAGCCTGAATCGCGCTGGGCTTTGTTTTTAGAGGGAGATGTTGTCCTGGATATAGGTTACGGTGTAGAAGGAGCCAAGACCTTGAACTTGTTAGAAGGTGTAGACAAAGAGCCCAATTTAAAAATTTATGCCGTTATTAACATTTCCCGGCCGATGACTTCTACATTGGAAGACATTATAGAATATGTCAAGAGCCTGGGAAAAGTTGACGGGTTAATCAACAATACTCACTTAGGAAATGAGACAACTCCGGAAACGGTGCAAAAAGGAGCAGAGGTGGTCACTAAGGCGGCCCAAGCTCTTGGCATACCGATTATTGCCACAACTGCCGAAAAAACGGTGGCTGAAAAGATTGGAACACATGATGTTATGGGGAATGTGGTTAAACCTATAAATCGCTTTATGCCAAGTGCATTATGGTAGTTAGTTTTTGATATCCCCCAATATGGGGATTTTACATAAACATAGGAGGTGCAATTACTGTTATGCCAGACAAGCTCATTATTGAAGAAAAACGAGTTTTTATGACAGGTAATGAAGTAGCTGCTTGGGCGGCACTTGCTGCCGGCGCTGAAATTATGTACGGCTACCCAATTACTCCGCAAAACGAAATCATGCATTATTGGACCCGATTAGCCCCCAAGTATAACCGCCGCTTTTTGCAGACTGAAGACGAACTGTC
Source organism: Desulfovectis peckii (assembly GCF_055391705.1). NCBI lineage: Bacteria > Bacillati > Bacillota > Clostridia > Eubacteriales > Peptococcaceae > Desulfovectis > Desulfovectis peckii. The sequence goes on along the minus strand of NZ_AP042409.1, from coordinate 2,226,441 downwards.
GGCCGGTTTTACTACCATCGGCGGAGTGTTAGCCGGTCTTAAGGCATTTACTGCAACCGCGGGTCCCGGTAACACCTTAATGCAAGAACCCTTATCAATGGCTGAAGCCATGCGTTTACCCGTTGTAACCATAATACAACAGCGTGGTGGCCCCTCTACCGCGACAGTTATTTATTCTCAGCAGGAAGTACTTTTGACCACTCATGGTGGTAACGGTGAAGGTTTGCGTATCGTATATTCAACTGCCGACCACCAAGAACTGTATGATTACACCATAAAAGCCTTTAATACCGCTTGGAAATACCGTTTCCCGACTTTTGTGCTGGGTGACGGATATCAGGCAAAAATGCGCGAATCATTGACTATTTATGATCCGAGACAAAAAGGTATTGAACTGGTAGAAGCGGAACCGTACGTTGGTAAACCGGGAACACCGGGTGTAGATCGGGAACCCGGACATTATCGCAACACGTACAACATTGAAGAAGAATTGTATGAAGTCTTACAGCAATATTTTGCGGATTTTGAAAAAATGGCACCGGAAGTTGCTGAATACGAAGCATTTGATACTGAAGATGCTGAGCTGGTAGTTATTTCTCACGGTGTTGTTTCCCGGGGCGCAAAAGAAGCAGTGGAAGAACTGCGTAAGGCAGGTAAAAAAGTCGGTTACTGGCGCCCGATTACTTTGCGTCCATTGGCAGAAAAAGAACTAAAAGAGCTTGCTGCTAATTGTAAAAGATTTTTAATTGTTGAGTCTGCGCAAGGCCAATTAGCTACCTTGATTAAAGAGGCAATTTACGGTGCGAATACCGAGCTGTTCGATCTGTTTAAGCCGGGTGTGGGCATTACCACTGAGGACATTTTGGCTAAAGTAAACGAAATTTTATAACTTAACTGCTGTCTAATTCGAAAGGAGGAAGAATACTTATGTCTATACAACCTCCCATGCCCAAATGCTGGAGAGTAGAGTCCAAACCCCACAAATTTTGTCCGGGCTGCGGTCACGGGCTGATCTTAAAAGCGTTGGGTGAGGCCATTGACGAATTGGGAATTCAGGATAAAGTGGTTTTTGGGTGCGACATTGGATGTTCGCTGCTGGCTTGGGACTTTTTTAACGTTGACAGCGTGCAAACTCACCACGGACGTACCACGCCGGTAATGACCGGTATAAAAAGAGCGAACCCTGATTTAATTTGTGTCGCTTATATGGGTGACGGCGGTGGTTATGCCATTGGCTCACAACACTTGGTAAACGCTACCGCACGTAATGAAAAAATTACTGTAATTTTGGCTAATAACACTGTATATGCGATGACCGGTGGACAGATGGCACCGACTACCATGCCCGGTCAAAAGGTAGAAACCGCTCCATACGGTCGTGATCCGGAAATTACCGGTTATCCTACTCAAGGTCCGGAAATGGTAGCGGCTATTGCCCGCGAAGGCGCTTATGTGGCTCGGGGCACAGTGGCTAATTTAAAACAGCTTAAGGGGTATATTAAAAAAGCCCTGCAAAACCAAATTGACGGCAAGGGATTTTCTTTTGTAGAAGCATTATCTACCTGTCCGACAAACTGGAGAACCAATGCTGAAAAGACATGGAACTTTGTACAAAAAGAAATGACCAAATACTTCAAGGTTGGGGAGTTAAAAACTCCTGGTGCCGAACAAAAGGAGGCGCGCTAGGATGGCTGATGTAATTAAGATTATGCTAGCGGGTGAAGGCGGCCAAGGGGTTCAATCTGTTGCCCAAATTTTAGCGGAAGCAGCAGACAGCCAAGGCAAAGAGGCATTGTACATTCCTAACTTTGGTGTTGAGCAACGCGGCGGGGTATCTATTGCTTATTTGCAGATCAGTGATAAAAAAATCGGTGCCCCAAAGTTTAATGTTGCCGATATCCTCATTGCTTTAAGTGATCGGGCTATTTATCGCACGAAGCGGTATGTTGGAGAAAACACTATTTTCGTGTATGACAAGTCAATTGATATCCCGGAAGAAGACCTGCCGAAAAATGCTAAACAGTTGTTAGCAATTCCGGCACTGGAAGTATCTAAAAATGAACTGCATCCCCGTGTCTTTAACGTAATTATATTGGGCGCAGTTGTTAAAGCTACCGGGGTAATTTCAGTGGAAGACGCTAAAAAGGCAATTGAAAAGAAACTGGGTTATAAATTTGAACAGAACCCCAAATTGCGTGAACTAAACTATAAAGCAGTGGAAAGAGGAACTCAATTAGTATAGAACAGTATAAGCCGATTAAGAAAGGGAGGGAAAGAGCTAATGGCCGTAGAATTCAAGCCCCGTACCCTACAATTAGAAAAAGCTGACTGGACGGTTTTTCCCGGCCTGTGTAAAGGCTGTGGACTTTGTATAGAAAAATGCCCGGTAAAATGCATTGCCTGGTCAAAGGTGTTGGGTGTTTACGGCACACCTTCGGTAGAGGCTAATGATGAGTGCATTGCTTGCGGCATTTGCCAAATGGTTTGTCCCGACTGTGCAATTAACGTAGTAAAAAAAGGTAAAGAGGAAAAGAACAGCACATCTGCGGTAGCAGAGTAAAAATTTTAGGGCGTGCGCAAAACTACTTTTTGTAGTTAGCGTCACGCCCTAAAATTTTACTTATCTTAAAAAGTCACCTGATGATGAAAGTTTGCATAAGATAAAGCATCATTTGCCGGTGAGGTGATAGTCTTGTTAAATAAAGATAATAGATGCATCTTGTGCAATGATCAATGCCGTGAAGATGCACTGAATATTTTAGGGAAGTATATTTGTCCTAACTGTGAAAAAAATATTATCAACAGCAGGGCTAACCAGCCTCAATATAATTTTTACATTAACGGCCTTAAAAAAATATGGCGCTTTGCAGGAGATTGACTGGTCCCCATAGATTGCATTCTTTGTTCTAATCTTTGTTTGCGGTGAGCCAATTCAATATCTGATTTTAATTGTTTTAAAGTAAATAAATCAATGCCGGTGAGAGCGGCAATTTCAGTATCCGATTTTCCCTTTTTCCAAGCGTTAATAATGCTATGCGCATTAGTGCGGTATTTTTTTGATAATTTTTTCTCATCTATTTTAATTCTGTTTTCCACAATCCACATTTTTAAAGATCTCTCCTTATAAGTAGCTTTTTATTATTTTCCCACCTTAAAGTTTAATCATGACGCACAACTGTTGGAAAAGCTCCCTGGTAATAGATGCCGTTTATAATCTATGGTAAAATAAAATGTTAAAATTAATAAATTACGAGGTGTATTTTTTGAAGCAAAATGACACGCCGTTGATTTTTGCTTTGTTAAATTATGTCAGTCAAAATAAGATTTGTTATCATGTTCCGGCACATCGTCAAGGTAAAGCCATACCGAGCGAAATGCGGCAATTGCAAGATGAAATTTTTAAATTTGATTTAACGGAGTTGCCGGGACTGGATGACTTGCATAATCCGCAAGGAGCAATTGCCGAAGCACAAAAAATGGCAGCCAAAGCTTTTGGTGCGGAAGATTCCTTTTTTTTAGTTAACGGTACCTCTTGTGGGTTAATTGCCTTAATACTGGCCACGTGCAGCCCGAGTGATGCACTGGTTTTGCCGCGCAACATCCATAAATCGGTGTTGTCCGGTTTAATTTTAAGCGGTGCCCGCCCGGTATATTTAGACCTGCCCATACTGGATACATTTGGCATTCCCTTGGCGCCTACTTTTAAAGATTTAAAAAATGCGTTGGATCAGCACGGGGCTTGTGGCGTGTTAATGGTTAACCCCAGTTATTATGGGGTAGCTGCAGATTTAGCTCCGTATGCGGAAATAACTCATCAATATAATTTACCTTTATTAATCGATGAAGCCCATGGTGCTCATTTTTATTTTCATTCTCAGCTCCCTCCCGGTGCCTTGTCTTGTGGAGCGGATGCTGTAGTGCAGAGCATTCATAAAGTGGGTGGAGCGCTCACGCAAGCTTCGATGCTGCATTTAAAGTCTAAATTGATTGATATACGGCGGTTAAAGGAATGCCTGCAGATGACGCAAACAACAAGTCCCTCGTATATCCTGATGGCTTCACTGGATGCCGCTCGGAGACAATTGGTTGGCAAAGGAAAAGAGTTACTGGAAAGATCAATAGAAGTAGCCGGTAAATTAAGAAAAAAAATATCTGCCATTCCTGGATTAACGGTTCTGGGCAAAAATCATTTGGCCGGTTATGATATACTTTCATTAGACGATACTCGGCTGGTGATCAACGTAGCAATGACCGGTCTAACCGGGTATCAGGCGGCAGAAATACTGTCTGCACGTTATCATGTTCAGTGTGAAATGGCTGATTATAATAATATTGTAGCCATATTAGGTTTGAATGCCGATGAAAGCGAGGCAAATAATTTATATTTAGCATTGAAGGATCTGGTTAAAAATAGCAGTAGTTTGACCAAAAAAGGTGTAAAAATAACTTTGCCGCCAAAAGCCCTGCAGCAAATGACACCGCGTCAAGCCTGGCTGGCCGGGAAAAAAACAATTCCCTTGGAACAGGCTGCCGGAAAAATCAGTGCGGACAGCATAGCAGTTTATCCACCCGGGATACCGGTTTTATTTCCCGGTGAAATAATCAGTGACTCGATGAGGGATTATCTTTTAGAAGTTCGGCGGCATAACTTACATGTACATGCTTCTGGCGATACATCTTTAAAGATGATAAGAGTAGTGGATTTATAATAATTAATGTGAGGATTTGCATATGACAGGGAGATTCATTGTATTTGAAGGGATAGACGGTGCAGGAAAGACGACACAGTTTAATTTGCTAAAGGAATATTTACAGCAGCAAGGGGTTAAGGTATTTGCCGCCAGGGAACCGGGTGGCACACCGGTCGGGGAAGAGCTGCGCAAAATTTTACTGAATCCCCAGTACGGTGATTTGCATTACCGTACCGAAGCTTTACTATATGCTGCTGCCCGTGCCCAATTAGTGTACAGTAAAATTATTCCGGCTTTAAATGAGGGAAAAGTAGTTCTATGCGATCGCTTTGTGGATTCTACTATTGCTTACCAAGGATACGGTCGCGGTTTGTCAGAACGGTTTTTAGAGCAAATTAATGATTTAGCTACCGGTGGGCTTAAACCGGATTTGGTATTGGTGTTTGACTTAACCGTAGAGCAAAGTTTGAAACGCGTTAATAAGCGAAAAAACAACGACCGCCTGGAAAGTGAAGCACAAACCTTTTACCGGCAGGTTAGAAAAGGATATTTAGAGATCTGCCGAAAATATCCGGAAAACCATTTACTGTTAGATGCTTCTTTAACAATAAGTGAACTGCATCAGCTGGTTAAGGAAGCTGTGGAGGGCTTATTAAATGGCGGAAAATAACGCTGTTTTAAGCACTGATGAAATAATTGGCCACGAACAAAATATTGCCACTTTGTTGAAAACGGTAAAATTAAAAAAAGTAACCCACGCCTATCTTTTTATGGGGCCGGCCGGTGTTGGGAAGCTGACAACGGCATTGGCCTTTGCCCGGGCTTTGTTGTGCCTGTCTCCTGTTGAGGGAAAGAGCTGTAATCACTGCCGCCATTGTCAGCAGGTTAATACCGGTAACCACCCGGACTTGCACATTATTAAACCCAGTGGCGCAACTATTAAACTGGAACAAATTCATTTGTTGCAAAAAAATGTGTACTATCGCTCTTATCAGGGTGGCCGTCAAGTTTATATTATTGAAGATTGTGATACCATGACTTTAGAGGCGGCTAATGCTTTATTAAAGACATTAGAGGAACCCCCGGGCAACACGGTTTTCCTATTGGTATCGTCCCGACCTTATGGAATATTACCGACAATTCAGTCTCGGTGCCAGCAACTTTGGTTTAAACCAATGTCTGTGGAGCAAATTACGGAAGGACTTAAACGCTATAGCTCGGTTAATGACCGTGATGCCCAAATGATTGCCTCGATGGCCGGGGGTAGCTTAGGACAGGCTTTAAATCTTATCGAAGGAGATATTACAGAGCGCCGCAGGAAAATGTTAGATATTCTACAAAAGACCCGTCAAGGGGACCTTGTGGAATTGTTGAAAGAATCTGCCATTCTTTCCGATGATCGAACGACAGCCCTTGAGTTTGTCCGATTAATGCAGTTATGGCTGCGTGATCTGTTGGTATGGCAAAAAACAAAAGACATATCACTAATCATTAACAGTGACTTAATAAATATGATCAATGACTGGACTGAAAAGTATACACTGGACGGCTTGTTGGAAATGATCGAAGAAGGAGAAAAGGCCGCTTCCCGGTTAGAAGCAAAGGGCAATGTGAGATTGGTTTTAGATGCTTTGTTGTTAAAATTAGCTGTAACATAGATATTTTAGATATTGCTGTTTTATTAAGGAGGACAAGTTATGTCGTGTAAGGTGGTAGGCATCCGCTTTAAAAAAGCGGGAAAAATATATTTCTTTGATCCGGGTGATTTAGAATTACATCCCGGTGACGACGCCATTGTAGAAACAACCAGGGGAATTGAATATGGCAAGGTAATTCAAGGAATTAAAGAAGTAGCTGAAGAGGAAGTTGTCGCGCCTTTAAAGAAGGTGCTGCGCGTTGCCACGGAAGAGGACAAGTTGCAGTTAGAGAAGAACAAGAAAAAAGAAAAAGAAGCTTTTAATATTGGCTTGGAAAAGATAAAAAAACACAACTTGCCGATGAAGTTAATTGATGTAGAACAAACTTTTGATGGAAATAAAATAATTTTTTATTTTACGGCAGACGGCCGGGTTGATTTTAGAGAGTTAGTAAAAGATTTGGCTGCGGTCTTTAGAACGAGGATTGAACTGAGACAGATCGGTGTACGTGATGAAGCTAAAATGGTTGGCGGGCTAGGATGTTGTGGAAGAGAACTGTGCTGTAACTCTTGGCTGGCCGAGTTTGCACCGGTATCTATTAGAATGGCCAAGGATCAAAATTTATCATTAAATCCGGCCAAAATATCGGGTATTTGCGGTCGCCTAATGTGCTGTTTAAAATTTGAGAACGACATTTATGAAGAATACAAACAAAAGTTTCCGCCGAACGGCACGCTAGTAAAAACAATAATGGGCGAGGGAAAAGTCAACGGCTTTAATATATTTAAGAACACGGTGTCAGTAGAATTAAAAGAAAATAAAAATATTGTGGAACTACCGTTAGATGAGATTGAAATATTAAAAACAAAGGGTGAATGTTGTGGCGATTGTGCTGCCTGGGAGGATAGCTAAATTAGAGCTCATGGTTAAAGAGCTGTTAACTGAGCTGGAAGAAATTAAAAATTTAGTCCGTTCATTGGAGCTGGAAAACGAGAAACTGCGGCATGAGTTAATAGAGATGTATAATCAGCAAAATAAGGTTCCCGGCAATAAGAGTAAAATAACTAACGACAATGAACCGTCAACCTTGCTGCGCCTTTACGATGAGGGCTTCCATATTTGTAATGTCAAGTTTGCCCAATCCCGCCAGGAGGAATGTTTATTTTGTTTAAGTCTTTTGCGTCGTCAGGACAGTGAGGTGGGTGAAAATTAGTGCAGAAGGGCACTTTATATTTGTGTGCGACTCCGATTGGCAATTTAGAAGATATCACACTTAGGGTATTGAGAATTTTAAAAGAATGTGATTTAATTGCTGCTGAAGATACCAGGCATACCAGAAAGCTGCTGGCCCATTTCGATATTCACACATCAATAACCAGTTACCATGCTCATAATAAAGAAAGCAAAGGAAAACAGCTGCTTAAAAAATTACAGCAGGGATTAAACATCGCTTTAGTAACCGATGCAGGCATGCCGGGGATATCAGATCCGGGTTATGATTTGGTTAAATTGGCATTAGAGAATAATATTGCCGTCGTTCCGCTGCCGGGAGCCAATGCGGCAATAACGGCACTGGTAGTATCGGGACTGCCTACGGCGAAATTTGTCTTTGAAGGTTTTTTGCCGACTAATAAAAAATTGCGCCGTAAGCAGCTGAAAAAAATAAGCACGGAGACCCGTACCCTGGTATTTTATGAATCCCCGCACCGGTTAAAAGATACGTTAAGTGATCTGTTGGAATTTTTCGGAGAAAGACAAATTGCTGTTGCCCGCGAACTTACTAAGAAACATGAAGAAGTATATCGAGGAACACTAACCGATGCCTGTGAATATTTTGCCCGTCAGACTGTGCGGGGCGAATTTACATTGGTAGTTGCGGGTTGTCAAGCAGAAGAGCTTGCGGAGCAAACCGAGGTAGATGAGCAAACGATAGCTGCTCATGTTAAACAATGTATGCTACAAGGTATGGATAAAAAGCAAGCGATTAAAGAAGTGGCTAAAATACGCGGCATTCCCAAAAGAGATGTTTATAAAGAGGTGCTGCACATTGATGGATAGATAAAGCAACCATAGCGTTTGGTTGCTTTATCTGATTAATAATTAAATAACCGGTTAATTATATAGCTTTTGTAGATTCAAACATTGCTTCTGCACAGTTTCTGCATACTTGTTTACCTCTAAAAATATGCACGTCAGAAGCATTGCCACAGAATACGCAGGCCGGTTCGTACTTTCTTAAAATAATTTTTTCATTATCAACGTAGATTTCTAGTGCATCTTTTTCTTCAATGCCTAAGGTGCGCCGTAATTCAATGGGAATAACCACACGGCCGAGCTCGTCTACCTTCCGCACAATGCCTGTTGACTTCATGTTGCTCTCCCTCCCTCAAACTATGTTTACAGCAATTCGACAGCATGCACTAATAATTTACAAGTAAAGAGTACCAATGATTCCAAGAAAAGTCAATAACTAAATGAAAAAAAATACCAATTTTTTTTGATAAATTATCAATTAAGTATAAATAAGGTAAAACTTGACAAAGAATATTGACTAAGCTAGAATTTAGGTTGTAATGCTAAATGTCAATAATACCGTTAAAAGTGATGACAGGGAGTAGTAAATTGCCGGAACGCTGTACAGAGAGCGGGAGTTGCTGAAAACCCGTCAGTGGACGGCAATTGAAGATGGCCCTGGAACTGCGGGTCGAAACATTTGCAAGTAGGCCTTTGTCGGCTGACCGCCGTTAGACGGTTAAGGTGACAATTTCACCTATCGAGGCTACCGCTGTGAGGCGGCGCAAAATAGGGTGGTAACGCGGAACAACTCCGTCCCTTTGTCGGGATAGGAGTTTTTTTTATCAGCCGGATTTTTTTCAAGCTGCCGATACGGAATTTAGATAGAGCGATAAACATTTAGGAGGGTATAACTTGAGTAAAAAGACATTTTACATTACCACACCCATATATTATCCAAGTGATAACCTGCATATCGGCCATGCTTATACCACAGTTGCTGCAGACGCGATCGCAAGGTATAAAAAAATGACCGGATATGATGTTTATTTTTTAACCGGTTCTGATGAGCACGGTCAAAAGATTGAACGAAAAGCCAAAGAACAGGGGCAAACGCCGCAAGAATATGTCGACAAAATAGTTGTCGGCTTTAAGCATCTTTGGGAAAAGCTTGATGTTCAGTACGATGATTTTATTCGCACTACGGAAGAGCGTCATAAAAAAGTGGTACAAATGATTATGGAAAAATTGTACCGGCAGGGAGATATCTACAAATCCACCTATGAAGGTTGGTACTGCACGCCTTGTGAAACATTTTTTACTGAATACCAATTGGTAGACGGCAAGTGCCCGGATTGCCATCGGGAAGTTGAGTTATTGCAGGAAGAAAGTTATTTCTTTAGAATGTCAAAATACGCCGAGCGTTGGATGAAATATGTTGAGGAAAACCCCGATTTTATTCAACCGGCATCCAGGCGCAATGAAATGATTAGCTTTGTGAAGCAAGGCTTAGAAGATCTTTGCGTATCGCGCACTACTTTTGATTGGGGCATTAAAGTACCTTTTGATTCTAAACATGTGGTGTATGTTTGGGTAGATGCACTGACGAACTATATTTCTGCCTTGGGCTACGGCAGTGAAAATGATGAACTGTACCAAAAATATTGGCCGGCTGACTTACATTTGGTAGGCAAGGATATTGTCCGTTTCCATACCATTATTTGGCCGATTATATTGATGGCTTTAGACCTGCCCTTGCCGAAGAAAGTATTGGGTCACGGTTGGCTGCTGCTTGAGGGCGACAAAATGTCAAAATCCAAAGGCAATGTGGTGGATCCCTTAGTGTTAATCGACAAATACGGTGTAGATGCCATTCGTTATTACTTGCTAAGGGAAATGCCCTTTGGATCAGACGGCTATTATTCGGAAGAAGCACTGGCCAAACGGATAAATACCGATTTGGCAAATGATTACGGCAACTTGCTGTCACGTACCACCACTATGATTGGCAAGTATCAGCAAGGGCAATTAAAGAAACCTCAACCCGAGGGTCCGCTGGATGAAGAGTTGATTAATTTAGCGCAAGCAACTGTGGAATCGGTGGAAGAAGCATTAAACAAACTGGAGCTATCCACAGCACTGGCGATTATTTGGAAACTTATTGGGCGCGCCAACAAATATTTGGAAGAAACCGCTCCTTGGACCTTGGCCAAAGATCCGTCTCAGGCTGAGCGCTTAAACACCGTTTTATACAATGTAATTGAGGTAATTCGCTTTGCCACTATTATGGCCTCACCTTTTATGCCTACTACTGCGGGCAAAGTGTGGTCACAACTGGGAATCGAAGATAAGCCTGAACTCTGTAGCTGGGATAGTTTGCGCTGGGGGTTAATTCCGGAAGGTACGGTGGTGACAAAGGGAGAGGTGCTGTTTCCGCGCATTGACCTAGCAAAGCTTTAGAGGTGGTATAATGACATTAATTGACAGCCATGCCCATATTGATGATCAGCGTTTTGCCTCCGATCGGGAGCAAGTGATTCAGCGCGCTCTGGAGGCGGGAATAAAGCAGCTGATCAACGTTGGCAGCAATTTAGAAACGTCTAAGCAATCGGTTGCATTGGCAGAAAAATACCCCTTTATTTATGCGGCGGCAGGTGTTCACCCTCATGATGCTAAAAATCTGCCAAGCAACTATTTGAAAATATTAGAAGAAATATTGCAAAAGCCCAAAGTTGTGGCAGTAGGGGAAATTGGCTTGGATTACTATTATGAACTGTCACCGCGGGATGTGCAGCAAGAAGTTTTCATCGAACAGTTAAACTTAGCCAAAGAACTTGGCAAACCGGTGATTATTCACTTAAGGGATGCTTATGGTGATTTTTTAGATATAATGAGAAAAGAGCGCTTAGAACCGATAAAAGGCGTGATGCATTGTTTTTCCGGCAGTTGGGAGGTTGCTGAGGAATGTATGCAGCTGGGCTTTTACATTTCCTTTGCCGGGCCGATTACCTTTGATAATGCCAAGAGGTTAAGAGAAGTGGCTAAAAGAGTGCCGTTGGAAAAAATTTTGGTGGAAACAGACTGTCCGTATTTAACTCCCGTTCCTCATCGGGGCAAAAGAAATGAACCGGCTTATGTCCGTTATGTAGCGGAACAAATAGCTGAGATTAAAGGCTTAAGTGTTGAGGAAATAAGCCGGCAAACCGTACTAAATACCAGAAAGTTATTTGGTATTTCTGAGGACGGTGAAGAAAATGCCTAAAGACACGGTCGGATTAGTATTGGTTTTTACCGGTGACGGCAAAGGTAAGACTACTGCCGCATTGGGTACTGCGCTCAGGGCATGGGGACAAGGAATGCATGTACTGTTTTTGCAGTTTATTAAAGGCAGTTGGCCAACCGGTGAACAAAATGCAGTGCTAAAACTGGGAGATAGATTTGAATTTCTTCAGGTCGGTGAGGGATTTATTGATTTTTCCAATGCTGAGTCTTTAGAGCAACAGAAAAAAACAGCGGCCAAAGGCTTGGAAATTGCCCGCCAAGGGATTGCCTCCAACAAGTACCAGTTGATTGTGCTGGATGAAATTAATTATGCTCTGTCTTATGGGTTGGTGAAGATAAACGATGTGTTAAATCTTATAGAAAAGAAACCAAAGCAGTTGCACTTAATACTGACCGGGCGCAATGCACCGGAAGAAATAATTAACGCTGCCGATTTAGTAACCAATATGGAAGCCGTTAAGCATCCATACAATGCGGGAATCCCCGCTCAGAAGGGTATTGAATTTTAATCTAAATACGACTGTTTTTGATATAAAAGTATGTACAAGTACAAATATTAGATAAATGATTTTGCAGAGGTGATATTTTATCACCTTTTTTGTTTTTTATAGTGTTTATTTGTATGAATTTTTTAGCAGGAAAGTAATATGCATAAATAGAAAAAATTTACAATTAAGGAGGGGGCAAATATGGGTTGGGCAACTGTTGAGTGGCCGCCTGAAAATGGAACGGGTTTAACACGGCGTTCTAAAACTCGCAAAAAGCTGCTTAAATATATTGTGGTGGCGATAATTAGCTTATTAATATTGTCAATGGCTTTAATTTGTTTGGCGTGGATATATCCAAATGCAAAATGGCCTTACCCGGCAAAGATTATCCAACTGCCGGCAACTAAAGCATCTGCTTATCTACAGCGGCAATTTGGCTTTGTAGATAAAAAGAAAAATAAAAACATAGAGCAAAATAAGGCTGCATTAGAGGCACCGCCGCCGAAAGTAAGTGAGGAAACAAAGGAGCATGCATCCGAGCCGGAAAAAAATATTGCTGAAGACAATGTGGCAACAAAAGCCACAAGTGAAGATACAGTTAGTAATAATGAGCCGGCTGCGGCAACAAATGCTGCAAGTAAAGACGCAGTTAGCAATAGTGAGCCGGCTGTGGCAACAAATGCTGTAAGTGAAAATACAGTTAGCAATAATGAGCCGGCAGAGAACAAAATAACGCCGGTACAGGGGCATATAAGAATTAACAGTAGCGGGGAAGTTTCCCGGGGAGAAAGTTTCCGTTATACAAATGTTTTAGAGATGGTAGCGACTGCTTACACTCATACCGGCAATCCCACTGCTTCCGGTGCATGGCCTTGTCAAGGGGTAGTTGCTGTAGATCAGAATGTGATACCGTTGGGCAGTAAATTATACATTGAAGGTTATGGATATGCGCGAGCAATGGATACCGGCAGTAGCATAGTCGGTAACCGCATAGATTTATTTATGGATTCCAGGGAACAGGCTTTAAACTGGGGAGTTAAAAGAGTAAAGGTGTATGTATTAGAGAATTAACCAACAGGTGCTTTTTTGGCACCTGTTTTGTTATGTGAGAGGGGTAGAAAAATAATGCCCTTATGTTGAATAAACATAATTTTTGCAGTGGAAGTAAAGGGCATGGGAAGGTTATAATATAATTAGTACATAGTTTTAGAAAAGAGGTTTAATTGTGAAAGGCTTATGCTCACCGGCAAAAGTTACGGAAATTTTAAAACGGCATCAATTTCGTACCAATAAAAAATTTGGACAAAATTTTTTAGTAGATGCCAATATTATTGACAAAATTGTTATGGCCGCAGATATTTCAGATGATGATTTAGTAGTTGAGATTGGGCCCGGCATTGGTGTACTTACCGCTGCGCTAGCAAAAAAAGCCCGACAGGTAATTGCGGTGGAGATTGACAATAAATTAATTCCCATTCTTAAAGAAACATTGGCCGCGTATGATAATATCGAGATAGTTTTAGCGGATGCCATGGAAGTAAACTTTGACCGGTTGATATATAATAAAACAAACGAAGGTTTGGGCAGCAGCTATAAGTTAGTGGCTAATCTGCCCTACTATATCACCACGCCGTTAATAATGCATTTACTGAATAACAAATTTAATATTGACAGCATGGTTATTATGGTGCAAAAAGAAGTTGCCCTGCGCATGGTAGCTAATCCCAACAATAAAGACTACGGTGCTTTGACAGTAGCGGTGCAATATTATACCGAACCGCAAATATTATTTAAAGTGCCAAGAACGGTTTTTTACCCCCAGCCGGAAGTTGATTCAGCAGTGGTGAGATTAAAACGAAGAAAAACGCCGGCCGTGAAAGTAGCCGATGAAAAACTGTTTTTTCAGATAGTGCGGGCTGCTTTTGGTCAAAGAAGAAAAACACTGTTAAATGCACTTACCGGCTCAAAAATCGAATTAACAAAAGAAGAATGGCTTGCAATATTAAATAAGGCAAATATAGATCCAAAACGCCGAGGTGAGACACTTACTTTAGAGGAATTTGCTTTAATTGCCAATAACCTAGCACTTAAAATAAAAACGTTGGGAGTATAAACTATGGATTTTATCAGCCCTACCAAAGGTAGATTAACCTTTGAGCAAATGATGTCCGATATTATGGAATACATTAAAGGCCTGCCTTACACCAGCTATAAAATTATTATCGGTTCAGACTCGATGGTAAAAAATGAAACCTGTTTTATAACGGCGGTAATTGTGCATCGTTTGGGCAAGGGGGCCAAATATTATTATCGTAAAACTACTGAACGAAAGATTAAGAACTTAAGACAAAAAATATTTTATGAAACTTCTTTAAGTTTAGAGGTTGGCGGGATGGTAGCCCGATATTTATCGCAATACGGTTATGAAGAAATGGAAGTGGAAATACACATTGACATTGGGAAAAAAGGAAAAACTAAAGATTTAATCAAAGAAGTAATCGGCATGGTTAACGGCAGTGGCTTTAATGCCAAAATTAAACCGGATTCTTTTGGGGCGTTCAGTGTAGCCGATAAACACAGTAAATAGAAAAGGCTGCTGTACAACAAAAATTTAGCTGTTTTGTTGTACAGCAGCCTTTTTTGTGTAAGAACATAATAAGCAAAAGCTACTTTACCATAATATGTAACTGCCCTGCGGGATTTTTCATAGAATAACTAAAAAGTTTATCTAAGAAGGGGGCAGGGCTAGATGATAAACATCAAAGCAGGAGATATCGTGGCCCGTAAATCTTACTCACGAGATGTGTTTTTTAAGGTGATGGAAATTTACCACAGTGACAACGGAACATATGCCTTGTTAAAAGGATTGGATTTGAGGCTTTGTGCAAGTTCGCCGCTAAGTGATTTGGAAAAAGTTGAGCCTGCTGAAGTGGCCCGCTATTGGCACAATGTAATGAAAAATAACAGCGAACAGATGAAAAGGGTTTTTAAACGCCGCATGAAGGAGCGGGAAATAAGATTTGCTCGGGCTTTAAAACAAAACGCCCTAGAAGAGGAAAAAAAAATAGAAGCTTTTGATTTGCCGGGTACTGTTTTGCATCTGGATGGCGACCCGGATTACTTAAATTTATGTATGACAACTTATAATCAGCTGGGTATTACTGCTTATGGATATAACGTACCGGAAAATAAACAGGCGGAGGTTGTTATTCAGTATTTGGAAGAGCACCGCCCCGATATCTTGGTTTTAACCGGTCATGACGGTTATAAAAAAAACCACGATTTAAGAAATATTAACAGCTATCACAATTCAGAGCACTTTATAAATGCGGTAAAGGCAGCCAGACGGTATGAAAAAAGCATGGATGATTTAGTAATTTTTGCGGGAGCGTGCCAATCTAATTACGAAGCAATTATAAAGGCGGGGGCAAATTTTGCCAGCTCACCGAAACGTGTTTTAATTCATGCCTTTGACCCGGTATTTGTTGTAGAAAAAATTGCCTTTACTTCAATTTATGATCCGATACCTTTAAAAGACGTCATTGCCGGAACGATTACCGGTTTTGACGGTATTGGCGGTGTTGAAACACTAAAAATACATTCCGACACTTTAGTAAAAACAATATTTTTTTAAGATAAATAAAGAATTATTAAGTATTTAAAATTTAATATTGGTACAAGGAAAAATTTTTTTATTTTTACGTAATTATAATTAAAAACAGTGTTTGTAATAATTTGGTAACATGCAGTTAACAGTTGACAAGCAACTGAAAGGTTGCCCTCACACCCAAAAAACAATTAAGGGAATAGATTGCTAATTCCCATTTACTCGGGGTGCTTAAGGGTATCTTTAGGTTGTTGAGCACATAGATTACTTTAGGTAAAGTTTATGGCCTGTCCCTAACACTGCTTAAATAATAAGGGGAAGTTAAGAACCAAAACCGGGGTGCACTGGGGACGGGAAAATAAGCTCATTGACAACTGAATAAAGATAAAAACTTAAATATGCTTGCTAATCCCTGCTAGAAAAGGAGTGCTGGTTATGTTGGTGAGTAGAAAATTTATTATTGACGATATATGCAAATTAGAGCCGCAAGGTGATCAAACACATAAAGAGGGAGTATTATTTAAAGCTGCCCAGTTGCCAATCGGGCCCGGGGAAGAAAAAGGCTTTGTCTTTGGTGAATTAAAGAAACGGCTGCAGTTTGGCATTGAAAGTTTGTGCATGATAAATGAAGAGACAGAGCAGGGAGGAAAACGATGTATTAACGCCAGGGTAAGAGCGGGACCGTTAAAGGGAATATTATTTGGCAAAAGGGGGTGTTTTAGCTTGGCCTTTGTTTAACGAAGGTTTTTCCGGCAAATTATAACTGCCGGCAGTGAGCAGTTGGCATAAAATTTTTAATAATTTTTCTTGCCGGTCAGGTTTGCTTTTAAAATTTTTTACCACGATCACAATAAACACCTCCGCATAGATAGTTTATGCGGGAAGGTTTGTACAACTGCTAAATAATATTGCGCCCCTGGGAGGTCATATTGCTTGAAAGTGGCGGTATATTGTCGGGTTTCTACAGAAGATCAGGCGGAATCCAAAACTATTGAAAACCAGGTGCAGTATGCCCAAAAATACTGTGAGCTTCAAGGTTTGGAAATTTACAAATTTTATTTAGATGAGGGAATAAGCGGCTCAATACCGGTAAACAAACGCCCGGCCGGGAGAAAGTTGTTAGAGGATGCGGAAAAGAAATTGTTTGATGCCGTTTATGTATATAAGTTGGATCGCTTGGCACGTACTACTTTAGACATTTTGAAAACCCACGACAAACTAAATAAGTTATCTATCGCATTAAAAAGTATGACCGAAAGTTTTGATACATCAACTCCCAGCGGGAAATTCTTTTTAACAACTTTAGGTGGCATTGCAGAAATTGAGCGCTCAACAATAGCGGAAAGAATGCGTTTAGGCAAAAACCGAGCAATTAAAGAGGGGAGGTGGCCGGGGGGACCACCCCCCTTTGGGTACAAGGTTGTCAACAAAAAGCTGCAAATTAATGAATGTGAGGCAGAGACGGTTAGGTTGATATTTAAACTGTATGCGCAGCAGCAAATGGATACCGTGTCAATTGCTGATTATTTGACAATGTCAAAATACCCTACTCCGGCGGCGGCAAGAAAAAAGAAATCCGTACCCGGAATTTGGTATGGCAGTACGGTATGGAGCATATTGACAAATTCTGCTTATATCGGGGTTTATGTCTACGGCAAAAACAAAGCTCCGGAAAAACGGCAGACATTTCCCTGTCCGGCCATTATTGAAGGAAAACTGTGGGAACAGGTACAAACTAAACTAAAAAATAACGGGTTTAATGCCAGACGCAATGCTAAACGGGATTATTTGCTGCGCGGGCTGATTGTATGTGGTAACTGCGGGCGGAAATACTGCGGCGACGGGAGTCACCGTAAAGGCAGGAACCATTACTACCGTTGCACGGGCAACTCATCTTTTCGCGGCAAATTAGTCGCCAAGTGCCGCGCAAAGTCGGTGCGGGCGGATGTGATTGAAAAGATTATTTGGGATGATATTTTAAACTACATTCAAAAGGCAAATTCGTTACATCAAAAGCTTAAAGAAATGATTGCTGCGCAGAAATCACACCCATCATCAGCAAACGAGGGGGATGTTTTTTATAAATTAATGAACGGCAAGGAACAAGAACGAAAAAGAGTGCTGGCACTGTTTCGTAAAGGGATAATTAGCTTACAGGAAGCGGAAAGCCAACTGGCATCAATTGAAAGCGAAATCAAAATCTTGCGGCAACGGCAAAGCCGTCAAAGTGCACCAAACTCCCCCCTAAATCAAGAAAACTTATTAAATAAAAATTTTGCTGATTTACTTAAGCAAAAGATTAATGAAGCGGATATTGCGGCTAAGAGAAAACTTATTTCCACTTTGGTAGATTCAATTGTCATCGATACATTTCGCCAAGATAATCGTTCGCTGGCCCGGGCCACAATTAACTACTGCTTTGATTATTTAGCTGATTAATCAGTTAATCGGAATGCACTGTCAACGTTGAAACACGCGGTAAGCACCGCTTAGGAATTCCGAAATCGCCATACTAGGTGATGGCACTCCTTCCCGGAAGACTGCATAACATAGTTTAGGAAATTTCCGGGAGGGGTCTTGATGAATAGATATTTCAATGTTTTGGCAAAAGTACGCAATAAGTTACTCCGTGATAAAAATGTCGTGGGAGTGGGCGTTGGCCATAAGGTAGTAGGGAATATGCGCACAAAGCAAGTTTCTATGGTTGTTTTGGTAGAAAAAAAGTTGCCGCCTAAAGATTTAAAGCGCAGTCAGATTATCCCCATGAAAATTGAGGGTGTGGACACCGATGTGATTGAAGTTGGACGGATTAAGATGTTAGACGGCCGCACTGAACGCATACGTCCTGCCGTGCCGGGTTGCAGCATTGGGCATTACCGTGTTACTGCCGGCACGTTGGGGGCGATTGTCCGTGACCGTACTACCGGTGAGCCGTTAATTTTATCCAATAATCACATTTTAGCCAATGGCTCCAACGGATATGACGGGCGTTGTGCGATTGGGGATCCGATATTGCAACCCGGACCGTACGACGGCGGGAGAACGGAAGACCGGATTGCCACATTATTCCGGTATATTCCAATTAACCGGGGTGTTAGCGAACAAGAGGTTACTTGTCCCTATGCCAGCGGTTTTTCCACGGTGACTAACGCCGTACTGCGGGTAATAAGACCGAATTATCAAGTGAGAGTATTCAAAAAGTTGAGTGTACCGAATACCGTTGACTGTGCTTTGGCTCGTCCTGACCGGCCGGAGTTTATTGATACGGCGATTATGGAATTTGGTGTAGTCAATGGATTAGTTGAAGCACAGCCGGGAATGCCGGTAAGAAAAAGCGGTCGTACCACGGGTGTTACCACCGGCGTGGTTACTACGATCGGTACAACATTGAAAGTTGCGATGAGTGACGGTGAACAGGTAGTATTCACTGACCAGGTCACTACCGACATGAAATCGTCGGGCGGAGACAGCGGTTCCTTAGTGGTCACTCCGGACAATAAAGCGGTTGGCCTGTTGTTTGCCGGCTCTGATAAAATTACGGTATTTAACCGCATTCAAAATGTAATGGAAGCTTTGGACATAGTGTTTTAATCGCGGTGACTGGGTGGAGCACCAACAGTGCTCCTTTTTATTTGTCTTGCCGGGATTATGTTACCAAAACTTTCCGCAAACGCCAGAGAAGTGGTTCAAAGGGTCTGGTTATAGTTACCAGTTGATCCGGCCACTTTTTACTTGTTATAGTAATTACGACAGAAATAGACAAGCAATAGGGTTAAAAAAAGAAAGGAGAGGGGATTTTGACGTTACAAAAAAACAAAAATGTGTTGCTTTCTGCTGTAGCTGTTTTATTGTTGCTCATTTTAACGGTTCCCTATACGGCGGCAGAGGCAGCAAACTATGGGGCCCAAGAACAGCAAGTTGTAGAGCTGATTAATCAGTCAAGGGCAGAAAAAGGTTTGCCACTGCTTAAAGCCGATCCCACATTAACGGCAATAGCTCGGGAGCAAGCAAAAGAATTTGCCGACAGTTACTGGGGCAGTTATGATCCGCTCTACAAATTGCTGCGCAGCGGTGACTATGAAGGTGTTAGAACCAGTGTGCTTAGAACTTCGAATATAATAGGCACCGTTCAATATCAAATAAAAAACGCTGGTTTTGCCGGTTTAAGTACTGAATACAATGGGGTTGGTATCGGTATTGTAGACAGCAGCCGCTACGGCAAGGTATGCGTTGAAGTGTTTGCTAAATGCAAAAATGTAAAGGAAACACAACCGGAACAACCAAAACCGGTTGAAAACACCCAACCACGACAGCCGCAGCCTAAACCACAAAAGCCGACAGAGAACAATCAGCCTCAACCGCAACAACCGGATAACAATACTGTTGTCGGAATGAGTGAATTTCAACAGCGAATTGTGCAGCTGGTAAACCAAGAAAGAGCTAAAGCGGGTTTGCAGCCGCTGGTAGCCAAAGCCGACTTAAATAAAGTTGCACAATTAAAAGCTGAAGATATGGCTAAAAATAATTACTTCAGTCACACATCGCCTACCTATGGTTCACCTTTTGACATGATGAAACAATTTGGCATATCTTACACCCGTGCGGGTGAAAACATTGCCATGGGCTATAGAACACCTGAGAGTGTAATGGAAGGTTGGATGAACAGTCCCGGGCACAAGGCTAATATCTTAAATAAAGACTTTACCGAAATCGGTGTCGGTTTTACTGCTGACGGTTACTATTGGGTACAGCATTTTGTCCGTCGGTAACAATAGGCTTTAAGTAAATTATCTATCTCCTGGCCAGTAAGCATGTTTAAGCTTATTGGCCAGGAGTTTTTTTGTGTTTTGGCATTACTTAACTAAAAATTATAACCTGAAGTTAAGACAATTAAGGTTGTCGTAATTACATTAAAAAGCTTATTTAGTGCGACTGTGTTTGTTGGAAATTTGTTGTATTTCGCACAATTTAATAAACTCCCTCATATATTATTAGCGGGAAATTCTTTCTAGCCAAAAAACAATGATAAAAAGCATGGGCTTTCCCAAAAAGGAGGGGTGAGTGTTGCCGGAAATGGTTCAGAACAGCCGCGCACACCCAAAACAAGGGAGAACTGCCGTTGAGCTGGGTGCAAAACTCAAAAAGATAAAAATTAATCGTGTTGTTACAGAAATTTTTGAGCGCACTGTTGTTCGCGGCAGTGTTGACGTTCCCGCTAATCTGCCACCGATTGAAAAAGCCTTGTCTACAAGCCATTCCGTTAATATTTGCAGCGTGGAAACCAATGACGGTCAGGTGCTAGTTGAAGGTGTAATTAACATCCAAATTAACTATCAGGCTTACGGTAAAAACACTAAGGAAAAATTTTTTGCCGGCATTCCTTATTGTGATTTTATAGAAGCACCAAATGCAACAAAGGCTATGACCTCAGTGGTGAAAGCGGAGGTTAAAGATATTCTACTTTTTATAGACGACAAACAAGGGCGCAATGTTACCCTGAATATAGTTTTAAATAATCAGGTTATTGTTAATAAGGTTGAAGAAATTACCGTTTTAACTGACGTCCCAAGTGGATGTCATTCTGATAAAGAAGCGGTTATATTTAACGAAATAACGGATATTGCGGTCGGCAAGCTGGATGTTGCTGAGGAGATCCTTATTCCCGCAATCAAGCCTGCCGCCAAGCAAATAGTCAGCTATCGAGTGTTGCCGCTAATGCAAAATTACATTCATGATGTCGGCACAGTTACTGTTAATGGCTGGTTGCAGCTGGAAATTAATTACCTAGATCAAGGTGGTGAAAATCGTCGACTCCAGCGATTTATAGCCTATAGTATTGAGCCGCCTGTACCGGGTGCACGTCCCGGTTTAGTAAGTGAAGTGCATTTTCTAAATCAATATACGGAGGTAAAAATCAATAACCAAAGTGGCAGTTCCTTTATGTTAAACTTTAAGGCTGATTTGTTAATTAAGGTTTTTCAACCGCATGAAGAGCAAGTTATTACCCAGATCAGCAATTGTCGGTATAAATTTGATTTTATGGATTTGACTTTTGAAAGTTTGGCCGAAGAGGTCAGCGGCAAAGGGGTTATTTTAGATACCGCCGCCTTGCCTACGGAAATGACTGACGGCAAGATTAATGAAGTGCGCCCGGGGCCGGTGGAAGTGACAACCATCAATGTAATCGGTAACCGTCTGCTAATTAAAGGATACGGTGATTTTTTAATCTATCTTGGCACATCTGAGGGCGGTTTGAAATATATTTACCGCAGGGCATTATTTAAAACAGTACTGCGACTGATGAAACCGACGGACTGTTTCCGCACGGCAACCTATCTTCATGTAGATCAAGTTAAAACAGACATTGTCGACGGCCGGTTAAAACTGCTTGCTGATATAGATATTAAAGTGCAGCTGTTTAAAGTAAACAAATGTACCTTAGCGGCAGGTATTAATTCAGTCAGTCAAGCTACTGATAAGCAAAAATCGACTATTTTTTTTAATTATACTTTACAGCCGGATGACACTTTGGAAAAATTGGCCCAACGCTTTGGCACCACTGTTGAGGCAATTTTAGCGTTAAATCACAACTTAAGGAGAGGTGATATTTCTGCACATAAAAAAATTAAAATCCCATGTGAGGTAAAGGCATAGGTTATAAAAAGGAGGTCATGCAGTGGATAACAACTTGCCGAAAGCAGGTTTGGAACAAACATTATTAACTTTATTAGATGAGCAGTCAAAGTACGGTGTGGATAACATCAACATGCTGTTAATGCTGAGCCTGGTTAACTTAATGGGGATAGTTGATATTTTGCAAAGGGCGACAGGGGGGGAAGGACTTAATTTAGAGATTTCCGGCCATCAATCTTCCGCCACAGGAAAAAACCGGGCTAATTCCGGTGCGGCACCTAATGATGACTTAATGTATATATTACAGCAGGCAGCATCAGGCAACCTTAAACCGGATCAGTTAATGAGCATGCTGAGCGGCAAGGTTGACCCGGCAATGTTAGCGATGCTTTCGCAAATGATGCCGCCGCCTCCTCCCCCGCGGGAATCTAAAACGGCACCACCAAAGCCGCCGCCAAAGCCGCCGGGGGAACAGAATGTTAAAGAAAAACCGTCGGCAGTAAAAGAGATGAATGTTGAGGAGGAGCGGTGCAAAAAAAATTCTGGGGCAAAAAACCTTTTAAAATGGGATCCCCGACTAGGATAACCTTAAATTAAGGAGGAATAATCATTATGTTTGGAAACATGGGTCAAATCATGTCCCAAATTCAGCAGATTCAAAACCAAGTACAAAATTTAAAAGTAGAAGTGCCTTGCAGCGGAGGAGAAGTAGTAGTGGTGATGAACGGCAAACAAGAGTTGCTATCGGTGCATATTGATCCGCAGGCCATTCAGACTTTAGAAGTAAAAGAATTAGAAGATAAGATTGTGGAAGCATTGAATAAAGCCCAAATTGAATCAAGAGCGGCGGTAAAAGATAAATTATCTCAGGCGACAGGTTTAGATTTAAACAGCCTGATGAATATGTTCACATGATTGACAATTTGTTGAAGCTGTTAAAAAAGGGCAATGCCGGTACAAACAGTGTTTTATTGGCATTATGCTTGCTCAATTTAACCGGGACAATTAACGCTATAAATAACTATCAAGCTAAGCTCATTACTATCAGAAAAACTTTTCAGGCTAAGCCGTATGAAGCAAAAAACGAAAAAACAAACTTTCAATCAATAAATCAGGATCCGCTTTGTTTAATGACCAGGCTGATTACTGAGGGACCCAGACCGGAATTTTTAGCAACATTGCTTACACATGCCGTTTTAGCATTAATGCCCGGGATAATGAATCCATATAATCATTAGGTGCCGCCATCGGCACCTTTGTTTTTTTAGTTGCCGGGCCTGGGAACGGCAAAGGAAAAAAATAAGGATGCATTGCGCATCCTCATCAACAATTATTGAACGGTATTGTTGTTAAATTCATTGGAATTGGGCGGAACCATGGAGGAACGAAATTCGTTCATTCCGGCACGCATCATTTTAACGGCATTGCTGCTTGCCCGCAACATCCTGCTCAAATGAGCCAGACGTCCTTCTAAATCGTATCCACTCCCCATGATTAGCAAAATTAAAATTAAAAATAAAGTAAAGGCATTAGGCTCTAATATAGAGCCTTTGCCATTTTTAGCATTGGGCATATTAAACCTCCCCTCCGGTTGATTGATGTCTGATCATACTATACGTGCAGGCTTTTAAAATGGTTACTGAATGGCTAAGGTGTTGTAACTTATAAAAATTAAGCAGCATATAGTAAGATAATGCAACAGGATAGGGGGTATTAAATTGAGCTTGGGAGATATAAGTAAATTTAGTGAAAAGTTCAAAGAGATTCAGGAAATATTAACAAAGGCCAATATTGATGTTGTTTCTCGCAGCGGTCATATAAGGATCATTATGAACGGTCAGCAACAGGTATTGGCAATAAGAATTAATCCGGCAGTCTTAAAAGTTCCATACCTTACCCATATTGAACAAGAGCTTAAAGCTATTTTTAACGAGGCACAAAAACGTTCGAAAGAAAAAGCCCTTCAAGAAATTGAAAGGATCACGGGTATTAAGATGGATGCTTACAAGGGGATGTTTTAATACCGGCGGCTGCCGGTAAATTTTTTGGCTTAGCAACTTAAATCAAAATCTAAAAATGTAACATATGCTGACAGGTTGACGTACTTTAAAAATAATAGATTTTCCTACGATTTATCATAGGAAAGGAGGGCTGACTGTGTCAGACCAAGGGATTTTTGGTGTAAAACAAAAATTTTATTCGGGTTATTTTAATATTTATTGTCTTTTTATTTGTCTGGCATTACTTGTTTTGGCTGCAGTTTTGTTAGGGTTAGAGATCATTGGGATAGGAACCTTTATATTTCTCATATTGCTCGGGGTGTTAATATTTATTTTTTTCTAACAAGGGGGTAAAAAATTTTATTAACCCTGTAACAGATATTGGAACCATCTCATATTGTATGATTAGAACGAATCCCGGGAGTTCGTTCAGTCCATTAAAGAAACTACAAGGAGGAATTTAGAATGGGTTTAGCTGAAGCCGTTAAGGAATTTGGTGTAAAAGATTGGGGCCCAGGAATTTGGGTTAAATGCTGCTGCTTATTGCTAGCAGGCTTCATCATTGGCATTGCACTTTTCTTCTGCGGATTGCTTGATTGGAAACTGTTAGGTGTATGGCTCTTCTTAATGCTCGCAATTGCCTGCTGCTGTGGCTTCTTCTGCTAGTTAACGATTAAGTGATGTGGTAGTCTAACCGGGAAGGGCTACACGCTGTGTAGCCCTTTAAACTACCCCATTAAAGGAGGGATTGAAGTCATATGGAAGGAAAACAGGGTAATGTTACAGACACTATTGAAAAATTGTTAGCAAGAATTGAATCCTACCAAAAAGAAAAATCCCTGGACGTAGAGCGGGCACATGAAATGTTTAACAAGCTGGATCAGCTTGTGCAAACGCTGTCGCGTTTGGAATCCCAACGCAGCACGGAAGCCAGGTTGACAGAGAAATTAGAAGTAATGACTAAGCACATTGATAAAGTTTTGCAAGAGCATGACAAGCGTGAGAAACAGGTAGAATTCGAGGAAACCGTGCGCAAAGTATTGCACGGGGCTAAAATAACCGGCAAAGTAATTGAAACTGTAGCCAGCAGTGCTAATGTAATGTTTGATACTATTGCACATTTGTTAAAAGATGAATATAAAGGCAATTCGCTGAAACAAAAAACAGCCAATGAGGAATTTGATCTGGCTACTTTGTTGAAGCCACTGAACAGTTTAATTCAGGGCTTTGCATCGATTGGAAACAGTGCCAAAAATGACAGCGGTTACAGTGCCGACAACAAAGAAACCGGCTTTAACAGTAAACGCACTGTTGAAAGCTCAAAATAATTAGGGTAATTGACGTAGAAAAGGTGATTTTATTTACAAGACCGGTCTTTCACCTCTCTTGAGGCGCCTTGCGAAAAACAATAAACCGCTGTCATTGGTAAATGGCGTTGTCCGCCAATTGCCGGAAGAACCGGCAGGGAAATTTCAAACGGATCCTAAAGTGCTAGCGGTGGAAGACAATCTGCCAATTAAACTGAGGCTGATAAAACAGAGCGCATATACCCAATTTTTGCTAAACCCCAAAGCCCAAAACAGCAAATACCCTGGGGAGTTAATCGCATTGGTGCCAACAATGTAACGAAGATGTTAAAGTAGCGGTGATGGACAGTGGAAAGAGTAGCCCGGATGATGATAACGGTCACCGCATACATGTTGCCGGAACTATAGCCGCTGAAGATAACAATACCGGTATATAAGAAATAGATACAGGTGGTAAACTTAAGTGTTGGCACGGATAGCATAAGTATTAGCTTGCCAATGGCTGTTCAACGGACTGTTGAAGCCGACCTGATTATCGTGGCGGCAGCCAAAAATGACGTACTAATAACTCGGTAGATTACCCCGGGGCATACCCGGAAGTAATTGCCGTTGGGGCGATTGATTTGCTCCTTTTTCAGTTACGGCCCGGAGGTTACGGTAACTGCTTCCAACGGCAAGTATCGGCGTTTGAGCGGTACCGCTCACGTCACCGGGCTGATTAGCCAGGCTTTGAAAATAAAGCCGAACATTTGCTTAAAGGAGCTGCTTTATTTGTTGCAGAAAAGCGGCCAAAGGTTAGCTTGAAGATTTGGAATGTGGATTGGTAAATGCACAAAAGGTTCTTGGCTGAATTGCAAACTTGATTAATAAAATTGAAAGGGATTTTGGCTATCCTAAGTGATACTGAGTAAAGTAGCACTTAGGATTTTTTTGCTGTCTGACAATTAAGACATGCCTTTTAAGCTTAGGGTTCAGGTTGTTTTTTAAATTGTCGTTTGCAGAGTAATTTTCTCTTAAGAATAATTTTGGCACGCCTTGAAAAGACTATCTTTAGTAACAACCATGAATAATACTTGGAGGTGGCAACCATGCCTCAGGAAAAATTTAAGGTCGGGGGCTTGTTTACTCAAGAGGATAAAGATGAAATTGAGACTTACCTAAAGCAAATTGACGGAGTAAAGAAAGTAGAAGCCAATCTCAGTGACCGAACAGTAACTATAGATTATGATTCTGCAGTAGTGGACTTAGGTTGGTTAAAAGAAACACTGCAATCGTTGGGAAACGATCCCTACATTTTAAATTAAAAAGAGGTAAATAATGAGTGGCCGAATGATCGCTTTGTTAATTGCTGCCCTTTCAGGTGTGGCGATGGCGGTACAAGGCACCTTAAACGGGGCACTGGGAAAGGCAATCGGTTTATGGGAAACCACTATGATTGTGCATGTTGTTGGGGCAGCAATTGTCGGTGTATTGATATTTGGTTTTAAATTAGGTGCTTTTGAGTTAGATAAATGCGCTGCTGCACCTTGGTATACATATTTGGGTGGCGTGCTCAGTATAGTTATAGTTTATGCGGTAGCCCGCAGTATACCAAAGGCAGGGGCGGCTCCCGCCACTACTGCCATTATATTAGGCCAGGTTTTTACCGCAGGGTTAATTGACCATCTGGGTCTCTTTGGTATGCAGCGCGTACCTTTTAATCCTTGCCGCATTTTAGGTGTATTTTTGATGGCCGGAGGAGCTTGGTTGATACTTTTCAAAAAATAAGGCATCCCAAATTCTAACTGGGGGATGCCTTTAAATATTGGCATTTTTAATTGTTTTTCTGGGAATGATTTGTTAAGGGGATTAACAGTTTTTGTCCGGGGAAGATAAAGTTGGGGGCAGGTAAATTATTTAGCTCCATAATGCGTTGAATGGGTATTTCAAAACTACGGGCAATTGACCACAATGTGTCTCCCGGGCGGACCATGTAAATAGTAGCGGCCGGTGGTTGTGGTTGCTCAACTGATTGCTCAATTTCTTCCTCAGTAGCTACCGTATTGTTTTGGGGAGCTTCAAGCATATCTTCTGCCACATCCTCTTTTAAGGCATTATCTTCTGCCGGAATAGCAGTCACATCTTCTGATTTAATAACATCTGTTTCTTTTTCCTGTGTAGGAGCCAAATTTATTTGTTCGGCAAGATCGGTAATTAATACCGGAGTTTTGAGCGTGACCATAGCAAACAGTTCTTCAACATCTTTGTTGTGCATACGAATACAACCGTTGGAAATTTTTTTGCCGATGGACGCCGGATTGTTGGTCCCGTGAATGCCATAATGACCGTGAGGGACTGACAATCCCAACCAGCGAGTGCCCAAATTGCCACCGGGGTTATATATCTTAGAGACAATCTTGTATTCACCGGTGGGGGTGGGGGTGGCTGCTTTGCCTACAGCAATAGGGTAAGTTTTGATTAATCTGCCGCGTTCATAAAACTGCAACTTAGCTGTTTCTGTATTTACCAGCAAGAACTTTGCAGCACCAAACTCTTGCTTGCTCAATATGACAATACCTCCTTTTTTCAGAGTATGTTTAAGTTAATGTCTATTTGGTTAACATGAGGTTGTTATTGAATATATGTCCCTATAGCCAAAATATTCCAAAATTTGCACAAAATAATCACTAATACTTAGCGGTATGGAAGGAAATAGGCAAGTTAAAGGCCAATATTTACAGTTAGTATTTTTTAGTAGCAGCAGATGGCGGGAGGATACATAATTGAAAATTAAGTATAAAGCCTATGCCAAAATAAACTTGACTTTGAAAGTATTAGGCAAGAGAAGTGATGGTTATCATGAAATCGAAACAGTTATGCAAAGCTTAGAGCTTCATGACGAATTATATTTTGAAAGTGCACAAGGAGTAAATTTATCCGTTGAAGGTGATGCACCTAAAGGACGGGATAACTTAATATTGCGCGCCGTTGAGTTGTTACAGGAATACTCCGGATGTGACAAAGGTGCCAATATATCACTGATAAAGCGCATTCCGATGGCGGCCGGCTTGGCCGGTGGCTCCACCAATGCGGCAGCGACACTGTTGGGATTGAATGAGCTTTGGGGCTTAAATCTTAATTTAAAAGAGTTAATGGCGCTTGGCGAAAAAATTGGTTCTGATGTACCCTTTTGTTTAGTTGGCGGTACGGTACTGGCCCGTGGAAAAGGTGAAATTTTAACTCCGCTACCGGATGCTCCGGAGATGGGGGTAGTGCTGATTAAGCCGCCATTTGGCATATCAACGGCAGAAGTTTACGAAAACTTTGCCTCGGCCCGTTTAGGGAAAAGGCCAAGTACCGCGGCCATGATTTCAGCCATCAAACAAAAAAATATACCGGAAATAGCTAAAAATTTAGCTAACGATCTGGAATATGTATCGATGGAAATGTATCCGGAATTAAAAGAGATTAAAAAGGCGGCAAGCAGTGCCGGCGCATTGGGTGTATTGATGTCGGGCAGCGGACCGACGATTTTTGCCTTAACCGATAGTAAGTCTGCGGCTGTTGATTTAGCAGAACGATTAAATTATCATAGTGTTCATGTGATTGTTACCGGTTTTAAAAAGGCAAACAAAAACGCGGCAGGTAAAAAGATACAGGAGTTATAAATTTCAAGGTATAATAATACCTAATAATTTCAAAGTTTTAGGAGGTTTGCTTTATGACCGATAAACCGCGCTTGGTGCCGATTAAGTTAGATAATTACAAGCCGCTACGGGATATAGTTTTTGAAACCATGCGTGATGCCATTCTTACGGGGAAACTCAGTCCCGGTGAGCGCTTGATGGAAATGCAGATTGCAGAAGAAATGGGTGTCAGTCGCACACCGGTGAGGGAAGCAATTAGAAAGTTGGAGTTAGAAGGTTTGGTGGTCATGGTGCCCCGCAAAGGGGCCTATGTGGCCGGTATATCTATTAAAGACGTGGTTGATGTTTTTGAAGTGCGTGCTGCACTTGAGGGATTGGCCGCCAGCTTGGCAGCGGAGCGCATTACCGATGAAGAAATTGATCAGTTGGAGCGTTCAATTGTATCGATTTCCGAAGTATCAGACGGCAAGAACATTGGTTCAGTAGTAGAAAAGGATATTGGCTTTCACGACATTATCTATCGAGCAAGCCGGAATGAAAAGCTGATTCAAATTATTACCAATCTGAAAGAACAGCTGCAGCGTTTTCGGGCTACATCACTGGCTACACCCGGCCGTTCCAAACAAGCGGTAGATGAACACCGGCAGATAGTAGAGGCTATTGCTGAACGCAATGCCGAGCTGGCAGAAAAATTGGCCCGCCAGCACATTGAGAATGCTGAAAATATCATGCTGCAAGAAATTAAGAAAAAAAAGGAGTCTGAAGATGCATGATTGACGCCCTGGTGCTTGCCGGCAGCCCTAATGACGGAATGTTAAAAGAATGCAGTGATGTTAGCTTTGAGGCGCTTATCACCATCGGCAAACGCACTATGGTGGAGTATGTTGTTGAAGCTTTAATGCATTCAAAAAATATTGAGAAAATATTGGTGGTCGGCCCTGGGGAGTTGACAAAGATATTTTCTCCTTTGGGCATCGAGGTAATTCCTCCCCAAGATACACTAATTAGAAATATTACCTCCGGATTAAAACATTTGGCCAGTACTAAACACGTCTTGGTAATTACATCAGATATACCCTTAATTACTGCTGAAGCAATAGATGAATTTATCAGAACATGTTTTTTGCATGAAGCGGATCTATATTTTCCGGTAATTTCTCAAGAAGATGTGTGTAGAAAGTTTCCGGGGGTGCAGAGGACTTACGTAAAATTAAAAGAAGGTACTTTTACCGGAGGAAATATATTTTTGGTTGATCCCAAAGTGGTACCTAAATGTGTTAAAGTGGGAGAAAGGCTGATTAAAGCCAGAAAAAATCCTTTGAAGTTATGTAAAATAGTCGGTCTGGGGTTTTTATTTGAATACTTATCTCACAGATTAAGCTTGGCAGAGGCTGAAAAAAAGGTTTCAAAGCTTTTAGATATAAAGGGAAAGGCAATAATTTGCAGCTACCCCGAAGTGGGAGTGGACGTTGACAAACCAAGTGATTTAATGATGGTTAGTAAGTTATTGGGAGTTGACAATTGTTAATTACTGGGATATAGTAATCTAAAATTTATGGCAATAATTTACTAAAAAGTTTGGAAATTAGAAGGAATTTTAAATAAATTGAAGAAAAGTTACCTTAATTAAGTAAATGACAGAAGGTGGTGAAGAGCGTAGTGCAGGTTACCGACGTTCGCATTCGCAAGATTTTACTTGACGGTAAAATGAAAGCAATAGTATCCGTGACATTGAATGATATGTTTGTTATTCATAATGTAAAAGTTGTAGAAGGGCAAAACGGGCTATTTGTTGCTATGCCGAGCAGTAAGACCCCCAGCGGTGAATACAGGGATATTGCACACCCGATTAATTCCCAAGCCAGAGAGATTATTCAAACCGCTGTACTGGAAGCATATGAGGCTGCTTTAAATTCTCAGGCAATTTAAATAATTATTTGTGATTTTTAAAATAAAGGGAGCTAAAAGCTCCCTTATTTAGTGTAAAAAATAAGAATTTAAATTATCAAAAGAGTAAAACTTTTAGGATAAGACGGCTTTATAATGTAAAAGTTAGAGGAATAAGATAATCTCTGTTGAATTGTATTACGTGGTTTTAAACTTTATATTAAAAGGAGGGTTCCCGTATGCGGCTTGCGGCTGTGGTATTAGCAGCAGGAAAAGGAACGAGAATGAAATCCGCACTGCCCAAGGTTTTACACCCGGTAGGCGGCAAGCCGATGTTGGGACATGTTCTGGACGCACTGAAGCATGCCGGCGTAGAAAAAACAGTGGTTGTCGCCGGTTACGGTGCGGAAAAAGTGAAGGAATATGTAGGATCTGCAGCCGAGGTGGTTTACCAACATCAACAATTAGGTACCGCCCATGCTTTAATGCAGGCTGCTGACGCGCTGAATTCTTTTTCGGGACATGTGCTGGTAGTTTGTGGAGATACTCCGCTAATTACTCCGGAAACACTAAAAATGCTTTTTAACAAACACCTGGAAGAAAAAGCGGCGGCTACCGTTCTCACTGCCTTGGCAGAGGATCCGACCGGTTACGGAAGGATTATTCGGGACAGTACCGGCAGAGTGGACCGGATTGTTGAACAGAAGGATGCTACACCGGCAGAGCTGGCGGTGAAAGAAATTAATACCGGATTTTATTGTTTTGCCCTATCCGGCCTGTTTGAAGATTTGAAAAAAATATCCGCTCAAAACCTTCAAGGAGAGTATTACCTTACGGATATAATTAAAATATATAATGCTCAAGGTAAGCTTGTAGCAGCATGCAGCTGTTCCGATATTAATGAGGTAATGGGTGTCAACGACCGTCGACAACTGGCCGCTGCCAACCAAGTGATGCGCATGAGGGTACTGACTAAGTTAATGGACGAGGGTGTCACAGTGGTAGATCCGGAAACAACATATGTAGACGCCACCGTCACCGTTGATAACGATGCCCTGTTATATCCCGGTACAATTATTGAAGGAAACACGCGTATCGGCAGTTTTTCCATTGTCGGACCAAATACGCGTATTGTCAACAGTTCGGTGGGGGAAAACTGTCAACTGCAATATTCCGTAATTTTAGACAGTGAAATCGGTCCGAACTGCACAGTTGGTCCTTTTGCTTACATTAGACCGGGTACCAAGCTTGGTACCGGCGTAAAAGTCGGTGACTTTGTCGAGGTTAAAAAGAGTACAATCGGGGATAACACTAAAATACCCCACTTAACCTATATCGGAGATGCATTGATCGGTCAAAAAGTTAACATTGGCGCCGGCACAATTACCTGTAATTACGACGGCAAACATAAATATGTAACGGAAATTGGCGATCATGTTTTTGTCGGCAGCAACAGTAATTTAGTTGCTCCTGTTAAGGTGGGTTCTGAAGCGTTTATTGCAGCAGGTTCCACCATTACCGAAGACGTTCCTTCCGGTGCTTTGGCAGTGGCCAGGGAGCGCCAAATCAACAAAGAAGGATGGGTAAATAAGAACAAATAATGCAACAAACTTGGAGGTTAGGAAATGGGTTCGGGAAACAAACGGTTAAAAATTTTCAGTGGTAATGCACATAAAGATTTAGCTATTGAAATCTGCCAGTACTTGGGAGTTACACTGGGAGATTCAAATGTCCAACGCTTTAGCGACGGGGAAATAATGGTAAGGATTAATGAAAGTGTCCGTGGAGCGGATGTCTTTATTATCCAACCCACCAGCAACCCGGTAAATGAGCACCTTATGGAGTTGTTGGTGATGATTGATGCCATCAGGCGTGCTTCGGCCAGACGAATCACTGCGGTTATTCCTTATTACGGCTATGCGCGTCAGGACAGAAAAACAAGGGCCCGGGATCCGATTACAGCAAAACTTGTGGCCAACTTATTGTATGCAGCAGGAGCCAGAAGGGTAATTACCATGGATTTGCATGCCGGTCAAATTCAAGGCTTTTTTGACATACCGGTAGATCACCTGCCCGGGGTGCCAATCTTAGCGGAATATTTTTTACAAAACAAGATAGAAGATTTGGTTGTTGTTTCGCCGGACATCGGCGGGGTAACCCGAGCGAGGGATTTGGCAGAGCGGCTGGGCGTGCCTTTAGCAATCATAGATAAACGCCGTCCTGAACCCAATGTGGCAGAAGTAACAAACGTAATCGGTAAAATAAAAGGTAAAAGTGTAATTATGATTGATGATATAATTGACACTGCCGGTACCATAACCAATGGTGCTGCTGCCCTGATGGAGCGGGGGGCCAAAGAAATATACGCTTGTTGCACCCACCCGGTCTTATCCGGCCCGGCGGTGGAACGTTTGCAGAACTCTGTGATTAAGGAATTGGTAGTTACCAATACCATACCGTTACCGAAAGAAAAAATGTTTGATCGCATCAAAACCTTATCAGTTGCACCGATTTTGGGCGAAGCAATCATTCGCATTCATGAAGATTTATCGGTAAGCAAATTGTTTGATGTTTAAAATTTTATAAAAAATAGGCCGTTACTTTGAAGCGGCCTCTTTTTTATCTTCCTCCTCCTCATGCTTTTGGGTGTGATAGATTAACTTGTCGTAACTGCGGTCGGCAAAACCGGTGATAAATTGATCCGGTCTTTTAGTTGACATCGTACCCCTCCTGAATTTTTTGTTATTTATTATTCCCCGGGGGGTTGAGGATTATTTTTTTCCGGTTGGCTTTCTGTAGCTTGTTCTTTTTGCGCTTCTATTGTTTTTTCGGTTTCACTGCTCTCCTTCTGCTCTGCATTTTTTACTTCCTGTAATTCCGGCGCTTGTTCAGAGCATTGACATTCGCTGTGTTCTTCCTGTTTCTTTTTCCTTTCTTTTAATTGCTCTAACTTTTTATTGATACTGCTGCTTACTTCTTTTGCCTTGACAAGGGTTTCTCCCCAAATGGTATTACTGCTTTCTTTAATAGTCTTCATCGTTTCCTTGAGGCCACCGTCAGTTTTCACCAAATTATCAACGGCTTCATCGCCGACAATAATTAACTCTTTACCGATTGTACGAATAAAACTGCTATCTAAAAAAGCTCTTCCGGAAATAATACTGTTTAAAAAATTGCCGGCAATTTCCAGACCGGCTATGGTGCCGTCTTCAGTATTTATGTAATATTCCTCCACAATGCCTAACATTTTTCCGTTTTCGGCTACTACCTTGGTGTTATTGATCAAATATTTATCTTTCATTAACTTAACGATCTCAGGCAGGCTGGTGCCTTTTTGCGCAAAATCACTTTGTGCTACTGTGATTGCATCACTGCCGACGTTACTTACCTTAGAGTAGGGAATAAACTTTTCTTCTCTAAACCATCCCTTTTGTTCAATCACTAAAGCGGCAACTGCTCGTTTTAGGGGATCGACGATCAAATCTTTAACCTTACCTAATTGCTGACCTTCAGCCAGACTGATCACCGGCATGCCGATAAGTCGCTTGCTTTTAAGCATCTAAATAACCCCCTTGGTTTCATGGGTTGTTCTAATTCATGTTATGCTT
Organism: Desulfovectis peckii; assembly: GCF_055391705.1. Lineage (NCBI taxonomy): Bacteria > Bacillati > Bacillota > Clostridia > Eubacteriales > Peptococcaceae > Desulfovectis > Desulfovectis peckii. The sequence goes on along the minus strand of NZ_AP042409.1, from coordinate 2,191,662 downwards.
GTTCAGAGTTTGATATGACCATTTTTAGGGAATAATATATTTAGCTAGTATACTAGGGGGGTAATTTATGGTTGACATTAAGCTGGAAGCAAGTAGTCGCAGTGAGCGAGGAAGACATGCTCGCAACCTTTTGGCGCAACAGGGGAGAATTCCCGGTGTAGTATACGGTAAAGAAATGGGCAGCATGTCAATTGCCGTAGACTTAAAAGATATTCAAAGAATAGTAAAAAATTTTGGCACCGGTAAAATTATTGACCTGCGATTAAAAGACGGAAAAGGCGACGGCATGAAAGTATTGCTGAAGGATGTACAATATGATCCGGTCCGCAAAGAGTTAACGCATGTTGATTTGCAAAGTGTTAAAATGACTGAAAAAATCAAAACCAACGTTAAAATAAAATTTGTCGGAAAGCCTATCGGTGCGCAACAGGGCGGGGTACTGCAAAGACAGCTGGACGCCCTGGAGATTGAGTGCCTGCCGGCGGATATTCCCGACCAGATTGTAGTAGATGTATCAGATTTAAATGTTGGGCAAAGTATTCATGTTAAAGACTTGTCATTGCCAAAAGGTGTAAAAACCACAACCGATCCGGAGGCGGTAGTGGCCAGTGTAACAATGATGAGAACCGCAGAGGCGGAAGAATTGACCTCTAAAGAACCTGATGAAGAAATTCCGGCTAAGGAAGATAGTGGGGTAAATTCTGAGCCGGAAAATGCAGAAGCCCAAGCATAAGTTGCTCATCAACAAAGGAAATACTCATTGGTTCCTGCCGCCGGTTGTCATCTGCAGCTCAATTGAGTAAAATTGACATGGAAAATGGCAACGGAGGTAGGAAAAGTGAAAATAATTGTTGGCTTAGGAAATCCGGGGCAAAAGTATGCTAATACGCGGCATAACGTCGGGTTTATGGTCCTGGATCACTTATCCGCAAACTTAAATACGGCAATAAATAAAAGTAAGTTTAATGCTTTGATTGGCGAAAGTTATATTGGTCAAGAAAGGGTTATTTTGGTTAAGCCGCAAACATATATGAATTTAAGCGGGGAAGCGGTAGGCGCCCTTGCCCGTTGGTATAAAGTAAACCCTTCAGATGTGATTGTCGTTTATGACGATATGGATTTACCGTTAGGAAAACTCCGTATTCGGCCAAAAGGGGGGGCCGGCGGACACAACGGGATGAAATCAATAATTGCCCATTTAGGCACTACTGAATTTCCCCGCATCCGCATTGGCATTGGCCGCTCGGAAAAAGACGCGGTTAATTATGTTTTAGGTAATTTTAACCAGCAAGAATTTGATATAATAAATAATGTCATTACAAAAGCCGTAGAAAGTTTACAGGTTTGGGTTCGTCAGGACATTAACGCGGCGATGAATAAGTATAATGTTAATTAGTAAGCTGAAAAAATGATTATATATTTTGCAAGCGGCTTTTTGGCAGCCGGTGTGTCATGGTTAATAAACGGCATGTTAATCGAGCGCTTTGGTAACAGGGCGGTAATTTTTTTCGGGCCGGCTGTTGAAGAGCTTGCGAAAACGGGTTTAGCTGTTTTGCTGAATACATCAATCATAATCACCCACGCTTTGTTTGGAACGTTCGAGGCGGCTTGGGAATTAAAGCTCACCCGAAATGGGCTGCGCGCGGCTTTTTACGCGCAAGCTACTCATTTGTTTTACGGAATAATCTCTGCCTTGGCCTGGCATTTTTTGGGCTTTGTGCCCGCGGTAGCTTTGGCCTATATCCTACACATGAGTTGGAATTACTGGATTGTTCATAAAACGGTGTCATCTTGACGGGTAGTTTTGGGTAATATATAATTAAGAATGTTTTTGTATTTGGTAATAAACGGATAAAGGAGCGTGTTAGGGCTTTGGCCATTTGTTAGCTAAAGCTCTTTTTGCTATGGCTAAAAACAACACTGGGTTGCCCGGGTTATTGCAACCCTTGGAACAGGCAACTGAATTTCAAGGGATAATTAACGGACTGAACAACGGCCTTGATCAACAACATATTTTTGGTTTGGCCGGCCCAGAGCGAACGCTGATCATTGCTGGAATTATTTACCAAAAAAATGGTCCGGCGTTGATTATTACTCCCAATGAAAGTGATGCCGGTACGCTGCTGGAAGATCTCAGCTATTTGTTGCCGGACAGGGAAGTGATGCTGTTTCCGGTATGGCAAGCCATGCCTTTCCCGGTTGTGTCTCACAACAGAGAGATCAACGCTCAGCGCCTAAGGGTGTTGGAAAAACTGATCAGTGGGCAGAATCCGGTAGTTGTCGCCCCGGTAGAGGCCGTTCTCAGGCGGTTAGCCCCTCCGGCGGTATATCACGATGAGCGCCGGATATTAAAAGTAGGCCAGCGAGTTGACTTGGAAGATTTGCAGCAGTTTTTAGTGCGTCAAGGTTATGAACGGGTGGATATGATAGAAGGACCCGGTCAATTTTCCATACGCGGCGGCATCCTGGATGTTTATCCTCCGGCTGAGGATAACCCGCTGCGTGTAGAATTTTGGGATGATGAAGTTGACTCTATCCGTACTTTTGAAATTAGTTCACAGCGTTCAATAGAAAACCTCAGTGAAGTGAAGATTACGCCGGCACAAGAGATGGCGGTCAGTGAAAAATATTGGGCAGACGGTCGGGAACGTTTGTTAAATGAATACCGTAACCACCATAAAAAGATGGTTAAAAGTGCCTCGGTGGACGCCCAGCATCAGTTAAATGCCCAAGTAGAATCGCTGCTTGCCCGCATGGAAAAACCGGCCTACTTTGAGGGGGCGGAAAAGTTACTGCCGTATTTTTATCCGGAGCTCTACAATATTGTTGATTACTTTCCCGCTGATACCCCCCTGTTAATAGAAGAGCCGCTGCGTATCAAGGAAATAATTGAAGTAATTCAAAAGGAACGGGCAGAAACACATACTGATTTGTTAGCTAAAGGCAAGACGTTACCTTCCCAATACCACATATATTTAGACTGGCGGCAGTTTTGGGCTAAATTGGAACGCAGACAGAGCTTGTTTTTTTCATTTTTGCCCCGCAGTGCTCAGTTTTTGAAACCGAAAAATATTGTTAACTTTATCGCTAAAGCGATGCATCCTTTTTTGGGCAATTTAGCGGTATTGGCTGATGAAGTTAAACAATGGAAAAGGAAAAAGTACGCAGTGGTGCTCATGGTATCAACTGCTGAACGGGCCAGAAGTTTACTGGAGACCTTAAAAGAGGCACAAATAGATGCCTTTTATATGTCAAAGCTCAGTAAAGAAGTGCTTCCCGGGAATATTGTCATTACCGAAGGATATATATCAGCCGGTTTTGAACTAACGGCTGCCCGTTTGGCGGTTATTACCGAAAAAGAGATTTTTGGTCAACGTAAAAAGAAACGCAAGCGGAGAGAGTTTTCTGAGAACAAAGTTATTCCGATCGAAGAGTTAAAACCTAATGACTATGTGGTACATATTAATCATGGTATCGGGCGGTATTTGGGACTCACTACCTTAGATATCGGCGGAATTCAAAAAGACTACCTGATTATTCAATATGCCGGTGAAGACAAGATATATGTACCGACAGATCAGGTTGATTTGCTGCAGCGTTATTCCGGAAACGAAGGAATTGCTCCCAAATTATCTAAAATGGGAGGCAGTGAGTGGAAACGGACCAAAAATAAAGTAAGAGCGGCCGTGAAGCAAATAGCGGATGATCTGCTGCAATTGTATGCTAAAAGACAGGCCCAAAAAGGATATGCATTTAGCAAGGATACCGTCTGGCAGCGGGAATTTGAAAGTGCCTTTCCTTACGAGGAAACACCCGATCAGTTAAAAGCAATAGCGGAAGTAAAAAAAGACATGGAATCGCCGCGACCGATGGATCGCCTGCTTTGTGGTGACGTTGGCTACGGCAAGACAGAGGTGGCTTTGCGGGCGGCATTTAAAGCGGTTAATGACGGTAAACAAGTTGCGGTATTGGTGCCGACAACAATTTTAGCCCAACAGCATTACAATACTTTTAGAGAAAGGTTTGCACCCTACCCCGTTAACATAGAAATGCTGTCTCGCTTCCGCACACCCAAAGAGCAGCGTGCGGTACTGCAGGGACTGAGTGATGGCAGCGTCGATATTGTCATCGGCACACATCGTTTGGTGCAAAAAGATGTAAAATTTAAAGACTTAGGCTTAGTAGTGATAGATGAAGAACAGCGTTTTGGGGTCGCTCACAAAGAAAGACTAAAGCAGCTGCGGGCTACGGTGGATGTATTAACACTTACCGCAACACCGATTCCCCGAACACTGCATATGTCATTAGTTAAAGTACGTGATACCAGTTTGTTAGAAACCCCGCCTGAAGAGCGTTATCCGGTACAAACCTATGTGATGGAAGAAGATCCGGTAATGATTCGTGAGGCTATTCGCAGGGAAATAAATCGGGGTGGACAAGTATTTTTTGTACATAACCGGGTAGCTGAGCTGGATGTGGTAGCTAATTGGCTAAGCGGTTTAGTGCCGGAAGCCAAATTAGTTGTTGCCCACGGGCAGATGAAGGAAGAACAGCTGGAAAAAATTATGTTGGATTTTATGGCCGGCAGTTATGATGTGTTGGTGTGCACCACAATTATTGAAACCGGTTTAGACCTACCCAATGTAAATACATTGATTGTCAAAGATGCCGATAGATTTGGCTTAGCACAGTTATACCAACTCCGAGGCAGAGTGGGACGTTCCAACCGTGTTGCCTATGCCTATTTTACTTTCCGCAAAGATAAGGTACTTACCGAGGAGGCGGAACGGCGCCTGTCTGCCATTCGCGATTTTACCGACTTAGGTTCCGGCTATAAAATTGCCATGCGAGACTTGGAAATAAGAGGAGCCGGAAATATTCTAGGCGTGGAACAGCATGGGCACATTGCTGAAGTGGGATTTGACCTATACTGTCGAATGCTGGAGGAAGCGGTTAGAGAAGCCAAAGGTGAAGAAATAGAAAAAACAGTGGACACGGTGATAGAACTCCCGGTGGATGCATATATACCGGAAAACTACATCAGTGACTCGGGACAAAAAGTCGAGTTATACCGGCGAATTGCTAATATGAAAGAACCTGAACAGGTTGATGATTTGGAAGAGGAATTAGTCGATCGTTTTGGGGATGTACCCGCACCGGTACAGCGTTTGCTGTTAGTGGCAAAATTAAAGGCGGTTGGAAGTAAGCTGAAAATTAAATCTATTAGTCGTCAGTCCGGATATATCAAATTTGTTTTTGGCTCTGAGCCGCCTTTAAATGCCAAAAAGTTGGTTGAATTAAGTGAACGTTATCGCAAATGCTTAAAGTTTAACAACAGTGCTGAAGAATTTGAAATAAAGATAAAATTTAGGCAGGTTGACCGAATTGATTGCCAACAACTGAAGGAACTGTTAGACTTTACCATTCAACTGGCAGCTAAAGACAATAATGTGAAAAATTAGATACTGGAGAAAAATAGATTATTATTAAAAAAGTAAGGGAATAATACCATCAACCCAAAAATGGCTGCGTTGCATAAAATAATTGCTACATACTTTTTAAGGAAGGAGGTATAAATCGGCAGAGCTGTCATACAACCGCTGCAGTGGTTATTTGTAAAGTTTGAGGAACATATAATTTATTAAGGGCCCAAAAAACGGAATGTTAGCGGTTAATATGTTTCAGTAGTAGGTAGTAAACCTTAAGATTTTTCGGCAAAAAGATAGACAAACCCCTAAAAGCCGAAATTTATTTATCTTGTGCTGGTAAAATATGAATAATTAGAAACCTCCTGTTATATACTATCACAGAAAGTTATTTCGCGTAGATCATGCAGAATAAAGGAGGGAAGGGAACTTTATGAAAGCAACGGGTATCGTACGTCGGATAGATGATTTGGGTAGAGTTGTTATACCGAAGGAAATTCGCAGGACCTTACGGATTAGAGAAGGGGATCCTTTAGAAATTTTTGTCGATAGAGAAGGCGAAGTAATATTAAAGAAGTATTCTCCTATTGGTGAACTAGGCGATTTTGCAAAAGAGTATGCTGATTCGTTACATGAAGCATTGGGTCATATTGCTTGTATAGCTGATCGTGATACTATTATTGCAGTGTCCGGTGCGCCGAAAAAAGAGCTGCTTAACAAGCCGATCGGTCCGATAGTAGAAAAGGTAATGGAAGAACGGAAGGCCATCATACTTAACCCGGCAGAAGATCCTAACTGCAAAGACGGAGCGATAATTGACGGAGGCGATTGCAAGTATACCAGCGAGGTGATAGCACCGATTATCTCTGAAGGGGATCCAATTGGGGCGGTGATTTTGGCAACTAAAGAACCGGATGTAAAAATGGGTGAGATGGAATTGAAATTAGCTGAAACTGCAGCAGGTTTTTTGGCAAAACAAATGGAACAATAAAGGGAGGCCGTTTGGCCTCCTTTTTCATGCTTGAAGAATCAGGGGGTGAAGCAATATTACAGCTATTACTATTGTCGGTTTGGGGCCGGGAACAAAAGAAGGTCTGACGCTGGGGGCACTGGAAGCCCTACAAGGAAAATCTCCCGTTTTATTGCGCACAAAAGTGCATCCGGTTGTTCCTTGGTTGGAGGAGCAGGGAATAGTGTATCAATCCTTTGACCATTACTACCAACGGGTAGATAATTTTAGCGAACTTTATCGCCAAATCGCGGATCAGGTATTGAATTTAGCTCAACAAAAACATGTAGTATATGCGGTTCCCGGGCATCCCATGGTAGCGGAAGAAACGGTACAGCTAATAATTAAAGGGGCCAAAGAAAAGGGGTTAGCGGTAAAAATTTTACCGGCGGCCAGTTTTTTAGATGCAGTATTTTCCGCAATAGGTTACGATCCAAATAACGGATTGCAGATTTTAGACGGACTAATGTTAAATCAACGTCACCCTAATCCGGCGATTGCCGCAGTGATTACGCAGGTATACTCTAAATTGGTTGCTTCTGATGTAAAACTATCGCTGATGGAATATTATCCCGATGATCATCCGGTGACAGTTATTAAGGCCGCGGGTGTGCCCGGAGAAGAAAAAATAGAACGGATACCTCTTTATCAGTTGGACAGGCTGGATTGGATTAATCATCTTACTTGTTTATTTGTGCCTGAACTTGACGGTCAGCATGACAAGCAATTTGAAGAAAGTTTATATCCCTTGGATCCGTTAGTTAACGTGATGGCTGCATTAAGAGGAGAGAACGGCTGTCCGTGGGATAAAGAACAAACTCATCAAACATTAAAACAATATTTGATTGAAGAAACATATGAAGTAATTGAAGCGCTGGACACAAACAATCCGCATAAAATATGTGAGGAATTGGGAGACTTACTATTGCAAGTAGTGTTTCATGCCCAACTGGCTGCAGAAGAGAACTTATTTAATATTAATGATGTCATCGATACGATTACTGAAAAAATGATTAGGCGACACCCCCATGTTTTTGGGGATGTTTCGGTGGAAAACAGCGCTGAGGTATTGGTCAATTGGGATAAAATAAAAGCTGAAGAAGAGGGGAAAGAAGAATATTGTTCACTTTTGGATAAAATACCTAAGGGGCTGCCTGCTTTAACCAGAGCGACTAAACTGCAGAGTAAAGCGGCTAAGGTAGGGTTTGACTGGCCGGATTACCGGGGAGGGTTGGAGAAGGTCAAAGAGGAATTGGCAGAATTACAAAAAGCAATTGACGCCGGCAATGAACAGGACATTAGTGCCGAAATAGGTGACTTATTTTTTGCGGCTGTAAACTTAGCCCGTTTGTTAAAGGTTGATGCCGAAGTAGCGTTGACAGCTACCAATGCAAAGTTCACCAAACGTTTCCAGTATATAGAAAAGAAATGCCGGCAGCATAACAAAAGTTTGACGGAAATGACGCTGGCGGAAATGGATGAGTACTGGAATGAAGCTAAATGTTTGGAATTAAAGAAAAATGGAAAAGATAAACTATAAATATCTTCACTAAAGCAGGAAATGTAACGGTTTTATCGAATTCAATGACAGAATTAATCAATTTGAATCTGGAGGAGGTAATATAGTGAATAAAGCCGAGTTAATCTCTAGCATTTCGGAAAAAACAGAACTAACCAAAAAAGATGCAGAAAAGGCGCTCAATGCCATGCTAGAAACTATTACTGAAGCCCTAAGTTCAGGAGATAAAGTCCAGTTGGTAGGCTTTGGAACATTTGAAGCCCGTGAACGGGCTGAGCGTCAGGGCCGTAACCCCCAAACCGGTGAAAAGATTACTATTTCTGCCACCAAGGTTCCCGTTTTTAAAGCCGGTAAAGCTCTCAAAGAGGCGGTAGCAAGCAAGTAAGTAAGATAAAAATGATCAGGTCAAAGGCCTGATCATTGATATTTATTGGGGGAAATTAATTTAGGATGAGACTGGATAAGTTTCTTAAAGTTTCACGGATTATTAAAAGGCGCCCGGTGGCTAAAGAAGTATGTGACAGTGGAAAAATAAAAATTAATTCCCGAACGGCAAAAGCGGGAAGTGTGGTTAAACCCGGGGATGTGCTGGAGATTGAAATGGGAACCAAAACTCTGACCATAAAAATACTGGAAGTTAAAGATAACGTTCCGGCAAAGGAAGCAGCTTCTCTTTACGAAGTTGTAGAGGAAACCTATCACCCTGAGCGCGATTTTTAATTTTAGAACTTGGGTTATATTTAACCACCCCAATGCAGAAACTAAACAAAACGCAATTAGGGGTGGTAAGATGAAAAAATTTAGCTTCCTTATGCTGACGGCAATCGGCATTATTATTTTGACATTATTGACATCATGTGCAGGAGAAAAGAAACCGGCTCCTGACCGCACTCAACCCGGAGAAGAACCGACGATTACTTTGTTTGTTAAAGAAACCGGAGAGAAAAAAGAAATTAAACTGGAAGAATATTTAATGGGCGTTGTAGCCGCGGAAATGGAACCGACTTGGCCGGAGAATGCTTTGGCCGCTCAAGCAATCTTAGCCCGTACTTTTACTATGGAGAATATCGAAAGCGGTAAAATTAAAAAATTACACGGTACCGATGCCTCAACTGACGTGGAAGAATTTCAAGCCTATGATCCGTCGCGCATAAATGACCGGGTTAGAAGGGCGGTAGAAAGCACTTGCGGAGAAGTAATTAAATACAACGGTGAATATGTAAAAGGGTGGTTTTCTGCCTGCTGCGGAGGTAAAACCGCAAATGCCGTTGAGGGCCTTAACTGGACCAAAACTAAAACACCATATGTGCAATCAGGTATAGAAGATGGTTGTTTAAGTATCACTACACCGGAAAACAGAAATTGGGTGGCAAAAATTCCGCTAGAACAAGTGCGGGCCGCAGTAAAGCAAGCGGCAGGTGTTGATCCCGGAAATATCACTTCTGTACAGATAGTAGAGAAAGGACCGTCCGGAAGAGCAACCAAGATTAAATTGGGAGAGGCAACGGTAAGCGGACCGGCTTTAAGATTGGCAGTAGGCAGTGAGCTGATGCGTTCAACGCTAATTAAAGATATTAGGGTTGAGGATGGAAACCTAGTCATTACCGGAGACGGTTTTGGACACGGTGTGGGACTTTGCCAATGGGGAGCAAACAAACTGGCTACTGAAAACAAATCTCCGGAAGAAATTATTAAATTTTACTATCAAGATGTGACAATTGAAAAACTGTGGAAATAACGGGTGCAGCTGCACCCGTTTTGTTATCATATTTGCTTTTGCTTAGGAATAAATATTAAAAATGAATTACGGCTAAATGGGAGGGTAGCCAGTGGAAGAACGTGTTAATCATAAAGTTGAGATGCTAAATAGAAAGGAATTGATATTAAAAGGTGTGCAACATGTAGGTACTTTTGATGAAAAAGAAATTGCCCTAGATACTAATATGGGATATCTGCTGCTAAAGGGGGAAGATTTACACATTACCCAGTTAAATTTAGAGGCCGGAGAACTTAAAGTGGAAGGCTACATAAACGGTGTGGAATACGTAGAAGGCAAAACTGCTAAAGGAGGAAAAGTAAAATCTAAGGGCATATTGGAGCGACTGCTTAAATAGTTTCCCTAAAGGGTGTGGTCATAATACAACTGATTGATCAATTAACTGCCTTTTTGGTTACATTAATGATAGGCGTGTTGGCCGGCTTACTCTTTGACTTTTATCGAGTGATAGCGAAGCTGATTAAACTTAACAAATGGGGAACAGTTGTCGGGGATTTCATTTTTTGGCTGGTACTTACACCGATTGCCTTTTTGTTTTTATTGTGGGGCAATTGGGGCGAGTTTAGGTTTTATGTTGTAATTGGCTTGCTACTGGGGGCAGCAATTTACTTACGTTGCTTAAGCCCTTATGCCGTTTCGCTATTTAATTACTTGTTGGTAGTTATCCACAAATTTTTTTCCTGGCTGTGGCGCATACTTGCTTTGTTGTTGGCAGCACTTTGCTGGCCTTTTCGTTTGTTATTCACCGCCGTTACAGTACCGTTAAAAGTGATGGGCAAAATGCTGAGCTGGCTGGTGCAGCCAATGAAAAAACTGGCTAAACCAATAACGGTTAAAATAAGTAAGCTGTTTTCCCGTAAAAAAGGCTGAAGTACTACCGGTTACACAGTAGGTAGTGCTTTAGCCTTTTATATTATTTAGCAGTTTATTGGTTAGTAATTAGCATAGGTAAGAAACAGTGGTGACAGTTTGGCTTGCGGTATGCCGTAAATTACAGCGGATTTTATAGTCTGTGTACAATTTAGGGCAAGCTGTTTAAGCCAAAAAAGAAATGTTTAAGGCGGAAGGAGTTTTATCCACAATGTAGTAATATAGTAGTTACATTGTAAAAGAATTGTACACAAATTGTGGATATTGCAGTGGATAACTTTTGGATAACTTATGAATAATCGTGGATAATATGTGTATTGATTTTTGCCACAGTCAGGGGTGGCTAACTTGCAGATAGAAATTAGAGGTGTGGAAAAACTAAGTTTTCGCGAACGGCAGGTTGTTACTTTAAAAGAAATGGGTTACAGCAATGAGCGCATAGCAAAACAACTGAACATTACTGCCAGTACTGTAGCTACGCTATATAACCGTGCCCGCAATAAGGGCTATCAAGTGGTTATCGTTATACCCGGCGATGCTATGGGCCTGTTTGGTTCGGATGAAGAAGAGGTGAATTAAAAGTGATTTCCTCAACTAATCGCAGGGGAAAAGGTGTGAAGTTAGATTATAAAAATACAAACAAACTAATAAAGCCCCGTGAAAAGAAAAGGGATCAATCTAAATATAATTTCAAACTCCCACTCATTGTGTTAAGTTTGGTATTTGTATATTTGGCGGTTTCCCTTGGGGGAGAAATGCAAAAATTAAATGATATGAAAAAGAGCGTTATAGAAATAGAACAGGAAATGGAACAGCTGCAAACGCAAAATAATGAACTGCGTAAAATGCTCAAATCGCTGCAATCTAATGAATATGTTGAACAAATTGCCAGAGAAAAATTAGGGCTGGTTAAGCCGGGAGAAACTTTGGTTATTCCTGCTGAAAAGACAGAAGCCGATAGCCCGCAGTAAGCATTATCCGGCTAAAGTATAATGTTATGTAATCTATAATCTGCAATGTTGACACTTTCCCTACTGTTAACATATAATTACAACAGTGATATTTAAGGAGGAATTTTTTTAAGCATGTCAATTGAACAGGGGAAAGTTGTTGAAGGTGTTGTCACCGGGATAACGAATTTTGGGGCATTTGTCTTGCTACCCAATAATGTTACGGGGTTGGTGCACATATCGGAGATAGATCACCGGTATGTACGGGATGTAAATGATTTTTTAAAACTAAACGACCGCGTTAAAGTAAAGGTTATCTCGGTTGACGAGAAAGGAAAAGTAGGACTTTCCATCAAGCAAGCAAAACCTGCCCCGCAGCAAGCTCGTACGCAACGTGCGAACTTGTCATTTGAAGACAAGATAGCTAAATTTTTGAAAGAAAGCGAGGAAATACAGCAACAGCTGCGAAAAAATCAAAATCAAACCAGGCGGCGGCAGTTTAAATAAATGCTCAGTGAGTTAAAGGCGCAAGGATGCGCCTTTTAATTTTACCCTAATTAATATGAAACTAAAAAGAATTACCGGGTTAGGGGGTGATTGCTAGGTGAAAATTGCAGCCATAGATATCGGAACCAACTCAACCAGGCTGTTAATTGCCGAGATTGACAAAAGAAACCGTTTAAAAGCCTTACATACTGCTTTAAAAACTACCCGGCTGGGTGAGGGAATAAACGGTCGCTGTTTGCATGCTGCCGCTATTGAGCGAACGGTTCGGGCAGTAAAAAATTTTGTGGAGTATTCTCTTAACTATGGGGTCGATGATATTACCATAGCGGCTACCAGTGCGGTAAGGGATGCAAGCAATAAAGAAGAATTTGCCCGTCTTATCCGTTGCAGCACCGGTCGTCAGCTTAGGATACTGGCCGGTGAAGAGGAAGCGGAACTAAGCTACCGGGGAGTACTGGCCGGGCTGTCCGGTGTGAAAGAAGGAGTGGCAGTTATAGATGTTGGCGGCGGCAGTACGGAATTTTCTTGGCGGGATAAAAATCAGCTTTGTTATGCCAGCAGTAATGTGGGTGCTGTACGCATGACGGAAGGAGATTATGACGATCAAGAGATAGCCCGCCTGCTTTTGCCGGTGATTGCCAAAGTAAAAGAGCAGCAAATTAGCCGACTGGTAGCCGTCGGCGGGACTGCTACCACCTTAGCGGCAATAATACAAAAATTGGAACATTATGATCCCAAGAAGGTGCATGGATTTGAGATAAAAGTAAAACAAGTGGAAGAAGTATTAGCTTTACTGGAAAGTAAGACCCTGGAGGAAAGAAAAAAAATACCGGGTTTGCCGCCCGACCGGGCAGATATCATTGTAGCCGGAGTGAGAATAATATTAATTATTCTTAAGGAAATGGAGTTAAACTCCTTTGTCGTCAGTGAGGCGGATATGCTATGGGGGCTGGCCATGGCAGCAACAAATGTCGAAAGAAAAATTAACACAGCTAACCAGAATTGACAAAAATTTCCTAGCAACTGTACTATAATGAGCTATAATGCATCATTGTAGTTAAGGAGTGGGGCTGTGTGTATAATAATTTCGACATCTATCCCTACCGCCGTGCCGGTAAAAGCACAACGGAAGCGGGTGAAGCTAAGCATGGTTGGGGTAAAAAGAAAAATAAATACCAATTTAACATACCCTGGTCAATGCTTGGACAGGCTTTTACCGGGCGGTGGTTACTTTTGTATCTTACCGCCTTTTTTCTTGGCAGGGCAGTGCTGTTGGGTGAATTGATGCCTTTTGCAGCTGCCATTGTAGCTGCGGCGGCTAAGGTAACACAAGCAACAAATATTCTGGTGCTTATTTCAGTTATTGCCGGGCTGGCCACTGTTACTGACGGAACTGTGTTTATTGGCAATGCCTTGGTAACGGCAGTTACCTATTTGTTGTTGCGTTTTATCCCGGAAATTAAAGAGCGTCAGTGGTATGTTGTTCCCGGGTTGGTATTTGTTACGGTATTAATTGTTAAATGTTCAATTGTGGCTTATAGTACAGGTGATTTATACAGTTATATCAGTATTCTTTTTGAAGGGGTTTTTGCATGTTTGCTGACCATAGCCTTTATGCAGGCTCTGCCTCCGGTTTGGCAGCAGACTGTGCCCGGGCGGATTAGCGGAGAGGCGGTTTTTTGTATGCTGCTGCTGTTAGGCGGGGTTGTGGCCGGAACCGGCGAAATTGCTATTAACGGAGTTACCTTGCGCGGATTGGTTAGCAAATTTATAATTTTATTTTCCGCTTTTGTTGGCGGCATTGGGCTGGGTGCCGCATCAGGGGCGGTAGTAGGCGTGATACCGGGTCTTTTATATGTGGTTGCCCCGGTAATTATCGGTGCGTACTCCTTTGCCGGATTGGTGGCCGGACTTTTGCGGGGATTCGGACGCATTGGGGTAGCTGCCGGCTTTTTGTTGGGCAATATTTTGCTTTCAATTTATATAACCGATTACGGTAATATGCTTGAAGTTATGTTGGAAACGGCAATCGCGGCCATGATTTTTTGTTTAATGCCTGCAGGGTGGGTAGAGAGCATTACTAAAATGTTTTCCTTACCTAAAGGAATAATTAAGTTTCGCCGTCCCACTTTACCGCAGTCACACATCAAGGAAATGACTGCTGCCCGGATGCACAACTGGTCGGTTGTTTTTAATGAGCTGGCAAACAGTTTTGGGCAAATTTCCGCTGCCGTAGAGCGGGCTCAAGAGGAACACGGGTTGGAGCAGTTGTTTGTACAAGTGGGTCAAAAGGTATGTGACGGCTGTGCTTTGTATCGTACCTGTTGGGAAAGGGAATTTTATCGCACCTATCAACAAATTTTGGATTTATTAACCACGGTAGAAATGTACGGCAAGTTAAGTATAGATGATTTGCCTGAACGGATGAAAAAAAGATGTGCTCGCCTAAAAGAAATGGCCATTACAATTACCTGTTTGTATGATAATTTCAAAATGAATAATTACTGGCAAAAAAAATTACTTGACAGCAGAAGCCTGGTATCGGAACAACTTAAAGGTATGTCTAACATTTTAATTAACCTGTCTGAGCAATTGGAAAAAGATTTGGAAATGTCCGGTGAAATAGAAGAGGCTATAATTAAGCGGTTAGGTAAAGAGGGAATAACCGTTAACGATGTATTTACTTTTCACCGCCCTGACGGCGGCGTGGAAGTAGCATTGTCCGTTCCTCCCTGTGGCGGGCAGTTAGTTTGTCAGCATAAAGTAGTGCCGCTGGTGTCGGCAATTACCGGTCAGAATTTAGTTTTAGCTAATACCGGGTGCTGTTTGCAGGAGAAAAGCGAAGAGTGTACATTTAAACTGTATTCATCTCTGGCGTACCGGGTATCAATTGGCTGTGCCACCGCCACCCGAGGCGGGAGTAATATTTCCGGTGACAGTTACAGTACGGTACAGCTTCGAGACGGTAAATATGCACTTTTGCTTTCTGACGGCATGGGTGTGGGATATCGGGCAAACGCTGAAAGTTCTTCCGTTATTACCTTGCTTAAACATTTACTGGAGTCCGGTTTTGAAAAAGATATGGCGGTCAAAACAGTAAACTCAATTCTCGTCTTGCGCTCACCCAATGAAAGCTTTGCCACTGTAGATATGGCAGTTATTGACCTTTATTCCGGAAAAACAGATATTATTAAAATTTGTGCCTGCCCCAGTTACTTAATCAGAGGGGGAGAGGTTTCAATTATAAAATCTAATTCACTGCCGGTGGGCATACTGGAAGATATTGAAGTGGTAACACAAACAAGAAACCTGCAGTCAGAAGATATATTGGTTATGCTTACTGACGGCGTGTTAGATTCTTATCAAGGCAAGGGGGATCCGGAAGAATGGCTGGCAGAAATGTTAAAAGATTTAGCCTACCTGGAACCGCAAGAAATAGCGGAAGTAATTTTACAGGTAATTGATACCGGTTTGAAAAATGCTCAAAAATTATCTGACGATATGACGGTTTTGGTTGCCAAACTAGAGAGAAGCTAGGTAGACAGGCCGTCTTTGGCGCGGGTTATGTCATAATAACAAAAGGGGAATTAACCTGCATTTTGGCACTTTTGCTTTATTTTGCGTTGTTGTGAGCTGACAGTAAAAATTCTTTGTTTTTATGGGAGGAAATTTTTTGTTAATGTGGAAAATTACCTACTATGTCTTTATTTTAGGTGATTAATTTGAATTTGCTTGAAAAAATATACCAGTATATTCAGATAAACAACATGATCCGGCCCCATGACAAAGTGCTGGTAGCCGTTTCCGGCGGGCCAGATTCTGTTGCATTATTGCATATTCTTAATCACTTAAAAGAAAGATTGAAAATAAGCTTACATGCCGCTCATTTAAACCATATGCTGCGGGGAGAAGAATCCCAGGCAGATGCTCAATTTGTCAGAGAACTTTGCAGACAGTGGGAAATACCCTGCACCGATGCGGCAATTGATGTTCCTCGCTATCAGAAGGAGCAGGGTTTGTCATGTGAGGCAGCGGCTAGAGAAGTTCGTTATCGTTTTTTGCTGGAAACAGCAAGCCAATGTCAAGCCCAACGCATTGCATTAGGTCATCATGCTGATGATCAGGCAGAAACAATATTGCTAAATCTTTTGCGGGGTGCCGGTTCCCGGGGATTGTCGGGAATATCCCCGGTGCGTGACGGAATATATATCAGGCCTCTTTTGGAAGTTAGACGTGGGGATATTGAAAAGTATTGTCGAGAGAACCATCTTTCATACCGGATAGACAGTACCAACAGGAAAGCGATTTATCAAAGAAATAAAATAAGAATGCATTTGATACCCTGGTTAGAAAAAGAATATAATCCGGAGATAGTTCTGGCATTGGGAAGGCTGGCCAATCTGCTCCGGGAGGAAGATCGCCTTCTTGAAAAACAGGCCAATGATGCGTTAAAATTATTAACTGTTTTTGACGAACAAGATATTATTTTAAAACAGGAACTATTTATTAATTTACCACTTGCTTTGCAACGGCGGGTTATCCGCCGGGCTTGGGAAAAGTTAGTTGGCAGCAAGAGAAATTTATCTTTTGAGCATGTAGAAGCGATAATTAACATGGCTAACCAAAGATCGCCCAACACTGTTGAACTTCCGGAGGGTATCAACTGTCAAATAGCCTATTCAAAAATAAAATTCCAAAAGCGTTCAAATCGACAGGAAGTTGCAGATTATTGCTATCCCATTAAGATACCGGGTGTGACAAGGCTTCATGAACTTGGTTTAGCAATTACCGCCAAATTATATCATGCTGACGAGATTAAAGTAAATCCGGCAGACCTTCCTGCTAATGAAGCGCTGCTTGATTACAGTAAAACCGGACCGGAGCTCTTTGCCAGAAAACGAAAAAAAGGTGACAAGTTTTACCCTTACGGTGCGACCGGTGCGGTAAAGTTGAAAAAATTTTTTATAAATCAAAAAGTCCCCAGGGAAAAACGCGATTTAATTCCGTTAATTTGCAAGGATAATCAAATTGTATGGGTAGGAGGATTGCGAATTGGGGAATACTGGAAGGTAACAGAGCAAACCAAGGTATTGTTGCACTTAAGATTGGAAAAAACTAACCATGATATTTGATATAATGATAATGTACAAAATAAAAATATAATGCTCCAGGCAAAGGCGGAAAGCATATGAGAGGAGTGGCTTTGGTTGAATAAGGTCTTTAAGAACCTTATGATTTATCTATTAATTGTCTTAGTAATTATATCACTGATCCAATATACATCCCCCACTAATACCGACATTAAAGAATTGCGCTATGACCAGGTTGTATCATACCTGGAGCAGGGACGTATAAGAAACATTGTTTTTCAGGTAGAAGATAACACCAATTACATTACCGGTGTACTTAAAAACAATAATCAGGAATTTTCGTCTAAAGGCTTGTGGCCGGATAATGCTTTGCTGGAACTGGTAAAATCGCAAGGCATACCACATGAAGTTATACCGCCGGAGAAACCGGGTTGGTGGGTAACCCTGTTGACATCTATGCTGCCCATTCTGCTGTTTGTCTTTCTCTTTTTCTTTTTAATGCAGCAATCTCAGGGCGGCGGAAACAGAGTAATGTCATTTGGAAAAAGTCGGGCCAAACTGCACACTGAAGACAAGATCAAAGTGACATTTGATGATGTTGCCGGTGCGGATGAGGAAAAAGAGGAATTGGCTGAAGTGGTGGAATTTCTGAAAAATCCTAAAAAGTTTAACGAACTGGGTGCTAAGATACCGAAAGGGGTGCTGCTGTATGGGCCTCCCGGAACCGGGAAAACATTGTTGGCCCGTGCGGTTGCCGGTGAAGCAGGTGTGCCGTTTTTCAGCATCAGCGGTTCGGATTTTGTAGAGATGTTTGTTGGTGTAGGTGCTTCCAGAGTACGGGATCTTTTTGATCAAGCAAAAAAGAATTCACCTTGCATTGTTTTTATTGATGAAATTGACGCGGTGGGTCGTCAGCGCGGTGCCGGCCTAGGCGGCGGACATGACGAACGGGAGCAAACTTTAAACCAGCTGTTAGTAGAAATGGATGGTTTTAGCCCTAATGAGGGAATAATTATTATAGCTGCCACCAACAGGCCGGATATCTTAGATCCTGCGCTTTTGCGGCCCGGTCGTTTTGACAGACAGATTGTGGTAGATTCGCCGGATGTGGCCGGACGTAAGGAAATCTTAAAGGTTCATACCAGAAATAAGCCGTTGGACGATGACGTTGACCTGGATGTCCTTGCTCGCCGCACTCCCGGGTTTACCGGGGCTGATTTGGCTAACTTGGTAAATGAAGCAGCACTTTTGGCAGCGAGATTTAATAAAAAGAAAATTAGTCAAAGGGAACTGGAAGACAGTATCGAGCGAGTAATTGCCGGCCCGGAGAAGAAGTCCCGGGTAATCAGTGAAAGTGAAAAACGCTTAGTATCTTATCATGAAGCGGGGCATGCTTTGGTGGGCTATTTACTGCCCAATGCAGATCCGGTACATAAGGTTTCCATTATTCCGCGTGGAAGAGCGGGTGGCTATACCTTGCTCCTTCCTAAAGAAGATCGCTACTATATGACCCGTTCAATGCTGCTTGATCAGATAGCGATGCTGTTGGGTGGCCGAGTTGCTGAGGACTTAGTGCTTAAAGAAATCAGTACCGGCGCCCAAAATGACTTGGAACGGGCCACTGAATTAGCCCGCAAAATGATTATGGAATATGGAATGAGCGAACGTTTAGGACCGTTAACATTGGGCCGGAAGCAAGAGGCGGTATTTTTGGGGCGGGACATAGCCCGTGATCGAAATTACAGTGAAGAAGTTGCCTATGCTATAGACGAGGAAGTAAGAAAAATAATTGATAAATGTTACAATGCTGCCAAAAAATATTTGAGCGATCATATTGACGCCCTTCACGCCATTGCCGACAGGTTAATGGAAAAGGAAACAATTGAAGCAGAGGAATTTAGAGAAATAATGGAAGAGTATGGATTAGAGCCAAATCAAGGCAATTAATTATGTAATGTAATAATAAAACTAGCAATAGATATAAGGAGGAAAACTATGGAACGTACTTTTTTAATGATTAAGCCGGACGCGGTTCAAAGGGGCTTAATTGGAGAGATTATCTCCCGTTTTGAAAAAAAAGGCTACAAACTGGTTGGCTTAAAGTTAATGCAGATTGATAAAGAATTAGCGGAGACCCATTACGGAGAACACAAAGGTAAGCCGTTTTTTGCATCACTGGTAGAATACATTACATCCGCACCGGTGGTAGCGATGGTGTGGGAAGGAAAAGAAGTGATTGCAACGGCACGGGAAATGATGGGGGCCACAAACCCGTTAAAAGCTGCGCCGGGAACTATTCGTGGGACTTATGGCATTGATGTTGGGCGCAATATTATCCACGGTTCTGATTCCCCGGCCAGTGCGGAAAGAGAAATTTCCCTGTTCTTTAAACCCGAGGAGCTGCTAAATTACGACAAAACATTAGACAGTTGGATTTATGAATAACAGGAATTAAAGCTAAAGTACTGCGGGCTAAAGGCTTGTGGTACTTTAGCTTTTTTATGTAGGGGCGGTTTCTGATAAAAAGCTTATTGATAAATACCTTATGAGGGAATAGGGCACACTAACCAAAAATATATTAAAAGGGAAGTGGGTGCTATGTCTCTTCGCAAAAAGGAACATACTTTGCAAAGTAAAAGGCTGCACAAAAATAATGTGACCTTTAAGGGTGAACTTGTGGAGCATGAAACAAGTGAAGAACTGTCAGCGGCCGAAATGGCGCCTAAGCAGCGGCAGTTGAAAAACAACCCGCTGAAAACGCCGCCGAATAATTTAACCACTAAAAATAAAAACTATGAGGAAAAAGGATAAAACTGATACCCTTTTATCCCACATTAAAAAATCACTTTTATGCTTAAATGCATAAAAGTGATTTTTTTAAAACCTAGTATATATTTAGTATGATATAATATTTGTAAAAAATATTTACAATAGTTAGGGCTGGCAAGGTGCATAGGCTTATACCTTTTCAATTTATTAATTAAGTAAACAAGATTTATCAACTATAATCGACAATTTATGACAAAACGGTTTATTAGTCCTTTTATCTTTTTCAATTAAGGCATAACTATTAACTTAGCATATAATTTTTTTTAAAATATAGCAGGTATTTTACTTTTAGTAACTAATTATATATATTTAGAGTATTTAAGCAATATTATGTTAATGCTTTTTTACCTTTATTGTCAGCCATATGATTGACGCTTGTATCTGAAATCTTTTATACTATTCATACTGAGCTGAGCAAATTTCAGGGACTCATTTCGTTCACCTTGTGAGCGCTGGAGCTTATGTAGGAAAAAGTTTGAAAATTTTTTATTCGGGGGTGGTAAAGTTTAGAAATTTTTTATTCGGGGGTAACTCTGAATAAAACAAATTATTAATTTATTAATCATGACATTATGTTATTGATATTAGTTTAGTTAACTGAACTAAAATAATTGGAATTTATTAATTGATAATAACAGTTTTTAATGTTGTTTTCCGGCATCTTATTACTTAGGAGGACGGATGTGATGCAAGGATGAGTAAGAAAGTAGGAAGTGTACTGGTATTAGGTGCAGGTATAGCCGGCATCCAGGCTTCATTAGACCTGGCGGAATCAGGATACTACGTGCATTTGGTGGAAAAGAGCCCGGCCATAGGCGGGGTAATGCCGATGTTAGATAAAACATTTCCCACCAACGACTGCTCAATGTGTATCCTATCCCCCAAGCTGGTAGATTGCGGCAGACACCTAAACATTAACGTAATGACCAACAGTGAACTGGTATCCCTGGAAGGAGAAGCGGGCAATTACAAGGCAACAATAAAGACCCATGCCAGATATGTAGACCCGACCAAATGTACGGGTTGCGGTTCCTGTGCCGAAGAATGCCCGGTAAAAGTGGATGACCTGTTCAACCAGGGCTTAAGCAAGCGGAAAGCCATATACAAACAATATGCCCAAGCCTATCCCAATGCATACGCCATAGACAAGACAAAATGCTTGAAATTTAAAAATCCGAAAGCTTGCGGTAAATGCTTAAAAGCCTGCCAAGCAAACGCGATCAATCACCAAATGGAAGACACCGAAACCGTAGTAGAAGTGGGCGCGGTAATCCTAATGCCTGGATTTGAAGTTTACGATGCCACTCAACTTGACTACTACGGCTATGGGAGAATACCGAACGTAGTAACCAGCCTTGAATTCGAACGGATACTTTCCGCATCAGGTCCCTTTGGCGGACACCTGATTCGGCCGTCAGACCACAAAGAACCGAAGAAAATAGCATGGATACAATGCGTAGGTTCCCGGAACTGCAAAAACGACCACGGCTACTGTTCATCGGTATGCTGCATGTACGCTATCAAAGAAGCAATCATAGCCAAAGAACACAGCAAACAAGATTTAGATACGGCCATATTCTTTATGGACATGCGGACCTACGGCAAAGACTTTGAAAAATACTACACCAAAGCGGAAACCCAACAAGGTGTAAGATTTATCAGGAACAGAATTTACGAATTAGAAGAAGGGGAAGACGGCGCGGTAAAAATTCGCTATGCCTTAGAAGACGGCACAATATGTTACGAAGAATTCGACATGGTAGTGCTGTCTGTAGGGTTAAAGCCAAATAAAGAAGCGGTGGAACTGGCAGAGAAACTGGGTGTCAAGCTAAACAAATACAACTTCTGTGAAACCGAGCCGCTGACCGGGATAGCGACCAACAAACCCGGGATTTACGTAGCGGGAGCGTTTTCCGGTCCGCGAGACATACCGGAGACAGTAATGCAGGCCAGCGCGGCAGCAGGAGAAGCCCAGGCCCTGTTGGCAGAAGCCAAAGGGACACTGACCAAAGTAAAAGAATATCCGGAAGAAAAAGACGTAGTTGGCGAAATCATCAGGACAGGGGTATTTGTCTGCCACTGCGGTATCAACATAGGCAGTGTGGTAGACGTACCGAGTGTGGTAGAATATGCCAAGACATTGCCGGGTGTAGTTTATGCTACCGATAAAACATACGCCTGCTCCCAAGATGCTGCCGGACAAATCAAAGAAGCAATAGAAGAATACGGCTTAAACCGGATAGTAGTAGCATCCTGCAGTCCTCGTACTCACGAGCCGATGTTCCAAGAGACACTGAAAGAAGCGGGCTTAAACCCCCATCTATTCGAACTGACTAACATACGTGACCAGTGCTCCTGGGTACACATGAACGAACCGGAAAAAGCGACCGAAAAAGCCAAAGACCTAGTAAAAATGGCAGTAAACAAAGTAAGACTGGCTCAACCGATCTACCCGGTAGAACTGGACATGAATCACGACGTGCTGGTAATCGGCGGCGGGGTATCAGGAATGACCAGTGCCCTAAACATGGCTGCCCAAGGCTACCAAGTATATCTGGTGGAAAAAGAAGCGGAGCTGGGCGGCACTGCCCGTCGGATGCAATACGGCATGCGTGGTGAAGACATTCAGGCCTACCTAAAAGAACTGATCGAAAAGATCACCCAAAACGACAAAATCAAAGTATACACCGGTGTAGAAATAACCGATGTAAGCGGCTTTGTAGGTAACTTCAACACCAAGCTGAGCAACGGGGAAGAACTGCAGCACGGTGTAACAATAATTGCCACCGGTGCAGAAGAATACAAGCCGACAGAATACCTATACGGGGAGAACCACCGGGTAAGAACGCTGTTAGAGCTGGAAGGAGATATTGCCAGAGGGGAGCTCGACAAAGTAAACAACGTAGTACTGATCAACTGCGTTGGTTCAAGGGAAGACGAGCGGCCCTACTGCAGCCGGATTTGCTGCACCAAATCAATCAAACTGGCTTTAAAGATCAAAGAACGTCGTCCGGAAGCCAAAGTATTCATTCTCTACCGTGACATTCGGACATACGGCTTCCATGAAGAGCTGTACACCGAAGCCCGTCAAAAAGGCGTCATCTTCATTCGGTACAGCAAAGACCAAAAACCGGTAGTAGAAAATCCGGGAGACGGTTTGGTAGTAAGAGTAACCGACCACGTACTGGGAGAAGAAATCAGAATCAATACCGACGTAATCGGACTGGCAGCGGCAATTGTACCGCCGGTAGAAAGCAACCAAAAACTATCCAAACTGTTCAAAGTACCGCTGAACGAAGACGGCTTCTTCCTGGAAGCACACCTCAAGCTGCGTCCGGTAGACTTTAGTACAGACGGCGTATTCATGTGCGGGGTAGCCCATGCACCTAAGAACCTGGAAGAATGCATAGCCCAGGCCAAAGCGGCTGCAGGCAGAGCGGCAACAGTGCTGGCAAAAGACCGCGTAACAGTAGAAGGTAAGAGTGCGGTAGTAGACAAGAAGAAATGCGCAGGCTGCGGCACATGCGAAGCAGTATGTCCAGCCAAGGCGGTTCAAATAGATCCGGAAGAAAAAGTGGCCGTGGTAAACGAAGCACTGTGTAAAGGCTGTGGCGCATGTTCGTCATCCTGTCGGTGCGGAGCAATCAACGTCAAAGGCTGCACCAACGAACAAATCATGGCCATGCTGAGTGCGCTTTAAGACAGGAGGGTAGAAAATGGCATACGAACCAAAAGTAGTGGCGTTTTTATGCAACTGGTGTAGTTATGCGGGAGCAGACTTAGCGGGTATTGGCCGTCTCCAATACCCAACCAACCTGCGAGTGGTTCGGATACCCTGCTCCGGTAGAATAAATCCGCTGTTTATCTTTTCAGCATTAAGAAACGGAGCGGACGGGATTTTAGTATCCGGGTGACACCCGGGAGACTGCCACTATGTTAGTGGCAATTACGTAGCCCGTCGGAAATTTGCTCTGTTAAAAAGCATGTTAAACTACATGGGTGTAGAAGAAGACAGAGTAAACTTCACCTGGATTTCCGCGGCAGAAGGCGGAAGATTTGCTGAGGTAGCAACCAAAGTGAGCGAAAGAGTAAAAGAACTTGGCCCTCCCAAAGGGGTCTTTCAAAAAGAGGTGTAGCGGATGCAAGAACTAAGTAAAAAGATACAAGACACCGCCAAAAAACTTTTAGAAGAACAGAAAGCCGACCTGGTGGTGGGGTTTGCCGAAGGAAGCCTGCCGCTCCGCAGCACACCTTACTTTGCCAGGACAGTAGAAGAAGCGGAAAAACTTATCTGGAATGATTACTGCGAAAACAACCTGGCCAACTACCTAAGAGGGCGGGAAGAAAAAGTAGCGGTAGTTGCCAAAGGCTGCGATACCCGTTCAATAGTAGCCTTAATCAAAGAGAACCAGATAAACCGCGACAAACTCTACATTATTGGCATACCCTGCCAAGGCATGATAGACCGCAAAAAAGCAAGCAAATTAGTTGGCGGTAAAGAAATATTAGAAGTAGAAATAAGTGGCGAAGAAGTACTCTTGAAGGGCAAAGGCTTTGAACAAAAAGCGGCAAAGAAAGAACTACTTTACGACACCTGTAGCCGTTGTTCCTACCAAAACCCGGTAATTTACGATGAACTAATCGGAGAAGAACAACCGGCCAAAGAAGTAAGCTTTGCGGAAATAGAAGAGTTTGAAGCACTAAGTGCCGAAGAACGGGCAGCGTTTTTAGCCAAAGAAATGCAAAAATGTATCAGATGCTATGCCTGTCGCAACGCCTGCCCCATGTGCTACTGTCAAGAATGCTTTGTGGACTGCTCCCGTCCGCAGTGGATCAACAAAAGAGCGAGCAGCGTAAAAGACAACCTGATTTTCCAAGGTGTGCGTGTATTCCACCAATTGGGTCGCTGTGCCGACTGCGGTGCCTGTGAAAGAGCATGTCCGATGGATGTCAAGCTTTCCCTTTTGACTCGCAAAGGGGTAAAAGACGTCAAAGAAATCTTTGGCTATGAAGCCGGGCTAAACTTAGAAGATGAACCGGTATTAAACGA
Organism: Desulfovectis peckii; assembly: GCF_055391705.1. Classification (NCBI taxonomy): domain Bacteria; kingdom Bacillati; phylum Bacillota; class Clostridia; order Eubacteriales; family Peptococcaceae; genus Desulfovectis; species Desulfovectis peckii. Next base: position 2,166,635 of record NZ_AP042409.1, on the reverse strand, counting down.
CTTTAATACCGCAGACCCACAACCGTTCTTGATGAAGGAATGAGGTGAAAAAGGATGAACATAAACAAAAACGAAATTGCCGGATTGCTTGACCAACTGACGAAAGAATACCGGGTATATGCCCCGGTAGAAAAAGAAGGCAACATCGTCTTTGAGGCAATAAAAGAAGGAAGCGAAGTCAAACTGGATGCTCTCACCAAAAAGCCTGCCAAAGAAATCCTTTTCCCTCAGTCCGAAGAACTGTTCAGCTACAGCATGAGCGGAGAAGGTTTAACAATGAAAGACAATATAGACGAAACAAAGACCGTTGCCTTGGGGGTACGCCCCTGTGATGCCAGAGCAATGATGCTGTTAGACAACGTATTCAATAACGACAAATACCAAGACGTATACTACCTGGCCCGTCGGAACAACACCGTGATAATAACCATTGGCTGTAACGAGCCGAAAAGCACCTGTTTTTGCACCTCAGTAGGAGGGGGACCGTTTAACACAGACGGTTCAGACATCATGCTGACCGACATAGGAGAAAGCTACGTAGCGGAAGCAATAACCGAACAAGGGAAAGAACTGCTGGCCAAACTAAACCTAAAAGAAGATGCGGAAGCAAAAGCGGCAGCCGAAAAAATTAAGGCAGCGGCGGAAGTAAGCTGTAAAGTAGACATAGAGGGCATAAAAGAAAAACTGGACGGCATGTTTGAACATGAATACTGGAACAGATTACACGAAAAATGCCTGGGCTGCGGGGCATGCACCTACCTGTGCCCCACCTGCCACTGCTTTGACATAGCAGACGAAGCAACCGACTGCGACGGCTGCCGGGTAAGGAACTGGGATGCCTGCATGTTCCCGCTCTTTACACTGCATGGCTCGGGACACAACCCGCGTCCCAGTGGGAAAGAACGTTTTAGACAAAGAGTAATGCACAAATTTAACTACTTCGTAGACAGATACAATGCTACAGCCTGTGTAGGATGTGGCCGGTGCATCGAAAACTGCCCTGTGAACATGGATATCCGGCAGGTACTGGCGGAAATTAAAGCACAGGACACCGGAAGCGAGGTTGGTTAAGAAATGAATAAAAATAACCCATATTTGCCGATACCGATGAGACTGGTAAAGAACTTTACCGAAACAGAAGACAAACTGATCCACACCTTTACATTAGAATTTATCAACAAAGAAGATGAAGAGAACTTCAAATATATGCCGGGACAGTTTGCCGAAGTAATGGTATACGGGAAAGGCGAAGCACCGTTTGGTATAGCCTCCTCGCCGAACGAACCTGGGATACTGAAATTTTCGGTAGCCAAAGTAGGTGTAGTATCGACAGCGCTGCACCTTTTAGAAGAAGGAAGCATAGTAGGGGTACGTGGCCCGCTGGGGAACTACTACCCGGTAGAAGAATTCAAAGGTAAAAACGTAGTTATTATCGGCGGTGGCTTTGCGTTCACCACGTTGCGCTCTACGATAAAATACCTGCTGGATCCGGTTCGTCGTGGGGACTATGGAGACATAACGGTGATATACGGGGCAAGGAATCCCGGACTGTTGCTGTATAAAGATGAACTAAAAGAGTGGGAAAGCCGCGACGACATCAACATGATAACCACCATCGACCGTCCGGTAGAAGGATGGAAGGGTCGCGTAGGCTTTGTACCGGCAGTAACCAAGGAAGTAGCGCCCAGTGCTGAAAACACGGTATGCATTATCTGCGGACCGCCGGTAATGATTAAGTTTACCCAACCGGTACTGGAAGAACTGGGCTTTAAGCCGGAACAAATCATTATGAGCTTGGAAATGAGAATGAAGTGCGGCTTGGGCATGTGCGGACGCTGCAATATCGGCAGCAAGTACGTGTGCAAAGACGGCCCGGTATTTACTTTAGCTCAACTGAAAAATATGCCTAACGAATATTAAAAAACGGAAAGGGGCGCCTTTTTGGCGCCTGAGTTCCAAATATAAAAACTTGAAAAATTACCCGAAAGCCTTTGAAGGGGAGGAACGACAATGGCTATTAGTGCTGCGAAATTAGACCCTACTTTTACTGAAGAAGTTGCTCAGAAGGTTGGGGCAATTGATTTTACCAGATGTTTAACTTGCGGTATGTGTACTGCCGGATGCGTATATTCCGATGTACACCCGGACAATGATCCGCGCAAATTTTTGCGTAAAATAGTATTAGGTATGCGTGAGGAAACATTAAATGACCCCTTTGTATGGTTCTGCACAATGTGTGAACGCTGTACCGTAGAATGCCCGATGGGTGTAAACATTGCTTTATTGACCAGAACAATTCGCGGTCAGTTTGGTTTACCGCTGCCCGGATTTTTGCAGCAGGTTGTCGATGAAACTATTACTTCCGGCAACCAAATGAACGTGAGCCAAGAGGATTATATTGAAACTTTGGAATGGATTGAAGAAGAATTACAGGAAGAACTTGGAGATCCCAACTATAAGATACCTGTTGGTAAAGAGAATGCTGATTTTCTCTTTGGTTTGAATGCGCGGGAGATTAAGTACTACCCGCACGAACTGCAAGAAATTTTAAAAATCTTCTATTATGCCGGAGCAAACTATACATTAGGCCGGCCGGCAAAGTGGGATGCTACCAACTTGGCTTTGTTCAGTGGCAATAACCACGATTTCTGGAAAATTACTAAACCGATGCTACAAGAGGTTGTAGATCTTAAAGCTAAGGAACTGGTTATAACCGAATGCGGTCACGCCTTTAAGTCAGTGCGCATGGGTTATGATAAGTTTTGGGACGGCCCCAAATTCCCAATCCGCAGTGTAGTTGAACTGTATGCCGATTGGATCCGTGAAGGCAAAATCAAAGTAGATAAGAGCAGAAACCCGAAACCAACCACTTTACACGATCCCTGCAACCTGGTTCGTAAAGAAGGCGTTATGGATCCGCAGCGTTATGTAATGGAAAATGTTTGTGCAGATTTTCGGGATATGAACCCAAATAAAAAATACAATTTCTGCTGTGGCGCCGGTGGCGGTGCACTGGCTATGCCGGAATTTAAAGAGCAGCGCATTAAGAAAGGGAAGCGTAAAGCGGAACAAATTGAGGCTGTTGGTGCGGAAGTAGTAGCTATTCCATGCCACAACTGCATGGACCAGTTTACGGATATTAACAAGGAATATTTCAACAACAAGAAAGAGATGGTCCATATATCTCCGCTTGTTGCTAACGCGTTGGTTATACCGGGAGAAGAAGCTGAAGAAGAGACCGAATAGGGCAGTATAAATACTTGGTTATTACGGCCGTGAGTTGTCAGCATCTCACGGCCGGTATATAACCGATGCAATTTGCTAATTTCCATTATTTTCATATTTTTCTGACATCACTCTATAATGAGAGGACGGATGTGATACAAAGATGAGTAAGAAAGTAGGAAGTGTACTGGTATTAGGTGCAGGTATAGCCGGCATCCAGGCTTCATTAGACCTGGCGGAATCAGGATACTACGTGCATTTGGTGGAAAAGAGCCCGGCCATAGGCGGGGTAATGCCGATGTTAGATAAAACATTTCCCACCAACGACTGCTCAATGTGTATCCTATCCCCCAAGCTGGTAGATTGCGGCAGACACCTAAACATTAACGTAATGACCAACAGTGAACTGGTATCCCTGGAAGGAGAAGCGGGCAATTACAAAGCAACAATAAAGACCCATGCCAGATATGTAGACCCGACCAAATGTACGGGTTGCGGTTCCTGTGCCGAAGAATGCCCGGTAAAAGTGGATGACCTGTTCAACCAGGGCTTAAGCAAGCGGAAAGCCATATACAAACAATATGCCCAAGCCTATCCCAATGCATACGCCATAGACAAGACAAAATGCTTGAAATTTAAAAATCCGAAAGCTTGCGGTAAATGCTTAAAAGCCTGCCAAGCAAACGCGATCAATCACCAAATGGAAGACACCGAAACCGTAGTAGAAGTGGGCGCGGTAATCCTAATGCCTGGATTTGAAGTTTACGATGCCACTCAACTTGACTACTACGGCTATGGGAGAATACCGAACGTAGTAACCAGCCTTGAATTCGAACGGATACTTTCCGCATCAGGTCCCTTTGGCGGACACCTGATTCGGCCGTCAGACCACAAAGAACCGAAGAAAATAGCATGGATACAATGCGTAGGTTCCCGGAACTGCAAAAACGACCACGGCTACTGTTCATCGGTATGCTGCATGTACGCTATCAAAGAAGCAATCATAGCCAAAGAACACAGCAAACAAGATTTAGATACGGCCATATTCTTTATGGACATGCGGACCTACGGCAAAGACTTTGAAAAATACTACACCAAAGCGGAAACCCAACAAGGTGTAAGATTTATCAGGAACAGAATTTACGAATTAGAAGAAGGGGAAGACGGCGCGGTAAAAATTCGCTATGCCTTAGAAGACGGCACAATATGTTACGAAGAATTCGACATGGTAGTGCTGTCTGTAGGGTTAAAGCCAAATAAAGAAGCGGTGGAACTGGCAGAGAAACTGGGTGTCAAGCTAAACAAATACAACTTCTGTGAAACCGAGCCGCTGACCGGGATAGCGACCAACAAACCCGGGATTTACGTAGCGGGAGCGTTTTCCGGTCCGCGAGACATACCGGAGACAGTAATGCAGGCCAGCGCGGCAGCAGGAGAAGCCCAGGCCCTGTTGGCAGAAGCCAAAGGGACACTGACCAAAGTAAAAGAATATCCGGAAGAAAAAGACGTAGTTGGCGAAATCATCAGGACAGGGGTATTTGTCTGCCACTGCGGTATCAACATAGGCAGTGTGGTAGACGTACCGAGTGTGGTAGAATATGCCAAGACATTGCCGGGTGTAGTTTATGCTACCGATAAAACATACGCCTGCTCCCAAGATGCTGCCGGACAAATCAAAGAAGCAATAGAAGAATACGGCTTAAACCGGATAGTAGTAGCATCCTGCAGTCCTCGTACTCACGAGCCGATGTTCCAAGAGACACTGAAAGAAGCGGGCTTAAACCCCCATCTATTCGAACTGACTAACATACGTGACCAGTGCTCCTGGGTACACATGAACGAACCGGAAAAAGCGACCGAAAAAGCCAAAGACCTAGTAAAAATGGCAGTAAACAAAGTAAGACTGGCTCAACCGATCTACCCGGTAGAACTGGACATGAATCACGACGTGCTGGTAATCGGCGGCGGGGTATCAGGAATGACCAGTGCCCTAAACATGGCTGCCCAAGGCTACCAAGTATATCTGGTGGAAAAAGAAGCGGAGCTGGGCGGCACTGCCCGTCGGATGCAATACGGCATGCGTGGTGAAGACATTCAGGCCTACCTAAAAGAACTGATCGAAAAGATCACCCAAAACGACAAAATCAAAGTATACACCGGTGTAGAAATAACCGATGTAAGCGGCTTTGTAGGTAACTTCAACACCAAGCTGAGCAACGGGGAAGAACTGCAGCACGGTGTAACAATAATTGCCACCGGTGCAGAAGAATACAAGCCGACAGAATACCTATACGGGGAGAACCACCGGGTAAGAACGCTGTTAGAGCTGGAAGGAGATATTGCCAGAGGGGAGCTCGACAAAGTAAACAACGTAGTACTGATCAACTGCGTTGGTTCAAGGGAAGACGAGCGGCCCTACTGCAGCCGGATTTGCTGCACCAAATCAATCAAACTGGCTTTAAAGATCAAAGAACGTCGTCCGGAAGCCAAAGTATTCATTCTCTACCGTGACATTCGGACATACGGCTTCCATGAAGAGCTGTACACCGAAGCCCGTCAAAAAGGCGTCATCTTCATTCGGTACAGCAAAGACCAAAAACCGGTAGTAGAAAATCCGGGAGACGGTTTGGTAGTAAGAGTAACCGACCACGTACTGGGAGAAGAAATCAGAATCAATACCGACGTAATCGGACTGGCAGCGGCAATTGTACCGCCGGTAGAAAGCAACCAAAAACTATCCAAACTGTTCAAAGTACCGCTGAACGAAGACGGCTTCTTCCTGGAAGCACACCTCAAGCTGCGTCCGGTAGACTTTAGTACAGACGGCGTATTCATGTGCGGGGTAGCCCATGCACCTAAGAACCTGGAAGAATGCATAGCCCAGGCCAAAGCGGCTGCAGGCAGAGCGGCAACAGTGCTGGCAAAAGACCGCGTAACAGTAGAAGGTAAGAGTGCGGTAGTAGACAAGAAGAAATGCGCAGGCTGCGGCACATGCGAAGCAGTATGTCCAGCCAAGGCGGTTCAAATAGATCCGGAAGAAAAAGTGGCCGTGGTAAACGAAGCACTGTGTAAAGGCTGTGGCGCATGTTCGTCATCCTGTCGGTGCGGAGCAATCAACGTCAAAGGCTGCACCAACGAACAAATCATGGCCATGCTGAGTGCGCTTTAAGACAGGAGGGTAGAAAATGGCATACGAACCAAAAGTAGTGGCGTTTTTATGCAACTGGTGTAGTTATGCGGGAGCAGACTTAGCGGGTATTGGCCGTCTCCAATACCCAACCAACCTGCGAGTGGTTCGGATACCCTGCTCCGGTAGAATAAATCCGCTGTTTATCTTTTCAGCATTAAGAAACGGAGCGGACGGGATTTTAGTATCCGGGTGACACCCGGGAGACTGCCACTATGTTAGTGGCAATTACGTAGCCCGTCGGAAATTTGCTCTGTTAAAAAGCATGTTAAACTACATGGGTGTAGAAGAAGACAGAGTAAACTTCACCTGGATTTCCGCGGCAGAAGGCGGAAGATTTGCTGAGGTAGCAACCAAAGTGAGCGAAAGAGTAAAAGAACTTGGCCCTCCCAAAGGGGTCTTTCAAAAAGAGGTGTAGCGGATGCAAGAACTAAGTAAAAAGATACAAGACACCGCCAAAAAACTTTTAGAAGAACAGAAAGCCGACCTGGTGGTGGGGTTTGCCGAAGGAAGCCTGCCGCTCCGCAGCACACCTTACTTTGCCAGGACAGTAGAAGAAGCGGAAAAACTTATCTGGAATGATTACTGCGAAAACAACCTGGCCAACTACCTAAGAGGGCGGGAAGAAAAAGTAGCGGTAGTTGCCAAAGGCTGCGATACCCGTTCAATAGTAGCCTTAATCAAAGAGAACCAGATAAACCGCGACAAACTCTACATTATTGGCATACCCTGCCAAGGCATGATAGACCGCAAAAAAGCAAGCAAATTAGTTGGCGGTAAAGAAATATTAGAAGTAGAAATAAGTGGCGAAGAAGTACTCTTGAAGGGCAAAGGCTTTGAACAAAAAGCGGCAAAGAAAGAACTACTTTACGACACCTGTAGCCGTTGTTCCTACCAAAACCCGGTAATTTACGATGAACTAATCGGAGAAGAACAACCGGCCAAAGAAGTAAGCTTTGCGGAAATAGAAGAGTTTGAAGCACTAAGTGCCGAAGAACGGGCAGCGTTTTTAGCCAAAGAAATGCAAAAATGTATCAGATGCTATGCCTGTCGCAACGCCTGCCCCATGTGCTACTGTCAAGAATGCTTTGTGGACTGCTCCCGTCCGCAGTGGATCAACAAAAGAGCGAGCAGCGTAAAAGACAACCTGATTTTCCAAGGTGTGCGTGTATTCCACCAATTGGGTCGCTGTGCCGACTGCGGTGCCTGTGAAAGAGCATGTCCGATGGATGTCAAGCTTTCCCTTTTGACTCGCAAAGGGGTAAAAGACGTCAAAGAAATCTTTGGCTATGAAGCCGGGCTAAACTTAGAAGATGAACCGGTATTAAACGACTTTAATACCGCAGACCCACAACCGTTCTTGATGAAGGAATGAGGTGAAAAAGGATGAACATAAACAAAAACGAAATTGCCGGATTGCTTGACCAACTGACGAAAGAATACCGGGTATATGCCCCGGTAGAAAAAGAAGGCAACATCGTCTTTGAGGCAATAAAAGAAGGAAGCGAAGTCAAACTGGATGCTCTCACCAAAAAGCCTGCCAAAGAAATCCTTTTCCCTCAGTCCGAAGAACTGTTCAGCTACAGCATGAGCGGAGAAGGTTTAACAATGAAAGACAATATAGACGAAACAAAGACCGTTGCCTTGGGGGTACGCCCCTGTGATGCCAGAGCAATGATGCTGTTAGACAACGTATTCAATAACGACAAATACCAAGACGTATACTACCTGGCCCGTCGGAACAACACCGTGATAATAACCATTGGCTGTAACGAGCCGAAAAGCACCTGTTTTTGCACCTCAGTAGGAGGGGGACCGTTTAACACAGACGGTTCAGACATCATGCTGACCGACATAGGAGAAAGCTACGTAGCGGAAGCAATAACCGAACAAGGGAAAGAACTGCTGGCCAAACTAAACCTAAAAGAAGATGCGGAAGCAAAAGCGGCAGCCGAAAAAATTAAGGCAGCGGCGGAAGTAAGCTGTAAAGTAGACATAGAGGGCATAAAAGAAAAACTGGACGGCATGTTTGAACATGAATACTGGAACAGATTACACGAAAAATGCCTGGGCTGCGGGGCATGCACCTACCTGTGCCCCACCTGCCACTGCTTTGACATAGCAGACGAAGCAACCGACTGCGACGGCTGCCGGGTAAGGAACTGGGATGCCTGCATGTTCCCGCTCTTTACACTGCATGGCTCGGGACACAACCCGCGTCCCAGTGGGAAAGAACGTTTTAGACAAAGAGTAATGCACAAATTTAACTACTTCGTAGACAGATACAATGCTACAGCCTGTGTAGGATGTGGCCGGTGCATCGAAAACTGCCCTGTGAACATGGATATCCGGCAGGTACTGGCGGAAATTAAAGCACAGGACACCGGAAGCGAGGTTGGTTAAGAAATGAATAAAAATAACCCATATTTGCCGATACCGATGAGACTGGTAAAGAACTTTACCGAAACAGAAGACAAACTGATCCACACCTTTACATTAGAATTTATCAACAAAGAAGATGAAGAGAACTTCAAATATATGCCGGGACAGTTTGCCGAAGTAATGGTATACGGGAAAGGCGAAGCACCGTTTGGTATAGCCTCCTCGCCGAACGAACCTGGGATACTGAAATTTTCGGTAGCCAAAGTAGGTGTAGTATCGACAGCGCTGCACCTTTTAGAAGAAGGAAGCATAGTAGGGGTACGTGGCCCGCTGGGGAACTACTACCCGGTAGAAGAATTCAAAGGTAAAAACGTAGTTATTATCGGCGGTGGCTTTGCGTTCACCACGTTGCGCTCTACGATAAAATACCTGCTGGATCCGGTTCGTCGTGGGGACTATGGAGACATAACGGTGATATACGGGGCAAGGAATCCCGGACTGTTGCTGTATAAAGATGAACTAAAAGAGTGGGAAAGCCGCGACGACATCAACATGATAACCACCATCGACCGTCCGGTAGAAGGATGGAAGGGTCGCGTAGGCTTTGTACCGGCAGTAACCAAGGAAGTAGCGCCCAGTGCTGAAAACACGGTATGCATTATCTGCGGACCGCCGGTAATGATTAAGTTTACCCAACCGGTACTGGAAGAACTGGGCTTTAAGCCGGAACAAATCATTATGAGCTTGGAAATGAGAATGAAGTGCGGCTTGGGCATGTGCGGACGCTGCAATATCGGCAGCAAGTACGTGTGCAAAGACGGCCCGGTATTTACTTTAGCTCAACTGAAAAATATGCCTAACGAATATTAAAAACAAAGATACCCCCGGGATATGTATCCCGGGGGTATCTTTAATAGTACCGGTACTAATACAAATTACTTTAGCAATGTATACTAAAACTAATGTATACTGAACCGGGAAGGTGAGTTAAATGAATACTATTCGCTGTGTGGAAATACATAATCGCAGTGAGGCGGAAAAAGAATTGGCTATGATAGGCTGTGATCCATGGGGAGTACAGCATATGGCTGAAAAGGCGGTTTTTCGGGTGTTGAAGCTTAAATCCGTTACACCCACCCAAGCCAATATTATTAAGCAGGAGATGTTATCTGCAGGCGGTGAGGCAGCAGTAGCCCGGGGAGTAGTAAATCACAGTGTGGAAGAAACAGATATACTGTTAATGGGAACTACTGCCCAAATTAAAAAAGTTTGTGCCAAACTAAAGCTTCAGCCCTTTAATTTAAAGCCCTTAGCACAGAAGATAGAGGAAACTTTGAGTAATCTGGAAACACCGCCTAAACGGATTATTGACTGTCGGGGAAAGAAACTTGAACTGGGTAAGCGCACACTGGTAATGGGTATTTTAAACGTCACACCGGATTCCTTTTCTGACGGAGGTAAGTATAACGACATAGACAAAGCTTTGCAGCATGCAAGTAAAATGGTGGCAGACGGCGCCGACATCATTGATATCGGCGGGGAGTCTACCCGACCGGGTTATCAGCCGGTACCGGCATTTGTAGAAGCGGAAAGGGTTGTTCCGGTTATCGAACGTTTGGCTAAAGAACTGCCGGTGTTGCTATCAGTTGATACTACCAAGGCCGAAGTAGCAAGACAAGCCCTTGAGGCCGGCGCTCATATTATAAACGATCAATGGGCGGGACAAATAAATGACGGTCAGATGTTTAAAGTGGCGGCAGAATATAACGTGCCTTTAATTCTGATGCACAATCAAAAGGGAACCGAGTATCGCGATATGATGTTGGATATTATTGAATTTTTGAAGCGGGCTGCCCACCAGGCAATGGCATTCGGCCTGCCCGAAGAAAAAATAATTGTCGATCCCGGTATTGGTTTTGGCAAAACTCTGGAGCAAAACTTAGAAGTAATGCGCCGGCTTAATGAATTAAAAACTTTGGGTTACCCCATTCTCTTAGGTACCAGCCGCAAGTCAATGATTGGGAAAGTACTTAATTTGCCGGTGGATCAGCGCTTAGAAGGTACAGCGGCTACCGTGGCATTAGGCATTGCCAAGGGTGTGGATATTGTCCGGGTACATGATGTAAAAGAGATAGCCCGGCTTTGCCAAATGACTGATGCAATAGTTAGATAACAAGAAAGGAAATGCAGGAATTATGGATAAGATTATTATGAAGGACATGCAGTTTTACGGATATCATGGTGTACTGCCGGAAGAACAGCGCTTAGGCCAACAATTTTTAATTGATGTAGAAATGTATTTAGAATTAAAAGCGGCAGGAAAAAGCGATGATTTAACTAAAACTATCAGTTATGCCGATGTTTATCGTCAAGTGCGGGAGATCGTGACCGGTAATAAATACAAGTTGATTGAGGCGTTAGCAGAAAACATTGCCGAGCGCTTAATTAAAGATTTTGCCTTAGAAAAAATTACCGTACGGGTTAAAAAGCCACAGGCACCGATAGCCGGCGCTTTTGCTTATATGGCGGTAGAAATAACAAGAACGGCAAAAGAGGTTTAAAAATGACAAAAGCATATATTGGTATTGGCAGTAACCTAGGAGAAAAAGAAAAAAATATTAATATGGCCTTAAAGCTCTTGGAAATACCGGCAGAGATACGGATACTGAAAGTGGCACCGCTGTACTCCTCCGCACCGTGGGGTTACACGGAGCAGGACTGGTTTTTGAATACCGTTGCCGAAATTGAAACTGTTCTGCCGGCAAAAGAATTGCTACAAAAGTTGTTGCAAATAGAAAAAGATTTGGGCCGGGTAAGAACTGTGCAATGGGGTCCAAGGACGCTGGATCTTGATCTGCTGTTATACGGAGACATTACTATGAACACAAAAGAGTTAGTACTGCCGCACCCCAGAATGGCTGAGCGAGCTTTTGTAATGGTTCCGTTGGCGGATTTGAATCCTGACTTGAAAGTTGCCGGCGGCAAAACGGCAAAAGAATTGGCAGAAGAACTGCGCTTAACACAGGAAATTTATAAAATAAACTAGGGGGTGAAGAGCTTGTCACAAAGATTAAAGGTTATTCAAGGTGATATCACAAAGCAACAGGTGGATGCCATTGTTAATGCTGCCAACAACAGCCTGCTGGGAGGCGGCGGTGTTGACGGTGCCATTCACCGGGCGGCAGGACCTGAACTTTTGGAAGAATGCCGAAAATTAAACGGCTGTCCAACCGGGGAGGCTAAAATAACAAAAGGATATAAGCTGCCGGCTAAGTGGGTAATTCATACCGTTGGCCCCATATGGAAGGGAGGCAATAACGGAGAAGATGAACTGCTTGCCCGATGCTATCGGAACAGCCTAAAATTAGCCGCTCAGTACCCGATTAAAACCATTGCCTTTCCATCAATTAGCACGGGCGCGTATAGATTCCCTTTAGAAAGGGCGGCCAAAATTGCCATTGCTGAGATTAAAAAATTCTTAGCCGAAGAGGAACGGCCGGAAGAAGTAATCATAGTGACTTTCGGAACGCAGGCTTATGAGGCCTATCAGAAAGCTTTGAACGAAATTTAAACAGGTTTTTAACAATTTGGTTGCTTAACATTGACAGGATATGCTAAAATAACCCTGCGAGGGCGGTATCAGCTGAACTGTACCTCTGGGTCGCTTATATGTTTGCTAGCTAAATAATTTTGAGATAAAATAAACCGCTTGGATCATTTGGACCGAGACGGAAACCAGGTGTTGATCTATTTATACTATCGTAATAGATTTTTTAAGATTGGTAGTATAAGATTTGCTACCGGCCGAAAGGCGCGGCGCAAACCAAGTAATCTCACGACTCCGGTTTCTCGGAGTCGTTTTTGCTTTTTTGAGCAAATTATAAATATTATTTAAACCGGAGGGATTAAATGGCGAAACCTTCTGTAGCAATAGTGGGGGCAGGAAAGGTTGGCTCGGCATTAGCAGTAGCTTTAAATAATGCCGGTTATCCAATTGTAGGTGTAGCCAGTCGAACGTTAAGGTCTGCTCAAAAACTGGGGCAGCGTTTAAATGTCCGCTACTCAGAAAAGGCATCTGAAGTTACGGCTGCTGACATTATCTTTATTACCACCCCGGATCGGGAAATAACTGCCGCCGCCCAAAGCATTGCTGCCGATGGTGGTTATAGAAGCGGTCAAATAGTTGCTCATACCAGCGGTTCGTTACCGGCAACGGCAGTTGAAGTGGCCCAAAAGTTTGGTGCCAAAGTAGCTTCATTTCACCCGCTGCAATCTTTTGCCGATGTAAAAACCGCCATCAGTAACTTACCCGGGTCATATTTTGCCTTAGAGGGAGAAGCTGAAGCTTTGGCTGTGCTGCATGTTGTTGTACAGGATCTTAAGGGAACGGCCTTTACCATAAAAAAAGAGGATAAACCGCTTTATCATGCCGCTGCTGTAGTGGCATCCAACTATTTGACTGCTACCGTGTATCTGGCAACATCAATGTTAAAGGAACTTGGTTTGGAAAATAAACAGGCTGTAGAGGCGTTACTGCCGTTAATTCAGGGCACCATAAACAATATAAAAAAAGCAGGCCCTATAAAGGCATTAACCGGCCCGATTGAACGGGGGGACGGAATAACTTTAAACAAACACCTGCAGGCATTAAGGGAAATAAACCCCATATATAAAAAGACATATCAAATGTTAGGGCGTTTGACGATAGAAATAGCAGTAAGTAAAGGCTCTATTGACAAAAAAACGTCAGCGGAATTAATTAAAATATTGGAGGGAGATAAATGAGCAAACCTTTAACCGTTTTAGATTTTTTCAAAATGAAAGAGCAAAAAGAGCCCATTACTATGGTGACGGCTTACGATTATTCTACTGCCGTATTGGTAGAAAGCGCCGGCATTGATATGATTTTAGTGGGGGATTCTTTAGGCAATGTTATGCTGGGATACGATACAACCATTCCGGTAACCGTGGATGATATAGTGCATCACACCAAAGCGGTAGTACGAGGTGTGAAGAGAACTTTTGTCGTTGCCGATATGCCCTTTTTATCTTACCACTTGTCAGTAAAGGATGCGCTGCGCAATGCCGGCCGGATTTTTCAGGAGGGTGGGGCTAAGGCAATAAAACTGGAAGGCGGGCAGGAAATTTGTGATGCCGTTAAAGCGATAACCGATGCCGGTATACCGGTAGTAGGGCATCTTGGACTAACCCCCCAGTCGGTACACCAATTTGGCGGCTACAGAGTACAAGGGAAAGACGCCAGTGCTGCCACTAAGCTTCTTAATGACGCTAAAGCATTGGAACAGGCAGGAGCTTTTATGATCGTCTTAGAATGTATTCCGGAAGAGTTAGGTAAAAAAGTTACTGAAGAATTAAACATACCGACGATTGGTATTGGCGCCGGGGTGCACTGCGACGGTCAGGTGCTGGTAATACAAGACCTTTTAGGTATAACTCAAGGTTTTAAACCCAAATTTGTCAAGCGTTATGCCAATATTGGGGAGCAAATAATAACTGCTTTGCAAAGTTACCGGGATGAAGTTAAACAGCGTCAATTCCCGGCAGCAGAGTACTCCTATTCTATGCCGGAAGAAGAATTAAAAAAATTATAGGCTACATAAATTCCCTGAGGTGAGTGAATTTGATTATTATTAATACCATTTACGAGCTACAGCAGTATCTGAACAAAGCAAGAGCCAACGGAAAAATTGTCGGTTTGGTTCCTACCATGGGCTATTTTCATGAGGGACACTTGTCATTGATGAAAAAAGCGGTAGAACAATGTGATGTTGTTGTCACCAGTGTTTTTGTCAACCCATTGCAGTTTGGCCCTCAAGAAGATTTTGCCAGCTACCCAAGGGATTTAGAACGGGATGCTAAGCTGGCTGAGGGTGTCGGCGTGGACGTAATATTTGCTCCCACCGCTGAGGAAATGTACCCAACCGGGTTTAATACGCGGGTCGTGGTTGGAGAAAGCATAACCGGAAAGTTGTGTGGACGCAGCAGACCGGGGCATTTTACCGGTGTAGCCACAGTAGTGACTAAACTTATCAATATTGTCCGGCCCGACAGAGCATATTTTGGGCAAAAAGATGCTCAGCAGGTAGTTGTAATCGAAAGAATGGTGCGAGATTTGCACTTAGGGCCCCAGATAATTACCGTTCCCATTGTGCGTGAAGCTGACGGTTTAGCTATGAGCTCCCGAAATGTATACTTAAATAAAGAAGAAAGAAAGGCTGCCACTATTTTATATAAAAGTTTAAAATTGGCCGAGGGGAAAGTGCAACAGGGAGAGCGCGATGCCAAAGCTATTCGCAAGTTGGTAACTGATAAAATTAACAGTGAACCATTAGCTGAATTAGATTATGTTGAGCTATATTCTCTGCCAGATTTAAAGGACATAGCAGTATTGGAAGGCCGGGTTTTGTTAGCGGTGGCTGCTAAATTTGGCCGGGCCAGGTTAATTGACAATATCATTCTGGAATGCTAACAGACTCTTTTGCCGTAACACAACAACGGGGCTGCATTGCCTTTATCACCCACAGTAAGTATAAAATAGACTGTTGACATTATCAGAAAAATAATAGAAGATCAAGAAAAATAAAAAAAGGAGTTGTATTAATTGCAATTTGATGATAATGTGAGACAGCTGTGGGACGATATCAACAAATTAAAACAAAAGCGCAAGGCCATTATACTGGCTCATTATTATCAAAAGCCTGAGATTCAGGAAATAGCAGACTTTGTGGGTGATTCGTTAGAATTGTCCCGTACAGCTGCGAAAACAGATGCAGAGGTTATTGTGTTTTGCGGTGTACACTTTATGGCGGAAAGTGCTGCTATTTTAAGTCCCGAAAAAACGGTGCTATTGCCGGTAGCCGAAGCGGGATGTGACATGGCAGATATGGTTACTGCACAAGCTTTGCGCGAAAAGAAAAAAGAAATGCCCAATGCCGTAGTGGTCACATACGTAAATTCTTCGGCAGATGTAAAGGCAGAAAGCGATATCTGCTGTACTTCCGCAAACGTAGTTAAGATAATTCAGTCAATTCCGCCGGAAAAGGATATTTTATTTGTACCGGACCGTAATTTAGGCATTTATGCCGCCAGACAAGCCCAGCGGGAAGTGACCGTTTGGGAGGGGTATTGCCCCGTGCATAACGATATTACCGTAGAAGATTTACTTGCTGCAAAAAACAAGTATCCTAATGCCGTTGTGCTGATGCACCCGGAATGCAGACCGGAGGTATCAGAACTTGCTGATTATGTTTCCAGTACCTCGGGAATACTGAGATATGCCAAAGAAAGTAACGCTCAGGAATTTATTATCGGCACGGAAGAAGGGATATTACATCAACTGCAGAAGCAAAATCCTGATAAAAAGTTTTATTTGCTAAGCAGTAAATTATTGTGCAAAGATATGAAACTAACCACGTTGCCTTTGCTAAAACAGGCTTTAGAGACTATGTCCCCCCGGGTAACTGTGCCTCAAGAAGTGCGCGAGAAGGCGTTAGTTTCTTTGGAAAGAATGCTGGCAGTAAACTAACTTGCCGGTAATTAGGGGGAATCTCAATGAAAGGCCAATATTTAGTGAATTTTGACAGCGACCATTTGTCCCAGGAGCATACCGAACTGCTGATTATAGGCGGAGGTATCGCCGGCTTATACTCCTCCTATATAGCAGCGGAAAAAGGTATTGAAGTAACTTTGCTCACTAAGCGCACAATGGTCGACAGCAACACCGGTCGGGCTCAGGGTGGCATTGCTGCCGCACTGAGTAAGAACGATTCACCGGAATTACATTACAAAGATACACTGATGGCCGGAGCCGGTTTATGTGATGTGAACGCAGTTAAAATACTGGTTAATGAGGGCCCGAAACGGGTTCAAGAACTAATAGATATGGGAGCAAATTTTGACCGGGTCGGCAGTGAATTAGCATTTACTAAGGAAGGTGCTCACAGTAAAAAGCGAATACTTCATGCCCATGGAGATGCCACCGGTGCAGAAATAATGCGCACTTTGATGGAGCAGGTTACGGAAAAGAGCAAAGTGAGAATTTTAGAACAGCACTTTGCAGTAGATTTACTGGTTCAAGACAATATCTGCTATGGTGTACTGGCCTTTGATGAGATTTCCGGAAAGTACCGTATTTTTTGGAGCGATTCGGTAATTTTGGCTACCGGGGGTTGCGGCCAACTTTACCGTTATACAACTAACCCGGAAGTGGCAACAGGTGATGGTGTCGCTATCGCCTATCGAGCCGGTGCAGAAGTAATGGACATGGAATTTATTCAGTTTCATCCCACTGCACTGGTACTTCAAGAAGCACCGAGGTTTTTAATTTCGGAGGCTGTTCGGGGCGAAGGAGCCATATTGCGCAACAGCAACGGAGAGCGCTTTATGCCTCGCTATCATGGTATGGCAGAACTGGCCCCCAGGGATATTGTATCCCGGGCCATTCTTTCCGAGATGAAGGCAACCGGTCAGAATTGCGTTTATTTAGATTTAACGCACTTACCTGCTGAAAAAATAAAAGAGCGTTTTCCTAACATTACCAAAACATGTTTGCGCTATGGTTTGGATATTACTCGTGATATGATTCCGGTTGCTCCGGCCGCCCATTATGCCATGGGCGGCGTAAAAACAAATCATGACGGGCAAACTTCCATCAAAAATTTATATGCCTGCGGGGAAGTGGCTTGTTTAGCGGTGCATGGAGCAAATCGATTGGCAAGCAATTCCCTGTTGGACGGTTTGGTATTTGGCCGACGCATTATAGAAAAAATTGCCAAAGAAAGAAGCTGTAAAAATCGGGGCACTGTTAAATACCCGAAATTTAAAAATGATACCCTCCGAGAACCGGCAGGTGATTACACAGCCATTCGTCAAGAACTAAAATTGACAATGGCAGAAAATGTTGGGCCGTTGCGCACGGTGCAACGGTTAACGGAGGCACTGGCATTTTTTAATCGCTATGAGTGGTTGAAAACTCATCGCTGCAGAAATTCGGAAGAGATGGAGCTGCGCAATATGTTGGATGTGGGCCGATTGATCGCCGAGGCGGCGATGATGCGTACCGAAAGTAGGGGTGGTCATTTTAGACTGGACTTTCCTGAAACAGCCTCCTCTTGGGAAAAACACATAATTATCAGGCGATAGGAGAGAATGTCATGGATTTTAATTCTTTGCTTTTGGATGATCTCATAAAAAGATGCTTAGAGGAGGATATCGGAACAGGGGATATTACTACCAACAGCATAGTACCTAAGACAGCTAAAACGGTAGGAATTATTCATACTAAAGAAAGCGGTGTAATTGCCGGCATAGAAGTGGCTGAGCGCGTTTTTAAATATCTGGATCCCCAAATTAAGTTTATAGCTAAAGTAAAAGACGGGGATAAAGTTGAGCCACGTACCGTTTTGGCGGAAGTAAGAGGCAGTGCCCGGGCGATATTAACGGGAGAACGGCTGGCATTAAACTTTTTGCAACGCTTATCGGGAATTGCTACCAAAACGGCAGTTTTGGTGGATTTGGTTTGTATGTATCCTGTGCGGATAGTAGATACCAGAAAAACCACACCGGGTTTAAGAATGCTGGAAAAATATGCAGTGCGCGTTGGAGGCGGTTACAACCACCGCTTTGGTCTTTACGATGCAATTTTGATCAAAGATAATCATATAAAGGCTGCCGGGGGAATTAGCAATGCGATTAACTTGGCCAGGCGCAATAACCCCCATACAGTAAAAATAGAGGTAGAAGTGCAAGAACTGGCCGGTGTGGAAGAAGCACTGATGGCCAAAGCAGACATTATTATGCTGGATAATATGGAGCCTTCTCTTATGAAAGAGGCTGTAGAGCTAATTAACGGTCGGGCGCTGGTAGAAGCTTCCGGAGGAATTTCAGAGGAGACGGTTGTTGCCGTAGCTAAAAGCGGGGTTAATCTAATTTCAGTCGGCGCAATAACTCATTCCGCTAAAGCACTAGATATTAGTCTGGACATAGAAGAAATTAAATAAAACATTAGTTGCCGGGTGTTCCCGACAACTAAATATTTATCTTTATGGTTAACCATTAACAAACAACAGGTTGACATTTGCGCTTAGGTAGGGGATATTGATGAAAGGCAATATATTAAAAGTGTTAAAGACAAATAAAAATGAATGGGTATCAGGGGAGGAAATATGCCGACATTTTTCTATTTCCCGCACGGCGGTATGGAAGCATATCAAAGCATTAAAACAAGAGGGTTATGAAATAGAAACCCAGCCTCGGCGAGGATATAGATTAATTAATACTCCTGATGTTCTGTATCCCTTGGAAGTGGGTAACAACTTAAACACCAATATTTTTGGCAGCAAAATTATTCACCACCATCAATTGACTTCAACAAATGAGGAAGCGAAGAAAATGGCTGCCCAAGGTGTTCAAGAGGGAACGGTGGTAGTTGCTGAGCAGCAGGTTGGCGGAAAAGGCCGCTTAGGTCGAAAATGGTTTTCTCAAGCGGGTAAAGATATTTTATTTTCTGTTATTTTATATCCAAACTTAAGCCCGGGGGAAATTCCCCAAATATGTATGCTATCGGCAGTAGCGGTGGCAAGAGCCATCGAAAACACATGCAGCTTAAGAAGCGGCATTAAGTGGCCAAATGATTTGCTGATTGACGGCAAAAAAATATGCGGTATTTTAGTGGAAATCGGCGCGGAGGCAGATCGGGTTCGCTATGTCGTGCTAGGGATCGGCATTAATGTAAATTCATCATTTTCTGATTGGCCCAAAGAGATAAGAGAAAAGACAACCTCATTAAAAGAAGCCGGTGGCTTACCGGTAGCAAGAGTAAAACTTTTCCAGGAAGTTTTGCGTCAATTAGAGCGGCTGTATATTAAATGGCAACAGGACGGCTTTGAACCGATTTTAAAACAATGGCGCACATGGTGCATATCGCAGCACTGTCATGCCAAAGTAGAAACAATTCGTGGCAGCTATCACGGTTGGATAGAAGGCGTTTCTAACAGCGGAGCGCTGGTGTTGAGGATGGATGACGGCAGCTTGCGTACCTTTCTATCCGGGGATGTATCTTTAAGATTATAAATTACCATGATTTTATTATCATTAATTGGGTAGGGGTGAGTGTGATTAAACTAAAAACCAGAGAAATGACGCTAACCGCAATGATGGTAGCGGCAACGGCAGTTGTAGCGGTTGTGTTTCGATTTTACCCGCTTGTTTTAGGAACGATTCCTTTTAGCATGTTGCCCTTTATGGCTGTTTTGGCCGGCGGCATTCTGGGTGCTAGGCTTGGCGCTTTAAGCATGCTGGTTTACTTGCTTATGGGATTGGTTGGCTTTCAGATATTTGCTACCGAACCATACGGCGGCCCCCTGTATGTGTTAAAACCAACTTTTGGTTTTGTACTGGGTTACATACCGGCGGCCTACGTCAGCGGTTTTTTGAGCCGCAAAAGTAAAGGGGCCGGCCTAAGGCATTATATTGTCGCCATGATTGCCGGTATTGCAGTGATTTATATTATCGGGTTACCTTACTCTTATATAATGCTAAATTTCTATTTGGGCAATGCAGTTGCTTTATGGCAGCTAATCAGCGGCATGCTGGTTTTTATCGCTTTAGATTTAGTTAAAGGTTTATTGGCCGGCATGCTATCCTATGCCATTGCCAAAAGACTGGGTAGCCAAAGAGAGTTTTAAAGCAAGTTGCACAGTTATATTTGCTTTGGTAAAATTGTTTAAGTAATTTGTCAGGTGGAGGCATTTTCATGATACTGGCTGTTGATGTAGGCAATACTAACATTGTATTTGGTGTTTTTAAAGATGATGAGCTAGTTGCCCGTTGGCGGATATCAAGCCGGCAGGAACACACGGCTGATGAATACGGTATTTTACTGCTTGCTTTGTTTCGGCAAGCTAATTTAGAAGCTAGCAAAGTTAAGGCGATTGTTATTTCTTCTGTAGTACCGCCACTGATGGGTAATTTAGAAAGAATGTGTCAAAGCTATTTTAACATTAAGCCGATCATAGTCGGTCCGGGCATTAAAACGGGCCTACCGATCAAAATGGATAACCCTCGGGAAGTGGGATCAGACCTTATTGCCAATGCTATTGCCGGCTATAACTTATACGGTGGGCCGTTAATAATTGTGGATTTTGGTACCGCTACAACTTTCACTGCAGTCAGTGAGAAAGGGGAATACCTTGGCGGCGCTATCGCTCCGGGGATTGACATTTCAACAGAGGCGTTGTTTAGAAAGGCAGCAAAATTACCGCGAGTGGAATTAAAGAAGCCGTCATCAGTGATTGGCAAAAATACCGTTCATAGCATGCAGGCCGGCATTATTTTTGGTTATACCGGCTTAGTGGATGAAATTGTTCGCCGGTTTAAAGTTGAATTAGGTGAATGCAAAGTGCTGGCCACCGGGGGGTTGGCTGATTTAATTGCCCAAGAATCCGCAACGATTGATATAGTTGAACCTGACTTAACCTTGATTGGTTTGCGATTAATATATAATCGCAACAAGGGTTGATTATAATGCAGATAGGGAAAGTTAAGTTAGCAAATAAAGTATTCTCCGCTCCGATGGCCGGAGTTACTGACCGGGCTTTTCGTTTAATCGCCAGAGAGATGGGCTGTGGCTTAGTATTTACCGAGATGATCAGTGACCAGGCGCTACTTTATGGAAACAAAAAGACAATGGATATGGTGGAATTTAGTCAAGAGCCAAGGCCGCTTGGGGTACAAATATTCGGAGCTAATCCGGAATACATGGTGCGCGCTGCTAAAATTGTAGCGGATCGAGGCGCAGATATTATAGACATTAATATGGGATGCCCCGCTCCCAAAATTGTCAAAAATAATGAAGGTTGTGCACTGATGAAAGATCCTGAGCTGGCTTATAGAATTGTCAAGGCCGTTGTGCAATCGACAGATAAGCCGGTTACCGTAAAAATGCGTAAAGGCTGGGATGAGAAAAATATCAATGCCGTTGAGTTGGCAATCAGTGTAGTAGAAGCAGGTGCGGCAGCAGTGACGGTGCATGGGCGTACCAGAGAACAATTCTATAGCGGAGAAGCTGATTGGGAAATCATCCGCCAAGTTAAAGAAGCGGTTAACGTACCGGTGATTGGAAACGGCGATATTAAAAGACCTCAGGATGCAGCTAAAATGATTGAATTGACCGGATGTGATGCCGTAATGATCGGTCGGGCGGCAATGGGCAATCCTTGGATTTTCAAACAAACAATTACCTATCTGGAAACCGGTGAGTTGTTACCTGATCCTGATCCTCAAGAGCGAATAAATATGGCAATTCGCCACTTAAATTTAATTGTTGCAGATAAAGGAGAATATATCGGGGTAAGGGAAATGCGTAAACATGCCGCTTGGTATACAAAAGGTTTTCCCGGCGCTGCCCAACTGCGCCAACGCATTAACCAAGCAAAAACATCTGCGGAATTAAAAGCGATTTTATTGGCTTTATGAAAGGTGCTTAAAGCACCTTTTTATTAATTAAAATTAAAAGCGCTTAATTGCAATAACCAGGATGCTTTGCTAAAATATAACTGTACACAAAATTGTGCACAAATTTTCTGATAAAGGTTGCATTGTTATGGATTTAATTAGAATTGGCAACAAAATTATCAGCAAGAAAAAAATATTTAATACCATTAGCAGTTTGTTACAAATGCGTGCAGACGGCTTGTCCCAAACTGATACAGCAGCACGGACGGGGATAGACCGTACTTTTATTTCCCGGTTGGAAAATATTGGAGAAATAAGAAAGGGCAAGAGTATCGGTGTGGTTGGTTTTCCAATTGCCAATAAAGAAGAGTTAACTGCTGCTTTGGAAAAAGAAGGAGTAGATGTAATCTATCTGTTAACGGAGCAGGAAAGGTGGGATCTGGTTAAAAGTAGCAGTGGATTAGATTTAGTAAATACAATCATGTCGGTGATCTCAAAATTTCAAGCTTGTGAACAAACAATTGTGATTGGTTCAGACAAGAGGATAAAGCTGATTGAAGCGGTTCTGGATAAGGAAGTGATTGGCTTACCGATAGGTAAATCTCCCATCAAAGAAAATATATATGTTGAGTGTGATATGGTTGTTGGGATAGTGAAAGCTATTAAGCGGGGATAATTTTATGGAGGGGAAGCCTGTGGAAAAATTTGCCTTTATTATTCACCCCTTGGATGTATCAGACGTATCCAGAAAATTTAGCATTGCCAAATATATGCCGGATGTCATTGTAGAAAAAGCACTCCAGCTGATACCGCCTTTTAAAGCTTCTCACATTACAGGTGTTAGGTCGTTAGAAGGGAAGGAAGCAGAAGGCTGGTTTATTGCTTGCCCGCTTACTGCAAAACAGATAATGAATCTAAATCAAGAGCTTGTAATTAATAAAATTATTCAGGCCGGCAAGGTGGCAGAAAAACTTGGTGCCAAAATTGTAGGGTTAGGGGCTTTTACTTCCGTAGTAGGTGATGCCGGCATTACAATAGCCAATAATTTAAATATTCCGGTTACTACCGGAAATACATATACTGTGGCTACTGCGATTGAAGGCACTAAACGGGCTGCGCAATTGATGGGACATGACCTGGCAAACAGTCATTTGGTTGTTATCGGTGCCACCGGTTCTATTGGCAAGGTTTGTTCGCTGATCATGGCTCGCGAAGTTAAACATTTAACCTTAGTAGGTAGAGATAAATCAAAATTACATAATTTGGCTCAAAAAATATTGTACGAAACAGGTACTGCGGCAGTGGTTACTTCTGATATAAGAAAAGCGCTTAAGACGGCCAATATTATTATTACCGTGACAAACAGTGTAGACACCATAATTGAGCCTGAATATTTACAAAGCGGCTCGGTAATCTGTGATGTTGCTCGTCCCCGTGATGTTTCTAAACGGGTGGTTGAACAGCGAGACGACGTGCTGGTAATTGAAGGGGGAGTAGTTGATGTCCCCGGCAATGTTAATTTTAACCTTGATTTCGGGTTTCCGCGCGGCACCTCTTATGCTTGTATGGCAGAAACAATGATGCTTTCTTTGGAAGGCAGATATGAATCTTTTTCTTTAGGCAGAGACTTAACGGTGGCTAAAGTGGAAGAAATTAATAATATTGCTAAAAAACACGGTTTTAAGCTGGCAGGTCTGCGCACTTTTGAGCGTGCCGTAACAGATGAGCAAATAAGGCGGATTAAAAGAAATGTAAAAAACAAGGCTTCATAAGAGCGGCTAGAAACAACTTTGTTTCGGTGTCTTGACAAATATTGAAGCTGACCTTATAATGTGTTAGACAAATGTGGAGCATTGTCAGCACTGCAAAAGATTGGTTTTTGCAGTGCTTTCAGCATACTATGGGGTTTTTTACTGTGAATAATGAAGTATAAATAACATATATTGATTGATAAGTAATTCATCTACATAGAGATAGGAGTAGAGCAAATTATGAAAGAAAAAGAAATTATTTTAACGCTTGAGGGCTTAAAACAATTGGAAGAGGAATTAGAAAATTTAAAAACCGTAAAGCGGAGAGAAATTGCGCAACGCATTAAGCAGGCTATTGAATTTGGTGATATCTCTGAAAACTCAGAGTATGAGAATGCCAAAAACGAGCAGGCCTTTATTGAGGGGCGTATAATTACCTTGGAAAAAATGCTGCGCAATGCTAAAGTAATTGAAGATGAGGATATAGGAAAAGAAGTTGTTACTTTAGGCTCAACAGTGCTGTTAAAAGACTTGGAATTTGGGGATGAGCTTAAATATACAATAGTCGGTTCGGTAGAGGCCGATCCCACTGCGAATAAGATATCTAATGAATCGCCGGTAGGAAAAGCGATTTTGCAGCGTAAAAAAGGAGATATTGTTGAAGTTGAAGTGCCCGCCGGTGTAATTAAATATCAAATTTTAGATATTCTCTAAATTTAAATCTCTTGGATTTCGGAGGTTATATATGGCAAACACGGAAGAACTTAATGAATTAATGCGAGTACGCAGAGAAAAGCTAACAGAATTGCAGCGAAACGGCATTGAGCCTTATGGCGGTAAATATCCACGTGAGCATATGGCTCAAGAAATTATTGATCAATTTGAGCAATATGAAGGTAAAAATGTGAGATTAGCCGGAAGAATTATGGCTAAAAGAGGTCATGGCAAAGCCAGTTTTGCCAATTTACAAGATGTATCAGGAAACATTCAAATCTATGCGCGGTTAAATGATTTGGGTGAGGACAACTACCGGCTGTTTGAAAAACTGGACATTGGAGATATTATCGGTATTGAAGGAACGGTATTTAAAACCCGTCGCGGTGAAATTACTGTTTCAATTACCGACTTGACCTTGTTAGCTAAATCACTGCGTCCTTTACCGGAAAAATGGCACGGTTTGAAAGACGTAGATCTGCGGTATCGTCAAAGATATGTAGACCTTACCGTTAATCCCGAGGTAAAAAAGACTTTTATTACCAGAAGCAAAATTATCAAGGAAATCCGCAATTATTTGGATGAACTAAACTTTTTAGAAGTAGAAACCCCAATGATGCATCCTATTGCCGGTGGTGCTACAGCCAGACCTTTTATTACTCACCATAATGCATTGGATATGAATTTATACTTGCGCATTGCTCCTGAATTATACTTAAAAAGGCTTTTGGTTGGCGGCTTTGAAAAGGTTTACGAAATAAATCGTAATTTTAGAAATGAAGGCATATCAACTAAGCACAACCCTGAATTTACCATGTTGGAATTGTATCAAGCTTATGGCGATTATGAAGATATGATGGAGATTACTGAAAACTTGATCAGTACAGTAGCCAAGAAAGTTTTGGGTACTACTACTATTAAGTATGAAGAACAGGAAATTAATTTAGCGACACCTTGGAAAAGACTGCCGATGTTGAAAGCCGTCAAAGAATACAGTGGCTTAGATTTTACCGTGATTAAAACGGACGAAGAAGCCAGAATGAAGGCAAAAGAACTGAACTTAGAAGTAGAAGATAATGACACTTGGGGCAGTGTGCTTAATAAAGTGTTTGAAGAGATGGTTGAACCAAAATTAGTTCAACCCACCTTTATTTTAGATTACCCGGTAGAAATATCACCGCTGGCTAAACGCAAAAAGGACAATCCTAATTTAACTTACCGATTTGAACTTTTTATATACGGTCGCGAAATAGCTAATGCTTTTTCAGAATTAAACGATCCCATAGATCAAAAGCAACGTTTTCAACAACAACTTGAAAAGAGAGCAGGCGGCGACGATGAGGCCCATATGATGGATGAGGATTACATTCAGGCGTTAGAATATGGGATGCCGCCGGCAGGGGGATTAGGAATCGGTATTGACCGTTTGGTAATGTTGCTTACCAACTCATCATCCATTAGAGATGTGATACTGTTTCCGTTAATGAGACCCCGGGATTAAACCGGGGTTCAAATTTTTATTGACAAACTATTTGAGACTGTGCTAATATTACATTTGTGACTGGAACGATAACATGTTTGGGAATGCTTAAATTTTTTGTTTACTACGTATAAAATTAACAGTTGCAAAAAAACATAAAATATGATAAATTAATATTTGCCGTTAAGGGCAAGCTAAAATAATCCAAAATTACGGATCCTTGAAAACTGAACAGTGAGCAAGAGATGAATGCAAGGAAACACTCGTTTAAGAAGATGAGTAATTCAGGATAACGCAGAGCTTGGAAAAAGCTTTCTGAGATAATTTTTCACGGAGAGTTTGATCCTGGCTCAGGACGAACGCTGGCGGCGTGCCTAACACATGCAAGTCGAGCGAAGGATCGGCAATGAAGTTTTCGGACGGAATTGCCGATTACTTAGCGGCGGACGGGTGAGTAACGCGTGGATAATCTGCCTATCAGACCGGGATAACCCTTGGAAACAGGGGCTAATACCGGATACGAACATCGGGACACAAGTTCTGATGTTGAAAGGGGATACCGCTGATAGATGAGTCCGCGTCCCATTAGCTAGTTGGTGGGGTAAAGGCCTACCAAGGCGACGATGGGTAGCCGGCCTGAGAGGGTGACCGGCCACACTGGAACTGAGACACGGTCCAGACTCCTACGGGAGGCAGCAGTGGGGAATATTCCGCAATGGGCGAAAGCCTGACGGAGCAACGCCGCGTGAGGGAAGAATGTCTTCGGACTGTAAACCTCTGTTGTATGGGAAGATAATGACGGTACCATACGAGAAAGCCCCGGCTAACTACGTGCCAGCAGCCGCGGTAATACGTAGGGGGCGAGCGTTGTCCGGAATTACTGGGCGTAAAGGGCGCGTAGGCGGCAAACTAAGTTAGAGGTGAAACCTGCAGGCTTAACCTGCAGCATGCCTCTAAAACTGGTTAGCTTGAGTGCAGGAGAGGGAAGTGGAATTCCTGGTGTAGCGGTGAAATGCGTAGATATCAGGAGGAACACTCGTGGCGAAGGCGGCTTCCTGGCCTGTAACTGACGCTGAGGCGCGAAAGCGTGGGGAGCAAACAGGATTAGATACCCTGGTAGTCCACGCCGTAAACGATGAGTGCTAGGTGTTGGAGGTATCGACCCCTTCAGTGCCGTAGCAAACGCGTTAAGCACTCCGCCTGGGGAGTACGGTCGCAAGACTAAAACTCAAAGGAATTGACGGGGGCCCGCACAAGCGGTGGAGCATGTGGTTTAATTCGACGCAACGCGAAGAACCTTACCAGGGCTTGACATCCTCCGCCATCCCTAGAAATAGGGAGTTCCCTTATGGGACGGAGAGACAGGTGGTGCATGGTTGTCGTCAGCTCGTGTCGTGAGATGTTGGGTTAAGTCCCGCAACGAGCGCAACCCTTACCGTTAGTTGCCATCATTAAGTTGGGCACTCTAACGGAACTGCCGTTGACAAAACGGAGGAAGGTGGGGATGACGTCAAATCATCATGCCCCTTATGCCCTGGGCTACACACGTGCTACAATGGCCTGTACAGAGGGCAGCGAAGCCGTGAGGCGGAGCGAATCCCAGAAAGCAGGTCCCAGTTCGGATTGCAGGCTGCAACTCGCCTGCATGAAGTAGGAATCGCTAGTAATCGCAGGTCAGCATACTGCGGTGAATACGTTCCCGGGCCTTGTACACACCGCCCGTCACACCACGAAAGTCGACAACACCCGAAGCCGGTGACTTAACCTCGCAAGAGGAGAGAGCCGTCGAAGGTGGGGTCGATGATTGGGGTGAAGTCGTAACAAGGTAGCCGTATCGGAAGGTGCGGCTGGATCACCTCCTTTCTAAGGAGTAACTGAGAGGAGACAAGGTGTTACCTCTCGCTCCTAGGTCGATCATTCATCTCTTTGCACTGTTCAGTTTTGAAGGATTAAGGGATTGTAGCTCAGCCGGTCAGAGCGCACGCCTGATAAGCGTGAGGTCGGTGGTTCGAGTCCACCCAGTCCCACCAGTTGAAAAGTGAGAAGTTAGAGCTGAGAGTAAGAAGAAATTAGCAATGCTAATTTCTTTTCTCTGACGACTCACGTATCACAAAAGTAAAATGGGGGCGTAGCTCAGCTGGGAGAGCACCTGCCTTGCAAGCAGGGGGTCAGCGGTTCGAATCCGCTCGTCTCCACCAGATGTTCCTTGAAAACTGCACAGCGAGTAAGAGAAGCGAGAGTAGGTAGAAACAATTTCACCAGGTCAAGATAGTAAGAGCATATGGTGGATGCCTAGGCGCTTTAGGCCGATGAAGGACGTGGTAAGCTGCGAAAAGCTGCGGGTAGCTGCAAACAAGCGTTGATCCGCAGATCTCCGAATGGGGCAACCCGGCGGGAGCGAACTCCCGTCACCGTTTAGTGAATCCATAGCTAAACGGGGGGCACCCGGGGAACTGAAACATCTAAGTACCCGGAGGAAAAGAAAGAAAACTCGATACCCTAAGTAGCGGCGAGCGAACGGGGTGTAGCCTAAACCGGCAATGCTTGCATTGCCGGGGTTGCGGGACCTCAAGAATTGGATTTGGGTTATCTAGCTGAACACAGCTGGAAAGCTGGAGCACAGAAGGTAACACTCCTGTAGGCGAAAGATAACCGAACCAAAGAGGTATCCCAAGTACCGCGGGACACGTGGAACCCCGTGGGAATCCGGCAGGACCACCTGCCAAGGCTAAATACCTAAAGCGACCGATAGTGCACAAGTACCGTGAGGGAAAGGTGAAAAGCACCCCGGGAGGGGAGTGAAATAGAACCTGAAACCATGTGCTTACAAGCAGTCGGAGCGCGTTAAAAGCGTGACGGCGTACTTTTTGCAGAACGGACCGGCGAGTTACTTTAACGAGCGAGGTTAAGGCCGGAAAGCCGGAGCCGTAGCGAAAGCGAGTCTGAAGAGGGCGCATAGTTCGTTAAAGTAGACCCGAAACCGGGTGATCTACCCATGGCCAGAGTGAAGCTGAAGTAAAATTCAGTGGAGGCTCGAACCGACCGTCGTTGAAAAGGCGGCGGATGAGCTGTGGGTAGGGGTGAAAAGCCAATCGAACTCGGAGATAGCTGGTTCTCCCCGAAATAGCTTTAGGGCTAGCCTCGGGAATGAGTGCCGGAGGTAGAGCACTGACTGGGCTAGGGGCCTTCACCGGTTACCGACCCCAATCAAACTCCGAATGCCGGCCACTTGAATCCCGGGAGTCAGACTACGGGTGCTAAGATTCGTAGTCGAGAGGGAAACAGCCCAGACCAACAGCTAAGGTCCCCAAGCATGGCTAAGTGGGAAAGGATGTGGGGTTGCAGAGACAACCAGGATGTTGGCTTAGAAGCAGCCATCATTCAAAGAGTGCGTAATAGCTCACTGGTCAAGTGACCCTGCGCCGAAAATGTAACGGGGCTAAGTCATGCACCGAAGCTTTGGTTTGGATGGTATGGACCATTCAAAGGTAGGGGAGCGTTGCCAACGCGCGGAAGCAGTACCGAAAGGAGCTGTGGAGCGTTGGGAAGTGAGAATGCCGGTATGAGTAAACGAAAAGGCAGGTGAGAATCCTGCCCGCCGAAAGCCTAAGGTTTTCTGGGGAAGGCTCGTCCGCCCAGAGTAAGCCGGGACCTAAGCCGAGGCCGAAAGGCGTAGGCGATGGACAATCGGTTGAGATTCCGATGCCACCAACGACCGTTTGAAGGATGGGGTGACGCAGGAGGGTAGGCTAAGCGCACGGTTGGAAAAGTGCGTCCAAGCCCGTAGGGTGATAAGTAGGCAAAACCGCTTATCAAAAAGCCCGAGAGGTGAAGGGGAGCGAAAAAAAAGTAGCGAAGTAGCCGATCCCAAACTGCCAAGAAAAGCCTCTAACGAGGAAGTTGGTGCCCGTACCGCAAACCGACACAGGTAGGCGAGGAGAGAATCCTAAGGCGCGCGAGAGAACCCTCGTTAAGGAACTCGGCAAAATGACCCCGTAACTTCGGGAGAAGGGGTGCCTCATTATCGTGAAGTTAGAACAAACGGAGCGAGAAGAGGCCGCAGAGACCAGGCCCAAACGACTGTTTAGCAAAAACACAGGTTCCTGCTAAAGCGAAAGCTGACGTATAGGAGCTGACGCCTGCCCGGTGCCGGAAGGTTAAGAGGAAGGGTTAGGGAAATGACCCGAAGCTCTGAATTGAAGCCCCGGTAAACGGCGGCCGTAACTATAACGGTCCTAAGGTAGCGAAATTCCTTGTCGGGTAAGTTCCGACCCGCACGAATGGCGTAACGATTTGGGCACTGTCTCAACGAGGGACTCGGTGAAATTGAAGTTCCGGTAAAGATGCCGGATACCTGCGACAGGACAGAAAGACCCCGTGGAGCTTTACTGCAGCTTGACATTGGGTTTCGGTATTTCATGTACAGGATAGGTGGGAGACAGAGAAGCAAGTACGCCAGTATTTGTGGAGTCGCCGGTGGGATACCACCCTTGAGATATTGGAATTCTAACTTAGTGCCGTAAGCCGGTACGAGGACAGTGTCAGGTGGGCAGTTTGACTGGGGCGGTCGCCTCCCAAAGGGTAACGGAGGCGCCCAAAGGTTCCCTCAGCGCGGACGGAAATCGCGCCTAGAGAGTGTAAAGGCAAAAGGGAGCTTGACAGCGAGACTGACAAGTCGAGCTGGTACGAAAGTAGGGCTTAGTGATCCGGCGGTATCGAGTGGAAGAGCCGTCGCTCAACGGATAAAAGCTACCCCGGGGATAACAGGCTTATCTCCCCCAAGAGTTCACATCGACGGGGAGGTTTGGCACCTCGATGTCGGCTCATCGCATCCTGGGGCTGGAGTAGGTCCCAAGGGTTGGGCTGTTCGCCCATTAAAGCGGTACGTGAGCTGGGTTCAGAACGTCGTGAGACAGTTCGGTCCCTATCCGTCGCAGGCGTAGGAAACTTGAGGAGAGCTGACCCTAGTACGAGAGGACCGGGTTGGACGGACCGCTGGTGTACCAGTTGTCTCGCCAGAGGCATAGCTGGGTAGCTATGTCCGGAAGGGATAAGCGCTGAAAGCATCTAAGCGCGAAGCCCCCTCCAAGATGAGGTTTCCCATCGTAAGAGTAAGACCCCACGAAGACTACGTGGTAGATAGGCCGGATGTGTAAGCACAGTAATGTGTTTAGCTGACCGGTACTAATAGGTCGAGGTCTTGACCTGAAAGCTTTTCTTGACTCGCTGTACAGTTTTGAAGGAACAGCAGACATGGTATCCTGCAACGATACTGAACGCCAAGGCATTTGCCGGAGCAAACGATAAGCCGGCGCATTCAAAGAGCGACGCCGCCGGAGGGTAAGTGCCGAGGACTGTTCGAGGAGCTTTGCTCCGAGTTCCGCAGGCACCCGGAGGCGGCGGAGCTCGTACAAGTATATGTGCCGGCGTGTTTGCGGAGCGTAAATGCCTTGGCAGACCGCTAGCGAACAGGCCGTAAGACAGGCCTGCCTAAGAATGAAAACAATATTTTCGGTGGCAATACCGCAGGGGGTACACCCGTTCCCATCCCGAACACGGAAGTTAAGCCCTGCAGGGCCGATGGTACTTGGGCTTGAGCCCTGGGAGAGTAGGTCGCCGCCGAATTTTATATATATTCCTCGATAGCTCAACGGTAGAGCAACCGGCTGTTAACCGGTAGGTTGTAGGTTCGAATCCTACTCGAGGAGCCACTGACTTTTAAGAACGCCAGGTATAGCACCTGGCGTTCTTTGTTTTTAGTATAAAATAATTTAAAAATGTCATAAATAACAATAGATTTTATATTCTAGGGTAACGTAGTTTTAATTTTTTGTTCAATATTAACCAAAATAAAAAAATATTCACTTTTTTAACATTTG
This sequence comes from Desulfovectis peckii, assembly GCF_055391705.1. NCBI lineage: Bacteria > Bacillati > Bacillota > Clostridia > Eubacteriales > Peptococcaceae > Desulfovectis > Desulfovectis peckii. The sequence continues at coordinate 2,134,544 of NZ_AP042409.1, read as the reverse complement.
CATATTATTGTTAATTTGGTGGTATACTTTGGTTAAGGTCAGTCAAAGTCAAACGAATAACAGCAGGGTGGTAGGAACAATGGCTAATATTTCAGATTTAATTGAACATTATTTAATCAATATGTTAAAAAACAGCCCCAAAGGGTATATTGAAATTCAGCGAAATGAATTAGCAGAGCAGTTTAATTGCGTTCCCTCACAAATAAACTATGTTTTATCTACTCGTTTTACTATTAATCACGGTTATGTTATTGAAAGCAGGCGGGGTGGCGGTGGCTATGTAAAAATAGAAAAAATACGTTTGAATGACAATGATTTGTTAGGTGATTTGTTTCAATATATAAACGATAGTATTAGCCAAAAGTCTGCCAATGTTGTTTTACAGAGGCTGCTAAACGAAGAGATCATCACCAAAAGGGAATATAAAATTATGCGCTCGGCATTAGAACGGGGCGTATTAAATGTTAAGCTGCCTTGGCGGGATAAAATTAGGGCCAATATTTTAAAGGCGATGATTGCGGTAGTGTTAACGGAAGATGAGTAGTTAAACTTAATAAGGAAGAGAGGTTTGGACAATGCTTTGCGAAAGGTGTAATCAGCGTCAGGCAACGGTACATTTAACACAAGTAATTAATAACAAAAAAGTGGAGATGAATATATGCGAATATTGTGCTAACGAATTGCAACAGGAGGCATGGGGTTTTAGTCCCCAATTCAATCTACACAAGTTTTTAGGTAGTTTAATCGAAAATGATTTCAGTCAGGCTGTCAAAATTGATACCCATGACAATTGCTCGAAGTGTGGCATATCAAAGAATAGCTTTGCTAAAGGTGGGTTACTTGGCTGTCCAAGCTGTTATCAGTCCTTTCACAGTCAAATTATACCGTTGGTAAGGCGAGTGCATGGGACGATTCAGCATACAGGTAAGGTACCGAAAAGAACGGGTGGAAAAGTCAGAATCAGAAAAGAGATAATGGATCTGAAAAGGAAATTACAACAAGCCGTTAATAAAGAAGAGTTTGAAAAGGCTGCTATGCTACGTGATCAAATCAAACAACTGGAAGAGAAATTGAACAAGGAGGATTAAACATGGGGTTAAGAGAGACGATTAATAATGCATATTCCGGATGGATGAATAGTCACGGCCCCGAACACGATATTGTAATCAGCAGCCGGATAAGAATTGCCAGAAACACATCGTATGTACCTTTTCCGCACTTGATGAAACAAGAAGACGCAGAGTCTGTTTTTCATTATGTTCAACAGGCAATATCTAAACCCAGTGAGCGATTTGGCAATTTAGAGCTTGTTAAATTAGCTGAATTGTCACAAACAGACAGAGAAATTTTAATGGAAAAACATTTGATTAGTCCGAACTTGCTAAAAGATCCGGAAAAAAAGGCAGTAGTATTGAGCGATGATGAAATAATCAGCATTATGATCAATGAGGAAGATCATTTGCGCATTCAGTGTTTACTGCCCGGTCTGCAACTGCAAAAGGCATGGGATTTGGCTAATGAGCTTGATGATTATTTAGAACAAACAATAGACTACGCCTTTTCAGAGCAATTGGGGTATTTAACTGCTTGTCCTACTAATGTGGGTACCGGTTTAAGAGCGTCAGTTATGCTGCATTTACCCGGAATAACCATGCTAAACCAGGTGAACAGAGTAATAAATACGGTAGCTAAACTGGGATTAACTGTGCGCGGGCTTTATGGAGAAGGAACGGAAGCTGCAGGCAATTTGTATCAAATATCAAACCAGGTAACATTGGGCTTAACAGAGGAAGAGATTATAGATAAATTGGTGTTGGTAATCAAAGAAATAATTGAGCATGAAAGAACGGCCCGCAATGCTTTATATAGTAAACGTAAATATCAGCTGGAGGACAGGGTTTTTAGAGCTTATGGCACATTAAAAAATGCTCGACTGCTTACCTCTAGTGAAGCAATGAAACTAATTTCAGACGTACGCTTAGGTGTGGATTTAGGCATTATTGAAAACATTTCACCGCAACTGTTAAATGAGCTAAGTGTGATCATTAAACCGGCGTACTTGGTTAAAAAGGCCGGAAGGGTATTAAACATAGAAGAGCGAGACATTATAAGGGCAGAAATTGTCAGGGAAAAGTTAAAGTAATTATTAGTTGTATGGAGGTGTTGACAATGTTTGCTAAGTTTACTGAGAGAGCAAGAAAAGTATTGGCATTTGCTCAAGAAGAAGCAAGGAACATGAACTATCCTTATGTCGGTACGGAGCATATTTTATTGGGCCTGATAAGAGAAGGCTCAGGTGTTGCTTCACAAGTCTTAAATAAATTAGGAATAGATGCCGATAAAGTTAGACAAAGGGTGAAAGAGCTGGTTGAACCGGGCCAGGGTGGAGCCGCCGTACAGGAGTTATTACTGACTCCCAGAGGTAAACGGGTTATTGAATTAGCTGTACTACATGCCCGCAATATGGGTCATAATTATGTGGGTACTGAACATCTGCTGCTGGGGTTAATCAGTGAAGGAGAAGGAGTGGCAGCCCGTGTTTTAGCATCAATGGGTGCCGATGTGAATCGAGTACAACAGCTGCTGGCACAAATGCTGGGAGGAGGACAACCGGCAGGTGAAGCCGGAAGTAACTATAACCCAAACCAACCGGGGGCCGGCTGTCCCGGCGGTAGCTGCAGTAACACGGTCACATTGAACGAATTCAGTCGTGATTTAAATCAATTGGCAAAAGAGGATAAACTTGATCCGGTTATCGGCCGACAAAAAGAAGTAGAACGGGTTATTCAGATCCTAAGTCGCCGAACAAAAAACAATCCGGTGCTGGTAGGGGAACCCGGTGTTGGCAAAACTGCGATTGCCGAAGGTTTAGCTCAAAAAATTGTCAGCGGTGATGTGCCGGAAATTTTGGCGGATAAAAGGGTAGTTGCCCTGGACTTGGCGGCCATGGTTGCCGGTACAAAATATCGCGGTGAATTTGAAGACCGAATTAAGAAAATAATTAGCGAAATTAAACAGGCAGGAAATATCATAGTATTTATCGACGAGCTGCACACTTTGATTGGTGCCGGTGCCGCTGAAGGAGCCATTGACGCGTCTAACATTCTTAAGCCGGCCTTAGCCCGCGGTGAGATACAGGCTATCGGTGCAACTACGCTGGATGAGTACCGCAAACATATTGAAAAAGATCCGGCGCTGGAACGACGTTTTCAACCGGTGATGGTGGAAGAGCCGACGGTTGAAGAAACAATTGAAATACTTAAAGGGCTAAGGGATAAATATGAGGCTCATCACCGAGTGCGTATTACCGACGAGGCTTTGGTTTCGGCAGCCAAACTGGCGGATCGCTATATTACAGATCGCTTTTTGCCGGATAAGGCCATTGACCTGATGGATGAAGCCGCTTCCCGAGTAAGGGTACAGGCTTTTACCGCAACACCGGATATAAAACAAATGGAAAGTAAATTAGATGAAATTCGCAAAGAAAAAGAAGCGGCAGTAAATAATCAGGAATTTGAAAAAGCAGCTGAACTGCGGGATCAGGAAAAAGAACTGCTAGCGAAACTGGAAGAGCAAAGAAAAGCATGGCAGCAGCAACAGGGTGATCGGGAATTAGTGGTTGGTGAAAACGAAATCGGAGAAGTTGTTTCCGGTTGGACAGGAATACCGGTTCAGAAGCTAGTTCAAGAAGAATCTGAAAGACTGCTTAAACTAGAAGAAATATTACACAACCGCGTTGTCGGTCAAGATGATGCTGTAACTGCCGTTGCCAAGGCAATACGTCGGGCAAGAGCAGGCCTTAAAGATCCTAAACGCCCAATTGGTTCATTTATCTTTCTCGGTCCGACCGGTGTTGGTAAGACCGAACTGGCTAAAGCATTGGCAGAAGCGTTGTTTGGTGATGAAGATGCTATGGTGCGCATTGACATGTCGGAGTACATGGAAAAGCATACTGTTTCCAGGCTGCTTGGGGCACCTCCGGGATACGTAGGATATGATGAAGGCGGACAGTTGACCGAGGCTGTGCGGCGACGTCCATATTCAGTGATATTATTAGACGAAATAGAAAAAGCTCACCCCGATGTATTTAATGTACTGCTGCAAGTTTTAGAGGACGGTCGGCTCACCGAAGCTAAAGGCCGTACCGTAGACTTTCGCAATACCGTAATCATCATGACATCAAATATTGGTGTGCAGAAACTAAAGCATACACCGGTTGTAGGTATTCGCACCGGAAAAGAAGCGGAACTTAAAACCGAAGAAATGAAACGCGAGTTGAAAAAAGAATTAGAACGGGCATTTAGACCGGAATTTATAAACCGAATTGATGAAATTGTTTATTTCCACTTCCTCACCCCTGAGCATATCAGGCAAATTGTTAGCCTAATGTTACAACAAACTGCTAAGAGAATGGCAGAAAATGATATCTTCCTTGAATTTACAGAGCAGGCTAAGGATTATCTTGCCAAAGAAGGTTTTAGTGAAGAATATGGAGCAAGACCCCTGAGACGGCAAATACAAAAATTGGTTGAAGACAGGCTTTCCGAAGAATTTCTTCAAGGAAATATCAGAAACGGTGATAAAGTAATTATTGATGCCGATGAAAACGGTATCTTGGTAAAAAAAGCATAAACAGTAGCAGTGGGCAGCGGTAAAAGCGTCAAGCTTTTACCCTGTACCCATTGCAGATGCCCATGTTATAATTTACTCTTAGAATAGAGCTAGGGGGGAGCTGGTTGAGATAAGAGGCAAATCCGCTTTCTTATGTCAAGAATGTGGGCATCAATCGCTGCGTTGGCTGGGCAAGTGTCCGAGTTGTGGCTCTTGGAACACCTTTGTTGAAGAGAGAACGGATACCAAGACCGGAAAAATAAAAAACGATAAAAGTGCGGTCCCGGTACGGCTTTCTGAAGTGCAAATAAAACCGGTGAAAAGATATTCGACGGGTATAGGTGAACTAAACCGGGTTTTAGGAGGCGGCTTGGTACCGGGATCCCTGATTTTAATCGGTGGGGATCCGGGAATAGGTAAATCTACACTGTTGCTGCAGGTTGCCCAAAGTCTTAGTCAAGAAGGTAAAGTGCTTTATGTTTCCGGAGAAGAATCAATTCAGCAAATAGGAATGCGAGCCAAAAGGCTGAATATAGATATCAACAATCTATATCTGCTTACCGAAACAGATATCGAAACAGTCACTGGTATTTTGAGCGAACTGGCACCCCGAGTAGTGGTTATCGATTCAATTCAAACAATGGTTCATCCGGAAATCAGTTCTGCACCGGGCAGTGTATCTCAAATTAGGGAAACTTGTGTAGAGCTAATGCGGTTTGCCAAAAGGTATAACATATCAATATTTATCGTCGGGCACGTTACTAAGGAAGGAACATTAGCGGGACCGCGAGTACTTGAACATATGGTGGATACGGTTCTGTATTTTGAAGGGGAGCGCCATCAGTCTTTTCGCATATTGCGAACGGTGAAAAACCGGTTTGGTTCAACTAATGAAGTAGGCATCTTTGAAATGCAAGACCGTGGTTTAGTTGAAGTATCAAATCCTTCAGCCCTGTTTATAGTTAAGCAACCTGTATCGGCACCCGGAGCGGTGGTAGTACCCAGTATTGAAGGTACTCGACCGCTACTGGTTGAAATACAGGCATTAGTATGTCCAAATTCCTTTGGGGTGCCCAGACGGATGACGGCAGGTGTTGACCATCATCGGGTAGCGCTAATATTAGCCGTTCTGGAAAAAAGAATCGGGTTTCGCCTGAGTGGTTATGATGCTTATGTTAATGTTGTCGGTGGCGTGCGTTTAATAGAACCGGCTGTTGATTTACCGATAGCACTTGCTTTAGCATCCAGCTTTCGAGATCAAGCGCTGGCAAATGACATGGTTGTTGTTGGAGAAATTGGTTTAACCGGTGAGGTAAGACCGGTAAATGCAATAGAGAGAAGATTAAAAGAAGCGGTAAACATGGGTTTTAAAAGGGCTTTAGTCCCGGCAAAAGCTTTAAATAAACTAAAAATACCCGGAATGCATATACATACAGTAAATACAGTTTCAGAAGCCATAGAGATAGGTTTGAAGGGTTAGGGGGGGCAACATGATAAAGGATGAAAAATTTGAAAATAAATTATTACAGGTATTAAGACAGGTTGCTCCTGGTACGCCCCTGCGAGAAGGGATGGAAAATATACTGCGGGCAAAAACCGGGGCGCTGATCGTAATTGGCGACAGTCCTGAAGTAACTGAAATAGCAGAGGGCGGCTTTCTCATTAATGCGGACTTTTCTCCTGCTTCTTTATACGAATTAGCGAAGATGGACGGTGCTATTATTTTGAGCAGCGATGCTAAAAAAATAATTGCTGCCAATACCCAGCTTATCCCCGACCTACTTATCCCTTCTTCTGAAACAGGTATCCGGCACCGTACGGCAGAAAGAGTGGCTAAACAAACCGGTGCCTGTGTTATTTCCATATCTCAGCGCCGTGGTGTTATTACATTATATAAAGGCTCATTGAAATATGTATTAAGAGATATCGGCGTGATATTGGCCAAGGCCAATCAAGCTATTCAAACTTTGGAAAAATATCGCTCGGTACTGGATCAAGTACTGTTGGAATTATCAATTTTAGAGTTCCAAGATGCCGTTACCCTTTATGATGTTACCAAGGCTATTCAAAGGGTGGAAATGGTACTTAGGGTAGAAAAAGAAATTGCTTGGTATATCAGTGAATTGGGTGTAGAGGGTAGACTGATTACTATGCAAGTTGAAGAATTAGTAGCTAATGTTGCCACTGAAGGGCTGCTGGTTATTCAAGATTACGCTACAGAGTTAGATAAATCGCCTGATGATATTATGACGATGATTTCCAGTTGGCCGTCAGAAGATTTGCTGGACATGACTTTAATTGCCCGGGCACTGGGGTATTCCGGCAGCCAAAGTATTTTGGATCAAAATGTTACGCCCAGAGGTTATCGGGTATTGCGAAAAATCCCCAGATTGCCGATACCGGTGATTGAAAATCTAGTTGATACTTTTTCTACCTTGCCAAACGTTTTAAATGCCAGTATAGAGCAATTAGATGAAGTTGAAGGTATAGGCGAAGTGCGTGCCCGTTCCATTAAGGAAGGTTTGCGTCGCTATCGAGATAAATTAATACAAGACCGCAAAGTATAAAAGATTTTAAACTAAACGAGGTGTATCAATACACCTCGTTTTTTTTAGTTGGTTGTGTCAGGGGGTTATGTTAAACTGTAGTGTCTTAGTAGCTTGATTTTATTGTGTTCTTTAATAATGATGTCAAATAAGTTTAAATCTAATAAGTTACATAGGGCGGCTAAGTAAATCATCTTACGACCGATTTCCCTTTCAATTTTTTCTCGACAATGTGGACAGAGTTGGCCGGAAAGGTGTGAATCAAGTACTTTTTTTAATTGATCTAAGGTTAAATCTTCAGGAATTTTTGTTTTTTTGGCTTCTATTTTTAAACAACCACAACTGGTCACTGTTTTAACAATAGCATCGTTTAATCTGGCGACACACTCTTGTTGACGGCTTAAAATATCTAAAATGCTGCGATTGCATATCAATTGCTCAGATACAGTGTACTGAAACTCTTCAGCAATTAAATCTTTTAACAAGATAGTCACTCCCTATAAAAGTAGTGGTGAAATATTTAAGTAAATTATAGTCAGCATTTGAGGTGTTTGTCAAACAAACATCTTTATAAAAATTATAATTGACAGTAAACAGGGTCTATGCTATAATCATAGTTTACTTTTGACAAAATACTTTTTTTATGGTATAATAAACCCGGTAAAGGAAAAGGGGGGCTGAACTTGTTCAAGATAGGGGACAAAGTCGTTTACCCTATGCATGGGGCCGGAGTTATCGAAGCCATTGAAGAAAAAGAAGTGTTGGGTGAAAAACGCAAGTATTACATTTTGCGCCTTCCTGTTGGAGATATGAAGGTAATGATACCGATAAACGGCAAAAATACAGGTTTGCGTGAGGTAATAAGCGCTCAAGGGGTAGAACGGGTAATCGGTATTCTACGCCAAGAAAGCACTGCCATGTCCGGTAATTGGAATAGGCGTTATCGGGCAAATTTGGAAAAGATTAAGAGCGGAGATATTTATGAAGTTGCTGAAGTAGTGCGAAACCTTTTTAAAAGAGACCAGGAAAAGGGTTTGTCATCAGGGGAAAGAAAAATGCTGGAAAATGCCCGGCAAATATTAATTAGTGAGCTTGTGTTGGCAACGGAATGGGAGGAAGAAAAGGCGCAGTCACTAGTTGATAAAGCACTGGCATAAAAACGTCAGAACTCTATTCTGACGTTTTTCTTTATATTAAGGCATTTTTATTCGTGTATAATAGTTGAATTAGTGATGGCTAATTTTCTATAATGTAGTAAGCATCTTTTTGGAAGGAGGTGATAATTCTGTTAAGAAAGGCAATTTACGGTTTGTTAATTTTATTGTTTTCAGTAATTGGTTTATATACCGGATATTACATGTACCAGCACAATATTGTGGCTCTTAACGTCCCGCAGTTTATGATTGGCTTCTTTGTTATATCTACCGTACTGGGGGGCTTGATTGGAGTCCTGCTGGCACCGAGAATCATCGAGTTATCTCTTAAATTTACCGCGTATATAGATCAGTATTTGGCTAAAACCCCCATTCAAGATTTAATAATGGGTACAATTGGACTGATTTTTGGACTTATAATTGCAAATTTATTAGGCTCCACGCTATCAGCCATTGGCCCGATAGGAAAGGGAATATGGTTGTTAGTGACGATCTTATTAGGTTATTTGGGCCTGACTGTAGGTATTAAAAAGCGGGAAGAATTAACCGGATTTTTAGCCAATGTGCCGAAATTTGGCAGAGAGCGTTTGCTAAAATCTGAGGCAAAGTCTGCAGGCAGTATAAAACTGTTGGATACCAGTGTAATTATTGATGGCCGGATCGCAGATCTTTGTGAGAGCGGCTTTATCGAAGGTGTGTTGCTTGTTCCTGCTTTTGTAGTTGACGAGTTACGTCACATTGCGGACTCATCGGACTTATTAAAGCGCAACCGGGGGCGACGCGGTTTAGACATCTTAAATTATATGCGTAAAAATATACCGGATGTTAAAGTGCAAATATATGAAAATGTTAAAGGCCTGGATGATATTCCTGAAGTGGATGCTAAACTTGTTAAGTTGGCAGAGAAGTTAGGAGCAAAGATATTGACAAATGACTATAATTTGAATAAAGTTGCTGAGTTTCAAGGTGTGAAAGTTTTAAATATTAATGAGTTATCTAATGCAGTAAAACCAATAGCATTGCCCGGTGAAGAAATGAATGTGCAGATAGTAAAAGAGGGCAAAGAAGTCGGTCAGGGCTTGGCGTATTTAGATGACGGAACGATGATTGTTGTTGAAGGCGGTAAGAAGTATATGGACCAAAATATTTCCGTGGAAGTTACCAGCGTGTTGCAGACAGCTGCGGGCAGAATGATTTTTGCCAAACCTAAGAACATTAATCGACAAGTTAAATCATCCGGTCGTAATAATGGAGTGAACGTTGTTGGCTAATGTATTTGCAGTGATTCCGGCGGCCGGTACCGGAAGCAGGATGGGGACAGAAGTAAAAAAACAATACTTAGAACTGTGTGGATTGCCGCTGTTAGCACATACCCTTGCGCTGTTTGCTGAATGCCCGGTTATTCATGGCATTGTGTTGGTGGTTGGTAAAGAAGAAGTTTTATGGTGTCAAGAAAATATTGTCGGCAAATACTGCCCTCAAAAAATGCTGGCGGTGATCTCCGGAGGAGATTACCGTCAGCAATCGGTATATAACGGTCTTATCGCACTTAAGGCAGCGGATGATGATATAGTAGTGGTTCATGACGGTGTGAGGCCTTTACTTACTGCTGATATATTGTTGAATATAATTGCCGTAGCCAAGGAGAAAGGGAATGCGGTGGCAGCGGTACCGGTAAAAGATACTATTAAAGTTGCCGATGCTAACCGGCGGGTATTGAGTACTCCGCCAAGAGAAAATTTGTGGGCCGCACAAACACCTCAGGCTTTTAAATTTGCTACGCTGATTAAAGCCTATGAACATGCCGAGCGGTGTAATTTTATCGGCACAGATGATGCTTCGTTAGTAGAGCGACTCGGTATACCGGTAAATTTGGTAGCCGGTAGTTATGAAAATATTAAAATTACTACACCGGAAGACTTGCTGTTGGCGGAAGCAATTCTAAAAAGGAGGGGCGCTTATTGCGGGTAGGTATTGGGTATGATGTGCATCGTTTGATTGCGGGGCGTCCTTTAATTATTGGCGGCGTGAATATAGATTACGAACGGGGACTTGCCGGACACTCGGATGCCGATGTCTTGGTACATGCAATTATGGATGCTTTGTTGGGTGCAGCCGCGTTGGGGGATATCGGTCAGCATTTTCCGGATAATGATGTTCAATACCAAGGAATTTCCAGTATTAAATTGCTGCAAACCGTTAAAGAAATGCTAATTTCTCAAGGATATAAAGTTAATAATGTGGATGCGGTGGTAGCAGCTCAAGCACCAAAGTTAGCTTCCTACATCAACCAAATGCGGGAAAATATTTCCCGGGTTTTAGAAGTAAATTTTAATGCGGTAAACATCAAAGCTACCACTACTGAGCACCTGGGGTTTGTCGGTCGCGGTGAAGGGATTGCCGCCTATGCTGTTTGTACCATTAAAAAATGTTAGGCTAAATGCTGCCGCTATTGTTGATAAATATTATAAAAATGATTAATAAAAAGGATTTAGGGAAAATATGTAGAAAGTAGGCTTTTTGTAATATATAATACCGCATACATAATGGAAGAGGAGTATGAATCATGAGTGATAAGTTTACCAGCTTTATTCATGACATTATTGACAATGATATAAAAGAAGGAAAAAATGACGGTAAAGTGCATACTAGGTTTCCGCCGGAACCTAACGGTTACTTACATATCGGACATGCTAAATCTATTTGCTTAAACTTCGGCATTGCCCAAGAATATAAGGGGCTTTGCAACTTACGCTTTGATGATACTAATCCGACTAAAGAAGATCCGGAATATGTCGAGTCAATTATTCGAGATGTAAAGTGGCTTGGTTACGACTGGGATGACCGCTTGTATTATGCTTCTGACTACTTTGACCAGCTGTATGAGTTTGCTGTTCAGTTAATCAAAGCGGGGAAGGCTTACGTTGATGATTTAAGTGCAGAGGAAATCAAGGAGTATCGCGGTACGTTGACAACTCCGGGTAAAGAAAGTCCGTACCGCAACCGCTCGATTGAAGAAAACTTGGAACTGTTTGAAAGGATGAAGGCGGGAGAATTTCCCGAAGGCTCAAAAGTACTGCGCGCCAAAATTGATATGAGTTCGGGCAATTTAAATATGCGGGATCCGGTTCTTTATCGCATTCAGCATGTGGAACACCATCGTACCGGAAAGAAGTGGTGTATTTACCCCATGTATGATTTTGCCCATCCGCTTTCAGATGCAATTGAAGGAATTACCCATTCGATTTGCACTACTGAGTTTGAGGACCATCGACCGCTGTATGAATGGGTAATTGAAAATGTATCCGGGTTAAAATCTAAACCAAAACAAATTGAATTTGCCAGACTAAATCTCAGTCATACCGTGATGAGCAAGCGTAAGCTTCGCCAATTGGTGGAAGAGGGTTATGTGAGTGGTTGGGATGATCCGAGAATGCCGACTATTTCCGGATTGCGTCGCCGCGGCTATACGCCGGAATCAATTCGCGACTTTTGCGAGCGAATTGGCGTAGCTAAAGCGGTTAGTACGGTAGACATTGCACTTTTAGAGCACTGTATTCGCAACGACTTGATTTTTAAGGTACCGCGGGTGATGGCGGTATTGCGTCCGTTAAAAGTGGTGATTGATAATTTCCCTGAAGATCATGTAGAGTGGCTGGATGCTGAATACAATGAGGAAAACCCAGAATTGGGCAGCAGAAAGTTGCCGTTCTCGCGAGTTATATATATTGAACAAAATGATTTTATGGAAAACCCACCTAAAAAATTTTTCCGTTTATCACCCGGTCGTGAAGTAAGGCTGAAACACGCTTACATTATTAAGTGTGAGCGCGTGGTTAAAGATGAAAATACCGGAGAAATTATTGAAGTACACTGTACTTATGATCCGGCAACCCGTAGCGGAATGGATACTTCCGGTAAAAAAGTAAAGGGAACACTGCATTGGGTGTCGGCAGCCCATGCCGTAAAGGCAGAGGTACGCTTATATGACTACCTTTTTGTCAAGGCTAACCCCGAAGAAGATGAAGATTTTAGACAAAATTTCAATCCTAATTCCTTAGAAATATTAACGGAATGCTATCTTGAACCCAGTTTGGCGGATGCTAAGCCGGGCAGTCGGTATCAATTTTTAAGACAGGGTTATTTTTGTGTTGATCCGGATACCACTGCCGAAAAACTTGTATTTAATCGTACGGTAACTTTAAAAGATACTTGGGCCAAAATGCAAAAAAAAATAATCACAAGTATTTCAGCAAAACCCCTTCCGCAATAGAAGGGGTTTTGTTGTGTACCAATGTAAAAAGGTGATATAATATCGATTTAGAAAACTACAAAATATTGCGGTGAGAAGGAGGAAGTTTTTTGACTGTCAAAGTTCGATTTGCCCCCAGTCCTACAGGGCCTTTACATATCGGTGGTGCCAGATCGGCACTGTTTAACTGGCTGTTTGCCCGTCATCATGGCGGTAAATTTTTGGTAAGAATTGAAGATACTGACCTTGAACGGTCTTCAAGAGAATCAGAAGAAAACATTTTAAATTCTTTGCGTTGGCTGGGAATTGATTGGGATGAGGGTGTTGAGGTCGGTGGTCCTAACGGCCCTTACCGTCAGACAGAGCGCTTGGATATATATCGGCAGTGGGCAAAGAAACTTTTAGATGAGGGGCATGTTTACTATTGCTACTGCAGTGAAGAGGAATTGGAAGCAGAACGTGAGGCTATGCGCGCCAAAGGAGAACTCCCCCGTTACTCCGGACGTTGTCGTAACCTTAGTCCGGAGGAAAGGGCCAGGCTTGAGGCGGAAGGAAGAAAGCCGGTACTGAGATTTAAGGTTACTGAAAACCAAATAATTGCTGTAAATGATCTGGTGCGCGGCCGGGTTGAATTTGAGAGTAGCGGTATCGGTGACTTTATTATCATGAAGTCAGACGGCATTCCTACCTATAATTTTGCAGTGGTAGTTGACGACCATGAAATGGGTATTACTCATGTTATTCGGGCAGAGGAACACCTTTCCAATACGCCAAGACAAATTTTGCTCTATAATGCTCTCAATTGGGAAGTCCCTACTTTTGCTCATGTGTCATTAATATTAGGTAAAGATCACACTAAAATGTCTAAACGCCACGGTGCAACTTCTATTGAGCAGTATAAGTCTTTGGGTTATCTTCCGGAGGCGCTGGTTAACTTTTTGGCGCTGTTAGGTTGGTCACCGGGTGGGGAAGAAGAAATTTTTTCACGGGAGGAATTAAAAAATCTTTTTTCTTTAGACAAAGTATCTAAGAGCCCGGCTGTTTTTGACTTGGATAAATTAAATCATATCAATGCTTATTATTTGCGCAATGCTAGCTTGGAATATGTCGCTTTACTGGCTTTGCCCTATTTGCAAAAGGCCGGCTACATTTCTGACGCTCCTGCCCCTGAAGACCTAGACATGGTAAAACAAATTGTTAAAGCTACTCGGGAACGGATTACTAACCTGTCCGAACTTCCGCAGCATGCCGATATTTTCTTTGGGGAGAAAATTAAACTGGAAGCTGATGAGGCAAGAGACATTTTAGCGCAAGAGCAAGTTCCCCAGGTGATGCAGGCAATGAAAGAGAAAATATATGCTGCCGGACAACTCAATGAAGATATAGTCAAAGGGTTACTAAAAGAGCTTCCTAAGGAATTGGGCCTTGGCGGTAAAAAAGTATATATGCCGCTTAGAGTTGCTTTAACCGGGCGAACTCGTGGTCCGGAATTGTACGAGGTCATCCCAATTTTAGGAATGCAAAGAACAATTGCCCGCTTAAATGCGGTTTTAGACGGAAGTGTGCTGGCGCAAATCAATGAATAATATTTAATACGCAGTTTGTGGAGGGGGCGCCTTTGTTTAAGAGACTAAAAAAAGATATTCAGGTTATATTCGAGCGCGACCCGGCGGCAAAAAGTGTGTTAGAGGTAGTATTAACATACTCCGGTTTGCATGCCATTATTATGTATCGAATTGCTCATTGGTTTTATAATAGGAAATTATTTTTAATTGCTCGGATTATTTCGCAATTTGCCAGGTTTTTAACCGGAATTGAGATTCACCCCGGAGCTAAGATCGGTGAGGGGTTATTCATCGACCACGGAACCGGCGTGGTAATTGGTGAAACTACAGAAATCGGCGATAATGTTACCATTTACCAAGGCGTTACTCTTGGCGGTACAGGGAAAGAAAAGGGCAAACGTCACCCGACAATTGGCAATAACGTGGTCATTAGCTCCGGTGCCAAAGTGTTGGGCTCTATTACAGTCGGTGACAATGTCAAAATTGGGGCCGGCTCGGTTGTATTAAAGCCTGTACCGCCCAACTGTACCGTTGTGGGAGTTCCCGGCAAGATTGTCAGAAGAAACGGTGAACGGGTAAAAAACGTTGCGGAAATAGACTTGCGTCATGACTTATTGCCGGACCCGGTAGCAGACTCCTTATCATTAATAACTGAGAATATAAAACGGTTAGAGAAAAGAATCGACGAGCTGGAGCGAGAAAATGCAATTTTAAAATCTAAACTACAGGGGGGCCAAAGTAGTGATAGAGATATATAACACGCTTACCAGGCGGAAAGAACCGTTAAAAACCAGGGAAGCCGGCCGAGTAAGCATGTACGTCTGCGGTCCGACAACATATAATTATATTCACTTAGGTAATGCCCGGCCGCTGGTGGTGTTTGATACCGTTCGGCGCTACCTGATATATAAAGGTTATGATGTTACTTATGTTCAAAACTTTACCGATGTGGACGATAAAATTATTAACCGGGCCAAGGAGGAAGGTGAAAATCCTTTAGCTTTGGCCCAAAAGTATATTCAAGAATATTTCATAGATGCTGATGCGCTAAATGTTAAGCGTGCCGATGTTCATCCCAAAGTATCTGAACATATCAATGACATTATAGAACTAATCAAAGAACTCGAACAGCGCGGCTATGCTTATAATGTTGACGGTGACGTGTTTTTTGAAGTGCGAAAATTTGCAGATTACGGCAAGCTGTCAGGACGTTCACTGGACGATATGCAGGCCGGAGCGCGGATAGAAATAAATGAGAATAAACGGGATCCTATGGACTTTGCTTTGTGGAAAAAAGCTAAAGCCGGCGAACCCAGCTGGGACAGCCCTTGGGGTAAGGGGCGCCCTGGCTGGCACATTGAATGTTCCGCTATGGCCGTTAAATACTTGGGGCATGGTTTTGACATCCATTGCGGGGGATATGACCTGATTTTTCCCCATCATGAAAATGAAATTGCTCAATCTGAAGCAGCAACCGGAAAGCCATTTGCCAATTATTGGATGCACAACGGCTTTATTACCGTTAACCAAGAAAAAATGTCAAAGTCACTGGGTAATTTTTTCTTGGTTAGGGAAATTCTTGATAAATTTTCCCCGGAAACGGTTCGCTTTTTCCTCCTTTCCACTCATTACCGCAGTCCTTTAGACTTTGATGACCAAAAATTGACTGCCGGTCAACGCGGTTTGGAAAGAATTAAAAACAGTTATCGCATATTAAAAGAAGAATTGAGCAAATCGCAAATATCCGATAATACTGGAAAAGAAGTATCGGAATTTGCCGAGAAACTTGAACATTTTAAAGAGTCATTTGAAAAAGCAATGGATGATGATTTCAACACGGCATTAGCAATAGCGGTTTGGTTTGATTTAGCGAGAGAAATCAATGGGTATATTAATAAGTTAAAATCCGCTCAAACCAAGGATGTCTTCGGCCTAAAACGGGCGGAAGAACTGTTTTTATCCTTCAATCGCGTATTGGGGATATTTAAAGAAGATGCGTCAGGCGGAATAATTATTGAAAGCCCTTCCCAAGATGATGCTTTAACTGAAGGGTTGTTGAACTTGATTATTGAAATTCGTCAAAATGCACGTAAAAACAAAGATTGGAACACTGCGGATACCATTAGGGATCGGCTTAAAGACTTGGGAATCATTTTAGAAGATACACCTGAAGGAGTGAGATGGAAGAAACTGTGAATGAACGCCGTAACAAAATAATTTATACGGATCAACCGCTGGAGGCCCCCCATTTGCTGCCACCGCTGGCCTTGGCATATATAGGGGATGCGGTTTACGAGCTGGCGGTGCGGCGTTTTTTGCTGGTTGACGGAACGGTACGGGTCAATCAACTGCACCGCCGGGCAATTAAGTATGTTTGTGCGGGAGCGCAGGCAAAGGTGCTTTTTGCTTTAGAAGACGAGCTGACAGAAGAAGAAAAAGATGTTGTCAGGCGTGGTAGAAACGCCAAGTCGATGCATGTACCAAAGGGAGCCGAGCTGATGGAATACAAACACAGTACTGCTTTTGAAAGTCTGATTGGATATCTTTATTTGAAAGGGGATAAGGACCGGTTAAATGAAATACTGGCATTAGCCAATGAGGTCGTTACCGATTAATGTGTTGTTATTGTTCAGATAATGGGGGGATATCATGGGCAGAAAAAATTTAAATGTTAAGCTACTGACTTACACACCTGCCCCGGAAAAAGTAATCGCTATGGCTGCCAAGCTTTGCTATTCAGCGGCTGATATCGAACAGTTAACCGAAAATATCAGTAGCAAAGATCAAACCCAATTTATTAATAAGCTTTTGAATATGGGTCATTTATCGCCGGTAGAGCACGTCTCCTTTACCTTTGGCGTTGAGGGTGTATCCAGAAGTCTGCTGGCACAAATTACCAGGCATCGAATAGCGAGCTTCAGCGTTCAATCCCAGCGTTATGTGGGAGAAACCAAGCAACATAACCGAGGTGAAACATTTGATTATGTGATACCTTTAAAAGTTAAACAGCTAGGGGAACAAGCAGTAAAAAAGTTTGAGAATCAAATGGCCCAAATCCAAGAGTGGTATGATGAATGGGTTGAACTTTTTGGCGGTGATCGCTTTGGTTATGAAGATGCTCGGTTTGTACTGCCTAATGCAGCGGAAACCAAAATGGTAGTAACAATGAATGCCAGGGAATTAATGCATTTTTTTAATCTTCGTTGCTGTAATCGGGCACAATGGGAAATAAGGGCTTTGGCTAATGAAATGTTGCGTTTGGTAAAAGAAGTGGCGCCCACATTATTTAAATATGCCGGTCCAAGATGTTTAAGTGGCCCTTGTCCCGAAGGGGAACTAAGCTGTGGCCGGATGGAGGAAGTAAGGAATTTTTACCTAACCGGACTGAAGCAATTATAGAGAAGCCAAGGATGGGCTTGCCGGAGATGATTAAACAGGCCGCCCGGTATCTTGGCTGCCATGATTGTAGGTGTTAAGATGTCAAATTCAATCATTGTCGGACGTAATCCGGTGCGTGAGGCTTTGCGTGCCGGCAGAGCTTTAAATAAAATCATCCTTGCCTCGGGTGCGAAAAATGAAATAATTAAAGAAATTGTAAAATTGGCCAAAGAAAGCAAAGTGCCGCTTCAGTATGTTAATCGGCAGCATCTGGATAAACTTGCTCCGAATACATCTCATCAAGGGGTTGTTGCTTTCGCAGCGGCCAGGGATTATGAAAACTTTGATGAGCTGTTAGACGGCATAACTAATGAACCGCCCTTTCTGGTGATACTGGACGAAATCAATGACCCGCATAATTTAGGTGCCATCATTCGGACGGTAGATGCTGCGGGGGCACACGGTGTAATTATTCCTAAGCGCCGCTCGGTACAGCTGACGGCAGCTGTTGCCAAATCATCTGCGGGTGCCCTTGAGTATGTCCCGGTAGCAAGGGTGACTAACTTGGTGCAAACGATTAAAAAAATGCAACAACGCGGCATTTGGGTTGTAGGTGCAGATATGGACGGGCAGGATATTTGGGATGTTTCTTTGGACGGACCGATTGCTTTAGTTATTGGCAGCGAGGGTAAAGGGCTGGGTCGGTTAGTGAAGGAATCCTGTGATATTATTGCCAGATTGCCGATGCGGGGCAAAGTAAATTCACTAAATGCCTCAGTTGCGGCGGCGCTGATGATATATGAGGTTGTCAGACAACGTAAGATGGGAAGGAACAATGGCTGATTGCTACATTATTGACGGATACAATGTCATTTACGCCTGGCCGATCTTTGAAAAATTGCGAGAAACAACCCTTGAACATGCCCGTGACAAACTCATTTCCATATTGTCTGAATTTGCGGCGGTTTCCGGCAGTCGCGTTGCGGTAGTGTTTGATGCCTATCAGGTAAAGGGCGGGGCAGAACATGTGGAAAAAATACATAGCATTGAAGTATACTATACAGCACAGGATGAAACGGCTGACTCTTTGATTGAAAGATTGGCCGGACAAGCAGTTTTGAAGGGTAGGGTTTTTGTTGTTACATCTGATTGGGACGAACAACGCATCATTTTTGGACAAGGAGCATATCGCATCACCCCCTTGGAACTGCTAAAGCAAGTTAAGGCGCAGAAAGAAGAAATCCGCAATAATTCCAAAAGCTCGCTTCCGGCGGATGATTACCTGGAAAACCGTTTAGGCGAAGAAATTAGAAAGAAGTTTGAACAATGGAGAAGAAAAAAAATTTAGACAACTTTTCCCTAAGCTTGTTTTTTAGTTGACTAGCCTTTTAATTGTCAGTTATAATGTTTGTTGTAGTATCTAAATAGAATATACTTAACACTTGTCTTTGAGACAAGGCTTAAGGAAGTATTACTTGTATTTTTATGTATTTTTATGCTTTTAAATGTATAGAAAGCGGGGCGATCTCCTATGAGTGCTAATGCACAAAGAGATGTTGCTGGTGATTATCACCTATTAGTTGACGAAGAAATTGTAGAATATGCTCGAAACGGTGATAATGCTGCATTAGAGTACTTAATTAATAAGTACAAGAACTTTGTGCGTGCCAAGGCCCGCAGTTATTTCTTGATTGGGGCAGATCGGGAAGATATCATCCAAGAGGGAATGATAGGCTTGTATAAAGCCATTCGTGACTTCCGGATGGATAAGCTCTCTTCCTTCAGGGCTTTTGCCGAACTCTGTATTACCCGGCAAATTATTACGGCGATAAAAACAGCTACCCGCCAGAAGCATATTCCGCTTAACTCCTACATTTCCTTGAATAAGCCTATTTATGATGAAGATTCTGATCGTACCTTGTTAGATGTTATTTCCGGCTCGAAAATTACCGATCCCGAAGAACTGATTATCAGTCGGGAAGAGTTTGATGATATAGAAGAAAAGATGGAGGAAATTCTTAGTTCCTTGGAATGGAAAGTGTTGATGTCTTATCTGGAAGGTAAGTCTTATCAAGAAATTGCTGAAGAGTTGAACCGTCATGTAAAGTCCATTGATAATGCGCTGCAGCGTGTAAAAAGAAAAATTGAGCGTTATCTGGAAAAACGTGAAAATTAATAAGTAGTTTTGCTGGATAATTAGATAATATTGCTAACTAAATTTAGTTGACATAGTGGATATTATCTGTTAAGATAACAAATGCACTGAGTTTGAGCCGACGTAGCTCAATTGGTAGAGCAGCTGACTTGTAATCAGCAGGTTGCGGGTTCGAGTCCCATCGTCGGCTCCAAATAAATATGGAGGAGTTCCCGAGTGGTCAAAGGGATCAGACTGTAAATCTGACGGCTGTAGCCTTCGTAGGTTCGAATCCTACCTCCTCCACCAATTTTCGACAAACAAAGAAGTTGGCTGATAAAACCACTTGCAAGAAAGGTTGAAATTTGCTATAATAAATCTTGTCGGCGCGGGGTGGAGCAGCTGGTAGCTCGTCGGGCTCATAACCCGAAGGTCGAGGGTTCAAATCCCTCCCCCGCAACCAAATTGCCGCCGTAGCTCAGTAGGTAGAGCGCATCCTTGGTAAGGATGAGGTCACCGGTTCAATCCCGGTCGGTGGCTCCAAAAAATATGGCGGCGTAGCTCAGTTGGTCAGAGCATACGGTTCATACCCGTAGTGTCGCTGGTTCGAGTCCAGCCGCCGCTACCACAATCCAGCATAATGGCTGGATTTTTTTATTTTAACTGCCAATTAAAGCAGGATTTTGCCCCTTGTTAGCGAATGTACATAGTTGGTTGTATTTACCCGTTTAAGCATTTGCGTGAAATGGTATATTATTTTTGAACGTGGCAATAATTAAAAAGAATGTAAAAAGTTGTTAAGGGGGAAGAACTATGGCAAAGGCTAAATTTGAGCGGACAAAACCGCACGTAAACATTGGTACGATTGGTCACGTAGACCATGGTAAAACCACTCTTACCGCTGCAATTACTACGGTATTGGCCCAATACGGCCATGCAACTGTTAAGAAGTATGATGAAATTGACAATGCACCGGAAGAGCGTGAACGTGGTATTACCATTAATACTTCACACGTAGAATATGAAACCGAAAACCGTCACTATGCACACGTAGACTGCCCGGGTCACGCAGACTATGTTAAGAACATGATTACCGGTGCAGCTCAAATGGACGGTGCCATTTTAGTTGTGTCGGCGGCAGACGGTCCAATGCCCCAAACCCGTGAGCACATTCTGCTGTCCCGCCAAGTAGGCGTACCTTACATCTGCGTATTTTTAAACAAAGCAGACATGGTAGACGACGAAGAATTATTAGAACTGGTAGACATGGAAGTTCGGGAACTGCTGAATGAATATGAATTTCCTGGCGATGATACCCCGATTGTTGCCGGTTCAGCACTGAAAGCGTTAGAATGTGGCTGCGGCAAGCGGGAATGCGAATGGTGCGGCAAGATATTGGAACTGATGGACAACGTAGACCAATACATTCCTACTCCGGAACGTGATAAAGATAAGCCGTTCTTGATGCCGGTAGAAGACGTATTCTCCATTACCGGTCGTGGTACGGTGGCAACCGGTCGTGTAGAGCGGGGTATGGTAAAAGTTCAAGACGAAGTAGAAATCGTCGGTTTACAAGAAAAGCCGCGCAAGACCGTAGTTACCGGTGTAGAAATGTTCCGCAAGATACTGGACTATGCGGAAGCAGGTGACAACGTTGGCTGCCTGCTGCGCGGTATAGATCGCAAAGAAATTGAACGGGGTCAAGTGTTGGCAAAGCCGGGAACAATTAACCCGCACACTAAGTTTGAAGCGGAAGTATACGTATTGACCAAAGAAGAAGGTGGACGTCATACTCCGTTCTTTAACGGTTATCGCCCACAGTTTTACTTCCGTACAACCGACGTAACCGGTGTAATTACCCTGCCGGAAGGTGTAGAGATGGTAATGCCCGGCGATAACACCAAGTTTACAATTGAACTGATTACCCCGATTGCTATTGAAGAAGGTTTGCGCTTTGCTATTCGTGAAGGTGGCCGCACAGTAGGTGCCGGTGTTGTAACCAGTATTATTGAGTAAGAGAAAACGGTACCTTTTACCAATTGTAGAAGGTACCGTTTTTATTCAGCAGCAAAATAAGCCTTGTGGTATAAAATGGCAGTGGCAGAGTTAAAATATTACTGGACTAAAAATAATTGTTTAAATATATCTGCTATTGACAGCTAAAAACAGTTGTGATAAATTTGTAAGGTGAAATTTGCATAGGTCTGGGGAGCTTTTTTTAGTTTTGGGAGGTGGCAACGGTGAGAGTAGGGATTACGCTTGCATGTACGGAATGCAAGAGAAGAAACTATACAACTACTAAAAATAAGAAAAACGACTCCAATAGAATTGAATTGAAAAAGTACTGTAGTCATTGCAAAACCCACACGGTACATAAAGAAACAAAGTAGAGATAAACTATTGTTTATTAGTAGTTTAAGGATGTGCTTATAGATGGTAGCGAAGAAAAATACAGAAGCGGCAGCAGCAAAGGCCAAAAATGTAGCAAAAAAGAAAAATACCGCTGCGACTAAAAAACGGGCCGGTGCCGTAAAGGATTTTCTAAATGGTGTAAAAAGCGAACTGAAAAAAGTTCACTGGCCGACACGCCGGGAGACGATGGTTTATACCGGTGTAGTATTGGCTACGGTAACATTTGTTGCTGCTCTTATTTGGGTTTTGGACTCCATTCTCAACGGCGGTTTAAGTTTGATAATAAGATAAGTGAGGCTTCCTACTTAATATGGATAAGAAATGGTATGTGGTACATACCTATTCCGGTTATGAAAATAAAGTTAAAGCCAACCTGGAAAGACGGATTGAATCAATGAATATGGAAGAGAAAATCTTCCGTATTTTAGTGCCTATGGAAGATGAGGTAGAAATTAAGGATGGCAAGAAAAAGGTTACTAAGAAAAAGGTTTTTCCAGGTTATGTTTTGGTGGAAATGATTATGACCGATGACTCTTGGTATGTAGTGCGCAATACACCGGGGGTTACCGGTTTTGTCGGTTCGGGTTCTAAACCAATCCCGTTGAGTGAAGAAGAAGTTAGTGCCATCATGCAACAAATGGGTGGAGAAGAACTGCGGCCCAAAGTTGACTTTGCCGTTAACGAAAAAGTACAAATTATCAGTGGGCCCTTTGAAAACTTTGTCGGCGTAATAGAAGAAATTTATCCCGACAAGGCAAAATTAAGAGTTATGGTTTCCATGTTTGGACGGGAAACTCCCATAGAATTAGATTTTACTCAGGTACAAAAAATTGTTTAGATGTAGTGTGAGGAGGTGTGAGTAGTGGCTAAAAAAGTAGCTGCAGTGGTTAAACTGCAAATTCCTGCTGGAAAAGCAACACCGGCTCCACCGGTTGGACCGGCTCTTGGTCAGCACGGGGTTAATATTATGGCGTTTGTAAAAGAATTTAATGAAAGAACCGCTAAACAAGCCGGTTTGGTTATCCCGGTTGAACTCACAATTTATGAGGATAGATCATTTACCTTTATTCTTAAAACCCCGCCTGCAGCAGTACTGCTAAAGAAAGCTGCCGGCATAGAAAAAGCATCCGGTGAGCCTAACCGTAATAAAGTGGCTAAGGTGCCCCGTTCTAAAGTAAAAGAAATTGCTGAAATGAAGATGCCGGACTTAAATGCTGCCAGCGTTGAAGCTGCAATGCGTATGATTGAAGGTACCGCTCGCAGTATGGGCATTGAAATTGTTGAAGGTTAGAAACCATATATATAAGCTGATTCCTGTGGGAGGAAGTTTCCGTTAATACCACTGAGGAGGTTAATAAAATGCCAAAACATGGGAAAAAATATCAGGAAGCAAAAAAAGCAATAGAAAGGCAAAAACTATATGAACCGCAAGAGGCGTTTGAACTAGTCAAAAAAATTGCACCGGCAAAATTTGACGAGACAGTTGAAGTAGCTGTGCGTCTTGGCGTGGATCCGCGTCATGCCGATCAGCAAATTCGGGGAGCAATTCTTTTGCCTCATGGTATTGGTAAAACTAAAACTGTATTGGTGTTTGCAAAAGGTGACAAGGCTAAAGAGGCAGAGAGTGCCGGCGCTGACTTCGTTGGCGCTGAAGACTTGATTGAAAAAATTCAAGGTGGCTGGTTGGGCTTTGATGTGGCAATTGCTACACCTGATATGATGAGTTTAGTGGGCAGACTGGGTCGCATTTTAGGCCCCCGTGGATTAATGCCCAACCCCAAGACAGGCACGGTAACTATGGATATTGAACGTGCGGTCAAAGAGGCAAAGGCAGGTAAAATTAATTACCGTACCGATAAAGCGGGTATTATTCACGCTCCTATCGGCAAGGTGTCTTTTGATACCGATAAATTGCTTGACAACTTCCGCACACTGATTGATGCATTAATTAAGGCTAAGCCGGCCGCTGCTAAAGGAACATATCTGAAATCCATTACTGTTGCCAGCACAATGGGGCCGGGGGTTAAAATAGATCCGCATAAACTTTAATTTTAGCTAGTACTCACACGTTAATATAAGTTAATATAATATTATTTTCCAGCTGTAGACTGTTGGTGTGTATACTTAATGACTTTATGTCGCCAACATGAGGCGGGATTTACCTACAAGGTGTAATTGTGGGGTCTCTGCGCTATTCTACAGAGGCCCTTTTTATTGTATATTTTTGCGCTGAAGGGAGGTGTTTGAAAAATGCCGACCAGACAGGAAAAAGAACAAATAGTATCGGAGCTTAAAGACAGCTTTGAAACCGCTCAAATAGCCATTTTGGCTGACTACAAAGGGATTAACGTTAAAAAAATCACTGAACTGCGTGCTAAACTGCGCAATGCCGGCTGTGAAATGAGAGTTGCCAAAAATACTCTTACCAAGATTGCTGCCAAAGAAGCCGGTATTGAAGGCTTGGATGAATATTTAGTTGGCCCGACAGTGCTGACTTTCAGTAAAGACGACCCCGTCGCCCCTGCTAAAATACTTGCGGATTTCGCTAAAGAAATTAAACAAGGCCTAGACATTAAAGCCGGTGTTTTAGAAGGCAAATTGGTTGATAAGGGCGAAATTAAAAGGCTGGCAGAACTGCCGCCGCGGGAAGTGCTGCTGGCCAAGGTACTGGGTGGAATGCAGGCACCTATGTATGGATTGGCGAGTGTATTGTCTGCAAACCTCAGAAATTTGGTTTATGTGCTTGAAGCGATTCGCAAGCAAAAAGAAGGCGAAGCAGCTTCTTAGGAAATTTAAATTAAAAAATAATATTTTAAGTTTAAATATTTAAGGAGGTAACTATATAATGTCTAAAGTTAATGAAATTTTAGAAGCAGTTAAAGGCTTAACTGTTCTGGAACTTGCTGAATTAGTAAAAGCTTTTGAAGAGGAATTTGGCGTAAGCGCTGCTGCTCCGGTTGCAGCCGTAGCCGCTGCTCCTGTTGCCGGTGCTGCTGCTGCTCCTGCTGAAGATGAAAAAACCGAATTTGATGTAATTCTCGCAGCTGCAGGCGATAAGAAAATCAATGTAATCAAAGTCGTTCGCGAAATTACCGGTCTTGGCCTGAAAGATGCTAAGGAATTGGTAGACAGTGCTCCTAAGCCGATTAAAGAGAAAGTTAGCAAGGAAGAAGCTGAATCTATCAAAGCCAAACTTACTGAAGCCGGCGCTACTGTAGAAATTAAGTAGCATAAATCAGGTTTGAAGAGTTTTAACTGCTGTCATAAAAATTTTAATAATGATGGCAAAAACATCATGATAAAAGTGCCTGACTAAATTCAGGCACTTTTATCATTAAAAAATCAATATAAAGTTCGGTTAATTTTTTTAAGATCAGGCAATAAAACTTGACAAAAACCTTAACTAATGATATTATCTTAAAATGCCATTCTATGGAACTTAATTGCCATTTTGGAAAAGTTAACAAATAGTGAATGAAATTAATAGATTTGGGTTAAATAAGAAAGATAGGCACTATTTTGGGGGAAAGCGAGGTTGTAAGGTGAATACCTTAGCCTTGCTTTTCGCTGTTCCTTAAAATAACAAGGGGTGTGATGCATTAGATGGTTTTTCCGGAAAAAGTTGGCACTAGGGTGAGGTGGAATTTCGGGCAGTTCAAAGAGGTATTGCAATTACCCGATCTTATCGAAATACAAAAGAACTCTTACGAATGGTTCATGACTGAAGGGTTGAGAGAAGTTTTTAATGACATATCTCCAATCCAGGACTTTACCGGTAACTTAGTGCTTGAATTTCTGGACTACACATTAGGCAAACCGAAATATGAAGTTGAGGAATGCAAAGAACGAGATGTTACCTATGCCGCACCGCTGAGAGTTAAAGTTAGGTTAATTAACAAGGAAACCGGTGAAGTAAAGGAACAAGAAGTTTTTATGGGAGATTTCCCACTGATGACGGAAAAAGGCACCTTTATTATAAACGGTGCTGAGCGAGTTATTGTTAGCCAACTGGTACGTTCACCGGGTGTATATTTTCATGAAAATATCGACCCTTCAGGGAAAAAGATTTATGGGGCAACGATAATTCCCAACCGAGGTGCCTGGCTTGAATTTGAAACGGATGCTAATGACCATCTGTTTGTTAGAATTGATCGCACTCGTAAAATACCGGCAACGGTATTAATTAGAGCCCTTGGCTATGGTACGGACCAAAAGATACTGGAACTTTTTGAACACAATAAAAATATTGCCGAAACACTGAGCAGAGATAATACCGACTCGGAAGAAGACGCTTTGGTTGAAATTTATAAAAGATTAAGACCGGGTGAGCCGCCAACTGTAGAGAGCGCCCGTTCCTTATTAAATACATTGTTTTTTGATCCCAAGCGTTATGATTTAGCTAAAGTAGGACGCTATAAGATGCATAAAAAACTGCAGCATGGCGTTCTTTATCGCTATAAAGATGAGGATAAAGGGCCAAAAGAGTTTGACCGCTATTTACAGAAAGAGGTACCGGTTGAACGGGAGTTTATCAGAGAATTAACAGTTGAAGACATAATTGAAACTGTAAGATATTTACTGGCGCTCATGCAAGGTGAAGGACACGCCGACGATATTGACCACTTAGGCAACCGCCGATTGCGTTCAGTGGGCGAACTGTTACAAAATCAGTTCCGCATCGGACTATCACGCATGGAGAGGGTAGTGCGGGAAAGAATGACTATCCAAGATATTGATGTCATTACACCGCAAGCTTTGATTAACATTCGGCCGGTGGTTGCTTCTATCAAGGAATTTTTTGGTTCCAGCCAGTTATCTCAATTTATGGATCAAACCAACCCGTTGGCCGAATTAACTCACAAACGCCGTCTCTCTGCTTTAGGTCCCGGTGGTTTGTCGCGGGAGCGTGCCGGCTTTGAAGTGCGTGACGTTCACCACTCTCACTATGGTCGGATGTGTCCTATTGAAACTCCTGAAGGTCCGAACATTGGTTTGATTGGTTCCCTTTCTACTTATGCGCGGATTAATGAGTTTGGCTTTATAGAAACACCTTATCGCAAAGTAGATAAAGAAAATAAGCGGGTAACCGATCAGATAGTGTATCTTACTGCTGATGAAGAAGAAGATGTTTATATTGCACAAGCTAACGCTCCGATTGATCAAGACGGATACTTTTTGGAAGAGCGTGTAAATGCCCGCCACGGCAGTGAAATTGTGGTCACTCCGATAATAAAAGTGGATTATATGGACGTATCTCCTAAACAGGTGTTCAGTGTAGGGACATCCCTAATTCCCTTTTTAGAACACGATGACGCCAACAGGGCATTAATGGGAGCAAACATGCAGCGCCAAGCAGTGCCGCTGTTGCGTCCGCAAGCACCCCTTGTTGGTACCGGCATTGAGCATAAGGCAGCAAAAGATTCAGGAGAACTAGTGGTTGCTAAAAGATCCGGTGTGGTAGAGAAGGTTACTGCCAATGAAATTCATGTCCGTGTAGATGAAGACGGTTCCAAAGATGTTTACAAGCTGCTCAAATTTGCTCGTTCAAACCAAGGAACCTGCATTAACCAAAAGCCAATTGTTTTTAAAGGGCAGCATGTTAATGAGGGAGATATTCTGGCTGACGGACCGGCTTCGGAAAGCGGCGAGTTAGCATTAGGTCGTAATGTCTTGGTAGCATTTATGACCTGGGAAGGCTATAACTACGAAGACGCTATTTTAATAAGTGAAAAGTTGGTAAAAGAAGATTACTATACTTCTATTCATATTGAGGAGTATGAATGCGAAGCCCGGGACACTAAGCTTGGTCCGGAAGAAATTACTCGGGATATACCCAATGTCAGCGAAGATATTTTAAAAGATCTTGATGAAAGAGGTATTATCCGCATTGGGGCCGAGGTGAGACCGGGGGACATCTTAGTTGGAAAAGTAACTCCTAAGGGTGAAACGGAGTTAACCGCAGAAGAACGTTTGCTGAGGGCAATTTTTGGTGAAAAAGCGCGCGAAGTTCGGGACACTTCACTGCGCGTACCTCATGGAGAAGCCGGAAAAATAGTTGATGTAAAAGTGTTTTCACGGGAAAACGGCGATGAATTACCTCCCGGTGTAAATCAACTGGTGCGTTGCTATGTTGCGCAAAAAAGAAAAATTTCTGAAGGCGATAAAATGGCCGGTCGCCATGGCAACAAAGGTGTAATATCCCGTGTTCTGCCTGAAGAGGATATGCCCTTTTTACCTGACGGTACACCGGTAGAGATTGTACTCAACCCCCTTGGTGTGCCTTCGCGGATGAATATTGGACAAGTAATGGAAACCCACCTAGGCTGGGCGGCAAAGGAATTAGGGTTTCATGTAGCTACACCGATATTTAACGGTGCATCAGAAGAAAGTATTATTAATGTGCTCAAACAAGCCGGGCTTCCCGAAAACGGCAAAATTACGCTTTACGATGGCCGTACCGGTGAGCCCTTTGATAATCCGGTTACGGTTGGTTATATATATATGCTTAAGTTGCACCACTTGGTTGACGATAAGATTCATGCCCGTTCTACCGGACCCTATTCATTGGTTACTCAACAGCCCCTTGGCGGTAAAGCCCAGTTTGGTGGACAGAGATTTGGTGAAATGGAAGTTTGGGCATTAGAAGCATACGGTGCTGCATACACGCTACAGGAAATCCTTACTGTTAAGTCAGATGATGTTGTTGGACGGGTTAAAACATATGAGGCAATTGTTAAAGGGGAAAATGTACCTGAACCGGGAGTGCCGGAATCCTTCAAAGTGTTGATTAAAGAAATGCAGAGCCTATGCCTGGATGTTAAGGTACTGTCCGCAGATGAGCAGGAAATCCCCATTAAGGAATCTGACGATGATATCAGTGAAGCGGCCAGCGATTACGGTTTAGATATTCACGAAGGTGTGCGCGATGTGTCAATTGAAGATGAAGAAGATGACGATGAAGAATTCTACGACGAAGAATAAGAATGCTGATTAGATAAATGCAATGACTGTTTTTAAAGCAATCTTGCTTTAAAAGATGAGTAATAAGGCATTGGTAAAACCTGTTTAAAGGGGGAAAAATCCTTGCCAGAATTAAACAACTTTGACCGGATCCGGATTGGTTTAGCATCTCCTGAAAA
The DNA here is from genome assembly GCF_055391705.1 of Desulfovectis peckii. NCBI lineage: Bacteria > Bacillati > Bacillota > Clostridia > Eubacteriales > Peptococcaceae > Desulfovectis > Desulfovectis peckii. The sequence goes on along the minus strand of NZ_AP042409.1, from coordinate 2,105,353 downwards.
AATTCGCGAGTGGTCTAGGGGTGAAGTAAAGAAACCCGAGACTATTAATTACAGAACCTTGAAACCGGAAAAGGACGGTTTGTTTTGTGAAAGAATTTTTGGCCCTACCAAGGACTGGGAATGTCATTGCGGTAAGTATAAGCGTGTTCGTTATAAAGGGGTAATTTGCGATCGATGCGGCGTTGAGGTTACCAGATCCAAGGTGCGTCGTGAGAGAATGGGCAGAATAGAACTGGCTGCTCCTGTTTCGCACATTTGGTTTTTCAAGGGTATTCCCAGCCGTATGGGTTTAGTGCTTGACATGTCCCCACGGGCATTGGAAAAGGTATTGTATTTTGTTTCTTATATTGTGATAGACCCGGGTGATACCAATTTAATTAAGAAGCAGCTGTTAACTGAAACGGAGTATCGGGAATACCGCGAGAAGTACGGCGACCGTTTTAAAGCCGGTATGGGTGCGGAAGCAATCAAAGAGTTACTTAAAGAAATTGATGTTGAGGAGCAAGCTAAAGAATTACGGGCAGAAATAAAACAGGTTTCCGGGCAACGTAAAATTCGTGCCATTAGGCGTTTGGAAGTAATTGAGGCCTTTCGCAAATCTAACAACAAGCCGGAATGGATGATTTTAGACGTCCTGCCGGTTATCCCACCGGAACTGCGTCCGATGGTGCAGTTGGACGGCGGCCGGTTTGCAACTTCAGATCTTAATGATTTATACCGCCGGGTGATTAACAGAAATAACCGTCTGAAAAAACTTCTTGACCTTGGTGCGCCGAATATCATTGTACGCAATGAGAAGCGCATGCTGCAAGAAGCGGTGGATGCCTTAATCGATAACGGCCGCCGGGGAAGACCGGTTACCGGTCCGGGCAACAGGCCGTTGAAATCCTTGTCGGATATGCTGAAGGGGAAGCAAGGACGCTTTCGCCAGAACCTTCTTGGAAAGCGGGTTGACTATTCAGGTCGTTCAGTAATTGTTGTCGGTCCAAAATTAAAACTGCACCAGTGCGGCTTGCCCAAAGAGATGGCTTTGGAATTGTTTAAACCTTTTGTGATGCGCAGTTTGGTCAATAAAGGTTATGCCCATAACATTAAGAGCGCAAAACGAATGGTTGAACGCTTGCGCAGTGAAGTGTGGGATGTATTGGAAGAAGTAATTAAAGAGCACCCGGTAATGCTTAACCGTGCTCCAACGCTGCACCGATTAGGGATTCAAGCATTCGAACCGGTTCTGGTTGAAGGTCGGGCAATAAAAATCCATCCTTTGGTATGTACTGCTTATAATGCGGACTTTGACGGTGACCAAATGGCTGTGCATGTTCCGCTTTCTGCCGAGGCCCAAGCTGAGGCCAGAATATTGATGCTTTCCGCGCATAACATTCTTAATCCTAAGGATGGCAGGCCGGTAGTGTCACCTACTCAAGACATGGTATTAGGCTGTTATTACTTGACAATGCAAAAGGATCCGCCCAATCATAAGCCTAAGCTGGTTAGGGATGCAAATGAAGCCGAACTTGCATACCATAACAAGGTAGTAACCCTTCACGAAACAATAAAGGTTCGCTACAAAGGTAAAATAATGGAAACTACGGTAGGGCGGTTGATTTTTAACAGTGTGATACCTGATGAACTGGGCTACTACAATGATGTTGCCGATAAAAAGGCATTAGGTCGCATTGTTGATCAGTGTTATCGCAAACTGGGTTATGCAGCAACGGCTAAATTGCTTGACGGCTTGAAGGAAATAGGCTATGCCTACTCGACAAAAGCAGGTATGACTATTGCAATATCTGATATCACCATTCCGCCGGAGAAAAAAGAAATTTTGGATAAGTCCAATGAAGCTGTCGATGTCGTTGAAAGACAGTATCGTCGAGGCTTAATTACTGAAGAAGAAAGATACCGTAAAGTAATTGATATTTGGAATAATGCCGTTGACCAAGTAACAAAGGCTCTAATGAATGCGCTGGATAAATGGAACCCGGTATATATGATGGCAGGTTCCGGTGCCCGCGGTAATATTCAACAAATTCGGCAGCTTGCCGGCATGCGGGGTCTGATGGCGGATCCTTCCGGTCGAATTATTGACCTTCCCATTAAGGCAAATTTCCGCGAAGGGTTGACGGTGTTGGAATACTTTATTTCCACCCACGGTGCCCGTAAAGGCTTGGCGGATACCGCTTTGCGCACTGCAGACTCCGGATACTTAACTCGACGCCTGGTAGATGTGGCTCAAGATGTTATTGTTCGTGAAGAAGATTGCGGAACAAATGAGGGCATTGAGGTATCCGAAATCAAAGACGGTACTGAGGCAATTGAAAATCTCTTTGATCGCATCAGCGGACGTTATGCTATCGAAGACATTGTCCATCCTAAAACAGGTGAAGTAATTGTTAAGGCTGACAGCGAAATAAGTGATGATGCAGCTACGGAAATTATTAATGCCGGCATTGAGAAAGTAAAAATTCGCTCAGTACTGACATGCCGTACTCGACATGGCGTATGTAAGAAATGTTACGGAAGGAATTTAGCTACCGGTCATCAGGTTGATATCGGCGAAGCGGTTGGCATTATCGCCGCCCAATCCATTGGCGAACCCGGTACTCAATTAACAATGCGCACATTCCATACCGGTGGTGTAGCAGGTGACGATATTACTCAAGGTTTGCCTCGGGTTGAAGAATTGTTTGAAGCCCGCAAACCTAAAGGTCAAGCTATCATTAGTGAAAATGACGGTGTAGTGACCATTAAAGAAGTTAAGGGACGCAGGGAAGTTGAGGTAGTCGCAGACGACGGAACAAAACAAACTTACCAACTTCCATACGGGGCACGCCTAAAAGTGCGTGACGGTGACAGAATAGAAGCAGGTGATGAAATAACCGAAGGTTCGGTTAACCCACATGAATTGATGAAGATAAAAGGGATCCGCGCCGTACAAATGTACCTGCTGCATGAAGTGCAAAGAGTTTACCGCCTGCAGGGTGTGGAAATTAACGATAAGCATATAGAAGTAATCATCCGGCAAATGATGCGGAAAGTTAAAGTTGAGGATGCCGGTGATACCGAATTACTGCCCGGCGGTTTGGTAGATATCTACGAATTTGAAGAAGAAAATAAACGGATAGAAGAACTTGGCGGAGAGCCTGCTACCGCTAAGGTTGTTCTCTTAGGAATAACTAAAGCCTCACTGGCTACAGACTCATTTTTGTCAGCAGCATCTTTCCAAGAAACAACTCGGGTGCTGACAGAAGCGGCAATTAAAGGCAAGGTAGATCCTTTGATGGGGTTAAAGGAAAACGTAATCATCGGTAAGCTGGTTCCGGCGGGTACCGGAATGAATCGCTACCAAACAATAAAGCCGGAATTAGTGAAAAAGGATGATAAAGCTACTCAGAACAACTGGGCCAATAAACCTGAAGAGAGTATTGAGGCTTTATAAACAACAAAATTATTGGTGGGGTATAAAAAAATTACCCCACCAATAACTGCTAATTTAAATTCAAGGTTGACAACGAACTTTTGTGGTGGTAATATTTACGAGTGTGCAATTTTGTGGGGGTTTTTGTGATGTCGTATAAAAAACTAACCAATGCTCGAAAAAAGACGGTTGGTGCTAAACAGACATTAAAAGCACTGCATAAAGGGCACGCAAAAATGGTATTTATAGCAAAAGATGCAGAGCGGCATGTAGTTGATCCCATAATTAACTCATGTCAGGAGAATAATGTGCCGATAATCGAAGTGGAAAACATGAAGGTTTTAGGAAAAGCATGCAAAATTGAAGTGGGCTGTGCTGCAGCTGCTATTATTGAAGAATAAATTTAAATCTTAATATATTTTACATTTTTACTTGGAAGGAGGTGTAGACGGAAGATGCCGACGATTGCTCAGCTTGTTCGAAAAGGTAGACAAAAGCAAACAGGAAAGTCTAATTCTCCTGCGCTTAAAAATTCACCACAAAAAAGAGGCGTTTGTACCAGAGTGTACACTACTACCCCTAAAAAACCAAACTCTGCACTTCGGAAAGTAGCCAGGGTGCGTCTTACCAACGGTATTGAGGTGACCTCCTATATTCCGGGTATCGGTCACAACTTGCAAGAACACTCTGTAGTGTTGGTGCGTGGCGGCCGTGTTAAAGATTTACCTGGTGTTAGATACCATATTATACGTGGCGCATTAGACGCTGCAGGTACTGAAAACCGCCACCAGGCTCGTTCTAAGTATGGTACTAAACGGCCGAAGAAGTAACTTTATATAATTTATATGACCGTTGTCTTAATATATTCTATCATCTGTAAAAGGGGGGAAAACGGTGCCAAGAAAAGGTGATATTCCTAAGCGCGAAGTGCTGGCAGATCCCGTCTACAACAGCAAAGTGGTTACAAAACTGATAAATCAAATTATGCTCGACGGCAAGCGCAGTTTAGCGGAAAGAATTGTTTATGATGCTTTTGATATTATTCGTAAGAAAACAAACAAAGACCCATTAGAAGTGTTTGACGAGGCAATGAAAAACGTCATGCCTGTATTAGAAGTAAAAGCTCGCCGGGTTGGCGGTGCTAACTATCAAGTTCCGGTTGAGGTAAGACCTGAGCGTCGTCAAACGTTAGCTATACGTTGGATTACCCAATATAGCCGTCAACGTGCAGGCCGTACAATGGCTGAAAAATTAGCAAATGAATTAATGGATGCCGCCCAAAATACCGGCGGAGCAGTTAAAAAACGTGAGGATACACACAAAATGGCAGAGGCTAATAAGGCATTTGCGCATTATAGGTGGTAAGGAGGTAACTAAACTAAATGTCTCGTAGTTTTCCGTTAGAGCGTACACGCAACATTGGGATCATGGCACACATTGACGCCGGGAAGACCACTACCACCGAGCGCATTTTGTTTTACACTGGTAGGGTACACAAAATTGGCGAAACACATGATGGTGCAGCAACTATGGACTGGATGGTTCAAGAACAAGAACGTGGTATCACTATTACCTCGGCTGCAACTACCTGTCAATGGAAAGACCATCGTATAAACATTATAGATACGCCAGGCCACGTGGACTTTACAGTGGAAGTAGAACGTTCATTGCGTGTTCTGGACGGAGCAGTAGCCGTATTTTGCTCTGTTGGTGGCGTGGAACCCCAGTCTGAAACTGTATGGAGGCAGGCAGACAAATACCGTGTACCTAGAATTGCTTATGTAAATAAAATGGATCGCATCGGTGCAGACTTTTTCCGCACCATCCAGATGATCCGGGATAGATTGGGTGCTAACCCTGTACCGATTCAATTGCCTATTGGTGCTGAAGATAGTTTTAAGGGTGTAGTTGACCTGATTAGAAAAAAAGCAATTATCTATATAGACGATTTGGGTACAAAGAGTGATGAAACTGATATTCCAGAAGATATGGTGGAACTGGTGGAAGAATATCGCGAAAAGCTGCTGGAGGCTGTGGCCGAGAGCGATGAAGAACTGATGATGAAGTACCTTGAAGGAGAAGAACTCACTGAGGAAGAGATTCACCTTGGCATTCGCAAAGCTACTCTGGCAGTTAAAATGATACCGGTTCTGTGTGGTTCTTCCTTTAAAAATAAAGGTGTGCAACCTTTATTGGATGCGATTGTTAATTATATGCCTGCGCCGACTGATCTACCGGCGATTGCTGGGATTAACCCGGATACAGGTCAAGAAGATCGGCGTATTCCCAGAGATGATGAGCCGTTTTCTGCCTTGGCATTTAAAATTATGGCCGATCCTTATGTTGGTAAATTAACCTTTTTCAGAGTGTATTCCGGTAGTTTAAAATCAGGTTCTTATGTTTTTAACACCTCTAAAGGCAAAAAAGAACGTGTCGGTCGGATACTGCGGATGCACGCTAACCACCGCGAAGAGGTGGACGCGGTTTATGCCGGTGATATTGCAGCTGCAGTAGGTTTGAAGTTTACCACTACCGGTGACACTCTTTGCGATGAAAAGAGCCCAATTGTATTGGAATCAATGGATTTTCCGGAACCGGTTATTGATGTCGCGATAGAACCCAAAACTAAAGCTGACCAAGATAAATTAGGGGTAGCTTTACAAAAGTTAGCGGAAGAAGACCCTACTTTTAAAACTCATACCGACGAAGAAACCGGTCAAACAATTATATCCGGCATGGGTGAGTTGCACTTAGACATTATTGTTGACCGGCTGCTGAGAGAGTTTAAAGTAGAAGCCAATGTCGGCAAGCCGCAGGTTGCTTATAAAGAAACCATCAAAAAGCCGGCTAAAGCCGAAGGTAAATTTGTGCGGCAGTCCGGCGGGCGTGGTCAATACGGTCATGTCTGGATTGAAATTGAGCCCCTTGAGCGGGGAGCCGGTTATGAATTTGTCAATAAGATTGTCGGCGGCGTTATTCCTAAGGAATACATACCGGCTGTTGATGCAGGTATACAAGAAGCTATGAATAACGGAATATTGGCCGGTTATCCGCTGCTGGATATCAGAGTTACACTGTACGACGGTTCATATCACGATGTCGACTCTTCTGAAATGGCATTTAAGGTAGCGGCTTCAATGGCGCTGAAAGCAGCTGCCCAAAAAGCTGAACCGGTACTTTTGGAACCGATGATGAAAGTAGAGGTTACCATGCCGGAAGAGTATATGGGTGATGTAATGGGAGACATCAACTCCAGACGCGGTAAAATTGAGTCCATGGATCAAAGAGGCAATGCCCGCGTAATTACCGGATATGTGCCGCTGGCCGAGATGTTTGGCTATGCTACTGATTTACGTTCCCGTACCCAAGGTCGCGGCCAGTATACTATGCAATTCTCCCATTATGAAGAAGTTCCGAAGAATATAGCAGAAAAAATTATTAATAAAACAAACTAATGTAAATCATTGGCATTTCAAGGAGGAAAGTAACTAATGGCAAAGGCTAAATTTGAGCGGACAAAACCGCACGTAAACATTGGTACGATTGGTCACGTAGACCATGGTAAAACCACTCTTACCGCTGCAATTACTACGGTATTGGCCCAATACGGCCATGCAACTGTTAAGAAGTATGATGAAATTGACAATGCACCGGAAGAGCGTGAACGTGGTATTACCATTAATACTTCACACGTAGAATATGAAACCGAAAACCGTCACTATGCACACGTAGACTGCCCGGGTCACGCAGACTATGTTAAGAACATGATTACCGGTGCAGCCCAAATGGACGGTGCCATTTTAGTTGTGTCGGCGGCAGACGGTCCAATGCCCCAAACCCGTGAGCACATTCTGCTGTCCCGCCAAGTAGGCGTACCTTACATCTGCGTATTTTTAAACAAAGCAGACATGGTAGACGACGAAGAATTATTAGAACTGGTAGACATGGAAGTTCGGGAACTGCTGAATGAATATGAATTTCCTGGCGATGATACCCCGATTGTTGCCGGTTCAGCACTGAAAGCGTTAGAATGTGGCTGCGGCAAGCGGGAATGCGAATGGTGCGGCAAGATATTGGAACTGATGGACAACGTAGACCAATACATTCCTACTCCGGAACGTGATAAAGATAAGCCGTTCTTGATGCCGGTAGAAGACGTATTCTCCATTACCGGTCGTGGTACGGTGGCAACCGGTCGTGTAGAGCGGGGTATGGTAAAAGTTCAAGACGAAGTAGAAATCGTCGGTTTACAAGAAAAGCCGCGCAAGACCGTAGTTACCGGTGTAGAAATGTTCCGCAAGATACTGGACTATGCGGAAGCAGGTGACAACGTTGGCTGCCTGCTGCGCGGTATAGATCGCAAAGAAATTGAACGGGGTCAAGTGTTGGCAAAGCCGGGAACAATTAACCCGCACACTAAGTTTGAAGCGGAAGTATACGTATTGACCAAAGAAGAAGGTGGACGTCATACTCCGTTCTTTAACGGTTATCGCCCACAGTTTTACTTCCGTACAACCGACGTAACCGGTGTAATTACCCTGCCGGAAGGTGTAGAGATGGTAATGCCCGGCGATAACACCAAGTTTACAATTGAACTGATTACCCCGATTGCTATTGAAGAAGGTTTGCGCTTTGCTATTCGTGAAGGTGGCCGCACAGTAGGTGCCGGTGTTGTAACCAGTATTATTGAGTAAGAGATAGAACTTTGGAGGTGGGCAGCTAGCCCCCACCTCCTGTTGCGTGTACGTGATATTTAGCTTTTTGGATGTCACATAAGCGATGAAGTGAAAGGTTGCCCATAAATGGGGGAATTTTCATGGAGTAGTCCGCAAAATCGGGCGATTAAGGAGGAATTGAAAGTGAAAAAACAAAAAATTCGTATTCGCTTAAAAGCCTACGAGCACCAAATACTAGACCAATCTGCACAAAAAATTGTCGATACGGCTAAGCGTACCGGTGCTATAGTTGCCGGACCGGTGCCACTGCCAACTGAAAAAAGCATTTATACTATTTTGCGTTCACCTCATGTAAATAAGGATTCACGCGAGCAATTTGAAATGCGTATCCATAAGAGATTGATAGATATTATTGATCCTACTCCCAAAACGGTAGATTCTTTAATGCGCTTAGATCTGCCGGCAGGTGTAGATATAGAGATTAAGCTTTAATTAATTTTCTAAAAAAGAAACACCCGGGGCAGTTGTCCGGGGCAGAAATCGGTTAAGTTCGCAAAGCGAACCTCTAATCGTGACATAGGAGGTGCAGGAAGTTATGAAAGCAATTTTGGGGAAAAAGGTTGGCATGACACAACTGCTTACCCCTGAAGGCGATGCAATTCCGGTAACCGTTGTGGAAACCGGACCTTGCTTGGTGTTGCAGAAGAAAACCGTAGAAAGTGATGGCTATAATGCAATACAGATAGGTTTTGGCGAAAAAAAGGAGCGTTTGGTAAACAAACCCTTAAGAGGACATTTTGCCAAAGCCGGTGTTCGACCGTTGCGTTATATTCGGGAAATAAGAACAGATAATGTTGATGATTATCAAGTAGGGCAAGAAATAAAAGCTGACATTTTTGCCGAGGGCGAAAAAGTAGATGTTATCGGTACTTCTAAAGGACGTGGCTTTGCCGGTACCATTAAACGTTACGGCTTTGCTCGCGGCCCAATGTCACACGGTTCTAAAAACCACCGTCGTCCGGCATCTGCCGGTGCATTAGGTCCAGCCAGGACCTTTAAAGGTAAGAGATCTCCCGGTCATTACGGTGTGGAACGGGTTACCGTACAAAACCTAGAAGTAGTAAAGGTGGATGCTGAACGTAACTTTATTGCTGTAAAAGGTGCCGTTCCCGGACCGCGCGGCGGCCTGGTAATGATTAGGGAAGCTGTCAAGAAGGCTAAGTAACGACGGTACGGAAGGAGGATAAGAGATGCCCAAAGTAGCAGTTTTTAATATAGAAGGCGTTCAAGTCGGTGAGATTGAACTGAATGATGCGGTTTGGGGTATCAAACCCAACGAGCATGTCTTGCACCAGGCAGTGGTAATGCAGTTGGCCGGCCGTCGGCAAGGTACACACAGTACCAAAACCAGAGGAGAAGTAAGCGGTGGCGGTCGTAAGCCCTGGCGGCAAAAAGGAACCGGTCGGGCAAGACACGGCAGCATACGTTCACCTATTTGGCGTCATGGTGGTATTGTCTTCGGGCCTCGCCCCAGAAGCTACAAAATTTCACTGCCAAAGAAAGTAAGACGTCTGGCAATGAAATCAGCTCTTTCCAGCAAGGCATTAGCCGGTGAAGTTGTTGTTTTAGACGACTTATCATTGGAACAACCAAAGACTAAGAAAATGGTTGAAATTATTCGCAATCTAAACATCAACAGTAAGGCTTTGGTTGTAACTGCTGAGAAGGATGAAAATGTAACTAAATCGGCACGTAACATTCCGGGTATTAAACCGCTGCAAGCGGCGGGTCTCAATGTTTACGATTTGCTGCACCATGACAAACTGGTCATTACCAAAGATGCGGTGGCCAAGGTTGAGGAGGTGCTGGCATAGTGAAAAACCCTCGTGATATTATTATTAAGCCAACGATATCCGAAAAAAGTACCTCATTGTTGGCAGACAATAAATATACATTTTGGGTAGATCCTAAGGCTAATAAAACGGAAATCAAACAAGCCGTTGAAAAACTGTTTAATGTTAAGGTGGAAAAAGTTAATACGATAAATGTAAAAGGTAAAACTAAGCGGATCCGTCAATATATAGGAAAAACCGCTGACAGAAAAAAAGCAATCGTAACCCTTAGAGAAGGGGATAAAATTGAGATATTTGAAGGACTGTAAGGAGGGATGACGGATGGCAATCAAAACGTTTAAACCAACCTCCCCTGGTCGCCGCTTCGTTACGGTATCAGCATTTGATGAAATTACAAAAACCGAGCCGGAGAAGTCCTTATTGACACCCTTGAAAAAAAAGGCCGGCCGTAATGCTCAGGGACGTATTACAGTACGTCACCGTGGCGGCGGACACAAGAGAATGTACCGGATAATTGACTTCAAGCGGGATAAGGATGGTATTCCGGCAAAAGTAGTTGCCATTGAATATGACCCGAACCGTTCTGCAAGGATTGCACTATTGAGTTACGCAGACGGTGAGAAGCGCTATATTATTGCACCGCACGGCTTAAAAGTCGGTATGACTGTTGAATCGGGACCGGATGCCGACATTAAAGTCGGTAATGCTTTGCCGCTGGCCAATATACCTGTGGGTACAATGATTCACAACATTGAGCTTCATCCAGGCCATGGGGCACAACTGGTGCGCTCGGCAGGTGCTTCCGCCCAATTAATGGCCAAGGAAGGAAAATACGCTACTATCCGTATGCCTTCCGGGGAGATGCGCATGGTTTTACAAGCATGCCGCGCTTCCATTGGTCAAGTTGGTAATATTGAACATGAGAACATTAATATAGGTAAAGCCGGTCGCAGTCGCTGGCTGGGACGTCGTCCAAGTGTGCGCGGTGTGGTAATGAACCCTGTAGATCACCCACATGGTGGTGGTGAAGGTAGATCGCCTGCCGGCCGCAACCCGGTGACTCCTTGGGGTAAACCTGCTTTAGGTGCTCGCACACGTAAGCGCAAGCCGAGCGATAAATTGATTATTAAACGTCGGAAATAAGAAATAAAGGAGGTCCAGATATGGGTCGGTCGCTCAAAAAAGGACCATATGTAGATCCGAAGCTGCTGGCGAGGATTGAAAAGATGAATGAAACCGGGAAAAAGAAAGTGATAAAAACCTGGTCGCGCAGTTCAACTATTTTTCCGCAAATGGTAGGGCATACAATTGCCGTTCACGATGGGCGGAAACATGTACCGGTATACATTACTGAAGATATGGTTGGTCATAAATTAGGTGAGTTTGCTCCAACCCGTACTTTCCGCGGTCATGGGGCTCACACCGAAAGATCTACTGCTCTAAAGTAGCCATGAGAGGGGGGCAATAACATGGAAGCAAGAGCAATTGCCAAATATATCAGGATATCCCCGCGCAAGGTGCGTCAAGTTGTTGATTTGATACGGGGTAAAGATATAGAAGAAGCGTTGGCGATTCTTAAATACACACCTAAGCGGGCTTCTGCCGCTGTGACAAAGGTGATTAATTCAGCTGCAGCTAATGCGGAACATAACTACGATATGAACAGAGATAATCTCTATATTGCTGAAGCCTATGTAGATCAGGGTCCCACCCTCAAGCGCTATAAACCGCGTGCGTATGGTCGGGCAGATATGATACGCAAGCGCACCAGCCACATTACAATAGTGGTAAAAGAGAAAAAGGAGGGATAACTTAAGTGGGACAAAAGGTTAACCCCAAAGGATTAAGGGTTGGCATCATTCGTGATTGGGACTCTAAGTGGTTTGCAGATAAACGTAATTTTTCTGAATTGCTGCTTGAAGATTACAAGCTGCGCACTTATATTAAGAAAAGACTTTATCAAGCCGGTATTTCCAATATTCAAATTGAACGTGCTGCCAACCGTGTTAAAATTACAATTTTTACCGCTAAGCCGGGTATAGTTATCGGTCGCGGTGGTGCTGAAGTTGAAACTTTAAGGCGTCAACTGGAGAAAATGACCGGCAAAAAGCTAAGCATTAATATTCAAGAAGTTAAAGTGCCGGAAACTGATGCCCAGTTGGTGGCAGAAAACGTTGCATTACAGTTAGAAAAGCGAGTAGCATTTCGTCGGGCTATGAAGCAAGTAATCAGCCGCGCAATGAAAATGGGCGCACAAGGAATCAAAGTTGCTGTAAGCGGACGTTTGGGCGGTGCTGAAATTGCCCGTACTGAGTGGGCAAGTGAAGGAAAAGTACCGTTGCATACGCTGCGAGCTGATATAGACTATGGATTTGCTGAAGCTAACACAACTTACGGAAAAATCGGTGTTAAAGTATGGATATATAAAGGAGAGGTATTGCCCCAAAGGGCAGAAGCGACCGCCAATAAAGGAGGGGAATAGGTAATGCTAATTCCGAAAAGGGTTAAGTATCGTAAACAACACCGCCCCCGTAAACTGTCCGGAAGGGCAAAAGGTGGTACAGAGGTACATTTTGGTGAATTTGGTTTGCAGGCTTTAGAACCGGGTTGGATAACAAACAGGCAAATAGAAGCAGCGCGTATCGCCATGACTCGTCACATTAAACGTGGTGGAAAAGTGTGGATCCGCATTTTCCCTGATACACCGATCACACAGAAACCTGCGGAAACCCGTATGGGTAGTGGTAAAGGTTCTCCGGAAAACTGGGTTGCTGTAGTTAAACAAGGGCGTGTAATGTTTGAAATTGCCGGTGTTCCTGAAGCAACAGCCCGGGAAGCTCTTAGATTGGCCTCTCATAAATTACCCGTTAAATGTAAGATTATTAAACGGGAGGAAGTAGGTGAAGCCAATGAAAAGTAAAGATCTGCGTGAGCTTACCGTTGAAGAGCTGAATAAGAAAATTGATGAATCTAAGGATGAGCTCTTTAAGTTGAGATTTCAATTGGCTACCGGACAGTTGGATAATCCGCTAAAAATTAGAGAAGTTCGTCGAAAAATTGCTCGTGCCAAAACAATTCTCCGGGAGCGGGAATTAGGAATACGCTAAACATATAAGAGTGCACCTTTATGAGGAAGGAGGCAAACCTGTGGCACAAGTCCATCGTAAGGTACGTTACGGTCGCGTTGTAAGCGATAAAATGGATAAAACCGTTGTTGTGGCAGTTGAAGACTTTGCCAGACATCCATTGTATGGCAAAATTGTTCGCCGTACTAAGAAATTTAAAGCCCACGACAAAGATAATACCTGCCGTGTGGGCGATGAAGTAAAAATTATGGAAACCCGGCCATTATCTAAACATAAGCGGTGGCGGGTTGTAGAAATTATCCGTAGAGCTGAGCAAATATAACTTTTAACGGATAAGTGGCCTTGAAAGGAGGGGACCTACCTTGATTCAAGTTGAATCTAAACTCAACGTTGCCGATAACACCGGTGCGAGAAAGTTACTTTGCATTAGAATACTGGGTGGCGGGACCAGACGTTATGCACGCATAGGCGATATCATTGTTGCTTCTGTTAAAGAAGCTACACCTGGTGGCGTTGTTAAGAAAGGCGATATAGTCAAGGCGGTTGTTGTACGTACAAAAAAAGAGTTGCGGCGGCCAGACGGTTCATATATCAAATTTGATGAAAATGCCGCAGTAATCATTAAAGATGATAAAAGTCCACGAGGTACCCGTATCTTTGGACCTGTGGCCAGGGAGTTGCGGGAAAAAGATTTTATGAAAATAATTTCTCTGGCTCCTGAGGTTCTGTAAGATTGGAGGTGCAGAAAATGCCCAAGGTACATGTTCGTAAAGGAGATACCGTGGTAGTTATAACCGGTAAAGATGCTGGAAAAAAAGGAAAGGTTTTGGAAGTATCCCCGAAAACCGGCAGAGTGATTGTTGAAGGGGTGAACATTGTTAAACGTCATACTCGTCCCTCAAGATCAATGCCGCAGGGAGGTATTATTGAAAAGCCTGCTCCTATCCACAGTTCCAATGTTATGCCGTTTTGCTCGAAGTGTAACCGTCCCGTCCGTGTAGGCAAAAGAATATTGCCTGACGGCAGCAAGGAACGTATTTGCAAGAAATGCGGTGAAGTATTGAGCTAAACCTCAAGTGGGAAGGAGGTAACGACCAGTGCCCAGATTAAAAGATAAATATAATAATGAAGTTGTCAAAGCGATGATGCAGAAATTTGGCTATAAAAATGTCATGCAAGTGCCAAGGCTAGTGAAAATTGTTCTGAACGTTGGCTTAGGTGAGGCGGTACAAAACTCTAAGGCTGTTGATGCTGCTGTAGAAGATTTGATGACCATTACCGGACAACGTCCGATTGTGACCAAAGCCAAAAAATCAATTGCCGCTTTTAAGTTAAGACAAGGTATGACTATTGGTGCAAAGGTTACACTGCGTGGTGACCGCATGTGGGACTTTGCAGATAAACTTTTCAATGTGGCCTTACCGAGGGTTCGCGATTTTCGTGGCGTATCACCAAAATCCTTTGACGGAAGAGGTAATTACACCCTGGGGATCAAAGAACAACTGATCTTCCCGGAAATAGATTATGATAAAATTGACAAAGTTCGCGGTATGGATATTAGTTTCGTCACTACAGCTGAGACTGACGAAGAAGCTATGGAACTGTTAAGACTGTTAGGAATGCCCTTTAGACAGGTCAGCTAGTGCCCATCATTAACCGGAAAAGACGATGTCCGGCAAAGGAGGGAATTTGATGGCAAAAAAAGCTTTGATAAATAAGGCCAACCGCCCGCCCAAATTTAAGGTGCGGGGATATAATCGCTGTAAAATTTGCGGTAGACCACGTGCATATATGAGAAAATTTGGTATATGCCGTGTATGTTTCAGGGAATTAGCCTATAGAGGTGAAATTCCCGGTATTAAAAAAGCAAGCTGGTAAGGAAGGAGGTAGGGGCAATGGTAATGTCTGATCCCATTGCGGATTTCTTGACTCGTATTCGCAATGCTAATATGGCTTACAAGGATGTGGTTGAAGCTCCTGCATCCAAAGTAAAAAAAGCAATTGCACAAATCCTCAAAGAAGAGGGTTATATAAGAGACTATGAGTATATTGAAGACGGAAAACAGGGCGTTATTCGCATTTTCATGAAATACACTGATGACAAACAGCGTGTGATAACCGGTATCAAGAGAATCTCTAAACCCGGACTGAGGGTTTACGCCAAAAAAGACAACATACCTAAAGTTTTAGGTGGGCTGGGTATTGCCATAATTTCCACATCTAAAGGAATTATAGTTGACAAAAAAGCCCGTCAACTAGGCGTAGGCGGAGAAGTAATCTGTTACGTCTGGTAATGATGGCTGAGGAGGTGTAGGATATGTCCCGTATTGGCAGAAAGCCAATTCCAGTACCTCAAGGTGTTGAAGTCAATATCCAGGGCAATGTGGTGTCTGTTAAAGGTCCCAAAGGCCAACTGGAAAAAGAATTACACCCGGAAATGATCGTTAAACTGGAAGACAATAATGTTATTGTGGAACGTCCCAGTGATAATAAATTACACAAGTCACTGCATGGGCTTAGCCGAACACTGATTCACAATATGATTGAAGGCGTAACTAAAGGCTTTCAAAAGAATTTAGAACTGGTCGGTGTTGGCTATCGTGCCCAAAAACAAGGTAATAAACTAGTGCTGAATATAGGTTATGCTCATCCGGTGGAAATAGAAGCACCGCCAAACATTGAATTTGATGTACCTGCTGCTAACAAAATTACCGTAAGCGGTATTGATAAACAGCTAGTCGGACAAATTGCTGCTAACATCCGTGCCGTACGTGAGCCTGAGCCTTATAAAGGTAAAGGAATAAAATATGAAAACGAATACATTCGCCGCAAAGCTGGTAAAGCCGGTAAGTAGTTAGGGAAGGAGTGAAATCAGTTGATCAAAAAGGTTAACCGTAAGGCAATTCGTGCTAAGCGTCGCGCAAGACTGCGCTACAAAATAACTGGTACTGCCGAACGTCCAAGATTAAATGTTTTTCGTAGCCTAAATCACATTTATGCCCAAATTATTGATGACGAAAAGGGTATAACTCTGGTTGCAGCTTCATCCCTCTCACCGGAACTCAAAGGTAAAGTAGCAGGCGGCAACATAGAATCTGCCAAAGCAGTGGGTGAACTCATTGCTAAAAAAGCCTTGGAAAAGGGCATCAATAAAGTCGTGTTCGACCGTGCCGGTTATATTTATCATGGTCGGGTCAAGGCACTGGCTGAAGGTGCAAGAGCCGGCGGTCTTGAGTTCTAGTACGGTTATTTAAGGAGGGGAATTAAAGCATAATGGCAAGAATTGATGCCAGCAAGCTGGAACTGTCAGAAAAGGTTGTTTATATTAACCGCGTAGCTAAAGTTGTAAAAGGTGGTCGCCGCTTTAGCTTCTCTGCCCTGGTAGTTGTCGGTGACGGGAACGGTCACGTGGGTGCCGGCATAGGTAAAGCCAGCCAGGTTCCAGATGCAATACGTAAAGGTGTAGAGGATGCTAAGAAAAACTTGATTAAGGTACCGCTCAGTGGTACTACCGTTCCCCATGAAGTACTGGGTAAGTTTGGAGCTGGTAAGGTATTAATTAAGCCTGCTGCACCCGGTACCGGTGTTATTGCCGGTGGCCCGGTAAGGGCTGTTTTAGAGCTGGCAGGGGTGCGTGACATTTTGACCAAATCACTGGGATCCAATAACGCAACCAATATGGTCAGAGCGACCATTGAAGGCTTAAAGAGTTTAAAAACTCCGGAAGAAGTGTCACGTCTGAGAGGTATACCCGTAGAAGAACTGCTAAGTTAGGAGGGCGGATATGGCCAAGTTAAGAATTACACTGGTAAAAAGCCCAATTGGTAAACAGCCGAAACAAAGAATTACTGCTAAGACACTGGGGTTAACAAAACTATATAAGACCGTTGAGCATGAGGATACACCGCAAATTCGCGGTATGATTAACAAAATTTCACACATGGTTAAAGTAGAAGAAGTATAAAGGAGGTGCGACGGTGAAACTGCATGAATTAAAACCAGCTGCCGGTTCAAGGAAGAAACCGACCCGTAAAGGTCAAGGGATTGGGTCTGGTTTAGGTAAAACAGCCGGGCGTGGACATAAAGGTCAGAAAGCCCGGTCCGGCGGTGGGGTAAGGCCTGGTTTTGAAGGTGGGCAAATGCCCTTGCAGCGTCGTTTACCTAAACGTGGTTTTACAAATAAATTCCGAAAAGAAATTATTGCCATTAATGTTAGCGCTCTGAACAGATTTGATAACGGCACAGTAGTTACACCTGAACTGCTGAAAGAAACCGGTGTGATCAAAAAAATTGCTGACGGTGTGAAGATTTTAGGTAACGGGGATTTAGAAAGATCCCTTACCGTCAAGGCAAATGCTTTTAGTAAATCGGCAGCCGAAAAAATTGCCGCCGCCGGTGGCACTGCTGAGGTGATTTAGGCTTGCTCGATACTGTTAAAAACGCACTTAAGGTGACGGAACTAAGAAACAAACTTTTATTTACCTTGGCGTTGCTCTTTGTCTTTCGCATTGCCGCACACGTTCCGGTACCGGGTGTTGATCCGCGTGTATTTGAAGAACTGGCAAACAGCAATACATTATTAGGTTTTTTTGATGTAATATCCGGCGGAGCTTTTAAAAATGTTTCCGTTGTCGCCATGGGAATTTTCCCTTACATTAACGCTTCAATTATTATGCAATTACTGACAGTAGTAATCCCAAAACTGGAGCAATTGGCTAAAGAAGGAGAAGAAGGTCGCAAAAAGATTACCCAGTACACCAGATACTTTACTGCAATATTGGCCTTCATCCAGGCGATAGGTTTATCGTTATTTATGAGAAACTCCTTAGAAAGTCAAACCGTTTTCTCATATTTAGCAGTAGCGATAACCTTAACTGCCGGCACCGTCTTTTTAATGTGGCTGGGTGAACAAATTACCGCCAATGGTATAGGCAACGGTATATCACTGATTATTTTTGCCGGTATTGTATCAAGAATTCCCGCGGCAATTGTGAACATGGCAGAAATGCTGCGTGCCGGAACAATTAACTTCCTGAGCATAATATTATTTATAATTATCGGTTTGGTTGTTATCGGCGGTATTGTTATTGTTCAGCAAGGTCAACGGCGTATTCCGGTACAGTACGCCAGAAGAGTGGTTGGCCGCAGAGTATATGGCGGTCAAACAACTCACATACCGATAAAAGTCAACCAGGCTGGCGTAATTCCGGTGATTTTTGCATCATCACTGTTGATGTTTCCGGAACAGTTTGTTCAATGGTTTGCCGGCCCAAATTTTGCCGCTTGGTATGCTAAGTACTTAGGATTTGGCAGTGTGTTTAACACTATAATGTATGCGCTGTTAATCATTGCATTTACCTATTTTTACACTGCCGTAATTATGAACCCGGTAGATATGGCTAACAACATTAAGAAGTATGGCGGCTTTATACCGGGAATAAGACCGGGTCGTCCCACTGCTGAGTATATTTCCCGGATATTAAGCAGAATTACACTTGCCGGTGCAGTATTCTTGGCGTTAATTGCCATACTGCCGTACTTTGTAATGGCTGCTACCAAAATTCCCGGTATATGGTTTGGTGGAACATCTTTGCTGATTGTAGTGGGTGTGGCCTTAGATACCATGAAACAAATGGAATCCCAGCTACTGATGCGCAGCTACCAAGGCTTTATTAAGTAGGTGGTTCCAATGATTACCTATAAATCTGAGCGGGAACTTAACTACATGCGCGATGCCGGCAAAGTAGTGGCTTTAACCCACAAGGAATTAGAAAAGGCTGTAAAACCGGGCGTAACAACGAAAGAGTTAGATGAAATTGCCGAGCAATTTATTGTAAAACAAGGCGCTAAACCTGCATTTAAGGGCTTATACGGGTTTCCCGGGACAATTTGCGCATCAATAAATGAGGAGGTTGTTCACGGGATTCCCGGTTTAAGGAAGTTGGAAACTGGAGATATTATTAGTATTGACCTTGGTGCGGAAATAAATGGATATTTTGGAGATGCTACGGTAACTCATCCGGTGGAAGAAGTAAACAGCACAGCAGAAGAATTGATCAATGTAACCAAACAAGCGCTTTATGCAGGGATAGAGCAAGCGGTAAACGGAAATCGCTTGTCGGATATATCCCATGCTATACAAAGTTATGTGGAAGCACGCGGATTTTCAGTGGTGCGAGACTATGTCGGCCATGGAATTGGCAACAAACTGCATGAAGATCCGCAAGTTCCCAACTTTGGTCGCCCCGGACGTGGGCCGCGCCTGGAAAAAGGAATGACATTAGCTATCGAACCAATGGTTAACGAAGGTACCCATGAAGTAGAAACTCTTCCCAACAACTGGACGGTGGTGACCGAGGACAGAAAATTGTCGGCCCATTTTGAGCACACCATTGCTATAACAGATGATCTGCCAGAAATATTAACTAAATTGTAACTTCTGTCCACTGACCGATAATGGCTGTGCGGGGGTGCAGTATAATGGACGTCAATTTAACGGTGGGGCAATTAGTTTGCTCAACTTCCGGCAGAGATAAAGATCGACTTTATCTGGTTTATGGGTCGGCTGAAGGTGATCGTTTACTGTTGGTTGACGGAGATAAACGTCGGCTGAAAAATCCTAAAAAGAAAAATATTAAACACGTTAAAGTTTTGCCCTATATTTCGGAAACGGTGAAAGAAAAAATAGAATTGCAAAAACAAATTACAGACGAAGATATAAAAAATGCCATTGAAGAATATAGGGAACAAAATGAGAAAGAGTGTTTACCTAGGGAAGGGTAAGGAGGTTTTATAGACTAATGTCAAAGAGTGATGTTATAGAAGTTGAAGGTACCGTAATTGAACCGCTTCCAAATGCAATGTTTAAAGTGGAATTAGCTAATGGTCATCAAGTACTTGCCCACGTGTCCGGAAAAATTAGAATGAATTTTATCCGCATATTACCGGGTGACAAGGTTACCCTGGAGCTGTCACCATATGATTTGACACGTGGTCGGATAGTATATCGTTATAAGTAACACCCAGTTAAAGGAGGGTGCAACATGAAAGTTAGACCATCGGTTAAACCGATTTGCGAAAAGTGCAAGGTTATTCGCCGTAAAGGTAAAGTAATGGTCATTTGTGAAAACCCCAAGCATAAACAAAAGCAAGGGTAATGTGGGAGGTGTGCATTTTATATGGCACGAATTGCCGGAGTAGACTTGCCCAGGGATAAAAGGGTTGAGATTGCCCTTACCTATATATATGGTATCGGTCGTAAAACTTCGCAGAAAGTTTTAGCTCAAACCGGTGTTAACCCGGATACCAGGGTAAAAGATCTAACCGAAGAAGAAGTTAACAGATTGCGTGAATATATTGACAAGAACCTTAAAGTTGAAGGTGACTTACGTCGTGAAGTAGCCTTAAATATCAAAAGACTAATGGAAATAGGCTGCTATCGTGGATTAAGACACCGCCGGGGACTTCCTGTACGTGGTCAAAGAACCAAGACCAACGCACGTACCCGCAAAGGACCGAGAAGAACTGTAGGTGTACGTAGAAATAAGTAACCTAAAGGAGGGTTATTAATACATGGCGCGTCGAACAACGCGTACCAGAAAACGTGAAAGAAAAAACGTTGATACTGGAATCGCATATATAAAATCGTCATTTAACAATACGATTGTGACAATAACTGACCCAAAGGGCAATACCATTTCCTGGGCTTCAGCCGGTCAAGTCGGTTTTAAAGGTTCCCGGAAAAGCACTCCCTTTGCAGCTCAAATGGCTGCAGAAAAAGCAGCAAAAGATGCTATGGAACATGGCATGAAAAGTATTGAGGTTATGGTAAAAGGCCCGGGGGCAGGTCGTGAGGCAGCTATTCGTTCACTGCAAGCTGCCGGTTTAGAGGTAAGCGTGATTAAGGATATTACTCCGATTCCACACAATGGTTGTCGGCCACCTAAACGTCGCAGAGTATAAGGGGAGGTGAAGAAATATTGGCTAGATATACAGGCCCTGCTTGCAAATTGTGCCGCCGTGAAGGCTTAAAGTTATATTTGAAAGGTGATCGCTGCTATACCGGTAAGTGTGCTATTGATAGACGCAGCTATGCTCCCGGTCAACACGGTCAGGTTCGCAAGAAAACCTCAGAATATGGTATCCAGTTACGTGAAAAACAAAAAGCACGCCGTATCTATGGAATTTTAGAAAAACAATTCCGCAACTACTTTAAAGAGGCTAACCGCCAGCCTGGGGTAACAGGTGAAAACTTGTTGCGTCTTTTAGAACGCAGATTAGATAACGTAGTTTATCGCTTAGGACTGGCTACATCTCGCAACGAAGCACGTCAATTGGTAACACATGGCCACTTTAAAGTAAACGGACGCAAAGTAAATATTCCTTCATACCTGGTTAAAGTCGGAGATGAAATTACAATACGTGAGAAAAGCACCAAATCTCCACGTATTAAGGAATTATTGGAACGTGCCGCAGAAAAAACCGTTCCAGAATGGCTTGAATTTGACGCTGAACAAGCAAAAGGTCGTGTATTAGCCCTCCCGAGCAGAGAACAACTAGATGTTCCGATTGAAGAACACCTAATTGTTGAGCTATATTCCAGATAGGTCGGCATTGATATCGGCTGGATTGCTTTTTCCCGACCAAAGGAGGGTTACCGTATATGTTGGAAATTGAGAAGCCGAGAATTGAGATTGTTGAAACTAATGCTGAAAACACCTATGCTAAATTTGTTGTCGAGCCGTTAGAACGAGGCTATGGCATAACTCTGGGTAATAGTTTGCGCCGCATTTTGCTGTCATCACTGCCGGGCGCATCTGTGACCTCAGTGAAAATTGACGGTGTTTTGCATGAGTTTTCAACGGTGCCGGGTGTTAAAGAAGATGTCACAGACATCGTTCTTAACTTAAAAAGTTTATGTTTAAGAATTAACGGCGAAGAAGATGAAAAGATATTGAGGGTAGAAGCTGAAGGCGAGTGCGAAGTTACTGCCGGAGATATCATTGCAGATGCCGATGTGGAAATTTTAAACCCCGATTTACACATCGCCACGCTTGCTGAAGACGGGCGGTTGTACATGGAAATTACCGCTGCCCGCGGGCGAGGCTATGTATCTGCAGAAAGAAACAAAAAGGGTGAGCACGTAATTGGAGTTATTCCAATTGACTCTGCCTATACGCCGGTAACTAAAGTAAACTTTAATGTCACAAACACCCGAGTAGGACAAATTACCGACTACGACAAGTTGACACTTGAAGTTTGGACTAACGGTAGCATACGGCCGGATGAAGCAACAAGCTTGGCTGCAAAAATTATGAGCGAACACTTGGAACTCTTTATCGGACTAACTGAAGCGGCAAATGATGTAGAAATTATGGTAGAAAAAGAGGAAGAACAAAAAGACAAAATCTTAGAAATGTCTGTAGAAGAGTTGGATTTGTCTGTTCGTTCATATAACTGTTTAAAACGTGCCGGGATTAACACTGTTGAAGAACTGATTCAGCGTTCGCCGGCAGAAATGATGAAAGTGCGTAATTTAGGAAAAAAATCTTTAGAAGAAGTTATTAACAAACTTGCAGAACTGGGACTTTCACTAAGGCAAGACGATGAATAAGGGGGTGTGAACGGTGAGCTATCGTAAGCTTGGTCGCAACACCGGTCACCGTAAGGCTATGCTGCGTAATTTAGTGACATCACTGTTTAGAGAAAACCGCATTGAAACCACAGTAACGAGAGCAAAAGAAGTCCAAAGTATAGCCGAAAAGTTAATTACACTGGCCAAAAGAAATGATTTAGCTGCCAGACGTCAATGTTTAGAATATATTTATGATGAAGAAGTGGTGCGAAAGTTGTTTAACAACATTGCGCCTAAGTATGAAGATCGCGCAGGTGGTTACACCCGTACCATTAAAACCGGCTATCGGAGAGGCGATGCCGCACCCATGGCCATTTTAGAATTGTTGTAGGGCGACTTAATATACAAGGTCGCCATACAACATTATATTCTTTTGTCGTAGGGAAATCGCATCGCGATTTCCTTCTCGGCGTTTAGGGGTGAATAAGTGTAGCGGGGTAATGCTCTCTTCAGCTATAAGTAAACAAGCACTGATTGAACTGCAGGATGTAAGTTATAGCTATCCCGTTAGTGAACAAGAAAATATACCGGCGTTAAAATCCTGCAGTTTTAAGCTGTATGATGGTGAGTTTGTTGCGGTAATCGGTGGCAACGGGTCGGGTAAATCTACCTTAGCTAAGCATTTAAATGGATTGTTAGTACCCAATGCCGGCAAAGTGCTGGTCGGTGGCATGGATACAGCAAACCAAGCCGATATTTGGGAAATAAGAAGACTGGTAGGCATGGTTTTTCAAAACCCTGACAATCAGCTGGTAGCAGCAGTATGCGAAGAAGATGTTGCTTTCGGGCCGGAAAATTTAGGTCTGCCTCCGGAGCAAATTAAAGCACGGGTAGAATATGCTTTAAAACTAATGAACTTAACCGAGCTAAAAGACCGGCCGCCGCACATGCTTTCCGGGGGACAAAAACAGCGCTTGGCTATTGCCGGCGTGCTGGCCATGCGCCCAAAGTGTTTAGTTTTAGATGAACCAACCGCCATGCTTGACCCCGCCGGTCGTAAAGAAGTGCTGGAAGTTATAACGGAACTAAATCGGAAGCATAAAATCACGGTAGTACTAATAACGCATTTGATGGAAGAAGCAGTATTAGCGGACCGCATAATTGCTTTAAAAGAAGGTCAAATTGTTATGGATTCTTTTCCGCGGGAAGTGTTTTCTTCAGCAGACAAATTGCGTCAGCTTGGTCTGGAACTGCCGGATATTATTTTACTTGCAGAAAAATTAAAAGCATTAGGTGTTCCGCAGTTAAAAACACCGTTAAATTTAGAGGAACTGGTAGATGATTTATGTGGGCAATTGAGCTAAATAACGTCAGTTATACCTACAATGCCGGAACACCGTTGGCACAAACGGCATTAGCCAACATATCCGTCAATATTGCTGTCGGCAGTTTTACCAGCATAATCGGTGCTACCGGTTCAGGCAAGTCTACCCTCATTCAGCTTTTTAACGGAATACTCACACCTAATAAAGGTACGATAAAGGTGCTGGGTAAAGCCATTACCGATAAAAAGGCACGTTCTCAGTTATGGCGGCAGGTTGGTTTAGTATTTCAATATCCGGAACAACAACTATTTGAAGCAACGGTATATGATGAGCTGGCCTTTGGCCTGCAAAACTTAGGTTTAAACGAACAAGAAATCAAAGCAAGAATAAAAACGACATTAAAACAACTTGCCTTACCTGAACAAATACTAACTAAGTCTCCCTTTTCTTTAAGCGGAGGTATAAAGAGGCGGGTAGCAATTGCTTCAATATTGGCGATGCAGCCTAAAATTTTAGTTTTAGACGAGCCGACAGCAGGCCTGGAACCCTCTTTTAAAAAGAAACTGTTTGCCGAAATAAAGGCGTTACAAAAAAAGAATAACTTGACGGTAATATTGGTTACCCACAACATGGAAGATGCGGCCCGTCTTTCTGACCAGGTTATTGTTTTAAACAAAGGCGAGCTTTATTGTCAGGGTACACCGCGGGAGGTATTTGGCCGGGAAGATTTAATAAAAATTAACCTGTCTTTGCCTATAGAAGTAGAAATTATGCAGAAACTTAAAAAACGCGGTTTACCTGTAAGGACGGATGTGTGTGGTTTAGATGAAGCAGCAAACGAAATAACTAAAGCATTGCCGCCCACAAATACTGCGGGGGATTAATAATATGTTCGGTCAAATTACTCTTGGGCAGTTTGTGCCCGGACATTCACTGCTGCATCGCCTAAATCCGGTTACTAAAATAGTGGTCACATTAATCACTACTGCAGCAATATTTATTGCTCCGGGATGGGAGGGCTTAGCTCTTGCAGCGGCATATGTGTTGCTTATTTTGGTGTTAATCGGCAGATTGGCTGTAAATAGCTTAAAAGGGCTTAAGCCGCTGTGGATATTGCTACTGGTTACCTTTATATTTCAGGCTTTAGCTGTACCCGGAGACGCAGTATTTGCTGTAGGCTTTATTAAAGTTTCCTGGCAGGGATTAGAAAGGGCGGTATTTTTAACCGGGCGCATCATGATGGTAGTGCTGTTGACGTCCGCATTGACATTAACTACATCACCGTTGGCGCTGACCCGCGGTATTGAAAACATACTTAATCCTTTTAAAAAGTGGGGTCTTCCCGTACATGAACTGGCAATGATGATGACTATTGCTTTAAGATTTATTCCCACATTGCTAATGGAAGCGGATACAGTAATAAAAGCACAACGCTCAAGAGGTTCTGACTTGACCGGAGGCAGTTTCTCTAAAAGAATTAAAGCACTGGTGCCCTTTATCGTACCGTTAATTGCCGGTTCACTGCGCCGGGCAGAAGAATTGGCTATAGCGATGGAGTCAAGGTGTTACCGGGGAGACTTTAAACGAACCTATATGCACAAGTTAATCATGCAAACACGCGATTACCTGGCATTAGTAATTACGGCTGCGTTTTTGATTATAACGATACTAATGCGCTTTATGGGTTGGTGATTATTTGAATATCAAATTAACGATAGCTTATGACGGCACTGACTATTATGGCTTTCAAGAACAGCGTGGCAGCGGATTGCCTACTGTTCAGGAAAGATTGGAAGGGGCTTTATCAAAGCTGGCTAAACAGCCCATTCAAGTTATTGGTGCCGGGCGCACAGACTCCGGGGTGCATGCCAGGGGTCAGGTAGTGAACTTTAAATGTGACTCTTGGCCTGTACCGCTGAACAAAACTCCTTTAGCCCTAAACTCTATACTGCCTGATGATATCGTGGTCACTTTAGCCGAACAAGTGCCGGAAGATTTTCATTCGCGCTTTTCCGCCAAGGGAAAAACCTATCGTTATACAATATATAATCATCCCATTCCCAACCCTTTTGTCAGGCGGTTTGCTCTTCATGAACCCAGGCCGCTTGACGTAAAAGCAATGAACAAAGGAGCCGGTTACCTGGTTGGCACGCACGATTTTAAATCATTTCAGGCCCAGGGTACGCCGGTTAAAAGTACAATTCGGACAATCAGCGCTGCCTCAGTAGAGCGGGACGGCAACCATGTAATATTAAATTTTACCGGCAACGGCTTTTTATATAACATGGTAAGAATTATGACCGGTACTTTAATTGATGTCGGTTTAGGGAAAATCGAACCGGAAATGGTTAAAGATATTTTACTTGCCCGTGATCGTACCAAAGCGGGAATGACTGTACCCCCTCAGGGTTTGTGTTTAATGGAAGTGTATTACCAGTAGGGCAAAAAGGTTAAAATATGTAGCTAAATGATGATTTTAACAACTAAACACGCCCGGTTGCGTGTTATACCTTGACACTGCATATTTCATGTATTAAAATACAACTATGTGACCTAAAACAGCCCGCCCCGTTCTGTTTTAGGTTCATGCATGCAAGGAGGGAAATAATAATGAAAACTTTCATGGCTAAGCCGGAAGAGGTTCAGCGCAAATGGTATGTTATTGATGCTGAAGGCAAGGTTTTAGGCAGGCTGGCTGCTGAAGTTGCCCGTGTTCTACGCGGTAAACATAAGCCTACTTATACACCCCATGTAGATACCGGCGACCATGTTATTGTAATTAATGCCGAAAAAGTAATTTTAACCGGAAATAAATTGCAGAAAAAAATCTACTATCGTCACAGCGGTTATCCCGGTGGTTTAAAGCAAATGAAATATGATGAATTTTTAAGCACCAGACCGGAAAAAGTAGTGGAAAAAGCTGTTAAAGGAATGCTTCCTCACAACCGACTGGGTGCTAAAATGGCTAAAAAGTTAAAGGTTTACTGTGGTCCGGAACATCCGCATCAGGCACAAAAGCCTGAAGTTTGGAATTTTTAGTTCGATGTCTGAGGGAAGGAGGCTGTAACAGTGGCCCAGGTTCAATTTTATGGAACGGGACGTAGAAAAAAATCCGTTGCACGAGTATATTTAGTACCCGGTGATGGTAAATTTATTATTAATGATAAAAGCTTAAGCGAATATTTCGGTCGCAAAACATTACAAACCATTGTTAAACAACCATTAGAACTTACCGGCGTTAGCGGCCGCTTCAACGTCCTGTGCAAAGTGCACGGTGGCGGCATAAGCGGTCAGGCAGGTGCTGTAAGACATGGTATCGCTCGTGCACTGGTACAAGCAGATCCCAACTTACGTCCGGTACTTAAACGTGCAGGTTTCTTAACACGCGATCCGCGCATGAAAGAACGTAAGAAATACGGTCTCAAAAAAGCACGCCGCGCTCCACAATTCTCCAAGCGTTAATATATCAACGGTTCAAAGGCTCTTTTCACTTTGGTGGAAAGGGTCTTTTTTATGCCTTAAAATCTAATTGGGGATTACACCACCGATTTTAACAATGGGAATCCTTAAAATTAAATAGGGAGATTAGGAAAATATGGTGCAATATTTAGTTGACTTTGTTATACGCTTTGATTTACTTCTTATTCTTTTACAAAAAGTGGTACAAGGAAACTAAAATAGTATTTACAATCAATACACTCTTGTAAATTTTCATCGTAATGGTTTTCGGCGTAACACTGATGCCATTTCCTATACCATTATTAAACGGTACTAATAATTTATTTCTTGAAACTGCCAACTTTATTCCTTTCAGGCATTCTAGAAACAGTTGCCCTGTGTATTCTTTTTAGTCTAGCAATTGAAAGTACTCAATTATTAAGTGTATTTTGGGGAGGATTAGCATCAAGATCATTTGATGTTACTGACTTGATTACTAATACATTTGGAGGTTTAATAGGATATTTGTTTTTTGTCGTTTTTAAACCAACTATCCTAAGAATATTAAACGAGTAATAATCAGAAAAAAGAGATTCGGATTTATTGAACCTTATTTATATTCTAGTCATAGTGCCGAATTAAGTTGACTCAAGGATAGTGGTAATAAAGTAACAAATAGAATATACAGAGAGAGGATTTAGATGGAGCTAGGATAATAAATCAAGATTTTTTACACAGTAGGAGATATGTTACAAATAAATTATTTAGAAAAATTCTTTTATGGGCGGGAAAGATGAGAGTATTATTGGTTAATACCTAGACGGTTTCTTTTATTTTTGTTGATATATTTATCTAAACCGTTATTGGCTAAACACCTTTGGCGGTTTTTTTGTGTTTCAAAATTCTAGTTACCATGTTTTATTCATATTCATTTTTGTAGCAACTGTATATTCTTCCGGCAAGTTTTCTTTCATCCTAAATACATTTTTCAAGGGGTTTTTGCATACATATCTATATTATTAGGGCATGTACAAGGGGTGGAGATATGTCAGCCTTTATTAAAGTGGTTCGTTTTCGCAAACGCTACTTTATATTTTTGCTGCTGGCCGTTGCTATAGCGGTTAAACTTTATGGGGATGCGCAATTGCACAGAGAACAGAAAGCGGTTGAAGCAATGGCTTGGTCGGTGGCCAACAAAGTAATTGTCGTTGATCCCGGTCATGGTGGGATTGATCCCGGCAAGGTAAGCCCGAACGGCATTGAAGAAAAAAATATAAATTTGGAAATATCAAAGCGTTTGGCTGCCATTTTAAGTCAGGCCGGGGCAGCGGTAATTATGACCAGGGAAAGCGATATGGAGTTATCTTCACCGAATACTACCGGCTTGTCAGCCAAGCATCGGGAAGATTTATCTAAGCGGGTGCAAATTGCCAATGAGCGCAATGCAGATCTTTTTATCAGCATCCACTGCAACAGTTTTCCGGATCGCTCCCAGTATGGTGCCCAGGTATTTTACCAGCCCGGTTCAAAACAAAGCCAACTGTTAGCTAAATGCATTCAGGATGAAATCAAAAGAATTTTAGGCAACACCAAAAGGGTGGAAAAAGCCGTCGATTACTATGTTACCAGAAATACTAAAATGCCAACTGTGATCGTGGAAACCGGTTTTATCACCAATCCTAAGGAAGAAAAAATGTTACAGGATCCCGCATATCAATCTAAAATGGCCTGGAGCATCTATGCCGGCGTGATTAAATATTATGCCGAACAGGCAAAAAACAATGCCGGTAACTAGAAAAGCTTTATTCGTCAACCTTGCGGCCAAGGATATTGATTGTAAAATTATGCAAATTAAGCATAAAAAATTTAGGCCTTTCTTCAATAGTGGCAAAGAGTACCGTTTTTTCATTGTTTAAATTTCTGCTGAAAGCAACCATATGAGAAAAAATCTCCTGGTAAATGATGCTGTGCATAAATAACACCTCATTAGTAGAATATGCGTATTTGGCAGGCAGTGTTACAGAGCAGCAATTACTAAATGTATTTTCTCCTTATATGGGGGAAAGGTATAGCAACAAGCAATGAGGGAATAAATATCTAAGATACGCAATCTATGAAGAGGTGAGTGTATTGGAATACGTCTATTTGGACAATGCAGCTACATCCTGGCCGAAACCGCCAGAGGTATGGCAGGCTATGGAGTATTTTATCAAGCATGTGGGAGCAAGCCCGGGAAGAGCCGGGCATAAGCGGGCCCTAGAAGCTAATAAGATTGTGGATACAACCCGGCAGTTAATTGCCGAAATGTTTAATATAGATGATTACAAACAAATTAGCTTTACTTTAAATGCGACGGAAGCGTTAAACACTGCTATTAAAGGAATATTATCTCCCGGCGATCATGTGATCACCAGCTCAATGGAGCATAATTCTGTCACCCGCCCGTTATATGCTTTGGAGCAGCAGGGTATTGAGGTGACAAAAATACAATGTGATGAAAAGGGTTTTATTTCGTTAAACAAGGTAGAAGAGGCTATAAAAGCAAATACCAAGCTGTTAGTAATCACCCACGCCTCTAATGTTACCGGCACTATTATGCCGATCAAAGAACTGGGTGAGATTGCTAAAAAGCACAATATATACTTTTTGCTTGATGCCGCTCAATCAGCGGGAATTGAAAAAATTGATGTTAAAGAAATGAAAATAGATATGCTGGCTTGTGCCGGTCATAAAGGCTTATACGGTCCGCAGGGAACAGGGGTACTGTATATTGCCGAAGGACTGCCCGTTAAAACATTAAAAGAAGGCGGTACCGGGTGCAAATCTCATATTCCCGGTCAACCGGAAGTGCTGCCGGCGAAGTTTGAAAGCGGCACCTTAAATGCTGTCGGTATCGCCGGATTAGAGGCCGGATTAAAATTTATTAAGCGCATCGGTCGGGATACCATTCGTCAGAAGGAGCTGGAATTATGCGAAAGATTTATCAAGGGGGCGAAAAAAATCCCCGGCATTAAGCTGTATGGGCCTCAAGATGTTAATAAACAAGTGCCGGTAGTTTCCTTTGAATTTACCGGGAGCAATGCCAGTGAGATCAGAAAGGTGTTGGATGAAAAATATAATATCGCCTGCCGGGCAGGGCTGCATTGTGCCCCTGATGCCCACCGCACGCTAGGTACT
Organism: Desulfovectis peckii; assembly: GCF_055391705.1. Taxonomy (NCBI): domain Bacteria; kingdom Bacillati; phylum Bacillota; class Clostridia; order Eubacteriales; family Peptococcaceae; genus Desulfovectis; species Desulfovectis peckii. Next base: position 2,074,806 of record NZ_AP042409.1, on the reverse strand, counting down.
TTTAAAAATAAGCTGGTTCGGTTTTCTTTCTCATTCTTTAATGAGCAGGAAGAAGTAGATTATGCTTTAAAATGCCTAAAGGAAATATCTGAAACAATTTTCACAAATTAAATTGTTTTCCCCTCCCAATAGTGATAAACTTTTGTATAAAAAACGAATGGGGGGGAATAATATGGCGATCAAGGTTTTGCTTCCCTCGGACGGTTCAGAATCTGCCTTAGTTGCCGCAGAATACGCAGCATCTTTAATGAAAATGATACCTTGTATGGAGCTGACAATTTTAGTAATTAGCGATGTGCAAGCCAAAGGGGAGGAAATAGTTAACCGTACTAAAGAGATATTTGATCGTGATCAACTGCCGGTAAAGACAGTTATTAACCGTGGTGAAGAAGAAATTGGAAAAATAATTGCTTATTATGCTAATAACGGTCCGTATGATCAAATAATTATGGGCCGACGCGGTCTGAGCCGACTGCAAGACGTTTTTTTGGGCAGTGTCAGCGAAAAAGTAATTCATGCCGCCAAATGTCCGGTGACGGTAGTTCCCAGAGATTCAAAAATTAAAACCTGTCATAAAGCAGGTGAGTAGTTCCTATTCTCTTTCCTGCAAACGGTCCAACCGGGCTACGGCAGCAATGATTTTTGCCACTGCTTGGTATAGTTCCGGCGGAATTTCCGTATTCACACCCAAATCTGCCAAAGCTTCGGCCAATACCCCATCTTTATAGATGGGGACTTTTTCTTTTATCGCCAGCTCTTCAATCTTTTTAGCTACTTCACCGTAACCGACAGCGGTTACCTTGGGGGCATTGTCTCCGGTTTGATACTTAAGGGCTGCGGCCACTTTTCTAGGCTTTTTATACCTACGCATATGGTCAAGCCTCCCAATCCAAAAGACCGGCAATTACTTCGGCGCTGTCCGCTGCCGGATCGATGTCTTGGCAGCAGCGTACATTTGGCTTGACAAAGGAAAGTATAGTAACATTATTGTAGCCGCAATCGATCAATTCTTTTTTTATCGTGGGCAGAGTTTGTTTGACGGTTTGATGAACGGTATCCTTTTCTACAACTATGCGTATTACCAAACTATTCGGCTGCACTAACTCTAACCCGATCCACAACCTTGCTAAATTTTGGGTTTCCAACTCAATAAACACGGCGGGGCGGTTTTTAGATTGCTTGTCTGCACAGCCAATATATTGACGCACATATAGCATGGCATTTTTAAATAAATCAGTACTCAAAGGAAGCGGCAAGTAAATTAACTCCTGCCCGTTATTTATCGATGTGCTTGATGAAAAAGGCTGTTTTGGGGAACTGTTATTTTCCGCGGCATTGGTTATGGAAAGCAAAGTTTTTGCCGCTCTAAAAGTTTCTATGTTTTTTGCTTCTTTACTTTGCTGCGCCGGCTGACATTGCTGCAGTTTGAGCAGTATCGGCAGCAGGTGATTGATATATATTGTAAACACCCCCTTTATATATTATCGTTGCGTGTTAGGGCAGGACTTTAGTGGCAGAAAAAAGAAAGTTACAAAGGAATTTGGTAAGAATATAATTATTGTTTAGGTTAAATTAAGGAGGTTTTTCAAAAATGCCGGTTGTTCTTTGCGGTGTTGTACCCCATCCGCCGATTGCAGTGCCGGAAGTTGGCAAAAGCGAAGCCCAAAAGGTTAAAGATACTCAACAAGCGATGCTTCAGCTTGGGGAACGTATTAAGAACGCTAATGCCGATGTATTGGTGATCGTTTCCCCCCATGCGCCGCTGTTTGCCGATGCAATTGTACTGAATAAAGCCAAAAGATTAAAAGGCAACTTGGCTAATTTTGCTGCCCCCGAGGTCAAATTTGATTATGCCAATGATCATGCTACGGTGGAAGAAATCGTTGCCCAATGCAATAACCTTAATCTGCCCGCCGCGGCAATGGATGAGCGACTGGCCGATGAATTTGACGTCAGTTTGTCCTTGGATCATGGCGTAACAGTGCCGCTCTACTTTTTGCGGCAAAGCGGGGTAGACCTGCCGCTGGTGGTTGCTTCCATGTCGCTGTTTTCATTTGAACAGCTGTATCGTTTTGGACAAGCGGTTGACCGGGCGGCCGAAGTACTAAATAAAAAGATAGTGCTTTTAGCCAGCGGTGACTTATCTCACCGCCTAACACCGGATGCCCCGGCCGGCTATCAGCCGGATGCAGCAGATTTTGACCGGGAAATTGTTCGCCTGGTAGAAGCAGCGGATGCCGAAGGGCTGATTGGGTTGGATTTAGATTGGGTGGAAAGGGCCGCGGAATGCGGTTTGCGCTCCATTATTATGGTCATGGGTGCTTTGGAAGGAAAGAAAGTACAATCAGAAGTGCTGTCTTACGAAGGACCCTTTGGTGTGGGATATATGGTGGCAGTGCTTAAACCGTTAGAACCGGATGCCGGCCGGCTGATTGGCCCCAAGCTGGAAAAACAACGTCAACAGAGGATGCAGGCCCTTCGGGAAAAGGAAAGTTTCCCGGTGCGGCTGGCGAGAAAAACATTGGAAAATTATGTTCTCGGCCTTCCGGAACCGGAAATAGATATTGAGCAGATACCTGCAGAATTTCGCCGTCGGGCGGCAGTTTTCGTGACTATTAAAAAGAACGGCAATTTGCGCGGCTGTATTGGCACCGTTTATCCCCAATACGAAAATATCGTGGAGGAAATTAAACATAATGCGATAAGTGCCGGCATTCATGATCCGCGCTTTAAACCGGTGCAACCTGCAGAGTTGGAAGACCTGATTTATTCGGTAGATATATTAAGCGAACCCGAGCCGGTATCCGGCATAGAGCAGCTTGATCCTAAAAAGTACGGGGTTATTGTCAGAAAAGGGCCAAGGAGCGGTTTGTTGTTGCCCAATATAGAAGGGGTGGAAACGGCGGAACAGCAGGTGGATATCGCCAAACAAAAAGCCGGTATACAAAAAGAAGAAGCCGTAGATTTACTGCGTTTTGAAGTTGTTCGCTACAAATAATGCATGCCGGAATTAATCAGGGAGAGAGAGGGAATAGGATGCAAGAAGCAATGTTTTGGACAGCAAAAGATAATCACACGGTATTGTGCCAGTTGTGTCCTAAGTACTGCACCATACGCCCCGGTAAAACCGGCTTTTGCCGGGTGCGCAAAAATATTGACGGAAAGCTATATACTTTAAATTTTGGGCAAGTATCTGCATGTGATATGGACCCAATTGAAAAGAAACCGCTGTATCACTATTATCCCGGCAAGTATGTTTTGTCAGTGGGTACTGTGGGCTGTAATCTGCGTTGCGGATTTTGTCAAAACTGGGGTATTGCCCATAGCGATCCCAAAACAGTTGAAGTTATGCCGGACTTGGTTGCTGAGGCGGCAGCCAACCAACAGGCATACCCAAACATCGGTGTTGCCTATACCTATTCGGAACCCTCTGTGTGGTATGAATTTATCTTTTTTACCGCCCGTTTAGTGCGTCAAAAAGGATTAAAAAACATTCTGGTTACTAACGGAACAATCAACGAAGAACCGCTACGGGCACTGCTGCCTTTTATAGACGCCATGAACATTGATGTAAAGGGCTTTAGCGAGCAATACTACCGCGATAACTGCAAGGGCTTTTTGGAACCGGTGATGCGTACGGTAGAAATTGCCCATACCCGCTGTCATGTAGAATTGACCACACTATTGGTGCCCGGGCTTAATGATTCGGAAGAAGAAATTCGTCAGCTGGTGGACTGGGTGGCCGGATTGGACCGAAAAATTCCGCTGCACTTTACACGTTATTTTCCTAATTTTGAATTTGATTTGGAACCCACACCGCCGGAAACACTGCATAAAGCCCGGGAAATTGCCTTGGAAAAGCTGGATTATGTGTATATCGGCAACTTGGGCCACCCGAAGAGCATGAATACTTACTGCCCTAATTGCGGCAAAACCCTCGTTAACCGCACTTGGAATAACGGTAAAATTGTCGGTTTAACTAAAGATAATCAATGCAAGCATTGTGGGGAAAAAATAAAAATAATTTGTTAAGGCTATTGATTTTTATTCAATATAATGTATAATTATAAACAACAAATTCTACAAGTTAGCTTCGAGCTAACTTCTTTTTTATTTTTTTATCCGGTATTGGGGGTTTGTTTATGATCAAAGCGGCAATCATAGGGGCCACCGGCTATACAGGTGCGGAATTAGTGCGGATATTATCACAGCATCCCAATGTTGAAATAGTAGCGTTGTCATCCCGCAGTTATGCCGGTACACCGTATAATCAGGTGTATCCTCATTTGTTAAAATATACGGATTTAGAATGTACTGAACTTGATTTAGAACAAATTACATCAATAGCGGATGTGGTATTTACCGCTTTACCTCATGGTTTGTCGATGGACTATGCTGAGGCGGTACTGTCACAGGGTAAAAAGCTGGTTGATTTAGGGGCGGATTTTCGTTTGCAGCAGGCCGACCAATATCAACAATGGTACAAAACAGAGCATAAAGCACCAAACTTATTAAAAGAGGCGGTTTACGGTCTGCCGGAAATTTATCGGGAGCAAATTAAAAATGCATCACTGGTTGCTAATCCCGGCTGTTATCCCACTACCGCCATCTTGGGCTTAGCCCCGCTGTTAACAAATAAGTTAATTGATGTTCATTCAATTATCATCGACAGTAAATCGGGTGTTTCCGGTGCCGGTCGCGGTTTATCATTAAAGACCCATTATGGGGAAGTAAATGAAAACTTTGCTGCCTATGCCGTTGCTGCTCACCGGCACACACCGGAAATTGAGCAGGAGTTAGAAAAACTGGCCGGGGAAAAATTAAAAATCAGCTTTACCCCCCATTTGACACCAATGACCAGAGGAATGCTCAGCACTATTTACGCCGGTCTTTCAACCCAAATGGACAGCAAACAATTATATGATTTGTACCGCGATTATTATCAGGATGAGCATTTTATTCGGGTGCTGCCGCCGGGCATACTGCCGAAAACCAAGGCGCTCACCGGCAGCAACTATTGTGATTTGGCAGTAGTGAGTGATCCCCGCACCGGACGGGTTATTGTACTTTCTGCCATTGATAATTTGGTAAAAGGGGCCTCCGGTCAAGCGGTGCAAAACATGAATATACTGTTTGGCCTAGAGGAAAATACCGGGCTCAATATGGTTGGCTTATACCCATAAGTTTAAGGAGGAATTTTTGTGACAAACATAAACATCGATCATCTTCCCGGCGGCGTTACCGCGGTACCCGGCTTTTTAGCCAGCGGTATTGCAGCCGGTTTAAAAAAAAGTAAACCGGATATCGCTTTAATTTACAGTCCTACTCTCTGCAGCGCAGCCGGCGTGTTTACCACTAATGTAGTAAAGGCAGCGCCGGTACTTTTAAACATGAAACTTTTACCTCAAGGCTATGGCTTTGCTCATGGCATAGTTGTTAATTCCGGAAACGCCAATGCCTGCAACGGGGCCCAGGGTTTAACCGATGCCCAAACAATGGGAGCCGCTGCCGCTAAAGCTTTGGGGATTGAGCCGCAATACATGCTGGTTTGCTCTACCGGGGTAATCGGCGTGCCGCTGCCGATGGAAAAGGTATTGCCCGGCATTGAGCGGGCTGTCCAACAGTTAAGTTCAGGCGGCGGCCACGATGCTGCCATAGCAATTAAAACCACCGACTTGGTTACCAAAGAAAAAGCGGTGCAGCTGGAAATCAACGGCTGTAATGTAACTATTGGCGCTATGGCCAAGGGCTCCGGCATGATTCATCCCAATATGGCTACCATGCTGGCCTTTATTACCACCGATGCCGTTATTGAACCGGAAGTACTGCACTGTGCGCTAAAAGAAGCGGTAGACAGCACTTTTAACATGATCACCGTTGACGGAGATACCAGTACTAACGACAGCGTGCTGATTTTAGCCAACGGTTTGGCCGACATGCCCACTATCAAGGCCGGCAGTGCAGAGTATGCATTGTTTGTGGCAGCACTGACGGAAGTATGCAAATCACTGGCGCAAAGCATTGCCCGAGACGGTGAAGGAGCGACCACACTGCTGGAAGTGACGGTAAAAAATGCGGCGACAATTCAAGATGCGCGCTTGGCCGCCCGGGCGGTGGCCGGCTCAAACTTGTTAAAATCAGCCGTTTTCGGTCGGGACGCCAATTGGGGGCGGATTATATGTGCGGTTGGTTATTCCGGAGCGAAATTTAATCCGGAAAAGGTTGACATCTATTTAGGAGATATTCTGGTGGCCCAAAACGGTGGCGCCGTAGATTTCAGCGAAGAGGCGGCTACCGCTGTTTTGGCTGAAGATAAAGTGACGGTAACAGTTGATTTGCATGCCGGCAATCACCGGGCAACGGCTTGGGGCTGTGACTTAACTTATGAATACGTACGCATTAACGCCAGTTATCGTACCTAGCAAAAACAAAGAACAGGTAGGGGAAGACAGGTGACAAGTGCATTAGAAAAGGCAAAAACCTTGGTGGAAGCACTGCCGTATATTAAAAAATTTTATGGTTCTACGGTAGTGGTTAAATACGGCGGTCATGCGATGGTGAATTGTGAGCTGAAAAAGGCGGTAATTACCGATTTGGTGCTGATGAAATTTGTCGGCATCAATCCGGTAATTGTGCATGGCGGCGGTCCGGAAATCACCGGCATGTTAAAAAAAGTAGGCAAAGAAAGCACCTTTGTGGGCGGTTTGCGAGTTACCGATGAAGAAACGATGGAAATTGTAGAAATGGTACTGGTGGGCAAACTAAACACAGAAATTGTTTCGCTGATTAATCAACTGGGTGGCAAGGCGGTCGGTATATCCGGCAAAGATGCCGGGTTAATTGAAGCGACCAAAAAAACAGCCAGCGTGCAATATCCGGACGGCCGCATTGAAAACTGCGATTTGGGATATGTGGGTCAGGTTGAAAAAATCAATCCCGCCATTATCCATACTTTAATCAAAGAAAATTACATTCCGGTAATCTCGCCTGTAGGTCGCGGTGCTGACGGAGCCAGCTACAACATCAATGCTGATACGGTAGCCGGCAAACTGGCCGAAGCGTTACAGGCAACGAAACTAATTATTTTAACCGATGTGGAAGGAATATTAAGGGACAGAAATGACAAAAATTCCTTAATTTCTGTAATACATAGCAATGAAATTGATGACCTGATTAAAGAGGGCGTAATTGCCGGCGGAATGATTCCCAAAGTGGAGTGCTGTGTTTCGGCAATTAAAAATGGGGTAAAATCTACCCACATTTTAGACGGGCGGGTTCCCCATGCCCTGCTGTTGGAGGTATTTACCGACAAGGGGATTGGCACCATGGTAGTGCCCTAAACGATGGAGGGAATGCTGATGAACAATAAAGACATTATTGATTTAGGCAGCCAGTATGTGATGAACACTTACAGTCAATTGCCCATTGCCTTGGTGCGGGGTAAGGGGGCTAAAGTTTGGGATGCCGAGGGCAACGAATACCTGGACTTTATAAGCGGTCTTGCCGTTAACTCACTTGGTCACTGTCACCCCAAAGTGGTGAAGGCCATTTGGCGGCAAGCAGATACCTTAATGCACGTGTCCAATATTTACTGGAATGAGCCTCAGGTACGCCTAGCCCAATTGTTGGTGGAAAATTCTTGTGCCGATAAAGTGTTTTTTTGCAACAGCGGTGCGGAAGCAAATGAAGCAGCCATTAAATTGGCCCGTAAATATGCCAAGTTAAATTACGGCCCAGAGAAGTACGAAATTATTACGGCGTGGCAATCTTTTCACGGGCGCACCTTGGCTGCCATTACCGCTACCGGTCAGCCGAAATATCAAAAAGACTTTGAGCCGCTGCCGGCAGGTTTCAAATATGTACCTTTTAACGATCTGGATGCGCTAAAAAAGGCAGTTGGGCCTCACACCTGCGCGGTGATGCTGGAACCGATTCAAGGAGAAGGCGGCGTGCACCCGGCAAGTTCAGACTACCTGTTGGGTGTAAAACAAATTTGTCAAGAAAACAAGCTATTGTTAATTTTTGACGAAGTACAGTGCGGCTTGGGGCGCACCGGCAAATTTTTTGCATATCAGCGCTATGGCGTAGAGCCGGATATTTTAACGTTGGCTAAAGCCTTGGGCAACGGCTTCCCCATTGGGGCAATGCTGGCAAAAGAAGAGGTAGCTAATGCTTTTAAACCGGGAAGTCATGCATCTACCTTTGGCGGTAATCCTTTGGCCTGTACCGCTGCTTTAGCGGCAATGCAGACCATGCTGGAGGATAAGGTGATAGAAAATGCCGCTGCCATGGGGAAATACTTTACCGAGAAACTTGCCCAATTGGCGGAAAAACATCATCAAATTAAGGATATTCGCGGCGCCGGTTTAATGATTGGCGTAGAAATCGACGGCAATGGACAGGAGCTTGTGAACCGCTGCCGCGAAAACGGCTTGTTAATTAACTGTGCCAACGGCAATGTACTGCGGTTTTTGCCGCCTTTAATTATAACGAAAAATGAAATTGATACTGCGGTCTCTGTATTGGATCAAGCACTGAAAGCCTAGAAGGAGGCTGAAATATGCCGGTAAGAAAAGACATTAGCAAAGTAATGGTCATTGGTTCCGGGCCGATTGTCATTGGCCAGGCAGCAGAGTTCGATTATGCCGGCACTCAGGCTTGCAAAGCACTGAAAGAAGAAGGGTTATCGGTAGTGCTGGTTAACTCCAACCCCGCTACCATTATGACCGATGCCGGTATAGCGGATGTAGTTTATATTGAACCGCTAAACTGGGAAAATATTGAGCGGATTATTGCCCGTGAGCGTCCGGAGGGCTTGCTGCCGACACTGGGTGGGCAAACCGGTTTAAACGTGGCGGTGGAGCTGGCCGAGCGGGGAATTTTAAAGAAATATAACGTCAAATTGCTCGGCACGTCGCTGGAGACAATTAAACGTGCCGAGGACCGGGAAATGTTTAAGGAAACCATGCTGGCTATTAATCAACCGGTGCCGGAAAGTACAATTGTTTGCAGCGTAGAAACAGGGCTGGATTTTGCCGCGCAAATCGGTTATCCGATTATTGTCCGTCCGGCTTACACCTTAGGGGGCACCGGCGGCGGCATAGCGGAAAATGAGCAGCAGCTGACAGCTGTTTTGCATCGCGGCTTAAAAATGAGTATGATCGGTCAAGCGCTGCTAGAACGCAGTGTGGCCGGCTGGAAAGAAATCGAATATGAAGTAATGCGTGACAGCAAAGACAACTGCATTACTGTCTGCAGCATGGAAAATGTCGATCCGGTAGGCATTCATACCGGCGACAGTATTGTTGTAGCTCCGGCCCAATCTTTAACCGAACAAGAGGAGCGGCTGCTGCGTAGGGCGGCTGTAGAGATTATTCGGGCTTTAGGTGTGGAAGGGGGCTGTAATATTCAATTTGCCCTTGATCCAAACAGTCAGCGCTATTACGTCATTGAGGTCAACCCCCGGGTAAGCCGTTCATCGGCATTGGCCTCTAAAGCAACCGGCTACCCAATTGCCAAAATAGCGGCTAAAATAGCCATTGGTTTAACACTGGAGGAAATAACCAACCCGGTAACCGGTCGTAACGGCGCCTGTTTTGAGCCCACACCGGATTATGTAGTGACGAAGATACCTCGCTGGCCCTTTGACAAGTTTGACAGCGGTGATCGGGTTTTAGGAACTCAAATGAAGGCTACCGGTGAAGTGATGGCCATTGACCGCACTTTTGAAGGTTCGTTAATGAAAGGGCTGCGCTCACTGGAAATCGGCGTTGACAGCCTGCAGCTTAAAGGTTCCAACAGCTGGTCGGAAATGGAACTGGAAAACAAACTGGTGCATGCCGATGATGAACGGATTTTTGCGGTGGCCGAGGCCTTTCGCCGCTGCTGGACGATGACTGAAGTGCATCAGTTAACAAAAATAAGCTATTATTTTTTGGAAAAAATTAAAAATATTATCTCGTTAGAGGAACAACTGCGTTCAGCCGGTTCCGGCCCCGACCCTGATTTGCTGCGGCGGGCAAAGGCATGGAACTTTCCCGATAGCTATATTGGACGCTTAATTGGTTTAACCGCCGCGGAAGTTCGCCAACTGCGCCTGCAGTTAGGGATTAAACCGGTTTATAAAATGGTGGATGCCTGTGCGGCAGGTTTCAGACCCCTTACCCCATACTATTATTCCTGTTATGACGGCGAAGATGAAGTAGAAGTAAGCAAGCGGAAAAAAGTATTGGTGCTGGGTTCCGGCCCCATTCGCATTGGGCAGGGAATTGAGTTTGATTATTGTTCGGTGCATTCAGTTTGGGGACTGCAGCAGCAGGGGGTAGAAGCAATAATTATTAACAACAACCCCGAAACGGTCAGTACCGACTTTGATACTGCCGACAAACTATATTTTGAGCCCCTTACGTTGGAAGATGTATTGAACGTGATAGATAAAGAAAAGCCGATTGGCGTGGTGGTGCAATTTGGCGGTCAAACAGCGATTAATTTGGCGGCAAGTTTGGCATCGCTGGGCATTAAAATATTAGGGACGTCGGCGGAAGGCATTGATTTGGCAGAGGATCGGGAAAAAATGGAAAAAATTCTGCATTCTTTAGATATACCGCAAACCGAGGGAAATACGGCCACAAACGTAGCGGAAGCCCAGCGCATTGCCGAACAAATAGGTTACCCGGTACTGGTGCGTCCTTCCTATGTTCTCGGCGGACGGGCGATGGAGATTGTTTATAATAACGAACAGCTGATTAAGTACATGAAAAACGCAGTGCGGGTATCCCCTAAACATCCGGTACTGGTAGATAAATACATTCAGGGCAAAGAAGTAGAGGTAGATGCCATCGGTGACGGGCAAAACATCTTTATTCCCGGCATTATGGAACATATTGAGCGAGCCGGTGTGCATTCCGGCGACAGTATTGCCGTATATCCGCCGCAATCGCTGACCAAAGATAATATTGATCAAATCGTTAATTATACTTTGCGCATTGGCAAGGCCTTAAAAATTTGCGGTTTAATAAACATTCAGTTTGTGGTCAGCGAAAACAGAGTGTATGTTTTAGAAGTCAACCCGCGGGCCTCACGGACGGTGCCGATTTTAAGTAAAGTTACCGGTGTACCGATGGTGCAAATAGCCACTAAAGCAATGCTAGGATTAAGTTTGGCAGAGCAGGGCTATGCCGAGGGCTTGGGGCCGCCGCCTAAATATGTCACTGTTAAGGCACCGGTGTTTTCTTTTGAAAAATTAGGTCTGGTCGAAACTTCACTGGGCCCGGAGATGAAATCAACCGGTGAGGTGATGGGGGTAGATAAATCCTTTAATTATGCCTTTTATAAAGCAATCATTGCTGCGGGCATGAATATTTCCCACCATGGCAAAGTGTTGTTTTCAGTAGCCGATCGGGACAAAATGGAGGCTGTGGCGGTGGCCAAACAATATGCGGCTTTAGGTTTTAAATTAACGGCTACTGCTAACACGGCTCAAGCCCTTAGGGCTGCCGGCCTTACAGTTGATACTGCCGATGAGCCGCTGATTGAGGTGCTGAAAGGTGAAATTCAGCTGATAGTCAATACCCCTACCCGGGGAAAAATACCGGAACGCAACGGCTTTAAACTGCGTCGTGCCGCTTGCGAGTATAAAGTGCCATGCTTTACATCTTTAGATACCGCTCGCACACTGGCGGTGGCATTAAAGAGTTTACAACAGGGCCATAAACCACGGCCAATCTCTTTAAACGAAGCGGTTATCAATGCCCGTTGCCCTGAAAACAGAGCGCGTAGCAGTTAAATAACAGTTTTTTGGGAGGCGGACAAATGTTAATACTGCAGGAAGAATTTAAAGGACGGGATTTTCTCACACTGGCAGATTACAGCCAGGATGAAATAATTACGATTTTAGATACAGCCGCGGAAATTAAAAAGCTGTATAAAAATAATCAGCCAACACCTTTTTTGCTGGGTAAAACCCTGGGCATGATTTTTGAAAAGTCATCAACCCGCACCAGGGTTTCTTTCGAAGTTGGTATGTACCAATTAGGGGGGCAGGCCTTATTTTTATCCAGCAGGGATATGCAATTGGGCCGGGGAGAAACAATCGCCGATACCGCCAGAGTGCTGTCCCGGTACTTGGACGGCATTATGATTCGCACCTTTGCCCAAACTGACTTAGAAGAACTGGCGGAATATGCGGATATACCGGTAATTAACGGTCTTACCGACCTTACTCACCCCTGCCAGATACTGGCTGATCTGCTGACCATAAGAGAGCATAAAGGACGTTTATCCGGATTAAAAGTGGCTTATGTCGGTGACGGTAACAATATTGCCCATTCACTTTTAATTGGCGGGGCCAAAGTGGGTATGCATGTAGCGGTGGCCACACCGGAGAATTATCAACCCCACGGGATGATTGTAGATGTGGCTAAGCAAGCGGCGGCTGAAAGCGGTGGAACAATTGAGCTAACTACCGATCCGGTAGCTGCGGTAACCAATGCCGATGTGCTGGTAACCGATGTTTGGGCCAGCATGGGTCAAGAAGCGGAGGCTGAAGAGCGGGCGAAAGTTTTTGCCCCCTACCAGGTAAACAGCAATTTAGCAAAGCATGCCAAGGCAGATTATATTTTTCTGCACTGTTTGCCGGCCCACCGTGGGGAGGAAGTGACGGCAGAAATTATTGACGGCCCGCATTCAGTGGTGTGGGACGAGGCGGAAAATCGTTTGCACGCTCAAAAAGCGGTGCTGGCTTTGCTGCTGTAACATAACTATTGTTAAGCTTTGTGGGCAGACATCCGTGTCTGCCCGCTGTTATAGCTCTGTCATGCATTTGCATCCGGCACGGATGGGTAAATACCTTGCTGTGTTAATATATGGGCTAGTCATAAAAATTGCTATTTAGTAGGAAAATAATAACCGGTGTCGAATATATTTTATTTCGGACAATTATTAATGAGGTGAGGATATGGCTAAAGTAGTACTCGCCTATTCAGGCGGGCTGGATACGTCGATTATCATTACTTGGTTAAAAGAAAATTACGGTTATGAAGTAATTGCCGTTACCGCTGACTTAGGCCAAGGAGAAGAATTGGCCCCGCTGGAAGAAAAAGCGATCAAGAGTGGGGCAAGTAAAATTTACATTGAGGATTTAAGAAAAGAGTTTGTTACCGATTATATTTTTCCGACATTAAAAGCAGGCGCAATATATGAAGGCAAATATCTTTTAGGCACTTCGATGGCTCGGCCGCTGATTGCCAAAAAGCTGGTAGAAATTGCCGAAAAGGAAGGAGCAGAGGCGATTGCCCATGGCGCTACCGGCAAGGGAAATGACCAGGTGCGCTTTGAACTGGCAATTAAAGCCTTAAATCCTGACATAAAAATAGTTGCTCCATGGCGCGAGTGGGACATTCGTTCCCGGGAAGACGCCATTGACTATGCAGAAGCCCACGGTATTCCGGTGCCGGTAACTAAAAAAAGTATCTACAGCCGCGACCGCAACCTGTGGCACATCAGCCATGAGGGCGGCGATTTAGAGGATCCCTGGTTGGCTGCTCCTGACGATGTGCTTGTAATGACCGTGCCTCCGGAAAAAGCACCGGATAAACCTACCTATGTGGAATTAGAGTTTGAACAAGGAGTACCGGTGAAACTAAACGGTGAGGCCCTTGATCCGGTAACTATGCTGGAAAAATTAAACGATATTGGCGGGGCCAACGGGGTTGGCATTGTGGATATGGTAGAAAACCGTCTGGTAGGTATGAAGTCCAGAGGGGTTTATGAAACACCGGGCGGAACGATCTTGGTTAATGCTCACCGCGAACTGGAATTGTTGACGCTGGATCGGAATACCATGCACTATAAAGAACAGCTGGCTTTAAAATATGCCGAGTTAGTGTACGACGGCGTTTGGTTTTCCCCGCTAAGAGAAGCAATGGACGCATTTGTAGATGTCACCCAGCGTACCGTTACCGGTACCGTAAAATTAAAACTGTACAAAGGCAATGTCATTCCTGCCGGCGCTAAATCGCCGTACTCACTGTACAATGAGGAATACTCTACATTTGGCGAAGACGAAGTGTACAACCAAAAAGATGCCGAAGGCTTTATCAACCTGTTTGGCTTACCGCTTAAAATGCGGGCCTTAATGATGAAGAAGCACAACAAATAATCTCAATCCGTTAGCCGGCATATTCAAAGAGCGATGCCGTTACCGAGTTCCGCAGGCACCCGGAGGCTGCGGAGCTCGTTCAATAATATGTGCCGGCGTGTTTGCGGAGATAAATGCCTTGGCGGTCCTCAAGAAACGTTGCATTTGTGAGGCGAAAGATAATAGATAATAATCGTATAATTGTAAAGGAGAATTGTACATATGAAACTTTGGGGGGGACGCTTTCAGCGTACCAATGACCAACTGATGGAGGATTTCCACTCCTCCATTTCTTTTGATCAACGATTATATAAGTACGATATTACCGGCAGTATTGCCCATGCCAAAATGCTGGCTAAAGTCGGCGTGATTAGCCGGCAAGAGGGAGAACAAATAGTAGCCGGTTTAAAACAAATATTGGCTGAGATTGAAAAAGGTGAAATTGAATTTGATATCTCTGCCGAAGATATTCACATGAATATTGAGAAGCTGCTAATTGAACGGATTGGCGATGTAGGTAAAAAACTGCATACCGCTCGCAGCCGCAATGATCAGGTAGCTTTGGATATTCGTATGTTTATGAAGGATGAATTAAAACAAATAGCCGCTTTATTAAATGCACTGCGGGAAACTTTATTAGATTTGGCAGAGAAGCATATCGATACTATTATGCCGGGCTATACGCACCTGCAGAGAGCACAACCCATAACCTTTGCCCATCATTTGTTGGCCTATGTGCAGATGTTTGAACGCGATTACCAGCGGCTTAAGGACTGCTATAAACGCACTGATGTCATGCCCCTTGGTTCAGGAGCATTGGCCGGTACAACCTTCCCGATTGACCGCGAATTTGTGGCTAACGAGCTGGGCTTTAGTAAAATCTGTGAAAACACCATGGACGGTGTGAGTGATCGTGACTTTGTGGTAGAGTTTTTGGCGGCAGCGTCATTGATTATGATGCATTTAAGCCGTTTTTGTGAGGAAATCATCCTTTGGTCTTCAGCTGAGTACAACTTTGTGGAACTGGACGATGCTTACAGTACCGGTTCCAGCATTATGCCGCAAAAGAAAAACCCCGATCCCGCCGAACTAATCCGCGGGAAAACCGGACGGGTTTACGGCGCTTTAATTACCTTGCTGACGATGTTAAAAGGCCTGCCAATGGCTTACAACAAAGATATGCAGGAAGATAAAGAGGCTTTGTTTGATGCGGTAGACACTGTAAAAAAGTGCCTAATGGTTTTCCGCCCGATGATTGCTACCATGAAAGTAAAAGCAACCAATATGGCTCATGCCGCGCGCGGCGGTTTTACCAATGCCACTGATTTGGCGGATTACCTGGTACAAAAGGGCATACCCTTCCGTCAAGCCCATGAAATAGTTGGCAAAGCAGTGCTGTACTGCATTGAGCAAAATAAATCATTAGAAGAGCTGTCAATTGCCGAATTTCAAGAACTTAATGCCGCCATTGAAGAGGATGTGTATGCGGCCATTAACGTAAAACACTGTGTCGAGGCCAGAAAAGTTCCCGGCGGACCGGCACCGGAGGCGGTAAAAGAAGCAATTGCCTCCGCTCGTAAAAGGTTAAATAGTGAATGGTAAGAGCAGGTTTCTGCAATAAAGGCCGCCAAGGCGACCAAGTGTAAGGAATGGCCTAGGCTATTCCTGCTTATAAAAAAGATAACGGAACGGTTAGACCGTTCCGTACTTTTGTTTTCGGCAAAAATTAGATTATGGTAAATTGGGAGATTGTTTCGGTAATGCAGGAGTTTTAAGAACTACCCCGTCGTTATAGTCAATATAAGTCCTTAGACACTTTAATTGGCCAACAGCATTCTATCGTTACTCAGGGTGGTGCCGCTGACCTTTTTAAACATATCCAACAAGTCAGATATCCGGGTGTTACTGCGTTTAACGCCGCTTAAATCCAGAATAATTCGCCCTTCATGCATCATAATGGTGCGATTGCCGATGCGCAGAGCGTCTTCCATATTATGGGTTACAATTAAAGTGGTCAGTTGGTGTTTTCTTATGATTTCTTCGGTAAGGGCCAGCACCTTCTGCCCGGTGTTAGGATCAAGCGCTGCTGTATGTTCATCCAGAAGCAACAGCTTAGGCGGTATCAATGTTGCCATTAATAAAGTTAAGGCTTGCCGTTGACCGCCGGATAATAAACCGACTTTTGTCTGCAAGCGGTCTTCTAAGCCCAAGCCCAAGAGGCTGAGCTGTTCTCTAAAGAAATCTCGCTGCTGCTTTTTTATACCGCGGCGCAGACGGCGTTTAGCTCCACGCTTTAATGCCATCGACAGGTTTTCTTCAATGGTCATGGAAGCGGCAGTACCCATCATGGGGTCTTGAAACACCCGACCGATGAAAGCGGCTCGCTGATGTTCCGGCATAGATTCAATGGCTTTATCTCCGATGTAAATTTTGCCCTGATCGACCGGGTAAACGCCGGCAATTATATTTAACAAAGTTGATTTACCGGCACCGTTACCGCCAATTATAGTAACCACATCACCGGGATTTAGTTTCAGCGACACTTTATTCAGTGCCAGCCGTTCATTAACACCGCCTGGATTAAAGGTTTTGCTAACATTCTCTATTGACAGCACGTTAAACGCCTTCCTTTCCCAGACACTTTCTGATGTTTAGTTTTTCTCGAATTAGCGGCCAAGAAATGGCTACTACTACCAAAACGGCAGTAAACAGTTTTAAATCTGTAGCCGGTAAACCCATTCTCATTACTATGGCAATAACTGCCCGATAAATGATTGATCCTACTGCTACTGCAATCAACGCCCGCATTAAAGTGCCTTTGCCAATGACCACTTCACCGATTATGACTGAAGCCAGGCCAACTACGATCATACTGATGCCCATACCGACATCGCAGAAGCTTTGATACTGAGCAACCAATGCCCCTGATAAACCCACAAGCCCATTGCTTACAGCCAAACCTAAAATCTTCATGGTATCTGTATTTACACCTAAACTGCGGATCATTTGTTCATTGTCACCGGTTGCTCTTAATGCCATACCGATTTCAGTTTGTAAAAACATATAAAGTAAATAGCCGGCGATAAGTATTACTGCCAGGCCAAGGGTAACAACAGCAAGCTCCTGGGATATACCCATCCGCCTGACATCGGTAAAAATGGTATCCATCCGCAGTAAAGAAAGCATTGATTTGCCGCCCATCACCCTTAAGTTTATCGAGTACAGGCCGATCATCACTAAAATGCCTGCCAGCAGCGGGGCAATCTTTAGTTTAGTGCTTAAAAAGCCGGTGGTAAGGCCCGCAATCACGCCGGCAACGATAGCCAGTAATGTACCCAGCCAGGGGTCATAGCCTTCGCAAATCATGCGTGTTGCTACTGCCGCACCAAAAGTAAAGCAGCCGTCAACAGTCAAGTCAGGAAAATTAAGTAACCGAAAGGTAATGTACACTCCCATTACCATTAAGCCATAAATTAAGCCTTGTTCCAGTATTCCGAGCCACGCATCTGCTGTCAATTAAATCACCTTATTCCACTAGTTTTGCTTTTGCTTTAATTTCCTCCGGAATAGTTACACCCATTCTTTCTGCCGCAGTCATATTAATTATTAAATCAGTGCCCGGCTGGCCTTGAATAGGCATATCGGCAGGATTTTCACCGTTTATTACTCTTATTGCCATTTTACCGGTAGTACGGCCAAGCTCGTAATATTCAATACCGATAGTTGCTAATGCTCCGTTCCTAACGATATCACCTTCGCCGGCAAATACCGGAATTTTGTTTTCTTCAGCTACTTTCAGTACTGCCGATAACGACGATATCACCATGTTATCGGTAGGAATATAAATCGCATCGATGCGGCCAACCAATGATTGAGCTGCTTGCATTACTTCACTGGTTGAAGTGACCGTTACTTTTTCTAATTCCAACCCCAGTTCAGGGGCCGCTTTTTCCGCTACTTCCACCTGCACGTGAGAGTTTATTTCGTTAGAACTATAGATAATACCAACTTTTTTTGCATCCGGGATAATTTCTTTAATCAATTTAAGCTGATCTTTTACCGGATTCATGTCTGTTGTACCGGTTACGTTTGTACCGGGTTTATCCATACTTTTAACTAACTTAGCACTGACCGGGTCGGTTACCGCAGTAATTAAAATGGGGATTTCATCAGTTTCATTAGCCATAGCCATAGCTGATGGGGTAGCTATCGCCAGAACCAAGTCACACTGTTCCTGCACAAACTTACGGGCAATAGTTTGCAGGTTAGCCTGATCGTTTTGCGCACTTTGGTAATCTACAATTAAGTTTTCTCCTTCAATATAACCGTTTTCTTTCAGTTCATCTAAAAAACCTTGTCGTGCTGCATCAAGAGCAGGGTGTTCAACAATTTGAATAATTCCCAGTTTTATCGGTTCTGAAGATGTTTGTTCACTGTCTCCGCCACATCCGCCAAGTGTCAAAATTAATAATACGGATAATAGCGAAATAAGAACCTTTTTCATACACATTAACCTCCTTAAATTATAAAATAAAAAAAGCTCCCCGAACGGAGCTTTTATAAAGTGCAACAAATAATAAGGATAAAACTTCCCTTTTTGCTACCATACTGCCGTTCTACACCGTGACCGTGCAAAAAAATATGTAATTGTCAACCGCCCTTTAACCATCCTACATAAGCCTACTCTTTATGCTATGTTATTATATCGTCAACTAACTGTCAAGATATAGCAGCTTTGTTTTTATAGGGAATATTTTGTCAAAACTATGTGTTAAATTTTCTTAATAGTTTTTTAATTTTATAATTGTTGACATCCTTTGGTTTCCTCATTATACTAATTAGCAAACATGATATCAAAGCGATGACAGGGATAGTTGTCTGAAACTGAGCTCCAGAGAGCCGGGGTAGCTGCGAACCGGTGCTTAAGCCAGGCATTGATCACCCTAGAGCTGCCGATCCGAAAGACAATATTTGTTCAGTAGGTGAGGCCGGGTTGTGGAACCCGTTAACAAAACCGTGTCTGCTGACACACTAAAGTGGCACTCTTTTTTGAGTGCAAGCAGGGTGGTAACGCGCAAGGTGTACCTCTCGTCCCTGGTAGATATTATCTGCTATTGGCGAGAGGTTTTTTATTACATACAGGCAAACATAGTTGCTTTTAAATGGCAACATGTTATTTAAGTTAGAATCCTTGTAGCGTTGCTTTAAAAGTTTTGCCTTGCACTTGGCACCGTTAGGGCTAAAAGGCGACAATGCTCACCCTAAAGCCGTTGCGCTTTAAAAGATGCTACTTTAGTAGGTGTAAGCCAGGTTTTATTACCTGTTAACCAAAGGGTATGTGTGTTAATTCAGCAGGCACCAGAGTGGTACCTCATAAAAGAGGTGCAAGCAGGGTGGTAACGCGAGAACATTCCTCTCGTCCCTGATAGTTTAGGCTGTCAGGTATGAGAGGTTTTTTTATACTAAGGAAAGGACTTTTCTTAAGTCCGCCAAAGACCGCAGTTTTTATTAACTGTTCAAACACCGCTTTGCCAATATTCCAAAAAATATTTTGTCTAAAAATTTGACGGAGGGATGCTTTATGCGTAGTGATGTAATGAAATCGGGGTTGCAAAAAGCACCGCACCGCAGCTTGTTTAAAGCGCTGGGTTTAATAGATGAAGAACTCAATCGGCCGTTAGTTGGCGTTGTCAATTCCAAAAGTGAAATTGTTCCCGGCCATTTACATTTAGATGAAATTGCTGAAGCCGTAAAGGCAGGTATCAGGATGGCAGGGGGAACGCCCTTTGAATTCGGAACCATTGCGGTATGCGACGGTATTGCCATGGGGCATGCGGGGATGAGGTATTCTTTGGCCAGCCGTGAATTGATTGCCGACAGCGTAGAAGTGATGGCTCAGGCTCATCCCTTTGACGGCTTGGTGCTTATTCCTAACTGCGACAAAGTAGTTCCCGGAATGTTGATGGCAGCGGCCAGACTTAATATCCCGGCCATTGTAGTTAGCGGCGGTCCGATGATGACCGGCAAAAACCAAGATAAACCGGCATCCCTTAACACCATGTTTGAGGCCGTTGGTGCGGTACAGGCCGGAAAAATGACCCTGGAAGAATTGGCTCAGCTGGAGGAGAGTGCCTGTCCCAGTTGCGGTTCTTGCTCCGGCATGTTTACCGCTAATTCAATGAACTGCTTATCTGAGGTTTTAGGCATGGCACTGCCCGGCAACGGTACGGTTTTAGCCGTTTCCGCCGCTCGCAGGCGACTGGCTAAAATGGCCGGAATGAAAATTGTTGAGCTGATAAGAAAAAATATTAAGCCAAGCGACATTATTACAGAAGCATCGATCAAAAATGCTTTAACGGTAGATATGGCGTTAGGGTGTTCTACCAATACGGTTTTACACCTGCCGGCAATTGCCAATGAACTGGGAATTTCTTTAGATTTAGATTACATTAACGAGATCAGCGGCCGCACTCCTAATTTGTGTAAGCTGGATCCTGCAGGCAGTAATCATATTCAGGATTTGGACGCCGCCGGCGGCATTCCGGCTGTTATGGCGGAATTATTGAAGTACGGATTAATTGACGGTGAAGCACTGACGGTAACCGGCCAAAAAGTTAAAGATAACCTTGTCGGCAAAAAAATATTAAATTATCAAGTTATTCGCCCGGTTGAAAACCCCTATTCCTCAACCGGCGGCATTGCGGTGTTGCGCGGCAATTTAGCGCCGGAAGGCGCAGTAGTTAAACGCTCGGCGGTTGCCGAAGAAATGCTGCGGCATCGTGGGCCGGCCAGAGTGTTTAATTCTGAAGAAGAGGCGCAAAATGCCTTGATGAACGGTGAGATTAAAAAAGGCGATGTGATAATTATCCGCTACGAAGGGCCGAAAGGCGGTCCCGGCATGAGAGAAATGCTTTCGCCTACTGCTACTTTAGCCGGTTTAGGCTTAGATAAAGACGTTGCTTTACTGACGGACGGACGTTTTTCCGGGGCCACCCGCGGCGCAGCTATTGGTCATATATCTCCTGAAGCGGCTGAAGGGGGACCGATTGCCGTTGTTCAAGACGGGGACATCATTAATATCGACATTCCCAACTGTAGGCTGGATGTAGAGCTTTCTGAGGAAGAAATCAGCAGGCGGTTAAAAAATTGGCGGCAGCCGGAACCAAAAGTAAAAACCGGCTATCTGGCCCGTTACGCCAAAGCAGTCACTTCTGCCAGTACCGGTGCGATTTTGCCAAAATAAGCAATTAGGAGTGATGGGTTATGAAGCTAACCGGTGCGCAAGCATTAATTAAGGCACTTGAGGCTGAAGGTGTGGATACCATCTTCGGTTACCCCGGAGGTGCGGTATTACCGATATATGACGCCATTTATGACTCAAATATCAAGCACATTTTAACCAGACACGAACAAGGAGCGGCCCATGCGGCAGACGGATATGCCCGGGCAACCGGCAAACCCGGGGTTTGTCTGGCTACTTCCGGCCCGGGAGCCACCAATTTGGTAACCGGTATCGCTAATGCGTATATGGATTCAGTGCCCCTGGTGGCTTTAACCGGTCAGGTGGCCACTTCACTGTTGGGGCGTGATTCCTTTCAAGAGGCAGATATTACCGGCATAACTTTACCCATTACCAAGCATAATTACTTAGTCGAGGATCCCAATGATTTGCCAAAGGTATTACACGAAGCGTTATACATTGCCACTACCGGTCGGCCCGGCCCGGTGCTGATTGACATTCCCAAAGATGTTTCCGCCGGGGAAGTAAGCTCTGAGGAAGTAAAAGAGCCATATTTGCCGGGATACAATCCGCCGACATCAGGGGATGAAAATCTGGTTAACCAAGCGGCTGAGGCGATTATGGCCAGTGAACGTCCGGTGATTTATGCCGGAGGTGGCGTGATCACTGCCAATGCCCATCAAGAACTAAAGCAATTAGCGGAATTAATGGTTTCTCCGGTAGCGACAACGCTGATGGGACTGGGGGCATTTCCGGAAGATCATCCGCTGTCACTGGGCATGCTGGGCATGCATGGCTCACGCTACGCTAATTATGCGGTGTGTGAATGTGATTTACTTGTAGCGGTGGGAGTAAGGTTTGATGACCGGGTAACCAGTAAAATTGAAGGGTTTGCACCTGATGCCAAAATCATTCATATTGACATTGACCCGGCTGAATTAAACAAAAATGTGTTTGCCGATATTGCCATAGCGGGCAACGTTAAAATTGTGCTTAATCAGTTATTAGAGCGATTAGAAGCAAAACTTCCCGGAGCTTGGCAGGAAAAAGTGCAGCGGTGGAAAAAAGAATACCCACTTCAATATGAAAATGGCGGCAGGGCAATCAAGCCGCAGCAGGTAATCAGGGAAATTTACCGGGTAACCGGCGGTAATGCTCGCATTACTACCGAAGTAGGTCAGCATCAAATGTGGGCTGCCCAGTATTACACCTTTACCAAACCCCGCTCCTTTATCTCTTCCGGAGGATTAGGCACAATGGGTTTTGGTTTTCCGGCGGCCATTGGCGTGCAGGTAGGCTGTCCCGGTGAAACCGTAATTAACATTGCCGGTGACGGCAGTATTCAAATGAATATTCAGGAACTGGCGACAGCTGTAGAATACAACTTGCCGGTAAATAACGCCATTATGAACAACGGTTACCTGGGTATGGTCAGGCAATGGCAGGAACTTTTTTATAACCGCCGTTATTCTTACAGTGCTATTACCAGCCCTGATTATGTAAAACTGGCTGAAGCTTACGGGGCGGAAGGTTACCGAATAGAAGATGCGGCGGATATCAGGCCGGTACTGGAGCAGGCTATTGCCAGCAGTAAACCGGTGATGATGGACTTTGTTGTTGAGCAGGAAGAAAATGTCGTACCGATGGTTCCGCCTGGGGAATCGATAAACAAAATGTTAGGTTAAGGAGTGAGCGGTATGCTGCATACACTGGCTGTATTGGTTGAAAACAACCCGGGAGTACTGGCCAGGGTAGCCGGCTTGTTTAGTCGGCGCGGATTTAACATTGACAGCCTAACAGTTGGCCGCACAGAAGACCCCGCTATTTCCCGCATGACGATAGTGGTTGAGGGGGACAGTCATACTATTGAGCAGGTTGTAAAACAGCTGCATAAACTGGTGGATGTGTTAAAAATCAGCAACTTAACTAATGAGCCTCATGTTGAACGAGAACTGTTGATGATTAAAGTGCGGGTAGATCGGGAAAGTAGATTAGAAATTATGCAAATTGCCGATGTTTTTAGAGCCAAGATAGTAGATTACGGGACAAAAACGCTAACTATCGAAGCAACCGGAAACGAAGAAAAACTGGATGCATTATTTGAAGCGCTACGCCCCTATGCCATTAAAGAATTTGTTCGCACCGGAAAAATTGCCCTACAGCGGGGTGCAAAGTATACCATAGCTAAAACCAAGGAGGAAGATTAACATGGCAAAAGTATATTACGACCAAGATGCAAATTTAGATTTATTAAAAGGGAAAAAAATTGCCGTTTTGGGTTACGGCAGCCAGGGGCATGCTCAGGCGTTAAACTTGCATGAAAGCGGCTTGGATGTCGTTGTCGGTTTGCGCAAAGGAAGTGCCAGCTGGGCAGAAGCAGAAGCACAAGGTTTAGAAGTATGTACGATAACGGAAGCATGTGCTAAAGCTGATATCATTCAAGTGCTGTTGCCCGATGAAGTACAAGGCAAAGTTTATTATGAGCAAATTGCTCCCAATCTTGCTGAAGGCAATGCACTGATGTTTTCCCATGGTTTTAACATTCATTTTAACCAAATCACACCGCCGAAAAATGTTGATGTAATTATGGTGGCGCCCAAAAGCCCCGGTCACTTACTTCGCCGGATGTACGTTGAAGGTAACGGTGTTCCGTCATTGATCGCTGTGTATCAGGATTATACCGGTAAGGCAAAAGATTTGGCCTTGGCTTATGCCAAAGGTATCGGCAGCACCAGAGCCGGCGTTTTTGAAACTACATTTAAAGAAGAAACGGAAACCGACTTGTTTGGTGAGCAGGTTGTACTTTGTGGCGGCTTGACCCAGCTGATTAAATCAGGTTTTGAAACATTGGTGGAAGCCGGTTATGCTCCTGAAATGGCATACTTTGAATGCGTACATGAAATAAAGCTGATTGTTGATTTGATTTACGAAGGCGGCTTAAAAAATATGCGCTCTTCCGTGAGCAACACCTGTGAATACGGCGATTACACCCGTGGTCCGCGCTTAATTAACGAAGAAACCAAAAAAGAAATGAAGAAAATCTTAAGTGAAATTCAAAACGGTCAGTTTGCTAAAGAATGGATGCTGGAAAACCAAGCCAATCAACCAATGTTTAGAGCGATGAGAAAACGGGAAGGCGAGCATCAGGTGGAAGAAGTAGGAGCCAGACTGCGCAAAATGATGCCCTGGCTGAATAAATAAACTGCTTTTAACGCCACTGGCTTAATTTAAAAGAAGGAGGTGTTTATCCCTTGGAGGTTACTGCTGCCGAGGCATTGGTTCGCTGCTTAGAACTGGAAGGTGTAGAATTGATTTTTGGTTATCCGGGCGGTGCTATCCTTCCTGTTTACGATGAACTTTATAAATCGAATAAAATTAAACATATTTTAGTTCGGCATGAACAGGGTGCCGCCCATGCAGCTTGCGGTTACGCCCGGGCAACCGGTAAAGTTGGGGTTTGTATGGCCACATCCGGGCCGGGTGCCACCAACCTGGTAACCGGTATTGCCAACGCCTATATGGATTCCGTTCCGCTGGTATGCTTTACCGGTCAGGTACCCACCGACCAGGTAGGTACCGATGCCTTTCAAGAAGTGGATATAACGGGTATCACCATGCCTATTGTTAAACATAACTATTTAGTTAAAGATCCGCAGCAACTGCCAAAAATAGTGAAACGTGCTTTTTACCTTGCTGCTACCGGACGGCCCGGGCCGGTGCTGATTGACCTGCCCAAAGACGTACAACAGGCAAAAATTAAATTTTATTGTCCGGACGACTTAGATCTGCCGGGCTATAAGCCGACATATGAAGGGCACCCGTCTCAAATTGCCAACGCGGTTAAATTAATGATGCAGGCCAAACGGCCGGTAATTTACGCCGGCGGCGGCATAGTTAACTCAAATGCAGCGGAAGAACTGACTAAGTTGGCAGAAACAATTTCTGCCCCGGTGGTTAATACCTTGATGGGATTGGGTTGCATTCCGGGTGATCATCCTCTCTTTTTAGGTATGTTGGGACTGCACGGAGCACGTTATGCAAATTTGGCAGTAAGCAATTGTGATTTGCTCATTGCGGTAGGAGCGCGCTTTGACGATCGGGTAACCGGTAAACTTGAAGCCTTTGCTCCGGAGGCAAAAATAATTCACATTGATATAGATCCGGCGGAAATCGGTAAGAATGTGACGGCTCATTGGCCAATCGTTGGCGATACTAGAACCGTGCTTGCCGCTATGTTAGAGCGGTTAGAACCGCGCGACAATCACCAGTGGATTGAACAAGTGCAGAAATGGAAACAGCAATATAAGTTAAAGTATCAAGACGACGGAACCACCTTAAAGCCGCAGTATGTAGTAGAAGAGATTTATCGTTATACCAACGGAGACGTAATTGTCGCTACTGATGTTGGCCAACACCAAATGTGGGCGGCCCAGTATTTTAAGTATAAATCCCCGCGGAACTTCATTACTTCCGGTGGGCTGGGCTGTATGGGCTTCGGCTTACCCGCTGCGGTCGGCGCCCAGATTGGCCGGCCGGACGAAACAGTGGTATTAATTAGCGGAGACGGCAGCTTTCAAATGACGATGACGGAGCTGGGCACAGCAGTTGAGCAAAATCTGCCGCTGAAAATATTCATATTAAACAACCACCGCTTGGGTATGGTACGGCAGCTTCAAGAGTTTTACTGTGACAAACGTTATATGGCTGTAGATTTTGATTTTAACTTAGATTTTGCTGCTTTAGCTAAAGTTTACGGTATTAAGGGTTACACCGTAACCGACAAACAACAGTTGGCAAAAACCCTGCCGCTGGTTTTTGATCAGCCCGGTGCTGTAATAGTCAATTGCTTAATAGATCAAGACGAAAACGTATTGCCGATGGTACTGGCCGGAGACGGTATTGCTCAGTGTATTGATTAAATACCCAGTATGCCAATGTAGAAGGGCCCAATTTCATTGAGCCCTTCTAATAACCCTTTTACATATAAGAAAGGAGTGCGGTCTGTTGAGTGAACGGGTTTATATTTTTGACACCACCCTGCGGGACGGCGAACAATCCCCGGGTGTGAGCTTAAATGTTAGCGAAAAAGTAGAAATCGCTCGGCAGCTGAGCAAAATGGGCATCGATATAATCGAGGCCGGTTTTCCCGTTACTTCCCCCGGCGACTTTGCCGCAGTACAAGCGGTGGCCCGAGAAGTAAAGGGGGCAACGGTGGCCGGGCTTTGCCGAGCTAATTTTAAAGATATTGATACCGCTTGGGAGGCACTGAAAGAAGCTGAACAGCCCCGTATACACACTTTTATTGCTACATCCGACATCCATCTTAAATATAAACTGCGCAAAAATCGGGATGAGGTATTGGAGGCAGCAGTGGCAGCGGTTAAGTATGCCGGCAAATATACCTCGGATATTGAATTTTCCGCCGAAGATGCCTCGCGAACGGATTTAGATTACCTTTGTCAAGTGGTAGAAGCAGTGATAGACGCGGGGGCTAAAGTAGTTAATATTCCCGATACCGTGGGATATGCCACTCCAGAGGAATTTTATGCCTTTTTGACTCAACTTTTTCAGCGCGTCCGTAATATCGACCGGGCGATCATCAGTGTGCACTGCCATGACGACTTGGGCTTGGCGGTGGCCAACTCGCTGGCGGCGGTAAAAGCCGGTGTGCGTCAAATTGAAGGCACTATTAACGGTATTGGTGAGCGGGCCGGCAATGCCGCTTTAGAGGAAGTAATCATGGCCTTATATACCCGGCGGGATCGCTTTAATGTAACTACCAACATCAAGACGCAAGAAATTTACCGCACCAGCCGACTGGTATCCAGCCTTACCGGTATGGCGGTGCAGGCCAACAAAGCAATTGTCGGCAAAAATGCTTTTGCTCACGAATCCGGTATCCACCAAGACGGAGTGTTGAAAGAACGCACTACCTATGAAATTATGAACCCGGCAATGGTGGGTATTGCGAAGAGCAACTTGGTTTTAGGCAAGCATTCCGGGCGGCATGCTTTTCGGGAGCGTTTGCATGAACTGGGTTATCACCTGAGCGATGATGAGCTAAATAAAGCTTTTGCCCGCTTTAAACAGCTGGCCGATAAGAAAAAAGAAATTACCGATCTTGACATTGAGGCTATTGTGGCGGAAGAAATTCGCGATCTGCCCAATACCTATGATTTAAAATATTTCCATATTTCCAGCGGTACTACCGTTGTACCGACGGCAACGGTAGGTTTGCAATATGCCGGAGAGAGTATTGAAGAAGCTTCTTGCGGTGACGGCCCGGTAGATGCGATTTATAAGGCGATAGATAAACTTACCGGCCTGCATTTAGTACTGGAGGAATACACCATTAACGCCGTTACCGGCGGTAAAGATGCATTGGGCGAGGTGACGGTGAAACTGCGCCAGGAGGAAAACGGGAAAGTATACATTGGCCGCGGTGTAAGTACCGACGTTTTGGAAGCAAGTGCCAAAGCCTATATCAATGCGACCAATAAGTTGGTATATGAGCAAAACAACCAGAAAAAACTGCCAAAATAAAAAAAGAAGGCCTGAAATTAATCAAGCCTGACAAAAATATCCACGATAACAGCATAACACCAATAAATAAAAAGTGCAATTATAAGGTTTTTTTAAGAGGAGATGAAAGCAGTATGGGAATGACGATCACAGAAAAAATTCTCGCTGCCCACGCAGGAAAAGCCCACGTTGAACCGGGCGAATTAATCAACTGCAAGCTGGATCTTGTATTAGGCAACGATATTACCGCACCGGTGGCGATAAAAGAATTTAAAAAAGTCGGTGTAGAAAAAGTTTTTGCGCAAGATCGCGTAGCTTTAGTGCCTGATCACTTTACACCAAACAAAGACATTAAATCAGCCGAACAGTCAAAAGTGCTGCGCGACTTTGCCAAAGAGCAACAGTTAACTAATTACTTTGAAGTAGGACGCATGGGTATTGAACACTGCTTGCTTCCCGAACAAGGTTTGGTTGTTCCCGGCGGGGTAATCATTGGGGCGGATTCACATACCTGCACCTATGGAGCACTGGGTGCTTTTGCCACCGGGGTAGGCAGCACAGACCTGGCGGCGGCAATGGCTCTGGGTGAAACCTGGTTTAAGGTGCCGGAGAGCATTAAATTTGTTTACTACGGAAAACTAAAGCCCTGGGTAGGGGGCAAAGACTTAATCCTCTATACCATCGGTAAAATCGGTGTAGACGGCGCACTGTATCAAGCCATGGAATTTACCGGACCGGTAATCAGCGAGTTATCAATGGACGGTCGTTTCACCATGTGCAACATGGCGGTGGAAGCAGGGGCCAAAAACGGCATTATTGCCCCGGATGAAAAAACACGGGCCTATGTAGAGGGGCGGGCGAAATTTCCTTATACATTCTATACCAGCGATGATGATGCCAAATACGCCAAAGTTTATGAGTTTGATGTCAGCAAAATTGAACCGCAAGTGGCTTTTCCCCACTTGCCGGAAAACACCCGTCCGGTCAGTGAAGCAACTGATATAACTATAGATCAGGCGGTAATCGGCTCCTGTACCAACGGGCGGTTGGAAGATTTGCGCATTGCTGCTCAAGTGCTTAAAGGTAAAAAAGTACATCCTGATGTCAGACTGATTGTTTTTCCGGGTACTCAGCAGATTTATCTGCAGGCAATGCGCGAAGGCTTACTGGAAGTCTTTATTGAAGCGGGCGCGGCTGTCAGCACGCCGACCTGTGGCCCCTGCTTGGGCGGTCACATGGGTATTTTAGCTAAAGGGGAACGGGCTGTATCGACCACTAATCGCAACTTTGTCGGTCGCATGGGCCATCCCGAAAGCGAAGTATATTTGGCCGGCCCGGCGGTAGCGGCAGCATCGGCGGTTCTAGGACGGATTGCCCATCCAGAGGAGGTATGCTAAATGAAACTAAACGGCACGGTATGGAAGTTTGGCGATGATATCGATACCGATGTAATTATCCCGGCCCGCTATCTAAATACCTCTGACCCGGGGGAATTAGCTAAGCACTGCATGGAAGACGCCGATCCGCAATTTTATCAAAAAATCAATGCCGGCGACATTATAGTCGGCGGAAAAAACTTTGGCTGTGGCAGTTCGCGTGAACATGCTCCCATTGCCATTAAAGCGGCAGGCATATCTTGTGTAGTTGCCAAGTCATTTGCCCGCATCTTTTACAGAAATGCCTTTAATATCGGCCTGCCGATTTTCGAGTGCCCGGAAGGGGTAGATAAAATTCAACCCGGTGATCGCTTAGAAGTAGATGTCACCAGCGGCTTAATTAAAAACCTAACCCGAAATGAAAGCTATCAAGCGACACCGGTACCGGAATTTATGCAGCAAATCATATCTGCCGGCGGATTAATAAACTATGTAGCGCAAAGGGTGAATAAAATTGGCTAAAATTGCAGTACTGCCTGGTGACGGTATAGGTAAAGAGATTGTAGCACCTACTGTGGAGATTTTAAAAGCAGTGGCCGCAAAGTATAATCATCATTTTGAGTTTAAAACGGGTTTAATCGGCGGTGCCGCTTATGATGAAACCGGCCACCCGCTGCCTGAAGAAACTTTAAAGCTGTGTCGGGAATGCGATGCGATAATTTTGGGGGCGGTAGGCGGCCCAAAGTGGGATAACCTGCCTGTGCATCTGCGTCCGGAAGCAGGTGCACTGCTGCCCATCCGCAAAGAGCTGGGGCTTTACGCCAACCTGCGCCCGGTAAAAGTATTTCCGCCGCTGGCTGATGCCTCCAGCTTAAAAACAGAACTGGTATCCGGGTTAGATATAATGGTGATTCGTGAGCTTACCGGCGGACTATATTTTGGCGAAAAGAAAAGAGAAGTCATACCTGAAGGCTATCGGGTATATGATACCATGCTTTATACCACACCGGAAATAGACCGTGTTGTTAAATTGGCTTTTAAAATGGCCCAAAAAAGAAGCGGCAAACTTTTCTCAGTAGATAAAGCAAACGTGTTGGAGACATCCCGCCACTGGCGGGAGCGGGTGAAGAAAATCGCTGAAGAATTCCCGGACGTGGAAGTAAATCATATGTATGTAGATAATGCAGCCATGCAGTTGGTGCGTGCGCCTAAACAGTTTGATGTTATTGTTACCGAAAATACCTTTGGCGATATTTTGACTGACTTAGCCGCACAATTAACCGGCTCCATCGGCATGCTGCCATCGGCCAGCATTGGCGGGCAAGTGGCACTTTATGAGCCTATTCACGGCTCTGCCCCGGATATTGCCGGCAAAGATATGGCCAATCCGCTGGCAACCATATTATCGGCTGCCATGATGCTGCGCATCAGTTTTGATTTGGAAGAAGAGGCCAAAGCGGTGGAAAATGCTGTGACTGAAGTGCTCAACGCCGGATACCGCACCGGAGATATTATGCAGCCGGGGATGAAACAAGTAGGCACTCAAAAAATGGGGGAATTGGTTTTAAAACAACTGATATAAAGAGAAACCAACTGATAGTTTGGGGGTGATGGGGACTTGCCATTGGTACAGATATATGATACAACTTTGCGGGATGGCACCCAGTGTGAGGGAGTATCGCTATCAGTAGACGACAAAATAAAAATTGCCTTAAAACTTGATGCAATGGGCTTTCACTATATTGAAGGCGGTTGGCCGGGCTCAAACCCTAAAGATATGGAATTTTTTAAACGGATTGCTGAATACCGGCTGACGGCGGCCAAAATATCTGCCTTTGGCTGCACCCGCAAACCCGGGATTACAGCTGAAGAGGATGCCAACTTGCAAGCAATTATTGATTCCGGTGTCAAAACAGCGGCTATTTTTGGCAAAACATGGGATTTTCACGTTACCCATGCTTTAAATACCACTTTAGAAGAAAACTTAGCGATGATTGAAGATTCGGTAGCTTTTTTAAAAAGCAAGGGCCTGGAAGTGATTTTTGATGCGGAACACTTTTTTGACGGCTATAAACGCAACCGTGATTACGCCTTAGCTTGCCTGCAGGCGGCCGTCCGCGGCGGAGCGGATACCGTTGTGCTTTGCGACAGCAACGGGGGAACAATGCCCCATGAAGTGCAGACAGCGGTTAAAGATGTCAAAAAATGTATTGACAGACCGCTAGGTATTCATGCCCATAACGACTGCGAACTGGCAGTGGCCAATACACTGATCGCTGTGCAGTGCGGTGTTACCCATGTGCAGGGTACGATAAACGGCTACGGCGAGCGCGTAGGCAATGCCAATTTGTGTTCAATCATACCCAACCTTGCGTTTAAATACGGCATAGAGAGCATACCGAAAGAGAATTTAGTGCATTTAACGGAACTATCCCGCTATGTCAGTGAAGTAGCAAATATGAATCCCAACCCTTACCAACCCTATGTGGGAGCCAGCGCTTTTGCCCATAAAGGGGGAGTTCATGTCAGCGCACTGTTAAAAGAATCCTCTACCTATGAACACATACCTCCGGAACTGGTGGGCAATAAGCAGCGGGTTTTAATATCGGAATTATCCGGTACCTCTAATTTGTTTTACAAATTTAAAGAACTTAACATGGGTTTAAACAAACACAGTCCGGAAAGTCGGCAGTTATTAAATCAAATTAAAGAACTGGAAAACCAAGGCTACCAATTTGAAGCAGCGGAAGGCTCTTTAGAACTGTTGATGCGCAAAGCCTTTAACGGGTATAGGGAACCGTTTTCTTTAGAAAATTTACGCCTCATAATTGAATTTAAAGAAGGCGAACCGGTACAGTCAGAAGCGGTAATTAAAATGAAAGTAAAAGATGAGATTGTCCATACCGCAGCCGAAGGCAACGGACCGGTCAACGCACTGGACAACGCCTTGCGCAAAGCATTGGAGGAAGTATATCCGGCAGTAAAACAAATGAAACTTAATGACTATAAAGTGCGGGTATTAAATGAAAAGGCCGGTACTGAGGCAACGGTTAGGGTGCTGATTGAAACCGGAAACGGTTATTGTTCCTGGAATACTGTAGGCGTATCCACTAATGTTATTGAAGCCAGCTGGCAGGCTTTAGTTGACAGTATGGCTTATGGATTATTAAAAGCGGAAGAATCATGATGGCTGAATTAAGAGCTTACTGGGTAAAAGTAAGCTCTTAATTTTTTAAAAGTAAGGGTGTATTCTGCCCGCATGCAATGTTGGCTTTACTGTCGTAAAATTTCGGTAAAGTGAATATTATCGAAGGTGCGGCAGGTATATTAACGATAAAAATAGAATTATTTTTGCGATAACATAAAAAATATTGTAATTAACGTATTTGTTATTTGGAGGGGCGCTTCTTGCTGGAACAACTGCAGTCAATAAATCTGACTCCGTTTTCATTAATAAGTATAATAGATATCGCTATTGTTGCTTATGTGATTTATCGGTTGATGCTGGTTATTCGCGGCACCAGAGCGGTGCAGCTGATTAAAGGAATTGTGATTTTATTGGTGGCTACTACTATTACCGGTTGGCTGCAGTTAAACACCATTAATTGGCTGTTGCGTCAGGCAATAACCGCATTGGTAGTGGCTTTGCCGATAGTATTTCACCCCGAACTGCGCCGGGCGCTGGAACAGCTGGGCCGCGGCAAATTTTTTACACCCCGGTTTACCAACCTAAAAGAAGAAGATCGCTCGCGGATGATCAATGAAGTGGTGCGGGCGGCACAGGTGTTGTCTAAAAACAACCTGGGCGCGTTAATCGTTATTGAGCGTATTACCGGGTTGGAAGAATACATCGACACCGGGATTAAAATTGATGGTTTAGTGTCAGCGGAATTTCTAATTAACTTGTTTATACCTAAAACTCCACTGCATGACGGTGCCTGCATTATTCGCGGCGATCGGGTGGCAGCCGCGGCTTGTTTTTTGCCGCTTACCGATGCTAAGTTAGATCACGATTTGGGTACCAGACACCGGGCCGGTGTGGGTATAACGGAGTATTCCGATGCTTTAACGGTTATTGTTTCAGAAGAAACCGGAGATATTTCACTGGCCGCGGGAGGAAAATTATATCGCATGATTGATGAAACGACTCTTAAAGAACGGCTTACCGAGGGCTTGCAGCCCACCAAATCAGCACCTTCATTTACCAATATTTTGAATCGGAGTGGAGGAGCCAAATGAGCGGCAATAAAGTGGATTCCCTTACCTGGCGTCGTTATTCCCTGATGATTATTTCTATACTGATTGCAGTAATTTTGTGGGCTTATGTAAACAATTTACAAAACCCGCTGCAGGAACAAGAATTTAGAATTACCTTAACGTCTACTGGGCTGCCGCAGGGGATGATGATTATTGATGAACTGCCGGAGCGGGTAAGTATCCGGGTAAAACCGGGTATCACAGTAAGTGGGCTGAAAGCCGAAGATTTTCGGGCGACGGTTGATCTTTCCAATGTAAGTATCGGCGAAAATAAATTGTCGGTAAAGGTATCGGGACCGAATGGTGTGCAGATAAGTAATATTGAACCCCGTACCGTTACCGTAAATATAGATAAACTGGTGCAAAAGCAGGTACCGGTGCAAGCCTTTCTAAAAGGTGAACCGGCGGCAGGCTATTCTGCCGGCGAGCCGGTGTTAGTGCCTAATGCAGTTTTGGCCAGCGGGCCAAGCAAAGTGTTGGAAACCATTGAACAGGTACCGGTTACTGTTGACATCAGCGGTGCGAGGCAAAACGTGGATTACTCACTGCCTTTGTCGGTGCAAAACAAACAAGTTTCATTATCTCCGGAACTAGTTAGAGTGGTGGTGCCGATTAACATTACTGTTCCTTACGAGTCACTGCCGGTAAAAGTGGTAACAACCGGTACACTTGGGGATGAATATGAGCTTGTTTCCACTGCTGCAGAACCGGCGATGGTGCGAGTTTTTGCGCCGCAAGACGTATTGTCACAAATAAGAGAAGTGAGAACAAAAGCGGTTAGCCTGGAAAATGTTACCGGAAACATAAAGCGAACAGTTGAATTGGAATTGCCGGCCGGGGCGGCGCTGCTGCAGCCCAGCCGGGTGGAAGTAACGATTCAGTTAAGGCAAAAACAGCAGCCGCCGCAGGAAGAACCAGCTGAACCACAGCAGCCGGAAACAGAGTAAAATAATATTATTTAAAGGGCGCTCTTTTTTGCGCCCACATTTAATTATGCTGCATATGCCATTATTAGGTACTGGCCACCGTGTGCTCAACTACATATAATATTTTATCAATGCAGAAAATTGACATGAAAAATTACCGGGAATATAATAACTTTATCTTAATTTAGTGTAATGCAGATGTTGTCTGAAAGGAGTTTTTATAAATGGGCAAGCTTTTTGGTACTGATGGAGTAAGGGGCATAGCTAACCGCGAACTGACACCTGAATTGGCTTTTAAAATTGGCCGAGCCGGTGCTTATGTGTTAGCTGAACACGGTCAATCAAAGCGTATTGTTATCGGTCGGGATACCAGGATTTCCGGTGATATGCTGGAAGCAGCGTTGGTGGCCGGTATTTGCTCGGTAGGTATGGATGTTTGTAAAGTAGGGATTATGCCCACCCCGGCTATTGCTTACCTAACCCGCGACTTAAATGCGGCTGCGGGAGTTGTCATTTCGGCATCCCATAACCCGGTGGAAGACAACGGGATTAAATTTTTTGGCCCCAGCGGCTATAAGCTTTCCGATCAACTGGAAGAAGATATTGAATCAATGATATTTAATGAAACCAAATACCCCGCGCCAATAGGCGGCGACTTGGGACGGGTGCACATCATTAAAGATGCTGTGGAACGCTATGTTAACTTTGCCTGCAGTACAATAAATGTAAGTTTAAGCGGACTGAAAATAGTGGTAGACTGTGCCAACGGTGCAGCATACCAAGTAGCCCCACGCATACTGTCTGAACTGGGGGCGGAGGTAATTCCCATATTTAATACTCCTGACGGCGTAAATATCAACGTCGATTGCGGGTCGACACATCCGGAAATGCTGATGAAAAAAGTTGTTGAGTATCAGGCTGATTTGGGCTTAGCCCATGACGGCGATGCAGACAGGGTATTGGCGGTTGACGCCCAAGGGAACCTGGTAGACGGTGACCAAATCATGGTGATTTGCGCCAGACAGCTAAAAAGCAAAAATCTGCTGCCGCACGACACCGTGGTAGTAACGGTGATGAGCAACATGGGTTTGCATGCTGCCATGCGGCAAAGCGGCATAGAGGTGCTGCAGACCAAAGTTGGCGACCGCTATGTGATGGAAAAACTGCTGGAAAGCGGTGCCGTACTGGGCGGAGAACAATCCGGTCACATTATCTTCTTAGACCACAGCACTACCGGTGACGGCATTATTACCGCTTTGAAATTATTGGAGGTAATCAAAGAAACAAATCAACCGCTGGAAGTTCTGGCTGCGCAAATGGAACGCTACCCGCAGATGTTGAAAAACGTACGGGTAAAAGATAAAGAACTGGTCATGACCAGCAATGAACTCGCTTCTGCCATTAAAGGGGCAGAAGAATATCTGCAAGGTGAAGGCCGGGTTTTGGTACGTCCTTCCGGCACCGAGCCGGTGATTAGGGTGATGGCCGAAGCTAAAGATCAGCAAAAACTTAAAGCCGTAGTTGATAAACTGGTAGCCGTAGTAGAAAAAATTAGCTAGGGAAGGGAATGGCGGTTTGTAAAATTAAATAAAAATCCCTGAAACAATCTTTGACTGCTTCAGGGATTTTTTCATTTTTACTGGCAAACTATAAGTTTCTAATGAGTACAGGCAGCTTCATGTACCTCAGATTGACTATCCATTGGCCTGTTGTAATGGCTGTTATTATGTCGTTGGTTATGGTGATGATTAGCAGGTGTTGACTGCGAGTGTGGTGATATGGATTTATTGTTAGTCATCATACCGGCATTATTATCTGCAGGCCGGCTAACTTTAGAACAACTGTTGGGAAACATTTTTTCAACAGATAGTTGAGCATCATTTATCGTCTGCAGATAATCATGATTATCCCATGATTTAGGATCTATTGTTACCCCGCTCTCTTTAGCCTTTTCCGCAAAAATAAGCCGGTTAACCGAGCGACCGGATTTGTTAGCTTGTTTCCATTGCTTCTGATCAGCATTACAAACAACTACATAGCCGGGATATTTTCCTGAATACATTTCATTATAAATTACTTCTCTAATCTTATCTTCACTGATGTTTATATCTTTTACCTTTGTCACACTGGCCAGCACTAAGTTTTCTTTTTCTTGATCTATATAACCGGAACTACAGGATTGTTTAACTATTTCTTGCACTGCTAAATATAAATCTTTATCCTTTAAACTTAGCCTATTTAGTAGCTTTTCTCCTTCTGCATTCAATGCAGTGACACTTTCTACCTTAGCTTCATTATTAACCGCTATTTGTAAACTTGAATTAGCACTGTCCAAGGTTACATATGCAGATACCGGGGATAATGCAAAGTTACCGAATAATCCAATGGAAAATACCAACATTATTGTTGCTGCCACGGCGATCCAACGTTTAGCAGCCACTTTGTTTAAAAAAGACTTTTCTTTAGGCAAGCTTACTACTATCGTAGAACCTAATTTAGGATATTCGGCAGGAAGCGGTAGGCGTATAAACTGCCTGTCTTCAGTAAATACCACCATCGTTCCGTTTTCTTGATCTATTTTGGCCACTTTGGCTTTTACTTTCATAAGCAAAACCTCTTTCCGTACGAATGTAAGTGCCGCTAAGGCTTACCCCTTCTAGTAATCATTTAAACCTGCAAAAACTTTTAGGTCGTAAAATCGCTGATCAGTTAGAATTAATACTAAAGCGATAATGTATTTGCGTCCGTTCTCTAAAACTCTTTTGCTTACTTTTGCCATCCGGGCAAGGTCTTTGGCCGGTAACCTTTTGTTGCGAAGAAAGAACTTTAAAAGCTCGTCATTATTCTTTAATACAGTGGCCACATACAATAATTTTTCCCGGGTGTCTCTATGCTTAGGACATACTTCTGCAAGCTCATCCAGAGAGGTGCCGTACTCACTTAACCTTTGTTCAAATTCTCGCATCATTTCCGCCAATTCATCTTGTTCAGTTTTTTGTTGATGTTTTTCCAATGCCTGTTTGTTTTCGATTAGATTATACTCGTTGTCTTCTTCTTCATATGGATAATTCAGCGGTAAATGTTGATTGCGGCTCTCTAATCTAAAGTAATCAATTAACCTTTGGCTAATCACCCTTCTGGCGAAGGTAAAAAAACTTGCACCCTTTTCCGGATTGTAAGCGTTTATCGCTTCGTTAAAAGCAATAAGGGCGATGCTGAGTTCATCATCATTGTCCCAGTGTAGTTCGCGCTTACATATACTGCAACTGGTATTAAATATAAATGGTTTGGATTTTATTATTAGTTTTTCCCGTGCGTGCTGATCGCCCTTTTGCGCCAGCTTTACAAGTTCTGTTGTAGTTAGTTCATTCAACATATATCACTCCGCTCAATTAAATGTCCGAAAAACCATGGGGTTTTTAGGTGGGGGAATACAAAAATTTTTATGGCTTTAAAATCCAAACCAAGCATTTTTTAAGACTAGATCTCAGCTACGACATTCCTTAACATTAATACAACCGATAGCAGTATTTTTAGTATCCGTACCAATAAAAGAAAATAATAAAATATTTGGCACAATAATTTTTTATTGGCGACCCACATAAAAATTATCCAATTACCGGATAGTCGATCAGAGGTGCCTCAATAAAAAATTTAAGGAGGATTTGTATGGGGTTTAAGAAAAAAATTATTTCCGTTACATTGATATTGCTTTTAGGCGTCGGTACTCTTGGTGTCGCCAATGCTGCATCTGTCGATTATCATCAAGGCCCCATGGCGGAATTTATTACAACTGATACTGAGGCAACACCTGCTGCAGAAGTTACACCGGATTTAATGAATCAAATGCTTGAAAACTGCCGGCAGGCAAGTCAAGCAATGATAGACATGTGGGCCGGCGCTTCAGGCTTAAGCCAAGATGAGATTTTAGAAATGGAACGGAACTGGATGCATAGGGTGATGCCCAAAAACCCAAATCTTGACACGCAAAATGCAGTACAAATGCATCATGCATGGATAAACAATAAGTTAGCTAATTATAAAGCAACTGATGTCCAAGCAAGCGAGCAAGTGCAGCAACCTAATGCGAATCAAGAAACACCACAGGCCAGAGCACATCATGGTTTACATCACGGTTGGAACAACGGGCACTGTTGGCAATAGTCTTCTGTCTAAATGTAACATTACCAAATTGCAAAGGTTGGGGGTAATGTTAGAAGCCGTAAAATACTTATTAATGAAAAAGCCACTCTTTAGGTATGCCGCCCAAAGAGTGGTTTTTTCGGTAATTTAAGCTACTTTTTTGCTCTAATGAAGGCACTGAATACCGTTCCGTTTAGCTGCTTACGTTCTTGCTCAGGTATGTTGGGCAACTTTTGCTCACCATAGCTACCGGAGAAATCGTGCATTCTGATTTTCTGCACTTCTATATCGGTAAAACCGGCAGCAGCCAGTTTATCTTTATATTCCTGCTCCAGTAGAGCACCGGCAATGCAACCGGCCCAGGCCATTGCATCCTGCTTTATTTTTTCCGGTAGTGGTCTGCTTAAAACAATATCGGACACTGCAAACCGGCCGCCGGGTTTTAAAACTCGGTAAGCTTCCCTTAGAACCCGGTCTTTATCTGTTGATAGGTTAATGACACAGTTGGAGATAATTACGTCTACGCTGTCATCCGGCAAGGGGATGTTTTCAATGTGTCCTTTTAAAAATTCAACGTTAGTGATACCGGTACGGGCTTGGTTGGCTCTGGCTTCTGCCAGCATTTCATCGGTCATATCCAGCCCGTAAACTTTGCCTGTGGGTCCCACCCGTTTGGCAGAAAGTAAGACATCTAATCCAGCACCACTGCCTAAATCCAGCACCACTTCACCGGGATGTAGTTCTGCCAGGGCGGTAGGGTTGCCGCAGCCAAAGCTGTTAGCCACCAAATCCTGGGGCAAGCCTTCAAATTGCTCGGAACTATAAAGTTCAGCTGTAATTTGGTTGCTTTGACTTGATGAACCGCTGCAACATTTACTGCTACAGCAACAACTACTCTTTTGAGTAATGGCTTGAGCGTATTTCTGCTTAACTATTTCTCGGATATCTTCTTTCATCTAAATCACTCCTCACATCAAAAAAATTTGATTTGTTAGCCTAAAAAAATTATTTTTAGGCGAAGTCCCGGCTTAACTGCTCAGTAAATTGTCGGATAGTCTTTTTGTTAATATAGTACAATTTCCACTTGCCCCGGGGTTCTTCGATTACTAAACCTGCTTCCACCAGTTCTTTCATATGATATGAAACTCGAGATTGAATAATACCCAATTCCGCCATCAGCTCACAGTTACATAAGCCGGAACGAGGCTCTTCTTTACCGGGTGGTGGGCAGCAGCCAGACTCACTTTGGGCCAGCATTAACATTATCTTGTAGCGGATGGGATCACTTAGTGCTTTGGCAATTTTAATTGTATCAATCATGAGTCTATCATATCAAAATTTGTTGATGTAAAGCAAGGGTTGAAGAATAATTAGCTAGTGTGGTATGAACCACTGCCTTTTAATGGAGTGAAATGAAAAAGTATTAACATTGGTACTGTATTTGATAAACTGATATTATAAAAGTTTGCAAGGAGGATATAATTTGCATACCAAAATAGGGGCGGAGAAAACTCGCAGCATATGGGGGAGTATATCGTCAACTGACATACAAGAAAACTGTATCGAATTTAAAAATGAATGTGAACGCATAGGGACTAAGCGAATATATCAAAAAAACAGTGTTATTACCCATATTGGTGAGAAAGTGTCAGGTATCTATTTTTTAAGCAAGGGGTTAGCAGTTTCTAAAATCGTCGGTGAAAACGGGTTAGAAAAGGTTGTATTTATTAACAAAGCACCTTGTTTTTTTAATGAAGGACCTTTTATTGGTGAATTATATACTGAGATGGAGGTTAGTGCACTTACCGATTGTAGTGTTTCTATTATTTCTTTTGATGATCTAGATAAGTTGATCTCAGGTAATGAACTATACAAAGATTTATTTATTAAATATTTAGCAAGAAAAGCTTATGCAGCATGGCTTTAGAGATGCGTGCGGGCAGAGGGCCAATTTACATGGATACCAGTGCCTTAAAAGAGGAAGATGCAGCCATCATTAAACCCAAGCTAGGATGGCAGTATATCAATTATAATCGACTGGTTGAATTGGGGATTGACTTCTTTAAACAGAAAACCGAATGGATACCCCAACCTTTAATGTCTTACGGCGGTTTGGTTGCTGATTTGAATGGAGCAACACGAGTACCGGGTTTATATGCAGCCGGTCGTTGCCGGAGTATTGATCCGGGTGTTTACACCGGTGGATTTGCTTTGGCCTCCACGGCAACAACCGGGAAAATTGCCGGTGAGGCAATGGTTGATTACATTCAAGAATTGCCTTTATGTGAGTTAGATGCAGGCGAAGTTGCTTCATTAAAAGAAAAATTATATGCACCGCTGGATAGTGGCGGCGTCAGCCCGAAAGAAGTACTGCGTACAATTCAGACGATTGTGTACCCTTATGAGGTCAGTATTATTAAATCTGAATCCAGTCTTAAAAATGCTCTGCATAAACTGGAAACCTTGCAAGAAGAAGTTATACCGTTAATGGGAGCAGCTGATCCTCATTATTTAATGAAGCTAAAAGAAGTAGAAGCGATTTCCTTCATTACCGAATGGTTCATTAAGACGTCGTTAATGAGAACAGAGTCCCGTTGCGGTCATTTCCGGGAAGATTATCCAAAACGTGATGAAAATTGGTTAAAATGGATTGTTATTGGATTAGAAGACGGAGAAGCTAAAGCCCGTCCGGTTGATGTGCCGATAGAAAAATATAAACATCCCATCGAGCGTTACTATCAAGATAATTTCAAATTTATTTCAAATTAAAAGATGTATATTTTAATTGAATAAATACAATGAAGGGCACTGGGGTTTATGTAAGTTTAC
This sequence comes from Desulfovectis peckii, assembly GCF_055391705.1. Lineage (NCBI taxonomy): Bacteria > Bacillati > Bacillota > Clostridia > Eubacteriales > Peptococcaceae > Desulfovectis > Desulfovectis peckii. Next base: position 2,033,376 of record NZ_AP042409.1, on the reverse strand, counting down.
TTCAGTGCCCTTTCCTTATATAAAAAAAGCCTTTTAATCTTGAAAGCGGGAATGTAAACATTGGCAGTCCGCGGTGAATAAACCTATACCGGTTTGCAAACACTGATGAGGAAGTTAAAATCAATTTTTTGCAGTTAACGACTGTGACGTGTTGGTTTGTGGCCATACCCATTTATCTTAGCATCGGTAGGTGAACGATGCCATGGCAAAAATTTTTAATAGCGCTCAAAAAATTGATGAAAAAACAAAAATAGGAATATATAATAAATAATACAAATCTATAAAGAGGGGTTATGACTAAATGGATATTATCATCAGAGAAAACTACGAAGAAATGAGTAAGTATACGGCTAAGTTGATTGCGCGTTTTATCAGAGAAAAGCCTGATTGCGTACTGGGGCTGGCGACAGGGAGCACACCTATAGGCACCTACAAGGAGCTTGTCAGGATGCATAAAGAAGAAGGACTTGACTTTTCAGAAGTTAAAACTTTTAATCTTGATGAATATTACGGAATAGGAATGGATTTAAGCAAGCCGTACCATTTAGATCAGAGTTATGCCCGATTTATGCACGAGGAACTTTTTAAACATATCAATATCAAAAAAGAAAATATTCATATTCCCGATGGAATGACAAAGGACCCGGAAAAGCACTGTCAATGGTATGAAGAAGAAATTAAAAAAGCCGGCGGAATAGATTTACAGCTTCTGGGCATTGGCAGAGACGGACATTGGGCATTTAACGAACCCGGCTCGTCACTTGCATCCAGAACCAGAATTCAGGCCTTAACACAGGAAACTCTTGATGACAATTATGAGAGCTTCTATAAAAAGGCCGGAGTAGCCAGAAAAGATATGCCGCATTTTGCCATCACAATGGGGATTGGAACTATTTTAGAAGCTAAAAACATCATCATGATTGCCAACGGCATAAAAAAGGCCGATGTTGTAGCTAAAGCCATTGAGGGTCCGGTTACTTCCCAAATCACCGCTTCCGCTATCCAGCTACACAGCGGGGGAATTACCGTGGTACTGGATGAAGAGGCTGCTTCAAAACTAAAAAGGCTGGATTTTTATAAGCACGTAGAAAAGTTAAAGCAAGAATATGGATTTGCTACTATTTAATTAGCGCTAACTTAGTTATGTTGATAAAACCCATCATATTTGACCAGTTTTTTATAAAAATAGACGGCCGATGGCCGTCTATTTTTCCGGTCAAAGCAAGTCTAAAATTTATTGAGCGAAAGTGTCTTTTAAATTTTGCAAGCTGATTTTTCCTTTGCCGACTAATAAAGGTAAGTGCTTATTAGTAAAATGTATTAACGGAACGGTGGTAATTAATATTATTATGGTAAGTAATATTGAAATTAGATAAGATTTATGCTCCATAAAAGGATAGCCCCAAATTACTTCATCAGTTAGTTTAAAAATGTATACCCCAAAGTAATGTGTGCCTAATATTAACAGCGTGTTTTTACCAAAGAAGTTAAATACCTTTAATTTAGGCATTTTATAAAACAAAGAACAGATGAAAAATATGCCGGCTATAGCAGAAAGATAAAAATACAGGTAATTTCCTACCACATTGAGAAAAACACTGATTCTTTTATTCAAGATTAAACCAAAAACTATATTTAATACTGCGAACAGTAAAAGGAATATAAGCAGTTTTGCCTTGGTATGGGTTATTTTTTCAATAATTAGTTTTTTTCGGGCTGTATTTCCCAAGTAATAAAATACTAACCCCCACGACACTACATGCAGTCCCAATGGGTATCGGTAACCGGAAAGTGCAAAAACATATCCGATGATAAAAGAAAAAATTATAAAAACGGCATTGTTAATTTTAGAGCCGTTAATGACAAAGTAAATTACTTGCACTAAGAATAAAACCACTAAAAACCATATCGGTGCATTCCATCCTACCGAGCCGTTTAAAAAGAAAAAGTTAATCAATAATCTTGAAGGGCTGAAACCGGCATGGTAAACAAAATCCAAGTAAATCGCAAAAGGTATGGATAGGGCGGCAAAGCAAAAATAAGGTATCAGTAAACTGTTTACCTTTCTTTGTACATATTCTTTTAATGAGCGGTTATTATTTTTAAACAAATAACCGGAAATAAAGAAAAAAAGGGGCATATGAAACGAATAAATAATGGTTTCGGCTTCCAGTGGAATATTAAGGTGCCCCCAGACTACAAGTATAATTGCTAAACCTTTTAATGAGTCCAACCATTCTATACGTTTAGCCAATATTGCTCACCAATTAACATAATAACAGCAATCTATTGATTTTACAAATTGTAGTCGGCTTTACTTTGACTGGCTCTTAATAATAATGGTTGTAGTAGGAGATTTTTATGAAGCCCAAAACAAAGATAGCGAAAAAAATGATAATACTTTTTTTGTTGCTTACAGCTTTAACTGCATTTATTATCTGGCAAAATAACAGTGTTGTAATAACAAATTACATATACACTAATTCTAAGCTTCCACAATCTTTTGACGGATACAAAATTGTTCATATTTCCGATTTGCATAACAAAGATTATCGCGGCAAACTGCCGCCAAAAATTAATCAACTCACGCCCGATATTATAGTCATTACCGGGGATTTAATTGACCGCAGAAATACGCAGGTTGATACCGCAGTAGAGTTTGTCAGGCAAATTGCGGTTTCGGCACCGCTATATTATGTTTCCGGAAACCATGAGCAGTTGTCCGGGGCATATGAGGAACTGAAGCAAGAATTAAAAAAGTTAAATGTGCAAAATTTAGATAACAGCTATGTGCTGTTGAAAAAGGGCAAAGATGAAATTGGCCTTATGGGTATTGCCGATCCGGCGGTACAGCAAGATGAAAGCACTTATCTTTGGACAGACAGCAGTGTTTACATTGAAAACGGCATTAGAGAACTATTGAATAAAAAAGAGACAAATTTTAATATATTACTTTGCCATCGACCGGAATATTTCGGTACCTACACAGACACAGGTGTGGATTTGGTTTTTAGCGGCCATGCCCATGGCGGTCAAATCAGGATTCCGTTAATTGGCGGCTTGGTTGCGCCAAACCAAGGTTGGTTTCCTAAATATACCGAAGGGGTTTATCATGAGGGAAAAACATCAATGGTTGTCAGCCGGGGATTGGGAAACAGCATTTTTCCTATCCGCGTTTTTAATCGGCCGGAGCTGGTGGTCGTTACTTTGAAAAAACAATGATGCTGACGCAAAAAGATGGAGTTGTTAATTAAATACGATTGCAGGTTCTGCTTTTTGCAGATTAAGTGGGAATGGTCTGTCATTTTATTTTTAAGGAAAGCTTTAATTTACCGATGATTAAAAAGAGGGGACGATCTCCCCTCTTTTTATTATCATAAATAAAATTGTATAACAGTTAACTTTGGGTAACTTTAACTAAGTACCTTCTAATATAAACGGAAGGAAAGAGGTAGTGTATAAAATGAATATAGCCAACGAGCATTTAGTGGGAAATTGGAAGAGAAACACTATTCTCTTTTTAAGCAGTCAGACGCTATCGCTTTTTGGCTCGTCATTAGTGCAATATGCGATTATGTGGTACATTACGCTAACTACGCAGTCTGGTATCATGATGACGATGTATATTATTTGCGGCTTTATTCCGGCCTTTATTTTATCGCCTGTTGCCGGGGTATGGGCGGATCGCTACAATCGAAAAATGCTGATTATATTATCTGATTCATTGATTGCAGTGGCCACTTTGATAGTTGCTATTGTATTTTTAAAAGGATACCAACCAATTTGGTTACTCTTTTTTATAGCCGCTGTTCGGTCAGTCGGTTCAGGTATCCAAATCCCGGCAGTAGGAGCGGTTTTGCCGCAAATAGTGCCGGCAGATAAGCTGATGAAAGTAAATGGAATAAACGGCAGTCTGCATGCAATGATTACCTTTATTTCTCCGATGGTCAGTGCAGCACTGCTGACCATGGCCACCATCGAGACGATTTTCTTTGTCGATGTCATTACCGCCGTCATCGCTATTTTTATGTTAATGTTGTTTGTGGAAATAAAAGTACATCAAAAGGCCGCTGAAAAACAAATAACCGGCTATTTCACTGATTTTAAACTGGGATTAATCTACATTAAAAATCATAAATTTTTAAAGCAGATATTTATGTTTTTTGCAGTTTTTTTTGTTTTGATGGCACCGGCTGCGTTTTTAACACCCCTGCAAGTTACCCGCAGTTTCGGGGGTGATGTTTGGCGGTTAACAGCCATCGAAATTGCTTTTTCTGCCGGCATGATGTTAGGCGGAGGAGTAATCGCCTGGTGGGGTGGCTTTGCAAACAAAATTCATACCATGACTTTTGCCACCTTGATTATGGGAATCTGCACTTTTGCGCTGGGTACTGTGCCACTGTTTTGGGTTTATTTAGCCTTCATGGTACTGTTTGGCATTGCTGCACCTATATTCAATACACCTACTACTGTTTTGCTGCAAGAGAAGGTGGAAGAAAACTATTTGGGGAGAATTTTTGGGGTGTTTGGCATGATTTCCACTTCCATGATGCCCATAGGCATGCTTATTTTCGGCCCATTGGCAGATGTGATTATAATTGAAAGGCTGCTTATCGGCACCGGGTTATTCATCGTTATATTAGGAATTTTCTTAGGAAGAAACAAAGTACTGCTTGAAATAGGCAAACCGGCAGCGAAAGAATGACAGTAGTTTTAAAATATCAATTTCTTCTTGACCTTTACGTTACGTAAGGGTTTATCATGGTAATTGTCAGGGGGGTCATTATGGAGTATACCGTCAGCGAATTAGCGCAGTTGTCCGGTGTGAGCGGTCGCACCCTTCGCTATTACGATCAAATCGGACTGTTAAAACCGGCAAGAATCAATTCATCCGGTTACCGCATTTATGGTGAAAAAGAAGTTGATCTGCTGCAGCAAATTTTATTTTATCGTGAATTAGAATTCAGTTTAGAAGAGATTAAGAAAATAATTAATCATCCGAACTACGATGAATTTGCCGCTTTAAAAAAACATTATCATTATCTAAAGAAAAAACGTGACCGCCTGGACAGAATAATGGCCACAATTGAAAAGACAATTGCCAGTAAAGAAGGAGGAATTCCATTGCCAGATCAGGAAAAATTTGCCGGCTTCAAGGAAAAATTAATTGCGGAAAATGAAAGGAAATACGGAAAAGAAATTCGCGAAAAATATGGCGATGAGCTTGTAGATGCCAGCAATGCCAAACTAAGAAGCATGTCGCCGGAGGATTTTCAAGCATTAACCCAGTTGGAAGAAGAAATACTTTCATTGCTGGAGCAGGCATATGCAACCGGTGATCCGGCATCGGACGTAGCCCAAAAAATGGCCGCCAAACATAAAGAATGGTTGATGTATTCATGGCCCAATTATTCTAAAGAAGCCCATGCCGGCTTGGCGGAAATGTATGTTGCGGATGAACGCTTTACTGCCTATTATGACCGGAGAGTTAAAGGCGGGGCAAAATTTTTACGGGATGCGATATTAATTTATCTGGGAAAAAATAAACAACCGCAGAACGAAATCAATGAACCGATAGTGTAATTTTGTTGTAGAAAAAAGAGCCACTCTCTTTGGTGAAATTTAGATGTCAAAACCCAATTGCCAAAGAAGTGGTTCTTTTTTGAATATGAAAAATTCATTGAACAAGGAATATATTTTTACTACCGGTAGAGTTAAAGCTATCAGAAAAATGGCAGTATTACTTTTATTTATCTTGTAAAATGTTGTAAAATTATAATATTGGTAAATTTTAAAAGTAATTATTAAACAGTATGGAGGTCAGGGAAGTGAAAATTATAGTTGCCGGCGGAGACGGTTTTTGCGGTTGGCCGACTGCGCTGTATTTATCAAACCAGGGGCACGATGTAGCCATTATTGATAATTTGGCCAGAAGAAAATGGGACATTGAACTTCATTCTAATTCTCTCACCCCGATTGCCACTTTAGAAGAGCGAGTGGCAAAGTGGAGGCAGCTTACCGGGAAGGAGATCCGAGTATACATCGGTGATTTGCAACACTACGATTTTTTGCGTTTGGTTTTCATAAAAGAGCAACCGGATGCATTTGTGCATTTCGCTGAACAGCGTTCGGCGCCGTATTCCATGATTGATCGTGAACACGCTGTATTTACTCAGGTTAACAATGTTGTAGGCACTTTAAATGTGCTTTATGCAATTAAAGAAATTACCCCTGAGTGTCATTTGATTAAATTAGGAACAATGGGCGAATATGGCACACCGAATATTGTCATTGAAGAAGGGTATATAGAGATAGAACACAAAGGCAGAAAAGATATTCTTCCTTTTCCTAAGCAGCCCGGTTCTTTTTACCACCTTTCTAAAGTGCATGACAGCCATAACATTATGTTTGCCTGTAAAACCTGGGGAATAAGGGCTACAGATTTAAATCAGGGCATTGTGTACGGCCTTGATACTGACGAAACCAAGATGGATCCTGTTTTAATTAACAGGTTGGATTATGACGGCGTGTTTGGTACGGCACTAAACCGCTTTATTATTCAAGCGGCTATCGGTCATGATCTTACTGTTTATGGAAAAGGAGGACAAACCCGTGGCTTTTTAAATATTAAAGATACCGTTCGCTGTATTGAGATTGCTGCCAATAACCCTGCCGAAAAAGGAGAATTTCGGGTATTTAACCAATTTACCGAGGACTTTTCCGTGCTGGAATTAGCTCAGTTGGTACAAAAAGTAGCCCGTGAAGAGGGTTTTGAGTGCAAAATTGCACATACTAAAAATCCAAGAGTAGAGCTGGAAGAGCATTTCTTCCAAGCTGAAAATACCAAGCTTAAGGATTTAGGGCTGGAACCTCACCTGCTGACAGAAGATGTGGTACGTGACATTCTTAAAACAGTAGTTAAATATAAAGATCGGGTAATTAAAGAAAATGTGCTTCCGCAGGTAACTTGGGCTTAAATGTGAAAAAGGATGTGCATTCGTTGAAGATAGCTATTGTAGCCGAAACTTTTTTGCCGTCAACTGACGGCGTAATTACCAGATTAACAGCCTGTATTCGTCACTATCTAAAAAAAGGACATGATGTGCGCGTCATCGCACCGGATCTCGGCGTATATGAATTTGAAGGGGCGGAAATTGCCGGTGTGCCCGCATATACACTTCCTTTTTACCGTTCTCAAAAATTTGCCCTTCCCAATAGAAAAGTTAAGCGGCTGCTTGCGGAGTATAATCCGGACATTGTGCATGCCGTGAATCCCGCTTTAGTCGGTTTATCAGGGGTTTATTATGCCAAAAAATTGGGATATCCGCTGATTGCTTCATATCATACCAATGTAGTGAAGTATGCCAAATATTACGGATTTCCCTTTTTAGAGGGGCTTTTGTGGCGGTATTTTCGCTGCCTTCATAACCAAGCAAAACTAAACGTCTGCACGTCTAAGGCAATGCAGCAAGAGTTAATTGCACGTGGGTTTCATAACGTGCGGCTTTGGAAACGCGGTGTTGATACCGAGCTGTTTAGTCCCGGAAAATTTGATGCTGATATGCGGGCAAAGTTGTCTCTAAATAATCCCGAAAAAACAGTATTGCTTTATGTCGGCAGATTGGCCCCGGAAAAAGAAATAGAAAAGATTAAGTTTGTATTAGAAAAGTCAGATGAGTTTGCGCTGGCTATTGTCGGCGACGGCCCGCACCGGCAAGCTTTGGAAAAGCATTTTGCCGGCACCAATACCGTGTTTACCGGTTTTTTGCATGGGGAGCAGCTGGCTAAAGCCTATGCTTCTTCAGATGTTTTTGTGTTTCCTTCGACAACGGAAACACTTGGTCTGGTTATTTTAGAAGCAATGGCTTCCGGTCTGCCGGTTGTAGCCGCTAAGAGTGGCCCAACTTGTGAGCAAATAAAAGATGATTATAACGGCTTGCTATATGATCCGAAAAATCCGGATGATTTTGTTGCCGTTGTTCTTCGGTTAAGAGATGAAACATTAAGAAAACGTTTGGCTGATGCAGCTTTACAGGAAGTATCAAAAATGAGTTGGACGGAGACAGCTGAACAAATGCTTCATTACTATCGGGAAGTAATAGGGGAAGAAGACGATTTAGAAAGGTAAATTGCTATGATATATAACGTAAGCCTAGTTTTAGAAGGTGGCGGCATGCGCGGTGCGTATACTGCCGGCGTACTTGATTTCTTTATGGATAAGGGCATTCATTTTCCTTTGGTGGTTGCGGCATCATCAGCGGCCTTGGTTGCAAGTTCATATGTGGCCAAGCAGCGGGATAACAACTTCAATCTATTAAAAAAATTGATGAAGCACAGGCAATTTATCTCAATTAAACGGTTGTTTACGCAAAGGGAATTGGTGGAAATGGGTTATGTTTTTGATGAAATTCCCAATCGGCTGCTTCCTTTTGATTTTGACTCCTTTGTGCAATCAAATACTGAATTTGTAGTAGTTACTACTGATAAAAACACCGGGCAACCGGTTTATTTTAACAAATATGATAACCAAACAGACTTATTTAAAATTATACGCGCTTCCAACAGTCTGCCTGTTTTAGCACCAAGTGTTTCGTTTAAAGGACAGGAGTTGTTGGACGGCGGCGTTGCCGATCCGATTCCCATTACGCCTTCAATTGAACGCGGGTATAAAAAACATGTGGTGGTACTGACCAGAAACAAAGGCTATATAAAAAGAGCTACCAAATTAAATTGGTTTTTTAAGCTGGTATTTAATAATTATCCCGGATTGAGAAAAAAATTAAAGGAACGGCATTTAATTTATAACCGGACTATGGATATGATTAAAGAAATGGAGGAAAGAAATGAAGTTTTGGTCATTCAGCCGGAAAAACCGTTGATTGCTAGCAGATTTGAACGAAATAACGAGGTGCTGCATAATTTATACCACCAAGGGTATCAGGAGGCTGCGAAAAAATATCAAGTGTTACTTGATTTTTTTCAAGATACATAGCATGTGTCAATCTACACCCCAAAGAGAGGCATACGCCGGTGTAGGACTATTTGTCCATGATTAGTATGTGGGCAATCATGTTTTTGCGCGGCGGCAGTTAAGCCAGCAGATAATAAATGTACTCGGCGGTGCTGATATTTTTCGGGTTCCATTTTCTGGGGGGGCAATCTATTGTTTGATATGGAACTCCTAACTGATTGACAAACTGCTTAAATTTATTATCAAACCAGGGAGGTGTCCAAGCCCCGGAACGGCAAACATGTATGGCGGATATTTCAATTTTCGGTTGTAAATCAGTTAGGTGGCAGTATTGGATATTAAAACAGTTGTTAATTTCTTTAAAATATTCCGCTTTTTCAGTTGTAAACGGACTGTAAACAATCACTGCTTTTGTTATTAGTTTATCTTTTAACAGTTTACCTAGCCAGTTGGCACAGTTTAGCTCAAAGTTGAGAGAGGGCAGACCGCCATAACCCAAATCGGCATGGGCATCGAAAAGGTAAACTGCCTGGCACTGATTGTTTTTAGCAATGTAATAAGATAACGCGTGCGAATCGGAAACATAAGCTTTAATGCCTTTTTTAAACTTAAAGACTCTTTTTATTTTCTGCCAAAACTGATCGACATCTGCGGATAATTGAAAATAATTTTTGATATTCTTACCCTTTGCCTGCAATTGCAGATACCGTTTATACCATAAATCAATCACGCTTTTTTTGTTTTCCAGATATGATTCCCAATTGTAACTTTTGCAGTAAATAAAATAATCCCAGTCAACAGATAATAACCTTTTTTCCATTTTTTCACCCCTAGATATGGAAAAGAAGGTTATATAATTTTAGCACTCAACTAAGCTGAGTGCTAAAATTCTTTGGTTATTATTGTATTCTTAAAGTTTTTAATGTCAAGAAGGAAACTTAACTTTTGGCTGCTTTAAATTTAATTTTGCCAGTGCTTCAGCATTGGTAAAGTATCGGCTATTTTGTGGTTTGCCGGCTTCGGTAATTGTGTTGGAGTACCGCATTCGCGGGTGAAAACGGCAGCAAGCAATAACATCGAGGCACCTGGCAGCGGCTTGCTGCCGTTTTCACGTAAGCAAGCGCGTTGAGCCCAGCTACCGCCGGGCTTGGCGGTCTATCATCTCGAAAATCTATCACCGTACAAGCATTAGATAATTTTAATACCTACTGCACTCAGAAGATAACCCAAACCGATATAAGTAAGGATTACAGCCAGGAAAATCTTCAAATGCTGGCCTTTAATATATTTGGAAAGAACAGGTCCAAGATAAGAACCCACAATAATACCGCCTACTTCAAAGGCTAACATCAAAAAGTCAAGGGAACTACCCATACGCAAGTAGTTGGCGATACTGGTGAAGGACGTTACAATAATGGAAAGAACGGATGTACCAGCCACGATAAACATGGGGAATCCCAAAACACTGCTCAAATAGGGTACCAGCAAGAAACCACCGCCAACACCCAGGGCAGCAGAAACAATAGCCACCAGCGCTCCGGCGATAAATGGCGAAGCAGCATTAAACCTAAAAGTCTCACCGGCAAATGTAAAGGTATTGTTTATTCCCACTTGACTGAATTTAACACCGATCTCTTTCAACTCATTCATTCTACCAGCCGCTTTTAGTTCCTTAACTTTCTCCTCAAAAGCTTTATTAGCTTTTTTGACCGCTTGCTGTTTAGCTTTGTTGGATGGCAACATCTCCAACCAAATTTTAACGGCAATAAACAAAGTAATAACGCCAAAGAACGGTTTATAGGAACTCATATCTTGCAGGTAATTGGAAGACAGATAAGAGCCTATCAATGCACCCACGATTCCCCCCAGACCGAGGGCCAGGGCAGCAGGCACAACCAGACGCCGTTCTCTGAAATACAGGGGAGCGGAAATAAACGGGCTGATAAGTGTCAACACCTGGTTCATAGGTTTAATAGTATTGGCGTTTTTTAAACCAAAAATTGTGATATGACCCACCCCGGCAAGAATACCGCCGGCTGCTCCTACCGTTGAAAAAACATATCCTACGAAGATTGACCATAATACCAGAAAAATGGGATTGACAGTTACACCTGCAACTGCAAATTCCATAAACCAGACCCCCTCTTTTAAACAAATTAAGATAGTTGCAACTTAGATGCTTTGTAACGTTTAAAGAAAATATGAAATAATATCGCTCCTATTAAATAAACAAGCACAATACCCACTTCATTACCGATTAAAGGCAAGGTAACAGGTAATGGAATAATTCGCACCTGCGTGCTAATAATCCCCAACAAGAACAAATGTGGCAAAATGAAACGTAAACCATCAAAAACTACATACATGAGATACTTTAAAAACAATTCATTTTGTTCCACCTGCAGATTTTTGTAAATCTGGGGGTTTTCTATTTCCAGAGCTATTTTGGATAATTCCTGCAATTCTTGTATTCTTTTTAATATGCGTTCTTGCTGGGCACGATTGGGATGAAACCATTTATCCAGCCACATATTCATACCGATATTTCACCTTCCTTAACCAAATCAAACAGAACAGCCCTCTACAGTTTGCTTTTCTCCGGTCACCTCCTTGAGTAACATTTGCCAAGGGAGCATTTTCCTATATGCACATCTATAGAAAAATACTTCCTAATAACATGGTTTATTATTCAGCATCCTTGAACCTTATCATCGGACACTTTTTGCAGACATCCAGGCCTGGGAACTCCTGCCCGGGGGAACCCAGCATAGACGGCCCGCCATATATATTGGTGCGCTTGATCAGTTGTTTAACCACTTGCGCAATCTTGCCACCGGGTATAAATATATTTACCTCACCTTTTTCGGTTTTCCCGGAGGTATAGCTCCCCGCGCACATGGTGTTCATATTAATACTATTGTCCTTGTAGCATCCAACGCTTCCGCCACATACCGCGGAATTCACCGTATGTTTAAAAATAAGGGGATGCTCGCCGAAGGCACCCACGTAATCATTCAGTAGATGATAGGCCTGCAAGGGATTTACAACGAAAAACACCACACTGGGCTCAAAATTTGCTTTTCCTAAAGGAGCGGTGGCAAAACCTTTTAATTTACCCAAAGGCAGCTTGGGCTTGCTCAGGAGACATTTTTTAGCCAAATCCCAATCGGCAGTATATTTTACATGCCCGTCAACTTCAGCATCCTCAGCTTCCCTGAAACCAAACACGGTCTTGGCATTACCGCACAAGAGATTTTTTTCCGAGGCCTTGACTACAAAGCCGTTTTGACGGGAAGCAAGGGCAATCTGACAAAAAGTCATTTTGGGCCCCGGTACCTTTTCCGCCTGGAAGTTATCGAACTCTTCCTGATCAAAGAAGAACTTGATGGCCACCGGGTGGTAGTCCAACCGTAAAAGATATTCCAGGGCATCTTGCATCTCAGTCATTGTAAGTTCATCCTTCTGAGCCAGCTCTTTGACATTTAATAACATTTTTTCTCCTCCTTGAAGTATTATAAGTTCTCACGTTAGGGGGCTCCGGATTCACAGCAGAGATCAAAATTTGCGATCAATATAAATATTTACTTATACATTAGATTAGCAAAACTAATAAGCATTTTATGTCGCCTGCTTGACAAAAAAAAGTCATCTTCACGACACTATTGTTCGGCTACCCGACAAGTGCCAAAGACGACTTAATCAGTGATACTTATCAGATTAGTAAAGAGTGTACAAGAGGATGAGCCAGGGGCTCGGTGGCTATTTGCTGAATCCTTTTCTCAGCATTCCGCATTCGCCCGGCCAGCAGTTTAATTACCTTCACAGCCACAATACGGTTCCATATCCAGCAATTGCCAAAACAATTCCCGGGGGATGGCATCAACCACAACATCGGTTAATCGGAGTGACATATCAGCATTAATTATAACTTAACAAAAAAAATGCGGGAACCTGTCCCACATTTGATAACACTATTGTCATTTTAGCGATAGCAGTGATACATACCTAAACAACCCACTTGCCCAGTTTATCCGGATCGAGAATACGAATTGTACGGCCTTCATAAGTAATACTCTTTTCCTGCTTGAAAGTATTAAGAAGCGAAGTTACTGTTTGCCTTGAAGTGCCCACCATGCTGGCAATTTCTTCATGTGTCAGCTGCACATCCAGAATGATTCCGTCCTTGGTGGGCTGCCCGCACCGCTCTCCCATTTTTATTAGCATCAAAGCCAGCCGGCCGGGAGCCTGCCAGCAGACCATTTCGTGGATAATTCCCTCGGCTTCTCTCATTCTCACGGCCAACAACTTGGATACCTTGATGGCCAAAAAGGGATGCTGCGCCATTAATTCCTCGAATTGACTCTTTCTTAAAACTACCATGGACACGTTACTCATGGCCCCGGCATAACAAGTACGCTCTACTTCCAGCAGAGTTTCGGCAAGTCCCATTAATTCTCCCGGACTGCGCATTCTGCCCACTGTAACCCGTTTACCATCTGCAGACAGCCGGTAAATTTTCACCCAACCGCTCTCCAAAAGAAAAACACGGTCGGAAATATCTCCCGCCGCAAAAATCACGTGTCCCTTGGGATAATGGACTGTGGAGCCGGCCTCCCTGATAATTTGCTTTTCCACTTCATTTAATACCGGGTCTACTGTCAAAGTAAAAGTCTCCACTTGTCACACCCCATTTCTAGAACATGCTACCGCCACATTTCGAATAACTTATTACTCTTGCCGCTTGAACCGGTCTTGCTATTGTGTATTCTATCACAACCCTCACTCCGGGTCAACAAATTTCAACAATTTTATCTATATTGCGTGTATACCGCCATTTGCGGATTGAAAACGACCGGTCCCCTTTCCGGAGGTTATATACACCTATCCGGCAGTCATTCACATCTACCATTACCTGTCTGTTGATAAATGCATATAAGCGCAACTCCGGCAAGAAGATAAAAATTTTGGCCGGAGGCTAAGCTCCGGCTAAAATTTTGCGTCTTTAGTTTAACTGATTTTTATTTAAAATATCTCTTTAAAAGACCGTTAAATGCTGCACCGTGGCGGGCTTCATCCTTGCACATTTCATGAACGGTATCGTGAATAGCATCATAACCTAATTCTTTTGCTTTAGTAGCTAAATCTTTTTTACCTTGGCAAGCGCCGTGTTCAGCTTCTACCCGAGCCTGTAAGTTGGCTTTGGTATCAGCGGCAACAACTTCACCTAATAACTCGGCAAATTTAGCGGCGTGTTCTGCTTCTTCCCAAGCAATTCTTTTGTAAGCTTCGGCCACTTCCGGATAACCTTCCCGGTCAGCCTGCCGGCTCATAGCTAAGTACATACCAACCTCGGTGCATTCACCGATAAAGTTTTCTCTAAGAGCTTGAACAACTTCCGGGTCTAAATCTTTGGCAATTCCTACTTTATGTTCATCAGCCCAGGATAATTCTGCCCCTTCTTTCTTTTCTACAAACTTTTCCGCTTTAGCTCCACATTGCGGACATTTCTCCGGTGCAGCCTCTCCCGTATGTACATAACCACAGATCGTGCAAACAAATTTTTTCATCACTCTTCTCCTCCCCAATATTTTTTATTTATTTTTAAGGCACCCTTGGCAGATGCCTTTAAAATACAGATGCACTTCATCCACTTGATGTACTTCTAATTCCCTTAAATCTACTCCAGACAAATCTACCCGGATATCATAGACTGTACCGCATTTTTCACACTTAAAATGACCATGGACGGAAGTGTCGGCATCATATCTGGTTTCGTTTTCTTCTATGGCCAGTGCTTGCACAATACCCCGTTCTAAAAAAAGCTTCAGCGTATTATAAACTGTAGTTTTTGAAAGGGTAGGTATTTCATTAATCAGCGCTTTGTAAATGGTGTCAACGGTGGGATGATTTTTGTGACGAATTAGGTAGTCAAAAATTTTAATTCTCTGATATGAAGGTTTGACACCTTGTTCTTTAAGATATAATTCAATAGATTTACCGGCAATTTTCATAAGCCATCTCTTTCCTTTTTGTATTTATAACAACTTTGTAATCATTACAATTTTATTATAAAAACAGTTTTGGCTTTTGTCAACACTTTTAAAAAAATTTTCATAAAAAAAGTGTGACCTATAGTCTGCATGATATTTATCAAGATTATGAACTTACAAACCTTTGTTCCCAACATGCGAAATATATTTGCTTATCTTGGCAAATGCTATAAATACAAATGCCGTGGTAAAATTATGCTGGGTGTATTCCTAATAAACTAAGGAGACGGATAAAATGGAAACGGTGCTGAAAGTAAATAAACTGAGAAAATGGTTTAAAGATACCCAAGTACTTCATGATATCTCCTTTGAAGTGCGCAAAGGTGAAATTATGGCTATATTAGGTCCTAACGGTGCCGGGAAATCAACAACCATTCGCATTATTATGGGCATTATATATCCGGATGAAGGAACAATTGAATTTAATAATTTTGCCGGTATACCCCGCAACAAAATCGGCTATTTGCCGGAAGAGCGAGGGCTGTATAAAAATGTTAAAGTGATGGACATTCTGCTGTATTTAGCGGAATTAAAAGATTATCCCTTAAAAAAAGCCAAAGAACGGGCGAGAGCTTATTTGAAAAAATTTGGCTTAGCAGGAAAGGAAAACGCATTAATTGAAGAGCTTTCCAAAGGAATGGGGCAAAAAGTGCAGTTTATTGCTTCAATTATTCACCAACCGATGTTGTTAATTTTGGATGAACCTTTTTCCGGTTTGGATCCTGTCGCGCAGGAACTATTCAAACAGGAAATAAGGGAACTGGCGGCAGCTGGAACAGCGGTTTTATTATCTTCCCACCAGATGAATCTGGTTGAGGAAATGTGCGATCGTTTGTTTATGATTCATCGCGGGCGAAAGGTAATCTACGGCAATATGGACGAGGTCAAACGGGAATATGCCAATTTTAAGTGCACCATTCGCGGGCAAAATAATGCAGACCTACTAAAAAAATTGCCCAATGTGCAGCGGGTAGAACAAAGTGAGGATACATCCGTTCTGTATTTAACTAAAGACGTGCAGCCGGCACGCTGGTTGAAAGAACTGCCGGAAGATCTGCAGATTAACGAGTTATCACTGGACCGCATCTCTCTTCACGAAATCTTTATCGACATTGCTACCGATCACAACTTACTGCGGAAAGAAGGTGGCGCGGATGCGTAACGCGTTCAAAGTGGCAAAGTGGGAATTCAAGCGCAACATGAAAAACAAGTCCTTTTTAATTGGCTTGTTTATCACACCGGTTTTAATTGTCGGTTTTATGGTGTTAAGCGGTATTTTGGGCGATACTGCCGGTGAAGAAACTACCGTTCGCGTTTTTGTAAACGACAACATAGGTGCATTCGAGATGCTTCAACAAACTGCAGAACGGCATACATTTAATTGGGAAATGCAACCGACAAATATCAGCGAGCAAGAAGTTAAAGAAAAACTGCAAAATGTGGATAATACTGCTTATATTTTTTTAGACGAACAGTCTCTTGAACAGCAGGTGATACCGGTTTATACCAGTACGGAAATTGACCGGGCATTTATCAATCAGGTGCAGGTGTTGGCGGCACCGCTCAAAACACTGCAACTAAAGCAACTTGGTTTGTCCAATGAGCAACTGGCCGCTATTTCTCAAGAAATTATTTTTCAAGAAATATCAGCGGAAGATTTAGCAGCCGGTGCAGATGATCGAGAAGCAAAGGGGGATTTATCGCCGGAAGATATTATGGCGCGCGTCATTCCCGGGGCTTTTGCCGGTGTGGTGTTTCTTTCTATTATTTTTTCCGGGATGTATATTTTTCAAAGTGCTTCTCAGGAGAAGAAAGACAAAGTTGCGGAAATTATTTTATCATCAATCACTCCGGACGAGTTGATGCAGGGGAAGATTATCGGTTATTTTTTGCTGGGCATGGTGCAAACGTTGATTATTCTGGTCTTTGCGGTACCGATTGTCGTTTGGAAATACAATATCCCGCTTATGCGGTACTTGCTGGTGCCGGAAATTATTTTATATTTACTGATTGCCTTGCTCGGATACTTATTGTTTGCTGCCTTATTTGTTGGCGTGGGGGCAACTATGGCCGATATAACCACTGCCGGCAATTTTCAGGGTATGGTAATGATGTTGCCTTTTCTGCCGCTTATCTTTATCGGGCCGGTAGCCAATGATCCCAGCGGTCTGATTGCTCAAATTGCCTCTTACATTCCCTTTGCATCGCCGGGAATACTGCTGCTGCGCTTATCGTTATTAGAAGAGTGGCCATGGTTAGAAATCATCATTGCCCTGTTTATTTTAATTGTCAGTATTTGGTTCTTTATGAAACTGGCCGGTAAAATATTCAAGGCGGGTATTTTGATGTACGGCAAAAATGCCACACCAAGGGAAATTTGGAAATGGATTCGTGCTTAGTAGAAAGAAGGTTATATAAAAAGACCTCCGGTGGGCCGTTTACCTACCGGGGGTCTTACCGTTATAAAGAATTCTTTAGGCAATACCCCAATATCTTTGGTTATTATTTGTTTTTGTGCTCATAGGCAACAAGTACTACACCTAACTGTTCTTGCAAAGCTTCAATTTCTTTTAACTGTTCTGGGGTGAGATCCGCTATTTTGTACTGCTCGCCGTTCAAAACCCACTCCCCTTTACAAAATTGTTTTTTTCATTATCTCCTTATTTTATTGTATATATGTGTGCAGGCACTCTTTAACCGATGATGGCTAGCACCTGGTCTTTATAATGTTGTATAACATAATTTATTTCGGGGGAAATTAGCTTAAAACATAACCGGAAAGGAAGATGATTGATGAGTCAGCAAAATACTAAGCAAACTTTGGAATGCATTGCTTCTGAACTAAATAAAATCCAGACCATTGCCGGCACACTTTCTACGGTAGAAAGTCAACATTCTAAGGATTTATTAAATTATGATAACAATAAACTAAATCAAATTGCCAATGAAGAGCAAAGTGCTGCCCGACAACTGGGAGAAGTAAAACAAATTTGCACCGGTTTGGTTCAAAAAATTGAAAGTTTAAAGAAATCCTTGTAGTTTAAATTAATCTGAATAAAGGTGAGTGTCCCATGAGCAATTTTATTGAAAATATCATCCGCAATATAGTCAATGAAACAGTAGATAAAGCCATTTTGCGGTTGACCCGGGATCAGTACACCGAAAATATTTTTGAAATGATTCCGGTATCCCAGAAGGTTGGCATTACCCGTCTCATGGAGATTGTAATGCGTTCCCATGGCGGCCAACCGCCGGCACGGCCGCTGGGCAGTTATATGCGCTTTTCTCCTTGGGATAAATTTTTGTTTAATCCGGTACATTTATTCCGCTTTCCCACGCCGGATGACGTAGAAATTTCGACGGCGGTCACTATCGGCAAGCGGGCTAAAAAACCTTTGCATTTAGCCATTCCGGTGCTTATTGCCGGCATGTCTTTTGGCAGCGCGCTCAGTAAAAGTGTAAAAATTGCCTTGGCTAAAGGGGCAACTATGGCGGGAACCGCTACCAACACCGGTGAAGCCGGCTTAATGCCCGAAGAGCGGGAAGCTGCCGCGCTGCTTATTGGCCAGTACAACCGCGGCGGGTGGTTAAATACACCGGAAAAATACTCGCAGCTGGATGCTATTGAAATTCAACTGGGGCAGGGGGCCCAGGGGTCAAGTCCGCAGCGTACCGCTGCTAAAAACATCGGCCATGATTTTCGCCAGGTCTTTGAACTGGCAGAGGGAGAAGATGCCCGCGTTCATTCCCGTCTGCCCGGTGTGGACAGTAAAGAGCAGTTTATCTCGCTGGTAAGGAAACTAAAAGCGGAAACCGGCGTACCGGTAGGATTAAAAATTGCCGCCACCCATTACTTGGAGCAGGAGCTGCAAGTTGCTTTAGAGGCCGAGGTGGATTTTATCACCTTAGACGGTGCCGAAGGAGGCACGCACGGCACCGCTCCCATATTGGAAGACGATTTGGGTTTGCCCACTTTGTTTGCTGTTTCCCGGGGGGCTAAGTTTTTGAGAAATAAAGGAGTAGCATCGGATATCAGTTTAATTGCCGCCGGCGGATTAATTACTCCCGGGGACTTCTTAAAAGCAATGGCATTAGGTGCTGATGCCGTTTACATCGGCACGGCGGCAGTAATGGCAACGATAGGCGAGCAGGTTGCTAAGGTACTGCCCTTTGAACCGCCGACCGCTTTGGCGGTCTACAATGCTAAAATCACCGATGCATTTGATATTGAACAAGGTGCTACTACTTTGTTTAACTTCCTAAACGCCAGCGTGCGGGAAATGCAACAGGTGTGCTATTCTTTAGGTAAAACAAGTTTAAGCGAAGTTAGCACTGCCGATTTGTGCTGCCTAGATCCCTTTTTAGCGCGGGCCACTGGGGTGGATTTAGCATACATTCCCCATGAAGAGCAAAACGAGTTCTTCAATTTTTCTGCCGGTTCAGGATATTTTGGCATTCCACATTACCGGCAGGCACCGGAAGCCCATACGGAACGGCAGTTGCAGTAAAAATGCCTCAACTATATCGATAGAGTGCAACCTTACTTTTTTGATAAAACAGTGGGGCAGGGAAGTGTGCCTGCCCCTTTGCCTAATGCAAATAGCAGGAACAAGTTGATAAAATGATGCTCGTAAAAATTAAGCAATAAACAAACCGGCTCGCTATATTTAAGCGGGCTGGTTTGTAGTTATATAGTGATGATGATAAAATTACCTATCATTTCTACCTTTCCACCCAGTTCCTGAGCTATAAACCTCACCGGAACCATGGTGCGGCCGTCTATTTGGTAAGGAGCGGCATCCATTTGCTTAGCAGAGCCGTTAACGTTGTAATTAGAATTACCAATATACATGGTAATTACTTGCTCACCGGCGGAAATTTTCACGGCATTTGGTTTCTGCCAATCTACTTGACAATCTAAAGCTTCCGCGATATTTCTTACCGGTACATAAGTGCGACCGTTTTTTATTACCGGTGGAACATCTGTGGCCACCAGTTGATTGTTTACGATGAGGCTCAAACTTTCATCAGGCGGAGAGGCTTGAACCCCCAAAGAAACTCTGCCAGGTGCCGGCTGAATGAGATATTCAGTGACATCCAAGCTGTTATCGACAGTTAATACCGGTTTTTCAACCGTTAAATTGTAGTCTACCTGGTTAATTCCGGTAGTTTTTAAGCCAATATCAAACAACTGACTGTTTGATTGTTTGCCTTGAATATTAATAATGCTGTTGGATTTAGCTGTTGGACCGTCATATTGGTAATCACAGTTAACGCTTAAATTAAAGTAAAATTCATCAAAGTTAAAATCAGTGTTCAGGTCATAGGTGCCGTCCATATTTTTTCCTTCAGCGGTATGATTGCCGGCAAATGTTAAGTTGCCTACTGCACCGGGAGCATTAATCTTCAGTTTAAAAGTATAGCTGCTGGTGCCGCCGGGCAAAATGGGGGCCTCGTAGTTTAAATTCACAGTAACAAAACTGCTGATGGCACTGATTTCTTCTTTTGTGGGCACGGTGAAATTTTCCAAGCCGGTAATAATTTGTTCTTTTAAGTCTTCCTGAGAAATTCCCTCGGGCAAAGTGCTGTACTGAGTTAAACCCATAATGAGATCAGCAAACCGCTCTTTTTCATTTTTAGCCTTGTTCAGCAGGTTAAAAATCGTTTCTTCAAATCCTTGCTGATCAATGTTGACTATTATTTTATCGGATGAACGGGTAAAACACTTTTCAGGAACGGCTTCCACAATAAAAAGCAACAAGTCTTTGTATTCAGTGGGAATTTGCTGCCGCTGATAGATATCAAACATTTCCCACATATCATTTAGTTCGTTATTTGCCATATAGAGATACTGTGGGCATTGTTCAATAAACTCAATAAAACCTTGCTCATTTAACCCTAAGTCTTTTAACAAATATAAAATATCTTTAGTAATGATTATTTTATCATCGGTAAAATAAATTGCGCTTTCACCTTGGCTGTCTTTAATGCCTGTTGCTAACTGCATTTTCATAACTTTGTTATCAACATCTGTTTTATGCAGTAAGTTAACTAACCTATTTGTTAGATCGCCAAACTTATCCTTTACCTCACCATCAAATTTGGTTACTTCTATGTTCATTTCTCCGCGCGCTTTTTCATAAAAGCCCGGATCAATATTTATTTCTGCGTTTTTGATTTTAGCAATGACCATGTCCTTGGCTGTAGGTTGTACGGCATTGGAGGTAAAAACAATGCTTAAGCAAAAAATAACTGTTAAAAGCGTTACCAATAAAGTTTTTCTCTTCAACCGGACCCCTCCTTAAAAATTTTGAGATACGTTCCATAATTGCCAATCTACGGTAACTTTATCTTAATTTAATTTGTTAGTTGTTGCAATACAAAATAAAGCAAATTACCGATTAAATAAAAAACAAACGGTGAGGCATATTTGACCTCACCGTTATTTTAGATAGTTATGCTTGGATAATTTCAGTCCGGTAGCCGTCCGGATCGGTTAAAAAGTAATAACCGCCGTCCGCTTCTCCGCTTAGTTTTTTAATTTCTCCTACCTGATAACCTGCCTTCTTATGCTTTTGATAAGAAGCTTCTAAATCGTCAACTACCACTGCAAAGTGGCTGTAACCGTCACCGATGGTGTAAGGTTGTTGGCGGTCGTAGTTATAGGTCAGTTCCAATTCAAAGTTATCATCCGGGCTTTTCATGTAAACCAGAGTAAATTTATGTTCCGGAAAATCTCTTTTTCTTACTACTTCTAAATTAAGGGCGTCTTGATAAAACTTGATTGATCTTTCTAAATCCAACACCCGAATACAGCCGTGCACATATCTGTATTTTAGAGACACAAAAATTACCTCCTTTGATAACATTAATATTATTTGTAAAAACTGTAGAAATTTATTATAGTAATCTTTACATTAATGCTAAGTAATAGGGTATACCAAAAAAAAGCAAATATAAAGAGGCAAATTATTTTTAGCATCGAATTAGCTTGTACACGAATTGATTGTTGATTCGAACTTAACAAATGTTGGATGAGTGGAGGAACAAAAATGCAAACTAATGAACGACAAGTGCAAGAAATAACCAATTATTTACGCCAGGGAGAAAAAGGAGAAGCAGATTTAAAAATCGGTTTAGAAGTTGAACATCTGGTATTAGATTGCGACACACTCTGTGCCGTTTCCTATTACCAGCGGCACGGTATTGCAGATATATTGAAAACAATGCAGAAAGCGGGCTGGCAGGGTGTTTATGAAGATAAATACCTGCTGGGGCTGACTAAGAATGGCAACAACATTTCATTGGAACCAGGCGGACAGTTGGAAATCAGCATTAAGCCACATCAAAATATTAGTGATATTGAAGATGAATACTTAGATTTTTTAGAAGACCTGATTCCTATTTTGGAAGCCAATAATCAGATGCTGGTGGCTATCGGTTATCAACCGCAAACAAAAATTAAAGATATTCCCTTTATTCCCAAAGAAAGATACCGCTATATGTCAGCTTATCTGCAGCGGCAGGGTAAATATGCTTTAAATATGATGAAAGGTACCGCGGCAATGCATGTCAATATTGATTATCGCTCGGAGGCTGATTACATCCAAAAGTTTAAAATTGCTAATTGCCTCTACCCGGTAGTGGCCGCAATGTTTGATAATGTGCCTTTTTTTGAAGGAGAAATTACCACCGAGCGAATGGTGAAATGCACCGTTTGGCAAAATTGTGATGACGATCGCTGCGGTATTGTGGATGGCACCTTTCGGCCGGGTTATAGCTATCAGGATTACGCCCGCTATATTCTAAACACACCGGCCATTGTGCTAAAAAAGGGCTCAAATTTAGTGCCTTGTACGAAAAAATATCAAGAAGTTTTTCAGCCGGATAATTACACGTGGGATGAACTGGAATACATGTTAACGATGGTTTTTCCGGATATCCGTACCAAACATTTTATCGAAATCAGGATAGCCGATTCCGTTCCTTATCCTTTAAACATCGCCGGTGTGGCGTTGTGGAAAGGGATAATGTACAATCAGGATAATTTAAAAGATTTAGAGCGCTGTTTTGCCACTGTTACGGCTGAGGAGATAAATGCCGTAAAAAAACGAATTAAACAGCAAGGTTATGATGCACATTTGCTGGGAGGCACTATTCACGATTGGGCGAAGTATGTCATCAGTTTAGCTCAAGCCGGTTTGCCTTATGAAGAAAAACATTATCTAAAGCCGTTAGAAGTTTTGGTAGAGCAAAAGCTCAGCCCGGCGGATGTTACCAAGGCCCGCCTGCACAACGGCAAAAAAGCGGCACTTAGTTGGTGTATACTGAACAATTTATGGGAAGGTGGATGCGGTGAGTTTCAACAATCTGGGCGAACAGTACGTCAATCTGGTAAAGAACGACGCCGCTCGTTACTATAGCGATTATCTTAACATTGTAAAAAGAGTGGAACAATCTACCGCCAAATTTGCCGGGGAAACCGTCCCGTTTTTATATCAGCCCTTGTTTTTTAACGCAGATGACATCGCTTGTTTTAAAAAAGCGGTGCAAACATTAATGGTTATATTTAATAAAGTGATTGACGCTTATATCAACAGACCGCAGTTCCGCCAAAAGTTTGGTTTTAGCAAGTTGCTGGAGGAGCTGATTTTGGTTGATCACCGTTACCGCTGTAATGTGCCGATGGCCCGCTTGGATTTATTTTACTACCGTCCCGGCAGTTACAAGTTTTGTGAATTTAACGCCGATGGTTCTTCCGGAATGAACAAAACCAACGTGTTAGAAAAAATTTTTCTTCAGTCTGCGGCGGTGGCCGATTTTAGTCAAAATTACCGGATAAGTTATTTTGAGCTAATTGACAGTTGGGTAGAGGCCACATTGCAAAACTACCGCCGGTTTAATGCCGATAACCCCAAACCAAATGTGGCTGTTGTTGATTGGCTGCCTGCCGGCAATATTACAGAATTCGCCGCTTTTCAACGGGCTTATCAAAAGCGGGGGTTAAGGGCTGAAATTGTGGATCCGCGAGAACTTAAATATCATGACGGCAAACTGTTTTATCAAGATCTGCCGATAGATTTAATTTACCGCCGGTTGGTCACAGCAGAAATGATTGAGCGCTGCGAATTGATAGCTGACTTTATTCAAGCATATCGCGATGGAGCAGTTTGTGTGGTTGGCCCGCCGCGTTCCGAAATCATCCATAATAAAATTATCTTTAAGATACTGCATCAAGATGCCGCTGATTTTTTAACACCGGAGGAAAAAGCATTTATTGATAAACACATTCCCTATACCGGTGAATTTAAAGGCGAGCAGGAAATTTATCTGCAAGTACGGCAAAATAAAGATCATTACGTGCTTAAACCAAAAGCTTTGTATGCCGGTGCCGGTGTATATCTGGGCAAGGATTTTACCTCGCAAGAGTGGGCAAGTATTGTGCAAAAATGTTGGAACCAAAACTACTTGTATCAAGAATATTGTCTGCCCGGCAGGGAGCGGTTGGTTAACTTTAAAAACGGCGAGTTGTCGCTGGAGCACTACAATCAAATGCTCGGCTTGTTTGTTTATAATGAAAAATTTGCCGGCATTTATACGCGGGTAGGTAAACACAATGTTATTGCGCAGAATCCCGGCTATTATATTCTGCCTAATTTTTTAGTAGAAAAAACAGATGGTTAGCAAAAATATTCCTGCTTTAGACGGAATTTTTAAGAGTTAAATATTATTGTTAAGTGAGGCTGCTGCACAACGATTTAGGGCCGGTAGTGCAGCAGCTCTTTTTTTCTTATTAACCCCAAAACGGATAATAAAGACATTTGTCCAACTAGCAAAAACATTTTGGCATTAGATACTATTTTTTCCTGATAATACTGTATACAAATTTTTCTACAAATATCGACTATTTTTGTGAAAACTTATATAATATAACTCGCGTTTTTAAAATAACTAATTATTAAATTAAGAAAGGTGAAACAAATATGGGAAATACTGCAAGTTCTAATTCATTAAAACAGCCGCGTCCTTTTTATATGATTTTCTTTTTAGAAATGTGGGAGCGCTTTGGTTATTATGGCCTGCAAGTGGTGTTGGCTTCATTTTTTGTAAAATCGCTGGGAATGAGTGATGCGGAGTCCTTTACTATTTTTGGGGCTTTTAGTGCGATGGTTTATGGCTTTGTTGCCATAGGCGGTTTTATCGGTGATAAAGTGCTGGGTACTAAGCGCACTATTGTCATTGGTGCCATCACTATGATGATTGGTTATATTTTAATCGGCATGGCTACTTTAGATAAAAGCTTAGTTTATGTCGCTTTGGCCTTTGTGGCAGTAGGTAACGGTTTGTTTAAAGCCAACCCTTCCAGCTTGTTGTCTAAGCTTTACGCTGAAGGTGACCCGCGCTTGGACGGTGCTTTTACACTGTATTATATGTCTGTAAACATCGGTTCTTTTATTTCGATGATATTGGTGCCGGTGCTAGCAGGTAGGTACGGCTTAAATGTGGGCTTTTACGTTTGTGCGCTGGGTCTGGTTATTGCGCTGGCAAGCTTTTTCTTTCAACGTCATTTAGTTGCCGATATTGACTCGCCGGTTGGCTTGGCTCCGGTTAACTACCGCAATTTAGCTTTGGTGCTGGGCGGGGAAATAGCGTTAATTGCTTTTTCCACCTATCTGCTGACCAATGTTACAGTAGCTCACTGGCTGCTGCTGTTAATCGGGATAACGGTTTTTGGTATCTTCTTCAAAGAGATGTTTAAAAGTGAACGCAACGAACGCAACAAAATGTTAGCCGCCTTTATTTTAATGGTACAGGCTGTAGTGTTCTTTACTTTGTATCAGCAAATGCCTACTTCATTAAACTTTTTTGCTATTAAAAATGTAGAACATTCTATTCTGGGCATTCAAGTAACAGATCCGGAATCATTCCAGGCCTTGAATCCCTTTTGGATAATTGTGGCCAGCCCAATAATGGCTTATTTGTATTCTCATTTCGGTAAACAAGGGCGTGACCTTTCTATGCCGGGTAAATTTGCTTTAGGTATGGTATTGTGTGCGGTTGCTTTTTTGATTCTGCCTTTAGGGGCAATGTTTGCCAATGCGCAAGGAATAGTTTCCGTTTGGTGGCTGGTAGCCTGTTATTTATTCCAAAGTGTGGGTGAACTGCTGATCAGCGGTTTGGGCTTGTCAATGGTGGCTAAATTGGTACCGCAGCGCATGGTCGGTTTCACAATGGGTGCTTGGTTCTTAACAACTTCCGCATCCGGTGTAATTGGCGGCTGGGTGGCTAGTTTAACTGCTGCTCCGGAAGGTGTTACCGAGCCGGTACAAACATTAGCCATTTATTCAAACGTATTTTTGAAAATCGGTATAGCTACGGCCATTATTGCCCTGCTGATGATTTTAACGGTGCCTACTTTGCGCCGTTTGATTGACGGCGGTGATAGGCAACAGAAAGAAGAACTTAAAACCGAAGAACAATATGCTTAAAGTAACGCCCGGTGGGAAAACCGGGCGTTTTTTAACATAAAATAATTAAATATGTGCGGGAAATTCAAACCAAGTAGGCAGGAGTTTATTATCTTTGTTGGCGAATATTGAGTAACAACTTTTTTTGAAAGGAATGTCTGAACTAATGATGGAACTTGTTTTGGGAATCATTGCCGGTATTGTTGTGGCTAAAATTGTAAGTTGGTCTAAAGGAGCAAACAAGAAAGAGCAATTTGACGGGATGGGGCAGGATGCTCAACGCCAATCTCAAACAAGAGGGAGTGCAATAAACCGCGACTTTGGCAACCCGTTTTTAGCCGGTGCGGTTGGCGGGGCAGCGACGATGTTTTTACTTAATCACTTACATGCTAACCATAATTTTGATCAACAGACATTGGAAGAGATGCAGCAAATGGATTATGAGCAGCTGCAGAACTTTGCCCTGGAAAACAATTTGCTTGAGGAGCAGGAAATGAGTGAGCTAATGGCGCAATTTGACCCGTATGTCAATCCCGGCACAGATATCATAACAGACCATTATTATCATGGGCATGATCAGGGTATTGATGATGCTTATTACGGACACGATCACAATACTTTTGATAACTTTACCGATTTCGGCGGTGGTTTCGGCGGAATGAATGATTTTTAGGAGTAGGGGTCGGCACGAAGACCGACCCCTCTATATTTTTTAGTAAATGAACAGTAGCAGGTAAATCATGGAAATAATGATACTTAAAATCATCATCGGGAAGCCAATCTTTAAGAAGCCTATAAAAGAAATTGGAGTACCTCTTCTTTCTGACATTCCGGCTACAATAACATTGGCAGCGGCGCCTACCAGTGAACCGTTGCCGCCCAGGCAAGCACCCAAAGCCAAAGACCACCACAATGGGTCAAGGTTTGCAATGCCGCCCATTTGTCCCATTTCCTGAATTAACGGAATCATTGTGGCCACAAAGGGGATGTTATCGACAAAAGAGGATGCGATGGCCGAAAGCCATAGAACCAATAAGCCAGTAATTACCGTTTCGCCGCCGGTAAGGCTTAGAGCGTATTCGGCAATGGTTTTGATCACACCGGTTTCCTCTAGAGAGCCTACTACGATAAACAAACCGATGAAGAAAAAGATAGTTGGCCACTCCACGCCAAGCAGTGTTTCTTCCGGTTCTTCCCTGGTAATGACCATTAGCAGCGCTGCCCCGCCTAAGGCGATAATGGCAGTTTCTAAATTTAAAACTCCGTGTAGAGCAAACCCCAAAATAGTTAATGCCAGCACACTTAAAGATTGCACCAGTAGTTTGCGATCTTTTAATTCATTTTCCGGATTAAAACTAAGAATTTTTTCCCGCAATTCTGGCTTAACTTGCAGTTTTTTGCGGTAAAGCATACTTAACAGCAGGATAGTTACTGTTAAAATCACAAAAGAAATTGGTGCTAGGTTAATTAAAAAATCATTAAAAGTTAAGTGGGTAGCACTGCCAATCATGATGTTCGGCGGGTCGCCGATTAAGGTAGCGGTTCCGCCGATATTGCTGGACAAAATTTGAGCAAATAAAAAGGGCATTACCGGCAGTTCCAGCTCGTCACACAGGGCAAAGGTTACCGGCACCATTAACAGCACCGTGGTAACGTTATCTAAAAGGGCGGAGGCAACGGCGGTGATAAAGGAAAGGGCAATTAACAATTTAACCCCGTCTCCGCGAACTTTAACCGCTGCTTTCATCGCCAAGAACTCAAAGATGCCGGTACGGCGAGTAATAGTGACAATAATCATCATTCCCACCAATAAGCCAATGGTGTTCCAATCTACATACCTAACCGCTGTTTCTAAGTTTAACAGACCTAACAAAAAAACAGCCATGGCTCCGGCCAAAGCACTGACCGAACGATGGAATACTTCAGTAACAATTAATGTATAGGTAATGGCGAAAATAATAATTGAAATTAAAAATTGGTTTTCCAACACGGGTAATCACTCCTTTGAATATTTTTGGTCTAATTTCTATGCAGAGTGATTTCTTTCTAGGTAAGCTGACAAATAAAATCGGGCTTTGATAAAACTGCTAAGTCTTGGGGGTGTTGTTGTTTTGTCAACGGAGCCCCGACTTTTTATTTGCAGAACAATCTTTTGCCTAGCGGTAGCTTTATCTTTTTTAACTTTAGCTACACAGTGCCGCTCAACGGCATTTGGTTTATTGATTTCAATTAAATTGTGTAATTTGCCGGTTTCTTCTATAATGGTAGCCGGTATTGGCCAGGCAGCAAAAAGCAGCAAAATGAGGCAGATGTTTATAGTAATAAACTTTTTAGCCACTTTTATAACACCTACCTTGACCTTTTGTCGGCGAAAGTAAAAAAGCCTGCCTCAAAGGATTGTCGTCACTATAAAAAAAGAGAGGATAGTCGTATAAACGACTACCCCCCCCAGTAAGTCGAAATCCTTGTGCAAAGCACAACACGTAAGAGTGCATTTTAAATTGTCACTACACTAACCGACACTATTTTAACAATATTCGTGGCCGCTGTCTAGCCTGTTGAGCGGAAATAACAAGTATTGTCACGCAATTTAAAATGCTGGGTTGAAATTAGCCGGTTCTAACTTGTTTAACGGGTAGCTTATCTATTTTAAGTTTAACTTAATATATTTTTTCCCAAAAGCTTAGTTTTCTTACTATTTGCTCTTCTCATCCCGTTGTGCAGCTTATCTCCTGCACATACCGTTATTTATCTGCATGTAAGTCACGGGATTTTAACTTAATGTAAAGAATTACCTGCAAGCCGGCACTTTGGGAAGATTTTTAATTAAATTGGCTAATTGTATTTAAGATGACAGTTTTTTTTCGACCCTATGCTTATAATTAAAGCGTAATGTTCATGTTCCCACTAGAGCGACACAAAACGACTATTAATTTAATTATAAAGCTTAGCGCAAAAAGAAGGAGGGCAGATAATGATGAGATACGAAGTAAAAAATATCGTCATATTAGGTGCCGGCTATGGTGGTATACAAGTAGCACAAAAGCTGAGCGGACTTTTACATGGCCGAAAAGATTGCCGCATTATTGTGGTTAACAAAAATGATTATCATATGTTAAAAACTCAATTATACAAGCACGCAGCGGGCACTGCCGGTTATTCTCGAATGATGATTCCGTTGGCGGATATTTTAGATCATGAAAACATTGAGTTTTACAAAGCTCAGGTAGATGTTATTGACACCAAAAATAAGTTGGTGAAGCTTAATCAAGGTGAAGTGGTACTGCATTATCATTATTTGGTGCTGGCGCTGGGCAGTGAGTTGGAGTACTACAACATCGAAGGGTTAGAGGAGAACAGCATTGGCCTTACCAGTTTAAACTGCGCGCGTACCATTCGCTGCCAGGTGAAAACAATTTTAGAAAAGACTGCATTTGCGTCAGTTGGCCCACCGAAAAACAAAC
The DNA here is from genome assembly GCF_055391705.1 of Desulfovectis peckii. Classification (NCBI taxonomy): domain Bacteria; kingdom Bacillati; phylum Bacillota; class Clostridia; order Eubacteriales; family Peptococcaceae; genus Desulfovectis; species Desulfovectis peckii. The sequence continues at coordinate 2,003,423 of NZ_AP042409.1, read as the reverse complement.
TTCACTTTGTTATTGGCGGTGGCGGTCTGACCGGCGTGGAACTGACCGGGGAATTAGCTTATCAGTTACAAAAAGTTTGCTCGATGTATAACCTTGGCCCTGATGATTATCATATTACCTTGGTTGAAGGCTGCCAAAACTTGCTTCCCGGCATGTCTGAAAAGTCAGCGCAATATGCTAAAAAAGCACTGGAACAGCAAGGGGTAGAGGTAATTACCGGAGATTTGTTAAAAAAGGTTACACCCCATACCATTGAACTGGCATCAGGCCGGCAGTTAAATTATTCGCTGCTGTTTTGGTCGGGCGGGGTGCGTGGTAATCACGTGGTTGCCGAATCCGGTTTGAAGGTAGATGGCCGTGGGCGGTTGTTGGTAAACGAGTATTTGCAGTCTGTGGATGACCCGTGTATTTACGGTGTGGGAGACAGTGCTTTGGTAATTGACCCGACAACCAATAAGCCAATGCTGGCCACCGCCCAAGCATCAATGCAGCATGGTCGGCAGGTAGCTTACAATATTTATGCGGATATCACCAAGCAAAAGAAAAAAGCATTTAGTCCGAAAGGGATTATACTGATCATTAACATAGGGAAAAATTATGCGCTGGCTGAAGGTGATAGACTGGTGTTTAACGGGCCGTTAGCGGTGTTTATTAAAAAATTGGTTCCGATTAAATATGCCTATCAGTTAGGCGGCTGGAAGTTAATTTTCCGCAACTTTATCAGACACATAAGCCGACAAAAATATCAGCTTTTAAATGCTGAAGAATGCAATAAAGCTTAAGGTGAGGGCAAAGCAAGACTCACCTTAAGCTTTTTGTTTAGGACATACTTTACAGGTTAAAATTACCGTTTAAGACAAACCTTTTTTAGCATCCAACAGCAGAATCAATGTTCCGGCATATTTTCCGTCCTGATCATGTACCGGTGCAATATCACAAACTACGTTGTGAGAGCGCAGCGGGATTCTTTTGACGGTGTGAATATCTTGATTTTCCAGAATAAACGCCGCCAGTTCACTGTTAACGGCGGCAATATTTTTGCCCCGTTCTAAATTACCAAGGTAATAATTGGCCATTAAATTAGCAGCAGCGATGTTATTATCTTTATCCACATAAATTATGCCTTCCGAAACTATTTCTATCAGTTTGTTAAAGGCTTGACTTAATGTTTTTTCTTCTTCATTGCTGACCCTAATTACACTTAAAGAGCCTAATTTTTTACCGTTTTTAATAATCGGTGAATGGATAACGGCCAACAGCCTGTCAGTGGTCTTTAACATCACAGATTGTGATTTGGTTTCATGATTTTCGGCAACATGGCCAATCAGCTCTTTTAGCTTGACATTTCTTAATTGTTCTTTGCGCTCAGCAAATATTTGATGGGCCGCTTGGTTAGCAAAGATGATTATTCCTGCATTATTGCTGATGATTACGCCTTCGTTAATTTGGTTAAAAATAGCAAAGTCAATATTATCAAAGTAGGTTTTAGCGGTGTTGACCCCCCAAAACTCCACCAGCAGCTGATACAAGCAATAATAAAGGGCAAAAATTAAACAAATAATGATGATTATGCGCAGTGTTTCAAAGTGGTTTTCTCGCTGAAACAAATAAAGCTGCCAATTGGTTTGCTCTATCAGTGTTGTGTTTACTCGATATTCTTCACCATTGCTGTAAAATTTTTCTGTCGGTGGCTGAAAAAAATCCAAGCTTTGTTGTTTAAAAGGCCAAATAATCGGTTGACCGTAATGATCAAAAACTGCTAACTTGTAATTTTCATTGACAAATTCTTTTTGTAACTCCTGCTGGTATGAGTCCAAACGAAAACTTAAAACTGCCACTTGGTTAGAAGATAACGGTGCTGCCACACTGATAATCGGCAGTTGGGTTTTTGTATCTTTGTGCAATTTAGAAAAAAACGCCTTTTGCCTGCTGTTTTTCGGTAATTGTTCGCGGATAAACTGGGCAATGTACTGCTGATCACTGCCATGCAACGAATGCAGCATCGTGCCGTCCGCTTCTACTAAATATACATCGGTGATTCGGTTGTCATAATTTGAAATGGTCTGCAGTATTTCATCAATATTGGCATTTTCCATTTCTATTTTTTTGGCGGCATTAATGGATGTTGCCTTCAACTCATCTAAAAAAAACAATGTTTTATTAACAGCGATTTGTTCAATACTGCTGCCGTAGCTGCTTAAAGTATCTTTAAAAAAGCGAAATTCCATAATGCCGATAATTAAAAAAACACTGGATAAAAATAACAAGATAAATAAAGGTATATTGCTTTTAACACCTGGGGAATTTTTCATGTTCTCACCCTAAAACTTCAATTTATTTAATTAATTAAGCCTTTTTTTGTTGCGACTGTTAAAGCTTCTTCTACCGTTGTTACGTGCAGTTTAGAGAATACAGATTTTAGCCGGCGGCGCAGTGTGGATAAACTTATATATAACTGCTGGGCAACTTCCTTTTGCGTTTTTCCGGTGGCCAGCATCTGCAGAATTTGCAGTTCTGACTCCGACAACCCTGGTTCAGATAGCTTTAGCAGTGCATCGGATAATCCGGGATAAAGGTAAGAACGACCGTTATAGGTCATCATAATAGCGGATTTAATTTCATCAAAAAACGCATATTTAGGAACAAAGCCATCTACGCCCGCTTCCATTGCTTTTTTAATAAAAACCGCATCATCGTAAATGGTTAAAGCCACATGTTTAATATGCGGGTACTTTTTTTTAATTTGGGCCAGTAAATCTAAGCCATCGCCATCAGGCAGACCGATATCGAGCAGTATTACATCTACATCGTCATTAATGTTCTGTAAAGCTTCTTGTAGACTGCCGGCTTCAGCTATTACTTCCATATTTTCTTCCAAGTCAATCAAATTTTTTAATCCTTCACGGAAAACGTTATGATCTTCAACTAACATAACCTTAATCTTGTCCATCCCGAGTCCCTCCAGAGATAATCGGTACTGTTAAAGCGACCACAAAACCGGTATCGGTTTGCTCAAATATAATATCACCGCCGATTAGTTTAGCACGCTCCTTCATTCCCCACATTCCTTTGCCGGCAATAATTTCTTTTTTGTTCTGTCCGTTATCTTGTATTTCTATTTTTAACGTATCGTGCAAAACAGTGAAAAGAATATCTACTTCGGTAGCTTGCGCATGCTTGGCGATATTACTTAATGCCTCTTGAATTATACGATAAATAATGATCTCATTTCTCTTGGGTATGTTTAAATTGCGATCTTGATAAATCATGTAAACTTTAATGTTATTTAACTTTTCAAAAGTATTAATGTATGACTCCAATGCTGAGATTAAGCCAATGCGGTCAATTAAATAAGGGTGAATATTGTTCATAATACCCCGCATCTCAATGGCAGCGTTCTGACAGTGTTCACGCAATGTTGTCAACTGCTCACGCAGTTGATTATCAGCTACCTCTTTCAGTCTTAAAATATAGTCAATAGAGTGAATGATAGTTGATAAATAGCGGGCAATCCAATCATGAATTTCAATAGATATTAATTTGCGTTCTTTCTCTAAAGTATCTAATAATAAATGCTTGTCCTTTTGTTTTTCTGCATGGCTGGCAATTAATATTACACCGCGCAGTTGATTAAAAAAGAAAACCGGGATATAGTCCACCGTTAACTCCAGCTTGCGCCCGGAATGAAAGTAGGTAACATGGTGATTTAAAAGTTCTTTCTTTTGCATCATTACAGCATACAGCGGTTGAGTTACATTTTGCATCTGTGGCAAAACAGCTGCTATTTCGTTTAAATTTCTTCCCAAAAATTGTTCTGCGTCTAAGCCAAAAAGATCTAATGCGTACTCATTGATTTCGGTAAAGTAGCCCCGCCGATCCATAACAATTATGCCGTGTTTAATATGCGCTGACAACTTAGGGAAATCAAGATTATAAATGGAGAATTTAGTAAAGATTCTATAGACACTCCATATTAATATAAACAAACCGATGCAAGCCAGCAGCAATAAGAGTTTTATTATTCCGCTCTGTTCAGAGAAACTATTGCTTGAAAAATCATTTAAATACTTGGTTGTTAATTCAATCCCCTTATTTATTTCGTACTGCAAGTCCTCATCAAAATCTTGCTGCCGCGACTGTAAATAAGCCAGTTTTTCTGCGGATAAATCGCGGGTGGCCTGCCTGAGAGGTACTGCTTCATTCTCAATAAATGAAATATAAGCTTGTGTCAACTCATTTATAGTTTCAGTAATGGTTAATTCTTCTTCAGCCGCGATCACATTGCGGGCGTATATGCGAAAATATTCCAGGTATTGGTTATCACCAGTAAGAATATACTGCCGCCCGTGATTAGTAAGTGTTGACAGTAAATTTGCAACTTCACTGTAAACCTCTAACTCTTTAATATATAGATTGGTTTGCTGTTCTATCTCGTTGTTTTTAAAAAGCAGCTGCGTCAAAATAGCTAAAGAGAGAAATAACAAGGACAAGATAATTATGGCAACGATATTTAGTTTATTAAATTTATACATATCAATCACCAAATAAATGCTTAATATATTTATTACTTTTATTTGTTACTTTAATTGTAAACAATTTCAGTTCAATTTTGTTACAAATTCACCCACAATGCCAATGAAACAAAAATACCATCAAAATGACACATTTGTGTCACTGGGGCGGCAATTAACCGTCGCAATGGGTAAGGGAAATAGTCATAAGATTCTGGAGTTATTGACTTTTAATAGTGCAAAAATTAACATAAACACAAAAGGAAAGTGAATACTTTATCAATGGCAATGTACTATACAAATTTAATTATAGCCTATAGTAGCAACGTTAGACAATGTGAAAACTTCTAAGGGCAGGAACAATTATCCAGTATCCAATATACAACATATTGCATATTACGCATATAAATATAATCAAAAATATTTTTAATTTTCAAATACATAAAGGTGGGGGTGATCTATGGGAACTGTTTAGCAGCCAACTAGCCAACTAACTGTCAACTGTCAAAAGTAAAAAGGGGGGTAACATATGACTGAAATTAGTTATCAGAGAAAACCAATGCTAAAAGATGAAGACTGGTGGGCCGCGTGGCTCGGACTGTTCATCTTTGCATTAGGTTTAGGGCCACTAATGGGCGTAGACATTTTAGGCTGGGCTGTTAAAAGCAGCACTTGGATTAATTTATCTGATGCATTTAAGCCTGTATCGAAAGCCTACAGTTGGATGCCCGGTTATGTATCTTTGATAATAACATTCCTATTTCTGTTGGCTATTACAACATTTGGCGCCAAAGTGATGGGGGCTAATGTAAAAAGATATGCAGCCGGTTTCACAATTATTTTCTGGATTACTGCGGTATGTAATGCCATAGGAAACATAGCATATATCGGTGCTACTCCGGACAAACGTGAAGCTTTTGGTATTACTTGGTCCCTTGGCCTTGGTGAAATGGGCTACATTTTTGCCATGGTGGTAGGGCTTATTATCGGTAACTTCTTCTTAAAGTTTGCTGACTTTTTAAAAGAAGCGGCCAAGCCGGAATGGTTCATTAAAACCGGTATTGTTATTCTCGGTGCTTCTATTGCGGTTAAAACACTGGGTGCTTTTGGTTTGGCCACAACCATTATTATTCGGGGTCTTTGTGCAGTAGTAGAAGCATATTTAATTTACTGGCCGGTAGTTTACTTTATATCTCGTAAGTTTTTCAAATTTACACCAGAATGGGCCGCACCGCTGGCTTCCGGTATCTCTATTTGCGGTGTGTCCGCTGCTATCGCTACCGGTAGTGCTATTCGTGCCCGTCCCATAGTTCCTGTTATTCTATCCGCCGTTATTATTGTCTTTGTTGCTTTAGAGTTGCTGTTCTTGCCCTGGTTGGCACAGGCTTTCTTGTATGACGATCCGTTGGTAGCCGGTGCCTGGATGGGTTTGGCAGTAAAGAGTGACGGTGGGGCAGTTGCCAGTGGAGCGATTACTGATTCACTGGTTAGAGCCAGAGCATTGAGCGAATTGGGTGTACAGTACGAAGAAGGCTGGATATTGATGGTGACTACCACCACGAAAGTCTTTATTGACATTTTCATCGGTGTTTGGGCCTTCATCCTGGCTGTAATTTGGTCAGTATACCGCATTGATAAAAACGGTGCTAGTTCACAAGCTGGCTCAAAGGTAAGTCCTGGAGAAATATGGGATCGCTTCCCGAAATTCATTATCGGGTTTGTACTAACATTCTTTATCCTGTTCTTTATCGGTTTAGGTAACCCGGATGCTGTTGATACCCTTAATGCCGGTGTAAGTGAATCTAATGCCTTTAGAACGATATTCTTTGCACTGTGCTTCTTCTCTATTGGTTTGATTACCAATGTGCGTAAGTTGTGGCAGGAAGGTATGGGTCGGATTGTAACAGTATATGCTGTTGCTCTGTTTGGTTTCATTCTTTGGGTAGGCCTGTTAATCTCCTATATATTCTACCATGGAATTACACCTCCGACCATTGGCGGTTAATAATATAATAAAAGGAGGTTGTTAAGATGGCTGAAACAAAAACCAGACTGGCAGAAGAAACGGTTACAGCTGCTGAGGCTTATGAAACTGAATATTACGATTTGTTGCCTATTGAAATGAAACTAATTAAATATTCTTTAGGCTTAGGTGTTACATTATTAGTGATCTTTATACTCATGTTTAGGGTATTTTAACAGTCAACTAAACATAAAAAATGGGCTGAAGTACTACGAGCTAAAGGCTCAGGTGCTTCGGCCCTTTTTGTGTTAGCGGGATTAAGTTCAAAGTATACTACTAACGCTCAAACAATCCTCGGCACTAATCCTTCACTAGCTAATACTTTTATCCGGATAAAAATAAAAGGTATTTATAATCTAATTGGTTAGTTTGCGAATTGTTACTGATGGTTTATAATGTTGTTAGAATATACGAAAAATTTCTCAAAGAAGGGAACTTTATAGTGCGGTTATTAGTGAAAACCATACCCGGTATTTTGCTGATGTTTGCCATTGCCGTCTTAACCCGTGGCGCGGCGGATTTGGGTTTTCCCCAATGGCCGGGATTGGAAGCCTATCTTGCGGCCAACGAGTTTACAAAAAAGTACTTAGTTGATCTACTGCATCTAAACTATGTGCTGTTAAGCATTATCATCGGCATATTAATTAAAAACCTTTTTTCTGTACCTCATTGGACAGTTCCGGGAATCAGAACTTCGCAAATGTTTATTAAATTAGGTGTTGTGCTTTTTGGTTCGATGTACAGTGTGAAGGATGTCGCCCGCCTGGGATTGACGGGGCTAATTTTGGTTTTAAGCTTTGTTTTTATAAGCATAATATTTACTTTGTGGTTGGCAAAAAAAGTAAACATGGATTCTTCATCTGCAGCGGTATTGGCGGCCGGCACATCAATATGCGGGGTTTCTGCAATCATTGCTGCAGCCCCTGCGGTGCGGGCCAAAACAACGGATGTGGTTTACTCTATTGCCACTATTCTTTCTTTTGGTTTAGCCAGCGTAGTTATTTTCCCGCTGGTTGGTACATTGGTTGGGTTGACACCGCACCAGTTTGGTGTTTGGGCGGGAACAGGAATATTAAATAGCGGTCAGGTTTTAGCTGCCTGTCTGGCCTTTGATCCCGAGGTAGCCAATCAGGCTTCAATAAGTTTAAAAACCGGTGAGATTTACAACCTGCTGCGAGTGATTTTCTTGCCCTTTGTGGTTTTAGTATTAGCGGTGTTTGTCAGTGGTAAAACTAAGTGCTATGTTGATGACATAAACATTAATACCAGTTTATGGAGCCGGTTTCCGGTGTTTGTTATAGGCTTTTTAATAATGGTATTATTGACTTCTTTTGGTTTATTTGGACAGACATCGCCACCGTCACCGGAACTGATGATCATTCGCAAGCTTTATAACTGGTGTTTTGCTATCGGTTTAGCCGGTATGGGGATGCAAATTTCACTGAACGAGCTGAGTAAGGCAGGCAGTAAGCCGCTGCTGGTAGGAACCGCAGCGGCAGTGCTAAAAGCTGTGCTTGCTTTAATTGTAGTGATGCTGTTTATCAGCGAAGAACCTTAATGTAATGAGGGATAACTATGCACAATAAAAAGCAACACAGAAAACAAACAGATTATCAGGAACCGCATTACATAACGTTGTTTGCTAACGAAAGGATTGAAGATTACGTAGTTTTATCGCTGGCTTTAATGATCATAATTTTAGTTTTGCTGCTGATTTAAAGGCTCTTTTGCTTCAATAGGTCTACTATTTCCAGATGGTCTTGTGCTTCTGCCAAATCTAAAGCGGTTGCCCCTTTGGCATTTTTAGCATTGACATCGGCGTTATTTTGCAAAAGCCACTCTACAACTTCATAATGCCCGCCTAAAGCAGCAAACATTAAGGGGGTAAAACCTTCCTTATTTTTTTTATTTATCTCTGCCCCATTTTTTACCAACGTTTGCACACATTCAAGGCTACCCTTGGCAGCGGCAAACATTAACGGCGTCCAGTCATCCTGGCCGCTTTGTTCAACTTTTGCCCCGCTGGCAATTAATAATTGCAGCATATCATGGTTCCCTTCATGAGCGGCCCACATTAATGCGGTATTTCCTTCATTATTCTGCATATTAACATCGGCACCCTGCTCCAACAGGTACTGTACAACATCGGGATGATTATTGCGCACCGCCCACATCAATGCTGTCCAGCCCTTTCCGTCTTGACTGTTCACATCAATACCTTCCGCCAGTAACTTTTTTACGTTATCAAGATTACCCTTTTCCGCTTCTTTAACTAATGAGTTTTGATTGCTGAAGAAAAAAACACCGGCAAGCAATAATGGTACTAGGATGATTGCGATAATCCACTTTTTTTTATTAGACATTGTTATCACCTTCCCTCTCTATGTAATTAGATGAGCAAGTCAAAGATCCTGCTAATAATTTAAATATATACTGTTGAAATTTATGGCGAATAAATAGTCAATGTAATCTTTAAAAGTTTTAATGACACATTTGTGTCATTATAGTGACGCTTATCTACTGTATTAGGAAAGCTAAATAGTCATAGAATTTGTGAGTTATTGACTTAGCATAGATTATGATTAGAATATAAAAATGTGAATGGGCTATCTTATAATTAGATTATAAAAATGTGAATAGATTATCAATAGTAAATAACAAATTAAATTAAATAGTATTTGAATAGTTAATTAAGTTGATAACATGAAGGTAATATTAAGTAAATTGAATGAATAGTTGATGATTATTTTAACTAAAATTAATAACCAATTTAACTAAACCTGTAATCCTGTCGTTAACGACATATATTTATTGTTTTATGGTATTTCGAGGCTTTTGTTGCCGGCAAAAAGCCTCAATTTTAAATTCAAAGGAGATGATTATCAATGGGTGACAAACCCACAAAACCAAGCAGCGGCTGGACTGATCTTTTCAAAAAAGAAGATTGGTGGGCAGTGTGGCTTGGTCTCGGTTTGGTTATTGCTGCCATCATGTTTTTCTATGCAGGTGGTTCCATTAAGTACATAGCGGTAAATATTCCGGATTGGAACCAATTCGGTACGGTAACCACATATTTAGCGGATAATATTGGTTCCGTAATTGCTATGTTTATAGTGCTTACAGCTATTTTTTCAATTGCTGTCAAAATTATCGGCCATGATTTAAAGGATTTTATTCCCGGTTTTGCAATTCTCTTTTTAGCCGCCATTATTGTATCTATTTTTGGATCTTGGGAGTGGGCTCAAAAGTATAACTTGGAAGCTCCGCTGGTAGCATTAGCTTTGGGTATGATCATTGGTAATACGGTAAAAATCCCCAAATGGTTTGAATCAGCGCTGCGTACCGAATTTTACGTTAAAGTTGGTATTGTTTTGTTAGGTGCAACTTTACCGTTTACTAAGATTCTTGAAGCCGGTCCGATTGCTTTTGCTCAGGCAACGGTAATTGCGGTTACTACCTTCTTGGCCATTTACTGGGCAGGAACCAGGCTGTTTGGCCTGGATAAAAGGTTTGCCGCTACTCTTGGTGCCGGCGGTTCAATTTGCGGTGTGTCCGCATCTATCGCCATCGGCGGTGCAGTAAAAGCTGATAAAAATCATGTATCGGTTGCGATTTCACTGGTAGTTGTTTATGCTGTAATCATGATTTACTTATTGCCAATCCTGATTAACTTCTTGGGTATTTCGGAAGGTCCTGCCGGTGCTTGGATTGGTACTTCCGAGTTTGCTGATTCTGCCGGTATCGCCGCTGCCGCGGCCATTGGTGATGAAGCAATCACTACCTTTACTTTGATGAAGGTTGTTGGCCGGGATATGTTTGTGGGCATTTGGTGCTTTATTTTGGCACTGATTTCAATCACTAAGTGGGAAAAGAGAGAAGACGGTACTAAGCCGGATGCCGCCGAAATTTGGCATAGATTCCCTAAATTTGTTCTTGGTTTCTTTGTTGCTTCAGCACTGTTAACTTTTGTTTTAGCCGGACAAGCCCCTGCTGTTGCAGACCAAATTAACAGTGACGTTATTTCACCGATTAAGACTTTGAGAACATGGGCTTTTGTATTCTGCTTCTTAGCTATTGGTTTAACCACTCGCTTTAAGGAGCTGGCATCAGTTGGTTGGAGGCCTTTCGCAGCATTTACCACCGGTGTACTGGTTAACGTTCCGTTGGGCTTTATCTTCTCCGTCTTAATCCTCGGCGGTTACTGGGCTTCCGTTGCCGGCCACTAATTAATAAAGCAAATATGGGCTGAAGTACCACGAGCTATAGGCTCTGGAACTTCAGCCCTTTTTGTGTTTGCGTTTACAACATACCCCATTTACGTTCATATTCTACTTTTAAAACAAACTCATCATCATTAAAACCCTTGTCTTTTAACAATTTTAAAGCCTCATTAAAATCAAAGGATTGTGTTTCCATTAAAATGTGATCTTTGCGCCCGGTAACAGCCCAGTCATCGTGCGCTGCTAATAAGATATCCATCATAGTTGCAATGCGTTCCAGGCGATTGTTTAAAAATTTATTTAGTTCTCTCACCGCTTCGGGAGTAACATTTTTAGCTTTGACAATTTTTTTCAACGGGGGCTCTTCACCGGGTTGCCACTCTCTTTTTTCGAAGAAATAAAAAAAGAATCTTGCCCTTTGGATACAAGTGATATTATCTTTTTTCAAAGGTATTACCCCTTTCATCACCTTATAACATCATTTTAGACATATTTATTATAACTTGCCGTAAAATAACCGGCAATAAAAAACAAAAATTGCTTATTTTCTACCCACCTGCTTTGCGAATTCTTTCTGATGCTTTATAATGTTGTTTGGTGAAATATAAGTAAATTTGTCAAAACATATGCAACAAAATATACAGAAGGGAATTTTACATAGTGCGGTTATTAGTGAAAACCATACCCGGTATTTTGCTGATGTTTGCCATTGCCGTCTTAACCCGTGGAGCGGCGGATTTGGGTTTTCCCCAATGGCCGGGATTGGAAGCCTATCTTGCGGCCAACGAGTTTACAAAAAAGTACTTAGTTGATCTACTGCATTTAAACTATGTGCTGTTAAGCATTATCATCGGCATGTTAATTAAAAACCTTTTTTCTGTACCTCATTGGGCAGTTCCGGGAATAAGAACTTCACAAATGTTTATTAAATTAGGTGTTGTGCTCTTAGGTTCGATGTACAGTATGAAGGATGTCGCCCGCCTGGGATTGACGGGGCTAATTTTGGTTTTAAGCTTTGTTTTTATAAGCATAATATTTACTTTGTGGTTGGCAAAAAAAGTAAACATGGATTCTTCATCTGCAGCGGTATTGGCGGCCGGCACATCAATATGCGGGGTTTCTGCAATCATTGCTGCAGCCCCTGCGGTGCGGGCCAAAACAACGGATGTGGTTTACTCTATTGCCACTATTCTTTCTTTTGGTTTAGCCAGTGTAGCTATTTTCCCGTTGGTTGGTACATTGGTTGGGTTGACATCGCACCAGTTTGGTGTTTGGGCAGGAACAGGAATAGTCAATACCGGTCAGGTTTTAGCTGCCTGTCTGGCCTTTGATCCCGAAGTAGCCAATCATAATCAGGCTTCAATAAGTTTAAAAACCGGTGAGATTTACAACCTGCTGCGAGTGATTTTCTTGCCCTTTGTGGTGTTGGTATTAGCAGTGTTTGTCAGTAGTAAAACTAAATACTATGTTGATGACATAAACATTAATACCAGTTTATGGAGCCGGTTTCCGGTGTTTGTTATAGGCTTTTTAATAATGGTATTAATGACTTCTTTTGGTTTATTTGGACAGACGTCGCCACCGTCACCGGAACTGATGATCATTCGCAAGCTTTATAACTGGTGTTTTGCTATCGGTTTAGCCGGTATGGGGATGCAAATTTCACTGAACGAGCTGAGTAAGGCAGGCAGTAAGCCGTTGCTGGTAGGAACCGCAGCGGCAGTGCTAAAAGCCGTGCTTGCTTTAATTGTAGTGATGCTGTTTATCAGCGAAGAACCTTAATGTAATGAGGGATAACTATGCACAATAAAAAGCAATACAGAAAACAAACAGATTATCAGGAACCGCACTACATAACGTTGTTTGCCAACGAAAGGATTGAAGATTACGTAGTTTTATCGCTGGCTTTAATGATCATAATTTTAGTTTTGCTGCTGATTTAAAGGCTCTTTTGCTTCAACAGGTCTACTATTTCCAGATGAGCTTGTGCTTCTGCCAAATCTAAAGCGGTTGCCCCTTCGGCATTTTTAGCATTGACATCGGCGTTATTTTGCAAAAGCCACTCTACAACCTCATAATACCCGTCCAAGGCAGCAAACATTAAGGGAGTGAAGCCATCTACATTTTTATGATTTACCTCCGCACCATGTTCTATCAACGTTTGCACGCATTCAAGGTTACCTTTGGCAGCGGCAAACATTAACGGCGTCCAGCCATCCTGGCCGCTTTGTTCAACTTTTGCCCCGCTGGTAATTAACAATTGCAGTAAATCATGGTATCCTAGATAAGCGGCCCACATTAATGCGGTATTTCCTTCATTATTCTGCATATTAACGTCAGCACCCTGCTCCAACAGGTACTGTACAACATCGGGATGATTGTTGCGCACCGCCCACATCAATGCAGTCCAGCCCTTTCCGTCTTGACTGTTCACATCAATACCTTCCGCCAGTAACTTTTTTACGTTATCAAGATTACCCTTTTCCGCTTCTTTAACTAATGAATTTTTATTATTGAGAAAAAATCCGGTAAACAATAATACAGCGATGATTGCTATTATCAACTTTTTTTGATTTGACATTGTTATCACCTTCCCTTTCTAAATTAATTAGATGAGCAAGTCAAAGATCCTGCTAATAATTTAAATATATGAAGCAATTAACGCTATGGCTTTTAATGCTTGTTGCCAACAGTATTATTTATGAATTAGGCCGGGGTATAAGCTATCTGAAAGGGCAAGGGGTTTTTTGGCTAGTCAACACGTTAGTAAAGAACTTTGAAATTACCGGAATTAAGGTCGTGGTTAAAGAAGTCGATGACAGCGCTTTTATTTACATTACCGAAAGAATTGAAGTGACCGGAAAAGACTTTACCTGGAAATAAGTAAAGCGTTTAGAAAATTCAAAAATTAATTGTGAGATATGCAGGAATTAAATGTGAAAAAAAGAATAAATATACACGCAGCAATTTAAGGTTACTTCAATTATGGGGTGAGAACAATGATGGGGAAATTAACCGAGTCCAGCCAGCCAGAAAAAATATTAATTGTTGATGACATGCTAATACATTTAGAAACAGCCAAATTATACCTGGAAAAAGCAGGGTTTACAGTAAGCTGTGCATTAGATGCCGAAAGGGCTTGGCAATTAGTTTGTTGTGAACAGCCGGATTTAGTGCTTTTAGATGTTATGCTGCCGGGAGAAAACGGCCTAAAAATATTAGAGAAAATAAAAAGCAGCTATCCTTCAACTTGGGTAGTGATTATGACTGCTTTCGGATCTGAAGAAATTGCTGCCCGGGCACTGCATTTGGGGGCTGTTGACTATATTCGCAAGCCGCTAAAATACAGCGAGCTGGTTGATGTAGTGAAAAAAGTGATAGCTCAGCAGCGGGAAGAGCGGAATAAAGAGCTGGAGATGCAATCTTTAAAAAATGCTTATGAAGAATTGCAGGTCAGTGCGGACTCAATTTTGCGCTGCTTATCTTCAGCGGTTATTGCGGTTGACGTTAACTTAAAGATCAGCATGATTAATCAAAAGGCGAGAGAATTGTTTAATTTGCAGGGGGATCCAATCGGTGAGTATTATTATGATGTCTTTCCGCGATATAAAAATAACAGTTTGTTGAAAAAGACGTTGGAAAATGAGAAGCCGCAGCAAATTTACGGGATAAAGTACAACGGTTTAAATAAAATTTTTGACGTCCGTACCGATGTGATTAGGGATCGTGATGGGAATAAAGTAGGAGCGGTAATCGTTTATGATGATATTACTGTTTTCTGGCAGATGGAAAAAACGCTGCGAGCCAACGAACATCAGGCGGTAATTGGTCAGATGGCGGCCGGCGTTGCTCATGAGCTAAAAAACCCGTTAACAGTAATTAAAGGTTTTGCCCAATTAATTACAGCCAGGTGCGATGAAGAAATTAAAAGTTATATGCAGGCAATGAACACTGAAATTGAAAGGATGCAAGAGGTAATTCAAAACTTTTTGCAGTTAGCCCGTCCAAAACCGCCTAATTTTGCTCCCTGCAATATTAATAAAATTATAATGGAAATGCTTCCTTTAATTAATTCTCAAACTTATGCCCGTGGTATTAAAGTGTATGTAAAAACCGACAGCAATATTCCGGAATCACTTATGGATGCAGCGCAAATTAAACAGTTGCTGTTAAACTTGGTACAAAACGCCGTGGAGGCAATCTCTGATGAGGGAGAGATCTGGCTGGAAACCAAATATTTAATTAACCGGCAAATTTGCCTACAGGTGGTGGACAGCGGCTGCGGTATTGAGCCTGATAAGTTGGACAAATTGTGCCAGCCGTTTTTTACTACTAAAGATACCGGTACCGGTTTAGGCTTAAGTATTTGTCAATCAATTGTTCAACAGCACGGCGGCAAAATAAAGGTAGACAGTAAAGCGGGTGTGGGCACCGTTTTTTCTGTTTATCTACCGGTTGACAGTGGCAAAAACTTGGAAAAGAAGGTTGTATAGATGCTTAAATTACCACAACTATTATATAAAAGCATTCGTTTTAAAGTGATGGCACTGGTTTTTTTAGTCATTGTATTATTAATGGCTAGTGTATTGTGTTTGAGTTATGTACATGAAAAGAAACATATTAACGAAGATGTTAATAAATATTTTACACTGGCAGCGGATATTATCAGTGATGATATTAAACGTTGGCTGAATAACAGAAAATATGAAGTATACACTTTGGCTGCAAACCCGCTGCTACATCAGTATGTCAATCAGTGGGTGATGGGGGAAGATTATCGACAAACCGAGGCTGAATTAGCGGAATATTGGAAAAGAATAGTTAGCCAAGGTAACATTTTTGAAGAAATTTATTTTACTGATCCGGAAGGCCGGATATGGCTGTCTTCTGAACAAAGCCGTCAAAATACCTATCGCCCGGTGGATGATTTAATTAATATTCCGCTGCAAACCGGAGAAATATATTTCAGTAATGCTTATAAGTCTACATATACCAATCAGCCCAGCGTTGCTTTTGCGCTGCCGCTGGAGGCAAAAACCGCTGCGGATGAAAGCACCGATCGTTATGTTGGTGTGCTGGTTTTTCGCATTAATATAGCAAGTGTTATTCAGCCTCTTTTAAGCTATCAGCTGAAAATGGGCGAAACCGGTGAAATTATTTTAATCGATCAAAACCGGACGGCTATTACGGATTTGCGTGCTCGACCCAATTCAGCACTGCAGTATCAACTGCAGTCACAGCCTGCTTTTAAAGTGGTCAACGGAGAAAGCGGTGTTATGCAGTGTACCGGTTACGATGGGGACGAGATGATTGCTGCTTACCGCCCAATACCGGAGGCAGGTTGGGGTTTAATTGTGCGTCAAGAATTAACCGAGTTATATGCCCCATATTGGAACAATGTGTTTAAATTTACGCTGGCTGCCTTGCTGGTTATGGCTTTAATGATGCTGGCAATATATTTTGGGTTAGAAAAATTTATTAAACCAATTACTGAAATGTCTGATATAGCTCGCGATATGGCTGGCGGTGATTTCAGCAAAAGAGTCAAGATAAAAAATAATGATGAAATAGGTGCTTTGGGTAAGGCGTTAAATACGATGGCTGTAGAATTAGGTCAACAATTTAAAATGCAAAAGAATCGAGACAAAGTGCTGCAGTCATTGGTAAGCAGTTTGGATATCCGTGACATGCTCACCGATTCTTTAACGCAAATTTGCCATGCTTTTGACTTTACTGTCGGAGTGGTATTTTTGCTGGATAAAGATCGCCAAGTGCTGGTTCCGCAAGCGACCTTTAATTCCGGGAGGGAATTATCAACTAAAAATATTAAATTAGGTGAAGGTTTGGAAGGGCAGGCTGCGGCCAGCGGTAAAGCTTATGTCATTTCTGATATTCCGAAAGACACTGATTATACAGTCAACTGGTTGGGCGGCGAGATGCTTCCCGCCTGTATCGTGCAGCTGCCGTTAATATTTAACGAGCAGGTGTTGGGGGTAATCAGTGCCGCTTCAATGCAGCAAATTAGTGAACAGCAAATGAAAGAGCTGACTAATGTTGCCGGTCAAATTTCAGTGGCGGTAAATAATGCTTTGGTTTATCAGCAGGTAGTGGATTTATCTGAGCAATTAACCGAAAGAAATGAACAATTGGCTCAACAAAATGAGGAACTTAATGCCCTGAACGAAGAGCTAACCAGTCAAACCGAAGAATTAAATGCCCTGAACGAAGAGCTAACCAGCCAAACTGAAGAATTAAATGCATTAAATGAAGAATTAATCGCTCGAACGGAAGAACTGCAGCTTGTTTCTAAAGAACTGCAGGCTAAAAATAAACAGTTAGAAACTATTAACCGCAATAAAACAAATTACTTGGCTACGCTTTCCCATGAACTGCGTGCTCCCCTCAATGCGGTAATTGGCTTTTCTGACGTGCTGTTAGATAAGGTGTTGGGAGATTTAAATCCACAGCAGGAAAAATATACCCGCGAAATATTTAACAGCGGCCAGCATTTGTTAAATCTAATTAATGATTTGCTTGATCTTTCCAGAATTGAAGCAGGTGAAATGAGATTAGATATTAAGCCAACTGAACCGGCTGCCGTTGCTCAGCAGGCAGTGGCTATGGTACAGCCGGATGTTATACGCAAACAGATTAAACTAATAAACAACATTACTCCCGATATTGCTCAGGTATGGGCTGACAGTGAACGGCTGAGGCAAGTATTTGTTAATTTACTGTCTAATGCGGTTAAATATACACCGGCAGGCGGTCAAATCACACTTGGGGCGGAAAACCTTAAAGATGCGGTTAAGTTTTGGGTAGCCGATACCGGCATCGGCATTGCACCTCAGTACCACGAATGGATATTTGAAGAATTTAAACAGGTGAATGAAAACACTGCTGATCAAACCGGCGGAGCAGGTTTGGGGTTGGCGATTACGAAAAAAATACTGAACTTACAAGGAGGCAGCATTTGGGTGGAAAGTGAAGCCGGTAGCGGAGCAACTTTTTACTTTACGCTGCCTAATCGGCCGATTAACGCTTTGGAAGAAGGTTCCGGCCATTTGCCGTCCGAAGCAATTAGGTATCTGAAAAAACCGTTAGATAAATCAAAATTAATTGCTGAGCTGAAAGAGCATAAACAACTTCCGTCCAAAACAACTGTGTTGGCAGTGGATGATGATCCGGCAGTAACGGAATATATCAGTAATATTTTGACCGGTCAGGGCTATCAGGTTATTACTGCCCCTGATGGCGAAACAGGCTGGAAGTTAGCGTTAGAGAACGAACCGGATGTGATTATCATCGATATCATAATGCCCAAGTTAAACGGTTTTGGCCTGGTAGAGAAGCTGGGAAAGCATAACTGGCAAAAGAAGCCGCAAATATTCATCTGTTCTTCCTATGATTTGAGTGCAGAACAAAAACAACTTTTAGAATCAATGCTAAAGCAATAAGAACCGGTACAATTTTGAATTTTGCATGCGTTAACAAGGGCGCGAGAATCGCTCGCGCCCTTACTTGACAAAAAAATTATTTTAATTTATAATTTAAGTTCGTTAAACTTGGGCCCATAGCTCAACGGTAGAGCATCCGGCTCATAACCGGCTGGTTCCAGGTTCGAATCCTGGTGGGCCCACCACTAAAAAACTCTTTGGTTTAGTGGACAACCAAAGAGTTTTTTGTTATTTTCACCGGCGTCAGCGATTATTCCGACTGGCCGAACAGTTATGTAGATAATTACAGATTGAAGCTGGCTAAAATCAGTCCAATGGTTAGTAGCAAGCCAAACTGGGTATTGGTTTGTGCGGTGGCTTTCATGGCCGGCATCATTTCGGGAGCTTTGGTTTTTCCTTTAAACCGGCGATAGGCGCTGTAGGCTTTGGGAGTGCTGAGCAGTACCAATAACAACCATGCAGAAGCCTGCTTAAGCAATACCAAACCTATCACCCAGCAGTAAGCAAAAATAAACATGCCGCCTAAAAAATTAATTGCCCGTGGCCGGCCAAGCAGAATGGCCAATGTGCGCCGACCGTGAGCTTTGTCACCGTCGAGGTCTCGAATGTTGTTTGACGTTAAAATCGCCCCAATCAGTACCATAAAGGGCACAGCAATCAATACGCTGCTTAAAGTAACTTTGCCGGTTTGAATAAAGAAGGAAATTATAACGATGATCCCCATAAAAAAACCGGCAAACAATTCGCCAAGGGGGCTGGCAGAGATGGGGAAGGGTCCGCCGTTATAAAGATAACCGATGCTCATGCAGATTAAACCGACCACAGCCAGCCACCAACTGCTTAATGCACAAATATACAGACCTAAAACAATGGCTATGGCATAAAAGGTTATGGCCATATTTAACACCGTTTTTTCACTGACACCGTCGCGCACAATGGTGCCGCCGATTCCTACTGAATCTTTTGTATCTAAGCCGCGTACATAGTCAAAGTATTCATTAAACATATTGGTAGCGGCCTGAATAAGAATGGATGCCAGTAGCATGGCTAAGAACAGCAGCCAATTAACCGGCCCGCTATGCAGTGCCAGTGCGGTGCCGATGCAAACGGGAACAAAAGAAGCGGTAAGAGTGTGCGGACGTAAAAGCCGCCACCAAACATCCCAGCTATTTTTATTAAAAGAGTTCATTTTAACCTTCCTCCCGTAACCTTTACTGTTTTTACTACACACCAATTTATTATAACGTAAAATAAAGCGATATTTTAAGGTAATCTGTTTTAATCTTGTCTGCTAATTTCCGTCAATCTGTTAGTGCTTTTGTTATACTATTTGAGTGTGCAAAAAATGCTTTATGGAGGGAATACAAATATATTATGAATGCCAACCGAACAACATTGGTGTTTGGCCACAAAAACCCAGATACAGATTCAGTGGCTGCAGCTATTGCTTTAGCTCGTTTAAAAAATAAATTAGGCGAAGATGCTGTACCGGTTACTTTGGGGGAAATAAACAAAGAAAGCCAGTTTGTACTGGATTACTTTGATATCGAGCGCCCGCCGGTGATTGAAAATGTAAAAACCCAGGTGAAAGATTTAAATTACGACTTAGTGGAGGGGATAACTCCGGACACTTCAATTCTAAACGCTTATAAAATTATGGAAAGCAAAGATTTAAGAACACTGCCGGTGGTAGATAAGGCGGGCGGGCTATTGGGTATTATTGCTATGAAAGATATCGCCATGGAACTGGTACGCGGTGATTTCTATAAACTAAATACTTCATTAAAGAATATAGTTAGCGACTTAAACGCAAAAATCATTGTTGACGGTGATGCTTCCGTTAGCGGTAACATTGCGGTAGTGGCTTATTACTACAAAACTGCATTAGATTGCTTAAGCAAAGACGATATTATCATTGTTGGTGACCGCTACGATATTATTGAATGTGCCATTAACCGGCAGGTAAAACTGATTATTGTTACTGATGGAAAAATACCGCCGCTAAAATACGTTACCATGGCTGAAGAGAAACAGGTACCAATAGTAACTGTGCCGCTTGATGCTTATACAACTGCTAAGTTAATTAATCAATGTAACTATGTTTCTTCAATTATGCGTGATAAAGGTGTTGTTAAATTTAACCATAATCAATACCTGGATGAAGTTAAAGAAGAAATGATTAACACTAATTATCGCAACTATCCGGTGGTAAATGATCAAAATATTCTGTTAGGTATGATTAATAAACAACACCTATTAAAACCGGCGAAAAAGCAAGTTATTTTAGTAGACCACAATGAGTACAGCCAAAGTGCCGAAGGCTTGCATGAAGCAGAAATAAAGGAAATCATTGATCACCATAAAATCGGCGATGTAGCAACCAATGCACCGGTGTATTTTCGCAATATGCCGGTGGGCAGCACCTGCACGATTATTTATCAGCTTTATAAAGAATCAAACGTAGAATTAGACCGCAGTACTGCCGGTGTGCTGTTAGCCGGAATTGTTTCTGATACACTGTTGTTTAAATCACCCACCACAACAGAGCAGGACAAAAAAGTGGCGGCAGAACTGCAGGCTATGTTAAATTTATCAGTTGAAAAATTTGCGATGGAAATGTTTAAAGTAGGCACCTCGCTGGAAGGCAGCAGCATTGAGGAAATATTTTATAAAGACTTTAAAGAATTCCATCTTGACCGTTATAAAGCGGGCATTGCCCAGGTTTTTACA
Source organism: Desulfovectis peckii (assembly GCF_055391705.1). NCBI lineage: Bacteria > Bacillati > Bacillota > Clostridia > Eubacteriales > Peptococcaceae > Desulfovectis > Desulfovectis peckii. The sequence continues at coordinate 1,982,482 of NZ_AP042409.1, read as the reverse complement.
CTGGATATTGACAGTGTTTTTGCCCGCAAAGAACAGTTTTTAAACTTTATTAATCAAACACATAATAATAAAGAATATTACTTAACACTGCTACTGGTTACCGATATATTGAAGCAGGGCTCTTATTTGCTGTTCCAAACCAATAACAGCTCGCTGATTAGTTCTGCCTTCAATGTTCCCGCCAATCAAGGAGTATTTGTTTCCGGATTGGTTTCCCGAAAGAAGCAGGTAGTGCCCAAAATTGCCGAAGTGGTTAGCTTAATATAACTGATAGTGAGTGGGGGCTGTGAGAACAAGGCTCCCATTATATAAAAATTCTACAAAATAAGGACACCACCCAAAACGCACACATAGTGTAAAGTTGTTGTAGGAAAAAAGAAACAAGAGACCACTCTTTTTGGTAAAATAAAGTTGACCAAAACCCCAAATTACCAAAGAAGTGAGTCTCTTGTGTATACCATTGTACTAAAATAATGCCAAGAGTTTACGGGACAAGTATCATATTTTTGACAAAAAATTGTACTAATTTATAATACAAAACTACTGGAATATGGCCCATAGCTTAATGGTAGAGCAGCCGGTTCATAATATAACCGGCTGGTCCAGGTTCGAATCCTGGTGGGCCGCCTGCAAAAGATAAAGCTCTTTGGTTTTAGTGATAAACCAAAGAGTTTTTTTTTGCCAGCCAGACTAAAAAGTTTTGTTGCTGAAAGCTATCCTGTTTGGTGAATAAATGCAATAACTATTCTAATTTAGTCAATTACAAATAAATATGATACATAGATACTTTAGGGCAGTGTGAGATGAAGTTTTTGTACGGCAATATAAACTATGGCAGATTTAAAGAAATTTTTATGTTAATATTAGCATTGTTAGTGTTACTAATCATGAGACGATGAAAGGGTGGATTTAAATGAGTTTTATAGACAAATTAAATGCCACTATGGAAAACTTAGGCAAAAAAACTGAAGATGTAGTGGAAATAACCAAACTTAAGTTGCAAAAAGGTAAAATTGAAAGGCAGAAAGAAATGAAATTAACCTTGTTGGGGGAGTACGTTTATAAATCATATGTATCTAATGAAAAAAACGGCGAAGCGGTAATTAATCTTTGTGAGGAAATTATCGGCTTAGATAAGGAAATTCAGAATCTGGACAGAAAGATAGAACAGTTTCAATCACCTGAAAAGACCTGTCCACAATGCAATAAAACGGTTGAACCGGCAGATAGCTATTGCGGCTCTTGTGGCTGTAAACTGGAGCATAATTAATTAAAATATAATTGCCTAAAGTAAAGACAATGTCTTATTCATTGCAGTTGTGTTAAAATTACTGTTGTTTACGGCAAAACCAGGAGGTAACGAAATAAGTGGAACAAATACTATTATTGCTGAAATACTTATTTTTGGGGGCGCTGCAGGGCTTTACCGAGCCAATTCCCATTTCATCCAGCGGGCATTTGGTTTTGGCAGAACATTTTTTAGGCATTAAGCCGACAGGAATGACCTTCGAGCTACTGGTTAATACTGGCTCATTAATTGCCGTGCTGTTGATTTATCGGCACGATATCTTCAGAATTGCCTCTAATACCGTCAGCTATGTAACTACACGTAAACCGACGGCTAAGGCAGATTACATGTTTTTTATTTATTTGCTAATTGCTACCATTCCGGCCGGTGTACTGGGGTTTTTGTTTGAAGACACCATCAGCCTATACTTTAAGGGCCTTAAGGTAATAGGGGTTACACTGCTGATTACCGGTGCAGCACTATGGTTGATAAGAAACCTCAGAGGGCGCAAAAATGATGCCGGTATAACTTTAAAAGATGCGTTAATTATTGGCTTGGCACAAGCGGTGGCTTTAATACCCGGCATCAGTCGCTCGGGATCCACCATTGTAGCTGCCATGGCAATGGGCTTAAAACAGGATACCGCTCTGCGTTTTTCCTTTATGATGTATATTCCGGTGAGCTTAGGAGGCATGCTGCTCAGCTTTTCAGACATACTGCAAGATCCTTACTTAAATACGTTGCTGGTGCCTTATTTGGTTGCCTTTGTGGCTTCAACTGTTATTTCTTATTTTTCACTTCGCTGGTTTATGGGCATAATGGCCCGCGGCAACCTAAAATATTTTGCCTACTACTGCTTCATTGTCGGTACACTGGTTACACTGGCATCATAAGTGCTGTTTAGAAAAAAACTATAATCCAATATTACTTAATGATGGAATATATTTTATAAACAAAGGGGCTGAAGCACTACGAGCCAAAGGTTCGTAACGCTTCAGCCCTTTTTATATTTATGGCTTACTACAAAATATCCTCTAAGATGAAGAATTTTGATACTTAAACTAATAATAATCACGACATATGTTGGAATTTTGTAGAAGGTTTTTAAAGGAGTCGCAATTAATATAAAAAATATTCTTAATATTAAGAAGTGGGAGATGGTTTATTGCGTTTATGTATATCTCTAATTGCCAAAAAAAATTCTATTACTTTGCCCATTCATTATAACCGACTTGTACAAGGAATGATTTATGCCAATATATCCAGTGAACTGGCGGCTTTTTTGCACGATCGAGGATATATGGATGGTAACCGCAGCTTTAAGCTTTTTACCTACTCCCGTTTGCTGGGCAAATATGTTTTAGACCAGAAGCAAAAAAAAATTACCTTTCCTCAAGGAGCAACACTTTATGTATCATCACCGATTAAAGAATTTTGTACATCATTAATGGGCAGTATGCTTCAAAGGCCAATCCAACTGGGCAGTTTGGAATTAGAAACGCCTCAAATAAAAGTGGAAAAACTGCAGGTTAATGCTGAATCAATCACGGTAAATACTCTTTCGCCAATTGTAATTTACAGTACCCTAAATAAGCCGGATGGCAGTACATATACGCACTATTTCCAGCCGGGTGAGCAGCAATTTTCTAATCAATTAGCCAAGAACTTGCGCAAAAAATACCTTTCTTACTATCGGCAGGAGGCCCCGCAAGGTAATATCACAGTACAAGTGCTCAATCGCCCACAGCAAAATATCACTAAGTATAAGCAAACGATAATTAAAGGATATAGCTGTAAGCTAAAATTAAATGGCCCACGGGAGCTTTTACAATTAGCCATAGATGCCGGTGTAGGGGCCAAAAATTCACAGGGCTTCGGTTGCCTAACTTTGGTTTAAGGAGGTGAAAGGCTAAGTAAAAATTACCGCCGCTAAAAGTATTAGGAGGTGGGGAAGTGAATTTACCTCAATTAACCGCATATATCGGAGCTAATGCTCAAAAATCTGACACCAACATATTTAGTTCGTTGATTAAACAGGTCCCAAATATAAAACCCAATAATGAAAACTATGTTGTGGCAATGGTTTTTGATTTAAAGGAGAAAGCAATTTATTCTGAGCTTAAAGGGCGGTACCAAGAAGAATCGCCGAGCCTTTATAACTATTTTGGTAACAACAGTGCAGCCTCATTACAATACTACTTAACCAGAGACACTAAAAGTTTGCACTACTTATTAACCAGCGTTTGGAACGATTTAATGATTATACTTAAAAAATACAATTTACATAATGGGGAATTAGCGGCGCTGGTTAATAAAATGAAGCAGTTAGGCTTAGTAACTTTGGGCAATAAAAAAGGTGAGGGACAAATTAACTTACAAAAGATTGCCATTGAGCCAAAGATAGTTAAAGTTACAAAAAAAGATGTTGAGCTGGCCGACGAAACTGAAAAAAAATTTGAAGATATAATTCGCAAGTTTTTAAATGATGATAATAGAAAGAACAAATATGTTTTGGTGATACCGGTAGTTAAAACGGAGGACGGCAAAGAAATTGTATTGCCTCAACACCCGGATTATTTGGAACTGGTTAAACGGGAAAGAAACCTGGGCAAAGGTGAGCCTGACATTGAAATTGACGATGGTAAGAATCGGGTTTGTTACATTTGTGGTTGCAAAAGGGCTGATGTAAGCAGTAAAAACACAACAAAATTCAGTAGAACCGGAATAAATAAAATCTTTACCACAACCACAGTTAATACTGCCCCATACATGCAAAAAAACAATTATGATAACATCTACTCTATTTGCACTCAATGCTATCAAAAACTATTAACTGGTGAAAAGGCAATTGCCAATCAATTTAAGGGCAATATTGCCGGCGAAAGTGTATTCATTTTACCGGAAGGATTATCAACGGACTTTAATTATAATTTTATGCACAAACTCAAAAGCAGTGTGGATTTAGCTTTTAAAAGCAGCAGTACGGAAGAATGGTGGCGAGATATCGAAGCAGCCGCTGAATTTGACGAGGTAAGTTTATATTCAATAAGTTTTGTATTTTACCGAACAGACGGAAACTCGGTTACAGTGTTAGAAACCATTGAAGATGTACCGACAGTGCGCATTATTAAAGTTATTGAAGAATTGGCTAATCAGTCTGCAACGTTAAAACAACATCTTAAACGGGGAATGACATTAGGTCAAATTTATCGGATTATACCGGTGCGCACTAATAAAAATGGAGAACAATTAGATATCGGTCGGGTGTTATCTTTTTATAAAGCAATTTTATCCGGTGAGTACGTTAACAAAGATATTTTGTATGGTTATGCGCTGGAAGCATTAGAAAAGGGCTTGCATCAGATTAGCAAAAAGCAGATTGACAATTATTTTAATTTGGGCTTGTACGACTATGTAGGTGGATATGATGACTTCTTCATTAAAGATATCATTATGCGTTATTTAGTCTTGCTGCATACTGCTGAGCAATTCGGGCTGTTTAATGAAAGGATTTTTAGCTATTCCGAAAAGGGGGAGGAACGGGTGAATCAATTTAATACCTCATCAGAGAAAGTTAATACTGCTATTAATGAAATAGAACAATTTTTAGATAAACAAGGATTTAACAACCAAGCCAGGGCATTGTTTTATTTAGGAGTGTTAATTTATCGTGTGGCTGTTGCTCAATCGACAAAAGGATATAAAAACAAACCGATTTTAAAGAAAATACAATTTCAGGGAATGAAAGAAAGAGAAATATGCCAATTATATGCGGATGTAGTTGAGAAATTAAGACAACATGAACTTATAACCCTTTTTACCGAAGCGGTTATGAATCGTTTTCATTATTACTACGGTTCTTTAGAGCAAAACTGGCTCCTTAGCGAAAGGGCCAACGTTTTTTACATTATGTCCGGCTATGCTTATTCAGTAGGCAATAAAACTCCGGATGTTACTAAAGAAGAGGCCGATGCAGAGGCAGATACAATTGTTCGGGAAGACGAGACGGAGGAATAAATGTACGGCATCGTTAGAAATAAATTTTAGTTTATAAGGGAGGTTTTAAATTATGTACTTAAATCAAAACAGTGACTTTATATTCCTTTTTCAGGCAACCATGACCAACTGCAACGGAGACCCCGATCAAGAAAATAAACCGCGGATGGATTATGAAACTTCTACCCTGCTGGTAAGCGATGCCCGCCGGAAACGGGATGCGCGCGATTTATTAAAAAACAAAGGTTATGCTATTTTTGTGGATACTTTAACTGATAAAAAAGTACCGATGGATGTAATGTTTAAGCATGTTTTTGACACTTGGCTTTCTGACACATCTAAAATGAAAGAGTTGTTTAACGAAAACAAGCAGCTGGCGGATAAGTGGCAGGCTTTAATGGGTAACAGAGATGATTTTAAAAAGGCATATGAAGAAAAGAAAAATAACCTTTCAAAAGATGAAAAGAAAGATTTTGGCGATTTCAATAACATGTTAATGACTGAAATTATTAAACGTTCTCTGATTGATATTCGCTTATTTGGCAGTGCAATGGCGGTAGAGGGTATTACCCGTACTTATACCGGTCCGGTGCAGATCAACTGGGGCTATTCACTTCATCCGGTGGAACTGGTTAAGTCTAATACAATAACTTCGATTATGAACGACGATAATTCTACTTTCGGCAAAAAATACAAAGTATATTACGCTTTAGTGGCCCATTACGGCACCATAAATAAGTACAGTGCTCAACTAACCGGGATGACGGAAAACGACCGTGATATACTGCGCAAGGCATTAGTGCAGGGTTTAGCCAGCAACCAAACCGATAGCAAGCAGGGCCAAGACCCGCTAATGTATTTAGAAATTATTTACAAGCCGGAATTTGACGGGTACTTGGGCGATTTGCGCCGGTTTATAGAAGTAACTTATCAAATTGACCAACCAATTAGAAGATTAGAAGATATTCAAGTTGATTTTAGTAAGTTAAGCCAAGCAATTGAGCAGTTGAAAAAGGACGGGTACATTGAGAAAGTTGTAGGCTGGCTACATCCCGTTGTTGACAAGAAGCATTTAATGAACTTGCCGGAATACCAAGAAATAGACTTATGGCAGCCTATTCAAGCGAGGGAATAAATATGGACATAATTACCTTTCATTTGAGGGGTAAAATGGCGCATTTTCGCCGGTATTATTCTAACTCATCGGCTTTAACCTATACTATTCCTCCCCGTACAACCATTACCGGAATTATTGCCGGTTTACTCGGCTTAACCAGGGATAGTTATTACGCTGATTTCTCTCTTGAACAATGTCAAATTGCTGTAGCGATCTGTTCACCTATCAAAAAATGTATGCAAAAGTTAAACTATTTGATGATAAAAAGTACCAACGATTTAAACGGTTCAGCGGAATATCACAGCCAAACTGCCACTGAATTTATTATCCCCCAAAATATCCGCGATGGGTGGATAGATTATAAAATCTGGGTGCATCATCGGGATCAGGATTACATTAATAAGCTACAAGAACTGCTAATCAATAATCAAGGAATTTATAAAAGCCGGGGTATTGCGGTTGGTTTAGGGACAGCTTTTAACTTGGGTTGGATAGAAAATGGAAAAGTAATTGCCGGTGAGCAGCGGACGGAAAAGAATCAGTGCCCGATTAATTCAGTAATACCGGCGAACAAAATTACCGGTATCTTAACTGAGCAGATGCAAAGCGACGGTTATCGGCTAATAAAAGAAGAAGTTCCCCTGGAATTTGACGCGCAAAGACGCATTACGCCAGAAGGTTTAGGCTATATGGTGATGAACCTTGATATTAAACCCATACCGGCCGGTGTTACATCATATGTGTTAACCGAAGAAAATGAAGCTATTACCTGGATGGAATAAGTAAAAATGGGGGGATTAGCACTTGAGCTATTTTGCCCATTATGATGCGGAAAAAAACATCAGACAATTATTACGTGATCATTTGGAGGCGGTAGCTAAACTTGCTGAGGCTCAAGTGCCTCCCAATGTTCAATTCGATTATATTGACAACCTAGCCATTAAGGAAATAGTGCGTGCTTTAGGCTGCTACCATGATTTAGGCAAATATACTCAGTACTTTCAGGATTATCTCTTACAAGGAAAAAACTCACATTTAAAAAACCACGCCCATATATCTGCTTGCTTTACTTATGCCTTTTTATCAGAGAAGCTTAAGCATCTTCCGGAGGGCAAACAAAAAAGGATCGTTGCTTTTATTGCCTATCTTTGCATTAGATTACATCATCAGTCATTGAGTTTAGAAGGCTTATTTCCGATCCGGGATATAGAAATGTGGGACACGCTAGAAAAAATTGCCGAAAACCTGATTGCCAATGCAAATGAAATTTTAAAGGATAGTAAAAATATATTTACTTCCATTACACCACAACAGTTTAAAAAATATCTGCAAATAGATTCGCTAAAGAAAGATAAAAGGAATTTTATATATATGCCCGAATATTTTACCAGCGGAAGGGCGGATGATGCCCGCTGGTATTTCCTCGTAATATACCTTTTTTCCTTGTTAATTGATTGCGATAAGTTAGATTCCGGCGGGGTAAAGTCTGTTCATGTAAAAAATATCTCACCGGATTATGTCAGCAAATATTTAGCTCGAAAACCGGTAAGCAAAACAAACCAATCATTGGTGGCCCGCCGGGAAAAAGCTCGCCGGACAATACTGAATGTAATTGAGAACTTGGATGACACGGCGATTAAAGAGTATCGCTTTTTTACCCTTACAGCGCCAACCGGTATAGGAAAAACCTTGGCCTCTTTGCAATGTGCCTTGCGTTTACAAGAGAGAATTAAAGAAGTAGAAGGTTATCTGCCGCGCATTATTGTTGCCATTCCTTTTATCAATATTATTGAACAAACAAAAACGGAATATCTTAATGTAGCAAGCGATGAGCTGCGCCTGGTAGTACATCACCGTTTGGGCGACTTTACCGCCTACCGGGATGCCGGTGAGGAAGTTCCCCTAGACAAGAGTTTGTTAGAGGTAGAGTCTTGGGAAGGAGACATTATCTTAACAACTTTTGTCCAATTCTTTCAGTCTATTTTTACAAATAAAAATCGGGCATTGAAAAAAATTAATAAATTAGCGGGAAGCATTGTCATTCTTGATGAAGTACAAGCCGTACCGGAAAAATATATGCCGCTAATTGGGGCAGCAATGCAAAAAATAAGCGTGTATTGGGGCACTCGTTTTATTTTAATGACCGCTACCCAACCGAAAATTTTAGAGTTTGGCAATTTATTGCTTAATGATCCGGCACTACATAAACCAGCTATTCCCTTATTACCGGATTATCCGAGTTATTTTAAAGAATTAAAAAGAACAAAATTTATTCCCTTGTTAAATGCAAGAATGGATACTGAGCAGTTTATCTCTTTATTCGAACAAAAATGGAACGGTTTGACCTCAGCATTAATTGTAGTCAATACAATCAAACGTAGCATTGACATTTAGAAGTTAAGAGAGAGGATGCAGGAAAAAGAATGTGATGTAGCGATATATTATTTATCAACTAACATTATCCCACTGCAAAGAAAAAAATTAATTAATGAAGTCAGAGATTTGCTAGAGCTAAAGCAGCCGGTAATTCTGGTTTCCACTCAAACTATTGAAGCTGGGGTAGATTTAGATTTTGATCTGGCATTTCGCGATTTTGCCCCGTTAGATTCTTTGATTCAAACGGCAGGAAGAGTCAACCGTGAGGGGAAAAAAGGTAATTATTTACCGGTATATATTGTACAACTGGAGTCAGATAACCATTATGTTTACTCATTAATGCACCGCAAAAGCACAGAAGCTTTATTAAAACAAAAAGAAGAAATTTATGAACCGGAATACGGACAACTGGCAGAACAATATTATGCTGCGGCATTAGAGAGAGGAGTAGATGGTATTTCCTCAGAGCTTTGGCAAGAATGCATTTTGCGTTTAAATTTTGATAAACTAAATGAATTTAATTTGATAGAAAAAACGGCAGAAGTGGTTGATGTTTTTGTGGAGATAGACGAACATGCCGGTTTATTGGCAGACACTTATGAACTGGTTTTATTATGGAAACAGGACGATTTAGGTGACAAGTTAAAATTAAATTTAGAGAAATTGGGGATACCGAATATTCCTGATAAATTTAGTGTTTTTGAAAGAAAAGCCCTATTAAGATTGCTGGCAACTAAACTTAATGATTATATAATTCAAATAAGGTTGAACAGAATAATAGAAAACAGGCCGCCTGAATTTGCTGCAAGAAATGGCGTAGAATGTGCAATGTATTGGATACCTTATGGCCAATTAGCAGATTATTATGACCTCCAAACTGGGTTTATAAGTGAAAATGGAGATGCCTTTATACTTTAAAAATGTTGTTATTATTTTCCGTCATTTTCCGTCGACCCCCAATAGTGCAAAAAACCCGGGGGATCGACGGAAAAAAGTACCGTTTATAGATGGAAAAATGGCCAAAACAATGTTATTATTTAACGAGAAATATCTTTTTTATCAATATTCAGATAAATTTTTACGATAATTAACCATTACAATTAAATATTGAAGCAAAAATATCCCGAAAAAATGGGTTTGTAGCCTACCTATGAGGAATTGAAACTGCGACGGCGTAGATGACCAAGAGGAAATCAATGCGTTTGTAGCCTACCTATGAGGAATTGAAACACATTTTCGATAGGAATATTATGTCTTTGCATTATCTCTCGTTTGTAGCCTACCTATGAGGAATTGAAACAGGTTACTGTTCATCCTCTGCAGGATGAACCGATCTCGTTTGTAGCCTACCTATGAGGAATTGAAACTATCCCCAGCCCATTAAAAAATAGATAAGGAGGAATGAAAGTTTGTAGCCTACCTATGAGGAATTGAAACTGACGTGCGCAAAAAACCTATGCGTCTGCCTATCTCGGTTTGTAGCCTACCTATGAGGAATTGAAACATGACGTTTTTACCGTATTAATGAATCACAAAAAACGGTTTGTAGCCTACCTATGAGGAATTGAAACGAAAAATGGTTGGAAGGTAGGAATGTCAAGACTAAGTTTGTAGCCTACCTATGAGGAATTGAAACTATATATATCCTTCGGAAAAGTCAAGTGGTTTTTAAAGTTTGTAGCCTACCTATGAGGAATTGAAACTGATCATAAAAATATAAGTTTCTGAATGCTTAGCCATGTTTGTAGCCTACCTATGAGGAATTGAAACTCAGGACGGAAAGCCGAAGGTTGTTGAAGGTATTGAAGGTTTGTAGCCTACCTATGAGGAATTGAAACGCCCACCACTGGAATGGCTTTCCGCACTGCCATTCCAGTTTGTAGCCTACCTATGAGGAATTGAAACACTTGAATACTTCCATTATTAGTAAATCCGTTCCGAGTTTGTAGCCTACCTATGAGGAATTGAAACTCTTCCCGGGTGCCGTTGCTCATGGCATCGCTTAGAAAGTTTGTAGCCTACCTATGAGGAATTGAAACATTGTTGAGAGGCTACTTCTTGATTTGGGAATGGGATAGTTTGTAGCCTACCTATGAGGAATTGAAACAACGACGGGCCACAAAGCTGGCAGATAGTGTCTTGGTTTGTAGCCTACCTATGAGGAATTGAAACATTCTACTTCTGCTGAAAATAGCTCTTGCTTTTCTGTGTTTGTAGCCTACCTATGAGGAATTGAAACCCCTAGCCATTATTGCCGCCCTCCAACCTCATCACATGTTTGTAGCCTACCTATGAGGAATTGAAACTCTCTCCATTTGTCTGGCCTTCTGTTTTTGAGCCAAGTTTGTAGCCTACCTATGAGGAATTGAAACGATATTTTCGATGTCATTTAAGGAGGCCCCAAAAAAGTTTGTAGCCTACCTATGAGGAATTGAAACCATTTGCCAAAATCGATACACCAGCGATTGAAAAAGGTTTGTAGCCTACCTATGAGGAATTGAAACATAACTTTCTCGTCTGTCCAAAACCGTGACGCTATCGTTTGTAGCCTACCTATGAGGAATTGAAACTCAAGACAGAATAGAAGAAAAAAACTGACAAGGGCGAAGTTTGTAGCCTACCTATGAGGAATTGAAACTACCAGGAACCCCAAAGCCGACACTGCTTAAGCCCGGTTTGTAGCCTACCTATGAGGAATTGAAACAGGAATACGGGTAAAACCTCATTAAGGGTCTCGATTGTTTGTAGCCTACCTATGAGGAATTGAAACGATCAATTTACTACGCCATCAGGCGCATAAGGAGGGGTTTGTAGCCTACCTATGAGGAATTGAAACCTGCTTCCAGGCTGTCGAAAATCTTGTACGTCGCCCGGTTTGTAGCCTACCTATGAGGAATTGAAACTTTTATCTGAGGGCTTTGGATTTAACTTAGACCAAGAGTTTGTAGCCTACCTATGAGGAATTGAAACTGCGATTGGAAGTTTTGTATTTTCACTCTTTTTATCAGTTTGTAGCCTACCTATGAGGAATTGAAACTAACCCTGGACGTTTCCTAATTGGTCGAATACTTCGTTTGTAGCCTACCTATGAGGAATTGAAACATTTTTCCTGCGCGTGCCAGATGGAAAATCAAAAGTGCGTTTGTAGCCTACCTATGAGGAATTGAAACCTCCTACACTCGCCAAACGATCAAATTCAGAAGTGGTTTGTAGCCTACCTATGAGGAATTGAAACCTGGATGGACGGGTTCTTGAGCCTGTTTTCGCCAACGGTTTGTAGCCTACCTATGAGGAATTGAAACCACCACTGTTAAGGAGGTACGAAGATGAGGTCACAAAGTTTGTAGCCTACCTATGAGGAATTGAAACATCACTTGTATACTTTCTACCCACTTTGATAGGGAGGTTTGTAGCCTACCTATGAGGAATTGAAACCGAATTTGCCTATCCAGCATCCTATCCATCTGAGCAGTTTGTAGCCTACCTATGAGGAATTGAAACCTTCATCCACGCTTAATCGCCTCCTTCACCTCCGCCAGTTTGTAGCCTACCTATGAGGAATTGAAACTTTTCAACCAATGATAAGGAGAATCCGGGTTCGTCGGTTTGTAGCCTACCTATGAGGAATTGAAACATAGTGATAATCTGTATATCGTCATCCTCATCGGATTGTTTGTAGCCTACCTATGAGGAATTGAAACCTCCATTTCTAATTCATCCCCGCCAAATTCAAACGTGGTTTGTAGCCTACCTATGAGGAATTGAAACCTCTTCCGACTAAACTACAACAAGGGCACGAAATACAGTTTGTAGCCTACCTATGAGGAATTGAAACCTGCTTTGATACACCATTGAACCCAGGCAGTATGACCGGTTTGTAGCCTACCTATGAGGAATTGAAACCTCACAGTATCGATGGGGTGGCGGATGTTGATATTGGTTTGTAGCCTACCTATGAGGAATTGAAACCCGCATCCTGCTCAAGTCTAAAATAGCGCGGAATCTGGTTTGTAGCCTACCTATGAGGAATTGAAACTTTTCTGGCTTTAGTGCTGAAGATGTGTATCATGCAAGTTTGTAGCCTACCTATGAGGAATTGAAACACCTTAACCATTAGTAACAACCTTTACTACTCTCAGTTTGTAGCCTACCTATGAGGAATTGAAACGTTAAAAGCTGTGTTCTAAAATAAACCGTATTTTTTGTCCGTTTGTAGCCTACCTATGAGGAATTGAAACATGCCTGTTCGCCATATCTGGCACGATAAACAAGCAGTTTGTAGCCTACCTATGAGGAATTGAAACTCCGGCGGCGCCCAACAATTTCATAATCTTTGTTGAGTTTGTAGCCTACCTATGAGGAATTGAAACTCCTCCGAAATAAACATGAATGGCTTTGTCTTGCCATTTGTTTGTAGCCTACCTATGAGGAATTGAAACCCGGCAATTGCCGCTGGTTTTAGTATGTTGTTAGGGTTTGTAGCCTACCTATGAGGAATTGAAACATTTTCCTGTTATTACATCTTGGAGGAAAGGAGGGGTTTGTAGCCTACCTATGAGGAATTGAAACTGCACGATAATTGCCTGAAAAAGACCACTCTCTGCAGTTTGTAGCCTACCTATGAGGAATTGAAACTCGTGCAAGTTTTTAGTAACTAACCAAAGGCTTTTAGTTTGTAGCCTACCTATGATGTTAAAAACGGTGATAAAATCCCTATAATCACCGGGGAAAAAATCCCCACCCCCTAGAAATATAAACACCGAAGATCTGGCAAATCGGAGGTGTTTAAAATTTACGTAGGGAGTGGGGAATGGTTGAACATTAAGCAAATGTATGAAAATGGTGTTTCTATCAGCGAAATTGCTCGCCGTACCGGGCGAGACCGCAAAACCATAAGAAAATGGATACAATCTGATGGCCCGCCCAAAAAAGTTAGGCGGAGAAGACCTAGTAAGTTAGATGAATATAAAGAATATATAGTTTCCCGTATGCAAGAAGGTGTACTTAACGCCACCGTCATCTATGATGAAATAAAAGATAAGGGCTATAAAGGTAAAATTACCATATTGAGAGACTTTATGCAGCCATACCGGCCAGTATTAAAGGCCCAAGCAACCGTAAGATATGAAACAAGACCTGGTGAACAGGCCCAGGTAGATTGGGCTCATTTCGGCTATATCATCGACCTAGATGGAGCACGCCGTCCCTTGTATTGCTTTGTTATGGTATTAAGTTACTCACGTATGCTCTATCTAGAGTTTACCACATCTCAGGATGTTGCAACACTATTAAAATGCCACATTAATGCTTTTGAATTTTTTGGAGGCATACCAAAAGAAATACTTTACGACAACACCAAGACAGTAACCCTGGGGCGTGATGATAACGGTCATATCATCTGGAACGAACGGTTTTTGGATTTTAGTGTTCACTTTAATTTCAGTCCCCGGCTTTGTCATCCGTACAGGGCGCGGACTAAAGGCAAAGTAGAACGCCCAATCCGGTATATCCGGGAAAACTTCTTTCCCGGGCGCAAGTTCAGTTCCTTGGAAGACCTCAATTTCCAAGCCCACAAGTGGCGGGATGAAAAGGCCAACGTACGTATTCACTCTACTACTCTAGAAAAGCCGGTTACTCGGTGGGCCCATGAGTTATTGCAGCCATATACCGGTTACCCAGACTTTGACTTGGCATATTACTGCCAGCGCAAAGTCAGCCGAGACTGCTTTGTTTCCTACAAATGCAACTTCTATTCTGTACCCTGGCAGTTAATCGGACGAGATGTTTTGCTTAGAATTATCGGGGACCAACTACAAGTATATTGGCAAGGGCAAATGCTCACTCAACACACCCTGGTAAAACATAAACGTTATCAGCGTATTGCAAAACCGGAACATTACTATGGGCTTCCTGGCCAAAACATTACCAGCCAGCGCAGAAAAAACTCTGTAACAGTGCTTCAACCGCCTCAGGTTGAAAAAAGGCCTTTAGACTACTATGAATCCCTGGTTTGGGAAGGTGTATAGCAATGCTGCAGATTGAAATATTGCGTGAACATCTTACCGAACTGGGGCTAAAAGAAATGGCCAGAACTTTAGAATACCGGCTTCAAGAAGCAGTTGATAAAGACCAAACATACTTTGATTTTCTAAATACACTGGTAGAGGAAGAATTATCAGCCCGGAAGGACCGTGCATTTAAAACCAGGTTAAGCATGGCACGACTTCCCTTCCAGAAGACTATTGCCGATTTTGACTTTTCATTTTTCAACCATCAGTAGATGAACGGCAAATTAAAGAATTGGCCACTTTACGGTTTGTACATGAGGCCGGGAATGTAGTTTTCTTAGGACCGCCGGGAGTGGGGAAAACGCATTTGTCGGTAGCCCTTGCTATGGAAGCTATTGCCCAGGGAGCAACTGCATATTTTGTAAAGACTGATGAACTTATTGCCGATCTAAAGAAAGCTTATGAGGAAAATCGCCTAAAAAAGAAGATGAAAAAGTATATACGTCCGAAAGTTCTCTTAATTGACGAAATTGGCTACCATCCGCTAGACAAGCTCTCAGCATCTTTATTCTTCAATATCATATCCGAGCGGTATGAAAACGGGAGTATTATCCTTACTTCCAACAAGAGCTTCACGGAATGGGCTGATATATTTGGTGAAAGTGTCATAGCTACTGCCATTTTGGACAGATTATTGCACCATGCTAGCATTGTTAACATTCGCGGCTCCAGTTACCGCATGAAAAACAAGAAAAAATCAGGCTTATGCCTTAGTAAGGGGGATGATGAAAGCTAGATAATTTTACACTAGGGTGGGGAATTTCTCACCGGAGAAATCGGGGAATTTTAAACCGGTGTTGACACTACCTGTCCTGAAAGTTAAAAAGTACTGCTCCTCAAAAAAGACAATAATGTACCAAGCTAGACTCAATTATTTTTCAAAATAAGGATCCAGCAGCAGAAAGATATATAACTGGACTATATAACATTAAATACATAGTAAGGGCTAGGCATTTAATTCGGCGGTGACCTTGTATCCAAGGGATTTCAGCTTCTTGATGGATTGATTGACAATGGTTTTGCGTTTGCGTTTTTCATAATAAGTAGGACCAAGCCCAATATAAGTTTGCTTGCGTTTAAGCATCTGGTAGACGATGGTTAGAATGCTATGAGCAACTGCAGCAGCAGCACGGTTCGCTCCGCGTCTTGCAGCAAGGCCGTGATACTGACTGGACAAATAAGTATTTTGGCTCGAGCGGCGGAGGGGAATTGGTTAATGGTGTCCAACAATACCAGTTCTTCCTCAAAAGGGAGCATCTGCTTTTTAATCTCTAAGTCTAGTCTGTTGATTTCTACGTTGAAGTAGTCAATATGGCGCAATTGGGTTTCTAACATCAGTTTCTGGTGGGAGCCAATCAAGCCTTTAAGGGCGTTGCAATTCCGGTTTCTTTTTTTCAGCTTGCATTGGGCCAGTTCAGACAATGCAATGGGGTCTTCCTCGCCGGCAATAATTGCTTTGATCATGGAGCGTGCTGATTTGCCCATTATGTCGGTGACTACGGAAGCCAGTTTGATGTTGGCCCCTTCCGGAAATTTTTGAATGCGGTTAATTTCCCGAGCTCGTTCTTCGATAAGGCTACGGCGAATCTGTCCTGCGTGCTCATAATTAAAGAGGCAACAATCTGCTAATTTTCATTTGCTGATGGTGCCGCATAGGCGACATGGGTGTCTATGATTGTTTTGATTGCCTTTTTTTATTGCGCAGATTTAAACGTTACTACCAATAAACTAACTAGCTCACTATTAACTAACCACTAACTAACTACTGACAACTAAAACAAGGTGGTGAAACTTTTGCAAGAAATTAATATTGGTGGAACACTAATTTGGTACTACTACATTTGTAAGCGTGAAGTATGGTTAATGGCTCATCAAATAACGCCCGATCAAGATGATGCTAATGTGGTACTTGGCAGGTTTTTTGCCGGGCAGTCATATACCCGCGATAAAAAAGAAATATCTTTAGGGGGTATAAAAATTGACATTGTTAAAAAAGGTAAAGACGGTTTAATTATCGGTGAAGTAAAAAAGAGCAGCAAATACAAAGAAAGCGCAAAAATGCAGCTGGCGTTTTATCTGCTGGAGCTACATAACAGGGGAATATCAGCTACCGGTGAATTAATGTTTCCCCGGGAAAGAAAAAAAGAAATCGTCAAACTGGACGAAGAATTAATTAACAGGTTAACTCAAGCTACTAAAGATATTCAGGAAATTATTAATCAAACATGTCCACCTCCTGCAGAGAGAAACAAATTCTGCGACAAATGTGCTTACCTAGAATTATGTTGGGCCTGATGAGGTGAGGATTTTGAAAAAGACTTTATATATTTTTAGTAATGGTGAACTAAAACGTAAAGGAAACACCATATTGTTCCAAACAGATAATACTAAAAAATATCTACCTGTTGAGGATGTCGGAGAAATACAAGTATTTGGTGAAGTTACTTTTAATAAAAAGTTTTTAGAATTTGCTTCGCAAAAAGAAATTATTGTGCACTACTTTAGTCACTATGGTTATTATATGGGCAGCTTTTATCCACGGGAACACTTAAATTCCGGTTACATGACTCTTAAACAAGCTGAATATTATTTAGATTCGCAAAAACGAATTTTTTTGGCCAGGCAATTTGTACGAGGAGCAGCCAGAAATATCAGACAGGTACTTAAATATTATAATAATCGGATTGGCGGATTTACAGAAACAATTGAACGCATTTGTGAATTAACTGAAGCGCTGAATGAATCTAATAATATAAGTGAGCTAATGGCAATAGAAGGTAATATTCGGGAATATTACTATCATGCATTTGACCGGATCATCCGTAATCCTGATTTTTTGTTTGAAGAGCGTTCGCGTCGTCCTCCTAAAAATCACCTAAACACATTGATTAGTTTTGGTAACACCGTTATGTATACTATCATTTTAAGTGAAATATATAAAACCCATTTAGACCCGCGCATTGGCTATTTGCACTCCACAAATTTCCGCAGGTTTTCGTTAAATTTAGATTTAGCCGAAATATTTAAGCCGATAATAGTTGATAGATTAATTTTTTCAGTGTTAGGCAAAAGAATGATTACTCTCAGTGATTTTGATGAGTTGGGCGGTGGTATAGTGATGAAAGATCAAGCTAAAAAGGTTTTTCTACAGGAACTTGACGCTAAATTAAAAACTACCATCAAACACAAAGGTATTGGTCGGCCGGTTTCTTATCGCAGAATAATTCGTTTGGAATTATACAAACTAGAAAAGCATCTAATGGGCGAAAAAGAATATCAACCTTTTGTTGCAGAATGGTAACAGGCGGTGAACACTTATGTTTGTCATTCTTGTTTACGATGTTAACGTAAAAAGGGTGGCTAAGGTACTAAAAATTGCAAGAAAATATCTTCACTGGGTGCAAAATTCCGTGCTGGAAGGAGAGATTTCTAAGGCTAACTTTGTCAAACTAAAGGCTGAAATACGTCAAGTAATTAATGAAAAAGAAGATTCAATCGTTATCTATACTTTCAGAACTTTAAAATATTCCAGCTGTGAAACTATTGGTATTAAAAAAGGCGGTGAAGAAATGTTCCTTTAACGGCATGGAACAGAACAACATCTATAACCAAAGATGCTTTTATAAAATTTAATTTTACCGGTGTACATTAAGACCGATATTTTTTATGGTTTAGTATAAGTCAACGCCAATTATCTCTAAATGTTTATAAATATTTGTACAATTGTCCAAAAATTAGTAAATCCTTAGTTACACGGATTGTAAATCTATGCTATAAATAAATATAGATGATAATATTATGTTTTATGGTGCATTTTTCTAAGCGGACATCAAACTTTGACGTTATTGATCAAAAAAATCATTAGGGAAGGGGTATGGGGGTTAATGAAGGCATCACTGCGTTTCAAGTTAGGTATTTTACTTTCGGTTATGATGCTTTTAACGGTCATTGTCATGGGTTGCATTCAGTATCTGTCTGCTAAGAATTTGATCGGCAGTGTAGCGGTAGAAAAAGCAAAAAGCGATTTGGCCTTGAGTGAAGAACTGCTCAATGAATGGTATCCCGGGCCGTGGCGGGTAGAAGGAGACAAGCTATATAAAGGCGATACTTTAATGAATGACAATTTTGCCGTTGTGGATCGCATCAGTGAATTAACCGGTGACACAGTAACCATCTTTTTAAATGATACCAGAATTGCCACAAATGTAAAAAAAGCAGATGGCAGCAGAGCAGTGGGTACTAAGGTTTCCGAAGAAGTAGCCAATGTAGTATTAAAACAAGGTAAAAATTATTATGGCGAAGCGGTTGTTGTAGGCAACTTGTATCAAACTGCCTACACACCAATTAAAGACAGTAGCGGTAAAGTAATAGGAATGTGGTATGTCGGTGTTTCCAAAGAAATTACTATAGGTTTAGTTAAACAAGCTACATATTTAGCAATTATCAGCGGTATAGTGCTGTTTGCCGTTGGCTTGTTGTTGTTAATGTTATTAGCTAATAAAGTAATAATAAAGCCTATTGATACTTTAGAAAAAGCTGTCAGTAAACTGGCTGAAGGCGATTTTCAAAATAAAATTGACATTAATTCAGGTGATGAGGTCGGTCGGTTAGCTAACTGTATAAATGAGATGACGGAAAAATTAGGTAAATTAATTAAAAATGTAACGGTAGATGCTCAAAATTTAGCCTCTCATAGTAGAGAGTTAGCTGCTGCCAGTGAAGAGATAAGCGCCACCATGCAAGAAGTAGCCGGTACCACTAACGAAGTGTCAGCAACTGCGGAAAATGGCTACAACAGTGCAGTTGCAGCAGCGGAAGAAGCCAATCAAACAGCCCTTAAAGCGCGTGAAGGGGCAAGAACAGTTGGTGCGGTAACAAAAGCAATTAATCAACTGACAAAGAATACCGAGCAGGTTAAAGTAAGAATATCTGATTTAACTAAATTGTCGTCTCAAATTGGAAAAATTACAGAAGTTATTACCGATATTGCAGAGCAAACTAATTTACTGGCGTTAAACGCTGCTATTGAAGCAGCCAGAGCGGGTGAGCATGGCAGAGGGTTTGCCGTAGTGGCCGAGGAGGTAAGAAAACTTGCTGAACAGTCTTCAAGTTCGGCTAAAGATATTGCTAAAATAATTAGACAGGTACAGGAGTCGGTTGATAATATGAGCAGAGATATTATCGCTGCTGCCGAAAAGCAAAAGGAATGTGTAAACAACAGCGTTGCCGCCAGTAAGGCACTAAATCAAATTCAAAAAGCGGTAAAACATACCGTAACAGTGGTTGAGGAAGTAGCAAAAGGCATTAAACTAACCAGTGAGGGCATGATGCAGGTTGCCGGAAATAACGAACAAATTACTTCTACAACTCAGCAATTAAGTGCTTCTGCCCAAGAGTTAGCTAATATTGCCGAAGATCTTCATCAAAGTGTAGAAAAGTTTAAAGTATAATTAAATATATACATTGAGGGACATAAGAATTTTATTTATTCCTCCACACAATAAAGATATATAATATAGCACTTTTGAAGATGCTATTTCAAAGATTGAGGTAAAACCGCTTTTATGCTGAAAGCAGTAAAAGCGGTTTTTTTATGATAAACCGGTGAGCTAAAATTTGTTTAAATTTTAAGTATATTTGCAATAACGCTTTTTATGTAATATAATTTAGGCATTTGGTCCTATTTTGTTAGGGCTATAATACTAAAAAGATACACACTATTAACAAATGCTTATTTTCGGAGGATAATTTATGTCACTTAAAAAAGTTGTAGCCAAAAACCTTAGAAGTTTACGCATAAAAAACGGTTTATCCCAAATTGAAGCCGCTGAGAAGTTAGGTTTAACCGGTTCTTACCTGGGCTATTTAGAAAGAGGAGAAAGAACGCCGGGAGTAGAGGTTATTGAGAAAATTGCTCGATTTTATAATGTTGAGCCTTATATGTTACTTATGGATTCAGAAGCAGATGACTGCCGATATCTAGAAAGTAGGCTTGATAAAATAGCGTCATTTGGTTTAAGTCATCTGCGGTTTGTTTATACGATATTAGATCAGTATCTAAACTTATTAGAAGATGACTTTAAAAAAGTAAAAAATTAGTGGCTATTCCAATTTGTGCGCAAAATGAAATATGTTATAATAAAACTAATTAGTTGGCATTTGGTTGTTTTAGCGTTAACATTACAAGTAAATTTTTTGGTTTGAAGCACTTTTTGTTTCAGTTAAGTCTTTTAAAATGTCAATGCTACTATACTAAGGGGTGATATTTGTAACTTGGAAAAGCATAAAGAGGAAAAATCCAAAGGAATGATTATAAAAGAAGGGTACTTGCTTGCCTTCCTAATGGTTTTTGGTGTAGCTTTATTTACCATTTCCTCTATTTTTAAAATGGTATTTTAAAAATTATATAGCTTGAAGCAAATGTAAAAGACCGGTAGATTTCACTCTGCCGGTCTTTTAATTTTTTTCAGGTAAAGCATAATATAACAAGAAAACTTGACACCGGCGCGCTACCGGTTAACTTTCCGCTTTTTGAAATCCGTTATCTAATGCCATTATATATGCATCCAGTACTAGCATAATAAATTGTTTGTGAATGTGCCCGAATGAAGATATACGCTCAAGCTTACTTTTAAAGTATGGATAGTAGTCTGTTTCGGGGTCTGTTAGTAAAATATAGGGTTCAACGTTGTAAAGTTGCGCTATCTTTTCTATTATATTTATTCCCGGCGTTCTCTCCCCTCTTTCTAAATAACTGAGATAGGAGCTGGTTAGGTTTAACTTTTCTGCTGCTTCTTTTCGAGACAAGCCATTTTGCATGCGCAAGTTTTTTAGATTATTAGCGACAATTTTTTTAAGTGACATAAAAATTCCTCCGTAATATTAAGCATTTTGTCAAATAATTGTTGAAAAAAATAACAATTTGTTTTATAATCTAACTCGTTGTTTATATCAGATATTTTTCACAAAGAAACATTTATGAATTGGGTGAGTATTTTTGTATCTTGATTACTTTAGCTGTTTAATAAAATCGTTTGACCACGCGCTGTTTGATCATTCTTATAATGTGGGGTTAATTAGTTTTTTAGTAGCAAAAAAATTAAATTTTTCCGAAATTAAAGCTAAAAAAATGTTTTTTGGCGGCATTCTCCACGATATCGGCAAAATAAAAATCCCTAAAAGTATATTATACAAAAAAGCCCACCTAAATAACAATGAGTTTGAAACAATTAAAAAGCATTGCGATTACGGTGTAGAAATGCTGCAGCAGTATAAAGAGCTTGATGATTATCTGCCTATTATTGAATATCATCATGAAAAGTGGAATGGGTCGGGCTATAAGGGGTTGAAAGGTTTTGAAATACCTTTAGAAGCCAGAATAGTATGCATAGCGGATTCTTTTGACGCTATGATTACAGAAAGAGTGTATCAAAAAGCCAAGAGCATGCGTGAAGCAATAGAGGAAATTTTAAAATGTTCAGGAACACAATTTGATCCTCATTTAGTTAAGGTGTTTATTAATACGGTGTCTAAAAGCATTAGCGATAAAACTGTTAATCTGTTTAATGAGTTGGCAAATATGAGTACTAATTTACATTGGGAAGTTAGTTGCTAACAATTTAACTTTTGTTTTTATTATAAATGTATCTTTTATGTTAAAAGGGAGTCTTTCTAGAGAAAGAAAGTGTATTAGAATCAATCAACGAGTACAATCTAACATTGGTTTATGACGAAAGGAATATGATAGTCCAATGCGTAGATATAACGTTAAAAATAAAGAAATGGCAGATAAAATTATTGCCCATGAATATGCAAATAAAACTGCCTATACAGTGGCTTTAATAGCCGGCAGTGTTTTTAGTCCCGGTTATATCAGTAACCGCGCCCATCAGTTGGGATACAAACCTTATAAGAAAAATGTACAGTGGACAGCCTATGATGCCAAATATATACAGGAAAATTATAAAAAGACCACTCCCAGACAGCTGGCAGATATGTTTGATGTTGACATTACTACTCTAAAAAATTATATGCGAAAACTCGGAATTCTAGGTAGACAAGAGAGAAAGAAAAAACGCCACAATCTCATAAAGCTGCTGGGTGATGCTAATGATATTTACACTGCAGGATTAGCATCTAGTTGGGGATGTGATGTGTATAGAGCAGAAAATAATGGCTAGCCAGCAACACTAAATTTTACATATTTGGGGAAGGCAGGGTATTGCGGAACAAACAAACTTACTGGTATTAAACGCTGCCATTGAAGCGGCCCGAGCAGGTAAGCACGGAAAGGGATTAGCCGTAGTCACTTCTACAACTCAGTAAATGAGTGCTTCTGCTCAGGACTTGGCTGATATTGCTACTGACTTACAGACTTCCGTAGAAAAATTTAAGATACAAGACGAAAAAACTTATTTTCTAATAGCCAAAAACCGCCTCCAACTTTAAATTAAAGCCGGTGTCAATTCTGTACGCTGGCATTAATATTATACGGACTACGCCCAACCCCTAAATATTACAAGCATTTCGCATAAAAATTCCCCGCAATTTTGATTATTTTGTCAACAAATAGTTGAAAATTATAATTATTTGTCTTATAATTTAACTCATTGTTAGGATATTTTTCCAGTAGGCAAAATTAATGAAAGTTAAAGTGTAAAACTATCAGTTTAAGGAAAATACGTTCCTTACATAATTGAAATAAAGGTTTTTAATTGCATTTTCCACGATATCGGCAAAATAAAAATCCCCAAAAATATATTGTATAAAAAGCTTCTTAAAAAAATACTTGCTAACAGTGCTTTTTTTATGTTTAAAAGGGTGTTTTTTGGAATCAATCGACGGCAATAGCTTATCATTGCGCGCTATCCGGGAGGTTTGTGCTCTAATATTCTCATAAAGCTGCTGGGTGCTGATAATGATGTTTACACTGCAGGTTTGCATCTAGTTGGGGGGAGATATAGAGCAGAAAATAATGGTTAGTAGCAACACTAAATTTTAATATTTAGGAAAGGCAGGGGGATATGTGAAGGCTTCATTACGCTTTAAGTTAGGCATTTTAGTAGCTGTTGTAATGTCTTTAATGGTTATTGTCGTGGGTATTATTCAATATCAATCTTCACAAAAGGTTGCCGTCAGTGCGGCAATACAAAAAGCAAAAAGTGACTTGGCATTTGCTAATGAATTACTCAATGAGTGGTATTCAGGTTCGTGGCGGTTAGAAGGTGATGAGCTTTATAAAGGTTTTAACTTAATGAATGACAATTTTGCCGCTGTGGATCGCATCGGTGAATTAACCGGTAACATAGTGACTATATATTTAGGCGATACCCGGGTTGCGACAAACTTAAAAAATCCGGATGGCACCAGGGCAGTGGGTACCAAGGTATCGAAAGAAATAGCGGACACGGTGTTAAAACAAGGTAAAGAATATTACGGTGAAGAGGTATTTGCGGGCAATTTATATCAAACTGCCTTCCATCCGATAAAAGACAGCAACGGAAATGTAGTAGGAATGTTTAATGTCGGTGTTTCCAAAGAAACTACCAGTTCTTTAATTAAAGAAGCAATATCTTTAATGATCATCAGCAGTTTAGCGTTGTTTGTTATTAGCTTGTTTTTATTAGTAACCTTAGCTAATAGATTAATTATTAAACCTATTGCCATGTTGGAGAAAGAAGTCAAAATGCTGGCTGAGGGCAATTTTCAAAACAAAGTTAGCATTAAATCCGGTGATGAAATCGGCCGGTTGGCTAACAGTATAAATGAAATGGCGGAAAGTTTAGGTGGGCTGATTAAGGGTGTAACGGTTAATGCTCAAAACTTAGCTTCTCACAGTAGAGAGTTAGCCGCTGCCAGTGAAGAAATCAGTGCGACCATGGAAGAGGTGGCCAGTACCACAAGTGAGGTGTCGGCAACGGCAGAGACTGGATATAATATGGCGGTTATAGCAGAAGAAGAAGTTAAGCAAATGGCTGAAAAAGCACGTGCAGGAGCAAGAACCGTTGATGCGGTAACGACCACAATCAACGAATTAGTTGAGGATGCTGAGAGGTTGCAGACAGAGATTTTTGATTTAACAAAGCTATCCTCTCAAGTTGCCAAAATTACCGATGTTATTACCGGTATTGCCGAACAAACGAATTTACTGGCGTTAAACGCTGCCATTGAAGCGGCCCGAGCAGGTGAGCACGGAAAGGGATTTGCCGTAGTAGCAGATGAAGTAAGGAAACTTGCCGAACAGTCTTCGGCTTCCGCCGGAGAGATTGCCAAAATTATCGAACAGGTGGAAAGCTCGATTGATAGCATTAACAAAGTAATTGCTATCACTGCTGAAAAAGAAAGAGAATGTGTAGATAACAGTGCGGTTGCCGGCAAGGCATTAGCTGAAATTCAAGAGGCGGTAAAAGTTGTAGTAAATGTTGTTAATGACCTGGCTAACGGCATTAAACAAACCAGTGAAGGCATGGCACAGGTCGCCGGCAACAACGAACAAATCACTTCTACAACTCAACAAATGAGTGCTTCTGCTCAAGACTTGGCTGATATTGCCAATGACCTACAGAATTCCGTTGAAAAATTTAAGATATAAGACGAAAAAACTTCTTTATAATAGCAAACAACCCGTCTCCAACTTTAAATTAAAGCCGGCGTCAATTCTGTAACGCCGGCTTTAATATTTTATATATAAGTATTTTCTTGCTAATGACTAAAAATACATGCTGAATAAGTGGTGTATGGGGTAATTCTGTGCTAAAATTAACCTACTGGGAAATGTTGGTAAATAAAAAGTTGGGTAACTCATGCAAAGGGAATCTGTTACAAGTATCCATCGAGGCCATGTTAGATATAGCTAACCATATTATAGCCAGAGAGCGTTACAGAATTCTTAAAAAATAGTTCACATATACCATGAGATAGATGACGCTGAGCTACATAAAATAATACAAACTAAGTTAGAACGATATTAATTAAGATAGACAGACAGTAAAGAGTAAAAAACAGGCGCCTTTTGTAGGCGCCTAATGTTTTATCTTGATAAGAATTCCTCCGCATACTTTAATATCCGCTGTAAAATTTCATCCCGCTTAGCGTTGATTGCTGCAAAGTTCATCGCCGGAATGTAGTAAGCTTCTAAAATGTCATGTTCTGCTTTAGCTTTAGCAATATATTTGATTGCCCGGCAAAGGGCGGAATGGAGACGCTCGTGGCAGCATTTGATTTCCTGCCGGTATTCAGTGAGTGTATCTTTGTTTAAGTATTGATCTAAGTTATACACTTTAATCCGCTTAATACCTGCCATATCTTGCGGTTTAAAGTTTAAACCGGGGATATCTTTCAGCACGGCTGTTTTCAGCATCGGAATAACCAGTAAATCTGCCTCTTCCGGATCTAACGGGCAGTGATATACTTCACTGTTTAAGCCATGCCTTTTTACTGTATCGGCAATTATGCCCACTATTTTTGAGCCGATGGCAGCGGCTTCGCCGGCAATTAAATGCAGTTCTTCTACATCTTGCAATATACTGTCTAGGTGATGCACATGTCCGCCGGGAGTAAAGGCGGTGGCAAAAAGATGCCGTTCATAAGGCTCAAAATTAAATTGCGCTGTTGCCTTACTGGTAATTGCCTGGGCAATGTCATGAATGATTTTGTTCACACCGGCAAAACCGGTGGCTTCTTCGTAGTAGCCGTCTAACTCGTTTTTAATAACATATGCTTCAGCAAGCTGGCAGTAGGCAATTTTAAACAGTCGGCTAACCCGTCGGGTGCCGGTGATAATTTCTTGTTTTTGTGCGCGTAGCTTTTCTTCATCCCAAAAGTCGCCTAAGTGCAGTATTTCATCTACCGCTCCCGGAAAACGCGGGTCAATTATATGCGGAGCAGTGGCGTCCAGCAGTGCAACCTTAATTGCCGGAACAACCACCGCATCCAGTGAATTGTTATCTGACGAGCAGTAGTGAAATTCTACATCATAGCCGCGATTTAGCATTTGCTCACCAATCCAGTGCATAAATGTTGACTTTCCAACGCCAGGACCGCCTTTAATGGCAATTATTCTAGTGGCGTCTTTTTCAATTATGTAATCATAATAAGAAAAAAATCCTTTACTGGTGTTGCCGCCGGGGAAAAACTTTCGCAGTTTAGCCATGTTTTTATTCCTCCTTTGAGTACCCGATAATGAGCACTTCTTAGCAGTATTTATATAGATCTGTACAATGCTATTATGACAATATTAGGGCAAGTAAATTGTGGCAGCGGCAAATTAAAAGGAATTATTATAAATCAATACTGCGGTGAGTCATAATATCAACTGAGGTGAGTGAACATTGAATTGGCACGGCTTTTGGTGGGGGGCAGAGACACTGCCGCTGTACTTTATCGCTTTGCGGGCAGTATTGATTTATTTGTCAGTTGTTATTGCCACGCGGCTGCTGCATTTTCGCCATGTCGGGGTGATGTCTCGCCATAACTATCTGATCACTGCAGCGGTGGTCGGCATATCCGGCATGCATATTCTGAATGCCAATTCTTCATTAATATTTGCCTTGATTGCCATAGCTATTTTAACGGGGTTGGGAATAATGTTCTCATATTTGGATTTAAAGTTACCGCGCTTAATGGTATCTAGGCCGATTGCCTTGATTAAATACGGCCGAATGAGTAGAGAAAACCTGCGCCGGGCCAATATGACGATAGACAACCTGTTAGGGCAACTGCGGCTAAAAGGGGCTTTTAATCCCGCGATGGTGGAAAGTGCATATTTGGAAGCTACCGGCAAAGTCAGTGTGATAAAAAAACCGGAAGCCCAGCCTGTTTTCAGAAAACAATTAGGTTTACCCAACCGGTTGGCCTGTCCGCCTACACAGCTTATATATGACGGCAAGATAGACATTGCTAATTTAAAACGCCTGCACCTAAGCCGAGCTTGGTTGGAAAAAGAATTACAAAAGCAGGGTTTTCCTAATGCGGCAGCAGTATTTTTTGCTGCGCTGCTGCCCGATGGTGATTTATATATCTGTGGGCGTTAACGGCGGTGACATTTGATGTTTAGCTTAGATAGTTTTTTTGCAGTATTAGGTGTCGGTGCGCTAATTTTAGCTGTAAGTTTTTTGCTACCCCACCGTTCTTCCGGTGTATTTGACGGACATGACTTTGTTTTTCTGTGGCTTTTTGGCGGGATGGCGGCCACACCGCTGATTAGCCGGCAGGTATCCTTTCTGCAAACGATTGTTGCCATGCTGACGGTGGCAATTTGTCATTTTGCCTTATCTAAGCTTTCCGTGGTAAACAGCACTGCCGGCAAATTAATTTCCGGTCGGCCGATTATGTTGATAAAAAACGGTGTGGTATTGCGAAAAAACATGCGCCGTGCTTTAGTGCCGGCTTGGATGTTAATGGCGGAGCTTAGAGGAGCGGGGTTAAATGATGTGTCCCAAGTTGAGTTTGCCATTCTGGAAACTTGCGGTAAAATTAGCATTATTCCCAAATCTGAGCTGTGGCCGGTAACTGCTCGGGATTTAGAATTAAAATGTACACCGGAAGTTAACCCGCTGCTATTAATTGAAGACGGAAAAGTGCTTGATGAAAACTTGGTTCGGTTAAACTACGATCGCGGCTGGTTGAAGCGAGAGCTGACAAAACAAGGGGTGCAGAATTTATCGGATGTATACTTAGCCGGCATAGATGCTCACGGCAATGTATATTTCAGTTATCGACAATAAGCGGTGGTGCCAGATGATCTTTAGTGAAATGGAAATTCAAACTGCCTTATATCTTATGATGGTTAGGGAAAGAGAAGCGGCTTATGTTTATGCGGAAGCTGCTGAAGAAATAAACGATCCCAAATTAAAGAAAATATTTAAAGAGCTGGAACAATGTGCCCGGCATTATCATGGCAGATTGTATGACTGCTTAGATGAAATATCCTGGAATAAAAAACGCCGATGGCTGGCTAATGCTTTGGGCATTGAGTTAACAAACCAAAATCTATATAATGAATTAATGGTGCAGATTACCGATTTACCAACCCGCGAAATGATGCGGCAGTTACGTGACGCTAAAATGCGCACCATTACCTTGCTTCAAGAGGAGTTAAAAAATCAAACCTAAAATAAACATAGCTTTAATTATTTACCTTTTATGAACGGCAGTGTTGTGCTATAATGTAGCAGTGATTTAATAAAAGCTTCCATGGAGTAACATAATAAGCGTGCAGGCAATGGGGCCTTACGGTGATGCTGTATTTACGGGCATGCTGTAGGCCCTTTATCTATTAACACTGATAAAAACTGACAAGGGGTGTGTACCTAAGTGCCAAAGTATACTGCTGAAGATATCAAGGTAATGTGTAAAGAACTTGACGTTAAATTTATTCGCCTCCAGTTTACTGATATTTTTGGTGTGCTAAAAAATGTGGCGATTACAGTAGAACAGTTGGACAAAGCATTGAACAACGAGTTGATGTTTGACGGTTCTTCAATTGAAGGCTTTGTGCGCATAGAAGAATCTGATATGTATTTACATCCTGATCCCAATACCTTTGTGGTATTTCCCTGGCAGCCCCGCAAAGGTGCTACTGCCCGCTTAATTTGCGATATTTACAACAGCGACGGAACCCCGTTTATCGGCGATCCCCGCTATGTACTGCGCCGGGCAATTGCCGAAGCTAATGAAATGGGTTATACCATGTATGTCGGTCCGGAAGCGGAATTTTTCCTCTTTCATGTCGATGCCGACGGGCGGCCAACCACCAATACTCATGATCGTGCCGGTTACTTTGACTTGACCCCGGTAGATTTAGGAGAGGATGCTCGTCGGGATATGGTGCTCACTTTAGAAGAAATGGGTTACGAAATTGAAGCCTCTCACCATGAGGTAGCGCCGGGGCAGCATGAAATAGATTTTAAATACTCTGATGCCTTAGATGTAGCAGATAAAATTGTCACCTTTAAATTTGTGGTGCGTACTATTGCCCAACGCCATGGGTTACATGCCACTTTTATGCCCAAGCCGATTTTTGGCGTTGCCGGTTCCGGCATGCACATGAACCAATCACTGATGCGCGGCAATAAAAATGCCTTTTATGATCCTAATGCTCCCAATCAGCTCAGTGAGGTGGCAATGTACTACATCGGCGGGTTGATGAAACATATACGGGCAATTACCGCCATTACCAACCCGCAGATTAATTCATATAAGCGCTTGGTTGCCGGATATGAAGCACCGGTTTATATCGCGTGGTCTGACCGCAACCGCAGTCCGCTTATTCGTATCCCTGCTAAACGCGGAATGTCTACCCGCATTGAATTGCGCAGTCCCGACCCGTCTTGCAATCCTTATTTAGCGTTGGCTGTTTGCTTAAAAGCGGGGCTGGAAGGAATTAAAAACAAAATTAAGCCACCGGCACCATGTCGTCGCAACATCTATGAAATGACACCTGAAGAACGCCGCGAAGCAGGTATTGGCTGTCTGCCTAAAAACTTAGAAGAGGCCCTGCGTGAACTGCAGCGGGATGAAGTGATTAAAGAGGCCTTAGGCCCCCATGTTTTGGATCGTTTTATAGAAGCCAAAACTATTGAGTGGCAGCGCTATAGCATGCAGGTGCATCCTTGGGAAATCGAAGAGTATTTAACCAAGTACTAGAAAAAAGCGAACAGTCATCTATGGGTAAGCAAGCACTCTCTGCCCGCACAATGTTATTTTTCCAGTGGAAAATCCGGTAACATTGTGATAATATATTATATATTTTTGTGAATGTAGCAAAGGGCTGGGATGTTTATGAAACATAGTTTGTCCGTTTTGGTAGTAAACAAACCCGGTGTGTTAGCACGCATTTCCGGTTTGCTTTCCCGCCGGATGTTCAACATAGAAAGCATTGCGGCCGGTTTAACCGAAGACCCGGACATTACGCGTATTACCATTGTTGTGCAAGGTGATGAACAAGAGCTGGACCAAGTAATTAAGCAACTCTCTAAGTTAGTTGACGTCATTAAAATTTTGCGTATGGAAGGTCCGGATGCTATTAACCGGGAACTGGCTCTAATTAAAGTAAAAGCTGATCCGCAAAAACGTTCCGATATCGTAGATATTGTTGAAATTTTTCGGGCTAAAATTGTTGATGTCAGCCCAGAAACAATGGTAATAGAATTAACCGGTGATGAGCAGAAAATTGATGCCTTAAGTGCCGTCTTGCGTGACCATGGCATAATTGAAATGGTACGCACCGGTAAAATTGCTCTTTCGCGAAAATCGGTAGCAGCAAAAGATGATACAGCAATTTAATACTAACCTAACACATTTCTGATATCATAAAATTTATGGTAACGGTATATAATTATTTATTAGGACAAAACAATGCTAAGGGGGTACGGTAGGTGAATTACAAAAAAATTGAAATAAGCCTACCTGATAATCTAATCGATGAAATCGACTGCCTGGCTGAAAAGGAAGAGTTAGATCGCGGAGAACTGATGTGTCAGGCAATGTATAGTTATATTCAGGAAAGAAAGCGTTGGCATTTGCGCGAGCAAATGAAAAAAGGTTATCTGGAAATGGCCCATATTAATTTAAAGGTGGCTATGGAACAGGCTAGATTAGAAGATGAAGCGGATGAATATTTACCCCTAGCGGAGGGCAGTTAATATGTCCATTAAGCGTGGGGACATATACTACGCTCAACTTAGTCCGGTAGTTGGCTCGGAACAAGGTGGTACAAGACCGGTATTGATTTTGCAAAACGATATTGGCAATCAATACAGTCCGACTACCATTGTTGCGGCGATAACATCGCAAATTTCAAAAGCCAAGTTGCCCACGCATGTTGAAATCAGCAGTGAGATCAGCGGACTGACAAAAGATTCAGTGATTTTACTGGAGCAAATCAGAACAATTGACAAAAGCAGGTTACTGCAACGAGTCAGTTCTTTAAATGCAGAGATAATGAATGAAGTTAAAAAAGCTATTGAAATAAGCTTAGCATTAGTTGATTTTTAAGGACTGATGCACTGTGAACTAAAAGGTTCGTAGTGCTTCAGTCCTTTTTGTTTGCAAAGGCCCGTGGTGCTGGAACATGACAGCCGGTTAGTTGAATATAATGTGTTGAGCAACCTTACACAGTGAGGAGGGTGTAAATGTCGGCACCGATTATTGGCATTACCGCCCGTTACGATTATAATACGGCGCGGGTTTGGTTAAGCAAATATTACCTTGATGCCATAACGGACGCAGGTGGAGTGCCGTTAGTGCTGCCGGTTACTGCGCCGTTAAATAATATTAACCGCTTGCTAAATTTATGTGACGGGTTGCTATTACCCGGTGGCGGAGATATTGATCCCTTATTGTTTGGTGAACAGCCTCATCCCTTAAACGGTGAAATTTCTCCCGAAGCAGATGCCGCGGAATTGTATGCGGCAAAAATGGCACTGGAAAAAGATCTGCCGATTTTGGGGATCTGCCGCGGAGCGCAGGTAATTAATGTTGCAGCCGGAGGAACGGTGTGTCAAGATATTGGCCAAGAAATTAAAAACCCGATAAAGCACAAGCAAGAAGCACCGAAATGGTATCCTACGCATACTGTTACTCCGGTAAAGGGTACGTTGATGGCCAAACTTTGCAATTCAACATCAATTAAAGTGAACAGTTTTCATCATCAAATGATTGGTAAGCCGGGTAAAGATATCAGAGTTTCCGCATATGCTCCGGACGGAGTTATTGAAGCAATTGAGCATAAAAATAAAAAATTTGTGTTAGGTGTACAATACCACCCGGAAATAATGTACAAAACTGATTGTTACGCTCGTAAAATCTTTGAGGAATTTATTAAATCTTCAATGATTATGGAAAAATAAAATTAAAGTTTCACGGGCATTCAAAAGTAGAATTGTTTTATTAGTTGGTTACTGGGAGAGAAATACGAGAGCCATTGTTAAAAAGACTCAATTTCACAAAATCTATAGTGAAATTGGGCATGTTCCTGCAATTTTAATTGTCATTCCATAAATTTTATACTTGCCAAAAATATCTTCATTGTAGTAATATGACAAAAATTGTCGCTTTTAGTAGAAAAACAATTAAGATTTAGAATATTTGCCTCTGGGCAGGAATTTGAAATAATTTAACGAATACTGTATCGATTTTTAGTAAAACTGAAAATCCTAAAATGTTACAATAATAACATTAAATTAGGGGATTTTTTACATGTTGGCAATTTGCGGTGGAACGGTATACACTATGTGCGGCCCGGTTATTGAACGGGGCACAGTGTTAATTGACGGTAGCAAAATAGCGGCAGTTGGTTTAAATATAGAACTGCCTGCAGGGACGGAAATAATTGATGCAACCGGAAAGCTGGTGCTACCGGGTTTTATTGATGCCCACAGTCATGTGGGGGTTGTTGAAGAAATATACCGGACAGAAGGTAATGACGGCAATGAGGCCACCGACCCCATCACTCCTCACCTGCGCGTAATAGATGCTGTTAATCCCGCCGACGTTGCATTTGCTGATGCCTTGTCCGCCGGCGTTACCACTGTAGCTGTTGCCCCAGGCAGTGCCAATATTATTGGCGGTGAAATTGCGGTTTTAAAGACCGGCGGCACAATAGTTGATCAAATGCTGGTTAAAAGGCCGGTGGGTATTAAAGCGGCGTTGGGCGAAAACCCCAAGAGGGTATACGGCGGTAAAAAAAAGTCACCGCAGACGCGAATGGCTAATGCGGCCATGTTGCGTCAAACGTTAATCGAGACAATTAACTACTGCGAAAAAAAATCACCGGAGCGCAATTTAAAATATGAAGCGTTACGCCCGGTAATTGAAAAAGAAATACCGCTGAGAGTACACGCTCACCGGGCGGATGACATTGTCACCGCGGTGCGCATTGCGGAGGAGTTTGGCATAAAAATTGTCATTGAACATTGTACTGAGGGGTATAAAGTAGCTGATTTTTTAGCGGCTAGACAAATACCGGCTGTTATTGGGCCCATTATCTCTAATCGGGCCAAGGTGGAATTGGCGGGGATGAGTCTGAAAAATGCCGCCGAATTGTATCGCGCCGGCGTTAAATTTGCCATTATGACAGATCACCCCGAAGTGCCTGTTCAATATTTAGCATTATCTGCATCACTGACTGTGCGAGGTGGCTTGCCGGAAGCAGAGGTTTTAAAGGCCATTACCATAAACGCCGCTGAAATACTTGGCTTAGAAGACAGGCTTGGCAGTCTGGAAGTGGGAAAAGATGCCGATATAGTTATATTGGACAGAGATATTTTTGATACACGTTGCCAAGTGGAAAAAATTTTTATAAATGGGCAAAAGAGTATTTAATTAGCAGGAAAATAAAGGAACATTATCGAATACCAGAACATAGTGGTAAAAAAATACATAACATGCAACAATTGTTATGTAGGTGTACAATAAGCGTGATTAGGTTCGAAGAGGTGAAAAAGCAAATGGGCAAAGAAGTGCTCGATATTTTGGTGGTTGATGACCAGTCAGGTGTGCGTTACTTGTTACAAACCTTAATAGCTGAAACCGGCCATAACGTTTTTACCGCGGCAAACGGCTTAGAAGCGGTAGAAGCGGTGAAAAATAAAAAACCGGATTTGATTTTTATGGATATTCGCATGCCGGTAATGGATGGTCTGGAAGCTTTAACCAGAATTAAAATGATATCTCCACGAACCGAAGTAATAATGATGACCGCTAATAATTCGGAAGAAGTGGTTAAGCGCTCGCTGGAGATGGGCGCAATTAAATGTTTGGCAAAACCCTTCAATGTCAAGGATATAATTGATGCGATTGCATTATACAGTTGGAACCGTGAACTAGCTTATATAGACAGCGAACTGGCTCTATAAGTAAATTTAACGCGTGTTTGGTAATAAAGCACGTGTTTTTTCTTTTTAAAAAGGGTGTTGAAATTGTTGGGCGGTGTTTATAATATTGATGAGGTGGAAATATGCTTACAATAAAATCGCATTCGCCTAGCCATACTTATAGCATTGGTTTGGCTCTCGGTAAATATCTTAATCCCGGGGATATAGTTTGTTTAAACGGAGATTTGGGAGCGGGAAAAACACACTTTTCTCAAGGAGTAGCGGCAGGTTTGGGAGTTAGAGAACATGTCACCAGTCCTACTTTTACCTTGATTAATGAATATCAGGGCCGTTGCCCCCTTTATCATATGGATGTTTATCGTCTAAATGGGGCCGAAGATATGGAAGATTTAGGTTATGAAGAATATTTTTACGGTGATGGCGTAACTTTAATAGAGTGGGCGGACAAGGTAAGTGAAGTGCTGCCGGAACATTATCTGGAGCTGGAAATATTACGGCAGGGAGAAAATGAGCGCCTATTGAAATTTATTGCTCACGGACCAAAATATGATCATATTATTGAGGAGCTGGCTAAAATTGTTTGTACTGGGAATTGAAGCCGCTACACCGGTGGCCGGTGTGGCAGTTGTAGATGAAAATAAGGTATTGGCAGAAAGATTTATTAATAACAAGCGCACCCATTCTGTTAACTTGCTGCCGATGATTAAGGAAGTGATTGCCGATGCACGGATCACTCCTCAGGATTTAAGCTGTATAGCGGTGTCAAAGGGGCCGGGATCCTTTACCGGTTTGCGTATCGGTGTTACCATTGCCAAAACACTGGCTCATGTACTTAACCTATCGGTAGCGCCCGTACCCACGTTAGATGCCTTGGCTTATCCGTTGACAGGGTACCGCGGATTAGTATGTCCGATATTAAATGCACGTAAAAATGAAGTTTATGCCGGAGTATATCGCGGCGGTGAAAAACTGGCCGGACCAATGGCGGTGCCGATGGCGGAGCTAATTAAAATATTAAACCAATGGGATGAAAGAATATTGTTTTTAGGTGACGGAATTGAGATATACCGTCATGAAATAGAAACGGCGCTTAAGGAACGGGGAGACTACTCTTCTATATCTGTCATGCTGCCCCGCGGAGCGGCCGTGGCTGAAATTGGCATGCAAATGTTTAAAAGCGGGTTGACTGTAGATCCGCTGACCCTGATACCGGAATATATTCGCCAGTCGGAAGCTGAGGTGAAATGGGCTGAAAGACAAAAATGCAACTGTGGAAGTTAAATTTAGCGAAATGGAGTTAAAACATATCCCTGAAGTGCTCAAGGTCGAAAGAGCCTCTTTTGTTACCCCGTGGTCAGCTCATGCATTTACCTATGAGCTGCTATATAACGAATTAAGCTATTATACCGTGGCACTGGTTGATGGACAAGTAGTTGGCTATGCCGGTATGTGGATGATTTTAGATGAAGCACATGTGACTAATATAGCAGTAGCGCCGGAGTACCGTCATCGTAAAATAGGTTACCGGTTGATGTGCCACTTGATTAATAAAGCACGTAGTGAGGGGATTAACCGCATGACGCTGGAGGTACGCCCTTCTAATATTTATGCCCGCCGGCTGTATAAAAGCCTAGGATTTGAAGAACGGGGGATGCGCAAAAATTATTACACTGATACCAATGAAGATGCCATTATTATGTGGAACCCAAATCTTCAAGCTAATTTGGGACATAAAAGAACTAGCGAGGTAAAAAGATGAGTGTAACAATACTGGGAATTGAAACTTCTTGTGATGAAACTTCTGCCGCCGTAGTGGTAGATGGCGTGCAGATAAAATCAAATATTATTGCTTCGCAAATTCCGGTGCATCAAAAATTTGGCGGGGTAGTACCGGAGGTAGCTTCCCGCAAGCACTTGGAGCTGATAAATCATGTCATCATTGAAGCACTGGAAGAAGCCGGCTTAACCTACCAAGACCTTGATGCGGTGGCAGTTACTTACGGGCCAGGCTTAGTGGGGGCGCTATTGGTCGGGGTGTCTGCAGCTAAGGCGCTGGCCTATGGGCTGGACATACCGCTGATTGGTGTAAATCATATTGCCGGCCATATTTATGCCAACTTTTTGCATCAGCCGGATTTGCAGTTTCCGCTGATTTGCTTAATTGCTTCCGGTGGCCATTCTGATTTAGTCTTAATTGAAAACCACGGCAGCTTTCAAACTTTAGGGCACACTCGGGATGACGCTGCCGGTGAGGCCTTTGATAAAGTGGCGCGGGCATTAGGCTTGGGTTATCCCGGTGGCCCGGCAATTGATCGCTTGGCCCAAAAAGGTGATCCCAATGCCATTGTGCTTCCCCGCGCCTATTTAGAAGAAGGAAGTCTGGATTTTAGCTTCAGTGGCTTAAAATCTGCGGTGCTCAACTACCTTAATCAGGCAAAGCAGAAGGGTATAGAAGTAAATAAGGCTGATTTAGCGGCCGGTTTTCAACAGGCGGTTGTGGATGTCCTTGTGGACAAAACCATCATGGCTGCCGAAAAGCATCGGGTACAAACGATTGTGCTGGCAGGCGGAGTGGCGGCCAATGGGCTATTGCGCCGGCAAATGAAAGAAAAAGCCGCTGAAAAACAAATTGCGGTGAACTTTCCACCGTTAATTTTATGCACCGACAACGCTGCCATGATTGCCGCCGCCGGATATCAAAAGTATTTGAGAGGGGAATTTGCTCCGTTAACGCTAAATGCAGTGCCGGGGCTAAAACTAAATGAGCTGTAATAATCTTGTAATTATCCCCAAAAACACAGGTTCTGTGGAATGATATCTGTGGATAATGTTGATAAGTCTGTGCATAACTTATAATTCAAAGGTTTAGACTGTGTGTTTTATTGTGAAAAGCAATAAAGGCTTGTTGATTGATTGACGAAACGGGCCGCTGTGTCTGCCGGGGTAAACTGCCTGAATTTATTAAATTTTTGTAGCAGGGATGACAAACATTTTGTTGAATAGTAACCAGATATCTATAATTAATTCTATAGAACAAAAAAGGAGGTAATTACCCCGGATGTACTGGCAAGAGCGATATGAAACAATGCCGCGGGAAGAGATTAGAGAGCTGCAATTAAAACGCTTAAAAGCCCTAGTTGAGAGACTTTACAATATACCTTTTTATAAACAACGCTTTGCTGAAAAAGGGATTGAGCCGGGAGACATTAAAACTTTAGAAGATATTAAGCACTTACCCTTTACTTCCAAACAAGACTTAAGAGATACCTACCCTTTTGGAATGTTTGCCGTTCCACTGTCAGAGGTAGTGCGTTTACACGCTTCCAGCGGTACTACCGGAAAACCAATCGTAGTTGGATATACTAAAAAAGACTTAGAAACCTGGGGTAATTTGGTGGCTCGTTGCTTGGTCATGGCAGGCGGAACTAAAAATGATGTCATCCAAAATGCCTATGGTTACGGCTTGTTTACCGGTGGGCTGGGTATACATTTTGGAGCAGAATTGCTAGGTGCTACAGTAGTGCCGATATCTGGCGGTAATACAATGCGGCAGCTGATGTTAATGCAGGACTTTGGCACCACTATTTTAGCCTGTACTCCTACTTATGCTTTACACATGGCGGAAGAGGCCCATGCCGGAGGTGTTGACTGGGAACGCATTAAACTGAGAATCGGTGTTTTTGGGGCTGAGCCGTGGTCCGATGCGCTGCGCAAGGAGCTGGAAGAGCGCTGGAACATTAGAGCTTTGGATATTTACGGTTTATCTGAAGTATTGGGTCCGGGGGTTGCTTGTGAGTGTCAGTGTCAACAAGGCCTGCACGTGTTTGAAGATCATTTTATTCCTGAGATTGTTGATCCGGAAACTTTAGAGCCGTTGCCGTACGGTCAAAAAGGAGAGTTAGTGTTTACTTCATTAACAAAAGATGCTTTTCCCATACTGCGTTATCGCACCAAAGATATCTCTGCATTGCATGAAGAAAAATGTGCCTGCGGACGCACCTTTATACGCATGGACCGGATTACCGGACGTACAGATGACATGTTGATTATTCGCGGTGTAAATGTGTTCCCATCTCAAATTGAGAGTATACTATTGGAGTTTGGCGAAACAGAACCGCACTACCTACTGGTGGTTGATCGGCGTGGCGCAATGGATGACTTGGAGATTCAGGTAGAAATTTCTGACCGCCTGTTTTCAGATAAAGTACGCGGCCTAGAGGAGTTAGAAAAACGTATAAGAGCGCGTATTGCAAGTGTACTAGGTATTTCCGCCAAAATTAGACTGATGGAACCTAATTCACTACCGCGCACTGCCGGAAAGGCAAAGAGGATTATCGACCGGCGTTTGATGGATTAAATTTACGGGAGGTGAAGGATATGAAAGTAGAGCAAATTTCCATTTTCCTGGAAAACAAAAGCGGCCGTTTAGCAAAGGTAACTGAGGTGTTGGGTGAAAATGAAATTAATATTCGAGCACTTTCTATTGCAGACACTACTGATTTCGGCATTTTGCGACTAATCGTCAATGATCCGGAAAAAGCCAAAAATGTTCTGCGAGCGGCCGGTTTTGCAGTAAGCACAACGGATGTGCTGGCAGTAGAAGTAGATGACCGGCCGGGTGCACTAAACAAAGCGATGCAGGTTTTAAACGATGTAGGTATAAACATTGAATATTTGTATGCCTTTGTGCAGAAAGATCCGCAAAAGGCACTGGTGGTATTTAGAGTGGAACAGCCGGAACTCGCCATTGAAGCCCTGCGTTCCAACGGTATAACTTTAATGTCCAAAGAAGCGGTCTATACTATGTAAACACCTAAAGCTTTCATTGATAATCCATGCTTATTTGTATTTACAATTTATCTAGCAAGTGTTAAAATACTTATGTTCATATCTGAATAGTTTCCCCTCTTACAACGAGGGGAATTTTTTTTGACAAGTGATGTCGAAATAAATAATAACTTGTCTAATTTTATGTTTTAGTTCAAGCCAAGCTAATGCAATTTAACTAAAAGGGGGGTTGGGAAAATGTTTGGCTCCGGTCTTTTGCAGCCCAGCCATTTAATTTTAATTTTGATTGTGGTGCTGATCATTTTTGGTCCGGGCAAGCTACCCGATGTAGGCAATGCTTTGGGTAAATCTATTCGTGAATTTAAAAGTGCGACCAAAGAAGAAAATGCACTACAAGCAAAGTCCGCTAAAGAGACAGATATTAACTAAATAGGGAACTAAGGGGGTAAGACGGTTGAAAAACCTAAGCAGGCGAGAATTTTTAAGAAACATTGGTTTGGGTACAGCCGGTTTAACTTTGTTTGGTGCTTCAACAGCAGCTGCCGCTGGGGCCCAAAAAGTGGCTAATAGCGGCTTGGCAACTAAACTGACCAAAATGAAAGAAACTTTTACAGTTTGTGCTTTTTGTGGCTGCGGTTGTGGTATTTTGCTGTATTCAGACGGCAAGCGCATAGTATATGCTGAAGGTGATCCCGATCACCCGATTAATGAAGGTACCTTGTGTCCGAAGGGTAATGGCATTATTGACGTTTACAATGTTATAGAGAGAAAACAAAAGGGCAGAGTGATCAATCGCAGGCGTTTAACTAAACCTCTTTATCGGGCACCCGGCAGTTCCCATTGGGAAGAAAAAAGTTGGGATTGGGTGCTGAGTGAAATTGCTAAACGGATAAAGGAAACTCGGGACAGAACCTTTGAAAGAGTAGATCAAAACGGTGTTGTAGTTAACCGTACCACTGCCATCAATACTTTGGGCAGTGCGTCTTTAGATAACGAAGAAAACTACCTTTTGCACAAAATGTTTCGTGCTCTGGGTATTGTGAACATTGAACATCACGCCCGCCTCTGACACTCGTCCACAGTGGCCGGTCTGGCCAATACATTTGGACGTGGGGCAATGACTAATCACTTTGTGGATTACAAAAACAGTGACGTATTTTTGATGATTGGTTCCAATTCTGCGGAAAACCACCCGCAGGCAATCCGCTGGATTGGCAAAGCCAAAAAAGAAAGAGGGGCTAAGCTGATTGTTGTTGATCCCCGTTTAACTAAATCTACGGTTTATGCGGATATCCATGCTCGCATTCGTCCGGGTACCGATTTGCCTTTCCTTTTAGGGATCATTAATTATGTAATACAAAATGATCTTTATCAAAAAGAATATGTACTGCACTATACCAATGCCAGTTATTTAGTTAACCCGCAATTTGGGTTTAAAGACGGCTTGTTTAGCGGTGCCAATGAAAAAGACGGTAAATTTACTTATGATAAAGCTACTTGGCAGTTTCAGCAAGACGGGGAGACCATTAAAAAAGATATGACTTTATCGGATCCTAACTGCGTCTTCCAACTGCTGAAAAAGCATGTCAGCCGTTACGATATAAAAACGGTATGCAGCATCACCGGTGTGTCGGAAGATGTGTACCGTCAAGTATGTGAAACTTTTGCTTCTACCGGGGCGCCTGACAAAGTAGGCAACGTCATTTACGCGATGGGCATTACTCAGCATACCTATGGAACGCAAAACGTAAGAGCGTGTGCTATGCTGCAGCTGTTACTGGGTAACATTGGAATGCCCGGCGGCGGCGTAAATGCACAGCGCGGCGAATCCAACGTGCAGGGTTCTACCGACATGGGAATGTTAAGCCACCAATTACCGGGTTATTTGAACACCCCCGATGCAACAAAGCATAAAAATCTGCAGGATTATTTAGAAAAAGAAACTCCGGCCGGTGGATACTGGAGCAACAAACCGAAGTTTCTCATCAGTTTGCTAAAAGCTTTTTATGGTGATAGCGCGACAAAGCAAAATGATTTTTGCTTTGATTGGCTGCCCAAATTAGACGGTAAAAACCGCAGCCACATGGGTATCTTCCAAGAAATGGCTAAGGGTAATGTGGAAGGTTTTATTATTTTTGGGCAAAATCCGGCGGTTGGCGGTCCGGCAGCGGCTTTTGGCCGTAAAGCAATGGAAAAATTGAAATGGATGGTTACCGTTGATTTGTTTGAAACGGAAACAGCAGCTTTTTGGCACGCGCCTGATGTTGATCCGAAGAAGATTCAAACCGAATGTTTCTTGCTTCCGGCAGCCTTTTCTTATGAAAAAGAAGGAAGTGTGTCGAACAGCGGACGTTGGATTCAATGGCGTTACATGGCTGTTAACCCTCCCGGTGAAGCGAAAAGTGACTTATGGATTGCCAACGAAATGTTTAAAGCCATCCGCAAAGAGTATCAAAAGGGCGGGGTATTCCCTGATCCGATTTTGAATTTGAACTGGGATTATGATGTTCCCGGACATCACGAGCCGGATATTAATAAAATAGCGATAGAAATTAACGGTTATGAAGTCGGTAAAAATGAACCGCTGGACAGTTTTGCCAAATTGAAAGACGACGGCAGCACCGCTTGTGGTTTGTGGATTTATGCCGGCTATATGGCAGTTGACCCTGAATTAGGTGTACCTAACTGTAAGCGGCGTTCTAATCAGGATGACGGTATCGGCACTTTCCCCAAATATTCTTATGTTTGGCCGCTGAACCGCCGCGTATTGTACAACCGCTGCTCAGCTGATATAAACGGCAAGCCGTGGGATGAAAGTCGCGCGCTGTTTAAGTGGGACGGGGACAAGCTTATCGCCCGTGATGTTCCTGACTTTACCGCTACCGTTCCGCCGCAGCAATCAGGAAAGGCACCGTTTATTATGAATGCTGAGGGCCACGGCCGCCTCTTTGCTACCGGGTTAGTTGACGGTCCGTTTCCGGAACACTACGAACCAATGGAGAGTCCGGTGAAAAACCAAATATCCAAACAGCAAAACACTCCTTGTGTCAATATTTTCGAAGGAAGCGGCGATTGGGCTAAGCTGGCTGAAGTGGGTGACGACAGATATCCGATTGTGGCCACTACCTACCGCTCTATTGAGCATTACCAAAGCGGGGCAGTTACCCGTAATGCGCCGACATTAGCTGAAATCGGCCCGTACATGTACGTGTCGATATCTGAAGAACTGGCTCAGGCACGGGGAATTAAGCCGGGAGATGATGTTTGGGTAGAAACGGTGCGCGGTAAGATTAAATGCAAGGCATCGGTAACCCCGGTAGTGAAAGGCTTGGTAGTAAACGGCAAAAAGATCGAAATAGCCGGCATGCCTTGGTGCTTTGGCTACCAAGGACTGGTAACCGGTGCTACTGCCAATGACTTGGTACCGGCCGTCGGCGACGGCAACACCAGTATTCCGGAATATAAAGCATTTTTGTGCAACATTAGAAAAGCGTAGGGAGGTGTAGGCAGTGACTAAAGCCGTTCTTGTTGATATAACCAGATGTACGGGCTGTAAAGCGTGTCAGACGGCCTGTAAACAGTGGAACGATTTACCCGCTGAAATTCCTGATTTTGACAACAGCCTGACTTTTCCGGCGGAAACAAACGGTAATACCTATACCACGGTAAGACACCGCGTTGCGAAAAAAAATAACAGAGAAGTTTTGCGTTTTGCTAAAAGCCAGTGCTTCCACTGCTTGGAGCCGGCCTGTGCTTCTGCTTGTTTTGCTAAAGCGTTCCAAAAGACGGCAGAAGGACCGGTGGTTTATTATAAACATCTTTGCGTTGGCTGTCGTTATTGCATGATTGCCTGCCCGTTCGATATGCCGAAATATGAGTGGGATGAGGTTTTTCCGGCAGTGGCCAAATGTCAGTTTTGTTTTGATCCCAAAGGAGTGTATGATCGCCTCGGTCACGGGCAGAAACCGGCCTGTGTAGACACCTGCCCAAATGAGACCATGCTTTTTGGTGAACGGGAAGAATTGCTTAAAGAAGCGAGAAGACGTATTAACAGTGATGACAAGTATATTAAGCATATTTACGGAGAAAAAGAAGCCGGTGGAACCAATTGGCTTTATATATCTGACGTGCCTTTTGAACAACTTGGCTTCCGCACTGATGTAACTGAACGACCGCTTCCCGAGTACAGCCACGATTTCTTGAAATACACACCGGTGATCATTGCTGCCTGGGGTGGTTTGTTGACGTTGATGTACAATTACACCAAGCGGCGCAGCAAAGTGGCTAATGAAAATAAGAAAAATAACGATATGCAATAACAACTAATCGGGAGGTTAGAAAATGTCAGCTCAAAAATGGAGTTTTAAAATAACTCCCACCAGAATAATATTAGCTGCCTTAGCCGGATTAGCCGCTGTTTTAGCCATCTACCGCTTGGTAGTGGGCTTAGGGCCGACTACCAATCTAAATGATCATTGGCCGTGGGGCCTGTGGATTGGCTTTGACGTGTTGTGCGGTGTGGCTCTGGCCGGCGGAGGTTATAGTACGGCGCTAATTGTTCATATTTTGCACCGTGAGCAGTTTAATTCGATAGCTCGCAGCGCGATGCTTACATCACTTTTAGGCTATCTTTTGGTTATGGCCGGCTTGTTTTTAGATATCGGTCAATGGTTTAACTTCTGGCGCCCCTTTGTATCTTGGGGCTACCATTCCGTGCTGTTTGAAGTATTTTGGTGTGTATCTATTTATACTACCGTTCAAGTACTTGAATTTGGCGAAATTGTTACCGAGCGAGTGGCTAAACCATGGCATAAATTTTTCAAAAAAATTATGCCGGTCTTGTTAGTTGTCGGTGTGCTTTTACCGACAATGCACCAATCTTCACTGGGCGGCCTCTATTTAATTGAGGTTGGTAAGCTGCATCCCCTGTGGTGGTCACCC
Organism: Desulfovectis peckii; assembly: GCF_055391705.1. NCBI lineage: Bacteria > Bacillati > Bacillota > Clostridia > Eubacteriales > Peptococcaceae > Desulfovectis > Desulfovectis peckii. The sequence continues at coordinate 1,938,073 of NZ_AP042409.1, read as the reverse complement.
TTTATTCCGCTGTTTTTCTTTATGTCATCGTTTTTTGTGGGACCGGCAATGATAGCGGTGGAAACATCATTAGCAGGCAGAGCATTTAATCATTGGGTAGATTTAAGAGTACTGCGCAGTTTAGCCCGCATTGGCGGCTCAATAATGATTATTTACCTTGGCTTAAAGGTTATTGATTTGATTAACCGGGGTGCGTTTAAATATGTCTTTGCCGGCGGGCTGGAGTCGACAATGTTTCTGTTGGAAATTTTTATCGGCGTCATTATTCCGTTGGTTATTGTCTTTGGTCCCTGGGGTAAAACCAGAAAAGGGATTGTTACTTATGGGGCACTGACTGCCATTGGTGTGCTTATGAATCGGTTAAATGTTGTAATTACCGGCATGATTAATTACTATGGACCGGGATATTTTCCCCATTGGATGGAGTTGGCGGTTAGTATCGGTTTGGTAGCAGGCGGCGTACTGGCATACTGCTTTATTGTTGAAAACTTTAATATTTTAGGGCATAGCGAGGAACATGCTTAAAGCTGGGAAAAGGCGGACGAACAGTCCGCCTTTTTCTTTATAAAAATTAGAGAAATACAGGTTTGAAATTATGCTTTTATATCTATGTACAATCTTATTTATAGCTTATCCGGTATATTAGGTAAGTAATGTTAATATATGTTATAATGATGTAGGGGAAAATATCATTATGATGCTTTTATTGGAGTTATAAAATTTGTTGAACAGCGGCAGGATTTTACCAGACTGAGTAGAAATAAACAATACGGGAGCGTAGAATCTTAAATTTCTCAAAATTTTAAAAATGGATTTTTACAAAAGCCGTTTTAGAAAAATAATAAAACTTATTGCGCTTGCAAAATAAATTCATGTGTTACTGTTGAGCCAAGGTTTACCGAGGCTTCAGCATATAAGATCGAAGGGAGATGCTACTTAATGTTTGGTTCAGGACTTTTGCAGCCAACACATCTAATTCTAATTTTGGTTATAGTTTTGATTATCTTTGGCCCCGGTAAACTGCCAGACGTGGGCAAAGCTTTGGGGAAATCGATCAAGGAATTTAAAAGTGCTACTAAAGATGAAAAGTCAAAAGCAAAGGATAATGTTATCGAGGCTAAGGCAGAAGAAGAAAAAACTAAAAATGAAAATTAAGGTTTATACCCATTGGCCGAATACGGCCAATGGGTTTTAAGGAGTACAATTTAAAGAATAACACAAATATTCTTTAAATGCAGCAAGTTATTAAAAATAATTGTACTCCGCAAATAAAAAGTAGTAAGGAGGAAGGCAAATGGAAAACCAAAAGGCACAGCAGAAAAGAGAAATGACCAGGCGCGGCTTCCTAAAGCTTTTTGGAAGCATGGGTTTGGTCGGTGCCACTGCTACTTTGGCTGGCTGCTCTGGGGAGCCGCTTGGCGGGACAGGTTGGATTCCACAGCAGTATCAAGTAGCTGCCAGTAAGTACCCGACACAAGTACGCGGGCGGGTACCTATTGATCCTACGAACCCGTCAATTGTCAGAGATGATGAAAAGTGCATCCTGTGCGGTCAATGCTTAGAGGTTTGCGAAAGAGTACAGACAGTATTTGGTTACTTCGAGCTTCCGGTATTTGATGAAGTTATTTGCGTAAACTGCGGTCAGTGTACATTGTGGTGCCCAACTGCTGCCATTACTGAACGCGATGACACACAAAAGGTACTTAAAGCCATTGAAGATCCTGAAATGGTGGTAGTGGTGCAAACAGCGCCGGCAACTCGGGTAAACATCGGTGAGGAGTTTGGCATGGCACCCGGTACATTTGCTGAAGGTCAGCAGGTAGCTGCCCTGAAAGCCCTCGGTTTTGACTACGTATTTGACACTAACTTTACAGCAGACCTGACCATTATGGAAGAAGGTACCGAGTTAATTAATCGGATAACCGGTAAAAGCGATGCTCCGCTGCCTCAATTCACATCTTGCAGTCCTGGTTGGGTTAAGTTCTGTGAATATTATTATCCGGATTTAATTCCTCACTTGTCTTCCGCTAAATCACCACAACAGATGTTTGGTGCTGTTATTAAAACTTATTTTGCAAAGCAAAAGAATATTGACCCGCGGAAGATCTTATCTGTTTCGATTATGCCATGTACAGCTAAGAAATTTGAATGCCAGCGTCCGGAATTTAACGCAGCAGGCAAGTACAATCAAGTACCTGACATGCGTGATGTTGACGTAGTTCTTACAGTGCGTGAATTAGCCAGGATGATTAAGGCTAAGGGCATTGATTTGGCCTCTCTGCCCGAAGAAAAATACGATCAATTTGACGGTAGCGGTGCCGGATTGATTTTTGGCGCTACCGGCGGCGTGATGGAAGCGGCAGTTCGCACAGCATATTTTGTGCTCACTCAACAAGATGTTCCTGAAGGATTACTTAACCTCACACCGGTACGGGGCTTAGAAGGAATTAAAGAAGCTACACTGCCGATTCCCGGTGTAGGAGATTTGAAAGTGGCAGTTTGTCACGGACTGGGTAATGCCCGGGTATTGATGGAAGCTGTTCGCAAAGGTGAATCACCGTATCACTTTATTGAAATTATGTGCTGTCCCGGCGGTTGTATTTCCGGCGGTGGAACGCCGCGTACTGCTGTACCTCCGGCTGATGAAGTGCGTCAAGCGCGTATAGATAGCATTTATAAAGGTGACAGAGCTTTGAAATTGCGTCTCAGTCATGAAAACCCTGAGATATTGAAAATTTACAATGAATTCTTAGAAAAACCCTTGAGTCATTTAGCACACGAGTTGCTGCATACCACTTATACTCCGCGCGGTGATAAACTGAAGGCTAAAAAGTTGACCTAATTCGCATTGATTCGGGAGGTGAAATTAAATGAGTAAGGCTGTATTGATTGATATCACAAAGTGTGTTGGTTGCGGCAGTTGTACCGTTGCTTGCAAAATGTGGAATGATTTAAAATTTGATAAAAATGACCCGGCTCTTGCCGTAGAACCTAGGTTGAGTGATAACAACTGGACAACCGTCAGTATAAATCCGGTTAAAAAGGATGAGAAACCCGTTTTGCGCTTTGTCAAGCAGCAATGTTTACACTGCGTTGATCCTGCTTGCGCTTCTGCTTGTTTTGCCAGGGCTTTCCAAAAAACACCGGAAGGACCGGTTGTTTACTATCCAAGCCTGTGCGTAGGTTGCCGTTATTGCATGCTGGCTTGTCCGTTCGATATTCCCAAATACGAGTGGGATAAACCCTTCCCGGTAGTACAAAAATGTCAAATGTGCTCAACAAAGGTTGCTGCCGGTGAAGCTCCTTCCTGCGTCAGTGTTTGTCCGACAAACGTTATGAAGTTTGGCGAACGTGAAGAGTTACTGGCTGAAGCGCGGGCAATAATTGAAAGTGACGATAGATATGTGAAGCATATTTATGGTGAAAAAGAAGCCGGTGGCACATCCTGGTTTTATATTTCAGACGTACCGTTTGAACAACTCGGATTCAATACCAAGGTACCTACCGTACCAATGAGTGGATACAGTCATGGATTCCTAAAGTATACCCCATATGTAATTGTTGGCTGGGGTGCGCTTTTAACCGGGCTGTATATCTATACCAAACGCCGCAATGAAATTGCCAAAGAAGAAAACAAAGACGTACCCATGTAGAAAGTCAACTAAATGAACTAATTTTTTTTAATTAGTTAATTAAAGGGGGTTTATGAAGTGGCGGCTACAACACAAAGATGGAGTTTCAGAATGACTCCTGTAAGATTCGTGTTGCTTCTTTTGGCCGGTTTAGCAGCTGTATTGGCTGTATACCGTTTAGTCGTAGGCATTGGACCGGCAACTAACCTGAACGACCAATGGCCCTGGGGCTGGTGGATTGGTTTTGACGTACTCTGCGGTGTTGCTTTAGCCGGTGGTGGTTACAGTACCGCATTAATTGTTCATATTTTGCATCGCAATCAATTTAATGCTGTTGCCCGCAGTGCCATGCTCACATCATTACTGGGCTATATCTTAGTGTTAGTCGGTTTGTTCCTTGATATTGGTAAATGGTTCAACTTCTGGGTTCCCTTTGTATCTTGGGGTTACCATTCAGTGCTGTTTGAAGTTTTCTGGTGTGTTTCATTATATACACTGGTGCAAGTGCTGGAATTTGGGGAAATTGCAACTGAAAGAGTGGCCAAACCGTTACATGGTTTCTTTAAAGCAATTATGCCTGTATTGTTAATTGTCGGTGTGCTTTTGCCAACCATGCACCAATCATCCCTGGGTGGCTTATACCTAATTGAGTACGGCAAATTGCATCCACTGTGGTGGTCACCCTTTATCCCGCTGTTCTTTATGATGTCATCATTCTTTGTCGGCCCGGCTATGGTTTGTGTAGAAACTACGCTTGCCGGCAGAGCCTTTAATCACTGGATAGACGTTAAAGTACTGCGCAGCTTGGCCCGTATAGGCGGCGTTTTGATGATCATTTACCTGATTTGGCGGATTGTAGACTTAGTTAACCGGGGTGCTTGGGGATACGTATTTGCCGGTGGACTGGAATCTAATATGTTCCAAATAGAAATTGTATTAGGAGTTATTTTACCGCTGATCATTATTTTCAGTCCGATGAGCAAATCCCGGGCAGGCTTGTTTACCTATGGTATACTGACATCACTCGGTGTTGTATTAAACCGAATGAACGTAGTAATTACCGGTATGATCAATCATTACGGCTTTGGTTATATTCCGTCTTGGATCGAAATTATGGTTACCGTTGGTTTAATAGCTGGAGGCGTTTTGGTCTACTGCTTCATTGTTGAAAACTTTAATATTTTAGGTCACGAAGAAAATAAACCGGTACAACATTAAAAATAAGACGCCGTAGGATGCAACTGTGTCTACCGGTATTTATTAAATTAGCTTAAATATTCCCTTCTTTAGAAGGGAATATTTTTTTTTTGTCAAAGATAACTTATAAAGATAATGACTTTAATATAGCAATTTTTAATATTTTATCGCTTTTTGTCAAAAAATTTATTAACTGCTAATACATGCTGCTAAATTTATAATATAATTGTCTAGGGGAGGCTTTAACGAGTTTAATAATCTTTATTTTTTGAAAGTAATAATTTTTTATTAAATTAATAATTAACTAGTAATAGTTATTTTCTGTTTTAAAAAATTTCTATAAACCATTATTTGAGATTAATTGAAAGGGGGGATGAGTTGGGGGCAGGTGACTGATATTTTTGGGGCTGAAACTTTCTGATGAAGGTCAGCCCCGGAATCGATAGGGGAGTTTGAAAAAGAGAGAAAAGAGTTAAAACGACTGAAAACACAACAATTAAAGAACAGGCAAACTCCGGGATAGTGTCCAAAGGGGGTTAAATTTGAACATGAAAAAAATAAGCAGACGGGATTTTCTTAGGAACATAGGCTTGGGCACAGCCGGCTTAACTTTATTTGCCACCCCGGCTGTAGCTGCCCAGTCCTTTAACAACAGCAATTTAGCTACAAAACTTACTAAAGTAAAAGAAACCTACACAGTTTGCGCTTATTGCGGCTGTGGTTGCGGCATTTTACTTTACTCAACCGGAGATAAAATTGTCTTTGCCGAGGGTGATCCCGATCATCCCATTAACCAGGGAACTCTTTGTCCGAAAGGGAATGGCATTATTGACACTTATAACATAATTAATAAAGACGGTGAACGAATCATTAACCCCAGACGGGTTACAAAGCCGTTGTACCGTGCACCGGGAAGCACTAAGTGGGAAGAAAAAGATTGGGATTGGGTGCTTACCGAAGTAGCAAAGCGGATTAAAAAGACAAGAGATGAAACCTTCCAAAGAGTAGACGAAAACGGGGTTACCGTCAACCGAACAACTGCCATTAACACATTAGGCAGCGCATCACTGGACAACGAGGAAAACTATCTGCTGCATAAAATGTTTCGTGCTTTAGGCATTGTTAATATTGAGCACCATGCCCGCCTCTGACACTCGGCAACAGTGGTCGGTCTGGCCAACTCATTTGGACGCGGTGCAATGACAAATCACTTTGTTGATTACAAAAATTCCGACGTGTTCTTAATGATAGGCTCCAACTCGGCAGAAACTCACCCGCAGGCAATGCGCTGGATTGGCATAGCCAAAGCAACCAGAGGGGCGAAGCTGATTGTAGCCGATCCCAGATTGAGTAAATCTGCGGCTCATGCTGATATCCATGCCCCGTTGCGTCCGGGTACTGATATTCCGTTTTTGCTGGGAATTGTTAACTATGCTATTCAAAACAATTTATATCATAAAGAATATGTGGTAAATTATACCAATGCCAGTTACTTAGTTAACCCGGAATTTGACTTTAAAGACGGATTGTTCTCCGGAGCCGGCTTGAAAGACGGTAAATTTACCTATGATAAGAGTACCTGGCAGTATCAAACTGACGGCGAAACAATACTGAAAGATCCCACTTTGCAGGATCCAAATTGTGTATTCCAACTGTTGAAAAAACACGTCAGCCGCTATGATATTGACACTGTATCCCGCATTACGGGAGTACCGAAAGATATTTATCGCCAGGTTTGTGAAACCTATTGTTCAACCGGTGCACCTAATAAAGCCGGAAATATTATCTATGCTATGGGCATTACTCAGCATACTTACGGTACGCAAAACGTTAGAGCCATTGCCATATTGCAGCTGTTACTGGGCAACATTGGCGTGCCCGGCGGTGGCGTTAACGCTCAACGCGGCGAATCTAACGTGCAGGGCTCCACAGATTTAGCGATGTTAAGTCACCAGTTACCTGGTTATTTAGGTGTACCGACTGCTTCTAAACACAGAAACTTACAAGAATACCTTGAGGTAGAGACACCGAAAAGCGGTTATTGGAGTAATAAACCGAAGTTCTTAATTAGTTTGCTGAAGGCGTTTTATCGTGACAACGCTACTAAAGAAAATGACTTTTGCTTTGACTGGTTGCCAAAAGTTGATGATAAAAACCGTACCCACATGGGTATTTTCCAACAAATGGCTGAAGGTTATGTACAAGGCTTAATTGCCTGGGGACAAAACCCGGCGGTTGGTGGGCCTGCCGCGGCATTTGAACGGCGAGCGATGGAAAAACTGAAATGGCTGGTTGTGGTAGATTTATTCGAAACTGAAACAGCAGCCTTCTGGCATGCCCCCGATGTAGATCCGACCAAGATAGATACCGAATGTTTCTTATTACCGGCCGCCTTTTCATTTGAGAAAGAAGGCACCGTATCTAACAGCGGTCGTTGGGTGCAATGGCGTTACAAAGCTGTTGATCCTCCGGGTGAAGCTAAAAGTGACTTGTGGATTGCTTACGAATTATTTAAAGCAATTCGCAACGAATATAAAAAAGAAGGCGGAGAATTTCCTGATCCCATTTTGGGTATGTATTGGGATTATGAGCATCCACACGGTGAAGATGAACCGGATATTGAAAAAATTGCCATTGAAATCAACGGTTTTGTTGACGGTCAAGAAGACAAACCCTTATCCACATTTGCTGATTTGGCTGACGACGGTTCTACTGTGTGCGGTATGTGGATTTATACCGGTTACATGGCGATAGATCCGGAATTAAATGTTCCCAATTGTAAGCGCCGCAATACTGAAGACAGCGGAATTGGTACTTATCCAAAATGGTCATGGTGCTGGCCGATCAACAGAAGAATTTTATACAACCGTTGTTCCGCTGACATAAACGGCAAACCTTGGGATCCCGAGCGGGCGTTGTTTAAGTGGGACGGGACGAAATGGATTGCCCATGACGTATCGGACTTTGCTGCCAATAAGCCGCCACAGGAGACCGGTAAAGCGCCGTTTATTATGCAACCTGAAGGTGTTGGGCGCTTGTTTGCCAACGGACTTGCCGAAGGGCCGTTCCCTGAGCACTATGAACCGATGGAAAGCCCGGTGGAAAATATTATGTCATCACAGCAAAACAACCCCCTTGCCAAAGTGTTTAAGGGTGAATGGAGCAGATTGGCACAGGTTGGTGATGTTAAATACCCGTATGTGGCCACTACTTTCCGGCAAATTGAACACTATCAGAGCGGCGCGGTAACTCGTAACTGTCCGTCACTGGTAGAAATTGGGCCGTGGATGTGGGTATCAATTTCAGAAAGCTTGGCTAAAGAAAAAGGCATTCAACCGGGGGATGAAGTAATCGTAGAAACCGTTCGCGGAAGCATTAAAGCGAAGGCGTCGGTATTGCCGACAATTAAGCCGCTTATTATAAACGGCAAGAAGGTTGAGATAATTGGTATGCCTTGGCACTGGGGTTATCAAGGTTTGGCTACCGGTGCTACCGCTAACGATATTACTCCTGCTGTAGGCGATGCCAACTCAAGCATACCGGAGTACAAGGCATTCCTATGCAATATCAGAAAGGCTCAGGGGGTGTAAACATTGGCTAAAGGCGTATTAGTTGACATATCAAGATGTATGGGCTGCAAGGCTTGCCAAACAGCCTGCAAACAGTGGAATGATCTTCCGTCAAGTAGACCGGAATTTGATAATAATTTGGGGTTTCCGGCCAAAATGGACGGCTACACCTATACCACCGTACTGCATCGGGTTGCCAAGAAAGACGGAAAGGATACTTTAAGGTTTGCCAAACAGCAATGTTTGCACTGCTTGGAACCGGCTTGTGCCTCAGCTTGCTTTGCTAAAGCATTTTATAAAACACCGGAAGGTCCGGTTGTCTATAATCCGAATTTGTGTGTTGGCTGCCGTTACTGCATGCTGGCCTGTCCCTTCAAAATACCTAAGTATGAATGGGATAAGGTTTTCCCGTTGGTATCTAAATGTCAGTTTTGTTTTGATCCTGACGGCAAGTACGACCGTCTGGGACATGGCCAGGCTCCGGCATGTGTTGATACATGCCCGACCAATGCTTTGCAGTTTGGTGAACGTGATGAATTAATTAAAGAAGCTTGGCGGCGCATTGAGGAAAATCCTGCATATGTCAAGCGGGTTTACGGGGAGAAGGAAGTCGGAGGTACATCGTGGTTGTATATTTCCGATGTGCCATTTGAAACATTCGGTTTCCGTACTGACATTACCGAAACACCGCTACCCGAATATACACACAACTATTTGAAATATACACCTGCTATTATTGCTGCCTGGGGTGGCCTGCTTACATTAATGTATCTTTATACCAAGCGCCGGAATGACGTCGCCAAAGACCAAAACAAGAATTTTGGTGTATAGAGGAGCAGTCGGTTCTAATCTTCGGTTACTAGGGGGGATATATAATGGCGGCTCAAAAGTGGACATTTAAAATAACTCCGGTGCGGATAGTGATGATTGCATTGGCTTTATTAGCTGCCGGCCTTGCAGTCTACCGCTTAACCGCCGGATTGGGTGTAACAAACCTCAACGATGATTGGCCTTGGGGTTGGTGGATTGGCTTTGACGTGTTGGTAGGTGTTGCCCTGGCGGGTGGAGGTTACAGCACAGCTTTAATTGTGCACATTATGCATCGCAACCAGTTTCATTCCATTGCCCGCAGTGCGATGCTTACCTCACTGCTTGGTTATATACTGGTACTGGTTGGACTGTTTTTGGACATCGGACAATGGTTTAACTTCTGGCGCCCGTTCGTGTCATGGGGTTACCATTCAGTACTGTTTGAAGTTTTCTGGTGTGTCTCGCTGTACACTATGGTGCAAGTGCTGGAATTTGGGGAAATCGCCACTGAACGGGTTTTCACTAAATTTAATCCATTCTTTAAGAAAATTATGCCTGTTTTGCTGATTGTCGGTGTGCTTTTACCGACGATGCACCAGTCTTCACTGGGGGGCTTGTATTTAATTGAAGTAGGCAAACTGCACCCACTGTGGTGGTCACCCTTTATCCCGTTGTTCTTTATGATGTCGTCATTCTTTGTTGGCCCGGCTATGATTTGCATTGAAACAACCCTTGCCGGCAAGGCATTGAACCACCAGGTTGACATCAGAGTGTTGCGCAGTTTAACACGTATATCCGGTACATTAATGGTTATTTACTTGGCGTGGAAGGTAATTGACTTAATTAACCGTGGGGCTTTCGGATACGTGTTTGCCGGTGGGCTGGAATCAAATATGTTCTTGCTGGAAATGATCATTGGTGTTATTATACCGATAATCATGTGCTTTACTTCATACACTAAAACCAGAAGTGGTTTATTGGCCTTTGGTTTGTTTACAACAGCGGGCGTTATTATTAACAGGATGAACGTAGTATTTACCGGCATGTACAATGCCCTCGGTCCCGGATATTTCCCGTCTTGGATTGAGATTATGGTAACCGTGGGGCTGATTACCGGTGCCGCAATTGTTTATCTCTTTATAGCTGAAAACTTCAATATAATAGGCGAACATGAAGAACATGAAACCAAAGCTGCTTAATTTAAGCCGCAAAAAGGAAAGGAGCTGCTCTAATGGAGAAAGTAAAAACAGATGAAGGAAAAATGGCTAACTTTTATATGGATTTAGTAGATTTGGAAGAGAAGCTGCTCTCCATAGAGTGGAATGTACATCTTTCAGACGAAATTAAATCACAGTGGCTAGAGGGTAAACCAATACTCTCTCAAGTACAATTAAGTATTGAGCCAAAGCAGTTTTTAGAGGTAATGTTAGACGTGGTTCGGGCCTGCCTAAAATGGCAGCCCGGTCCACAGCTCCTTTCTGAGGAGATAATATCTTTACTCAACAACCTAAGTGAGCAAGAACTAACAGAGTTGGCAGATATCATTATTAAAGACAATGTTGCCCGGCAAAAACCATGGGCGGAAAAATTAAAGATATCTGAAGAAATGTTTGAGTTCTTGGCCCACAATGTAGCCAGGCTCTATCTGCGCAGCTATGCTAAAAATGCGGCAAGGCAGTTAGCTATTGATAAATGGTTAAAAGGGTACTGTCCGGTATGCGGTGAAAGCCCGGTGATGGCCAAGTTAACCGGCAAATATGGTAAACGCGTGCTGTACTGTGGTCGTTGCGAATCAGAATGGGGTTATTTGAGACTTGGCTGTCCGTTTTGCGGCAACCAAGACACCGACAAGTTATCCTTTATTACACCGGAGGATTATAAACAATATCGCCTATATCTATGTGAAAAATGTAAAAGCTATTTAAAAACAGTTGACGAACGTAAGTGTGGTGAAGTAGACTTGTTCTGTGAGGATCTTGCTACCTCTGACTTTGACAAGCTTGCCGCTGCCGAAGGATATCAACGTGGTGATAAAAGAGAACGTGCTTGATAGTTAATCGAAGGTTGTAGGCAGCGCATAAAGGGGGCGTTGACGATTTCACAGGACATAGATTCGCAAGATGTTGAAATGTCAATGGTAGAGCACCTTAAGGAACTAAGAAGGGTTATAATTATTTCCCTTGTTGCCACTTTTGTAGCAGCAATAGGCTGTTTAGTATTTTCTGATCCCATTCTGGAAATATTGTTAGATCCAATTACGGTAACGGGCAACCAGATTGTTTACATCAGCGTTACCGAAGCACTAATGACCAAAATCCAAATTGCATTTTTTCTTGGCTTTTTAGTGGCTCTACCGGTAGTTTTGTGGCAGTTTTGGGGGTTTATTATCCCGGCACTGCGCAAAATGGAGCGCGTCTACTTCACACTGTTTATTACCCTGTCTTATATTTTATTTATAGTCGGTATATTATTTGGGTTTTTTGGGGTTTATTATTTTGGAATTAAATTTTTACTTCAATTTGGCGGCTCTGAACTATTGCCGATGATCTCTATTGGCAGATATATTTCCTTTACCATTGTTTTTTTACTGCCCTTTGGCCTGGTGTTTGAACTGCCGCTGGCTGCCTTCTTTTTAGCAAAGTTAGGACTAATCAGTTATAAATTTGCTATCAGTAAGCGCAAATATGCATTACTTATTTCTGTAGTAATTTCGGCAGCGATTGTTCCAACGCCGGATCTTCTTACGCCGCTGATGATGGCTACTCCCATGTATTTGCTATATGAGTTAAGTGCGCAAATTATCAGGTTTGTTGAGTGGCGAGCGCGCAAGAAAAAAGAAAAGGAAGAAGCTGAAGAAACGGCTTAACGAATGATATGATAGAGAGTGCATTTCATCGCACTCTCTTTTTTCGCTATCAGGTATCTAAGGATACCTTTCTTGGAAACGTCCCGTAGTACTTTTACAAACTAATGGCAAAAGGATTTTGCCAATCGGTTGTTGAAGAAATTTTGACGCAAGTGCTTTTTATTTAAGGTGATTTGATATGAAAAAAATTGTTATTTTATTAATGCTATTCACCATTGCTATCATAAGCTGGATGAATTTTTCAGGGCCGTTGGAAGGTGTCCTGCAAAATTTAAAGCAAACTTTGCCGGTAGATAATGGGCAAAAACCGGCAGAAGTACAGGCAATTGATCTGCAACCGGAAATTGACTTAAGTTCCGGCAACCTAATTAACCGTGAATACCGGTGGTATTATGACAACCGGCTGTGGTCATGGAGTATTTACATTCATGAAGGCCACTACAATTACTTTAAAAATTTAAAGCGCCCGGCAACAAATGATTATTCAGTTTATGTAACCAATCCGATGGATGATCAGTATATAGCGGATTTGGTTAACAAGTTTAAAAAAGATGTGCAAAAATATGGCTATACTGAGCGGGAGACCGTCGAGTTTATCGTTTCATTTGTGCAAAGTTTGCAGTATGTGCCGGATGACCTGTCTACCGGTTATGATGAGTACCCCAAATACCCTTTAGAAACCTTAGTAGATCAGGGCGGAGATTGTGAGGACACCAGTATTTTACTGGCCTCACTGCTGCGTGAGATGGGTTATGGCGTTGTACTGATTGCTTTTCAAGATCATATGGGCGTAGGCGTCAAAGGGGATGGCAATTTGCCGGGATACTACTGGGAACATCAAGGCGAACGTTATTATTACGTGGAAACCACCGGCAAAGGTTGGCCGATTGGAGTTGTACCGGAACAATATCGAAACAGTAAAGCCATGGTTATAACTTTGGTATCCCGCCCGGTGCTCACCCATTCCTGGGAATCAGGGGGAACGGTAAATGATTACCACGTAAAGGTGTCAGTGCTAAATGAGGGAACTGCACCGGCTTACAATACCAAGGTATATGCTGCCTTTGATGCCGGTAACGGCATGGTTTATGACCAAAGACTTACTCAGCCGGTAGACATAATGCCGCAAACCAAACAAGTGTTTGACATTAAGCTTAACTATCCAATTAACTGTAAAACCCGCATATTGGTGAAGATAATCAGTAACGGTGTAATTGTTGATGAAAGCAGCTCGGAATGGCGGCAAATGTAGAAGAGTTGGTTAGCAGAATTAGTGAATATGGACATAAAGAAAACCAGAGCTTTCGACAGGCGAAAGCTCTGGTTTTCTAGTACCGTCTGCCTTAGAGATAGCACAACAGGCGGGCAGAAAGGGGTGTATGGGCCGGTCTTACTAACATGTAACTTGTGTTAGCATGGTAGCTGACCATTACTTATATAAGCTACATGCTGAGCTGCTGAAAGGCAGCTTGGAAATCAGCATTGCTGTTTTTAACCTCGCTTACCAATTGTATTAGTTGCTTTTCCTTCACTCTGGTAACCTGACCGTTAGGTAAGGTAACGGTATAATTACTGGTTCCCGGTACGGGGATGACTTTTATTCCGGAAAATTTAAGGGTTTCAATGACCTGATATAATTTCATGGGATGCACCTCCCGATTGGGAAAATTATCACAATCATTTACTAATAGTATAAGCTAAAGCGAGTAAAAAAGAAAGGGGTTTTAGCAAAAATGTAGAGATTATTTTATCCATATGTGAAAAAATCATCCTCCTAATACAGCCCGTGTCAGCGCCTTAGCAAACCCGCTTTTAAAAATAACCGGTATGTTAGTAAACTTGACTTTTTCCGGCAGGATATTTCTTACTGAGCATGAAATAATAAACTAAAATAATAATTTTAGATGAATTTTTGGAGGTACAAGAAGTGAACGATATTCCGGAAAATGTAATTGAAGCAGTGCGCAAAGCGGCAGTGAATGGCAAAATTTCTTGTGCGGCTGCCCATAAAATTGCTGCTGAATTAAAAGTTTCTCCTCGTGTTGTCGGAGAAGCCGCTGATAAATTAAATATCAAAATTAAGGCCTGCCAATTGGGCTGTTTCTAAAGTGGGGGAAAACGATGGAATTATTTAAAGTGTTAACGGTGCGTGAAGCCCAAGAGGTGTTAGAAGAACATATTAACTTTTCTCAATATCAAACAGTGCCGCTGTTATCCAGCTTGGGACGTGTGCTGGCTAAAGATGTCACCGCCCAAGAAGATGTGCCCGGCTTTAATCGTTCCACTATGGACGGTTTTGCGGTAAGGGCAGCTGATACCTTTGGGGCTTCTGAAGGCTTGCCTGCCTATTTGGACATAGCCGGTGAAGTACTGATGGGCAAAGAGCCTGCAGGTGAGTTAACCGTTGGACAAGCTTGGTCCATTCCTACCGGCGGCATGTTGCCTAAAGGTGCTGATGCAGTGGTAATGATAGAATACACCGAAGAACTTGATCAACATACTATTGCTGTTACCAAACCGGTAGCACCCGGAGAAAATGTAGTGCGCCGGGGGGAAGATGTACCGGTCGGCAGTGTGGTACTGGCTGCCGGCAGTCGCGTGCGTCCACAGGATTTAGGGATATTATCGGCCACCGGTGTTACGGAAGTTCCGGTGCTGGCCCAATTGAAAGTAGGTATTATTTCCAGCGGTGATGAAGTCATTTCCCCGGAAAAAGTCCCTCAACCGGGTCAGGTAAGAGATATTAACTCTTACACCCTTTTTGGCCTGGTTGCTCAAGGCGGCGGTATTCCGAAAATTTACGGCATCGTAAAAGATAATTTTGAGGCTTTAAAAGCAACTTTGCAGCAAGCAGTATCGGAAAATGACATTGTTTTGGTATCAGGGGGCAGCTCAGTCGGTACCCGTGATGTTACTGCCCGTGTGATGAACGAACTGGGACGGCCCGGTTTGTTATTCCACGGCCTTAATATTAAACCGGGCAAACCCACTATTGGGGCGGTCGTCAACGGTAAACCGATTTTTGGCCTGCCCGGGCACCCGGTTTCCGCTATGGTGGCATACAACCTATTGGTTGATCCCTTAGTGCGCTGGGGCAAATACTCCCATGCCGCTCAGGAGATAGCATTGCGGGCTAAAATAACCCGCAATACCCGTTCGGCTGCCGGGCGAGAAGATTTTATCCGGGTACGCTTGTATGTCGAAAAGGGTGAGTTAATGGCCGAACCGGTGCTAGGCAAGTCGGGCTTAATCAATACAATGGTCAAGGCAGACGGCATTGCCCGTATTCCTGAGGGCAAAGAGGGGGTTGAAGCCGGCGAATATGTTGAAGTTAAGCTGTTTTAAAACCGCCTGGCATGTAATGGTTGCGATAAAATACCGCCAAAGTGTGTGAAAAGGAGAAGATTGCAATGAAACGAGACGTGTATTTAGATGATAAACCTAGGGAAGAGGCACTGGCAGAATATATTAAATATTTAACGGAAGTAGGGGCGTTAAAGCCCGGAGAGCCGGAGATAATTAATACCGAAGATGCTTTAAACCGTGTTACTGCACAACCCATATACGCTCGCATCTCGTCACCGCATTATCATGCATCCGCAATGGACGGGGTAGCGGTGCGTTCACTGGATACCTTTGGAGCATCAGAAACCACACCGGTACAATTAAAAATGAACGAACAGGCTGTGATGGTTGATACCGGAGACCCACTGCCCGATGGGTACGATGCGGTAATTATGATTGAAGATGTGCATTTTATTAACCCTGATTTAATTGAAATTACCGCTGCCGCTGCTCCTAGGCAAAATGTGCGAGAGATTGGAGAAGATGTGGTAGCTACGGAAATGATTGTGCCCGGCAACCACCGCATCCGCCCGGTAGATATCGGCGGTATACTGGCGGGCGGGGTGAATCAAATTCCGGTTCATCCCAAGCCTAAAGTAGCGATACTGCCCACCGGCACTGAATTGGTGCAGCCAGGCAGTAAGTTAAATCCCGGCAATATTATCGAATACAACAGCCGAGTGTTGAGCGGCTTTATTACTCAATGGGGCGGCATCCCGCTGCGCTGGGAGATTACTAAAGATGATTACGAACTGTTGAAGAAGCAAATTTTAAAAGCCACTGAAGAAGCGGATATTGTGTTGATTAATGCCGGTTCTTCTGCCGGACGGGAAGATTTTACCGTTGATTTGGTGCGGGAATTAGGCACCGTAATTACTCATGGCGTGGCGATAAAACCGGCCAAACCGGTAATCCTCGGTGAAATAAACAAAAAACCGGTGGTGGGCATACCCGGTTACCCGGTATCGGCGGCGTTGGCCTGTGAGCTTTTTGTTAAACCGCTGATTTATCACAAACTGGGAGCTGTGCCGCCGGCTGAACCGCAGATGGAGGCCACCATTTCCCGCAAATTGGTCACCCCGATTGGGGTAGAAGAATTTGTCCGGGTAAAATTGGGCCGCGTAGGCGAAAAAACTATTGCTACCCCCATATCCCGCGGGGCGGGGATAATTATGTCCATGGTAAGAGCGGACGGTATATTGCGTGTGCCTCGTAATATCGAAGGCTACCAAGCCGGTGAAACAGTAACGGTTAACTTACTGCGCTCACCGGAAGAGATTGATGAAACTACTGTAGTCATTGGCAGTCATGATATTGCGCTGGATATTTTGGGTAATTACCTGCGCAAACTGTATCCGGAGGCAACACTTTCATCCGCCCATGTGGGCAGCTTAGGCGGTCTTTTAGCCTTAAAACGCCGCGAAGCACATTGTGCCGGCACTCACTTGCTGGATGAAGAAACCGGTGAGTACAATGTTTCTTACATCAAACGGCTGCTGCCGGATCGGGAGGTAATCCTGTTAAATTTGGTTTATCGTGAACAGGGCTTAATTGTAGCCAAAGGGAACCCACACAATATCACCGGTTTGGCTGACTTAACCAAGCCGGGGGTTACTTTTGTCAATCGCCAGCGCGGTGCTGGCACCCGGATTCTTTTAGATTATAAACTTAAGGAATTAGGCATCAGTCCGGAGGATATTCACGGCTACCAGCATGAAGAATACACCCACATGGCGGTTGCTGCTGCTGTGGCCGGAGGTGCCGCTACAGCGGGTTTAGGAATCAAAGCAGCCGCCCAAGCACTGGATCTGGACTTTATTGGCGTAGTAGAAGAGAGATATGATTTGTGTATTCCTGCCGAATATTGGGATACACCGGTAATTCAGCGCCTATTAAAGGTAATCAGTCTGCCGGAATTCCAGCAGCATGTTTTGTCCTTAGGCGGTTACGACTTGCGGGATTGCGGTAAAATTATGTGGCGCTCAGGTGATTGAAAATGCTTGCCCCGGAAAGATTGCGGGTAGCTTACAAAGTTTGGTTGGAATTAGACGGGGAAATATTTGGTGAGGGACTGTTTGAGCTGCTGCAGCTCATTCATCAAACCGGCTCAATTTCCGCTGCTGCCCGCGAAATGAATATGTCTTATCGGGCAGCGTGGGGGAAAATAAAAGCGGCAGAAGAGAATTGGCAAATTAAATTAGTAGAAACCCAGGTTGGGGGAAGTCAAGGCGGTGGCGCGGTTCTTACCGCTACCGCCATTAACTTACTAAGTCGTTACCAAAAATTTATCAACCAAGTTAACAGAGCAATTACTAAAATATTTGAACACAATTTTCATGCTAAATAACCCTAAAGTAAAATACGCTGTTTATGGGCATAAATATTTAGACGATTATTGCGGGCAAAGCCTACCACCGTCATTCCCAGCTCATTGGCCATTTGAATGGCCAGGGCGGTTGGGGCTGAACGGGATACTAAAATGGGAATTTTCATTTTTGCTACTTTAATTAAAATTTCTGAGGAAATTCGTCCACTGAAAACCATAATCTTATCATCGGTGGGGATATGATTTAAAAAGCAGTGACCGAAGATTTTATCAACCGCATTGTGCCGGCCAATATCTTCAAAAAATACAACAACATCGTGCGGATTACATAACGCGGCATTGTGCACACCGCCTGTATGCCGAAACAATTGGGACAGTTCTTCCAACCTTTGGGTTAAATGCCAAATTTGCTTTGGGGTAACAGTGACCGACGAGGATTTAATCACGCTCATTGACTTGGCATCATTAACAAAATAAAAAGTGGAACGTCCGCGACCACAACAAGAAGTAATATAGCGCTTCATAAATCTTTGTTCCGCTTCGTCTGTATCGGCAGTGACGTAAATCAACCCTTCTTGCTCGTCAATCTTAATTTCCCGCAGTTCAGCCGGGTCAAAGAGAATGCTTTCGGAACATAAAAATCCCACTGCCAGTTCTTTGAGATTTTGCGGCGAACAGACCAGAGTGACGAATTCTTTACCGTTTAAGAACAGTGTAATTGGCACTTCCTGTACCACATTATCCAGTTGATGATTTATCTCCTGGTCGACAACTCTAATGATCGGTACGGTTGTAAAATTTTTCTGCCTATTCATGTGTAAGTCCCCCAAACAATAGTATATTAATGCTGTAATTAGCTGTTTTTAGCTTTAGCCGTGCCGGTGCCGGGAACGACTCCCGGTCGTTCCGCTGTTGCCTATACTACTCTAATTCATATTATTATATATCAATAGCGGACAATGTATCTACTTAAGAGGTGACGAAAATGATCAATGTAGGAATTATTACTATGAGCGATAAAGGAGCAAAAGGTGAACGTGAAGACAAAAGCGGGGCAGTAATTAAAGAATTGATTGCCCAAATCGACGGTCAGGTGACGTACTATAAAGTTATTCCGGATGATTTTGACATAATTAAAGGGCAGCTTATCTACTGCTGTGATGATTTAAAACTTGATTTAGTGCTGACCACCGGAGGAACCGGACTAAGCCCCCGCGACAACACGCCGGACGCCACACTGGAAGTTATTCAAAAAGCAGTTCCCGGAATTCCTGAAGCCATGCGGCAGGAATCAATGCGCTATACGCCAAAGGCCATGTTGTCCAGAGCAACGGCCGGGGTGCGCGGCAGCACATTAATCATTAATTTACCCGGCAGCCCAAAAGCAGTTAAGGAATGTCTGGAGACAGTACTGCCGGTCTTGCCTCATGCTTTGGAAATTCTATCCGGTAAGGGCGGTGAATGTGCCCGTTAATCCCTAAAATTATGTATGGAAAATTTTTTGTTATGTGTATAAATTTAGTAACCAAAGGCCAAAATATAAAATAGCTGTCAAAAAAAATATTAGAAATAGAGTAAAAAGGATATAGACGGAGGAATTAAAAGCAAAAAACCCTTAATTTTCATAAATAGCAAATTAAGGGTAGTCAAAACACACTCAGATACTTGCTTTTAATTTTTTTGTTCTATATTATATTAATTGATTGTTAGCACTCGCAAGATACGAGTGCTAACAATAAAAGTGATTTAAAATTACCTTATATTTTTTAAGGAGGGGTATTTGTGGCAATCAGACCATTAGGTGATCGGGTAGTAGTAAAAACCCTACCCAGCGAAGAGGTAACAAAGAGTGGTATTGTAATTCCGGATACGGCAAAAGAAAAGCCTCAGCAAGCAGAAGTTGTAGCTGTAGGCCCGGGTCGGGTGCTGGAAAACGGTCAGCGTCAACCCATTGAAGTAAAACCCGGTGATAAAGTACTGTATTCTAAGTATGCCGGTAATGAAGTGAAAATTGACGGTCAAGAATATCTGATTCTGCGTGATATGGACATTCTTGCTGTTATTGAATAATAAATTACCTAATCATGGTGTATTTTACCAGTGTTGTAATTAAAGGAGGTTGTAATGATGGCAGGTAAAGAAATTGTCTTTAAGGAAGATGCCCGCAGAGCTCTGGAAAGAGGCGTAAATGCTCTGGCGGAAGCAGTAAAGGTTACTCTTGGACCAAAAGGTCGTAACGCTGTATTAGAAAAAAAATTCGGCGCTCCGTTAATTACCAATGACGGTGTAACCATTGCCAGAGAAATTGAGCTGTCCAATAATCTTGAGAACATGGGGGCTCAGCTGGTTAAAGAAGTAGCTACCAAAACTAACGATGTTGCCGGTGACGGTACCACTACCGCTACCGTTTTGGCTCAAGCACTGGTACGTGAAGGTTTGAAAAACGTAGCTGCCGGTGCCAACCCGATGCTGATTAAGCGCGGTATTGAAAAAGCTGTAGAAAAAGCAGTAGAAGAGATTAAAAAGCAAGCACAATCCATTGAAAGTAAAGAAGCAATTGCTCAGGTGGCATCAATTTCCGCTAATGACACAGCAATTGGTGAATTAATTGCCGATGCAATGGAAAAAGTGGGCAAAGACGGCGTAATCACTGTAGAAGAATCTCAAGGTACCGGTACTTCTTTAGAAGTAGTAGAAGGGATGAATTTTGATCGCGGCTACATCTCTCCGTATATGATTACCGATACGGATAAGATGGAAGCTAACCTGGAAGATCCCTACATACTGATTACTGATAAGAAAATCAGTGCAGTAGCAGATATCCTGCCGATTTTAGAAAAAGTTGTACAAGCCGGCAAGCCACTGGTTGTTATCTGTGAAGACTTAGAAGGCGAAGCACTGGCTACCTTAGTGCTGAACAAACTGCGTGGCACCTTCAACTGCGTAGCAGTAAAAGCTCCTGCCTTTGGTGATCGCCGGAAGGCTATGCTGGAAGATATCGCTATCCTCACCGGCGGTACCGTAATTACTGAAGATGTAGGTTTGAAGTTAGATAAGGCTACTTTAGATTTACTGGGTACTGCCCGTCAGGTAACCGTGAAGAAAGAAGAAACCATTATTGTTGGCGGTGCCGGTTCTCAAGAGAAGATTGCCGGCCGCATTGCGCAAATTAAAAAGCAAATTGAAGACAGCACATCCGAATTTGATAAGGAAAAACTGCAAGAACGTTTGGCTAAATTGGCCGGCGGTGTAGCTGTTATTTCAGTAGGGGCAGCTACCGAAGTAGAAATGAAAGATAAGAAACTGCGCATTGAGGATGCTTTAAATGCTACCCGTGCAGCAGTGGAAGAAGGTATTGTAGCCGGTGGCGGCACTTGCTATGTAGATATCATTCCGGCTTTAGAAGAGCTTTCTTCAGATGTACCGGATGAGAAAACCGGTATCGACATTGTCAAGCGGGCTTTAGAAGAGCCACTGCGTCAAATTGCTAATAACGCAGGTGCTGAAGGTTCAGTAATTGTAGAAAAAGTTCGCAACAGCGAAGTTGGCGTAGGTTACGATGCGCTAACCGGAAATTATGTCAACATGATTGAAGCCGGTATTGTTGACCCGGCTAAAGTAACTCGTTCTGCACTACAAAATGCTGCCAGCATTGCAGCGATGATTCTTACTACTGAAACTTTGGTTGCTGATAAGCCTGAGCCGGAAAAGAATGATCCAATGTCCGGTGCCAATGGCATGCCTCCGATGTAATAGATTGCAAAAACTCCTTGCGCTTAAGCGCAAGGAGTTTTGTTTTTTAGATAATTTTAATGGTAGAATGGTAAAATAAAGTTAATTAAAAATAAACGGGGGTAGTACTATTGAATATAAAAAATAACTTATTGGAACTTATTGGCAATACGCCGTTGGTGCGTTTAAATAAAATTACCGAGCCAAACACCGCCGAAGTGGTAGCTAAAGTGGAATATTTTAACCCCGGCGGCAGTGTTAAGGATAGGATTGCCATAAATTTAATTAATGAGGCGGAAAAACAAGGTTTAATAGATAAAGATACCGTAATCATTGAACCGACAAGCGGAAATACCGGCATTGGATTGGCGATGGTTTGTGTAATCAAAGGTTACCGCCTGATATTAACCATGCCGGAAACAATGAGTGTTGAAAGGCGTAAATTACTTAAAGCCTATGGTGCGGAAATTGTACTCACTCCCGGAGCACAGGGTATGAGCGGGGCGGTTGCCAAAGCGGAAGAGTTAGCGGCAAAGTACCCTAAAAGCTTTATTCCCCAGCAGTTTGCCAATCCGGCCAATCCGGCCGCCCATGTAGCTACTACTGCCGAAGAAATTTGGCAGGATACCGATGGAAAAATTGATATTTTTGTTGCCGGCGTAGGTACCGGCGGCACAATTACCGGTGTGGCGAAAGTACTGAAACAAAGAAAGCCGACAGTACAAGTTGTGGCCGTTGAGCCTGCAGAGTCTGCGGTTTTGTCCGGTAACGCTCCCGGAGCACATAAAATCCAAGGTATTGGTGCCGGCTTTGTACCCTATGTTTTTGACTTGGAATTAGTCGACGAAATATTTCAAGTTCCAAGTAATCAAGCAATAGAAACAGCCCGCATGCTGGCTAACAAGGAAGGCTTGCTGGTGGGCATCTCTTCCGGGGCGGCGGCATTTGCAGCTTTAGAAGTAGCAAAGCGCACGGAAAACAAAGGCAAATTGGTAGTGGTACTGCTGCCCGATACGGGTGAACGTTACCTTTCTACCGAATTGTTTCAACTGTAGTTAGCCGAATTTCCTTTCAGTTGGTAAGGTGCAGACAGATGGCCGGTCACTTCTTTAGTTTAACCCGGAAAGGAAAACCACAAAAAGGTGTAGAATAGTTTTAACTAACTGGATGATTAAAAGACGAGGACGGCGAGATGCAAGATACTAAACCGATTGTAAACCCTTTTTTAGCGATTTTTTTAGGAGTATTGGCAGCTTCATTTTCTTCGATATTTACTAAGTTTGCCGACGCTCCACCGTTAATTATTGCCTTTTATCGTTTAGCTTTTACCGTATTGTTACTGCTGCCGGCGGCATATCTTACCGGCAGGCAGGAAATAAGGCAGATGAAAGCCAAAGACTTCCTGCTGGCGGCATTGTCCGGGGTGTTTTTGGCGTTGCACTTTGCAGTATGGATTACTTCCCTTAACTACACTACGGTGGCCAGTTCCACCGTACTGGTTTCCATGCATCCGCTGTTTGTTATTATTGGGGCTTTAATTCTCTTTCAAGAAAAAATCGGCAAAAAAGGTGTGCTTGGTGCCGGCATGGCAATTGCCGGCAGCATAATAATTGGCATTAATGATTTTCAATTGGGCGGAAAAGCCCTGTGGGGTGACTTGCTGGCTTTTGCCGGCGCAATTTTTGAAGCCGGTTATGTTTTAATCGGCCGCCGCTTGCGCGCCCGCTTATCATTATTTTCATATGTAACGTTAGTGTATGGTGCTTCTGCGTTCACACTTTTGGCCTTAAGCTTGGCCTTAAGTCAACCGCTTTATCCTTACGAGCCCATTACCTGGGTTTGGTTTTTAGCTCTGGCTGTTGTGCCGACAATATTTGGCCACACCGTTTTCAACTGGGCACTGCGTTATGTACAGGCGGCGGTGGTTTCAGTAAGCATTCTCGGTGAACCGATTGGGGCCACTGTTTTAGCCTACATTTTCTTTGCCGAAGTACCGACAATGCTCCAGTTGCTGGGCGGTGCGGTAATTATTTTGGGTTTGTATATCTTTACCGTTTCAGAGGCCCAAGACGAAGCAACAAATTCCCAAAAGGTTAGGTGATCGCTGTTTAATGACTGGATGTATCTTTGACATCATGAAATACTCTGTACACGACGGGCCGGGAATACGTACTACCGTTTTCTTAAAAGGGTGTCCGTTAAATTGCTGGTGGTGTCACAATCCCGAGGGACAAGCGCTAAAACCGGAAATAATGCTTTGGCCGAACCGTTGCATTGGCTGCGGCGAATGTCAAAAAGCCTGTCAATTCCAAGCAATGGCCCATCCGGAAAACTGTACCCAATGTGGGAAATGTGCAGAAGTTTGTCCAGCTGAGGCCAGAGTGCTGGTTGGCAGAACAATGTCAATAGAAGAAACACTGCACGAGATTGAAAAAGATATGGTTTTTTACCGGCAATCCGGCGGCGGGGTTACTTTTTCCGGCGGTGAACCGCTGATGCAGCCTGATTTTTTAGAGGCCATGCTAAAAGTCTGCCGACAGAGGGAAATTCACACGGCATTGGAAACTACCGGCTATGCGCGGCCGGAGACATTGCTGCGCCTTAGCTCTCTGGTAGATTTGTTTCTTTATGATTTAAAACTGATGGATGATGCCGCTCATAGAAAATATACCGGTGTGTCTAACCGGATGATTATAGAGAACTTAAAAATGCTGGCTGAAAACCAGGCGCGTATTATTGCCCGCGTGCCGATTATTCCGGGCATAAACGATGATCAAAAAAATATCAATGATATCGGCGAACTGTTAACTTCACTCAAACTAAATGAAGTTCACCTTTTGCCCTACCATCGGGCGGGAACCGACAAATATCGACGGTTAAACAGAACATACCTACTTCCGGACCTTAAAGAGCCAACGGCAGCATATATGGCTGTTTTAGCTAATCAATTACAGAAGTTTGGTTTAACAACAAAGATTGGAGGCTAAAGCGTATGAATGAAAGAGTGGCGGAATTAAGAAGACGCAGTTTGGAAACAAAACCGTATATTTCCGGCGAACGGGCAAAGCTGATCACTGAATTTTACCGTAACTGCGGTTATGAATCAGCACCCATCAAACGAGCGCTGGCCTTTAAATATCTGATGGAAAACAAAGCCATTTGTATTAATGAGGGTGAATTAATTGTCGGTGAGCGGGGACCGGCTCCCAAAGCGGTACCTACTTATCCCGAGCTGTGCTGTCACAGTTTAAAAGATTTGGATGTTTTAAACAACCGAGAGAAAATCAGTTATACCGTGGATAAAGAAGTATACGAACTTTACGAAAAAGAAATAATTCCCTATTGGCGCGGCAAATCCATGCGGGATATTATTTTTAAGGAACTGCCGCCGGAATGGCATGCAGCTTATGAAAGCGGTATTTTTACCGAATTTATGGAACAAAGGGCGCCCGGCCACACTGTGCTGGACGATAAGATTTACCGCAAAGGATTTTTAGACTTTAAAAAAGACATTCAAGCCGCTTTGGATAACCTGGATTATTTGAATGATCCGGAAGCTTATTACAAAGAGCAACAACTTAAAGCAATGCAAATTTGTGCCGATGCCATTATTACTTTTGCTAAGCGGCATGCTGAATTGGCTCGGCAGTTGGCAGCCAGGGAAACTGATTTAAACCGTAAAAAAGAGTTGGAGCAAATTGCCGAAATATGTGATCACGTACCGGCTAATCCCCCCCGCAATTTTTGGGAAGCACTGCAGGCCTACTGGTTTGTGCATATTGGCGTAATTACCGAGCTTAACACTTGGGATTCCTTCAATCCCGGACGCTTAGATCAGCATCTTTATCCGTTTTATAAACAAGGGCTGGCCGATGGTACACTGACTGAAGAGAAAGCTAAAGAACTGTTGCAGTGTTTTTGGATCAAATTTAACAACCAGCCTGCTCCGCCCAAAGTAGGGGTAACAGCTGAAGAAAGCGGCACGTACACCGATTTTGCCAATATCAACACCGGCGGACTGAAAGCAGACGGTTCAGACGGGGTTAACGATGTTACTTACTTGATTTTGGATGTCATTGATGAAATGCGCTTGCTGCAGCCCAGCTCCAACATTCAACTGAGCAAAAAGAATCCCGATAAATTTTTAAAACGGGCGCTGCGCATTATCAGAAAAGGTTGGGGGCAGCCGTCAATATTTAATGCCGATGCGGTAGTGCAAGAACTGTTGCGTCAGGGAAAATCCATTATTGACGCACGCAACGGCGGCACCAGCGGCTGTGTGGAAACAGGTGCTTTTGGCAAGGAAAGCTACATTTTAACCGGCTACCTTAACTTGGTTAAAATTTTAGAAATTACGTTAAATAACGGCATTGATCCCCGTACCGGTAAAAAAATCGGCTTAGAAACCGGTATTCCTGAGAGCTTTAACAGTTTTGAAGAACTGTTTTCCGCCTTTGAAAAGCAGCTGCAGCACTTTGTTGATATCAAGATAAAAGGAAACAACATTATTGAACGGCTTTATGCCGATATTATGCCTGCTCCCTTTTTATCCATAGTAATTGATGACTGCATTGCTAAAGGTAAAGATTACAACGCCGGCGGTGCCCGTTATGACACTACTTACATTCAAGGTGTGGGATTGGGCAGTTTAACCGACAGCTTAACTGCTATAAAATACCATGTTTATGATCAAAAAAATATAACCATGGCGGAGCTGTTATCAGCTCTGAGCAACAATTTTGCCGATAATGAAAAACTGCGCTTAACTCTGGTAAATAAAACACCTAAATACGGCAATGACGATGACTATGCCGATGACGTGTTACGCATGGCCTTTGAAGCTTTTTATAACGCAGTAAACGGGCGCAAAAATACCAAAGGCGGTGTTTATCGCATTAACCTTTTGCCCACTACCTGCCACGTTTACTTTGGCTCCGTACTGGGGGCAACCCCGGATGGGCGCAGGGCATGGCAGCCCCTTTCTGAAGGGATTTCTCCGGTACAAGGCGCAGATCGGCGGGGGCCAACCGCCGTGTTGAAATCCGCTTCTAAAATTGATCACTTACGTACCGGCGGCACTTTGTTAAACCAGAAATTTACGCCGCAGTTACTGCAGAGCGACGAAGGTATTGATAATCTTGCCCATTTGGTGCGCGCATACTTTAACCTGGACGGCCACCATATTCAATTTAATGTGGTTAGTGCGGAAACACTGCGGGATGCGCAAGCCAATCCGGAAAAATACCGGGATTTAATTGTGCGGGTAGCAGGCTACAGCGACTATTTCTGCGACTTAAGCAAAGCACTGCAGGATGAAATTATCGCCCGTACGGAACATACAACCTTTTAAACAATCGTTTTATGGGGCGGTTACCGCACCGCCCACTAACTTTCTTACAGAGGGATTACTGCCATGAAATATCAGCTAATTAAACTGACATCCGGTTGGATCGGCGTTGCTTGGTCGGATATTGGGCTGTCTGCTTTGACATTACCTTTTGCTCAGCCTGCTCAAGCAATGGTGACACTGATAGATTACCTGCAGCTAAATCCTGAAGACCTTTCAGAAAGTGATAACGTTAACAGCTTAATTAATGAGCTGACAGTCCAGCTGAACCGCTACTTTGCCGGTGACAAGTGCCATTTTAACTTTCCCGTTGATCTTACCTGGGCGACACCTTTTCAGCGGCAGGTACTGCAAGCTATTCAAAAAATTCCTTATGGTCAAACCCGTTCGTATAAACAAGTAGCGGAGATGATCGGCCGTCCTAATGCCAGTCGGGCAGTAGGTAATACGTTAGCCAGAAACCGTGTATTACTGGTGCTTCCTTGTCATCGGGTAATTAAACAAGACGGCAGTTTAGGCGGTTTTGGCGCTAGCCCGGCTTGGAAAGAAAAACTGCTTAAAATAGAAGGAGTAACAATAAAAAGATGATTATCGGATGCGACTTAGACGGCACAATTTGTGACAACTTACCTTTATTAGTTGATTGTTTAAACAAATATACCGGTAAAAACATAACCCTTGAGGATATCAGGCAGTATGATGTCACCAAGACCTTTCCAATTACCCGCAAACAATTTATCAGTTTAATGAGTGAGGCAGAGGCGGAAATTATCACCAAAGCGCCGTTAATTAAAGAAGCCGATAAATATTTGCAGCAGTTGGCCGGTGAGCATCAAATTCACATTATTACTGCCCGCAATCCGCGGCTTAAAGAGCTTACCGCTGCTTGGCTGAAAAAATATCAACTGCCCTATCATGGCTTGCACTTGTTAAACAGCCATGATAAAGTGGCGATCTGTCAAAAACTGGCTGTAGATGTTATCATTGAGGATAACTACCATAATGCCCTGCAGCTGTCAGCAGCCGGATTTAAGGTAATTTTGTTTAATGCTCCACACAATAAACATTCGCCGTGGGTTGGTCCGCGCTGTAGCAGCTGGCGGGAAGTATATCAAACCATTACCTGTGGCTTTCAAAGTATAAACACGCTATCCCTTGACATATAAAACATTAAAGTTTAAAATATAATCTGCTGATAACTGCCGAAGTAGCTCAGCGGTAGAGCAACGCACTCGTAATGCGTAGGTCGAGGGTTCAAATCCCTTCTTCGGCTCCAAGTATATCAAGGGTTCCGGCGTTTTGCCGGAACCCATTTTTTTAGCTGTGACAATCCCGTGACAATCTGGCTTTTTAGGCGTTTTACCCCGCAAACCTTTTGTTGCAATATCGGCCGCTTTTGAAGGTGTAACCAAACACTCAAGGCCATTTTTTAGTTATACTGCACTTGCGTTTTTTTGAAATGTCTTGCATTTTAAAGAAAAAAGGATTATTAAAGCTAACTGTAGAATACTATATTTCGTGACCCGCCAAGCTTGAAACCGCCAATATTGGATTTTGGTTTCAGCTTTTCTGTTATTTTCAGAAGTATAATCAAAAACTTCTCTCCGAGCCAAATTACCTAAGGCTTATGCTATGGTTTTTGGCCGATAGGGTTAACTGGGAAACCGGTTAGCCTTCCGTGTTTGAAAAGGAGAGCATTTGCCTTCCCAATGGGATAGGGGTTGGTTAGTGCTGTCCTTTTCAAGGGGGTACTGACCAACCCCTTTTTCTTGAGAAAGGCAGGTGACGTTGTTTATATCAGGAAACTTTTTGATCTTACGTGCAGGTTTTGGAGACTGAATTGATTTAAAAAACACTTAAAAGAGTACCGGCGATTTTTCTGAACGGAGATATAGGAATTTTGATCAGTATCAACAAAATCTTTTAGCTTAATCTGCTAATTTAAAATTTAGTTATTCGAGGTGACAGTAAAATGATGATAGAGTTTAAAAACGAACCCTTTCAAAATTTTAATGATCCGTCAGTTGCAGATGAATTTAAGTCAGCATTGAAATTAGTAGAGTCTAAACTAGGACAATATTATCCGATTGTCATTAACGGCAAAGAAATTGAAACAGAAGAAAAAATTACATCCATTAACCCGTCCCGGAAGGATCAGGTTGTTGGTTACGTTGGCAAAGCAACGGTTGAGTTGGCGGAACAAGCCATAAACAGTGCTGAAAATGCCTTTGGCATGTGGTCGAAGGTTAGTCCTGAAGTGAGAGCAGGTATGCTGTTTAAGGCTGCTGCCATCATGCGGCGGAGAAAAAATGAACTTTCCGCTTGGCTGGTTTATGAATCAGGCAAAAACTGGGCGGAGGCTGATGCAGATACAGCCGAAGCGATTGACTTTTTAGAGTTTTACGGCCGGCAGATGTTGCGTTTGGCAGAACCCCAACCGTTGGTGGCAATTCCGGGGGAACAAAATGAACTGGTATACATTCCCTTAGGCGTAGGTGCGATTATTCCGCCTTGGAACTTCCCGTTGGCGATTATGGCCGGGATGACGGCGTCAGCTGTTGTGGCCGGAAACACAGTAGTACTAAAACCCGCCAGCAATACACCGGTAATTGCGGCGATCTTCATGGACATTTTAAAGGAAGCAGGCTTACCTGACGGTGTAGTAAACTATCTGC
Source organism: Desulfovectis peckii (assembly GCF_055391705.1). Taxonomy (NCBI): domain Bacteria; kingdom Bacillati; phylum Bacillota; class Clostridia; order Eubacteriales; family Peptococcaceae; genus Desulfovectis; species Desulfovectis peckii. Next base: position 1,908,574 of record NZ_AP042409.1, on the reverse strand, counting down.
CGGGAAGCGGCGGGGTCATTGGTGATTACCTGGTAAGTCATCCCAAAGTAAACTTTATTAATTTCACCGGTTCTAAAGAAGTAGGATTAAGAATTAATGAATTGGCCGCTAAAACCGTTAAAGGTCAGTACCATATTAAGCGCGTGATCGCCGAAATGGGCGGTAAAGACACAATAATTGTTGATAGCAGTGCTGATTTAGAAGAAGCGGCTGCCGGCATTGTAACCTCTGCTTTTGGTTTTCAAGGACAGAAATGTTCTGCCTGCTCCCGGGCAGTTGTAGTAGAAGACGTATACGACAAGGTAGTTCAACTGGTAGTTGAAAAGGCAAGTAAATTAACTGTAGGGGAGGCTGCAGAAAATCATCCGGTTGGTCCGGTGATTGATCAAGCTTCTCTGGATAAAATTAAGTCATATATAGAAATTGGTAAGAAGGAAGGCAAGCTTCTGCTAGGTGGAGATACACTGGAAAGCTTGGGCGGTTATTATGTACAGCCGACTATCTTTGCTGACATTCAGCCTGATGCGGTAATAGCACAAGAAGAAATTTTCGGGCCGGTGCTGGCATTTATCAAGGCTAAAGATTTTGATCAGGCTTTAGAAATAGCTAACAACACCGAGTATGGGCTTACCGGTTCGGTATATGTACGGGATCGCGTAAAACTGGAAAAAGCAAAACGTGAATTCCATGTAGGTAACCTTTATTTCAACCGCAAGTGCACCGGTGCTTTGGTGGGCGTACATCCTTTCGGCGGATTTAAAATGTCCGGAACCGATTCCAAAGCCGGTGGCAGAGATTACCTGTTGCTCTTTACACAGGCTAAGGCTATTTCAGAAAAGTTTTAAGTAAATATTAGTATCCGGGGCGCATCGCCAACTACTAAAAAGTAGTGCTGATGCGCCCCGACTATTTATCGAACAGTTACCGGTTGGTTTGCTACCCCGTGATATCTTCTATATCTTTGCCGGCGGCAGGGATAAACAAAGGCTCACCATACTCTTCTACACCGTAATTACCGATTATTCGTTGAGTATGCGGATTCACCATAAACTGAACAAAAGCTTCGGCACACTGTGCATTGATGTCGGCAAACCTTTCCGGGTTTACTTGCATCACATGATAAATATTTAACAACAATGGGTCGCCGGCTACTAAAATTTCTAAATCAAGATTTTGTCTTTGAGCCAGATAAGTGCCCCGATCTGAAAGTGTATAACCCCCCTCTTCCGATGCCCGCTTAAGGGTTTCCGCCATGCCGGCATTGGCCTGCAAATACCAATCACCTTCAGGTTCTATCCCCGCTCTTTCCCAAAGGTTGAGCTCTCTAAGATGGGTACCGGAGTAATCCCCGCGGGATACAAATGTCGCCTCGTGTTGGGCTATTTGCGCCAAGGCGCTGGCGGCACTTTCCATGTTTCTGATGTTTGCCGGATCTTCCGGCGGGCCAACAATAATAAAATCATTATACATTACCAATTGGTAGTTGGTGAAATAACCTCTTTCCACATAACTTCTTTCCAGCTCAGGTGAGTGAGTTAATAGCACATCCACCTCACCCTTTGATCCCATTCCTATAGCCGATCCCGAACCTACTGAGCTAACGGTAACGGAACAACCGGTTTGCCTTTCAAATCGGGGAATTAACACATCCAAAAGCCCGGTATCTACTGTGCTGGTTGTGGTGGCTAGTCGCAGTTCATGTTTCGGGCGGCACGGTACACATATCCGATCGCCGGGATAAATTTCGCAGGGATCCGGAATATGGGGATTTGCCCAAATTAATTCATCCAAGCTAACACCGAAGCGGCGAGCTATGCAATACATGGTATCTCCGGCAGTAACGGTGTATTGACATTGAAACCCTGACGGACATCTAATGGGTCGACGGCAGCCTGATGAAGACATGATGTAGGCACCTCCATGCAGTTAAGGAAATGTTTTCATGTATTATGATATGGCGCAATGCAAAAATGGTGAGAAACTGCACGGAGAGTTATATAAAAAACCAAGGGACTTCTTTTGTTTAAGCAGAGGTCGTTTAGTTTTTTGTGAGCCGATGGAAGATGTTTATCCACGAAAGTTACTTTTAAATATTCCAAAAACGAATATCTGCATTCCAATCCTGATATAGATAGTGTTCTAACAATCACATTAATATTAAGTTAACAAATCAAAATGTTTAAATTTTATATTGTTTATCGATAAACATAACTTTTTAAGATTTTTTGTAATAAAAACACTAAAAACTAACTCAACGGTTACCGGTAACCAGCAACCTTTCAGTTTCTACAAGGAGGTACTGGTTGAAAAATGCAAAGGAAAGCACTAGCTAATAAAATTTTGATACTGGGCGTAGACGGAATGGATCCGAGACTTACTCGCAAATATGTGGACGAGGGCAAAATGCCCAATGTTAAAAAATACATTGAAAGAGGGGCATGCAGAGAGGATTTAGTCATGTTAGGCGCTCATCCTACAGTGACCCCTCCAATGTGGACAACTTTAGCTACAGGATGCTATGCCAATGTACATGGTATTACCGGTTTTTACAGAGCATCTGATCGGGGCTTGGATACGATTGAATACAATATGGATTCAAGAAATTGTCGTGCTGAGCCTCTGTGGAATGTTTTTGCTGAAGCGGGCAAAAAAACTTTGGTTTGGCATTGGCCGGGTTCTTCTTGGCCTCCAACTTCAGATAATCCTAATTTAATGGTTGTGGACGGGACTGCTCCCGGCAGTGTAGGAATGGCAGTGGCGACAGTGGATAAAGAATTTTTAGTAGGCGCAAGTGTTGATATAAAAGAGCTCAGATACGTTCCCCAAGGTGCGTCAGATGCCATAGCACCATGTGTCGTGGAAAACATGAAAATTGAAAATGATGAAGATATGCAGTCTATGGACGAATGGAGTCAGAAGTACCTAAAAAGATTAATTCTGAAAATGAGTCAAAAAGAAAGTGCGGCAACAGAACTTCCTATTGATATGCAGCAATCTCCTATTAAAGAAGCTACCGGTTGGGAAAATGCTCCGGAAGGGGCAAAAGAGTTTACCATACTATTTTCAGGTGGCTTGTTAAGATATCCGGCGTTAATTTTGCGCAATGAAGACGGAATATATGATAAGGTCGCAATATTTAAGAATAAGAAATCAGCGGAACCAATTGTGGTGCTTGAAAAGGGAGTTATGTGCCGTGAGGTTATTGCAGAAGCAATAAAGGATGATGTCAGATATAGAGCTAATCGCAACATAAAACTTTTAAACCTTGAGCCGGATGGCAGCAAGTTGACCATTTATGTTTCTGCTGCAATGGATACGGAAAATGACAGTGTCTTCCATCCGAAAAGATTGTTTAAGGAAATAATCGAGAACGTAGGTTATATTCCTCCTACTTCATATATAGGCTGCCAGGATAAAACCTTAATTACCGATTGTATGTTAGATAATTGGTACGTATCTGCTGATTGGCAAGCCAAAGCTATCCTGCATTTGATCGAATCAGAGAATTTGGATGTAGTATTCTCTCACTTCCATAATGTTGACCTACAGGGACATAAATTTGTTAAACACTTAGCAGATAAGGAATTTAACCGTCATCCCCATGAGGTCTATGCAAAATTCATGGAAGATGTATATGTGCAGACAGATTATTACCTTGGAAAGTTTATACACCTTTTAGATGAAGGGTGGACTATTCTAATTGTTTCCGATCATGGCTTGGTTGCATCTAAACACGATCTCCAGTTTTTAGGTGATTGTGGCGGCGTTGAAGTAAGACTGATGCAGGAATTAGGCTTTACAGTCCTCAAGAAAGATGAGAATGGCAATGAGCTCCCTGAGATCGATTGGTCTAAGACAAAAGCGGTTGCTGTGCGAGAATGTAATATTTACATCAATTTGAAGGGCAGGGATCCTGAAGGCATTGTAGATCCGGCCGACAAATATGAGCTGGAAGAAGAGATTATAACTGCATTATACGGTTATAGAGACAAGAAAACAGGTAAACGTGTGGTTTCAGTTGCTCTACGTAACAAAGATGCGGTACTGCTGGGTTATGGTGGCCCGGAATGCGGAGATATCGTTTACTGGATGGCAGAAGGGTACAACTTTGACCATGCCGACAGCCTCTCTACAACTTACGGAGAAAGCAATACTTCCGTTTCACCGATTTTTATAGCTGCAGGACCGGGTCTCAAAGAAGGTTTTAAAACTGATAGAATCATTCGGCAGGTTGACTTTGTACCAACAGTAGCGGTCTTGGGCGGGGTACGGATGCCTGCCCAGTGTGAAGGGGCACCGGTTTATCAGATATTGGCTGAAGAATATTAATTGCCTTTCCACTTTATTAAAGGGAATATAGAAAATTCTGATATTGATAAATAAAAAGCTTGAAAGATAGCAAAAATTAATCACCTCTATAGAGCAGTGGGTAGAAAGTTCACCCATTGCGACTATAGGGGTGATTTTAAAAAAGCTCTTGATCTAAAACGAACAATACTCATTCTATCGTTTATCAAAAACATTTATCTTACGAAGTGAGGTTAAGAATATGACCAGTAAAGATTTGAATAAAGCGATGGATGAAGCGAAATTAAGTAAGGAACATTTCAAGTTTGTGATTATACTTGCTTTAGCATATGCATTTGACCAGCTTGACCTATTTACCTTCTCTTACGTTGCTCCTGCACTGACAAATTTCTGGGGCGTTTCTCTGGATTGGATCGGCTTAGTTAACTCCTTTACTTTTGTAGGTATGTTAATTGGTTGTTGGATTGGGGGGTGGTTATCAGATGCTATAGGTAGAAAGAAGGCATTCTTGTTTTCAGTTGTTTTCTTCTCAACATTTTCTATATTAAACGGTTTGGCACCTAACCAAGGAATCTTTTTAATTACCAGAACATTGACCGGTGTTGGTGTCCTGTCTATGGTTGTCGTAGCAATGGTTTATATTACAGAAATCCTGCCGGCTGCCTCAAGGGGAAAATGGCAGGCGATAGCTGTAGGTATAGGTACACTGAGCATACCGATAGTCGGTCAAATTGCTCAAGCAATTGTACCAACCGGTCCAAATGCATGGAGGGTTATATTTTTCATCGGCGGATCAGGCATCTTCATCTTTTTCCTGGCCCTTTCCTGGTTAAAGGAATCTCCACGTTGGCTTTTTAGCAAGGGTCGATATGAAGAAGCAGTGAAAGTTATTCGTGAGTTTGCGCCAGATGCGAAATTAGACATCAAAAATGAACCGATCATTGCTACAGAAGATAACGTTATTCAAAAAGATAAAAGATCCCTAAAAAGAACTTTAGAGATAATAAAAGAGTTATTCAGTAGAAAATACGCTCGCAAGAGTGCGGTACTGATCACCATGGTTTGCTGTATTACGGTTGGCTACTTTATGTTCTTTGGCTGGATGCCTACATTACTGAATGAATACGGTTTCTCGCTGGAAGATGCTTTGTGGATGACAGCTTTAGTAGCATTTGGCTGCCCCATAGGTTGCACGTCCGTTGCCCTTGTATCGGATAAGGGCGGCAGAAAAGTTCCTATGGTAATATTCAGCCTGATAATCGGTGTATTGACAATCGCCTTTGGTACTCTGAAAATTCCAATGCTTATCGTAATAATTGGCTTTATAATCAGAATTCTCATGGACGGCGTATTCGTTATGATGTGGTCTTACTTGGCTGAACAGTATCCAACGCGCATACGTAACAGTGCCACAGGTATAATTTTTAGTACCGGTAGATTGCTTACTGCGGTAGCAATGCTCACCGTTCCGATAATCTTCAATATGTTCGGCTACACAGTACTGTTTGGCGTAATTGGTGCTATGTTCTTGCTGGTAGCAGTATCCATTGGAATTTGGGGTGAAAGAACCGGCGGTCGTTCACTGGAAGATATCGAAGGGGTTGAACCGACAAAAGTCATCAGCACTTCAAAAAGCCCAAGTTTGGAATATTAAATGCAATACCGGTTGTAAGATATTTTGCCACGTTCAAATGAGCTAAGATGTAAATTGCTGCAGTTTAAGTCACCATAGTTTGAATAACCATAGTTTGAGAAGTCTCCTGCTTGAACACCTAAATTACATGACTTCCTCATTATGGTTATTCAACTTTTATAGGCTTTAAAGCATGTCTTCCACAGAATGAAGGGCATCTCCTAAAAGGCTATTTTTATGTATTTTCGATTACTCAGTGAGTATGATATATTACTTATAGTATATTGTATACAAAGGGTGAAGAAAGTTGAAAATTGAACAACTTTTATATTTAAGGGATGCCGTCATGTGTGGTTCTATATCAGCAGCAGCGGAAAAAAATTTCATGTCCCAATCTCACTTCAGCAAAGAAATAATAAAGCTCGAAAATGAACTTGGCACAACTCTGTTAATTAGAACTAAAAATGGCGTGCTGCCTACTGCGGCATATAAAAACATTGAGGATAAAATTAACGATGTATTAAACGCTATTTCCGATATTAAAGCGATCTGTAAAGGTGAAGGTCATGAAAGAAAGTTAAAAATAGTAGCAAACTATGCTATAAATGACATGTATTTTGATAAAATAATTAGCTATATCAACAAAAGAGGAAAGAAATTTAGTTTTTCTATTGAAAAAATGAGCAATAGTAAAATAATTGAATCCTTCGAGAAAGGTAGTGCAGATTTCGCAATAATTGCTGACTGGTTTGGTTTAGCTTCAAACGCCCAAAATAATAGCACCTTCTTTTTTAAAAAAATAAGTGAGGATGAATCCACTCTTTACGTCGGACAAAAATCTTCTTACTGGTCAAAAAAATGTATCTCTATTGACCAACTGGTGGAACTACCCCTGATTACTATGGAATTGGATGAACAACGTGAGAGAAGTTACTATTTAAAAATAGCGAATAGTGCGCCTAACCATGTATTTTTGGCAAATGATTTGAATGTAGCAATGAATTGTCTTGCGCGTACGGAATATTGCTTGGTGAATTTGAAATCGTTAGGATATGGTAATCCCTATATCGAAAACGGTTCTGTGCGCAGCATACCGATATGCGGTTTAGATCACAAGACCCCGATCTTTTTGATGTATTTACGCAATCGGAAATTAAAGGATGAGGATATAAAATTTATTGAGTATTGTGAGAAGGCGTTTGCAGCAGGTATTGAATCTAGATAGTCAACAAGTACAATTGTACAAACTTAATCTTCTACAGACATTTACGAAGCTTTGAAAATATCAGTAACTTAAGGAGTGTATCTAAAATGGCTTTAGAACAATTAAAACCGGATAGCTTTGATGAAATTATCTACGATAGCGGCGAAGCTTGCTTGGTAGTCTTTTCCAGAAAATCTTGCCATGTTTGTAAAGAAGTCGTTCCGATGCTAGAAGAGCTGCAACCGAAATATGAAGGCAAGTTTGGCTTCTATTATGTAGATGTGGAAGAGGATAAAAGCCTATATCAACGTTTTTCCTTAAAAGGAGTACCACAAATATTGTTCTTTAATGAAGGAGAATATCAAGGAAAAATGGCCGGTAAAGTTGAGGAAGAGGCAGTAGAAGATAAAATAGCTGAGATACTGGGTTAATATCAACTTAAAGGAATGGTGGGAGAGATGGAGATTTACGATCTGATTATTATCGGCGGAGGCCCGGCAGGGCTAACTGCTGCCATATATGGCGGCCGGGCAAAATTAAAAACTTTGGTGATCAACAAAGGGGCAATAGGTGGTCTGGTAGACACAACTCGCGAAATTGTCAACTACCCAGGCTACAAACAAATAAGCGGCCCGGATTTAATGAGGGATTTCTATGAACATGCTAAAAGTTTTGGAGTGGAATTTTTAAAGGGAGAAGTAGTCAGCGTAGACTTTTCCCAAGAAGAAAAGGTGATCAAGACTAAAAAAGGGGAGGAATTTGCTGCTAAAGCGGTGATTATTGCCTGCGGCAGTGAGCCAAGGTTACTTAATATCCCCGGCGAGAAAAGGCTGAGAGGCAGTGGTGTAGCGTATTGTGCCACATGTGATGCCGAGTTCTTTGAGGGAGAACATGTGGTAGTAGTAGGCAGCGGTGACCAAGCAATCGAAGAAGGCATGTTTATCACAAAATTTGCTGATAAGGTTACAGTTATAGTATTACATGATGAAGGAATACTGGATTGCAATAAAGTAAGTGCTGAGAGAGCCTTTAAGAACGAGAAAATGGAGTTTATCTGGAACTCAACAGTGATAGAAGTTCTAGGCGAAGACAGCGTGGAAGGCGTTAAACTTAAAAACCTAAAAACAGGGGAAATTAAAGATTTTCCATGTCAAGGAGTATTTTTCTTTGTCGGTATGGTGCCATCTACCGGATTTTTGAAAGGCAGCGGCATTGAAATGGATGAAAGAGGCTATATCCCGGTTAATGATTTAATGGAGACCAATATTGAGGGTGTATATGCTGCCGGAGACAGTCGGGTGAAATACTTAAGGCAAGTAGTTTCTGCAGCCGCTGACGGAGCTACTGCAGCGGTAGCTGCTGAACGCTATATTGAAGAGCTTAGCAGCTTTAACGCAGAAGTTTTACAAAGTGATAAAAAGGTGTTGCTATTGTTCTTTAACGCTCAGGTTAATGAGAGCTTAGAATTCAGCTCTTTATTAGAAGAAGTAAATAATGAGCTGGGTAATACCTATAAATTAGTGAAAGTAGATATGGCTACAAAGAAAAAGCTGGCCGAAAAATACAAAATAGCAGCAGCACCTGCTGTAATAGTATTGGATCAGGGAAAAGAAATTAAACGCCTGGAATGTAAAATGAATAAGGAAGAGTTAAAAACCCAATTGTGATTTACGGTACTAACTGCAACTATCTTCTTCTATGTTATCTGGCTGTTCATATTTAGTTCTTTACAGAGCATATATATTTTTATGGTTTAACAAAACGCAACCCTCTTGTTAGGGTTGCGTTTATTTTTTGCCACCCCACTTGGCAGAGGCCAGTTCAGTAGAGCAGTGATTCTTCTCTTTAAAATGTTAATTAATGTCGAAAATTTTTGTAATTTTGGGGTGATGCTTGACCGTAAATGTATTATAATATGTAGCTGGTTAATAATGAATTTATAATGTCTTTATGTAGATTGGTAATTGTATGAATTTTAGAAATAAATAAGCAAGTTATGGAAATAAAACAGCAAAATCCACTTTGTTACCGTTGTAATTAATTTTTTAATAGTGACAAAGATTGTTGTCATTGCGCATAAATTAACTTATAATAACAATATTAACTAAAAATTTAAATAGCTTTTCTGTATACTGGATCTCATCAGCAACTTGGAGTCCGGTGTTTATGGAGGTGATCTGTAAAATAAAGAAACTTGCCATCATTTATATTATGAGGAGGTAAGAGAGAAAAATGGGGAACTTTGATGTGATATTTGCCGTAATTGTCTTTATCATTACATATGCACTAATTATGAGCGAAATAATTCACCGGTCCGTAGTAGCACTGGCGGGTGCGATGGTGGTGCTTTTTGCCGGCATCATAGGTTTTGAAGAAGCGATCGGCAAAATTGACTGGAATACCATCGGCCTTTTAATCGGGATGATGATCATCGTCGGCATCACCAGACGCTCAGGGGTGTTTGAATACCTGGCAATTTGGTCTGCTAAAAAAGCCAAAGGCGAGCCGATGCGCATACTGGTTTCTTTGGCTATAATCACTGCAGTAGCGTCAGCATTTTTAGATAACGTGACGACGGTATTATTGGTTGTGCCGGTAACTTTTTCCATTACTAAGGAATTAAACGTAAGTCCCATTCCTTACTTGATTACTGAAATTATGGCATCTAATATCGGCGGTACGGCAACGCTGATTGGGGACCCGCCGAACATTATGATTAGCGGACCGGCCGGCTTAAGTTTTATGGAATTTATTTATAATTTAACCCCTGTTGCCATTGTGGTATTTATTGTAACTATTTTAATCTTACGCGTTATTTTCCGCAAAGACCTAATTACTACCGATGAATTAAAGCAAAATATTATGAAGTTTGATGAAAAGGCAGCATTGAAAGACGTAGCACTGATGAAAAAATCATTGGCTGTGCTAGCTATTACCATCTTTGGCTTTACGATGCACGGTGCACTCGGCATAGAAAACTCAATTATTGCGTTGGCCGGGGCCACACTGCTGCTGCTGATTACCAGGATTAATCCGGAAGAAATATTCCTCACTGTAGAATGGCCGACCATTTTCTTCTTTGTTGGCTTGTTTACCATTGTCGGTTCATTAGAGGTAACCGGTGTAATTGCCTGGATTGCTGAAAAGGCCATTGAGCTGACCGGTGGAGAACTGATGGCCACAGGTTTGCTAATCCTCTGGTTGTCGGCAATACTTTCTTCCTTTGTAGATAATATTCCGTTTGTGGCCACCATGATTCCGATGATTTTAGAAATGGGGCCGCAGGGAATGCAGGTATTTACTGACTTAAATCCCCTTTGGTGGTCATTGGCCCTGGGGGCTTGCTTGGGCGGCAACGGTACCATTATCGGAGCGGCTGCCAACGTAATTGTTTCCGGTTTGGCTGATAAGCAAGGACACCATATATCCTTTATCGGCTATATGAAGGTAGCGTTTCCGCTGATGATTCTTTCCATAATTATTTCTACCGGTTATTTAATGCTGTTTTACTTAAGATAATAATTTTTAAAAAGTGCGAATGTAACTATTCGCACTTTTTTATTTTAGTTTGAGAAATCTGTTAGTTTACTAGATATAATTTACATTTAAAGCAGGATAAGCCGAATAATTATAGAATACACTTTAATATTATAAAAAATCAGAAAATCTGGCGGAGTGTATCATGAGAAAATTACCAGTAGACATATTAAGGCCGGGAATGAAAATAGCCCGTACTATTTATAACGGTAATGGCAATGTTCTGTTAAAAAAAGGGGCTATTTTAAACCAAAGTTATTTAAAACGCTTAAAAAAGCTGGATATCCCGGCTGTGTACATTGATGACGGGTTGCTTGCGGAAGCGGAAGTAGAGGATGTAATTGCCGACGAAACCAGACTGAAGGCGGTAAAAAATATAAAAAATGTTTTCAGTAAAGGTATAAAATCGAAAAACATTATTGCGCCGGCAGAAGTACTGGATTCCGTCACCCAAATTATTGATGAACTGTTGAGCAATAATAATTTAGTTGTTAATTTAACTGATATTAGAACCAAAGATAATTATGTATTTGCTCACTCCGTTAATGTAGCGGTTTTGGCCTTGGTTACCGGAATTGCCCTTGGTTACAACCGAAGCAAATTAACTTCTTTAGCGGTGGGGGCAATGTTGCATGACATTGGCAAGATTAAAGTGCCGGATGAGATATTAAATAAACCGGGCAAGTTAACAGAAGAAGAATTTAAAATTATTAAAAAGCATACCATCTGGGGCTATGAAATTTTAAAAGCCAACTTCGATGTCGACATTACCGCATGCGTTGCCGCTTATCAGCATCATGAACGGTACAACGGGGAAGGATACCCTCAAGGGCTGGAGGGTGAACAAATTCACGAGTTTGCCCAAATAATCGGCTTGGTAGATATGTATGATGCAATTACTGCCGATCGGGTTTATCGTAAGGCTTTTCCCTCTCACGAGGCTTTTGAAATGATTGCCGCATCAGGAAACTATTTGTTTCGGTATGATTTGGTAAAAACATTTTTAGATCATGTGGCGGCCTACGCTTACGGCACTATTGTTCAGCTAAATACCGGTGAAATTGCGGTAGTGATGGAAACAAAGCCGGGAATGTCGCTGCGGCCAAAAGTAAAAGTAATTTTTGATTCTGAGCGCAGGCCGATATTAAATAACCTATATCTTGATCTATCCACGGTAAATAATGTCACCATTACCAAAGTAATTGATGAAAGTGAATTGCAACTACCGGATGTAAATATCAGCTGCTTAAATTAAACCCCTGGGTAGGGGTTTTGTTTTTAAGGTGTGTGGATAAATATATAATGTATCTTTATATTGAGGTGATTGCTGTGGCCGCAAAGAAGAAAAAATTATTAGGCTTGCTTGTTATAATATTATTAACGGTTGTTGTTGGCTGCGGGCAAGCCGATGACACCGGCAAAGAGGCAGAGAAACCGGAGCAGGAGGATAACGCTTCTATTACCTATCCGGGGATAGGGCCCAATACGATAGCAGATATTGTCGAGCAGGTCAGTCCGGCAGTTCTTAAAATTGAAACCGTGTCTATCGAGCAAATCGATAATCCTTTTCTCAACGATCCCTTTTTTAGACATTTCTTTGGTGATTCGCTTCAGCCCTATACTCAAGAGCGCCCCGGATTGGGTTCGGGTTTTCTGATCTCTAAAGATGGGTACATATTGACCAATGAACATGTGATTAGCGGAGCCAATGAAATATATGTGCGGCTGAAGGGAGCGGAGGAGGCAGTTCCGGCAGAAATAGTGGGAGCGGACTATGACTTGGATCTGGCGGTGTTAAAAATAAATGTGAATAAAGATTTGCCTTATCTTAAATTAGGCAGTTCCGAAAACATTAAGGTTGGCAACTGGGTTATTGCCATTGGCAGTCCCTTTGGGTTGGAAGATACCGTTACGGTAGGTGTAATCAGTGCCAAAGAACGCCCGGTAAATATTGGCGATCGCCATTACGAACATTTGCTGCAAACTGACGCTTCTATTAACCCCGGCAACAGCGGTGGGCCGCTATTAAATTTAAACGGCGAAGTGGTTGGTATTAATACCGCTATTAACGCGCAAGCTCAAGGTATCGGCTTTGCCATACCGACAAGTACGGTAAAAAATGTAGTGGACCAGTTAATCAAGCACGGTAAAGTAATTCGCCCCTGGTTAGGAGTGGAAATTCAACAAACAGATCAGGGCGTTGTAGTTGCTAATGTCATAGACGGCGGTCCGGCGGCTAAGGCAGGAATACTGCCGGGTGATATCATTACCGATTTCGATGGCCACAAGGTAACAAAGGCCGATGAATTGATTTCTCAAGTGCAGTCCAAAAAAATCGGCGATCGGGTTACCGTAGTTGTTGAAAGAAATAATCAGCGGCTTACATTAAAGGTAACTTTAGATGAAAAAAATATTGAAGGCTAAACCCGGGGGTAAGCGCCTCCGGGTTTTTTGTAGCTTAAAATGCCCCCTTTAAGAATTTACAGTGCTTAGTTGTAAAGAACGAGAGAAGAAAAAGCCCATGGCAAGCATAATTTAAGTTTTTATAGGAATTATATAAATATGAGAATTAAACTGCCTTATGGGGACACATATCTGGAAGCTGTAATTGACGAAAAAAATGTTGCCGGCATTTTGTTGCCTAAGGGACAGCCTATATTAAAATCCCCGGAAGAAGTTATTGCCTCCGCTCTGGCTAATCCCATTGACAGTCCCACTCTGTTTGCTTTAGTGAAGAAAATTAAGCCCCAAAAAGCGGTAATTATAATCAGTGATGTTACCAGACCGATTCCTTATCAAGAGATGCTGCCGCCGGTACTTGATGAGCTGCATCGGGGCGGTTTGACAAAAGAGCAAATACGCATTGTTATCGGTACCGGTTGTCACCGGGCAAATACTCTTGAAGAGACAGAAAAGGCTTTGGGCAAGGAGCTGTTGTTAAAATATATTGTGGAAAACCACGACTGTGACCGGAATTTAACTTCAGTTGGTTGGTTGTCGGATGGAAGCGAACTGCTCATTAATTCTACTGTGGCGCATGCTGATTTAAAAATAGCTTTGGGACTGATTGTTCCGCATAAATTAGCCGGGTACTCCGGGGGAGCGAAGTCAATTTTACCGGCAGTGGCCGGACGGCAGGTAATTGAAGCAAATCATGCCATGATGCGGCAACCGGAAATCGGTATCGGCCGCTGGCAGGATAATCCGATTCGACAGCAGATGAATGAAGCCGCCGACATGGTGAAATTGAACTTTATTCTTAATGTGGTGACAAATGAACAAAATAAAATTGTAGCGGCGGTGGCCGGCAATTTTAAAAGTGCCTGGGAGGCGGGAGTTGATTTTTGCCGTAAATTATCCACTGTTGAAGTAGGTTATCGCTGTCCGGTTACCATTGCCAGTTGCGGGGGGTATCCGCGGGACATAAATGTTTACCAGGCGGTAAAAGCAATTATCAATGCAGCCAATATAACCGCTGAAGGCGGCACTTTGGTAATATGTGCCCGCTGTCAGGAAGGTTACGGAGACAACGTATTTGCCGAGTGGATTGCCTCTGCCGGAAAACCTGAGGATATTATCAAGCGCTTTTCTAAGCAATTTGTTTTGGGCGGCCACAAAGCTTATGTTTTAGCCAAGTTGGTTAGCAAGTATGAAATATTACTGGTATCAGAACTGTCAAAGGATACCTGTGAAAAGTTATTTTTTACTAATCAGCCCAGTTTAAAAAGCGCACTTAATTATGTAAAAGAAAAGCATGGCCCAAACTTCCGGGCTTGGGTATTGCCTTATGCCGGACAGGTTTTCCCCAAATTGGCCAAAACGGAAAAATAATCCGCAGTAAAAACCAATATTATTCATAAATGGTAATAACTAATATCTATTGCACTAACTGTTTTATTGATAAGATAGATGTGTAGGTCAAAAAAACAGGTTGCTGCGGAGGAATTTTATGAGCATAAGGAGATACCTTTTTTTATTGCTTATGGTAGTGGCGGTTTTTGCTCTGCCGGCATCTGCCCTGGCATTACCGGGGGACACGGAGTTAAAGTTGGGCTCACAAGGCGAAGATGTGCGTTTGCTGCAAGAAAAACTGCAAAGGGCCGGCTTCTACCCGGAAGGTGAGCTTACCGGCCATTTTGGCATGACTACACTGGCGGCGGTAATGGCGTTTGAAAAAGAAAACAACCTAACGGTAGACGGTCGAGTAACGGCGGAAGATTGGAAGGTTATGTTTCCTGAGGACAATAAAAAAAGCGACAATGTGGTGCTGGGTTACTATGTAAAGAACAGCGTGCAGGACAAGCTGTCATATAACTCATTGGCAAATAACGGTGACGTCATTAATTTTTCAGCCAAATTTTGCTTTGCAGTGAAAGAGGACGGCAACTTGGTAGGAAGTGTTCCTCAGGATGGAATGGATATAGCCCGCAAAAACAATGTTCAGCCACTGCTGGTAGTACATAATATGGCAAACGGCATAGACAGCAAATCAGTCAGCAAAATATTAAATTCACCGGCTAATATGAATAGATTAGTGCAAAATATTAACTTATTAGTCAATCAATATAATTTTGCCGGTGTTAATATTGATTTTGAAGGGGTACCCCCTCAAGACCGCGAAAAATACAATACTCTATTAAGAGAACTAAGAAATGTGCTTCATTCCCAAGGGAAATTGCTGACAGTGGCCATTCCGGCCAAAACAATGGACATGCCCAACAACAGCTGGTCCGGCGCATATAATTATCAAGTAATTGGTCAACTGGTTGATTATGCAGTGCTGATGACCTATGATGAGCACTGGTTTGGGGGCAGTCCCGGACCAATTGCATCCGCTCCTTGGGTAAATAAGGTGCTTAAATACGCCAGCAGTCAAATGCCGCGGGAAAAGATTTTAATGGGTGTGGCCGCTTACGGTTATGACTGGTCACCTAAAGGCACGCAGACGATTTTATGGCGCAATGCTTACAAACTGCAACAGTACGGACCGATTCAATGGGACAATACCAGCAGTTCACCTTATATTAAGTATTACACTGATGTTCAGCATGAGGCTTGGTTTGAAAATAAGTACAGCTTGGCCATAAAATTAGACCTGGCTAAACAATATAATATTGCCGGTATCGCAGTATGGAGATTGGGCTTAGAAGATGACACTTTCTGGCAGACGGTTAGACAAAAGTTTGATTAATAAATAATTATCTGTACACAGCCAAATATATGGATAGATTTGGGCATTTGCCTAGATCTATCCTTAATTTACATATAAGAGGTTGCTTTACTTGGGTTATAATTAATTAGTTATTGCCATTGTGTATATTTCCAGATTATAATTGAGATTGAAAACAATTCTCTATAAACTGAGAGGTGCTGGGGTGCAGATGACACTGGACAAAATAAAAAAAGGGCAGCAAGTTGTCATTCGCAGCATTGAAGATGAACAGGTACGTGTACAAGCTACCAGGTTTGGCATTTCCGAAGGGGCTGTGGTCAAGTGTCAGGAAATCGTCCCCGCCGGCCCGATAATTGTCAGTAAGGCCAAACAGGAAATTGCCATTGGAAGAAATTTAGCCAGAAATATTGAAGTAGATTTATTGCGGTAATAATTGTTGTAGAAAAAGAGGTGCAGCATAGTGAGTGTTCAACTCACCCCTGATAACCATATAAAAAACATCGCCTTAGTCGGCAATCCTAATGTTGGCAAGTCGGTTATTTTTAATCAATTAACCGGCATGTATAATGACGTTTCTAATTACCCGGGCACAACGGTTGATACCAAGTGCGGTCGCTGGGGTTCTTATATTATCAGTGATACTCCGGGCATTTACGGATTATCCGGATTTACCGAAGAAGAAAGAATTGCCCGAGACATCATTTTGCGTTCTGACCTGGTGATTAGTGTCGTCGATGCGGTACATTTAGAAAGGGATTTATTTCTCACTCAGCAGCTCATAGATGCGAAAATACCGGTAATTGTGGCTTTAAATATGATGGATGAAGCAAAAAGGCAAGGGGTGTATATTAAGCGGGAGCTGCTGGAGAAAAAGCTCGGTGTGCCGGTTATTCCTACCGTTGCTGTCAGCGGTGACGGTTTAACCGAACTGCAAAAAGCTGTAAGTCAAGCCCGGTTAGGTAATATTACACCGGGTATTGAAGAATTGGTAAACTATAATGAATATACCCCGCGAGAAGCGCTGCTTATTGCCGAAGGAGACCGAGATATCGCCAAGAGAAACAATTGTGGTGCGGAAAATAAGCGAGATGAAATTTATCGATTGCGTCGGGAACATGTTAATAATTTGGTTGCCGCTACAGTGCGGGAAATAACCGTAGAAGCATCATGGGGTACAAAAATCGGCCGCTGGATGCTAAAGCCTATCACCGGTATACCGCTGCTTTTAATCACTTTATTTTTAATTTATCTTTTGGTGGGTGTTTTTGTCGCGCAAACTGTGGTTGACTTTACCGAAGGCGTAATTATGGAACAGTATTACCAGCCAATGGTCAGGCAGTTATTGGGAATTTTTGTTGATGAGGGTACCGCTCTTTGGACTATTCTTGCCGGGCAGTTCGGCATACTCACCATGGCGATAACTTACTTGTTTGGCTTGCTGCTGCCACTGGTGGTCGGTTTTCAATTTGTGCTTTCTATTTTAGAAGATTGCGGTTATTTGCCCCGAATTGGTGCGCTGTTAGACAGAGTATTAATGTCATTAGGTCTAAACGGCCAGGGTGTCATACCGTTGATTTTGGGCTTTGGCTGCGTAACCATGGCTACGATGAGCACCCGTATGCTGCGCTCTGACCGGGAAAGATTAATTGCTATTTTTTTATTGGCTTTTACCGTTCCTTGTTCCGCTCAAATGGCCATTATCACCAGTATGCTGGCGGGTTTGGGTTTTTTCTACATGCTTGCTTACGGCTTAATTTTGTTGACGGCACTGGTGGCCGCCGGAACGGTTTTAGCCCGTTTTTTGCCCGGACATTCTACTGCTTTGTGGCTTGACTTGCCGCCCCTTAGATTGCCCCGGATGTCTAATGTTTTACAAAAGACCTGGTACAAATCTACTGATTTTATCCGGGAAGCAACCCCGCTGTTTATAATTGGGTCACTGATTCTTGGTGTGCTGGAAGTTACCGGCATGCTTTTAGCCATTGAAAATATGCTGGTTCCGTTGACGGTAAGCCTACTAGGCCTGCCGAAAGAGGTAGCCGGCGGATTTATCATGGGGTTAATCAGACGTGAATTTGGTACTGCCGGAATGTTTACTATACCGATGGATCCGCTGCAGAAATTTGTAGCTCTAACTACCATTACCTTCTTTGTTCCCTGCATTGCCACCGCGATGATTATAATTAAAGAACGGGGTTGGAAGCAGGGAGCGGCGATTTGGCTGACAATTTTTGCCCTGGCTTTTGTTATCGGTGGTATTGTCGCCCAATTAATTAAAGTACTTAGCTTAATTGAGGGTGTAGCCGTTATGCCGATAATGGCCGGAATTGCTGTGTTAGTGTTGGTCATAATTATGTGGTATAACTGGCAAAAAGAAGAGTACTTAAAGATATAACACAGGTGATCATGGCATGGGTATTTTTAGGACAAGCATAGGCAGCATTTTATTAATATTGTTCTTTATTACTACCGGCTCAGCGGCATGTGCTGACGAGTTGCAGTTGGTCGGTGAAACGGCGGTTTTAATGGATGCTAAAACCGGCCAGGTATTATATGAGAAAAAGGCCCACCAAAGGATGTATCCGGCCAGCACCACAAAAATGCTTACTGCTATTGTGGCCTTGGAAATGGGCAGTCTTGATGAAATAGTAACGGTAAGTGAAAATGCCAGCCTGACCGAAGGTTCGGCTATTTGGGTGCAGGAAGGCGAGCAGTTGCCCCTGGAAGATTTAGTGTATGCCTTGATGCTTAACTCCGCCAATGATGCCGGGGTAGCCATTGCCGAACACTTGGCAGGGTCGGAAGAGAATTTTGCCAAGATATTAAATAAACGGGCCGCTGAACTTGGTGCCAGAAATACCCATTTTACCAATGCCCACGGACTTCCCGATAAAGAGCACTACACCACCGCTTATGACTTGGCGGTAATTGCCCGTCATGCTTTAAATAATCCTACCTTTGCTAAAATTGCCGCCACTAAAACCAAAGTGATTGATCGCACCGAGTATGTAGAGCCAACGATGGAGTTAATTAACCACAACCGCTTATTGTGGCTGTATGAAGGAGCAATTGGCGTAAAAACCGGGTATACTAATGAAGCCCAGCAGTGCATCGTAGCAGCGGCCGAAAAAGACGGGCGCAGGCTGATTGCGGTAGTGTTGAAAAGCCAAGGAATAAACATCTGGGCAGATGCCAGAAAGCTTTTAGACTACGGTTTTGATAATTTTTACTTGCAAAAAATACTGTCAAAAGGTGACCCAGTCGGCAAAATTAATCCTAAATACAGCGAAGAAGAGGTTTCCTTGCTGGCAGCAGAAGATGTCTACTACAATTTCCCCAAAGAACATCAACCGGATATTCGACATAAAATACATTTGGACGGTGAACCTACCGCTCCGTTCGCTAAAGGAACAGAATTAGGCAAGCTGGCAATTTACGACGGTTCACAGTTAATATCCACAGCAAAACTTGTTTCCGGCAGTGCCGTAGAAAGACCGCTGAAGACTTATTTTTGGTTTAAGGCAATGCGGGCAGTAGCATTATTAGCCGGCATATTTATCATGGTGAAATTTCTAAAATCAAGAAAGCATAAAAGAAGAACAAACTATTATATTAGACGAATAAGATAGCATTGACAAGAAGTGTAAAATAAACCTATACTGTTATTAAAAGGTAATTTGGTGGTGATGTTTTGCAGAATATTATTGATGATGTCAGTAACAAACTGCGGTCTAAGGATTATAAGCTTACTCCGCAAAGAGAGTTGATCTTGCGCGTATTATTAGAAAACAAAGATACTCATTTAAGCGCTGAAGAGGTTTACCATTTAGTAAGAAAAAAATCACCTGAAGTCGGTTTGGCTACGGTATACCGCACTTTGGAGCTCTTTTATGATAACGACATAATACACAGTGTAGACTTTGGTGACGGCCGTAAAAGATATGAATTTGGCTACCAAAGTTCAGGTCATCATCACCATCATGTAATCTGCTTAAAGTGTGGTAAGGTTATAGAAATAAACGAGGATTTATTGGATGAACTGGAATCTCAGGTGAAGAGAGAGCATGATTTTAAAGTAACCAATCACGAATTAAAGATATACGGTTATTGTAAGAATTGCACCGATTAAGGTGCTTTTTTGTTTTGCCGATAATTTAGTTTAGCCGCCCAAGTATATGACAGCAGGAAAAGTGCTAAAAAGATGGAACTAACACTTTAAAAACCAAAAGGCGGCAAGCGCAGCTTAAAGTGTCAGATGCACCAAACCAATCATAGTATGTAATGAGGTGGTTTGGGTGAAGAAATTAGGCTTGGCGCTGGGCGGGGGGTTTTTGCGCGGCGCAGCCCATGTTGGGGTGCTGAAAGTATTGGAGCGGGAAGGATATAAACCGGACATCATTGCCGGTACCAGCGCCGGCAGTATTGTGGCTGCCTTTTATGCTGCCGGTTATTCCTTGGATGAAATTGAGCAGATCTTTACTTCGCTAAAACCCCGGGACGTGTATGACACCTGGTCAACATTAATAAACTTATTTATGATTATGGCCAGTACTGTTTGCGGTTTCTTTAAACTCCCCTGGCCGCTATCAACTCCTTTGGGGTTAATGAAGGGGAAAAGATTAGAAAAATTTCTCCGTCAATATCTGCACGATGTTCGCTTTGCCCAACTAAAAATGGTGCTGGCAATTACTACGGTAGATATAAACTGCGGCTCGAAAGTAATATTTGTCCATAAGCCGCTTTATCGTGCCTACGTAGCAGATAAAATTTACTTACCCGGCAATAAAGCAGCCGATGCGGTAAGAGCCAGTACGGCAGTACCCGGCTTGTTTGAACCGAAAAAAATTGGCACATATCTGCTAATTGACGGTGGGTTGCGTGAACAGGTTCCGGCAGAGGTGCTGTATGATTTGGGAGCAGATGTTGTCCTGGCAGTGGATGTCGGTTATGACGGAGATCTCTGTACGCCGGTGAACGGGATAGCGCATCTGCTTTTGCAAACCTTGGATATCATTCGGCACGACTCGATCAAAAGGGAACTGGATCAGTATGCGGATTTGCTAATTAGGCCGATTTTAAAGGATATCGGTCCCCTTGATTTTGACCGCATTAAATATGCGATAGATCAGGGAGAGGTAGAGACGGAAAGACTTCTTCCCCAAATAAAAAAGTTATTAAGTTAAGCTCTGCTACAAACTACCAGTGGTGGTTGTTTTGAAAAGAATTGTCAGTGTAAGTTTAGGTTCGGCTGCCAGAAACCATGTGGTAGAACTGAATGTTCTAAATAAAAGGCTGCGGATAGAAAGGGTTGCTGCCGACGGTTCATTGCAAAGGGCCGCGGAAATGTTGCGCGAACTGGATGGCAAAGTAGATGTGCTGGCCTTAGGCGGCATTAATCTTCATTTTAAAGTCGGAGTTAACCGCTATCCCTTTAGAGAAGGGCAAAAACTGGCCGGGATAGTAAAGCACACTCCCTTGGTAGACGGTTCGGGGGTTAAAGAGGCGGTAGAAAGCAGATTGGTACCTTTTCTGCAGCAGCAGTACGGATGGCCGGCCGGCGGGGAGCGGGTGCTGCTTGTATCCGCACTGGATCGCTGGCATTTAGGAGAGGCCTTTGCCGAGGCCGGTTGCAGATTGATAATCGGTGACGCCCTGTTTGGTTTAAAACTGCCGCTGCCTTTTTATTCATTAAAAACCTTTGCTTTGGCAGCCAAATTGACGCTGCCTGTTTTAAGCAAACTGCCGATTAGCTTCCTTTATCCATTGGGCAAAAAGCAGGAAAGATCACAGCCGCGGTGGGAGAGAGTCTTTAAGAGTGCAGATATTATTGCCGGGGACTTTCATTTTATCCGCCGTTACATGCCCCTTGAGCTGCCGGGGCGAAAAATTATTACCAGTACCGTCACCGATAATGATCGACAGCTTTTGCGCTCTCGGGGAATAAAAACCCTGGTTACCAGCGGCCCTAACTTAGGTGGGCGGTCATTTGGAGCCAATGTGACGGAGGCAATTTGTGTCGCCCTGCTGGACAAGCCCTTTAATGAAATTACACCGCAGATGTATCCGCCGCTGCTGCAAAAAATTGGCTGGCAGCCGGCGGTAGAGGAATTATAAACTGAAAGGAAGATAGCCTTTGCCGATTGATTATCACTTGCATACCGCTCGCTGCGGACATGCGTCCGGAAGTATGCAGGCCTACCTGGATACAGCCCGCAAGCGCGGCATTACCGAAGTAGGTTTTGCCGATCACGTCTATTTATATTGGCTGCCGCAAGCGGAAAGAGACAGAAGCTATGCCATGGCGGAAGAAGAACTGCCCGACTATGTGGAAACGGTTTTGGCACTGCAAAAACAAAACCCGGATATGCAGGTTAAATTAGGATTGGAAGTAGATTACATTCCGGGACAGGAATCCGTTGCCGCTAAGATTATCTCTTCGCTGCCGCTGGACTACGTTATCGGATCAGTGCATTACTTAAAGGGTTGGAGCTTTGACAATGAAAAATACATTGCCGAGTATCAAAAATATGATTTGCTGCAATTATATGAAGAATATTTTGCAGCGGTTTGTGCTGCCGCTGCCAGCGGCCTATTTGATATTATCGCCCATGTTGATTTAATCAAAAAGTTTGGTTTTCGGCCGCGGCAAAATATCAATTACCTCTACCAAAAAGTAGCTCAAACTTTTGCCGCCAGCGGTGTATGCGTTGAAGTTAATACTGCCGGGTTGCGTGTGCCCGCAAGGGAGCTTTACCCGGCTTTTGCCTTATTGCAGTGGCTGAATAAGTATCATGTGCCGGTGACCATTGGTTCAGACGCCCATAAACCGGAACAAGTAGCTGCCGGGATTGAACAGGCTGTGCAGCTTATTAAGGATGCGGGGTATAAGCGGGTTGCCGTTTTCAACCGGCGAAAAAGAAGTTGGATAAAAATTTAATAGCTAATAAAAAAAGCAGGACCAAAGCATTAAAAAATATAGCTTTTGGTCCTACTTTTTTTCTTTTTCTTCCATTTGTGGAAGGAATTTTTGTATCGACGTGGAATTAAAGTGGTGTGATGTGGTGGAAAGTGGTAGAGCTTATCCACTATTGGGGTGACCGGGTATGTTCATGGGAGAATATCACCATACAATTGATGCCAAAGGAAGGTTAATTATCCCCGCCCGCTTCCGAGAAGGCCTGGGTGACTCCTTTGTTGTTACCAAGGGGCTTGATAACTGCCTTTTTGTTTACCCGCGGCAAGAATGGGCCGCACTGGAACAAAAACTTAAGTCACTGCCCTTTGCCAGGGCAGATGCCCGGGCCTTCGTTAGATTTTTCTTTTCCGGAGCCACAGAATGTGAATTAGATAAGCAGGGTCGGATACTGATACCGGCAAACCTGCGTGAATATGCCCGGTTATCCAAAGATGTCGTCGTATTAGGTGTTTCCTCCCGAGTAGAAATTTGGTCCCGTGAGCGTTGGGATGAGTATAACAATTTAGCCGCTGAAAACTTTGAGGAAATTGCAGAAAAAATCGTTGACCTTCTCTGAAATCCCCCCTTTTAGTAAAACTAATAGATCAATCACTAATTGGAAATTACTTAGGTTAAGAAAAAGCATAACTCAAGTAGCCACGGTATTTACCGTTGACGGATGATTAGGCGATTGCGTAAGCAAATGATGTAGTGAACGGTGTTGGCCGTTCAGCCACGGTGGCTAAATTTATGGCAGGTGACGCAGCAAAGTGGAATTTTATCACGCGCCGATAATGCTGGATGAAGTGATAGACGGGCTTAATTTAAAGCCCAACGGTATATATGTTGACTGTACTCTCGGTGGCGCCGGACACAGCCGAGAAATACTGCGGCAAACGTCTCCCGGCGGAAAACTGATCGGTATAGATCAAGATCCCGCTGCTTTAAAGGCTGCGGGCGAAAGATTAAAAGAATTTGGCGAACGGGTTATCACGGTGCATGCCAATTTTAGTTCTTTGTCTAAAGTATTGGAAGAATTAAATATTCCATTAGTAGACGGTGTGCTTTTTGATTTAGGGGTGTCCTCCCCTCAACTGGACAATGCAGAGCGAGGATTTTCATATATGAGTGATGCGGTGTTGGACATGCGGATGAACCCGGAAAATCCCGTTACCGCAAAAGAGCTGGTAAACGAGCTTTCGGAAGGGGAGCTGGCCAAGATTATTTACCGGTACGGTGAAGAAAGATGGGCTAAACGCATTGCCGCTTTTATCGTCCGGCAGCGCCGTATCAAGCCTATTGAAACCACATTTGAATTGGTGGAAGTAATTAAAAAAGCTATACCGGCAGCGGCACGCCGTTCCGGGCCGCATCCGGCTAAGCGCACATTTCAGGCGTTGAGGATAGCGGTGAATAATGAATTGGATATTATTGCCGATGCTTTGACGCAGGGGGTGCACGCTCTTAAAGAGGGCGGTCGTTTGGCTGTGATTACCTTTCACTCTTTAGAAGACCGCATTGTTAAAGAAACATTTAATTACTTGGCTAAAAGCTGCATTTGCCCGGGTGGGTTGCCGGTATGTCAATGCGATAAAAAGCAAGAAGTGAAAATTATCACCAGAAAGCCAATCACACCGTCAAAAGAGGAATTGGAGCAAAACCCCAGAGCACGGAGTGCCAAACTGCGTATTGTAGAAAAATTGTCCTAGGTTCTAAAGTGCGGGAAGGGTGAATAAATTTTGATATTAGCAAGGGAAAAATTGGATTATGAAAGTTCACAAAATATTCCGCAGCAGTCACAAGCGAAACCAAAAGCAAAATCCCATAAACTGTCGGTAAACCAAAAAATTATTCTTATCAGCTTGGTGCTGAGCTGTTTTATTACCGGATGCTTTGTTGCTTACTACTATGCCCAAGTGGCGTACATGGGGTATAAGATTGATTTAATGCAGGCTAAATTGGCTGATCTGCGCTTGGAATGCCATAGTTTGGAACAAAAGGTAAATGAGTTAACCTCACTGGAGAAAATTGAAGCCATTGCCGTTAATGAACTGGGCATGGTTAAGCCTGATCAAGAGAATGTGGTTTTGGTAGATAAAGAGTGTTTAACAACAAGTAATGAAACATTAAAGCAAACTTTGGCGCAAAAACAAGGTCAAAACATGGAAAGTGTCACCCTGCCCCAACAACCGGAAAAAGAAACTAATCCTCGCAACAGGTTTTTGCAGGCGTTTACCGATTTAATGCAGCGCTGGAATTCTTAAAGCTTTGGGAAAGGCAGGGCAATAGGAGGTAGCAATGAGAACCAACATATTTATTCGTAAGCGCATTGCCTTGCTTTTTATAGGAATGCTTGTCCTTTTATTATGTTTAGTATTTCGGCTGGCTTGGATTCAATTTGTACGCGGAGATGAATTGAGAAGTGAGGCCGCTACCTACCGTATGCGGGAAGTACCGGTAGAGGCCAAAAGAGGAACTATTTATGATCGAAATATGAATGAATTGGTTACCAGTATCAGCTCAGATTCGGTTTATGTCATTCCTTCACATGTTACCGACAAAGAGAAGACGGCTAAGCAACTGGCTGAGATTTTGGAGATGGAAGAAGAGAAAGTTTTAAAGATTTTAAATAAGCAGAGCTCTTTTGAATGGATCAAAAGAAAAATTGATTGGGATACCGCCCAAAAAATTAAAAAGCTTAATTTGGAAGGAATCGGATTTGCTGAAGAAAGCAAACGTTTTTATAAACAGGAAGCTTTGGCTCCGCACATTTTGGGCTTTTCCGGAATGGATAACCAGGGTTTGAGCGGCATAGAAAAAACATTTGATGAGGAACTAAAGGGAGTGCCGGGAAAAATTGTCATTGAATATGATGCCGCCGGGCGTCCGATACCTCACGCCATGCATGAATATATTCCGCCCCATCCCGGCAACAACTTGGTCCTAACCATTGATCAGACAATTCAATACTTTGTGGAGCGGGAATTAGATAAGATCGTCGATACCTACCAACCGGAGAACGCGGTAATCATTGTCATGGACCCCAAAACCGGTGAAATATTGGCTATGGGCAACCGTCCCACCTTTAATCCTAATAAATGGCAGGATTATCAGTCATCTATTTGGGACCGCAACCCGGCAGTGTGGTATAATTATGAACCGGGCTCTACTTTTAAAATCATTACAGCAGCGGCAGCTTTAGAAGAAAACACTGTTAAACCTACGGATCATTTTTATGATCCCGGATACATTAAGGTAGCGGACAGACGCATTCGCTGCTGGAAGGGTGGCGGTCACGGCAGCCAAACTTTTGAAGAAGTAATTCAGAATTCCTGCAACCCCGGCTTTATTGAAGTGGGTTTGAATTTAGGCAAGGAAAAATTTTATAAGTACATTCGCGCTTTTGGCTTTGGCCAGTTAACCGGTATAGAGCTCCCCGGTGAGGCTAAAGGCTTGGTAATTGACGAGAAAGAGTGTACTAACCTCAACCTGGCAACCATTTCCATTGGCCAGTCCATTGCGGTAACTCCGATACAGCTAATCACTGCGGTGTCGGCGGCAATAAACGGCGGACATTTAATGGAGCCCCACATTGTAAAGGAAATCAGAGATAGCGAAAACAAAGTAGTGAAAACCATTAAACCGAAAAAAGTAAGGCAGGTTATTTCTGAAGATACGTCAAGGCAGCTGCGGGAACTGCTGGAAAAAGTTGTTTTAGAGGGTTCCGGGATAAATGCCTATGTTGAAGGTTATCCGGCGGGCGGTAAAACGGGTACCGCTCAGGTTGTCGGCAGCAGCGGTGGCTATGTTAGCGGAAAATATGTTTCTTCATTTGCCGGTTTTGCTCCGGTGGATGATCCGCGCATTGCCGTGCTGGTAATGGTGCGAGAACCCAAGGGGGGCATTTATTACGGCAGCCAAGTGGCCGCTCCCGTTTTTAGTTCGTTAGCTCGTGACGTACTGCGCTACATGGGCGTTCCGGAAACAAGGGATATGAAAAAACCCGTTAAGCCTTATGAAATACCGGAAGAAACCACATTGGTGGAAGTACCCAACGTTGTTAATCTGCCGCTGCATGAGGCGCAAAATGAACTGCGCGCGGCAGGGTTAGCCTTTCAAACTAACGGTAGCGGCGATATAGTTTATCAGCAGGTTCCCGAAGCGGGTGCGGTGGTAGAGAGTGGCACTACGGTAGTGCTGAATTTAACTGCGCCCAGTAAGTTGCCGGCAGGAAAGGTAACCATGCCGGACTTAACCGGCTGTACAATTAAAGAGGCAGGAGCAATTCTGGAAGATCTCGGCTTGCACTTAGAGGCATCGGGAACCGGCTTGGCAGCCAGCCAAAGTATCAAACCGGGTACTAAGGTAAATAAGGGCAGTAAAGTAAAAGTAGTGTTTAAGCCGCCCGGTGTGTCAGAAAGCTCTTTTCAAGATACGACTCAGGTACGGCCATAGTAACTCTGTGGCCGCCTGAGTTTTTTAAGGAAATATTTTCTATTATTTCTGGTAAAAATAGTTAATAATAATTATTGGGGGAGGAAACCCGGTTGTTATTTAGTGAATTATTAGCTTCATTGGAAGTTTGCCATACCAAAGGTGAGTTAAATACGCCAATTACCGGCATTGCCTATGATTCCCGCAAAGTTAAACCGGGGTATCTCTTTGTGGCTATTGCCGGGTTTGTCACTGACGGGCATAACTATATCGATCAGGCTATAGAAAACGGAGCGGCAGCACTGATAGTGGAAAAGGAAACCGCGGCTGACATACCGCTGGCCCGGGTAAAAGACAGCAGATTGGCCCTGGCTTTGGCAGCAGCGGCTTTTTATAATTATCCGGCAAAAAAACTGCTTCTTACCGGAGTAACCGGTACCAACGGTAAAACAACTACCAGCCACTTAATTGCCGCCATTTATAAAGGGGCCGGCAATAAAGTGGGTTTGGTCGGTACTATTCAAAATATTGTGGGCGGCAAAGAACTGCCGGCGGTTAATACCACTCCCGAATCACTTGATCTGCAGCGTTTGTTGGCTCAAATGGTTAAGAGCGGGGTTACTCATGCGGCGATGGAAGTTTCATCCCATGCTTTGGCCTTAAACCGCGTGGCGGCAACTGACTTTGCTGCTGCCGTATTTACCAATCTTACTCAAGATCACTTAGATTTTCACGGCGGTATGGATGATTATGCCGCTGCCAAAGCCAAACTGTTTGCTATGGCCCCGCTGGCAGTAATAAATATTGATGATGCCCATGCGCAAGACATGATTAAGGCTGCCTGCGGAAAGGTTGTTACATATGGTTTGCGAAATAAAGCGGATGTAAGTGCGAAAAACATAAAATTAGCTACGGACGGGGTTTCTTTTGTCACTACCGGTAAGTACGGTGAGTGTCAGCTGCAGTTAAAACTCACCGGGGAATTTAATGTATACAACGCTTTGGCGGCATTTGCCTGTACCCGGGCCCAGGGCATTGATTTAGAGACGGTAAGCAAAGCACTGGAAGCGGTACCCGGTGTTGCCGGTCGGTTTGAATTGGTAAAATGCGGTCAACCCTTTGGGGTAGTTGTTGATTATGCCCATACTCCTGACGGGTTGGAAAATGTGCTGCAGGCTGCCCGGCGAATTGCCCGCAATCGCGTAATTGCCGTGTTTGGCTGCGGCGGTGACCGTGATCGCACAAAAAGACCGATTATGGGGGAACTGGGCGTGCGTTTAAGTGAACATGCGGTAATTACCTCCGATAATCCGCGCACGGAAGATCCGATGAAAATAATTGATGATATATTAGTGGGTGTAAAAGGCGCTGTCGGTGCGGACAGATATACCGTAGTCCCGGATCGCCGAGAAGCCATTTATTATGCAATCAACAAAGCCGAGCCCGGTGATGTTGTAGTGATAGCCGGCAAGGGGCATGAAACTTATCAAATTATCGGCAAAACAAAATATGACTTTGATGACCGGGTAGTGGCAACGGAGGCGCTACAGGCTTTAGGTTACACCCAACAACAGGATGTGAAAAGATGAAAAAACTCACCGTACAAAAAATAGCTGCTGCGGTTGACGGGCAGTTAATACAAGGAGAACCCAACGTAACCGTAGAAAATGTCTGCACCGACACACGAAAACTAAAGCCCGGCGATTTATTTGTCGCTTTAGTCGGAGAAAAGTTTGACGCCCATGATTTTGTTCATCAAGCGGCAGCCGCCGGGGCCGGCGCTTTAATACTGGCAAAACCGGCAGCAGAATTGCCGCCCGATGTTCCGGTGATTAAGGTAGCGGATACTTTAACTGCCTTGCAAAAACTGGCTAAATATAACCGCAGCCTGATAGATATTCCGATAATTGGCATTACCGGCAGTAACGGCAAAACAACCACCAAAGATTTGGTGGCGGCAGTACTGGGAAGAAAATTTTCTGTTTTAAAAACAAAGGGCAATTTCAATAACGAAATCGGCCTGCCACTGACGCTGTTAGAACTGGATGAACGCTACAATGCTGCGGTGGTGGAGATGGGCATGCGGGGTTTAGGGCAAATTGATGCCCTTTGTGAAATTGCCGGTATAAATGCCGCCGTTATTACCAATATTGGCGAGACGCATTTGGAGTTGTTAGGTAGCAGGGAAAATATTGCCTTGGCTAAGGGCGAAATATTGGATCATGTCGATGCGGACGGCTTTGCCGTCATTCCGGCGACAAAACTGGCTTTAGAGCAAGCCGGCCGTTGCCGGGGACGGGTGGTGACTTTTAGTTTGGACAGTGATGCCGATTACCGGGCAGAAGATATTGTCTTTAAAGGCAAAAGCAGCAGTTTTACAGCGGTAACTCCTGTTGGCAAAATAACCGTTGAACTCCCCCTCGTCGGTCAGCATAATATAGCTAATGCCTTAGCCGCACTGGCAGTAGGAATCAACATGGGGCTTACGCCGGAGGAAGGGGCTGAGGGGCTTGCCGCGGCAAAAATTACCGATATGCGCTTGCAGATTATTGAAACCGGCACAATAACCATTATTGACGATACCTACAACGCCAATCCCGATTCCACCAAGGCTGCACTGCGGACCCTGGCTGACATGGCCGCCGGGCGCAGGCAGATAGCGGTATTGGGCAGTATGTTTGAACTGGGGCCGCGTGAAATACAGGGACATTACGAAACCGGTCAGGCGGCGGCAGGCGTGAGCTTGTTGGTGGCAGTCGGCGAATTAGCGAAAAATATCGCCGCAGGCGCTAAAGCTGCCGGATTAAAACCTGAACAAGTTAAATGGTTTGCTGATAACAAGACAGCGATTGCCTATTTAAAAAAGATGCTGTGCCCGGAAGACATCGTATTGGTAAAAGGATCGCGGGGTATGAGGATGGAAGAAATTGTCTTTGCGCTACAAACGGCGTTTGCCAAATAAAGCATGGTTTTTGTTAAATTTATTAGCATCATAACTACTGGAGGAATTAAATTTGAGCGGATTGGCTGGCGGAGTTTATAAATATCTTGCTGTTTCATTTGGCATATCATTTATCGTTACTGCGCTTTTAGGGCCGATATTAATTCCGCTACTGCGCCGGTTAAAGTTTGGCCAAAATATTCGTGATGACGGTCCTTCCCGTCATTTGCAAAAGGCCGGTACGCCGACAATGGGCGGAATAATGTTCCTCATTGGCATTACCGTAGCCTGCTTAAGCCTTTTACGCTGGGGCGTTGCTTTGGACGGAGCCAATGAAGGATTGGTGATCCTGTTAGTCACACTTGGTTATGGTTTGATTGGGTTTATCGATGATTTTATTAAAATCGGCTTGAAGCGTTCTTTGGGGCTCCGCGCCCGGGAAAAGCTGTTGGGGCAGTTAATTCTTGCTTTAGGGCTGGGGCTGGTGGCCGTCACTGTACTGGGACGGGGTACTGATATTGTCATTCCGTTCTCCGGTTTTTTTGTGGAACAAGGATTGCGCTATGATTTAGGTGTCATTGGCTTTCTTGCTTTTACAGTATTCGTTGTTGTGGGAACAACCAATGCCGTCAACCTTACCGACGGCTTAGACGGATTGGCCGGCAGCACGGTACTGATCGCAACACTGCCACTGGCGGCAATTGCTTTAATTACCGATAAAGCCGGTGTGGCCATTGTGCTGGCCGCAGTAGCCGGAGGATGCTTGGCATTTTTAATTTTTAACCGTCACCCGGCTAAAGTTTTTATGGGCGATACCGGCTCACTGGCACTGGGCGGTGCCTTAGCTTCAGCCGCGGTGCTTATCCGTCACGAAATTTTTCTGGCAATTATTGGCGGTATATTTGTGCTGGAAGCTCTTTCAGTAATTCTGCAGGTGATTTCTTTTAAAAGCACCGGCAAGCGATTGTTTCGCATGAGTCCGTTGCACCATCATTTTGAGCTGGGTGGTTGGTCGGAAAACAAAGTGGTGTTTACATTTTGCCTGATCGGCATTTTATTTGGTGCGTTGGGGCTGGCCGGTCTATATAATCTCGTATAACTGAAGGTGAATATAAATGCATGTAGCTGATAAAAAAGTACTGGTATTAGGAGCGGCCCGCAGCGGCTTAGCCGCTGCAGAATTCTTAAAGAAAAAAGGGGCAGAGGTAACGCTGGCCGATGCCAAATCCCTGGCCCAATTGGGGGAGCCGGTGAAAAAGTTAGCCTCCATGGGTGTGCAATTGGCATTGGACGGCAACTACCCTGACCCGACCGATTACCACTTTTTGGTGGTCAGCCCCGGTGTGCCGTTAACCGTTCCCACGGTAGAGAAGGCATACCGGTCATATGTGCCGGTGATTAGCGAAGTGGAACTGGCTTTTCGTTATGCGGAAGCTCCGATTGTTGCTATCACCGGGACTAACGGAAAAACCACAACCACCAGTTTAGTGGGGCAAATCTTTAAAGATGCCGGAATTAATACATTGGTGGCCGGCAACATCGGCCTGCCGCTGGTCAGCGCGATTGAAGATTATGACGAAGATGACATTGTTGTAGCCGAAGTATCCAGTTTTCAGTTGGAAACAATACAGACTTTTCGGCCAAAAGTGGCGGCCATATTAAACATTACTCCCGATCACTTGGACAGGCACGGTTCAGTAGAAAACTATATTCAGGCCAAAAGCCGAATTTTTGGTAATCAAATGCCTTTTGACTATACCGTTTTAAATTATGATGACGCCAATACTGCGGCACTGGCCAAACAAACAATGGGACGGGTTATATTTTTCAGCCGTAAGCATATTTTAGATCAGGGAGTATATATCCAAAACGGGGATATAGTGGTTACCATGGATGGGACTACCACTAAAATACTTCCGGTAGAAAAATTGAACATACCCGGCGGGCATAACTTAGAAAATGCTTTGGCGGCGGTGGCCTGCACATTTCCTTTGGGTGTGGATGCGGAAAAGTTGGCGGCAACACTTAGCACATTTAAAGGTGTGCCTCATCGTCTGGAAACTGTGGCCACTGTTAACGGTGTGCGTTATGTCAATGATTCCAAGGCCACCAACCCGGATGCTGCCATCAAAGCGCTGGAGGCCTTTGAACAGCCAATTGTACTGATAGCCGGAGGATTAAACAAAGGCAGCAGCTTTGATGAGTTTGCCAAACGGATTAAAGAAAAAGTGCGGGTTTTGATTTTGCTGGGCAAAGACGGCGTGCAAATTAAAGAAGCGGCAGAGGCATTAGGCTATCAAAACATTATTGAGGTGCAGAACTATCAAGAGGCGGTATGTGCGGCCTACCAAATTGCCAAGCCCAATGAGGTGGTCTTGTTGTCACCGGCTTGCGCCAGCTGGGATATGTTCAAAAGCTATGAAGAGCGCGGCGACTTATTCCGGGAGCTGGTGCTCAAATTGAGGGGGTAAGGAATTGCAAATAAAGAAAAGGTCACCGGACTTTATTCTTTTTCTTACCGTTTTGATGCTTTTGAGCATTGGTATTGTGATGGTGTTTAGTGCCAGTCAGTATGTGACAATTATTCGTTATCATAATGCTTTTTACTTTTTTGAACGGCAAATGCTGTGGGCCTTAATCGGCATTGTCGCCATGATAGTGACGATGAATATTGACTATTACAAATACAAGCGCTGGATACTGCCCATTGTGGTCATCGGTTTCCTATTGCTGGTAGCGGTGCTGCTGCCGGGTATCGGCAAAGAGGTAAACGGTGCACGTCGCTGGATTAATTTGGGACCTCTCTCCTTTGCCCCGGCAGAATTGGTAAAACTATGCTTGATTGCTTTTGTTGCATACGGGCTTTCTAAAAAGCAGGGATTGATTCGTGATTTCAAAAAGGGACTCATGCCCTATTTAGTGATCATGGGTATAGCTGCCGGTTTAATTTTACTGCAGCCGGACTTAGGTACTGCGGTGACGCTGTGCGGCACCATTATGCTAATGTTTTTGGCGGCCGGTGCCAGAATCTCACACTTAGCCTTGCTCTGTGCATTGGGCCTGGTATTGGTGGGTTTAGCCATTTATTTCGAACCTTACCGTATGAGCAGATTTTTAGCCTTTTTGGATCCGATGGCAGACCCGCAAGGTGACGGCTATCACATTATTCAATCCCTTTATGCTTTAGGTTCCGGTGGCTTGTTTGGCATGGGGCTGGGGCAAAGCAAGCAGAAGTTTCTTTATCTGCCGGAAAACCATACAGACTTTATTTTTGCCATTATCGGAGAAGAATTGGGCTTCATTGGGGCGGTACTGGTTATTTTGTTGTTTATCATGCTGGCTTGGAGAGGCTTTAAAATTGCCATTACTTCGCCTGATCCCTTTGCCAGTTTATTGGCAACCGGAATTACTTGTGGTATAGTGTTACAGGCAATAATTAATATTGGCGTTGTTACCGGTTCGATGCCTGTGACCGGAGTACCGCTGCCATTTATCAGTTTCGGTGGTACGTCTTTATTATTTAGTTTAATGGGCGTAGGCATACTGTTAAACATATCTAAATATACCACACCGCGGTAAGAAAGAGGTGGGCTTTATTGCGGGCAATTATTACCGGTGGCGGAACCGGTGGACATATCTATCCGGCACTGGCCATCGCTAAAGGACTGAAGGAGCGTTACCCCGGCATAGAAATTTTATATGTGGGGACAAACCGCGGCTTGGAGTCCGATATTGTTCCCAAAGAGGGCTATGCCTTTGAAAAAATCAATGTGGCCGGTTTTGAACGCCGGCTGTCTTTAAAGAATTTTAAAGTGCTCTGGCAGGCCGGCGGTGGATTGGTAAAAGCGATGAACATTGTGCGCCGTTTTAAACCGGATGTGGCTGTCGGTACAGGCGGTTACGTTACGGGTCCGGTGATGATGGCCTGTGCACTTTTTAAAGTGCCCACACTGATTCATGAACAAAATGCACTGCCGGGTGTAACTAACCGCATTCTTTCCCGCATGGTAAGTAGGGTGGCGGTTACCTTTGAAGACTCCGTTAAGCATTTTCCCAAAGGGGCCCGCATAAAAGTAACCGGTCTGCCGGTGCGCCCCGAGATTTTTCAGGTAGCAAAAGAAGAAGCGTATTCCCGCCTAGGTATTGCACCTAACAAACCGGTACTGTTAGTGTTCGGCGGCAGTCGCGGTGCTCGCAAAATCAATAATGCCATGGTGAAGGTAGTAGAAGAACTGCAGAATGATGAAGGGATTCAAATCATTCATGCTACCGGACAAGCAGGGCATAAAGAGTATCTGAACATGCTGCAGGCCAGAGGTATATCACTGGTTAATATTGGGAACATTACCACTGTACCCTATTTGTATAATATGCAGGATGCCCTTAATGTAGCCGATTTGGTAGTGTGCCGGGCAGGTGCGGCTACACTGGCTGAATTGACGGCTTTAGGGTTGCCAAGCATATTGGTGCCATATCCCTATGCGGCAGAAAATCACCAAGAGCATAACGCCCGCGCATTAGCTGAGCGCGGGGCGGCCGTAATGATTAATGATGCTGAATTAACCGGTGATGTACTGCTTGAACATATAAAACAACTGCTTTCTTCTCCGCAAGCCTTACACCGGATGGCCGAAGAAAGCTTAAAATTGGGAAAACCCCAGGCTTTAGAGGATATTTTGGAATTAATTGATCACTTATTAAATAACGACTAAGACAAGTTCAGTAACACTTATAGTTGCAACTGCATAATATATCCCGTAAAAATCTTCTTTGTACTGCAGGATGATAGTACAAGGAAACATAACATTTCAATGCACGATCAACCAAATAAAAACCTAAGGATGATAGCACAGGAAAACAGAGGCTGCGAAGATCTAGCGGCCTTGCAAGCCAAGTTTTCTATGCGGGGTGACCTGTAGGGAAGGAGATGAAAGCATAGTGAACGATATCCCCAATAAAGTACACTTTGTAGGAATCGGCGGTGCCGGTATGAGCGGCATTGCCCGTATTTTAGCAGGGTTAGGTTATCAAGTTACCGGATCAGATATAAAAGAATCAGAAGTAACTAACAAACTGCGCGCCTTAGGTGTAACCTGCTTTATCGGTCATAGTGCGGAAAATGTTGAAGGGGCGGAAATGGAAGTGGTTTCTACTGCTATTCCGCCAAACAACCCCGAAATTTTGCGCGCAAAAGAAAAAGGAATACCAATTGTCCACCGTGGACAAATGCTGGCAAAACTGATGGAACGGCAAAAAGGCATTGCTGTTGCCGGGGCACACGGGAAAACCACTACTACCTCAATGATGGCTTTAGTGTTGGAAAAGGGTGGTTATGATCCCACTATTATTATCGGTGGAGAACTAAATGATATTGGCGGCAACGCAAAAGTCGGTTATGGCGATTATTTGGTAGCGGAAGCAGATGAGAGTGACGGCTCTTTTTTGCTTTTACGCCCACACGTAGCCATATTGACCAATATTGAAGAAGAACACTTAGACTATTATAAAACTAAGGAAAATATAGTGGAAGCCTTTAAAAATTTTATACTTAATATTGATGCGGACGGTTTTGCGGTAGTAAATTGTGATGATGCCAATATTAGTAATATCATTAAAGAAGTCGATAAAACGGTAATCACATACGGCTTGAGTGAAGAGGCAGACTACACTTTAAAAAACATGTCATTAAACGGCAAGGCGAACAGTGCCGATGTGTATCAAGGGAACAGATTTTTAGGTCGGCTGGAGCTGGCAGTTCCCGGTCAGCACAACCTGATGAACGCGTTGGCGGTAGTTGCGGTATCACTGCGCATTGGGTTGACATTTGAAACAATAGCAGCGGCACTGCGTCAATTCAAAGGTGCACACCGCCGTTATGAATTATTGGGAGAAGTAAAGGGTATTAAAGTAGTTGATGACTATGCCCATCATCCTACCGAAATTAAGGCGACCCTGCGTGCTGCCCGTCAGGCGAATACCGGCCGGATAATTTCCGTTTTTCAGCCCCATCGCTATACTCGTACTAAATACCTGTACGAACAATTTGGGGAGTCCTTTGAAGATGCGGATTTAGTAATTATCAATGATATCTACAGTGCCGGCGAAAAACCGATTGCCGGGGTCAGTGCCCAACTGATTGTAGATGCAGTTAAGCGCCATCAGGCAAAAGAAGTTGTTTATATTAATAATCTGGCTGATATTGCCGACTATTTGCTGAATATTGTCCGACCCGGTGACATTGTGCTGACCATGGGAGCCGGGGATATCTGGACTTGCGGTGTAGATTTAGTAAAGAAACTTGAGGAGCACTTTTAATGGTTGAATCACTTGTTTTAAATAGATATTTTTCTGAATTAGGCATCAAACCGTTAATCAATGAACCAATGCATAAGCACACCAGCTGGCAGATTGGCGGTCCGGCAGAGTATTTTATTGAAACCGGCCACCTGGAAGAAACAAAGAAAGTCATTCTTTTGGCTAAAGAACTTAATCTGCCGTTGACCGTTATTGGCAACGGAACAAACCTGTTGGTGCGGGACAGCGGTATACCCGGTCTGACCGTCAAACTGGGTGGAGGGCTTAGGCAAATCAAGGTAACGGGAAACAGGATCGTTGCCGGTGCCGGTGCACCACTGCCAAAAGTTGCACAAACGGCAATGGAACAGGGCCTAGGAGGTTTAGCCTGGTCTGCAGGCATTCCGGGTACCGTCGGTGGGGCAGTGGTGATGAATGCCGGTGCCAACGGCTCGGCCATCAGTGAAATTATTCAGAGTGCGAAAGTAATTGACGGTGCCGGGAATATCTTCAATTTAGACAAAGAACAAATGGGGTTTGCCTATCGCACCAGTGCCCTGCAAGGCAAAAATTTAATCGTATTAGAAGCCACTTTTGAACTGTACCCGGCAGACAAAGAGGCGATTTATGCCCAAATGCAGGCCTTGATTAAAAAGCGCAAGGCCGTTCAACCACTGGGCTACCCCAATGCAGGCAGCGTGTTTAAAAATCCGCCGGGAGACTCAGCCGGCAGACTGATTGAGATGGCCGGACTGAAAGGGATGCGGATAGGCAACGCCCAGGTATCTACTAAACATGCCAATTGGATAATTAATTTAGGTGGAGCAACAGCCGCTGATGTTTTAACTTTAATAGATTTGATTAAACAAAAAGTTAAAGAGAGATTCAACGTTGCCCTTGAACTGGAAGTGCGTGTGCTGGGCTAGCATACGTGGAGGTGGAGCAACGTGAACAAACCATCCCAAAAGTTTTTAATTGTGGGAGGAAACCGCTTAAAAGGGAAGGTGAGAGTAAACGGCAGTAAAAACGCTTCATTGCCGATTCTTGCCGCTACGCTACTATGTCCTTGCACATGTAAAATAAAAGATGTGCCTAATTTACAAGACATAAAAAATATGAAAGACGTGCTTTTTTACCTAGGGGCACGGCTTAGCTGTGAAGGAAGAACCGTGACTGTTGATGCCCAACAAGTACAGTCGCTGGAGATTTCCGAAGATTTAATGCGTCGGATGAGAGCTTCTAATTTGGTTTTAGGCCCCCTTTTGGCCCGCTTTGGCTATGTAAAAATCAGTTACCCGGGCGGGTGCAACATCGGCAGCAGGCCGATGGATTTGCATCTAAAAGGGCTGAGGTTGATGGGGGCCGGTATCAAAGAGAAGTTTGGTTACATTATTGCCGAAGCACCCCATGGTTTAAAAGGGGCGGAAATACATCTGGATCTGCCCAGTGTGGGTGCAACGGAAAATCTAATGATGGCGGCAACACTGGCCGAAGGAACAACGGTAATTCGCAATGCGGCCAAAGAACCGGAAATTGCCGATTTGCAGATGTTTTTAAATTCTATGGGTGCCGATATAAGCGGTGCAGGTACCGATACCGTTAAAATCAACGGCGTAAAAGAACTGCATTCCGCCGAACATACTGTCATTCCGGACCGCATTGAAGCGGGAACTTACATGGTAGCGGCAGCCATTACCAAAGGTGAAATTACACTAACTAATGTAATACCGGAACACCTGGAACCGATCGTTGCCAAACTGAGAGAAGCAGGAGTGCAAATAACTTTTCAAGAAGACAGCATAACAGTGCGAGGAAGCGAGCGCATTAAAGCGGTAGATATCAAAACCATGCCCTATCCGGGATTTCCTACCGATATGCAGCCCCAGATGATGGCACTGATGAGTATTGCTGAAGGTACTTCCATCATCACGGAAACAATTTTTGAAAACCGATTTAAACATGTTGCTGAGTTACAGCGCATGGGTGCGGATATCCGCTTAGAAGGAAATACGGCGATTGTTCGCGGTGTCCCCGGTCTTTCCGGGGCATATGTAGAAGTTTCGGATTTAAGGGCGGGTGCAGCACTGGTATTGGCGGCAATGGCCGCTGATGACGGTTCTGTGCTGGAAAGCATTGAGCATATCGACCGCGGCTATGAGAGCATAGAAAAAAAATATAACGCTCTGGGGGCCAGAATTATCAGAGTGAACAGTTAGCAATAAAGCCTGAGGCATTTATACAAAACCTCAGGCTTTATTTACTATCTACCCTTTGCGGTGGCATTTTTGTTGTTTCTTAGAACTTTTTTGTTTTGGACAAGCAGACTATTTACCTGTATAATTATTTACAATAAGTGGTTGTCCTGTTAAAAATGGTATTGCAGGTGAAAAAATGACCCAAATCAGGCCACAGTCAGAAAAACCAAAGCACAACTTTTTGCAGGGTATTTTTTTTCTGCTGTTGATTTGTTTAGCAACTTATATATTCTTACAGTCACCTATATTTGATGTAAAAAAAATTGAAATCAACGGCAGAAACCGTGTTCCTCAAGAGGAACTGGTAAAACTTTCCGGTGTTGTTCCCGGCAGCAACATTTTTAAATTAGATTTGCGCATTGGCGAAGAAAAAATTAACATGTTGCCAATGATAAAAAATGCAAAAATTACTCGTAAGTTTCCTTCCACTGTGGTGATTACCGTTGAAGAAAGAGTGCCGGTTGCTTTACTGCCACTGGGGAAAGACTTTATTGAGATAGATCTGGAAGGAGTATACCTACGGGAAGGGAAAATTAACCAATCAGAGCTACCGGTAATTACCGGCTGTGACATCGGTGAGCCGGTATTGGGTAAAAAGATATCCGGTGCAGATATTGATATCATGCTCAACGTGCTCAACGACCTGCCGACGGCATTGTTACCCCGGCTTTCGGAAATCCATGTTGATGATAACAATAAAATTTTTATATACACTTTAGAAAGGATACAAGGACGTTTGGGTGATCCCAAAGAAATAGAGCAAAAAGCAAATGTATTTTTAGAAGTACTTAATCAGGTGCCCGAAGGAAAAGTTGTAGAGTATGTGGACTTAACATCCTTTAAATCGCCGGTGGTTAAGTATCGCTCTCCGGAGGTGTAGCTGAGGTGAAAACAAGTAGATACCACTGGGCAATAGTTGTAGTAGCCTTTGTTTTTGGCTTGATGTTGGCGGTACAGTTTCGCGCCCAAGACCAGGTAGTTAATGATCCGACAGTTGAACGAACCGAGAAGCTTTCTGAACAAATTGAGCAAAAAAAAGCGGATGTGGAAGCGCTTCAGGCCAAAGTTGACGCAATGCGGCTGCAATTAGAGGAGGCAGCAGATGAACCGGAATTGAAAGCGCTGCAGCGGGAATTAACCGCTGCCGGTATTTTGGCCGGCACAACGCCGGTAACCGGCCCGGGTTTAGAGGTAACTTTAAAAGACAGCGATATAGTGCTGCAGCCGGGGCAACAGCAGAACCCTAATCTATACGTACTGCATGACGAAGATGTGTTAAAGGTATTAAACGAGTTAAAAGCAGCCGGAGCAGAAGTGCTGGCCATTAATGATCAGCGTTTAATAGCAACCAGTGAAATACGCTGTATTGGTCCTGTCATCTTAGTTAATGACAATAAACGCTTAGCTCCTCCCTATGTTATTACCGCCATCGGTAATCCGGATACTTTATATAATTCTCTTTATATGAAAAACGGGGTGGTTGATTCGTTAAAAGTTTGGGGAATTCAAGTTAATGCTAAAAAGATGAAAGAAGTCACCATTCCCGGTTATGACGGTGTGATCACGCATAACGGAGTCCGTGGGGAGGAAAGAACATGAAAATAAACAAACCGATGTACTTTTCTCTCGCTTTAGTATGTGTTGTGTTGGGAATAATGCTGGCACTGCAGTTTCGCGGCACTACCGATAGTCTTCCTTATGATCGCCCGCAGGAATTAACCCAGGAACTTAGCCGATTAGAGCAAAACTACAATGTTTTGCTGGCTGAAGCGGCAGATTTACAAAACAGCTTAGAAAAAATTCAACAGGGCAGTAATCAATCCTATGAGGCTTTGCAAAATGAATTAAAAAAGTTGCGCAAAGCGGCGGGCTTGGAACCCGTAACCGGTCCGGGTGTGGAGGTAATTGTAAGGAATATGCCGAAGGAAAGTGCCAATCAATACAATCCGAATATTGATTCGAGCCTTTTTTCCATTAAGTACGATGACTTGTTGAGACTGGTAAACGAGTTGAATGCTGCCGGAGCGGAAGCGGTATCAATTAACGGTCAGCGTTTGATTGCTACAAGTGAAATACGCAGTGCCGGTAATTTTATTGATGTGAACTTAACTAGGGTTTCCGACCCTTACCACATCTTGGCAATCGGTGATCCGGAAAAACTGGAAAGCAGCTTAAAAATTAAAGGTGGATTGGTGGAAACCTTAAAAGATTGGGCCATTGACGTGCAGGTAGAAAAGAAAGAAGAGATTACTATCCCCGCATATAGGGGGATACTGGAGTTTAATTATGCCAAACCTTTAAAAGAAGGGGAAAAGTAAATGTGGATTGGAATAATATTAGCAAGTTTAGGCTTGTTTGTCGGTTTATTTATCGGGCTTAATCTACCTATAGCAGTACCGGGAGTATATGCTCCCTACCTCGGTTTAGCAGTGCTGGCAGCTTTAGATTCAATATTTGGCGGTATCAGAGCAGGTATGGAAGACAAGTTTGACACTACGGTATTTTTATCCGGATTTTTTATCAACGCCATTTTAGCTGCCACTCTGGCATATATTGGCGAGCGACTGGGTGTAGCCCTGTCTACCGCGGCAGTAGTGGCATTTGGAGTGCGCCTATTTCAAAATTTAGCTATTATTCGCCGACATTTATTAAAAAAATAGCTTATTTTGTTAAAAAAGTGCTACTTTATTACAGTAAAATTAGAGGGAATTTAGTATTTATGTTGAATTTACAGATAAAGTAAGAATAGGGGGAGAAATTTGTGGGCAGCAATGTGATCGCCGCCCTGGATATCGGCAGTCACAGTATTAATGCATTGATTGCCAAGCACGATGATACCGGACTGGCTGTTTTGGGTTATGGCCAATCCCCCTCTGTCGGTTTTAGAAAAGGAATGGTTTCCGATATCGAAGCCTGTGCCTTATCAATTAAATCAGCGCTCAATACAGCTGAAAATATGGCCGGTATCGGTATTAAATCTGCCTATGTGGGGTTTTCCGGCGGCGATGTATATAGTGAAAATGTCATGTCGTCAATAACGGTGAAAAATACATGCACCGAAGATGCTCACAAACGGCTGCTGAATTCTTGCAGCCTGCAAGTTCACGACAGATACTTCTTATTGCATCTGGTTCCCCGGGAATATGCTGTTGACGGCTTATGGGGAATTGCCGAGCCTATCGGTATGAACGGTTCCCGCGTTGAAATAGAGGCTCATCTCATAATGGGGCGGGAGCTTGCTGTGCAAAACTTGTTGGCTGCGCTGTATCAGGCAGGCATTCAAGTAAAAGGGTTGTTTTTTAATGCCTACGTTTTTGCCCACCAACTGCTGCAGCCGGCGGAAAAAGAAATCGGCTATCTGTTAGCGGACATCGGAAGCAGCAGTACCGGGCTGTGCTGGTACCATCGCGGCAAACCGTGGGTAACCCTATCCCTTCCGGTGGGCAGTGGGCACATTACCAGTGATTTAGCCATTGGTTTACATATTCCTGTTTCCGTGGCTGAAGAAATAAAAATTAAGTATGGTTTAACCCAATTAACTAACAAAGATGAAGAAATATTGATTCAGGGCTTGCCAAATGGAACGCAAAAAATTTCCGGCCAGTTAGTATATGACATCATTGAAGCCCGGGTAAATGAATTGATAGAGTTAATTAACAACCTAATTAAAACTTACGGTCAGGGAATAGTTCCTGCCGGAATTGTACTGATGGGCAGGGGAACGCAAATGCCGGGCCTAATGCAAAAAATTTCCGCAGCCACCGGGCTTAAGGTGCGGACGTTTAAGGATATAAAGCAAAATGAAAATTTAGAAGAAATTACTGCCTTGCAAATTATGGAATATGGCGTCTCTAACAATGTGAAAAATCATGACAACCGTAATGACCCATTGAACATCCTGAAAGAACGGCTTAAGGGCGTTATATATAAATTAAAAATCGATGCTTAAAGGTATTTAAGTGAACAGAAAAGTGAGGAGGATTACTGCATGTTGGATTTCGAACTGGACCTCGATCAATACGCAAGTATTAAAGTTATTGGAGTAGGAGGCGGCGGCAATAATGCGGTTAACCGCATGATTACCGCCGGTTTAAAGGGTGTAGAATTTATTGCGGTAAATACCGATGCCCAGGCTTTGAACCTTTCGCAAAGCCCGAATAAAATACAAATTGGGGCAAAACTAACCAAAGGATTGGGAGCAGGTGCCAATCCGGAAATTGGCAAAAAGGCTGCTGAAGAAAGCAGGGAAGAAATCCAAGAAGCCTTAAAAGGGGCGGATATGGTCTTTGTTACTGCCGGCATGGGCGGGGGAACAGGTACCGGGGCGGCACCGATAGTAGCCGAAGTGGCCAAAGAATTAGGAGCTTTAACGGTCGGGGTCGTCACCAAGCCCTTTACCTTTGAGGGACGGAAAAGAATGTCGCAGGCAGAAAGCGGAATTCAACAGTTAAAAGAAAAAGTAGATACCTTAATTACTATACCCAATGATCGTCTTTTACAAGTAATTGATAAACATACCTCTATTGTGGAAGCTTTTCGGATTGCTGACGATGTACTGCGGCAAGGTGTTCAGGGCATTTCTGACCTAATTGCTGTTCCGGGTTTAATTAACTTAGACTTTGCCGATGTGAAAACGATTATGAAAGACACAGGATCCGCTTTGATGGGTATTGGATCTGCCACTGGGGAAGGCCGGGCTGTTGAAGCTGCACGTGCCGCTATTTCCAGCCCACTACTGGAAACCTCCATTGAAGGAGCAAGGGGTGTGCTGCTAAATATTACCGGCGGTTCTTCATTGGGCCTGTTTGAAGTTAATGAAGCGGCAGAGATTATTTCTCAGGCTGCTGATCCGGAAGCCTATATTATTTTCGGTGCAGTAATTGATGAGAAGATGAACGAAGAAGTGCGGGTAACGGTAATTGCTACCGGTTTTGAACAGAGAAGCAGCAAAAAAGAACTGAAATCCGAATTGGATATTAAACCTTTTGCCAACCATGATGAACTGGATATACCTGCTTTTTTACGCCGGAGAAAATAATCAAAAAACAGGTGCTTGAGGTGCGAGGTTACTTTGCACCTCTTATTTGTATGGAGGAGAAGATGGACACAAACAAAGATGCGTTTTGTTTGCGCAGTTATTTAGCTGCCGCACTGATTGCCGAAGCGGTATTTGTGTTAATGGTAGCCGTTACGGCAGTAATAACCCTGATCTTTTTTAAAAACTCTGACCACTTGCTGACCTTATTACAAAAACTGATGGAAGGATTGACTGACAAAGTTGATGCCGCAACTTCGTGGGGAATGACCTGGAATATATTTGTCAATAATCTGCTTATATCGCTCACACCGTTGGTGATATTTTCACTTCAACTGCTGCGGGGCAAACATATTAGAATTTTTGCCGCCGGTCTTGCGGCACTTGTCGGCATATTCTTGTATACAGTTAACTGCTTAGCGGCCGGGTTGTCTATTGGGGCGCTGAGTATAATGTTAAATGTTGATTACGGAGTTTTGCTGACGGTGACAATGATGCACGGTGCTTTTGAACTGTATGCTTTTGCTGCCGGCTGTATGTTTCCGCTGTATTTTTGGCTGCAGGTGAAAAAGGCAAGAACAAAAACAGGCAACTTTTTAAGCCTCTTTCCACCGGCGCAAAAACTGGCGGTTAAATTAATACCGCTATTAATTTTGATACTGGCTGTGGCTGCAATAATCGAAGTTTTTGTTTCTACGCCCATTGCCGGCCAACTGATCGGTTAAAAAACTTCCGCCTAAAAATTTAGGCGGAAGTTTTTTACTCCGTAAATTTGCAATATAAAGAAGAAAAAAATTGCTGCCTTTCATCCAAATATTGACAAATATAACAAACAATGGGTTGTATAATAAAATTGTAAAGTTTGTCATAGCAATTACCTAGGGGCCATATACTGGTAACAGAGGCAT
This sequence comes from Desulfovectis peckii, assembly GCF_055391705.1. Lineage (NCBI taxonomy): Bacteria > Bacillati > Bacillota > Clostridia > Eubacteriales > Peptococcaceae > Desulfovectis > Desulfovectis peckii. Next base: position 1,863,897 of record NZ_AP042409.1, on the reverse strand, counting down.
TGTGTACCGGTCCTTTAGGTTGGGGGCATTTAAATGAACTATGTAGTATATCTGGACGTGATACTGGTAGGGAACATAGTCATGAACTACGTAATTCTTTGGACCACTGCCAAGTTTGCCGGATATTACCCCAGCCGTCTGCGCTTGTTGTTTGGCGCAGCGGTGGGGTCAATTTATGCCTTTAGTGTATTTGTTCCCGGTTTACATAACTTGTTGTTTTGGCTTTTTAAGTTAATTATAGCGGTAATTATGGTACTTTGTACTTTTGCCCCTTTGCCGTGGCGTCGTTTGCTTGTTGTTTTAGCTTATTTCTATCTTGTTTCCTTTGGAATGGGCGGCGTGGTAATGGGCTTACTTTATTTTATGGGCAGTGCCGGTTATGCTCCTGATTTAAGCAGCTTCATGTATTTGATAGATAAATATTTTTGGTACGGCATTTTTATTACCCTGTTTATTTTTTGGCTGGTCAGCAAAGTGGGGGCCGTAGTTTATCACAAAAAAATGACTCAAAAGGCTTATAAAACGGAAGTAACCATAAAAATTTTTCAACGACAAGTGCAGGTTGAGGCCTTGGTTGATACCGGCAATTCGTTAACCGACCCTTTTAGCGGTTTGCCGGTGATGGTAGTGCAGTTTGCGGCCGTTAAACCAATACTGCCGCCGTGGTTGTGCGAACTGTGCGAAAATAATGCCGAACCGGATTTTAATAACATTGATCAAAGGCCGGACAATGCTTGGTTAACCAGGCTCAGGTTTATACCCTATCAGTCATTGGGCAAGAAAAACGGCATGTTGATTGCCTTTCAGCCCGATGAAATTCAAATTCGGCTGGATAAAAAAATCTTGCATGTTACCAAAGCATTAGTGGCGATTTACAAGGGTGAGCTCAGCTCGGGTGAAGGTTATCGTGCCCTTTTGCATCCGCAGTTGTTAAAGGCAGCTTAAACCGGCTCAGGGGGGGATAGGAGCATTGAAGAACCTTGACTATATTACGATGGTAATGCGGCTGACAATATCGCGGCTGCTGCGCTGGCTGGGGCAACAGGATGAAGTGCATTATGTTGGCAGCAGTGAAGCATTGCCGCCGCCGCTGACATCAGATGAGGAAATTGGCTTAATTCAAAGGTTAGAAAAGGGAGATACTTCCGTTAAAAGTGTACTGATTGAAAGGAACCTGCGTTTGGTGGTTTACATTGCCAGAAAATTTGAGAGCACCGGAGTGGGCATTGAAGATTTAGTATCTATTGGCACGATTGGATTAATCAAAGCGGTTAATACCTTTGACCCAAATAAAAAAATAAAACTGGCCACTTACGCATCACGCTGCATTGAAAATGAAATACTGATGTATTTAAGAAGAAATAATAAAACCAAATCCGAAGTTTCCTTTGATGAACCGTTAAATATAGATTGGGACGGCAATGAACTGCTGCTTTCTGATGTATTGGGTACAGATAACGACATCATTTACAAATATATTGAAGAAGAAGTAGATAAAAAATTATTGCACCTTGCCCTGCAAAAACTAAGTGGCCGAGAAAGACGGATTATGGAACTGCGTTTTGGTTTAAATAATTGCGAAGAAAAAACGCAAAAAGAAGTGGCTGATTTATTGGGGATTTCTCAATCCTACATCTCTAGGCTGGAAAAGCGCATCATTAGAAGATTAAAAAAGGAGATTCACCGCATGGAATAGACAGGAATGTATAATTCAAAATCACCAAGGTAATAATTGAATTAAGCAAGTGAATATGTCAAAAAGAGCGGGGGACTTGATATGCTGGTTAACAAAGTAGAAATCTGTGGCGTAAACACTTCCAAACTCCCAGTACTATCGAATAAAGAAATGCGGGTTTTATTTGAGGCTTTAAAGAAAGGTGACAAAAACGCGCGTAACCAGCTTATCAACGGTAACTTGCGGTTGGTGCTGAGCGTAATTCAGCGTTTTACCAATCGCGGCGAATGTGTAGATGATTTATTTCAAGTGGGCTGTATCGGCTTGATGAAAGCAATCGATAATTTTGACTTAAACCAAAATGTAAAGTTCTCCACCTATGCGGTACCGATGATTATCGGGGAAATTAGGCGTTATTTGCGGGATAATAACCCCATCAGAGTGAGCAGATCACTGCGGGATATTGCCTATAAAGCCCTGCAGGTACGAGATTCACTAATCAACAAGAATTCCCGTGAACCTTCGATCAATGAAATTGCCAAAGCGTTAAATATGCCGAGAGAAGAAATAGTTTTTGCTTTAGATGCCATTCAAGAACCGATTTCCCTTTTTGAGCCAATCTATCACGACGGTGGCGATCCAATCTTTGTCATGGATCAAATCAGTGACGAAAAAAGCCTTGATCTCAGTTGGCAGGAAGGAATAGCTATTCGGGATGCTTTAAACCGCTTAAGTGAACGGGAAAGGCATATCTTAACCCTGCGCTTTTTTGAAGGAAAAACCCAGATGGAGGTTGCAGAAGAAATCGGTATTTCCCAGGCACAAGTATCTAGACTGGAAAAAGCGGCATTAACGCAAATGCGCAAACACATTTAAACGGGAGAAATGTCAAATGCGTAAATGGTTAGCTTTTATAGTCGGAACGACGATTTTTGCTCTGACAATTGCCCAAGTTGCTTGGTATAAATATGATGCCGTTGAGGCTTACAATCCAAACAATTTTTATTATCAACTTGAAGAAAGCATACCTGCTGACAGCTTGCCCCAACACTGCTGTACAGTGATCTAAACCAATCACCGACAGCAGTTCTCAACACCCCTACCCTTTGGCTTTTGTTCTATTTGCGCCCGCTAGGGGCCGAGAGCAAAACGCCCTCCTAACCAACTCCCCTAACCGACTAACTAACTAACTAACTAACAAACAAACTACAACCACCTGTCCCACTTTCCGGTTCAAAAACGCCTCCCCGTTACATATACATAGTAGGGGGGTGAAGTTGTGAAAATGGTAAAAATTTCCGAGCTGCGCATGCGGGAAATTATAAATATTGCCGATGGGCGCAGATTAGGGGTGATTAAAGATATCGATATAGATTTGGAAAACGGCAAAATCAATGCGCTGATACTGCCCGGAAGCGGCCGCATACTGGGCTTTTGGGGCAAGGAAGAAGACTTTGTTGTCCCCTGGAATAAAATAATTAAAATCGGCATGGATGTAATTTTAGTAGATATTAACACAATGTCCGAGGGGCCGAATTTGCTGCCCTGACAACATTAAACAAAGTATTTTATTTTGCCCTCCGGAAAGATATCACTAATGGCCGCGATAAAGAAATTTTTCGCTTCCGCCATCAAATCTTTGGGGTAGAGATATTTTCCGTAGCCAAATTGCCCATACTTAAATGTGCGCAATTCTTCATCCATATTCAGTGTAGTATGGGGAAAAATTTGGCTGATGTTTGCTTTAGCCCGCTTGGTAAAGCGGTGGGTAATTAACTCAAAGATGATTTCTTTGTTTTTTTTCTGCGGTATTTTGCTTCTCAGGGCCGTTAACATTTCATGATAGTGGTGCTGCCAGTCATCTTCCAGCATAATCGGACCGATAATAAAGCCTAAGGGATAACCGGCCGCTGCTACTTTTCCGGCTGCTTCCACTCGTTCCTCCATGCTGGGCGTGGCATGTTCGTATTTAGCAATAACCGCTGCACTGTTAATACTAAAACGAAACCGGGTGTGTCCCTTATGTTCGGCATTTAAAAGGGAATCTACATCAGTGAACTTAGTGACAAATCTAAACCTTCCCAAATTTTGGCGGCCAAAAAATTCAATGGCCTTTTTAAGTGCGCCGGTATAACCTTCAACCGGAATGGGGTCTGATGTTGCCGCTCCTTCAAAGACGGTAACTTCCGGACTGCCCTCTTTAATGTAGCGGGCGGCCCGTTCTAAAATATCGTCAATGTTTACATAAATGCGAATATATGGCTTTTTACCCAAGTTAGTATTTAGGTAGCAGTACTCACATTTGCCCGGACAGCCGGTTACTAACGGCAGTTGGTAATGAGCTGACGGTTTGCAGGTTTGAAAATCAAGGCTGCGGCGAACACCAACCACTAAAGTGCGCTTACCTTCAAAATAAGCTTCTTGGGGGTTCTTTCCCGGGATACCGATTACCCGATTGTGGGAAGAAGTATATTTTATTTCCGCCTTCATATCGGTAAAAAGCTTTTTTAATTCTTTTCCCAAAGGATACTCTAAAGCATCCGGTTCAAAAAAAACCCGCCGGGGTATAAATTGATAATTCATGGCCTCACCTTACACTTTTAACTAAATTTAACGGTTATTGTTCCCTGAACCCTGATTTTCTATCTTTAATGTTTGCGGTAATTCCTGTTATAATGATAGCGCCTTCCCTTCCAAATCTACCCTTCATTCCCAATAGAACTGTTTTCCCGTTCTTTGAATTTAATAACTTTTCAGTTAAATATTGACTAACTAGATATTGTGTAATAGAATAAACTTGTCACAATATATAGTGTATTATTGGGAGCTGATATCATGCGTTGCCCCTTTTGTGCTTGTTTGGAGAGCAGGGTGCTTGATTCCCGGCCGGCTGATGAAGGTGCTACCATTCGCCGCCGCCGTGAATGCGTCAGTTGTGGCAAACGCTTTACTACTTATGAGCGATTTGAGATAGCACCGTTGGTGGTAGTGAAGAAGGACGGTCGTCGTGAGATGTTTGACCGCAACAAGCTTTTAAGCGGATTAATAAAAGCTTGCGAAAAAAGACCGATTTCCGTAGAAAAAATGGAAAAATGGATTGTGGAAATAGAAAAAGAACTGCGCAACAAAATGCAGTCAGAGGTTAACAGCAGTGACATCGGCGAGCTGGTAATGGACTGGCTGCGCCATGAAGATGAGGTTGCTTATGTTCGCTTTGCATCAGTTTACCGCGAGTTTCAGGACATCAGCAGCTTCAGACAAGAATTAGATAGGTTAAAAGATAAAAAATAAATAGAGGTGGGCTTGTATGTTTAAAACAATTAGAAAAAGAGATGGGCGAGAAGTTCCTTTTGACGAAACAAAAATTACCGATGCTATCTTTAAGGCAGCCCGGGCGGTGGGTGGAGAGGATCGCACCACTGCCATGGAGTTAACTTTGGAAGTGTTAAAGCTGCTGAAAAAAAGATATAACGGCAATATTTTTGGCGTCGAGGATGTACAGGATGCGGTGGAAAAAGTGTTAATAGAAAGGGGACATGCCCGCACTGCCAAAGCTTATATTTTGTATCGGGATAAACGCACCCGGATACGGGAAGCCAAAGCTGACTTAATGGATGCGGTAGAGGAAATTTTAGAAGAAACCAGTAGAGAAAACGCCAATGTCAGCAACTCCCCATCGGCAAAAATGCTGCAAATCGCCAGTGCAGCCAGTAAAAAGTATTATCTTAGCCGGTTAATTCCGGAGGAAATCGCCAATGCTCACATTTGCGGCGACATACATATTCACGATTTGGATTTTTACGGCAAGACACTGACCTGTATTCAGATTCCTTTAGGGAGGCTGTTAAAAGAAGGGTTTAATACGGGACACGGTTATATTCGCCCTCCCAGACGACCGAGTTCTGCTGCAGCTTTAGCGGCTATTATTTTGCAGAGTTCACAAAACGATATGCACGGCGGCCAATCTTTTGCCTTCTTTGATCGGGATATGGCTGATTTCGTGCAGGATGCAGATGAGTTTGAAATATATCAGGCCATGGAGGCTTTAATTTATAATCTGAACAGCATGCACAGTCGGGCCGGCGCCCAGGTGCCCTTTAGTTCTATAAATGTCGGTACGGATACCTCGGAAGCCGGTCGAAGCGTTACCCGCAACCTTTTGCTGGCTTATGAAGCAGGACTGGGGCGGGGTGAAAATCCCATCTTCCCCAATATTATTTTCCGCGTAAAAGCAGGCGTTAACCTAAATCCCGGTGATCCGAACTATGACTTGTTTAAGCTGGCCTTGCGGGTTGCGGCAAAAAGATTGAACCCCAGCTTCAGCTTTATGGACAGTTCCTTTAACAAGGAATACGGCGATCAAGTGGGCTATATGGGCTGCCGCACCCGGGTAATGGCTAACCGCAGAGGCCCGGCGGTTACCGACGGCAGAGGCAACTTATCCTTTACCAGTATTAACCTGCCGCGGATAGCGATTAAAGCGGAACGGGATATTAAAAAATTCTACCGCTTGCTCAACGATGTTATTGAGTTGACTAAGCGGCAGCTGATGCACCGCTATCATGTGCAGTCTAAACTTAAAGTGAAAGATATGCCTTTTGTAATGGGGCAAAAACTGTATCTTGGTTCAGAAGGACTAAAAAATGATGATCCCATTGAGGAAGCAATTAAGCATGGCACATTGTCTATTGGTTTTATCGGATTGGCAGAGACCTTAACATCACTAATCGGTGTTCACCACGGAGAAAGTGAAGATGCCCAGGCTTTAGGGCAAGAAATTGTTTCCTTTATGCGTAAAAAAGTAGATGAAGCCTGCGAAGAATACGACTTAAACTTTACCTTATTGGCTACCCCGGCAGAAGGCTTGTCCGGGCGGTTTGTCAAAATGGATCGCCGAGAATACGGCATTATCCCCGGGGTAACAGATAAAGAATATTACACTAACTCCTTCCATGTACCGGTTGATTTTCCGATTAACGCTTTTCAAAAGATCGCTTTGGAAGGCCCTTATCATAAGTATTGTAATGCCGGTCATATCAGCTATATTGAGCTGCCCAGCCCGCCGGTGCATAATCTGGAAGCAATTGAATCCGTTGTTAAGTTTATGGGTGAATCAGACATGGGCTATGCAGCGATTAACTTCCCGGTAGACTTTTGCACCAGTTGCAATTACTTAGGGGTAATTAACGAAGACACCTGCCCGCGTTGCGGTTCCGCCTTTATCAACAGGGTAAGACGCATCACCGGTTATCTAAGCACCACTGACCGCTTTAATGACAGTAAATTGGCTGAACTGGCCGACCGGATTGTACATAACTTATAAGGTGGTTTTGCCATTGAAAGTAAATGTAGCGGGTTTAACTAAAAGCAGTGTAGTGGACGGATTGGGTATACGCAGTGTGGTGTTTTTCCAAGGTTGTCCGCGGCACTGCCCCGGCTGTCAAAACCCCGATACCATACCTTTTACCGGCGGACGGGAAATGACGGTAGCTGAATTGGTACAGGAAATCATTGCCGCTACCACCCCGTTAACCAAAGGGATAACCTTTTCCGGCGGTGATCCCCTGGCGCAACCGGAGGCGCTATTAGAAACAATAAAGCTGTTGAAACAAAAAAACCCCAACTGGGATTACTGGGTGTATACCGGCTATACTTTTGAAGAAGTTAAAGATTTACCGGTAATGAAACATATTGATGTACTGGTGGACGGGCCCTTTATTGAAGCCCAAAAGGATTTAACACTGGCTTTTCGCGGCTCGGCAAACCAAAGATTAATTGATGTGCCGGCAACACTTAAGAACGGCCAAGTAATATTGCTCAAGCTGGAAACAGAGGAATAAGACAAAAAGAAAGAGCTGAAGCACAACGAGTTAAAGTATCAACAGTGCATCAGCTCTTTTTTTATAATAGTTAGTTGTAGAGAGCAATTCGGTATCAAACTACCTTGCCGTTAAAACGCAAATTTCCATGGTGACGGCTTATCTGCAAGCAGAGCAGTTGCTTGAAGTACAGGTTGTACAGCTGTCACCGCGGCTGCCACGCAGTGAATCTGCACTGTCTGCTCTAAATGCGGACATTATTCTTTTCGGACTTACTGCTCCACATTCCGGACATTTCAAGTTTTCACCGGTTTCACCCATGGCACATAGTTTTTCAAACTTATGTTTACAAGAGCTGCAGCGAAACTCATATATCGGCATAACTCTACCTCCTTGTCTGTAACATCTAAAAAAGTAAATTAGGGTTTATTCTAAAAATACATTATAACATATTATCTTTTTTAAACTGAAGTCAATTTATTGTGTCCAGCAGGGAAAAGGTTTTAAAAAGTTGAATAAGATCGAAAATATTCCTCTGTTAAGAGGAGAAAACGGAGATGAGTAAATTGCGTATAAAATTTTTAGGTGCAGCTCAGATAGTTACCGGTTCTTGCTTTTTATTGGAAGTGGGCAGTCACAAAATTATGGTGGACTGCGGCTTGTTTCAGGGTTCTAAGGAAATAAAAGAGCGCAACTATCAAAACTTTCCCATTCCACCCAGCAGCGTTGACTTTGTACTGCTTACTCATGCCCATATTGATCACACCGGTTTGCTGCCTAAATTTATCAAACACGGCTTTAAAGGCCGGGTAATTGCTACTGCCGCCACAGCGGATTTATGTGAAATTTTACTGCCGGACTGCGGCCATATTCAAGAAGCGGAATGTGAGCGCAAAAACCGCAAAAACCGCCGGGCCGGCCGTAAGTTAATTGAGCCGATTTATACCGCTGAAGACGGGGTACGGGCGATGCAGTACTTTGAGCGGGTAAGTTACGGCGATATAATTTCCATTACCCCGGAAGTGACCGTTCGGTTTTTAGATGCCGGGCACATTTTAGGTTCCTCGATACTGGAGATTTGGGTAACAGAAGGCGAACAGGAAACCAAATTGGTATTTTCCGGTGACTTGGGCAATATTGATCAGCCGTTTATTAATGACCCCAGCTTTGTATTTAATGCCGACTACGTCATTATGGAGTCTACTTACGGTAACCGGCTGCATAAGCATATTGACGATAAAAAGGAAATGCTGCAAAAGGCGGTTTTAGATGCTTATCAAAGAGGAGGCAATTTAATTATCCCTGCCTTTGCCGTGGGCAGAACGCAGGATATTATTTATGAACTTGCCGAACTACAGCGGGAAGGCAAAATACCGGTGTTGCCGATCTATATAGACAGTCCGATGGCTGTTCGTGCCACCAGTATTTTCAACTGCCATCCCGGTGTGTATGATGAAGAAACTACCGAGTTAGTCAGTAAAGGACAGCATCCTTTAAGACTGGAAAACCTGTATTTTTGCCTGACGGCAGATGAATCCAAAGAGTTAAACGAGAAAAAGGGCTGTCATATAATTATTTCCGCCAGCGGCATGTGTGACGCCGGACGCATTAAACACCACCTGCGCCACAACTTATGGCGCCCGGAATGTATTGTGCTGTTTGTCGGCTACCAGGCTTTAGGCACCCTGGGACGGCGTTTGGTATCAGGTGAGAAACATGTGCGCATTCACGGCGAAGAGATAGTGGTGCGGGCGGATATCCGCAATATTGACGGCTATTCTGCCCATGCCGATCAAGCCGGGCTGTTGGGTTGGCTGCGTCAATTTAAAAAACGGCCGAAAAAAGTTTTTGTTGTCCACGGTGAAGCCGATGCGGCCAATGAGCTTGCTCGCTTAATTGAAGAACAAATGCCCGGCATAGATGCCGTAGTACCGGAATTAATGCAGGAATTTGACCTCACCGTAGAAGAAATTGCTGACCCGGCTGTTCTGAAAGAAACCTACAATAATGTAATGAAAAAACTGGGTGACTATATCAATGCCGGTGTTGAACCGCAGGATTACGAAATACTGCTGCGGCATTTAAGAGAACTGGAACGGTGGGTTGATAAAGCGGTCTAAACATATTTTTACAAAAGGGACATAATAAAAATGTAAGCATGTTAAAGTCGGCAGGAGTGATTTAACTTGCTGTGTGCAAAAAACAGTTTTGTGCTCACCGAAAATCAAGGGGTGAAATATTTTACCATACCGAGTTTTACCGCTACTAACTTGGTTACCCACGGTTTCAGTACCCGCCTTGGCGGTGTCAGTAGCGGTGAATATCACTCTTTAAACTTAGCATTACACGTTAATGATCAGCCGGCGGCGGTGCTGGAAAACCGCCGCCGGATATGTCAGGCACTGCATATTGATTACCGCCGTTTAGTGGCCGGGGAGCAGGTGCACGGTGATGCAGTGGCAGTAGTTACCGCAGAACACATCGGCCGGGGAAGTCTGTCTTTGGATACTGCCATACCCCAAACCGATGCTTTGATAACTAATGTTCCCAATGTGCCGCTGTCCAGTTACTATGCCGATTGTGTGCCGCTTTTTTTTCTGGACCCGGTAAAAAAGGCGGTCGGACTGGCCCATGCCGGTTGGAAAGGTACAGTACTGCGCATTGGGGCAAAAACGGTCCGGCAGATGCAAGTTAACTTTGGCTGCCGTCCGCAGGATATCTTGGCTGCCATTGGGCCGTCAATTGGCCCCTGCTGCTATCAGGTTGATCAACCGGTTATCAAGCAGGTGGCGGCTAACTTTGACTTTTGGCAGCAAACGGCAAAGCAATGTGATGACGAACATTGGCTGTTAAACTTGTGGGAAATCAACAGACGCGTGTTGACTGAAGTCGGTGTTAAGCCGGAGAATATAACTGTAGCCGAAATATGCACGATGTGCCGGAATGATTTGCTTTATTCCTATCGTGCCGCTCAAGGTCGTACCGGCAGAATGGCGTCGCTAATTATGCTTACCGGGTAGTAGCCTTTGTCATGTATCTCCGGTTAATAATAACAGGCAAGGAGGTTATCATGTCCAGGAAGATCTTGGTGGTAGATGATGAGGAGAACATTCGGGAACTGGTTAAATTTAACTTAGAAAAGGAAGGATACCAAGTAATTACGGCCAGCGACGGAAATGAAGCCATCAAAGTAGCCAGAGAACAATTGCCCGATTTAATTATTTTAGATATCATGCTGCCGGGTATGGACGGATTGGAAGTATGCCGCAATATCAGCAATTGCCCGTCGACAAAAGGAATCCCGATTATTATGCTCAGCGCAAAGGGCGAAGAACTGGATAAAGTACTGGGGCTGGAAATGGGCGCCGACGATTATGTAACCAAACCCTTTTCCCCCCGCGAGCTGGTGGCGCGGGTAAGGGCCAGACTTAGACGCAATGCCGAAGTGATTGAAAACATCCAACCTGATTACCAAAACCGTTTTTCTATCGGCGGTTTGGTTATCGATGAAGATCGCTTTCAAATTACCGTCAACGGTGTTAAACAGGATTTAACGCCCAAAGAATTTGAACTGTTACGGTTTCTCGCCAGACATCCGGGAAAGGTATTTACCCGGGACTACTTACTGGAAAAAATTTGGGGATATGATTATACCGGTGATTCCCGAACCGTTGATGTACACATTCGGCACATTCGCAAGAAATTAGAGCAGTCGCCGGGATCACCGCAGTTAATTGAAACAGTTCGCGGGGTGGGCTATCGTTTTAAGGAGGGCAGCTAGTTGAAACTGGGAATTAAAGGGCGCATAGTACTACTTTTTTTATTTATGCTGTTAATTTTTTCCACATTACTGCTCCTTTATCACCTAAACATAATTACCCTAATTACTGCCCTACTGTTGGCGGTAGGGGGTATGGCGGTACTGGTTTATTTAACGATTACACACCTGATTAATCCGCTGGAAAAAATAATCTCAGTTGCTTATCAAATGGCCGGCGGTATTTTGGAAAACGAAATTATCATTGATGCCGACAATGAGTTTGATGAGTTGGCTTCCAGTATTAACGTCATGGGCAAGCAGTTAAAACTGCAAATAAGCCAAATGAATGAAACCCGTAATCTTTCCAAGGTGATACTGGACAGTATGGGTGACGGGGTAATTGCCTTGGATTCTAACGGCAAGATTTTGACGGTGAACCCGGCATTAGAGAGAATGTTAAACCTAAACCTTAAAAGGGAGCAAATTATCGGCAAAAAACTAATGGAAGTGATTCGCCATTACGATTTAGACCAACTGTTAACCATGGTTTTAACCAATAAAGAACCGACAATGCAGGAGATCAAAATTCTATTGCCCGAACCCCGGATATTAAGAGTAAATGCCACACCACTGAAAAGAAGCGGCGGCAATACCGTTGGTGTAGTGGCGTTATTCCGGGATGTTACCCGCTATCAGCAGTTGGAAAAAATGCGCCGCGATTTTGTAGCCAATGTTTCTCATGAGCTGCGTACTCCCCTTACTTCCATTAAAGGCTTTTCGGAAACACTGCTTGACGGCGCGCTGGAGGATGAACAGACAGCCAGGCGTTTTTTAAATATTATGAAACAGGAAGCCGACCGGCTGACTAAGCTTATCGATGATTTGTTAAAGCTGTCCCGCCTGGAAAATAAGAGAACAATACTGGACAAAGAGCCGGTGGATATCAATGATATTATTGAACAAGTGCTCTTTAACTTCAAACTGCAGGCGGCAGAAAAAAAATTAAATTATCTAAGAATTTAAGCCCAAATTTGCCGAAAATATCTGCCGAAAAAGATTTACTGATTCAAGTGTTAATTAATTTGGTAGACAACGCCGTTAAATATACCCCGGTGGGCGGAGAAGTATCGGTCAGTAGTGAGGCCAATAAAAAAGCGGTTTGCGTTTCTGTTGAAGATACCGGGCCGGGAATACCGCAAGAGAGCTTGGATAGAGTTTTTGAACGGTTTTATCGGGTAGACAAGGCGAGAGTACGGGAAGCCGGCGGTACCGGTTTGGGATTGGCTATAGTAAAACATGTACTCGAACTGCACAATGGAAATATTAAAGTTGAAAATACCGGTAACGGCACTAAATTTACCTTTTCGTTACCGGTAGAAGATCAGTAATGTTAAAGCAAATTTAACCTGCTTTAAATAAAGATATAAACCTATTTTGTTAAAATTTCAGTAATTAATGCCACACATGACAAATGCAGCAAATGGGAGCCGCTGTTATTTTAAGGTGTGTTTTAAATGTTTTCTCACCGGGAGGGCTTTGTTTGTCAAGAATTAAAATTGCCATTAAAAACTTAAACTTATTTTATGGACAATTTCAAGCACTTAAAGATGTCAGCTTAGATGTGGGTGAGAATAAAGTGACTGCTTTGATCGGTCCTTCAGGTTGCGGCAAATCAACCTTTTTGCGTACTTTAAATCGCATGAATGATTTATATGCCGGGGTGAGGGTGGAAGGAACGGTTGAGCTGGACGGTGAGGATATCTATCAACCCAATGTGGATGTAGTGGGCTTGCGTAAAAATGTCGGCATGGTATTTCAGCGCCCCAACCCCTTTCCGATGTCAGTTTATGACAACATTGCTTACGGACCGCGGATTCACGGTATAAAAAACAAACAAAAGTTGGATCAAATTGTAGAAGCCAGTTTACGGGCGGCAGCACTGTGGGATGAAGTACAAGACCGGCTGCATAAGTCTGCCTTAAGTTTGTCCGGCGGACAGCAGCAACGTTTGTGCATTGCCCGCTTACTGGCAGTGGAACCGGAAGTGCTGCTGATGGATGAACCGACCTCCGCTCTGGACCCCATATCTACCCTGAAAATTGAAGAATTAATTCGTGAATTAAAAGAAAAATACACCATTGTAATTGTTACCCACAATATGCAGCAAGCAGCCCGTGTTTCCGATACAACGGCTTTTTTCTTAAACGGTGAATTAATCGAAGTGGGGGAAACAGAGCACATTTTTACCGCACCGCAGGATAAACGGACAGAAGATTACATTACCGGCCGCTTTGGCTAAGGGGAGGTGGTGCTAATGTCAGTCAGGAGTAACTTTGAAAATATGCTCATTGATTTGCAGCAAGATATTCTGCGCATGGGCAGTTTGGTGGAAAAGTCAATCTATCATGCCATTCAGTCGTTAAATAAATTAGACGTTGCTTTAGCGGCACAGGTGATTGAGGATGACGATCGGATAGATCAATTAAACCGTGATATTGAAAACCAATGTATAAAAATAATTGCCACCCAGCAGCCAATGGCTAAAGATCTGCGCATTGTAATTACCGCCATTAAGATTATATTAAGCCTGGAACGAATTGCCGATCACTCGGTAGATATTGCCCGTGTCACGATGTGTCTAGCCGGACAAAAATTAATTAAGCCGCTGGTGGTGCTAAATGACATGGCCAATAAAACCCAGCGCATGGTTACTGATGGCCTAGATGCCTATGTCAATGAAGATGTAGAAAAAGCCCAAAAGATGTGCCGCAGCGATGATGAAATAGACGACCTATATAACGAAGTCTTTGCTGAACTAAAGGAATACATGAAAAAGGAACCCGCCACCATTGATCAGGCCTGTTACTTATTGTTGGTAGCCAGACTGTTGGAACGGATTGGTGATCATGCCACCAACATCGGGGAGAACGTTATTTATCAAATTACCGGTAAAAATATAGAACTTAACTAATCGGGCGCCGGGCGGCGCTTTGTTTCTTTTAGACCGGACTGACAATTTTTCATTATACACAAGGAATTTTTTAACAATCGTCGAATAATTCTTAGAATAACGTTCAGGAGCGAGCTGTGCGCAGGAAAACGTTAAAATACAAAAAAATGCGGCTGTTAATCAGTGCGGCGGTTATCTATTTGTTTTTGCTGTTAATTTCCGCTGCCTTGGCCAATTTAATTCGCGGACCGCTGCTGGCAAATTTAATCAGCATTAGCACGCTGGATGAGGACACTGTTGCCGACACCGTACCGGTACAGGCGTTGCTGATTAAAACGGAGTATTTACTGCGGGCCTCAATTGGCGGCGAAGTGGATTTTCTTGTGCGGGACGGGGAACGTGTTTCTTCCGGCGCGGCAGTGGCCGAGATTCACGCCTTGTCGCTGGACAACAATACCGGCACGGTAAAGGCAGGCGTTTTTGCCCCGGTAGCGGGTACTTTTTGTTCACATTTAGACGGTTTGGAGGAAGTGCTCACACCTTCGGCAATAAATAGCTTGGATTTAACCCAAATTGTTCCGCCAAAAACTGAGTTAACAGCAAATATAAAAGATGATAATATAACAGAAAAAGGCCAAGCAATAGGTAAACTGATAGATAACTTACAGCGGTTATTGATTTATCTGAGTACGGAAGAGCACCTTCCCGCTAAACTTTTGGACAGCGGCAGCACCGTTAAGTTAAACTATCAAGACAGCCGGTTTGATGCTCAAGTGGTGCAGGCAGTAAAAAGCCGGCCGCTACAGATTGTGCTGTCTGCCGCCAATTATCCGGACAGTTTAATTCACCGGCGGAATGTTGAACTGACACTGGTGCTGGAAGAACTAAGCGGATTGTTGGTAGCGGCTGATTCGCTGGTTTACAAAAATAATCAGCCCGGCCTGTTTATAGTGTACAAGCGAAGGGCAATGTGGGTTCCGGTAGAAATAGCGGGAGTTTTAAAAAACAAGGCTGCCGTTAAAAGTGAACGTTTAAATGACGGCATACGCTATATCATCAATCCGCATTTGGTAAGTGACGGTGAGCAATTGTAGTATAATTACTATAAAACAGGGAGCGATGTTGTTGGCTGATATTCTAGCTAACTTGCAATCAGTGTATCGCAGAATTAAAGAAGCAGAAGTGCGTAGCGGTCGTCAGCCGGGAAGTGTCAGGTTGGTTGCGGTTACCAAAACAGTGCCGCTGGATAAAATATCCGTGGCGGTGAATGCCGGTGTTGTTGATTTGGGTGAAAACCGAGTGCAAGAGCTGACTGAAAAGGCAGACAATTTTACCCAGGTAAAGTGGCACATGATTGGTCATTTACAGACCAATAAAGTAAAATACATTATTGATAAGGTTTTTATGATTCATTCCCTGGATCGCTGGTCGCTGGCCGAAACCATTAGCAAGCAGGCGGTAAAAAAAGGCGTGGCGCCAAACCTGTTGGTTCAGGTAAACATTTCGGGGGAAGAATCAAAACACGGGTTGGCTCCCGCAGAAGTGGAAGATTTTATTATCGATGCCTCTCGCCTGCCCAATGTGAACATCAAAGGTTTAATGACTATGGCGCCGCTGGTTGCCAATCCGGAAGATACACGTTGGATATTTAGAAAACTGCGGTTAATGAGAGAACGGTTGCAGGAAAAATGGCCGCATATCCAACTGCTTTCCATGGGAATGACCAATGATTTTGAAGTAGCGGTAGAAGAAGGGGCCGATTTGGTAAGAATTGGCTCAGCTATTTTCCGTGCATAACCACCCATTAATTTTTAAAGATTATTTTATTTAAATAAAAGGGGGGTCGGTGGTGGGTAATAAAAAGTTTCTGGATAAAATGATGGGTATTATTGGCTTGGATGAAGAAGTGCCGGAAGAAGAACTTGAACAGAGCTTAGAAGAGAGCAAAAATACCCTCAAACAGCGCCGCGGTACGGTGGTAAGCCTGCATACGCAACGGCAGATGCAGGTAGTGCTGGTAGAACCTAAGTCCTATGAAGAAGTACAAGCCATTGCCGATAATTTAAAGAACCGGCGGCCGGTTGTTATTAACTTGGAAGAGGCAGATGCCGATCTAGCCCGCCGCGTTGTTGACTTTATGAGCGGTGTTACGTATGCTTTAGACGGCAATATTCAAAAAGTAGGTAAAAATATTTTCTTATGTGTACCGAGTAATGTGGAAATTGCCAACGAATTAAAGGAACAGGTTAAAGAAAAAAGCAGTATTTTATCGATCTTTCATTCATAAATTTTTAAAAAGCTAAAAATTATTGAGGTGAATTAATGTATATCATTTATGATTTAGTCAATGTGGCCTTTGAAGTTTACAAGTTTATTTTACTGGCTAGAATTATTTTATCTTTTGTCCGGCACAATCCTTACAATCCGGTGATCAGGTTTATTTATGATCTTTCTGAACCTTATTTAAGCATCTTTCGGCGCTTTATTCCGCCTGTCGGCATGCTTGACTTTTCGCCGATTGTCGCCTTCTTTGTTTTAGGCATTATTCAATACTGGATTGTACTACCGCTGGTGAGGCTGATATTTTAAATGTCTTTAATTAATCGGGAAAGAGTTCTTGATAAATACAGCGGCGAAGAAAAAGCAATTTTAGCAAGAGCATTAGACATAGCAGAAATAGTATTAAAAAATTACCAGCCGCTGGTTACTGATTTTTACGATCCCTACCATGCCGGTTTGGTGCTTTCCAACTTAAAGCGAATACCAAATTTAGAAGTTGCTGCTGACGGCGGCTATGCTGATGCCGAGCGTACCCGAATATTGGTTTTTCCGGATTATCTCACTGCTGAGCAGGTTGACTCTCGGCTTACTTTTTTACAAATTAGCGGCAATTTTAAGCTGGTTTCGGTAACCCATCGTGATTATTTAGGTTCACTGATGGGTTTAGGTATTAAAAGGGACAAGTTGGGGGATATCATTGTCAATACCGGGGGAGCTCAGGTGGTAACCGATGTGGATGTTGCTCCTTACATTGTGGCCAATTTAAGCAAAATCGGTAAAGTAAGGGTAACGGTAAATGAAATTACTCGTGAAGAGCTTATCCCTCCGAAACCTGCCATTAAGGTAATTAAAGCTACAGTGGCATCAATGCGTTTAGATGCCGTTGCCGCTGCCGGATACGGTACTTCCCGCAGCAAACTGGTCAGGGAAATCAAGGCTGAGCGCTTAAGCGTCAACTGGTGCCCCAATACAAATCCTGCGGCTGTAGTTAAAGAAGGAGATATGCTTTCCATGCGTGGACGCGGTCGGGTTAAAGTGGCCGCAGTCACCGGCTTGACTAAAAAGGGTCGGGTGGC
Source organism: Desulfovectis peckii (assembly GCF_055391705.1). Lineage (NCBI taxonomy): Bacteria > Bacillati > Bacillota > Clostridia > Eubacteriales > Peptococcaceae > Desulfovectis > Desulfovectis peckii. The sequence goes on along the minus strand of NZ_AP042409.1, from coordinate 1,846,337 downwards.
AGTGGAATTGCACAGATATATTTAGTGTCCGTTAAATTTGGAGGTGGAGCGCGCGTGTTAACTCCGCTGGATATCAGGCAGAAAGAATTTAAAAAGGGATTTCGCGGTTATGATGAACGAGAAATAGACAATTTTATCGAAGAAGTTGCCGATACCGTTGAAAGGCTATTGCAAGAAAATCATCTGCTGAAAGAAAAGCTGAAACAAAGTGAAGAACGGCATGCACAGTACCGCGAACTGGAAGAAGTACTGAAAAACACCATGATCATGGCTCAAAAAAACGCTCAAGAATTAAAAGAAAACACAGACAAAGAAATTCAAGTAATGATGAAAGATGCTTATCAACGGGCGGAAAAAATTATGCAAGATGCGGAGTTGGAAAGCAAAAGGATGATCGCTGAAGCGGAAGAAAAAGTAAAAGAGCTGATGGAGCAATGCCGGCAAATACAAAAACAAACCCTGGTGTATCGGACACAACTGCGCAGTTTCCTAGAAGCCCAACTTGATTTGTTAAACAGTGAAGAAAACAGCCATCCGATTGACATTGAGGCGGCTGAGGAAGAAAAAAATGAAGCAGCAAAAAAAGAAGCGGTATAATTCGGAGGGGGTAATTTGTTAGACATTAAAGAAGAAAATAATGCGGTGACAATTAAAGTCAGAGTGCAGCCGCGATCAGTGAAAAACCAAATTTGCGGCCTGATGGGAGATGCCTTAAAAATTAAACTTACTGCACCTCCCGTTGACGGTGAGGCTAATAAGGAATTACAGCAGTATTTAGCGAAGGTGTTTAAAGTCGCCAAAAGCCAGGTAGAGATAATATCCGGCTTAAAAGGGCGCAGCAAAACCGTGCGCATTAACGGCATAAATACCGCTCAGGCTAAAAAACTGCTGTCGATATAGCGCTTTTTATGAAGCTTTGCCCCTATGATATGCAAAAGAGCATCGGTTAGCGTAAAATTACTTTGGGAAAAACCACAAAATAAAAGAAAAGAGTATCTCCTCTGTGATATCATGAATTTGCCAAGAAACACAACAACCACAGAAAAGGAGATACTCTTATGGAATCAATTATACAGGAAATAGTACAAAAAATCATTGGTAGTTTTGAAAAAGAGCTAGAAAACCTAATAAGAGAAGGAAAAGATATATCCGAGTTCATTCTCGCTATTAAGAAGACGTTGGATGAAGTTGGAGTAACCTTAGTTGCTGAAGCCTTGGAAACAGTAGATCAGGTATATAAAAACAGCAAAGAACGTAAACGGTGCTGGACAGTAAAAGAAAAAGCAGCTAAAAAGACTCTTGCTACAATATTTGGCGAAGTCAGGTATAAAAGAACATATTACAGGAACAAAAATACAGGTGAATATAGCTACTTGTCGGATGAGGCAGTGGGCATATCAGCCCATGACAAGCTAGACGCTTCGCTGAAGGCAAAACTGATAGAAGAAGCAGTATATATGCCTTACAGCAAAAGCGGAGAAAAAGTTTCTGAAGCAGTAACTCTAACATCACAGACAGTAATGAACAGTATACGTGAGCTTGGGCGTGTCGAAAATAATTTAGTAGAGATTAAACAAGCTAAAAAGACTGTAAAGGTACTCTACATAGAAGCAGATGAAGATCATGTGGCGCTTCAGAACGGAGGTTATATAGAGCCAAAGCTTGTATATGTGCATGAGGGCAGAAAAAGGATTGGTAAAGATCGCTGGAAACTATTGAATGCAAGATATTTTAGTGGTGTTTATACAAACACTGATGAATTATGGGTAGAAGTTTTAGACTATATAGATAAGGCTTATGACATGGATGCTATAGAAAAGATATACCTATCAGGGGATGGGGCACCTTGGATAAAGAATGGACTAGGCTGGATAAAGGGAAGCATCTATGTGTTGGACCGTTACCACTTATCAAAGTATGTAACACAAGCTACAGCACATATGAGCTACACCACACCAATTATGTGGGATTATATAAATGCGGGAGACAAGGATAGCGTAAAAGAGTTATTTAAGGCAATCATTTGTGCAACCGAACCGGAAACAAAGAGAAGGGCGGTGCAGGAAGCAAGAAGGTACATACTGGGCAACTGGGAAGGTATAATGCGGCAATATGATGCGGATTATGTTGGCTGCAGTGCAGAAGGCCATGTTAGCCATATTTTGTCGTCTAGGTTAAGTTCAAGGCCCTTGGCTTGGAGTAAAACAGGTGTAGACCAGATGGCCAGATTAAGAGTTTTTGTAGCAAATGGTGGTAATGTATATGAATTGTTTATAAAAAGAAAGAAAACAGCCATAAATGAAGCAAGGAAGGTAAAAATAGACCAAGAAATTATCAGAAAACGAAAGCTTGCCGGATCGCACGAAACCATCGGTAACATAACTATTTTGAATATTGGTAAAAGAACTGGTACTTCCCAGTTACTTAAGTCAATAAGTTACGCTTAAGGCTGGAAGGTAAACAGAGGAATACTTTTTTCTTTAAAAAACCCATAGTATCTTGACGCTATCAGAGCATCGGCAAAAGTTGACCATTACCGCTGAATTTTGTATAATGTAGTAGTTAATTTTAAAAATAGGCAAAACCTATGATCGGAACAGTAAACAGTGGGGTAAATGTCACAGCGAGCTTGGAAGGCGGTGGAAGCCAAGCACATTGCACTGTTGAAGATCATCCGGGAGGTTCACGATCGAACGCTTATTTTAGCCAGTAGGTCGCTGACGGTGACACCGACGTTAACGGTGAAGAGTGATGCAGACAGTTCTCTGTTTGCTTCACAAGGGTGGTACCGCGGAACAGATCCGTCCCTTGAGGGGCGGTTTTTTTATTTATTGCCAGTTACTCATTTTAATAAAAGAGGTGGATTATAGTTATGGACTACGGCAAAACCTTAAACTTGCCTAAGACCGACTTTCCAATGCGGGGTAACCTGCCAAAAAGAGAACCGGAAATTTTAAAATGGTGGGAAGAAATTAACGTTTATCAACTGGTGCAGGAAAAAAACAAAGGACGTCCTAAATTTGTACTGCATGACGGGCCTCCTTATGCCAATGGGCATATTCACTTGGGCCACGTTTTAAACAAAGTGTTAAAAGATATCATCGTTAAATACCATTCCATGGCCGGTTACGATGCTCCTTACGTTCCCGGTTGGGATACTCACGGGCTGCCGATTGAACAGCAGGCGATTAAAAATTTAAAAATTAACCGTCATGAAATTGACCCGGTGAGTTTCCGCAAACAATGCCGCGATTATGCTTTAAAATTTGTCGACATTCAAAGAGAAGAATTTAAGCGCTTAGGTGTGCGCGGCGATTGGGAAAATCCCTATCTTACCCTGTACCCTAAGTTTGAAGCTAAACAAATAAGAGTTTTTGGCGAAATGGCTAAAAAAGGCTATATCTATAAAGGCCTAAAACCGGTTTATTGGTGCGCCACTTGTGAAACCGCACTGGCGGAAGCAGAAGTGGAATATTACGATAAAGAATCGCCGTCTATTTATGTAAAGTTCCCGGTTAAAGACGGCAAAGGACTGCTGCCGGAAGAAAACACCTATGTGGTTATTTGGACAACCACTCCTTGGACTATTCCGGCAAACGTGGCCATTTCACTGCATCCTGAACTGGAGTATGTACTGGTGCAGTTTGGTGAGGAAAAACAGCTTTTAGGCAAGGATTTGCTGGAAAGTTATCTTGAGGCTACCGGGCTGGAAAACCCAAAGATTTTAAAAGAATTTAAAGGTGAACAATTAGATAAAGTGGTTTGCAAACACCCCTTTCTCGATCGCGACTCACTGCTGATCTTGGGAGAACATGTTACCACTGATGCCGGTACCGGCTGTGTTCACACCGCTCCCGGACACGGGGTAGAAGACTTTGAAGTTGGCAAACAGTACAATCTGCCGGTGATTGCTCCGGTGAACAATCGCGGTGTTTTCACTGAAGAGGCAGGTATCTTTGCCGGCCGGAAAATTTGGGATGCCAATCAGCCGATAATAGATGAAATAAAAGCACAAGGTTTAATGGTGCATGTGGACAAAATTAAGCACTCTTACCCCCACTGCTGGCGCTGCAAACAGCCGATTTTTTACCGGGCCACTGAGCAGTGGTTTGCATCGGTGGAAGGCTTTCGTCAGCAAGCACTGGATGCCATCCGCAACAAAATCAAATTCATTCCCTCTTGGGGTGAAGAGCGCATTTATAATATGATTGAAGGCCGCAGCGACTGGTGCATTTCCCGGCAGCGTACCTGGGGCGTGCCGATTCCTATTTTTTACTGTGAGGACTGCGGCAAGGAAGTGATTAATGAAGAAACCATTACCCATTTAGAAAAGATATTTGCCGAACATGGTTCTGATGCTTGGTTTGCCATGGATGTTAAAGATTTGCTGCCGGAAGGAATTACCTGCAGTGAATGCGGCGGCAGCAAATTCAAGAAAGAAAAAGATATCATGGACGTTTGGTTTGATTCCGGCAGCAGCCACGTCGGTGTTCTCATGCAACCGGAACTATGGCCGGAGTTGCGCTGGCCGGCTGACCTTTACTTAGAAGGCAGTGACCAGCACCGCGGTTGGTTTAACTCGTCTTTATCCACATCAGTGGCTGTTTTCGGTGAGCCGCCGTACAAAGCGGTATTGACCCACGGCTTTACCGTTGATGAAAAAGGGCGTAAAATGTCCAAATCATTGGGCAACGTAGTAGATCCGTTAAAAATTATTGACCAAATGGGTGCGGATATATTGCGATTGTGGGTGTCTTCGGCAGATTACCGCAGTGATCTGGTAGTATCACATAATATTTTAAAACAAATGTCCGAAGCCTATCGTAAAATACGCAATACCGCCCGCTTTTTACTGGGCAATTTAAACGATTTTGATCCGACAGCAGACAGCCTGCCCTATCAAGAATTAAATGAACTTGACCGTTGGGCGCTGCTGCGGCTGCATAGATTGATTGAAAAAGCAATCAAAGCTTATGATAATTATGAATTCCATGTGGTATATCATGCCGTTCATAATTTCTGCGTGCTGGATATGAGCAATCGGTATTTGGATATTATTAAAGACCGCTTATATACCATGCCGGCTAAATCCAAAGAACGCCGCGGGGCACAAACGGTACTGTATCAAGTTTTAGATGCCTTAGTGCGCTTACTGACACCGATTTTGGCTTACACTACCGAAGAAATTTGGCGTTACATGCCTAAACCGGAGGGCAGCCCGATCAGTGTGCAGCTGCTGGATATGCCCCAGGTAAATGAAGAATATTTAGATGCCGATTTGGAACAAAAATGGGATCGCTTAATGCAGATCCGGTCCGAAGTATTGAAGAGCCTGGAAAATGCCCGCCAAGAGAAATTTATCGGCAATTCATTAGAAGCAGCGGTGCACGTTTATGCGGATGACGAGTTGTATCAGTTCTTAAAACCGATGGAAGAAGAACTGGCTGTGTTATTCATTACCTCACAGGCCCATTTGCATCAGGGGTTGCCCGCTGATGTCAAAGCCAGTGAAACCGTTCCTGCCCTGGCTGTTAAGGTAGAAAAGGCAGCCGGTGAAAAGTGTGAACGCTGCTGGATGTACCATGAAGAAGTAGGTCAAAATACAGAACACCCGGCGCTGTGTCCGCGCTGTGCATCGGTAATACAAAACCAATAGGCTAATAAACTTAAAAGCATATAGGCGGAGCAAACCATAGTTTGCCCCGCCTTTTTATGTCAGGCGAAGGGATAATTTTTCCATTAATTAATATGCGATTTACAATTAGTTAGTTGTTTTTAATTAGATAATTATGTTAAGATTATTGCAACGTGGGGGTGGTTAAAATACTGAAATGTACCGTTTATCCGAAGAAAGTTATGCAAATGAGTACTGAACAACTGCAAAATTTAATGGTGTCATTGTTGTATCATGTTGATCGCGCTTTTACATATAATACCAGTCCGGTAGAACTGACTAACCGAATATTAAGCGAACTTTTAGAGGCCGACCTGATAGATATAACAGGGACCGGCTGCGAGGGCTGTAGTTCCTGCGGTTCTCCGGTACAAACCAAAGAAACGAAGAAAAAACCGGGGAAAGTAATACAATTTCCAAATATCCAAAAAGATTAACTTTTTTTTGAAGGGTTTTTAGCTTTATAATCGGTAATTAAGCCTTTTCTAATTCGCTGCGTGATAATACCGCCGATGCGCCCGGCTTCTTTGGCATTTAACGCACCCCAACCGTAGGTGCGTATTTTTTCACCTAAGCCCAGTTCTTCGGCAATTTCCATTCTTAGCAGGTCTTCTTTGGTGGGTTCCTTAACTTTTTTAGCTCGTTTCATTTTCACTCATCTCCGCAGATAGTATTAATCATATCGTAAAGTTAGTATAGGCCGCTTGATAATAAAATATGAGCCGTAATAAAATACCGTTTGGCAATAAAAAATGCTTAGATTTTTATTAATTTTAAGCAGGAGAAAATCTACTGACAGCGAATAATGCCTTAAAAAGAAAATATGTTTTGCGGATGAAAGTGGCAGGAGAGCACCGGTATTGCCGGGCGCCGAAGGAGCAAGGTTATTCGCTGCTGGACGATGACCGAAACTCTCAGGCCAACAAACTGTCACCGGACGTAGCTCTGGAGAGTTCCAACTGGACACCAAAGGGGAAACCTCGAGCCGAGGAAAATCTCTCAGGTAAACCGGACAGAGTAATCAGCATATTGATTTACTCTGTCTTTTTTTGTGCATTAGGTTATAATAATATTGAACCAAGGAAAATAATACAAGACAGAGTTTTCAAAATCTAACCATAATTCAAAAAACGCAAACGGAGGTAATATCATGGCTGAATTAAAGCGGACTCCGCTTTACGCTGTTCATGTTGAATTAGGGGCTAAAATGGTTGAATTTGGTGGCTGGGAAATGCCGGTACAGTATCAGGGCATTATTAAAGAACACCAGGCCGTAAGAAATGCCGCCGGGCTATTTGATGTTTCCCACATGGGAGAAATATTGGTGGAAGGCCCCGGGGCACTAGGTTTTTTGCAGCACTTAGTTACCAACGATGTCAGCAAGCTGGAAATCGGACGGGCGATGTATACGCTGATGGTTAAGGAAGACGGCGGGATTATTGATGATTTCTTAATTTATTACTTGGGAAACAATCGTTATTTACTGGTGGTCAACGCTGCTAATAAAGATAAAGATTTCGCTTGGATTAAACAGCACCTAACCGCTCCGGATGTAGGAGTGGCGGATAAATCCGATGAATACGCGCAGTTGGCTTTGCAGGGGCCGGTGGCGCAAAAAGTACTGCAAAGCTTAACCAGCCTGGATTTGGCTACCATTAAATTTTACCGTTTTGCTATCGGTTCAGTGGCCGAAGTACCCTGCCTGGTTTCCCGCACCGGTTATACCGGGGAAGACGGTTTTGAACTGTACTGCGAACCGGAGAACGTAGTAAAATTATGGCATGCCATCTTAAAAGCAGGGGAATCAGAAGGTGTGGTGCCTGCCGGGTTAGGAGCGCGAGATACTTTAAGGTTTGAAGCGGCATTGGGTCTTTACGGCCATGAAATGACAGAGAGCATTAACCCACTGATGGCCGGTTTAGGCTGGGCAGTAAAGTTTGATAAAGGAGATTTTATCGGCAGAGATGCCTTGATTAAAATTAAGGAGCAGGGTGTCAGCCATAAACTGGTAGGCCTGAAAATGATCGAAAGGGGAGTGCCGCGGACCGGCTATAAATTGCAAGTCAATGGTGAGGAAATCGGCTGGATTACCTCGGGCAACTTTGCTCCCACATTAAATGCAAATTTGGCGTTAGCTTATGTAAAACCGGAGTATGCAGCAGTAGATACGGAACTGGATGTCATCATTCGCAATAAACCGGTAAAAGCTAAAGTAGTCCCTAAACCTTTTTACAAAAGAAAATAATATAACATAACAATAATAATGAGGAGGTTATTTTATGAGTAATGTACCAAGTGATTTAAAGTACAGTAAGGAACACGAATGGGTACGGATTGACGGCAACCGTGTTACCATTGGCATTACCGATTATGCTCAAGATTCTTTAGGCGATATTGTCTTTGTAGAGCTGCCCGCTGTAGGCGACACTTTAGAAAAAGATGATACCTTTGGAGTTGTGGAATCGGTAAAAGCCGCATCTGACATTTTTACCCCGCTAAGCGGCAAAGTAGTGGAAGTAAATGAGGCTTTGGAAGAAGCTCCGGAAACAATTAATAACGACCCTTATGGTGAGGGTTGGATTGTTGTGTTGGAGCTTTCCGATCCGTCAGAATTAGACGACTTGCTTTCCGCTGAAGAGTATCAAGCTTTCTTAGAGGAGAATGCCTAATGAAATTTTATCCTCATACTGATGAAGAGCGCGGCCAAATGTTGGCCGCTCTAAAACTTAATTCGCTGGACGAGCTTTTTAGTGACATTCCGGAAAAAGTAAAACTAAACAAACCCTTAAATTTGCCCAAGGCTCATTCTGAATTAGAACTGACCCGTCATTTGGGCGCTTTGGCCAAGAAAAATAAAACCGTTGAGGATTACACTATATTTTTAGGGGCCGGGGCCTATGATCACTATATCCCCAGTGCGGTGAAACACATTTTGTCCAGAACAGAATACTACACTGCTTATACCCCTTATCAGCCGGAAATCAGTCAGGCAGTGCTGCAGTCAATTTTTGAATATCAAACGATGATTTGCGAATTAACCGGCATGGATGTATCCAATGCGTCAATGTATGACGGGGCATCAGCAATGGCGGAAGCAGCTTTAATGGCTTCCGCTGCCACCCGGCGGAATAAAGTACTGGTGTCGCGGGCGGCACACCCGGCCTACCGCGAAGTACTGCAGACTTACGCCGAGGGGCAGGAGCTGCAGGTAGAAGAAATTGCGCTCAACGAAGGACGCACCGATCTGGAAAAGCTGGAAAAACAGCTTGACAAAGATGTTGCGGCGGTGATTATTCCTTATCCCAACTTTTTTGGCGTCGTTGAAGATTTAACCCAAGCAGCTGAGTTGGCCCACAAAAACAAGTCTCTTTTGATAGCGGTTTGTGATCCCGTTGCCTTAGGGGTGTTGAAAACACCGGGCAGCTGTGGGGCGGATATTGTTGTCGGTGACGGCCAAGGCCTGGGCATACCCTTGTCATTCGGCGGTCCTTATTTGGGGTATCTAGCCTGCACCGATAAATTAATGCGCCGCATGCCCGGCCGGATAGTCGGTCAAACTAAGGACGGGCAGGGCCGCCGGGGCTTTGTACTTACCCTGCAGACCAGAGAGCAGCACATTCGCCGGGAAAAAGCCACTTCCAACATCTGCTCCAATCAGGCACTGTGTGCTTTGGCCGCCACTGTGCACTTAAGCTTATTAGGTAAAAAAGGCCTTAGACAGGTAGCTGAGCAGTGTTTGCAAAAAGCACACTACGCCTGCCAGCAAATTACTTCATTGCTTGGCTTTGAGGTTGCTTGGAATGCGCCGTTCTTTAAGGAATTTGTGGTTAAAGTGCCGCAACCGCCGGCAGAAATTAACGCTCGCCTACTGGATGCCGGCATTATCGGCGGTTGGGATTTAGGACAGGCTTATCCCGAGCTGCAAAACCACATGCTCTTTTGTGTTACAGAGAAACGAACCAAAGAGGAAATTGACAAACTGGTTGCGGTACTGGGAGGTGATGCCAGATGACGGAAAAACTAATTTTTGAACTTTCCCAACCCGGACGGGAAGGAGTGCAGCTGCCGGATAACGATGTGCCGGAAAAACCGCTGGAAGAGTTACTGGGGGAAAACAATTTGCGTACAGATGAACCGCAGCTGCCGGAAGTAAGTGAATTGGATGCCGTACGCCACTTTACCAGGCTTTCCCGTCTCAACTACGGGGTAGACGTTGGCTTTTATCCCCTAGGTTCATGCACCATGAAATACAACCCCAAAATTTGTGAAGACATGGCTAACCTGCCCGGTTTTACGCAGCTGCACCCCTATCAGCCGGAAGAAACGGTACAGGGTGCCTTGGAATTGATGTATAACACGCAGCAGTATTTGTGTGAACTGACCGGGATGGATGCTATGTCACTGCAGCCGGCTGCCGGTGCACACGGCGAACTTACCGGCATACTGATTGTAAAAGCTTACCTAAAGCATAAAGGAGAAAGCCGCAGCAAAGTAATTGTGCCGGACAGCGCTCACGGTACCAACCCGGCAACTGCCGCTTTGGCCGGCTTTAAAGTGGTAACCGTTAAATCTGATGAGCGGGGCAATGTTGACCTGGATGAGCTGCGCAAAGTAGTAGATGAAGACACCGCTGCTTTGATGCTTACCAACCCCAGCACATTGGGCTTATTTGAAGAAAACATTGTAGAAATCGCAGACATCATTCACCAAGCCGGGGGCTTGCTATATTATGACGGAGCCAATATGAATGCCATTATGGGCATTGCCCGCCCCGGTGACATGGGTTTTGATATTGTGCACCTCAATCTGCATAAAACCTTTGCCACCCCACACGGCGGCGGCGGCCCGGGAAGCGGCCCGGTAGGTGTGAAGGCAGAACTGGCGCCGTTTTTACCCAAACCGATAATTGTTAAAGAAAACGATCAATACCGTTTAGACTACAATCGTCCATTGTCTATCGGCAAAATACATGGCTTTTACGGCAACTTCGGCGTGGTAATCAAGGCTTATACCTACCTTTTGTCACAAGGTGCCGAGGGGCTGAAAGCAGTCAGCCAGCATGCGGTATTAAATGCCAACTACTTGATGCATTTGCTGAGCGACAAATTGAGAATTCCGGTGAAGCGCACCTGCATGCATGAGTTTGTCTGCCAGCCGCCGAAGAATTTTAAAGAACTTGGCGTCACCACCTTAGATATTGCTAAGCGCATGCTGGATTACGGTTACCATCCGCCGACGATCTACTTCCCACTGATATTTGAGGAAGTAATGATGATGGAACCGACGGAAACCGAAAGCAAGGAAACAATTGATGCGTTTGCGGAAAGCGTGATAAAAATAATCGAAGAAGGGGAAACTAATCCGGAACTGCTTAAGTCGGCTCCGCACACCACACCGATAGGCCGCTTGGATGAAGTAACCGCCGCCCGTAAGCCGGTATTAAAGTATCAAAGCAAATATTATCGGCCTTAAAATTGCTGCATGCAAAGGCTAAAGTACTGCGAACTAAAGGTTTGTTGTGCTTTAGCCTTTTTTGTGTAGTTAAAGGAACGTTCGCTTAAGGGCCGCCAAGGCCATTTACACTACGCAAACACGCCGGCACATAAAAATGAACGAGCTCCGCCGCCTCCGGGCGGGCGGCCGTGTACTTTCATCCTTAATTTTTTAATCAGAAGAAAGTGAACTCGGAGCAAAGCTCCTCAAACAGTCCTCGGCGCTAATCCTCCGTTAGCAATGCTCTTTGAATTAGCCGGCTAATCGTTTGCTTCGGTAAATGCCTTGGCGTCAAAAGAAATGTTGCATCTGTATGAACGCGCAGACATGAAGAAGCTTTCCCTTAAATGTGGACAGTAAAATCAATAAAATGGTAGGGGCCGGCTTCTATGCCGGCCCGATATAAGGAATGTTACAATTGCGAGAACGCGCTTCCTTTATCAAGACAAAAACCTATCCACCACCCGCACAAACTCTTCCGGCCTTTCTTTTTGTGCCCAGTGTTTACACCCTTCCATAAGATAAAGCTGCGAACCTTTTATCTTCCGGTGTGCTTTTTTGGCATATTTAACAGGAACGGCGGGATCATTTGTCCCATGGACGATGAGTGTGGGTGCTTTAATTTCCGATAACCTTACCGCCAGATCCGTCCTCAAGCCCGTTCGGGTAATCTCACTTCTCTGGAAAGAGATAAATGCTTTGCCGGCATGGGGATCTTTTAGCGCATCCAGTATTTCCTCTACCAGTTCGTCTGAAAGATTATCGCTACTGCCAAACAAGCTGTACAGCAAGATCCACTTTACAAGCCTTCTGCTCTTTGCCGCCAACCTATAAGACAGTTCGTTAAACGGTGATTGGGTATACCAGTAGGACAAAAGATGGTAAGGCAGTTTGGAATAAAGTCCCCATGATCCTACAATTACCAATTTATCTACCCGCCAGGGTTCTTTCAATGTAAAGGCAAGAGAAATGCCGCCACCGAGAGAAAGCCCAATCAGATTTACTTGTTTTAGATTTAAGGCGTTAACCAATTGATCTAAAAAACTTACATAAAATGAAAGCGAGTATTCCACGTCATCCGGCTTATCACTTTTGCCATATCCAGGAAGATCAGGGGCAAATACACGATGTTTTTTTGACAGTGGCCAAATAATTTCCCGCCAGGATATGTCGGCTGAATCTACACCGGCACCGTGCAAAAGAATGATCGGAGAGCCGGATTGACCTGCAGTATAGCAATTGACATTGATGCCCCTAAGGTTAAACTTCACACTCTTTACTTGTTTACTAATCATCATAGGCTTTCCTTTTTAATATTTTTTTTTGTATTTTTATCGTAAATTAAAATCATTATCAATCACATTTTGAAATTTATTCTAAATGTTTTTACAAAGGTGTTGAGTTTAAGTGTAATTTTATATATATTATATAAGAATTATTTTGACAAACAGGAAGTGTAATCATGGATGAAAAGATAAAAGTGGCCCGCCTGTCGATTATCTCAAATACCTTTTTAACCACCGGCAAATTGACGGTGGGCATATTTATGGGCTCAGTAAGTATCATATCAGAGGCTATTCATTCCGGTTTGGACTTGTTGGCAGCGATCATTGCCTTTTTATCCGTGCGTCAGTCGGCTAAGCCGGCTGATGAATTGCATAAATACGGTCACGGCAAGTTTGAAAATTTAGCCGCCATATTAGAGGCACTGCTGATTATTGCCGCGGCGGCAGGAATTTTGTGGCACGCTATACAGAAAATTTTGCAAGGTTCCGGTGAAATTGTGGCCTTAGAGCTGGGGCTTTTAATTATGGGTATTTCATGCGCGGTAAACTGGATAATATCCAGTAAATTAATGAAGGTGGGCAAAAAGACGGATTCGCCGGCTTTGGTGGCAGATGCCTGGCACCTGCGCACCGATGTATATACTTCACTGGGTGTTTTTGTTGGCATTATTTTGATTATGATTACCGGTAAGCCGATTATTGACCCCGTTATCGCTATTTTTGTCGCGCTGTTAATATTAAAGGCGGCCTTTGATTTAATGCGTGAATCCATTAACAGCATATTGGATGCAAAACTGCCTAAAGAAGAGGAGGAAGTAATTAAAGCGGTACTGGATAGCTATAACCGGCAAATAGTGCAGTATCACAACCTGCGCACCCGCAAGGCGGGGCCGCAGCGTCATGTTGATTTACATCTGGTTGTCCCCCGCTGTCAAAATGTGGTCAGTGCCCACCGGCTATGTGATGACATTGAAAATGATTTAATGCAAAAGCTGCCGCAAAGTGAGATTCTCATTCACAGTGAACCGTGTCAGCCGCCGCAGGACTGTGAAGGATGCCAAGCGGCTTGTGATTGTGAGCAAAAGAACGCGCCCTGTACCCCCCGGTCTGCACACAATGGCAAGCAAGATTGAGTGTAATACAGTGTATTTTTATCAAAAAGGCTTTAAAAATAAGCACCGCAAGCGCTGCGGTGAAATTTTTTTTGTCTTTGCAGTGACAAAAGTGTTGTCAAAACAGGATATTAATAATATAATCAAAAGAAAATTAGTTACTTTTTACACAAGCACGTTTATAATAAACTGCTTATTAAGGAGGGATGCCTGGAAAACTAAACCATTGTAATGTAAGCACATTTTATTTTATAATATTACCGGCTTTTCGGAAAAAAGTATTATTTTTAAGCAAAAATAAAATATGACAGCACCTTGTTTAAGTGACAGGCTTTACTTAAGCTCTACAGTTAGTTAATTAAAAGAGGTGATTGGGATGTCAGTTGACACCGCAAAAGCAACGTCCGCTGCCAAGACGATAGAAGTGCAAAAGCCTTCTTTCGATTGGAAACGGGTGTCGGCAATATTTGCCGGGATAGCAGCATTTGCTCTTTTCTATTTTTTACCTGAATTAACACCGGCAGTGGATCCCGCCGGGGAAGTCTTTCCACTTTCCCGAGAAGGCCAACTGGCCATTGGATTGTTTTTACTGGCAGGTATTTGGTGGGTTTTTGAGGTAATACCAATCGGTGTGACCAGTCTTTTAATCGCAGTGATTCAAGTGGCATTTGTCATTCGACCCGCCGATCAGGCATTTGGTAATATGGCGGATTCTTCGGTATTTTTCATTATGGGTTCACTGTTTTTAGGTCTTGCTTTTACCAAGGTGGGTTTAACCAACCGTTTGGCATTTAAAATGCTTACTATAGTAGGCGAGGATACCAGAAAGATTCTGCTGGGCGTCTTTTTGGTAACGGTCGGACTTACCTTACTGATGGCGCATACAGCTGTGGCGGCAACCATGTTTCCGCTGATGATGGTCATTTTAAAAATGTACGATGAAGACGAAAAGCCGAGTAAATTTGGTAAAGCAATGTTCATCGGTATGGCTTATGTTGCCGGTGCCGGTAGTATGATTACCATGCTTGGTGCGGCCCGTACCGCAGTAGCCGCCGGTTTCTTCCAAGAGTTTACCGGTAATTATGTGTCCTTTGCTGAAGTAACAAAAATGATGGGGCCTTTTGGTATCGTAATGACTTTTGTTACCTGGTTCTTATTAGCTTATGTATTCTACAGACCGGAGAAGAAAAATATACCCGGATTGAAAGAGAAGGCCCAAGAGATCTATGCCGAAATGGGACCGCTTACTAAGAAGGAAGTCTTTGTCGCCGTTTTAGCCTTAACGGTAGTTGCTATTTTGGCTTTGCAAAGTTTTGTACCGGCTTTGGCCGCCATGGGGCGGGCAGTGCCCATTTTAATTGCAGTAGGTATTATGTTCATTACCGGAATATTTAACAAAGAAGACTTAGAAAAGAATATCTCTTGGAACATCATCCTGTTATTCGGCGGTGCCATGAGTATCGGTTTGTGCCTCTGGGAAACCGGAGCTGCTCAGTGGATGGCGGTACACTGGTTGGGAATGTTCCAAGAATCTCACTGGTTAGTATTTGTACTGGCAATTGCTTTCCTAATTATCATTTTAACCAACTTTATTATGAACGTGGCAGCTATTTCCATTACCCTGCCGGTAGCGCTGGTTATTTCCAATTACCTAGGGGTTAACCCATATCTGATTCTGTTCGCTTCTCTGGCAGCTGCCGCTCTGCCTTACATGCTGTTGGTCGGTGCTGCCCCGAACGCCATTGCTTATCAGTCTAACCAGTTTAGTGTCAGCGAATTCTTTAAGATGGGTATACCGTTTACCATTCTCGCCGTAATAATGATTGGTGTATTCTCGGTAACTGTTTGGCCGCTGCTAGGGGTACCGGCATTATTGCCTTAGTTAATTAAAGCTGCACTAATCACCGTAATTGATATAATATATAACCGATACAATTATTGCAATCAAATTAATGGCCTGGATGAGAGCCTTTGCTCTTATTCCAGGCCATTAAAATTTAACTGACGTAAAGCTTCAAACAGCACAATTGCCACCGAATTAGATAAATTAAGTGAGCGGGCGCGAGTATTGTTAATCATCGGTATTCTAATGCAGTAATCGGGATTGGCCGCTAACAGCTCTGGGGGCAGTCCGGCAGTCTCTTTGCCGAAAACCAAAAAGTCATCGGGCTGATACCGCGGCTCGGTGTAATACTTTTTTCCCTTGGTGGTGACGTACCAAAATCTCCCGTTGGGATATTTTTGCTGCAGTGCGGCAAAATTGTCATGGTAGTGCAGATCCAGCAAATGCCAATAATCCAGTCCCGCTCTTTTTAAATGGCGATCATCGGTGGAAAACCCCAGCGGTTTTACTAAATGTAAAGTCGTTCCCGTTACCGCACAAGTGCGGGAAATGTTTCCCGTGTTGGCGGGTATTTCCGGTTCAACTAATACAACGTGCATTTAATTCTCCTCTTTCCTTTTTTGGTGTGTTGGGCAAAGTTTTTGCAGCGGGCAGACAGCACATTTGGGGTTGCGGGCGGTGCATATTTTCCGGCCGTGGGCTATCAGCAAATGGTGAGCCGGCTGCCAAGTTTCTTTTTTCAGGCACTGCATCAGCTCTTTTTCCGTAGCTTGCGGGTTTTTGCCGCTGGCTAACCCCAAGCGGTGAGCTACGCGGTGCACATGGGTATCTACCGGCAGGGTAGCTTGGCCAAATGCTACTCCTAAGACCACACCGGCAGTTTTGCGCCCCACCCCGGGCAGCGCTTCTAACTCTTCCCTGGTTTGTGGTACTTTGCCGTGATGCTTATGTAATAAAATACGGCAGGTTTCAATAATTGCCCGGCTTTTATTGCGGTGCAAACCGCAGCCTTTAATTTCTTCCGCCAGTTCCTCCGGAGTTAATGCGGCAAAATCCTGCGGCGTGCGGTACTTTTTAAACAAGCTGTCAGTGATCATATTAACTCTTTTATCGGTGCACTGCGCACTTAAAATGGTCGCAATTAATAACTGAAAGGGGTTTTCATGATTTAAACCGCACCCGGCATCAGGATAAGCCTCTTTTAAAATAGCAAAAATTTCTTTTACCCGCACTATACACTCCCCAATAAATCGGCATGGTCGATTTTAATGCACCGATCCATAATAATTGTAATGTTGTTATCTTGGGCAATTTTGGCCGCCTCCTCGTTTTTAATGCCCAGCTGCAGCCAAATCGCCATTGGCTTTTTGCTGACGGCATCCATAACCACCGGCGGGGTATCAACACTCCGCCGAAAAACATTGACAATATCTACTTGCTCCGGAATATCACTGACCTTTTTATAGGCCTTTTCACCCAATACCGTATCAACTTTGGGGTTGACCGGGATTATTTTATATCCCTGCTGTTGTAAGTACTGGGCAACTTGAAAACTGGCCCGATCGGGTTTATCTGACAGGCCGACAACGGCAATAGTGCGGGCTTTCTGCAACAGCTCTTTCAACCGGTGACTTTCGGGATTTTTAAACATGCACGTACCTCCTAAGCTTGCTACATTAAATAATATACCAAAAACCACACCCCATTAGTAAAGTAGATGATTAAACATTAATCTAAAAAATGATATACTGATATATTGGTTGATATTTTATAATTACATAACATGGAGTGATTAAACAAATGGGTGTGGTTTTATTAGCCATTGCTGTGGGTTTTGCCGTCGGGCACTTCAATTTGCTGCCCAAAGACAGCAAAATCACCCAAAAGGTAACACTGGTCGGGCTGGTATTTTTACTGGTGGTGATGGGAGCACAGCTTGGTTCTAATGAAGAAGTTTTGAACAATTTTGCCCGCATGGGCTGGCAGGCATTTTTACTGGCCGGCGGCAGTATAGCGGCCAGTGTGCTGCTGGTTAGATTGGCGGAAAAATTTATTGTTAAAAAACAGCCAAAACATTTACTGACTAATCAATCAGAAGAAGTTGGTGATGACAGGTGACTTGGCTTATTCTCGCGTCCGTTGCCGTTGGGGTGGCTTTGGGCTATTGGGTAGTGCCGACAGATTTAGTCGCTCACTTAGATACTTTAACTTCTGCCGCTTTATTTGTCTTACTGTTGGGTGTAGGGATAGATTTAGGACAGCAAAAAGAAGTGTGGGCACGCTTGTGGAAAATGGGTTGGCGAGTGTTGCTGGTGCCGCTTTTGGTGGCTATTGGCAGTATTGCCGGAGCGGTTATGGTAGGTTTAGCTTTGGGAATGCCGGTTAATGAATCATCGGCTGTCGGTGCCGGCTTTGGCTGGTACAGTCTTTCCGGCGTGCTACTGGCAAAAATATATTCGGTGGAACTTGGCGCACTGGCATTTATCACCAACGTGGCCCGCGAGCTGATGGCTTTTGTCACCATACCGTTAATTGCCAAGTATATCGGCAAATACAGTGCCATTGCTCCTGCCGGTGCCACCAGTATGGATACCACACTGCCGATTATCTCCAGATCAACGGATGCCGATACCGCAGTAGTTTCTTTTATCAACGGCTCGATATTAACTGCCTTAGTGCCTATACTGGTTCCGTTAGTAATCCGGATATAAGTATAAGGGGACAGGCTTGAGTAATTTAATAATAGCCTGACCCCACAAAAAAAAGGTGCGTTATGCACCTTATTTTATATTTTAACTACGTACCACAATAAAGGTACAAGGATTGTTGCTGCTGTGATAATCCAGAGGAAGCCGGCTTTATTTTTCTCTACTGCGTAGTGCTGATTCTGTAAGTATTGTTCATACTCGCGATCTAACATATATACCGCCTCCCTTAAAGGGTATTTTGTATACTATATTAAGTTCATTTTATCACAAAATAGCGGTCGGTAAAGCTCAATAAAGGCTGCTTTATCCTTATAATACCAGCTAAAACAGCATGCACAAAACCTTAAGGCTGTAAATTGCAAGGATAGTGCAAGTTGTAACAAATTGCAGCCATGTCGATTAGTTCAACATAGAGCTGTACTGTCAGTGTCAAAAAATTAAGCCGACGGTTATAATATATAAACCGTTATTAATCGAGCTGAATTGACAAAACCGTGGGCAATGATTCCGGGCAACAGAGATCCGGTCCAGTAGTACATTAACGATAAAGCCATGCCTACCAGGGCAATTTCAATAAACCAAACAGTGCTTAAATGCATCACAGAAAAAAATAAGCCGGATATCACCACACCGGCAATCACCCCCCAGCGTTTAATAAAAACAGGTAGGGCAAAGCCGCGGTAGTAGATTTCTTCCGCCAGCGGTGCCATGATGCCGGACACAAAGAGCGGTGCGGCTAACTCAGAAAATGTTTTGGCTTGGGCAGCCATTGCTACCAGCGGGTTGGTGTTAATATCCGCTTCCAAAACAGCGACAAACAGCTGCTGCAGACCGGTAGTGACGGTAAAAATAAAAATTCCACCCGCTAATCCAAAAAGAATGTTTTTGCCGAAATCTTGCCGGTTTAAGCCTAAATCTTTTACTGAACCGGATTTATAGGCAAAAAACAAGGTTAAACCAATTAATATCAACCGATCCAAAATGTTTAGCATGTTTTGCGAAATCCCCGGCAAATAAGGAAGCACCAACCTGCTTAAAATAAATACCACAATAATTCTGGCAATTAATACTGTCAATACCTCACTAACGCCCCAGCGTACGTTCAAAGCCTTTGCACCTCCTAAAGCTTAAGCTATTATTCCCGTTTTTAAAGTTTTTTCGGTAATAAATTCTTAAATAAAGGCATTTATCGATGGCAATACTACAATTTGACTAATTTATTTTTTTATTGCTCATTAACCACCTTAAAATACCCATTTATTAAAAAATATTACCAAGGAGGGAAAAGTATGGAAGCAACGATCAGCTGGTTTTTGGCTGTATCAGCGGTGATCATGATTGCCGTGATGCTTTATTATGTTTATCAGCTTTATAAAGAAGATACTGAAAATGCCGCTGATAATTTTGCGCTGCAACCGGCAAAGACCTCGCTGATGACTGAGTTTGCGGAAGAAATTGTTCCCTTTCCGGAATGGGAAAAAAAGACGGCACAGCCTACTCCGGAACTGCCATATGCCTATAATCAAGATTACATTATGCTCATGGTCAGAGACCCCCATTGGTTGTATACCTACTGGGAAGTTACCGCCACTAAAGAAGAAGCGTTTAAAGCCGCATTTGGCGAGGAGGCTTGGTTTAATTCCCGCCCGGTACTGCGGGTTTACGATATTACCGGTGTTGATCATTTTGACGGCTTAAACAGCAACTATTATTACGACATATATGTTAATTACGACAGCCGAGATTGGCATATAGAAGTTGCCCAGCCGAGCAGGAGCTACTGCGTTGATTTCGGCCGAATGTTGGCAGACGGCAGGTTTATTACTCTGCTGCGTTCCAACTTTGTTACTACTCCCAGACAATCTTTATCAGATTTGTATGATGAAGATTGGGCCTGCCTGGAAGGCATTTATCAAATGCCCCTTACCATGCAGTACACTGAAACTACCAATCGCACTCAGCAAGGTCGTGAAAGGAGATTGTCATGAGTAAAGGCTATTTGGCGTTAGTGCTACACGCACATTTGCCGTTTCTTCGTCATCCGGAAGATGAATATTTTTTAGAAGAACGCTGGCTATATGAAGCGATAACCGAAACATATATTCCGCTAATCCAAGTTTTTGAACGCTTAACGCAAGATAACATCCCTTTTCGCTTAACACTCTCCCTCTCTCCGCCCTTGGTGTGCATGCTAAATGATTCGCTGCTGCAGCAGCGTTATATTAAAAAGTTAAAATCAATGCTGGAATTGGCCGAAAAAGAAGTTGAGCGCACCAAAGGCACTCCGTTTTATGATACTGCCTGTATGTACCGACAACAGCTAAATTCTGCTTACCATATCTTTTGCGATCAGTATCAAGGCAACTTAAACTGGGCCTTTAAAAAATTTCAAGATTTAGGTTGCCTGGAACTGATTACCTGCGGGGCAACCCATGGCTATCTGCCGCTGATGAACAGAGAAGAATCGATATATGCACAAATTGAAACCGCTGTTAAGGTATATGTGAAAAATTTCGGCCGCCGGCCCCAAGGTATATGGCTGCCGGAATGTGCTTATAAGGTCGGAGTGGACAATATTTTAAAAGAATTCGGTATAAAATTCTTTTTTACCGATACCCACGGTGTGCTATACGCCGAACGCCGGCCGCGTTACGGTGTATTTGCTCCTATCTACTGCCCCAGCGGGGTAGCGGCCTTTGCTCGGGACGTGGAATCTTCCAAACAAGTTTGGAGCTCCAATGAAGGCTATCCCGGAGACGCCGACTACCGCGAATATTACCGCGACATCGGCTATGATTTAGACGAAGAATATATCTGGGAATACATTCATCCCGACGGTATTAGGCATAACACCGGTTTTAAATACTACCGCATCACCGGTAACGTTGATTTGGCCGATAAACAGCCTTATGTGCCGCATTGGGCGAGGCAGAAGGCACAAATCCATGCCGGCAACTTTATGTTTAACCGGGAAAAACAAATTGAGTATTTATGCTCGATTATGGATCGGCCGCCAATTATTGTTGCCCCTTATGATGCGGAGTTATTCGGTCATTGGTGGTATGAAGGCCCGATCTGGCTGGAGGCGTTAATCAGAAAGATTCACTTTGACACCGATAAAATACAGCTGGTTACCCCTTCAGATTACTTAAAATATCACCCGAAAAATCAAGTAACGGTACCCTGCGAATCCAGCTGGGGCAACAACGGCTATCATCAAGTTTGGCTACATAATGATAATCACTGGATTTACCGCCACCTGCACTATGCTGCTGACCGCATGGTAGAAATGGCCAATCAAAATAAAGATTGCCGTGACACCTTAAGGCAGCGGGCGTTAAATCAAGCGGCCAGGGAGTTAATGTTGGCGCAAGCCAGCGACTGGGCGTTTATTATGTATACCAAAACTACCGTTGATTATGCAGTGCGCCGTACAAAAATTCACCTAGATAATTTTTTGCGATTATATAAAATGATTGCAGCTAATAAAATAGAAGATGGGTGGTTAACTCAACTGGAACAAACCAACAATATATTTCCGGAAATGGATTTTCGCACCTTTTGTTCCCGCAAGCGGGAAAAAGCGGCAATATAAATTACCTCTGCCGGCAGTGCTCACCCCACTGCCGGATAATTTTTTGGGAAAATTAACGGCAGGAAACAAATAGTTGCGGGTCGAATAGTAAAAAATGCCTAAATATGGCTAAAAACAATGCAAGGGTGATTAAAATGTCAGTTGTCAAAACCCGTAGCCTGGCGGTAATTTTGATTTTATCATTAGTAGTGCTACTGGTGGGTTGCAGCCTGCCTTTTATCGAGCAGGAAGAAGCCGCAGATGTGGGAAAAGAAAGGCAAGAACGGTCGGATACCGCTTCCACGGCACAAACCAAATCAGTTGATGAGCAAACAAAGGAAGCGGACAAAAAAGTGGAAGAGGAAGAAGGGGTAGCCGGTCCGAAGCTAACGCTAAACCTGCCGGATGCAATTACTACTGACTATCAGCAGTTAGAGGTTTCCGGCGAAACAGACCGTAACGCCACCGTTTATGTCAACGGGCAAGCGGTGAAAGTAAAAAGTGACGGTACTTTTAAGGCCAAAATAGACTTGCAGCCGGGGGTAAATAATGTTGCCGTGGTGGCGGTAGATAAAAACGGCCAAAACACAATTCTGGAAAGAAAGGTAACCTTTGCTGTTGAACGACCTTCTCTGCAGGTGTTTGCCCCCGCGCAAAGTAGCGCGGTAAATGTTACCGTCAGCGGCTATACTGATCCGGAATGTATGGTATACATAAATAATCAAAAGGTAAAAACCGACAGGGACGGCGGATTTTCCGACGTGGTGAAAATAACCAATCCGGGAGCAAACAACATTAAAGTAACCGCGGTAAACCGCTATGGTTTATCATCTTCCCAAAATGTGGTGGTTCGCGGCGTTCCTCCCAGAGTACAAGTGGCGGCACCGGATATGACCACTACTAATACCGCCACAGTCAGCGGGGCAACTGATCCTGACAGTACGGTAGTGATATTGGTCGGCAACCAAAGGGTAGAGGTAGATAATAATAACGGTACGTTCAGCCAACAGTTAAATTTAGAACCCGGTCTGAACGATGTTACAGTCATGGCTACAAATATTTTTGGCACCACCCAAAAACCGCTCACCATTTTATACGACGACTATCAGTATTAAGGACTAATTTTTATTTAATATTTTTAAAAGTGTCATTTTGCTGACCACATCAATTAATTAGTTGTGGTATTCTATAATTAATGTTTCTAACAAATCCCTGATTATAAACTCAACGTATATTATAGGAGGTGAGTATAAAATGCTGCTCATCGATGTTGGCAAATTGGCTAAAAAAGAAACACTCTCTTATGAAGAAGCACACCGGGCTTTTGCCGCGCTATATAAACTTGATTACAATCCGGTAGCAGTGAAATTTTCTTTTGATAGAGAGGAATATGATAACTTGGCGGCGGAAAAAACCCCCGCCACCAAAATGACATACTGTCAGTTGATACTGGCAGCCCGCTTAGATAATTATATTGTAAAAGCCAGTGACGATAAGCTGCTCTGCGAGAATGCGCAGACTGTTTTCGGGTTTAAAGAGATCGGCGCAGAAGAAGTGGAGCGGCACATAAAATACACCAATGACCGGGATTTAGCAAAAGAGTGTGTAATGGCTAAGCCCAGACTGCCGGTCGGTAAGTTAGTGGGAATCATGGCTGCGCCGCTTTACAAAACCCCGGTTGACCCCGATGTAGTGGTTTTTGTATTGAGTCCCTTTCAGGCTTATCATTTGCTAAACGATTATATGGGCGCTTGTAAAGTACCTGTCGTTACCTCTACACAAACGGTTAATTCTGCCATGTGCGGCGGTACGGTTGGCTGCTATCTTAACCAAAAGGCGGGTGTGAGTTTAATGTGCGCCGGCAGTTACACTTCCGGCAAAACGGAAAAAGGTGAAGTTTATGTGTTTATACCCGGCAGCCAAATTACCAAAGTAGCCCGGCATTTAGTGCAGCGTACGGCAAAGTACGGCGGCGCCTCCTTTTTAGGTAAAGGAGGGCAGCAGTATCCCGGAGTGGATGTCTGCAAAAAATGCCCCATGATTCGCTTTAAGGATGTATAAACCAGCTAGCCCCCTATTATTTCCCAAAGGGTGCAGGTGCCTTATTATAAAAACGTGCCTGCACCTTTTATTATTTTATGGTGCTTTGCGCTTAAGAAATCAGTTTCAGCCCAATGACAGACGATAAAATCAAAGCAATTAAAAATATCCGCTTCCAATCCCTTGATTCACCATAAAATATCATGCCGATTAAAGTGCCGCCTACGACACCCATGCCGGTCCAAATGGCATAGGCCGTTCCCATGGGGATAAATCTTAAAGAATAACCCAGCAGCAACAGGCTTAAGCCAAAGCCCAAAATTAATAAAACTACCGTTTGCCAATTTTGCTTAACACTCAATTGATTGATCATGGTAACGCCAAATGCTTCGAAAAAGCCTGCCAAAATTAAGGAAACCCACGCCATTTAGGATTCAGCTCCTTTCTCAACCTGCTCATCCGTGACCAATTTCAAACCGGTTACGCCAATGAGCAATAGTGAAATTAGAATTATCTTTTCCCAGCGAAAGGGTTCGCCAAAAAAGAGGATTTCCGAAATAACGGTGCCTGCCGCCCCCAATCCGACAAAAACGGTATAAACCGTTCCGGCCGGAAGAACCTGCCCCGCTGTAATCATTAAATAGTTACTGACAATAAGAGCAATAATCGTTCCCGTCCAGGTCCAAAAGTCCTGTGCATGGGCTAAGCCGATTACCCATAAAACTTCAATAAAGGCGGCTACAAACACCTTAAGCCAGTTCCGATTGATCTAAAACACCTCCAAGTTATTAATTAACTGAAAAACAAAAAATGAGAGATTACTGTAAACAGTATCTCCCAGGCTTTTGTCCTTCCGTGACACAGCAATAGCTGTGGGTTTTCTCTCGGACCAGACCAACACGCCATCGCGCATTGCGGAACCCTAGAAAACTCTAAGCTATTTAATTAACCTAAATTATATACAATTTTGTTTGAAATTTAAAGGGGGATTGGAGGGGCGAATTCCATGCCGGCCGTTAAGAAACATTACATCTGTGTAAGCCCAACGGGTGAAGGATAAAATATCAGTAGAATTGTAGGGCGCGATCTTGAGCGTGCTGCTAATTATTGATAACGAAACGGTCAAGAACGTTCACTATACTTAATTCTGCAAAAGTTACATTAATGGTTACATGAAAATATCATTGTGAAACGCCACGTTTACGGAAACGAGCAGGAATGGAACCTTGCCCATACAGGTAAAAGGTAAAGTTATCGATTGAAAGTATGTGCCTTTCTATGCTGGCTTATTTAAAAAAACGTTTGCTTAAGGCCGCCAAGGCATTTGACCTTATGCTTTCGATTAGCCGGCTAATTCAAAGAGCATTGCTAACGGAGGATTAGCGCCGAGGACTGTTTGAGGAGCTTTGCTCCGAGTTTACTTTCATCTGATTTATCGGTTGAAATGTGGGGCTGGCTTCTACGCCGGCCCTCTAAAGTAGCATTGCATATACGAGAACGAGCAAGCATGAGAAAGGTAATAAATCCATTTAAAACGGCTGACGGTTCCCACCAAAATCCTTGGCAGAACCCAAACTATCCTTGATATAATAAAACAAAAGTTTCATTAGTTAACGATATAAATTGAGGTGCAACAGCATTGGAAACAAACCCCTTTGTTCATCTCCATGTACATACAGAATATAGTTTGCTTGACGGGGCTGCCCGCATCGGTCAGGTGGTTAAAGCCGCCAAAGAAATGGGCATGCCTGCTTTGGCCATCACCGATCATGGGGCAATGTTTGGAGTGATTGATTTTTACAAAGAATGTCAAAAGGCGGGAATTAAGCCGATACTGGGCTGTGAGGTGTACGTCGCCCCCCGTCGTTTGACTGACCGCACTCCCCGGGTGGATGACCAATTATCCCACTTGGTACTGTTGGCTGAAAACCGGCAGGGTTATCAAAATTTAATTAAACTGGTGTCACTGGGTTACACCGACGGCTTTTATTACAAGCCCCGCGTAGATAAAGAGGCGCTTGCCCGCCATGCCGAAGGTTTAATTGCCTTAAGCGGGTGTGTGGCCGGTGAAGTTGCCGCCAAAGCCATTGCCGGCAAAGTGCAGGAGGCAAAAGAGGCGGCCGCCTGCTACCGAGACATTTTTGGCCCGAAAAACTTCTTTTTAGAAGTACAAAATCACGGTTTTTCAGAACAGCACATTGCCAACAAAGAAATTGTCCGCATTAGCAAAGAGCTGCATTTGCCTTTGGTGGCTACCAATGACGTGCACTACACCGTTAAAGCACACGCTAAAATTCAAGATGTACTGCTGTGTATCCAAACCGGCAAAACAGTAGATCAAGAAGACCGCATGCGCTTTCAAAGTGATCAGCTGTACTTAAAAAGTGCCGCTGAGATGGCGCAAGTATTTCCTGAACTGCCGGAGGCGTTGGCCAACACGCTGGAAATTGCCCAGCGCTGTAACGTACAGATTGAATTTGGCCAAATGCATTTGCCCCAATACCAAGTGCCGGAAGGTTACACTACCCACCGCTATCTGGAAGAACTTTGCTACCGCGGGGCAGAACAACTTTACGGCGGTTTACCGCCGCAGGTGGAAGAAAGATTACATCATGAACTAACGATCATTAAGCAGATGGGATTTTCCGCCTACTTTTTAATAGTGCGCGATTTTGTACACTTTGCCAAAGAACGGGGTATACCGGTGGGTCCGGGAAGGGGCAGTGCCGCCGGCAGCATTGTTGCTTATTCACTGGGTATTACCAACATCGATCCGTTAAAATACGGGCTTTTGTTTGAACGGTTTTTAAACCCGGAACGCCTCTCGATGCCCGACATTGATATTGATATCTGTCAGGAGCGGCGCGGTGAGGTAATTGATTATGTGGTGCAAAAATACGGCAGCGATCGTGTTGCTCAAATTATAACATTCGGTACCATGGCCGCCCGGGCGGCCCTTCGCGATGTGGGCCGGGTTTTGAATTATCCCTATGCTTATGTGGATAAAATAGCTAAGATGATTCCGCCGGAAATAAATATGACCATACAAAAAGCCTTGTCTGCCTCCGGTGAACTAAGAGCGGTATATCAGTCGGATCCCCAGGCCCGAAGGTTAATTGACACCGCCGCTGTACTGGAGGGTATGCCGCGGCATGCCTCCACTCATGCCGCCGGCATTGTGATTTCCGAAAAGCCGCTAACCGAGTACCTGCCGTTGCACCGCACATCCGACGGCAGCATTACCACCCAGTTTCCCATGGGTACGGTGGAAGAACTGGGACTGCTAAAAATGGACCTGCTTGGCTTGCGCAATTTAACGGTCATTCAGCAAACGGTAAAGATGCTGGCTGAAAAGGGTGTGCACATAAATATCGATCAGCTGCCGCTGGATGATCAGGATACCTATGAAATGCTTTCCCACGGGTACAGTACCGGTGTTTTTCAGTTGGAATCGAGCGGCATGCGCTCAATTTTAAAAGAACTAAAACCCAATGTGTTTGAAGACCTAATAGCCCTAGTGGCACTGTACCGGCCGGGGCCGCTGGGCAGCGGCATGGTGGAAGACTTTATTAAAAACAAGCATGGCCGCGGGCAGATTGACTACCTGCATCCCGATTTAGAACCCATTTTAAAAGAAACTTACGGTGTAATTTTATACCAAGAGCAGGTAATGAAAATTGCTCAAGTAATGGCCGGGTACACTTTAGGACAGGCCGACTCGCTGCGCAAAGCGATGGGTAAAAAAATCCCGACAATAATGAAAATGCACCGCGACTGGTTTGTCAACGGAACAACCGTTGACGATAAAGGCCGGCCGTTAACGCAGCCCATTGCCGGCGCTGTGGCCCGCGGCTATCCCCGGGCATTGGCGGAAAAAATCTTTGACTTAATGGAATACTTTGCCGGGTACGGCTTTAATAAAAGCCACTCGGCCGCTTATGCCCTGGTTGCTTATCAAACCGCTTATTTAAAGGCAAAATACCCCGCTTACTACATGGCCGCCCTTTTGACTTCGGTGCAGGATAACACCGAAAAATTAGCGGTTTATATAGATGAATGTCGCCGCATCGGTGTTAAAGTGCTGCCGCCGGATATCAATCTAAGCCAGGAACACTTTACCGTGGCAGAAAATACCATCAGATTTGGCTTAGCGGCAGTAAAAAACGTCGGCAGCGGTGCGGTGCGACAAATTATTGCCGAGCGAGAGAAAAACGGCTTTTTTAAAGATTACACCGATTTCTGCTGCCGCATTGACCCCCGGGTAGTAAATAAACGGGTACTGGAAAGTTTAGTTAAGGCCGGATGTTTTGACTCCCTGGGACACACCCGGGCGCAGCTGTATGCGGTAATAGAAAAAGGTTTAGAATTAGCACAGCAAAACTGGCGGGATCGGGCCAGCGGCCAGATGTCTTTGCTGGACCTTTGGGGGGATACCAGGACAGCGGAAATTGAAATGCCTGATATCGGAGAGTATACCGCCAGCGAACTGCTTAGTTTGGAAAAAGAAGTGTTGGGCCTATATATCAGTGGGCATCCGCTGGATGAGTACCAAAAATATTTTGCGAATATTATCAGTCACAAAATAGCTGAATTAAAAGCTTTGCCGGATGGCAGCACGGTGTGTGTCGGCGGCATGGTTGCAGAATCCCGTGCCATTAATACCAAAAAAGGTGATTCCATGTGCTTTGCTACTCTGGAAGATACTACCGGCAGCTGTGAGTTGGTGATTTTTCCCGCTGTTTATCGCAAACGTCGAAACATTTTGGAAGCCGACAAACCGGTGCTGGTTTGGGGTAAAGCGGAATGCTCCGGCGAAGAAAACAAAATTATCGTGGACGATATAAAAGCGCTTACTGCACTAAAGGGCTTATATCTGCGCCTGGATCTGAAAACCGAGTTTTTCGATCAAGCAGTAAAGCGCCTGCTGCCGGAGTTAAAAAGTTATCCCGGCAAAACACCGGTGGTATTGTATGATCAAAACCGCAAAAAATTAATTAAGCTAAAACCGCAGTACTGGGTGCAGCTGCCCGGTCCGGTGTTAAGCCGGTTAGAGCAAATTTGCGGCCAAGAAAACGTAACGGTAAAGTATAACCTTGAAAAAGCAACACCAAAAGAACAAACAGTAGCTGCTGATACCCAGCCCTTTCGTTCACTGCTTGACTTTTAGACAGCGTGCGATTAAGCTTGCCGGCGGATGCTTTTTCATTGCTTGTTTACTTGCCAGTGCAGTTGGTTTATGGTAGTATGAAACTGTTAAATAAAGGTAAAGGTGTGATGAAAATGACCAATATTCCTAACGTTATTGGCGAATATGTGGTTGTAAAAGCTCTAGATAACGGGGTAACAATAATTGGTCTTACACGTGGCAAAGATACAAAATTTCATCACAGCGAAAAGCTGGATAAAGGAGAAATCATGATTGCTCAGTTTACCGAACATACATCGGCCATTAAAATTCGCGGCCGAGCAGAAGTAATGACTAAACACGGTACATTGCGTACCGATGATTAATCTCTGCTAATCGGTTTTGTATCCAGGGTGTTTACTCTGGATATACTTGTTTAAGCAGAAAGTATCAGGATAAAAAGGAGTCATATTATAATGTGTAGAAAAAATTAGGGAGACATTGTAATAAACCAGAGGGGGCCGGCAAAGTGTGGACAGTGGTGTATATAGCACAAAACAAAACTGCTGCTGAAACATTGCAAAAAAAGCTCACTGACGAAGGTTTTTTAGTTAAAATTAAGCCTATTGGCTCTGGAAAAGATCCTGATACCTGTTCTTACGAAATACTTGTTCCGGCATCTGAAGTGGATGAAGCAATGGAAATAATTAACTCCTTTTAGCTTGTATATTTAAGGTGAGGTGTAAAGTTTGGTTTTAGAATTTTTCCGTAAACAAAAATATGTTACGGTAAAGCCGGAAAGCGAAAAAATAGACATTCCGGAAGGTCTTTGGCTGAAATGTAATCGCTGTGGCGAAATACTATATACCAAAGAATTAGATAAAAACTTTAAAGTTTGCAATAAATGTAATTACCACCATCGTCTTGGTGCTCAGGAAAGAATAGAAATCACATTAGATAAAGGCAGTTTTAAAGAATATGATGCCGATCTGACAACGGCTGATCCGTTAAACTTTCCTCAATACCAAGAAAAGCTGCTTGCCGCACAAGAAAAAACCGGACTTAAGGAAGCAGTATTAACCGGGGAAGGGACAATCAACAACTACCCGGTGATCATTGCGGTAATGGATTCGCGCTTTATTATGGGCAGCATGGGTTCGGTGGTGGGTGAAAAAATTACCCGCGCCATAGAAGCAGCCTGTGAAAAGCAATATCCGCTAATTATATTTTCCACATCCGGCGGTGCGCGCATGCAGGAAGGTATTTTATCTTTAATGCAGATGGCGAAAACTTCTGCCGCTTTGGCTAAACTGCACCAATGCGGCGGACTTTATATTTCCGTACTGACAGACCCCACTACCGGGGGGGTTGCTGCCAGCTTTGCCTCGCTGGGCGATATAATTTTAGCCGAGCCGGGGGCATTAATTGGCTTTACCGGCCCCCGTGTTATTGAACAGACCATTAAGCAAAAGCTGCCGGAAGGCTTTCAAAGATCAGAATTTTTACGTCAGCATGGCTTTGTAGATAAGATTGTTCCCCGTAAAGAGATGAAGCAAACGCTGGCAAATATTATTGCCCTGCATACTAAGGAGGAGTAACATGGCCAGCCTATTAGAATTTGAAAAACCAATAGTTGAACTAGAAACTAAAATAGCGGAACTAAAAGCATTTTCAGAAGAAAAAGGAATTGACTTAAGCAATGAAATCAGCACTTTGGAATCCAAAGCAGAGGAACTGAAAAAATCGGTTTACAATAATCTCACTCCCTGGCAGAAGGTGCTGATTGCCCGTCATCCTGAGCGTCCCAACACTCTGGAATATATTAAATTAATCATCACAGATTTTATCGAACTGCATGGGGACCGCCTATACGGGGACGATCCGGCAGTAATCGGTGGAATTGGCCGCTTTGAGGGCAGGCCGGTAACTGTTATTGGGCACGTGAAAGGCAAAAATACCAAAGGAAATTTAGCTCGCAATTTTGGCATGGCCCATCCGGAAGGATATCGCAAGGCGATAAGATTAATGAAGCAGGCAGAAAAATTTAACCGCCCGGTATTGTGCTTTGTCGATACTCCCGGTGCATACTGCGGTATCGGTGCCGAAGAAAGAGGGCAGGCAGAAGCGATAGCCCGTGCTTTAATGGAGATGTCCGCACTGCGCGTGCCGATGGTAACAGTAGTAATCGGCGAAGGCGGCAGTGGCGGAGCTTTGGCGCTGGCAGTTGCCGACCGCATTTTAATGCAGCAGTATTCAGTATTTTCGGTAAGCTCGCCGGAAGCTTTTGCCAGCATCCTGTGGAAAGACGGCAGCAAGGCAAAAGAAGCGGCAGAAGCAATGAACTTAACGGCTCAGGATTTACTGAGGCTTGAAATAATTGACGAAATTGTAGATGAACCACTGGGCGGGGCACACCGCGATATACAGCAGGCCGCAAAGAACATATCAAAAGCAATCAGCAAACATTTACATGAACTGCTGCAGTATCCGATTGACACCTTGCTGGAGCAGAGATACCAAAAATTTAGAAACATTGGGGAGTTCAAATCGGCAAATTAGGTATAAAATAGTTAAAAGTACAATAATGTACATTTATTACGGAGGTAAAAAATGCAGAGAATAGCTGTAATGACCAGTGGCGGGGACGCGCCCGGTATGAATGCGGCAATAAGGGCGGTGGTAAGAAAAGCTATTTATCATGGCATTGAAGTAATTGGTATTAACCGCGGTTATAACGGTTTTATTGAAGGTGATATGTGGCCGATGAATTTAGGTTCGGTAGCGGACATTATTCACCGCGGGGGAACCAAACTGCACACTGCACGCAGCGAAGAATTTAAAACACCGGAAGGTCGAGCAAAAGCTTACGCCAATGTAAAGCGCTTTGGTGTAGAAGGTTTGGTAGTGATTGGCGGAGATGGCTCTTTTAAAGGAGCACAGTTGTTTCATGCCGAACATAATCTGCCGATAGTATGTGTGCCCGGCACTATTGACAACGACATACCGGGCACGGATTACACTATTGGCTTTGATACCTGTGTTAACAATGTCGTGGATGCAATCAATAAAATCAGAGATACAGCTACATCCCATGAACGCACCTTTATTGTCGAAGTTATGGGTAGAAATTCCGGTTTTATTGCCTTAAATGCCGGTTTGGCCGGCGGAGCGGAATCAATAATTGTTCCGGAAGTACCATATGATATTAATGAAATCTGCAAAAAACTAATGCGTGGCGTAAAGCGGGGCAAACTGCACAGTATCATTTTAGTAGCCGAAGGTGCAGCCAGCGGTTTGGAGATTGGCAGACAAATTAAAGAAATAACCGGCCATGATACCAGAGTGACAATTCTCGGTCACTTGCAGCGCGGTGGCATACCAACGGCCTTTGACCGTTTGCTGGCATCCCGCATGGGAGCAAAAGCAGTGGATGTCCTGCGCAGCGGCGGTACTGATAAAGTTATTGGCGTGCGTGCCGGTGAAATAGTGGAGTATGATTTAAATGATGTGTTCACCCAGGAAAAACATATAGACAAAGAAATGCTGGAACTGGCTAATGCCTTATCTATCTAAAAACCTTATGCGGACGGGGGTAAAACAATTGAGACGAACCAAAATTGTATGCACAATAGGACCTTCCAGCGAGGATAAAGAAACGTTAATTAAAATGATAAAAGCCGGCATGAATGTGGCCCGGATGAACTTTTCGCACGGCACCCATGAGGAACATGACAAAAGGATTGATCTCGTTCGTCAAGCCGCCAGTGAAGTAGGTAAAAATATTGCCATTATGCTGGATACCAAAGGGCCGGAAATTAGGTTGGGCACTTTTTCCCGAGAACCGGTGCTATTGCGAACAGGTGATGAATTTACCCTGACCACAAGAGAAGTTGAAGGCGACAGAACAATAGTTTCTGTTTCTTATAAGGACTTGCCCAAAGATGTCGGTGTTGGGGGCAAAATACTGCTTGCTGACGGTTTGATTGAATTAGAAGTATTAGAAATAATAGACGGCACTGACCTGCGCTGTAAAGTAATTAACGGTGGGGAGTTAAAGAGCCGCAAAGGAGTCAATCTTCCCGGTGTGCAGGTCAATTTACCCGCCCTTACCGACAAAGATATTGATGATATTTTGTTTGGCATTAAAAAGCGAGTTGATTTTATTGCCGCTTCCTTTATTCGCAAAGCGGCAGATGTGCTGGCTATACGCAATATTTTAGAAGAACATCAGGCCGACATTCATATTATCTCTAAAATCGAAAGCCGGGAAGCCGTTGATAACATTAAAGAAATTATTAAAGTATCTGACGGCATTATGGTGGCACGGGGCGATTTGGGTGTGGAAATTCCCCCCGAAGACGTGCCGCTAATTCAAAAGTATTTAATAGAACAGTGTAACAAAGCAGGAAAGCCGGTAATTACCGCTACCCAAATGTTAGAGTCAATGACGCACAACCCGCGCCCCACCAGGGCAGAGGCATCGGATGTGGCCAATGCCATTTTAGACGGCACCGATGCCATTATGCTGTCCGGTGAAAGTGCCGCCGGTAAGTACCCGGTACAAGCCGTAGAGACAATGAACCGCATTGCCATGCGGGTGGAAGAGTCATTCCCGTATGCCCGGTTTATGAAAAAACACGAGGAGTCCCGCTCGAAAACGGTAACTGACAGTATTGGCTATGCGGTTTGTGAAGTATCCGCTAATTTAGATGCCAGTGCTATTATCACAGCCACAACCACCGGACACACCGCCCGTATGATAGCAAAGTATCGTCCAAAGGCGCCGATCATTGCGGTAACGCCTCGCCCGAAGGTGCTGCGCAAAATGGCGCTGGTATGGGGTGTTGAGCCCCTCTTGGTACGCGACATCCACAGTACTGACGAAATGATTTCCGCCAGTGTGGAAACGGCCCTGGCAGCAAACTTAGTTAAGGGCGGAGATTTGGTGGTCATTACCGCCGGTGTACCGGTTGGCGTACACGGAACTACTAACATGATGAAGGTGCATACAGTGGGTAATATTCTGGCCAGAGGCAGCGGTATTGGAGCCAAAGGGGCAACCGGACGGGCGGTGGTATGTCGTACCGTGAAAGATGCGCGAGAAAAAATTCAACCCGGAGACATTATGGTTGCTATCGGCACCGATCGCGAATACGTGCCCTATATGGAAAAATGTGCGGCGGTAATAACCGAAGAAGCCGGTTTGACCTCCCATGCGGCAATTGTCGGGCTGAATTTAGGCATTCCGGTAATTGTCGGCGTAGACGGAGCAACCGCCATCATTCCCGATAATGAAATAATTACCGTAGACGGCCAAAGAGGTTTAATTTACGTCGGCACCGCCCGGGTGATGTAACCGTTGTTTTCTGCAGGCCAAAAGCAATATTATCTTGCAAAATACAGGTGCCGGCAGTCATGCCGATCTGATAAGGAAAAGATTACATATGTAATTTACCAACACAAAAAAGGGCTGATGCACTCACTGTGCAACAGCCCTTTTTAGCTATTTATATCTATTACATTTACCTATAGCCGCCATCTACAGGAATAACGGCACCGGTTAACCGAGCCTAAGGGATTATGCTGTTGTCCACCCGCCGTCTACCGGCAAAGCACAGCCGGTTATATACGCAGACATATCTGAGGCTAAAAACAATGCTGCCTGAGCGACGTCATTCGGTTCGGCAAATCTTTTTAAAGGTATCGGGTCAAGAAAGGCCTGGTAATTCTTTTCGGTTTTTAAAACTTCTTCCGTCATTCTGGTTTTGCCGGTGCCGGGGCAGATGCAGTTGGCTCGAATATTATCTTTGGCGTAATCAACGGCAATATTTTTGGTCAACGATACAACGCCGCCTTTAGATGCCGCATATGATACCGAATCGGGAAAGCCGATTAAACCGGCGGCCGATGCGGTGTTAATAATTACCCCGCCTTGATTGTTTTTTAAGTGCGGAATGCCATACTTACAGCCGAGAAAAACACCGGTGAGATTAATGTCAATAACCTTCTTCCAGTCTTCCAGTGAAAGTTCATCTGCTTTTCCATACAGATAAATGCCGGCATTATTAAAGATAATATCAATTTTTCCATATGCACTGATTGCTTCATCCATCAAGTTTTTTACCTGATCTTCTTTAGAAACGTCTGTTAACACAAATACTGCATCTCCGCCGGCAGCAATAATTTCTTTGGCCACTTCGTGTCCGGCGTCGTTATTATCGGCAGCCACAATTTTTGCTCCTTCCTGGGCAAACAAAAGACAGCTTTCTCTGCCAAAGCCAGAGGCAGCGCCGGTAATTACCGCAACTTTATCCTCAAGTAACATTAAACCCACCTCCGCGGTTATTTTTCCCTTTTAGATCAAAAAAAAACCGGTTATCCCGGTTTACTT
This sequence comes from Desulfovectis peckii, assembly GCF_055391705.1. Classification (NCBI taxonomy): domain Bacteria; kingdom Bacillati; phylum Bacillota; class Clostridia; order Eubacteriales; family Peptococcaceae; genus Desulfovectis; species Desulfovectis peckii. The sequence goes on along the minus strand of NZ_AP042409.1, from coordinate 1,811,091 downwards.
TCTCCAAATATTTATAAACGATATGTCGGCAATTAAATTCTGCCCGCTTGACTGTCCTTTTTCTTTAACATAGCCAATAAAATCACCTAAAAAATTTTCCCACACAGCGGCCACTTCTTTAGCTTTTCTGCGATCGCTGTTTTTTATTTCAATGCTGGCATCTATCGCCTGACGCAAATCAGCTAATACGTTAGACAGATGCACATTTAAATCTTCAGCACTGTGCAAACTACCACGTCCTTTCATAAGTTTAGTACATTATATGCCGGCAAATAGCAGATATAGCTGCAATTAAAATTTTTAATAAAAACTTGGGCTATTAATAGCAGGTCTTAGTTTTTAACATAAAATTAACAATTACTTGACAAAAAATTAATTTGTCTACCGTATAATGAATCCAGCACAACAGGCGGGGATAATAATTGTGTGAAGCGATTACGATCCTTGCCATTTTATATTTAAGAAAACCCACCAAGCTACGGTGGGTTTTTTCATTTTCGGGCATAATAACTGCTGAGGTGCATTTTTTAATGGAGCAGTTAATGCAAACGCTTTTCGATTATTTAGCCAAACTGGGAAGTGTGGGTTTATTGGCGGCAATTTTTATTGATGCCCTAGGTCTTCCCTTTCCCGGTGGACTGATGATCGTTATGTTCGGCTTTTTAATTAACCGCGGTGATGTTAACTTGTTTGAAGTAATGCTGGCGATATATTGCGGCTATTTAACGGGAACGACGGCAGCTTATTATATCGGTAAAAATATCGGCGAGCCATTTATTAAAAAGTACGGCCGTATTTTGCGGGTGACACCGGAGCGGTTTGCCAAAGCCCGGCAGTGGTTAAATAACTTTTCGGCAGCATATATTATTTTTGGCCGGTTTATACCTACACTGGGCAATGTTACCCCCTATATTGCCGGTATAAGTCAAGTAAAGCTGCCGTATTTTTTAATTTACAGCAGCATATTTACTCTGCTTTGGAGCGCGGTGAATATTGCCGTTGGCTATCTCTTTGGGCAAAATTGGCGCCAAGTGGCGGAGGCGGTCAGCACAAAATCCTGGATTATCGGTTTACTTTTCATCATGGCCTACTTGGCCTATAAATACTATAAATCTACAAAAGTGACTCAAAAAGGCGAAGATTAATACGCTGACATTAGCCCCATGGAAACAATTGGCAAGCCGGTTAATAGCTGGCAACTCTTGTAATTAAATGCAGAAAAGATATAATAATTAAAGAACCTCCAGGGTTTGTTTAACCTTGGAGGTTCTTTAATTATCTGGCTGAAAAAATGATAAATTGCAGCCGGCCCGCCCCCTTAAAGTAAAGTAAATATCCGTAAACTATATACAGATGCAGAGAAAGAGTTTTAAAAAGGGGTTGGGGGCTCTAAGGAGTGTAACACTTGATTTCGCAAGAGAGAGTGCTGGTAGAAAAGCTAAAATGCGCAAAAGAGGGAGACCTTGAAGCGCGCAATCAAGTGATCAGTGCAAGTAAACCGTTTGTTTTCAATGTAGTGAGTTCCTTTTGTCAGCGAAAATTAGAATGGGGTCGCGATGATGAACTTTCTATTGGTTTAATTGCATTAGATGAGGCGATAGACCGCTATCATCCGGATAGACAAATTCCGTTTTTAGCTTATGCGCGCATAGTTATTAAAAGCCGGCTAAAAGATTATTTTCGTCAAGAATCAAAGCACGACGGTGCTGTTCCTTTAGAGGAAGCTACAGCTGCTGACGGAACCGAGTATCATCAAAGCTTGGCAGAGGCAGCACATTCTTGGGATAACTATATTCAACAAACGGCGGAACGAGAAAGACGAGAAGAGGTTATAGAGTTTGGCCGCTTGTTAAACCAATTTGGCTTAGATTACCAAGCACTGGTTGCTGCATCCCCGAAACACCGCGACACGCGGGAAAACTTAATTCGGGTTGCCTGGCAGTTAAGCCGAGATCCGCAGTTAATTAATCAACTGTTGGAGAAAAAACGGCTGCCGATGGCAGAACTGGTGCGACAAACCGGCGTGAAAAGAAAAACCTTGGAGCGGGGCAGAAGATATATCATTGCCCTGGCCATACTCTTTTATTATAAAGAGAGATTTATCTACATGTATTCTTATCTTAAACTAACTGACTGGGGAAGGGGTGAGGGCTAAAAAATGGCTGTGGTTAAAGGCATGTTGGTGGAAAAAAATGGCAGGCGGGGCGTTTTAATGACACCAAGCGGGCAGTTTGTCAAAGTGCTGCTGCCAAATACCGCTGTGGAATTAGGCACTGAAATTGAGGGGAAAGTTTGGCGCTTGCCCCATTTAGGGCGAACAATGCTTGCCGCCGCAGTAGTTATGTTGGTGCTGTTAGTCCCGGCCCACTTTTACCTTTTGCCTGCACAGGCAGTGGCTTATGTGGCTTTAGACATCAACCCCAGTATTGAGTTGGGCATAGATAAGAACATGATCATCACTGAAACCCGAGGTTTAGACACCGCCGGTAAAAAATTGGTTGCCGAAGTAAATGTTCAAGGCGTTGAATTGTCCGAGGCGATTTCTAAGTTGGTGGCCCGGGCAATTAGCGAAGGTTATATCAGCACCGAGCAGGATAATGTAGTGTTATCTACCCTTACTGTTACTGATCAAAAACAGGCGGCAGAAATAGATAAAGCAAAAATAAAGCAAATGATCAGCCGGCCGATTGAAAACAACCGGCTACCTGTTCGGGTGGTGATTGAAGAGATTGACAGCGCAAGCCGTGAAGAAGCGCAGAAGGCCGGCTTATCCACCGGTAAGTATCTTTTATATAAAAAAGCCCGTGAAGAAGGCTTAGAGGTAACAATAGATGAAGTGCGCCAAAGTGCCATCTGGCAGCTTGAACGGCAGAAAGACTTTCGTACCGAGCAATTGTTGAGAGATATGCCTCCGGGACAGGCAAAAGTCGGTGATCGGGGGTTAACCGCAAAAACTTTTGACCGGCAAAAGAACCTGCCTTATGGGCTTACCATGGATAATCACCCTGCTAAACCTGAGAAAAGGGATTTGCAAAATGTTAACCACTTTGAGCGGTCCAAACAGATAAAAGCTCATAAATCGCCGGACGAAAAGAAAAAACAGCAAATAGCTGAAGAAAAGCAGCAAAAGACATTGGAAAAATGGCAAAAAGCTGAAGAAAAGCAACATAAGGTTTTGGAAAAACAGCAGAAAGCTGAAGAAAAGAAGCAGAAAACTTTAGAAAAATGGCAGAAAACAGAAGAAAAGCACAAAAAGACTTTAGAAAAACAGCAGAAAACTGAAAAAAAGAAGCAGAAATCTTTGGACAATAAAAGTAGTAGTTCGCGAAGTGATAAGCGAAAAAGCAGAGAGGGAAGTTACTAAATAATGTTTAGGGAGGTAAAATTAATGGGCAGAAAGTTTACTTTAATAGTAGTATTAACGTTGGTAATGTCCCTTTTGGCATCCAGTGTGGCATTTGCAGATCCGCCGAGCTGGGTAGTGCATAAGCAAATAGAAAAGAAAGTGCATAAACTTAAAGATATTACCCCGGATTATTGGGCCTACCATGAAGTGCAAAAAATGATTAATTTGGGAATTATCGGCGGTTACAGCGACGGTACCTTTAAACCCAATAACCATGTAACCAGAGAGCAATTTGCCAAACTGTTGGTACTTTCGATGGGTTTGAAATCGGAAGGCAACTATAACCAAACCTTTGTAGACGTACCAAAAAGCAATATGTTTTTCAACAACATTGAAACCGCTAAAGAGTACTTAACCGGATTTCGCTATAACGGAAAATTGTACTTTTACCCTAAGGACAAAGCGGTACGTGAAGATGTTACCGTAGCCATTGTCAAGGCTAAAGGTTTAGATTTAGTGAGCGAAAGAGCAGCCGATAAAATTCTTGCTAAGTATAAAGATGCGGATAAAGTATCAAAAAATTTGCGAGTTTATGTCGCTACCGCTGTAGATGCCGGTCTGCTTGGCGGTTACAAGGACAGAGGCAAGTGGTATCTTGGTCCTCAAGACCCGCTCAAACGGGTAGAGGCAGTACTGCTTCTTTACAGAGCATGTGACGGTTTTGAAAAAGTTGTCATTGAAGAAGACGACGACCCGGTAAAGGTAATTATTGAAGAGGATGAAGATAAGGAAGAATTGACAGTAAAAAGATTAATCCCGAAAGACGGCCAAAATGATGTCGATGTTGAATTAGACCAACTGTTGGTGCAGTTTAACATGAATATCTATGCGGTTAAAGACATGGATGACGTTTTAAAGGGTATTACTGTTTACAATCAAACTACCGATGAAGAGTTAGATATAGATGAAGTAAAAATTGACGGTAACAAGTTGATTATTGAATTAGATGATGAATTAGAATATGACTGCGACTACGAAGTGGAAATTGCCGACGACATTATTGAAGACAAAGAGGGTAATAATTTTGACGGTTTTAGCTGGCAGTTTAGCACAAGTAAGAAGTAACAAAGCAGGGGTGAAGCTTGAATAAAAGTTCAAGCTTCACCCCATTTTTTTATATTTCGTATAAAAAGTTTTGCAGCGGGCATAATACTTACCGGGTTCATAATGGCTGAGCCAAGACTGTCGTAGGGTTTTAAATTAAAGCTCTGCGTATGGTCGGCCAAAGGTTGATATTGGGTCCTGTTTTGGCTCAATATTAGCCGGCGGGAAGATCGTTTAATGTGTCGGCAGGCTGTATTGCAGTCTTAAAACGATTGCCTTACGGTCACAAGGCATGTTAACCGGTCGAGCTGAGATCGGCCCAGGTGCCGAGCAGTTTGGTGCTGGTGCTGAACTGCGCGGAGGTCTGTTTTGGTCGCCAGATCTCTCCAGGCTTCTTAGGTACCTTTGCCGGTTGAGACAAAGGTTACTGTATGTTTTGTAACGGTCTTCTGCAGCCGCCAGGTTGCCTTAGGCTGTGTAGAGATGTGCAGTAGCTGTAGCGCAGGTCATTATGGGCTCACCACAAAAAGGGCGTGTCGAAAGCTACCTTTTAACGGTTGCGACACGCCCTTCCCTTTTACTTAATGACATTTAAACTTCCATGCCTGTTATATGCAGGCGTCACTGTCTACTGCATTTATCGCTGTAGGTTTTCCCGATTGTCGTTATTGGATACCCAATTGTCTGATTGTTTAAAATTTTGGCAGGAATTTCATAGATTAACTAGAATAACCTAAATAGCTAAAAAAGATAATAATAATGCTCCGAGCCTGATAACCTAAGGGTAACTAAGGTTTTCAGGCCGATAGGGCATACTGGGAAACCGGTGTGCCTCCCGGTGTGGAAAGGAGGGATGGTCTTTCTCGGCATAACATGACCAAATCCTTGTACAGCGGGTTTGGTCGTTTTAAATTTATGCTTCTTGGGGGATAATAACCATATTCATTTAGGAGGGTGAAATGATGAAAAAACTGTTATCAGTGTTTACCGCCATTATGTTGGTAATGTTCTTATTCGGCTGTCAAGCTCAAGAGCCTGCCGAACAAGAGGAGCAAGCACAAGATACACCGGCAAAGGAAGAAGTAATTTTAGCAACCACCACCAGTACCCAAGACAGCGGCTTGTTGGATGTTTTAGAGCCGATGTTTGAAGAACAAACCGGTTACAACCTGAAAATTGTGGCAGTAGGTACCGGTAAAGCCCTTTCTATGGGTGAAGAAGGCGAAGCTGATGTTCTTTTAACCCACGCTCCCGAAGCGGAAAAACCGTTGGTAGATAATGAAACGGTAGTCAATTACCAATTGATCATGCATAACGACTTTATAATTGTTGGTCCGGCAGATGATCCGGCCGGTATTAAGGGAACCGCATCAGCAACGGAAGCTTTCAAAGCCATTGCTGAAAGTGAAAGCATATTTGTCTCCCGCGGTGATGATTCCGGCACCCATAAGAAAGAATTATCCATTTGGGAAGCAGCCGGAATAGAGCCTGCCGGTCAATGGTACCAGGAAACCGGTAGCGGAATGGGTGATACTTTGGTAGTAGCCAACCAAAAATCGGCTTACACACTTACCGACCGGGCTACATACCTGGCTCACAAAGATGATTCGGACTTAGAAATTATGGTAGAAGGTGCCGGGGAACTGTTGAACATTTACCACGTAATGCAAGTTAACCCCGACAAATATGAAAAAGTTAACGCTGAAGGCGCCAAAGCTTTTGTAGATTTTATGGTTTCAGAAGAAGTGCAAAATGTAATTGCTGAATTTGGCGTAGACAAATACGGAGAGCCGCTGTTCTTCCCTGACGCCGGCAAAACAATGGAAGAAGTTATGGCAGGTAAATAATTTAAAGACGGTGCGGATTTATTCCGCACCGTCATATTTTATCAGCCTGCCGGCTGCCAGTTTATAAATTGTCTTGCTTACCGGATAAGTACTGTTAATAAAATGCGAATGCCCCAGCATTTTAATGCGGTTATACACCGCTTGATCGCGGTGAGCAAATACCATCAATAAATCCCGCGAAGGAATCATCACTAACACATCTTCTCCTAATAAATCTTCAATGCCGGCAAATTTTTTTTGCAGCAACAGCAACCGCGTTGAATCATAAGAATCCCAGTACTTGTAGCCTAATATGCCGCGTTTTTTATCCAGCACTAAAAGCGGTTTATCCATATCCCGGTAAAAATTTTTACGTGCCAGCTTATCTAACTCTTCAATATCCATTTGCATATCGGTTAACAGCGGTTTTTCAATAAAAAAGAAACGTAAACCTTGATCATAAACGTAAATCATCTGCAGCTCTTCAGCCAGCGAAAGGGACACAAAATTATGGTGAAAATCATTGGCTCCTACCACCAAAGGGTAAACGCGCTCTTTATTGTTCAATATATCTTCGGCATTAACACTTCTGCCCCTTGATAAATCTTCAATAAACGGCTGCATAACCTCCTCTAAATACTTATTGCGTACATCCGGCGGACAGTTAAGATAATTTTCATAAATACTGCCCAAATGAAGATCTATCCAGTAGTTTTTGCGTTCTATATGTAATGAGAAATTTTCTGTTGGGGTAATGATCGTGTCGGACAAAGCATTTTTTACTATTTCTGATATCCTTTGAACAAGGCCTTCTCGACTGAGCGTCATACATAACACCTCGGAATATTGTATGTTTAATAATATGCGTAGCCGATATTAGTTTATTAATCAGGTTTTAAGATATATGGTTTATAATATTTAAAATGATAACTGATTTTACTGCGTCTATTCCAAAACGCATGTTAAAATTTGCAGGGGGTGCAAATCTTTGCCTAATAAACAGAAAGTTTTAACCTTGGTAAGCGTCCGAAACCACCGAGCATTGGTGGCGCTGGCTGAAGAAAACAGCAGTAAGGTCATTCGCCACATAGTGCGGCTTACATACAGCAGTGACGATTTTCTGCACTGGCGGGCCATAGAAGCCTTAGGTGTTGTATGTGCTGCTATTGCCGATAAAGATCCGGAAAGGGTGCTCAATGTTATCCGCCGGTTTATCTGGTCAATGAGTGATGAATCGGGGGCCAACTGCCGGTCGGCACCGGCGGCTGTTGCCGAAATAATATTTAACCGGCCGGATTTATATGCTGATTTTGCACCCATCATGATTAACGCTGCTTTAGATGAAGAACTGTTTCAAAAAGGAATGCTGTGGGGTATCGGTCGGCTGGCAGGGAAGATTTCATGCCTGTATGATATAGTACCTAAGATTGAAAAATTCCTGCAGCACAGTAACCCTGAGCTTCGAGGATATGCCGCCTGGGCGTTGGGACAAATCGGTGCTGACGGTGCAGTTAAACAACTGGAAATGCTAAAGGATGATCCGCAGGTAATAAAAATTTACCTGCAAGGGGAACTGCAACAAAAAACCGTGGGCGAATTGGCTAATAATGCTATATTAGCTAAATAATTGGCCGGTCAACCAGTATTTACAGCTTACCTTAACAGTGAATATGTCTTATAATAATATTGCCAATCAAGAGGACTAACTGGGTAGAAAGGAAAGAAGATGAATCGCAAGGTAAAGATTACAGCATTAGTCAGTCTTCCCATATTGGTAGTGTGTCTTTTTACTCTATTACTTAACATTCCCAATAACCAAAATGAAAAAAACCAACCCAACCTGGTAATTAACGAACTAACTGAAGAACAACAAAAAACAAAACAAAAGGCAAAAGACGTAAAAGAAGAAAAAGAAGCGAAAACCGAAAAACAGCAAGAGAAAGAAACCACTGAACAACCAAAGAAAGAAGCAACAGAAAAAATTGAATATCAAAGCACGGAAAATCAAACAGAAGCCGTGCAAGTGGCTGCTGCACAAACTACAAGCACAGCTGTGGAAACTGCCCGCAGGACAAGCTATCAGCCGGCAAACCGCGGTTTAAGCCGCGATGATATCTATTGGCTGGCGAGAATTATTGAGGCTGAGGCCGGGGGCGAACCTTTTATCGGTAAGGTTGCCGTGGGCAATGTTATTCTTAACCGGGTTAATCACAGCCAATTTCCCAACACTGTTTATGGGGTAATATTTGACAAGCAGTACGGGTATACGCAGTTTTCACCGGTAATTGACGGTACTATCTACAACACCCCCAGTGCGGAAAGCATGCGGGCGGCAGAAGCGGCAGCCAACGGACAAAGGCCGGTTGGTTCGGCACTATACTTCTTAAATCCCAGTAAGTCCCAAAACTTTTGGATTCCGAACAACCGGCAGTACATGACCACTATTGGTGGGCACAACTTTTATTATTAAACATGAGGGCGTGTAGCAAAACTATTTTAGTAGTTAGCGACACGCCCTACATTTTATTTTGGCACGAGCGCTTGCTTGTGTCTGCAGTCCTTTGTTTGTTATCATTCCACAGTTAAATCCCGTTTAATTACCTGCACACCGGGCATTGCCTTGCCGTTATCCCCCAAAATGATGTAATAAAACCCCTTTTCCTCATATGCCTGCAAAAAGTTGCGATAAGCGTCTTTATAAATCCCGCTGTAAACCATGGTAGCTTGCTGCTCAAAGTACTTTTTATCTTTGTTAAACTCAAAAAAAGTGCTTGGTAAGCTTTTTTGCACGTTTTTGATAGTTTTTTCATCGGCATGTTCTAAAATTTCATCTAAGGTAGATTTACTGACAATACTGATGGTGATAATTTTTTTGACTTTTTTTATAGATACCGTGAGCTCTTTGTCCTCACCCATAACTTCGGTAGGTTCGCCGAAAAACATGGGATACTCATTTGTTATCGGTTGTAAAGTAGGCTTAATTAATTCAAAAACAGCTGCCGTTCTTAATAAGCTGTCAAAATCAATGTGATCAAGCATCATAGTGGCGTAATCTTCACCGTCTATATTAGATGTACCAATCCCGATTTTAAGCACATATTCTTTATTAGGGCTTTGTTTCATTATTTTTCCTCCTGTTTTTTTTTGACTTAAATATTATACCAAAAGTTTGAGCACTTTTAAGGTCAATGTAAAATACCGCCAAGGTTTTTAACTTTTTATTGATAAGCTTTTGTGGTAAATTTAAATATTTTGCCGTATTAATGATAATATTTGTAAGTGCATATATATGGTTTTATTTTAAAAAAGCAGTATAATTAATGTTGATCCTTTTATAACAATACCAAATACAAATCAAGAAACTACTACGGGGAATGTTTTTTAAAAGCATAAATATGAGGTGTGCTTAATGCTATGGAGTTATTAAATTATTTGTATGCCATTTTGATTGTACTAAACATTATTTTTGCCATAGCCATTATATTTTTTGAAAGAAAAAACGTTAACGCTACCTGGACATGGCTAATGGTACTGTTATTTTTACCGGTTTTGGGTTTTATACTGTACCTGCTGCTGGGTAAAAAATTTGGCCGGCGAAAACTATACAAATTGCGCAGCGAAGAAATCGTAGCGATCGAAAACACCATTCAACAACAGAGAAAACAGCTTAAGAAGGGGGAAATAAATTACAAAGACCCGCTGGTAAAAAACTATCAAAAAATTATCCACCTTAACTTAACAAGCAGCCAGGCCCTTTTTACTCAGGATAACGAAATAGAGATTTATACCACCGGCCAGGAGAAATTTGACGCCTTGTTCCACTGTATCAGAAATGCCAAGCACCATATCCACTTACAGTATTATATTGTCAGAAATGACCGTTTGGGGAATCAGATAATTAGATTGCTGGCCGCTAAAGCTAAAGAAGGGGTACAGGTAAGGCTGTTATACGATGACATAGGCTCTTTAGGCATTAAAAAAGCTCTTCGTCCGTTAATCGCAGCCGGAGGAGAGACCGCTGCTTTTTTTCCGTCAAAAATTCCCTATCTCAACATCCGCTTAAACTACCGCAACCACCGCAAATTGGCAATTATTGACGGAAAAGTAGGTTTTATCGGTGGCTTTAACATCGGCGACGAATATTTGGGGCTGGATAAGCGGATGGGCTTTTGGCGGGACACCCATATTAAAATTACCGGCAGTGCCGTTAACGACATGCAGCTTAGGTTTATCTTAGATTGGAACTTGGCGGCGGAAAATAAAATAAAATTCCATTCCGACTATTTCCCGACAATTGCCGGTCGCGGCAATATCGGCATTCAAATTGTTGCCAGCGGACCGGATTCCGAACTGGAGCAGATAAAAAACGATTATATAACCATGATATATGCCGCTAAAAAAAGAGTTTACATTCAAACCCCGTATTTTGTACCGGATGAAACCATGCTGACGGCACTGAAAAGCGCGGCGATGTCCGGCATTGACGTGCGGGTGATGATCCCCAGCAGGCCGGATTACGAATTTGTTTACCGGGCAACCTTTTATTACATCGGCGAATTACTAAAGTACGGCATAAAGTGTTACTTGTACGAAGCCGGCTTTATGCATGCCAAAACAATGGTGGTAGACGGTAAAATTGCTTCCGTCGGCAGTGCCAACTTTGATTTCCGCAGCTTTCAATACAACTTTGAAGTTAACGCCATAATTTATGACACCCAAACCGCCAAAAAGTTAGAAGACATCTTTTTAGCGGATGTGGAGCAAAGCCGGGAAATAACCCTGGAGGCATACAATGAACGGTCGGTAATGATTAAGATAAAAGAATCAGTTGCCCGCCTTTTGGCTCCCATATTATAACAGTTGGGAAGTTGGAAAATAGGTTAGTTAGTTGTAAGGGGTATATGGGCGGGGTTTCATCCTACCTGTGTTCGTAAATGTCACATTCCGTGCAGGCGCCAAGGCATTTATCGGAGCAAACGATTAGCCGGCTAATTCAAAGAGCGACGCCGCCGAAGGATTAGCGCCGAGGACTGTTTGAGCGTCAGCGAGTTCCGCAGGCGCCCGGAGGCGGCGGAGCTCGTTCAATTATAAGGCCGGCGTGTTTGCGTAGATAAATGCCTTGGCGCTACCACAGTCCTGTTTACTGCAACATATCTCACTTGCACTTATTACAAGCACTTTTTGCCTTACACCCTTATTTATGTTATACTGAACTTTGATTTTAAAAATGGCAGGTTGAGTAAAATATGAGAATTGATACCGTACTTTTTGATTTGGATGGCACATTGGTTGATTCTATACCCTTAATCCGTTCAACTTTCAAGCGAGTTTTTGAAGAAATGAATATACCTTGGGGAAACGATGACGTGATGAGCTGGGTAGGCCGTTCACTGAAAGATACCGGTACACATTTTGTGGGGGAAGAAAGAGAGCCGGAATTTTTTAAACTTTATCAGCACTATTACGCTTTAGAGCACGATCGCCATACCCGGTGCTACCCCGGTACCGTAGAAATGCTGGAAAGGCTGAAAAAACAAGGCTTTACCCTGGGCGTGGTTACTTCCAAAAGTACCGCGGTTGCCCAAAGAAGCATTGACTATTTAAAGCTAAATCAATACATAAGTTTATTGATCGGTGCCCAGGATGTTACCAGGCATAAGCCCCAGCCGGATCCGATTTTGGCCGCGCTGAAAAAATTAAACCGTCAGCCTGAGCAAACTGTATACATCGGCGATACACCCTTTGACATTATGGCGGCCAAAGGGGCCAAAACTAAATCGATTGGCGTAACCTGGGGCATTGCCGACCGAAAAACCATGGAAAACCACCGGCCGGATGCCATTATAGACAACTGGGACGAACTGGATGATACCATTGCCCTTCTTAGCAATGGTTAACCCTTAAACGGCTAAACAAATCATTCTTTGACGCGAATGTATAACTCGTGCAGAAAATCTACAATATCCTGCTCGGGGTTATCTGAGTTTAGGCAAATTATACGCATTCCTTTCTTCCCGTAAATTGCTTCAAACACCGGGTTGGGCAGCATTGTTACCATATACGCCTTGCAGTTCGACTGCATAATTTTAAATAACTTAGTCCACAAATATCGTACATTTAAATCCCGAAAGCTGTAACCTAAAAACAACACCGTCTTGCCTAATAAATCCGAACGCAGCTTAATGTCAATCGGGCCTTCCATATCTAAACGGTTAAAGTAGTCTGTTTCGCTAATTACCAGCGTTTCGTCATAATCTAAGCAGCCGTGAAACTTTACTATTTGGGTGGCGTTTTGTTGGGCGCAAAGAATATCGTCCAATGTGGCAATGCGGCAGTAGGGGTAACCGTGATATTCAAAAGCTTCTTCCAACGCTTCATCAAAGTTAGTGGTGTAAATAGTCGGGAAGTTCATTTTTACCAAATACTCATGGGCCTTGGAAGAACCAATATCATACTTTACAGCGCGCACGTTGCGGTCAACCAACTTGGCAATGCGGTTTTTGCTGCCGTATTTAATAATGTGATATTCCGCTATTTGCAGAAAATCACCGTATGTAAGTATTACTTCCGGGTCGTAATCTAAATCCTCGGCTACTTTCTGAACTAAAGACTCCCATCCCGGCAGTCCGAGGTTTTTAGATAAGCCGGCTCCCACAAAGGGGATAATCCGTTTTTCTTTAATCTCCTGAGCAAGTTCATCTAATATTTTCAACCTTGAGCCCTCCTACCGTTCATGAGGAAACTTTTAAAAGCGTCAGCCGCAATACGGCGCATAGAGATTTTAGCCTTTTCTTCCGGCTGCATTTCAGCAAAAGTGCGGCTTTCTCCCTCAGGAATAAACACCGGATCCCACTGGGTGCCGTTCTTGCCCCGCGGCTCATGAGCAATAGTACCGTTTATTTTTCCTTCAAAAACGTAAATTTTTCGTCCGTCGCAGTAACCAATAGTAGTGATTGCTTCTGCCCGCCGATTATCTTCATTTTCCAAAAGCTTTAAAAAGCCGTCTAAATTTAACCTTTCCCAAAACAGATCCGTTAAACCGCCGGGCAGTTTGTTCCAAGCCTCTAAATACAATCCCGTTTGCTCAACAAATACCGGCGACCTTTTAATTTCAAAGGCCTGCAGCGTTTTGTTGCGCACAATTTCCAGATGATCCCTGCCGGCAAAGTCACCGATATCCATGGCAACGGGGATAAAATCCAACGGATGCAGCAAGGCTTTGTATTCCGCTATTTTAGTGTCATTTTTACTGATAAAGCGCAGAGGCCTTCTTAAATAAAGCGCCTTGTATGCTCCCATCATTGAGCCTGCCTTCCTAAAATTTAAATATCCAAAGATTAACTGTGTTTACCTTATTATAAATATAACATATAATTATATAGTTAGCTGAAAAATAGGAGGTCCTAAATATTGAAAAAACTGGTTTATCACCTGCTTCAGTCCGCTTGGTTTGCAGTGGGGCTGTTTGTTATGAGTGCCGGTATTGTATTGATGGTGCAGGCACAGTTCGGCCCACTGCCCTGGGAGGTTTTCCACCTGGGGTTAACAAACTGCCTGCCGTTGAGCCTGGGCCAAGGGATGATTGCAACCAGCTTGGTTGTGGTCATTATCGCCTGGCTAATGGGGGTTAAACCATATATCGGCACCGTAGTTAATGCCATTTCTATCGGTGTGATTGTTGATTTAATTATAAACTGGAACTGGTTTCCCGAAACCGCGGTGCTCAGCAGCCGCATTATTTATCTGATCGTGGGAATTATTTTATGCAATTTGGGCGGGGCAATATATATGTCGGTTAACATAGGGTATGGCCCGCGGGATTCCTTAATGATTGCCCTTACCCGCAAAACCGGCTTGCGCATAGGCATCACGCGCGCTATTCTTGAAGTAACGGTAGTGGCTATCGGTTGGTTAATGGGTGGATTGTTTGGCATTGGCACCGTTATCAGTGCTTTGGTCAGTGGTTGGATTGTTGAATTTTTCTTGCACATTTTTGAAAAAGTAAAGCAATCCAAAGGGTTTGTCAGCTTTCAAAATTACATGCTCGACCGCGGCAAAAGCATTGCGCTGCCTAAAAGCTGCAAACACCATGCCTAATAAGAATGCCGAAATTTGAAGATACTGATTATAACTAAATGAATGGTGTGACGGAGATGAACAAGCACACGCTGCTGGTTACCGCGGCCATTATTGAACACGGCGGTCGCATTTTAATTGCTCAGCGAAAGCAAAATGCACATCAAGGACTGAAATGGGAATTTCCCGGCGGCAAGGTAGAGCGGGATGAAGACCCGCGTGATACCTTGCGTCGGGAGATAAAAGAAGAGCTGGATATTGACATAGAAGTGGGTGAGGTAGTAGAAACCGTTTTTCACCGCTATCCCGAATACGCGGTACTGCTGTTGTTTTACCGCTGCACCTATCTTGGCGGTAGGCCGGCAGCTAAAGATTGCCGCAGCTTTCGCTGGGTAACAAAGGAAGAACTGCCCCATTATGAATTTGCCGCCGCTGATCTGCCGGTGGTGGAAAAGTTAATCAATTGACAACGGGTTTTTGTCAAAACAACGTTGATGCCCAAAGATTAAATTTTCTTCATCGTAACCGTAAAAGGTCGGCTCGCCCAAGGCAATCGGCCGGCCGCATAACAGGCAGGTTACTTCTTTTTTATTGGGCAGAATCAGCCCGCTGATTTCTTTACCTGCCCACTTTCCGGTGGCGTACTGCAGCTTGCCCTTTAACGGCTTAATAGGAGAACATTCCGGATGAAAATAAACACGATACTTTTTGCCGTTATTGCGTACGGTATGTTCTACCACCGGCGAAAAGGGTTTAATTGTTTCCCGGCATTTGCGGCAACGGCGCGGACGGGCATAGGTGCTTTTTAATTTGTAACGGGCTTCCGCCGGCTTTTGGCGTACTTTGCGGTCCTTCATATACCTTGATGGATTGGGCTGCTGATTTACCCATTCTTCCACCTGACGGTAAAAAGTGCGGTAATCCCGTTCCACAAGTTTATATTCTTTAGGTACGCCCGCTTCCACTAACTGCCGGTAAAAAGCATCTTCCGCCACTTCGTGCGCCAATCCGTCCATTTTTGCGGTTTCCCAGTTATACCCTTCATTGCTAAGCCACTGATGCAGTGTGTGAAATATATTTCCCGAACAAACCAATAAAGTGTCCTCTTTACTAACCCCGGCCTTTTTCATCATGTTAATTACTAACCGGCAGGCCATTTCCTCTAAACCAATGCTTTCGTCCCAAGTTAAGGGCAATTTTGCGGTATAAATTTCCCGCGGATTTTCACTCACCAGCACCAGTACTTCGGAGAAAGCACGGCAGCCGCCGCCTGCATCTTCGATATACCATGTGCGCACCTAATAAAACCCCCATAAAAATAATACAAAACCTATTATAACACAAAAAGGTGCGAATAATCGCACCCACTATAACTTAATAATTAATACCCTGTTGTTTTCGTCGTATTCAACCGGATATGTACCTTTAGCTTCTATATTAAAATGTTTTAAAAAATTCTTGGCATTTATTTTTCTACGGGTAACTTTAAAACCTTCGCCTTTTTTTACCGGTTTTATTAAAATGCAATTATCATCGCGGTGATAACCTAAAATAACATACTCACTATTTAACTTATCAACTGCTAATTCACCCAAAGTAATGTGGTTTTTACTAATCATAGCATTAAAAGAATTGCGCGGGCTGTACCATTCTATTGCGGACATATAACCACCCCAATACATCCTTTTATTTAAAATTATAGCATGCATTAAAGCTAAGTCAATCTATATATAATCTATGCTTAATATAATAAAATAACCCGCAAATCATAGCGGATTATGTAGAAATTATACCATCTTTATAATATGGGGTAATATTTGATGTATTTAACTGTGCACAGTAAGTTAAATCATTAATCATACCAAGTTGCACTAATTTTTGCCCATGTAGTGTATCATACAGTGCATCTAAAATATTGTCTTGGTAGTATTGGGCCAGGCGGTAGGCGGCCACTGCGCTGTCATTCATTACCGGCAGTGTTTGCGGGTTATCCAGGGGCTGTTCATCGTAATATACCGCATTTGTCTGCCGGCGCATGGCGGCCAGTTTTTTGCCGCTGTAGTCGCTGCTTCCTTTAAGTGCCAATAACTCTTTGATGATTACCCCTGCCGCCAGCGTGTCATCCATAGAAAAACGGCCGTTTGTTCCGGCACAGGCAAATAATATGTTGCTGTGTTTTGCCGCTTCTTTTGCTACTGCCCGGGCGTTTAAAAAGCTGCCGATTAAAACCAGCTTAGCTTTTTCCGCCGCCGCTTTAATTGTACCCGTACCGTTGGTGGTGGTTAAAACAATTTCCTTGCCGTTTATTTTCTCCGGGGTAAACTCCAAGGGCGAATTGCCTAACTGAAAGCCGGGAAGTTTAACTGCCCCCCGTTCACCGGCGAGTATTAGTTTAGGGTTATCTTTGGCCAAAGCGCGGGCTTCTTCTACCTCTGCCACCGGAATGACATACCGGCAGCCCTTTTCCAAAGCGGTGGTAATGGTTGAGGTAGCCCGCAAAACATCTAACACTACCGCAATATCAAATTGTTCGGTTAAATCTTTTAGCCCTAAGCGGGTTGATACAACTGTAATCTTCATAGTGCTATTATTATATTCAAATACTCATGTAATTTACAAGCTATTTTGCCTAACTAACAAACTACTTATAATTACATATATGTGGTTATTTTTGTAATTATCACTAAAAGTTGCAGGATTTGACCTATTAAAGGTCGTATTACAAACGAAGTCGAAAAATACCAAATATTTAGGGAGTTGAACATAGGGCAATGAACTTCACAACACTATTTGGTTTAATTTTTGCGTCTGCGGCTCTGATCGTTGGTTTTATGATGGAAGGCGGCACTATCAGTGCCTTGTTTTCTCCGTCAGCGATGATGATTGTTTTTGGCGGTACTTTTGGCGCAACGATTGTAGCTTATAACTTTGAAGAAATAAAAAACATACCCCGGCTTTTAATAATGGCGTTGAACAGAAAAATTCCCTCCTATCAGGATGCGATCGACCAAGTGGTTGACTTAGCCGACAAAGCCCGCCGGGAAGGATTGCTGTACATAGATAACATGCTGGACACCATCGAAGATCCTTTTCTGCGCAAGGCGATGCAGTTAGTGGTTGACGGCACCGACCCGGAAATGGTGCGCAACATTTTAGAAACCGAAATGTATTCTACTCATGAGCGGCACGAAATAGGGGTCAGCATATTTGAATCTGCCGGCGGCTATTCGCCCACCATGGGCATTATCGGTACGGTAATGGGCTTGGTGCACGTATTGGGCAACGTTGACAATCCCGAAGCCTTGGCTCCGGCCATTGCCATGGCCTTTACCGCCACGTTATACGGTGTAGCCGCAGCGAACGTGTTTTTCTTTCCGATTGCTAACCGCTTAAGAAACTTAAGCCAAAAAGAACTGACTTTAAAAGAACTGCAAATTGAAGGTGTTTTATCACTGCAAGCTGGATACAACCCGATTTTAATTAGAGAAAGGCTGAATGCCTTCTTAAGAAATGTCAATACCAGAAATGTAGATGAAGAGGAAGAGTAAACCATGTTAAGACAAAACAGGCGCTTTAATAAAAAAAGCAGCGGTGCCAGCCGCGATCGCTGGTTGATTACCTATGCGGACATGATCACATTGCTGTTGGTGTTTTTCATTCTTATGTATACCATGAGTAAAATAGACGCCGTCCGTTTTGATGCTATAGCCCATTCGCTGCATAAAGTGATGGGCGGTCAGGGGGCCATTCTTTACGACGGTGCGCCGGGTGTGTCGCCGGGAGCCTATGAACCTGCTACAGAACTGGCCGACGAAATGCTAAGAAGGGAAACGCAGAATTTATTGTCGGTGAAAGAACAGGTAGAAGCATACCTTAAAGAGCATGGTTTGCAAGATAAAGTAACGGTAGAATTGCAAGATCGCGGCCTTTTAATCAGCTTTCAGGACGTAGTACTCTTTCCGTTAGGCAAGGCCACCCTATCTGAGGAATCGGCCGCAATTGTCAGAGATATAGGCGGTATTTTGTCGCAGCTGAATAACTATATACGGGTGGAAGGACATACCGACAGTTTGCCCATTAACACGACAGTGTTTCCTTCTAACTGGGAGCTTTCCACTGCCCGTGCATCACGAGTGGTGCGGGAACTAATAGATTCCAACGCTATTTCCCCCGAGCGCCTGTCGGCAACCGGTTTCGGTGAGTACCGCCCGAAAAGGCCCAATGATTCCGAAGAAAACCGGCGCTATAATCGGCGGGTAGATATTGTTATCTTAAGAGATCGTTATAGTGACATAGAACCGAACAAAATAATTTCCATTGAACAACAGTTGAGATCAGCAAACTCCAACTAAAGGGAGGACTTATCATGGCGCTTAACAAAGAAATACAAGTAGTGGTTTTTCGGCTCGCTGATCAAACATATGCATTAGAAATCACTGCCGTACGGGAAATTATCTATATGGAGGAAATTACCGGTATTCCCCGTTCCCCGGAATTTATCGAGGGTGTTATAAAGTTGCGGGGTCAAGTAATTCCCGTTGTTGATTTGGGTAAACGCTTTGGCTTGGAGGCATCCTCCAGAACGGCCCAAAGCCGCATTATAATAATGCAGGTAAACGGGGTTACCTTTGGCTTGATTGTTGATGCGGTTCACGAGGTACTGTCAATTTCAGCGGATAATATTGCTCCCCCACCGCCGATGATCGGTGGGGTAGATGCTTCCTTTATAAAGGGAATTGCCCTATTGGGGGAACGATTGATTATCTTACTTGATGAGACCGGAATCTTCTATGCAGATGAACAACAACAGCTGCAGCAAGTAGAGGCAGAGCTTAACGAATAGGCAGGAGGGAGACACTTTGTTTTCAGATATAGAAATCGGCGTATTTATGGATGAGCTGGAAGAGAAAATTCAAATCATAAACGACAACCTGCTGATATTAGAGCGAGAACCTAATAACAGCACGGTACTGCAGGAAATATTTCGCGCCGCACATACCATTAAAGGTTCCTCGGGGGTAATGGGTTATGAAAAAATGGCGACCTTAACCCACCAAATAGAAAACGTATTTGATCAAATTCGTCACGGTAAAATCAGTATTGATACCGAAATGATCAATGTGTTTTTTGATGCTTTAGATGCCCTAAAGCTGCTGCAAGACGAAATTACCGGTGATGCTACTGATGTAGACGTAAGTGACGTACTGGCCAAGCTGGAGGGCATACTAAATAAGGACAGTGCGGCCCAAACAACTGCCGTCCAAGAAGCTGCTGCCGCCGCGGAACCGTCTCAGCAGCCGGCTGACGAGGCAAAATCGTCTCCGCTGAGCGATGTGCTGGAAGCGGTAATTCAGGAAGCGGAGGTAAGGGGTTATTCTGCCTATCACATTACCGTCAACCTGGAGCAGGGCACACAAATGAAAAGCGTGCGCGCCTTTTTAATTTTTGAGACACTGCAGCAGATGGGGGAAATAGTGCACAGCAACCCCCCTGCTGAAGACTTGCAGGAAGGACGCTTTGACTTAAGCTTTGAATTGGTGCTGCTGACCAAAACAGATCAGGATCAGCTGCACAACACCCTAATGAGCATTGCCGAAGTAAAATCGGTACAGGTGCAGCTAATTATATTACCCCAATCTACAGAAGAAGAACAGGAAAGCTCAATTGGCGGTACAGTAGCCCAAAAAGCCGATGAAAAAGCTGACGACAAACAAGCAGAGGGGCAGTCAGCGGCCAAAAAGGTAAAGGCGGTCAAGACGGTACGGGTAGATGTGCAAAAACTGGATAACTTAATGAATTTGGTCGGTGAGCTGGTAATAGATCGCACCCGCCTAAACCGCTTTGCGGAAATTTTCCAAGATAAGTTCGGCACAGAAGAGTTGGTAGATACATTAAATGAAATTTCCAGCCACTTAGGCCAGGTTACCGGCGATTTACAAGAACAAATTATGAAAGCACGCATGCTGCCGATTGCCCAAATATTTAACCGCTTTCCGCGGATGGTGCGTGATACCGCGCAAAAAATGGGCAAAGAAATTGACTTCATTGTGGAAGGTAAAGAAACCGAACTGGATCGCAACGTAATTGAAGTAATCGGCGATCCGCTCATTCATTTAATCAGAAATGCCATTGACCATGGCATTGAACCGCCGGAAGAACGCGTGCGTTTAGGCAAGCCGCGGGTGGGCAAACTGCTGTTAAAGGCCTCTTACCATGAAAGCCATATTTTAATTACCATTGAAGACGACGGCAGAGGTATTGAACCCGACAAAATACGGGCTAAGGCGGTAGAGCTGGGCTGGTATGACCAAGAAAGTGTCAGCCGCCTAACTGACCGGGAAGTGCTGGACTTAATCTTTCGCCCCGGCTTTTCCACTGCAAAAGAAGTCAGTGATTTATCCGGCCGCGGCGTAGGTATGGACGTAGTGCGCACTTCTATCGAACAAATTAACGGTATGGTAGATTTACAAACCACCCCGGGTAAGGGTACAAAATTTACCATTTCGCTGCCCCTCACACTGGCTATTATCAGTGCCCTAATGGTGAAACTGGGCGATCAAATTTATGCTTTTCCGCTGTCCAACGTGCAGGAAACCCTGCGCATCAATGCCGATGAAATTCGCCGTGTCGGCAACAACGAAGTGATTGTCATTCGCGAGCGCATTTTGCCGCTATTGCGCTTATCTGAATTTTTTGGTATGGGCGGCTGTAAGAAGGATAAACTATATGTTGTAGTAGTGGCTTCTGCCGAAAGACAGGTAGCCGTAGTGGTTGATGAATTAATTGGCGAACAGGAAATAGTGATCAAATCCCTTGGCGATTACCTGGGAGACGTACCCGGTCTATCGGGAGCTACTATTCTGGGCGACGGCCGGGTGGCACTGATTATTGATGCCCGCGGCATAGTGAAACAAGCAGGCATAATTGAGGAGGCTTAAAAATAGATGCCCATTAGGGTACTGGTAGTAGACGATTCTTTATTGATGCGGCGGCTGCTAATTCGATTGCTGCAGACAGAAAAAGACATTGAAGTTGTGGGTGAGGCCCGTGACGGTCTGGAAGCAATAACACAAATTAAAAAGCTGCGCCCGCAGGTAGTGACCATGGATGTAGAGATGCCCAATCTTGACGGCATTGCCGCGTTAAGGCGGATTATGAAGGAATGCCCGGTGCCGGTAATTATGCTCAGCGGCCTGACCACTGAAGGGGCGCGGGCTACCATGGAAGCCCTTGCTGCCGGAGCGGTAGACTTTGTGCCCAAGCCGGTGAGAGCCGGGCAACTGGAGCCGACAATGGCCGAATTAACGGCTAAAATCAGAGTGGCATCAAAGGTAGTGGTGCGCAAAATACTCCGCTCAAGTGCGTTACCGGCTAAGCCGGTTGTGCCTGCCAGGGCTAAGCGGGCTGCAGTCAAGCCCGAGCTGGTGCTGATTGGCTGTTCTACCGGCGGCCCGGCGGCACTGCAATACATCATCCCCCACCTGCCGGCGGACTTGCCGGCAGGCTTGGTGGTAGTACAGCATATACCGCGCGGTTTTTCCCAGTCTTTGGCTGAACATCTCAACATGCGCAGTGCGCTGGAAGTAATTCACGGATATAAAGGAGCGGAAGTTAAACCCGGCCGGGCAATCATCTGCCCGGCGGGCTGTGAAACCCATTTTCGCAAGGCCGGCGGCAAAGTGGTTATTGACTTAAAAAAATGTGACGAACCCATTCCGCCGGCTACTTTTCGCCCATCTGTAGATCAAGTGATTGATGCCGCCATTGCTGTGTACCAAGGCAAAATACTCGGTGTGCTGCTTACCGGCATGGGCCGGGACGGGGCAGCGGGCTTACTGAAAATAAGAAACTTGGGCGGCCGCACCATTGCTCAGGATGAGGTGAGCTGTACAGTGTTTGGCATGCCTAAAGCGGCTATTGAACTGGGGGCGGCTGAAAAAATAGTGGCCCTTCCGAAAATTGCCCAAGAAATTGTGCAAATGGTGTAAAGTTATTACGCCCATGTGACGATAATATATGCAAGAGCAGTAGGATGGAGGTGGGTGAGGAATGAAAATCACCCCTTTTAACCCCAATATTGTTAATACCTATGCTTCTCAGGCCAGAAAAGATAAAGCGGTTAAAACCAACGGCAATAAGCCTGCGGGCGATCAGATAGAAATATCCAACCAGGCCCGCGAACTGAATAAATATCGCGCCGTACTGAAAAGCCTGCCGGAAGTGCGGGAAGAAAAAGTGCAGGATTTAAAACAGCGTATTAAAAACGGAAGCTATCAACCGTCGCCTGAGAAAATTGCCGACGGCATGATTAAAGAAAGGCACCTGGACGAATTAGTATAAGGAGCGATAGCCATGGAGCCTCTTTTTTTTGAACTTATTGCGGTGCTGAAACAACAAAATGAAATTGTGCAAAAAATGATTGCAGCATCTAAAGAGCACAATTCTGCCTTGCGCCAGGCAGATACGGAAAAAATAAACAATGCCGTACAGCAGTTAAACAAACTTGCCCTGCTGATGGCAAAATACGATCCCCAACGGGAAGAACTGCAGGTTAAACTGAAAAAACAACTGGGGCTGGAAAAAGGGGCCACTTTAAGTAGCCTAATACAAGCCGCCCCGGCAGATATAAAAGAGCAGCTAAAAGCACTGCAAAGCAAACTACAAGAAAACTTTGAGCAGCTAAAAGAAATCAACGAACTAAATAACCTACTGACCAAAAGGGCACTGCAGGTAAATACTGCCCTGCTGAAAATACTAAACCCTACAACTGCCGCCACCTACCACGGCGACGGCAAAGTAGCCGGCGAAAACCGCCCCGCATCCGTGCTGAACAAAACGGTGTAGGGCACAACGACCCAACCATTCGCCAAAGAAACGTTGCATCTGTGTAGATGTCCCAGTGGGTGAAAGGTAACATAACAGCAGAATTGTAGGGAACGGCCTGATATTCAGATGTTCTATGGCACGTAGGCCGCCAAGGCATTTATCTCCGCAAACACGCCGGCACATATAAATGAACGAGCTCCGCCGCCTACGGGCGGGCGGCCGTGTACTTTCATCCTAAATTTTTTAATCAGAAGAAAGTGAACTCGGAGCAAAGCTCCTCAAACAGTCCTCGGCGCTAATCCTCCGGCGGCGTCGCTCTTTGAATGCGCCGGCTAATCGTTTGCTCCGATAAATGCCTTGGCTGCACTGGTACATAATCGGTTATCACAACGTATGTAGGGGCCGGCTTCCACGCCGGCCCGCCAAAGAAACCTTTACATACACGTAAACGGGCAGGCATTGAACCCAAAACCTGCCTTACAAAATACATAACCGAACGGTCTTAACCGTTCCACAAAAAACGAAACTAACACCAAACAGAAAGACGGTGAAATCAATGCCCGGAACCTTCTTTGGAATCGAAATCGCCCGCCGCGGTATGCAGGTTCATCAAAGAGCCCTAAATATTACCGGCCACAACCTGGCCAATGCCAGCACCCCCGGCTATTCCCGGCAGGAAGCAATAATTACCGCTTCCGACCCGTACGATATGCCGGGTATCAACAGCTCGGTTACTCCCGGTCAGCTGGGCACCGGGTCACAAACGGCAGCCATCCGCCGCGTGCGCGATGAATACCTGGATAACAACGTGCGCCAGGCAATAACCGATACCGCCTACTGGGAAGACCAGGTAGAAATTATGCGGCGGGCGGAAGCCATCTTTGCCGAACCTGCTTCCGACGGCATCGGCCAAAGAATAGTTGACTTCTTTAAAGCCTGGATGGAGCTAAATAACACTCCGCAAGATTTAGGCATCAAATCATCGGTAGTCAGCATCGGCGAAGAGCTGTCCACCCTGATTACTTCCGCCTATCAGCAGCTGGAAAGCATCGAAAAAAGCATTGTCGATACCAATGATAAAGGTATGCTATACGATCAGGTTAATGAAATTAACGACATATTAACGCAAATTCAGCAAATTACTGCCGCCATTAAAGATGTCTACAGCGTAAACCAGCAACCCAATGATTTGCTGGATAAACGAGATCAACTGCTGGAAAAGCTAAGCAAATACGGCCCCGTTACCGTGATTCATGAACATATTAACGGCAAACCCACCGGCGGCATAGAGGTAAAATTTTTTGGCGAAACAATTTTTGAAGATAAAGCAACCTCTGCCGGCCCAACAGTTAACTATGTAACCCTGCAGCAAACAAGCGACGATGAGATGGAATTAACAATAGGCGGTACTGTGATTAATCTTACCGATAAAGCCCTGAACGGTGAAAAAGAGGGCTCACTGATCGGTCTGGAAAAATCCCGGCAGGACTTAAAAGCCTATCAAAAAATGCTGTATGATCTCGCTTTTACTTTAAGGGAAGAATTTGCCAATGCCTTAGGTAAAGACTTTTTTGTGGGTGACAATACCACGCCGGCAGATTTTATGGCCACATTTAAAGTAGACCCCAACCTGGTTGCTGCACCCGGCACACTGGAAGGCCGGTTTGCCGGTGAAGTGCTAAAATTAAGAACCAAAGACACCATTAACGGAGCTACCTTTGAGGAACATTATACTTTGTTAATTACCAAAGTGGGTAACAACGCCCAAAGTACCGATGGCATGGCTGCTAACCAATCTGCCATTTACCAGCAAATAACGGCGCTGCAAGAGTCGGTTTCCGGCGTCTCTGTAGACGAGGAGCTGACCAAAATGATCCAATTTCAGTACGGCTTTCAAGCCTCGGCCCGCATGGTGAACACCATTGACACCATGCTGGATGTGATCATCAATCGCCTGTTTTAATTAGGGGGAGAAAACAATGCGCATTACCAACAGATATGTATCCAATCAAATGTTAAGAAGTATTCAGCAAAACTTAAGCAAACTGGCCAAAAGCCAAGAACAAATGGCTACTTCCCGCCGTATGTTGCGCCTAAGTGACGACCCTAACGCTTTGGGGCAGTTTATGTCTATTAAATCGGTGCTTTCTTATAACCAACAGTACGACAAAAACTTAAGTGACGGAATTTCTTATTTAGAAATGACCGACACCTCTATGGGTACTATTGGCACTGTGTTGCAGCAAGCGCTGGAGTATACCGTTCAAGCTGCCAACGGTACCTACAATGAGCAAGACAGAGAAGGTATTGCCGCGCAGATAGATAAGCTGATTGACCAAATAGTGGATCTGGGCAACTCTACCGTGGGCGGAAAATACATCTATGCCGGCATGCAAAACGATGACCCGCCTTTTGAAAGAACCCTTGACGGCAAAATTATCTACCATGGCAACACCCAAGGGGTTTACCGCGAAGTGGTGGCCGGAGCCACCTACCGCATTGATACTCCCGGTGTAACCACCGGTTTTCAAATCCAGTTTAATAACCGTGAGGCTAAAACATCGGAAGAACCGAAAATTATTTCCCGGCAGACAAATCACCAAATTTACGGCGAGCTAACCATTACGGTAACAGCTACCGGGGTGGAAATTGATGCCACCAACCTTGTTGATGCCGACGGCAATAGCCTGGGCCTAGGTGTAGAAACCGTTACCTTTACCGATACCGATAATATTGTATTAGACAACACTGTGTTCGGCGGTGTGCTTGACGGCTTAAAAATCGACTTTGCCGGTTCCAAGGAAGGGGCGGAGTATACTTTTCGCCTAGATGACAGCAATGGCCTTTACGGCACCGCCCGTTACGATGAAGCACTCGGCGCATACGTTGTGTATGATCCTAATAACCCGCCTGCAGATGATGAAAGGGGTATCTTTGATGTGCTCTTTGAGTTAAAAGAGCGCCTAGTAGACCCAACCAAAACAGACTTGCTGCAGGACAGCATTAAAGAGCTAAACTTGCAGCACGATAAAACACTTAAAATGCGGGTGGCAGCCGGTGCCCGCTTCCGGCACTTTGAGGCGTTACAGCTGCAAATTCTCGATCAAGAAGTAATTCTCACCGGTAGTTTAAACAATATCGAAGGGGCCGATATGGCAAGGCTCTCCATCGAATACAGCCAGCAGCAGTTGGCATACAACGCTTCCCTGGCGGTAGGAGCCAACATCATGCAGACCAGTTTGTTAAACTTCCTCAAGTAATTTAACGAACCGGGGTGATGCACCGATGAAAATAGGTGCCGGCGGGCTGCAGTCCCTTTTAAATCACGACAATTTGATAATAAAACAGCTGGACCCGGCCAGAACAAAGGGCGGCTTGGAAGAACAGCGCTTTTATGACCACAACCTTGTCCAAAAACCGGTCAATGAGGCGGATTTATTTAAAGCCTTAGACAGATTAAACAAAGCCGCCCAAATGTTTAACTACCCACTGATGTTTAAAATGGAGCGGGATAAAAAAGGAAACCTGCGGGTAAGGGTATACAACAAACAAACCGGCGAATACCAGGAACTGCAACCGCACCAAGCACTCAAATTTTCCCAAGAACTCGAATCACCCAAAGGAAAAAGACTTGACGACTACGCCTAACCGCAATCACTTGCGGTTATATTTTTATATAAGAATTTCAACCGGAACGCCACATCAATATGATGTAGGGGCCGGCTTCCATGCCGGCCCGATAAGAAACGATACATCCATGTGAACGCCCTACAGGTAAAAGATAAAACATCAGTAGAATCGTAGGGAACGGCCTTGGCCGTTCCGTGAGTGACAAACACAGCAATAAACCATACCCGGCCATTGGGCGGTTGGTGTAACTAGTAAAGCCCACAAATGAACGTTACATCAATACGAACATCCCAACGGGTAAAAGGACACATATTCGGTAGAATTGTAGGGAACGGTCTTGACCGTTCCGCAAAAAAACCTAACAATAGAAAGACGGTGAAATCAATGCCCCCAACCCAACCCATCATTACCTTTAAAAACGGCCTGCCCGGCTTGGAAAAATACAAACAATTTCACCTAACGGCGGTGGATCAAAATTCTCCCTTTTATTTGCTGCAATCAACAACCGACGAAAATATCGGCTTTATCTTAATTAACCCCTTTGCCGTGTACCCCGATTATGAATTTGATCTGCCGGAAGAACATAAAACTAGTCTTGATATACACGATATAAAAGACGTGGCGGTGTTCTGCATTGTCAATTTTAGCGGAGGCATAAAAAAGGCAACCGTTAATTTGCTGGCCCCGGTGGTGGTGAACGTTAAAACCAACACCGCCCGGCAAATTGTGCTCAATGATAAGCGCTACCAAATTAAACACCCGCTGCCGCAGAACAATGCCGGGCAAAGGGAGGGCTAAACAAGTGCTTGTACTGTCCAGAAAAAAAGGGCAGGCCATCAACATTGGCAGTGACATAAAAATTGTGGTCAGTGACATTCAAAACGATCAAGTAAAAATCGGCATCGAAGCCCCGCCTGACATAGACATTTACCGTGCCGAAATCTACCAAGCCATTCAAAACGAAAACAAAAACGCTTTAGCCAAGCAACATTTAATAAAAAAATTATTACAGCAAAATCAAAAAAAATAATACTTCCGTCCTAAAGTTAAAGCAAATCATGTCGATAAACTAACTAGAGAGACAAGCCCGGGGCGGCCGACCGGGGCAAGCTCAAATATACAAAAACGCATATTCGCAAGGATGCGAAAAAAACTTATCAAGGAGGAATTATCAATATGCGTATTAACCACAACATTGCCGCTCTCAACACCTATCGTCAGTTGACTGTTAACAACACCCAAACTCAAAAGGCTTTAGAAAAACTGTCTTCCGGTTTGCGCATCAACCGTGCCGGTGACGATGCTGCCGGACTGGCCATCAGTGAAAAAATGCGTGGTCAAATCCGCGGTTTGGAAATGGCTTCTAAAAACGCCCAAGACGGTATTTCCTTAATTCAAACCGCTGAAGGTGCGTTGACTGAAGTTCACGCTATTCTGCAGCGCATGCGGGAATTGGCTGTACAAGCTGCTAACGATACCAACAATGATTCTGACCGTGCTGAAATTCAAAAAGAAATCGAACAATTAAAATCTGAAATAAACCGTATTTCCACAGACACCGAATTTAACACAAAAACATTGTTAGACGGTTCTATTGGTCAAACAGCATCACTTGGTGCTAATGCAGCAGAAGTGGTTGATGTTCGTGCTGTAGATTCTAACGCAGAAGGTACGTTTACTATTACAATTTCAAATGTTGAAGTAGGTACAGACAATTTTATATCCGCTGGTGGAATAGCGAAAACCGATGTTACAATTAATAGCGCAGATAGCGCATCAGGTGTCAACGATATTAAAGCAGGAACATACACCATAGAAATTACTGGTGCTACAGATAGTGTCACAGCTATATTGAAGGATGCTCAAGGCAATGAAGTAGGTAGGGTTGAGAAAGCTGATAGTACCAATGAAATAGTAATTAAGAACAATGCTGGTGACACACTAGTTACTATTGCAGCAGGTAAATATAACGGAAATGAAGGTATTATTAAATTTGACGTTACTATTACTGCTGATATTGAGGTAGAAGGTCCAGATGGCTCAGTAAAAAATTATAGTGGTGTAAAAGCGGATTCGAACAGTGTTATGACCGTAGCTGGTTTAGAGTTAGATGTTGCAGCAAACTTACAAGCAGACAAAACTCAAGTCGATGTAAAGAATAATGGCGTTCAGTTCCATATTGGTGCTAACGAAGGTCAAACTACCCGCTTAGCAATCAATAGAATAGATATTGATTCCTTAAAAGTTGCTGATGTTGATGTTAGAACCCAGTCAGGTGCTGAAGCTGCTATAACTTCCATAAACAAGGCTATTGAAACAGTATCCAGTGAACGTTCTAAGCTCGGTGCTATTCAAAACCGCTTAGAACACACAATCAATAACCTGGGAACCTCTGCCGAGAACCTAACCGCTGCAGAATCCCGCATTAGAGACGTTGACATGGCTAAAGAAATGATGGAGTTCACCAAGCAGAGCATCCTCTCCCAAGCAGCTCAAGCAATGCTGGCACAAGCCAACCAAATGCCGCAAGGCGTACTGCAACTGCTCCGTTAATTATCAGCATAACAAAAGAGCCAAAAAGAGCCAAAGAGCCAGGGAATTTCCCCGGCTCTTTACTTTTTAAAACATTCCTAAACAGTGCCAGATACCTTTTTTAAGATATTCCCAAATAGTGGCTGGCACTATTTTTTATAACATTAGTAAATCAAAGGTGAGATTATATGGATTTTGGTTTAATTAAGTTAGAAACTGTTTTTAGCGTGGTAGTTGGTGGAATTATAACACTTGTTGTATCATTTATCTTTTATTATATGGCTAGTAAAGATTTGAAAAGTGTAACAAATACCTTATAAATCATGCTTGTTGAAGGCTGTCTTTTTTCGTTCTTACAGTGATTTCCAAACTGGCCTAGCACCAAGTAATTTTGCTAAAAGTATTGAAGATAAAACAAAACTAAAGTATTATTGTGTAAAACTATCCAAAGGTGTTTGGCACTTAAAATCTAAAGAAACGAGGTTTAACATGAAACAATACGATGTAATTAAAAGAACAGTAGAACTGGCGGAAACAGGATTAGAAGCCCTGCAGCATATTGATTTAAAGCTTAAGGCCGGAGAACTGAAGCAAACCATTACCTTAATGAATGATTTAGTTAATGCCTTTTACACCATTGAAAAGGCAGTGCGGCCCATGCTGCCTGATTTATTGGAAAATAAGCTGGAAGTATTGGCTGAAGAATTAAAAAACGCATTTGATGATATGGTTTCGGCCTATGAAAGCGGTGAAATTAACCGAGCAAATGAGGTAATGCAGCTTAGGCTTATGCCTAGTTATAAAAAGTGGCAGGCGGAAATCGACCGTGTTTTCATGCCGTATATAGTTTCTTAGTTTGGGATTATATAATTAAAGATATTATAACGTTGTTCGGTTGTTAGTTAAAAACAAATCAGAGAAAAAGAAAGACTGCCGCTATACGGTAGTCTTTTTACTTCTAAAACAATTCCCAAACTGAGCAGGCATCTTTTGCTATTTACAAATGTAATAGCGCATCGATGTATTCTTTAAAGTCATCTAGGTGGTGTACAATAATATTTT
Source organism: Desulfovectis peckii (assembly GCF_055391705.1). Taxonomy (NCBI): domain Bacteria; kingdom Bacillati; phylum Bacillota; class Clostridia; order Eubacteriales; family Peptococcaceae; genus Desulfovectis; species Desulfovectis peckii. The sequence continues at coordinate 1,780,689 of NZ_AP042409.1, read as the reverse complement.
GTAGGATCCCTGATATTCTTCATCAATGCGCTATAGACAGCGTTTGATAACCTGCGTTTTATTTAAAATCACATCGTTAATCAAAAAGACTACCCCTTTCTTCCAGTTTTTTAAAGATGCATTGGCGTTCTTCGTTTAAACGGGCGTATTTTTTGTAGGTGAGCATGTAAAACAGCATTCCGATTGTTAAAGATTTTACCTGTATCTGACGATATATGTTATATATAGTGTAAATACCCAATTTAAGGGGTGAGATTATGAGTTTTAATATGCGCGTTGGCGGTTTGGCCAGCGGCATGGATATTGATCAAATTGTCAAAGATTTAATGAAAGCCGAACGGGTTAAGGTTGATAAATTAACTCAAAATAGGCAAATATTAGAATGGCAGCAGGAATTTTACCGTGAGATTAATAATAAACTGCGCACGCTGCGGGATCTCAGCTTTAACATGAGATTGCAGGGTACTTATTTAGGTAAAAAGGCATCTTCAAGCAATGATGCGCTAATTAGTGCCACCGGCAGTGCCAGTGCCATTGACGGTGTTTACGATGTTACGGTAGAGCAGCTGGCGAAAGGCGTTTTTGTGGCCAGTGAAGGCGATATTGCCGAATATAAGGCTACATTGGCAGAACAATTCGGTATTGAGGCAGAACAGCTTAAATTTTCTATTACAAATAACGGCATTACCGCCGAATTTGAAATAAGTACCGATAAAAGCATTTTTGAGCTGGTCAGCGAAATAAACAATTGGCAGAACGAAGACGGTGTGGGCCTGGGCATTAAAGTAGTATACGATCAAGGGCTGAACCGCTTTTTTATGCAAACTACCGGCACCGGTAAAGAGCAATCAATTACCCTTTCCGGCGAAGACGCCATCTTTTTTAATGAACACTTAAAATTAACCCCTTTGTTTAACGCTGACGGTACCAGCGCAACCCTAACCGGCCAGGATGCGATCATCAATTTTAACGGCAACAGGTTTCAGTTTGCTGGCAACACGGTGTCTGTTGCCGGCATCACCCTGAACTTAAAGGGCGAGGGCAGTGCCACTGTTACCATTGCCCAAGATACCGAGGCGGTGTTTGACGCTATTGTTAAATTTATCAATACCTATAACGAAACCATTACCGCCATCAGTGATAAACTGTATGAGCGGCGCTATAAAGATTACCCGCCCCTTACCGATGAACAGCGGGAGCAATTAAGCGAAGAACAGCAAAAGAAATGGGAAGAAAAGGCGCGCAGCGGCATATTGCGCAACGACCCGCTACTCAGCAGTATTTTAACGAAAATGCGCATGACCATGAGTGCGGTGGTAAGCGGTGCTAAGGGAGAAGATCCGATTGACCGCCTGTCGGATCTCGGCATTAAAACTACTGCCGATTATATGAGCGGTAAGCTGGTCATTGAGAATGAAGATAAGTTGCGCCAAGCCATTCAGGATGATTTAGAAGGGGTTATGAACTTATTTATCAAGTCATCGGATGTATACGAAGAAATGGGTATAGCCCGCAGGCTATACCAAGATGTCAACAGCGGCATCAATGCGCTGATCGATAAGGCGGGCAGCAGTAACAGCTACAGCCAGGTAGATGACAGTTTTATCGGCAAGGCAATTAAAAATATTGATAAAGACATTGACCGTTGGGAACAGCGCCTAAAACAAATTGAAAACCGCTACTGGACGCAGTTTACCCTGATGGAAAAGTACATCAATCAGATGAATCAGCAAAGCATGTGGCTGGCTATGCAGTTTAGCGGCGGAATGCAATAATCATTAAGGAGGTTTTTTATGGCCATGCAAAACCCCTATGCCCAGTATCAGGAAAACGCGGTAAACAGTGCCGAACCGGGTCAGTTAACTTTAATGCTTTACTCTGGGGCGGTAAGGTTTATTAAAATGGCAATAAAATATTTAGACGAAAAAAACATTGAACAAACCAACCACTATATTCAGCGCACGCAGGATATTATTACCGAGCTGATGGTAACCTTAAACCACGATTACGAAATAGCTAAAAACCTGTACAGCCTTTACGATTACATGAAGCGCCGGTTGGTAGAGGCCAACATTAAAAAAGATAAAGAAATTCTTTTAGAAGTGCAGGGAATGCTGGAAGAGCTGCGCGGTACTTGGTCGGAAGCGCTAAAAAGCTTAAAAACCGCTCAAGTCGGTAGTTAGCAATGGGTGTAGTGGAAAGTATTTTAAATAAACTGCTCCAGCTGGCTGGGCAAAAAAATATGATGATGAATGAAATTCATGAGATTAGCAAACGGCTTGCCGATGCAGCCGACAATTGGGAAGAGCTGCAAAAGCTGTTGAATGCCAGGCAGGCTTACATGGATAAAATTGACCGGTTGGACGCAGAGTTTGACAGTTTAAAAGAGAAAGTGGTGGCAGAAGCCGGTGTAGGCAGTTGGGAGGGGTTAAAGAAAATACATCCCCATGCGGTGCAGGCGATTGAAAACAAGCTGCAAACCGCTGCGGAGACAGCCCGCAAAGCTCACAAACTGTCTGTTGACGCCCAACTAACAGCAGAGGCGAAACTTAAAGAACTGCAAATGAAATTTAAAAAGCTGCAAAGCACGAAAGTCGGCATTGGGGCCTATCAGAAGAAAAATGCGCAGTACAGCGGTTACTTCATAGATAAGAAAAAATAGCGGGAGTGGTTAAAATGAGCAATTTAACAATTGACCCCGCAGTGCGTGTTCAGCAATTGCAGATTAAAGAAGACGGCCGACAGCCTGCGGTGAGATCTGATTTAGGCATGAATAGAAATTGTGCCCAGCAGGATGTTGCGCACCTTGTTCAAAAAGAGGTGCCGGCAATAGAGCTATTAGAAGAGTCGGTTAAGCAAGCTAACGAAACGATGAAGATTTACCACACCAATTTGCAGTTTGTCATTCATGAAGACAGCGGTGAGTACATAGTTAAAGTAATTAATTCAGAAAACCAAGAGGTAATCAGAGAGATACCGCCGGAAAAAATACTCGACATGGTAGCGTATTTTAAAAGGTTAATTGGTATTATTGTTGACGAAATAGTTTAGTAAACAAATAACCAGCGGCAATTTTTTAGCCACTGGTTATTATTTTTTCATTTCCGCCCGTAAATTTTGCCACTGCTCCCGGGCTTTATCCACTATGGCGGGCATTAGGCGGTGTTCCGGGTGCTGGGTTAACCGGCTGAACCACTGAATAGCTTCTTTAGGGTTCTTCAATCGGTTGTGCAGCTCGCCAATTAGATATAAAAGTTGCAGTTCTTGTCTGGTGTCAAATTTTTCCCGTCTAAAAGCCTCTTTATAATTTGTTAAGGCCAGTGTCATATACTTTTCTTCATTTTTTGTGTCCTGTTGGTAGCGGTACAGCCAGGCAACACGCAGGTACAGGCGGGCAACAAGGGAGTGCCGGCCTTCAAGAACACTGAGGCATTTTAAGGCTAACATAAAGCTTTCCAGCGCCAGCTGCCAATCTCGCACTTGGTTATAATCTTTTTTCGGTAGCTCAGCCAGCACTTTTTTTACCATTTCGGCTGCCGCCGGCCCCAGTAGGGCAGTGTGGCTTTCAGTAAAGGCATAACCGCATTCCGGACAAACGGCCACTTCATAATACATTGGGTTTGGCCCGCTATAGTGATTGCAAAAGTCGCTGTCGGTTTTTTCAATGCAAATGTAGCGAGACAGCACCTGGGGACTGGTGAAATTTTTGCCGCATAAGGGGCACTTTACTTTGTGATCGTAAAGCATTTTTTTAATGCTTTCAACTTCACGCTGACTAAACACCGGCTTTAGATTGCTGCTGATGGGCAGTTCATCAAGGGGCGAAGCTGCCGTTGACTGCTTAACTAGCTCGGCTATTTTGTCGTAAAGTTTATATATTTTTACGCCCATTTCCCGAATTAAATTAAAGGCAACGGTTTGCTCTTGCTCCAAAAGAATGGTAATTATATTAGACGGTATGCGAATTAATACTGTTTTGGCATCTGCCCGGGCGGTTATCGTGCCGTTAAAAGATTCGGCAAAAATTGCGGCTTCACCGAAAATATTCCCGGAATAAAGGGCAAAAACAGGCACACTTTGACCGGAGCTGTCGGTTTTAAACAATGTTACCTTGCCGGTGGCCACGACATATAAATCTATGTCGCTGTTGTTTTTCGCAGAAAAAGTTTTTTCGTCAGAGCAGGCAATTATTTCGCAGTTTTCGGCAACTGTTTTTATCGTCCGCTCGGAAAGGTTTTTAAATAAAGCTGTTTTTTTAAGTATCTGCGTTTTGATGTTTAAGTCCAATGATTGCACCTCATTTGCTATTGTTATATATTATTCCAAAATATGATTATACATGATTTTTTTTAAAAAAGCTTTATAATATTACTACAATTTGTTAAAATTGTATTTATTTTAGAAAAGTGGAGGGTATTATGACGAAAAAAATTCCGTTTTTTACCAATGAGGATAAAGAAGCTTTAATGGCTGTTTTAGAGAGCGGCCGGCTGCACAGCGGTGAAATGGTTAGAGAGTTTGAGCGGGCTTTTGCCGCTTATTTTGGCGTTAAACATGCGGTGGCGGTTTCCAGCGGTACAGCCGGTATGCATATTGCGCTGCGCGCCGCTGCTATCGGCCCCAAAGAAGAGGTAATTGTGCCCCCAATTGCCCCGGTAAGTGGGCCAAACAGTGTTTTTTATCAAGGAGGCGTTAACATCTTTGCCGATGTTGATCCGGCCAGCGGCAATGTTGACCCTCAAGATGTGATTGCCCGCATCAATTCTCAAACCCGCGCTATTATTGTGCATCACTTTGCCGGCCAGCCCTGTGATCTTAAGCCTATTCTGGATGCGGTAGCGGGTAAGGATATTCCCCTGTTGGTTGATGCCACCCATGCTTTGGGCGCGCAGTACCAAGGCCGGTCTGTGGCTCAGTGGGGTGATATGGTAGTTTTTGATTTCGGGCCGGGCAATCATATTTATACCGGTGAAGGGGGCATGGTGGTAACCCAGTCTGATGAATATGCTGAGTGGCTGCGGGTATTTCGCGATGAAGGTTTTGTGCGGGATCCCCGGCTGTTGACAAAAGATGAGGGCCCCTGGCATGTAGAAATGCAGGATTTGGGCTATCCCTATCGCCTAAGCGAGCTGCAGGCGGCATTGGGCCTTTCTCAACTGAAAAGGCTGGATGAAATTTTAGCCCGGCGGGCGGAAATTGCCGAACAATACAATACCGCTTTTGCTGATCTGGAACAAGTGGCGGTGCCGGCCAAAGCGGCCAACAGCACTCCTGCTTACGGTCTTTATGCTCTGCAGTTAAAAGGGGCGGCTAAAAGGGAACGGCGTCGTTTATTTGTGAAGTTAAAAACCTTAGGTGTAGATGTCGATGTAAAGCACTTCCCGGTGTTTTTACACCCCTATTACATCTGGGCGGGGCACCCTGATGTTTGTACGTTAGAAGGTAGCCGTGCCCCCAAAGCAGAGGAATTTTACGCCGGCATTTTACTGCTGCCAATTAGTCAAGGGCTTACGGATCAGCAGGTAGCGGAGATTATTGGCAAAGTAAAAAGTATTTTGGCATAAAAAAGCAAAAAACAATGGTAAATAAGGGACACGCTGCAAGAAATTGGATAAATGGTACTTTGGTCCCTGTAAAATGATAGATCAATCCCAACATTCAATTATAATAAGGCATAGAAGCACTAAATAATACATTTTTTGAAATGTGTTTGCTAAGATGTTACATTAATAAAGCAACTTTTACAAATTTATGCAGGGAAATTTTTTTAATTTGTTGAATAGCAATTAAGGAGTTTGGCATATATAAACAATTTACACATTTGTGAATATTCGCAAAAATAGTTCGGGAGGTTTTAAGGTGCTTGGTATTAATAATCCCACTGTTTTGGCGCTCAAGCGTGATCTTGATGTAGCGAGCTTAAGGCAGCGGGTAATTGCCAATAACTTAGCTAATATAAATACACCCGGTTTTAAAAAATCTGCAGTTTCTTTTGAAGAGCAGCTGCAGGCTGCATTAAAGGGCAACCGCTTGCCTTTGCGCACCACCCATCCCATGCATATAGGCGGAAAAAAGCATCCTGCCGAGGTATATCCGCAGGTGGTGCAGATTAACAATACTGCGATGCGGGCCGACGGCAATAATGTTGACGCGGAAGAAGAAATGGTCAATCTGGCGGCCAATCAGATTAAGTACAATACATCTGCCCAGTCATTAAGCGAACATTATTCACTGATTAGTTATATCATTACCAATTCCGGGAGGTAATCGGCGGTTATGAGTATATTTGATTCTTTTGCCATCAGTGCGTCAGGAATGTCTGCCGAAAAGCTGCGCCTGGATATTATCTCCAATAATTTAGCGAACATTAACACTGCCGGTAAAACCGACGGTACGATCCAGCCTTATCGCCGGCAGGTACCCCTTTTTGCCCAACAGCTGCGGCAGGCGATAAATGCCAGAAGCAATACATATGGTTTTAACGGTGCGGGAGTAAAGGTAACCGGAATAGTTCATGATCCCAATCCGCCGCGCACCGTTTACGACCCGGATCATCCTTATGCTGACGAAAACGGTTATGTTGCCTATCCTAATATAAACGTGCTAAATGAAATGGTTGACATGATTACAGCTACCAGAGCTTATGAAGCAAATGTCACCGCCTTTAACGCCGCTAAGTCAATGGCTTTAAAGGCGCTGGAAATAGGCAAGGGATAGGAGGATGTTAAATGCAGGTAAATATGCTTACCCAACCGCTAATTCTGACCGGTCAGCAGCAGAAGCTTGCGGCTGATCAGTCTGAGCAAAAGTTGTCTTTCGGAGAAATTTTAAATCAATCGATTAACAAGCTTAATGCCCTTCAGCAGCATGCAGAAGAGATGCAATTAAAATTTGTTGCCGGTGAGGTGCAGGATGTGCATCAGGTAACGATTGCCATGCAAGAGGCAAGAGTTGCCATGCAGCTGGCAGTTGAGGTGCGCAACAAAGTGATACAGGCTTACAAAGAGATATCCAGCATGCCGCTGTAATAAAATTTGCTAGTGGGGAGTGTTTTTTTTGAACCTACGTGACCTGCCGGCAAAGGGAAAAGAGCGGTGGCAAAGTTTAACTCAAACGCAAAAAATAGCAGCGGCGGCAATTGTCGTTGCCATTGCTGTTTGCTTGTTTTATTTAGCTGTTTTGCTTTTTCAACCTAATTATGCCCCTCTTTTCACTGATCTGGAGATAGAACAAGCTGGTGCAATCGCCGAGAAACTAAAAGAACAAAATATTAAATATCAAATTACTGACCAAGGTCGGACCATTGAGGTTCCGGAAGATCAGGTTTACGAGCTGCGCATGCAGTTGGCCAGTGAGGGTGTTTTGCCCGGTGTCGGTCAGGGGTTTGAGCTGTTTGATGAAAGTAAAATGACACAAACGGAATTTGATGAGCAGGTTACATATCAACGGGCGCTGCAGGGAGAACTTCAGCGGACCATTGCTTCGCTGGAAGCGGTTGAGCAGGCGAGGGTACACCTGGTTTTGCCACGGGAAAGCGTTTTTATTGAAGAAGAAGGGGAAGCATCCGCTTCTGTGATGCTAAAGCTAAAGCCGTTGGCTAAGCTGGAACCGGAACAAATTAAAGGCATTAACGATTTGTTGGTTGGCAGTGTAGACGGTTTAAAACCGGAAAATATTCATATCATCGACAGCAAGGGTACGCCCCTTAATGATTTTATTAAAGAAGAAAGCAGTACCGACGGTGTGTCCGGCAGCTCACTGAAGCAGCAACAAGAATTGCAGCGCCAGATTGAGAAAGATATCGAAAACAGGTTAAAGCAGCTGCTTATTCAAGTTTTTGGTCCCGGCAGAGTTACCGTAATGGTATCGGCTGAGCTTGATTTCAGTAAAGTGCAGACCAAAATAACCGAGGTAACGGAAGGGGCTCCGGTAAGTGAGGAGACTACTTCGTCGAGGGGCAGCAACATCAACGCCGGAGCACCGGTAGGCACAACATCCCAAATGCCGGGCAGCGAATATCCTGCTATCAGCGGGGAGAGCGGCGAGTACGAGCATGAATCGGCTGTTACTAACTATGAGAACAGTAAAGAAGAAACGGTAATTGATCAGCCCCCGGGAGCAATTAAGCGTATTTCTACCTCTGTTATTGTAGACAGCAATGTAAATGTGAATCCGGAAGATGTGCGTCAGGTAGTGGAAGCCGCTATCGGATATCAGCCGGAGCGCGGCGATCAAATTACCGTGCAGCCAATGCCCTTTGATACCGCACAAGATGTTTTTGCGGAAGAAGAACAGCCTGAAACTACCGGTAACTTGTATCTTTATGTCGGCATAGCATGCGGCGTGTTATTGTTGCTGCTGGCAATAATTTTCCTGCTGCGCAGAAGGCGCCGGGCAGCAGCGGAAGAAGAAGCGGCATTCCGCACGCCTGTTGCGGTAAGCGATGTTGATACCGAGGTTCAACAGCCGGAGGTGCCGCTGCGTGAACCCAGTCAAAAAGAGGTTTTACGGGAAGAAGCAAAACGAAATCCCGAAGAAATAGCGGAGATTATCAAACTGTGGTTGAAGGAGTAAGCGTATATGGCCGTTAGTTTATCAGGTGTAGAAAAAGCTGCCATATTGCTGATGAGTTTAGGTGCGGATTTGTCATCAAAAGTGCTTAAGCAAGGCTTTAGTGACGATGACATTGAACGAATTACCGGTGTCATTACTGATATGGATCGGGTGCCGAACGATTTGACCAACCGGGTAATTCAGGAGTTTTTCCAACTCCGGGAAGCCCGTGCTTATGTAATCGACGGAGGGTTGGATTACGCCAAAGAACTGTTGGAGAAAACCGTCGGTCCGGCGAAAGCGGTAGAGATATTAGAAAAAATCAGCCTGAGCTTAAGGCAGATACCTTTTCAAAATCTCCGCAAATCTGACCCCAGACAGATAGTCGGCTTTATTCGTGAGGAACATCCGCAAACAATTGCCTTTGTGCTGGCTCACTTAAAGCCGGATCAGTCGGCGGTGGTGCTTTCTGAGTTGCCGCCTGAGCTGCAGGCTGAGGTTGCCCGCCGGGTGGCAATATTGGATCGTACATCTCCCGATGTAGCCAAGGAAATAGAAAAGGTACTGGAACGCAAACTGTCGGCTGTGGCCCTCAGCGAAGAAACGGTAACCGGCGGCGTAAAGGCCTTGGTAAATATATTAAATAAAGTTGACCGGGCAACTGAAAAAACCATTTTTGAACGTTTAGAAAATACCGACCCGGATTTGGCAGAAGAAGTGCGCAAGATGATGTTTATCTTCGAGGATATCGTCAAGCTGCATGATATTTCTATTCAAAAGGTGCTGCGTGAAGTTGATATTAAAGATCTGGCCTTGGCCATGCGGGGAGCAAATGAAGAAGTTAACAACCGCATCTTTAAGAACATGTCTAAACGGGCCTCCGAAATACTCAGAGAAGAAATTCAGTATATGGGTCCGGTGCGCTTAAGAGATGTGGAGCAGGCTCAGCAAAAGATTGTCAATGTCATTCGACGCTTAGAAGAAAGCGGCGAAATTGTAATCGCCCGCGGCGGGGAGGATGCAATTATTGTCTAGTTTAATTAAAGGGGCGACGGTGGACAATGAGCCTGTACGCTTAGAACTGCGCCCACAACCCGTATTGTGTGAAAGCGATGATCAGCCTGCCGACAGCGAAATCGACAGTGAAGAGGTTGCGCGGCAAATAGTAGAGCAAGCAGAGCGCCGGGCTGAGCAAATTATAAGTCAGGCCCAGGCTGACGCGGCAAAGCTGCTGGAAGAGGCACGAGCCCAAAGCGAAGAATTAAAAAAAATTGCCGAGCAGCAAGGCTATCAGCAGGGTATTGCTCTGGCTGAGGATGAAGCGGAGGAAATCCGTCGCCAGGCACGGGATGTTCTTGCCCAGGCCGAACAAGCCCGTAAGCAAACACTGGATGCCATGCAGCAGGAGATCATTGATTTGGCGGTAGAAATTGCCGAAAAAATATTGACCACGCAACTGACCGTTGATGCCGAGATAGTTTTGCAAATTGCCCACGAAACCATTCGCTTGGTTAGAGATCGGGAACACATCACAATGTATGTCAATCCTGCCGAACTGCAGATATATATTGACCATCAGTCAGAGCTTAAAGAAGCCCTATCCGCCCAGGCAGAGCTGGCAATTATTGCCGATGAGCGAATTAAGCCCGGCGGTTGCCTGGTGGATACCGATCAAGGCATGGTAGATGCCACCGTTGATGCCCGTTGGCAGGAAGTGCTGCAGGCAGTTTTGGCGGAAAATAACGAAGCTTCCTAAGAGAGTTTGCCTGTCAGGGAACGGTTCAGGTTTCTAAATAAACCAGCCTACGAGGTGAATTTTTTGAATGTAACGGTAGATCTCAGTGGTGTGCGTCGGCGCCTACAGCGCGTACAGCCAATAAAACTGCTGGGCAAGGTTGTCCAGGTAGTCGGGTTGACGGTAGAGGTGCAGGGTATCAATGCCCGCATCGGCGAGGTTTGCCAAATTAAAGTGCCCGATGAAGAACAACCGGTATATGCCGAAGTGGTTGGCTTTAAAAAAAGCAATTCCCTGTTAATGCCGTTAGGTGAACTTAAGGGCATTTACCCCGGCTGTACCGTCATGCCTACCGGCAAGTCTTTTTCGGTGCCGGTAGGGGAGCATTTGCTGGGCAGGGTGCTGGACGGCTTGGGCCAACCGATAGACGGCGGTATGCCGGTCAACGGAGGTGAGCTGTTTCCGGTAGACAACACCCCGCCCAACCCCTTGAAACGCAAGCGCATTAAAAAAGTGTTGCCTACCGGGGTAAGGGCGATTGATGCCTTGCTAACCTGCGGCTGCGGTCAACGGATTGGCATTTTTGCCGGCAGCGGTGTCGGCAAAAGTACGCTGTTAGGCATGATTGCGCAGCACTGCAGTGCTGATGTAAACGTCATTGCCTTAATCGGTGAGCGCGGCCGGGAAGTACTTGAATTTATCGAAACCGATCTCGGGCCGGAGGGCCTGAAAAAATCGGTAATTGTTGCCGCCACGTCGGATCAACCGGCATTGGTGCGTTTAAAGGGTGCTTATGTTGCCACCGCCATTGCCGAGTATTTTCGCAATCAGGGCAAAGATGTGATGCTGTTGATGGATTCGGTAACCCGCTTTGCCATGGCCCAGCGTGAGGTGGGCTTGGCAGTGGGAGAACCCCCGGCGACCCGCGGTTATACCCCTTCGGTGTTTGCCCTGCTGCCGAAACTTTTAGAACGTTCCGGCATGGGGGATAAAGGTTCCATCACCGCCTTTTATACCGTGCTGGTAGACGGCGATGACATGAATGAACCGATTGCCGATGCGGTGCGGGGGATATTAGACGGCCACTTGGTCTTATCCCGCCGGTTGGCGTCTAAAAACCATTATCCTTCTATTGATATTTTAAGCAGTGTCAGCCGGGTAATGCCCGATATTGTTGATTCACAGCACATCAGTGCGGCCGGTAAAATTAAAGAATTATTAGCCACTTATAAAGAGTCCGAAGATTTAATCAGTGTCGGCGCATATGTGCACGGTTCTAACCCCAAAATTGACCTCGCTATCAGCAAATATCCGGCCATTGTCGACTTTTTAAAGCAAAAGCCGGATGAGTGCAGTGATTACAGCCGGTCATTAGAAATGATGTATCATTTGGTTGCGGAGGGTGAACATTGAAAAAATTTAATTTTAGATTAGAAACGGTGCTACAGCTGCGCATAAACAACGAACAACAAAAGTTATTGGCCCAGTCCCGAGCACAGCGGTTGTATCAGGAAAGACGGGCGGCGATGGCGAAAACCCAAACCGCTTTGGAACAAACTTATGACCTAGACGATGGACAAGCTGTAAATGCCCAACTGCATTTAGCGATGTATCGGGAGCATTTAAAAAACCTACTGGACAACCAAATGCACTTGACCAAGATAGCAGAGCAAAAACTAAATGATGCCCGCCGGCAAACAATGGAAGCCAGAAAAGAGCGCTTAGTGCTGGAAAAACTGAAAGAAAGACAGTTTAATGACTACTGCTATCAACTTAATTTAGCGGAAGCTAAATTTACCGATGAGCTGGCGACCGGCATGTATAATCGCCGGCGTCAGTCAAGAATATAACCGCTTTCTTTATAACTATACGTGAAAGGGGGTGAATTTGGGGTGATCACGTTGGAAGGAAATTTATTATTTTTAAACGGCAGCCGGCGGGATGCTAAATCTGAAGGGCAAATGCTTTCCTTTGAAGGGGCATCCGGCGATTTTTTGGCGATACTCAACGCCTTGTTATTTGCCGACCAAACTGCCGAGGACGGTATACAACAGCCCACTATGCCGGATTTTGATGCAGTAATGCAGAACCTGTTCCTTGCTGACACAAACCGGCAATCAGAGATGCCACTGCTGCAAGAGCTGATAAAGTTATCAGGTGAACATATTTTGCCGGCGCAGGCTAGTTCGGAACTGATGGCCCAGGTGGCTAACTTCTGGCAAGCCTTAATGGCGGAAAACCCGCAGCTGGCTGAGCAAATTAAAGGTGTGCTCAGTGAGCTTAAAAACCGGCCACCGGCAGAGGCGGCTAATTTGCTCAGAGAGTTAAACCGCTTAATCATTGGTGAACAGCCGGTAGATCAGCAGGTAATTGCCAAACTGGAACAGTTGTTGACCGGTGAGAAAACCGGTGTGAGCGCTGACTTAGGCAATGCCCAAAACATGCCGCATAAGGCCAGGCAGTTAGAAGCGGCACTGCTGCAGTTAAACCATGAGTTAAACAAACCGGTTGTCAAGGCGGAAGTAACGCCGGCGCTTGCCGAAAAACCTGCCGGTAATATAACCGTTAGACCGGTTGAGCAAGCGGCTGACAGCGGTTTTTACCAAAGCAATCAGCAGTCCTTTGACCGGCCGACGGCACAGGATGTTAATCGGCAGCCGGGGGCAAGCCAAATTCAAACAAAGCTGAACTTTACAGTTAATACTGCCAATCTCACTGTAAACAGTGCCAATACACTGCAGCAGCCGACAGAGTCCGTACCGCTGGAACAACTGGCCGCACGAATAAGCAATTTAGTGAAGGAAATGGCGGTGCGCCGGCAGCCAAATCAGGCAACAACCATGCGTATAAAGCTACAGCCGGAGCATTTAGGTGAGGTAACCATTAGGTTGACCTATCAGCGGGGTGAACTAAATACGCATATTTATGCCACTACCGCCCATGCCAAAGAAGCCTTAGAGGCGGTACTGCCGCAAATACGCGAGACACTGGTCCAGCAGTCGATTAAGCTTAATGAAGCAGCAGTCTTTTTAGGCCAGCAGGGCAGTCAGTGGAATAACGGCGGCTATCGTCAGCCGGCAAAACGGCACTGGGCTAGCGCCGGTGTTTATCGTGCGCCGGGCAATGAACTGCCGATTAGCGGGCTTGCCGCTGCAGACAAAGCAAAGGTTAGCGGTGGTTTAAATATTTTGATTTAAAGCTTAGGGTTTTAACGAAAGAGGGGTAAATATGGAAGTAAAAGCTGCTAACAGCGATCTTTATTACCCGGAAAAGCAAACGCGACAGCCCAAGCAGGTGCTGGATAAAGACGCTTTTTTGCGCATTATGATTGAGCAGTTAAAAAATCAAGATCCCACTTCCCCAATGGATTCAGATAAATTTGCCAGTCAGTTGGCTCAGTTTACCATGTTAGAACAACTGACCAACCTGAACAGCCAATTTACCGAGATGCTAAAGTTGCAGCAGCTAAATCAGGGCTCGGCTATGCTGGGCAAACTGGTTTCGCTGGTTGACGGTGAGGAAGTAAAAACCGGCTTGGTAGAAAAGGTGATTACCCAAGGTAACACTGTACAGCTAGTGGTAAACGGCAAAGCTTATCCGTTGGATATGGTTATAGCGGTAGAAGAAGCGCCTCAGCCTGAAGTAGAACCGGAAATGATATTAGCTGATGTGAACGCCGCAGATAAGCAAGCAGAACAGGCTGCCGACTTGACTTCAGACAGCGAGAGGGAGGAGGAATAATTGACCAACAGGATTGACTGGTTGCCTCAACCACAGCCGGTAAAGCCGTCGGTGAAGAATGTTGCTGCGAAACATAATATTAAAGGAAGCAACTTTGCCCAGCTGTTGCAGGCGGAAACTCAAAAGCAGCAGGGTGTAAAACTGTCTGCCCATGCGCAAAAAAGGCTGAGCGAGCGCAATATTGTGCTGGGGCCGACAGACTGGGCTAAGATTAACCAGGCGGTAAGGCAGGCCGAAGCCAAAGGAGCGCGAGATTCGCTGTTAATTTACGGTAACTTGGCGCTAATTGCCAGTATAAAAAACAAAACGGTTGTTACTGCGATAGATGAGCAAAATTTAAATAACCATGTCTTTACCAATATCGACAGTGCAGTAATTATTAAATAAAACAGCCGGCCCGCAAGGAGGCTGTTGGCTGCCGACCGACTGAGGCAGCCAAAAGAAAATTCCTAAGGAGGGCAAATTTAAGTATGTTACGTTCATTATATTCCGCTGTTGCCGGTTTAGGGGCACATCGCACTAAAATGGATGTTATCGGTAACAACATTGCCAATGTCAATACCGTTGGCTTTAAAGCCGATCGGGCAAATTTTCAGGATATGTTGTATCAAATGGAAAAGGCACCCAGCGCGGTGAACAACCCCAGCCAGGTGGGTACTGGTATGAAGGTTAGCAGTATTTCCAGAAATATGAACGGTGGGGGCTTGCAGAATACCGGGCGTACGCTGGATTTAGCCATTCAAGGCAGCGGTATGTTTATTCTGAAGGACGATCCGACAGCTGCAAATGCAAATACCTATTATACTCGTGACGGCGTGTTTTTCTTAACTCATGATGGGTATTTGGTAAATTCAGACGGTTATTATGTATGTAACGAAAATGGCGACGTAATAAGCGGTTTAACCGGTGTTAATACCATCGCCATTAATGCTCAAGGTGAAATTTTTATTAACGGCGGCACAACCGCAACAGCAACAATCGGTATTGCCACCTTTGCTAACTACGAGGGCTTGCAGAAGGAAGGGAACAACTTATACAGTGAAACGGTTGCTTCCGGCACGGCTAATCATGGTACCGCAACAGATGCAGGAGCAAAAATTGCTTCCGGTTATTTGGAAATGTCCAACGTTGACTTAACCAATGAGTTTACCGACATGATTACCACCCAGCGCGGCTTTCAGGCAAACGCGCGGGTAATTACGGTGTCAGATACATTGTTGGAGGAACTGGTTAACTTAAAGCGTTAACCTTTAGTTAATTAATTATTTTAAATAAGTGAGGTATGGAAAGTGCCAAAGGATTCCGCTGAACCCAGACAAGAACAAAAGTCCCGTTCAACTTTAAAGGTAATTATTATTGTGCTGTTAGCGCTCAACTTGCTGATTGCCGGAGCTGCTGCCGGGTACTTCATGTTTATTAACCCAACGGCCGGTGAACCGCCGCCGCCAAAATTGGCCGGTTTTGAATTGGGTGAGATGCTGGTTAATTTGGCTGATCCCAGCGGTATGCACTACCTGCGCTTTACCGCAGTGTTAGAATATGATGCCGATCAAAAGGAATTGGCTAAAGAACTTTCAGAAAAACAACATATCTTGCAGCACAACGTTATTGCTTTGCTGCGCACCAAAAAGTTAGCCGATGTGCAACCCCCGGACAGCGTGGAAAGCGTTCAGCGTGAGATGACGGCGGAAATCAACAAGCTGTTGGAAAAGGGTAAAATATCCCGAGTTTATTTTACCGAATACCTCACTCAGTAGGTGATGACAATGATGGATCAGCAAGAAATTGAAGAGCTAATGAGTAAAATGCAAAAAGAGGCTGACAGTAAGGATAGCGGGAAAACCACGGTTAAACCGGTGGTTTTCCCGCCGCTGACCCTTACTCCCCAGACGCAGAGTATTAAATCCAGCCTTACCCATTTTGAAGATATTGTTTTAGATATCTACGCTGAACTGGGACAAGCCGAAATGAAAATCAGAGATATATTAAACTTGGAAAAAGGCTCGATAATTGAGCTGAATAAGCCGGCCGGCGAATCTTCCAGCATTTATATCAACAACCACCCTTTTGCGCAAGGCGAAGTTTTGGTGATCAATGATTTATTTGCAGTGCGGCTGAATAAGATCATTCAACCCGCGAAAAAATGCTTGAAAAAAAACGAAGAGGGTTAATGATTTAGCGATGGACAAAGAAATTTTATTTGCTTTTATTCGCACTTTAATAGCTTTGCCGCTGATTTTGCTGCTTGCTTATTTTGCCATTAAATACGGCTTGGCCCACCGGGGCATTAAAGGCATGCGGGGATTGGGCCGGCGGATGCGCGTGATAGAGCAGCTGCCACTGGGGCAAAAGGTTTTTATAAGTTTGGTAGAAGTGGGTAAAAAGTATTATTTGGTTGCCCACTCAGAGAATAGCTTTCAGCTGCTGAAAGAGTTTGCAGAGCTGCCGGAAACGCTGCCGGAGCCGGAATTTGCGGAAAATCTACCGGATTTTCGACAATTATTAAAATTGAAAACCAAGCGTTTTGACAAAAAACATGACAACAGCACCAAAGGGGATTATGGCGGTGAAAAGTAAAGTACTAATCTTTTCGGCAACAATAGCAATACTGCTGGCATTGCCTGCCTTGGCCTCTGCCCAACCGCTGCCGGCAATTGATTTAACTATTCAACCAACTGATCAGCCTGAACAGGTAGTGGATACAGTCAAACTGCTGCTGCTGTTATCAATGCTTTCACTGCTGCCGGCATTAATTTTAGTGCTAACTTCTTTTACCCGTATTGTGGTAGTGCTGGCATTTTTGCGTCAAGGTTTGGGCACACAGCAAACGCCGCCTAATCAGGTTTTAATTGCCTTGGCATTGTTTTTAACGGTGTTTATTATGGCACCGGTTTACAACGAAATTAATACCCAGGCTATTCAGCCCTTTTTAAACAATGAAATTAATCAGCAGGTAGCTTTGGAACGAGCCAGTGAGCCGCTAAAAGAGTTTATGTCCAGGCAAACCCGTGAGAAGGATTTAGCACTGTTTATTAATATGGCGGGAATGGATAAGCCGCAGAATTTGGATGAAGTGCCGATGACGGTGATGATCCCGGCATTTATTATCAGTGAATTAAAAACCGCTTTTTTAATTGGCTTTTTGATATTCGTACCCTTTTTAGTAATTGACATGGTGGTGGCCAGCATTCTGATGTCGATGGGTATGTTTATGCTGCCGCCGATTATGATTTCATTGCCGTTTAAAATACTGTTGTTTGTAATGGTAGACGGCTGGTACTTGGTAGTGGAATCACTGGTGAAAAGTTTTCGCTAAGATAGATGCCGGGAAAAGGAGTGGCAAGCAATGAGTGAAACGGAAATTATTCATATCGCGCGAGAAGCGCTGATGACAGTGGTAATTTTGGCCGCGCCGGCGCTGGGTGCAGCCATGCTGGTAGGTTTGATAGTGGGTATTTTTCAGGCTACCACGCAAATTCAAGAACAAACACTGGCCTTTGTGCCGAAAATTTTTGCCGTTTTTATTACGTTAATTGTTATCGCCGGTTGGCTGGCTGCGGTAATTACCGGCTTTACGGAAAGAATTTATGAGCAAATTCCCAACATTGTACGCTAGGCGGTGAATTCGTTGCCAGATTTAGCGGTTGTGCCGGTTTTTATGCTTGTATTTACTCGCTGCACTGCTTTTTTAATATCCAGCCCGATATTTGCCATTCCGGGTATACCGGTACTTGTTAAAGCCGGCCTTGCTTTTATCTTAACAATTTTAATTTACCCCCTGGCGGCTGTTGGCGAAATAAATGCCAATGCCAGGCTTTTTGAGTACGGCTTAATGGTGTTAAGTGAAGCGGCAGTAGGTTTGGCCATGGGCATGATTTGTACGATAGTTTTTAACGCTTTGCTTATGGCCGGGCAAATGATTGATTTACATATCGGCTTTGCGATTTCGCAATTAATGGATCCGGTTACCGGCTCGGTAAATACCTTGCTGGCCCGTTTTCTTTATTACGTTTCATTGGCTACATTGCTTTGTGTTGATGCCCATCATGGGTTGCTGTGGGGGCTGGCAAAAAGTTATCAGGTTTTACCTTTAAGCGCTGCGGAAATATCCGGGTCTGCCACATTGTTCTTTATCCGTGTTTTTGCTGACAGTGTCACGATGGCGCTAAAAGTGGCCTTGCCGGTGTTAGGTGTGCTGTTAATGATTGATATAGCTTTAGGGGTAATGGGTAGAACCGCTCCCCAAATGAACGTTTTTATGCTTGGCTTTCCCTTTAAAATTATGATGGGTTTAATCTCTTTGGCGGTTTTACTGCCGTTAATGGGTTCGATTTTCGCGGCCATTTTTGATCAAATGCAAAAAGATCTTTTATTACTGGTGAAAGGGTTAGCTGGTTAATGGCAAATCCGGGTGGTCAGGAAAAAACAGAAAAAGCGACGCCAAAGCGGTTACAGGACGCGCGTAAAAAAGGTCAGGTGCCAAAGAGTGCGGATTTTAACGCTGCTTTGTGCCTCTTAGCCGGGGTTTTTTACTTTTACTTTGCCCGCGGTGCTTTTACAGATGAAGCGCTGGATAACCTCAAATATTATTTTCACCATTATGTATTTGCGCCGCAAAACAATGAACAGCTGTTAGATATATTAAGCAGTGCCGTTCTCGGCGCCTTTGGCTTAATGGCTCCGCTGCTGATCATTTTGATGATCATTGGTTTGGTTTCGAATATTGCCCAGTTTGGCTTTCTCTTTGCGCCGGAAGTCATTAAGCCAAAGTTGTCGAAATTAAACCCGCTGGAAGGTCTAAAAAGAATGTTCAGCACCCGCACCCTTTTTGAACTGCTAAAGTCGATATTAAAAGTTACGCTGGTTGGGGTGGCAGTTTATTTTGTAATTAAGAATTGGTATTTTCAGATGCTGAATATGTTTTTCGGGCCGCCGAAATTCCTGTTTAACAAGCTGTTAGACGGGCTGTTGGCGGTACTGCTTTGGGGTGGAATGACTTACTTTGCGATAGCAGTAATAGACTTAATTTACCAACGTTATGCCTTTCAAAAGCAAATGCGCATGACAAAGCAAGAAGTAAAAGATGAGTTTAAACAAACGGAAGGGGACCCGCTGGTTAAATCTTGGCTTAAAAGAAGACAGCGGGAAATCTTAATGAACTTAATTCAAAAGGAAGTACCTAAGGCAACAGTGGTAGTAACTAACCCCACTCACTATGCGGTGGCCTTGCGTTATGACGACGGTAAAACGCCGGCACCGGTAGTGGTTGCTAAAGGGGCAGGTTTCATGGCCCAAAGAATTAAACAAATTGCTATTGATCACAATGTGCCCATTCAAGAAAACAAAGAGGTAGCTCGTTTTTTGTATCATCACGTAGATATCGGTCAAGAAATACCGCCTGAGCTGTATCAAGCGGTAGCTGAAATTTTGGCTGCGGTTTATCAGGCTAACAGAGCACGTTGGTAAAGAAAAGTACTAAGCGATTAAGGTGGTATCCAGATGCCGTTACCAAGTTTAGCACAGGCTAAATCCGGTTTATTTAAAAACAGCGATATTGTTGTAGCAGCAATGATTGTCAGCATTGTTTTGCTGATTATTATCCCCTTAAGCCCCAATGTGCTTGATTTTCTGCTGGTGCTCAGTATTACTTTGGGGTTGATTATCTTATTAATTACTATGTTTACTACCGAACCGCTGCAGTTTTCGGTTTTTCCCAGTTTGCTGTTAGTGACCACGCTTTACCGGTTAGCGTTGAACATTTCCGCTACCCGATTAATTTTAGGTGAAGCGGCAGCGGGTAAAGTAATTGAGGCCTTTGGCAATTTTGTGGTCGGCGGCAACTATATTGTCGGTGCAGTGGTATTTGCGATTATTACGGTGATTCAGTTTGTGGTAATTACCAATGGTTCCGGCCGGGTGGCGGAAGTGGCGGCACGTTTCACTCTTGATGCCATGCCGGGTAAGCAAATGAGTATTGATGCGGATTTGAATTCCGGCTTGATCAGTGAAGATGAGGCCCGGTCACGGCGCGAACGGCTGCAGCGTGAAGCCGACTTTTTCGGTGCCATGGACGGTGCCAGCAAATTTGTACGCGGTGACGCCATTGCCGGGGTGGTAATTATCTTTATCAACATTATCGGCGGTTTGGTTATCGGTGTGTTACAGCACGGCATGCCTATTGAACAAGCGGTAAGAAGATATACTTTATTAACCATTGGCGACGGTTTGGTGGCACAAATTCCTGCCCTGTTAATTTCTACCGCCGCCGGCATATTGGTAACCAGAGCTACATCGGATAATAGTTTTGGTAAAGACCTTACCAAGCAGTTTTTACATTTTCCCCGAGTGTTGGCCATAGCGGCGGGAATTTTGTTTGTCATTGCTTTAGTGCCGACAATGCCGAGCTTTTTGATTTTGGCTTTGGCGGGCGTAGTTGGCTATTCGGCTTATGTGCTGCACAAAGATAAAAAGAAAAAAGCCTTGCAGGAACAAGAAATTGCGGCGCGGAAAGCGCAGGAACAAAGGCGTCAACCGGAGAATGTATTATCGTATCTCCAAGTTGATACTTTGGAGGTGGAAATTGGTTATAACTTAATAGCCCTTACTGATGAAAGTCAGGGCGGTGATTTATTGCAGCGTTTGGCTGCGGTACGGCGGCAGTGTGCGCAGGAAATGGGTATGTTAGTGCGGCCGATTCGCATTCGGGACAACATGCAACTGCCACATAACCGCTATGTCATTAAAATTCGCGGTGTTGAGGTGGCTTCGGGTGAACTGATGCCCGGACATTATTTGGCGATGGATCCGTTAGGACAGGCAACTGATATTAACGGTATTCCCACTAAAGAACCTACTTTTGGCTTGCCGGCTTGGTGGTTGGATGAAGGGGAAAGAGAAAATGCCGAACTTAACGGTTTGACGGTGGTAGACAGCAGTACGGTATTGGTTACTCACCTTACCGAGGTAATAAAGGCCCATGCCGATGAATTGTTGGGCCGTCAAGAGGTAAAAGAGCTGTTAGATGCAGTGAAAGAAAAATCACCGGCGGTTGTGGATGAACTGGTGCCGGATTTAATGACATTAGGTGAAATTCAAAAAGTAATGCAAAATCTGTTGCGTGAACGGGTACCGATTAGGGATTTGGTAACCATTTTAGAAGCCCTTTCTGATGGAGCGCGGATTAATAAAGATGCGGATTTTTTAACGGATTTTGTGCGTCAAAGGTTAGCCCGTACTATTTGCCAGCAGTTTATCAGCATTGATCATGTAAGCGGTGCTAAAAAAATATCGGTGATTACCCTGCATCCCCGCTTGGAAGAATTAATCGCAGATTCCGTTCAACCTACTCAGTTGGGCTTGTACCCGCTGTTGGAACCGAACCAAGCTAACGCTTTGCTGGATGCGGTACAAAATGCCGTTGAGAAAGTGACGCTCAAAGGGATTACTCCGGTACTGCTGTGTTCACAAAAAGTAAGGCTTCCGTTAAGAAGGCTGCTGGAAAGATATATGTCTAATGTGGCGGTAATTTCTTTAAATGAGATAATTCCCGGTGTAGAAGTAGAGGCAGTGGGGACGGTGAGTATTGATTGATTATTAAAAAATATGTTGTGGAGCAAATGCAGCAGGCGATGAAGCAAATTAAAGAGGAACTGGGCCCGGACGCCATTATTGTCAGCACGCAGAAAGTACGGGGCTCCGGTTTGATCGGGTTGGTGAAGAAAAAATTAGAGGTTACTGCTGTGTTAGATGAACCAAAGGAACTTCCTGCACCGCCTAAATTTAAACAAATTGCAGAACCTGCAGAGCCAAAACCCATCGTTTTAGACATTCAACCGGTACGAACGGTTGAAGAGCATCACAACCCCATTGTTTATGAGGCGGCAAACTTAATTCGCAGTCAAAATCAAACTGAGAACGGGAATGAAGAAGCAGAAAAGGATGCTGCCGCTCTGCTTTTACCTACCGAATTTAAACCGCTGTACGATGAAGCGGTGAACAGGTTGCAGGAAGAACAGGAAGGGGAGCGATTACCCGCTATGACGGAACAACCGTTAAATAAAACAGACCAAGCTTATAACAGTGACTTTAAGTATCGGTGGCGGAAAAAACTGATTGATCTTGATATTGATCGGGATATTGCCGAGAAGCTGCTTAGCGGTTTAGAAGCAGAAGTTAACAGCGGTACAGGGCAGCGGGATGATCTAACCAAGCTTGTTTTAATCGACAAGGTTACCGATTTAATCAAACCGGCTTATCAAGACGCAAAACAGCCAAAATTCATTGCCTTTATTGGGCCGCCCGGTGTAGGCAAAACTACTACACTGGCTAAACTGGCAACCCGTATGAAGCTTTTACAGGGCAAAAAAGTGGCTTTAATAACAGTATATACTTATCGCTACGGCACTGCCGATCAGTTAAAAATATACGGCGAGGCCATTGACGTGCCGGTGGAAGTAGTGATGACCCCGGCAGAACTGAGGCAAGCGACAGAGCGGCATGCCGATAAAGATTATGTATTGATTGATACTGTAGGGCGTTCATCAAAGAATACCGGCCATGTTTTGGAACTAAAGGGCTTTTTAGATACCATCGCCGAACCGAAACATATTTACTTGGTCTTAGGTGCTCCGACTAAGGAACGGGATTTGTTCCGCATGATCAAGGATTTTCAAATAGCTCATTATAACGGATATATCTTCACAAAAACCGATGAAACGGAAACATTGGGCTCCTTGTTGAATGTCGTGGCTAAAACCGGCCTTCCGGTTTTGTATACTACCTACGGTCAGACCATTCCTGATGACATTGAAATCATGCAGCCTCGTAAATTAGCCCGGCTAATATTCAGGAGTGTTGACCGGCATGAAGAGTACGATTATTAAGAAGGCGCAAGAAGAATTTTCAAATAATCGGCAGTTTGCCGTCAATAACTCGCCGCGCGTAATTGCTTTAACCAGCGGTAAAGGTGGGGTAGGCAAAACCAATATTACCGTTAACCTGGGAACTGCCTTAGCCGCTCTTGGCTACCGGGTGGTGCTGTTTGACGCTGATTTGGGTTTAGCCAATGTAGAAGTGGTATTGGGTTTAGTCCCCCGCTATACATTGTATGATTTTTTATACCGCGGCAAATCATTGCAGGATATTTTGCTTGCCGGACCAAACAATTTAAAAATTATATCCGGCGGTTCGGGTTTAATGGAGCTGGCCAATTTAAATAATCAAGCACTTTTAAGCTTGCGCGATGCCATTAAAGAGTTTGAAAGTGATGTGGACTTTGTGTTGGTGGATACCGGTGCCGGTTTAAACAAAAACGTATTGGCATTTGTCGCGGCCGCTCAAGAAGTGATAATTGTGGCTACTCCCGAACCGACTTCAATTGCTGACGCTTATGGCTTAATTAAGGTGTTGGCTAAGTACGAAGTGCATGATAAAGTGAAAATAATTATCAACCGGGTAGAAAGAAAAAAAGAGGCGGATGAAACCTTTCGTAGATTGCTGGTGACAGCCGAACGGTTTTTGCCAAACATGACCGTAGAATACATGGGTACTATTCCGGAAGACAGTGTTGTTGTAAAAGCGGTAAAACAGCAGCAGCCCTTTGTTGTCTACAAACCGAACAGTGCGGCCAGCGAGAGCGTGCGCCGGATGGCGGCCGGACTTGTGGGTGGCCGGCCGCAAAAAAGTGGCGGTCTAGTAGGTTTTTTCAGCCGTCTGACCCGATTATTCAGTTAGGAGGAGCTATAAATGGCTTTAGAACTAAAGATCGGGCAGAAGATAACGGTAAAGCGGAAAAGTGAAGATATTGAATATGCGTCTGCAATTCAAAACATTCAAAATGACATAGTTTACATCAACATACCTTATCATAAAAGCAACTCTTTAGTTTTAATGCATAATGAACCGATTATTGTAAAATTTTTGGCAGATGATGCGGCTTATGTTTTTGAGTCAGTTTTTCTGGGGGTGCATCAAGAGAGTAAAAATTTACGCTTATATAAAATCAGTGCACCGGATTTGTCTGCCGTAAAAAGGGTACAGCAGCGGCGTTTTGCGCGGGTACCGATTATGCTCGATGTAAAATACAAATTACCCTCTGAAGAAGAGAAAAGAAAAGGAATTACAGTAGACTTGAGTGCCGGCGGTATGAAACTGGCGGTGAAAAAACCTGTGCCGGTAGATATGGTGCTGGAACTTAGTTTTCAAATACATGCCCGGGGAAAAACAATTGATATAAAGATAAAAGGCCAGGTAGTGCGCTGTCATGCCAGTGATGAGCACGACAGTGTTTATCATTTGGGTATTAAGTTTTTAGATTTAAGCCGCAATAAAGAAGATTTGATTTGTTCCTTTGTATTTGAAAAGCAAATGGAACAGCTACGCAAGCTGTAAATTGGATGTGAGGCCATGGAACTTAAAAAAATGTGGGATGATTTATTGATAAATCAGAGTTCCGAAGCCAGAGAGAAAATTATTATCGCCTACCTGCCACTGGTACGAAATATAGCCGGTCGACTGGCAGTGAAAGCACCCCGCTTTATGCAGCAGGAGGATTTGGAAAATTACGGTGTAATAGGCTTGATGGAAGCTGTGGATAAATACGATCCGAAGATGGGCGTGGGCTTTGAAAGTTTTGCTTATTACCGCATCCGCGGGGCAATATTGGATGAAATTCGACGGGCAAGTTGGGTGCCTAGAAGTGTTTGGCAGCGCCAGCAGGCTATTAAAGCCGCCCGGGAAAAAATAGAGCAGACCGGTATGTCGGTTACCGAAAATGCACTGGCGGAAGAAACCGGTCTGTCAGCGAAAGAAGTGCGCCGCTTAAACCGGCAAGTCAATGCAGCACAAATTTATTCTTTGGATGAGGAAATAAATGATGCCACAGGAAACAGCATGCAACGCACCGATTTGTTAGCAGATCCGTACAGTCCGGATCCGCAGAATTTACTTGATGAAACTGAAGAGAAACGCATACTGACGGAAGCGATTTCGTTACTAAGTGAGCGTGAGCAGCTGCTTTTGGCCTTATATTATCAGGAAGGATTAACCTTAAAAGAAATCGGCGAGGTTTTAGAAATATCGGAATCTAGAGTGTGCCAACTGCACGGTCAAGCGATCAAAAGGCTGAGAAAAATAATTAAGCAGTTAACTGATGGATAACTAAAGGTGGTGAAAGTGTCAGTGCGGGGAATTTATAATATTTTAAGCGGCATGAATGTTCAGCAGGCTCGCTTAGATGTGATTACTAACAACTTAGCTAATGTTAATACAAATGGCTATAAAAGTGAGCAGGTGCTGTCGAAAACCTTTGGAGAAATACTGTTGGGTTACCGCGGCCCGCTGCATAAAGGCACTGCTGTGGTAGGTAACACCAACCTGGGTACGGTAATTTCACAAGTAGCAGTAAATAAGAAGCAGGGCCAGCTGGTAAGTACCGGTAACTTTACTGATTTGGCCTTGGAAGGCCCGGGGTTCTTTGTGGTATCTGCTGACGGCGAACAGCTTTATACCAGAAACGGTTCTTTTAGCGTCAACAGTGAGGGCTACTTAGTTACCGCCCAGGGTTATTTGGTGCAGGGTGAATCCGGGCCGATTAAGGTAGGCGATCAGGAATTTACGGTGACGGAAGAGGGCACCCTGCTGGTGGATGGCAAGCAGATTGGTAAATTGAGTATTGTAGGCGTTGATCCCGAGGACGAAAGCGGCTTGCGTAAAGTAGGCGAAAACTATTTTGCCGCCAATGGCAGTTTGCAAACCGGTGAGAAGCCAAAAGTAAGACAGGGATATGTGGAAAAATCCAATGTTGATGTGTTGAACGAAATGATCAATTTGATTAATGCCCAACGGAGTTATGAAGCCGGTCAGAAGTTAATTCAAGCTCAGGATGAGTTGCTGGGCAAAGCGGTTAACCAAATCGGCAGTTTGAGATAGAGGTGAAAAAGTATGCTGAAGGCATTGCAAACCGCCCGTTCCGGGATGGCGGCACAACAGCTGCAAATGGATATTACTGCCAATAATCTGGCTAACATAAATACCACCGGTTATAAAAAAGATAAAGTCGAGTTTGCCGAGTTAGTAAGGCAGCGGTTAGGGCACAGCGGTCTGCCGGTAGTTCCTGCAGACCGGGCGGCGGTGCCGGAAAGCGGTTCCGGAACCCGTTTGAGCGGTATAGATAAAGTTTTTACCCAAGGTCAGTTGCAGCAAACTAAACGTCCGTTAGATTTGGCCATCAACGGCCCGGGGTTTTTTGTCGTTTCTCCTACCGGTGCCGAGGCTGATCGCTACTATACCAGAGACGGTGCGTTTTATCTAAATGAAGAAGGTTATTTAGTTAATGCTGCCGGATATAGGTTATTAGGCAGAAATAGGCAGGGTAATTTACAGCCCATTCGGCTGCAACTGAATAATGAAGCCGGCAAAGTGCTGCAATCAATTAGTGTGACCGCTGACGGCAAGATTACCGCTTTAGACGCAAGTGGCAGGGAACTGAGATTTACCGGCAATGTTGACACCGTGGCAGTGGTTAGATTTGCCAATAATGCCGGCTTGGCTGCTGCCGGAAACAATTTATACGCTGCAACTGCTGCTTCCGGTCAACCGGAGTATATAACGGAAGCATCAGTGGTTTCCGGTTATTTGGAAGCTTCTAACGTGGATTTAGCTGAAGAAATGATCAAAATGATTGAGGCGCAAAAGGCTTATGCTCTTAATTCCCGTGCCGTACGTACTGCTGATGAGATGTGGGCTGCCGCCAATAATATCAGAAAATAATATAATATATATGGAAAGGGAGCCATTTAATGGAGCCTGCGAAAGTTGTTAAAGAAATACAAGTGGGAATTGCAGATTATAAAGTTGCTACCGCTCCGAATAAATTAATTACCCTTGGATTGGGCTCTTGCATTGGTTTGAGTCTTTACGATCCCAAGTTAAAAGTCGGAGGGTTACTACATATTATGCTTCCCGACAGCACACAGTTTAGTAGGGTTACTAATCCGGCCAAGTTTGCTGATTTGGGAATTCCGGTAATGGTTAAAGCATTACTGCAAAGAGGTGCGGTAATTAACCGTTTAGAGGCTAAGTTGGTGGGGGGAGCACAAATGTTTTCCGGAGCGGATGAGAAATTTATGCTTAATATTGGCAAGCGTAATGCTGAAAGCACGTTGAAAATCCTTAAAGAAATGAATATTAAAGTTAAAGCTAAAGAAATAGGCGGCAACCGTGGCCGGACGATGATTTTAGATTTAAATAACGGTCAAGTAACTATCCGCACTATTGGTACTGCTCTTAAGGTGATTTGACATGGAATTTGCTGAATTTAAAATGCAAGTGTATAAAAATTTTGGCCTGGATCTGAACAGTTATAAAGAAAACCAGCTGAAACGCCGGCTGGATAACCTGCTGTTCAGATACCAAATGAAAGATTATCGGGATTTGCTTGACAAAATGTTAAGGGATCGCCAAGAATACATAAAATTTTTGGATTACTTGACGATTAATGTATCAGAGTTCTTTCGCGATGCCAAAATGTTTCGCTTTTTAGAGCAAGAGGTTCTACCTGGCTTAATTGCCGGCGGACGGCGGTTAAGAATATGGAGTGCAGCTTGTTCTAACGGTGCAGAGCCGTATTCGGTAGCGATTATTTTAGACGAGCTGACTCCGCAAACAGTTCACCGGATTGATGCAACTGATTTAGACCAAACTATTTTAAAAAAGGCTAAAGCCGGTGTATATACCAATGATGTACTGAAAAATGTCAGTGAGGAAAGGTTAAAAAAGTATTTTACATATGTGAACGGTAAGTATTTAATTAATCAGAAGATTAAAGATATGGTAACCTTTAGACAGCACGACTTGTTAAGTTCCAGGTATCCACATGGTTATGATTTAGTGCTATGTCGCAATGTGACTATTTACTTTACTCGCGAAGCTCAGAACAAGGTTAATCGGCAGTTTGCGAAATCACTGTTACCGGGCGGCTACTTGTTCATAGGCGGAAGTGAAACTATATTCAACCATGCAGAACTTGGGTTTAAAAGAATAGCCCCGTGCTTTTACCAAAAGGTGATTTCTTAACCGGTTACGGCACAAAAGGAGTTGATGAATGGTGGATACAAATCATAAGCCGCTGTCAGATACGCATTTAGATGTTTTAAAA
The DNA here is from genome assembly GCF_055391705.1 of Desulfovectis peckii. Lineage (NCBI taxonomy): Bacteria > Bacillati > Bacillota > Clostridia > Eubacteriales > Peptococcaceae > Desulfovectis > Desulfovectis peckii. Next base: position 1,752,505 of record NZ_AP042409.1, on the reverse strand, counting down.
GAAATTGGCAACATTGGGTTGGGTAACGCTGCTACATCATTGGCTGAAATGTTAAACAAACGCATTGGTATGGAAGTGCCCAAAACAAAGTTTGTATCAATGGAAGAAGCAATGAACATGGTGGGCGGCTTAGAGGAAATGGTTGCCTGTGTTACGTTGAGACTTACCGGGGATATTCCCAGCCAAATTTTGTTTGTCTATAATATGGAAAGTGCACTTAACTTAGTGGACATGCTGATGGGTTTGGAAAAAGGCACAACAAAGGAATTAGATGAAATGGGTGAGTCAGCGGTAAAGGAAGTTGCCAATGTGCTGACCGGTTCTTTTTTAGCTGCCATCAGTTCTATGACCGAAATGAAAATGAAACCCACCGTACCTATGTTTGCCTGCGATATGTTGGGGGCGGTAGTCAGTACATCGTTGATTGCCGGCGGGTACGTTGAAGAACATATTTTAACCATCGAAACAGTATTGTTTGAAGCTGATACAAATATTAAAGGACATTTCTTTTTAATTACTGAAGAAAAAGCATTGAAAAAATTATTTGCTGCACTTGGATTAACAATGAAATAAAGCGGGAGGATGGTCTTGTGAGCAAAAAAATTTTGATTGTTGACGATGCAGCTTTCATGAGAATGATGATTAAAAACATAGTAGTAAAGTCCGGTTATGAAGTGGTTGGTGAAGCTGAAAACGGCGCAGTGGCAGTTGAGCTTTATAAAAAATACAAACCGGACTTAGTAACAATGGATATTACTATGCCGGAAGTAGACGGTATTCAAGCGGTTAAGGCGATTCGCGAGATTGACCCCAATGCCAACATCATTATGTGCAGTGCTATGGGACAACAGGCAATGGTAATGGATGCCATTCAAGCGGGCGCCAAAGATTTTATAGTGAAGCCGTTTCAGCAAGAGCGCATTTTGCAAGCCATTGAACGGGTACTGAACAGATAGTTAAAGTGCCGCATGAAAGGAGGGTTAAGCTCTGTGAAAGATGTACTTTCGCAAGCAGAAATAGATTCATTACTGGAAAGCTTAATATCCGGCAAGGTAACCGCTGAGCAACTGGAAAAGGATACCGAGCAGCAGAAGCTTAAATCTTATGACTTTCGGCGGCCAAATAAATTTTCTAAGGAACATATTAAAACCTTGCACATGTTGCATCAAAGTTACGCCAGGTTACTTACAAATTTTTTGTCCGGTTTACTTCATTCCAGCATCCACATTGAAGTAGCTTCAGTAGGTCAGTTTACTTATGAAGAGTTTACCCGTTCAGTTGTTACCCCTACCCTGCTGACAGTATTTAAATACACACCTCTTAAGGGTAATGCCGTTTTAGAAACCAATGCTCACTTTTTAATGCCGCTGATTGACTTAATGCTGGGCGGACCGGGTGAAGCACCTGATACATTGCAGGAATTAACCGATATTGAATTAACGGTAGCCCGTGGAGTAATTGATAAAATTCTCAGTCAATTAACTGTGGTGTGGCAGGATATTGTTAAAGGCGCTCCGGAAATTGTCGGTATGGAGCAAAATCCCCATTTGCAGCAGCTGTTATCACCAAATGACATTGTGCTGGTAATTACCTTTTCTACCGTTATAGCTGAAGAAAATCGGGGATTAATGAATTTATGTCTGCCTTTCAACTTTTTAGAGCCGGTACTGTCTAAATTCTCAGTTAATCAATTTACTCAAATGCTTCAGGACAAAGAAGAAGAAGACATACGGGCTGTGGAATATTGGTTGAAGGCAGCGGATGTTGAATTGAGCGCATTGGTAGGTAATTCTACGATAAGTGTTAAAGACTTCTTGGAGCTGCAAATTGGAGATGTATTAATTTTGGATCGTAAACAAGGTCAAGATTTTGATTTATATGTGCAAGAACAATTAAAGTTTAAAGTGCAGGCTGGAACAATCGGGCAAAAAATGGCGGTACAGGTAGTATCACTGGCGGAGGAGGCTAGTAACTTTGACAGGTGATAAATTATTAAGCCAAGAAGAAATCGATATGTTAATGCGGAAACAAATTGGAGACAGTGGGCCTGATGCTGAGGCGGAGAGGGATAACAATGACTTAAATTATGACATGAAGGATGACCTGAATAATGACCTGAACAATGATCTGAATAATGATCTGGATAATGCCCCGTCGGCACAGGGAGAAGAAAAGCTGACAGCGAAAGAAAAAGATGCTTTGGGGGAAATCGGTAACATTTCTATGGGCACCGCTTCTACCGCTCTTTCTGAACTGTTGAACAAAAAGGTTAGCATTACCAGCCCCGAGGTATGGCTGGCGAACAAAAGAGAATTTCTTAGCTCATTTACTGTACCCTACTTAATTATAAAAGTAGAATTTATTGATGGGTTACAGGGATTTAATGTTTTGATCATGAAGGAGCATGATGCCAAGGTAATTGCTAACCTAATGATGGGTGGCGATGGCAGTACTGAAGGCAGCGAACTGTCTGAAATGGAAATCAGTGCTGCTTCAGAAGCAATGAACATGATGATTGGTTCCTCTTCTACTTCGCTGGCGCAAATATTTAACAAGCCAGTGAACATTTCTCCGCCGGTTTCTGTAGTGCTATATGATAAGAATATGGACACATCAGACAAAATACTGTCAAACGTCGATGATCAAGATACACTGGTAATAGTTTCCTTTAAAATGACTATTGAACAATTGATAGATACCGAAATTATGCAGGTAATGGGTATAGAAACGGCTAAAGAACAGGCGGATTTGCTTTGGAGAGGACTAAGGGGCATGGATGAAGTGGAAGCTGTGCCGCAAACGGAAGAAGTTAACATACCTGCATCAGACAAGGAATTGGACGAGCTGATTGACTCCCTTGCTGCAGAACCGCAGCCGACACCGACAGACTCCCAACCGGTTGCGCCTTCGCCGACTGCACCGCCGTCTGGTGTTTCGCAGCCTGCCAAAGCACAAACTGCTTCCGTGGAACCACCGCCGCGAAACTTGGACTTAATTTTAGATATACCGCTTAAGGTTTCAGTAGTACTGGGTAGGACAAGGAAATCGATTAAAGAAGTGATGGATATCGGCCCGGGATCGGTAATTGAGATGAATGCTTTGGCTGATGAGCCGGTGGAAGTACTGGTTAACGGCATGCTGGTAGCTGAAGGGGAAGTAGTGGTTGTAAACGAAAACTTTGGGGTGAAAATTACTAATATCATTAGCCCGGAAGAGCGCATTAAAAGATTGGCCAAATAGAAAATTGCTTGTAAGGGTAGGGAAGGACACCTACCCCTTTTTCTTTTTATGCGCAAATTTTAATTCAGCCATTTATGTAACTTTTACCGAATCCAAGATTTCGTAAATGTAACATTGCTTTTGGGCACCAAGGCATTTTACGCTTCGTAAAGAAAACTTAGCTTCCGTTAAGCCCGTTGATATGCTCCCCTTTGAGTAGGCACCTGAAATAACAAAAATTCAGGACTACTTAAAGGGGAGTTTTCTATGGGGACAAAAAACATCGGTTACGAAGAGAAATTAGAAGCAGGCGAAAAGTGCCTGCGAGGTGAAGGAAACGGAATGCCTCCCATAACATACCGCCAACTGCTTGAAAATGCGGCATAAAAAAACCGGGCCCTATTTTTTTAGGAGTCCGGTTAAAATAGTTAGATAGTACAAATACGCCGGCTTTATAAATGAACGAGCTCAGCCGCCTCCGGCGGCGCCGGGCGGCCGTGTACATTCGTCCTTAATTATTAATCAGAGAAAGTGAACTCGCTAGTGCTCAAACAGTCCTCGGCGCTAATTCTTCGGCGGCTTCGCTCTTTGAATTAGCCGACTATCGTTTGCAAAGGTCAAATGCCTTGGCGCCCTAAGCACAGTTATGTTTATTGCAACGTTTCCTACATGTCGGCGTGAAAGTTGCTACATACATTTTATCGGTAATATTATCTTTGGCCGGTGGGGTTCCATCACTTGACCGTTCCGCTTATCAGAACTAACGACACGGTCAAGCCTGTGCCCTACGAATTACAAGCAATGTTGCCTTTCAGACCCGCCCATTTTTTGTTTGTTAACAACGCCGTCTAAAACTTATTAATCACCAAACCGGTGATCAACTTCGGATAAAAATAGGTGCTCTTTTGGGGCATTTTTTCACCGCCGATGGCAATGGCTGTTAATTCATCTACTTGTGTCGGGTTCATCAAAAATGCCATTTGGTATTCGCCGCTGTCTACCGCTTTTAATGCTTCTGTTTCATCATGGGTGTATGCCAGTTTTGTTTGGTTAGCCATATCTTCACCGCTGATGCCCAGCAATCTCTCTAAAATAGTCGTCTGTAGTACGGTAACGTCTAGACCCTGCCAAGCCAGTGATCTGTGCTCGCTCCGGCCCACTAAGCGATCTAAAGTATTCTCGCTATCCAGTGTAATGGCATAACCTTGGCCATTGCCGGCGTACAGGCCAAAGGCGTTGAAGTGAAAAGTGCCGCTGCCGACATCTAAACCTCCCCGGCGATATATTAAGTCTAAAAATTCTTTAATGTTGCTGCCGTTAGGGTCTACGGCAAATTCTTCTACCCGAAAGTCTTCAGCCAGTTTTTTGATAAATTTTTTTAATTTAAAGCGCTCAATATTTTTTACCAAGCGGTGAGTGGGGAGAATTACCAGCCCCGGGTCATATAAGTTAACCAACACAAACATAACGTAATCAAAGGGCTGATCGCCCGGCTCACCTGTTAAGCCCAGTTCTTCGCGGCGCAGGTCGCGGTATTTTAATGCGGTTTCATAACGATGATGCCCGTCCGCAATAAAGATATTTAGCCGCTCCATTGCTTCTTGAATTTGGCTGATGGTTTGCGGATTGTCAATGATGTGTAAGCGGTGGGTAATGCCCTGTTCATCAACAAATTCACACAACTGTTTTTCATTGCTGATATCTTCCAGTATTTTGTCTACTGTTTTGCCGTAATCGGCGTACAGTCCGAATAACGGGCTGATATTGGCTGCACAAGCCTGCATTAAGGCCAAGCGATCTTTTTTGTGCTTGGGCATTGTTTCTTCATGAGGCAAGATTACCCCTTTTTCATAGGGTTCAATTTTTACGTTGCAGATTAACCCGGTGCGCACTTTTTCTTCGCCCTTAATTTGATAGAGTTGTTGGTAGCGGTACATTACCGGCTTATCCTCCGGCAGCAGTATTTTTTCTTCCAACCATTTTTGCAGTGTTTCGGCCGCACGGGTGTAGCGGTTGTTGCTTTCGCTGTCTTCGGCAAATTGTTTTCCGTATTCCAAGCGAATAATATTATAAGGGTGTTTGTCGTAATATTTTTCTTGTTCTTCACTGCTGATGACATCATAGGGCGGTGTGACTACCAACGACAAATCATCAACTTTAGCCGGATTGTAGCGCAACCCCTTAAAAGGCATGACAACGGCCATAAAAAACCCCCCTCCCGTTATATTAACTTTCCCCTTGTTTCTTTTTAGTCCACCGATTAATATCTCTTTGATAATACTTCTGCATTGTGCGTTTAAAAGCATCTTCTAAATCAATGTTTAGTGAATTGGCCATGCAGGCAATGATGAACAGGATATCGCCCAGCTCTAAGGCCAAATCACCTTCCGGTTCGTTGGGCTTTTTTGGTTTTTGCCCATAGCAATGATTTATTTCTCGGGCTAATTCGCCTACTTCCTCAGTCATGCGAGCCAGCATCGATAAGGGGTGCCAGTAGCCCTCCTCAAACTGGCTAATCCACTTATCTACATCACGCTGAATATCTTTTAATTCCACTGATAATCCTCCCAGATTGATAATAGTTTGATGAAAGCCGCTAATGTGACAAGGTTATAATAAAATATTACCACATTTTTCCCCGGGGCTGCATATTAAAGTATTTGCCGCTTTTGCCGCATCTTCTGTGTTGTTGGGCAAAACCTTTATTAATTATTGCCTTGAAATTATGTCATAAACTGCAAAGCAGATTAGTAAATTTAACTAAATGAAATAACGGGGGTGTGGTATGGTTAGTTTTCCGCAATTAAACTTAAATAGATTTAGGTTTAGCAAAAAAACTTATCTGCTGCTGGCCTTAATTATTTTGGTATTGTTATTGGTTTTGCTCAGTGTTGATTTCGGTCATGAAAATGTTGACCCGGATCAACTGTTGAACAGCAGTTTGCAAAATACATTGGCTGCGCAGAGTTATCGCTATAATATTGAATGCATATTAGGTGAAAATAAAGAACCGGTGAGCAAGATTGAAGGTGCGAGAGTAGGGGACAGTAAAATTCATATTAAAGGATTGTTAATTAATTCTCCGGTTGAATTTGTGCAGTATGAAGACAACACTTATATGAAAGATCCTTTTACCGGTAAATGGTTGACATTACAAGGCAACCAACTGGCTAAGGCGGAATCTTTTATTATGGAATTTAACCCGTTGGCAAACTTTAATTTTAAAGATGTGCCGGTGTTAGAATATGTCGGCAAGGAAAAAGTGGACGGCAAAGAGATGTATGTGTTGGAGTTACAGCCGAACATAGAGATACCGTTTTTAGAAAACCAATTTAACAGTTTTAATTATAAATTGTGGATTAATCCCGATGATCAGCGCATTCATCAAGCACGTATTAATGCCGGTCACACTGCCAATGCTCGAGCAGTGATGCAAATCAATATTAAGCTTTATGATTTTAATGAAAAAATTGATATAAAACCTCCTCTGTAAAAGGCGCGGCGCGCACCTTTTTTTCTTTGACATTATTCTTCATAATTTGGTATAATAAACCGTATTTAATATCAAAATATTACTCAGGAGGGTTTGCCATGCACCCCGATGTAGAACAGATTATGCTGTCTGAGGAGGAAATTAATAACCGGGTGCGAGAGCTGGGGGAGCAAATTTCCCGCGATTATCAAGGAAAGAGTATCCTTGTGGTTGGGATTCTCAAAGGGGCAATGATTTTTTTAGCTGACTTGGTACGCAACATTTCTGTTCCGACATATTTTGACTTTATGGCTGTTTCCAGTTATGGCTCGTCAACTGTTTCTTCCGGTGCGGTAAGAATTTTAAAAGATCTGGATAAAAGCATTGAGGGTAAACATGTAATTATAGTTGAAGATATTGTTGATACCGGGTTGACTCTTAACTATCTGGTAGATATTTTGCGTGCCCGTGATCCGCAAAGTTTAAAAATTTGTACCCTGTTAGATAAACCCGAACGCCGTACCGTAGATGTAAAAATTGATTATCTCGGTTTCCGTATCCCGGATAAATTTGTGGTTGGTTACGGGCTGGATTACAACGAGCGTTACCGTAACCTGCCTTATATAGCGGTTTTAAAACCGGAAATTTACCGGAGCTAGGTTTAAAAATTTAGTTGACCAGTGCCAAGCTGGTCAACTTTGTGTTTTGTAAGCCAGTATCTGTAACGGGGGGATTAATTTATGTCTACAGAAGGTAAAGAAATGGTAGTAGTACTGGATTTCGGCGGGCAGTATACTCAATTGGTTGCCCGGCGTATCAGGGAATGTCAGGTGTTTAGTGAAATCCTGCCTTATAATACCGCGGTAGAAAAATTGAAGGAAAAAGCACCGCAAGGGATTATTTTCGCCGGTGGACCGGCGAGTGTATATGAAGAAAACGCCCCGGTTGTTGACCCGGCGATATATGAAGTCGGCGTGCCGATTTTAGGCATTGGCTACGGAATGCAGCTGATGGCTCATCAATTGGGCGGCAAGGTTGTCAAAAGCGAACAACGTGAATACGGAAAAACAATGTTAGAAATATCGGAACACAGCGGTTTGCTGGCGGGCTTAGAAACTCAAGAACAGTGCCGGATAAGTGGCGATGACACGGTGGAAGAAGCGCCGCCGGGCTTTATTGTCAACGCCCACGGTCAAAATACACCGGTTGCGGCAATGGCTGACCCGGAGCGCAAACTGTATGCTGTGCAGTTTTACCCGGAAGAAGCACATACCCCTAATGGCATGCAAATACTGAAAAATTTCTTATACAATATTTGCGGCTGCCAGGGGCGTTGGACGATAAAAACCCTTTTAAAAGAAAGCATTGCTGAAATCAAAGCTAAGGTAGGAAATAAAAAAGTACTCTGCGCATTAAGCGGTGGGGTAGATTCTTCTGTCTCCGCTGTCTTGGTGCACAAGGCGGTAGGGGACAACCTTACTTGTGTATTTGTGGATCACGGCTTGCTGCGTAAAGGGGAAGCGGAGCAAGTGTTAAAAACTTTCCGGGAAAAATTCCAAATGAAGCTGATTCACGTAGATGCTCGTGAAAGGTTTTTGTCTAAGCTGGCCGGTGTTACCGATCCGGAAAGAAAGCGCAAAATTATCGGTGAGGAGTTCATTCGTGTTTTTGAGGCTGAGGCCGCTAAACTTGGGCAAATTGACTTTTTGGTGCAAGGCACCGTTTATCCTGACGTAGTAGAGAGCGGTACTGCCGGGAGCGCTCTGGTTAAATCTCACCATAATGTAGGCGGGCTGCCGGAAAACATGCAGTTTGAACTGATAGAACCATTGCGCCTGTTATTTAAAGATGAGGTACGCCTTTTAGGTACCGAGCTGGGTCTGCCGGAAGAAGTTGTGTGGCGGCAGCCGTTCCCCGGGCCGGGATTGGCAGTGCGGGTTTTAGGTGAAGTAACTGAAGAAAAACTGGCGGTACTAAGGGAAGCAGATGCGATTGTGACTGAGGAAATCAGAAAAGCCGGTTTAGATAAGGAAATCTGGCAGTATTTTGCTATCCTTCCTAATTTTAAAAGTGTCGGTGTTAAGAGAGATAAAAGAACTTACTCCTGGACGATTGCCGTCAGGGCAATTCACAGCAGTGATGCCATGACGGCAGACTGGGTGCGCCTGCCTTATGAGGTGCTGGAAAAAATATCCTCGCGTATTTGCAGTGAATTAACGCAGGTGAACCGAGTGGTTTATGACATCACCCCTAAACCGCCGGCCACTATTGAATGGGAGTAATAAAAAAGCCTGGAAAACCAAAAAATTATTGGTTTTTCCAGGCTATAATTTTTGTTTGTGGCAGTAACAAAAAGTTTTCATTTAATAACAGTTAGCCGGCTTTGAAGAAAAGCAGGTAGGAGGCTGTTTGTTAATTTTAAATTATCTTTGCTAGGTATAGGTTTTCAAAGGAAATTCGAAAAAAATGTCGAAATATTTAAAGGTAGCTTTTATAATTGGTTAGGGTGATAAAATGATAGGCCTAAAAATAGCATTAATCGCACCTTTTGATGATTTGGCCCGGCAAGGGGCGGAAGTATGCCGGGAACTGGGCAAAAATATAATAATAGCCACCGGCGATTTAAGTGAAGGCGTAGAACTGGCTAAAGCTTTCAAGGAACAAGGGGTTGAGGTAATTATTAGTCGCGGTGGCACGGCAACTGCGATTAAGGCTTCGGTTGACATCCCGGTGATCGAGATAGTGATCAGCGGTTTTGATATTATTCGGGCCATAGCGAAGGCCAAGGAAAAAGGCAAAAAAATTGCAGTGGTTGGATATAAAAATGTTATTTATGGTACCAAGAGTTTAGAAGAGATTTTAGACGTAGAAATTCATGAACTGGCTGTTGAGAATTTTCAGAATGCAGAAGAAGCGGTAATTAAAGCGCTTGAATTGGGCGCTGATGTTGTTGTTGGTGACTGGGTTTCCACAAAGACAGCGCGCTCCCATGGATTGGAAACAGTATTGATTACTTCAGGTAAAGAAGCAATCGGTCAGGCTATTATAGAGGCTAATAAAATAGGGATGGTGCGCAGGCAGGAACGGGTTAGGGTAGAGCAATTGCGGGCAATTCTTGAGTTTTCTTACGAGGGGATTGTTGCTGTAGACCAGCAGGGTTGCATTACACTGATGAATCCTGAAGCAGAAAAAATGACTAAACTGAGCAAAGATACTGTTATCGGAAAGCGGGCAAAAGATGTTTTGCCGGAAATACCTTTTCAAGAAGCAATGGAATTTGGCCGGGTGCGCTTTGGTGAGCTGCGCGAAGTAAGGGGTAACATGTTAGTGCATAACGTAGTTCCGATAGTAATTAACGGACAAACTTTAGGTGCAGTAGCAACAATTCAAGATGTAAAGCATATTCAATTTGTGGAAGAAAAAGTGAGAAAGGAACAATATTTAAAGGGGCATGTAGCAAGCTACACTTTTTCGGATATAGTTACCGCCAACGCGGAAATGAAAAAAACCATCGAACGTGCACAAAAGTATGCGTCGGTCGATTCTACTATCTTGATCAGCGGTGAAACCGGTACCGGCAAGGAGATGTTTGCTCAAAGCATTCATAACTATAGTATGCGCAAAGACGGCCCTTTTGTTGCCGTAAACTGCGCGGCAATAACGGAAAACCTGTTGGAGAGCGAGCTTTTTGGCTATGAGGAAGGTGCTTTTACCGGGGCCAAAAAAGGCGGTAAAAAAGGCTTGTTTGAACTCGCGCACGGAGGCACCATTTTCCTGGATGAAATTGGTGAGCTTTCTTTAAGTATTCAAGCCCGGCTTTTAAGGGTGTTACAAGAAAAGGAAATAATGCGTGTGGGGGGAGATAAAGTCATACCGGTTAATGTGCGCGTGATTGCCGCCACACATCGGGATCTGCCAAAATTGATTGCGGAAGGAAAGTTTAGAAGGGATTTATTTCATCGTTTAAGTATTTTGCTGTTAAAAATTCCGCCCCTTCGAGAACGCAAAGAAGATATTACGCTATTGATCAGGGTGCTTTGCCGTGATTTGTCGAAGAAATTGCAAATAGAAGCCCCCGGTTTTGAGCAAAAAGCCATTGAGATATTGCAGAGCCACAACTGGCCGGGTAATGTTCGGGAATTAAAAAACCTTTTGGAAAGGTTAATTGTGTTAAAAGGTGGAGGTACGGTAACGGCAGAAGATGTAACAGATTTGTTAGATATCTACAATAATGAAATCGAACTGAATAAGGTTGAAAATGGTATTAATTGGAAGGGTACTTTAGCTGAATTAGAGGAACAAATAATATTAGCCACCTTAAAAACAGCAAACAGTAGAGCGGAAGCGGCAAAAAAATTGGGAATTAGCACTACCACGCTGTGGAGAAAAATTAAAAAGTTTCAAAATGAAATGCCGGATTGCATTTTGTAAAAGGTAGCTTAGTTGGTATGCCCTTTGCCTTTGGTGGAGTTCTTGTCGCAAAGGGCATTTCTTTTTGAAATTTTTCTTTAAAGTCTGATAAACCTAAAATTGAGCTAATTCCGGCAGTTCTGCATTTTCAGACTATTGGCATGATACTTGCTATACATAAATACCAACAAGCCGGAACAAGGTGATGAAAATGGAAAAGCTATGTGTTATCGCAGATGATTTAACTGGTGCTACAGATACCGGAGTGCAATTTAGCAAATATGGTTTATCGACACTGGTGATTTTTAACCACAACATGATTATGGAAATGAGAAACGATTCAGAAGTAATTGTGGTAAATGCTGAAACCAGAAAGTTGGATGCTGAAAATGCATACCGGCAAGTAAGAGAAATTACCAAACTCTTACAATCATTAGGTGTGAAAAAAATATATAAAAAGGTGGATTCGACCTTAAGGGGGAACCCGGCCAAAGAGCTGGAAGCGATTTTGGACGAAATGGGCCGAGACATGGCTTTTTTAGTGCCTTCATATCCTGCAAACGGCAGAATAGTGGAAGGCGGTTACTTGTATCTGAGCAAAAGTTCCCCGGAAGGGATAACTAAACTTTTCCCGGTGGGTTATATCCCTGAAATGATTGAGAGGGAACTAACCAAGTCCGTGGCGATGATTGGCTTGGAAGATGTGCGCAAGGGTGCCGCTCGCATTAAGCAAAAAATCAATGAATTAAAGAGTGCCGGCCGGCAGGTGCTGGTTATCGATGCTGTAACTGAAGAAGATTTAAACAATATAGCCTTAGCTATAAAAGATATGGCGGAAACATCCGTTGTAGCCGGCTCGGCAGGTTTGGCTGCCCACTTGCCGCAAAGTTTTGATTTAACTGTTCAAAGTTATAGGGCCAATGCAAATGAGGGTTCGGTTTTATTTATGGCCGGTACCTGCAATCCGGTGACAGCTGAGCAAATAAATCAGCTGCATCGAGAGGAAAACGTTTATTTAATAACCATTTCTTCGGAAGAAATCATCGCGGGTAATGCTGCGGAAGAAATTGAAAGAGTAGTTGCCGAGGCCGCCGACCGTTTGCGTGCAGGAGCAGTGACAATTGTGGCCATTGATACGCTGTTGCAGAGTAGGGAGGAAACCTACCACAATTTAAACCTTGCCCTGAGTGATTCTCAGCGGATTGCGGAAAGCTTCGGCAAAATTGCCGATAAATTAGCTGCTCAAAGGTTGTTGCGCGGTCTGGTGCTTACCGGCGGTGACACTGCATTACATGTGGTTGATCGCCTGGGGGCCGTGGGAATGATTCTGGAAGATGAAGTTTTGCCGGGAATACCTTGCGGCAGCTTAATTGGCGGCAAGTGCCCGGGATTAAAAATAATTACCAAAGCGGGCGGCTTTGGTAACCAAGATTCTTTTGTTGACATCTATAAATTTATTACTAAAGCAAAGGGGAAATCGCAATGAAGCCTATACTGGGAATAACAATGGGTGATCCTGCAGGTATTGGAGCAGAAATAGCTGTCAAGGCACTGGCCAAGAAGGAAATCTATGATAGATGTTTGCCCGTTGTAATTGGCGATTTGGAACCAATGAAAGAGGCCAGTGAGTTTACCAAGTTAAATTTAAAAATCAATCCGATAAGTGATATTGAGCAAGCTAAAGGAGAATACGGAACCATTGATTGTTTAAACCTTAATTTGCTTGCCCCGCGCAGCTGGGAATACGGTGTAGAAAGTGCATTGACCGGTGATGCCGCTTTTAAATATGTAAAAACCGGTATTGAGCTAGCTTTGGAAAATAAAATTCATGCTGTTGTAACCGGGCCGATTAATAAAAAAGCCATTAATATGGCCGGTTACCATTACGCAGGGCATACCGAAATATTTGCCGAGTTAACCAAAACCGGTGATTTTGCCATGATGCTGGCCAGTAAGGACCTGCGGGTAGTGCATGTTACTACTCATGTGTCCATGAGAGAAGCATGTGACTTAGTAACTAAAGAAAGAGTTTATACGGTCATTAAGTTAGCTAACGATGCAATGAAACAAATCGGCATTGACGAACCGCGTATCGCAGTGGCCGGTTTAAATGCTCACTGCGGCGAAGACGGTTTGTTTGGCGATGAAGAAATTAAAGCCATTAACCCGGCAATTGCCCAAGCTAAGTCTGAAGGAATTAACGTTGATGGCCCAATTCCGCCGGATACCGTTTTTGTTAAGGCCTTGGCCGGTCAATATGACATAGTGGTAGTAATGTATCACGATCAAGGCCACATTCCTGTAAAATTAACCGGCTTTAAAATGGATCCGGAAACTAAAAAATACACTTCGGTGAGTGGAATTAACGTCAGTCTTGGCATGCCGATTATCCGCACTTCAGTGGACCATGGCACGGCTTTCGGTAAAGCCGGTAAAGGTTACGCAAATGAAGAGAGCTTAGTTGATGCCATTGATATGGCAATTAAAATGGCTAAGTCCCGCATTCAAGCCAAGTGAAAATTATTAAAGGAGGAACTGTCAATGTCAGAAGTAATGAAAGGTTTGGTTAAAGAGTTGCCGCAACCCGGTGCAGTATTACGTGAAGATCTGCCTATACCGGAAATTAAAGAAGATGAGCTTTTGGTCAGAGTTAAGGCAGCAGCAATTTGCGGAACAGATATGCACATTTATCCTTGGACCCAATGGGCTCAGGAAAGATTAAAACTGCCGATGGTTTTCGGACATGAATTTGCCGGTGAAGTTGTTGCAGTTGGTTCAGCGGTGCGCCGGTTTAAACCGGGTGACCGGGTAGCCGGTGAAACCCACATACCTTGTAAAAACTGTTATCAGTGTCAAACCGGTAATGAACACATTTGCGAAAGTATGAAAATTATCGGTGTGCATACACCGGGCTGTTTCTCAGACTACATTGCTTTACCGGAAGCATGTGCTTGGCGATTAGACGATGATATTGATTACCAAACCGGTGCGCTGTTGGAACCGATGGGTGTGGCAGTGCATGGAGTGCTTTCCGGTGAAATCGGCGGCAGAAGTATTGCCATTTACGGTTGTGGGCCAATTGGTGTAATGGGTGTCGGTGTTGCCGCTGCCTGCGGGGCATCTAAAATATTTGCCTTCGATCTGGGAGAAAGAAAGCTGGCGCTGGCAAAGCAGATGGGTGCCGATGTCACTCTGCAGGTCGGGAAAGACGATATTGTTAACACGGTATTGGAAGCTACTAACGGCCAAGGGGTAGATGTAGTGGTAGATTTTTCCGGTGCTCCTTCCGCCATTCAAGAAGGGTTTAAAATTCTCCGCAAAGGCGGCCGCTTTTCAATGGTAGGCTTGCCTAACGGCCCGGTGTCTTTAAATCTTACTGATGACATTATTTATAAAGAAGCGATCGTTGTAGGTGTCACCGGCAGGCTGATGTATAAGACTTGGTGGCAGTGTACCAGCTTGATCAAGTCAGGCAAGATAGACCTTAAACCGGTTGTCGGCGGAGTATACCCACTTCATGAATATGAAAAAGCATTTGAGGCGTTAAGGAACGGTGTGCCTGGAAAAATGCTATTAATTCCTTAAATTGGGGGTAAAATAATGCGTGCTGCAGTAGTTACTGAACCTTATAAAGTAGAAATTCAAGAAATAGAACGGCCCAGCGTTGGCCCAAAGGATGTTTTAATTAAAGTAAAATGTGCCGGTATTTGCGGTTCGGATTTGCATCTTTTTATGGGAAGCCATGCTTTTAGAAAACCGCCCGCCATTCTCGGTCATGAATTGGCCGGTGAGGTTGTTGAAGTCGGTTCAGAAGTAACCAAGTTTGTTGTCGGCGACCGGGTAACGGTATTGCCGCAAATAGGTTGTGGTGAATGTGAATTTTGCCAAAGAGGGCTTGTTAACATTTGCCTAAACAAAACCGTTCCGGGGACGCCAAAGTGGAATGGTACATTTGTAGAATACTTTGTCGCACCCGAGAACGTCACTTATAAACTAGCAGAGGGGGTGAGCTATGAAGCAGGAGCAATGGCTGAACCTTTGGCAGTAGCAGTCCACGTTGTGAGCCGGTTAGGCTCACTGGAGAACAAAGAATCCGTAGCCATATTAGGTTCAGGTACCATTGGTTTACTTTGTTTAATTGCGGCCAAACATTACGGCTTTAAAAAGATTATTTGCACTGACGTACTGCCGTATAACCTGGAAATGGCCAAAAAGCTTGGCGCCGACCTGACTGTCAACTCCCAGGAAGAAGATGTGGTAGAAAAAGTGCGTGCCTTTACCAATGGCCGGGGTGTAGACGCTACCTTTGTTGCTGCCGGGGCACCGGTAATCATTGACCAAGCTTCAGCTATTACCTGTCGCCATGGAGACGTAGTACTGGTTGCCATGATTACCAAGCAGATTCCGGTAAACACCTACAGCTTTGTATTTAACGAACAAAGGTTATTGGGGGCACAAACCTATCAAACTGAAGACTTTGAGACAGCCATAAAAATGATCAATGAAGGGCTGGATCTCAACCAATTAATCACTAAAATATTACCGATGGAAGAAACACAAAAAGGTTTAGAAATTCTCCATCAAAGAACAGAAAATGTTGTAAAAATTTTAGTTAAACCCTAGGGTAAAAAAAATGGGGAGGGTCTCCTGTGAAAATTAAGCGTTCACTGATTATTTTAATGATTTTGGCTGCATCTGTGCTGGTATTGGCCGGATGTGGCGGCGGTGACAGTAGCGATGAAGCTGCCGATGGAGATAAAGGTGAAAAAATCGTCTTAAAGCTAGGTCATATCCAAACCGAAGGTGATATTTGGCATCAGGCTTCCTTGAAATTTGCTGAAGAAGTAGCTAGAAACACTAATGGCCAAGTTGAGGTTAAAATTTATCCCAACTCCACACTTGGTGGCGACAGGGATATGGCAGAAGGCCTGCAAATGGGTTCTGTTGACTTTGCGTTAATTGCCGGTGTATTAGGAAACTTTGAACCTTCACTGCAAATTCTTGAACTGCCGTATTTGTTTACTAACGAAGAGGAATACAACAAAGTAGTTCACGGGGAAATCGGTCAAGAGCTTTTAGACAGACTGCTTGAAAGCTCAAACATCAGAGGACTGGGCTACTGGGATCGTGGACCTCGTCAATTGACTTCTAACAAGCCAATTAACTCAATTGATGATGTTCAAGGTTTAAAAATGAGAGTACCTGAAATCCCGGCTATGGTTGAAGGCTGGAAAGCTATCGGTGCTAACCCGACACCAATGGCCTGGAGTGAAGTGTACACTGGCCTAGAACAAGGTGTTATTGACGGACAGGAAAACCCGATTCCGTTCATTCACGGCGGTCGGATTCATGAAGTACAAAAGTACATTGCTATGACCGACCACAAGTATGAGTACGTAGTGCTGGCAATGAGCAACCTAACTTGGGAAAAGTTAAGTCCTGAGCATCAAAAGGCTATTCAAGATGCAGCAGCAGTAGCAACAGAATATCAAAACGAGTTGGTTAAAGAACAAACCGAAAGCTTGCTGCAAGAAATGGTTGATAGCGGCATGACAGTAACATATCCGGATAAGGCTCCGTTTATTGAGCGTGCCCGTAGTGTACACCAAAAGTTTGCAGATCAAATTGCTCCGGATATCTATGAAAAAATTGTAGAAACACTTAAAGCTTAAGTAAGATGGGTGTGCCGGTATTCCTCTCTTCTTACTGGAGAGGAATACCCGCTCCGTCATTCGGGGGGTTAGGTTGGTGCAAAAATTTGAAAACATATTATTTAAATTTATTTACTATTTATGTGCCTTTTTAATGTTTTTAATGGTAACAATTATTTTTTCCCAAGTTGTGGCTAGATATATCTTTCATCATTCTTTATACTGGTCCGAAGAAATTGGCCGCTACTTGTTTATCTGGATTACCTTTATAGGTGCGGCCTTGGCTTTAAGGGAAAAAGCTCATGTAGCTATCGACAGTTTTGTGAAAATGATGCCTGTTTTTCTACAAAAAGTGGTGAGAATAATTGCATTTTTGGCAATGCTTGCCTTTAGCTTAGTGATGACTTACACCGGTTGGAATATGCTGCAATACGGTGCCCACCAGGTGAGCGCAGCTACCCAAATGCCAATGTATTATGTTTATCTTGTGCTCCCGGTTAGTGGTCTGCTGATTGCTTTCTATATATTGAAGAATTTTTACGAAGAGTTTAAGAGCGGAGGCGCTAAATAATGGCCGGAATATTATTTGCAAGTTTTATAATTTTCATTATATTTGGTGTGCCGATTGCCTTTGTGCTTGGAATCGCGTCCTTGCTGGCAATGGTATTTGTAGGTGATTATCCGTTACAAATTCTCATTCAAAGGCTTTTTGCCGCGGCAGATTCTTTTCCCTTGATGGCCATTCCCTTTTTTATGCTGGCTGGGGCATTAATGAACGCCGGTGGTATTACCAGTAGAATTATTGATTTTGCTTTAGCATTGGTTGGTTCAATTCGCGGTAGCTTGGCTCAGGTGGTCTCGGTTACGGGGGTAATTCTGGGCGGTATTTCCGGTTCAGGGGTTGCCGATACCGCGGCAATTGGTTCAATTATGGTGCCGGAAATGGCCAAGCGCGGTTACGATAAATCTTTTTCTGCGGCATTAGTTGCCAGTGCCGGTAGTATTGGTTTAATTATACCCCCCAGTATTGCCTTGATTATTTTTGGGGTGACAACGCAAGCATCGATTGGCGACTTATTTTTAGCCGGATTTGTACCCGGTCTGTTAATTGCTTTTGGGTTAATGATTGTGTCTTATGTGGTGGCCAGAAAAAACAACTACCCAACAGAAGGTAGTGTTTCTTGGGCAGAAAAAGGTCGTCGTTTTAAAAATGCCATTTGGGCTTTAATCATGCCGATCATTATTATCGTTGGTATTCGTGGTGGGATTTTTACCCCAACAGAAGGTGGAGCGGTAGCTGCTGTTTATGCTTTTATAGTAGGTAAATTTATTTATAAACAACTTAAATGGAGCGATCTTCCGGATGTCTTTGCCAAGTCGGCAATTAATACTGCGGTCATATCCTTTATTATTGCCACGACTTCTTTATTTGGTTGGCTTTTAACCAGTGAACAAATTCCGCAACGGATTTCTGAAGCTTTGTTATCCGTTTCTGATGACAGAATAGTAATACTGTTAATAATTAACTTAATTTTATTGGTTTCCGGTATGTTTCTGGATAGCGGTCCGGCGATTATCCTTTTGGCTCCCATCTTAGCACCGGTTGCTGCTTCTTTGGATGTAAGTATGGTGCAGTTTGGTTTGATTATGGTTGTTAACTTAACTATTGGTTTGTTAACTCCGCCGGTGGGTACTGCCTTATTCGTAGCCAGTAACGTCTCCGGGGAACCAATGGGTAAATTGTCCAAAGCGATGATCAAGTTCTGGTGTGTAATGCTGACTGTACTGCTCTTAATTACCTATGTACCCGCTTTAACAGAATGGGCCATTAGCGGTAAATAAAGTTGCATTATAAATATCGCAATATTTTCAAAATAACTGTTTTTTATAATTTCATTTGACATGTTTGGCGATACTTGTTAATATGGTAGTGTAATTGAATATTAGGCTCTCGTATATCCTTGAGAATATGGCTCAAGAGTTTCTACCGGGCAACCGTAAATTGCCTGGCTACGTGAGAAAGTGTACCTAGGGTTCCACATCGGTGTAGATCGATTTAGTTCGATTAGATCGATGGTTCGGTCCAAGCGGTACAAACCGATTATTATTGATCGGTTACACCTTAGGGATAAAAGCCCAGGCGGTAGGTTTCACACGCAATCAGTGAAATCTGCGCCTGGGTTTATTTGCTTTTACCATTATTTTTAGGGTGGTGATTTAGAAAAGATAATACAATTCGTTTTGCCGGTAAAGCATAATAAATGTAAGTAGCATAAGGAGGAAAACAAATAGATGTTCGAAAAATACTTTCAGTTGAAGCAGTACAACACAGACGTTAAGACAGAAGTAATTGCCGGTCTGACTACTTTTGTGACCATGGCCTATATTCTTTTCTTGAATCCCACCATATTAAGCAGTACCGGTATGGACAGGGACGCCGTGTTTTTTGCCACGGCAGTGTCGGCCGGTATTGTCACCATTTTAATGGGGCTTTTTGTTAACTTTCCCGTTGCCCTTGCCCCCGGTATGGGTTTAAACGCTTACTTTGCCGCAGTGGCGGCGGAAGGCTTAGGAATGCCTTGGCAGGCGGCATTGGGTGCGGTATTTATTTCCGGTATTATTTTTATTATTTTAACCGTAACTCAAGTTCGCCAGCTGATGGTAGTTGCGGTTCCTGATTCGATGAAACGTGCGATTACAGTGGGTATCGGTCTCTTTATTACCGTTGTCGGTGTTAAGATGGCTGAAATTATGGTTGTTCAAGCAGCACCGACATCATCTACGGTGGAATCCCTTGCCGCCGGCCCTGTTAATTTAATGTCTTTTGAGTGGAATATTGTGCTGGGCAGTTTTAGCAACCCCAATACACTGCTGGCGTTAATTGGTTTGGCCATTACCGGTATTTTGATGGCTCGGCGCATTAAGGGTTCGTTGTTAATCGGTATCTTGGCTACCACCGTTATCGGTATTCCGCTGGGCGTTACCGTTATTCCCGAAGAATTTACTTTGTTTGCTCTGCCTAATTTAGATAATCTGGCAGTGGGCGCGCTGGATATTAAAGCCGCTTTGGATATCGGTATTTGGACGGTAGTATTTACCTTTACCTTTGTCGAACTGTTTGATACTTTTGGCACGCTGCTCGGTACTGCTGATAAAGCAGGTTTATTAAATAAAGACGGTAACAACCCGAAGATCGGTAAAGCAATGCTGGTAGACGCTTTTGGGGTCTCTTTTGGTGCACTGATGGGTACAAGTGCTGTTACTGCTTATGTTGAGAGTTCGTCCGGTATCAGTGAAGGCGGACGTACCGGATTAACGGCGGTAACCACCGGTGTACTGTTTTTACTTGCCCTAGTACTGGCGCCCCTTGCAGGATTAATACCCAGTGCCGCAACAGCCCCGGCTTTAATCATTGTCGGTGTGTTAATGGTGTCTGCTATTAGAAGCATTGACTTTGACGATTTTACCGAAGGTTTTCCCGCATTTTTAACTTTTACATTGATGCCCTTTACCTATAATATTGCCAACGGTATTGCTGCCGGTATTGTTTCTTATGTGTTATTAAAGACAGTTGCCGGCCGTGCTAAGGAAGTACATTGGCTGATGTGGATTTTGGCGGCATTGGTAGTAGTACGCTATGCGTTTTTAAGTTAACAGCAGAAATTTATTGGACTAAATGAATACAAAAACATCTGGCACCTTTTGTAAACAGCTAACTTAAGCTCTAATTACAAAAGGTGTTCCAGTTTATACTACTTAATAAAAATTTATAAGGAGGGTTTTCACCTTGACAAAACCACTAGTTGGCATTGTCATCGGCAGTGATTCGGATTTGCCGGTGATGCGCGGGGCAGCGGATATGTTGGACAAATTCGGCATTCCGTATGAGGTGATTATTTCTTCAGCTCACCGTTTGCCGGAGCAAACCGCTGAATATGCCCGCAGTGCCAGTGAGCGCGGGTTAAAAGTAATTATCGCCGCTGCCGGTTTAGCCGCTCATTTGCCCGGTGTAATTGCCGCTTTGACACCGTTGCCGGTAATTGGTGTACCGATTAAGTCCGGGGCGTTAAACGGCGTTGATGCCCTGTATGCGATGGTGCAGATGCCGTCCGGGGTACCGGTGGCCACGGTAGCGATTAACGGAGCGAAAAATGCCGCTATTCTGGCTGCCCAAATTATCGGGGCATCAGACGAAGGGGTGCGGAAAAAAATATTAGAGTATAAAAAAGAAATGGCCCAAGAAGTGAACAAAAAGGCAGCTAAGCTAAAGGAGCTTGGCATTGACGGCTACTTGGCCGATAAAGAGTAGGAGGCAGATCAATGATTGAACGATATACTTTGCCGGAAATGAAACGGATCTGGTCGGAAGAAAACAAATATCAAAAATGGTTGGATGTAGAAATTTATGCCTGTGAGGCTATGGCTGAATTGGGGAAAATCCCCAAAGAGGCAGTAGAGGCAATTAAACAAAAGGCTGGTTTTTCGGTAGAACGCATTTTAGAAATTGAAAAAGTTGTACGCCATGACGTAATTGCCTTTACCACCTGTGTGGCGGAGTATGTGGGTGAGGAAAGTAAATACATCCACATGGGTTTAACTTCCTCCGATGTGGTTGACACCGCCTTGAGCGTTAGAATGAAGGAAGCAGGCGAGCAAATATTAAGCCGCTTGGAAAAGTTTAGGGAAGCGCTCTTGGAAAAAGCAAAAGAACACCGCCATACCGTGATGATTGGCCGCACTCACGGCATTCATGCCGAACCGATGACATTTGGCTTAAAAATGCTGCTGTGGGTAGCGGAGACAGATCGCAACATTGAACGAATGAAAAGGGCGATAGAAACAATCAGTGTCGGTAAAATTTCCGGTGCGGTTGGTACCTATGCCAATATCGATCCCAGAGTAGAAGCATATGTCTGCGAGCGTTTGGGGTTGAAACCGGCAGCTATTTCCACTCAGGTACTGCAGCGGGATCGGCATGCCGAATTTATGACTACACTGGCGGTAATAGGCTGCACTTTAGAAAAAATTGCTGTAGAAATTCGCTCACTGCAGCGCACCGATATCAGGGAAGCGGAAGAGTTTTTTGCTAAAGGGCAAAAAGGCTCGTCAGCTATGCCCCATAAACGCAATCCCATTGTTACCGAAAGAATCAGCGGCATGTCCCGCATTTTACGGGGTAATGCTTTGGCAGCAATGGAGAATGTAGCCCTTTGGCACGAAAGAGATATCTCCCATTCTTCGGTGGAGCGGGTAATTATTCCGGACAGCACCACGTTGTTAGACTACATGCTGATGAAAATGACTGACATTATCAGTAACCTGTTGGTTTACCCCGAAAAAATGAAACATAACTTAGAGCGCACCAAAGGCTTGGTGTTTTCTCAGCGGGTGCTGCTGGCTTTAATTGATAAGGGAATTAGCAGAGAACAAGCCTATGAATACGTACAGCGCAATGCCATGGAATGCTGGCGGACGAAAAAAGAGTTTAAGGAACTGTTGGCTGCTGATGCTGATGTAATGGCACTGCTATCTAGGGAAGAACTGGATGATATTTTTGAATACAGCTATTACCTAAGACATATTGATGAAATTTATGCCCGCTTTGGGCTGTAAGGAGGGGTGTTTGAATGGAAAAACTTAACCAGTTATATGAGGGAAAGGCGAAAAAAGTATACCGCACAAATGAAGAAGACTATCTGTGGGTGGAATATAAAGATGATGCTACCGCTTTTAACGGTTTGAAAAAAGGCACCATTGTCGGTAAAGGGATCTTAAACAATTTAATCAGCGCGCACTTTTTTACCCTGCTGGCGGAAAAGGGTGTAGCCAATCACTTTGTTAAATTGATTAATGAACGGGAACAAATAGTTAAAGCACTGGAAATTCTGCCGGTGGAGGTTATTGTGCGCAACTTGGCTGCCGGCAGCATGGCTAAACGCCTGGGTCTAAAAGAAGGTACCGACTTGGGCGGGCCGGTGGTTGAGTATTGTTATAAAAGTGATGAGCTGGGCGATCCGCTGATAAATGACGATCATGTTCGGGCGTTAAAGCTGGCAACAAAGGAGCAATTGCAGATTATTCGGGAAACGGCTTTAAAGGTAAATCAAATTCTTTCGGAATATTTGCTGGGTAAAAACATTATTTTAGTGGATTATAAACTGGAGTTCGGTTTGCATCACGGTGAGGTGCTTTTGGGTGATGAAATTTCTCCCGATACCTGCCGGTTTTGGGATCGCGACACAAAGGAGAAACTAGATAAGGATCGTTTCCGCCGCGATCTGGGAAATGTTGAGGACGCGTATAAAGAGATTTATCGCCGGCTTACCGGAAAAGAAATTCAGCTGTAAAGTTACCGTAAAATTTAAAAATTAACAACGGAGGTGTACTTATTATGTATCAAGCAAAAATTTATGTTACCTTGCGCAAAAGTGTTCTGGATCCTCAAGGTTCGGCTGCTAAAAAGTCACTGCATGGCCTAGGTTTTGAAAATGTGCAAGATGTGCGTGTCGGCCGTTATATAGAGGTGGATATTAACGCCGCCGACAAAGACGCCGCTGCCTCACAAGTGCATGATATGTGTCAAAAACTGTTGGTTAACCCGGTAATTGAAGACTACACATTCACCCTGCAGGAGGTATAAAGAAATGAAATTTGGTGTCGTGGTGTTTCCGGGCTCAAGCGGCGAAGCTGACTGCCTGCATGTAGTGCGCAGCGTACTCCGGCAGCCGGCAGAATATATTTGGCACAAAAATAAGAGCGTTGACGGTTTTGACTGTATAATTTTGCCCGGCGGCTCTTCTTACGGTGATTACCTGCGCAGTGGAGCCATTGCCCGGTATTCACCGGTTATGGAGGCGGTAATTGAGTTTGCCAATAAGGGTGGTTTAGTACTGGGCATTGGTAACGGCTTTCAAGTGCTTTTGGAAGCGCAGCTGCTGCCCGGAGCGATGCGCCGCAACAATAGTTTGCAGTTTTGTTGTCAGGAGGTTTATCTGCGGGTAGAAAACGCGACTACTGCTTTCACCAACCAATATAAGGACGGCCAGGTAATTAAAGTACCGATAGCTCACGGTGAAGGAAACTATTATTGTGATCAAGCTACACTTGAGCGGATGACGGCCAACCGGCAAATTGTGTTTAGATATTGTAATCAAAATGGGGAAACCACTGCTGAGGCTAATCCCAACGGTTCGCTGGAAAACATCGCCGGAATTTGCAATGAAAAAGGAAATGTGTTAGGTATGATGCCTCATCCTGAGCGTTGTGCGGAAGAAATTTTAGGAAACACCCAAGGAGCATTGTTGTTTAAATCCATTTTATCAGCATGGCAAGGGGGGCGTAACTAATGGAACCACAAGTTTGGCGGGAAATGGGTCTAACCGATGAAGAATATGAAAAAATTAAAGACATACTGGGACGCGAGCCTAACTATGTAGAATTAGGTATCTTTTCAGCGATGTGGTCAGAGCACTGCAGCTACAAAACTTCACGCCCGGTGCTAAAAATGTTTCCCACTGAGGGCGAGAGAGTTTTGCAGGGACCGGGTGAAAATGCCGGTATTATTGATATTGGTGACGGACAAGCCGTGGTTTTTAAAATTGAAAGCCATAACCACCCCTCAGCCATTGAGCCTTATCAGGGGGCAGCTACCGGTATAGGCGGCATTTTGCGCGATATATTTACTATGGGCGCGCGGCCAATAGCGGTATTGGATTCCTTACGCTTTGGCAACCTGGATAATGACCGGACCCGCTATTTGCTTAACGGGGTTGTTTCCGGTGCTGCCGGTTACGGCAACCGCGTCGGCATCCCTACTGTGGGCGGCGAAATTTATTTTTCCCCCAGTTATGAAGAAAACCCGCTGGTAAATGTGATGGGTGTCGGCTTAATTGATCATCAGGAAATTAAAAAGGGAGTGGCAACCGGTATTGGCAATCCGGTAATGGTTGTCGGTGCCCGAACCGGACGGGACGGTATTCACGGAGCTACTTTTGCCTCTGAGGAGCTGTCCGCAGATGCGGCTGAGGAGTCTCCGACGGTGCAGGCAGGCGATCCCTTTATGGAAAAATTACTGATGGAGGCCTGCTTGGAAGTAATGAAAAGCGGATATGTAGTCGGCATTCAGGATATGGGAGCGGCCGGTTTAACCAGTTCATCCTGTGAGATGGCCAGTCGGGCGGGAACCGGTATTGAAATGGACTTGCTGTTGGTGCCCCGCCGGGAAGAAGGGATGACCGCTTATGAGCTGATGCTCTCGGAATCCCAGGAACGCATGCTGCTGGTAGTAAAGAAAGGTACGGAAGATAAAGTTAAGGAAATATTTGCCAAGTGGGATTTAGAAGCGGTAGTGGTCGGTAAGGTAACCGATGACGGCATGTTGCGCTTAACTGAAGGAGAGCAAGTAGTGGCAGAAATACCGGCCAAAGCCCTTGCCGAAGACGCCCCGGTTTATCACCGCCCCTATAGCAGGCCGGATTATTTGGACGAAGTGCAAAAACTTAATTTAGAGAGCATACCGGAGCGTGAGGAATATTCATCGGCGCTGCTTAGTTTGTTACAATCCCCTAATATCGCCAGCAAAGAATGGGTTTACCGCCAGTATGACCACACGGCGGGGTTAAATACCGTGGTGTGTCCCGGCTCAGATGCCGCCGTACTGAGAATTAAAGGTACCAACAAGGGAATTGCCTTAACTACCGACTGCAACGGACGTTACTGCTACCTTGATCCTTATGTTGGCGGAATGATTGCGGTAGCGGAGGCTGCCCGCAATTTGGTTTGTGCCGGAGCACAGCCGCTGGCAATTACTAACTGTTTGAATTTCGGTAATCCGGAAAAGCCGGAAATAATGTGGCAGTTCCGCAAGGCGGTAGAAGGAATGAGTGAGGCCTGCCGTAAACTGGATACTCCGGTCACCGGCGGCAATGTGAGCTTTTATAATGAAACTCGCGGGACAGCGGTATACCCCACCCCAATAGTAGGTATGGTTGGTTTGGTTGAAGATTTGCAGCATGTATGCACTCAAGCTTTTAAAGACGAAGGGGATACCATTATTTTGGTTGGCGAAACCAAGGAAGAACTTGGCGGCAGCGAATATTTAAAAGTGATTCATGGTATTGAGGCCGCGGGAAAACCGCCGATGCTGGATTTAGATTTGGAAAAACAAGTGCAGCAGGCTGTTTTACAGGCTATTAAGAGCGGCTTAGTTAAATCTGCCCACGATTGTTCGGAAGGCGGTTTGGCGGTAGCGCTGGCGGAAGCATGTATTTCCGGCGGTATTGGCGCAGAAGTTACAGTAAATAAAAACATGCGGATGGATGCGTTGTTGTTCGGTGAAAGTCAATCGCGCATTATTGTTACTTCCGGTGAAGATAAAGTGGCAGAATTGATTCGTTTATTGACAATAAAAAACGTACCTTTTACCCGTTTGGGAACGGTAAAGGGCGATGCTTTAAAAATAGATGTTGCCACTGCCGATGAATCCTTCCGCACAATTGACCTGCCGGTATCGGAAATGGAGAGAAAATGGCGGGGGGCAATAACATGTTTGATGGCGTAAGAGACTATAAGGCGTGGTGGCAGCAGGATAAGATGCAGGAGGAATGCGGCGTGTTCGGCATTTATGCTCCGGGTGTGGATGTGGTGCAGTTGACTTATTACGGCTTATATGCGCTGCAGCATCGCGGGCAGGAAAGTGCCGGCATTGCCGCAACTAACGGCCGGAACATTGACTTGTTAAAGGGAACGGGATTGGTTTCCGAGGTGTTTTCCAAAGAAAAACTAAAAGCTTTATCCGGTCACGCTGCCATCGGGCATGTGCGTTATGCCGGCATCGGCCCCATCGATGTAACCAATGCCCAACCGCTGGTGTTTCAACACCGCCAGGGAGTAATTGGTATAGCTCACAACGGCAGTTTGGCCAATGTCGGCAACATTAGAGAGATGCTGTTTAACAACGGGGTAGTGTTTCAAACAAGTACTGACAGTGAAGTGATCGCCAACTTAATTGCCCGTTATCATCAGAATAGTATAGAAGAAGCGGTTATGAAGGCGATGATAGATCTTAAGGGGGCATATTCGCTGGTAGTGCTGACTGAGGATACTTTATATGCAGTGCGCGACCCTTATGGTTTTCGTCCCTTGTGTTTGGGCCGTCTGGACGGCGGCTGGGTGGTTGCTTCGGAAAGTTGTGCACTTGATACCGTAGGGGCAGAGTTTGTGCGCGATGTCAAGCCGGGGGAAATTGTGCGCCTAGACAAGGACGGCTTAACCTCGCTGCAAACTCTGGCCGCACCCCGACCGGCACACTGCATCTTTGAATATATTTATTTAGCTCGCCCGGACAGTACTATAGACGGTTATAACGTCAATAAAGTGCGCCGGGAAATGGGTCGCCAACTGGCGCGGGAATATCAGGTGGATGCCGATATTGTCATTCCGGTACCGGACAGCGGAATTGCCGCTGCCCGGGGCTATGCGGAAGAATCCGGCATTCCTTATGAAGAAGGTTTGATGAAAAACCGCTATATCGGTCGCACCTTTATTCAACCCACTCAAGACCGGCGTGATTTAGGAGTGCGTTTAAAACTTAATCCGGTGCGCGAAGTAATAGCAGGTAAAAAAATTGTGCTGATTGACGATTCCCTTGTAAGGGGTACGACCAGTAAAAAAATTGTGAAAATGTTGCGGCAATGCGGTGTAGCCGAAGTACATTTATGTTTGAGTTCGCCGCCGGTAATAGCGGGCTGTCACTACGGGATAGATACCAAAGGCGGCAGCTTGGTGGCTGCAGACAAGTCGTTAGAAGAGATAAAAAATATGGTGGGTGTTGACGGACTGCATTACTTAAGTATTGAAGGCTTAATAAAAGTCTTTGGGGAAAACGCTCCCGGATTTTGTACCGCCTGTTTTGATAATAAGTATCCAGTGGAGGTTTTATGCTGATGCCGGAAAATTCAGTCGCTAATAAAAAGCAGGCACTTACCTATGCCGGTGCAGGGGTAGATATTTCTGCCGGTAACCGGGCGGTAGATTTGATAAAGAAAGCGGTACAAACTACCTTTCGCCCGGAAGTTGTTACCGATATCGGCGGTTTTGGCGGGTTATTTGCGCTGGATACTGCAAACTACCGCCAACCGGTGCTGGTATCCGGTACCGACGGTGTGGGCACTAAACTTAAGATAGCACACCTGTTAAATGTTCATCACACCATCGGCATTGATGCGGTGGCGATGTGTGTCAATGATATTCTTGTCAGTGGAGCGGAGCCCCTTTTCTTTTTAGATTACTTGGCAGTAGGTAAATTAGTTCCGGAACGGGTAGCGGAAATTGTGGAAGGAGTGGCGGAAGGCTGCCGGCAGGCCGGTTGTGCGCTGATTGGTGGGGAAACTGCAGAAATGCCCGGCTTTTATGCCCCGGATGAGTACGATATTGCGGGATTTGCCGTTGGGGTGGTGGATAAAGATAAGATCATTGACGGTTCAAAGATTACACCGGGCGATGTATTAATTGGCCTGCCTTCATCAGGACTGCACTCCAACGGTTATTCGCTGGTGCGTCAGGCCTTGTTTGAGGTAGCCGGGTACCAACCCGAACAATTTCTGCCGGAACTGGGCCGTACAGTCGGTGAGGAGTTGTTGGAACCGACGCGCATTTACGTGAGCACGGTGTTGCCGCTGTTGGAGAGATTTACCGTCAAGGGAATGACCCACATTACAGGCGGCGGTATAACCGAAAACCTGCCCCGGGTGCTGCCGGAAAACTGTTCCGCAGTAGTAGATCGCAGCAAATGGTCGGTGCCGGTTATTTTTAAACTTTTACAAAGAATCGGGCAAATAGAAGAAGCGGAAATGCTGCGAACTTTTAACATGGGGATAGGCTTTATATTGGTTGTGCCGCCTGAACAAGCAGACGCAGTGTTGGCTGAACTTAATGAGCGTGGTGAAAAAGCGG
Organism: Desulfovectis peckii; assembly: GCF_055391705.1. Classification (NCBI taxonomy): domain Bacteria; kingdom Bacillati; phylum Bacillota; class Clostridia; order Eubacteriales; family Peptococcaceae; genus Desulfovectis; species Desulfovectis peckii. The sequence continues at coordinate 1,723,801 of NZ_AP042409.1, read as the reverse complement.
TGACGATCGGTGAAATTACTGCCGGAGAAAGAAAAGTTAAATACCTGGGTGAGGATGTGGAGTAATGAAGGCGCTTACCCTTGGCGTACTTGCTTCCGGACGTGGCTCTAACTTACAGTCAATCATGGATGCCTGTGCCGGCGGCAAAATTAATGCCCATGTGGCGGTGGTAATCAGCGATAAACCAAATGCTTATGCGTTGGAACGGGCCAAAGCGCGGAACATTCCTGCTTACTACGTTGACTTTCATGCTTATCCGGATAAAGATTCATATGAAGCCCGAATAGTGGAATTGCTGCGTCAGCATGGGGTAGAATTGGTTTGTTTGGCGGGATATATGCGGCTTGTGGGCAAAAGGCTGCTTGATGCTTATCCGCAGCAAATAATGAACATTCACCCCTCACTGTTACCGGCTTTTCCCGGCCTGCACGCGCAACGGCAAGCTTTAGAATATGGGGTTAAAATATCGGGCTGTACCGTCCACTTTGTAGATGAAGGTATGGATACCGGACCGATTATTTTGCAGGCTGCAGTGCCGGTATACGATAATGATACCGAGGAGACGCTGGCGGCAAGAATTTTAACTCAGGAACACATTATTTATCCCCAAGCAATCGGTTTATATGCTGACGGTAGGTTGAAAACGGAGAAGCGAAAAGTAACCATAATTGAAGGCAAAAAGTAATCATCTGAATCAGCTTGGGGCGCGATTAGTCGCGCCCTATGTTGCATAGAAGGAAAAATAAAGGAGGTTTCCATTTTGATTAAACGGGCACTGATTAGTGTGTCAAACAAGAGCGGTTTGGTGGAATTTGCTCGGGGATTGAGCGAGTTGGGGGTGGAAATTGTCTCAACCGGGGGCACAGCCAAAGCCTTGCAGGAAGCCAACGTGCCGGTAACTTACATATCCGATGTGACCGGTTTTCCGGAAATCTTGGACGGCCGGGTAAAAACGCTGCACCCTAACGTTCACGCCGGGATACTGGCCCAGCGCACACCTGAACATTTAGCACAGCTTAAAGAGTTGAATATCACCCCTATTGACCTGGTGGTAGTGAATTTATATCCTTTTAAAGAGACAGTGGCCAAGCCGGATGTTACTTTGGCTGAAGCTATTGAAAATATTGATATCGGCGGACCGACAATGGTGCGGGCGGCTGCCAAAAACTATCAACACGTGTTGGTGGTAGTTGACCCGGAAAGGTACCAAGAAGTATTAACGGCGATAAAAAATGATCAGGTTACTGATGAACTGCGCCTGTCTTTAGCATGCCAAGCCTTTGCTCACACTGCCGGTTATGACAGTGCTATTTCTAACTATCTCAGCGGTGTTGCCGGTGAAAGCTTCCCGGCAGAGTTAAATCTTTCCGCTCAATTGGTGCAGCAGTTGAGATACGGGGAAAATCCGCATCAAAAGGCTGCCTTTTACCGGGATCTTTCTGTACGCGGTGCATGCATTGCCAATGCAAAGCAGCTGCACGGTAAAGAGCTGTCTTACAATAACCTGTTAGACGCCAATGCCGCACTGGAGTTGGTGCGTGAGTTTTCGGAACCGACAGCGGCGATTATTAAGCACAATAACCCTTGCGGCTGCGCCAGTGACGCCAATTTAAGCGTAGCCTATGAGAAAGCCTTTGCCGGTGATCCGGTGTCCGCTTTTGGTGGTATTGTAGCCTTAAACCGGGAAGTTGATGCCGCTACCGCCGAAAAAATGAGTGAAATTTTCTTGGAAGCGGTCATTGCTCCGGATTTTTCCGCCGAGGCATTAGAAATACTGACTAAAAAACCCAATCTGCGTTTGCTGAAGGTAGGTGACCTAACGGAGCAAACCAATGATGACTTTGAAATTCGCAAAATAAACGGTGGTCTGTTGCTGCAGCAGGTAGACCGGGAAGTGGTTAATCCGGAGGAAATGCGGGTAGTAACCGAAAAACAGCCGACGCAGGAACAGTTAGACGAACTAATCTTTGCGATGACCATTGTCAAGCATGTGAAGTCTAATGCCATTGTCGTCACTAAAGGAAAGCAGCTGCTTGGCGTTGGTGCCGGGCAAATGAATCGGGTGGGTTCCGCCAATATTGCCTTCAGTCATGCCGGCGATAAATGCCGCGGGGCGGTGCTGGCCTCGGATGCATTCTTCCCCTTTAGAGACACGGTAGATGCGGCGGCAAAAGCCGGTATTACCGCAATCATTCAACCCGGTGGTTCAATACGGGATCAAGAGTCAATTGATGCCTGCAATGAGCACGGTATAGCAATGGTATTTACCGGTATGCGGCACTTTAAACACTAAGTGACTATAGGCGGTCAAAGCATATAGACTGTCAAGGCATTTATCTTTCGTAAAAAAGGGCGCAGGCAGATGTCCTAGGGGCGGTGAAGCCGCCCCTGTTCGCAAAAGTAATGTTGCTTGTGGGCAGTTTGGAATTTAGCTTAGCAAACAGGCCGGCAGAAATAAATGAATGAGCCCCGGCGCTGTTGCCCTTTGAATTCGCCGGCTAATCGAAAGCATAAGGTCAAATGCCTTGACAGCAAGCAAAACTTGACCGCATACAGAATAAGAATGTTAAATAGGAGGAATACGATGAAGGTTTTGGTTGTTGGCGGCGGCGGGCGAGAACATGCGCTGGTATGGAAAATTGCCCAAAGCCCGTTGGTAGATAAAATATATTGTGCCCCGGGCAATGCCGGTATTGCCCGGCAGGCAGAATGTGTGAACATCAGTACGGAAGATACGGAAGCTTTATTAAATTTTGCCCGGAAGGAGAAAATTGATCTCACCGTTGTCGGCCCGGAGGCTCCGCTGGTTAACGGTATTGTGGATCGCTTTAAAGAAGCGGGTTTGCGCATTTTCGGTCCCGGCAGAAACGCGGCCCAATTGGAAGGCAGCAAAGCTTTAGCTAAACACTTTATGGCAAAGTACGGCATTCCTACCGCTAGCTATGCAGCTTTTTCCCGGGCGGATGAGGCAATGCAGTATGTGCGGGACAAAGCCAAACCATTGGTGGTGAAGGCATCAGGCTTGGCAGCCGGCAAAGGGGTAATGATTTGTCAGCACCCGGCCGATGCATTAGAGGCGGTACGCAGTGTATTGATTGACAAGAAGTTTGGTGAGCAGGCCGGGCGGCAGGTGGTAATTGAAGAACTGCTGACCGGAGAAGAAGTCAGCGTACTGGCTTTTACCGACGGAGAAACAATTGTGCCGATGATTGCCTCTCAAGATCACAAGCGAGTCTTTGACAATGATCTTGGTCCCAACACCGGAGGAATGGGTGCCTATGCCCCGGCACCGATTTTTACACCGGAATTGCAAGAGAAGGTAAAGAGTGAAATTCTTCTGCCAACCCTTCAAGGCTTGAAGGAAAACAATTGGGAATATCAAGGTGTGTTATATGCCGGATTGATGCTCACGGCAGAGGGGCCAAAAGTACTGGAATACAATGTGCGTTTTGGGGATCCGGAAGCGCAGCCCTTATTAACGATGTTGGATACCGATTTGGTGGAAATCATGGAAGCAATTATTGATCGGCGTTTACATGAAATTGAAATCAATTGGAAACAGGGGGCGGCTGTGTGCGTAGTGATGGCATCAGAGGGCTATCCGGGTAATTACAAAAAGGGAGAAGTGATCACCGGTTTGGAAGAAGCGGAAAAAGAGGCAGTTGTTTTTCATGCCGGCACGGCTGTTAAGGATGGGCAGCTTGTCACCAACGGCGGCAGAGTGTTGGGTGTTACCGCTCGGGGCAAAAACATTTCCGATGCCATTGTTCAGGCTTACAGTGCAGTGGAGAAAATTAATTTTAAAGGCGCTCATTATCGCCGGGATATTGGCAAAAAAGCGCTGCAACTACAAGACAAAAACAATAAGATGTGATATGATAATGTGAAGTAATTAACAAGTTTTTGTCAGCTGCTGTGATTGGGGGGGTGAGGGATGCAAGCGGATTATTGGGAAGAGAAAAGAGTTGCGGCTTGTATTCGCAGAATTGAGGACTTACCGGAAGCACTAAACCACCCCAATATCGTCAACATTATTTTACTGGGCGGCGATATCAATTATTTGCCGGGAATAATTCGAAAAGCTAAAAGTAAGGGCAAGCGGTTGTTTGTTCACATAGATCTTTTGGAGGGGGTTGGCAAGGACAGAGCGGGAGTTCACTTGTTGGCTAAGTTGGGACTGACCGGAATTGTCAGTACTAAACCAAACTTAATTAAATATGCCCGAGAGGAAGGAATGTGCACCATTCAACGTCTTTTTATAGTTGATTCCGAGTCGGTAAAAACCGGCATAAAATTAGCCGGCAGTGTTAAACCGCATGCGGTGGAGATCCTTCCTGCCACCGTTCCCGCTTATGTTGTGCAGGAGTTAAAAGAGGCCCTAGGCATTCCGATTTTAGCCGGAGGGCTATTGAGAAACGAAGAAGATGCCAAGGAAGCTTTGAGCAAAGGAATTACCACTATCAGCACCAGTTTGCGGAAGCTGTGGAACTTGCAATATTAATAAATAATTAATATAAACTTAAACTTAATATATGGATAAATAAGTTATTTAATGTTATAATTTACTTAAGCTAACTTGATAAAAGGCGAGAATGAAGAGAGCCGCACTTATAGTTAGAGGTAATTAACCGTTACCTACTGTAGTGCGGCTTTTCCTTTTTTATCCATGATTAAAAAATATAGGGGGAATGATAATATGACGGCAACCAAAATAGCAATTAACGGTTTTGGCCGTATTGGCCGTGCGGTATTGAGAGTGGCCTTGGAAAGAGGTTACCTTGAATCCGATGATGCACCGATAAATATTGTCGCTATCAATGACTTAACTGAACCTGCTACCTTGGCACATCTGTTGAAATATGATTCCGTTCATGGCCGTTTGCAAGCTGATGTAAGTGCAACTGATGACAGCATTGTTATTAACGGGCATGAAATCAAAGTGTATGCTGAACCCGACCCGACCAAGCTTCCTTGGGGTGAACTGGGAGTTGACATTGTCATTGAATCAACCGGTCGGTTTAGAACTAAAGAACAATGTAACCAACACATTGCGGCCGGTGCCCGCAAAGTAATTATTTCTGCTCCGGCGAAAAACGAAGATATTACCATTGTCATGGGTGTTAATGAGGAAAAGTACAATCCAAATGAGCATCATATTATTTCTAACGCCTCTTGTACTACCAACTGCTTAGCGCCGGTGGCCAAAGTACTCAATGAGAAGTTTGGCATTGTTAAAGGCTTTATGACTACCGTACACTCTTTCACCAATGACCAGCGTGTTCTTGATTTGCCGCACAAAGATTATAGGCGGGCAAGAGCGGCGTCAATGAGCATTATCCCGACCACTACCGGAGCGGCAAAGGCAGTGGCACTGGTACTGCCCGAACTGAAGGGAAGACTTAACGGTATTTCTGTGCGGGTTCCCACTCCGAACGTTTCCCTGGTAGACTTAGTTGCCGAGTTAAAAGAGCCGGTAACCGCTGAGCAAGTTAACGAAGCACTGCGTGAAGCCGCTGCCAATGAGCTGCAAGGTATTATGGATTACACAGAAGAGCCCCTGGTATCAAAAGATTTCAACGGCGATGCTCATTCCAGCATTGTAGACGGCTTGTCCACCATGGTGATTGGCGACAATATGGTTAAAGTACTTGCTTGGTACGATAACGAATGGGGTTATTCTAACCGTGTGGTAGACTTGGCCATTTACGTCAGCAGCAAAAATTAAGGCGGCGATCCGCGGAAACGGTGAACTTAAAATTACGCCATGTGCGTTGAGGTGGCAAGTAGCTATCCAACGCAGCGGTGGTTTTAACTCCGCCCGCGGTGGCGAAAATGCTCGAAGTAGGGAGCGCTTAAGCGTTCCCTACTTTTTGCTTTTAACTAAATGTATAACCTTGCCCTTACAAATGGAAAGGTTGCGTTTAGCGCCAAGGCATTTACCTACCTAAAGAAAACTTACTTTCCGTCAAGGCAAAAGGGCGCAGACGGAAAGTAAGTTTTCTTATACTATCATCCTTAGTATATATGATTGTTAGATAGTACAAACACGCAGTTCCTCAAACAGTCCTCGGCGCTGATCCTCCGTTAGCAATGCTTTTTAAATTAGCCGGCTAATCGAAAGCATAAGGTCAAGTAGCCTTGGCGCCCAAAAGCAATGTTACATATACGAGAACAAGCTACATTCAATTAGCAACAACATGAAAATTTGCGTTTAAAGAGAAAAAGGGGCAGACATGCTTTCCTGCCCAACACTACTAACCATCTAAGCTACTAACAACTAACCGCTAACTAAACTTCCCTGATCACTCCACAAGCCAGTCTTTTGCCGGCATCTCCGGCCGGTTGGCTGCGGTAGTCGTCCGGGTTTTCGTGAATAATAATTGCTTTACCTATCACCTCACTTGGTTTAAACTTATCTGTAAAGAAGCACATTCTGGCATATCCCCGGTTGGAGAAAAGTACCGGGAAATCCCCGGCATGGTTGCCGTGGGGCTGCCCATGGGGATTCCAGTGCCCACCGGCTGCTTGGAAGGGATCCGCGCGATCGCCGATTTCGCAACAGCCGTATTCATGAATATGAAAGCCATGGGGGCCTATCGGGCCCTTGTCGCCGGACGCCGGTTGATATTCCGGCAAACCGCTTATTTCTACACTGACCCAGGTGCCGCCCGGTACGGCAAAAAAACGCACAACACCGTTAATTTTCGGTTGCAGCGGTCCGCCGCGCACATAGGCTACCGCATCCGCTTGTTTATTGATGTAACAATATTTTCCTGCCATAAACGCCCTCCTTAGTAAAAGCAAAGTCTGTTTTTCTATACTATGTAATATTAGGTAAAAATGCTTATTCTCTGCTTGGCTGTAATTCAGCAGTATTTTTGCACTTTCTTTTTTTAACGTATTAAAGGATTTTAAATATAGGGTGTCGAAATGCGGATATAATACGGATACCGGAGGGATGACAGGTGAGTTATAAGGGCAAGCTGAAGAACCCGTTAAATGATCGGTTATTCGAAGCAATTCTTACTTTAGAAACCATAGACGAATGCTACCGATTCTTTGAAGATATCTGTACCGTTGCGGAATTGCGGGCTTTAAGCCAGCGGTTGGAAGTGGCCAAGATGTTGGAAGCCAATCGCACTTATGGCGATATTGCCACTAAAACCGGGGCCAGTACCGCGACGATTAGCCGTGTAAAGCGCTGCTTAAACTACGGTGCCGACGGATATAAGTTAGTGTTAAAACGATTGGCTGAAAAACAAACCGGTTCGGAAAAACCGTTGGACGAGGAGAGAGGATGATGGTATCACCGCGATTTGGCCGACTGCCAAAAGGAACCCGGGATCTTTTGCCGGCGGATGCCCGGCGCAAGCGTCAGCTGGAACAGTCGTTTTTAGAGTTAGTGGAAAAATGGGGCTATCAGGAAGTGGTAACACCTACTTTTGAATACTTTGAAAACTTAAGTTCACTGGATAGCGCAGATGATAAGCTGTATAAGTTTATAGATCGCAACGGCCATCTTTTGGCGCTGCGCCCGGATATTACCCGGCCGATCGCCAGATTGGTGGCTACCAGAATGTGTCAAGCTGAGCTGCCGCTGCGCCTTTACTACTTAGCCCATGCCTATAACTATGAAGACAACTTGTCGGGGCGGATGCATGAAATTTATCAAGCAGGAGTGGAACTGCTGGGGGCCTCCGGCCCCGCTGCGGATGGGGAAGTAGTGGCTTTGGCGATTAATGCGCTACAAACATTCGCCCTGCAGGACTTTAGGTTTTCTATCGGTCATGTCGGCATCTTTAGCGGCTTAATGGAAGAACTGCAGCTGTCTTGTGAACATGTGCAGGCAATTAAAACAGCCATTGGCAAAAAAGATTTTGTCCGCTTGAGCGAACTAATGGCTGCCCGGGAAATTGCGCCGGAAATTCAAAGCAAGATTACCAAGCTGGTATCGCTACGGGGCGGACCGGAGGTACTTGCTCAGGCAGCAGACATCTTAAACGGCAGCAAAGCTCTTGACGCGCTGACAAACTTAGCTAAAGTTTACCGCACCTTAGAATGTTACGGCGTGGAAAAACAAGTTACTATTGACCTTGGTTTGCTTTTAGGACTGGATTATTACACCGGATTGATTTTTGAAGGCTATACCTTAGGGTTAGGTTTCCCGGTTTGCGGCGGAGGACGTTACGATCGTTTGCTCGGTAATTTTGGCTGTGATCTGCCTGCTACCGGTTTTGCCTTAAGCATTGATCAAATATTGACGGCAATAGAAAAGCAGCAGGGCCCCGCCGAAGAGCCGGCTGTTGACGTGCTGGTAGCGTGGGCGGAAGGTAATTTGCCCCTTGCCGTACAAAAATGTATGCAGTTGCGGGCGGAAAGTTTAAAGGTACAGCTTGATGTTGAAGCGAAAACAAAAGAAAAGGCGGAAGAGTATGCGAACAAAAAAGGAATTGGCAAGGTAATATATGTTAACGAAAAATAATATTTCTATAAACAACAAAAACTATCTTGACGCCCCCACTCTGGGGGTTTATTATTTTAACATATCATTGCTTTAACTAACTAAAGGAGGCGGACTTGTGGTTGCGGCAGCAGAACTGATTACCTTTGCCATTCCGAAAGGAACGCTGTTTAAGCCGACGGTAAAATTATTAGAGGCAGTGGGCTTCAATTGTGAACAATTAAAGGGGGAATCCCGCCAGCTGCTTTTTGAGGTGCCGGAACAGGCAGTGCGCTACATTATCTGCCGCCCGACGGATATACCGACATATGTAGAATACGGTGCGGCTGATTTTGGCTTGGTGGGTAAAGATACAATTGTGGAACAGCAAAAGGATGTTTATGAGTTATTGGATTTAAAGTATGGGGGCTGCCGTTTTGTAGTGGCGGTTCCGGAATCTTTAAAAGACAAAAAATTAGAAAGCTGGGGACGTGCCCGGGTAGCTACCAAGTTTCCTCGGATAGCGGAGGAGTATTTCCGCAGTCGGGGTTTGCAAATGGAAATTATTAAGCTGCACGGTAACATTGAACTGGCACCAATTGTCGGTCTGGCAGAAATGATTGTGGATATTGTTTCTACCGGGCGTACGCTGCGGGAAAACAATTTAGTGGTTGCGGCTGATGTGATGCGCTCTACCGCAAGGTTAATTGCCAACCGGGTAAGTCATCAGTATAAAGCCGAGCGGGTAAACATGTTGGTAGAAAGTTTTAGGAAAGTAATTAATGGGGGTATTTTTGATGATTAAAATACTTAAGTCTGATGACCTGGCCTTGGCCGGTATTTTGTATCGCCGGGAAACCGACAAACGGGAAATAGCAAAAAATGTGGCTAAAATTATTGAAGCGGTGTGTCAGGAAGGAGACGCCGCATTGCTTCGCTTTACCGCCCAGTTTGATCAGGTAGAGCTGAGTAGAGAACAGTTGATTGTAACGGAAGAGGAAATCGATGAAGCATATAAGTTAGTTGAACCAACGGTGCTGGAATCGTTAAGGCTGGCCCGGGATCGGATTGAAGCTTTTCACCGTCGTCAGCGGGCGGATTCTTGGTTTGAGCCGGATGCCGACGGAAATGTGATGGGGCAAATGGTGCGACCGCTGTCTCGGGTCGGTGCTTATGTTCCGGGGGGAAGGGCTTCTTATCCTTCTTCGGTGTTAATGAACGTTGTTCCGGCTAAAGTGGCCGGCGTAAAGGAAGTGGTGATTGTTACGCCGCCGGGAAAAGACGGCAAAATAAACCCTTATACGCTGGTAGCGGCCAGGGAGGCCGGAGCAAATGAAATATACCGCATTGGCGGTGCCCAGGCAATTGCCGCTTTGGCCTACGGGACGCAAACAATTGCCCCGGTAGATAAAATTACCGGACCGGGCAACATTTATGTGACCCTTGCCAAGCAGCAGGTTTACGGCAAAGTGGATATAGATATGCTGGCCGGACCGAGTGAAGTGCTGGTAATTGCAGACAGTAAAGCCAATCCGGCCTATATTGCCGCCGATATGCTGTCGCAAGCGGAGCATGATCCGTTGGCGGCGGCGGTGTTGCTGACGCCGGATGAGCAATTGGCACACAAGGTTCAGCAAGAAATTGCCAAGCAGGTTAGCGGGCTGTCCCGGCAAAATGTAATTAAAAGTTCACTGGGTGACTACGGCAGCATCGTAATTACCAAAAATTTAGATGAAGCATTTGCCATTGCCAATCGCTTTGCGCCGGAACACCTTGAGCTGCTGGTGGAAGATCCTTTTAACTGGGTAGGTAAAGTACAAAATGCCGGATCGATATTTTTAGGGCCCTATGCCCCCGAACCGGTAGGGGATTATCTGGCCGGCCCCAACCATGTGCTGCCTACCGGCGGTACCGCTAAATTTTACTCCGGCTTGAATGTAGATGCCTTTGTTAAAAAATCAACAGTGATTTCCTTTTCCAAAGAAACGCTGAAGCGTTTGGGTGAGCATGTCATACGCCTGGCCAACGTGGAGGGGCTGGATGCCCATGCTAATGCCATTCGTTTGCGGCTGGATTCATTTGCCCGAGAAAAGGGGGAGGTGAAATAATGGTTTGCGCCAACTTTGACCCGCTGCAGCTGATGCGGGAAGATCTGCGCAATTTATTACCTTATCAGCCCCACGATTATCCGTGCTCCGTCAAGCTTGACGCCAACGAAAACCCTTACCCTTTTCCGGCCCAGGCGTGGGCAGAGCTTAGTGAGGAATTGCGGCGCATTAAATTTTCTGTTTACCCGGATCCGTTGGCAGAAAAATTGCGCAATGCAGTTGCCGAGTATGCCGGGGTACAAGCTGAGCAGGTAATGTTTGGCAACGGTTCGGATGAGCTAATTTATTACTTAGCTATTGCCTTTGGAAGCGGCAGAAAAGTGGTGGTTGCAGAACCGACTTTTTCTATGTACGGCATTCAAAGCCGCATTGTCGGGGCAGAATTGATCAATGTACCACTTAATGATGATTTTACCGTTAACCCGGCGGTGATGATTATGGCGGCGCGGAGTACCGGGGCACAACTGATGTTTTTGTGCAGTCCCAATAACCCTACCGGCAATGCCATACCACTGGAAGTGATTGAAGAAATACTGGCAAATACCAATGCGGTAATTGTGGTGGATCAAGCCTATTTAGAGTTTGGCGGTGAAGATTGCACGGTACTGTTGAAAAAATATCCCAACTTGGTAATCTTACGCACTTTTTCCAAGGCATTTGGTTTGGCCGGTTTGCGTATCGGTTATTTATTGGCTAATGCGGAAACAGTAAATGCCCTTATGCGCCTTAAACAACCTTACAACTTAAACAGTTTTTCCCAAGCGGCAGCTTACATTGCTTTAAAATATCGCGCTCATTTTGCGGAACAGTGGCAAAAAATTAAATCCGAACGCATAAGGGTTTTCAGTGCGCTAAAGGAAACCCCGGGGGTAACGGTCTATCCGTCGGAAGCTAACTTTTTGCTGTTCCGTACCGAGCAGGACTGCAACATGGTGCACAGGCAGCTGATAGAACAAGGGATTTTAATTAGAAACATGGGTGACGGCATGCCCGGTTACTTGAGGGTGGCAATCGGCACGGATTCTGAAAATAACGCTTTTATTCAGGCGCTGAAAACTATCTGTAGCAATGGGGTGAAGTAAATGCGGCAGGCAAAAATTGACCGGCGGACCAACGAAACCAATGTCTCTTTAAGTTTGCATATCGATGGCAGCGGTAAGGGCAGCATTAATACCGGAGTAGGCTTTTTTGATCACATGCTGACGCTTTTTGCCAAACACAGCGGGATAGATTTAGAACTGCAGGCCGAAGGCGATCTTGATGTTGATGCCCACCATACGGTAGAAGACGTGGGCATTTGTTTGGGCAAAGCAATTAAAGAGGCGCTGGGTGATAAAAAGGGGATTACCCGTTACGGACATGCCTATGTGCCGATGGATGAGGCGCTGGCACTGGCAGTGGTGGATTTCAGCGGTCGCGGTTATTTGCTGTTTGATGCCGAGCTGCCGGCGGCAAAGGTGGGAGCATTTGATACCGAGTTGGTAGAAGAATTTATGCGAGCACTGGCGAACAACGGGGAATTTACGCTGCACGTACGCGTGTTCAGCGGCAAAAACACCCATCACATAATTGAAGCGGTTTTTAAAGCCTTAGGGCGGGCCGTGCGTCAAGCAGCGGCATTTGATAGCAGAATGGAAGGAGTACCGTCTACCAAGGGGATTCTTTAAAGCATATTTTTGGAAAGTTGGTGAGGAAAATGTTAATACTGCCGGCCATTGACTTAAAGGACGGCCAGTGTGTCCGATTGGTGGAAGGGCGCTTGGAGCAGAAAACCGTTTATTCCAATCAGCCGACGGAAATTGCTCAGCGGTGGCAGCAGTTGGGGGCGGAGTACTTGCATGTAGTAGATTTAGACGGGGCTTTTGCCGGTGCGCCAAAAAACCTGGCGGTGATTAAAGAAATTGTGAGCACGCTACATATCCCGGTACAAGTTGGTGGCGGAATTAGGGATGTAAGCACCGTTGAGCGGCTGCTTGATTTCGGCGTGGCCCGGGTAATTTTAGGTACGGCGGCGATTAAGCGGCCGGAAGTGATTAAGCAGGCAATTACCAAGTTTGGCCCGGAAAAAATTGTGCTTGGCATAGATGCCCGGGACGGCAAAGTGGCTGTGCAGGGTTGGGTGAGTGAGACGGATATTACAGCCGTTGATTTGGCCCTTAGGATGAAAGAGCTGGGTATAAAGAGAGTAGTGTTTACCGACATCAGGCGGGACGGAACCCTTAAAGGCCCAAACTTTGAGGCAACCGGCGAGCTGGCGCGGGCAACCGGTTTAAAAGTGATTGCCTCCGGTGGGGTGGCGGCGCTGGATGACTTGCGCCGCATTAAGAAGCTGGAACAATACGGCGTTGAAGGGGTAATTATAGGGAAAGCCCTTTATGCCGGAACGGTAGATTTTAAGGAAGCGTTGGCAGTAGCCAATGGACTGGAGGTGTAGATTATGTTATTTAAGCGGATAATTCCTTGTTTGGATGTTGCCGCCGGACGGGTAGTTAAGGGGGTAAAGTTTGTCAATTTGCGTGATGCCGGCGATCCGGTGGAACTGGCAGCCCTTTATGAGCGGGAAGGAGCTGATGAGCTGGTACTTTTAGATATTACCGCCACCAACGACAATCGGCAAACTATGCTGGATGTGGTGCGCCGTACGGCCGAAGTAGTTTCTATTCCTTTTATAGTTGGCGGTGGCATTAGAACGGTAGATGACATGCAGAGAATTTTTCATGCCGGGGCGGACAAAGTATCGCTGGGCACCGCAGCCATTAATAATCCGCAGGTAATCAGTGAGGGGGCAAATAAATTTGGCAGCCGCTGCATTGTAGTGGCCATAGATGCCCGGCAGGTCAGTCCCGGTAAATGGGAGGTTTATACCCACGGCGGGCATAAACCCACCGGCATTGATGCCGTAGAATGGGCGAAAAAAGTAACCGAGTTAGGTGCCGGAGAAATACTTTTAACCAGCATGGATCGGGACGGTACCAAAGAAGGATACGATATTGAGCTTACCAGAGCAGTGGCAGAAGCGGTAGATGTACCGGTGATTGCCTCCGGCGGTGCAGGAACATTAGCGCACTTGGCAGAGGGACTAAAAGAAGGTAAGGCAGATGCGGTTTTAGCGGCGTCAATTTTCCATTACGGTGAATATTCCATTGCCGAGGTGAAGGAATATTTGCATAAACAAGGGATACCGGTAAGGCGTTAGGAGGTTAAAAATTGCGGTTTAGTGCAGCAGATTTAAAATACAATGAGGCCGGCTTGATTCCGGCCATTGTGCAGGATGCAGAAAGCAAAGAAGTGCTGATGATGGCCTGGATGAATCAAGAGGCGGTAGAAAAGACCTTGGCCACCGGCGAAACCTGGTTCTACAGCCGCAGCAGGAAAAAAATGTGGCACAAGGGAGAAGAAAGCGGCCATATTCAGAAGGTGCGAGCGGTATATTATGACTGTGATCAAGATACGCTGTTGGTTCTGGTAGAGCAAATCGGTGCCGGGGCCTGTCATGAAGGTTACCGCAGCTGTTTCCACTATCGGGTGGCAAACGGCCAGGTCAGCGTGGAAGGCAGCCAACGGTTTAATCCGGCTGAGGTATACGGCGGAAAACATAAAGCCGATGAAAAAATTGTTGATGTGCTTTATCAGCTGATTTTGCAGCGCAAAGGGACACGGCCGGAGGGTTCCTATACAACTTATCTTTTTGACAAGGGTACTGATAAAATATGCAAAAAGATCGGCGAAGAAGCTGCCGAGGTAATTATCGGGGCGAAAAACAACAACCCGGCAGAGGTAACCGCTGAGGCGGCAGATTTAATTTATCACCTGCTGGTGCTGCTTGCCGATCAGGGCGTAACGCCGCAAGATGTTTATGCCGAACTGGCAAAGAGAAGAAAGTAAATCAAAGGCCGCAATTAATGATGGTGCCGGCAAGGAGGCAATAAGTTGCAGCGGATGCTTTGAGCTGCAACTTATTTTTTTCTATAATTAATTAACGGCGCTCTTTGTGTTATACTGTCAAAAGGTAGTACAAGCAATGTTTTGGAGGGTTTGTTATTTATGTCAGACATTTTGGCAAGTCTCAATCCGGCCCAAAAAGAGGCCGTCCAACATAAAGATGGACCTTTATTGGTGCTGGCGGGAGCCGGCAGCGGAAAAACCAGGGTGCTGACCCATCGCATTGCCTATTTGTTGGAGCAAGGGGTGGCCCCGTGGAATATCTTGGCAATTACATTTACCAACAAAGCCGCGCGGGAGATGCAAGAGCGGGTAAATAATTTATTACCCGTTCATAAGGCGCATGATCTTTGGGTGAGTACTTTTCACTCTGCCTGTTTGCGCATTCTGCGCCGGGAAATTGATGCGTTAGGTTATGACAGAAACTTTATCATTTACGATGATGCCGATCAGCAGACGGTGTTAAAAGAGTGCTTAAAAGAATTAAACATTGATGACAAGCAGTTTACACCCCGCAGTATGTCGGCGGCCATTTCTGCCGCCAAAAACAAGCTGCTCACTGCCGAGGATTATGAAAATTATGCTTTTGATTATTCGGAACAGGTGGCTGCCCGGGTATATAAAATGTACCAGCAAAAGCTAAAGCGTAATAACGCCCTGGATTTTGACGATTTGCTGGTACTGACGGTTAAGTTGTTTGAACAATTTAATCACGTACTTACCTATTATCAGGATCGGTTTAAATATATTTTGGTTGATGAATATCAGGACACCAACCATGTGCAGTATGTATTGGTAAACATGCTGGCTAAGGGGCACAGAAATTTATGTGTGGTCGGTGATCCCAATCAGTCAATTTACGGCTGGCGGGGTGCCGATATCAGCAATATTTTGAGCTTTGAACGGGATTACCCGGAGGCAAAAGTAGTTAAATTGGAACAAAACTACCGCAGCACCCAAACAATTTTAGATGCCGCTAATGCAGTAATTGCGCAAAATGCCAGTTCTAAAGAGATGAATTTGTGGACCGCGTTAGGGCAAGGGGAGCCGATTGACTTACAATATTGTGAAGACGAACGGGATGAAGCTTTTTATATTGTCAGGAAAATTCGCCAAGAGATAGAACGGGGCCGAAAATACAGTGACATTGCTATTCTCTACCGCACTCATGCTCAATCGCGGGCAATTGAAGAAAGTTTAGTTACCGCCAACATTCCTTACGCTATCGTAGGCGGAGTGGGTTTCTATCAGCGCAAGGAAATTAAAGATTTGCTCAGTTACCTGCGCTTGGTGATCAACCCCTATGATACGGTAAGTTTTCAGCGCATTATAAATGTGCCGAAACGGGGTATCGGCCCGGCGTCCATAACTAAATTTATCGAGTGGGCGGAGCAAAATAATAAAAGTTTGGTAGAGGCGTTGGCCAGGGCCTACGAAATACCGAAGCTAAGCGGCAAAGTGCGCCAAGCGGCCACTGAGCTAAGTGATATGTTTAAAAACTTAAATAAGCAAGCGGAATTTTTAAGTGTTACCGAGATGGTGGAAGAAGTGCTGCAGCAAAGCGGCTACCGCGGTGAATTAGAGGCCGAGGAGACGCTGGAAGCCCGCACACGGTTGGACAACTTAAATGAATTTATCACCGTAACGCAAGAATATGATCGCAACAATCCGGAGGGAACATTGGAAGATTTTTTATCCTTCCTCTCTTTAGTTACCGATCAGGATAAATATAATGAAACGGCGGACACCGTTTCTTTAATGACCCTGCACACGGCCAAGGGCTTGGAATTTCCGGTGGTGTTTTTGGCCGGCATGGAGGAGGGGATCTTTCCCCATTCGCGTTCCTTGGAGAGCAAGCATGAATTGGAAGAAGAGCGGCGGCTATGTTATGTCGGTATTACCAGAACGAAAGAAAAACTTTATTTAACTCACTGTTTTTGCCGCAGTTTATTTGGGCGGATGCAAAATAACCTGCCGTCTCGCTTTTTGTCTGAAATTCCTGAGCGCTTGTTAAATGACAGTCAACATGGATTGCGGAAAAATAAGCTTAGTAAAGGGAACAGTGCCGGTGCAGATGCTGAAAGTAATTCTTCCAAAGAGACACCGGAATTTGTGCTGGGCGATAAAGTGTACCATAAAAAGTGGGGTGAAGGGGTAATTGTGGCAGTTAAAGGGGAAGGAAAAGGGGCGGAATTGAAGGTAACTTTCCCCAATCAAGGTATTAAAACACTGATTGCCGAATACGCCCCGCTGCAAAAAATCTGATATTGATTGCAAGCGCCTGTAAGCGGCAATAATGGTAACGGGCAATTAAGGAGGTTTGTCGTATGTCGGTACCAAGTGAAGTGCGCCGACAAGTTGAAGAACTACGTCAGCAAATTGAAAAACATAACTATCATTATTACGTAGAAGATAATCCGCAAATTACCGATGAACAGTATGATAAGTTAATGCGGCAGTTGATATCGTTAGAAGAAAAATACCCTGAACTCATTACCCCCGATTCACCTTCCCAGCGGGTCGGTGGCGAGGTGCAGAAAGGCTTTACTCCCGTTAAACACCTTGAAGCAATGCTCAGCCTAAACAATGCTTTTAGCGAAGGGGAGCTGCGGGATTTTGATCGCCGGGTGCGCACCGCGCTGGGTAATCAACCGGTAGAGTATGCGGTGGAAATGAAAATTGACGGGCTGGCGATTTCACTGCTCTATGAAAACGGCGTTTTAGTGCGCGGAGCGACCCGCGGCGACGGTGAAACCGGTGAAGATATTACGCAAAACTTAAAAACCGTTGGCAGCATTCCGCTGCGCCTGCGGGAAAATGTCCCGCTTTTAGAGGTGCGCGGTGAAGCCTATATGTCTAAAGAGGCTTTTGCCAAATTAAATGCCGCCCGCGAAGAGAACGGTGAACCGCTTTTTGCCAACCCGCGCAATGCCGCCGCCGGCAGCTTGCGCCAGCTCGATCCGAAAGTAACGGCAGGTCGTCAGTTGAACACTTTTATTTATGCCATAGGCCGGGTGGAAGGACATCAGATACAAAGTCATACTGCCGGGTTGGCTTGGCTGAAGAAATTAGGCTTTCGCGTCAACCCCGAGGTGAAATCATTCAACAGTATTGACTCGGTAATAGAATATATCCGCACTTGGCAGGAAAAGAGATTTCAATTGCCTTACCCAATCGACGGCATAGTGGTGAAAGTGAATGATTTAGCTCAGCAAAGGCAGTTAGGGGCTACCGCCAAAAGCCCCCGCTGGGCGATAGCTTTTAAATTCCCGGCGGAAAAGGCAATTACCAAAGTGGAAGATATAAAGATCACCGTGGGGCGCACCGGGGTGTTGACGCCAACTGCTTATCTTAAGCCGATCACGGTTGCCGGCAGCACGGTAAGCAGGGCGGTGCTGCACAATGCCGACATCATAAAAAAGAAGGATATTCGTATCGGAGATACGGTGGTAGTACATAAGGCCGGCGATGTTATACCGGAAATAGTGGAGGTACTGCCGGACAAACGCAGCGGCCAAGAAAAGGCGTTTGTCTTTCCTCAAGAGTGCCCGGAATGTGGCACTGCCGTGGTGCGTCCGGAAGGGGAAGTGGCGTATCGCTGTCCGAATGTAAATTGCCCGGCTCGCAATCGGGAAAATATTTTCCACTTTGTTTCCCGCGGGGCAATGGATGTGGAAGGTTTGGGGCCGGCAGTGGTTACCCAGTTGCTGAAGGGTGGCTTAATTCGGGATGCTGCCGATATTTACAGCTTAAAATATGAAGATTTAATTAGGCTTGACCGATTTGGGCCCAAATCTGCCACTAATCTTCTTAACTCCATTGAAGCCAGTAAAAAACGACCGCTGAGCCGGTTGATCTTTGCTTTAGGTATTCGTCATGTAGGGCAGACTGCGGCCAAAAAACTGAGCGAGCATTTTCCCTCACTGCAAGCTTTGGCCGGTGCCGATGAAGGGGCATTGTTAAGTATCCCGGAAGTAGGTCCCAAAATGGCGGAAAGCATTGTACAATGGTTTAAACAGCCGGAAAATATTAAATTAATAAATAAATTAAAGGCAGCAGGAGTTAACATGGAAAGCAGCGAAGCATTAATGCCCAAAAGCGGTAAATTAGCGGGCAAAACCTTTGTCCTTACCGGAACGCTGCAACAATTTAAGCGAGAGCAAGCAAAAGCACTGATTGAAGAATTGGGAGGCAAGGTAGCCTCCAGTGTGAGCAAAAAAACCAGTTATGTTGTAGTGGGAGAAAATCCGGGTTCCAAATATGAAAAAGCATTGCAGCTGGGCGTTGAAATTTTAGATGAAGAACAGTTTAAGAATTTGATTGAAAGTAGCTAACTTTGCAAGAGGGAGGTTATTAAAATGAGTGAAAAAGTATCTATTGTTGTGTTTGGCAGTGACCTTCCCAGCTTTCAGGTAGGATGAGGACCTTCCTTTGGAGCCGGTTGCGGTTATCCGAATCAAAAAGAACAGTTTGAAAAGTTCGCTGCTGAGATGCAGCAAATGTACGGTGATGATATTTCACTGGAATATGTAGATTTAATAAAAGATGATCTGACCAAATACCCTGACATACAAAAAATTATGGGTAGATTCACACCACCCTTAATTGTTATCAACGGTGAACCGCGCTTTCATGGCGGCCTATCTTCAGAGATGGTCGCTGAAGCCGTTAATGAAATTAAAAAGCAATTCAGTTAAGCCAGGTATATTCTAGTGGCCCCTTGTTGAAAAAACAAGGGCTTTTATTTTTCACGACGATAAGGCAAATTTGCTTTATAGAATAAAAAAACTTAATGCGTTTATTTTAAAACAGGTAATTGTTGAAGATACAACTGCTACAGGCAAAAAGGTATTATTTGTGTGAAATAAAATTTTTTAAAAGACTGTCACTTTTTAGCTCGCTGCTGTGTCTATATTATGTAACGTGAAAGGGAACCTGTTGCGCAGCAGAAAAAGGGGGGCTGAATCATTAGTGCTCAAATACCGGCGGTTAGGTTACCGACCGCTTTGGCTCATGGTGATTCACAAATGGAATTCCAAAAAATTTACCGAAGTATGCATCCGAAGTTAGTTCGACAGGCCGCCTTTTTGCTGGGCGATGCGGCGGCAGCAGAAGACGTGGCGCAGGAAGCCTTTATAAAGCTGTATAAGTTCGGTCTAAAGGCGATAGATAATCCGGCGGCCTGGTTAACTAAAGTAACCAACAACCTGTGCTATAGTTACCTGCGCAGTGAGGGCAGCCGCCGCCGCCGAGAAGAAAGGGTTTACCGACAGTCGGTAAGTCAAGCAAATTTCAATATAGCGGCATCTGCCGAAAGTGTGGTTTTAGATCTGGAAGCATGGCAAACGGTGCGGCAGGCACTGAATCAATTGCCACCGCGTGATCGGATGGTACTGTTGTTAAAGTTTAGCGGTTATAAATATGATCAAATTGCGGAAGCGGTGGAGATTAATCGCAGCTCGGTAGGTACGGTCTTGGCCCGGGCGCGGGAACGCTTTAAACGTGAATACCAACAGCTTTTATCTGAACGTTAGGGGGTGACACCGATGCAATGCCCGGATAAAGGAGTATTACAGGCATACTTGGATGATGAAGTTTCGCCGGAAGAAAAAAATCAAATTACAAAACATATCAATGATTGTGCCCAATGCCAACAAACACTGGAACAATTAACCGATTTAGAACTGTGGGCCGGCGAAAAACTCGTTCAATATCAGCAAAATATTGAACATATTATATCGCACGCTGCCAATGACAGCGGTAACGTAGGCGATAACAAGATGATTAAAGGAGGATTTTTCATGAAGCGTAGCTTTAAAAAATGGGCGGCAGCAGCCGCATCGGCGGCAGTGTTGGCCGGCGCCTTAACTATTGCCCCGGTGCAGGACGCAGTAGCTGATTTCCTGTCTGTATTTAGAGTGCAAAAAGTACAAATGGTAAAAATAGATCCAAATGAGTTGCAGGAAATGGTCAGAGCGGTAGAAGAACAGGTGGGGGAAGTAGATCTGCGGCAGTTTGGTAAAATTAACTTTGAAAAATCAGTTGAGCCGAAAACTTTATCTCTGGCCGAAGCCAAAGCCGGTCTACCCTTTGAGTTGAAACAACCGGCAACTGTTCCTGCCGGCTGGGTATTAGATGAGCAAACAGTACTTTTCATGCCGGAAGGGAAAGCAGAATTTGAGCTTAATGTTGAGCAGGTTAATGCCATGTTAAAGAGCCTTGGAGCGGAAACTATGCTGCCGGAAACACTGCAGGGTAAAAGCTTTACCATTAAAACCCCGGCCGGTGTGAATATGTGTTATGTAAGCCAGAACGGCGAGAAAGCATTTTATGTGCGGCAATACGCCAGCCCGGAATTAAATGTACCTCAAGGGGTAGATGCTAACGCATTAAGACTGGCCCTGCTGGACATTCCCTTTATACCGCAGGATTTGCGTACCCAGCTGGCAGCCGTGAAGGATTGGCAAAACACATTAATTGTGCCCACTTTCGAAGATGCGGAAACGGTTTCTGTTAACGGCAATGATGCTGTTTATTATAATAATCATGGCTATAGTGACCTAATGTGGGTAGAGGATGGCGTTATTTGTCAAGTTAGCGGCCAAATTGACAAAAATACCGCCATTAGCATTGCCCAATCATTGCAATAAGAATAAATGGAGAGATTTTGAGTGTTAGCAATTGAAACATATCAATTAACTAAAACTTACCAAGGCCGTGGGGGCTGTCGGGAAATTTCGCTGACGGTGCCCCAGGGCTCCGTTTTTGGTTTAATTGGTCCAAACGGGGCAGGCAAAAGTACGTTGGTGAAGATGTTAGTAGGCTTACTGCAACCTACTGCCGGTGAAGCCAGGCTGTTGGGTAAACCGTTAACAGACTTAGAGGTAAAAAAAAGAATTGGCTTTTTGCCGGAAAAGTTTAACTATCATGACTGGCTTACCGGGGAGGAATTGCTGCGTTTTCATGCTTCCCTTTATCGGCTTTCCAAGGCGGAAACAGAAAGGCGATTACCACAAGTGTTGGCAATGGTGGGGTTATCTGAGCAGCGTACAAAACGGGTGGGGAGCTACAGTAAAGGCATGCAGCAACGCATTGGCTTAGCCTGCGCGTTAATAGCCGATCCTGACATTTTATTTTTAGATGAGCCTAGCTCTGCATTAGACCCTATTGGCCGCAAGATGGTGCGCGATTTAACGGTAAGTTTAAAGGCACAAGGTAAAACCGTTTTTATTAACAGTCATTTGCTTGGTGAGTTAGAAACCGTTTGCGACCGCATTGCGGTGATTAAAAACGGAAGGCTGACCTTTCAAGGTGACTGGCGGGAAATTACCGCGAAGGCCTGTAAGGTGAAGGTAGTGATAGAAGAAAATCCGTTTTTTGAAAAACAGGCCGGCCAAATCTTTAAAGATATTAATATTAAGTTGCTTTCTAAAAGCAAATTGCCTGCCGATATGTCTGCACAAGCAAAAACAGAGCTGGTTTTTGCCTGTAGAGAAAAAAGTCAAGTTCCACAGTTGGTACAAAAGATTGTAGAGGCAGGGATAAACATTTATGAAGTATCACCTATTACCGATTCACTGGAAAAAATATTTATCGAGCTGGTAAAGGGCACCGGCCGTGCGGAAAGAAGGTAGCGTTTTGTGTTTAGCATTGCCAGATTAACTTTTTTAGAAGTATCGAAGAAAAAAGTTTTTGTGGTTACATTGGTTTTAACTGTGCTATTTGCACTGTTATACGGTGGAGCGTTAAATGCGGCGGCTAAAGAAATGGCGAAAATGGGTAACGGACAGTTAGTAATCCGGCAAGTGATTGGTAATCAACTTTTGGCGATGGGGTTATATTTTGCCTCCTTTTTGCTTTCCCTTTTGGCGCTGTTAACCAGTATCGGTTCTATTGCCTCAGAAGTAGAAAGCGGTTTGCTGTATGCAATTGTTTCTAAACCTATTAAGCGCAGTTCAATAGTGTTAGGTAAATATTTGGGCTATGGCTTAATGTTGACGGTATACTCGTTGGCCTTATTTATTATCATTATACTGCTGAATAAATACTACAACCCGTTGTCGCTGACACTGCTTACTGCCGGCAACTTTATCTTTGGTGCCGCGGTGTTTATTTTGCAGCCATTGGTGCTGTTAGGTCTGGCCTTGTTTTTAAGTACAGTGTTCAGAACTCTTACTGCCGGTATTGTTGCAACCGTTATTTACCTGTTTGGCATAATCGGCGGCTTTATCGAGCAAATCGGCAACCTGCTTTCTAAAGCTACACTGGTGAATATCGGTATTATAACCAGTTTGCTTATTCCCAGCGATGCGCTGTTTAAAAAAATGCTGACGATAGTAACCGGCAGTGCGGCTAACCCCTTATCCACACTTTCAATTGGTCCCTTTGGGGTGACCAACCCGCCCAGTAATGCGATGCTGGTATATGCGCTATTTTACATTGCCGCCTGTATTGCTTTAGCGGTAGCCTGCTTCGTCAAAAAGGATTTGTAAGCTCTGTTGTTCCGGGGGCGCGAGATAAATGCGCCCCTAAGCTTATTTTTTTGCTAATGAAGTTGTGTTTGTAGTGTAAAGTAACTGTCTACAAAAATCAAACCAAAAAGTGGTATTAAAAAATAAGTTGAAACGGTCCTATGAAAGTGGTAAACTTGCATCTATATTAGGAATTTTGATATAATGTTGCCAGTTTTTGAAAGAAAAGAGGGGTTTAGGATTGATCAGTAAGCAGGATATTGAAAGTGTTGCTCTGAATGCCCGCTTGGAACTGGATGAAGATGAAAAAGAATTGTATGCAAAGCAGTTAAATGATATTTTAAACCATGCTCAAGATTTGGAAGAAATAAACACCGAGGATGTACCACCGACGGTACATATTCTGCCCATTAAAAACGTCTTTCGTGAGGATGTGGTAGGCGAACACTTACCAAACGAAAAGGCAATTGCCAATGCACCGGAAGCGGAAGGCAATTTCTTTAAGGTGCCTAAAATTCTTTAAAACAGCCGGAAATCCGGCATTTTTGCCTTTTTAGCAAAAGGATCGATCATTAACTTTACATAAAAGTAAAAGGGCGGAAAGGCTCTTTTTTGTAGGGGGTTGAATGAGGGAATGGCTTTGTACCAATTGACTGCCCACGAGCTGCACGAAATGCTTTTAAAAAAAGAAGTCAGTGCACAGGAAATTACCACTGCCGTTTTTAAGCGCATAGAACAAGTTGAACCGAAAGTAAAAGCTTATTTGACATTAAATAAAGAAAAGGCATTAGAAGCGGCTGCTCAGGTGGACAAGCAAATTGCTGCCGGAGAAGAAATTGCGCCGCTGGCCGGTATTCCGGTGGCAATCAAGGACAACATTTGTACCGAAGGTCTGCGCACTACCTGCGCTTCTAAAATGTTAGCTGACTTTGTACCGCCGTATAATGCCACGGTAATGGAAAAGTTGAATAAAAACGCTGCGATCACTGTTGGTAAAACCAACATGGATGAATTTGCCATGGGTTCTTCCACCGAAAATTCAGCATTCCATCCTACCTATAATCCATGGAATACCGAACGGGTGCCCGGTGGTTCCAGCGGCGGTTCGGCTGCGGCGGTCGCTGCAGACGAATGTATTTTCGCCTTGGGTTCGGATACCGCCGGCAGTATTCGGCAACCGGCGGCTTTCTGCGGTGTGGTAGGCATGAAGCCAACCTATGGCGCGGTATCCCGTTATGGCGTGGTAGCTTATTCCTCATCGATGGATCAAGTTGGCCCAATTACTAAAGATGTTACCGATATGGCATTGGTGTTAAATGCTATTTGCGGTCATGATCCTCTTGATGCCACATCAGTAAAATTTGATGTTCCCGATTATACCAAGTACTTAGTTTCTGATGTGAAAGGCATGAAAATAGGGGTGCCCAAAGAATACATGGCGGCCGGGCTGGACAGCGGTGTGCGCCAAGTAATTGAAGAAGCCATTGTCAAGTTTAATGAGTTGGGTGCGGTGGTAGAAGAAATCAGTTTGCCGCACACTAAGTATTCTACGCCGGTGTCTTATTTGATTGCCACTGCTGATGCCAGTTCTAACTTGGCTTGTTTTGACGGTGTGCGCTATGGCTACCGTGACAGTGAAGCCAATGATGTGGTAGAAATGTTTACCAAAAGCCGCAGCAAAGGGTTCGGTCCGGAGGTAAAACGACGCATATTGATGGGAACGTATGTGCTTTCGGCAGAGTGTTATGATAAATACTATTTAAAGGCACAAAAAGTTCGTACTTTAATTAAACAGGATTTTGAGCGAGTTTTTGAAAAATATGATTTAATTTTGTCGCCGACGTCGCCAACTACGGCCTTTAAGATTGGTGAAAAATGTGCGGATCCCGTTAAAATGATTTACCAAGATATTCTTACTGTTTCGGTAAACTTAGCCGGTTTGCCGGGCATTAGCTTGCCCGCCGGATTTTCTGACGGCCTGCCGGTAGGATTGCAGCTGATTGGCAAGCCTTTTAGCGAAGGAAAACTGCTGAGGGCGGCATATACCTTTGAACAAAATACAGACTTTAACCGGCAGCGCCCGGCTCTTTAAAAGGAGGTAAGAGTGGTGGCTAAGTGGGAAGCGGTTATCGGCTTGGAAGTGCATGTGGAATTAAAAACCAATACCAAAATCTTTTGCAGTTGCTCCACTGAATTCGGCGGAGATCCCAATACTCATGTTTGTCCGATTTGTTTGGGATTACCAGGTACATTGCCGGTTTTAAATAAAAAAGTGTTGGAGTATGCCGTAAAGGCAGGTTTGGCTTTAAACTGCAAAATTGCCCCCTTTTCTAAATTTGATCGCAAGAATTATTTTTATCCGGATTTGCCGAAGAACTATCAAACATCCCAATATGATCCGCCCATTGCCGCGGATGGTTATTTGGAGATTGAAGCGAACAACGAACGCAAGCGCATCGGCATTAACCGTCTGCATATAGAGGAAGATGCCGGCAAATTGGTACATCAAGGCTCAATTATGACTACCCCTTATTCACTGGTAGACTATAACCGTGGCGGTATGCCGTTGATTGAAATAGTGTCCGAGCCCGATATGCGCACTCCGGAAGAAGCTAAGGCATATTTGGAAAAGTTAAAAGCAATTATTCAGTACACCGGGGTATCTGACTGCAAGATGGAGGAAGGATCCCTGCGCTGTGACGTTAACGTTTCCGTACGTCCGCAAGGAGCAACGGAATTCGGTACTAAGACGGAGATAAAAAACCTAAACTCTTTTAAAGCGGTACAAAGGGCAGTGGAATACGAAATTCAGCGGCAGATTGATGTGCTGGAAGACGGGGGGCGCATTGTACAGGAAACCCGTGCTTGGGACGAAGCAAAAGGTGTAACGGTGTCTATGCGCACTAAAGAGAAAGCTGTTGACTACCGTTATTATCCGGATGCCAATTTACCACCGATTATCATTGAAGAAGATTGGCTAGAGGAAGTCAAAGCGGATTTGCCTGAACTTCCTGATGCCCGACGTGCCAGATATGTTGAGCAATACGGGTTGCCGGAATATGACGCTAACATACTTACTTTGAGCAAAGAAGTAGCGGATTTCTTTGAAGAAGTATTGGATTATTACCCACATCCCAAAACCGTCAGCAACTGGATGATGGGTGACTTTGCCCGACTGCTCTATGCCCATCAAATAGAAATTGATAAAAGTCCGGTAACGCCAAAGCAGCTGGCTGAAATGTTAAAACTAATTGATGACGGTACCATTAGCGGTAAAATCGGCAAAAGGGTATTGGAAGAAATGGTGATCAGCGGCAAGGATCCGGCAGTAATCGTTAAAGAAAAAGGTTTAGTACAAATTACCGATACCGAAGAATTGAGCAAAATTATTGATCAAGTTATTGCCGATAATCCAAAATCAGTGGAGGATTATCGCAACGGGAAGACAAAAGCCATTGGCTTTTTAGTCGGTCAAACCATGAAAGCCACTAAAGGTAAAGCCAATCCGGAATTGGTAAATAAGCTGCTTAAGGAAAAATTAGGCTAACGGTTGACCGATGCAGTGTACGGAGGAAAAAATGATTACAGCTTCGCGTGATGTATTTTATAACGTATTGATGGGAGAGTGGAAAGGGCTCGATATTAACGTAATGCAGATTTCTTATGACGGCGATACCTATTGCAAAAAGTTTAAACTGGATGAATTTGTGTTTGATGAAGTTGAAGCCTGTGAAAACTGTTATGCACCGCAATCATATTGTAATCAATGTGACGGCGTGGTAGAAATATTAGCCTTATTAGGCCATGTGCAAATAAAGAAAAGATTGGTGGAAGACGGCTGTTTAATACCGCTTTTAGGAGATGTGCTGTTTGATCTGCGTGAAGGGCACTTGGTTATTTTGACGGATACTGATGTGGTAATCATCAACCGGGCAGAAGACAATCAGGCGGTTAACGGCAGGGAAGCATTTGTTAACGGTCCAAAAGGATTAAAGCAAAATTCTAAAGTCAAGCTGCGGATGTATTTAACTACCCAAAATAAAGTGAAGCGGATAGCTCTTAACGCGCTGCATGATGATCGCAAATTTGAGGAATTGGCCGGTCAAAAAGCTGTTGCAGTAGAGTTAACTTATGTTGAATTTAATAAAAAGCCGGTTTATCTGCGTTCGTTAAAACTTTTTAATGTCTATTTTGACTTGGACGGTAAAGTAAATGAAGAATTAACTTTCCCTAAGCCAAATAACAGCCCCAAGCAAAATGCTCAACAGCAAGGCAGTAAAGTGGTGCAACTAAACAGGCGAGATAAGGCACCGGAATTAACCCGAGATCAAAAAGAATCCCTTAAAAAGAGATTGATTAAGGATTTCGGGGAAGAAGTTTGGGAAAACTCGCCGGTGACCGTTAAACTGATATTGGAGTAAAAGATACTGCTGTATCCTGTGAACTGAACAGTTCGCGGTACAGCAGTTTTTTTACGCCTAAATGAAGTTTTTCAAGGAATTGCCGCTGAGAAAATTTTGCTGTTTAAAAACTTGCACGTTTTAAAAAGTTTAATCCAATGTATTATACAGAATGCAGGAATCATAAGACAAATTGTGCAATAAATAAGACATATTTTGTAAAAATCAGAAAATATGAGCGAAAACAAAAGTATACAGTATAAATCGGCCGATTAGCTTTAAATAACTAATTGGTTGTGATAAGATACACAGCATAGAAGGGCGGTTTATTGAGGAGGTGCATTTTTGATGGAGAAAAGAAAAATCTACATTGTTGATACCACTTTACGAGACGGGGAGCAAACTGCCGGAGTTGTTTTTGCAAATCGGGAAAAAATTCGGATCGCTAAATTTTTAGATGAGTTGGGTGTAGACCAAATTGAGGCCGGCATCCCCACTATGGAAGGGGATGAACAAGAAGCGATTAAAGAGATATGTCGATTGGGCTTAAAGGCCAGTATAATGGGCTGGAATCGCCCGGTAATTAAGGATATTGAGGCCTCCTTAGAGTGCGGCGTAGATGCGGTGGCGATTTCAATATCTACGTCAGATATTCACATGAAATATAAATTAAATAAGCCCAGAGAATGGGTTTTGGAAAATATGGCGCGGGCAGTTGAATTTGCCAAAAAACACGGTCTTTATGTATCCGTTAATGCTGAGGACGCATCCCGCAGTGACATTGACTTTTTAATTAAATATGCTCAGGTTGCCAAACAGGCCGGCGCGGACCGTTTGCGCTACTGTGATACGGTCGGCATTTTAGATCCCTTTCAAACCTATGAGAATATCAAGAAAATTCGTCAAGCAGTGGATATTGAAATAGAAATGCATACCCATGACGACTTTGGCATGGCTACCGCCAATGCTTTGGCCGGTGTAAAGGCGGGAGCAAACTATATTGGCGTAACTGTATTGGGCTTAGGTGAGCGGGCCGGTAACGCCGCTTTAGAAGAGGTAGTGATGGCTTTAAAACACATTCATGGTATTGATCTTGGGTTCCAAACGGATATGTTTGTTGAAGTTGCCGAATACGTTTCCCGGGCATCCGGTCGTGAGCTGCCGGCTTGGAAAGCTATTGTCGGTTCAAACATGTTTGCTCATGAGTCCGGAATCCATGCTGACGGAGCGTTGAAGAACCCCAAAACATACGAAGCCTTTCAGCCGGAGGAAGTGGGCTTAGAGCGGCAAATTGTTATTGGCAAACATTCCGGTACGGCGGCATTAAGGGCTAAATTTGCTGAATACGGCATTGCATTAAGTCAGCACCAGGCAGAACAACTGTTGCCAAAAGTGCGGGAAGCAGCGGTGTCCTTAAAGCGCCCGCTCTTTGATAAAGAGCTGATGTACATTTACGAAGATTATTTTGGTTATACCCATCATCATCATCATCAAGGACATTCGGGAAAGAGGGATTAATTTGGGACAAACAATAGCGGAAAAAATCTTGTCTGAACACTGTGGGCAAAGGGTCTATGCCGGGGATATAGTTGTTGCCGAAGTAGATATGATTATGGGTCAGGACGGTACATCACCGCTGGCAATTAAGGCCTTTAACAATATGGGCGGAGCCGGCGTGTGCGATCGGGAGAAAGTGGTGATGGTAATAGATCACAGTGCTCCCAGTCCTAATGAAGGGGTTTCCGCCTTGCACAAGCTAATGCGTGAGTTTGCCGCCGACAAAGGTTTTAAACTGTATGATATTGGCGAAGGTGTTTGCCATCAATTGCTGCCGGAAAGCGGCAAGGTAGGGCCGGGCAAACTGGTTATCGGGGCGGATTCCCATACCTGCACCTATGGGGCGTTAAACGCTTTTTCTACCGGTGTAGGTTCCACTGATTTGGCGGCCGCCATGATTTGCGGGAAAATGTGGTTTAAGGTTCCGGAAACGGTGAAGTTTGTTCTAAATGGCGTGCTGCCGCCCGGTGTTTTTGCCAAGGATTTAATACTTTACCTGATTGGTGACGTTACTGCTGATGGGGCGACCTATCAAGCGGTAGAATATACCGGTGAAGCAGTGGCTGCCCTTTCTATAGACGGACGCATGACGATAGCCAACATGGCGATTGAAATGGGAGCGAAAGCGGGCCTGATGAATGCTGACGAAAAAACCCTTCAGTGGTTGAAGCAATATACCAAGGAAAAATTCACCCCGATATTTGCCGATGCTGATGCAAACTATGCTGAAGTAAAAGAGTATGATGTATCAAAATTAGAACCGCAGGTGGCTAAACCCCACCGGGTAGATAATACGGCAGGCGTCAGCGAAGTCGCGGGCACACCGATTCAACAAGCTGTCATCGGTACCTGCACTAACGGCCGGCTGGAAGATTTACGCATTGCCGCTGACATACTGAAAGGGAAAAAAATAGCCAAAGGCGTGCGGTTAATCGTAGCCCCTGCTTCTAAGCGGGTTTTCTTAGCCGCAATGGCGGAGGGGATTATTCAGACGCTGGTAGAAGCAGGAGCGGCGGTGGTCACTCCGGGCTGCGGGCCTTGTGTCGGCACGCATAACGGCATACCTTCGGACGGGGAGAACGTCATTTCTACCGCTAACCGCAACTTTAAGGGGCGAATGGGCAACAGTAACGCCAACATCTACCTTGCTTCGCCGGCAACAGTAGCTGCTTCCGCCTTAACCGGTGAAATCACTGATCCGCGCAATTATTTAGATTAACTAATTTCAAATAAGTAGGTGAAATAATGAAACTTACCGGTAATGTGCATAAGTTTGCTTTAGATGATATTAACACCGATTACATTATCTCGGGTAAATATAAATTCAAAACGCTGGACATGCGGGAGTTGGCTAAGCATGTGATGGAAGATTTAGATCCTGACTTTTATGCAAAAGTTACCGCCGGCGATTTTATTGTTGCCGGTAAAAACTTTGGCTGCGGTTCTTCCCGCGAGCAGGCCCCCTTGGCCATTAAAAATGCCGGTATTGCAGCGGTACTGGCTAAATCCTTTGCCCGCATTTTTTACCGCAATGCGATTAACACCGGCCTGCCGGTGGTGGAATGTGATACCGACCGTATTGCCGCCGGCGATAAATTAGAAGTGGATTTATCAGCCGGCATTGTTAAAAATCTTACCACCGGTGTTGAAATTAAAGCCAAGCCGCTGCCGCCTGTAATGATTAAAATCTTAAATGACGGCGGTTTAAGCCAACATTTTAGAAAATACGGCGACTTTAATCTGTAACACTCGGAACTGTCGGAGGTAATTAAATTGGTATACAACGTAACACTGATACCCGGTGACGGCATTGGCCCGGAAATAACGGCAGCGGCCCGCAAAGTAATTGACGCATCCGGCGTGCAAATCAATTGGGAAACCGTAGTTGCCGGAGAAGCGGCGATTTCTCATTACGGTACCCCTCTGCCGCAAAATGTGCTGGATTCTGTGCGCAAAAATAAAGTGGCTTTAAAAGGCCCGCTGACAACACCGGTGGGCCGAGGCTTTCGCAGTGTAAATGTAGCACTGCGCAAAGAGTTGAATTTATATGCCAACCTCAGACCGGCAAAAACGCTGCCCGGTGTGCCTACCCGTTATAATAGGGTAGATTTAGTGGTGGTGCGGGAAAACACCGAAGATCTCTATGCCGGAATTGAACACATGGTTGGCGGTGATGCCGCTGAGAGTATTAAAATAATCACCCGGCAAGCATCGGAGCGCATTGTCCGTTATGCTTTTGATTATGCGGTCAGGCATAACCGACAAAAGGTGACGGTGGTACATAAGGCAAACATTATGAAACTGAGCGACGGTTTGTTTTTAGAAGCGGCTCGCCATATTGCCCGGCAGTATCCCACCCTTCTATATGAAGAGATGATTGTTGATGCGATGTGCATGAAGTTAGTGCAAGTGCCGGAAAATTATGATGTGCTGGTAATGCCTAACCTTTACGGGGACATTATCTCAGATTTATGTGCCGGTTTGGTCGGTGGGCTGGGTGTTGCTCCGGCCGCCAATATTGGTGAGGATATTGCCGTTTTTGAAGCCGTTCACGGCAGCGCTCCCGATTTGGCCGGAAAAAACACAGCTAACCCGCTGGCGGTTATTCTTTCCGGCGTTATGATGCTGCAGCACCTGGGTGAATATGCCGCAGCCGCACGGATCCAAAAGGCGGTAGAAGCGGTCTTAAGGGAAGGTAAAAATGTTACCGCTGATTTAGGCGGCAATGCTTCTACTGATACCATGACAGAAGCGATAATCAGTTATTTGAGCTAACTTCCTCCTTAACACCATAAATAGAAATAAAAGAACGATGCCCAATGAAAAAGACGGTAAGAAAGTTGGTCCGTAGGACCGGTGTTACAGCCATTGGGCAGGGTAATGGCGTGTTGCTAACTACGGCAGTAGTTAGACAACACGCTTTTTTTATCAGCAGTTAATAATTACCACTGAGGCAAACTGATGTTTTTGCAAAAATATTGTCACTTTTAACCACGTTAATCAATAATCTGTAAAGAGTAGGAATTTGGTGATCTCAAACTTATGGATAAATTTACTACTCGGTTTGGAGGAGATAGCGGTGACGGAAAACAGGCGAGAATTTTTTGATCTCGATGATATTGAGCAAGAAATGATGCCGGATAACTCTCAGCATGATGATCAGTTAGATATTAAAGATGATCTACTGTTAGAGCAAATCGAGCGGGAGATGGATGCATATTATGAGCACACTGAAGAGGATGATTTAATGTTAGAAGAAATTGAACAAGAAATGGGTATAAGTAGTGATATTGAAGGGAAAGAAAATGAGCGGCCGGAAAAAATAGCAGCGGTAGAAGAAGAAACAGAAGGGGTTGAAGAAGCTAAAGAGGGGGAAGAAATAAAAGATACTGAGGAATTTAACGAAGAAAAAGTTGCGGTAGCAAAAACAGAAGCAGCGGATGAGCTTGTTCATGACGATGCCGTCTTTGAGGAACAATCGGGCGAGGAATCAATAAATTTTGAGCCTGATTATTGTAAAAATTGCTTTGCCCAAAATTTAAATTTTATAGACGCTAATTTGGCAGAGGAAAAGACGGCAGAAGAAGAGGAAGAGAAAGAAGAATTTGCTCATATTAATTACGCAGTAGGGGACAGGGAAGGAAAATTTGTTCCGGAAGATTTTTCTGCTGATGATTTGACCGGGAAATTTTACTTAAATCTGGAAAAAGAAGAATTAGAGGAAGCTGAGTTTGACTGGGAAGACCTTGCGGATGATTATTTGCCGGAGGAGTTGGATTTAGATGTGGAAGAAGAAGATTTAGAGGAGCCGGATATTGACTGGGAGGACTTTGCAGATGAAGATTTGCCAGACGAATTGTTAGATATTGAAGATGAAGCTTATGAGGAGCCTGAGCTTGATTGGGATGACTTGGAGGATTTAGATTTGGAGGATGAAGAAGAAAATAACCGGGATGAAGAAAAGCTTGACATTGAAGAAGAACAAGATTTAGACATCGAAGACTTTGAGTCGGATTTAGCAGATATTGCGCACGAGGATAAGGATATAGAAACTGCTGAGTTAAGCGACAGTGTTTTTCAAGATGAATCAGTATATCGCAGCCGAAGGGAAGTAAGGAAAACAATTAAAGAAATATCAGACATGTTAGATTCCATCATTTCCAAAGAAAATGATCGCCGGCAAGAAGAAGTGGAATATAATGAAGAGGAGCGTCCTTTGTCATTGTCGGCGTTGGAAATGGATATGGATTATGATTTTGTATCAGATTATTATCGCGACGGTGATTGGGAATTAGTTACGGATGAGCCGGCAGACAAAGAAGCAAAAGAAGTATCTTCTAAAGAAAAAAATAAAATAGAAACAGCAGCTACCAAGAAAGATAAAGTAGGGAAAAAGTCACTTAGTTTGACCAGCATTTTATTGGTCGGCGGTGGGGTGTTGGTGTTAGGCTTAACTACTGCCGGCGTAATTTCTTACGTTAAACAAAAACGGATGCGCGATAAAGAAATTGTAGTTGAGGCGCTTGCAGAACAGGAGACAAAGCCGGTTAAAGATAAGCCGAACAGTACAGAGCAGGTTAATGAACAGGCCGGCAGTTTTGAACAAAATAATAACGGGCCGATGCAGCCGGTAACTCCGCTGTGGCCTATTTTTGGCTACCCGCCACCGCCGCCGCGCCAAGGCTATGAACAGGTAGGTTAAAAAAATAGGGGCTGTAGTACTACGAAGTTAAAGGTTTGTAGTACTGCAGCCCTTTTTTGCATTAGTTGGTCAGTAGACAGCTGACAACAAAGGGTTGGACGGGGGGCAGTGGACAGTTGGACAGGGGCTGTAGAATAACACCCCAACGTTATATTGAATACTTGGTATGTTAATCTTAATTTGGAGGGGAGAAGTCGGAATCGAACCGGACTCCGATCCGTACTCAGATCGGCTCATGGATTTGCAGTCCATAGGGGGGACCACCCCCGTTCTCCCCAGAAAAAGTATACCATATCGATCGTTATAAGTAAAATAACTTTTTGTTATATATAAGGCCTGGTTTTCAGCTTCGCCCAAAATCGTCATCAAACCTAACAATATCATCTTCCGCCAAATACTCCCCCAGCTGCACTTCAATTACTTCCAGCGGTACTTTACCCGGGTTTTCTAAGCGGTGTTTAAAGCCGGAGGGAACAAAGGTGCTTTCACCGCTGCGCACAAAAGTTTCTTTCCCTTCTATGGCCACTTTGGCGGTGCCCCGTACCACTACCCAGTGCTCGCTGCGGTGATAGTGCAGTTGGCAACTTAGTTTTTTTCCCGGCAATACGGTAATACGCTTAATCTTATAAAATTGGCCGTTTTCTAAAACAGTATATGAACCCCAAGGGCGGTAAGTTGTCAAATGATAATCTGCCCGTTGGTCGCGGCGCGTCTTTAACAGTTCAACAATTTGTTTTACTTGTTGGGCCTGTTTTTTTGCACAGACTAGCAAGGCATCTTTTTGATCTACTACAATTAAGTCACTGACACCGATCAGGGCCACCGCTTTGTGCTCATCGGAGTAAATTAAACTGTTGTTCACGTCGATAATCATATCCTGTGCGGAACAAATGTTGCCCTGCTGGTCAGAGGGAAATAAACGTTCAAAAGCGTCAAAACTTCCCAAATCATTCCACTCAATATCAAGGGGAATTACTGCTGCCTTTGCCGATTTTTCCATTAAGCCGCAGTCTATGGAAATTGCCGGCGCTAGCTGATAAGCACTGTTGATGTCGGCAGTTGCAAAGGCCTTGGCTATTTCCGGGCAGTGCTTTTGTACTTCGGCAATAAAAAGATCGGTAGAAAACATATATATGCCGCTGTTCCAAAGATAACCGGCATCTAAATATGTTTGTGCCGTCTGTGAATCCGGTTTTTCTTTAAACGCAGCAACGGTAAAGCCGGGTTCTATGGGCTTGTGCGGTTTAATATAACCGTAACCGCTGTGAGGGTTAAGGGGTTTAATCCCGAAGGTTACGATGTAGTTTTCTGCCAATGTTAATCCTTTTTTAACTTGCTGACAAAATTGTTCATCTCCTTTAATTAAATGATCCGATGGCAACACGATGACAATATCTGACCCTTGTTTTTTTATTTGCTCAACACTGTAATAAACCGCCGGTAAAGTGTTCTTGGCCAGCGGCTCAACTAAAATTTGCCGTTCAGTCAGTTGATAGCCCAGTTCTTCCACTTGATTGCGGACTAAAAATTTATAAGCCTCATTGGTGACCACCAAAATATCTTTGATGTCGACTAAACGGGCACAGCGTGCCAGCGTTTGTTGAAAAAGGGATTGTTCCATATTTTTTAATTTTAAAAATTGTTTGGGGTAATAGGTTCTGCTCAGCGGCCACAATCTGCTGCCGGTGCCGCCGGCCAAAATCAGTGCCTTCAAAATTACCCCTCCAATCTTTTCATAATGGCATCGGCGGTATGCCGCCAGGTGAATTGGTTTAAAATGCGCTTTCGTCCGCTGCGGCCCATCTGGGCTAACTTCTCCGGAGGAAGATGATAAACTTCTCTTAATATTTCAGATAATTTGTCAGCCTTCGGTTCTGCAATATAAGGGTAGGTAACGGTTTCCAAATCGCCGACGAATTTTTCGGCAAATACCTTTACAGTTGCCGGTATTAGAAAACTGTTATTCTTATCACAAAAATCCAAGGCTGCACCGTAATCAGTAACTATTACCGGCTTTTCACAGGCCATTGCTTCAGCAATCGGCAGGCCAAAACCCTCACCGCGGTAAGGATGGACCAGGCAGTCAATGGCGCGGTACAGCTGCACCATTTCCGTGGTGCTTAACTGATCAGAAATATAAATTATTTCCGGATGATTAGGGTTTTTTCTTAATTCTTTAATGTAATCGCTAAGTGTTTGCCCACGATAAAAGGAGTTTGTGCCGTGATCTTTAATTATTAAGCTTACGTCATCATGTTGATTAAAAGCCTGAAGATAAGCATTAAGCAGTATGTCGATACCTTTTCGCCAAATGGTGCCGCCAACAAAGCCAAACTTAAACCTTTTAGCGGTTTTTAACGGAAACTTATCTTTACCCGGGCAGAAAATTTCTGTATTCACGCCGTTGGGAATAACGTAAACTTTTTCTTCCGGGATACCGCACTCAACATAGCATTGTTTGTTAAATGTACTGGGTACCCAAATTTCATCTATTTCTTCCACCATTGGTTTAACCCAATTTTTTGGTATGGCACCGTACTCCCAGGGCTGCATTAAAATCCACTTGCCTGCCGGGGGTTTTTGAAAGTTGGGCGGCCATTGGTGGCGAACATAAAAGTTAACATTAGTAGGCGGTCGGGAAACAAAGTGTTTGGTAATTTTGTCCAATGGCGGGTCTGCTGGGGCGTTAAATTGCTCTGCTTCACTGCGAACAAGTTTTAGGTTAAGGGCGGGGTGTTCACAAAGCTGCAATGCTATCTCGCGATTGACATGGGCCAAACTGCCGTCGGCAAATTGCCCTTCCCAGGCAAGGTTAATTTTACCGCAGTGCGGTTTACCCTGGGCATTAATCAGTCCTAGGCGGCGCCATTTTTCGGTAAGATAGGCAAGGTTTTGCCGGGAATACTTCCGGTCCAGCATATCCGGCTCGGTTGAAGAAGACTTGCTGCCGTAATGCACTAAGTCAGCGGCCACTACCTGATTAAAATATCCCGCTCCAATGGCGCGCAAGCAATAGTCATCGTCTTCGTGCCAATACCGGCCTAAATGCTCATCAAAAAGTCCGATGTAGTTAATCAACTCCTTGGTAGTAAACATGCAGTAGCCGGTAATAATGTCTGCCCTTCCTTTTTTAACGGGAGTTAAGTAACGTGTTTTTCCCCTTACTTTGACCTTATAGCCCTGCACCCCTAAAATGCCGAGGGAGGGGTTTGCCTGTAATTGCCGGAAAAAAGGCAGATACCAGTGGGCAAATACTTCCACGTCATTATCCAAAAACACCACATATGGGTATAGCTTTGCTTGTTTAATCAGTAGGTTACGACCTTTTGCTGCGCCCAGGTTTACTGCACTGAAAAACACCTCTATATCGGCATCGTTTTTTATTGATTCTAAATACTTTTTGGTGTCGTCTGTAGAGCCGTTGTCCAGCAGGTGAATTTTATAAGGTATATCGGTGTTTTGCCTGATGCTTTGCACACAGCGTTTGGTGTACTCCACGGCATTAAAGCAAACAATGCAAATAGACAACTGCACATCATCCAGGTTAAGGGACTGTTGTTTGTTTAAGCTGTCAATTAAGTAGTGCATTGTTTCCAGCAACCGAAGGTAAGCAGTTTCACTGGGTGTTTTTTTCAATTGATTAAAAACAATATTTAATAAGTCAAACGCATTGCCGTAAGTTTGTTTTAATATCAACCGGCGGGCTTCTTGGATTAGCGCGGCAATTAGTTTGTTAATGAACTGTTTGGGCAGGTAATCAGTAATGCCGAGCGTGTTAATGTATTTATCGGGTGCCCCTTTCATAGCAAGGCATGCATTCATGCAGGCCAACGCCTGTTGATATTGATCCAATTGCAGAAGTATTACGCCTTTAAGATAAATTAAATCGGCATAATCAGGATATACATCGAGATAGCGGTCAATAACTTTTAGGGCGGCTTGCGGTTTGTTTTCATGCAGGTAGCAGTGCCCAATATTTTTTATTAAGGACGGCTTATAGGGAACTTGATCATCGGTGACGGCTAAAGATTGTAAATAATAATGTAAGGCTGTTTGATAGTCATTTGCACGCTGATATTCCACACCCAAATAATAGTTGACAAACCCCGCATTGCCGTACTGCTCCCGCGCCTTTTGCAAAATGCGGATGTTGCGCTCAATTTTGTTGTGTTGTTTAACGGTACTGACTTCATAGCCGTAGTGATAAATATAAACATCAAGCTTGCCAATTTGCTCCGGCTTGGTATGCTTTAACACGGCCGGCAGAATTTGTTCGTGAATAGGGCATTCGTAGCGAAAATGAGGCTTGTTGCGAAACAGGCGAAAGGACGGAAATTTGTTTTGCGGCTTGCCGTTAATAATATTGATGCAAGTCAGCCAATAACCGCTGTAGTTTTCTCGGTTAATCGCCTCTTTGAGGAGTAGCGCGCTGTTTTGATCCAATTCTTCATCACAATCTAAAACAATAATCCAATCCCCTTTGGCATATTTCAGAGATTCATTGCGGGCTTGGCTAAAATCGTCCTGCCATTGCAAATGATAAACTTCCGCCCCCAGTTCTCGGGCAATCTCAACCGTGCGATCAGTCGAGCCGGTATCAACGACGATTATTTGATCAACAAATCCTTTAGCGCTGTTAATACAGCGGGCGATTTGTTCCTCTTCATCTTTGGCAATCATGCACAGACTTAATGTACAGCTCATTTTCTTGCCCCCTTTAAGCCAAGCTGCTTGTTAACTTTTGTTGCAGCGCGATTAAAAAGTTATTTAACCGCGTGCTATTCGGGTAGTGTTTGAGGGCTTCCCATACCATGTTTAATGAATGCAAACAATAAATTTTGTATCTCAGTTTTTGATAGGCGGCCTTTTGCGGTTGCAGTTCAATAATTTTTTCGGCCAGCTTTAATGCGGTATCTAATTCCTGATGAAACATAAAATAACGTGCCAAGGCATAAAGGTACTCGGCGTTAAGGCCGCTTTCTTTAAGTTCATACAGCGCAACTTTTGCCGCCAATTCTAATCGGGCGGCAGTCGGATCGGTAAGCAAAAATTCCACAATTGCCGGTGAGGTAAAGATGCCGCAGCCTGCCAGTATATCAAGAACTAACTGCGGCTGCTGTAAAGTTAGCAGGTAGTTAATTGTTTCCTGAAAATGTCGGTCGGTTACCGGCAGATCAACGTAAAACTTATTGTGAATTAATATGTCGTTTATACATTGATAGATACGGCAGGCCTTACTGCTGCCCAGGTTGCTATCCTGTATGAAGTTTGCGGCATCGGCAGCCGGTGTACTTAGCCAGTGGGCGATAATCAGCTCCTTCTTACCGACCGGTTCGTCAATCTTTTTTAAGTGCTCGATTGCTTGCCCATAGCGGGATGTTTTTAAGGCGGCAATACCCTTTAAATAGCGTGTTTCATCGGTGTCGGGCAGCTCAACCAATATTTGCTCAACAAATTGGTAGGCTTCAATTTCGCTCAACAGGCGGGCGAGAATTAGTTTTTCCGCTACCGGATCTTCATGCCTAACTATTTGTTTTAATACATAAAAAGTCAGTGTTAGGTCATTGCAGTATTGTTTAATCAACTTGGCCAGTACAAGCCAGTCATTTAGGGAGTTGTTTTTTATGTTTAACCCTTTAATCTGACATTCAATTGCTTTATCCAGTGCGCCCATGTTTTGATAAATTTGCGCCAGTTGAAACAACGGCAAAAAGCTGCCCACACCGGTTCGGGTGGTGTAATTGCTGTTTGTTTGTTCTCCTAAAGCAAGGCATTGCTGAAAGCATTGTTTGCTTTTTTCCAGATGTCCCAATTTAAAATAGAATTGGCCTTCCAGATAATAAATATCTGTATAATCGGGATAAATCCGTTTGCCGAGCTCCAGATATTTTGAGGCTTCTACCAACCTGCCAAGCTGAAGCATACAGGTAACGAGTGAAATAAAAACACTGGGGGCATAGGCCGCACCCAAAGGTAAGTTTTCAACTGCGGCCCGGTAGTATTTAGCTGCATGCTTAATATCTCCTAAATTTACTAAGCAGTTTCCCATGTGATAAAGGTAATAGGGATCCTCCGGCTTATCCGCCAACATTTTTTTAATAATGCGGTAATTGCGTGCCGCTTTGTTTTTGCCGAGAAATTCTGCGGTAACATAGCCGTAATGTATAATATACATCTGCGAGTCAGCAACACATTGCCGGCCCTTTGGTGCGTGTTCAAGAATGGAATCTAAAATTTGTTCATGTAACCGCCCTTGGAAGCGGTATTCTTTGCGGTTGCGAAACATACGGACATTGATGTGGCTTAAAGAATGCTGCCGATCATGCAAATTTTGAATATGAAAGTAATAAGCCTCTACATTATTGTTGCGGGTTAACCGTTGGAGTTGTTCGCGACTTTCTAGTTGCAGCTCCTCATCCGCATCTAAATATAAAATCCAATCGCCGCTTGCTTTTTCTAAACTAAAGTTGCGGGCGGCGGCAAAATCGTCATGCCAAGGATAGTAGAACACTTTGGCGCCAAATTTCTTAGCTATGTTGACGGTATTGTCGGTAGAGCCGGTATCGACAACAATTATTTCATCGACACCGGCCTGCACACTTTTTAAGCAACGGGCGATTTGCCGGCCTTCGTTTTTGACAATCATACAAAGAGAAATCATGGTGGGCCCCCTAAATTGTTGTTTGGCACACTATATGTAAGAAAAAAGAAAATGTGCTTGCCGAGAAGAAAAGGGCGCGTACCTGCGCCCGAGTATAAACGGTTTTTATTTTGCACAATCCGGCAGATTTGCCTTAAGAATATCTTGACGCAAGAGGTGCGGCTTCTTTTGCCATGGCCGCAAAGAAAAGCAAATGTTTACCGGGCTTAGGTATGATCGGTTACAGCCGCTTCACTGCTAAAATAATAATTGTTCTTTAAAACAGTCCATTCTGAATGCAGGATATCTTTTTTTAGCGATAGTTCAGCGGAATCACCGGTTTCAAGTATGGCGGCGTATACCAGCAAGTCGCTGTCGCAGCTGAGTTGCGCAAGTATTTCTAAACTTTGTATATCATTGTTAAGGGGCACTTCCGCCAAACCGGCACACAGGGGTTCTAAATCCAATGTCACTTTGGTTTGGTCGTTGGTGAAGGGGCAGTTGTTATCCAGTTTGTGAACGGTAAAGGTGACACTTTGCTGCCGGTCGGTATAATTTTGCGCTCTCAGCTGAATAACGCCGTTATTGGCACCGGTAAAGTTTACAAACAGCGGTCCGGTAGTTAAAGTGTCTGTTTTTGCTTCCGGTTTTTTCAACATTCTTTCAATTTCTTTAATCTGCCGCTTGATTTCTTGCAAACCGAAATTTTCATCATTAACGGTATCCTTGATCTGATCCAGCTTTTTTTCATTTTCTTTAACCTGCCGTTTAACTTCTTGCAAGCCAAAACTGGGGTTGCTGACGATATCATCAATTTTGTCCAGTTTTTTTTCGTTGTCTTTAACTTGCCGTTTAATTTCCTGCAAACCGAAGGCAGGGTCGCAGATAGCATCATCAATTTTATTTAGTTTTTTATGATTTTCCTGGCTTTGCCACTTAATGCTCTTTAAGCCAAAGCCGGGATCATTGACGGCGTCATCCACCCGTTTGATTTGCTTTTCCGCGCTGCGTACACCGATTCTAATTTCTTTTAAACCAAAGGCCGGATCATTAATAAAATTTTCTATTTTGTTTACCCTTTTTTTTACGTCATTCATGACCATGCCGGATGTGGTAACGATGTTATCAACTTTTTCTATTTTACCTAAGTAGTGTTTAATTCTTTTCGCTACGTCGGATATTTCGTTTTTCATGCGGTAAAGTCCATATTCACTTTTTTTATCCAGCAAGTAGTTGAATTTATATTCAATTCTTTCAATATCTTTTTTAATACCGGGAAAACTAAAATCAAAATTATCGCTGTACATATTATCCAAGCATTTGGCGATCTTTTTTAATGTATCTAGATTCTTGTAGCATTCAAAACTCTGCTTTTTAGCCAGCGAGCTGTCATTATACCACACGTATATCTCCTCCTCTGGTTTTCTTTTACATAATATGACATAAGGTAATAATTGTTACATTGACATACATTGAGAATGAGCGAAAAACCCACATGGCTTACGGAAAAACCATGTGGGTACGGTTAAATTAAAAACAGCAGTCGGGGTCATCGGGGAAGTGCTTGTGTTCCTTTTTTTTCATAACTTGCATAATCCAATCCAACTTACACTCAATTTCTTGAATTTGTTTTTTGATTTCTTTTAAGCCAAATTCCGGATTATCCAGTTTGCATTCAATATCAAAAACTTCACATTTAATTTCTTTTAAACCAAATTTTTTGTCCGTCAGTAAATCTTCAATGTCACGCACTTCTTTTTTAATTTCTTCTAAACCGAATTTCGGACTGAAAACGGCTTTTTCAATGTTCGAGACTTCCTTTTTTATTTCCGTTAAACCGACAGAGGGAGAGGTAATGACATCTTCAATACCGGCAACCTCTCTTTTAATTTCACTTAAGCCGAAAGTCGGGCTGACGATGATATCAATGATATCCTTACAGTCTTTTGGTAATTTTTTTACATTATCTTCAATATCCTTAATTTCTTTTTTTATTTCGCTTAAGCCAAAGGTCGGACTGAATATGGCTTCTTCAATGTTATGAATTTCGCACTTAATTTCTTTTAAGCCAAATTTGGGGTTTGAAAGCAGCTCTTTAATTTTATCAATTTTGCCAAACTCATCTTTTAAGCGCTCTTCAATTTCTTTGATTTCTCTCTTGATTTCATAAAGTCCGTATTTTGATTTTTTGCTCAGTATATAATTAAACTTTTTATCGATATCCTCAATTAACTTGCATATGTTCGGTAAACTGCATTTGGATTTATCATCTAGCATGGCGCCCAGATGTTTAGCGGTTCTTTTTAGGTATTCTA
Organism: Desulfovectis peckii; assembly: GCF_055391705.1. Taxonomy (NCBI): domain Bacteria; kingdom Bacillati; phylum Bacillota; class Clostridia; order Eubacteriales; family Peptococcaceae; genus Desulfovectis; species Desulfovectis peckii. The sequence continues at coordinate 1,681,226 of NZ_AP042409.1, read as the reverse complement.
TTTCTTTGCGGACGAGATAACTTTGCTTTTCGTAATTAAAGTCATCAATGTCCTTTTTCACGAATATCCCTCCTTTTTATTATTGCTTTTACATTATATGGTTTTGTTACCATGGGTGTTACAAAAAGAATGTTTGATTTATAAAAGCAATTTATTATCGGCAAAGCTTATTTTTCCTGTGATAAAAGTAAGCGGTCATTCTAATACTAAGCTTGAATAAAAATGGGGAGGTATATCTAATGGCAGTTAAATCCAACTTTGGTTCTCATGACAGCGGTGCCTTCCGTTTAAAAGATATGCATGATGCCCAATATCCGGGCGGTGTAGTAGTAGATCCGGTGCCGATTACGGCAGGGGAAGAAATAGTGGTATTTTATAACGGCTTGTTATCTCAAAGCGGGGCAGACACTGTCTATCTGCACTGTGGATTCGGTGATGCCGACAATTGGAACGGCGTACAGGATTTGCGCATGGCTAAAACCGGCTGGGGTTTTGTCAAGACTTTAAAAGTGCCTAATGTCGGTACTCGCTTTAACTTTTGCTTCCGTGATCCGGCGAACAACTGGGATAACAACAACGGCAAAAACTGGTCCTATGAAGTGCATAACGGATAACAAAAATACAATTTTTATGTTAGGGCTCAATTATTTGAGTCCTATTTTTTATGCTTGCAGTTTGTTGTTTAAATATTACTGGGTTGGAAGATAATATATAAGACTATTGTAGAAGGAGGTACATTTGTGCGGATTTTAATGCTTTCATGGGAATATCCGCCTAAAAGTGTCGGCGGATTAGCTCAGCACGTATATGATTTGACAAGGGCGATGGCCAAACAAAATCATGAAGTACATATTATTACGGTCGGAGAATCGGGGATACCGAACTATGAAAATAAGCAGGGGGTTTATGTCTATCGGGTAAATCCTTATATGGTAAGCTCTCGGGACTTTGTCACTTGGGCCATGCAGTTAAACGTGGCCATGCTGGAAAAGAGCTTGGAAATAATGCGTAATTTAAATCTGTCTTTCGATGTTCTTCATGCCCATGATTGGTTGGTGGCTTACGCCGCCCGGGCACTGAAACATGCCTGGCGACTGCCGTTGATAGCGACAATTCATGCTACCGAATACGGACGCAACAACGGTTTGCACAACGATTTGCAGCGCCAAATCAGTGACATAGAATGGTGGTTGTGCTATGAAGCCTGGAAAATCATAGTTTGCAGCAACTATATGCATCGGGAACTGCAACAGGTGTTTCAAGTGCCGGCAGATAAGCTTAAAGTTATTCCTAATGGGGTGGACTTAGAAAATTTTAATGATTATAATCGCGATGTAAAAAGAAGTGACTATGCTGCCGATGATGAAAAGATTGTTTTATATGTAGGCAGAATTGTTCAAGAAAAGGGTGTACAGGTGCTTTTAGATGCCGTACCCAAAATACTTCATTATCATGGCAAAACTAAGTTCATCATAGCCGGTAAAGGGCCGCACCTATTAGCGCTAAAGCGGCAGGCACGAAGACTGGGAATTGAGCGGCAGGTTTATTTTGCCGGCTATGTAGATGACCTAACCCGCAACAGCTTATACCGCTTTGCTGATGTGGCGGTATTCCCCAGTTTGTACGAACCTTTTGGCATAGTGGCTTTAGAGGCCATGGCTTTTCGTACGCCTGTAGTGGTATCGGATACCGGCGGCTTAGCGGAGATCATCAGTCACGGCATCAACGGCTTAAAGGCCTATACCGGCAATGCCAATTCATTGGCAGATAACATTTTGCATATTTTGCTAAATCCGCAGTCTGCAGCCAAACTAAAAGAACGGGCATATCAAGATGTAATCGATAAGTATAATTGGTCCACAATTGCCCAGCAAACAGTTGATTTATACCGCAGTGTGCTGTCTGAATATCACAGCACCCAGTGGTCGGAAACTCACCAACTGCAGCATCAGGCCTAATACCGTAAAAAGGAACTCTGTAAATTAATACAGAGTTCCTTTAATCGTTGCCCATTGTTCATCGCTGACCAAACCCAACCGCCAAAGGGCGATACCTTTTAAGTGATGGGTTTTGGCCAGCTTAATTTTATTTGCCATGCTTTCCGCCGTTTCATAAGGGGCGGAGATGCCCAGTACCAGCTTTTCAGCGGGTACCAATGCTTTCGCCGTGACAATGGCATCATTGACTAAGTTTATCGGTTCGGGTTTTGGCCCGTAATCATAGGCCATAATGACTATTTCGTCAGCTATTTGTCCCAATGCTTGATAATCATAACCCTGATAGGCGCTGTTAGGGGCATGCAATGTCAATGTTAATTTAATGCCCTCTTTCTTTAATTCTGCCGCCAGTTGATTGACAAAATCAGTAAAGTTATTTCTCACCGCTGTTAAACCGGCACCTTGTTCCCGCCAACCCAAACCTTCAAAATCCAAGTTAACTCCGTCATAAAGTTTTGCTTCCGCAGCTATTTGGGCTATGGCATTATTCCTCATCTTGCTGTCAGTTATTAAGTTAGTTAGCACGCCTTGGCCGTCAGTTAAATGAACTGCCATTTCCGTCTGTAGCCGGTATTTTTCCGCTGCTTCCAACACCATAACCCAGCCCTCCGGCCGGCGCCAACCGGTGCTGCTGTCCGTGATCAGGTTTCCCTTTGCGTCAATACTGTACCAACCCAAAGCCAGACTATCAACGGCATCGGTATTGCCGGTAGCCGTGTGCGGGTATGGGCGGCCAAAAAGGTCGGTCCAGCTGCTGCTTTGCTGATCGCCTAAAGCATAATAACCTAAAACATACAAGTGATAAGACGATGATGGGTTGGATTTAATGTGAATTAGGTAATTTAAATTATCCCAACTAACCTGACAGTCAAAAGCTTCACTGAAAAATCGCAGCGGCACCAAGGTGCGATTGTCGATAATGGTCGGCGGCATATCTAAGGTCAGTGGGCGGTTATTTTTATATGCGGTAGGGCTGTCAATTTTCAGGCTTATATGGGTACCGTTGTTGGCGGCGGTAACAGTTTTCGCCGCTGCATCCCAGCGTACATTGACATTTAATGCTTCCGCTAAAGGGCGAAAAGGAACTAACGTGCGATCGTTGATTATTGCCGGTTGCACGTCAAAGTCAACCTGTACTCCGTCAATAAAAACCTTGATCTCTTTGTCAGGCGGTTGGGCCGTTCCCGCTTGCGGAGAGAGAAAAAGCAATAGCGCAAATACAGAAACCAAAATTGCCGTAAACTTTTTCATAGGCTACCTCCGGATGAATTAGTTTGAAACATATAGTTAGTTATTCAATATTCAACAAAGCTGTCGTTTGCCCTTTAATAAAATACATTGGTTAACGATTTTAGCGGTAATGCCGGATATAAATTTTCATACACATATATAACATCTGGATAAACCTGATGTTTTATATTCGGATCTATATTCTCCTTAAATTGTATAAAAGATCCAAGGTTAAGCCAGAATAATAGCAATGATTAGCTCCACAGGAGGGGTTGTTGTTGAAAGCAGTTATTATGGCCGGCGGTGAGGGTTCACGGCTAAGGCCACTTACCTGTACTCGCCCAAAGCCAATGATGCCGGTAATGAACCGGCCAATGATGGAACATATTGTTAATTTGTTAAAAGAGCACGGTATTGAACAGATCGGGGTAACCTTGCAATATCTTCCCGACGCCATTAAAGACTACTTTGGCAGCGGCAGTGAATTTGGGGTAAACATGCGTTATTTTTTGGAGGAAGTGCCGCTGGGAACAGCCGGCAGTGTTAAGAACGCAGAAGCTTTTCTGGATGAAACTTTTATTGTGATCAGCGGCGATGCCTTGACGGATTTTGATTTAAGCAAAGCAATTGAATTTCATCGCAGTAAAGACTCTTTGGCAACCATAGTTTTAACACGGGTGGAATGCCCGTTGGAATATGGGGTGGTAATTACTGAAACAGACGGGCGGATTAGTCAATTTTTAGAAAAACCCAGTTGGGGAGAAGTATTCAGTGATACTGTCAACACCGGGATCTATATACTGGAACCGGAAGTGTTAAATTATTTTAAAGCCGGTGAAAAATTTGATTTTAGCAAAGATTTGTTTCCCTTGTTGATGAAAAAAGGGAAAGCAATGTATGGTGTAGTGCTGGACGGCTATTGGTGTGATATCGGCAATTTAAAGCAGTATCTAAAAGCTCATCACGATGTATTGGCGGGAAAGGTGCGGGTGAATACCTTTGCCCGGGAAATTAGGCCCCAAGTCTGGGTTGATGATGATGTAATTATTGATCCCACGGCAGAAATCAAAGGGCCGGTTTTAATCGGTGAAGGAAGCAAAATCGGTCCGAAAGTAAAAATTGAACCTTATACCGTCATCGGTGAAGGCTGTTGTATTGAGGAACAAGCATCGGTTAAAAGAAGCGTCATCGGTAACGGGGTGTATATCGGCCCGAAAGCTTCCTTGCGCAGTACCGTTTTAGGTAACGGAGTAAAGGTTTATGCCAATGCTTCATTATATGAAGGAAGTGTGGTCGGTGACGATACCACTGTTAAAGAACGCAGTTTAATTAAACCGGATGTAAAATTGTGGCCGAATAAAGTAGTGGAAAAAGGTGCGGTGGTGCATCGCAGTGTTGTTTGGGGGACAAATTCCCCTAAAAATATATTTGGCATTGAAGGCATCAGTGGATTGGCTAATATCGAAATCACACCGGAATTTGCCAGCAGTGTGGGTGCGGCTTTTGGTTCCATTGCTAAAGTTCACTCTAAAATTCTGGTATCAAGCGACAGTTATCCGGTGTGCAAAATGATTAAAAACGCGCTGGTCAGCGGGCTGCAATCGATCGGTGTAAGAGTGCTAAACTTAGATAATGCCGTCACCCCGTTACACCGTTATGCAGTGCGCAAAATGGGTTGTCAAGGGGGGGTGCACATTAAAACATCCCACCTGCGCGCTGATAAAATCAACATAATATTTACTAATTCCCGGGGCGGAAACATCAGTCGCAGTGTTGAGCGAAAAATTGAAAACAAGCTGGCCCGTGGCGACTGTAGGCGTGCCGATATTAATCAGATTTCAGTGACAGAAAGGGTGCCCAGCCAAACAAAGGCATATATAAAAGATTTATTGGCACTGCTTGACATAGATACGCTACGTGCTCAAAAGTATCACATTGTAATGGGCTATGACCGCAATAACCTAGAAGAATATATCTCTTTAGTTGCCGAGGAATGCAACTTTAAAGTAGACAATTTAGCACCGGCTGATAAGAACACTAATCCTTTAAGCTGGCAGGCTTGTCTGGGAATGGTGCCGAAAATAGGTGAGGCGGTAACGGCGGCCGGCGCTCATGCCGGGGCGGTAATTGATTTAAACGGTGAGCACATTGTTCTCATTGATGAGCAGGGGCGAAGTATTCAAGAAGAAAAGCTGACCGCACTGTTGGTTTTGGTGTTGTTGAAGGAGCGCAGCGGGCCGGTTGTAGTGCCGGTGACCGCACCGCGGGCAATAGATGATTTAGCATCCAGATATAACGGCAAAGTGGTGCGCACGAAAACTTCCGTTCATGACCTTATTGAAAGGGTTATTGCGGAGGATGAGCGGCATAACAGTAAAATATCTCAGTTTTTAATTAATTTTGATGCCGTGGCTGCACTTACTAAAATATTGGAGTTTTGCGCTAAACAGCGGATTAAGTTATCAACTTTGGTGGAAGAAATCCCCACTTTCTTTGTAGATAAGCGCGAGGTAGAAGTGCCATGGGAGGCAAAAGGTAAGGTTATTCGGCGTTTAATTGAGGAAAAACCGGATAAGATGGAGCTTTTAGACGGAGTAAAGGTTTACTATCCCAACGGGTGGGCACTGGTACTGCCCGATTCTGAAGAGCCGGTTTGCCGCATTTACAGTGAAGGCAGCAGCATGGAAATAGCTCAGGAGCTTACTGATATGTATATTAAAAAGATCAATAAAATAACCGGAACCTAGGCCGCTATTTATTGGCAAAAGGTAGGCAGTTTAAATAAACCGGAGCTTCCGCTGCGTTTTTGGCCAGTCGGAGGCTCCGGTTATCTTGTGCGGGTAAATGCTTTGGTCTTAAACGGAATGGACAAGGCAGTGGGCTTACTGCCTAACTACTGGCCGGCATTGTCACCTTTGAGTTCAGCAATGAGCATCCCCATCAAAATTAAGCCGCAGCCCAAAAGCTGCTTGGTTGTTAAAACTTCACCGTTTACCAGGAATGCCGTCAGTGCCGCAAATACCGGTTCCATGGCAAAGATAATGGCGGTATGGGTGGGGGAGGTGTATTTTTGTACGGTGTTTTGGATTAAGAAGGCCAGTGCAGTGGCCGGTATGGCGGTAATTAAAAGGGCAATCCATACCGTTTTAGTTAAAGCTACCGGAGGATTTTCAGTGGCGACACCAAAACATAAACTGGCCACGGCTACAAGGGCAATTTGCATGATTGCCAGCTGTACCGAATCATGAAGCGGTGCGTATTTCCCCACCATAATTATCTGCAGGGCAAAGGCAATGGCACAAAAGAAAACCAAAATGTCACCGACATTGATATTACTTAATCCTTGGTTTAAAGAGAGCAGTGTTAAGCCGACAGTGGCGCTGATTACGCCCAAAACGGCCAAGGGGGTGGGCAATTTGCGCAGCATAACTGCGGTTAGTATCGGTACCAGTACAACTGAAAGGCCGGTAATAAAACCGGCGTTAGATGCGGAAGTGTACTGCAAGCCCACCGTTTGTAAAGCATAGCCTAAAAATAAAAATATACCGATAAGTATCCCGCGTAAAGCGGTATTTCGGCTAATATTTTTTAATCGGCGCCAATAAACTAAAGCCAAAAAAATAAAAGCTAAAGAAAATCTAATGGCGTTAAAATAATGCGGTGTGATGTCAGCCAGGGCGTCCTGAACCACTACAAAGGTTGCACCCCAAACAAAGGCTACAGCCAACAGAGCCAAGTCAGCCTTTAATTGCTTAAAATGCCCCGCTTTTTGCATTTTCCCAATGCTCCTCCTACTCGCATATGTATTGGCTCAATGAAACACAACATTATTCAACAAAAAATATTGTTTTCCTCCTTAACCGGTGGTACAATCTAGGTTGTGTGCTTTAAAAATTGTTGTGCTACAAAACATAATCCTTAATTTCTTAGCAATGGCGAAATAAAAAATATATTGTAAAAGTATTAAAATGCCAGCAGGATTTTTTTGATAGACAGAGAATATGTTCTAACCAATGTATAATTATTAATTCTAGATGCTTTGTATTCAAGGGAGGAGATTTTAAAAAATGAGAAAACTGTTTAAAACAGGCCTTGTTATGCTGGCTTTATTGGCTTTGATGGTTGCCGCGGTAGGCTGCGGCGGTGGTGAAGAGCCAGCAGCAGATCAAGACGCTCAGGAAACAACTCAGGAAAAAGCAAAGTATATTGCCGCTTTTGAACCAACCTTTGCACCGTTTGAATATACTGATGAAAACGGGGAATTTGTCGGTTTTGATGTCGATTTAATTAAGGCGATTGCAGAAGTTCAGGGCTTTGAAGTTGAATTGCAAAGCTTAGGCTTTGACGGTTTGATTCCTGCTGTGCAAACCGGTACCATTGATATTGCTATTTCCGGTATGACTATAAAACCGGAAAGGGCGGAGCAAGTTGACTTTTCCGTTCCTTATTATCAGGCCGGCTTGATTATGGCTGTACAAGAAGGAAATAATGAAATAACCAAGCCGGAAGACCTAGCCGGAAAAACCATAGCCGTACAAATTGGTACTACCGGTGCTGACTTTGCAAACAAAATTAAGGAAGAATACGGCGCGAAAGTAAAAACCTTTAACACCACCGACCTGGTATTCATGGAACTGGAGAACGGCGGTGCAGATGCAGTAATTAATGACCTGCCCGTTACTAAGGAATATATTGACAAAAAGGGTCAAGGTAAAGTTAAAATGGTAGGCGATATTCTCGGTGGCGATGAGTACTACGGTATTGCCGTTCAAAAAGGTAATAGTGAGTTGTTGGATACTATTAACGAAGGTTTGTTAAAACTGAAGGAAAACGGTAAGTTTGCTGAACTTTATCAAAAATGGTTTGGTGTAGAACCACCGGAGTATTTGCCCGGTGAACCGGCATAACGGTATTGCTGTAATAAAAGATAAGTTTTAGCCAAAAAATATGCGTAACGTTAAAATGGCGTTACGCATATTTCATGCATTTTAGCTTTATAAACGAGGTGAATTATGGAAAATATTATTCATGCACTGCCCTTGTTATTTTACGGGGCTTTAATTTCGCTGCTTATTACCCTAATTGGCGTCTCACTGGGAAGTGTCTTTGGTCTTACCGCCGGTTTGGCTAGGTTATCACGGAATAAAGTCGTCAGATTTTTAGGTACCGCCTATGTTGACTTTTTGCGCGGTACCCCGTTATTTGTACAAATCATGCTCATTCACTTTGGCATACCCAGACTGGTGATGTTAATCACCGGGAATAACTTTAGCTTTGATGTGTGGACCACTGCCATTGCGGCAGTTTCTTTGAACAGCGGTGCTTACATAGCTGAAATTTTTCGCGCCGGTGTGCAGTCGATTGAAAAAGGGCAAATGGAAGCAGCCCGTTCATTGGGTATGACCCATGTTCAGGCAATGCGTTACGTTATTCTTCCCCAAGCCTTTAAGCGGATCATCCCGCCCATGGGCAACGAGTTTATTGCCTTATTAAAGGATACGTCATTGTTATCGGTAATCGGTTTTGAAGAGTTGGCTCGCAAAACACAGTTAGAAGTAGCTCGTACATACGCTACATTTGAGTTATGGCTAACTACTGCCCTCATTTACTTTATTATGACCTTTACTTTCTCCCGTCTGGTGGACAAATTGGAGCGGAGGCTGAAAACCGATGATTAAAGTGAAAAACTTATATAAAAACTTTGGCAAGTTAGAGGTTTTAAAAGATGTGAGCTGTGAAATTAAAGAAAGAGAAGTGGTAGTAGTTATTGGCCCTTCCGGCTCAGGTAAAAGTACTTTTTTGCGCTGTATTAACCGTTTGGAAGAGCCAACGTCAGGAACCATACTTTTTGACGGTGAAGATATCACCGCTCCCAGTACAAATATCAATCTTGTGCGCCAAGAATTGGGGATGGTATTTCAGCGTTTTAACTTGTTTCCGCATAAAACGGCTTTAGAAAATATTGTATTGGCACCGATAAAAGTGCGTAAAATGCATCCGGAGGAAGCAAAGAAAATAGCCTTAGAGCTGCTGCGAAAAGTAGGCCTGGAAGACAAAGCCGATGTTTACCCTGATCAACTTTCCGGCGGGCAGCAGCAGCGGGTGGCTATTGCCCGCGCACTGGCGATGCGTCCGCGGGTAATGCTGTTTGATGAGCCTACATCCGCTTTAGACCCGGAAATGGTCGGTGAAGTACTGGCAGTTATGAAACAGTTGGCCAAAGAAGGCATGACGATGATTGTGGTGACCCACGAAATGGGTTTTGCGCGTGAAGTAGGCGACCGGGTAATATTTATGGATGAAGGACGAATTGTAGAAGAAGGCACACCGGAACAGATCTTTAAAAATCCCCAAAACCCCAGGACACAATCTTTTTTAAGCAAAATTTTATAGTTGACGCCGTTATTAAATAGCTAAAGTTCATTTAATATTTCATTTAATTTACCGGTATTGTCCAATTCTTTTAAATCTGTATAACCGCCGATAAATTGATCATTGATAAATATAAAGGGTACGGTAGTTTGCTTGGTTTTTTGGTATAACTCTTCCTTTTTTTGTTCATTATTGTCAATGTTATATTCGGTATAAGGAATTTTTTTCGCATTTAAAAGGTTCTTTGCCATTACGCAGTAAGGACAATTTGACCAGGTATAGATCTCTACTTTAGCCATTGTTTTTAAACCTCCTTAAAAAATTAATGTAGGGCTGACCGTGACCTGCCCTACATAAAATTATAATTGTTGTATTTGATTAAAATCAAGCAGGTCTAAGAGGCCTGCTTGATTAGCTTTAAGTATACCTCCCCTAAATCCGTCAAAGAGCAAATCCTGCTTTTACCCTCTGACGTTACATCAACCATACCCAAGGCATATAACTGCATAATAATATGATCCAGAACAGCGCGTTTAACTTTGGCTGTAAGTGAGAGTTCTTCCTTATTCATTTTCCCGTCATCGCGCAGAGCTATTAAGACGTTTTCTGCTTCAGCAGGCAACCTGTTGGTTACTCCGTGTAAATATTCCGTCATGGTAAGCTGCTCAATCACGCTTCTGCTCCTCCTTTTAACCATCGTTAGTTGCTTTGTTAGCCATATTATATCCCTGGGCTGTTCACTTTATTCGTTAGTTATTTTTTTTAGCCTATGCTCTGACCGATTAAAAAGCCGATTAAGGCTAAGAAAATACCCAACAAAACAGAGCCGATGAGATAAATTACAGACAGAAGTAATTTGTCTTTTTTAATTATTTGCAGAGCTTCCAGGGTAAAGGTAGAAAAGGTGGTAAATGAACCCATTAGCCCTGTGCCCCAAAACAGTAGTAATTGTTCATTAACTATTATTTGCCCGGCCGCTAAGCCGTACAACAAGCCTAAAAATAAAGAGCCAAGCATATTAACCGCAAAAGTAGCCCAAGGGAAACCGGCGGCCCCTTTGCTATGGCAAAGATTATAAACGGTAAAACGAAGTGTAGCGCCTAAAAGTCCACCTAAGCCAATTGCCAGTATTGTTATCATTATTGACTCTCCACCGAGGTAAATTTTTTGCAGATATATTCTGCCAAATACATGCCTGCCCAGGCAAGCAGCAGTCCCCCGACCAAACTAATCGCTACATAAAGCAGCGCGAGAATGTATTGTTGATATTTAAGCAGATTTACCAGTTCTAAAGAAAAAGTAGAAAATGTAGTAAATGAACCGATAAAACCGGTGGTTACCGCCAGTCGCAGATTTTCTTTCTGCCGCCAGCGGCTTAATGATAAAAAGGTTAAAAAGCTAAGTGCAAAACTTCCTGCTAAATTAACAACTAATGTTTCATAAGGAAAAACAGAGTTGTTAAACGGCGTGATGATGATGGCAACCAAAAAGCGGCATATTGCTCCTAAGGCCCCGGCTAAACCGATATAAAAATAGATCATACATCCTCCCAGACTAACCCTTGTCATGTTTTTCACAAACCGTTCGGTGCTTACATTGAATATCTAGTATGCCTAGTTTATAATAAAATTATAACTATAACAATAAATTTAGGAGCTGTCTATGAGAAACAAAAATATTGGCGATAAAAAAATCTGGCGAGTAAAGCAATCAAACCCTACGTTGAAAGTGATACTGGCTAATCAGTTAAATATATCGGAAATATTAGCCCAATTGTTAATTAACCGCGGTATTCATACCGTTGAAGAAGCACGGGTTTTTTTGGGAAGCAAACGGGTAATGCACAATCCCTTCTTAATGAAGGATATGGATAAAGCAGTGACGGCAGTGATAGATTGTTTAAATAAGGGTCAGCCGATATTAGTACACGGCGATTATGATGTTGACGGCATTTCCGGTACTGCCCTATTGGTAAACGCATTACACCGTTTGGGCGGTGTAGTGGATTATTATATTCCTCAACGTGAGCAGGGTTACGGTTTGCATGAACAGACATTGAGGTGGGCACTTGACGAAGGTTACCGCTTAGTTATTACGGTAGATTGTGGCATCAGTGCTTTGGAGGAGGCCAAACTGGCTAAAGAAATGGGGTTAACCTTAGTGATCACTGACCACCATGAACCGGGAAGGGAGCTACCTCAAGCGGAAGCGGTGGTTAACCCCAAAAGACCGGACTGTAATTACCCCTTTAAAGAACTGGCGGGAGCCGGTGTGGCCCTTAAGCTGGTACAGGCTGTTTACCGCAAGCTTGGTGTGCCCAAACGGGCGTGGTATGACTTATTGGATGTGGCTTGTTTAGGTACTTTGGCAGATATCGTGCCGCTGTTAGGAGAAAATCGGGTTATTGTTAAGAGCGGTTTAGAGCAATTGGCCAACAGTCCTAATATTGGATTAAGTGCTTTAAAAGAAGTAAGTGGTGTGGCAAATCGCAGTATTGATACCCGCAGTGTGTGCTTTGCATTAGCGCCTAGGCTCAATGCTGCCGGCAGAGTAAGTGACCCGCGTTTGGGGGTAGATCTTTTATTGTGTCCTGAACCTGAGCGGGCTAAAGAAATTGCTTTGGAACTGGATCGTTATAATCAACAACGGCAGACTATTGAAAACCAAGTGCTGGAAGAAGCCTTGGCAATGATTGAGCAGCAGCCGGAACTGCTTGAGGATAAAGTTTTGCTTTTAGCAGCGGAAAATTGGCATGATGGGGTAATCGGTATTGTTGCCTCACGCCTGTTAGAAATCTATCATCGTCCGGTACTGCTGGTGTCCATAAACGGAGAAATAGGCAAGGGATCTGCCCGTAGTATAGATAATTTTCATTTATACAATGCGTTGGAACACTGTAAAGATTGCTTAATAAATTTTGGCGGTCATTGTAAGGCGGCCGGATTTACTATTCGCGTAGCCGATATTGAGAAATTCCGGCAAAAAATTAACCGTTACGCTGATGAAGTGCTCACCCCTGAGGATTTAACTCCCACTATAGATTTGGATGCCATTGTTTCCGTTGATGAATTATCAGAAGATGTGGTACAGCAATTAGCACTGCTGGCACCCTTTGGGCACTGTAATCCCAGCCCTGTCTTCGGCAGTCGGGATTTACAGATGTTAAATTGGCGCAAGGTAGGCGAACAACAAAATCACTTAAAGATTAAAGTGCGGGGAAAAAGAAAAGTGGTGGACGGAATCGGCTTTAATCTGGCAGCTTATGAAGAAATGCTGGCAACCGCGGACAATGTGGATATAGCTTTTGAACCGGAAATAAATGAATGGAACGGGCGACGCTCAGTACAACTTAAGGTAAAGGATATTGTCAAACGGGCACAGATTCGCAGCAATAATATCTATTGTGAGTATTTTTCAGAAGATTTAACTCGTTATTCTCAATTGTTATTAAAAAACAAGGAACTGCGTTTATCCAGCCCGGATTATATTCTTAGAAGGCTGGAGACCTATAAACAAAACGGTCCGGTTAAAACCGAAACCAAAGAAATGTCTGTAGAATTTTGGGACAAAATAAACCTACATGATTTGCGGGAATGCCCAAATAGATTTGATACCTTAATAGATTTAATCGGTGAGGAAGCGGTTGTTATTTTGGTGACCAGCGGTTACCAGGTGATTGAACTGGCCCATTCCATGGCATTAAGAAAGCCTGAACTTGCCCACCGGATTGTGTATTACTGCCGAGGGTTCCCGAATGAAACCGCAAGTTACATCAGGCAGCTGGCAAAGGCGGACAGCGGGGCAGTGTTGGTAACAACGCCGGCCTTGATTGAACAATTGGGGATCAAAAATATAGGCAAAGTGATACTGTATTATCCTCCGTACAGCGCAAAGGGCTTGCAGTTTGCGGCAGAAGCGGCCGGTTCGGGCGGTGATCTTTATCTGATGTTCAGCACCGAGGACATTTCTTCTGCCAGCAAGGTGTTAACTACGCTGGCTCCGGAAAGGGATTGCCTGGTGGCCTTATATAAACACTTAATCCGTCGGGTTGGCATGGGGAAAGCGGTAGCACTGCCTGCTGACCAATTGCAGGAACTGTTAAATGAGGATGGCGGCGGATTAGTTGAAGATTATACTTTAGCCCTGGCAATGAGAATTTTTAGTGAACTTGGCTTATTAAAATTTAGCTATCGAAACGGTGTTTATAAAGTGAGAATGCTTCCCAGACCGGACCATAAGTTGGATTTAGATATCTCTAAAACTTATTGTTGGGCAAATGATGTTGCTTTAGAAGGGCTGCAATTTGTTACTATAATGGTTAGCGGCGATTTAAAACGCATTACCAAACTACCTTACCTATAAATTGAAAGGGGATACCGTATTGGACTTGAAATCCTTCATCAGAATTGTACCGGACTTTCCACGGAAGGGCATTAGTTTTAAGGATATAACTACGCTACTGAAAGATCCGCAAGCCTTTCGACTGACAATTCAACAACTGGCAGAACGCTGCCGTCCGTTAAAGGTTGATTTAGTTGTTTGCCCCGAGGCCAGAGGATTTGCCTTGGGCGCTCCTTTGGCTTATGAATTGGGAGCCGGAGTGGTGCTGGTGCGCAAACCCGGCAAGTTGCCGGCAGAGGTGCTGCAGGCCAAATATACGTTGGAATACGGCGAAGATGCTTTGGAAATACATAAAGATGCGGTTCAGGCGGGTCAGAGAGTGCTGTTGGTAGATGACTTACTGGCTACCGGCGGAACGGTGGCTGCAGCGCAAAAGCTGGTTGAGCAGCTGGGCGGTACAGTGGTCGGTGCGGCTTTTATCATAGAATTAACTGATTTAAACGGTAGAGCGAGGTTAGGTAATTATGATATAATTACTCTTGCTCAATATGACATTTAAAATCATTATTTGTAGGCAAAGGAGGAGTTTTCGGTGTCCTTAACAGAAATAATAGAAAAAGTTAAAAGTTATAATCCGACTGCGGACATCGCCTTCCTCCAAAAAGCATATCGTTATGCAGAGTGGGCACACTTTGGCCAAAAGAGAAATTCCGGAGAGGATTTTTTTACTCATCCGGTTGCGGTGACGATGATTTTAGCTGATCTGCAAATGGATATAAAAACATTGGTTGGCGGCCTGCTGCATGACGTCGTGGAAGACACCGGTGTGACTTTGGCTGACATTGAAGCGGAATTTGGCAAAGATATAGCTTTGTTGGTTGACGGGGTAACAAAGCTGAAAAAAATCGAATTTAAATCTAAAGAAGAACGCCAAGCGGAAAACTTACGGAAAATGTTTTTGGCAATGGCGAAAGATATCCGCGTGGTATTAATAAAACTTGCGGATCGGCTGCATAATTTGCGCACTTTAAATTACCAATCTGAAGCAAAGCAGCGGGAAAAAGCGGAAGAAACTTTGGAAATATTTGCTCCGTTAGCGCATCGATTGGGCATATCCAAAATCAAGTGGGAGCTGGAGGATATTTCTTTCAGATACCGCTATCCTGAGGAATACTACAAATTAAAAGAGCTGGTAGCTGCTACCAGGGCAAAAAGGGAAGAATTTATTCAAAAAGTAATTGATATTTTAAGTGAACGCCTAAATCAGATTGGTATTAAAGCGGAAATTCACGGGCGGCCGAAGAACTTTTATTCTATTTATAAAAAGATGCAGGATCAGCGTAAAGATTTTACTGAAATTTACGATGTGTTGGCAGTGCGCATATTAGTAGATTCCGTAAAAGATTGTTATGCCGCTTTGGGTGTTGCCCATGAACTGTGGAAACCGATTCCCGGCAGATTTAAAGATTATATTGCCATGCCTAAAACTAATATGTATCAGTCATTGCATACCACAGTGATTGGACCCCATGGCGAACCCTTTGAAATTCAAATTCGCACTTATGAGATGCACCGTACGGCTGAATACGGTATTGCCGCACACTGGCGCTATAAAGAAGGTGGCAAAGGGGACAAAAACTTCGATGAAAAATTAGCCTGGTTAAGGCAGTTAATGGATTGGCAGCAGGATTTACCTGATGCCCGGGAGTTTATTGAAAGCCTTAAACTGGATATATTTGCTCATTCCGTTTTTGTGTTTACTCCTAAAGGTGACGTAGTAGAACTGCCTGCCGGATCGGTGCCGATAGACTTTGCTTATCGCATTCACACCGATGTAGGCCATTCCTGCATTGGCGCTAAAGTTAACGGCCGCATTGTTCCGTTAGATTATAAATTGAAAAACGGTAACATAGTTGAAATTATTACCAGTAAACAAAGCGGTCCCAGTAAGGATTGGCTGAACATAGTAAAAACATCTCAGGCTAAAGCGCGCATTCGTCGGTGGTTTAAGCGTGAGGAAAAAGAAAAAAATATTGCCAAGGGCAAGGAATTGCTGGAACGGGAAGTTATCAAACAAGGCCTGGATTTAGCGATACTAAAGATAGATAAATTACAAGAAATAGGTAGAAAGAACAGTTTTTATAACCTAGATGAACTTTATGCTGCTATCGGTGTGGGGCAAATTACCGCTCAGCAAGTGCTGGGCAAGTTAAAAGAAGGATTAGATATCGATGTTAAAAAACCGCTCACTGCGGAAGATCTTGTGTCGAAGCAGCCGAGCAAAGCCGAATGGGGCAAACCCACCCAAGGTATTCGGGTAAAGGGAATTGATAACTTGCTAATTAGGTTGGCACAGTGCTGCAACCCGGTGCCGGGTGATCCCATTGTCGGTTATGTTACACGGGGCAGAGGGGTTTCCATTCACAGAGAAGATTGCCGAAATCTGCAGAGCCTTAGAGAAGCAGAACCGGAACGCATGGTAGAGGTGGCTTGGGATAAGGACTTCAAATCACCTTTCCATGTTAAATTAGAGGTGTACGGAATTGATCGTGTCGGTTTGTTAAATGATGTGCTCAATGTTCTTTTAGACATGAAAATAAATACTAACTGGGTAACTGCCCGAACACGAAAAGACAGGATGGCTACCATTGAGCTTGCCCTTCATCTGAAGAGCTTAGAGCAGTTAGAGTTTTTACAGAAAAGAATAAATAAAATAAAGGACGTTTATAATGTGCGGAGGGTAGCCAGCGGCCAATCACCGCACCATTAAAAATGGAGGTAGTAAATTTTGCGAGCGGTAGTACAGCGGGTTATTAAGGGCTCGGTAACTGTAGAAAATGAAGTGATTGGGGCAATCAATCGCGGATTGGTGGTACTGATTGGTGTAGAAACTGATGATACGATAAAAGATGCTGAATATTTAGCCGGGAAAATAGTTAATTTAAGAATATTCGAAGATGAAGAAGGTAAATTTAACTATTCATTAATAGATGTTCAGGGAGAGTTATTGGCTGTTTCCCAATTTACTTTGTATGGAGACTGCCGCAAAGGACGGCGGCCCAGTTTCTCCGATGCGGCTCCGCCGGAAAAAGCAAAAGCCCTTTATGAAAGCTTTGTGGAAGAAGTAAAAAAATTAGGTGTCTCTGTGGCTACCGGTCAATTTCAAGCCCACATGGTGGTAAATATAGTTAACGACGGTCCGGTAACTTTGCTGTTGGACAGTAAGAAGAATTTTTAATAATTTGCTGGGAGGTTTTACCCTGTGATTTTAGAAACCGTAATAGCTGGCCATTTAGACGTGAACTGTTATTTAATTGGCTGTGAAGAATCGCATGCAGGGGCGGTAATTGACCCGGGCGGTGACGCTGAGGAGATTATTAAGAAGGCAGAAAAGCTGGGACTTAAACTAAAGTATATAGTTTGCACCCATGGTCACGTTGACCACATTGCCGCGGTGGATGAAATTAGAAAAGCCACCGGAGCAAAAGTAATGATCCACGGTGCTGATGCTGAAATGTTAACCGATCCGCAAAAAAATCTTTCGGTATTTATGGGTGAGAAAATCAGTATCCAGCCGGCAGACATAATCTTAAAAGAAGGCGATGTCATTGATATCGGTACGGTTCAACTGGAAGTGCTGCATGTACCCGGCCACACTCCCGGTGGTATTTGTCTGAAAACACCGACGGCAGTGTTTTCCGGAGATACGTTATTTGCCGGTTCAATCGGGCGGTCTGACTTTCCCGGCGGCAACCATGGGCTGTTGGTTAAGGGGATTAAAGAAAAATTGCTTACCCTGCCCGATGAAACCAGAGTTTATCCCGGCCATGGACCGGATACATTGATTGGACAAGAAAAAAGACACAACCCTTTCCTGGCATAACAAAGGGGCTGAAGTACTGCGTATAAAGATTCGTGGTGCTGTGCTTCAGCCCTTTTTGTATTGAAGATGGCGGTGTCTATGCTCTTTTAACATTAAAAGACGCCTTTGAAATCATTTTGGGCGGCATGATACAAGTCTTCCAATGTGCCGGAGGCATCCGGTTTATAAGGTGAATCTATACGGTTAGCTAAGCAGTCAGTAACTAAGTAAGTTTTTATTCCCAGCTCGCCGGCAGCTAAATCTTCCAAGGGGTCATTGCCTACCATTAATACTTCTTCCGCTTTTAAGTTTAACTTTTGCAGTATTTCTTTATAATAAGCGGGGTTTGGCTTACAAAAATGGCTGTTTTCATAGGTGGTAATCAACTCCCATGGAAAGTGGGCAATTCCGGCCCAGCCCATGCGCGCTTTGGTGGCCACGGCGGGAAAAAGGGGATTGGTGGCCAGCACCAGTCGGCAGCCTTTGGCAACAAAAACCGCTACCGTTTTTGCCGCCAGTGGGCTTGGCTTGGTATAGCCTGCTAATTCATTAAATTTTTGATTGTAAAAGCGATCAAACATTGGTATTAGCTCATCAGCCCTATGATTAACCAATGGAATAAATGTTTCCATAAATACTTCTTGGTTGGTTTTATCAGGTTGCGTATTTTTAATCATTGCCAGGGTGGCTTGTCCGATATAAGATTTGAAACTTTCAGGGTGGTAATAATCACTAAAATCATCCGTGAGCCGCTTAAAGTATTCCTCCATAAATATTTCCATATCCATTGGCAGTAAGGTTCCGTCTAAATCAAAAAGTACAGCCTTAAACATAGTGATATCCTTTCTGTTATTAGTGGTGACGGTGCTTATGATGGCAGCCGCAAGAGCAGTTACTTGGCTCCTCTTTTTGGCTGGCCTTAATCGTTTCTAATTGCTCAATTACTTGTTGGCGGATAGCCGCTAAATATTTTTGGCGCAGTTGTTGCTGCTCTTTTTTCTCATCTTCAGTTAATCCGTCAGTGCGCTGTTTTCGCGCTAAGGCATTTATTCTATTGATCAGCTCTTTAGTTATCAAAAATATCACCTCATTTAACTATTACATTGATCTATTATATCCAAGAAATTTACTTTTTTAAGAACTTTTTTAACGGATTAAACGCCTAATCATATAGGTGATTAAAATCAGTAAGCGATTAGGATGATTTGATGATTAATGAAATATTGGTAAAAAAAGCAGTCAAGGGTGATGCGCGGGCCTTTTTAAAACTAAGCAGGCAATTTCACGACGGCATGTACCGCACTGCTTTGGGGATGCTGGCAAACGAGCATGATGCAGCTGATGCCGTACAGGAAACCCTTTTAAAAGCTTATCGTGATATCGGCAAACTGCGCCAACCACAGCAGTTTAAAAGTTGGCTGTATCGCATTTTAGTCAACCGCTGTATCGATATTTTACGTCAGCGCCAGCGCACCACCCCCGTAGAAGACATTTGGCTTGCTGATACGGTAGAAAACATCAGTGATACAAAATTAGATATCAGACGGGCACTGGCCGAGTTGGATGAACAGCATCGAGTGGTGGTGATTTTGCGTTTTTTTCAAGATATGACGTTAAATGATATTGCCGCTACTCTGGATATACCGGTAGGTACGGTAAAGTCCCGCCTGCATCGGGCATTAAATAAACTGAAATTTGTCATGTCCCGGAACGATAATTCAGGAGGTGAATCTATTGACCTGTGTTGAAGTTTATCATTTGTTGACAGATTATATGTTAGGCGAACTACCTCCTGAGCAAGCAAAAATAGTCAATCGTCATCTGAAAAAGTGTGCAAAATGCCGGGCCGAATACATGCATTTGCAGCAAATAGTCGGCAGCTTAAAAGAGTGGGCGGATAATATTGAAATTCCGTCGGATTTAGAACGAAATATTGAAAAGTCACTAAGCGTTAATTTGAAGAAGCCGCGCCGGTTGCAGGCGGCAGTGTCAATATTGTTAGTGGTTACCTGCCTAGGGGCATGGGGGTATTGGTTTGAAACCAAGTCTAAAGATACGATCCCCAAAAGTGAACAAATATTAATGACCGCAGAGCAACAAGAACAGATGCCGAGAGAGATGAGTGAGAAAGAAGATGTTGCCGAACAAGAAAGGGTCGGTGTGACATCGACGACAGTAACTGACTCAGCTCAAAATGCCGATGCGATGGTTGAATCCCCGCCGGTGGAAGATATTGCTTTAGATCAGCGGTCGTTGAAAGAAATCCAACCGTTAAGCCACCCTTCATCAGTGCCTGATACGGTTTACACAGTGCCTTTAATGGCTGCTGCTATTCCGCCCGGTGAAGTTGTACAGGCAGAAATAATAATAAAAGAAGACGGCAGCAGTTATGTCATTGATAGTGAAGAGTCCAAAACGCTGATGCAGCTGGCCGCTGCCATTAACGAGGCGCAAATCAAGGAACAGGATGCCGTGCGAGAAATAATTAACGTTACTCATGTTGTAAGGCTGCGGCTTGAAAATGACAAAGAATATACCTTTTATTATAATTTAGATGATAATATCGGCTATGGAGAACAACTGTTTGCCGGGCAACTAATTGAACCGGACAGGGAACTGGCAAAAATTATTTTGCGAATTGTTGACAAATAACGGCGGTTTTAATAAAATCACTTTAGTGTAAAAATGTTAAATCGATGATCAGGAAAAGTAGACGTTAATTTCCTGTCCAGGGAGGACAAGTCGTAGACTGTGAGCTTGTCTACAGTGAATGCGTTGAAGAACACCTGAGAGTGACTGCTGAACGATTTTTAAATCTATTAGGCCAGTCCGGTAGGCACCGTTATTGCCGCAAAGTGGAACCTGTCGGTTCAAACAGGGTGGCACCACGGGAAATCCCGTCCCTGGGTATGCTTATGCATAGCTGGGGGCGGTTTTTTATATTTGAAAGTATCATAAATCTAAGCATGACCGCATTATTTAATGATTTGCTGATTGGTCAATACTATCAATAGCTTCATTCTTCCTCTGAACGGAAGCCGGTTTTATGTATTTATAGCGAAGGGATAACTTTAGAAAGTAAGGTGATTGTTTGTGCTCACTTACCGACCTCGTGGTACTAACGATATTTTACCCGGAGACGTGGAAAAATGGCAGTACATCGAGCAGATAATTAGAGAAGTTTGCCGTATTTACGGTTACAGAGAAATTCGCACCCCTATTTTCGAACATACTGAGTTGTTTCAGAGGGGTGTGGGTGAAACAACTGATATTGTAGAGAAGGAAATGTACACCTTTATAGATCGGGGCGATCGCAGTATTACTTTGCGTCCGGAGGGTACTGCATCAGTGGTAAGAGCATACCTGGAGAATAAACTGTATGCGGGAACCCAACCGGTAAAGCTTTATTATATTGGGCCGATGTTTCGTTATGACCGCCCGCAGGCCGGCCGCTACCGTCAGTTTCACCAGTTTGGGGTGGAAGTTTTGGGGGCGCACAACCCTGCCTTAGATGCCGAAGTAATGGCAATGGCGATGGAAGTTTACAACCGACTTGGTTTAAAAGGGTTAGAACTGCATATCAACAGTTTGGGCTGTCCTGAATGCCGACCTAATCTAAGAAAGAACCTGCAGGACTACTTCCGGCCCAATCTGGATAAGCTTTGTCCCACCTGCCAGCGGCGATTCGAGCGCAATCCGCTGCGCATTTTGGATTGTAAAAATGAAAAATGCGGTCAGTTTGCTGCCGGGGCGCCAACCATGCTGGATTCCCACTGCGACCATTGTGCAGATTATTTTGCCGAAGTCAGACAAAATTTAGAATTAATGGGCATTGACTACATAATAGATCATAAGTTGGTGCGCGGATTGGATTATTATACCCATACTGCCTTTGAAGTGATGGCAGAAGGTATTGGCGCACAAAGTTCAGTCGGCGGTGGCGGCCGCTACAATGGACTGGTGGAAGCCTGTGGCGGTCCGACAACACCTGGTATTGGCTATGCCTTGGGACTGGAACGGATATTAATGGTGATGGAGCAGCAGGGAATTGCTTTTCCCGCCGACCCGTGCCCCGATGTATTTGTGGCAACGGCTGCACCGGAGGCGGAAAAAACCGCCGTTAAACTGGTGGCTGAACTGCGCAAATCAGGGTATGCAGTTGAGAAAGATTATCTCGGCCGCAGTTTGAAAGGGCAGATGAAATATGCCGGCAAACTTAATGCTCGTTTTGTCGCCATTATCGGAGAAAATGAGCTGCAAAACAATACGGTAATGCTGAAAAACATGACTAGCGGCGAACAGCAAGAAATACCCCAAGGGGAAATATTTACGGTTTTAGGAGGAAGATAGGTATGAGTTTGAAACGCACTCATTTTTGTAATTTAAGACGAGAGAATAATGGCGAAACCGTTGTGCTATCGGGTTGGGTACAACGCCGCCGTGACCATGGCGGGCTTATTTTTGTAGATTTGCGCGACCGTTATGGAGTTGTGCAAGTGGTATTCAGTCCGGAAGTTGATGAAGAATCATTTCATTTGGCTGAAGGGATTCGCAATGAATGGGTAATTGCAGTAAAAGGTAAAGTGTCTTTGCGCCCGGAAGGCACCGTTAACCCGAAAATAGCTTCCGGGGAAATCGAAGTATACGCTCAATCTTTAGAAGTATTAAATAAGGCTAAAACTCCGCCCTTTTATATTGAGGACGGTATTACTGTTGATGAAAACCTGCGTTTAAAATATCGTTATCTTGATTTGCGCCGTCCGGAAATGCAGCGGTCCTTGATTTTAAGGCACAAAGCGGCCATGTACGTTCGTGAGTTTCTTGATCGTCATCAGTTTATTGAAGTGGAAACGCCAATGTTAACCAAAAGCACACCGGAAGGAGCCCGTGACTATTTAGTGCCTAGCAGGGTTAATCCCGGAAAGTTTTATGCTTTGCCTCAATCGCCACAGATATTTAAACAACTCTTGATGTTGTCGGGGATTGACCGCTACTTTCAGATTGTGCGCTGCTTCCGGGATGAAGATTTGCGGGCGGATCGTCAGCCGGAATTTACGCAAATAGATATCGAAATGTCTTTTGTGGATGTAGATGATGTAACTACCTTGATGGAAGAAATGCTTGCTGAATTATATCAGCGAACTATTGGCGTTAATATCAAGACTCCCTTTCCTAGAATATCTTATCAAGAAGCTATAGATCGTTTTGGCACAGATAAACCGGATACTCGTTTTGGCATGGAATTAAAGGATATTTCGCCAATAGCAGAAAAATGCGGTTTTAAAGTATTTAGCTCTGCAATTAAAAACGGCGGTCAGGTGAGGGGAATCAATGCCAAAGGCTGTGGCAGCTTCAGCCGTAAAGAAATCGATGATTTAACCGCATACGTTGCCAATTACCAAGCCAAGGGCTTAGCATATTTTATTGTAAAAGAAGATGGGGTTAAATCTCCAATTGCTAAGTTCTTTAATGAGGAAGAAATCAATGCCATTTTAGATAAAATGGCGGCTCAACCCGGTGACTTGCTGCTTTTTGTAGCAGATCAAGCGGATGTAGTTGCCGCAGCACTCGCTGCCCTGAGAACACATTTAGCTCAGCGGTTGAATTTAATACCGCAGGACAGCTATAATTTTATCTGGGTAGTGGACTTTCCGCTGTTAGAGTACGACATCGATGAAAAGCGCTTTACCGCTATGCACCATCCTTTTACCGCCCCGAGGGATGAAGATATTGCCCTGTTAGAAGAGCAACCGGAAAAGGTGCGAGCTAAAGCATATGATTTAGTTTTAAACGGTGTAGAAATCGGTGGCGGCAGCATCAGAATCCATCGACGGGAAGTACAAGAAAAGATGTTTAAAGCCATCGGCTTAACGCCGGAAGACGCTGCCGAAAAATTTGGTTTTATGCTGGATGCTTTTGAGTACGGGGCACCTCCACACGGCGGTATAGCATTTGGCTTTGATCGTTTAATTATGCTGCTGTCCGGTAAAAACAGCATCAGAGATGTAATTGCTTTTCCCAAAACTGCCAATGCCGCTTGCTTAATGACGGAGGCGCCAAGTGAAGTAGATGCTAAACAGTTAAGGGAACTGCATATTAAAAGCACCTTCCAGAAGAAAGGTAATAATAAACAGTCTTAAAAGGTTTGACGAACATATGAATATTATGCTAACATATTGCTAAATAAAGATTTCACATTAAGAAATTTACCGCCCTGCTGTGACCGTTTCATCATGAAGTTTTGAGCCAACAAATAGTGAAAGGGAGCCTGGGCTCTGGCTGTGGATTGTATGCCTGTTTTCAGGAAACATGAAGCAGTCAGGAGGGCACCCACCTGTGAGAGCAGGTTCAAAAACTCTTGTTGAAACGGCATTTGTGGGGTTTAATAATTTATATTGAATTGTCAAAAGGCTTACGGTAAATTATTATAACGTAAGCTTTTTTAATGGGGTAAAGGCAAATGGAAACACATCGTTTTTCCCGCACGGAGATGATTATCGGTTCCGAGGGTTTATTAAAGCTAAAAAACAGCAAAGTGGCAGTGTTTGGCCTAGGTGGTGTAGGCTCTTACACCGTAGAAGCGTTAGCCCGGGCCGGGGTCGGCTCATTGGTATTGGTTGATTTTGATGATGTTGATATTACCAATATCAACCGACAACTGCATGCGTTAGAAAATACGGTCGGTCAGGCTAAAGTAGATTTAATGCTTGAACGGGTAAAGCTTATTAATCCGGAAATAAGGGTGCGGGCAGTGAAGGCTTTTTATAGTGCTGAAAACGCCACCGAACTGCTTACTTCGGATTTAGATTACGTCGTTGATGCCATTGACAGTGTGAGCAGTAAACTGGATTTAATTAAAAGATGTGTGCAAAATGACATTCCGATAGTGTCCTGCATGGGTGCCGGCAACAAGTTAGATCCCACAAAGTTTCAAGTCGCTGATATATCCGCAACATGCGTGTGCCCGCTGGCGAAAGTAATGCGGCGGGAATTAAAAAAAGCCGGCATTACTCAAGGAGTAAAAGTTGTCTATTCCACCGAGCCGGCGGTTAAACCCTATGCAACTAAGCAAACAGGCCGCCGACAGCCTCCGGGAAGTATTTCTTTTGTACCGGGAACAGCCGGCTTGATTTTAGCAAGTGTAGTGGTGCGGGATTTGCTATATAAATCCGAAAATTTAAAAATTTGACAAGCTGTTTTAGCAGGTATTATAATAAGACAATGTAGGAGGCAGGCAGTAATAGACTGAACTTCTTCTGGTATAATTTTCATCCGGAAAGGAGCGTATACAATGGCGAGCGGAAATGTAATAACTCTCAATGAGACAAACTTTAAAGAAACCATTAACGGCGATGGATTAACTTTGGTTGACTTCTGGGCGGAATGGTGCGGCCCGTGCAAAATGATTGCCCCCGAAGTGGAAAAGTTAGCTGACGAAATGGCCGGTAAAGCTAAAATTGCTAAATTAAATGTGGATGAAAATCGCAGCATTGCAGGCGAATATCAAGTAATGAGCATACCGACGATGATTTTATTTAAAGAGGGAAAAGAAATTGAACGTGTAATCGGTTTCCGGAAAAAAGATGAGTTAAAGAAATTGGTAGAAAAGCACTTATAATTATTACATAATAACTTGTCTTAAAGAGCACGTACTGAATATGTACGTGCTCTTTACTGTATAGGCTTTTTTAATTACAGGCTTAATTTTAGGGAGGTATATAGCGTGCTGTTTTATCCGGAACATCTGCCGCTGGCGGCCAGAATGCGGCCCCGCAGTCTGGATGAATTTGTTGGCCAAAAGCACATTTTAGCAAAAGACAAATTATTATATCGAGCAATAAAGGCCGGCAGATTGGGTTCAGCTATTTTTTACGGACCGCCGGGCACAGGCAAAACGGCGTTGGCGGAAATAGTAGCACTTACATCAAATCGTCCTTTTGAAAGATTAAATGCCGTTACCTGTGGTGTTAAGGATATTCGCCGCATTGCGGAAAAGGCACGGCAGGGAAGCCCGGTGATTTTGTTTTTGGACGAAATTCATCATTTAAATAAAAGCCAGCAGGATGCATTGCTTCCATATGTTGAACAGGGCCTAATCACTCTGATTGGCTCTACTACAGAAAACCCCTATTTTGAAATTAATAATGCGCTGCGTTCACGGTCCACGATATTTCAGTTCCGCCCGCTAACAGATGAAGACATTAAAAAAATTTTACTTAATGCTTTAAATGATAAAGAGCGCGGTCTGGGAAACTACCAGGTAATAATGGAGCCTGATGCGATGAGTCATTTAGTGGAAGCCAGTGGCGGGGATGCCAGAGTAGCGTTAAATGCTTTGGAATTGGGCGTGTTAACTACTGAACCCAATGAGCAGGGGGTAATTACATTTACGTTGGCAGTGGCCGAAGAATGTTTGCAGCAGCGCAGGATAAAATATGATAAATCGGGAGACAATCACTATGATGTGGCATCTGCACTGATTAAATCAATCCGTGGCAGTGATCCGAATGCCGCTTTGCATTACTTGGCGCGGATGATTGTCAGCGGGGAAGACGTTAATTTTATTGCCCGGCGGCTGGTAATCAGTGCTGCAGAGGACGTTGGATTGGCGCAGCCCCGTGCGCTGCAGCTGGCGGTGGCCGGTGCTCAAGCGGTGCATTTTGTAGGCTTGCCCGAGGCAAGGATAATTTTAAGCGAAGTAGCTGCCTATTTAGCTTTATGCCCGAAAAGCAACTCCGTATATATGGGAATTGACCGGGCAATAGCCGACGTGCAGGAGAAAAACTGCGGAGAGGTACCGCTGCACCTAAGAGATGCACATTATAAGGGTGCAAAACAATTAGGGCACGGAATTGGTTACAAATACCCCCATGACTACCCCGGCGCTTGGGTAAGTCAACAATACCTGCCTGATGAACTGGTGGGAACGGAATATTATATACCCACTGATCACGGGCTGGAAGCCAAAATGAAAGAGAAACTTGATTTACTGAAAAAAATGAGAAGGAATATGGGCAAAGAAAATAATACAAATGACAATCATAATAATATTGAATGATATATTTTTTGTAATCTAAAGGTCATAACTTGGGAAAGATATGTAAAAATGTTTTAATTATTTAAGCCAAAAAAACCAACCGCTGCACTAGGAATTTTTTATTGACACATACTCTGATACAGTGCTAAGATATTCTCAGTGGAAAAACCAAGTGCATTACTGGGAATTATATTTTTTGCCGGGAGGTGGTTGTTTGAAACTGTCCACCAAAGGGCATTACGGCTTAAGAGCTATGTTTGAATTGGCCATGAACTATGGTGATGATCCCATACCTTTAAAAACTGTGGCTGAACGGCAGCAATTGTCTGAAAGCTATCTTGAACAATTAATTGCGGCGTTGCGCAAAGCAGGTTTGGTAAAAAGTATCCGCGGTGCTCAAGGTGGTTATATTTTGGCGCGAGAGCCACACAAAATAACGGTCGGTGATGTAATCAGAGTGCTGGAAGGACCGATAGCTCCGCTGGAATGTGTTAATGAAGAAAAACCCGGGCAGTGCGAACAGTTTCATTATTGTATATCTCGAAATGTTTGGGCAAAGGTTCGGGATAGTATGAGTGAAGTAATGGATTCTATTACTTTAGCTGATATGTGCCGGGAAGCTGAAAAAGTGGAACGAATCCAGAAATAGGGGTAATGCCTGACAAACGAGGGGGGACATAAAAGCAAATGCGCAAAGTGTATTTTGATCACTCAGCAACAACTCCGGTAGATCCTGAAGTAGCTGAACTGGTAATGAAGTATATGACCGAACATTACGGTAACCCGTCCAGTATACATGGCTTCGGGCGCACGGTAAGAAAGGCGGTTGAAGAAGCCCGTGAAAAAGTGAGAAAAGCAATCGGTGCTTCTCATGTGGGCGAAATTACTTTTACCAGTGGCGGTACCGAGGCAAATAATATGGCTCTGCGTGGCACTGCATATGCTAACAGACAAAAAGGGAACCATATTATAACCACTGCCGTTGAGCACCATGCGGTACTGACAACTTGTCAGCAGTTGGCAAAGGAAGGCTTTGAATTAACTGTGTTGCCGGTGGATGAATATGGTTTAGTCAGCGTAGAGGATGTACAAAATGCCATAACTGATAAAACTATTTTAGTTTCCATCATGCATGCCAATAATGAAGTGGGTACAATAATGCCCATTGCAGAAATTGGCCGGATGCTGAAAAAACAAAATCCTAAGATAATTTTCCATACGGATGCTGTGCAAAGTTTTGGTAAAATTCCGGTTAATGTGGACGAGCTAAATGTTGACTTGTTAACATTATCCGGTCATAAAATATACGGCCCCAAAGGAATAGGTGTAATGTATCTGCGTCGCGGAACCTGGTGGCAGCCGATTAGCTATGGCGGTGGTCAAGAGCGCCGTCGTCGCCCGGGAACTGAAAATGCACCGGCCATTATCGGAATGGGTAAAGCGGTTGAATTAGCCGAAGCCCGCCGGGAAGAAGAATATGCCAGACTGATTAAGTTACGTGATAAATTAGTTGACGGGGTGTTAAGCAAAATTCCAAATGTGCGCTTAAACGGTCACCCCACTAAACGTTTGCCCGGGCACGCCAGTTTCTGTATTGAGTATGTTGAAGGTGAGTCCATGTTGCTGTCTTTAGACATGAAAGGAATTGCCATTTCCAGTGGTTCTGCTTGTACATCAGGCTCTTTGGAACCGTCACATGTGCTTTTAGCGATGGGTATACCCCACGAAGTTGCTCATGGCAGTTTGCGAATTACACTGGGGCGTCAAAATACGGAAGAAGATGTAGATTACTTTATAGAAAATTTAATTCCGATAGTTGAGCGCTTAAGAGCAATGTCTCCTTTAGCAGGGCAAAATTGTACCCCATACGCCGGTACACCCTGTGAAAATAATTAATTTCGAACCAATAAGCTAGGGGAGGAGAGGGTATATTATGTATACTGAAAAGGTAATGGACCACTTTACTAATCCGCGTAACGTGGGTACAATTGAAAGTCCCGACGCCGTAGGAGAGGTAGGCAACCCTACTTGTGGCGACATTATGAGAATATATCTGAAGATTAAAGATAATAGAATTGAAGATATCAAATTTCAAACCTTTGGCTGCGGAGCGGCAATTGCCACCAGCAGTATGGTTACTGAAATGGCTAAAGGCAAAACACTGGAGGAAGCATTGAAAATTACCAATAAGCAAGTGGCCGAAGAACTGGAAGGACTACCTCCGCAAAAAATGCACTGTTCTAATTTGGCAGCGGATGCACTGCATAATGCCATTAAAAATTATTTAAAACAAAAAGGTGCGTAGGTGAAAAAATTTGTCGGCTAAGAAAAAGGTTTTAGTGGCAATGAGCGGCGGCGTGGATAGTTCCGTGACCGCCGCTCTTTTACAGCAACAGGGATATGAGTGCATTGGTGTAACGATGCAGATTTGGGATCCGGATGTAACGGCAGTAAATGATGATTATGTCGGGTGCTGTTCTTTGTATGCGGTTGATGACGCCAGAAGAGTGGCCGATAAATTGGGCATTCCTTATTATGTATTAAATTTCCGTGACATTTTTGAGGCCAAAGTTATCGACTACTTTACGGATGAATATTTAAAAGGGCGCACTCCTAATCCTTGTATTGCTTGTAACCGCTACATAAAATTCAAGGCTTTGTTGAACAAAGCAGTATCATTGGGGGCGGATTATATTGCCACCGGTCATTACGCACGCCTAGGTTATGATCAAGAATACGGCAGATGGACAATTAGAAAAGCAAAGGACGAAAAAAAAGATCAAACATATGTCTTGTTTAACATGACTCAATATCAAATTGCCCATACTTTGATGCCGCTAGCTGAATTAACAAAAAATGAAGTGCGCGAAATTGCTGCAAAATTAGGGCTTTCTACCGCTACTAAACCTGAGAGCCAAGAAATATGTTTTGTTCCTGATAACGATTACCGTGGCTTTTTAGAAGAACGCACCGGCAGCGGATTTGAAAAAGGACCTTTTTTAGATTTACAAGGTAATGTGTTGGGCGAGCATCAAGGGATTCCCTTTTACACTATCGGTCAGCGGCGGGGCTTGGGCATAGCTACCGGGGAAAGAATGTATGTTGTTGACATTGACCCGGAAAGAAACGCAATAATTTTAGGGCCGGAGGAAGCAATATTAAAACATGATTTAATAGCTGATGACATCAATCTGATTTTATATGAAAAATTGGCTCAACCCTTGGAAGTAATGGCCCAGGTGCGTTACAACGCTAAACCCTCTCCGGCGATAATTACTCCGTTGCCGGACGGTAAAATGCATGTGCATTTTGAAAATCCGCAAAGAGCAATTACACCCGGACAAGCGGTTGTGTTCTATAAAGGCGACTATTTGCTTGGTGGCGGTACAATTGAAAAAGTAGTTGATCATGCTAAAAGGGGCTGAAGTACTGTTAGCTAAAGCTTTCACAGTGCTTAAGTCCCTTTTTGTATTTAGGGGTTAGTTGGTTAACATAATGGAAAAACAGCTTTCCGCGCCGGTCCTTTAAAGAAACGTTACAATAAACGCAACTGCGGTAAAGGCCGCCAAGGCATTTAGCTACGTAAAGAAAACTTAGTTTCCGGCAAGGCAAAAGGGCGCAGACGGAAGCTCTAGTTTTCTTATACTATCTACCTTAGTACTTATGATAGTTAGATAGTACAAACACGCCGGCACATATAATGAACGAGCTCCGCTGCCTCCGGGCGGGCGGCCGTGTACTTTCATCTTTAATTTTTAATCAGATGAAAGCGAACTCGCTAACGCTCAAGCAGTCCTCGGCGCTAATCCTCCGTTAGCAATGCTCTTTGAATAAGCCGGCTAATTGAAAGCATAAGGTCAAATGCTTGGCGCTACAAACAGCCTTGCATTTGGTTGATTGGACAGGCATGTTTTCCTAAACTTACAGGCCAAAGGCAATATTAGCGATAAAACGTAGTGAACGCTTGAGCATGCCGCTATTTAAAATTAATTTTGCGCGCGCTCTTTTTTTGAATTTTTTGCAGAAAAAACGGCAACAATATTGCTAGTGCTAAACTTTAAGGAGGAACATGCTTTGAATTGTCCAGTATGTGGTGGAAAGGCAACAGGTAGAGTTGGCGTGGAGCAATATTATTGTTGGGATTGCTGTTTGGAATTTCATAAAACTAAAGATGGCGTACAAATTTACGAGGTGGCCGATGACGGTAGTTTAGTGGCCTTCGACCCTAATAATCAAACCATGCTGCTATAAAATTTTCAAAGGAGGTAGTGGCGTTTATGAGCGGGTTCTGGCGAGGCGTGATGGCCGGAGGTATGATTGCTGCTGCCATGAGCATGTATATGAACGAGGATAAAAAACGCCGCCGCAACTTTATGGGACCAAGAAGGCGCAAACAAACTGTCCGCATGCTGCGGGGAGCTTCTAGAACATTTAGGGAACTGATGAGGTAAGTAAAAAGTGAGGTTGATAACCTCACTTTTCTTTATATGCAAAACACAGACGAGTAGGATGAAAACATGGCATTAAGGTATAACAAGCAAATAATTCATCACCTTTTGTATATTATATTATTTGTTTTATTGGCAGCCTTTCTTTACTTAATTCGGGGACTTTTGGTTACTTTCTTAATTACAATTGTATTTGTTTATATCATTCATCCTTTGGTGTCGGCAATGGAAGCCAGAGGTGCTTCCCGGGTACCGGCAATTCTTATTGCTTATCTGGGGGTTTTAATCGTTTCCGCTGCCTTTCTCATGTACGGTATTCCCCGTTTGGTAACCCAACTGCATATGCTGGTAGACATGCTGCCAACCTATACCGCCCAGGTTGAGGCGATCTTACGGGATATTCAAAATACATACTACAAAACACAATTGCCTGAGGTTATGCGCCAGGCAGTAGATCAACAAATTAGCAACATAGAAGCGATGCTGCAAAGTTGTATCAAGAAAACGGTAGAAATGCTAATAAGCTTGGTTGGCTATTCCTTTAATCTTATTTTAGCCCCAATAGTGGCCTTTTATATCTTAAAAGATTGGGAACAAATTAAAAACAAAGTAGAAGAGTGGCTGCCGCCGCAGCGTTTTCCTAATTTGTGGGTGTTAACTTGTGAAATTAATAAAGTGGTAAACAGTTTTATTCGCGGGCATCTGTTGCTGGTATTGATAGTTGGCTTAATGACCGGCACGGCCATGGCTTTATTGGGATTACCTTATGCCGTTATGCTGGGGATCATTTCCGGAATTGCCGAGTTAATACCGTATTTTGGGCCCTTTATCGGCAGCATTCCGGCAGTAATGATCGCCTTAATGCAGTCTAAATGGATGGTATTAAAGGTAATATTGGCAATTTTAATTGTACAACAAATTGAAGGAAACGTGATTGCTCCCAAGGTATTGGGGGATAGCGTCGGTTTACACCCTTTGACGATAATACTGGCGCTGTTGGTTGGGGCTGAGCTGTACGGTATTATAGGTATGCTTCTTGCCGTACCGTTGACGGCAATTTTGCGGGTAATTATCCGGGTAGTTGTTGGATAAAAATTTTATCTTTTTGTCGGCGGGGTATATTTCTGTGGTTATTGTTCTAGATGAATTTTGATGTCACAGAGGGGTACTCCTAACCTTTATTTTTGCTGTACTTACCGATTAAATACAATTCTTGACATAAGTAAGGAATTTTCTGTATAATTATTGTGCAGAAATTGGGCTTAAACCTTTCCCCCAAGACGGATACTGGGAGGGAAAGGTTTTTTAATATACTATCTGCATTTTGAAATCTGCTTTTGAAAGCTTTTAGTAGGAGGTAATGCCGTCTTGACCGGTAAAGAAATTAGAGAGAAATTTTTAAAATTTTTTGAAGAACGCGGACATAAAATACTTCCCAGTGCATCGCTGATTCCACATAATGATCCCAGCATCCTTTGGACAGCAGCCGGAATGGTACCTTTCAAACCGTATTTTACCGGTCAGGCTGTGCCGGAAGTGAAACGGGTTGCTACCTGTCAAAAGTGCTTACGCACTCCCGATATTGAGGAGGTAGGAAAAACCGCCCGCCATCATACTTTCTTTGAGATGCTTGGCAATTTTTCCTTTGGGGATTATTTTAAGGAAACCGCAATACCTTGGGCTTGGGAATTTGTAACGGAAGTTCTTAAATTACCGTCAGACAAGCTTTGGGTTACGATCTATCATGATGATGATGAGGCATTTGAAATTTGGCATCAAAAGATTGGCTTACCCAAAGAAAGAATTGTGCGCATGGGGAAAGATACCAACTTTTGGGAAATTGGCGTTGGTCCTTGCGGGCCTTGTTCGGAAATATATATTGATCTGGGTGAAGAACGAGGCTGCGGCAGCCCGGAATGTGCTGTCGGCTGTGATTGTGACCGCTTTTTAGAGATTTGGAACTTGGTATTTATTCAATATTTCCGTGATGAAGAGGGCAATTACTCCCCCCTTAAGGATAAGGGTATTGATACCGGCATGGGGTTGGAGCGGGTTGCTTCCGTGATGCAAAATGTACATTCAAATTTTGATACTGACCTGTTGCGCGATATTATGGACTTTACCGCTTCGTTAACCAATGTTCAATATGGGGTTAAGGCAGAAGTTGATTTAGCCTTAAAAGTAATTGCCGACCATACTCGGGCGGTAACCTTTGCTATCAGTGACGGGGCTTTGCCATCCAATGAAGGCCGCGGCTATGTAATTCGCAGGCTGCTGCGCCGGGCGGTGCGCTTTGGTCGGGTAATTGGTATGGAAGGCACTTTTCTTTATCAAGTGGGTAAGGCAGTAATTAATAAAATGTCTTCAGCCTACCCGGAGTTAAAACAAAATGAGGAACATATTATCCGCGTAATAAAAACTGAGGAAGAGCGCTTTTTGGAAACACTGGCGCAGGGTACGGAAATTTTAAATCAATTGATGGCAGAAGCTAAGGCTTCCGGTCAAACGGAAATTAGCGGTAATGATGTATTTAAATTATACGATACTTATGGTTTCCCGCTGGAATTAACCAAAGAAATTGCAGGAGAGCAAGGTTTGGCAGTAGATGAAGAGGGTTTTGCCAAGGCTTTGGAAGAACAGCGGCAAAGAGCGCGCAGTGCCCGCGTGAGAACAGATTATCTTTCTGAACAAGGCGTAATGTATAAAGCACTGCATGAGGAGTTGGGTGATACCCACTTTGTTGGCTACAGTCAGTTAAAGGCTGAAGCTAATGTATTGGCCATATTAAAGGACGGTTTGCAAGAATTGTCTGCGGATGCCGGTGAAGAAGTGGAAATAGTTTTGGATGTAACACCCTTTTACGCCGAGAGTGGCGGCCAGGTAGCTGATTACGGACGAATCACCGGTAAGGATTTTGCAGTAGAGGTAACTTCTGTTTTTAAACCCGTGGAAAACTTTATTGTACATCGCGGTAAAGTAGTAGCCGGAAAAATCCGCCGCCATGAGAAAGTGGAGGCAGAAATTAATTACCGGCGGCGCAGTAACACTGCCCGCAACCACTCTGCTACTCATTTGCTGCATAAAGCATTAAAAGAAGTACTTGGCGAGCATGTTAATCAGGCCGGGTCATTGGTAGAACCGGATCGCTTGCGTTTTGATTTTACTCACTATGCGGCATTATCCGCCGAAGAGTTGAAAAAAGTAGAACAGCAAGTGAATAGCGCCATACTGAGTAATTTGCCGGTAGAAATTTTTGAGACTTCTCTTTCTAAGGCAAAATCAATGGGTGCCGCCGCTTTATTTGGGGAAAAATACGGAAAGGAAGTACGCGTAGTAAAGATAGGCGATTACAGTTTGGAATTATGCGGTGGGACACATGTTACCACCACTGCAGAAATAGGTTTGTTTAAAATTTTATCGGAAAGCAGTATCGGTTCCGGGGTACGCCGCATTGAAGCCGTTACCGGTCAGGGTGTACTGAAGTACTTAGAAGCTAAAGAAGAACAAATTGAGAAAGTAGCGGAAATAGTTAAGTCCTCACCGGCGGAAGTTGTTAAGCGTGTTCAGGGCATGCAAGCCCGAATTAAAGAACTGGAACATGAGTTGGAAGTATTGACCGGTAAACTTTCTCAGCAAGAGGCGGCCAATATTATTGAACAAGCACGAGACATTAAAGGTGTGAAGGTTTTGGCAGCAGTGGTATCAGTAAAGGACATGGACAGTTTAAGAACGATGGCCGATATGCTGCGGGATAAGCTGGGTTCCGGTGTAGTGATATTGGGTGCCGATACCGGCGGCAAAGCCAGCTTAGTGGCAGCGGCAACCAAGGATTTAATCAGCAGGGGTATACATGCCGGTAAGGCAATTAAAGAAATAGCGCAGATTGTAGGTGGCGGTGGCGGCGGCCGACCGGACATGGCGCAAGCCGGCGGAAAAAACCCGGCTAAACTTAAGGAAGCCATGGAAAAAGCATATGATGTTGTGGAAAAACAAATTAAATAACCCATATAAAAATGAGAACCGATGCCATTTTATATGGTGTCGGTTCTTGTTGCTTAATTAAGTTACCAGAAATCTGCAATACAATATTTCTTGCATAAAAAGGAAAAGAGTACTATACTGGCGAATACAGATAATAAAATGGGCAATATTACAGATAGGAGGGGTGTGCCATGGCGAGTGATTTCTCTCAAGACACGGTGATGTTTAAGGTTCAGGCTGAAGAAGTAAATCAGGCCCAGGAAATCATAATGTCTGTTTATCAGGCTTTAAAGGAAAAAGGTTATAATCCGATCAATCAGCTTGTGGGATATTTGCTGTCCGGGGATCCGGCATACATCACCAGCCACGGCAATGCTCGCAGTTTAATTCGACATTTGGAAAGAGACGAATTGCTGGAAGAACTGGTTAAATTTTATATAAACAAAAACAGCTAGGGTATTAAACTTCCCCGCAAGGGGGGTATTTTTATGAACTATCGTGAACTGGGAAGCACCGGTATGAGGGTTTCTCGGCTGTGTTTTGGCTCATTGACTATTGCGCCGATGCAGGCCAATTTGTCGGTACGGGAAGGTGCAGCGGTGCTGCGCCGGGCATTGGAACAAGGCGTTAATTTTATAGACACTGCGGAGTACTATGATAATTATCCTTATATTAAAGAAGCTTTAAAAGGATGGCCTTATAAAGTATACATAACCTCGAAAAGCTATGCATATACCCGGGAGGGCATGAAAAAAAGCTTAGAAAAAGCTTTAATGCAGATGGATCGGGAATGCATAGATATTTTTATGCTCCATGAAACAGAATCGCTGCATACGATTAAAGGTCATTGGGATGCAGTTGAATATCTTATGGAGGCAAAAGCAGCCGGTGCGGTGAAAGCAATAGGCATATCAACTCACTGCGTTGCTGCCGTACTGGCAGCGGCAGATATTCCGGAAATTGATGTCATACATCCGATTATCAATATCGACGGTATCGGCATTCAAGACGGTACTGTTGAGGATATGCTTAGAGCAATTAAATATGCATACCGGCAAGGTAAAGGTCTTTATGGGATGAAAGCGCTGGGTGGCGGTAACCTGTTATCCCGCTACGACCAAGCGATGAATTTCGTATTGGGAATTGATGAACTTTCTGCGGTAGCAGTGGGTATGCAAAGCTTTGATGAAGTTGATTATAATATTAAAGTTTTTAATGGGGAAGAAATACCTGAAGAATTAAGTTTGCGCGTGCGGCGAAAGCCAAGAAAACTGCTCATCGAAGAATGGTGCCAGGGCTGCGGAGCTTGTGTAGAACGCTGCTTGGCCGGGGCGTTAAAGTTGGAAAACGGCAAAGCTATAGTGATTAAAGAAAAATGCCGTATATGCGGGTATTGCGCTCCAGTATGCCCGGAATTTTGTATAAAAGTTATTTAAGGTGATTGGTTTGCGGATAATGGGTTTAGATGTGGGAGAAAAAACAATCGGTGTTGCTCTCAGTGATTTGATGGGGTGGACGGCCCAAGGCTTGGAAGTTATACGCCGCACCACAATGAGTAAAGATTTGGAGCGTTTAAAAGAAATTATTGTTCAACACCAAGTAGAAAAAATCGTTATCGGGTTGCCGAAAAATATGGATGGAACAATTGGCCCCCAAGGGGAAAAAGTACAGCAGTTTTCTAAAAAGCTGGAGGCGGCCTTTAACCTGCCTGTTGTATTTTGGGATGAACGCTTAACAACGGTAGCGGCAGAAAAAATGCTGATCGGTGCGGATGTCAGTCGGGGAAAGCGTAAGAAGGTAATCGATAAAATGGCTGCAGTATTAATTCTTCAAGGCTATTTAGATCGTCAGCAATCTAATTTGTCGTAACTAGGCAGCACAAAAGTATAAAACTCTTGACTAATGGTTACATTTGGTATAGTATGATAATACTTTCAAAAAACGAGGTGATAATGTTGCTCGAGAATGATGAAGTCATCACTCTAGTAGATGAGGATAATAACGAACATGATTTTGTGGTTGTAGATATCATTGAGGTTGAAGGCACAGAATATGCTATTTTATTACCCAATGACGAAGACACTGACGAAGCAGTGATTTTGAAATTTGATAAAGATGAAGACGGTAATGAAATTTTAGTAGAGATAGATTCAGATGAAGAATGGGAGAAAGTTGCCGATGCCTGGGAACAATTGGTAGTAAAAGATGAAGATGAAGAAGAACAGTAAGGATGCAGCATATTGCATCCTTTTACTTTTATATTACCGGTATGGCTAGATAATCTTTTGACGGCATGTAATATTTCAAACAAGCTTAAATTATAATATATAAATAAATTTAGACCACGTTGCGTCGAATGGGGGGTGTTCTGGTGTTTAGAACCCTCAAACTTGCTGCCCTGTTACTTATACCTATATTAGTATTATCAGCTGTCGCTTATGCCGGAGGTATGCACATAAGTGCTGCCGGAAAAATATTAGAAGGGGTCTCCGTTCAAGGTGTTGATATCGGTGGTTTAAGCGTTGATGAAGCGATAAATAAATTAAAACAACTTGAACGGCAACTTATGACTACACCGGTGACAATATCTTACCAAGACCGGTCTATAAGCCTTTCTTTAAAAGCCGTTGATTTCCGCGTTGATAAAGAACAGACGATAAAAAATGCCCTTGAGCTAAACAATCAAGGCTCTATCATTGAACGTTGGCAAAAAAGGCGTCATATTGCCAAGCACGGTCTGGTTATGCCGCCGGTGCTAACAGTCGATAAAGATAAGCTGGCAGAAGCAGTAAGTAGTTTTGCCGATCAGATTAATGTCCCCCCACAAAATGCTACAATTACTGTTGATGAGCATGACCAAGTGTTGATTACGCCTTCCAAGGACGGACGTAAAGTTGATGTAGATCAGCTTTGTAAAAATCTGTTACAAGAACTGCAGGACAAAACACCCCCTGATAAAATAAATTTATTGCTGCCGGTGGTAACAGTGCCGCCTGATTACACTACCGAAGAAATAAAAGAAATGGGTATTACCGGCCTGTTATCCAGCTACAGCACAAAATTTGATCCCAAAATGACTAACCGCGCTTACAACATAAGGGTAGCGGCCAATGCTTTGGACGGATTATTAGTTACACCCGGTCAGGAAGTGTCGTTTAATGAAGTTGTAGGACCGCGAAGTTCGGAGGCCGGTTATAAAAGTGCGGGTGTGATCATAAACAACGAGATGGTAGAAGGCTTGGGAGGCGGTGTATGCCAAGTATCGTCCACACTGTATAATGCGGTTTTGCTGGCCGATATCGAAGTAACGGAGCGCAGTAACCATTCGCTGCCTGTTTCTTATGTACCTATTGGCCGAGATGCTACAGTGGTTTATGGGGCGGTGGACTTTAAATTTCGCAATAATACCGGACGCTGTCTTTATATAAAGACTTTAGTTCAAAACGGAGTATTAACCATAAAAATATTTGGCGACACATCACATAAGCATAAGGTGATACTGGAAAGCAACATCGAAAAGGTTTTAGAACCCAAGGTGATTTACGAGCCGGACGAAAATTTAAAAGTGGGACAGCAAGTGGTTAAACAGGCGGGGAGCAAAGGATATGTAGCCAGCTTAAAAAGAGTAGTGTTGAAAGACGGTGTGATCATCAGAGAAGATAAGCTGCCAATCAGTCGTTATAATGCAGTAAATAAAATCATAGCGGTTGGTACTGCCCAACCAAAACCGGTAATTACCCCACCGATGCAGGAAAGTGCAGAAAAACTATTGCCTAAAGAAAATTATTTAAATCCTGAGGATGCTGACAATTTAGAGAAAAGTGTACCGGAGGATGAGCAGCGGGCATCTGATCAAGCCGGTAGTGATGCTAACAAAACTAAAGCCGATGAAGATAACGAAATAGATGAAAATACAGATAAAACAGAGGAAAATAAGCTACAAAATGAAGAACCGGTAGCAAACTAACCGGTTCTTCTCATTTAAAACCTTCTTTTTAATACCTCGCCAATAGTTGTCGGCTATTTTTTTGCGGTATAAACCTTTTTTCAAAAAATCCCCATAATAATATTATCCTTGATAAATAATACTGTCGTTAATATCATCCAATGAACTGCAGCCGGTTAGAATCATAGCTTGTTTTAGTTCATTTGTGTATTGATCGATAATTGCTTTTACACCGTCAGTACCGCCGCCAAAAGCACCGATAACCAACGGACGACCGACTAACACTGCGTCTGCACCAAGGGCAAGTAGTTTAAGAACATCTACACCGGAACGTACACCGCCGTCAGCAAGGATTGTCAATTTGTTACCTACTGCTTTGGCAATTTGGGGAAGAACCTCGGCTACCCCGGGAGTATGATCTAAAACTCTTCCTCCGTGGTTAGAGACTACAATAGCAGATGCGCCAACCTCGGCAGCAGTTTCCGCTTCATCTACAGTCATAATTCCCTTTAAAATAAAAGGTAACTTAGTGGCAGAAATAATTTCTTTTAATTCTTCCTTAGTTTTAGGGCCTACCGGTTGACCTTTCAGGGCCATAGTTACCAGTCCGGCACCGTCAATATCAACGCCAACGGCAATACAGCCGACTTCTTCCGCTTTGCGGAGATATTTAATCACCTCATCTTGCTCTCTCGGTTTAATGATCGGTATCCCCCAGCCCTTTTCCGCAGCTATCGCTTCCAGCCCGGAAATATACATTGCCGGGTCAGCACCGTCGCCGGAAAAACCTATACTTCCTGACTGTTGACAGCCGGAAATTATCATGCCGATGAATTCGCGCTCGCTAAGTGCTCCTCCCATATTGTAAGGGGTTCCGGTCATCGGTGCACCCAGTATCGGTGTATCAATTTGATGACCAAATAAAGTAGTGCCGGTACTTACATTTTTCGCATTGTGAATTGTGCGCATGTTTAAACGGTACTGATTTAATGCCTTTAAGTTAGCTTTAAATGCTGCACCGGTACCTACTCCACCCATACCCGGAACTTCCCCGGCACAAGCCTGTCCATTACAAATGGGGCAAACTCGGCAGTAGCCTTTTAACTTTTTTCTTGCTTCTTCGCGAATTGTTTTTAAATCCAAATTACTGTTCCTCCTTTATTGATACTGAAATAGTGTGAGCATTAGTTTTTTAAGTTGTTACTTTAGTTAATTTCTCAAGCTTCTATCTATATAATACAAAAATGTGAGCGGGAAAGCTTCAAAAATCATAATTTATTCAACTGGAATAAATTACAGCTGCGTTATTGAAGCGGCAAATACTGTTGAGGATTGAACAGATCAAGTCGCTTATCTTTTTCATGCCAAGAAACCGTCATGCCAAAGACCTGGTTGAAAAAATCTATTGGTACATAAACGTTGTTGTTCCATGTACGGGGTGCTTTGCTTAAAACTATTGCTTTACCGTTTAACGAAAGCTCTTGACTGCCAATTTTCAATATAACAATATGTTCGCTATTTTTTATTATAATACTTTGCGCTGCATTGTCCCAGTAAACAGTGTAAGCAAGGGACTGGGCAACCGGTCGCAGGGCAACCCACAGGTCATTATTTATTATCATTGTCGGACAATTATTTAAAACGGATTTACCGTTAACGGTTAACACAAGATCTTCAGGCGCTGATAAGTTTACCAGATCGGTATTGCTTCTAATGATCTTAACCGGTGTGCCAATGGATACTCGTTCAAAAAGCCAGATAATATCTTGATTATAAAGGCGGATACATCCTTCCGAGGCATAGGTGCCGATAGAGGCAGGATTATTGGTTCCATGAATGCCATAAGCTCCGCCAGGGATAGAAAGGCCAAGCCATCTGGGTCCAAGGGGGTTATAGGGGCTGCCGCCCGGGATATTCTTCTTATAATAGGGAGGGTTGACAATTTTACTGGTTATATAAAAATTGCCTTCCGGTGTCAAATTGATATTTTTTCCGGTAGCAATGGGAAACACTTTTATTAACTTATTATCTTGATAATAAGCCAACTGATTGGTTCCCTTATTAATTATAATTTGCTCTCTTGCTGCTTCTGCTGTAGCGGTGAAAGGTAAAAACAAAACAATTAATAAAAAAACAATTAAGTATTTTTTCATCAAAAAGCCCCCCTCGGCCAATTGTCTAAATAATAGATATTCCGTTTGAACAAAAATAATGTTCAGATTTGAAAGGGTTTTTGATACTTACACAGGGAAGAAAAAATAAATATAATAAGGGCAAATAAATAAATGGGTAAAAGGCAGGTTTGCTATGGGAAAAACTTCTGGAGAAAAGGCCGTATTAGCCGGTTTGATTGATGGCTGTGCCGATGATAATAACGAATTGTTATCGTTAAATGAATTGCGTCGTTTAGCTGAGACCGCAGGAGCAGAAGTGGTAGGTACGGTTACTCAAAGGAAGGACAAACCGGATCCGAGGTATATATTAGGGCGCGGCAAAATATTAGAAGCAGCTCAAGTTTGTGCAGAGGAAAACGCAGACTTACTTATATTTGAGCAAGAATTAACGCCCACTCAGCAACGCAACATTGAAGATGTAGTAGGGGTAAGGGTTATAGACCGCACCCAACTTATTTTAGATATATTTGCCCAGCGGGCGCGAACAAAAGAGGGAAAATTGCAAGTGGAACTGGCTCAACTTAACTATCTTCTCCCGCGTCTGACGGGACGGGGAATTGAAATGTCACGGTTAGGCGGGGGCATTGGCACCAGAGGGCCGGGAGAAACTAAGCTGGAGCTTGATCGCAGAAGAATTCATCAACGCATTACTGATTTAAAGAAAGCATTATTAGCAGTGAAAAAGCACAGACAACTGCACAGAAAAAGCCGTCGTGCTGTACCGCTGCCTTTGGTTAGCCTAGTAGGATATACTAACGCAGGCAAAAGCACGCTGCTTAATGTTTTAACCGGAGCTTCTGTAGCTACCGAGGATAAATTGTTTGCTACCTTAGATCCAACCACCAGGCGAGTTGTCTTACCCAATAATGAAACAATTTTATTAACAGATACCGTAGGCTTTATTCAAAATCTTCCGCACCATTTAGTGGCTGCCTTTCGGGCAACGCTGGAAGAAGTGGTTGAGGCTGATTTGTTATTGCATGTGGTAGATGCCAGCAGTAGCTATTTAGAGCAGCAAATACAAGCTGTAGAGGAAGTGCTGGAATCAATAGGCGCCGCCCAAAAACCAACGATTTTAGTGTTAAACAAAATTGACCGGCAAACTAAAGATTTAGAATACTTGGCTAATGCTAAATATTTTGATCACGTGATAAAAATATCTGCAAAATACCGATATAACATCAATGGGCTGCTTGATTTAATAGCACAATGGCTGGCCGCAGGCAGGGTGCGCTATAAATTTTTTGTTCCATTTGCTAATAGTTCGCTAATCACCCTGCTGCATGACTATGGGCGTGTTTTACATCAGAATTATCAGTCTGACGGGGTGGAGATAGAAGTGGAAATTGCAGAAGTATGGGCGAACAGAGTGGCCAAAGAACTTCGTTTTGCTTCTAAAAACGGGATGAAATGCAAAAAAGCCTAGGTTTTATCTACCTTAGGCTTTTTCAAACAAATCGGTGCTTAAATATCTTTCAGCGGTATCAACTAAAAAGGTAACTATGTTTTTTCCGGGACCTAACTTATGGCCCAAGTGGATTGAAGCCCATATATTTGCTCCGCTTGATATGCCGACAAGAATTCCTTCTTTGCTGGCAATGTTTTGGGCGGTTGTGATAGCATCCTCGTCTGTCACAGAAATGCAGTCGTCAAGGAGTTCTAGATCCAAGTTTTTTGGGATAAAGCCGTCGCCAATACCTTGAATTTTATGAGGGCCGGGCGGCATTCCGCTGATTACTGCAGAGTTAGCCGGTTCTACAGCATAAACCTTCATATTAGGATAATGCTTTTTTAGTATACGGGCAGTTCCGGAAAGTGTACCGCCTGTGCCAACTCCTGCTACCAGAGCGTCAATAGGCCTATCTATTTGTTCTAAGATCTCGATGGCAGTAGTTTGTTCGTGAATTTTTGGATTGTTTGGATTTTCGAATTGATTTGGCATCCACGCTCCGGG
This sequence comes from Desulfovectis peckii, assembly GCF_055391705.1. Lineage (NCBI taxonomy): Bacteria > Bacillati > Bacillota > Clostridia > Eubacteriales > Peptococcaceae > Desulfovectis > Desulfovectis peckii. Next base: position 1,637,884 of record NZ_AP042409.1, on the reverse strand, counting down.
TATAGAGTCCGCAATTTCTTTAGCTTTCTTTACTGCACCGTCGACATCTTGTGCTGCCGGTGTTAATACCAGTTCTGCACCGTATGCTTTAATTAACTTTTGTCTTTCCACACTCATAGATTCCGGCATGACAATTATAGTACGATAACCTTTCACCGCTCCGATCATGGCCAAGGCAATGCCTTGATTGCCGCTGGTTGGCTCAACAATGGTAGAGTTTTTGTTAAGGATTCCTTCTTTTTCTGCAGCGGTGATCAATCCTAAAGCGGTACGGGCTTTGATGCTGCCGCTGGGATTGATCATTTCAACTTTGGCGTAAATATTTGCCGGGCAATCTGCGGCTATTTTATTCAGCCTAATCAAGGGTGTTTTGCCAATGGTCTCTAAAATATTATCAACTACTGTCATAGAAATGGCACCTACCTAATGTATGTACAATATTTAATAATGTAGCAAATATTTTGCTATAAAACAACAAATTCAGGCTAAAATTTAGTTCGGTTTAACCCCAATGCATTACATGAAATTGAATATTAAAAAATGCTTGACGAAATTAATACTCGGTGCTAACATATAAAACGTTGCTGAATCGGTTGCCCAAAATATTCTGTGGGCGGCTCAAAGCAACTGCATCATTATAAAATAGCAAAAAAAATAATTAAAAATTTTAGTTGACACAATCCGACAGCAGTGCTAAAATAAAAAGCGTTGCCGCTTAAGAACGGCAGAGATAAATTACCAGTTGACATAAAACAAAAAAACTGATAAACTAAAGCTTGCCGCGCTGGAGCGGCAAACAAAATATGGCAGTGAGAAAGATCCTTGAAAACTGAACAGTGAGCAAGAGATGAATGCAAGGAAACACTCGTTTAAGAAGATGAGTAATTCAGGATAACGCAGAGCTTGGAAAAAGCTTTCTGAGATAATTTTTCACGGAGAGTTTGATCCTGGCTCAGGACGAACGCTGGCGGCGTGCCTAACACATGCAAGTCGAGCGAAGGATCGGCAATGAAGTTTTCGGACGGAATTGCCGATTACTTAGCGGCGGACGGGTGAGTAACGCGTGGATAATCTGCCTATCAGACCGGGATAACCCTTGGAAACAGGGGCTAATACCGGATACGAACATCGGGACACAAGTTCTGATGTTGAAAGGGATACCGCTGATAGATGAGTCCGCGTCCCATTAGCTAGTTGGTGGGGTAAAGGCCTACCAAGGCGACGATGGGTAGCCGGCCTGAGAGGGTGACCGGCCACACTGGAACTGAGACACGGTCCAGACTCCTACGGGAGGCAGCAGTGGGGAATATTCCGCAATGGGCGAAAGCCTGACGGAGCAACGCCGCGTGAGGGAAGAATGTCTTCGGACTGTAAACCTCTGTTGTATGGGAAGATAATGACGGTACCATACGAGAAAGCCCCGGCTAACTACGTGCCAGCAGCCGCGGTAATACGTAGGGGGCGAGCGTTGTCCGGAATTACTGGGCGTAAAGGGCGCGTAGGCGGCAAACTAAGTTAGAGGTGAAACCTGCAGGCTTAACCTGCAGCATGCCTCTAAAACTGGTTAGCTTGAGTGCAGGAGAGGGAAGTGGAATTCCTGGTGTAGCGGTGAAATGCGTAGATATCAGGAGGAACACTCGTGGCGAAGGCGGCTTCCTGGCCTGTAACTGACGCTGAGGCGCGAAAGCGTGGGGAGCAAACAGGATTAGATACCCTGGTAGTCCACGCCGTAAACGATGAGTGCTAGGTGTTGGAGGTATCGACCCCTTCAGTGCCGTAGCAAACGCGTTAAGCACTCCGCCTGGGGAGTACGGTCGCAAGACTAAAACTCAAAGGAATTGACGGGGGCCCGCACAAGCGGTGGAGCATGTGGTTTAATTCGACGCAACGCGAAGAACCTTACCAGGGCTTGACATCCTCCGCCATCCCTAGAAATAGGGAGTTCCCTTATGGGACGGAGAGACAGGTGGTGCATGGTTGTCGTCAGCTCGTGTCGTGAGATGTTGGGTTAAGTCCCGCAACGAGCGCAACCCTTACCGTTAGTTGCCATCATTAAGTTGGGCACTCTAACGGAACTGCCGTTGACAAAACGGAGGAAGGTGGGGATGACGTCAAATCATCATGCCCCTTATGCCCTGGGCTACACACGTGCTACAATGGCCTGTACAGAGGGCAGCGAAGCCGTGAGGCGGAGCGAATCCCAGAAAGCAGGTCCCAGTTCGGATTGCAGGCTGCAACTCGCCTGCATGAAGTAGGAATCGCTAGTAATCGCAGGTCAGCATACTGCGGTGAATACGTTCCCGGGCCTTGTACACACCGCCCGTCACACCACGAAAGTCGACAACACCCGAAGCCGGTGACTTAACCTCGCAAGAGGAGAGAGCCGTCGAAGGTGGGGTCGATGATTGGGGTGAAGTCGTAACAAGGTAGCCGTATCGGAAGGTGCGGCTGGATCACCTCCTTTCTAAGGAGTAACTGAGAGGAGACAAGGTGTTACCTCTCACTCCTAGGTCGATCATTCATCTCTTTGCACTGTTCAGTTTTGAAGGATTAAAGCCTTCAATAAAGCGAATTAGATAGAAATGTTCCTTGAAAACTGCACAGCGAGTAAGAGAAGCGAGAAGTAGGTAGAAACAATTTCACCAGGTCAAGATAGTAAGAGCACATGGTGGATGCCTAGGCGCTTTAGGCCGATGAAGGACGTGGTAAGCTGCGAAAAGCTGCGGGTAGCTGCAAACAAGCGTTGATCCGCAGATCTCCGAATGGGGCAACCCGGCGGGAGCGAACTCCCGTCACCGTTTAGTGAATCCATAGCTAAACGGGGGGCACCCGGGGAACTGAAACATCTAAGTACCCGGAGGAAAAGAAAGAAAACTCGATACCCTAAGTAGCGGCGAGCGAAAGGGGTACAGCCTAAACCGGCAATGCTTGCATTGCCGGGGTTGCGGGACCTCAAGAATTGGATTTGACTTATCTAGCTGAACACAGCTGGAAAGCTGGAGCACAGAAGGTAACACTCCTGTAAGCGAAAGATAAGCAAACCAAAGAGGGATCCCAAGTACCGCGGGACACGTGGAACCCCGTGGGAATCCGGCAGGACCACCTGCCAAGGCTAAATACCTAAAGCGACCGATAGTGCACAAGTACCGTGAGGGAAAGGTGAAAAGCACCCCGGGAGGGGAGTGAAATAGAACCTGAAACCATGTGCTTACAAGCAGTCGGAGCGCGTTAAAAGCGTGACGGCGTACTTTTTGCAGAACGGACCGGCGAGTTACTTTAACGAGCGAGGTTAAGGCAGGGAATGCCGGAGCCGTAGCGAAAGCGAGTCTGAAGAGGGCGCATAGTTCGTTAAAGTAGACCCGAAACCGGGTGATCTACCCATGGCCAGAGTGAAGCTGAAGTAAAATTCAGTGGAGGCTCGAACCGACCGTCGTTAAAAAGACGGCGGATGAGCTGTGGGTAGGGGTGAAAAGCCAATCGAACTCGGAGATAGCTGGTTCTCCCCGAAATAGCTTTAGGGCTAGCCTCGGGAATGAGTGCCGGAGGTAGAGCACTGACTGGGCTAGGGGCCTTCACCGGTTACCGACCCCAATCAAACTCCGAATGCCGGCCACTTGAATCCCGGGAGTCAGACTACGGGTGCTAAGATTCGTAGTCGAGAGGGAAACAGCCCAGACCAACAGCTAAGGTCCCCAAGCATGGCTAAGTGGGAAAGGATGTGGGGTTGCAGAGACAACCAGGATGTTGGCTTAGAAGCAGCCATCATTCAAAGAGTGCGTAATAGCTCACTGGTCAAGTGACCCTGCGCCGAAAATGTAACGGGGCTAAGTCATGCACCGAAGCTTTGGTTTGGATGGTATGGACCATTCAGAGGTAGGGGAGCGTTGCCAACGCGCGGAAGCAGTACCGAAAGGAGCTGTGGAGCGTTGGGAAGTGAGAATGCCGGTATGAGTAAACGAAAAGGCAGGTGAGAATCCTGCCCGCCGAAAGCCTAAGGTTTTCTGGGGAAGGCTCGTCCGCCCAGAGTAAGCCGGGACCTAAGCCGAGGCCGAAAGGCGTAGGCGATGGACAATCGGTTGAGATTCCGATGCCACCAACGACCGTTTGAAGGATGGGGTGACGCAGGAGGGTAGGCTAAGCGCACGGTTGGAAAAGTGCGTCCAAGCCCGTAGGGTGATAAGTAGGCAAAACCGCTTATCAAAAAGCCCGAGAGGTGAAGGGGAGCGAAAAAAAAGTAGCGAAGTAGCCGATCCCAAACTGCCAAGAAAAGCCTCTAACGAGGAAGTTGGTGCCCGTACCGCAAACCGACACAGGTAGGCGAGGAGAGAATCCTAAGGCGCGCGAGAGAACCCTCGTTAAGGAACTCGGCAAAATGACCCCGTAACTTCGGGAGAAGGGGTGCCTCATTATCGTGAAGTTAGAACAAACGGAGCGAGAAGAGGCCGCAGAGACCAGGCCCAAACGACTGTTTAGCAAAAACACAGGTTCCTGCTAAAGCGAAAGCTGACGTATAGGAGCTGACGCCTGCCCGGTGCCGGAAGGTTAAGAGGAAGGGTTAGGGAAATGACCCGAAGCTCTGAATTGAAGCCCCGGTAAACGGCGGCCGTAACTATAACGGTCCTAAGGTAGCGAAATTCCTTGTCGGGTAAGTTCCGACCCGCACGAATGGCGTAACGATTTGGGCACTGTCTCAACGAGGGACTCGGTGAAATTGAAGTTCCGGTAAAGATGCCGGATACCTGCGACAGGACAGAAAGACCCCGTGGAGCTTTACTGCAGCTTGACATTGGGTTTCGGTATTTCATGTACAGGATAGGTGGGAGACAGAGAAGCAAGTACGCCAGTATTTGTGGAGTCGACGGTGGGATACCACCCTTGAGATATTGGAATTCTAACTTAGTGCCGTAAGCCGGTACGAGGACAGTGTCAGGTGGGCAGTTTGACTGGGGCGGTCGCCTCCCAAAGGGTAACGGAGGCGCCCAAAGGTTCCCTCAGCGCGGACGGAAATCGCGCCTAGAGAGTGTAAAGGCAAAAGGGAGCTTGACAGCGAGACTGACAAGTCGAGCTGGTACGAAAGTAGGGCTTAGTGATCCGGCGGTATCGAGTGGAAGAGCCGTCGCTCAACGGATAAAAGCTACCCCGGGGATAACAGGCTTATCTCCCCCAAGAGTTCACATCGACGGGGAGGTTTGGCACCTCGATGTCGGCTCATCGCATCCTGGGGCTGGAGTAGGTCCCAAGGGTTGGGCTGTTCGCCCATTAAAGCGGTACGTGAGCTGGGTTCAGAACGTCGTGAGACAGTTCGGTCCCTATCCGTCGCAGGCGTAGGAAACTTGAGGAGAGCTGACCCTAGTACGAGAGGACCGGGTTGGACGGACCGCTGGTGTACCAGTTGTCTCGCCAGAGGCATAGCTGGGTAGCTATGTCCGGAAGGGATAAGCGCTGAAAGCATCTAAGCGCGAAGCCCCCTCCAAGATGAGGTTTCCCATCGTAAGAGTAAGACCCCACGAAGACTACGTGGTAGATAGGCCGGATGTGTAAGCACAGTAATGTGTTTAGCTGACCGGTACTAATAGGTCGAGGTCTTGACCTGAAAGCTTTTCTTGACTCGCTGTACAGTTTTGAAGGAACAGCAGACATGGTATCCTGCAACGATACTGAACGCCAAGGCATTTGCCGGAGCAAACGATAAGCCGGCGCATTCAAAGAGCGACGCCGCCGGAGGGTAAGTGCCGAGGACTGTTCGAGGAGCTTTGCTCCGAGTTCCGCAGGCACCCGGAGGCGGCGGAGCTCGTACAAGTATATGTGCCGGCGTGTTTGCGGAGCGTAAATGCCTTGGCAGACCGCTAGCGAACAGGCCGTAAGACAGGCCTGCCTAAGAATGAAAACAATATTTTCGGTGGCAATACCGCAGGGGGTACACCCGTTCCCATCCCGAACACGGAAGTTAAGCCCTGCAGGGCCGATGGTACTTGGGCTTGAGCCCTGGGAGAGTAGGTCGCCGCCGAAATAAAATTTTATAACAAGCCTTGAGGCTCTATACAGCTTCAAGGCTTGTTTTTTATAATTACATTAACTATACTGGCAAGAAATTTATTTTTTTGATATAGTTTAACGGGGTGTGTGGATTGGGAGCGAACAGTTTTAAGCTAAACGTGCTGGCTGACGTAAGCGGTATAGAGGAGCTACACCGAGCCTTGCTCAATGGCGCTGAAGGAATTGGCATTTTGCGTACAGAACATTTATTTTGTAACAGTAAAGGCGGTTGCAGTGAGGAAGAGCAATATCGTTATTACAGTGAGGCTGTAAAAGCAGCCGGTGATAGGGGTATTACCGTTCGTACCTTTGACGGGGGGCCTAATCTACCGATGCTGGGTGATTGGGGTATCAGATACAGCATAAATCATCCGGAAATATTTAGAACCCAGCTTAAAGCACTGCTCCGGTCAGCTGTATATGGTAAAATGAGTATTGTGTTTCCCGGAGTTGCAGACATAGAACATTTTAAATGGGCTAAGGAACAGTTCAATGCAGTAAAAGAACAACTGGAAGCTGAAGGATTAAAATTCAATCATATTCCGCTTGGCATAATGATAGAAATACCTGCAGCGGTGATAAATTTTTCAATTTTAGTACATGATATTAACTTTTTTATTGTAGACAGCGATAGGCTGTTACCATTGCTAATGGGTGCTGATGACAACTGTAGTGAGGTAATATTAAAAGATCCTTTGCATCCGGCAATGCTGTGGGCGCTTAAAAACATTATGCTTACTAAACAACGAAATCAGCTAAATGTTTCCGTATGCGGTGAACTGGCGGCGTTGCCTTATGCAATTCCTTTATTCAAAGGGTTGGGAATAAGAAATACTATCGTTAAGGCCAAAAATATAACCAAGTTATCTAATTTAGCAAAAAATTTAGATGATGAAAATGCGCTGAGAATCGCATCTAAAACTTTGGCCCTGTCCAATGCGCAAAGAATTAAGAGCTATGTATCTGAGGCATTGACAAAGCTTAAGTTAATGAACTAATTACGTTACCGGGTTTAGAGGGTGGTAATTAATGGATAACGATGTAAAGGCGCTCACGGTTACGGAGGAAGAAAAAGAATTAATCCGGCAAAAAGGTGTTTTAATGCATTATCCCAAGGGGCATACACTTTTCGCCGCCGGTGATATAGCGGATCGAGTTTATATGATTGAGTCGGGGTATGTAAAAATATATCGTATTGCCAGAGACGGTAGAAGAGTGACGGTAGGAGCAATCCGCAAGCCGGAAGAATTAATGGGATTGGCAGAAACACTTTATCATGGAAACAGAACTTGTTTTGCCGGGGCAATAAATGATGTATCAGCGGTAGTAGTAAAGCAAAAAGACTTTGAAGATATATTAAGAATGAAACCGGAGCTGGCCATTAAAGTAGCTAAAACATTGGGTGCCCGTATGCGGGAGGCAGAAGCCCTTGTTCATGAGTTTGTATGCTGGCAAGTGCCCAGCAGGTTGGCGCTAATGCTGCTCAAAATGTCTGAACAGGTCGGTGTTAAAACTAAAAAAGGCATTAAAATAGACTTACGTTTAACTCATGAGGAATTGGCTAATATGATTGGTACATCGCGTCAAACGGTAACATCTACTTTGAATAATTTTAAACAGGAAAAAAGTATTAACACAGAAGGTAGGTATATATATATTACTGATCGGGAAAAACTGGAAAAATGGTTAACCTAAATATGATTTATGGTCTAAGCTTCTTTAATGTATTTTCTGAAGTGATCATGGGCATTTTGTTTAAGCTATGCTAAAATATAAAAAGGTAAAAAATATAATATATATAAATAATATTGGGAAGAAACTCTTTAAAGTTTACGGTTTTAAATCTTGGAAAAAATATTTAATTAGTTGGAAATATTTAAATATAGCAGGAAAGCTTAAGTAAATCTAGAAATAGGTTAAAGTTACAGCAAATAGAGATTTGGAGGACAGTTGTTTTGGGTATCTATACACTTAACGGCGAAGGATTCAAATATATGCTGGCGGGCAGTATTAAGCTTATGGCCAGATTCAAACCTGAAATTGACGCATTAAATGTCTTTCCGGTACCGGACGGTGATACCGGTACCAATATGCATTTAACACTTTTAGCAGCGGCAAAAGAAGCTAAGAAGGTAGAAAGCGGTCAATTAGAAGAATTGGCGGAAGCTGCTGCTCGGGGTAGCTTGATGGGTGCACGCGGTAATTCCGGTGTAATTCTTTCACAAATTATTAGAGGCTTCGCAAATTCCTTAAAAGGAAAGACTTCGGCATCTGCACAAGATATTGCTCGAGCCCTCGAAGATGCTACTAAGTTTGCATACCAGGCTGTTTCTGAACCGAAGGAAGGTACGGTATTAACGGTGCTGAGAAAGACAGCGGAAGCCGCTCAGCAAGCAGCGGAACGCAGTCCTGATTTAGTGCGTTTTATGATTGCACTTATCCGTCAGGCAACTAAAGCGCTGGAGGAAACACCGGAACAACTACCTGTACTAAAGGAAGCAGGAGTAGTAGATGCCGGGGGAAAAGGTTTTCTCGTGATTTTACAGGGAATTATGCATGCTATACGTAGGTCAGAAGATTTTGATTTATTACAAGATTTTGCTGTTAATCAAAAGAAACGTTTGGTTGAAGTAAATTTTAAAGATATTGACAGTGATATAAGATTTACATATTGTACTGAGTTTATACTGGAAGGCAATAACTTGCCGATAGAAAAAATAAAAACTGAATTAAGGCCGTATGGTGACTGCCTAATGGTAGTGGGCAACTCTCAAGTTGCTAAGGTACATATTCATTCCAACCACCCTGGGTTGGTAATAGAAACTTGCCTAAACTACGGTTCGCTGCATGAAATACAAATTAATAACATGCGACAGCAAAACAAAGATTTAAAAGCGGTATCTGTTAAAAAGCCATTGGCAGTAGTAGCGGTGGCGGTAGGCGAAGGTTTTACCAAAGTGATGGATAGTTTAGGAGTAGATGTGGTTGTTACCGGCGGGCAAACAATGAATCCAAGTACCGAAGATATTTTACAAGCTATTGACAGTGTGCCTTCAGACAACGTAATTATACTCCCTAATAACAAAAACATCATTATGTCATCGGAACAGGCTGCATCTATGTCGTCAAAAAATGTGAGGGTAGTTCCTTCTAAGTCGATTCCTCAGGGCTTGTCAGCACTGTTGGTTTTAGATAGTGAAGCCGATATGGCGGAAAATGTTGCCCGAATGCATGAGGCGATTAAGGCAGTAAAAACGGGTGAAGTGACAAAAGCAGTAAGAGATGTCAGTATTAACAATCAAGTGATTAAGGCCGGAGACTATATCGGAGTAGCAGATGAGGAAATTGTAGCTGAGGGAGATGACCTCTTTAAAGTTTTAAAACAGTTGATAAAAGAAATGATAACCGATGGGGAAGAAATGGTAACCTTATATTACGGTGAGGAACTGAATGATGAGTATGCTCAGGATATAGTGGCTAAGTTACAAAAAGAATATAGCGATATAGAGTTTGAGGTTTATTATGGGGGACAGCCATTTTATCATTTTGTCATTTCAGCGGAGTGATTGATGCGGGGTGTATATATATGTCATTAATTCGTATTGTTACAGACAGCACGGCAGATCTTAACCCGGATTTATACAGCAAAAACAATATTGAGGTAGTTCCTCTAAAAGTGCTGTTTGGCCAGCAAGTATTTAGAGATGGCGTTGATATATCTCCGACAGATTTTTATAATCGCTTAATTAGCACAGATGATTTGCCTTCTACCTCCCAACCTTCCCCTGGAGATTTTTTAAAAGTGTATCAAAAGTTGCTTGATGATGGGGCAGAAACAATTATTTCTATTCACATTTCATCAAAACTCAGTGGCACTGCTCAAACAGCTCAAGTTGCCGCCAATATGTTGCCGGATGCAGATATAACAGTTATTGACTCTCAATATGTTCATGGTGCTTTGGGGCTGATTGTTTTAGCTGCCGCTAAAGCAGCAGCCCGCGGTTGTAGTAAAGAGGAAGTGCTTTCTTTAGTACAAGATCTAATGGGGAAAATGGAAGTGTACTTTATTGTGGACACGCTGGAATATTTGCAGCGTGGTGGGCGGATTGGCAAGGCAGAAGCCTTATTGGGCAGTGTATTAAATATTAAACCGATATTAACGGTCAAAGAGGGAATAATTCAGCCCTTTGCAAAAGTACGCGGCAAGAATAAGGCGATTAATAAAATGATTGAAGCGGCTGTACAAAAAAGCGGCGGAAGAAAAGTAGTCGGTTGTTTTCTCCATGCTTCAGATCCAACCGGGTTGCTACAGGTGAAGGAAAAGGCCTTTGCTAACTTAAATATTGCTGAATACATTACTATTCAAGTAGGTCCGGTGGTAGGGACACATGTAGGCCCGGGTACAGTAGGGTTTATATTTTACTGCCCGGATTAAATAATTATCCGGTTTATAAATACCTCTGATGTCGTATGACAGAAGGAGGTATTTTTTGCCTGTCAATAAAGTGAATTATTTTTTATTTTTTCCGGGGAGGAGGAAAAGCCGTGGTCGTAGGCACGCTGGTGATTGAATTATTTATCGGTTCGTCCGTCACTCTTAAAGATAAACGGCGGGTTTTAAGGAGTATATTAGATAAAGTAAAAGCAAAGTTTAATGTTTCCATAGCAGAGGTCGGAAATCAAGATGCCTGGCAGCGTTCTACACTGGGGGTAGCATGCGTCAGCAATGAAACGGCACATGCTCAAAGCATGTTAAGTAAGGTTACTAAGTTTATTGAATCTCAGGGTGATGCAGACATAATTGCTGTACACACTGAAATTTTCTAAATACCGTGGATTTTTATTTTAAAAAAGGCAAATTCCAATCAGGTTGTTATTTGGAATCTGATTGGAATTTGTCAATAAATTTTTGCGCCTCTTTTTGATCCGCAAACCCTGTAAAACGCAGGATTTCCTCCACATTTTGAATATTTTCAACAGCATCATTTACAGGTGTACCTGCCGGTACAATTTCTGCTTGATACTGCAAATGTCCTTTCAGCCGGTAGCAAATTACATCTAACATCCGGTCATTACACCCCTTTCTCAAATAATTATAATTATACCATAAATTTCAGCATTACACCTAGTACTATAATAATTTCATATCACCTGAATATATTGACAATAAGATGCTATATTTCGTACATTTAAAGTAGTAAACGAAGTTAAGTGTTTTTGATAAAAGGGGGTGTTCTTATGTTTGTGGGGGATTACATGACCACATCACCGATTACCATTCGCAAACAAACACCGGTTACCGAGGCGCTGGCAATAATAAAAAAACATAAAATCAGACAGCTGCCGGTAGTATCACAAAATAAATTAGTGGGTTTAATTACTGAGCGGATATTGCTTGCCGTTTCACCTTCGCCGGCTACCACATTAAGTGTTTATGAAATGAAAGATCTAATGTCTAAATTAGTTGTTGGCGATGTAATGATTAAAGATCCGATTACTGTCTCTCCCGATTGCACTATTGAAGAAGCCGCTTTAATAATGAGGGAACACAAAGTTAACTGCCTGCTTGTTCAAGAAAACGGAGCGCTGGTTGGCATAATCACCCAAACAGACCTATTTGACGCATTGATTAAAATGTTTGGCTTTAAAAAGGTCGGTACGCGTATAGTTATTGAAGCTGAAGACCGTATGGGGTTAATTGCGCAAATTACCGGCATAGTAAGGGATTGTAATGTCAATTTGATTGGAATTGCTGTGTCGGAAAAAACCAAAGATCGGGTGCAGGTAATGCTACGTTTAAGCACCGTAGAGCCGGAGGAAGTTATTAAGGCTTTAAAAGATGCCGGGTTTTCAGTGATCAGAGTTAACTAGTTAAAAAACTGCGAGGATGGACAAGGCGGGATACTACCCATACAGGCCAAAGATAATATTACCAAATAATTTTGTGGGGCCGGTCTCTGCGCCGGCTCGTAAAGGAAATGTTTACTTGATGGTAAACGGGCAAGCATGCTTTCCTGCCCTTATAAAAACCGAAAAAAATGGTGATAAATTGTAAGGGCGTGTCGCCAAACGACACGCCCTTTTTTGTGTTATTCAGAATAAATTGATTTTTCTTTTAACAGTTAGGCGCTGATGTTTTGAGCGGATTGCTGCAGTTCTTTTTGGCGCAATTTATTAAAGTCTTTGGTTTCAGATACAATTACATTGGATAAGAGCAGCAAACCAATTAAGTTAGGAATAGCCATGGCACCGTTAAATACGTCAGCGATACCCCATACAACATCTAATTTTGCAGTTGCACCCCAGAAAGCTACTAAGACAAAAGCCCAGCGATAAACTGTAATACCTTTGGTGCCCAACAGGTATTGGAAGCACTTTTCACCGTAATAAGACCAGCCGAGAACTGTGGAATAGGCAAAGAAAATCAATCCAATGGTAACTAAATATGCACCGAGGTTGTTACCAGGTAACAGTGCATTGAAAGAAGCGGCTGTGAGAGAAGCACCTTCTAAACCTTCCGGAACCAAACCGGTTATACCGCCAATTACTAAGCCTAAACCGGTGATAGTACATACACAAATAGTATCCAGGAAAGTACCGGTCATAGATACCAAGGCTTGACGGCCGGGGTGGTCTGTGATAGCTGCTGCGGCAGCAATCGGAGCCGAACCTAAACCGGCTTCGTTAGAGAATACACCGCGGGCAACCCCCCAGCGAATTACAGTGCCCAGGGCACCGCCGGCAGCCGCTTCGCCGGTAAAGGCGTCTTTAATAATTAAAGCAAAAGCTTCAGGAACCAGGTTAATATGAATAAATATAATTGCCAAACCACCTATAATGTAGAACAGAGCCATAAAGGGCACGATAAAACCGGTTGCTTTACCAATACTCTTAATACCGCCGAGGATAACTAATGCAGTGAAAAACGCTAGCAATAAACCGGTGATAATCGGTGATACGCCGAAGTTAGACTGTACAACATCGGCAACAGAGTTGGTTTGTACCATATTGCCGATACCAAAGGCAGCAACGGCGCCAAAGAAGGCAAATAACCAACCCAGCCATTTCCAGCCCAAACCTCTTTCGATGTAGTACATCGGGCCACCGGCCATATTACCGTTATCGTCAACAATCCGATATTTTACCGCTAGTATAGCCTCACTGTATTTTGTGGCCATACCGAAAACGGCGGTAATCCACATCCAAAAAATAGCGCCTGGACCACCAAGCACATAGGCGGTTGCTACACCGGCAATGTTACCGGTACCAATAGTAGCTGAGAGAGCAGTCGTTAGGGATTGGAAGTGGGAAATATCCCCTTGTGATGTTTTGTCTTGGTTTCTGCTAAAAGCCAGCTTTAAAGCATAGGGCAGAGTTTTTACTTGTATGAATCCAAGACGAATAGTTAAGAAAATACCGGTACCTACAATTAATACCAGCATGTAGGGTCCCCAAACAAAATCACTAAGTGTACCTATAATTTCAGAGAAGTCCATTTTTAAAGCATCACTCCTTAGAATTTGTTTTTAAAATATTCAATCAATTAATCCCCCAGCAATCCCTCAGCCCTATTTTTAAAAATACTATTCTCCCTTGACTTTGCATTTCCTGCTAATCAACAAAAAAATTTTTAATTATTCTGAAAATGGTAAATGACTAAAAATATGTAAAAAACATCCTTTGGAAGGATATTGAAAGTAAATTAGGTGTTTTGATAAACTTATGCTGTTGGAAATTAATTTATTACTGGGGGTTTGTACAATAATGAAAGTTTTAGATAAACGTCAACCTTCGTTTATTCAGTTTCGAGATATTTTTTTAGATTTGACGAAAAAAGTGACAGGAAAAGCAGACATTGACCCTTTTATGCCTTGGCGGGAAATAGGTGATGTCGAAGTTAGGAAAGAGGTGCTGCAGCAAATTAAATCTTATTTAGAAGAGGAGTATGGTTTTGAAACAATTATTAAAGAAGATTTAGTTGATGATGAAAATTCAGTGGAAAGTGTAGCTATTCAAGTGCATCATACCTTTTGCACAATATACCTGATGGAAAGAATTTACGCTAAAGCGGCCCTTAAGCAACAACAACTAAATATGTAATTTAAATTTAGATGCGGGCGCCCTTACCGTTTGTGCTGGAAAGAGCGCCTTTTGACATATTACAGTTCCGCTAAACAGCCTTATTGTTAGCTCAACTAGATTTAAATATTTCTTCTTCAATTTTCTTTGCGGTTGAAGTTGTGGCCAAGCCGCCCATAGAAGTTTCTCTTAAGGTTACCGGCAGTGAACGGCCTACCCTGTGGAGAGCATCTATTACCTCATCACAGGGTATTGCACTTTTTATTCCTGCCAGTGCCATATCTGCGGCGGTGATGGCGATGGCTGCACCGGTAGCGTTTCTTTTAACACAAGGTATTTCTACCAGCCCTGCTACCGGATCGCACACCAAGCCCAACATGCTTTTTAATGCAATGGCTACTGCGTGTGCGCACTGGTTCGGTGAACCTCCTGCCAGTTGTACAACGGCAGCAGCTGCCATACCGGCCGCAGAACCTACTTCTGCCTGGCAGCCACCGGCAGCGCCTGATATTGAGGCGTTGTTGGCGATAACCAGCCCGATGGCACCGGCCGTAAACAGTGCGTGGATTAAATCATCACGGCTGGATTTCAGATGAGAACCCACTGCCAATACGCAGCCCGGAACAATACCGCATGAGCCTGCCGTTGGCACGGCCACTACTGCCCCCATACAGGCATTTACTTCCGCGGTTGCCAAGGACTTTGTTATCGCATCAATCATTATGGCTCCGCTTAGAGGTTGCTGACTTTGGTATTTGGCCAACAGCCTTGCATCTCCCCCTACTAGGCCACTACGGGATTTCAGTTCTTCTGTTAACCCCCGTTCGATAGCCTGTTCCATAACGGTTAAGTTATTTGACATATTTTGATAAATTAGCTCGGGATCCCTTTCCTGGACTGCAGCTTCATACTTGATCATAATATCGGAAATTCTCAGACCGGACTTTTCCGCTAAGCTAACAAGCTCTTCTATTGATGTGAAGCGCATTTTTACACCCCTTTTCCGCAACAAAACCTTACCGAAAATGCCAGGTATATTGTTGCCTAAGTATTAAGGTTAATTATTGAATATTATCACATCGGTAATGTTAGGCAGTTTTTCCATTTCCAACTTAATTTCCTTTGGTACATCCTGATCCGTTTCTATTACCATTAGTGCTTCACGGCCTTTAGATTTTCTTGCTACTTCCATGCGACCGATATTGATGCGGTGTGCGGCTAACAGATTTGCTACCGAAGCAATTACGCCATAGCGATCATAGTGAAAGACCAATAAGGAGTTGGAGTTAGCGGCAGTCTTAACTTTAAATCTGTTGATGTCGACAATTTCCGCACGTCCACCACCGGTAGAGATACCGGTAATTTCAAAAACTCGGTTTTGAAGCTCAAGAATAATTTTAACGGTGTTAGGATGGTCAGTCTCTTCTTCGCTGGTAGTGATTGTCACTTTGATGCCCAGTGTGGCAGCATCATTTAAGGAATTGACAATTCTCTGATCATCAACGGGATATTTTAACAGCCCGCCGACCACTGCTAAATCTGTGCCGTGCCCGCGGTAAGTTTTAGCAAAAGAACCGTAAAAAATTATTTTTATTTTTTCCGGCTGGGCATTAAAGATGTTTCTGGCCATTAAACCGATTTTGGCTGCTCCTGCCGTATGAGAACTGGATGGGCCAATCATCGCCGGGCCCACTATATCAAAAACAGATGTGTACTTCATTTTTTACCTCCTTAGTTCACATTATTAAATATAGCGATTATTTTTATAGAAGTAAAGCAATAGTATTATATATAAAATTTAGCAATTAAAGTAATGGAAATAGATTACTTCGATGAAGCAACAGGAGGCGGGAATAATAAAAAAAATTAGATCTGTTTTAAAAGGGGCGATAAAGATGGGTCGTAGAAAAGATGAGTATCTAAAAGAGCAAGTGCAAGCAGCCATAAATGGCCATACCGATATGAAGGGTTATGATATTCGGGCCGATGTCATTGACGGGGAAGTGCAGTTAAGCGGAATCGTTGACAGTCTGGCCGAAAAACAACGCTTAAATGAAATCGTATCGCAGGTTGCAGGGATTAAGCGGATTGAAAACGGTATTTCTATAGCTACCGACGGCCAAATTACCGATCGAGACGTTGAATTTGAAGTAGCCGAAGAACTAAATGCTGACCCAAGAGTAAACTTAAAGCATATCGGGGCTAAAAGTGTGGACGGTAAAGTGTTTTTAGTGGGCAGCAGTGATGACAAAGAAGAAATTAATGCGGCGATCAAAGCGGCATCCAAAGCCCGCGGGGTGAAAGAAGTAATTTCTCAAGTAAAATATCAGCCCGATGATTTAAACTTAGAAGAATTATTTCACAGTCAAGTAAATAATGATAGGGAAGAAGGAGGCAAAATTATCCGTCCGGAGTAGGTCAAAGAAAAGGGGCTGAAGCACAATGACGAAAAGTTCACCGTGCTTCAGCCTTTTTTATATCTACAGACTATGCTTCATTTTTCAAGCCGGTAATGTCCAGCAGTTTAAAAAATAAACTCAACAAAATTGCTACTACCGTTGCTAAGCCCATACCGGTTAAGCTCACTGCTCCCATTGTTACCTCAGCACCGCTAAGCCCGACAATCATAGTTACAGAGGTTAATATCAGGTTGGTTGATTTGCCGTAGTCGACTTTTGCTTCTACCAACATGCGAAAACCGGAGGCGGCAATGGTGCCAAATAACAGCAAACTTACTCCGCCCATTACCGGGGAGGGAATACTCATGATTAATGCCGACAATTTACCGATGAAAGAGAGGATAATGGCCATAACCGCCGCGCCGCCAATTACCCAGACACTGTATACTCTGGTGATAGCCATGACACCGATGTTTTCACCGTAAGTTGTATTAGGGGTGGAACCGACGAAACCGGAAATTAAAGTAGAGATACCGTTTCCCAGCAGTGAGCGGTGCAAGCCGGGTTTTTTGGCTAAATCCCGGCCGACGATATTTCCGGTAACAAATAAGTGGCCGACGTGTTCGGCAATAACAACTAACGCAGCCGGCAGAATTATGGAAATGGCCGTCCAATCAAACTGAGGAGTGTAAAAAGTGGGCAAACTGAACCATGCTGCGTCAGCAACCGCTTGAGTGTCAACCATACCTATAGCCAGGGCGACGCAGTAACCGGTAATTACGCCAATTAATATAGGGATGATTGCCAAAAAGCCTCTAAATACTACTGAACCGATAACGGTAACTACTAACGTGATCATGGAAACCATAATGGCCTGCGGATCTCTCACTGCATCCGCTGCAGCATCGGCCGGTAAAATTAATCCTGCCATTTGTGCAGCGGTGGGTGCCAATTCCAAACCAATTACTGCTACGATTGCCCCCATTGCAGCCGGGGGAAATAATACGTCAATCCACTTTGTGCCAACAGCACCAATCAGTAAGGCCACCAAACAAAAAACTATACCTACGGCAACAAATCCGCCCAGGGCTTGTTCATAACTGCCGTTTGCTAAAACTACCGTCACCGGAGAAATAAAGGCAAAGCTGGAACCCAAGTAAGCCGGTATTTTGCCTTTACATATTAAAATATACAGCAAGGTGCCGATGCCGTTCATAAATAAAATGGTAGCCGGGTTAACTTGGAAAATAAACGGTACTAAAACGGTTGCTCCAAACATTGCAAACAGGTGTTGAAGTGATAGGGGCAATGTTTGTAATAGGGGTAATTTTTCTTCTACTTGAATTTCTCTTTTTATCAAAACAATTCCCTCCCTTAGATAAATAAAAAAGCTTCTATCCAAGAGGATAGAAGCGTACAGCCAACCATCTAACCGGTTAAAAACCGGCAAAAAGCACCACTACTACCTTCTTAGCCTCTCTGGACTAAATTAAAGGTAATTATTAAGTTGTCTTTAAGATTATAGCAAACTTTTTGTCGAATTAAAAGGAAGAATTATAAAAAAAGTTAAATTAAAAACAACCTGTCACCGGCATCTCCACATCCGGGAACAATATAACCAAATTCATTAAGCTTTTCGTCAATTGCGGCCGTAATTATTTTAACTTCCGGGTATTTTGACTTAATTTGTTCAATGCCTTCTTCAACAGCAAAGGCACAGGTTACTACGAGGTTTTCCGGTTTTACGCCTGCCTCTACTAAGATTTCCAAAGTTTTTACACAACTGTTACCGGTAGCTAACATTGGGTCAAGAACAAATACCTTTTTATAGTCAGCTACATTGTCAGGCAGTGTACGTAAATAAACTTTAGCTTCCAGTGTTTCATGATCACGTGACATGCCGATATGAGCAACCTTAGCCCGCGGAATAAGCTCTAAAAAGCTTTCTACAAAGCCTAAGCCGGCTCTCAGAATAGGTACTAATAATACGCTGTCATCGATAATTTCAGAAACCTTGGTGGAGATATTTAGCGGTGTTATTATTTCTACAGTTTTAGTCGGAATGTCTTTCGTTGCTTCTGCAGCCAAAAAAAATCCCAATCGGGTTAGTGAGCTACGGAAAGCAACAATATCTGAATCCTGATCTCTGAGGATTTTTAAACAATGTTCAACTACCGGATGCTTGACAACAGTTGTTTTGCTCAAAAGTATTCCTCCTTCAAATAAATGACTTAATAAGCACTGGACAAAAGTGATGTATTTTTACAACATTATCGAGCAATATTTTTACTATACTGTGCTATAATTAGAAAAAACTCAAATTTTGTTAAACCTACTAACACTTCTATGTATTATTGTTTAATTCCTTCTTGTCGATAATAAAAAATTAAGGAGTGAAAAGAGCTTGATCAATCCGGTAGCCTTTTATATCGGTTCGGTGCCGATTTATTGGTATGGAATAATCATTGCCACTGCTTTTATCGTTGGTATTTTCTTAGCATGCCGCCGTGCTGAGCAAGTAGGTATTGATTACGATCATATTATTAACATGGTGATTTTAATTATTCCGGCAGCTATTGTCGGAGCCAGATTGTATTATGTTATCTTTTCTTGGGAAAATTATGCCGCTAACCCAATTGAGGTATTTGCAGTATGGCATGGCGGGTTGGCTATTCATGGCGGGTTAATTGGCGGTATACTGGCCGGCTATCTCTATATACGCAAAGCAAAGCTTCCTATGTGGCAGGTGGCTGATGTTTGTGCTCCCAGTGTTATCTTGGGACAAGCCATCGGCCGCTGGGGCAATTTCATCAATCAAGAGGCTTACGGTGGGCCGGTAAGCGAAAGTTTTATGGCACATTTCCCCGGTTTTATTCAAAATCAAATGTACATTAACGGACAGTACCATCATCCAACCTTTCTTTATGAATCCCTATGGAATTTAGCTGTTTTTGGTTTTTTATACTTATATTGGAATAAAAAAGGTTTTAACGGTGAGGTTGCTTTTTTATATTTGGGCTTGTATTCGGTAGGCAGATTTTTTATCGAGGGTATGCGTACCGATAGTTTAATGCTTGGCCCATTCAGAGTGGCTCAATTGGTCAGTTTAATATTAATAATCATCAGTGTTGTGGCCATTATTTACGGTCGAAAGAAAAATAAACCGGCAGTGCATTAACTGCCGGTTTTTTTAAGTTTTGACTGTGAGATATATGCTTGGGCAAAGGCTTATTCCAAAGTTTTCTTATAAACCCGAAATCGCTTTATAATTTCAAAACCGAAGGTTTTTTGTAAAATGCGGTTCATCATGCGGTTGTTTTCCAGTATTAATGATATTTCTGCTTCTCGGTATCCTTTATGTCGCAATCTGTTGGCGGTTTCATGCATCAATAAGGCAGCGACACCTTTAGTGCGAAACTTCGGTACCACTGCCAGCACAGCTACCCGGCAGCTTGACGCCCCTCCAAAAGATCTTTCGGTGATAGTTAAACAAATTCCGGCCGGTTCACCGTTAATTTCAACCGCCAAAAGTAAATCCGGATCGGCAAATAAACGATAGGTGAGTAAATAGTTAGCGGCATCATGAACTGAAAGTTTTCCTGCACCCCAGTTATCAAGCATTGTTTGATTGTGCACACTGGCCAGAAAAGCAGCTTCTTTGGCAATGTTGTTTAAATTTAAAGTCCTCAGCACTAATCCCTTGGTTTTTATAACTTTCCGGGCAATGCGGGTTAGTTTTTCCGGCAATGGCTGGGCAGTCCACAAATAAGCCAGCAAGTCAAGATGTTTGCCGAAGCCGGCTTGCTCAAGCAATTGGGGGTAATAGCTTTTGTTATAGGGCATGCTGTATTGGGCGGGGCGGTTAAAGCCTTCAATGAGCAATCCGATGCTGTCGTTTGTATTGTAGCTGGTCGGACCGATTAAATATCGATATTCTTTTTGCCTAGCCCAATTCTCTAATCTTTGCAGCAGTTTAGCGGCTACCGTGCTGTCATTGATGCACTCAAAATAGCCAAATAACGCGGTGTCATGTTCGGTATGCATGGGGTTAATCATACCTGCTATTCGCCCTACTAGCTCGTTATTTTTCACCGCTAACAGTAACGTGCAATTTTGCGGCGGTATCTGCAGTAGTGAGTCTGCAGCCAGATCCAACGATTGTGGTGGCCAATAAGGGTCGTTGTAATAAATTGCCAATGGCATGCGGATGAAGAGATCAAACTCTCGCCGGTTGGAAACTTTATATACCTTAACTGCCAAGCCAAATCCTCCCTTTAACAAGAAAAAAAGGCTGCCTACTGGGGGTCAGCCGCAAAAACATCCAGCAAAAAGTAAACGTGGCTGGGCTTTCTGTATAGTATGCAAGGAAAAAGAAAACGGTGATTGATAGACAATAATTATCTCATTGGCTTAGGCCACAAATTTTTGCTGTCGAAGTTTTTTAAGGCCACAATAAAATTGTCCCTGATGTTAGGATAGGTGCGAGAGAGCTCACTCACAAACTGTTTCGCCTCTTCACGCTTGGTTTTACGATTAGCCGGACAAGGGTTTTCGATTACCGGTATATTTTTTTTATTGACCAGTCTAATTACGTCTCTTTCCGTTAAATAGGCAAAGGGGCGAATCATAGTTAGTTGTGTCCGATTTAAAAAAGTACGGGGGGAAAATGTTTTAATTTGTGCGTTATAAAATAACCCCATAAAGAAGGTTTCAATGAAATCATCTAAATGATGGGCTAATGCTACTTTATTGCAGCCCAGCTCTTTAGCGGCATTGTTTAAAGCGCCGCGACGGAGGGTGGCACAAAGAGCACAAGGATTTTTTTCTTGCCGGGCATCAAATACAATGCGGCCGATCTCTGCATTCTGCAGGTATAAAGGCCACCCTAAGGAATTACAGAAATCCTGTAAAGGGGTAAGATCCATATCCCAACCCATAGTAACGTGAATGGGTTGAAGTTCAAAGTTGTAAGGGTAATATTTTTGGTAATAAGCCAGGGCGTACAGCAGTGCACTGCTGTCCTTACCTCCGGAAAGCCCTATTGCTACCTTGTCACCGTCTTCAATCATTTTATAGTCGGCAATGGCTTTTACCATTTGGCTTAAGGTCCATTTTAAAATGTCTTTTTTGTTTTTACCCATTTAGCTACACCCTTTACTTTAAAATTAAGATGACATAAATAATATACTAAAAAATTTATTATTTTTTATATGCAAATACATCATTTTATGTATTATTTTGTCAAATGTTGTTGATAGACCGGTTTTTCACCTTAAACATTATCAAATTTTTTCATAATTATTGTTTGACATTGCCGCTTTAAGCTGCTAAAATACCAATTACCATATTAATTAAATAATTAAAGTGTGCTCTTATCCAGAGTGGTGGAGGGAACAGGCCCAATGAAACCCGGCAACCGCATTAACAGAGGTTAATGTTGCTACGGCATTAACCGTTTACATTCTGTTAATGGACTTGGTGCTAATTCCTGCAAGAGTAATCTCTTGGCAGATAAGAGGTGTAGCGTAGCAAGTAGATGAAACCTCTTCTGTTAATTTATTAACGAAGAGGTTTTTCTATTTGGTTTGCTAAAAAAAGAGCACACCAAGAGGAGGTAAAAAGAATAATGTCTGTGCAAAAGACATATGACGAGATCAACGACAAGATCAGGCGCGGTCAGGCAGTAGTATTAACAGCAGAAGAAGTAATATCCCTTGTTGAAGAAAAGGGTGTTGCTCAAGCGGCAAAAGAAGTAGATGTGGTGACTACCGGTACCTTTGGACCGATGTGTTCCTCCGGTGTTTTTTTAAACTTTGGTCACACCAAGCCACGGATGAAGATCGGTAAAGTGTGGCTGAATAATGTTCCGGCCTATGCCGGCATTGCTGCTGCCGATGCTTATTTAGGTGCTACTGAACCTTCTGAAGATGATCCGCTAAATAAAGATTACCCAGGAGAGTTTCGTTACGGCGGCGGACACGTAATAGAAGATTTAATTGCTCGCAAACCGGTTGAGTTGAGAGCATGGTCATACGGCACGGACTGCTACCCGCGCCGTGAATTAAAGACATATATCACCTTGGATGACATCAATGAAGCAATTATGTTTAATCCTCGCAATGCATATCAAAATTATAATTGCGCGGTTAACACAAGTGATAAAACCATATACACCTATATGGGCATGTTGCAGCCCCAATTAGCCAATGCTCATTATAGTACGTCAGGACAGTTAAGTCCGCTTTTAAAAGACCCACATTTTATGACTATTGGTATTGGTACCCGCATTTTCCTGGGAGGTGGGGTTGGCTATGTGGCTTGGCACGGCACACAACATTTTCCTGAAGTAATTAATGCTGCCGGTGTAGAACTACATCCGTCCGGCGGTACATTGGCGGTCATTGGTGACCTGAAACAAATGAAGCCACGCTACGTAAGAGGTGTAAGCATGTTGGGGTACGGCTGTAGTTTGGCGGTAGGCATCGGTATACCGATTCCAATTTTAAATGAGGAAGTAATGCGCTGGGCTTCCCGGTCGGATAAAGAGTTGTACGCGCCTATTGTCGATTACAGCACTGATTACCCGCAACGCACCGGAAAAAATTTAGGGTTTGTCAGCTATGCAGATCTTAAAAGCGGTGAAATCACGGTGATGGGTAAAAGGGTAAAAACCGCCCCAATGTCCAGCTATCCAATGGCAGTAGAGATAGCCGTTAAGTTAAAAGAATGGATAAAGGCCGGTCGCTTTTTGTTAACTGAACCGGTGCAGTCAATACCGACTGCTAAAGACAATATCACAGCTAAAACTTTAGATGTTGATTAATAGAAAAGGAGAGAGTTATGTCTAGAAAAATAATTTTAGGGTTTAAAGCGGATACTTCTGATAAACCAATTATCTATCATTTGGTAAAGGATTTTGACTTAGTGGTTAATATAATCAAAGCCCGCATTAATCCCAAAAAAGAGGGCACTTTAATTTTAGAGTTAACCGGAGAAAATTATGAGCAAGGTATTAAGTTTTTAAAAGAGCAAAACATTACAGTTCAGCTGTTAGCTGAAAAAGTAATCAACAATGAAACTCGCTGTACTAACTGCGGGACTTGCACAGATGCCTGCCCCACCGGGGCACTGTCACTTAGACGTCCGGACATGGTAGTTAAATTTGACAGTGATAAATGCATAGTTTGTCAGCTTTGTGTAAAAATTTGCCCGATGAAAGCGATGGAGGTTTGCTTTTAACTTTGAAATATGTGGAAAGAAACTATCGTCAATGGCACAGTCAAAAAGATTTGGTGCATTTTCAGGTAATTGTAAAGCAAACCGATCTGGATATTGCCGTGAATCGGGAGCGATTTAGTCCGGAATTGGCAGCCCGGGTTGAAGAAGTGGTGAAAAAATTTAGGCAGCAGCTGGAAGAATACATTAGAAAAGACAGTAAGTTTGTTAAGGCCTTGGAACCTTACCGGCCGGCTCAAGCCGCTCCACCGATAGTGAAAGATATGATAAAGGCTGCGAATTTAGCCGGCGTTGGCCCCATGGCTGCCGTTGCCGGAGCCTTTTCGCAGTATGTCGGCGAGTGGTTATCCCGGCACACTAAGGAGTTTATTATTGAAAACGGCGGAGATATATATATGCGCACGGCCAAAAAGAGAAAGATCGGTATTTTTGCCGGCGAATCTCCCTTCAGCCAGCGCATAGCTTTGGAAATTTTGCCTGAGCAAACCCCGCTGGGCATCTGTACGTCTTCCGGTACAGTAGGTCATTCTTTAAGTTTCGGGCAGGCAGATGCGGTGACGATTTTATCTCCTTCGGCTGTATTAGCAGACGCAGTAGCTACTGCAGCGGCAAATTTAGTTAAAAGCGCTGAAGATTTACAAGCAGCGGTAGATTTTGCCCTGGCAATTAAAGGTGTATCCGGTGCTTTGGCTATTTATCGCGATAAAATGGCTGTCCGCGGTCAGGTAAAATTAATTCCTTTATAAAAAAGTTCGGCTCTTCAAAGAAGAGCCGAACTTTTTATGTTTTATCTTATACTCTTGTTTATTGCTAGTTTATGATATAGGATACTATTAAGAGAAAAAAAGTAATTTTGTACTAAATAAGGACTGATTGTTATGACTGCTACCGACATTTACTTACAAGATGATACAAAGGTTATCATTCCTGAGGATTGCGATGCCAGATTATTTTTAGTTCCTCATCCAGATGTTTTGTGTGAAGTAAACGGTAAACTGATTGTGGAAACCAGCGAAGTAAAAAAGGGCGATCAAATTTTATTAACTGCCAAGTCAGAAATGAAGCCGGCTGAAGTGATTGTTGACATTTCAGAAGATCGCTTAAGCGCCTACTTGCAGCTCAAACCAGCCCTGCAACAAAAACCTGCTATTGAATTAGAGAAAATTTATGATGACTTGTTAATTAAAGTTACAACAACGGTAAAAAAATTCTTTCCCTTTGAGATACGGCAGTTGAAGGAACAATTAACCAAACACGGTGTTGTTTATGGGATTAATGAACAAAGTATAGTGGAGCTGTTGGCAACGCAATCGGAATCACCGTTACTGGTTGCTAAAGGTAGCCCCCCAAAGCCGCCGGTAGATGAAACGGTTAATATACTTATTGATACCGAAAGTGATTCTCGGCCGCAAATTTTAGCAGACGGCAGGGTGGACTATAAAAAGAAACGGACAATTGCCGTTGAGCAGGGGCAAGTACTGGCAGTTAAAATTCCCGGGCAACCCGGACAACCGGGTGTGGGTGTGGACGGTAATTCTATCCCCGTTAGGGAAATGAAAAAAATAAACTTAAAAGCCGGACCGGGAGCAATGCTACAGCAAGACGGTATGAGTGTTGTCGCCACTGAGCGAGGTTGCCCTCTGTTGTCTAAATCCGGTAATACCTACATCTTTCGAGTAACGCCGGTAATCGAACTGGATGAAATTAATTTAAGTACCGGAAATTTAGAATTTAACGGAGATATTCGCGTTGCCAAGGATGTAACCGAAGGAATGTCGTTGTTGGCCGGTGGAAATATAGACATTGGCGGTTCGGTATATGGTGCCAAAATATATTCTTTTGGCAATGTGACAATAAGCAGAAATTTAATTAGTTCATCTGTTGTTGCCGGCGGGGTGTCTAAGCAGTTAGAGCAATTGGAAGAAAATTTAATTTATGTTAACCAAGCCTTCAAAAATATGCTTCAACTGTTAAAAGTGTTAAAAGAAAGATGTGAACAGTTAAATAAGGAATTTAGCTTAGGGCAAATGATCGTTGCTTTGATTAACAAAAATTTCTCCAATATTCCCGTTGTAGTAGACAAAATGAATACGCTGATACGAAAAAGGCACTTTGTAGTGTCAACGGAAATAGAGGATTTACTGCGAGAATTAGAACTTAAATTTAAGCGCTTGGGCTGGCTAAAAGTTAACAAAATTGAGGAAGTTGAAAAGCTGCAATCGCGTACGAATGCTGCGATACAATCATTGCAAATATTAAGTAAAGAAAAAAACGGGGATGTACGGGTATCGTACGCAGTTAACTCCACTATCGAGGCGTCGGGCGATGTAAGGGTGGACGGTAAAGGCTGCATAAATACAAACATCATTGCTAAGGGAGATGTAATTATCGATGCAGTGTTTCGCGGCGGCGCAATTAACAGTTCGGGAAGAGTAAAAATTAAAGTGGCCGGTTCGGAGATGGGGGCCAAAACCTTAATAAAGACATCCGGCAAACCGGTGCAGATAGGTAAGGCATTTTCCAATGTGCGGATTTCGGTAGGTTCTAATAATCTAGTGATAAATAATATAGAGTATGATGTTTTAGTTAAGGACGAAGAATAAACATTTATTTTAAAGGCTGAAGTGCTGCGATTTAAAGATTGGCAGTGCTTTAGTCTTTTTTTTGACAACTGAATGGTGAACTCTAGGTTGTGAAAAATGACACATTTCGACAAACTTTGCGCCCTAAAATTTTTTAAATATTGCACCTAATCAAACAAGGTTAAAAAAATATAGCGAAATATATTGATAAAATAAGTGTATTTTTTTCCCTTTGTTAAAAATATTAAATTATATAAAAAATATTTTTCTGCTATAGTTAAATTATATTTTGCTAATTTTAAATTTTGCATAATTTGGGGTACAATTTTGGACAAATCTATGTTAAAATTTCCTTAGGTAATATAAAATTTAATTTTGAAGGCTTCGCAAAAGGGGGGCAGAAATAGTGAATATAATCACAAATAGTGACACCAAGGCACTGGACTTTAATTTTGCCAAGGAAGTGTCTGAACTCAGCAACCAGCCGATAAATTTGTGTTTTCAATGCCAGAGATGCGCTTCCGGATGCCAGATGTCTGCTTACGGGGATCTTACTCCTAACCAAATTATACGTATGATCCAATTTGGTTTGAAGGATGAGCTACTAAAAAGCAGAGCGATCTGGCTTTGTGTTAATTGCGATACTTGCGGTGCTCGCTGCCCTAACAATATATCAATATCCGCAATTACTGATACATTAAGGGAGATGGCGTTGAAAGAGCAGGTACCGGCAGCGGTTAAGAACATACCAATCTTTCATAACAATTTCATTAATAGTATAAAATCCTGGGGAAGAGTACACGAAATTTCTATGTTGGGATTTTATAAATTAAAAAGTGGCGACTTGTTTTCTGATTTAAAAATGGGCTTTGACTTGTTTACCAGAGGTAAGCTACCCCTGTTGCCAAGTAGAGTCCGGGCAAAAGATCAATTGCGCAAAATATTTAATAACATTGATAAGGTAGATTTACATGAATAAGTATTATAAGCAAATTTAGAAAGGGGGTAGTTAAATATTATGAAGTTTGGCTATTATCCGGGTTGTTCTTTGGAAGCTACCGGGATAGAATTTGACCGCTCCATTCGTGCTGTGAGCAAGGCAATTGATGTGGAGCTAGTTGAGTTGCCGGACTGGATTTGTTGCGGTTCAACTTCCGCACATGCCACTTCACGCAACTTAGCTATTGCTTTACCTGCCCAAAACTATGCTATTGCCGAAAGGATGAAGCTTGACCCGATAGTGCCCTGTTCAGCTTGTTATAATCGTTTGAAAACAGCTGAACATGCAGTAAAGACCAGTGAAAAGGTCAAGGCTCAACTGGAAAATTTACTGGGACATAAATTTACCGGTGAAGTCACAACCAAAAGTGCTCTGGAAGCATTTGTCAATGATGTCGGCATACCGGCAATCTCCATGAAAGTAACTAAGAAGCTAGAAGGGTTAAAGGTGGTTTGCTATTACGGCTGCTTAACATCTCGTCCCAAAGATATTGTGGCTTTTGAAGATCCTGAAAACCCACAAAGCATGGATAAGTTAGTTAAGGCCCTAGGTGCACAGCCTTTGACTTGGTCCTATAAAACGGAATGCTGCGGAGCAAGTTTATCTATTACCAATGCAGAAGTGGTTTACGGGTTGACGGGAAGAATATTGAATGCGGCAATAGAGGCTGGGGCAGATGCCATAGTTACTACCTGTCCGTTATGCCAAACCAACTTGGAAACACGCCGTGATGCTAATGTAACTATTCCGGTATTTTATTTTACCGAATTAATGGGGTTAGCTTTTGGATTGCCAGAAACTAAAAAATGGTTTAAACAGCATTTTGTAAACCCAACATCAGTACTAAATTCTTTGGGCCTGATGGGCTAAGGCATCCGGACCAAACTCGAAGACTGGAGGTCTGGTGAATTTATGAATGCAAAAGGAAATTTAACCGGTGCAATAATGGTGGTTGGTGGCGGTATAGCCGGTATGCAATCGGCGCTAGATTTAGCCGAAGCCGGATATAAAGTTTATTTAGTTGAAAGAAAGCCGGCAATAGGCGGTACTATGGCTATGCTGGACAAAACCTTCCCGACTAACGATTGCGCCATGTGTACCATGTCGCCAAAACTGGTTGATGTGGGCAGACATTTAAATATTGAAATTATTACCAATGCGGAGGTTCTTGGCCTGGAAGGAGAGCCGGGTAACTTTAAGGCTAAGGTACTGCAAAGGGCCAGATATGTTGATGTAGATAAGTGTATTTCCTGTGGTCGCTGCGCTGAGGAGTGTCCCGTTAAAGTAAAAAGTGAGTTTGACGGCGAACTTGGAATTCGCAAGGCGATCTATAAGTTGTATGCCCAAGCAACACCTAACGCTTACGCTATTGATCCGGCAAAGTGCTTGAAGTTAAGGAACCCTAAAGCCTGTGGTAAATGTGTTAAGGTATGTGATGCCGGAGCCATTGATCATAGTATGCAGGATCAGGAATTAACATTGGAAATTGGTTCGGTGATTTTAGCACCTGGCTTTGAGCCCTTAGATGTTAGTGCTTACGGTGAATATGGTTGGGGTATATATCCCAACGTGCTAACCAGTATTCAATTTGAACGGATGTTGTCGGCATCAGGTCCAACGCAGGGTCACGTTGAACGCCCCTCTGATCACAAGGAGCCTAAGAAGATAGCCTTTATTCAATGTGTAGGTTCACGGGATGTTAATCGTGGTCAAAGTTATTGTTCGGCGGTTTGCTGCATGTATGGTACCAAAGAAGCAATTATTGCCAAAGAACACATTGACGGCTTGGAAACAAAAGTGTTCTTTATGGATATCCGGGCCTATGGTAAGGATTTTGAAAAATATTACGATCGCGCTCGGTTGCAGTATGGCGTGCAGTATGAAAGATGTATGATTTCTTCTATTAAAGAGCTGCAGCAAACTAAGAATTTAATCATTAGGTATCGAACGGCCGATGGCGCTTTTAAAGAAGAAGAGTTTGATATGGTTGTACTGTGTGCCGGTTTAAAACCAAGTGCGCATAACAAAGAACTGGCAGCGGCTGTCGGCATCGAACTGGATGAACATGGATTTTGCAAGTGCGAAGAATTTAATCCCAGTGGCACTACTAAGCCCGGTGTTTATGCCAGCGGAGCTTTTGTGGCACCGAAGGATATTCCGGAAACCGTAGGTGATGCAAGTTGTGCCGCAGCTCAAGCAGCGGCTGTTTTGGCAGAAGCCAGAGGTACGCTTGCCCAGAAAAAAGAATATCCGCCGGAAAAAGATGTGCTTGGTGAGGAACCTCGCGTAGGTGCATTTATTTGTAACTGCGGGATTAATATCGGTTCAGTTGTAAAGGTTCCGGAAGTTGTTGAGTACGCCAAAACTCTACCCGGCGTTGTTCATGCAGAAGAATTTTTATTTTCCTGTTCACAGGATAACATTGAACGCATCAAAGAGGCAGTAGTAAAGCATAACTTAAACCGTGTAGTGGTGGCCTCATGTACGCCGCGTACCCACTCACCCTTGTTTATGTCCAGTATTCGTGAAGTGGGGTTAAACCCTTACCTGTTTGAACAGGCCAATATTCGTGAACATGCCAGCTGGGTACACCGAGATAATCCGCAAGCAGCCACGGAAAAGGCTAAAGAGCTTGTACGTATTGCCGTAGCCAAAGTTAAACTGGCAAAACCGGTACATACTTCTTTCTCGGATTTAAAACGCAGTGCTCTGGTTGTAGGTGGCGGTGTGTCAGGAATGACTGCTGCACTGAACTTGGCGGCACAAGGTTTTGGTGTTTACCTGGTTGAGCGGGATGCTGAATTGGGTGGTAATGCCAGACAGCTGAAATATACTATTGAGGGCTCCGATCCTCAGCAGTTAGTTAAGGAATTAACTGAAAAAGTTAATCAAACATCGCTGATTAAGGTATTTACCAACACGGAAATCACTAATGTTTCCGGTTATTTAGGTAATTATCAAACTACCATACAAACCGGAGATGAGTCTCAGGTTATTGAACATGGGGTGGTAATCATTGCCACCGGTGCAGAACAGGCAACACCTAATGAATACCTGTATGGGGAAAGCGACCGGGTAGTTACGCAAAGAGAATTGGAAGAAAAAATTGCTGCCGGTGCCGTCAAAGATATTAAAAACATTGTCATGATTCAGTGTGTGGGTTCAAGAGAGGAAGGACGCCCTTACTGCAGTAGAATTTGTTGTACCCATGCCATGAAGAATGCTTTGCAAATTAAGAAAAATAATCCTGATGCTAATGTTTTTGTATTGTACCGCGATATTCGCACCTATGGTATGAAAGAAAAATATTACCGGGAAGCAAGGGAAAAAGGTGTAATCTTTATCCGCTATGATCTGGACAGCAAACCGAATGTTTCGAAAAAAGCTGACAAGATTGAAGTAAAAGTTACCGATCCGATTTTGAAACAACAGCTGGTACTTGATGCAGACTTACTGGTGCTTTCCACCGGTATAGTTCCCAGGGCGGACAATGAAAAGCTGTCCCAAATGTTTAAGGTAGCCTTAAATGCAGACGGTTTCTATTCGGAAGCACATATGAAGTTGCGTCCGGTAGATTTTGCTGCTGACGGTTTATATTTATGCGGTTTGGCTCACTCGCCAAAACTGATTGGTGAGTCATTAGCCCAAGCTAACGCTGCGGCAATTAGAGCGTCGATCCTGCTCTCAAAGGATCGCCTGGAAAGTCTGGGTATCGTAGCTACGGTAAATGAAAAATGGTGTAAAGGCTGTGGGGTATGCGTATCAGTATGTCCATACGATGCCCGTTATATTGATGAACGCAAACAGGTAGCTCGTGTGCGGGAAGTGTTGTGTCAGGGTTGCGGTGCATGTGTTGCTGCCTGCCCCAGTAATGCCAGCCAACAAAATAGCTTTGAAAAACAACAAATTATTGCGATGCTTGATGCTGCGTTAGGCTAATAATCTTTTGAATCGAAGAAACACAAATTGATTAAAGGGGGTTGCAACTGTGAGCATTCCGGAAGAAAAAAAAGACGCCCAGTTTGAACCAAAAATTGTCGGCTTGATGTGTAACTGGTGCGCTTATACCGGTGCGGATTTGGCTGGTACTTCTCGTGTTCAGTACCCACCCAATGTGCGCATAATTAGGGTAATGTGCACCGGATCCGTTGACCCGATGTATCTTTTGCGTCCACTGCTAGAAGGTGCTGATGGTGTACTGGTGGGTGGCTGACACCCCGGTGACTGCCACTATGGTAGTGGCAATTACAAAGCCCGTCGCAAGATTGCGATGGCTAAAGAAGTATTGAAACAGTACGGTATAGAAGAAGACCGTTTGTGGTTTAGGTTTATCAGTGCTTCAGAGGGTATTAAGTTTGGTGAAACGGTTACGGAAATGGTTGACAAGTTGAAACAGCTGGGGCCGAATAAAATGCGCAAAAACTGGCAAACTTAAGGAGGTGAGGTAACCGTGAAATACTTTGCTTTAAAGGTTGAAAATAATAACCCGGCAGCCAGCCTGGCTCCGTTTATGAAAGGTTTACTGACTGAAGGTGTTGTCGATGCACTTATGGTGCAGCAAATGGGCAGTGGGCAAATTGCCGTTCAAACATTGGTTAAAGATCCGGATGCGGTAGCCGATGTCAACCCTCTGGCACCAATCAGTTTGCAGAATGCAGCGCGTTTAGTGGCTGACCTTACTTACCGCGGCCTTGAACAAAAGGTCGGTGTAGTACTGCGTTCTTGCGAAGCACGGGCACTGATTGAACTGGTTAAGCTGCAACAGGCCAACATAGACAACATAGTTATTATCGGTGTAGACTGCCTGGGAACTTTCCATCCTGCCGATTACAAACAGTTAGTTAACGATGGAAAGTTACAACCGACTAATTGGGTTGCCAAGGCGGCAGTGGGGCAAACTGCCATAGATAATTTTGATGTCCGCAAGGCTTGTCAAATTTGCGATCATATTACTACCGAACATGCACAAATACACATTGGTTGGGTTGGCGTAGATGCTAATGCTGAATTGTTAATTAGTGTGAATGAAGAGCTGGCTGAAGGGATTAAAGGCTTGGGCTTGACGGAAACCAACGAATCAACCCAGCGTATGGACACTATCGAACGTCTAAAGAAAGAGCGTGCTTCGGAAAAAGAAAAAGTATTCACTGAATTTGGCAATAAATTTAATAACATGGATAAGTTGACGGAGGAGCTTTCCATTTGCTTAAAATGCAGTAACTGCCGTCAAGCATGTCCGATTTGCTTCTGCCGCGAATGCGTATTTTTAAGCCCGACATTCCAATATGATGCTCAAAAATATTTGGCTTTGGCAGATCGGAAAGGCCGTATTGAAATGCCTACTGATACACTGCTGTTTCATTTAACCCGTGTCAATCACATGGGTTCATCATGTGTAGGCTGTGGGCAGTGCGAAGCGGCATGTCCCAGCAATATTCCGATTGGCACTCTGTTCCAAGTAATGAGCAGTAAGATACAGAATCTCTTTGAATATCAACCCGGCAGGGATCTTGAGGAACCACTGCCCTTGACTACTTACAAAGAAGTAGAATTAGAACCGAGATAAAATCTAACCTGCAGCGGAGTCAAAAGAATCCGCTGCAGTTTTTTATTTGCGGTATGGCTTAAGAACTAAAACATAATTAACTTTTTACAGAACAATTGTTTTCCGGAGACAATAAAAAAACAGCCCTCTAAACTAAAGAGCTGTTTAATCAATTGATAACGGGAAAATTCACCGTTACGCTCTGTAAATGCTTTAAAGCATTTAATACAGCCAGGGCAACTGATACCGCGGGTTTTTTTACTGAAAAAAAACGCCATTCTTTTAGAACATTAAAAAACTCCTGTTACTATATATAAAATTGCGGTGCATATAGCTTTACGTAGAATCATTATAGCCAAAAACAAAAAGACCAAAAATGGCCTTTTTGTTTGCATGCTGTTTTAGCATCTGTAAACATGTTTTATAAGGGAAGAACAATGAGGAAGGGAGCACTTGACTCGGTGGTCTTGTGTCATTAAGTTTAATACATTATACTATACTTTCCCCAAAAATCCGACTTTTTTATATGAAAATATAGTCTTAATTTTTTTAGGACTAACATCTCTTTTTTGTATTACTTTTTGATAACATTACTGCCAAAGCAAGTTTATTAATGAAAATGTTAACTGGGTATCTTTAAGCGAAACTTTACACACTAAGAACATGGCAGGAGAAAAAACAAATAAACAACAACTGTCCGTTTTTAGAATTGCGGCAACTTACATCGGAACACTTGTCGGAGCGGGTATTGCTTCCGGACAGGAAATACTGCAGTTTTTTAGTTATTTTGGTCTGGCGGGCATTATTGGCATAAGCGTTACTACAGTACTTTTTGCGGTTTTTGGGTATATGATTTTAGAATTGGGAAGGAGGCTTAAAGCTGATTCGCATTTGCCTGTAATAAGATATGCCGGCGGTAAATGGCTGGGATCAATTATTGACTGGGTGATTACCTTCTTCTTATTTGGCGGCCTGGTTACCATGGTTGCCGGTGCTGGGGCCATTTTTACTGAACAGTTCGGTTTTTCCGCCTTGTGGGGCGGTCTGTTGATGCTTGTTATTTCTTTGGGCACCGTTCTATTTGGTATCAGTGGTGTGGTGAGCTCAATCAGCTTTGTCGTACCAATCTTATTGGTTGCCGTACTGGGTGTGGCCGGTTATGTGATCGCTACTGATTACAGCTCTTTATTGGCCGCCTTAGGCGGGTATTCAAATCCTACATCTGCTCCACTGCCCTATTGGCAGTTAACCGCATTATTATTTGCTTCGTATAACTTGGTACTGGCGGTAGCAATATTGGCGCCCCTGGGAACTATGGCCGGCCCGGAAAAACTAAAAAAAGGAGCCGTTCTCGGTGGTATTGGCTTAGGTTTAGGAGCTGTACTTATTAATTTGGCGATACTTACTCATATTGGTCAAGCTTCAGGCTATGAAATTCCTATGGTTTATATAGCTTCAACAATATCACCGGTCATTGCTGTTGGCTATACTGTCGTGTTGTTGGCTGAAATATATACTACAGCGGTAAGCAGTTTGTACGGATTTGTCGCCAGACTGAGTAAGGAAGGGACAGCCAAATATAAATGGTACACCATTGGTGCCAGTATTGTTGCCTTTGGGTTGGCCCAGTTCGGTTTCTCCAACCTTGTCAGTACGCTCTTCCCGGCTGTAGGCTTTGCCGGATTATTGCTTTTGGGGGCTTTAGTTTATGGTTTTGTCAAAGAGAGAGTCAAGGTACGGATTAAAGCAGCGGAATTTCCTGCCTACAGACAACCCGGTACGGCACTGGCTTTTGAAGTTTCGGAAGAGCTTAGCGAAAATAATAAAAAACCTCAAAAAAATCGGAAAAAGAGTAGGAACGGTGAAAATGGTGCTTTGTAAACTACACCGGTTGCCGACGGAAAACCCTGCGCCTTTTGTGCAGGGTCTTCTTTATTTTTCGTATTAGATATAGAATAAATTAGCGCAATTGCAGGATATTTAAGAAAATGAATGAAATAATGAATAGGTAACAGCAAGAGTAACAGTGGGAGGAAATTTAATGAAAGTTTCTGCTGCCATACTGGCCGGCGGCAAAAGTTCGCGCATGGGTAAAAACAAGGCATTGCTGGAAGTGCGCAGTTGTCGAATAATAGATCATGCATTAAATGAACTGCATCAAGTAAGTGACGATGTGCTGCTGATTACCAACAGTCCGGAAGTATATAATGATATAAATGTGCGCACAGTTGCCGATATTTTACCGGGCTATGGTCCGCTTTCGGGAATACACTCGGCGTTAGTGCATGCTCAAAATCCCTTGGTGCTGATAGTAGCCTGTGACATGCCTTTTATAGATGCCAAGCTGGCGCAATATATGATTAATATAGCAAGCGATTTTGACGTGGTTGTTCCCAAAGTAGACGGATATTATGAACCGCTTTTTGCCCTTTACGGTAAACCTTGCATTAAGGTGATAGAAAAATGTATTGCTCAGGGCAAGCGGCGCGTGATTGACATTTTTCCGGAGGTAAAGGTAAAATGTGTAAGCGAAGAAGAAATTGCATCGGTAACGGATCTTGAGCTGGTATTTTACAATGTCAATACTCCTAAAGAACTCGCTTTGGCGAAAAAATTAATTGAAGGCGGGACATAAAATTGCGGATATTTTACCCGGATATGTATGTTAGCAATTTAAAACACATAAATCTCGATCAGTTAAAAAAACAGGGTATCAAGGCCTTATTTTTTGATTTAGATAACACACTGGTACCTTGGGGCAGTGAGGATTTAACTGATGATACGGTGCAGTGGTTTGTCAAGCTGCGTGATGCCGGATTTAAAACCTGTGTGATCAGCAACGGCAACAGAAACAGAGTGAGTAAGCTGTGCAGTCGGCTGGGCATACCGGGAATTCATAAAGCGGCAAAACCCAGTCGGCGAGCTTTCCGGCAGGCGATGCGCAAATTAAACGTGCGTCCGAATGAGGTGGCAATGGTAGGAGATCAGATTTTTACTGATGTATTGGGCGCTAATCGTTTGGGCTTATACACTATTTTAGTGAGGCCGCTCAGCAGCCATGAATTTATCGGTACACGGATAAATCGCAAGTTTGAAAAGCTGGTGTTGCGCCGCTTTAAACGCAAGCATTATACATAACGGAGTGGGTGATGCAGTTTGCCGATTACCGCAGATACCACCCTTTGTGGATTATTTGGCTACCCGGTGGCTCATTCATTTTCACCGAAAATGCATAATGCTGCCTTTCAAGATTTGAATTTAAATTGGGTTTATTTGCCCTTTAATGTTCCTCCGGAACATTTGAAGCAAGCAGTGGCTGCGGTGCGGGCGCTGAACTTAGCCGGTGTGAATGTGACTGTGCCGCATAAACAAGAGGTTTTGCCGTACCTAGATGAATTGACACCGGCAGCTGATGCCATCGGTGCGGTAAATGTTATTATAAATGAAAAGGGAAAACTAATAGGCGACAATACCGACGGCGCCGGCTTTACCAAAGCCCTACGGGAAGAAACCGGTTTTACCCCAAAAGGCAAATGCGCCGTTATTTTAGGTGCGGGAGGAGCGGCACGGGCGGTAGCGGTGCAGCTGGCTTTTGAAGGAATAAAAGAAATCGCGGTGGTAAACCGCAGCTTGAGTCGTGCGGAAAATTTAGCAAAAACTTTGTTGCAGCGGCACAATGTTAAGGTGTCGGTGCTCACCTTTGAACAGGAAACCATGCTGTTAGAGGTGTTAAGAGGGGCGGATTTGGTTGTGCAGGCCACCAAAGTGGGCATGCATCCTCATGTGGAACAATGCCTGCCAATACCTGATGCCGCTTTACATAAAAATCAAGTAGTTTGTGATTTAATTTATAATCCTGTGGCAACAAAGTTTTTACAGCTGGCTAAATCAGCCGGGGCGGTAACTGTTAACGGCTTGGGCATGCTGTTATATCAAGGTGTATTAGCGTTTGAGCTTTGGACTAAAACCAAAGCACCGGTTGATGTAATGAGAGAGGCATTAACGGTGCAAATCGGAGGTCGAAATGCTTAGATTTTTAACAGCCGGTGAATCTCACGGTCCGGCACTTACCGCTATTATAGAGGGCCTGCCGGCCGGACTGGAGTTAACGGAAGAGTATATCAATTACCATCTTGCGCGCAGGCAAAAAGGTTACGGACGGGGCGGCCGCATGCAGATAGAAAAAGACACCGTAAAATTATTGGCCGGTGTGCGGGGCGGCGTGACATTAGGCAGTCCGGTAGCAATGCTGATTGAAAATAAAGATTATGTTAATTGGTTAAAGGTGATGAATCCCGCGCCTGGGGCAGTTGACGGTGGGCGGGTAGTTACCAGGCCGCGTCCCGGCCATGCTGACTTAACGGGGGCCATCAAGTACCGCCACAGTGATATTCGCAACGTGTTGGAACGAGCCAGTGCCCGGGAAACTGCCGCCCGGGTAGCGGTTGGCAGTGCTGCCCGCCGATTGTTGGAGGAACTGGGCGTCAAAATTATTGGTTTTGTCCGGCAAATTGGCCGTACTGCGATAAAAGATGTTGACTTAAGCTATCCACAACTGCAAAAAATCCTTTCTCAGTCTCAGTTAATGTGTCCCGATCCGGCAGCTGAACAAGAGATGATTAACGAAATTAACCGTGCCCAAAAAGAGGGGGACTCGCTGGGTGGGGTGTTTGAAATTCATGCTTACAACGTACCCCTTGGCTTAGGCAGTTACGTGCATTATGACCGCAAGTTGGACGGTGCTTTGGCTAAAGCGTTAATGAGTATTCAAGCCATTAAAGGCGTAGAAATAGGTTATGGCTTTAAAGGGGCAGAGCTTACCGGCTCGCAGGTACATGACCAAATATATTATCATCCGGAGAGGGGATTTTACCGCCAAACGAACGCCGCCGGCGGCATCGAAGGCGGAATGTCTAACGGAGAACCGATTGTAGTGCGGGCGGCAATGAAACCCATACCCACATTATATAAACCCCTTAACAGTGTTGATTTACACAGCAAAAAGACTTTTACCGCTTCAGTAGAGAGGTCGGACGTATGTGCCGTGCCCGCTGCCGCTGTAGTGGGGGAAGCGGCAGTTGCTTTTGAGTTGGCAGCGGCGGTTATAGAAAAGTTTGGCTGTGACAATATGGTAGATTTAAAACAAGCGGTGCAAAGTCATAATGAGTATGTAAAGAAGGTGTAGATATTGCGCAACATAGTGTTAATTGGATTTATGGGCTGCGGAAAGAGTGTAGTGGGCAGAAAATTGGCATCGATGCTGCAATTAACACATATTGATACTGATCAAGAAATTGAGAAAATTACCGGAAAATCAATTGTGCAGTTATTTGCTAAAGACGGTCAAGTTCGTTTTCGCAGTGAAGAAACCCTTCTGCTTCGCAAACTGGCCGGTCGGCGGAATTTGGTTATTTCTACCGGCGGCGGCATGGTGCTTAACCCGGAAAATGTGGCGCTGTTAAAAGCGGATGGGGTACTGATTCATCTTTACGCTGATCCGGAGGTTATTTATCAGCGGGTAAAAGGCAAGCGCAATCGACCGCTGTTAAACAGAGGTAACTTAAGAGAACGCATTAACGAGCTGCTAAAAGAACGGTCGGAAGCTTATAATGTTGCCGAGTTTAGCATTGATACCGGTAAATACAGCGTGAATGAGGTTGTCGAGCAAATTATTCAGTATCTAAAAGAGAGGGAGTATTTAAGTGCAGACAGTACTACCGGTTAATTTAGCGGAACGCAGTTATAATATCGTGATCGGTTGGGACCTGCATCGGCAGGTGGCTGAATACTTAAAGCCGCTGGGCTTGAGTACAAAGCTTTTAGTAGTGACCAACCCAACGGTTGGCAAACTTTATCTGCAAACACTGCTGCAGTCCCTTAAAGCCGGTGGTTATCAAGTACTGGTTATTGAGGTTCCCGACAGTGAAAGGGCAAAAACCTTAGAGCAGGTATCAGAACTATATAATGCCATGTTTGATTTTGGCTTGGATCGGAACAGTGGGGTTTTGGCTTTGGGCGGCGGCGTAGTAGGCGATTTAACGGGTTTTGCCGCCGCTACTTATATGCGCGGTGTACCTTTTATTCAAATACCCACCACGCTGCTGGCACAGGTAGACAGCAGTGTGGGCGGAAAAGTGGCAGTAAATCATCCGCGCGGCAAAAATATCATTGGTGCTTTTTATCAACCTAAACTGGTGCTGGCGGATATCAATACGTTAAGTACACTTAAGCAAAGAGACGTGCTTTCAGGATTGGCCGAAGTGATTAAATCTGCCATTATCAGTGATGAGGCATTTTTTAACTGGTTGAAAGGTAATATTGCTCAGGTGCTGGCATTAGAAAAAAAGGCCTTAGTATATATCGTGGAAGCTTCCTGCCGCATTAAGGCGGAAGTGGTGGCCGCTGATGAAGTTGAGCAGGGCTTGCGGGCAATTTTAAATTTCGGTCATACCGTGGGCCATGCTTTAGAAATGTTGACCGGATACGGAAGTTTGCGGCACGGTGAGGCGGTCGCAATCGGCATGGTAACGGAAGCCCGGATTGCGGAAATGCTGGGCTTGATCAGTACGGCTGAGCGGCAGCAAATTAAAGAGCTAATTGCGGCGGCCGGCTTACCAACTGTGATACCGGCTTCATTAAAACCGCAGCAAATTTTAGCGGCCATGTACAAAGATAAAAAAGTGATTGACGAGCGCCTTAATTTGGCATTAATTGATCGTATCGGTCACGGAATTTTGTTCAAAGATACCGCGCCGGAAATTATACATGAGGCACTTATATGGGCAGGAGGGGCAAGTGAATAGTTTGACACCCTTAGTAATTGTATTGGGATTGGTGGCCGGCAGTTTTTTAAATGTCTGTGCTTACCGTATCCCGCGGGAAATATCAGTTGTCTATCCTCCGTCCCGCTGTATCCACTGCAATCATCGCTTGCATATAATCGATTTAATACCCGTTATCAGCTATTTGCTTTTAAAAGGTAAATGCCGCTATTGCCACGGCAAAATATCCGCCCGTTATCCGCTGGTAGAAATGTTAACGGCTTTGGGGTTTTTCTGCTTATATTTGAATTCGGGGTGGACAAGCCAATTGGTTACCGAAGTGATTTTTTTCTGCGGTTTAATGGTTTGCTCACTAATTGATCTTGAGTATCAAATTATTCCGGATAAAGTAATTTTATTAATGCTGCTGACCGGAACAGCTCTTTTAGCCTTGCAGTCAGAGCAGCTTTTAATGTCGGGCTTTATTGGCGGTATGGTAGGTTTTTCAGTGCTGCTGGCAATTGCAATTATTTCCCGCGGCGGTATGGGCGGCGGCGATGTTAAACTGGCGGCGGTATTGGGCCTGTATCTGGGGTGGCCCAAGATATTGTTAGCTTTAATGCTGGCCTTTTTTATCGGTTCGCTCACCGGTATGGTGCTGATGTTTGGGCAAAAAAAGAGTATTAAGTCGGCAATGCCTTTTGCCCCTCACTTAGGTGCAGCGGCAATGATCGCCCTAATACGGGGAGAAGAAATCATTAATTGGTATTTGCAGATGTTTATTGATTAGTTAAGGAGGATGACAAATGCCCCTTTCTAAATACGGTCCGGTAGAATGGCAGCAGCGCTTGATGGATACCACAGCTAACCCCAATCATACAAATGACGGCATACAGCGGTTTGCTTTCGATACCGCTGATACTGAACAGTCACCGGCAGTAAGAATTGTTAATAATATCATGGTGCAGGCGGTAAATGAAAAGGCCAGTGATATACACATTGAACCCAGGGAAAGCAACATTAGCGTACGCTTCCGAGTGGATGGTATTTTACATACGGTGCAGACGCTGCCGAAAAATATTCTGCCTTCACTGGTCACGCGGATAAAAATTCTTGCCCAAATGGATATTGCGGAAAAAAGATTGCCGCAGGACGGTCGGTTTAACTTTAAATGTAACCACGATGAGGTAGATTTGCGGGTTTCTACGTTACCTACAGTACATGGTGAAAAAATTGTATTGCGCTTGCTAAACAAAAATGCATCACTGCGGAAAATAGAGCAGCTAGGCTTTGACGAATATAACTTAAGTCGGTTTAAGCGGTTACTTAGGCATTCTTACGGCATGATATTAATTACCGGACCGGCCGGCAGTGGCAAAACAACTACCCTGTACTCAGCGCTATCTGAATTAAACAATAACGAAAAGAACATTGTGACGGTAGAAGATCCGGTGGAATACCTACTGCCGGGTATTAACCAAACTCAGGTTAATATCAAGGCAGGGCTAACCTTTGCTAATGGGTTGCGTTCAATACTGCGACAGGATCCCGATATTATAATGGTTGGAGAAATCAGGGACACAGAAACTGCGGAAATAGCAGTCAGAGCGGCATCTACCGGACATTTAGTGTTTAGTACGCTGCATACCAATGATGCGGCTGGAGCGATTACCCGCTTGGTAGATATGGGTGTGGAACCGTTTTTAGTGGCCAGTTCGGTTTTAGGCGTAGTGTCTCAGCGCTTAGTGAGAATACTGTGTCCCCATTGCAAACAAAAATATTCTTTGCCGCCAAATGATCCGGCCAGAGAGTTCATGTGTCTGCCGGTAAATGAGGATATAGAACTATATCGGGCGGTTGGCTGTTCCGCCTGCAACAATTTAGGCTACAGCGGACGAACCAGCATTCAAGAGGTAATGGCTGTTGACACGGAATTGAAAAAAATGACCAAGAATAAATGCAGTTCATCAGAAATAAAGGTTCAAGCCATAAAAAACGGAATGATTACTTTAAAAGAATCCGGCATTAGTAAAGTATTGCAGGGAATTACCACCGTAGAAGAAGTAATGCGCGCCTGCTATCAAGATGATGATTAATTGCCAAAGAAAGGGGCTTTTTAAGTGGGCGAGTTAGAAAAAATTTTAAGATTTGCGGCAGCGGCAAATGCATCAGATGTGCATTTAACTTCCGGTCGACCGCCTACTCTTAGAATAGACGGTACCTTGCTGTCGCTGGACAAGTTGGAAGTTAGCGATGATTTGAAGAAAAGTCTCACACCACAGGCAATTGAAAACATGGCTCAGGAATTGTTAAGTCCAACTCAGTATCAGAAATTCAGTGATGCAGGAGAGCTGGACTTATCTTTTTCTATCCACGGTGTGGGTCGGTTCCGGCTTAATGTTTACAAGCAGCGGGGTACGGTGGCGATGGCGGTGCGGTTAATTCGCGACAATATTCCAACCATTGCTGAGTTGGGCCTGCCGGATACAGTGGCTCAATTGACAAGAAAACCACACGGGTTGGTTTTAGTTACCGGGCCGGCCG
This sequence comes from Desulfovectis peckii, assembly GCF_055391705.1. Taxonomy (NCBI): domain Bacteria; kingdom Bacillati; phylum Bacillota; class Clostridia; order Eubacteriales; family Peptococcaceae; genus Desulfovectis; species Desulfovectis peckii. The sequence continues at coordinate 1,595,702 of NZ_AP042409.1, read as the reverse complement.
GCAGCGGTAAATCTACCACCCTGGCGGCGATGGTTAACCAAATTAATAGCGAACAAGCCTGCCACATTATTACGCTGGAGGATCCGATTGAATACATACATAATCATCAAAAGTCACTGGTAAACCAGCGGGAAATCGGCCAAGATTCTAAATCCTTTAGTGCAGCACTGCGGGCAGCGTTGCGCGAAGATCCCGACGTGATATTAGTGGGTGAAATGCGTGATTTAGAAACTATTTCGGCTACACTGACCGCTGCCGAAACGGGACATTTAGTTTTGGCTACTTTACACACAACCAGTGCCGTGCAGACCATTGAACGGATTATCGATGTTTTTCCCGCTCATCAGCAGCAACAAATTAAAATGCAGCTTTCCAACACCCTACAAGGAGTGCTTTGTCAGCAACTGCTTCCCCGCAGGGATAAGCAAGGGCGGGTAGCAGCTTTGGAAATTATGGTGGTTACACCGGCAATTAGAAACTTAATTCGTGAGGGTAAAATCCATCAAATTGTATCCCATATGCAAACCGGGACGAAATATGGCATGCAGACGATGGACATGTGTTTAAAAAAGTTGCTGAAAAATAATATTATTACAGCGGAAACCGCAAGATTAAAGGCCACGGATATCATGCAATTTGCCGGCAAATATTAAACTTCGACAACATTTCCGTTGACGAAATTTATAAATCTGGCTAGGATATAGTTTAAATATACTTTATATTCTATAATTTCCCAATATTAATAATAATGATCAAGCTTAAAACTCGTGTGGTGTAAAAAAATGCCGGTATACACCTATAGAACACGGGATATCAAGGGAAAGCTGTATGTCGGTACCGTGGAAGCGGCTTCCGATAAAGATGTTGCTGAAAATTTGCGCCATAAGGGCTTATATGTCATTGATATCAAGCCTAAAACTGACATATGGGCACGTCTTATCCAAACAGAAATTAATTTGTCATTAACGGGAAGAAAAGTACAGCTAAAAGAACTGGCTGTTTTTTGCCGCCAGTTAGCTACCTTAATTAATGCCGGTATTCCCTTGATCGGCGCCTTGAACATTATCATTCAACAGGCGGAAAACAAGGCATTGCGTGAGGCCCTGCAGGATGTGGAAAAAAACCTGAAAGCGGGCAGTACGCTGGCAGTATCTTTTGCCCGACACCGCAATGTTTTTCCGGAAATATTTATTTACATGGTGGAAGCGGGAGAAGTAGGCGGTGTGCTGGATGAAGTACTGCAGCGTATGGCATGGCATTTTGAACGAGAATATGAAATGAATGAAAAAATTAAAGCGGCTTTAACCTATCCCAAAATAGTGCTGGCTTTCACGGTATTGGCAGTGATTTTTTTATTATCTTTTGTACTGCCCAATATCATCAGTGTTGTAGAAGGTATAGGGATGCCGCTGCCGCTGCCAACCAAAATAGTAATGTCTTTAAGCAACAGTTTAATTAATTACTGGTATTGGATAATATTGGCGGTTTTATTGCTGTGCTTGACCGGCTTTTTACTAAAGAAATGGCCGGCGGGCAAGCAATTTATTGACAGGATAAACTTGCGTTTACCCATTTTTGGCTTGCTTAAGCAAAAAATAATCATTGCTCGTTTTGCGCGCACATTTGCTACCCTTTACCGAGGCGGAGTACCGATTATAACCGCGTTGGAGCTTGTAAAAAAGTCAACCGGCAATAGCGTAGTTGCTGCCGCAATTAATCAAGCCCAGCAAAATGTGCAGCAGGGGAGCACATTGTCTGAGCCATTGGAGAGCTGTAGTGTTTTTCCTCCCATGGTGGTAAAAATGATTGCGATTGGCGAAGAAACCGGCAACTTAGATATACTTTTAGCCCAAGTGGGCGACTTTTATGACCGAGAAGTAAATTTAATGACTGACAGGCTGACCGGCATGCTTGAGCCGGTGCTGATTGTGCTGTTAGGTGGAATTGTAGGGTTTGTTGTTTTGGCCGTTCTTTTGCCGCTGATGCAAAGTATGAGCCTGGAATTAACTTAATAAACTGTTCGGTTGGTGAGGAAAGTGTTTAAATACGTTAAAAACCAAAAAGCCTTCACGCTGATTGAACTGGTTGTGGTTGTTGCCATTATCGGCGTATTAGCTGCCATCGTGGCACCTAAAGCCTTTAGTTCGGTAGACAAAAGCAAAGTTACCGCTACCGTTGCAGAATATAATTCCATTAAAGCAGCGGTAATGGCTTATTATATTGATAACAACGATTGGCCAAGAGATAGAGAGGCGTTGGTACCGGGATATTTAGACAGCTTTCCGGAAAAGAATGCTTGGGGAGGCAGTATTTCGCTAAGTGTTAAAGAGAGTAGATTTGTAGATATTGATAACGACAGTTATATTCAACTAACCGGTGTTCCGATTAAGGCAGCTAAAAACTTAGAAAAACAGTTGGATAGAAACAATGATGATAATGATAGTGGAATAGTGCGGTATGACGATGGAAATGATCCTACTACCGTATATTTAGTCATTGTCGATAATTCAGAAGAAAAATAACTTTTAACCTTCCAAAATTACTAACCACTTAACAACTAATCACCCAATAGCTAACCGACTAATGGCAACCAACTAACAACCCGACTGATAAAAGGTCGGGTTCATTTATAACTTACTTTATAAAAAGGTGAATACCTTGATTAAAGTTTGGCGAAATAAGCAAGTTAACGCGATTGATTTAGATGAACAAGAGATAAAAATTGCTACCCTTACCCAAAAGGGTAGGTGCTTAGATTGCCGGGTTGCCGCTTTTCCCGGCTTTGGGTCGGATTTATCAGAAACAGCAGCGGTTGCGGATGCTTTAAAATTTGCGGCAGATAGTGCCGGTATCGCCGGAAGCAAAGTGATTTCAGCTGTGAACGGGTCCAAGGTAATTTTAAAACAGCTGAAGATACCAAAAATCCCTAAACAAGAAATCGCCGGTGCGGTACGCTGGGAAGCGGAAAAGCTCTTGATGACGCCGCTGGAAGAACTGGAACTGCGCCACGTGATTCTGGGTGAAACAGTGGAAGATGATGTGTCACTGTATCATGTGCTTTTAGCGGCTGTACCCAAAGAAACGGTGTATACTTATTACGAAGTTTTTGCCCGGGCCAATTTAAAACTTGTCGCCTTAGACCTACCAGCTTTGGCGCTGTGGCGGGTTTTTGCCCGCGGTTATTGTTCACCTCGATACAGTGAAAGTGTTGCTGTATTACAAATTGGTTTTGCAAACAGCCAGCTAATCGTGATAAATAACCGGCATCTTAGTTATTTACATGTACTTTCGGTAGGCGCCGGTAATATTGTGCAAAGTTTGAGTACGTCAGCCACCGGTACAGGAGCTGCCGATTTTATGAATCATAGCGGAATGCAGGATCTAATCGCCGCAATTAAAGGTGCGTTAGATTCTTATCAACTGCAAAATAAGGAAGGACGTTTGCAGAATTTGGTGTTAATCGGCAGTTTAAACGAACTGCCTGCAGTGACCGGTTTATTTGAACAGGCACTGGGGATTAGCACCGCGATAGGTTATCCGGTACTGCCACTGGGCAGAAAGCGGCAGGCAATAACATACTCGTCAGCCTTTACTGTTGCCATTGGCTTGGCGTTGCGGGAGGTGTTACGTTGAACCATAAAGTTAACTTGCTGCCTCCCGAGCTGCAGGAAAGAGAAATTGACTTAATGCGGTTGTATAAGATTTTTGCTGCCATACTGGCAGCGGCAGTAATTCTCAGCAGCTGTTTTTATTTGGGTTGGTTGCTGTTTATTAAACAAGCCGAGGCCAAAAAAGAACTGGCTGCTTTACAAAGGGAATATGTAGAAAAAAAGCAGTTGGCGGATGCCGTTGCCGGCATGAAAGCGGAAAGAATTAAACTTGAGCGGGATACCGCAGTGCTAAAAAATTTAATTGCGGCAAGAAAAACTTGGCCGCAGCTGATTACCGATATCAATGAGTGTGTGCCGCAAAACCTTTGGTTTACAAACATGGTGATAGAGCAAAAAGAGGCGGCAGATCATGAGGGAGGCAAAGGGAAGGCGGACGAACACTTGGTCTCTATGCCCAATCTGATTACTATTGAGGGTAAAAGTGCAACTGTTGATGATATCGGTAAATTTGTGTATCAATTAAACATGCTGGAACACTTTCAAAGTATTAACATCATTGAAATAAAGGCCGCTTATGGCAGTAATTATTTTAATTTTATCATCACCGCGGAACTAAAAGGGGGCGGCGGATGATGAACGGGCGAGAAAAATTGCTGCTGTTAATTTTAGGGTTGGCCATTGGCTTTGCTGTCTTTTATTACCTATACTTATATTTAGTCGCCCCCCAAATTAGCCGGTATCAAGATAACTTAACCGAGATAGCTGAATTGAGAGCCAAAATTACTGCTGCCAATGCGGAGATTGCCTCTGAAAAAGAAGAGAGAGAACAATATGAAATTGCTAAAAAAGAGTGGAATGATATAAATAAGACTTTTTCTAACCAAATGCTGGACGGGATGTTTTTAGTTAGCTTGGGTCAATATCTTAGAGAGCAGCGAGTTGTTTTATTGACTTACCGTCCCCAAAAAATTATTGTTCAAAATTTGTATTTGGTTTTACCGCTGGATATAGAACTGAGCGGCAATTATTTTAATATCATCAAGGTGCTGGATTTTCTGGAGAACCAGTCAAATTTGACGGAAATAAGCCATTTGACTTTGACATCCGCCGGTGAAGATGCGGATGGTTTTATACTGGCAAAGGGTGATGTGCGGGCAAAATTTACACTGCTGGTATATTCACATCATTCTCCACAGGGAAAGCTGGCGTTAAGCGAGATGCAAAATTGGCAGTTTGGTAAAGCCAATCCTTTTGCCGCAGCTGATGTCTACAGCGAAACAGCAAGCGGGCCGGTGGTTCTGCAGCAGACGGGCGCTGACTTTAGTCGGTGATATTAATGAGAAGATTAAACAATTGCCATGGCTTTGCCTTGTTGGAGCTACTGGTAGTAATGACAATCATTGCCGTTATTTCTGCGGTGGTGTTGCCCAATTATTTAAGTTATTACCATCGGCAGCGTTTAGAGGCACAGGCCTATCAGTTATTGAGTGATATTCGTTATACCCAAAAGGTGGCGCAGGCGGAAGAATCAGCCCTTTATTACATCCGTTTTTTTAAAGTTGACGGAGAGAGCTATTATCAAATCAGTAAAGGGGAAGAGCTTGTCAAGACAATTAAATTTTACCGTGATGTCAACCTGGTACAAACGAATTTCAGCGATAACCGCTTGCAATTTCGCACTTCCGGATTACCGGTAGTGGGCGGTACCATTACATTAGAAAGCAACTACACAAAACAAAAGAAATATGTGATTGTGGCTTCGGTTGTCGGCCGGGTGCGGGTAAGCGATACGCCGCCCGAAAGCGGTTACTGAGGTGATAGTTTTGCAAATACTGCGTAATCAGCAAGGCATTACCTTGTTAGAGGTAGTTATGGCAATGGTAATCGTTTCCCTTTTACTGATGCCGTTAACAAATATGCTTATTTCCGGCCAACAGCAAGCTGCTGCCGGGCATAATGGGCTGCAGGCTGCGGCGTTGGCTCAAGGAATAATGGAGACTGTTCGGGCGGGGCATCAAGTGGAATGGGAGCGGATAAAGCCGGCTGAAGGTTGGTCGTACCGGCAGGAAACAACTATTGTAGAATTTGATCAACAAGCCGGAGAATTTGTGGCTTCTGAGGCCGGAAATTTTGTAAAAGTGATTGTAACAGTGTGCTATCCCCAGACAGACCGGACAGAAAAAGTTACCTTAGAGATGATTAAGGAGCGATGATTGTAATGCCCGTCAAAGACTGTCGGGGTTTTACTTTAATTGAAATGACGGTGGCAATTACTGTTTTCGGTTTACTGATGACTGTGATTGTTGCCTTAAGTTTTCAAGGTAACATTATGTGGCAACAGGGAAAAAAAGCAATAGATCTGCAGCAAAGTGCAGCTATTGCCGTTGAACGTATGGCAAAAGAAATCAGAACCTGCAATGGTTTGTTGGCGGTAGACGAACAATCGCTGACATTTTCTTTAACTAAAAAAGACGGTGACGGAACTACAGAATACTGGGTACGGTACGCTCTTGACCGAAATCAGCAGGAATTAACCAGGCAAACTAAGAAAAAACTTCCTAATGGCGGTTACGGTTATGCCAGTTCACCGCTGCCGGTGGCCAGCAACATTAAGGACATTAGCTTTAGGTATTATGATTATGATGGCCGTGAAGTTTCTGCCGCAGATGACATTAAAGCAGCGCAAGTAGTCAGGGTGGAGATTGAACTAATTGGCGGCACTGATGACAATGAGACAAACAATTTGTATCGGTTTAATGAACACAAGCTGTTTACATCGGTGGCCATTCGCAACAATTGGAGTTGGTTTGCTTGGCAGTAAACAGTCAACGAGGCAATGTGCTGGTGTTTGCTGTTATGGCCATGTCCGGGCTGATTGTGCTGGCTGCCACTTTCCTTTATCTGGCTTATCAAGCCAAATCAGAAAGTACCTTATATCAACGGGAAATGCAGGCTTACTATACGGCAGAGGCAGGTATCGCACTGGCCCTTAATATGCTGAAAAAAGATCCCAACTGGCAAGGTATAGAAAACGCCATACCCTTTGCCGGCGGCGTAATTAAGCAGTTGGACGTAAAAGCAAGGGATACCGGCGGTACAATTACATCGGTAGCTGAACACCAAGGGGTAATCAAAACATTGATTGCAGATTATCAAACGACAATAGCCAACAGGCTGCATTTTGATAAAGGGATGTATATTTATGGCACCGGCGAGAATTTTAAAATTGGCGCTACCGCGGTGATTAATTCCGATCTTTACTTGGCCGAAGATGATGCTGAAATCAAGGAGCATGTTGAGATAAGCGGCAAAATTTTTCCTAATATGGGCAGCAATATTACTTTAACCTTAGATGATCTTCAGGAATATAAAAATCTGCCCGGTGTGCAGGTGATTTCCGGTTCAGAAAGCATTACCTTAGATAATTTAAGCGGTACATATTTTGTCAACGGTTCGGTAGAGATTGAAGGCGACTACTCAAACCACATAACAATCATTGCAACCGGAGACATTACTTGTAACGGCAGTATTGGCCAAAACAATAAACAGGCGGTACTATGCCTGATATCGGGAAATAATATAATTTTAGGAAAGGAAGACAATCTTTACGAGCAGCGTGTTGCCCTGCTGGCATTTGCTTTAAATGAGTTAGTTGTCACAAACATGGCTACGATAACCGGGGCAATCGTGGCAGCGTCGATAGATATTAAGAATCAATTTACCTTTACATATGAGCAAACAATGGTTGATTTATTGCCGAGATTTTTATATAAAGTACAGGAAAAGTATCCGGTATATTAATGGCAATTTTTGTATAAATTGTTTGCTAACGGCGGACAATAAAATGAGGTGAACAGTGATGGATAAAAAAGTACTTCAGCAAGTTTTAGAAGCGGCTTTGTCCAACGGCGGTGATTTTGCCGATATATTTGTCGAATACAAAAAGGTTACCGGTATCGGAATGGAAGCCGGGCGTGTGGAACGGGTCAGTTCCGGATATGAGGCCGGGGCGGGTATCAGGGTGTTATCCGGAGAAAACACTTCTTACGGTTATACCAATGATTTAAGCACTAAAGGGCTGATTGAAGCGGCGAAACTCGTCAGCCATGCCGCCCGCGGCGGCAAACAGGATTACAACCTTGATTTAACCAAAATGCAACCAAATGTTACTTTTGATTTTAAAAAACACCCTGAAGATGTCGCGGCTGAAGAAAAGGTTAATATTGTGAAGACAACAGAAAAAGCGGCACGGGCAGTGGATAAAGAAAGAATTAAGCAGGTGATTGTCGGTTATGGGGACACCGTGCAGCAAGTGCTGTATGCTAACAGCAACGGCAACTATGTAGATGACCTGCGTATGCGTACCAGACTGGTGGTTAATGCGGTAGCCTCTGACGGGGAGACGATACAAACCGGTTATGATGCGGTGGGCAGCCTGTGCGGCTTTGAGCTGTTTGACCGCTTCGATCCGGAAGAATTTGCCCAAAAGGCGGCCATTAGAGCTGTGAATATGCTGGAAGCTAAACCGGCACCTGCCGGCAAAATGCCCTGTGTCATGGCCGGAGAAGCAGGCGGCACCATGGTGCATGAGGCCTGTGGTCATGGTCTGGAAGCGGATTTAGTACAGCGTGGCTTGTCAGTTTACGCTGACAGAAAAGGCAAGCAGGTGGCATCAGAATTGATTACTGTAATTGATGATGCAACGCTGCAGGATAAATACGGTTCATACAGTTTTGATGATGAAGGCGTGCCTTCGCAAAAAGTGGAGTTAATTAAAAACGGCGTGCTGACCGACTTTCTTTACGACCGGCTTACCGCTAAAAAAGAGGGGGTAGAACCCAACGGACACGGCCGGCGTCAGTCTTATCAGCACAAGCCGATTCCCAGAATGGCCAATACTTACATTGCCGCAGGCAAAACAGATCCGGAAAAAATAATTAAAGAAACAAAATACGGCTTATTGGTGAAAAAAATGGGCGGCGGCCAAGTAAATACTACCACCGGAGATTTTGTGTTTGATGTAGCCGAAGGCTATTTAATCAGCGACGGAGAAGTCGGGCCAATGGTGCGGGGAGCCACCTTAACCGGCAACGGTCCGGAAGTGCTGAAAATAGTTGACATGGTAGGCAGTGATGTTGGCTTTGCCATCGGTACCTGCGGCAAAGACGGCCAGGGCGTGCCGGTATCAGATGCCCAACCGACAATGCGTATTCCGGAAATAGTGGTTGGCGGCACCGCTCAGCCAATATCACCAAATGGAGAGATTAAAAGATACACTCTAGATAAGCCAAGCAGGAAAAATAAAATCAAAAGACTGTAAAAAGGGTGCCGTTGGCACCCTTTTGATATTCTCTCTGTGATAAATAGTAATTTTGCTAATAATTGAGCGTATTAAAAGTTTCTTTTCCTGGGTACTGGCTAAATTCCACCGCTGCCGAACATTTTTAATACTTTCCAAAGCATTACTGATACTAATTTCCCTGGCTTCAATATTGGCCAATGATGCTTCTAACTCTGCTAAACGTTTTTCACATTCTTCCTTTTCATTATTTAAAAGATTAATTCTTTCTTTAAGGTCATTGGCTTCTAAAATGCCCTGTTCAAAGGCATTAAACCATTTTTGTTTTCTAGTACCGATACTGGCTAAAGTTTGTTTAGTTTCTTTTAATAAAACGGCAAGAGTTTCTTTTTTACCAAGATCACGTTCTTGAAAATGTTTATAAGCATGGAATAGGGCACTTTCATTCTGCTCTAATTTTTCTAATTCCTGCAAAACATATTCTTCAAGTTCAGGAGCTTGTATACTAGGATTTTTACAGCTTGTACCAAATTGATTATAGCCTCCGCAGCGGTAATATCGAACTTTTCTTCCGGGCTTTTTAGCATTTTTATACCAACCGCGATATTTATGGCCGCATTGGCCGCAGTATACCAAGCCGCTGAGGACATAATCGCTGCTGGCTTCTCGCATAGACATTTTGCCCCGACTTTCTAAAAGAGATTGTACTGCATCAAATGTTTTTTTATCTACTATAGGTTCATGATTTCCTTTAGAGATTATCCATTCGCTTTTATCTCTTTTTATTGTTTTTGTTCCTTTTCTTTGCGTACGATTCCAAACCATATAGCCGGCATACTGAGGATTTACAAGCATATTACGAATAACTGTATGAGACCACATACATCCTTTTCTAGTACGGCAGCCGCGTTCATTCAAATTTTTAGCTATGGTTCTTAAACCATTTCCGGAAGCGAATGTTTTCAGCACCCCATTTATTTATACTATACTATACACTCTTAATCAGCTGTCTACCAAACCGGGGGAAGAGCATTGCTTTATTAGTTCTAATAAGATTTGAGATATTTTACCTGCAGCCTAATTGCGCAACTTAGTAACATTTATAATACAAAGAGTATATTATGTAGAAAGTTAGAAATTAGCAAAAAGGAGAGTCGTTATGGATAGTGATAAAAAAAAAGATTCTAAAGAAACAAAAGAAATAAAAACCCTAGTGGTGGTTTATAAAACAACTATCATGAAAGTTGGTGAAATAATTATACCAGCACCAATCGGTGTGAAGATTGACCAAAATACCGGGATGATAATGACGCCTATAAAAATTGCACCTGCCGATAATGTGATTTTAACACCAAAGGTAGAGAGAGGGCTATTAATTAACGAAGGATTCGTTAAAATAAAGATGCTTTTCAAAAAACCAAATCCAGAGCCATGCCTTGATGTAAGAAAAGGCATTAATAAAGAAGTTGTAGTACCAATTCAATCAGTACACCCCATCGATTGTCTACGTCCAGGTGATGAAGTAAAAGAAAATATCAAAGTAGAAACTATTACCGTTATGGGCAGTCCTGACAACTCCTTACCCAAATCTACCGGTCAAAAAGCAAATTTGATTATCAAAGTAGTTCTTAAAATTAAGTTAACTATCTTACGAGAAAAAGTTATTCCAGTCTAGACTTAAAAATTTAATTTGCACCTTAAAAGCTGCTGCTGTAGTTATGGAAAATGGCTGTTTAATGGAAGCTTTAGCACTATGGCAGGAAGCATTAAATAAACTGCCTGATTCAGAGTAGTATAAGTTAATTAGTTCCACTATGGGATCTTCCTCCAACAAATTAGACAGTAAGTTAAGCTATTTTTCTCTGTTTCTCATATTTTTCCGGGCTTATATAATTCAATGATGAATGAATTCTTATACGGCTGCAGAATATTTCTATGTATTCGAATATTTCCCGACGTGTTTGAGCACGTGTTTTATATTGCCGCTGGTTAATCAGTTCAGTGGAAAATGTTTTCCATTACGGTATTATCCCAGTAGCTGTCTCTCCTGCTCATAGAACAGATCATTCCATGCCGACTCAGCAGTTGTCGGTATGTACGATTTGCGTTACAGCCATACCTTCACCGGTAGGTATATAGGTAATATCGGCAACTTACATATGGTTGGGTTCAGTGCAACAAACCGGCAGTCCAGCTTATTTTCAGCAACTTTGAGAAGATGGCCACTGCTTTTTTTAATATGTCACGCTCTTCTTTCATAATAAAGATGCTACAACGAAATTGTTTTTCGTTGTAGCATCTTTATTATTGCAGAAAAATTATTAAATTGTAAATTATATTTATCCAAAAGTTCGGATTTGCTGCATTGATGAAAAAGTTTTTGTTTATGTAATCAAGAGGAGTTACCGATTTTAACGATACCTAAATGTTTCATTAACACATTTAATAATATGGAATAATATAAAGTAGCAATTAACGTCTAGGTATAAAGTGAAAGGAGGGGGTTTTTTGTATAGTATTTTTGAATTCATTAATGATCTATATAACAAGGGTAGCAATGCACCAATATTCTTTGATGATTTAATTCGCATGTATAATAAAGACACAAATATCGAAGCCAAATCTAAACCTGCAATTGCAAATAAACCAGAACACCAGCACTTCCATTCTGGTGATAATATAATCAAAAAAGAAATAAAAGCTTTGGTTGTACTGCACAAAGAAAAAATTCTAAAATGCGCTGAATGTGTTGTACCAGCTCCAATTGGCGTAAAAATGGATTCTAAAAGCGGCCAGTTAACGGTGCCAGTAGAAGTTATACCGGTGGGTGAAGTAATATTAACCCCCAAAATAGTAAATAACCTACTTATTAATGAAGGGTTCGTTAAAGTAAAAATAATTGCTTACATTTCAGATACTGAACCATACTGTGATGAAAGAAAATGCATTACTAAAGAAGCTACTGTACCCATCCAAACGGTTCATCAAATTGAGGGGATATGCACCGATGATGATATTGAAGAAAAGGTGCATATTAAATCTATCAGCGTCATCGGGATTCCTGATAATAATTTGCCCAAATCTGCTGCCCAAAGAATAAATTTTTCCATCAAAGTAGTTCTTGAAGTTAAGTTAATTATATCTAGAAAGGAAAATATAATTGTCCTAGCATGTGATAATTAATTAGTTATCGTGTATTTTTTCAGAAGGAGGATTTTAAAGATGGGTTTTATTAACCAAGTTAACCCAGATAATTTTGTCGAACAAAAGGTCAAACTGCTGAAGGTATGCTGCCAAGAATGTGTGCAGGTAGCCGGTGATATTACCATTCCTGCCCCTGCAAACCTAACCCTTGATCCAGAAACCGGCCTGCTTAACGCTCCGGTATCTTTAGAACTTGTTGGGGAGCCTCAAATTCGAACAATTAAAGTACTAATGGGCAAAGTAGTAATTATGGGTATAGTCCCTGTTCGTCTACTGGTTGATAACTGTGTAACATGTCAGTTGCTAGAAGTACCCTTCCAAATTATCGTAGATTGTTCTTGTGCCGAACCAGATGGTAGTATTAACGTGCAAAATCACGATTTACAGGTAGAAGGTCTTGTCATATCACCAATTAGATTATTTAATGCTGAAGAGTGCACTTTAAACCTAAATCTTATTATAAAAGCGATTGTTAAAGTAAGTGTTATTATTAGTCGAGAAGAAATTCTTAAAATTAAGGCTGCCAACCAGTTTTGCCCCTGCCCTTAAAACTTGTGTTGCTTAAACCAAATAAATACAATTAACAATCAAGCCCTTGCTTCTCATAGAAAGATAAAGGGCTTGATTTATTGTAAATTTAAAAAAATAATTTGTAATTATCACATTTTTAACATTCATGGAATATATTGTATTAAATTACAAAAGGAGGTAATTTAAATGGCTTTTGTTAATCAGGTTCTATCAGACAATTTTGTTAACCAAAAAATTAAGGTACTAAAGGTTCTTTGCTCAGAATGCGTCCAGGAAACAGGTTCAGTCACCATCCCGGTTGCTGGTATCACAGCATTAGAGGATATTGCCAGCATTGATGTAGTAGCCACCGGAGCACCTACAATTGAGAGCATACAAGTTTTGGATGGCAAAGTCATTAACGTTGGTACAGTCCCAGCAGCATTAACTATTACACTTCTTGGTGTAGACATTCCGATTGAAGTAGCTATACCGGCAATACCCTTCTCAGGGGAAGTCGTTTGCCCCGGCGTTGTGCCAGACGGCACAATCAACGTACAAAAGCATGATTTGCAACTAGAAAGTTTAACCGCTACAGCAATTCCGGTGATTGATGATGTAGCAACCTTTGGTGTATTAGTCACAGCAACTATTAAAGCGTGTGTTATTATCAGTAAAGAAACAATAATGAAGGTTAATGGTGCTACCCAGTTCTGTCCTTGCTCTTAAAGCTTGAGATATAGCTAATAAAGCAAGGGGGCTGTTGCACAATGAACCAATAGGTTCTTGTGCAAACAGCTCTTTTTTTTTTTTAAAAAAAATAAAACTACAGGTTCAAAGATCCTACAGCAACGTATTAAAGTTGAAATGATCCATTTTGTATATTCCTTAAACATGTATGCCCTTCCCTCGATAAATTAGTCAGTAAGTAAGCTGTTTTCTAGTTATAGCCATCCCACCATCCCACACCGGGAAGGAGCAGGAGCTAATTGATTGATACAAAATCCATTCTAAAAAACTTAGAGTTACTCATTTTTAGTGCATAGATAGGTATATCAAGTATTTTCAATTTTTCTTTTATAGAATGTACTTCATTTTTATCAAAATTCACACCTAGATAAATGGCAGTAGGATTTAAAGGACAATCTTAACTTAATCGGGTAAAATCATATTCTATACAAAATCCTTTGTGATTATTGGCATAATGGCTCCACATAGGCATACTAAAAAGTTCCTTAGAAAAACATGTAATTTTAACATTATTTCTTAATGAATCAATTAATGCATTAATAGTATTATCTATTGAATCAAAATTTTTTAATTATTCAAGTGCCATTCAAAATGCCGGTAGCAAATTTCAAATTAGAAGACTATATTGCCAATTTATTAAAAGATATGAACCTAACAGAAGGGTCTGAGGAATATAAGTCACTAATTAATTATCAATTCAATAGGTTACAATCCAAGAGCAATTAAACGTATTATAAATGCGTTTTTAGTTTTAAATTTAATATATAAAAATGATCTTAAGGATGCCTATAAACAAAAACTGTTATTTGCAGTTCTTTGTTTACAATTTTTCTATGAAAAAGTATATGACTATATTTTTACATATGAAAATCATAATATTACGGTAGATTTTTTTAATGGTATTATTTCGGGCAACACAGAAACAGGGTTTGATGAAATGATTGATAAACTTGAATTAGAGGAAAATCGAGAGGAAATAAAAAATTTATGGTGACATTATGTAAAGTTTTAAAAAGAAAAGAAAAAGTAAACAATAATGAATTAGATTTATTAAATAAAATTGCTTATATGACTGGAACAGCTTTAAATCATGGTAATACAAGAAAAGAATTAGGCGATCGTCATAATTATAAAATTAAAGATTATAAATGGATTAATTTAAGCAAAGATATAAAATCAGGGAATACATTTGCTTTCTGCAAAGTGACCAAATATAAATTTAATGATAAAGAACACAAAATTTCTGATAAAATGGTAAATTTATTGCTCAATTTAATGTCTGAGCTATACAAAAAAGATCCTAAAAAATTTTCAGCGATAAAAGAAGATGCTTCGAATTATAATTTAGATAAACTTTTTAATGGAGCAAAGATAGAAGATGCGGAAACTGGGAAAAGAGCTATTGTTGCTCCAAGACTCATTCCTAATATAGATGAGAAAATTTACATTGAAACTAAAAGCTCAAATGATGAAAAGATAAAACAAATAAAAAGAATGTTGGAAGCAATGAAGATTAATAATAATAAATTATAAATATATTCTCAATTAGCGGAGCCTAAAGAGTAAGGATAAGTAGCTAGCGTGGAAATGTTTATAAATTAAGGGTTTCCGATTATAAAGCGGTTGTAAATGAAATTATACCAAGCAGCAGATATTATGAGGATAAATTAATAAAATATTTAGATGATGCGATAGACAATCCTAATATGTTTAAAAAGTATAAAAATAATAGTGAAGAAAAGATGAAAAATAAAATAATTGAAAAAAGGGTATTACTGTTATGTACCCGAATAAAATAATTATACCTAGTGTTGTGGGTATACCAGATGAACCTCTGCTGCTTTTAGCTGTTGGCAGCATGGCTCAGTGTTTGCTGTACGGTCTGAGTTTGTTGATGAGGGACCAGGGTATTGTCATCCCTGCGGGTAAACAATATGAAATTTGCAAGTATGCGCACTACCCGCCAGGGATGGACAAAGATCTTCTTTAAGGTTTCAAAATCCTTGCCGCGTTTTCTTACTTTAAATTGAAAAGTTTTTACGGGAGGGCTTTCAGTTGGGTTAGGGCGAACACCTGCATCAGGGCCAGAAGTTCGAGACTCTGCAGATGATGGCGGTGCAGCTGGCTCAGCTCCTCTGCAATTATATTCAGCCCTGTAAACGCTTTCTACAATAATGCGTGTATACCATGATAAGAAAAACCGCATCGCCATAGATGCTGTGATAAGCAGAAGAAAAACTTTGTATTAGGCATCATAAGTATAGGTAGTTGTCCTATTGGTAACGATGCCCAACCGACAATGCGTATTCCGGAAATAGTGGTTGGCGGCACCGCTCAGCCAACATCACCAAATGGAGAGATTAAAAGATACACTTTAGATAAGCCAAGCAGGAAAAATAAAATTAGGAGACTATAAAAAAGGGTGCCGTTGGCACCCTTTTGATATTCTCTCTGTGATAAATAGTAATTTTGCTAATAATTGAGCGTATTAATTGCTTTAAGAAAGTTTCTTGTTATAGTGGAATTGCGAGCATATACCGGCAGTGTTTGGAAAGAATATCTTGACCCCAAGCCAATTATTATTTACAAAATATAGGGTGGGTAAATGTCATTAGCCGGTATATTTGCCGGGCTTATAAAATACTTCCACCTGGAGCAAGGACTCTTTCTATTTCACAGCAAGGCTTTTTTACCTGGGAGATAAGGAAGGGGAAGTACGGCCATTGCTAAATTTAGATGAGATCAAATTAAAAATTAATCAGTGGTCGACAGTCAATTCTAATATTGTTCAATTTAAAAAGACATTGACAAAGCTTGCTTTTATATTAATCATATCAGCATACCTTTTGCCTATACCCGTTTTGTTTTCCGATCTATTGTTTTGGCTGGGTGTATTTATTGCCGTTTTTCATACCTTTTTAGAACATAAGTTTAAGTAGTGCTAATAAGGGCTGATGCGTATAGGACTGGAGCAGCAGCCCTTATTGCTTTTAATAAGGTAATCAATACAGGAGTGTCATTTGCCCAACTGACAATGCGTATTCCGGAAACAGCAGTTGGTGGTACTGGGCGATATTGAAAAAAACTGCAAATTGAAAGGATTAGAAGTCTGTAACAATTGCTGCATGCCGCCCATATGATGATATCAAAGTAACATTGGCTGACAAAGTTTAAAAAAGGCGGGGGTGGTCATGCAAATAAGCCTCAGTGAACTGCCGATTGGGAAAAGTGCAGTGGTTAGTAGCTTACTGGCAGAAGGAATTACGCGCCGCAGGATGATGGATTTAGGTCTGGTTCCGGGTACACGTGTGACGGCTGTACGGATTAGTCCGGCGGGAGATCCGAAGGCCTATAAAATTCGTGGGGCAATTATTGCTTTGCGCAGAACGGAAGGAAGTAAAGTATTAGTGGACTACAACGGAGCAAGTTAGGAGTTTTTTTCTTGTTCGGCACAGAATTTTCTAAATTCCTCCAACCAAGCAGGATGCTGCTCGATAAACTTAACTAAATTGATAATTGCCGATAAGGTGGGTAGGGAAAGATAGTGTTCCATGGCTTCTGCTTCGGCATCTATATTGCACTTTGAACCAATCAGGGTAAGAAATTCTTTGATGATGCGGTTTCTTTCCACTAAAAAATGGCCCAATTTCTTACCCCGATCGGTTAACACGATGTCCTTGTAACGGCGGTAATTAATGTATTTGTTTTCATCTAACTTATGCAGTGCTTTAGTAACAGAAGGCAAGCTGACATTCAAGCAAGCGGCGATATCAGTTACTCGCACTGTTTCACCCCGTTGGCTCATGCGATAAATTTCTTCTAAATAATCTTCTAAGCTGGGAGATAACATCGAAAATCCCCCCTTAGAATTAAGATATATTTAGAAGACAGTAATTATAACTAATTTCTTTTTTCTTGTCTCTTTTTAATTGAAAAGTATCCCGCGCAGAAACTGACGATGGCTGCCGTTACTAATAAAACAATAAAAAAAATTTGCATAGTGTTCATTTGTTAATACTCACCACCCTGCACTGTATTATACTAGAAAAAAGCAATTAAAAAAATACCGAACCTTATGTCCGGCGATTTTTAAGGGCAGAATATTATTATGCCATTGTTATTACAATGCCCTTATCGATTTTTGCTTATTCAACAAAATATAAAAACCCGGCTAAACCCGGGTTTTGTATTGTGTGCCTGTTAGCCGCGCAGTGTTTGGCCATCCCGATAACCATCAGGGCTGTAACCTTTTTCAATATAGCCGACAAAAAAGCTGAGCAAGCCAACAGCACCAATAACAGATAAGAAAATAAGGAATGCCAACATAGGTTTATTCCTCCTACATTTTTTAGTAAAATTGTATCAGAATTAATTAATTAGGGAAACCCTTGTTAAAAATAATTTATCCATACTTTTTATAAATGGTGGTTGTTTATCATTAAAAATCCTCAATAAGTCAAATATTTTTGCTGTAGGGTGGTGCGAATCTGTGGATAGTTATGTTCTATCTATAGTATTGGAAAGTGAGCATTACGTGCACTTTGATTTTTATGTCAATAATGTTTTAACAACGCCCGGTCAGCCAATTTCTATGAAAAAAGAAGAGTTTGAACGTTTTTTTAAAATATTATTTCGTGGCTCAAAAGGTAATTGTGTGCGGGTATACTCTCAAAATCCCCCCACCCAGTTTTATCCATAGAAACAACAAAGCTATTCCATACACGTTTGATGCCCCCGTAACATATGTTACATCAGAATGGTTTTGCTGAACGCTTAAGGTGTCTTAATATATAGTTTGGGGGTGTGAAGGTGAAAGTAGGGGATATTGTTACGAAAAAGGTTTATGGAGATGATATGAAATTTTGTGTATTGGGTTTTTACACCAACCAAAACACCGGGGAAAGGGTAGCAATTTTAGCTTTATTGGATCCAAACTTAATTGTTGAAGCCCCCATTAAAGAACTTTCACCGGTATCAGCTCAAAAATTATTTGCGTTAACGACAAATGTCACGGTACATTGACCATCCTAAGTTGTGGATGGTTTTTTATATTGTCTGGTTATAATAAAGAGGGAAATTAGGTTTAAAAAGGAAATAAAAGAAAAGAGATATTAAATGGCGGCAGAAGGGAGCAGTGAAGGGCCAATGGGTGAAAAATTAATGAATATAGCTGAAAGTGCCATTACAAATGCTGTTAAACAGGGAGCAGGCGCTGCCGAGGCCTATATAGTCAGCTCTAAGGAATTAACCATTGAAGTGCGGGATGCTGCTGTAGAAACAATGAAATTAGCAGAGGAACGCGGCATAGGGCTGCGTTTATTTAAGGATGGCCGGGTTGGTTTTGCTTATAGTACAGAGCTGACCCTTGAAGGAGTGCAAAAGCTGGTTGGGCAAGCACTGAGCAATGCCCAAAATACTGAACCGGATGAATACAATCAATTACCACAAAGGTCCGGTACATATCCGCAGCTAGACTTGTACGATCCGGAGCTCAAAGCCACTACGGTGGAAGATAAAATAAAGCTGGCCGTTGAAATGGAAAAAGTAGCTAAGGCCTACGACAAAAGAGTAAAGATTATTGAAAGCTCCACCTATCAGGACGGTGAAGCGGAGGTATTTATTGTTAACTCTAACGGCTTATCGACAAGTTATAAAGGCGGTTACTGTGGCTTATACTTGGCCTTGGTGGCCGGTGAGGAAGAAGACAGCCAAACCGGGTTTGCCATTGACTACAGTTTAAAATACAAAGAACTTGACGCCGAAAAAATAGGACGTTTGGCCGCCCAAAAAGCAGTGCGAATGCTGGGGGCCAAACCTATTTCCACTCAGCGGGTGCCGGTGGTAATTGATCCCTATATAGTCACTAACTTTTTGGGCGTAATTGGACCGGCTTTAACCGGTGAGGCGGTGCAAAAGGGGAAGTCACTTTTTGCCGGTAAAATCGGTCAGAAAGTGGCGGCATCAAATATTACCATTATTGATGACGGTGCCCGCCCCGGTGGTATTGCTTCTGCTCCCTTTGACGGTGAAGGCGTGGCAACGTCAAAAACAGTGCTCATTCAGGACGGTGTACTGCAGGGATATTTACATAATACCTATACTGCTGCAAAGGCGGGAGTTAAGTCTACCGGAAACGGCGTGCGCGGTTCTTTTAAGGGAACACCGGAAGTGGGTACTACCAATTTTTATATTCAGCCGGGGCAGAGCAGCCCCGATGAATTGTTCAACATTGATAAAGGCTTTTACTTAACGGAAGTAATGGGCATGCATACTGCTAACCCCATATCCGGTGATTTTTCTCTGGGTGCAGCCGGAATTTGGATTGAAAACGGTAAATTAACTAAGCCGGTGCGCGGCATTGCTATTGCCGGTAACATCATTGACTTATTAAAGTCGATTGATGCGGTGGGCAGTGACCTGCAGTTTTTCGGCAGCAGAGGCGCACCGACAATACGTGTTGCCCAAATGACAATCAGCGGTAAATCTTAAATACGGTAAACAAATGCCTTCAATGATTATTTTATTGAAGGCATTTGCATATTATGGTAAAATATTTTCGGTTTAATAGGTGGGTGCACTAATATGAAAATATTGGTTTTAAACGGGCCTAACCTCAATATGTTAGGTGCCCGTGAACCGCATATTTACGGCAACAATACGCTTAAAGATATTGAAGAGGCATTAAATAAGTTGGCCGGAGAGTTAAATGTTGAGATAGAATGCTTTCAATCTAATCATGAGGGTATACTAATAGACAAAATCCAGCAAGCTGGGCAAAGCTTTGCTGCCGTTATTTTTAATCCGGGTGCTTTTACTCACTACAGCCTGGCTTTGCGTGATGCCATTGCCGCTATTGATATACCGGTGATTGAAGTGCATCTATCTAATATTTACGCCCGAGAAGAGTTCCGCAGTCACTCGGTGATTGCACCGGTGGCTGTCGGCCAAATATCAGGATTAGGAGTGCACAGTTATTTACTGGGCTTGCGGGCGGCAGTAGCCATGGCCCAAAAGAGGGGGCAAATTGATGATTAACCGGGTAAGCAGCTTGCGGGAGTCTTTTAGCAAGCATAACATTGAAGCCATGCTGGTTTTTAAGCCGGAAAACTGCCGTTACTTAAGCGGTTTTACCGGTACTGCCGCCAGACTGATGATTGACAGCAACAATGCCTACATTTTTGTAGATTTTCGCTATGTGGAGCAGGCTAAAGCACAGTGCCCCGATTTTACCGTTGTGCAGATCGGCGATGATTATTACCAAAAATTAATGCAGTGCTTAACGCGGCATAATATAACAAAGCTTGGTTTTGAGGCAGATTACGTTACCTATGAAAACTATCAGCAACACTGCGAAAAGTTAACCGGTGTGCAGTTAACTGCGGTGAAAAACATTGTTGAAAACTTAAGAATGGTTAAAGACCAACAAGAGATACAAGCCATCAAGCAGGCTGTAGATATTGTTGATCAAGCTTGGGCAGAGCTGATCGAGCAAATTAGCCCGGGTATTACTGAAAAGGAACTGGCACTGGAATTAGAATTCTTAATGCGCCGCCGGGGTGCGGAAGGAAGAGCCTTTGATTTTATTGTCGCTTCCGGGGAAAGAGGGGCTTTGCCTCACGGTGTAGCTTCCGACAAGCAAATAAAACCGGGCGAGTTGGTTACGGTAGATTGCGGGGCTGTTTATCAAGGTTACCACTCTGATATGACCAGAAACTTTATTTTTGGGCCGCCCAATCAAAGGCAATTGGAAATTTATCAAATTGTCCTGGAAGCTCAACTTGCCGGATTAGAAGCGGTGGGCCCGGGTATTCCGGCTGCAGTGGTTGATTTAGCTGCCCGGGATGTCATTAAAAAGTACGGCTATGGAGATTATTTCGGTCACGCAACCGGCCACGGTTTAGGTTTAGCCGTTCACGAAGGGCCGGCGGTATCTTGGCGGGAACAACAGCTGATTCTGCAACCTGGAATGGTAATAACAATAGAACCGGGTATTTATCTGCCCGGATGGGGTGGAGTGCGCATTGAAGATACCGTGCTGGTTACAGAAAACGGTTATCAAATATTAACCCAAACACCCAAAAACAGCTTACCGGTTTTATAAAGTACAAACCAATTGCACCTAAACAAATTTGTTATAAGGGGGAAAATCCAGTGATATCTACTAATGATTTTAAAACAGGTTTAACAATCGAATTGGATAATGATGTCTACCAGGTTGTGGAGTTTCAGCATGTTAAACCGGGTAAAGGGTCTGCTTTTGTGCGTACCAAACTGAAAAATCTGCGTACCGGGGCTACAATAGATAAAACCTTTAACGCCGGGGAAAAAATCCCCAGAGCCCGTGTTGAACGCCACGAAGTGCAGTACTTGTATAATGACGGCAAAGAATACTACTTCATGGATATGGAAACTTACGATCAATTTGGTATGAGTGTTAAACAGTTGGGTGACGCTGTGAAATACTTAAAAGAAAACATGATTATTACTAACTTAATGTTTAAAGGCCAATCTATTGGTGTGGAACTGCCAAACATCGTTGAGCTGGAAGTTGTAGATACCACACCGGGAATTAAAGGTGATACCGCGTCCGGCGGCAGCAAACCGGCTACTTTAGAAACGGGTGCTGTAGTTAACGTGCCTTTCTTTATTGAAGTCGGTGATGTGCTGCAAATAGATACCCGCAGCGGCGAATACATTAAAAGAGTATAAAACTGCAATTGGGGGTGTCATTGGTGATACCCCTTTAATTATTGCCCGTAAATTTTATGATTGCTTATTGCTATCCTTCGCTGCTGCGGCCTTTCCCGTTGTGCAAGGGAGATGTTTTTGACTAAAAAAGCCCCTTTTGAGAAACAATATACTAGCATTGACCAATAATGGTATCAGCTCTCAAAGGGGGATGAAAGAATGAGTGACTTAAGGGCCAAAGTAGCTTACCTGCAGGGTTTGGCCAGCGGCTTGGATTTTTCCGCTGAAAGCAAAGAAGGCAGACTGCTTCACGGGATTATTGATGTGTTAACTGATTTTGCTGAAGAAGTATCTGAACTTGCTGACCAACACGAGCAGCTGGAAGATTACGTAGAGACACTGGATGAAGACCTCTATGAATTGGAAGATGAAGTATATTGCGATGATCAATTACATTACTGTGATGAAGATGATGATGCTCTTATGCTAGATGATGATGATGATTTTGTAGAAGTAGACTGCCCGGGCTGCGGTGAAACGGTGATGTTTAATTCCGACATTTTGGAAGATGACGATGTAATAGAAGTAATTTGCCCCAATTGTGATGAAATAGTTTTTATAAACGATGAACAACCATTAGAAGCTACTCATACTAATGACATTACAAACAATAGTGATGATGAGGAAGAAGATTTGTAAAAACTTTCAGCAAGGGATACGACAAAAATCGTATCCCTTTTTTCGACGTAATACGATAACATTGACAAATTTTGTAGACGGCTCTTGAATATATAATCTTTTTACAATAAAATAGTACTTGTAAAAAGATACATCTAGTATTTGCGAAAATATCCAAATACCATTATGAAAACTTGGGAGGGATAGAAGTTTGAGTAAGCAAAAAATTGTAATTATCGGTGGGGTAGCAGCTGGCCCGAAGGCAGCTGCCCGTGCCCGGCGCCGCAATCCTGATGCCGAAATAGTTATGCTTGAACGAGGTTCATTGACTTCTTATGCCGGCTGTGGCATGCCCTTTTACATTTCCGGGCAAGTGCACAGTTATGAAGAGCTTTTTACCACTTCTTACGGCGTAGCCCGTGATAGAGATTATTTTTCCCGGGAAAAAGCCGTTAAGCTGTACACCCGCACTGAGGCAACGGCCATTGATCGGGAGAAAAAGATAGTTAAGGCAGTTAATTTAGACAGCGGTGCGGAAATGGAATTCCCGTATGATCAGCTGGTTTTGGCCACCGGTTCTTCACCGTTTGTTCCGCCGATGGAAGGAGTAGACCTGCAGGGTGTTTACCGCTTAAACCATCCTGAGGATGCCGAAAAAATAAAAAAAGCGGTTGATACCGGTGATGTAGAACAGGCGGTAGTAATCGGTGCCGGTTTAATAGGCATGGAAGCGGCAGATGCTTTGTTTAACAAAATGGTAGATGTAACAATTGTAGAACTGCAGCAGCATGTACTGCCCACTTTGCTTGATCCTGACATGGCAGCCAAATTGGAGCGCCATATGTATGATCAAGGGGTCGAATTGTGCTTGGGCGACAAGGTGCTGAAAATAGAAGGGGACGAAGAAGGTAAAGTCAAAGGGGTAGTTACGGAAAAGCACGGCCGCATTGAATGTCAGATGGTAGTTGTTGCCGTGGGTGTACGCCCCAACGTCAAACTGGCTAAAGACGCAGGTTTGGAAATTGGCCCTACCGGCGCTATTGCAGTAAATGAGTATCTGCAGACATCAGATCCTAATATTTATGCCTGCGGCGACTGCATAGAAAATACCCATTTAATTACCGGAGAAAAAGTATATACTCCCATGGCAACATACGCCAACAGACAGGGCCGGGTAGTAGGCGATAATCTCACCGGCGGTAAAAGTACCTTTAAGGGTGTATTAGGTACCGGTGTGGCGGAAGTTTTTGAAATGAATGTCGGCCGTACCGGCTTAAGTGAAACCCAAGCGAAAAAGGCAGGCTACAATGTAGTTACAGCCATTAGCTCCGGTTTGGATCGCACTCACTACCACCCGCGCCACGGGGTAACCCACTTTAAGTTGATTGTCGATGCCGACAGTAGGCGCGTATTAGGTGCTCAAGGTTTAGGCAAGGGAGACGTGGTAAAGCGCATTGATGTGATTGCCACTGCCATCAGCTTAGGAGCAAAGCTGGAGGATTTATCCAACCTGGATTTAGGCTATGCACCTCCCTTTTCTTCACCGATTGACGTCATTCAGCATAACGCTAACGTAGCCCGCAACAAGATAGAAGGGCTGGCTGCCACTGTCTCGGCGGAAGAATTAAAAGAAAAGCTGGAGCGCGGGGATGACTTAATTGTGTTAGACGTGCGCACCGAAAAACAGTTTGCGCCGAAACACATTAAAGATGAACGGGTAAAACAAATTGCCTTGGGCGATTTGCGGGAGCGTTTGGCTGAACTGCCAAAAGATAAGGAAATTATTACCATGTGTCCAATGGGTATTCGTGCTTATGATGCTTCCAGAATTCTGCAAGGTGCCGGTTTTAAAAATGTAAAATTAATGGAAGGCGGCCTGAACATGTGGCCCTATGATCTGGAAATTAAAAGAAAATAATTTAATCAGTTAAACCTACCAAGCCTGTAGGTCAGTCGAACCACTAATAGGATAAATTAAAAAAGCGTGTCGCTAACTACCAAAAGTAGTTTGGCGACACGCTTTTTTTGTGTCTATTAACCGGTGTTTCTGCAGCATATATAGCATAAATTGCCATTGGCAGCCATAGATATATTTTGAGAGGGAGGGACAACTTGTGGCTGCCGTAAATGAGTTAGTCAAACAAAAGTTTAAACACGATAACTTGCTGGCCCCGGTGCTTGGGGTACTGAATGTCATACCTTCCCACTTGCGTTTAATGCTTCAACAGTTGCCCAATGAAGTATTGGAAAGTATAGAGGAAATACGCCTTCGCCAGAACCGGCCGCTGTTGATATGTACAGATTCCGGTGATCACTTTATGCATATTGAGGGAGGATTGACCCGTTACCCGGAGCAGGCTTACGTTGTTAATGCCGACGATATTAGCTGTATAACTCAGCTGGTAAGCAACTCCTCAATTTATGCGCTGGAGGAAGAATTGAAAAACGGCTATATTACTTTACCCGGCGGTCACCGGGTTGGTATTACCGGCAAGGTTATTTCAGAAAACGGTGCAGTGAGAACGATGAAATATATTTCCGGATTTAACCTTCGGGTTTCTAAGCAGGTTTTTGGAGCAGCCGATAAACTGCTTAAACACTTATTGTCTCCGAAGGGTGAAGTCTATCATACAATGCTCATTTCGCCGCCTCGCTGTGGAAAAACAACCATGCTGCGTGACTTGGTGCGTTCATTATCCAACGGTGTTCCGAAATTGGGCTTTCCCGGCGTGAGCGTTGGGGTAGTGGACGAGCGCTCGGAAATTGCCGGCTGTTACCGCGGGGTACCTCAATTGGAAATAGGAGTGCGTACTGATGTGTTGGATGCTTGCCCGAAAGCTGCCGGCATGATGATGTTGCTGCGCTCAATGTCGCCGCAGGTGATAGTCACCGATGAAATCGGGCGCAATGAAGACGTGGCGGCATTAGAAGAAGTGTTTAATGCCGGTGTTAAGGTACTGACTACTGTGCACGGGGCGTCATTGGAAGAATTAAAGCGTCGCCCGGCATTACATAAACTGTTGAAATTACGGGTAATTGAGCGCTTTGTCATTTTAGGGCGCAGCCGAGGGGTAGGTACGGTGGAACAAATAATTGACGGCCACACTTATCGCTCGCTGGAGGTGTAAAAATGCTAAAACTTATCGGTGCATTATTAATTATCAGCGGTTGCGGCTATGCCGGTTTTACCATAGCAAAAAAATATCGCAACCGTCCGAGAGAACTTCATTATTTACGCTCTGCTCTGCAAATGTTGGAAACGGAAATAGCATACGGTGCCACACCCCTTCCCGATGCTTTGGAACTGGTAGCGGCACGTTGTGCCAAAGAAGTAGCTGAACTCTTTAGCCAAACCAGAGAGGCACTGTTAAGCGGTGAGGGGGTTACTGCCGGTGAAGCGTGGGAACGGGCGCTAAAGAAATTTTACACTCACAGCGCCATTAATGCGGGGGATGCAGCCATTTTGCGGGCGTTAGGGATGAGTTTAGGTATTTCTGACCGCGAAGATCAAATTAAACATCTGCATTTAGCCCAAGAGCAGTTAAAAATAGAAATAGCAAAGGCGGAGGAAGAAGCTGCCAAAAATGTCAAGCTGTATAATTATTTAGGTTTTTTAGGTGGCCTATCTATTGTAATTGTTTTTATCTAACTAATAGACTTGGGAGGGACACACATGGGCGGGATAGACATCATTTTTAGAATTGCCGGTGTGGGCATTATTGTAGCGGCACTGCATACCGTTTTAAAACATGCGGGTAAAGAGGAGTATGCCCATTGGGCAACCGTAGGCGGTGTAGTGCTGATTTTAATTTGGATTGTGCAGTTTTTGGATCAGTTTATTACTGAAGTAAAGTCGGTATTTAATTTATTTTAACCGCTTAAGGGTGGAGCTTATGGAAATTTTTCAAATAGTTGGCTTAGCTTTGGTGGCTACGATTTTGGCCGGTGTGATTAAGTTCGGTCATCAAGATTTTGGTGAAGATTTTGGTGTACTTATATCTCTCTCTACCGGTTTAATTATCTTCTTCCTTATCATCGGCCCAATTGGCTCAGTTTTCCAAGTACTGAAAGATTTAGCCGCTCAGGCAAATATAAGCATGGCTTACCTGGGTACCATTTTGAAAATTGTCGGTATCGCTTATATAGCCGATTTTGGGGCGCAAATTTGCCGTGACGCCGGCGAGGGGGCGCTGGCATCTAAAGTGGAATTTGCCGCCAAAATTTTGGTGTTGGTATTGGCCATTCCCATCATAGTTGCGGTGATGCAGGCTTTATTGAAAATTATACCGGCTTAAGGTGTGATGATATGAAAAAGTCAGCAATTTTGTTCACTTTTTTGATTTTGCTTTTAACAGCGGCGCTGCCCCAAATACCTTTGGCCGCAGCGCAAACTGAAAGCGGACAACCTGTGGAAACGGTCGTTGATACCTCGCTGTTGGACTTAAATGCAGTGGAGGAAGCCGTGCAGCAGTTTGATGATGCCATTCAGCAGGCGCTGCCCTGTACGGATTTTCGCACCTTAGTGACAAAATTTGCTCAAGGTGAATTGGAGTGGAGTATTAGTGAATTTTTTAAAAGAGCACTACAGCTTATCTTTAATGAAGTAGTGGCCAATGTATCACTACTGACCAAGCTTGTCGTATTGGCCATCATTACTGCGGTACTGCAAAACTTAATGAGTGCCTTTGAAAAGGCTACTACCGGTAAGATGGCTTATTTTGTTTGCTACTTAGTTTTAGTTACTTTGGCGGTAAGTTCATTTACTTTGGCGATTAATATCGGGCGTGAGGCGGTTGATGATATGGTTTCCTTTATGCAGGCGCTGCTGCCGGTTTTATTGACCTTGTTGACGGCGATGGGGGGGATTACTTCGGCGACAATTTTTCATCCCGTTATTTTAGGAAGTATTGCGGTTATCGGTACGGTGATCAAAAATATCGTGCTGCCGTTGCTCTTTTTTGCGGCGGTGCTCAGCATTTTAAACGGAGTTTCCGCTAAGTTTAATGTTTCACGGATGGCCGATTTATTAAAAACGATCGGTTTTACCTTGTTGGGATTGTGTTCAACGATTTTCCTCGGAATATTGGCAGTGCAGGGTGTAGTCGGGGCAGTTGCTGACGGTGTGGCCCTGCGAACCGCTAAGTTTACAACCGATGCCTTTATCCCGGTAGTGGGCGGCATGCTTTCCGATGCGTTGGAAGTTGTTATGGGCACCGCTTTATTAATGAAAAATGCCGTCGGTGTAGCCGGAGTGGTGATTATTATATTAATCACCCTGCTACCGGTAATAAAAATATTAGCCATTGCTTTTATATATCGCTTGGCGGGAGCATTAGTGCAGCCCATTGGTGACGGACAAATTGCCGACTGCCTGACCTCACTGGGTAACAGCTTAATTGGCGTGTTCGGTGCAGTGGCAACGGTCGGTATTTTATTTTTCTTTGCCATTGCCATAGTGGTGGGGATGGGCAATCTTACGGTAATGCTGCGCTAGGAGGTGACACAAGCTGGAGGAACTGCGCCAATTAGTGCAAAGCCTGGTAATCATCGTTATGTTGGCGGTGTTTTTAGAACTGCTGCTGCCTTCAAGCACGATGCAGAGTTATGTCAAGATGGTAATGGGGCTGTTGGTATTGATTGCCGTACTGGAAACGGTGTTTGCCTTTATTGGTACGGATTTCAACATGCAGGTACCGGAAATATCTGCCACTTCCCTTGACACATGGGAAAAAATTCAGGCCGATGCTGAACAGCTTTCGGAACATTATAAAAACCAATCATTAGAAGACTACCGTCAGGGAATCAGCAAACAAGTTTTAGCCCTGGCCAACTTAAATCAACAGGTGAAAGTAACAGCGGCCGAGGTGGAAGTAAATACCGAAGAAGGAGAAAGCTTCGGTCAGCTGCAGATGATTAAGTTAGTTGTGCAGCCGCAGCAAACGACATCGGAGGGAATAAGCACCATTCCGCCGGTAGAAATAGCGGTGAGCGAAGAGGAACAGCCGGAAAAAGAAATAAAGCTGACAAAAGAAACCATGGAGGCGGTAGAAAAAATGGTTGCTACGGTTGCTGATTTTTACAACCTGTCTCATGAGCAAGTGCAGGTAATATATCAAAATGGGGAATAAAGTGGGGAGGTAAGTGCTTTGTTTAAAGATTTTTTCAAGGGCGGAGAAAAAGAAAAAATAAGGTGGTTAGCTACTGCTTTTGCCGTGCTGGTAGGCTTGTTTTTCTTAATTGGCGGCAGTCCCTTTGATACGTCGGAAAAGCCGGCTGACCCGCTGCCGGTGACTCCACATGATGGCAACGAGCAAGTAAAAGACATACAAACGGCACAGCCCAGTATAGCTGAGGAAGAACGTTATTTAGCCGAGAAACTGAAAGCAATGCTGGAGCAAGTGGAAGGAGCGGGAAAGGTGGAAGTAACCGTGCGTCTGCAAAGTTCATCCCGCGCTGAATATGCCATAAACACTACTTCCAACACCAAAACTACCCAAGAGAAAGATCAGGCCGGTGGAACGCGCGTATTGACCGAGGATAACGACAGCGATCAATTAGTGCTGATTCAAAGCAAAGACGGCACGGAAATACCGGTATTGCAGCAGGAAACCGCTCCTAAAGTGTCAGGCGTGCTGGTGGTGGCAGAAGGGGCTGCTAAGCCGGAAACCAAAGCCAAGCTTTTTAGAGCGGTTCAAGTAGGCTTGGGTGTAGAAGCCCAAAAAATCCTGATCTTGCCTAGAAAGTAAATCCGCGATGCTGGGGGGAGTGAATACCGGTGAAAATAATCATGCCGAAACGGGGAATGTTTTTATTGGTGCTGCTGATTTTTGCAGTGACGTTAATTGCTATCGGCTATAAGGGAATCGGGGATTATCCTGCTACCGAAACCACCACGGCCAGCATTACTGAGGAATATGAAGAAAATAACATAGCGGAAAAGGAAGCGGAAGAAGAGGAGGCTGGCGCTGAAGAGGAGAATTTCTTTATTGAATACCGTTTGGAAAGGGAACGGACACGTGGTCAACAAGTAGAGTTGCTGCGGGAAATTATCAATGATCCCAACACCGATGCGGAAACACGCCAAAAAGCCCAGGAAGATTTATACACCATAACCCATAATATTGGCAAAGAAATGGAGATAGAAAATTTGATTCGCGCCAAAGGTTTTCGTGATGCAGTGGTTTTAACCAAAGAGCAGGGAGCGACTGTTGTCGTTCAGGCGGAGAGCTTAACTACCGAGCAGGCAGCCAGAATTGCCGAAATAGTTAGCCGCAATACCGGGATATCGCTAAATAATATAGTAATTATTCCCAGATTATAAATAAAAACAGTTTTTAAATATTTTTTAAATATTATGTATACTTACAGCGAAACGGTTCCCAATAAAATATAGTTATAATATAATAGTTTTGTCCTTGACTTTTTGCCTGAATTAAAATGCTTAGCGCAAGCTAAGTTTTGCTTTATAATTAGGGGGTACAGTTGATGAAAAAACATCGGGTTAAAATCACGGATACCACGTTGCGCGACGGCCATCAAAGTTTGTGGGCTACCCGTATGCGTACTGAAGATATGCTGCCCATTGCCGAAAAATTAGATCAAATGGGATACCATTCGCTGGAAGTTTGGGGTGGGGCAACTTTTGATGTCTGCCTGCGTTATTTGTATGAAGATCCTTGGGAAAGATTGCGTGAAATTAAAAAGGTAGTTAAAAATACTCCTTTACAGATGCTTTTAAGAGGGCAGTCGTTGGTTGGCTATACCCATTATCCCGACGATGTTGTGGAAGCTTTTGTTTACAAGTCGGTGGAAAACGGTATAGATATTATCAGAATATTTGACGCTTTAAATGACGTGCGCAATATGGAAACGGCAATTAGAGCCACTAAAGCAGCCGGTGCTCATGCACAGGCTACGGTTAGCTATACCGTCAGCCCGGTGCACACCACAGAACTTTATTTACAAACTGCCGAGCAATTAGCGGAAATGGGTGCCGACTCTATTTGTATTAAAGATATGGCCGGCTTATTAGCCCCTTATAAGGCCTATGAGTTGGTAAAATTATTTAAAGAAAAAATCGGTCTGCCGATACAGCTACACTGTCACTATGTTGGCGGTTTGGCAGTAGGTACTTATTTGAAAGCTATCGAGGCCGGGGTGGATGTGGTTGATACCGCATCAGTGCCGCTTGCTTTTGGTTCATCTCAACCGCCGGTAGAAACCGTGGTAAGAGCTTTGAAGGCCACGCCTTATGACACCGGCTTGTCACTCCCGGCACTCTTTGAAGTGGCCGATTATTTTGAAAACCTGCGCAAGCGCTTAGGTTATCAACGTGGGGTAACACGCATTAACGATATGCGGGTGTTTGAACACCAAGTGCCCGGAGGCATGATTAGCAACTTAGTTAGCCAGTTGCAAGAACAAAAAGCATTGCATCGGTTAAATGATGTATTAAAGGAAATCCCCAAAGTGCGTGAGGAATTGGGTTATCCCCCGCTGGTAACACCAACCAGTCAGATAGTTGGTACACAAGCGGTATTAAATGTACTTACCGGCCAGCGTTATAAATTAATTCCCGGAGAAGTGAGAGCATATGTAGAGGGGTATTACGGTGAACCGCCGGCCCCCATTGACCCTGCTATTTCTCGCAAAGTTTTGGGTGACAGGGAAATGATCAAGTGCCGTCCGGCAGACTTGTTAGAGCCCAAAATGGATAAACTAAGAGAAGAGATCAAAGATTTGGCACAATCGGAAGAAGATGTCATTTCTTATGCTCTGTTCCCCCAAATTGCCCGCCGATTTTTCCAGGCCAGAGCAAGAGGAGAACTTGCAGAAAGAGCGAAAGAAGAACTGGCAAGGATTATGAAGGTAAACGGCAAAGAAATAAAAGAGGGGAATAAAGATGCTCCCAAGGAGGTTAAAAAAGTGGATTTAAAAGATTTAAAAGAACTGATTAAGATTTTAAATGAAACTGATATATCTGAGCTGTCATTGGAAAGTGACGGCATGAAAGTAGCTATTAAAAAAGGAGCTAACCGCGAAGGCGTTACCGTTAGCAAAGCGGAAGTAACTGACAGCGGTGCAGCTACCGAAAAACCGGCAGTAACCGCACCTGCGGCACCGCCAAAAACCGAAGAAACAGACCTGGAAAATGTAGAAACCGTTACTGCACCTATGGTAGGTACTTTTTACCGGGCGCCGGCTCCCGATGCCGATCCCTTTGTAGAAGTCGGTCAACAGGTAGAAGTCGGTCAGGTGCTGTGCATTATTGAAGCCATGAAGCTCATGAACGAAATTGAGGCGGAGGTATCCGGTCAAATTATCGATATTTTAGTAGAAAATGGCCAACCGGTTGAATATGGGCAGCCGTTGTTCTTAATTAAGAAGCAATAATTAGGAGGCAATATGTTTAAAAAAATACTAATTGCTAACCGAGGAGAAATAGCTTTAAGAATTATACGTGCTTGCCGGGAAATGGGCATCCGCTCTGTGATTGCTTACTCAGAGGCTGACCGGGACAGTATGCCGGTGCGTTTAGCTGACGAGGCTTACTGTATTGGTCCGGCTTCTCCCGATAAAAGTTATTTAAACATCACCAATATTATCAGTGTTGCCGAAATGTCCGGGGCCGAGGCTATTCATCCCGGCTATGGCTTTTTAGCGGAGAATGCCAATTTTGCAGATATATGTGAGAGCTGCGGTATTACCTTTATCGGCCCCTCAACGGAAGCAATTGAAAAAATGGGCAATAAAGCTTTAGCCCGCCGGACGATGATTGAAGCCGGTGTTCCGGTGGTTCCCGGTTCCGAAGGGGTAATCAGGGATGCGGCGGAAGCGGCGGAAATTGCCGATGAGATTGGTTACCCCGTACTGATTAAAGCTTCTGCCGGCGGCGGCGGCAGGGGCATGAGGATTGCGCATAACCGCAATGATTTAATGCACTCCATTGCTGCAGCCCAAGCGGAAGCCCAGGCCGCTTTCGGTGATAACGGGGTTTATATTGAAAAATATGTTGAACAACCCCGGCACATAGAATTTCAAATTTTAGGCGACAAGTATGGCAACATA
Source organism: Desulfovectis peckii (assembly GCF_055391705.1). Classification (NCBI taxonomy): domain Bacteria; kingdom Bacillati; phylum Bacillota; class Clostridia; order Eubacteriales; family Peptococcaceae; genus Desulfovectis; species Desulfovectis peckii. Next base: position 1,562,894 of record NZ_AP042409.1, on the reverse strand, counting down.
GTCAGTTTGGGTGAGCGTGATTGTTCTATTCAGCGCCGCAACCAAAAATTGTTGGAAGAATCACCTTCCGTTGCCTTAACACCTTCGCTGCGCCGCCGCATGAGTGAGGCGGCAATTAAAGCGGCTAAAGCGGTAAATTATTACAACGCCGGAACAGTGGAATTTTTATTGGACAAGTACAATAAGTTTTATTTCATTGAAATGAACACTCGCGTGCAGGTAGAGCATCCTGTAACCGAGATGGTTACCGGAATTGATATAATTAAGGAACAAATTCGCATTGCTGCCGGCGAAGAGCTGGGCTATCAGCAAAGTGATATTAAAATAAAGGGCTGGGCAATTGAATGCCGTATTAACGCTGAAGATCCCAGTAATAATTTTATGCCGCGTCCCGGTACCATAACTGCCTTTTTTGCCCCCGGCGGGCCGGGAGTGCGGTTTGACAGCGCTATTTACCAAGGATACAGCGTGCCACCTTATTATGATTCGATGATTGGCAAGTTGATTGTTTGGGATACTGATCGGGATAAAGCAATTGCCCGTATGGAACGTGCTTTAAATGAGCTGATTATCGAAGGTGTTCCTACTACTATACAATTTTATAAGCGGATTTTATCCAATGCTTTTTATCGCCGCGGTGAAGTATACACCAATTTCATTCAGCGTAGAATTTTAGCTGAAGATGATCTAAAGTTGCGGTAACTGGTATTGTTTGGTATAATCAAACCACTAAATCAGCTAATTGATAATATTTAATGGAGGTAGAAGCATTGGAAAAAAGGGATGTTTATTATGATCGGACGTCACTGGGGTCAATCCGCATTGCCGATGAAGTTGTGGGCATAATTGCCGGCCTGGCGGCAACCGAAGTTCAAGGTGTAGCCGGCATGAGCGGCGGAATTGGCGGCGGAATTGCTGAAATGCTCGGCCGCAAAAACCTTTCCAAAGGCGTTAAGGTTGAAGTAGGTGAAAAAGAAGCAGCGGTAGATATATATGTGATCGTTGAATTTGGCGTGCGCATTCCGGAAGTAGCCGCCGATATTCAAAACAACGTGAAACAAGCCATTGAAGGAATGACCGGTCTCACCGTGGTGGAAGTAAATATTCATGTACAAGGTGTAGCATTTCCCAGTGAGGGGCGTGAAGAAGAACCTGCGCGGGTAAAATAATATCTCTTAAGAATTAAACACGACAGTGAGACAAGAAGTGGGAGAATTATCACCCCACTTCTCTTCTTGTTTGATTAGAACTTAGAGCTCATATTATTATGGGGGTGTGCCGGTGAGCTTATTTGACCGTGGTTTGTTAGCAGTTTATGCTCTGATTGTGACGGTGCTGTTAATTGCAGCTGTCCCCGTCTTAATGGGATGGTGGTCGGAACCGTTGGATATACTGCTAAGGGTGCCCTTTGTTTCCGATGACAGTGCCGTTTTATGGGTTGCAATGGCAGCACTTATTTTGGCGGGTTTGCGCCTTTTGTACGCGGCAGTGCGCCCAATTGGCGAGCAGCGTTCGGTGGTTCATGAATTTTCTCTGGGTGAAGTGCACATAACACTGCCGGCCATTGAAGAATTGGTTAAAAAAGCGGCTTATCAAATAGAAGGTGTACGGGACATTAAACCACGCATAACCTCCTCAAAGGCAGGAATTGGCATTGCCATTCGGGCAACAGTTACTCCTGATATCAACATTCCGGAAGTTTCTAAGAAAATTCAACACCATGTGAAAGATTATATTTTTGAGGTAACAGGAATTTCAGTACATAGTGTCAAAGTAATGGTAGAAAATATATCAACCAACCGTCCCCGGGTGGAATAAATGTAGCGAGGTGTAGACTGTGGGGGGTTTTAAGCAAATCATGCAGGAAATACTGACGCATCATCAAGGTAAGGCGCTGGGAGTAGTGCTTGGTTTGGCATTTGGTTGGTTTGCGATATGCTATGGTCTTTTTAAAACCCTGTTCGTTACTTTATGCATTGCCGTTGGCTATGTAATAGGCAAGAGAGCAGATGACAATGCGAATATCAAAAACATTTTTGATAGATTGTTTCGAGGCCGATAATAATAATAACTAATCATGTTCGGTATTTTTCAGGAGGTAAACTAATTTTGAGCAGAAGGAAAGCTAGGGAAGCTTCACTACAAGTTATCTATGCCGTAGAAGTGGGGAAAATAGACGTAGAAGAAGCTTTCCGCCACGTTTTTGAAGAGTTTGCCGCTAAGCCACAAACACAAGCATTTGCCCGACAACTTGTTAAAGGCGTACTGGATCATAAAGAAGAGTTGGACGGGATTATTAAGCGCTTATCTAAAGGTTGGGATATTAACCGCTTGGCGATAGTGGATCGAAATATTATGCGCTTGGCTTTATATGAGATCATGTATGAAGAAACAATACCTTATGCCGTATCAGTTAACGAAGCGGTAGAATTAGCAAAAGTTTTTGGGGCGGAAGAATCTGCACGTTTTATAAACGGTATTTTAGGCAGGGTAGTGCAGAATCCGGAATTATATAAACCTGAGCCAAAAACAGAACACTCCCACCCTGTTGAGCAGGGGTAGAGTGTTTTTTTAGATCTTCAGAAAATTTAGAATATGATTTTTAAAAGGGGTTAGCTTATTATTGATAGGTATATTTACTGTAACGGACGTAAATCGTTACATTAAAGAAAAACTGGATAATGATTACCTTTTGACCAATATCTGGGTTAAGGGAGAAATATCTAACTTAAGACAGCCGGGTTCCGGTCACATTTATTTTACCCTAAAGGATAGCTTAAGCTGTATAAAATCAGTAATGTTTCGTTCTCGGGCGAGCCGTCTGTTGTTTCAACCGGCTAACGGTATGGCTGTAACGGTGCGCGGCTATATCTCGGTTTACGAACGTGATGGCTGTTACCAGCTATATGTTGAAGAAATGGAACCGGACGGACTGGGAGCTCTGCACCTTGCCTTTGAACAACTAAAAGAAAAACTGCAAAAGGAAGGATTGTTTGCTGCTGAACGCAAAAAGCCGCTGCCCCAATATCCCAAAACAATAGCCTTAATCACATCTCCTACCGGAGCGGCAGTAAAAGACATGATAAAAATTATTACCAAGCGTTGGCCGCCGGCCCAAATTGTGCTGGTGCCGGTTTTGGTCCAGGGAGAAAGTGCACCGCTGGATATAAGCCGCGGGTTAGAGCAAGTAAACCGCTGGGGTGGGGCAGACGTGATTATCGTCGGTCGTGGCGGCGGCTCACTGGAAGAACTGTGGGCCTTTAATACTGAAATGGTTGCCCGTGCGGTTGCGGCATCAAAAATACCGGTAATTTCTGCAGTTGGCCATCAAACCGATTACACCATTTGCGATTTTGTTGCCGATGCCCGTGCTGCCACCCCGTCTGCGGCAGCTGAAATGGTGGTGCCTGATAAACCGGAAATTAAGCGCTATTTGCAGATGCTGCAGTTGCGCTCTGAACGCTCGCTACGGCAGCAGATCAATCATTATCGACAGCGTTTAATGCAGGCCTGGCATTCAAAGGCCTTAAATTTACCGGAAAGGCTGATTTTAGATACTCGGCGACAAAACGTAGATGTACTGTTAAGGGATATGATTAAGAACGTGCGTTTACTGCTGACGGATAAAGGCAGGCAGTTAGGAAATTTAGCCGGCTCACTGCAAAGCTTAAGTCCGCTGTCTACTTTGGCCAGGGGATACAGTTTGTGTTTTGACGAAAAAGGTGATTTAATTAAATCAGCTGAACAGGTTTCTGTCGGTTCAAATGTTAATTTGGTACTGTATCAGGGTAAGTTAGCTTGTACCGTGAATAAAGTGGAACAGGAGGTATAATATGGCTAAGATATTGGACGGAAAAGCAATTGCAAAGACCATTAAAGAAGAATTGAAAGAAGAAGTTCAACAATGGCAAGCTAAAGGTATTAATCCCTGTTTAGGATTGTTGTTGGTGGGTGATGAACCGGCATCAATAGCCTACGCGGACTTTTTAAATAAAGTTTCCAAAAGCGTAAATATTAAATGCTATTTAGAAAAACTGCCTGCTACAGCGGATGAAGACACGGTGATATCTAAACTGGACGAACTTAACCATAACAAAAATATTCATGGCATTCTGATTTTGATGCCCCTTCCTGAGCATATAGACAAACAAAGGGTGATGGATACTATTTTACCGGCTAAAGATGTAGATGGCCTACATCCGGTAAACCGCGGCTACATATTGAGCGGCGGCCAGTGTATTTATCCGGCCACGCCCCTGTCTTGTTTGGAAATATTGCGTCGGTCGGGTATTAGCTTGGCGGGTAAACATGTTGTCATTGTCGGTCGGGGTGAAACGGTAGGTAAGCCTTTAATCTATATGGCTTTGTTGGAAAATGCCACGGTAACGGTATGTCATTCCAAAACACCGGATCTTGCCCGCTTTACCAAAAGTGCCGATATTATCTTTTCAGCGGTAGGGAAGCCGGGATTGATTACGGCGGACATGGTTAAACCGGGAGCGGTAGTGGTAGATGCCGGCATCTCTGAGGTAAACAACAAAATTGAAGGCGACGTAGACTTTGAGGGCGTAAAAGAAGTGGCCGCAGCTATTACTCCGGTGCCTGGCGGTGTGGGCAGCTTAACAACCGTGATCATGCTGAAAAATTTGCTTAAAGGTATTTCCATGCAGCAGGCTATTAAAGAAACAATAGTTAAATAAAGCTGGCAGTCAAAAACAGTATAAGTAGCGAGTAAAAACTGATGATCAGGCAGTGATCAAGCCGGTGAATTGATGCGAAATAAGAAGCCGGTTTGATTACTGCTGACTGTAATTTATTAGCTAAATTGTTAGGAAAGGCTGTTTTAAAGATAAAACACCGGAATTGGCGCCGCAGCGGTTTTAATGAGGAGGTTTCTCATGCCAAATAATGAAAAAAGTTTTGAGGAAGCACTGGAACGCCTGGAAGAAGTGGTCAAAATGCTGGAAGACGGTCAATTGCCGCTGGAGCAGGCATTGCAATTGTTTGCTGAGGGTATTGAATTAGTTAAGCAATGTAACCGGAAATTGGAAGCAGCGGAAAAGTCAATTAACGAGTTAGTGGAAGGTACAGGCGGAGAGTTTACGTTAAAAAAACTGATGGACTCGGAGGGCTAAAACAATGGATTACGTGCAACAGTTAAAACAGCGTGCCCGGTTAGTTGAAGAAGCTTTAGAACGGTTGGTGCCGGCTGAAACTGATCATCCGGAAATTATTCATCAGGCAATGCGCTACAGTTTAATGGCCGGTGGCAAAAGACTGCGTCCGGTTTTGGTAATCGGTGCTGCCGAAGCCGTAGGCGGAGATGTTGAACGAGTACTGCCCACCGCCTGTGCTGTGGAACTAATTCATACCTATTCATTAATTCATGATGACTTGCCGGCAATGGATAATGACGATTTGCGTCGCGGCAAGCCGACCAACCATAAAGTATTCGGAGAAGCCACCGCTATTTTAGCGGGAGATGCATTGCTGACGCTGGCATTTGCTTTAATGACGCAAACAAAGGGTGTGCCGGCTGAAGTGATTATTCAAACTATTCGCGAGCTAGCTGACGCCGCCGGTTCTAAAGGCTTGATTGGCGGACAGATTGTAGATACACTTTCCGCTGACCGAAAAATAAGCGCGGATACATTGGAATACATTCATCGCTGCAAAACCGGAGCGCTGTTCCGGGCAGCGGTACGCTGTGGCGCTATTTTAAGCAACGCAACAAAAGAACAGTTAAAGGCCCTTACCGATTATGCCGAAAACTTAGGATTGGCTTTTCAAATTACTGATGATATTCTTGATGTGGAAGGAAGTGTGGATAAAATCGGCAAACCGGTGGGCAGTGACGAAAAAAACCATAAGGCAACTTATCCGGCACTTTACGGATTAAAAGCAGCCAAGGAAAAAGCCCTTAGTGCAGCAAACAATGCGGTAAATGCACTTAATATATTTGGTAAAGAAGCGGATTTTTTGCGCGACACGATGCATTTTATCATTAAAAGAGATTATTAATTAAATGCAAAGGGAGATAAAACTTAAAAAAAGTATTCTAACAAAGAGTTGTTTATCTACAATTAATTTTGCTAGATTAAAGATTCAATCCGTTAATTAGTGGCCCAAAAACGTATTTGTTTGGTAGCTGTTAATTATGCTATAATTTTTATTGAGCAAAATAAGTGACGCAGTATCCTAGTCAGAATTGCCTTTTCGAAGACGGGGCTAAAAATCCGTTAAAGGGCACATCGATGAAGTTCCTGGTGCTGGCTTTCGACGCCCAGTTGGGGGTTGGTACTGGGAGTTAAGGTAATAGGGCAACCTGCAACGGCATGTGGGCCTTGACCCTGTTACCGCGGAGGCCCAAGTGCGTGGGGAGTCGTATAACGACAAACTATGGCTTGGGGTACGAACCTGCACGTGGCGAATCTGCGTGCAGCGTAGCCTGCCTTGAGTGGTAGCGGCGAATTCCGCTAGGGACTATATTTAGTCTGGGCCCATTCTAAATATAGTCTGGATGAAACCGTTACTGCAAAAGAGGCTAGAAAAGGACCAATTCTGTCGAGGAAAACTCCTAGGCTGTCTGAGTTTTTCAGGGCTTATCGGGGATTGTGGTGCGGACTAAGTGGCAATCTAGCCCCGGAACCGGTGACGGCCGGAAAAAGCCTTAAAGGGAAACCGCTGATCTGGCGACAGTCAGTGGCTTTTTGGGAAAACCTGCTAGACCTAAGCCGCAATGTTTACTCGATAAGTTGTCACTTAAGAATCGGATAATACTCTTTAATTCGGGAGGCTGCTTTTTTAAAAAAGCAGCCTTTGTCTTTATTCTAAATAACCCAGACCGAAACTATAACAACATTTCCTGATAAATATCATCAAAAAAGCAAATATTATACTTAACTTATGGGGTGGTAATTTTTGGGCAATAATAAAACCAGTGGATCGCCAAGTTACATATTTTTTATTGCCATTGGTTCTTTTTCTCTGGCAATACTTTTTGCTGTTATCTCAGAATTATTGGTACATAAGCTTAATGATTTAGTTTTGGCTTTTATTCTTTTATTTGCGATCATTCTTTTCGGTATTGTAGCTGACATATTGGCTACGGCGGTGGCTGCCGCTCAAGAAGCGCCCTTTCATGCTATGTCGACAAAACGCGTATTGGGTGCACAGCAAGGGGTAGTGTTGCTGCGCAATGCAGATAAAGTGGCTAACATCGCCGGTGATGTGATTGGCGATATTGCCGGGACGGTTTCCGGAGCAATGGGCATTTCCATTGTCGCCCGCATTTTACTGAGGCATCCTGAGCTGGATCAATTTTTGCTGAGCATTGTCACTACGGCGTCAATTGCTTCATTAACGATTAGCGGGAAAGCTATCGGCAAAAAAATTGCCTTAGACAATGCTAACAAAGTAGTGCTTTTTGCAGGTAAAGTTATGGCCAATGTTGAAAAATTAATGGGATTGGATCCTTATCGGAAAAATCGGCGTAATAAAAAGAGTTAATAAAAAAAGGTGGTTTAGCAGCTTTGGCTCTTCTTGATAAGATCAATAATCCTAAAGACATAAAAAATTTAAATGATAAACAGTTACAAAAACTGGCTGAAGAATTACGTCATACAATTATTGAAACGGTAGCTAAAAACGGTGGGCACCTGGCACCGAATCTAGGTGTGGTAGAACTGACATTGGCTTTGCACCGTGTTTTTAATAGCCCGAAAGATAAAATCATTTTTGATGTCGGTCACCAGTGTTATGTACACAAAATATTAACCGGAAGAAAAAACCTATTTCATACGCTGCGTCAATATGAAGGTATTTCCGGTTTCCCACGTTGCTCGGAAAGTGCCCATGACGCCTTTGGCACCGGTCACAGCAGCACCTCGATATCAGCGGCTTTGGGAATGGCAGCAGCCCGTGATTTATCAAAAGAACAATATTCGGTAGTTGCGGTTATCGGTGACGGTGCGCTTACCGGGGGAATGGCTTTTGAAGCTTTAAACCATGCCGGTCATTTAGGCCTGGATTTGATTGTGGTGCTCAATGATAATGAAATGAGTATTAGCGAAAATATTGGCGGCTTGGAAAAATACTTAACGCGCATTCGTACAGACCCCTTCTATACCCGAGGCAAGGATGAAATAGAAAACTTACTCAGCAAACTGCCGATGGGCAAGCAGGTACTAAAAGTTGCCGAAAGGCTGAAAGACAGCTTTAAGTACTTGGTAGTGCCCGGGATGCTTTTTGAAGAGCTTGGTTTTACTTATTTAGGGCCAATTGACGGACACAATATCAATGATTTAATTGATGTGCTGGAAAAGGCAAAGTCAGTAAAAGGCCCGGTGTTAATACACGTAATTACCACCAAAGGTAAGGGCTATCCGCCCGCCGAAGAAAATCCGGATAAGTTTCACGGCATCGGACCTTTTGACCTTGTGTCCGGGGAAGTAATTAAAAAGAGTGCCATTCCCACATATACGAGTGTCTTTAGTGACACACTGGTTAAACTGGCCGCAGAAGATAATAAGATTGTAGCTATTACCGCAGCAATGGCCAGCGGTACAGGACTGTCTAAATTTGCTGCCGCTTATCCGGAGCGCTTTTTTGATGTGGGCATTGCTGAACAGCATGCGGTTACTTTAGCTGCCGGTTTAGCCATTAACGGGTATAAGCCGGTAGTGGCAATATACTCTACATTCCTACAGCGGGCATACGATCAAGTGCTGCATGACGTGTGTTTGCAAAATTTACCGGTGGTATTTGCCATTGACCGGGCAGGAATCGTTGGGGATGACGGGGCTACCCATCAGGGTGTATTTGACATGTCGTATTTGCGCCATATTCCAAACATCACCATCATGGCGCCGAAGGATGAAAATGAACTGCAGCACATGTTAAAAACCGCTGTTGAACTAAACCGGCCATGTGCAGTGCGCTATCCACGGGGAACCGCAATTGGAGTGGAGATGGACGACAGCTTTTTGGCATTGCCGGTAGGCCAAGCAGAAGTGCTGCGCCGTGGCGGCAATTTGACCTTATTAGGGATTGGCAGCACAGTGAATATTGCCGGTAAGGCTGCAGAAGAACTGGCCCTTTTAGGGATACAGGCTACGGTTATCAATGCCCGGTTTTTAAAGCCGTTAGATGAAGAGACTATTTGTCACTATGCAGAAAAAACCGGACGATTGATTATACTGGAAGAACATGTCTTGGCCGGTGGTTTTAGCAGTGCCGTGCTGGAATTGCTGGCAGATAAAGGATTAAACCATGTTAAAGTTGTGCGTATAGGCATTCCGGATGTATTTGTAGAACACGGCAACGCGGCAATTATTCATGAGAAATATAGCTTAACGGTACAGGGGACGGTAGAAAAGGCTTTGAACTTAGTGGGCAAAAGACCGAAATTAAGAGTAGCGCAGGAATAATTGCATTGGAGGTAGTTATGGCCGGCAAAAGTAGATTAGACAAATTGCTGGTAACCCGGGGCCATTATCAAAGCCGGGAAAAAGCCCGCACAGCAGTGATGGCGGGTTTAGTTTTTGTTGACGGGCAGCGGGTTGACAAGCCTGGATTTCAAGTTCCTGCTGATGCCGTAATTGAAGTAAAAGGAAACCCTGTTCCTTATGTCAGCAGGGGTGGCTTAAAATTAGAAAAGGCTTTGCAGGTATTTAACATTGATTTAACCGGTAAAATTATGCTTGATATTGGTGCTTCAACCGGCGGCTTTACCGATTGTGCATTGCAGCGGGGAGCCGCAAAGGTTTATGCAGTTGATGTGGGTTATGGTCAATTGGCTTGGTCGCTGCGGCAGGATCCGCGGGTAGTAGTGCTGGAACGCACCAATATTCGCTATTTAACTCCGGAACAATTGGATGAATTGCCTAACTTTGTTTCCATTGATGTTTCCTTTATTTCCTTGTCAAAAGTACTGCCTAAAGTAGTGGAACTGACTACTGATGACGCTGTCGGTGTGGCCTTGATTAAACCGCAATTTGAGGCAGGACGGGAACGGGTGGGCAAAAAAGGTGTTGTTCGGGATCCGGCGGTGCATGTCGATGTAATTAACGGTGTGTTAAACGCAACCAAGGAATTGGCAATGCGTCCCATTGGCCTGACATATTCGCCAATCAAGGGTCCGGAGGGAAACATTGAATATTTACTTCATTTTACCCGCTGCAATACCGGTATCGGGCCGGAAATAAATGCCGGAACGGTAGATGAGATTGTAAAAAATGCACATGCGGAGCTAAAATGATGAAACCCTCAGATCTTTTGATACTGGGCGTTGTCATTGGTGCCCTTTTCGTTTACTATTTAATCAGGTTATTTAATAGTTATAAATTGCAGCGTCAGTCAAAAAATGCCAAAAAAGCAGAAAGGCTGGCAAGAGAGCTGCTGATTAGGCAAGGTTATACCATTGTGGCCATGCAAAAGAGAGTGCCGATTATCACAAAAATAGACGGTCGTAGTTATAAAAACCACGTACAGGCCGACTTTATTGTCAAAAAGAACGGGCTCAAATATGTAGCGGATGTTAAAACCGGAAAACAACTGGCACGTCCCACGTCAGCCGACATTAGAAGGCAGCTGCTGGAATATTACTTGATCTATCGTGTGAATGGCGTGTTACTGGTTGACATGGAGAATGAAACTATTCACAATGTAGAATTTGAAGCAAAACTACCGTTTTATAGATCCATCAACTTTTTTGCTTACCTATTAGTATTTTTGTGTGGTGGACTGGTGACATTACTGCTTGTTAAGGGAGGAAGCTTTTTTTGAAAACCATCGGTTTGGTATTAAACAAACAAAAATATCAGTTTGGCCCGGTGGTAGAAAAAGTATATCACTGGCTGCAAGAACACCAGGTTCACGTTTTGTTGAGTGACGAATGCGCTGAAGTGCTAGGCCGACCGGAAAGCGGTTACCCTTTAACAGAACTAGCCCAATCATCCGACATGATTATTGTATGGGGTGGCGACGGAACCATTCTTAACGCGGCAAGGACTGCAGCACCATTGGGGATACCGCTGTACGGTGTGAATGCAGGCAGGCTGGGTTTTTTAAGTGAAGTTGACATCCCTGATTTATTTTCCGGTTTAGAACGGCTTTTAACCGGGAGATATACTATAGAACAACGGATGATGCTGCAGACTAAAGTATATCGAGACGATAAAATGATTAGAAAAGCGATCAGTTTAAATGATGCGGTAATTTCCCGCGGAACATTTTCACGCATGATTAAGCTAAAGATTGATATTAATGAAGAATTTGTCAACAGTTATCATGCCGATGGTGTAATTATTGCCAGTCCCACCGGTTCTACGGCTTATTCCTTATCCGCAGGCGGCCCGTTGGTGGAACCAAATTTAGATTTAATGGTGATTACTCCAATCTGTGCGCACCGATTGTCGGTCAGACCACTGGTTATTGCCTCAGATAACGTGGTCACGGTAACTATCCAAACATCAGGAGAAAATATGTTAACCTTGGACGGACAGTACGGTTACCGCCTGAACAAAAACGACATCGTGCAAGTGCAGCGTGCACCGCACAACGTTAAATTTATTCGCACGCAAAACAAAAGTTATTACGATGTATTGAGAAGAAAATTGGAGGAGTGGAGCAACCCTGATGTTTAAGGCTCACAGCGTGGTAGCAATGGCAAAGGAATTCATTGCCGATTCCTTGCCGGTGGATGCTGTAGTAGTCGATGCCACAGCCGGTAACGGCCATGACACCTTGTTTTTAGCACAACAATTGAAAGGTAAAGGGAAGGTCTACTCGTTTGATATACAAAAAGAAGCATTGGAGCAGACGGCCAAACTGCTGAAAGAAAATATGCTCCATACCAATGTAAAACTTATACATGACGGCCATGAAAATATTGTCAACCACATCCAAGAACCGCTGGATGCAGTGATGTTTAACTTGGGCTATTTGCCCGGTGGCGATCACAGCATCGTTACTAAACCGGAAAGTACGGTAAAGGCATTAGAGGGTGCCGTAAAATTACTAAAGCAGGGAGGAAAAATCAGCGTTGCCGTTTACATTGGCCACCAAGGGGGGTTGCAAGAATTGGCGGCCGTAGAAAAATTTATTGCGCAACTTGATACACGTATGTACTGGGCAATTAAGATTGAATTTGTTAACCGTACTTCTGCCCCGGTTTTATTCCTAATTAGAAAGGGTGGGTTAGGTGACTAAGGCCAGGCGTCAGTTAATAATCAAAGAAATAGTGAAGAAGAAGTCAATTGAAACCCAGGAAGAATTAGTAAACGAGTTGATGAAAGCCGGTTTTGAAGTAACCCAAGCAACCGTATCCAGGGATATCAAAGAGCTGGGCTTAATTAAAATACCGGGCGAGAACGGTATATCAAAGTATGCCATGCCCAATGAACCGGTAGTGCGCCACAATGATGAGAGGTTAAAGCGCTTTTTAAAAACATCGGTGATCAATTTTGATTACTGTGAAAATCTGATTGTGCTAAAAACAATGCCGGGGGAAGCTATGGGTGTGGCTTCTGCCCTGGACAATGCTCATTGGCCGGAAATTATCGGCACTATTGCCGGCGACGATAACATACTGGTTATTGTGAAACCCAAAGAAGCCGTCACTACCGTGCTCAACAGGTTCAATAAACTGGTCAAGGAGTGATTGGCCTTGCTGTGTTCACTCTACATTAAAAACTTTGCCCTGATTGACGATATTGCCGTTGAATTCGGTTCGGGGCTAAATATATTGACCGGAGAAACCGGGGCCGGTAAATCCATTCTATTAGATGCACTGCAAGTGGCGTTGGGAGTACGTGCATCCACTGAATTTATCCGGGCGGGAGCAGATAAGGCAGTGGTACAGGCTGCCTTTGCTGTTAATGATATCGAGCGGCGATTAAATGATTTGGGTATTCTGCCCTCTGAAGATGGCATGCTGATATTATCGCGGGAGCTCAGTCGCAGCGGGCGCAATCTGTGTCGGATTAACGGTCAAGTTGTTACATTAAATATGTACCGGCAAGCCGCTGCCGGTTTGGTGGATATGCACGGTCAGCACCAGCAGCAATCCCTTTTAAGCAGTGATTACCACTTAGAATTGTTAGACAGTTACGGCGGCAAAGAGCTTCTGGAGTGTCGGCAGAAAACGGCGGAGTATTACCGGGAGTGGAAGGAATTGCAAACTAAGTTGCAGCGCTTGCAGGAAACCTCCCGCGATATTGCCCGGCAAATTGATATGTTGCAGTTTCAAGCTCAGGAAATTGAAAAGGCTAAGTTAACTGCCGACGAAGACAGTCAGCTGGAACAAGAAAGAAACATTTTAGCAAACGCCGAGAAGATCGCTAATTTGACTAATACCGTTAAAGAGTGCCTGTACAGCGGCAGCGTTAAATACCCTAATTCTGCGGTAGATTTAATTGGGGAAGCAGTTAATGCTTTGCATCAGTTAACTGATTATGATCAAAGTTTTCAAGCTTTACTGCAGGCAACGGAAAGTGCTCTCTATACACTGGAAGATACCGCCAGAGAGGTTTCCGACTATCTGAGCAAACTAGAATTTGATCCGTTGCGCTTAGACTATATTGAAAAGCGGTTAAATGAAATCAACCTATTAAAAAAGAAATACGGCGCTACGGTAGCAGAAATATTGGCTTACCGTCAAAAAGTTGTTGAGCAGCTTAACGAGCTTTCTTACAGCGAAGAAAATATTGCTGAGCTAAAAGATAAAGAGAAAAAAGCTTTAGAATCATGGAAAAAGCAGGCCGAACAGCTGTCAGCTCTGCGGCGCAAAACTGCCAAGCATTTAGAAAAAGCCGTTTTCTCAGAATTGGCGGATTTAGAGATGAATAAGGTTGTTTTTCAAGTGGGTTTTGAACGATTAACCCAACCCAGTGCCAAAGGGATTGATGATATATACTTCTTAATTTCTCCTAACCCGGGTGAACCTTTAAAGCCGCTGCAAAAAATTGCTTCCGGAGGGGAGCTTTCCAGAATAATGTTGGCTATAAAATGCCTGTTAGCAGGGGTAGATAAAGTGCCAACATTAATTTTTGATGAAGTGGATACCGGAGTAGGTGGACAAGCGTTAACTGCGGTGGGCAAAAAAATGGCCCAAATTGCTCTGCAAAGACAGGTTATTACTGTAACACACGCACCTCAAGTAGCCTGTTATGCCAATAATCACTTTTTAATTAAAAAAGAGGTAGTTGGCAACCGTACCTTTACGCGCATCAGCAAGCTTGATTATCAGGGAAGGGTGAGTGAGCTGGCGCGGATGTTAGGCGGCCAACAACCGGATGGCATTGAAGGAGAACACGCAGAAAAACTTTTAAAAAATGCCCAAGTGCTTAATTAAAGCCTGAAGCGCTGCTTCGGGTTTTTTTTATTATGAACTCAAAAATTACATATTCGCTGTATTCGGCTTAGATATTGCTTTTGGCAATTCTCGGCATAATTGTGCTTAATAATTGTAGTTTAACAAGGTTATTTTAATATTACGTACTTTTTGATTAGTTTTCTTTAAATTTCTTTATTTTAGCAATTTAAACGGAGGTGAAAAAGGAGGGGTATACTTGCAGCGGGAAAACAGAATAAAAAGTTTTTGTTTTTTTACGATTATTATTTTAGCCATAGTATGTTTCAATAATCAGGTTATGCATCTTGGAACATTGCCCCTACAAAAGAAAATATTAGCCGGGGAAACGCTGGATTTAGGCTTTAACCCGGAGCAAGAGCTTTTAAAGTACTTACATGTGGATTTAAAAACAGATACCAGTACAAATTTTAAATTTTCCCTCTATGACAGTGCACCTGTAATTACTACCCCCGGTCAGGTTGATCTTTCTGTCAAGCTTTTTGGAATAATACCGCTTCGTCAGGTTACAGTAGATGTGGTACCGGAAGTAAAAGTAATGCCCGGCGGCCATTCCATCGGCGTGATGCTGCACTCCCAAGGTGTAATGATCGTCGGACTTTCCACCATACAAGATCCCCAAGGCAATCAACATAACCCTGCTGCTCAGGCGGGCATTAAAGTTGGCGATGTTTTAGTTAAAATTAACGGTGTGCCGGTGGAAACTGAAGAACAGGTTCGTGATATCATTGCCCAATCCGGTAACAGCAACAAACCGGTTACCGTACAAATAAAACGGGATAACAAAACCTTTTCCAAAAAAATTAATCCTGCTTATTGCGCGGAAACAAAACGATATCGCTTAGGCTTACTGGTAAGGGACAGTGCCGCCGGTGTGGGAACCTTGTCTTTTTACGAGCCAAACAGTTTAATATATGGTGCACTGGGGCATGTAATTACCGATTCAGATACCGGCAAAAAAATTAATATATCTGACGGTAGAATTGTAGGTGCTTCCATTCAAAAAATAAATCGCGGGCAGCAGGGAATGCCCGGTGAAAAGGTAGGAATGTTAGATAATAATGGAAAAATATTCGGTACCATTACCCAAAATACAAATTTCGGTATTTACGGAAAACTATCAAAAAAGCTTCCCCACCCATTATTTGAAGAACCTATTCCGGTTGCATTAGCCAGTCACGTGAAAGAAGGTCCGGCAGAAATTATTACCGTGATAGAAGGAAACAAAATGGAGAAGTTTAAAGTAAATATAGAAAAAGTTTCCCGTCAACTGCAACCGGACAGCAAAAGTATGATTATAAAAATAACAGATCCCAAGTTACTGCAAAAAACCGGCGGAATTGTGCAGGGAATGAGCGGCAGTCCGATAATTCAATATCGGGACAACGGTGAACCGATGTTAGTGGGTGCAGTAACCCATGTATTTTTACAAGACAATACTAAAGGATATGCTATTATGGCTGAATGGATGATAAAGCAGGCCGGAATAAAAACTCAACAAAAAGGAACGTCTACAAGTAGACGTTCTTTTTTTTGTAACGTGACGAAAAAACGAGATATATCAAAATATTTAGCAAAAATTTATTTATAATCCAATTAGATTGTCTAGTATAGGCATTTTTTAACTTATTATAATTTTTAGTGATGACAAAGAGGACTTTGCCATTTGACTGTCGAATGATAATCACGTAGATAAAAATACAGGAAATGGAAAAAGATGAAATGGAGGCGGGGTATATTATATGGCTATTAAAGTGTTGATTGCAGATGACAATCGGGAGTTTTGTGAACTATTAAAAGAGTTTGTTAATTCTCAAGAAGATTTGACTCTGGCGGGCATTGCCTACAACGGAATAGAAGCATTAGATTTAATCGATCAACAAAAGCCAGAGGTAGTTGTTTTAGATATAATCATGCCGCACTTGGACGGCATCGGCGTACTGGAAAAGATATCTACGGGTGCAACTTCTGTTAAACCGAAGGTAATTATGCTGACCGCTTTCGGCCAAGAAAGTGTAACTCAAAGAGCGGTCGAATTAGGTGCGGATTACTATATATTAAAGCCCTTTGATTTTTCAGTACTGGCTACCAGAATTAGGCAATTGGCTAAAGGTGTGGAAGTAAATACCTACGTTGCTCCGGCAAAAACCAAGAACCTAGATGTTGCTGTGACCAATATCATCCATGAAATGGGTGTGCCGGCTCATATCAAAGGATACCATTATCTGCGGGATGCCATCCTGATGGTTATTGCCGATGTAAACTTATTAGGTGCGGTAACCAAAGAGTTATACCCAATGATTGCACAAAAATACAACACCACCCCCAGCAGGGTAGAACGGGCCATTAGGCATGCCATTGAATTGGCTTGGGATCGCGGCAACATTGAAATGATGACTAAGTTTTTCGGTTATACCATCAACTTAGAGCGGGGTAAACCTACAAACAGTGAATTTATTGCCATGGTAGCGGATAAACTGCGCATTGAGGCTAAGGTTAGTTAAGAAATGCTGTGTTTTTTAAACCCTGAAAAGTGGGAATAATAAAAGACACTGTCTGAAAAGGACGGTGTCTTTTTGCTTTTAATAAACCCCCGCTGATTTTAAAAAATTTTATCTTGCTGACCGTTTTCGACATGTTTGTGGGCAGTTATATGCTAAAATTATAACCATTGTGTGAGAGGGGAGTAAGATGAAAGATTTTTCTCAACTGATTATTAAGATGGAAAGGTTGCGCAAAGAGATGTACCGTTTAGCGGCAGAAAAGGGACTGGCCCACAAAGATGTGGTGCGGGTAAGCCAGAAGTTGGATGTTTATCTAAATGAATACAATAAGCTAAGATTTGCCGGTAATGGCCGGGCAGGCTAATTGGACAAGCCAATTCTTAGTGTTTGTTGATTGAAATAAAGTGAAATGCAAGCACCGCGTAAGAAGGCGGTGCTTTTTTGTATTTACTGATAAATATCTAAAAGCAGCCCGTTAATGTGATCTATTTTAGCGATTAAACTGATGGTATCACTTTGTTGGGTTAAAAAGTCTTTTGTTAACTGCTCTACCTCTTGATCAATAATTTCGATCCGTGTATATAAGCTGCTGTAATCAATGCTGCGGGTACGGCGAATTTTGTAATAGTTTTTTAAAATGTAGGATAAATATTCCTTAATTAACATTTTATATTGCTGGATGTCCGACTCGGTAATTTGCTGTTTTAATCGGCAGCTGATAGTGTTAATTTTTTTTAGCATTTGCTTGATTTGTTGTTTGGTATGCTCTTGACTGGCTAAATTCAGTTGGTTGGAAAATGATTTGCCTCCTTTTGCTCCTACCTTAGCAGTATCATGCCAAAAAATTTGTTTGGTCGCTCGATTAATTTTCATTGCCATAATACTCCCTAAATTTTTTTATCTGCCGGTACTGCCAAAACCACCGCTGCTTCTTTGGGTATCACTTAAGTTCTCACATTCTTCTAATTCTACTTCCGGTATTCTTTGAATGATTGCTTGGGCAACCCTATCACCGGGTTCAATGAATACTTGATGATCTCCGGCATTATGCAATAACACCATGACTTCACCTCGGTAATCGGAATCAACCACTCCTACCGCATTGCTTAAGGTTAGGCCATGTTTTTTTGCATTTCCGCTGCGCGGGTAAATTAGCATAACATAACCTGGGGGGATTTCAAAAGCCAAACCGGTGGGCACGGCAACATGCTCGCCGGGACTGATGGAAAAGCGGCCGGTGCAGTGTAAATCAAAACCCGCACTGCCAGCAGTGGCTTTTTTGGGGATTACCGCCTGTTCGCTAAGTTTTTTTACTTTAACTTTTACTTTATATGGTTTAGTCAATGATTCTGCACTCCTTGAATTAAATAGTGGCTGAAAATATAATTCGACATAACCGGTTAATTACTCCTGCCGGGGATTACTTAATCATAGGTAATAAAATGCCGGCATGGGATATAAGTTTGTTGTCATGGGTTAGCAAATAATATAAATTAAGATGTAGAGGTGATTGTATGCAGGCAGAAATATTGTCGGTGGGAACAGAGCTGTTGCTTGGTGAAATATTAAATACCAATACCCAGTATTTAAGTCAAAGATTAGCGGAAATGGGTATTTTTGTATATAAACAAACCGTTGTCGGTGATAATCCTGGTAGATTAAAAGAAGCTTTTCACAGTGCATTTAAAAGTGCGGATATCGTTATTACCACCGGCGGGCTGGGTCCTACAGAAGATGATTTAACAAAAGAAATTGCCGCCGAATATTTCGGCCGCAAACTGATATTGCACCCACCTACACTGGAATTTATAAACCAAGTATTTAGTTCACATAATTGGGTAATGACGGAAAACAATAAAAAACAGGCTTATTTTCCTGAAGGAGCGATTGTTTTAAAAAATAAAATTGGTACCGCTCCAGGCTGCATAGTTGAGCAGGATAACAAAATCGCCATTTTACTGCCCGGGCCGCCTCAGGAAATGAAATATGTTTTTGAAAACGGGGCGGTGCCTCATCTCTTAAAATACCAGGACGGCGTTTTATTTTCCCGAGTACTGCATTTGTGCGGCATTGGCGAAAGTGTTGTGGCTGAAGAAATTGCCGATTTAATAGACAGTCAAACTAACCCGACAATTGCTCCTTATGCTAAAGAAGGCGATGTAACCATAAGATTAACCGCCCGCGGAAAAAATCTTGAAGAAGCCAAGCAATTAATTGTTCCGATAGAAAGTGAAATCAGGGCTCGTTTAGGTCGCTTTATCTACGGAGTAGGGGATACCGGTTTAGAAGAAGTGGTAGGCAGGGGCCTAACGGAAAAACAATTGACCGTTGCCGTGGCTGAATCCTGTACCGGAGGTATGCTGGCTGCTACTCTGGTCAATTATCCCGGCATATCGGCAGTTTTTTTGGAAGGGGCGGTGACTTACAGCAACGAGGCTAAAATACGCCGGCTAAATGTAAAAAAAGAAACCCTGGAACGGTATGGAGCGGTCAGTGCCGAAACGGCGGCAGAAATGGCCAAGGGAATAGCCTTAACCTCAGGAGCGGATATCGGCTTATCTACAACCGGCATTGCCGGGCCTACCGGAGGCAGTGCAGAAAAACCGGTTGGCCTGGTATATTTAGGTCTATATATAAAGGGGGAAGTTAAAACAAAGCAGTTAAATCTTTTTGGAGAAAGAAACAAAATTAGAAGGCAAGCGGTAAGTGCTGCCTTGGATTGGCTGCGACAAGAACTTAATTTGCAAACGGTGGAATAAAAGTAATAAACAGCTGCGCTTTAAGGCAGCTGTTTTTAGTTAATATCCCAATTCTTCACCGACAATGACCACCGTGATGTCAGAAAACAGGGGCTTTCTTTTCATGATTGAATAAATCCGGCAGGTTCTGGCCTTACTTTGGCAATCAGAGCAGAGGCCGGAAACGGCACATGGATTGGATGTATTTAATCGTTTGTTGTTTTTCGGGGAGGCCACGTTTTGAATTCTTTTTAGTGCCGTATGCACATCTGCGGTAATTTTATTCACGCCGGCGACAATAATCACTTTCTTTGGGCCGAAAGTCATTGCCGCCACCCGGTTGCCGGCACCGTCTATATTGACCAGATAACCGTCTAAAGTAACGGCATTGGTACTGCATAAGAACAAGTCGCTGGTTAATTGCTGCCGGCGGATGTCATTTTTTTCCTCGGCGGTTAAACCGGGTTGATTGTGATCCAAAATTTTTGCCCCTCTTTCTAAAGCTTTTTCCGCAATACCCAGTTCTTTAATTGTAACTGAACCGCCAAAACCAACCTTGCTGCCATTGGAGATGTACTTTAATACATATTCGGCCGCTTCACTGCGGTTAGGAAAATAAATGGCATCAAAATAGTTTTTTTGTAATGCTTGTACTACTTTTTGCCCCAGTGTTTCGTTGTGCCAGTCATTGATATTCATTTTATCCCTCCTGCAATAAAAGATAACCACAATATATTAGACATAGACACTATACAACAATTTGAGCAAGCAATTCAATAATGCCAGTAATATCCAACTTCTGGGACTAATTTAACTATTTAACTATTTGATGTCAGTTGGTATAATCTTTGTATGCGGTGGAAATTACCACTGCAGTTTAATAAAAGCTGCATAATACTTAACGGAAAGGATGGAGGATGTTGCTTAAATTCAATTTTAAGAAATCCCTGTTCGGAGTGTGCTTAGGTTTATTCTTAGCTGCCGGTGCCCTTATGCCGGCCCACGCCGCAGCCGCTGCGGACATTAAGTTGTATATTAACAATAAACAGGTTAGCGGAGATCAACCGCCAATTATTGTCAATCAGCGTACTTACGTGCCTTTTCGCCTGATTGGTGAAGAATTGGGCTATGATGTAACTTGGCTTTCGGAAAGCAAGCAGGTGGTGATCAATACGGTTAAAGGTCACCCTGCACCTGTACCTGCCCGGGTTGACAATGAAAAAGGCGTGCAGATTGTGATTGACGGCAGCGTATTAGATATTCCCCCGGATATGGGACAAGCCTTTATTTCGGAAAAAACCGGACGGACCTTGATTCCGCTGCGAGCGGTAGGGGAGGCATTGAATTGCGAAGTTAATTGGTTGCAAGACAGTCGGGAAGTAATTGTCAATTCCAAGCGAAGCTATATACCTGATCCCAATAATGAGCCCGGTGAAGATCCTGACGAACAATCTCCTGTTCAGCATGATCCCATTGTTTACAAACTGGCTGAGTACCGCACTAATATTAGATTACTTGACGGGACAAAAATTAACACTAAAGATTTGCTGGAATATGCTCCGGCAAGTTTCTCCAAAGAGCAGCTTGAAGAATTTAGAAAAATGGATCAGCTGCTGCAAAGATACCCCAAAACGGTTACATTGCCTGATGGCAGAGTGTGGTCAATTGCCGACATTACCATTCAAGGTGAGGCCATTGCCAGTGCTGAACAGTTAACTAACTGGCTGTATAAAGAAATGCGCCAGAGAGGCATAGATACCTCAAATGTTCCGGAGAATATAGTTGAGCTATACCTTGAAATCGGAAAAGAGTACGGCATTCGCGGAGATTTAGCTTTTGCACAGGCAGTGAAGGAAACAGGTTACTTTAATTTCACCGGTCATGTTCAGCCTTGGCAAAATAACTACTGCGGCCTATGGGCGGTTGGCTCGCCAAACAGCGGCAAAGAACCGTTAAACGGTGCTGATCCTGAGGCAGTGTGGTTTGAAGAAGGAGTGCACGGGGCGATTTTTGCCACACCGGAAATCGGTGTGGAAGCGCATATCCAGCATTTGTATGCCTATGCGACTGACAAGCCCCTGCCTAAAGGTAAAACCCTTTATGATCCGCGTTTTATCTACGTCAATCGCGGTTCTGCCACCACCTGGCTTGGTTTAAATGCTAACTGGGCGGTTCCCGGCACCACTTACGGACACAGCATCATTCACGACTACTGGAAAAAAGCACTGTAAGCAATTAAAAGAGGCTGAAGCACTACGAACTTTTTGCCCGTAGTGCTTCAGCCCGTTTTATCTGGCTTTTATAAGCAGTAACTACTTTCGCTTTTGCCAAATGGTTTTCGCCATTGCTGCCGGCTTGTCTTCACCGGCAGCGGTTATTGTGTGGATAAAATGATACCTGTTGTTTTGCTCTTTGTACACCTGAGAGCTACTGGCTTTAACTGTGGTTCCGTAATTAGTTTCTCTTTTGTAGTCAATTTCTAAAGCCGTTAACATGTAATGATCATAAATTTCGCCGGGGATGGTTTCTAAAATCCATTCAACATAACGAGCGTTGTTGACATGCTCATTGGTGTCGATATCGCTTCTTCTCACCGAAAATTCCTGGACAACTTCGTGAGAACCTGCCGGATATGTACTTAAAAAAGGACAGTGGGCAACGGTTTCCGGGTTGGTACCGTAGGCGGCAATAATTTCATCAGGTATTCTCATCGGCCGCCTTTTATTGATGTTGAAAAAAATCCAGAGAGAGGTAGCGGTGCCAATCAGCTCGTTATTTGTTTTACTGAATAGACGAAATTCCCGGTTGGCATAAAAACGCTCAAATTTAGTTGGCCAGGTTTCTACGGTTATTAGCTCCCCGCGGGTGGGGTAATGATTAATGTTTAACAGCCACTTATGCAATACCCAGCCAATGTCGTCGGATTTTAATTTTTCTACCCCTAACCCCACATTTTCTGAGTGGGCAATGGCGGTTTCTTCTAAATAGTTTAAAATCGTTACCGGGGTGGCTTCTTGATAGCGGTTAACTTCGTAATAGTGAATCTCGAATTCCTTTAAATAACTATTATTCAATTTTGCCCTCCTGTTAATGATTATAAAAATATTTTACAATGAATAAATCAACCGGTCAAAGCGGCAACCATAAGCTTAAAAAGAACATGTAAATTATAGAAATCTAATTTTATTAACACAAGAGTGAAAAAAGTGTTATGATCATGATAGATTTTTGTTACTTCGCACCAGTATCAGTAACTGATTATTTAATATGCAGGGAGTGGACGACATGCAGCAAAAGCGCAAACCGGACTGGCTGAAGATTAGCCTGCAGGGAGCGGAAAAGTTAACCCATATTAAAAAAATGCTCAACCGATTATCCTTGAATACGGTGTGTGAAGAGGCCAACTGTCCGAATATAATAGAGTGTTTTGGCCGCCGCACGGCTACTTTTATGATTTTAGGCAGCATATGTACCCGCAACTGTACCTTTTGCAATGTAACAAAAGGTCACGGCGAGCCGGTTAATCCCGATGAACCGATGCATATAGCTGAAGCAGTGCGAGAACTGGGATTAAAACACGCGGTAATTACTTCGGTTACCAGAGATGACCTGCCTGACGGCGGGGCAGCGCATTTTGCCGCGGTGATCAACAAACTGCGGGAGATTGACGTCACGGTGGAAGTGCTGATTCCCGATTTTAAGGGCAGTGTGGAAGCACTTGCATTAGTAATGGCTGCAAAGCCGCACATACTTAATCATAACCTGGAAACCGTGCCGCGACTGTATCCGGCTGTACGCCCGAAGGCCAACTACGCTCGTTCCCTTGAAGTGCTGAAAAATGCCAAAGAAATGGATAACACTGTCTACACCAAATCCGGCATCATGGTAGGTTTAGGGGAAAGGGAAGAAGAAGTGGTGGCTTTGCTAAAAGACTTAAGGGCGGTAGATTGTGATTTGCTGACCATTGGACAGTATTTGGCTCCTTCCCCAAAACACCACCCGGTAATAGAGTATGTACATCCTGATCTATTTAAAAAATATGAAGAAATCGGTTACCGGTTGGGCTTTAAATATGTTGCTTCCGGCCCGTTGGTTAGGAGCTCTTATCATGCTGCCGATGTTACCCAATCGATAAAATTATAAAAAAAATAGGCGGACAGATTTATGTCCGCCTATTTTTATTGATAATGCCCTAAGGGGGTTAAACTCAGGGCAGACGAGACTTAAACAAAGCTTGTCATCCATTCCCCGCATGCCCTAGCAGAAGCGGGCGATTTTTTTGCCTTTTGCGCTGCAAGCTTTCGACCTACAGCAATTAAAAAGCTGGATAACATCCCTTTGGCAAGGTAATGCTATCCAGCTGAAAGCACAAAAGAACAACACAAAAGAATAAGGGGATCAAAATCCCCTTTTGTGCGCAGCTAAAAATCAGCTCTCCTTTCCAAAGGGGGAGGCTAACCGGTTTCCCAATTAACCCTATCGGCCGTAACACCATAGCCGCCTGCCGTAGGTGTTATGGCTCGGAGAACAAATATTATGCTTTTTTAAATTACTCTAACTTATATTCCAGCATAAATAAAATATTCCTGCTTGTTTTTAAAAATTTTATAAAATAATCTTTTTGCATTTTTATACAGGGAAAAATGATCAAGTTGTCTAATCATTTAAGATTAATTTTTAATATAGCAGACAAAGGGGCGGAAAGCAATTGTTACATATTTTGAAAATTGCCGACAAGTTAAAGCTGCTGGCTGTTGTAATGATTGTTTTTTTAGTATTATTGGGCGGTGCGGGGGCTTATAGTATTTTTATGCTGCATGAAAACATCAAAGCCAACTTAGAAACCGCTGAACAGTCACAACAAGCAATAAATTCGGCCCGGAGTGCACAAGTACATTTAAAGGCGCAAGTTCAAGAATATAAGAACATTCTGATGCGCGGGCAAAATCCGGATAGCTTTGAAAAACACTTATCTAATTTTAACCAAGAAGAAGATGCCGTCCGGCAAGAACTTAACAGTTTGTTAGTTTTAACAAAAGACCGGGGTATGGATACGAAAAAGATTGAACTGGCTTTGCAGGTACATGAGCACATGGGTGCCAGATACAGAGAAACCCTTAGTGTTTTTAATCCGGAAGACCCCATGAGCTATCAAGTGGTTGATGAGTTGGTCAGCGGAATAAACCGGGAGCCGACTGAATTAATAGATGATATTGTGCAACAAATTGAAGAGTTTTCTTCTAAGCAAGTGCGGCAAGCCGTTAATTACTCAAATAATCTTTATAAATACATCTTTACCGCTTTAATAGCGGTAACTGCTGTCAGTATTGTGATTGCGGTATTGTTAGCTGTTGTGATTACCCGTCAAATAACAAAACCCTTAAATGCTCTAAAAAATAAAATGGAAGCTTTAGCGGAAAAAGGGGGGGACTTAACCCAGCAAATTGAAATCTCTACCA
Source organism: Desulfovectis peckii (assembly GCF_055391705.1). NCBI lineage: Bacteria > Bacillati > Bacillota > Clostridia > Eubacteriales > Peptococcaceae > Desulfovectis > Desulfovectis peckii. Next base: position 1,537,822 of record NZ_AP042409.1, on the reverse strand, counting down.
AGGATGAGTTAGGGGCGCTGGCCGCTGCCTTTAACAAATTTATCGCTAATTTAAGAGAGATTATGATAGAAGTAAATAACGGTGCCGTAGAACTTTCTCGCACCGCAGAACAGCTGTCAGCAATTTCCCAACAGACGGCAGCCGGGGCTAATGAAACAGCCAATACGATGAGCGAGATTTCTGATGCCGTACAAAGTACCTCTTCTAACATAAAAGAAATATCTATCGGCTCCCGCTATGCAACAGAGCAGGCAAGGCTGGGCAAAGAAGGCGTGTTAACAATTACAAAACAAATGAACACCATTTTTGACACCACCCATCAAGTATCCCAAACCATTGCAGAACTGGATGCCGATACCCGGAAAATTCACAAAATATTAGAGCTAATTACCGCTATTGCCGAACAAACCACTTTATTAGCCCTTAATGCTGCGATAGAAGCGGCACGGGCAGGTGAGCACGGTCGTGGCTTTGCGGTTGTCGCCGATGAAGTAAGAAAACTGGCTGACCAATCTGCCGCCGCCGTACAAGAAATATACGGCATAACCCGTATCATTGTAAGTAAAACTGAAGATGTGGTGACAGCAGTGGCGAACAGCACACAGCAAGTTGATGCCGGCAAGGAAATAGTAAATAAAGTGAGCGGCAACTTTAATGAGATTATTGCTTCGATTAATAATCTGAACTTGCAAATACAGCAAATGGCAACCGCCGTTGAACAAATGTCTGATAACGTATCCAATGCGGCGGCAACAACGGAAGAGCAAACGGCGGCAATACAAGAGGTTTCCGCTTCGGCGGAACAGCTGTCTGGTCTTTCCGAACAACTGAAAAATTTAATTGATAAATTTAAAATATAGCTAATCTGTATAGCGAATCACAGGCGATGATTATTAACCGAAAATACATTAAAATAAAGCTTATCCCAATTAAAGAGATTATTGTCAACTATCGGTTTATCTGTTAAGATGGATGTGTAGGATGGTAGCCGCTGTGGCGTTTGCGGAAGAATGTTTTGACAAAGCAGTATGGTAGTACGGTAGGGGGGATTAATATGGTACTTTTTGTTCATTTAACGCTCCTCTGAGAGCGTTTTTTTGCCTTTTGACCGGTAATATTATCTCAGAGGAGGGTTTAAATTGATTATTGTCATGAACCATCGGGCCGGTGAGCGCGAGATTGAAGCGGTTAATGCCAAGTTGAAACAAGCCGGTTTCCGCATACACTTATCCCAGGGCGTAGAACGTACCGTTATCGGTGCGGTCGGAGATCGCACCCAGTTGGGGGATTTAGCTATTGAAGCCATGCCCGGGGTGGATAAAGTAGTCCCGATTATGCACCCATATAAACTGGCTTCCCGGGTATTTAAAGAAGAAGATACGGTAGTTGAAGTCGGCAATTTAAAAATCGGCGGCAACCAGGTGCAGGTAATGGCCGGCCCCTGTGCGGTGGAAAGCCGCGAGCAGTTACTGGAAACCGCTAAACAGGTGAAAGCTTGTGGTGCGACTATTTTAAGAGGCGGCGCCTTTAAGCCTCGCACTTCTCCTTACTCTTTCCAAGGGCTGGCCGAAGAGGGATTAAAGCTACTGGCTGAGGCACGGGAATTAACCGGCATGCCGGTAGTGACCGAAGTAATGGATATCAGCCAGTTGGATTTGGTATCTGCCTATGCCGATATATTACAAATCGGGGCCCGCAACATGCAGAATTTTAACCTGCTGAAACAAGTAGCTAAACGCAATAAGCCGGTGCTGCTAAAACGTGGGCCGGCAGCTACCGTTGAAGAACTGCTGCTGGCGGCGGAATATATTTTAGCCGGCGGCAACAATAACGTTATTTTGTGCGAGCGAGGCATTAGGACTTTTGAAAACTTTACTCGCAATACCTTGGATTTAACCGCCGTTCCGGTTATCAAGTATCTTTCTCACTTGCCGGTCATTGTTGACCCCAGTCATGCCATTGGCAATTGGCGGTTTGTTCGGGCAATGTCGCGGGCAGCAATTGCTGCCGGAGCAGACGGACTGCTGATTGAAGTGCATCCCAAACCTGCAGAAGCACTTTGTGACGGTTCTCAATCGCTAACACCGGAGAATTTCCAACTGTTGATGACGGAAGTAAACGCCGTTGCCAAGGTAATGGAAAAAACTGTCGCTAAAGGGGAATGAGTAAGTTGATCGCAAAAGTGGCTATTATCGGTGTGGGGTTAATCGGCGGCTCGTTGGGGTTGTCTTTAAAACATCGTCATTTAGTTGATGAGATAACCGGATTTGATCTTGATGATGAAAATATCTCTTTAGCACTGTCTGCGGGAGCAATAGATAAGGCAGCCGCTGATTTATATGATGCCGTTAAAGATGCAGATTTAGTGGTGCTGGCAACTCCCATACTGACCATAGAAAAGCTGCTTGGCCAAATAGCCGACAGGGTAAAGCCAAACACGATTATCACCGATGTCGGCAGTACCAAAGAAAGGATTACCGCCGTGGCTGAAAAAGTGCTGCCACCGGAGGTGTATTTTGTCGGCGGTCACCCCATGGCCGGCTCTGAGGTGGTGGGTATGCGTGGTGCCCATCCTTATCTCTTTGAAAATGCTTATTACCTGCTAACACCTACGCCTCAGACCAACCGGTCGGCGCTGAAAAAGGTACGAAGACTGATCGAAAACATCGGTGCCCGGGTGGTAGAAATGAGCCCGCAAAAGCATGATGCCGCCGTGGCAGTGGTAAGTCATCTGCCTTATTTAATGGCATGCGCGCTGGCAAATAATCTGGAAGGAGTGCCGAACAAAAATGAGGTGCTTACGCTGGCAGCCGGCGGTTTCCGCGATATGACCAGAATTGCTGCCAGCAGTCCGGTGATGTGGCGAGATATCTTTCAAACCAACAGCCATCATGTACTGCAAGCCTTAGACCGCTTGCAGTCAATTTTAGATGATTACAGAAAGATGATTGTTACCGCCCGCGCCGCTCAATTGGAGAGAGAATTCGCCCGGGCAAGGGAGAATAGGCTGTCCTTACCCAAACGCAGCATCGGTTACTTACCTACATTATTTGAAGTGCTGCTCACCGCACCGGATAGGCCGGGCGTAATTGCTAACTTCAGTACTTTGTTGGGCGAGCATAATATCAACATCACCGATATAGAGATACTGCGGGTTCGGGAAGGCCAAGGCGGGACCATTCGGTTGGCATTTGCCACCGAAAAAGATCAATTGGCAGCGGTACAGGTTTTGACAGATGCGGGTTATCAAGCCCATATTCACTGATGAAACCGACAACCCGGAAGAGAAGCGGTTGCTCTTTCCTTCCGGGTTGTTAAATTTTATATAAAGGCCGAAGGCAATAGTTACGGTTATTTAAAAATATGCGATAATTTAATATGTAAATTACCAATAATATGTAGTAAAAATTGTTAAGGGATGTGAGCTCTTGCTATACCAAGACAAAAAAAGTCTGCGGCAGGCTGTTTTAGAAAAAAGAAATGCGTTAAACAGCAACTTAAAAAAGGAATGGGACCAGAAAATTTTTAACAAACTGATTAACAGTAAGTTATATCAAGAGGCCAACACTATATTTACCTATGTCAGTTTTGGCTCGGAAATAGATACCCATCAATTTATTAATCATGCTTTAAAAGAGGGAAAAGTTATCGGTGTACCCAAAATAGTGTCAAAAAAAGAAGGTATCGTGGTTTATCGCATCAACGGCTTTCAGGATTTAAAAGAAGGGTACTATCATATCTTGGAACCGGTGGAGGGCTGTAAGCAAGTTTTAGGCGATGACATTGATTTAATCCTGATGCCCGGTTTGGCTTTTGATATCAGGGGCGGCAGAATTGGTTACGGCGGTGGATACTATGATCGCTTTTTGGCCAAGCTAAATAAAAAAGTGCCTAAAATAGCCTTGGCTTACGATTTTCAAGTGTTAGATCAAGTGCCGACGGAAGAAAGGGATATTAAAATTGACGGACTGATTACACCTAGTTCATTTGTCTGGGTATAAGCTGCTTGCCTTATTTTTAGTGATGCTTTAAAAGGTTTGCAGCGCTTCACTGCTTGTTTTTCTAAAACTTTATCGGTTAAAAATATTGAGCAAAGGACTTTGTGCCGGCAGGAAAATCTCAAAAAAAGTAGAATAAACGTATTAGGCAACGGATAACGGTTGGAAAGAGGCCGTATTCGGCGTCATTAGGGCAAACCGGTTTTTATAAGCGGTGGCTTAAGTACTGTAACCGGACGTAACTCTGGAGGGTACTTGCTCACTGAAACGCATCGACAGCAAAGAGGAAGCCTAATAGCCGTCTTAAGTCAACAGGACAGGGTTATACCGGCATGAGGTATAAATCTGTCTTTTTATTTTTAGCGGTTTTTGTTTAAAGTGCTAATAATATACATAAAGATATAAAGCAGGGAGGTTTTAGAGGCGTGGCTTACGATCCGACAAAACTTAAAGACTACCAAATAGCTGAATTGGCAGAAAAAAACATGCCAACACCTGAACAATGGCGGGAAACACTTGGGCTAGAAAAAGATGAAATTATTCCCTATGGCAGAATTGCTAAACTTGATTTCATGAAGATTTTTAACCGTCTGAAAGATCGTCCTAACGGCAAGTATATTGATGTTACCGCCATTACCCCCACCCCCTTGGGTGAAGGGAAAACTACCACTACCATAGGCTTGGTGGAAGGTCTGAGCAAGAGAGGGGTTAATGTCGGGGCAGCCATTCGCCAACCTTCGGGCGGCCCGACAATGAATGTAAAGGGTAGCGCTGCCGGGGGCGGCAATGCATTGGCTATTCCGATGACGGAGTTTTCGCTGGGGCTTACCGGTGACATTAATGATATTATGAACGCCCACAATTTGGCCATGGTGGCCCTTAATGCCCGCATGCAGCATGAAAGAAATTATGACGATGCAGAGTTGGCTAAAAGGAATCTAAAACGTTTAGATATCGATCCCACTAATGTGCAGCTTCACTGGGTGATTGATTTCTGTGCCCAAGGCTTGCGCAATATCATTATGGGTATTGGCGGCCGCATGGATGGTTATATGATGAAGTCGCAGTTTGACATTGCCGTTAGCTCTGAGCTGATGGCTATTTTGGCAGTGGCGACGGATTTGAAGGATTTGCGGGAGCGGATTGGTAAGATTATTGTTGCCTATGATAAGAAAGGCAATCCGGTTACCACTGCCGATTTAGAAGTTGACGGCGCCATGACTGCCTTTATGGTGAAAACCATTAACCCGACGCTGATCAGTACGGCAGAATACCAGCCGGTTTTAGTGCATGCCGGCCCCTTTGCCAATATTGCGATCGGTCAGTCTTCAATTATTGCCGACCGCATTGCCCTGAAGATGTTTGATTATCATGTAACGGAAAGCGGCTTTGCCGCCGATATCGGCTTTGAGAAGTTCTGGAACGTTAAGTGCCGTATTAGCGGGTTAACACCTAATGTGGCCGTTATTACCGCGACCATTCGCGCCCTCAAGATGCACGGTGGCGGGCCGAAAGTAGTGCCCGGTCGGCCGCTGCCTGAGGAATATACCAAGCAAAACCTGGAGCTGCTGGAAAAAGGCATTCCCAACCTGCTGCATCATATTTCTATTGTTAAAAAATCCGGTGTCGTTCCGGTTGTATGCATTAACTCCTTCTACACCGATACCAAAGAAGAAATTGCCATGGTGCGCCGCTATGTTGAGCAGGCCGGAGCACGCTGTGCAGTATCCGAACACTGGCTTAAGGGTGGGGAAGGTGCACTGGAATTGGCCGATGCAGTAATCGATGCCTGCAATGAAAAAGTGGACTTTAAATTTCTCTACCCGCTGGACATGCCACTGCGACAAAGAGTGGAACTAATTGCCAAAGAAGTTTACGGGGCTGACGGCGTATCCTGGACACCGGAAGCAGAGGCGAAAGCAAAACGGTTTGAATCTGACCCGGCATATGCCGATTTTGCCACCATGATGGTAAAAACCCACTTAAGTTTGTCTCACGATCCTAATCTTAAGGGTGTGCCCAAGGGTTGGATACTGCCAATACGGGATGTATTGGTTTATGCGGGAGCAAAATTCCTCTGCCCGATGGCCGGATCGGTAGTGATGATGCCAGGTACGGGCTCTGACCCGGCATTTCGCAGAATTGATGTTGACACCGAAACCGGTAAAGTAACAGGCTTATTCTAATATTATAAAAGTAAAATAAAAGTCGGGGCTGTTTGCCCCGGCTTTTTTTATGCCGGCATTGAGCATTTAGTTACACCGACGCATTGGCAAATTGACTATGGTATAGTTCGGCGTAAAAACCGTTTTTACTCAACAGTTCTTGATGTTTACCTTTTTCAATAATCCGCCCTTCATTCATGACCAAAATTAAATCCGCATCCCGTACGGTAGACAGCCGATGCGCTATGACAAAACTGGTGCGCCCTTTCATTAATTTTTTCATGGCCCGCTGAATCTGGGCTTCCGTTCGGGTGTCCACGTTGCTGGTTGCTTCATCCAGTATTAAGATCGTTGGGTTGGCCAGTATGGCCCGGGCAATGGTTATTAACTGTTTTTGCCCTTGTGAGATGTTTGAAGCCTCTTCATTTAGCACAGTGTTGTATCCGTGCGGAAGCTTTCTGATAAAGTGGTCGGCGTAAGCGGCCTTTGCCGCCTGAAGGATCTCATCGTCGGTGGCGTCTTTGCGGCCATAGGCAATATTATCCCTGATTGTGCCTTTAAAAAGCCAGGTATTTTGAAGCACCATGCCAAACATACGGCGCAAATCTTCGCGTTTCAGGTCTTTGATATCTACACCGTCAACGGTGATTTTGCCTGCATCAAGCTCGTAAAAGCGCATTAAAAGGTTAATCAGCGTGGTTTTACCGGCACCGGTCGGCCCGACAATGGCAACGGTTTGTCCGGGCTTGATGTCCATACTCATATTTTGGATTACCGGAACACCTTTCTGATAACTAAATGAAACGTTTTTAAATTCCACTCTTCCTTTAGGGTGATCAATATAGGCAACTTTGGTTTTATCCGGCAATTCTTCCGCTTCATCCAGCAGTTCAAAAACCCGTTCTGCCGAAGCAATGGTAGATTGAATAATATTGGCAATGTTAGCGGTTTGGGCTATGGGGTGAGTTAACTGCCGGGAGTACTGAATAAATGCTTGAATATCCCCGATTTTCAAGGCCTGTTTGGTAACAAAAATACCGCCGATTACTGAAATAAGCACATAAACGATATTGCTGATTAAGTTCATCAGCGGCATAATGCTGCCGGAAATAAACTGGGCCTTCCAGCTGACATGGTACAGTCTTTCATTAATGTTTTCGAACTCTTCAATGGCTTTGTTTTCCCGGCCGAAAGCTTTCACAATTTGGTGGCCGGTATACATTTCTTCTACATGCCCGCTTAAATTGCCCAGCGCTTTCTGTTGTTCGGCAAAATATTTTTGTGAACCAGAAGCCAGGAATTTGGTAACCAAAGCATAGCCGGGCAGGGTGGCAATCACCAGCAAGGTTAATAAAGGACTGATAGTGAGCATCATGATTATGACACCCGCCAGGGTTACTATGGCCGTTATCATTTGAGTAACACTTTGCTGCAGTGTGGTGCTGATGTTTTCTATGTCATTGGTTACCCGGCTTAGTATTTCACCGTGGGTATGAGTGTCAAAAAATTTCAGCGGCAGGCGGGCCAGCTTTTCATTGACGTTTTTACGCAGGGTGAAAATAACTTTTTGGGTAACGCCGACAATTATATATTGTTGCACATAAGAAAATACCCCACTGGTAATATATAAACCGGCTAAAATAAACAATATTTGCAAGATGTAAGCAAAGTCAATGCCGGCACCGGGGACCCCTTTTAGCTTCATCATTAGGCTGTCAAACAAACTGGTAATTGCCAAACCGATAATTTTTGGGCTGAGTATGTTAAATATAGAGCTTAAAATTGCCGCCAGCATGACTAAAAACAGTTGGCCTTTATGGGGTTTCAGGTAAGCTAGCAACCTTTTTAACGTGCCTTTAAAATCTTTGGCTTTTTCTGCCGGCATTCTCATATGTTGACCCCGGTGACCCGGCCGGTGATGGAAAAGTGGTCGGCTCATGCTAAATCCTCCTTGGCAAGCTGCGAGGATACAATTTCTTGATACAAGGAACAAGACTTTAGCAGTTCTTGATGTTTGCCGCTGCCGACAATACGCCCGTCATTTAACACAATTATTTGGTCGGCATTCATAACGGTGCTTACTCTTTGAGCCACGATGATGGTGGTGGCATGGGCGGTTTCCGTTTTTAATGCCGCCCTTAGCTTGGCGTGGGTTTTAAAATCCAGTGCCGAAAAACAGTCGTCGAAAATATATATTTCCGGTTTTTTTACCAGTGCCCGCGCAATAGCCAGGCGCTGCTTTTGTCCGCCGGAAATATTTGTCCCGCCTTGAGAAATTACCGCATTATATTTGTCTTTCATGTTGGATATAAACTCGCTGGCCTGAGCAATTCTTGCGGCGTGTTTAATTTCCTCAATGGTGGCGTCTTCTTTGCCGTAACGAATGTTATCGGCAACGGTTCCGGTAAACAATACCGCTTTTTGAGGGACAAAACCGATTTTTGCCCGCAGTTGCTGTTGAGGTATTTGGCGCACATCTATGCCGTCAACCAGCAGGCTGCCACTGTCGACATCATAGAAACGGAGGATGAGATTAACCAGTGTGGTTTTACCGGCACCGGTGCCGCCAATAATGGCTGTGGTTTCTCCGGGACGGGCTATAAATGAAATGTTGCTGAGGGCCGGTTTTTCTGCGCCCGGATAACGAAAAGTAACATTCTTAAATTCAACACAGCCCTTTTTTTGCTTATTTTGCTCAGCAGCTTTTGCGATGTGGGGGTCATTGATTTGAGGTGCGGTTTCCAGCACTTCATTAATTCTTGCCGCCGAGGCAGAGGCGCGAGGCATAACCATGAAGATCATGGAAAACATGATTACCGAAAACATAATGAGCATAATGTACTGAATAAAAGCCATTAAATCCCCAACCTGCAGGTAACCGGCATCAATGCGGATACTGCCAAACCAAATTACCGCGATAATAGTAAAGTTAAGTACTATACTCATTAACGGCATGGTTGCGGCGAGTATTCTGTTTACCCTCAGGGCGGTATTGAACAGATCAAGGTTGGTATCCTGAAAGCGGTTTATTTCGTAATCCGTGCGGTTGAAAGCCCTGATAACTCTGATACCGTTTAAATTTTCCCTTAATATAAGGTTTAACTGATCTATTTTTTCTTGCAATTGTTTAAAAAGGGGCCGTGTGTTTTTGCCAAAGATTAAAACAGCGGCGGTAATTATTGGCACAGCGGCAACAATCAACAGGGAAAGCACAGCATCCTTTGATACCGCCATGATAATGCCGCCGATAATCATCAGCGGTGCACTGACTACCGTGCGCAACAGCATGAGCAGTACATGCTGAATGTGCGTTATATCGTTGGTTGTTCTGGTGATTAATGAGGCGGTACCAAACTGCTCAAACTCAGCCAGGGAAAAGTTTGCTATTTTGGAAAACATCATGTGGCGCAGCCCTTTGCTAAAGCCGGCGGCGGTTTTGGCGGACAAAAAAACAGCGCAAACCGTGCAAAGGGTAACGGCAATTGTTGCCAACAACATCAGCCCGCCGATTTCAATTATGTAATCAATATCGCCGTTAACGATGCCGATGTCGACTATATCTGACATCAACGTGGGTAGATAAAGCTGGGAAATTGATTGGATAAAAGTGAGTATCAAAATGCCAACGAGCGGCAATGTATATGGTTTTAAAAGTCTAAACAGTTTAATCATGTGCTCATCTCCGGTTGGTTACTGAGCTGATTATCGTCTATTATATAGTTTCCGTAAAAATAATTATACAACGCCGTGTTTTCAAAGGGGACTGGGTGATGAATTTTTAAGTGAATATTGTTTAGACCGTCATACCAAATAAGTAAGCTTGAACCACCTATTAAGCAAGTTTTTGTTAGCCAGACGGTTAACACTTAACTAATCTGTTTGGGTAACAGTGCCGGGTGAGAAAACGGCCTTTCAGGGCAGTTAAAACTACCTGACCTTATGGTGACAGTTATTTTTTAAAATGTAATAATAATTCACAAAAGTTAAAATATTTGCAATATTAAGGCTGTATACTTGCCTTATTGCAAATATTTAACAATAACAAAAGAAATGGGGTAAAGTGATGAAGGGTTTTGGTGTATTGGAAAAAGGTAAGGTGGGTTGGATGGAAAAGCCGGATCCCCTTTGCGGTCCGGATGATGCTATTGCCCGACCAATAGCACTTGCTCCTTGTACATCGGATGTGCACTCGGCATATGAATTGGAAGGCCCATGGCTGATAAACAGGATACTGGGTCACGAGTGCGTTGGCGAAATTATCGAAGTCGGTTCCAATGTTAAGGATTTCAAAGTCGGTGATAAAGTAGTAATTCCCTGCACTACACCGACCTGGAAACATCCAGATATTCAAGACGGCCTTCACCAGCATGCCGGCGGTTTGAACGCGGGTATCAACTTTTCTAACTATGAAGACGGCACTTTTGCAGACAAAATTAAAATTAGATCGGCGGATATGAATTTAGCTTTGCTGCCGGAAAATATCTCGCCTGAAACAGCATGTATGGTTACCGATATGATGACTACCGGTTTTCATGGCGCTGAGCTGGCAGAAATTAAATTTGGAGACAGCGTAGTTGTTTTTGGTATCGGTCCGGTGGGGTTAATGGCCGTTGCCGGTTCAAAACTAATGGGAGCCGCCAAACTTATCGCCGTGGGCTCACGGCCGAATTGTGTGGAACTGGCTAAAGAATACGGGGCTACTGATATTGTTAACTATAAAGAAGGCGACATTAAAGAGCAAATTATGGAAATTACCAAAGGCAAGGGTGTTGACGCTGCCATCGTTGCCGGAGGGAACTTAGAAACTTTCTACACCGCATTTGCCGTGACTAAAGAAGGCGGCAATATTGCCAACATTAACGTTTGGACGGAAATTCCGTCATTTAACTTCCCGATTGATGTCACTGCCGGCTTTCTTGGACACAAGACGCTGCGCGGCGGCTTGTGCCCCGGCGGAAGAAAGAGGATGGAAAGATTACTGGCTTTAGTGGAAGTGGGCCGCGTTGATCCCGGCAAGATGATTACCCATAGATTTAAAGGTTTAGAGGCCATTGAGGATGCATTTAAACTGATGGTTAACAAACCGCGCGATTTAATTAAACCAATTGTATTAATTGACTAGCAATAACCTCCGGGTAAAATCCCGGAGGTTATTTTTATATCTCACCGTTTTGGATAGATAGTCTGTTTGGTTAGTGCTAACTTACCCAAAAGGTTGGTTTGTCTTACCATAGTATATAGTATAGTGGTTACCCTTCTTGTTACACAAGATTACTTTATAATAATAACTTGTGGCAAAACGGTTTTAAATATGACAAAAATGAGTTGTGGGTTGATAAACTTACAGCTCATTTTTATACTAAACATATATTTTGGCAATATTTAAGATATAGAGGAATATTTTGTTAGCCAAGAATGAGGAAGTTTGCCGGCTTTATTTGTAATAAACGGCAATTTGATATGTTGAAAGCGAGGAAGCTTTTATGACGACCTTGTCTGCGCTACCTTTTGAGTATCAGAGTAAAAAAGATTTTTCGCGGAAGCTTGCGGAATGGATTTCCGACGTATTTTACGATATTTTGCCGCAGTACGGCTATGAAGTGCGGGAGGAACAAATTTATACCGCCCTGCAGATGGCCACTGCGGTTTGCAAAGAAAAGGTACACTTTGCCGAGGCCGGCCTGGGTACCGGCAAGACCTTTGCCTATTTACTTACCGCACTGGCCTATGCCCGCTTTAAGAAAAAACCGGCCATTATTGCCTGTGCTTCTACCGCGCTGCAAGAACAGCTGGCCGGCCCGGAAGGGGACATAGAAAAGCTGTCAACTCTCTTGAATTTGCAGATTGATATCGGCATGGCCAAGGATCCCCGGCAGTATGTTTGTGACCAAAAAATAAATCAACTTTACTATGAATCCAGCCCCGAACTTAGCAGATTGCTGGAGTGGGCGGAAAGCAGCAAGCGGGGAGAGCGTTCGGAAATACCGGAAGTGTCAGATAAAATATGGGCCCAGGTAGCGTGGGATGAGGCAATGGATTGTGAAGCGTGCTGGCAGCGGGGATTTTGCAAGTTAGTAAAAGCAAGAGAAAATTATCGCTCGGCAGCGGATTTAATTATCTGTGACCACGGCTTGTTTTTTGACGACTTATGGACAAGGGAAGAGCGGCTTGCTGACGGTAAGCTGCCCCTTTTGCCTGATTACTCGGCAGTAATCTTTGATGAAGGGCATAAAATATTGTTGCCGGCTGCCCTAAAAGCAGGCCGACAAGTGGTCAGAGATGATATTGCCGATATGCTGCTGACCGTTGAGAGGGTGCAGGGGGCCAGAAGTTCATTGATTTCTGCCGCTTTGGCTGCAGATGGGGCTGCTGCTTGTTTCTTTAAGCTTTTGTATGATACGGCAACGGATGATGAACGCACTGATCGCTTGACGGTGCAAGTAAGCGAAAAACTGCTTAAATCTGCAGATGTTTTACGGCGTACCCTTGACGAGTTGCTCTTTCAGCTACAAAGCGAGCAAGAGCTGCACACTGAATCTTTATCGCCTACACAAATACAGCTGTTTGAGTCTCGGCTGGAGCGAGCGACAGTTGCCTTGAGCAGATTTAGCCGCAATAAAGGAAGGGATGTAATTTTTTGGGCCCAGCGAGAAGAACAAATTTTTTGGGTAGTGCCCCGCAACCTGCGCCACCTGTTAAAAAAGCACCTGTTTGCCAAGCAAATACCGGTTGTGTTTTCTTCGGCAACGTTAAGTACCGGCGGGGATTTCACTTATTTGGCACGAACCTTTGGCTTGCAAGACTATTCCGGCTCAACGGTTGACGGCCCCTTTGATTACCGGCAGCAGGCAGTAATTTATCTGCCGCAGCGGTTTCCCGAAGATGAGCAGGAAGGCGGATTTGCTTATGCTATAAAACAGTTAGTGTCATTGCTGGAGATGACCAAAGGACGCGCTCTGGTGCTGACAAATGCTCCGTCGGAAGTAGGCAAAATTCGCCGTGCCCTGAAAGCGTATCAGCTGCCATATGAGTTTCTTTGGGAAGACAGTGCCGAGCGCGGATATTTAGTGCGCAGATTTAAGGAAGTAACCTCGTCAGTGCTTGTCGGTGCGAACTTTTGGGAGGGAATTGATGTACCGGGCGAAGCCTTATCACTGCTGGTAGTGTGGCAGCTGCCCTTTCCGCCCTTAGATCCGTTAATAGATGCCCGCAGACGGGAAGCAAAGGAACAAGGACAGAACCCGCTGACGGCAGTGGATTATCCGGAAATGGGCCTAAAATTAAAACAAGGCTGCGGCCGGCTAATCCGCACCCGGCAAGACCGGGGAGCAATTGCCATATTACAACCGGTATTGGGCAAAGCCTGGGAAAAAACAGTGTTAGACGCCTTGCCAAGTGGGGCCAAAGTAATGCATAATTTCGAAGATTTTATGCAAGCCTTAGACGACTACTTAGATTTGACTTAGTGGCGATATGTTGCTGAAAATAAAATAACAAGCTCTCATATGAGTAAATAAACACCCCATGCTAAAATGCACATACAGCATGGGGTATTTGCATTTTTATGACATTGTTTTTTTGACAAAGAGTTTTAGGTTAAGCAAGTAATTTTTTGCACATTGAGAAGGAAAAATTAACTAATATGTATAATTATTGCTAATTATGCAATAGTCAAAATATTTTGATAGGGTGGTGAGTGTAATACGTGTTAGGTTTAGAATTTTCAGAACTAGTATTATTAGTGGGAACCAATCCGTTACCTAATTACGTTGTTGCCAAGTACTTTATAGAAAATAACAGCAAGCTTAAAAACATATGGCTGGTGCATTCGGAAAAAATTGAAGGCTATCAAAATGGTACGCTTAAATTTGCTGAAAATATAGAAAAAGTTATTAAAGGACAGTATGGCAATAAATACAATATGCGACCGGTTGCCTTGTCAGATGTAAGCTCATCAAAAGCTATTGAAAATGATATACGGAATAAGTTTTTAAACCAAATTAACAATAGGCATGAGGTTCATCTTAATTATACGGGCGGTACTAAAGCTATGTCAGTACATGTGTACAGAATACTGGAAAAGGCTTTAAGACATAAATGCACATTTTCTTATTTAGATGCAAGGGATTACAAAATTAAATTTGATAATGAAGAATTTATCACTGATGATTTAAGGAAACAAATAACTATTTCTTCGCCTGAATTAATGAAATTACATGGTTATGATGATGGTGGTAGCGATGACAACCCAGACTGGCCTGAAGCAGTGGAATACTTTAAATATCTTATAGATACAGACAGGCTACCTGTATATTTAGAATGGGCTAAAAAAGTTTTAAATAAATATTATTATAACAATAAAGGGAAATTTATTAATAAAAAAAATAGTTTTTTAAAACACAATTGTTTAGTTAATGAGAATCAAAAGTTAGATATAGAAAAAATGAAAAAAATTAGGCAAGAATTTAAGAAAGATACCCCCACAGAAGTTTTTGAGCTCTTAAAACGCATCCCTGCTGAACACTCACTGCTTGACGATGACAATCAAATGTGGCTTCCTGATATGAATACATCTAATAAAGAGTTTGAGAACAGGCTTAAAAAATCAATAGAAGATTTTTTACATGGTAAATGGCTAGAGAGTTATGTATATTCTGTTATGCAAAAAAACTTTAATCAAAGTGATTTTGATAAAAAACTTAATACCATAGAAAGAAGTCGTAAACCTAAAATAGAAAAAAATTTTGAAATTGATTTGATCGTGCTAAACGGCTATCAACTCTGTGGTATTTCTTGCACTACGATGCAAAATAGCGGTTCTAAAATGAAGGGATTTGAAGTGCTGCATAGAGTTAATCAGTTTGGCGGCGAGGAGTCAAAGGCAATATTGATAACCTGTGCCCCAGATAAGACTGCTAGACAAATTCAGAAGGATTTAGCAACGGTGACTGGTTCACTGGAAGATAAACTATTGGTAATTGGCGTAGAAAAGTTAAAAGAAGACTTGTTATGGCAGGAAATTAAAAAGCACATTTGGGGGTAGGAGGTTAGATTTTATGGTAACAGCAGTTTTAATAGACACGGTTTCAATACAGAAGTATGTTTTTGCCAGCAATAGGCTAAAAGAAAACTTGGGCGCATCGCAATTAGTTGCAGATATTTATCAAGATGAATTAAGTGCAGCATTGCATGAGACAATTGGTACAGATATAAATATACATCAATGGAAGCAGAAACCGGAAGAAATACAAATGTTAAACGGTGAGGTAAAATGTGAAATTGGCTATATCGGTGGTGGCAATGCCTTGTTATTTTTTGCTGACGAAGATATAGCTAAGCAATTTATTTATAACTGGAGCAAAAGGTTACTTGTTAATGCTCCGGGTTTACAAACAGCGGTGGCAATTTCTCAATTTAATTTTACAAGTTATCAAAAAGATTTAGAAAGATTGTATAGACAGTTGAATGAAAACAAAAATAGATATTTTCCTAATACTGTGTTAGCCAAATACGGCATTACTGCTGACTGCCCATTTTCCGGGTTAACAGCAGAAGTTTGTATTCAAGACGAAGATGATGGTGAATACAAGTATATTTCGTCAGTGCTAAAAACTAAATTAGATGCTGCTGAAAAATCACAAAAAAACATAGAAAGATTATTTAATAATGAATTAGGTGATGAATATAAGTTTACTGCCAGAATTGATCAGTTGGGGCAAAAAGAAGGAGAAAACTATTTGGCGATTGTGCACATCGATGGTAACGCAATGGGTGAGCGGTTTGCTAAATGCCCAACTCTTAAGGCGATAAGAAAACTTTCGTGTAATGTTGAAAAAGCCACTGTTGAATCTTTTAAAAATCTTTTGACGTATATTATTGAACAAATTCCACTGTTAAAGGAAGACAATGCTTTTAAAATACATGAAGAAGATGGTAAGTGCATTTTACCAATACGCCCGATTGTTATTGCAGGTGATGACATCACGTTTGTGACTGACGGAAGATTGGGTGTACACTTTGCTGAGAAGTTTATTGAATATTTGGAAAAACAGAAAGTTGATAGTCAACTTCTAACAGCGTGTGCTGGTATAGCAATAATAAAGACAAAATCTCCTTTCTTTCAAGGTTATAAATTAGCGGAAGAACTCTGTAGTTTTGCCAAAAAGGAGTCACGAAAAAATAACAATAAATCAATGCTTGACTTTTATATTGCTGTAAGTGGTTACTCTGGCAGTTTGACACAGATCAGAGAAAAGCACTACAGAGTTAAGGAGGGCAAATTGTATTTTGGCCCCTATTTTATAAACGATAAGGATAATGAAAAAAGTATTATAAGATTGAAACGAGGTATAAAACAACTAACTAGTTGGCCACGCAGTAAAGTTAAAGAACTACATTCTACCTTGCTTCTAGGTAAAGTAGCCACAAAAAAGTTTATTACAGATTTAGAAATTAGAGATCTTCATTTGCCAAAAGTATACGGTAATTACGATATAGAAGGCTGGGATAACTCACGCACACCCTATTACGATATGATTCAATTAATGGAGTTTTATCCGCAAATTTTCTTAGAAAATATTTAGGGGGAAAGGAAAGTGAAAGAGTACTTAATTGTTATAAAAACTGAATCCCCTCTGTTGTTGGGTTCAGCTGAAGGGAAGAGCTCAATTATAGATACAGATATTGTTTATGACAAATATGGATTACCATACTTTCCGGCAAGAAGATTAAAGGGGCTATTGAGGGAAAGTGCAAAAGAAGTCAAAGAGATGCTTTCATTGGCAAAAATACGCAATTATTCTGATGAAGATATCGATGAAATTTTTGGCAAAAAAGGCAGTTTTGATGGACCGGCTGTGGTTTTTAAAAATTTATATCTTAAAGATTATTTTGAAATTATCGAATGGCTAAAATGGGGTTTTGAGCATTGTAGTGCAGTTTTATCTAAAGATACAGTATTAGAAACTTTTACTGAAATTCGTCAATGCACTGCTATAAATGAACATGGGATTGCCGATGAAGGCAGTTTAAGAACAATAAGAGTATTAAAGCCCGAGTATGTATTTCAAGGCGTAATACAAGTTTATGAAGACTGTAAAAGAACTTCTGAACTGTTAGCATTGGCTTGCGCAAATTTAAGGCATGTAGGGAGCAAACGTACACGTGGTTTAGGTGAAGTATTCTGCACTCTTTGGGATAAAGATGACAATTTAACACAAGAAGCTATAGAGAGTTTAAAAAGGGGGAGTTACGGTGTATAAGCTGGCATATCAAATAAAAACACTGTCCCCTGTGATAATTACACAGAGTGGAGATACAAACCTTACAGCGACTATGGATTACATTTCTGGTAGCTCTATTCTTGGTCTCTTTGCTAATGAATACATTAAGTTGCTCGGTAAAAACAAAAATATACATGAGGATGAAACATTTTATAAATGGTTTTTAAAAGGAGACTTAACTTATAATAATGCCTATTTATCAATAGAAAGTGAAAATGGTTTCCTTACTTTAATTCCTACTCCTTTATCAATTCAAACTAATAAAGATGAAGATTTGATCATTAACTTAGCTGAGACAGATACAAATGAAAAAACTAAACCAATTGGCGGTTATTCGAAAATAGAAGATGAAGATGAAGAAATTGGCACATTCTATCCAGAAAAGCAAGTATTCTTTCATCATTACCAGCCAGATCGAATAAAACAAAAAAATAATAAAGAAAAGATGATATTTAATTACGAATCATTGTCAGAGGGACAAGTTTTTTACGGAGAAATTTGGGGCGATTACCGAGAACTTTTTAAATTTAAAGAAATTTTTAGTAAGAAGAAACATTATAAACTGGGACGTTCAAAGAACGCCCAGTATGGAGATGTGCAAATTAATCTATTAGATATTGAGAAAATAGATCCTGAAATAGATCACGATAATGAGGTTTTAATAACCTGTGTTTCACCATTAATATTAGAAAATAAATACGGTTATCCAGAGGCTTCAATAAATTTACTTCATGATTATCTGCAGGAAGCTTTAGGATATGTGGATTTCAAAATTGAGAAATGTTTTGCAAAGGTGTTAGATGTTGAAACTTTTGTTTCGGCTTGGAAAATGAAGAGGCCTAAAATGAGAGCTTTTGATATAGGTTCAACTTTTAAAATTATTTTTAATAGTTGGATTGATAACGATTTAAGTAGCAAACTTAAAAACTTAGTAATTAATGGAATTGGGGAAAGAAAAATAGAAGGTTATGGAAGAATCGTTTTAAACGCTGTCAAACAAGAAAAATATCAACCATTAGAAATATATGAAAAGAAAGCGGATATGCCAACTAGTGAACCGCCGGAAACGGTTAAGTATATCTTTACAAATGTAGTCAGAAAAGACATTATAAATTTAACGGAAAAAAGAGCAATTCAAAATGCTAAAGATATTGAAAGTAAATTTTTAAAAAAATTAAATACCAGTATTATAGGTAGACTTGAACTAATGTTAAAAGACAGTCTAACATCAGATGATTTTATTAACTATATCAAGGAGCTAAGAAAAAATGCCAATGATAAATTAAAGGCTTGCCGTGTAACCAAACAAGACACACTTTATGACGTACTAATTGCCAAAAAAGAACCTAATTTTGTAGCTTTGTTAAATAGATTGAGTGAAAAAATAGAAAACTTAGCACAAAAAGCATCTTTTGATTATAAAAACGATCAAAAATTTCGTGAAGAACTATATAGAGTATATTGGTTTACTTTCTTTAGTACATTACGTAAGTTAATAAAAAAGGGGGGTAACTAAGTGGCTTCAGATTCAATTCTTGGGAAATTATTGATAAAAGGAAATATTACAATAAAAACCCCCTTAATTATCGGTAGTAAGGGAAAAACAAATGATGTAGATATTGTTGTTGTTAAAGACGAAAAAGGAAATCCGTACATTCCTGCAACATCAATGGCTGGCGTGTTAAGACATTACTTTTATCAAAATGCGGATGTTGAAGAAGTAGATAAAACACATCTTCGTTATTTCTGGGGGGCAGATTACTTTCAAAATGATGATAATATCTGTCAAAGTGCATTGTATATCAGCGATTTAACCTTGGTTAATGATGCGCAGATAAAAGTTAGAGATGGAGTTGCTATAAATAATGAACTAGGTATTGCTCAGGAAAAAAATAAGTTTGACTATGAAATAGTTGAACCGGGTGCAAAGTTTAATTTAAAAATGGAAATCACTTTTAGAGATGAGCATCAAAAAGATACATTTGTTAAAATACTTGCCTTTTTAGTGCAAGCGCTTAAAAATAGTAAGATATTTATTGGCGCAATGACTACAAAGGGTTTTGGTAGATGTATATTGACTAATGAACAGTATTATGAATTGGATTTTTGCAATAAGCAGGATGTGATTGCCTGGTTAAGCAGAAATATTGATGAACTAAAACCATCAACATTGGATGTTAATAATACTTTTAAGATGAAAAATAAAGAGTTTATTATTGATTCATTTTTTGATATTAAAAATTCTTTGCTAGTGAGATCTTACACCGGTAGACCGACTGAACCGGATGCCGTTCATATAGAAAGTAACGGGAAACCGGTTTTGCCTGGAACCTCTGTTAAAGGCGCCTTAAGAAGTAGAGCAATTAAAATTGCCAATACCCTTGGTGCGAAAGGGGAGGAATTAGTAAAGCAGCTTTTTGGTTGGGCTAATGACGAAGGAAAAAACACAGTCAAGTATAAAAGCCGAGTGATTGTAGAAGAAACTGAGATAAAAAACATAGAAAGACAAATTCAAACACGAATCAAAATAGATCGTTTTACCGGTGGTGTAATGCGTGGTTCACTTTTTGATAGTATGCCTTTGTGGCCCCTTGCAGGTAGTCAAAGAATGGTTAACATCAAAATAACTGTTAAAGATTATCAACCATGGGAAGTTGGGTTGTTGCTCCTTATTTTTAAAGATTTATGGAGTGGCGATCTGGCAATTGGTGGGGAAAAAAGCATTGGTCGCGGATTGTTGATAGGTAATGGGGTGCAATTAATTTACGGGAACAAAAAACTTACTATTACTAGAATTAACGACGATAAAATTAAGATTGATGGTGATGCAACAGAATTGGAAAATTATGTGAAAGCGTTTGTTGATAAATGTAGGGAAGAAGGGATTAGCATTGGCTAAAAATGAGTTAATACTGCGAAAAATTAAAACAAAATCTGAGTTTTTTAATAAGCTAGCTATAAATGATTATCAGGGACTAATAGATACTATAAGAAAAACTTTTGTTGATCCAGGAATAGCAGTAGCGTATTTAAATTACACTGTATTAGTTGGTAAATACGAAAATGAAACCCTGTATTTTTACAAAGATCAAAGCTTTGAGATTAAACAGCTGCAAAGATTGCGTGTTTTCAATGAAAACAAAGAACTGTTACTTTGGCTTAAAAATGAGACTTATAATGCTAGGCTGCGAGTAGATGGAGTAGGTGAATTATTGGATGTGGTAGATGCCGGTCAAATTTTATGGGGGACAGATGTAGTTTCTTTAGATAACGGTTGGAGCTTAGTGTATGAAGCCAGAGGAACCGAACTTATTCTTCCCTTAAAGGGTATGGAACTGGACAAGGGTAAAAAGCGGCTTAAGCTAAAAACCCGAAACTACATTTGTGCCAATGAAGTGGGACAGGCTGGTTACTTTGATAGCCGTTTTGTCAGTATTGAGGGGGATTATGATGGATAATGCTAAATTAACCGTATCCAAAAATAAAAAAGGGAAAATTATTGGTGAAGTTATTTTTGACAATGGCAAAAAAATGCATTTAACAGGATTTAAACTTGATGAGAATCTTAATAATAAACAATGTCAGGTAAAAAGGAATGAAACTGGGCAAATCATTCAAGTAATCATTGACGGCAAAGAGTTGCCGCGTCAAGAAGCTAAACAGTTAAATAATAAACACAAAAGGGAAAATAATATTAAAAATAACCGTAAGACATCATTAAAAACCAGCAGTGTAAAAGGAAGTTTTCACAGGGAACAAGCTAAGGCTCCTTATAATTTTATACCGCTAAATAAAAAAATAGTTGCATCGGAATACTTACTGCCGGAAAATTTGCCTACCTTTAATTCTTATCATGCAAATAATTCTTGTGATACAAAAAAGTTGTCCGGCTACATTAAATATGTTCTTGAAACAATTACACCAATATATATTAGGGATACGAATAATAATGCACAAAAGGAAAATAATGATAACCCTGATTTCTTTTCACCGGGTAAAAAGATAAAGATACCTGGTAGTAGTATTAGAGGTCTAATCAGAACACTTGTAGAAATAGTTAGTTGGAGTAAACTCAAATATATAGATAATACTTTGTTATTTTACAGAACATTGGCAGACAAATGTGAATCTGTCAGAAAAGAATATCAAAAAAATATTTCATATGGTGACAAAAGTCAATCGCCAAATAGCACAATTTATGCTGGTTACCTAAAGAAAGATGGTTTTAATTATTTTATAATACCTGCTAAGAAATTGCATGGAAAACAATTCCAGAAAATAAAAAAAGACGAAAGTGATAAAGATATACAGTTCAGCTATAGAAAAGAAAGTGATGGTTCGTATATAGTTATTCCAGGGGCAATGAGTAAATCAAAATGGAAAATTAATGAACCTGATTTTGATGCCGAATTTGTTATTATTGATGATGAAGATATACAGGCATACAGAAATGATTTCAACAGATATTCTGATAAAAAAGAGAATGGAACAGAAGACGGCGATTTGCTTAAAAAATTAGATTTAAATCCAAAAGAGTTAGTTCCTTGTTTTTATGTATATTGGAAGGATGAAACTGGAAAGGACAGAATTTCATTTGGACATACCAGATATTTTCGTCTTGCATACAAAAAAACGATTTGTGACCATTTACCTGATATTCACAAAGATGAAAATATACTTGATATAGCAGACGCAATTTTCGGCAAAGAATCAAGTTTTGCCACTAGAGTTTTCTTTGAGGATGCGGAAATTTTACCAGAACAAAATAATGTACTGTTAAATAAAGCTTTTCCAAAGATATTGTCTTCACCTAAGCCTACGTCCTTTCAACATTATCTTGAGCAGAGTACAGATAACAAGAAATATATGAATCATTGGAATTCAGATGCAGAAATAAGAGGTCATAAGTTATATTGGCATAGAAATAATATAAAATGGGAAGAAGAAAGCAAAAAACTTACTAAACTGCACACAGAGATTATTCCTATAAGAAGTGGTGTTAAATTTAAAGGAAGTATTCGCTTTGAAAACCTCTCTAAAATTGAATTAGGTGCATTGCTTTTTGTTCTTGACTTGCCTGAATACCACTATCATAAACTTGGTATGAGTAAACCGTTAGGCTTAGGTTCGGTTAAGATTACTCCAGAATTGTACTTAATCGATAGAATCAAAAGATACGAAAGATTGTTTACAGATGATTTTACTAACTTTGCTTTAGCTGAAGAAAAACATGAAATGAAGCCATATATTAAAGAATTTGAAAAGTATATTTTAGACAATATCGATGAAGATGAAAGAGGTAATGCTAATACTTTGTGGGAGACAGAAAGACTTAAACAATTAAAAGTAATGCTAGACTGGAGAAATACGGAATTACCTAACTGGGTAGAACGGACAAGATATTTCGAAATTGAACATCCTGAAAATGATAATGAATTTAGGAAGCGCTTAGTATTACGTAAACCCACCGACTTTATTAAACAATAAAAACCATTTTAAGTTTACTGTGATCATGAGTTTATCTAGATTTTTAAGAAAACAGCTGCAGCTATGGCTACTCATATCATGATATTATTTTCAATGCCCAAAGACATGCCAAAGAAAAACCCCTTGAAAAAATTGATAAGGTAACTAAAAAACAAAAAACTTGGGGCGGCGTTAGCCGCCCCGCAGTTCTAAAGATAGTTTATATATTTTTTCCGCTCAATACCCTCATCGCATTAATGATCGCAATCAGGGTAACACCTACATCGGCAAATACCGCCTGCCACATGGAGGCAATGCCTAAGCCACCCATGGTTAGGAATATAAGCTTTACACCTAGGGCAAAAATGATATTTTGCCACACTATCTTGCGGGTTCTTTGTGCTATTTTTATCGCGGTGGCAATTTTAGAGGGTTCATCCGTCATGATGACAATGTCCGCCGCTTCAATGGCGGCATCTGAGCCCAAGCCGCCCATGGCAATGCCGATGTCTGCCCGGGCTAATACCGGGGCATCATTGATACCGTCACCGACAAAAACCAGTTTCTTGTTGGCTGATTTTTGGCGGTCCAGCATTTCCAGTTTTTCAACTTTTTCATTAGGTAACAGCTCGGCATATACTTCATCCAACTTTAACGCGTTGCCTACTCTTTTAGCGACAGACAGAGCATCGCCGGTAAGCATAACGGCTTTTTTTACCCCTAATGCCTTTAATGCCTTAACGGCATTGGAGGAATCCGCTTTAACTTCATCAGCTATGACAATGTAACCTGCATAGGTGTGTTCCACTGCCACATGCACCACGGTGCCTGCAGAATCAACCTCAGGGTAATTAATGTTTTCTTTTTTCATTAGCTTGGCGTTGCCCGTAAGCACATTAATCCCCTGAACTTTAACCTTAACGCCGTAACCGGATATTTCTTGATAGCTTTCAATTTTCGCCTTATCTACCTCTTTTTGATAAGCCTTTAAAATGGAAACGGCAATCGGGTGATTAGAATAACTTTCGGCATAGGCGGCGTACTTAAGCAGGTCTTCTTTAGAATAGTTATTGTGCGGGTTAATTTCCGTGACATTAAATACGCCTTTGGTTAATGTGCCGGTTTTATCAAAAATCACTGTTTCTACCTGGTTTAAAGCTTCTAAATAATTGCTGCCTTTGACTAAGATCCCTTTTTTAGATGCGGCACCAATGCCGCCAAAGAAACTTAACGGGATGGAAACAACCAAGGCACAAGGGCAGGAGATTACTAAAAATACCAAAGCCCTATACAGCCAATCGGCAAATAATGCCCCCGGCAGCACCAAGGGGGGAATTAAAGCAATTAGCAGGGCGGTAAGAACCACTGCCGGCGTGTAATATCCGGCAAACTTAGTGATAAAGTTTTCGGTGGGCGCCTTTCTGGCGGCGGCATTCTGCACTAAATCTAAAATTTTAGACACGGTGGAGGCGCTAAATTCAGCGGTAACTTCAACGGTTAACAGACCGTTTTTATTAATAAAACCGCTTAATATTTCATCGCCGGCTGCTACTTCCCGAGGCATAGATTCACCGGTTAAAGCCGATGTATCAACCATAGATGTGCCGGCAATTACTTTACCGTCCAGTGGAACCTTTTCCCCCGGCTTGACAAGGATGATATCTCCGATCTTTACTTCTTCCGGAGACACTTTTTTTAAGCTATCGCCGACTTTGAGGTTGGCAAAGTCCGGGCGGATATTCATCAGGGCGCCGATTGATCTGCGGGAACGGTTGACGGCTAAGTCTTGGAAGAACTCGCCTACTTGATAAAAAAGCATTACCGCAACCCCTTCCGGGTACTCGCCGATCAAAAAGGCACCGATAGTGGCAATAGTCATCAGGGAATTTTCATCAAAAAAGTTGCCGCGGGGTATATTTTTTAATGCCCGGAAAATAATTTCGCCGCCTACAATGAGGTAACTGAGTAAAAACACTGCCGGTTCCGCCCGGTGGGGTAAGTTTAAAGCTAAGCCCAGAACAAACAAAGCGCCGCTGACGGCAATTTGCATTATTTTTTTCTTGCTTGCTTTTTCGGTATTGTTATTTTTTGTTTTGCCTTTATTTTCTTCGCTGACTAAGTTTACATCCGGCTCAATACTTTTTACGATAGCGGTTGCCTGACCGATAATTGTGTCTAGCTGTTTACTTTCTGCTTCAATAATCAGCTTTTTAGATACAAAATCAACGGTAGCACTATTAACGCCGGGTAAATTTTTAATTTGCCCTTCTATTTTGGCGGCACAGCTGGCACAACTAAGACCTGCCAAAATATATGATTTTACTGTTCCTTTAATTTTCTCTTTTACAACTACCTTTGGCTCATGTTTATTCACAATGGATTTAACTTGCGCCAATGCATCATCTAATTCCTGTTTGCTTTCCGTTTCTATAGTTAGTGTCTTAGTTATAAAGTTCATAGATGCATTGACGTTAGTTATTTGATTAACCTCAGACTCAATTTTAGCTGAACAATTCGCACAGTCTAGGCCCTCTAAAATTAATTCCTTTTTAAACATGGTGTGTCTCCTTATGTGTTGTGTTTTTCGGTAATGTGATGCAAACCCTGTTCAAATATTTGTTTAACGTGGTCATCATCTAATGAGTAATATACTATCTTGCCTTCTCTTCTATACTTCACCAGCCTTGCTTGCTTCAGTACCCGCAGTTGATGGGATATTGCCGATTGGGTCATGTTGAGCAGGGCGGCTATGTCACATACACACATTTCAGAAGCAAACAAGGCGTAGAGAATCTTAATTCTGGTGGTATCGCCGAAAACTTTAAACAGTTCCGCCAAATCATATAAATTTTCTTCATCCGGCATGCTGTTTTTTACTGAGTTTACTACCTCTTCATGAATCACTTTACAGTCGCAGCGCTCAATTATTTTATCATTATTCATACGTAAATACCTCCGTTAAAAATGAACAATTGAACACTTATTCATGTGTTGCGTTTTAATTATATCTGCTTCTAAAACTTTATGTCAATATGTTACATGAATAATTGTTCATATTTTATATTATTGCCGTTCCGCCTTTTTCGTTAATATTACTGATGATTTGGAAAACAATTACTGCAACAGTTAAACTTCCGGTGGCCGGCATTTTAAATAACTTACTTTAGATGTTGGCAAGATATTTTTATTGGCAGGATTTGGCTTACCGCACTTGAATTTTACTATTAATTGATTTTTGAAGGGGGAGCAATATTGAACAAACTGCTTTCTTCGGTGGCTGACATCTGCCAAGATTATCCTTTGGATGAGAAAGTACTGATTGTACCTTCTTATAGTGCCGGGCACGAGTTATGTGAGGCGCTGGCCAGAACAAGGGGGGGATGGGTAAACTTATATGCCGAAACTGTCGGCGGCCTTGCTAACAAAATAGCCGCTGAGTATTTGGCCGGTCATAACATTACCTTATTAAACAGCACCTTGGCGACGACAATTGTAGAGGAAGTAATCAGAGAATTACACCGTAAAAAAGCACTACACTATTTCAACAAAAGGAAAGTTTACCCCGGCTTGGTAAAGGCGCTGGCAAACACGGTGTTTGAGCTGCGGCTATATGGTGTGACAAGCGAGAAATTAAATGCGGCGGATTTTGTTGACCCGCAAAAGGGAAGGGACATGAAGAACATATTAAAGGAGTACGAAAAACACCTTGTCGAGCAGGGCTATATTGATTACCCCGGATTAATCACCTTAGCCGCTGAAATTGCCCAAACCGCCACAGCCCTTGATAAGAAAATATACATCCTGCCCTCTTTTATCAAACTAAGCACTGTTGAACGTAAGCTTTTAGAGCGCATTGCCGCAGGCAATTTAAAAGTAGTGGATGCCGATTCATTAGAAGATTCCGGCTTTAACGCTTCCCTTTCGCTATTCCACGCCTACGGCATAAAAAACGAAGTGAAAGAAATAATACGGCGGCTACAATTTAACAATGTGCATTTAGATACCGCCACCATTGCCTATACCTCAGAGGATTACATACCGGTAATATATTCGCTGGCTAAGCAGTTGGGGATAAAACTTACTGTTGCTGAAGGATTGCCGGTGTTTTTCACCTCTCCCGGCCGCGTGTTAAAAGCGCTCATTGAGTGGATAAAACAAAATTATTCAATAACGGTTTTTAAAGATTTGTTGCTTAGCGGAGACTTTTGCCTTAAAGGTGAAGGAAGTGAAGAAGAAATTTCCCTTAATTTAGCTGCCCGCATACTGACAGGATCCGGCGTGGGGTGGGGAAGAGAGCGTTATTATTTGCTGGATAAATTAGCGCAAAAATATTTAGTAACGGCGGAATCGGCAGAAGAGGCGGGCAAACAAGAGTACTATTTAAAACTAAGTAAGCTGGTTGAGCAAATCAGTGCCGTTATGCAAAGGCTGTTTAGTTACATTCCTGCGGCTGACAATGACAATCGAGTAAACTTCCGCGATTTTACCGGCGGCATAGCCGAGGTACTGGCCCGCTTTACCAGAATTAAAGATGAAGATGATGCCGTGGCACTAAAGGTTGTTGTTTCTTTTTTGACAGAAACCGGCCAAATGGCAACTTTTAAACTGGATATAAACGAAGCTTTAGAGAGAATGGAGAATATATTGTCCGGCTGCAAAGTGAACCCTGCGGCATCTAAAGCGGGGCACCTGCATGTGGTGAGTTATCAAAACCTAATTTGGACGGCACGCCCCCATACCTATATTGTTGGGCTGGATGCCAACACTTTTCCCGGTAGCGGCCGCCAGGATCCGATTTTGCTGGATGTGGAACGGGTGCGTATCAGCGGTGCCCTTCCTTTAGGCAGAAACAAGCCGGAGGATAACCGCCGGGCATTATCTGCCGCCCTTGCTTCTTGCCGGGGGAATATTGTCTTGAGCTATTCTTCCTTTAACCTGTGTGAAAACAGGGGTATGTACCCGTCATTTATCCTGCTGCAGGCTTACCGGTTATTAATGAACGATCATACCTTGGATTATTCAAACCTGATAAATTATTTAGGCAAACCGGCTGCCTTTTGCCCGCAAGAAGGCAAACCGGCACTGGATGAAACAGAATGGTGGATGAATAAAGTTCTAAACTATGCGGTAATCAACGGCAGGGATTTGGTCAAGCAGTGCTATCAAACTATTAATCGCGGCAGCATTGCTTATGAGGCCAGAAAAAGCATTGAGCCAACGGAATTTGACGGGCTAATCCCACAAAAAACGCCGGAACTTGACCCCCGCAAAAACAAAGATATAGTGATGTCTTGCAGCAGAATTGAATATTTGGCTTCCTGCCCATATGCGTATTTCTTAAAGTATGTGCTGGGCTTGTATCCGCTAGAAGAGGTAATCCGCGATCCCTTTTGTTGGCTGGATGCGCTATCCCGCGGGTCATTGCTCCATGAAATATATTATCAGTTTATGCGCACCGTGAAAGAAAAGGGAGAGCGGGTAAAAGCAGATGTGCACCGCAAGCTTATTATTGAAATAGCCGACCGATTGATTGCCAAATACAAAGAATTAATCCCCCCGCCCAGCGAGGCGGTGTTTGAGCAGGAAGTGCAAGATATCTACAATTGCTGCGAGGTATTTTTAAACGCGGAAGAACAGCTAACTGATATTAGGCCCGCCTTTTTTGAGGTGCCCTTTGGCTATGGTGTTGATGCCGTTAAAGAATGTGGCGGTATTGGCTTGGCAAACCCGATAGAAATTAAACTCACTGCAGATACCGGTTTTAGGTTGATGGGAAAAATTGACCGCATAGATAAAAACAGTGACGGTACCTATACCGTTTGGGACTACAAAACCGGCAGCACCTACGGCTACGAAGATAACAAGTTTTTGGATAGGGGGCGGCAAATTCAACACGCCTTATATGCCCTGGCGGCTGAAGAAATAATCAAGGCAAAAGTTACCAAGGAGGATATTAAAGTAAAATATTCCGGTTATTGTTTTCCCACCGTGAAAGGGGAAGGGCAGAGGATTATTCGCAATCAAGACAACAAAGGGGCGGTGATTGAGGTGTTAAACTGTCTTTTCGATATCTTAGCAACCGGCTCACTTATCGCCGCTCACGACGGAGAAAAATGCGACATCTGCGATTATACCGAAATATGCAACCCGCAGGTTGCCGTGCAGCGGGCCAAAGAGTTGCTTTTGGCAGGCAGTAGCTGTTTAAACCCCTGGAGGAGGTTGGCGGATATTGACTAGTTTTACCCTTAAAGATCAACAGGCGCGCCGGGCAATTGTAGAAGAATTAGATACCTGTATCTTGGTAGAGGCCGGGGCCGGTTCCGGCAAAACTCGCAGTTTGATAGACAGAATGGTGGCTTTAGTTAAAGAAGGCAAGTGTGGAATAGATAAGCTGGCTGCAGTTACCTTCACCAGAAAAGCCGCTGCCGAACTAAAAGAGAGATTTCAACTGGCTTTAGAAAAAGCATTTGCCGCAGAAACAAATCCCATTAAAAAGGAAAGGCTGGCTGAAGCGCTCAGCGGGCTGGACCGCTGTTTTTTAGGCACTATACATTCTTTTTGTGCGGCAATCCTTAGAGAGCGCCCGATAGAAGCGGAGTTAGATCCCGAGTTTCAGGAACTGGATGAATTAGAAGACATGCTACTGAGAGATAAAGTTTGGGAAGAGTATTTACTTTATGTGCAAACTGAAGAGTTAAGCAAAATCGATGACTTGCGCAAGATAGATGTTTCGCCCCAAGACTTAAAAGAATGCTACATTAACCTTTCTCTCTATCCCGATGTGCAAGTGGTGTGCCAGGAAATTCCTCCACCGGAATTAAAACTTGTGCGGGCAGAGCTGAACGATTATTTAAACTGGGTGCAGCAGGTATTGCCCCAAAAAGTGCCGCCGAAAGGCTGGGACGAGCTGCAAAAATTATTGCGCAAAGCACTGCGCTGGCGCAGAGTTTTTGACCTAAACGACGATTTAACATTGCTGCGCCTGTTGGCTGGGTTGAATAAAAACAAAAAGGTAACCCTAAACCGCTGGCCGGATGCAGATAATGCAAAACAGGCAGAAAGGTGGTTTGAAGAGCTAAGGATTAATCACATCAATCCGGTGTTGGAAAAATGGTATGAGTACCGGCATGCCCGGCTGGTAAATTTTGTCCTGCCGGCAGTTAAACTTTATCAAGGGCGCAGAATGGAACAATCTAAATTAAATTACCAAGACCTGCTAATGCTATCTGCCGATTTGCTAAAGAATAGCCCGGAAGTGCGCCGTTATTTTCAACAAAGGTATACCCATTTGCTGGTAGATGAATTTCAAGATACCGATCCCATTCAAGCCCAAATTATGTTTTATCTTACCGGTGAAGATGTCAATGAGAAAGATTGGCGCCGGCTGGTGCCGAAACCCGGCTCCCTGTTTGTGGTCGGCGATCCCAAACAAGCCATTTATCGCTTTAGGCGTGCCGACATTGATACTTATAACGAAGTGAAAAACCTAATTGCCCAACATGGCGGAAAAGTGCTGTACCTAACGACGAACTTCCGCTCAGTACAGGCTATTGGAGAGGCAGTTAATGCCGCTTTTAAAAAGCTATTGCCGGAAAAGCCCGATTGTTATCAGGCGGCCTTTGCCCCGGTAGATACGGTAAGAAGTAACGGTGAAGGGCTTTGTGGGGTTAGAACCATTGCCGTACCTAAGGTACAGCGAAATAAGCAAGAAGATATTGTTAAAATTGATGCGGCAAAGATAGCCCGCTGGATTAGATGGGCCGTTGACGGCAACCTGAAGTTAACCCGCACGCCGGAGGAAAAGGCCGCCGGCATAACTGAGCAGGCCCGGCCGGGCGACTTTATGATTTTACTGCGCAAGAAAAAATATCTCAATGTTTATGCCCAGGCACTGGAAAAGTACGGTATTCCATTTCAGATTGCCGGCGGGGAAGGCTTGGCTAACTCTGAAGAAATGGCTGAACTGATTAAAGTATTTAAAGCAATAATTGATCCCGATGATGGGGTGATGCTGGCCGCCGCTTTGCGGGGAAGATTTTTTGGCTTTAGCGACCGGCAGTTTTGGCAATTTAAGCGAGCCGGCGGACATTTTAATATTTACAGCGCTGTGCCGAAAGGCATTGATCCAAGGGACAAAGAGGCTTTTGAGTGGGCTTTCGGCAAACTAAAAACATACCGAAATTGGGTGTTGAACTTACCCGGCAGTACCGCCTTGGAAAAAATATTAACGGATTTAGGCATTATTCCCTACACCCTTACCGGAGAGCTGGGCAAAAGCCGTTCAGGATATATCTTGCAATGCCTGGAATTTGTTGCCGCAGCGGAACGGAAGGGAACAGCCGGCTTTTCATCTTTAGTAGATTACTTAACCTTATTGATAAAATCAGGCGTGGAAGAAGAAATAAATATTGCCCCTTGGAAAGGCGACTGCGTAAGGTTAATGAACCTGCACAAGGCCAAGGGTTTAGAAGCGCCGGTAGTATTTTTGGCTAAACCGGCAGGCAAAACGGATTTTTTACCCACTGTGCATATTGACCGGGTGGGTGTGGAACCTTGCGGTTATTTTGTGATCGAGAAAAAGAAAAAACATGGCAGTGAGGTACTCGGGCAACCGGTTAACTGGCGGCATTATGCTGACATTGAGCAAAAATACCTCGATGCCGAAGAGATAAGATTACTTTACGTTGCCGCTACCAGGGCCAAAAATTTATTAATCATCAGCACTTATGACGGCAAGCCCCAGTTAAGCCCTTGGTACCCTATAATAGAACATTTGCCGGAAGTGCAACAGCTTGAGGATTGTCCAGGGTATGAGTATAGCGATGAGCCGGAACCGGTTAGTTTGGCTAAAGATGACTTGGAAAAAGATAAAAGTAGCTTCTTTAATGTTGATCATCCGGTAAATAAACCTACTTACCAAACCACATCCGTTAGTTCTTTGACGGAAGCCGGCGGCGAACTACCCGTATCCCAAAGCGGTAAAGGGGCATTGTGGGGCAAGATCATTCACCGAGTGTTAGCGGCGTACGTAAAAAAACCGCCGCAAAATGCAGAACTGTTAGTAAGCAGCATTCTGAGCGAAGAAGGGGAAGATCCGGAAAAAGCGCCGGAAGTGCTACGCTTGGTTGATAAAGTAACAAAATCAGCATTTTGGCAGCGCGTGCTACAAAGCAGGCAGAAGTATGCCGAACTGCCGTTTTCGGTAAAAACTCAGCCTGACGGTGAGTCAGAAACCGTTGTCTCCGGGGTGATTGACCTGGTGTTTCGGGAAGCGGCCGGCTGGGTGATTGCGGATTATAAAACCGATACGGTAGAGAACGATGAGCACCTAAAAAAATTAGTTAAATACTATTCTCCGCAAGTTAAAATGTACAAAGATTTTTGGGAAAGTATAACCAAGACTAAAGTAGCAGAAGCCGGTCTTTATTTTACATCTATAAATCGCTGGGTGGTTGTTTAGTTACGTGAGAGTTATAAGGCGGAACAAGAAGCCAACCCGAATAAAATATTGGGTTAATAAAGTTATCTTAAACTACAATGCTCTCCATAGGTCAGCAGAAAATCTGCTGCCTTTAGGGGAGCGTTTTTATTTTTAACTAACCTAATGTCTAAAAATGTTTTTAAATTTAATTTTGTGCAGGAAAATACTGCTAATTTCAAGAAGTTTGCTATGAGAAAAAATTACTAGATTTATTGGAGGGCATGATATGTTCAAACAAAAAAATTTATTTTTTTTAGTAGCAGCTATTTTAGCCGTTTTGGTTTTTGCGGCCGGTTGTGGAAACTCATCTACCGGTGCAGACAAATCTGCGAAAGAGAAAGCTAAAGAGACTGGGCAAGCAGCGGAAGAAAAAGCGGCTGAACCAGAATTAATCCCGGAAGGTAAAGCGTTTCAGGCCTTGTTAAAATTCAAAGAAATCAATTATGAACCGGAAAAAATTAATGAAATTGCAGAGCAGGGTTACATAGATATTAATGATTACCGCTTAGGCTATACAGACACCGTAACAATTAACAACAAGCAGTTCTATAAATTTGAACAAGTGTCCCTAGGAGGCAAAGGCGCAGCCACCGCTTACTATGTTTCTGCTGACACCGGTGCGGTATATAACGAATTTCTTGATGGCATACTGAACGAATTTAATATAAAAGAACTTAACTATGAAAATGTTTTTGACCGCAGAGTTTTTACCCTAACTGAAAAGTCTACGCATGACACTGTTACATGGTATATTGACGGCAAAACAAACAAGCTGTACTATGATTTGGCCTCTGCTAAGAGTGCAATCAGAGATGAACTGTTAAGCAACGATCCGCTATTTAGTTTGGCCGGCAAGGATATCAGCACCGTACAAAAACAAACCAGAAAACCGATACAAAAGGAAATAACAGAAGTAACCGATGATATTGGTAACGTTGGCACTATGGAATACATATTTATTGAGTACAACGATGCAAGAATTGTTTTTAACAGTGACGTTCCTTCAGTAGTATATTTTTAGGAGAAGGATCGAAGTTATTAGGTGTGCAGCTTGGAATGAATTTTCGCCAGATTAAAAACATTTTGGGTGAACCAATTAGTGAAATGCAGGATCCCGGTTGGGGGGATTACACTCTTACTTACAATATAAACGGTAAAACCGTTCAATTCTACGCCCACACCCCTGACGGACCTACATATGCGGCAACTATTTATCCGCACTAATACGCACCTGTCACGGGGACGGTTCTTGTGGCAGGTGTTTTTTTAAAAAGTATGTGACCATGCTATGGCCCCGGAGGAGATTCTTATAGCAGGTGATTGATTTAGTATATTTAATGCTCGGGTGCATCTCGGTATGTTGAGTGCTGGGAATTATACTCATTAATGCTTTCATACTTATTAAGCAAATTTTTATCGGCATATTTTGCTAATTGATTTCTAATTACGGTGATATGCTTTTCCTCCGCTTTTGCTAAATCAGCAAAGAGTGCCGCTATATCATGATTTTCACTGTCTTCCGATTCCCTCATATACCGCACATATTGAATAAGTGCTTGCTCCTTTTGATTTAAGGCTTCCCTTAAATGGCTAACTGTGTGAATATTAACCACCCCCTATTTTGCACTTATTATTTACTAGAAGACAATCTTTGATTCAGGATATAAAGCTCCGTAAAGAGAAATCATATGAACATTATCATGTAGTTTTGAAACTGCATTGTATAAGTTTTTCTTAAAGATAGTAAAATTGTGCTATGATTAAATAATATGGCAGCTGATCTATAAAGGAGTGATTTCTAATGGTCGGCGTAGAAATTGATATGGTTGTTACTGACAGCTTGAAAGCTTTAGAATTATACGAAAAAATATTTGATATCGAGCGTGTTGAGGTTACAGATTTCCCCAAAGGTGAAAATGAAGTTGTTTTCAACCTATATGGTGTGCGCTTTCATATGTTGGATGAAAACCCGAAATTCCAACTGATAGCGCCGACCCCAGATCAACCCAAAACTATATGGTTTAACATCCTTGTCCCTGACATCAACGAAACATTTTCAAAGGCAATTAACGCCGGCTGTACCGAGGTGCAACCGGTGACAGAAATACCTGATTACGGCGTATCAAACGCCATATTTAGCGATCCTTTCGGCTATTTATGGATGCTGCACCAGGTACACAAAGAAGTGAGTTTTGAAGAACGCACACGGCTTTGGGAGGAAAAAAGGGACAATTAAAAATGGGTGAGAGTATGGAGGAGAAGAAGCCTATGCAAGTTGTTATGGTTGCTTTAAGCCATTACTACAACCAAACTAACCAAAAGTACCGTCCCGATGGCAGTTAATAAGATAAAGAGTGTGGTGTAGGGGGAAAGTTACTTTATGGCATTAATTACTGCTGACAAGTTTGACAGAATAGAAAAAAACCGAAACAATGTTCATAAACCTGTTACTGCAACATTTAGTGTGTTTGAAATTAATGGAAAGAAATATTTTCAAATTGATACATATGGAACATCTGAACGTCTTATGCCAGATAAAGTAAGCCAGTCAATACAGTTTGATAAAGAGATGGCAAAGAGACTCATTGATATTTTACATCGCGAGTTGTTGTTGTTGGACTAGCGATATAGTTAATAGAAAGTATGACTTATCTTTAGTTGTTTATTTGATAATATAAATGGTGAACAGAGTAAACAAGGTCATTTAATGAATTAATAAGACGACTTTAGCCATAGTCTGGCGGGATAACTGGGTAGCAAGGCATTGAAAGCTGTAATACAGGCAGAAAATAAAAGGGCGTGTTGCTAACTACTTTAAAAAGTAGTTTTGCGACACACCCTTTTTATTTTACTGTGAAATTGTGCCAATATATATATCCCCAACCTTGCGGTGTATTATAATTGACTAGAGTTTATATACCGTCACTTTTACATCAGTTGAGGAGTTGTTATTTAGATGGTAACAAAAATCAACACAATCAAAGCTGCTTTTACCGAGGCTTTACCCCTAGCCATTGCCATTGGGGGCTACGGCCTACCTTTTGGTGTACTGGCCACTCAAGCGGATTTTACCTTAGTTGAAACTATGGCTATGTCAGCGTTTGTGTTTTCCGGATCGTTACAAATGGTAACAGTGGCCATGTTAATGGCGGGCGCAACGCTGACCAGTATTTTATTTGCTTCGGTTTTGTTAAATTTGCGCAATTTGTTATACGGTGCTGCTTTGGCTGAAGGTTTAGCCCCGGCTAAAAAGTGGAAGTTGTTTTTAGCTTATGGCGTGACTGATGAATCTTTTGTTTTAGGTAGTGCCCGGTTTAAAAAACATGGACCGGACCCACTATATTTTGGGGTGGTTACCGGTATGTTCTATGCCGCTTGGCTTATTACCTCAGCAATAGGTGCTTTAATAGGTAACCAAATTGACCCAATGAAATGGGGACTAGACCTAATGTTTCCAATTACCTTTGTGGCACTGCTAATCCCTAGTCTAAAAGATAAACCGGCAATTGTTACCGCCCTCACTGCGGCCTTAATCGCCATTGGCCTTGAATATTTAGTACCCGGAAATGACTTTACTATCATTATTGCCGGTGTTTTATCACCGTTTGTAGGTCTTTATTTAAAGAAGGGGGTATCACAAAATGCTTAATCACTGGATTTTAATCGGACTATTAACAGTTTCTACCTATACATCACGAATCATTGGCCTCGAAATGATGGCTGGGCGAGAAATGAGTCCCACCATGCGTTTATATTTTAATTATGTTCCGGTGGCTATTATAGCCGCATTGGTTATCAAACAAATCTTGGTACCAACTGATGGACAATTAGGCGTTTCAGTTCCTGTTCTTATCGGTTGTTTGGCCACAGCAATTACATATAAAATCATTAATCGCTTTCTTTTTTCTGTTGTCATTGGGCTAGTTATTGGATTACTAGTTCGTTACTGTTTATAAGCAGCAACTGCCACGGGGACGTTCCTTGTGGCTGGTAGACTGCCACGACTTGCCAAAAGCACCGTCCCCACAGCAGGTTCACGCCGGTGCCAGGTTTAAGAAAAGAATAGAAGCCAATATTTATGAAGCAATGGAACTTATGCATCGGGCATTAGATATTAGACAACAGTGCGAAGAAAAATTTCCAAATGATTTAGGCATGAAGGAAGATATTATTAAAAATTTCATTGATATGATCAAAATTAATGGCTTAACTAATGATGAGCTCCAGCAGTACATCCATGAAGCTAGGCTGAGGCTTGATTATATCCGTAAAAATGAGGGTATGTCAACGCGGCGAAAAGCTAAAATTTACCAAGCCCTGCCATGGAGTCGCTCCCTTAGCAGATAATAAGCTACAAAACAAAACAGACTTTTCCGGTAAATCCGGAAAAGTCTGTGGTTTTTAAGGGTTATTGGTGTCGGAGGCGGGACTTGAACCCGCACCCTTTCGGACACGCCCCTCAAACGTGCGCGTCTGCCGATTCCGCCACTCCGACATGTTTCGCTGACAAATGTTATTATAGCACAGTGTTGTCTTCGCTGCAAGAGCTTTTTATTCAGTGGCGGCGTCAACCCTAGAGAAGTCAAACATATGTGACTGCGCATTCGTCCATGTTTACTATGGCAAAATATATCTTCCGGCAGCCTGTTGTGCTGTTGTTATATGTTTATCAGAAGCCTCACAAATGCATTAATCTTAAAATAACGGGCCTATGTGCCGTCATACAAGAACTGATAAACTTTATAGTTCCATAATACCTTCCTTATGTAATGTCTTGTTTCCGGAAAAGGGATTTGATCAATTGTTTTTTCTTCTCCCGTCCAGTGCTCTTCTTCCAGCCACTTTTTTACGTTGCCGCGTCCGGCATTGTAGGCCGCCAGTAACAGTGCATGATCGCCGACAAATTCCTTCTTTAAATTGGCCAGATACCAAGCGCCCATTTTTATACTGGTTTCCGGGTCGTATAATTGATCAGTGGTGAAGTCCCCTTTTCCCATTTCATTGGCTATCCATTCGCCGGTTTCCGGCATGATTTGTAATAAGCCTTTGGCCCCGGCAGGTGAGGTGGCATTGGGGTTAAAATTGCTTTCTACTTTTATGATTGCAGCCAACAGGTAAGGATCAATGTCATTGGCTATTGCGTGGTGGGTAATTGCTTCCCGATAGGGAAAGGGATATAACTTTCTTCCTACGTCATCAACTTTAAAAAGCAGCAGCAATAATAATATTAAAATAAAAAGTCGGCGGACCAAGCGAGCCAATATGATCACTCCATGATAATTACTATGGTAAATATATGCAATTATTTTAGTGCTAATAACAGTTGCAGTGCAGAGCCCACAACTTTAGGATTTGTTCTTTGGTATACTCCCAAGAGCGTGAATTATCAATAACTGCATCGGCATATTTTAGTCGTTCTTCATTACTGAGTTGCGAGTTGATTTTTTTTAAAGCTAGTTCACGGCTTATGTTATCTCTGGCCATCACTCGCTGTATTTGGGTGGGCAAATCAATTACCACTACCCACACTTTGTCCACCAATTTGTGCAATCCTACTTCAATTAATAAAGGAGCGACTAAAACCAGCGGTGGTTTGTGCCTGGTATTATTACTTTTGTAAAGGTTAATTTTTTGCTTTATAATCTCGTAAATTTTCGGGTGGGTGATTTGATTTAATTTTTGCAAGTCTGCCGGGTTGTTAAAAACCAATTCACCCAGTTTTTTTCTGTTTAGCGTGCCGTCAGCATGTAAAATGCCTGTCCCAAAAGCAAGGGTAATTTCTTTTAATGCCGGACTGCCGGGAGCAACTATTTGCCGGGCT
This sequence comes from Desulfovectis peckii, assembly GCF_055391705.1. Lineage (NCBI taxonomy): Bacteria > Bacillati > Bacillota > Clostridia > Eubacteriales > Peptococcaceae > Desulfovectis > Desulfovectis peckii. The sequence continues at coordinate 1,499,609 of NZ_AP042409.1, read as the reverse complement.
ACAATATCTGCGTCAATAATTTCTGCTCCCAATTTTGCGAGATAATTGCTGACGGTAGTTTTGCCGCTGGCAATACCGCCGGTTAATCCGATTACGGCCATTATTAATCACCTAAAAAGCTGTTTTTCTTAGTAACGGTTAATATATTTTAAATAATCCCAGCGCTATTAGAATAAAGCCGGGTAATACCGCCATTTTACAGCCAATAGCGGATGCGGCAAAGCCGCTGCCCATAGCTAAGCCCATATAGGTCAGCAAAATGTGGCCAATACCGACTACAGAGGCAGTAAGGACGGGATCAAAACCCATCATAGATACCGCAAAACCTGCGCCAAAGGCGTCCATGGCCAAAGCACAGCCAAGCAAGATTGCCTCCCGGGGGCTGATTATACCGGATTTATCCAGGTCGGCTTTGGAAGGTTCGCGCAGTACCTGAATAACCAATCCTAAGGATTTAATGCGAATTTGCATTAGCGTTTTTTGTTCTGCCGGTTTGCCGTCTGAAAGATGTCTTTCCTGCCAGGATTGATATAACACCCAAATGCCGATACCGATTAAAATAATCCCGCCTAAACGGTGGGCAAAAGATTCCGATATCATGTCTGCTAAGAACCGGCCGAGAAGCATAGAAACAGTGATAGACAGCACAGACATTAGGCTGATAATGATAACGGAAGTAAAGGGTATTTTAATTTTTCTTATACCGTAAGCAACACCGGTAGCTAAAGCATCCATGTTTAAAGCTAGGGCAAATAACAGTATAGTAAATAATTCCAAACAATCTCACTCCCCACATACTGTTGCATTTGCTTTTAGGGTATGGGAGCGAGAATGTTTTGGTGCATATTAATTATCACTCTAACTGCTTACAGCCTTTGACATTTCGGACAAAAATATGAACTGCGCCCGGCTACCTTTTTTCGGGTGATGATGGCTGCGCAACGGGGGCAGTGTTCGCCTTCACGACTATATGCGTTAAGCATATTTTGATTATTACCGATGTTGCCTTCGCCGTCAACATAATCGCTAATTGAGGTGCCGCGGTTATTAATTCCCTGCTGCAGAGCCTCAATTATAGCATGATATAGGGCGGTGATCTCTTGCGGTTTTAAATCACCGGCCGGGCGTTCCGGGTGAATTTTGGCCAAAAACAGTGCCTCATCGGCATAAATATTGCCTAAGCCGGCCACAAAAGTTTGGTCTAGCAGTAGCGGCTTAATTTTTGTTCGGCGCCGGTTTAATTCTTTGGTTAAATATTCTAAAGTAAATTCTTCCCCCAGGGGTTCCGGCCCTAAATCCTTTAAGCCCGCTAGGTTCTTTAATTCCTCGGAAGACACAAGATTAATGCGACCGAATTTGCGCATATCGGCAAAGGCAAGAACGGTTTGATTGCCTAAACGAAAAAGAACATGGGTGTACTTTGGCAGCTGTTCCCGGTTTTTAATTAATACCAGCCTGCCGGTCATGCGCAGGTGCATAACCAATGTGAAGCCGCCGCTTAAGTGAACCAGCAGGTATTTTCCGCGCCGCCCGAGTTTCTCGATAGTGCGTCCTACCAACTGTTCTTTAAATTGATGCGGCCGGTGGGTTGGCACAATTTTGGGGTAGAAAACTTCAACATCTGCAATTGTTTGCCCGGTAATCTTTTTTTCTAATGAGCGTTTAATCGTTTCCACTTCAGGTAATTCCGGCATGCTTGCATCTCCCGTATCTATTATAAACTAATGGCTTTAGTGTCGTACCAGCTTGGCCCCGCTTTAATATCTACCACCAGGGGGACATCTAGGGTAACGGCGTTTTCCATACAATCTTTTATGATTTCTACCAGCGTATCAAGTTCCTCTTTTGGCGCATCAAAGATCAGTTCGTCGTGCACTTGCAAAATCATTTTGGTTTTCATCTGCCTTTTTTGCAGCTCTTTGGCTATTCTAATCATGGCCAGTTTGATAATGTCCGCGGCACTGCCTTGAATTGGGGTATTCATTGCCGTGCGCTCGCCAAAACTGCGCTTCATGCGGTTGGGGCTGAACAAATCAGGTAAGTAGCGCCGGCGGTTTAGCAATGTGGTGACGTAACCCCTTTCTTTTGCTTCTTTCACTGTCCGATCGATATAATCTTTTATCCCGGGGCAGCGGGCAAAGAAATGGTCGATATATCGGCGAGCCTCTGCCCGGCTGACTTTAATATCTCTGGCCAGGCCAAAGTCGCTGATGCCGTAAACAATGCCAAAGTTAACCGCTTTTGCCTTTTCGCGCATTTCCGCTGTTACCTGTTCAATTGGTACATTAAACACCTCAGAGGCAGTGCGGGCATGAATGTCCTGACCGCGGTTAAAAGCTTCTAAAAAGTTTTTATCTCCGGCAATATGGGCCAATACCCGCAGCTCAATTTGCGAGTAATCGGCGGTGACAATTAAGTTATTTTTATGGCGGGGTACAAATACCCGGCGAATTTTGCGGCCTAATTCCAACCTAATTGGTATGTTCTGCAAGTTGGGATCCGAACTGGACAACCTGCCGGTGGCGGTAACGGTTTGGTGCAGTGTCGTGTGAATACGCCCCGTTTTTTTGTTGATCAGCGCTTTTAAGCCATCGGCATAAGTAGATTTAAGTTTCGATAATTGGCGGTGTTCCAGTATCTTGGTTACAATTTCGTGCTCTGCCGCCAGTTCTTCCAGTACGGAGGCATCAGTGGAATAGCCGGTCTTGGTCTTTTTAATTACCGGCAGTTTCAGTTTTTCGAATAGAATATAGCCCAACTGTTTTGGTGAGTTAATGTTGAATTCTTCACCGGCAATAGCGTAAATTTCTTGGCACAGGGCGGCTAAACGCTCGCCTAATTCAGCGGACATTTGTTCTAAAATGGATTTGTCTACCGCAACCCCGTCTATTTCCATTTGCGCCAGTATGCTGACCAGCGGTAGCTCTACATCATAAAACAAGCGTTCTTCTTGTTGTTCGGCAAGTTTTTCTTTTAGCAGCGGCAGAATTTTTTGCAGCACATCCGCCCTGGCCGGCAGTGCCGTTTCCCCTTGACCGGGCAACACGGTACCCAGATACTGCAGTGCCAGTTCTTCTAAATCATAGCTGTTGGCAGTGGGGTTGAGCAAATAAGCGGCCACCATGGTGTCAAACGCTAAGTTATTTAGGGCAATATCATGGCAGTGCAAAAGCCAAATGGCTTCTTTGCCGTTGTGCAGTAATTTACCGGTTTCGCTTTCGCAGATTTCTTTTAGCAACGGCAGATACAGTGACGGCTGGTTTTCAACCGGCAAATAATAGAGCTTGTCATTGACGGCCAAGGCTGCTGCAGATAAGCCGGTTTCTTTGGTGCCTTCCAAAGCAATGGCAATACTGTCGGCTGTAGCCAGCTGCTGTTTAATTTGTTCTATGTGCTCGGATTTAGTAACCCGTTGGTAACCGACACTATAAGCTTCCACCTTTGGCAAATCATTTTGTTGCTTAGCGTCTCTTTTGTCTGAGCGGTTGTTTCCGGCAACCAGTTTTTTAATCAGGGATTTAAATTCCAGCTTAGAAAACAGTTCCAGCATTTTGGGATAATCCGGCCCACTATAAGCACATTCAGATAAATCTATATCAATGGGAACATTTTGCTCAATGGTAACCAGTTTTTTAGACAGCAGTGCCTGCTCCCGATATTTCTCTAAGTTTTCCCGCTGTCGCTTAGGCAAATCTGCCGTGTGTGCTAAAATTTCTTCCATAGTGGCATACTGCTGCAGCAGTTTGGCAGCGGTTTTTTCTCCAATACCCGGCACTCCCGGAATATTGTCCGAACTGTCGCCGGTTAACCCACGAAAATCAGTAAACTGATTGGGATGCACTCCAAACCGTTCCCATACTTTACCTTCATCAAAAATTTCTAGTTCACTGATGCCTTTGCGGGTGAACAGCACCTTGGTGCGCGGCGATACCAACTGCAGGACATCCCGGTCCCCGGTGACAATCAGTGTAGAAAGACCGGTTTGTTCGGCTTTGGCCACGATAGTGCCAATTAAGTCATCTCCTTCGTAGCCTTCCAATTCATATGTTTTAATGCGCATGGCTTTTAATATGTCTTTTACTATCGGGAGCTGCGGGCGCAGTTCATCCGGCATGGCTGCCCGGTTGGCTTTGTACTCGCTGTACTCTTTAGTGCGGAAAGTAACCCTTCCTTTATCAAAAACAACGGCTACTAGGCCGGGTTGTTCCTCTTCTAAAATTTTAAAAAGCATGTTGGTAAATCCGTAAGCGGCATTGGTAATCAATCCGCGGGAAGTAGTTAACATGGGGATGGCGTAATAGGCCCGATAGATTAAACTGTTGCCGTCAACTATTACTAAGGTATCCAGTGACACAAAAAGCACCTGCCTCATTTTATCTTTCTTATTATTTTCACCACTGTTGTCTGTAATACCTGCCTGGAAGGAATTCGCAAAATCAATAACGAATTAACTGTTAAACAAAGGGAATATGAGGTGATTTTTTGCTGCGTAAATATGTTGTGCTAATAACTCTCTGTTTTTCATTGTTGTTTGCCCTGCCTGCTTTTGCTGACGATAATTTTGTGGATGCAGCGATTACTATTGAAGAGGTGCTTGATTTAACGCTGCAAAATCATGTTGCTCAGCCGGATTTAGATACTTTAGTTAATGGGGCAATAGAAGGAATATTTAACATCCTAAACGATCCCCACAGCGAATATTTGAATAAAGAGTCGCTGGAGGAATTTTCAAATTCCTTGGAAGGTGACTATGTAGGCATAGGTGTAAGCATACAAATGCAAGGGGATTATCCTGTGATTGTGGAAATTTTCAAAAATTCCCCTGCTGAGCGGGCGGGACTTAAGGTTGGCGATTTGATCGTTGCGGTGGATGGAAAGAGCACCTATCAAGAATCCCTCAGTGTAGTATCAATGCAAATTCGTGGGCAGAAGGGCACTGCCGTTACTTTAACCGTAAAGCGCGGTGAACGGGAGTTTAGCTCTAAACTAACCCGTTCCGTTGTAGATATACCGACGGTAGAAGCAGAATTATTACATAATGATATCGGTTATATCGATATTAACAGCTTTGGCAGCAATACGGCCTTGGAGTTCAGTGCCGCTTTAAAAAGTTTACGCAGTCAAGGGGCTAGCGCCTTTATTTTAGATTTAAGAGATGAACCCGGCGGTTATCTAATGGCGGCGGTGCGCATGGCCGGTGAATTTTTACCCTCCGGGACAAAGGTAGTGGCCCTGGTGGATCGTAACGGCGAGGAAGAATTTTATCGCACATTCGGTACCGGTTGGGCGGCAGAGATGCCGGTAGTGATTTTGGTAAACAGCAACACCGCCAGTGCGGCAGAAATTTTAAGCGGAGCGCTAAAGGATTACGGTGTGGCTACTTTAGTGGGCAGTCAAACCTATGGTAAGGGCACGGTGCAAGCAATATATAATTTATCTAACGGCGGTGCTTTGAAGCTAACCGTGGCAAAATATAAACTTCCGAAAGGGGAATTTATCGACGGTGTAGGTATAGACCCTGACCGGCCGGTTTTGACGCCGGGTGCCGAATTGTATGCCGCACAAAAACTGCTTAAACCTACCGTTAAATATACGCTACAATATACAGTGGGTAAAAACAGCGTTAATGTAAACGGCCAAGAGCTTCCGCTGATGTCGAGTTCAGTTTTGCAAAAAAATAATACTTATTATCTCCCGCTGCGGGCTACAATGGAGATTTTTGGCTATGAAGTTAATTGGGATGTCAAAGGCAACGGCATTATTATAAACAACGGAAAACAACAAAAATTTATTTCCTCATCGGAAAGCATCATGATTGACGGTTTAAGTTATATTTCGGTGGAAGACTTAACAAAATTAGGTTTTAAATGCAGTGTCCAACCGCAAGTTATCACTGTCTCTGAGCATTAATACAAGCTTCATATGCATAGGCTTACATAGGAGGTGTATTAATGCTTAATGAGATTTATGCTATAATAGAACGCAGTTTTTCCTGGGTTACTGATTTCATCATCAGCCTCGGTTACTGGGGCGTTGCGGTTGCGATGGCAATAGAAAGCGCCAACATTCCACTGCCCAGCGAACTGATTCTGCCCTTTGCCGGATATTTAGTATCTGCTGGGCATCTTACTTTTTGGGGTGCGGTTTTGGCCGGTACCGTAGGCGGTACCTGCGGTTCAATCATATCTTATTACTTAGGCTATTACGGCGGACGGCCGTTATTAATAAAGTACGGCAGATACATCGGGATAAACCAAAGGCACCTAATTGTAGCGGATCGCTGGTTTGCCCGATATGGCGAGGCAACGGTGTTTTTTACCCGGCTGATGCCCGTTGTGCGCACTTTTATTTCCTTGCCTGCCGGAATAGCCCAAATGAATTTTAAAAGGTTTGTCGTTTATACCTTTCTTGGCTCGCTTCCTTGGAGCATTTTGTTAGTTTATGTGGGATTGAAATTGGGTGAAAATTGGCAGCTTATAAAACCATGGTTTCACCGGCTGGACATTGTAGTGATAATAGGAATTTTATTATTATTTTTCTATTGGTTTGTTCGGCGGTCCCGCATTAAGTAAGAATGGAGATAATTATGCTGGCAGAATTACTCAACGCAATTCAACTGATTGATACGGATTTGTTTATGCAGGTTTACCGGCGGCACCATCCGCTGCTAGACCAGATAATGCCTGTAATTACTAATTTAGGCACCGGTGGTTTAATTTGGCTTGTTTGGTGCGCCTTATTATTTTTCTTTGGCAAAGCACAAGGCAAACAGGTAGCTGTAATTACACTGGTCGCTTTAGTTTTTAGTTACCTGTTGTGTCAAGAATGGATAAAAGCTTTGGTGGCTCGCCCGCGGCCCTTTGTCGGTTTAGAAGATATTATAATTTTAGTGCCACCGGAACAATCCTATTCCTTTCCGTCGGGGCATACCGCTACCTCCTTTGCCTGTGCTTATGTAATTGCCAAGCTGTGGCCCACGCAAAAGTGGCTGCCGGTAGTTATTGCTCTGGCCATTGGGTTTTCCCGTATTTATGTGGGGGTGCATTATCCTACCGATGTATTATTTGGCGCGCTGTTTGGTATTATCTGCGGTGAGGTAGTTATTCGCACCGCTAATATAATAAAAACCAAAAGGATCACCTTAGCCAAGTGATCCTTTTTATTTTACTTTAATTTGTTATTCCGGGGCCGTATTTTAATAATTCCGAAACGGTTACCAACTTATAGCCTTCTTTTTCTAAGCCGTCAAGTATGGTGGGCAAAGCTGCCGGGGTGCGGTCACAAACGTCGCTGGCATGCATTAAAATGATATCTCCGGGATGGACGTTGCTTAACACACGCTCGGCAATTTGTGCGGCACTGCGGTCTTTAAACCAGTCCAGTGAGTCGGTATCCCATTGGATGACGGTGTAACCAAGCTCATTGGCGGCTTCCAGTACGGAACCGCGCCAAGCCCCGTTAGGGCAGCGAATTAATTTTGCATCTTTGCCGGTAGCTTCTTTGATATTCTTATGTGCATTCATAATGTTAGCTTTAACTTGTTCTTTAGACAGCTTATCTAAATCTACATGCTCATGCCCGTGGCTGGCAACCTCGTGGCCTTCAGCGGCAATGCGTTTAGAGATTTCCGGGTATTTTAAAGCTGCCGGGCCGGAGATAAAAAATGTACATTTAACATTTCTTTCTTTTAAAATATCAAGCACCGGATTAGCTACTTCCGTTCCGTAACTCCAGTCAAAAGTAAGGGCAACAACTTTTTCGTCGGTTTTTACCATATAGTGAGCGGCTTTTTGGGGTTCTACAGCTTTTTCACCCGCAGTAGGGAGTGCATCGGGCAGCCGTGTGGCAACAACTGTGAATACTACCGCTACTGCCAAACAAGCGGCTAAAAAGGGCAGTCGTTTGCGCCACTTGTATAAGTTAATACTCCATACCTTCAAAATCTCACCACCTAAATATTTTTTTACTAAGTTATACATATTTTGTTAACTCGCTGATTAGCACTAAATGTTAGTGTAAAAAATTGGTATCCGGTTTTTAAATAAATTACCTCCTGTAAAGTCAAAATAAAAAACCAGGGGGTAAAAATAAATGATAAAAAAACTGATTAATATCTGCCTGCTATGTTTAACAATAACGTTTAATCCCGGCTTGGCGGATGCCGCAGCACCTAGAGTTACTGCAGATGCGGCAGTGCTGCTTGATACAGAAACCGGACAGGTTCTTTACAGCAAAAATGCTGATAAACGGCGCTCGCCGGCCAGTTTAACCAAAATAATGACAGCTATTTTGGCCCTTGAATTAGGAAATCCTCAAGATGTTGTTACTATAAGCAAACGGGCAGAAAATATTTATGTCGGTTCGCAGATTTATCTTAAAGAGGGGGAAAAAATTTATTTAAGTGAACTGATCAAAGCAGCGTTAATATATTCTGCCAACGACTCCACAGTAGCGATAGCGGAGCATGTAGGCTGGGATCATGACCATTTTGTGAAACTAATGAACCAAAAGGCGTTAGCCTTGGGGGCGCTCAATACCAATTTTGTCAATACCAACGGATATTCAGTGCCCAACCATTACAGCACCGCCTATGATTTGGCCAGGATTACCCGCTATGCTTTACAAAATCCCACCTTTGCCAAGTGGGTTAGTACAAAAGAAACCACCGTTCATTGGTATGACAGCGATCGGAAAAAGGTCATTCGCAATACTAATCGGCTGTTAAAAAACGATTATCCCGGGGTAGACGGCGTTAAAACCGGTACAACCGCCCGGGCGGGAAATTGCTTGATTGCTTCCGCTACACGTAATAACCGACAACTGATAGCGGTAGTGCTGCACAGCAGAAACCGGTATCAGGATGCCGCCCAATTGCTGGAATACGGCTTTGCTCATCAAGAACACACCGTTGCCGAGCAGGGGCAAATTTTCGGTGAACTAGCAGTGGCGGACGGAAGAAAAGCATCAGTGCCGGCGGCGGTTAAAAGCGATTTAAAAGTACAGCTGCCTCCCGACATAGAAGACGTAAATTTAAAGGTGCAGCTGCCTAGTAATATCACTGCACCGGTAAAAAAAGATCAGCAGTTGGGATGGCTAGCTATAATTTCCGGCGAACAAGAGATTGCACAAGTACCTTTGGTGGCAGCAGAGGATGTGCAGGAAAAGGGGAGAATTTTAAAATTTTGGGAGCGGTTAACCGCCAGTTAAAAATTCGGTCTTGACATTTACCGCCCGTTAGGGCATAATAAAATATGCCTCGTAAAGCGGGCGGCTAAGTTTTTATATTAGGGGACGTTAGCTCAGATGGTTAGAGTGCTGCGTTGACATCGCAGAGGTCACTGGTTCGATTCCAGTACGTCCCACCAATATTAACCCGACACAGCTTGTGGAGGGTTTTTTACTTTATTGCAGTGTAATTTAAATATTATGATTTAATTATTAGTAAATTTTTTTAACAATATAATTTAATAACTAAATTAATTAATTGTTTAATTATTTATTTTATATAGAGGGTAGGGATATAGTGATAAAAGAGCAAAAGAAAGCAATTATCATTTTGTTTATTTCGTTGTTTTTAGTGATGGCCGGTTTTGGCCTGGTTATTCCTATCGTGCCTTTTTATATTGAGGAATTAGGCGGTGGGTCGATTACATACGGTTTGTTTTTGGCGCTGTTTTCTTTAATGCAGCTCATATTTACACCGTTCTGGGGACGGTTATCCGACCGCATTGGCCGCCGCCCGGTACTTATGATAGGAATTATCACCTTTGGAATAACCTTTATTTTGTTTGGTTTAGCCAAAAGTTTGAAAATGCTTTTTGCTGCCAGAATACTGGCCGGTATTTTTTCATCGGCTGTACTGCCTACTGCCATGGCTTATATTGCCGATATTACCACCGGGGAGGCCCGTTCTAAAAATATCGGACTGATGGGGGCAGCAATGGGGGTCGGCATGGTTTTCGGACCGGTTTTAGGCGGCTGGTTAGGGCATTTTAGCTTTTCACTGCCATTTTTTGTTGCCGGGGGCTTTGCATTATTAACTTTTCCGTTTGCTTTTATCTTTTTACCGGAATCCTTAAAAGAGCGGAAAGCGGTTGCTGCTAAACCGCAAGGTAAAGATTTAGTAAAAAGTATTCATCATCCGCTGTTGTTGCTTTTTGTGGTTGCTTTTCTTACACACTTTTCCATGGCTTTATTTCAAGGAACTTTTCCTTTATTTGCAACGGATAAAGCAGGTTTTAACTCAGCTACGATGGGCACGATATTTGCTGTTATGGGGTTAGTGTCGGTTATCGTTCAAGGATTCTTTATTGGCAAACTTGTCGCCCGCTTCGGTGATGCTAATTTAGTTAAATACGGTGTAGTTATTTCTGCGACCGGCATGCTATTGGTTACTTTGTCCTCTAACTCCTTAACGATGGCTGTAAGTGTGGCTGTTTTCAGTATAGGTAATGCTTTAATGGGGCCCTGTTCGTCCAGCTTGGTGACTAAAAATGCTACCGGCGGGCAAGGGTTATCGTTAGGTATTATGCAGTCCTTTGGCAGTTTGGGAAGAATTTTAGGACCGGTAATCGGCGGTTGGTTTTACAAAAGCTATATGTACGGTCCGTATCTATTGGGAGCGGCAATTATGTTTACAATGATCATGGCCACCAGTCGTAAATTGGTCAGGTATGATCAACCGTCACAGGCAGTGCAATAAACAAAAAACCGGAAGGCTACACTTAAAGCCTACCGGCCTAAGAAGGGGAGTAACATATAAGGTTTGCTGCGAAAAAGTTTATTATTCAGGCCGTTCATCCAATATCAGTGCTTGACTGACTAAATGGTGAATATGGACGACCTTGGCATCTAATTCGTAATACTTAATAATATCAGTTAATTGGTCAAAACAGTTGTGGCAGGGGCAGGCCACTAATTTGGCACCGGTGGCCTTAATTTGCTCGGCTTTTAGTTTGCCTTTGGCCATACGGTAGGGGTAAATCTCATTGCCCATGGCCAATAGACCGCCACCGCCGCCACAGCAGTAATTATGCTTGCCATGGGGATTCATTTCTACAAAATCTTCAACTACATTTTCTAAGATAAATCTTGGTTCTTCAATCAAGCCTTCCTTACGCACAGCGTTGCAAGGGTCATGCAAAGTAATTTTTTCGTTGTTGATACTTTTATCTACTTTTAATTTGCCTTCCTTAATCCATTTAACCATCATTTCTAACAGGCTGTAAACCGGGTAGAAGGGGTCTTTGGTCCACACCTTAGGCCCCCATTTTTGTGCTCTGGTAGCATGTCCACACTCGGTGACCACTACATATTTTACCTTTAGTCGTTTAACTTCTTCACCGATTCTTTCTATTAAAATTCTAGAGTGTTCATCATTGCCGCTAAATAAACCGTAGTGAGTGGCATCCCACCAGCGACTGCTGCAGGTCCAGTTAGCGTAAAATTACTTTGGGAAAAACCACAAAATAAAAGAAAAGAGTATCTCCTCTGTGATATCATGAATTTGCCAAGAAACACAACAACCACAGAAAAGGAGATACTCTTATGGAATCAATTATACAGGAAATAGTACAAAAAATCATTGGTAGTTTTGAAAAAGAGCTAGAAAACCTAATAAGAGAAGGAAAAGATATATCCGAGTTCATTCTCGCTATTAAGAAGACGTTGGATGAAGTTGGAGTAACCTTAGTTGCTGAAGCCTTGGAAACAGTAGATCAGGTATATAAAAACAGCAAAGAACGTAAACGGTGCTGGACAGTAAAAGAAAAAGCAGCTAAAAAGACTCTTGCTACAATATTTGGCGAAGTCAGGTATAAAAGAACATATTACAGGAACAAAAATACAGGTGAATATAGCTACTTGTCGGATGAGGCAGTGGGCATATCAGCCCATGACAAGCTAGACGCTTCGCTGAAGGCAAAACTGATAGAAGAAGCAGTATATATGCCTTACAGCAAAAGCGGAGAAAAAGTTTCTGAAGCAGTAACTCTAACATCACAGACAGTAATGAACAGTATACGTGAGCTTGGGCGTGTCGAAAATAATTTAGTAGAGATTAAACAAGCTAAAAAGACTGTAAAGGTACTCTACATAGAAGCAGATGAAGATCATGTGGCGCTTCAGAACGGAGGTTATATAGAGCCAAAGCTTGTATATGTGCATGAGGGCAGAAAAAGGATTGGTAAAGATCGCTGGAAACTATTGAATGCAAGATATTTTAGTGGTGTTTATACAAACACTGATGAATTATGGGTAGAAGTTTTAGACTATATAGATAAGGCTTATGACATGGATGCTATAGAAAAGATATACCTATCAGGGGATGGGGCACCTTGGATAAAGAATGGACTAGGCTGGATAAAGGGAAGCATCTATGTGTTGGACCGTTACCACTTATCAAAGTATGTAACACAAGCTACAGCACATATGAGCTACACCACACCAATTATGTGGGATTATATAAATGCGGGAGACAAGGATAGCGTAAAAGAGTTATTTAAGGCAATCATTTGTGCAACCGAACCGGAAACAAAGAGAAGGGCGGTGCAGGAAGCAAGAAGGTACATACTGGGCAACTGGGAAGGTATAATGCGGCAATATGATGCGGATTATGTTGGCTGCAGTGCAGAAGGCCATGTTAGCCATATTTTGTCGTCTAGGTTAAGTTCAAGGCCCTTGGCTTGGAGTAAAACAGGTGTAGACCAGATGGCCAGATTAAGAGTTTTTGTAGCAAATGGTGGTAATGTATATGAATTGTTTATAAAAAGAAAGAAAACAGCCATAAATGAAGCAAGGAAGGTAAAAATAGACCAAGAAATTATCAGAAAACGAAAGCTTGCCGGATCGCACGAAACCATCGGTAACATAACTATTTTGAATATTGGTAAAAGAACTGGTACTTCCCAGTTACTTAAGTCAATAAGTTACGCTTAAGGCTGGAAGGTAAACAGAGGAATACTTTTTTCTTTAAAAAACCCATAGTATCTTGACGCTATCGCAGGTCCAGTCTGCTTTGACATACCACATGATTTTAGCAATGCTTTGTACATCCTGAGGATAATACTTAATTTCCCGTGGGTCCCACAGGAATAAAAACTCAGCGCCTTCTTTATCGACGGGAATTTTAGCATTGGGGTCGCCAACTTCCGCCTGTAATTCTTCTTCCATCCACTCCAGCGTGTCAAGATAGTCTTCTTTTGTTACTTCCATTTGGTTACCGGTATTGATTTGTGCATCAACGACCTCTTGCAAAAACCCGGGAGCCGTTAATCCAAAGTTTCCGCGAATTGTTCTCACAACTGTGGCCACATCAACTCCCATCGGGCACTCCATGGTACAGCGCCCGCACATGGTGCAAGCCCAAATGAACTTAGAATTTAAAACTTCTTCTCTCATACCAAGGGCAATTTGTCTTAAAAATTTTCGCGGATCAGCGTTGTCGTGAACATCACTGTAAGGGCAGCCGGCGGTGCACATGCCGCAAGTCAAGCAGTTATTAAAATCAAAGGGGTTTTTTTCCGTGCACATTTTAGAAATAACTTCATCTTTAAATGTAGGGTCTAGGGTAGCAATATTGATCACGCTCAAATCTTTCAACCTCCCATGCTCCCAGAGCGGTTTTTAGCTAACTAAACAACAACAGTTGCGCTAATTTATAAACTATACATATAACCAAAGTATAAAATTGTTACCTAGTATTGTCAAAAACACAAAATTAAAAAAAATAAGCAAATTTTGCCATATTAATGACTGAGTGTAAATTACAAACACCATGCTTATACTTTTAAAAATATTTTATATATGTTAGCAATAAAAATATGTTGGGCAAAGTTCAACATAATGGTTGAGCCCTTATAAATTACAAGGCATAGCTAAAAGATAAATAGCCAATACTCCTTTTTAGCGAAATAAAACAGCAAACAATTTTAGCAATAAACATATATTGTATTTGGAAGGGGTGAAAATTTTGAATGCGCACATTTCTATCGGAGCTTCTCAAAATATAGATTTATTAAAAAACAGTTTATCCAGGCAATTCCGGGTGTTGGAAAGAGACGGTCTGAAGGTTGAGATTAACGAACTGCCCCGCGGCAAATATACATTTCTTCAGTGCTGTTTAAATAAAGATTCCCCCCAAAAACATGGAGAAAACGGTTATAGAATTTTTAAAAATTATGTGGCCAGTGTTGTATCAGATGTCATTCTAAACAAGTGGGAGTCAATTATTATTAATGATATTATACGCGATAACTATTACTACTTTGATGAGTCAGAAAGAAGATTGATTTTAGAAAACGTGCAAAAATACATTCAGGGCAACGGTGCCAACGGTATATCGCGAAATGTGCTCCGCCGCAACCAGATATATCAGCGACTTTGTGAGTTTTTAAACACAAACGATCAATTGGTGGTTGAAGGATTTATTCGTTTTCGGTTAAAAGAATACATCAGTGAATTAAGAAATGCCATTGAAAACGCCGTTGATGACTTTTTAATGGAAAAAGAGTATGGAGAATTTATCCAACTGTTACGCTATTTTGTAGAAATCCAGGATCCCCGCGTGGATATTACTCATGTGGTAGCAAAGTCTAATGGGCATTTTTGTCTTTATGACGATAAAAAGCAGAATATCAGCAATGATTACCTTGAAGATGTAGTCATGCAGATAGACAATGAAATCAGTTACGAAGATTTGTTAATCAGTGCCTTGATTTCAATATCACCCCGTAAAATAGTATTTCACTATCAAGAAAATAATTTTCCGGCAAGTACTGTTAAGACTATTAAAGAGGTATTTGTGGGCCGAGTGGAAACTTGCACCGGGTGTGAATGGTGTCAGAATGAAGTTAAATAAAAGCATAAGCTGAAATTAACGTTTACAAGTTAATTTCGGCTTTTTTTATTGATATGTTGCTGAAAAAAACGAAAATTGATATATTATGCTTATGATTATTCAACTTATTATATTGCCGCTGGTAGCGGCTTTTGTGGGTTGGGTTACCAATAAACTGGCAATACATTTAATATTTAGGCCGCATCAACCTAGAAAAATACCGTTACTGCCTTACACCATTCAAGGTTTGGTGCCGAAACGGCGTGCTGAACTGGCTAGAAGAGCAGGGCAGGTAGTGGAACAAGAATTGCTTACTTCTGATGATATTGTCAAGGTGTTACACTCTCCTGAATTATTAGGCAAGTTACTGGCATCCATTCGTCGGTCGGTACAAAATATGATTGATGAAAGAGTACCGCCTTGGGTGCCGTCGGCTTTAAAAAACGTTCTTTTGGAAGTAGTCACGGAAGTGATCAATAGACAGGTGCCGACTATGCTAACCCGCACAATGGAACAATTGGGTGGTGAGATTAAAAAGCAGTTTGATGTTGCCGCTTTGGTAGAAAGCAAATTAAATGAATATCCAATTGACCACGTGGAAAGAATTATTGTGAGCGTTGCTGCCAGAGAGTTAAAGCATATTGAAAAATTAGGCGCCGTACTTGGCTTTATTATCGGTTTATTGCAGTTTTTGTTTATGCAAATTTTAGATTATTTAAGTTGACAGCAGTGATGATGTAAAATATAATTTACGAGAAATATATAAATTTGGCGATGACAAGGAAAAGTGGCTGTAACATCCTCCAGAGAAAAGGTGCCTTGGCTGGAAGCACCTTTGGCACTGTTAAAGTCACAAACCACCTTGGAGCTGTCGGCTGAACGCAAACAACATCCGCTGTTTGGCCATTAAGCCGACCGGAAGGCACCGTTATCTGCCAAACCAAGTTGGGCAAAATATTTTTGCCAACCAGGGTGGAACCGCGGGAAGCAATCCCGTCCCTGATCTTTCAGGGACGGGTTTTTATTATTTATCAGGTTAATAAGTAAGGAGGAATACAATGATTAACATAACCTTAAAAGACGGTTCGGTGCGTCAGTATCAACCGGGCGTCACCGTTGCAGAAATCGCTAAAGATATCAGCGGCGGCTTAGCGCGGGCCGCCCTTGCCGGTAAAGTAAACGGTAAACTGGTGGACTTAAATTATCCGATTAACGAAGATGCAGAGCTGGAGATTTTAACCTTTGATTCTGAAGAAGGCCAGAACGTTTATCGCCACAGCACATCTCACGTGCTGGCTCAAGCAGTGCAGAGATTATTTCCCGGCACTAAACTGGCAATTGGCCCGGCTATTAAAGACGGATTTTATTATGACTTTGATTCACCGCACACCTTTACTCCGGAAGACTTAGAAAAAATTGAGGCAGAAATGAATAAGATCATTAAGGAAGATCTGCCCTTTACCAGGTTTGAACTTTCCAGAGAAGAAGCTATTAAGCGGTTTAAAGAAGCGAACGAGCCTTATAAGGTGGAATTGATCGAAGATTTGCCTGAGGATGCGGTAATATCTTGTTACTCTCAAGGAGACTGGGTGGATTTGTGTGCCGGCCCCCATGTGCCGTCAACGGGCAAATTAAAGTCAATAAAGCTATTGAGCTTGGCAGGCGCCTATTGGCGCGGCGATGAAAAGAACAAAATGCTACAGCGCATTTACGGCACTTCTTTCCCTAAAAAATCAATGTTAGATGAACATTTGCATCGTTTGGAAGAAGCTAAACGCCGTGATCACCGCAAATTAGGTCAAGAACTTGATTTGTTCAGCATTCAAGAGGAAGGCCCGGGATTCCCCTTTTTCCATCCCAAGGGCATGATTATTCGCAACGAACTGGAAAACTTTTGGCGGGAGGAACATAAAAAACGCGGCTATCAGGAAATCCGCACGCCAATGATTTTAAACCGCTCGTTGTGGGAACAATCCGGCCACTGGGAACACTATAAAGAAAACATGTATTTTACTAAGATCGACGAAAACGATTATGCTGTAAAGCCCATGAACTGTCCGGGTGCCATATTGGTTTACAAAACTAAAGTTCACAGCTACCGGGAACTGCCTATCCGCTTAGCTGAACTTGGCTTGGTACACCGGCATGAGCTTTCCGGTGTTTTGCACGGATTAATGAGGGTACGCTGCTTTACACAGGATGATGCGCACATTTTTATGCTGCCCTCGCAGGTGAAAGATGAGATTCTCGGTGTCATTGATTTGTTTGATTACTTCTATGACGTATTTAATTTGCACTACCATGTTGAACTTTCTACCAAGCCGGAAAAAGCAATGGGTTCAGATGAAATTTGGGATCTGGCCACGAATTCCTTGCGTGAGGCGCTGGAAGAAAAGGGCATAGATTATAAGGTTAATGAAGGTGACGGGGCTTTTTACGGCCCGAAGATTGACTTTCATTTAGAAGACAGTCTTGGTCGCACTTGGCAGTGCGGTACTATCCAATTAGATTTTCTCATGCCGGAAAAATTTGATCTTAACTATATCGGTGAGGACGGTCAAAAACATCGTCCGGTAATGATTCACCGGGTAGTGTTTGGCAGTATTGAAAGGTTTATCGGCATTCTGACTGAGCATTATGCGGGAGCTTTTCCCACTTGGTTGGCACCGGTGCAGTTAAGAATTATTCCGATTACCGATCGACATGCGGAATACGGAGAAAAGATTATGGAACGGTTGCGCAGCAAGGATGTCCGCGTAGAATTAGATACCAGAAATGAAAAAATGAATTATAAAATCAGAGACGCACAAAATCAAAAGATCCCGTATATGTTGGTAGTAGGCGATAAAGAAATGAACCAAAATTCTGTGGCGGTAAGACATCGCAGAGAAGGCGATCTGGGTGTAATGTCAGTGGATGAATTTGAGGCTAAACTGCTCAAAGAAATTGACTCTAAAGCATAAATGGTTGACACCGTGAATGCGGTGTGATATAATTCTAACGTTAAAAATACCATATCATGTCAAGTAGAAGCCATCCGCTTCTCACCTTACGACGCCTGTTTATTTGGTTGTTAGTAAGGTTATGAGTAATAAATTAATTTAAAGATGGTCAATTTGTGTCTTTAATTAATTTAACTGTAATTAAAGGGTGGCTGATCGGCCACCCTTTTTAAGTTACGCCGGCATTTAATTTTTATATATCAAATATCTTTTGGGGGTGGACTTGTATTAGTAAAGATCTGCGCGTTAATGAAGAAATTAGAGCCAAGGAAGTTAGATTGATTGCTCCTGACGGTAAGCAGTTAGGTGTGGTTAGTCTTTCGGAGGCCCTGCGTGTGGCAGAAGAATATCAGATTGACCTGGTTGAAATTGCTCCCCAGGCTAAGCCACCGGTTTGTCGTCTAATGGACTACGGTAAGTATAAGTATGAGCAAAGTAAGCGTGAGAAAGAGGCCAAAAAGAAGCAGCATGTGATTAATGTTAAAGAAGTAAAAATGCGCCCGAATATTGAGGAACACGACTATAAGGTAAAACTGCGTAATGCCATGCGTTTCCTCAAAAACGGCGATAAAGTCAAGGCTACTATTATGTTTAGAGGGCGAGAAATAGTTTATACCCCTAAAGGCCAAGAAATACTTAAACGTTTGGCCGAGGATTTGGCTGATTTAGGTAATGTAGAAAGGCAGCCGAAGTTAGAAGGCCGCAACATGGTTATGGTTTTAGCACCAAAAACAGATAAACACGACTAGGAAGGAGTGCATTATTTATGCCAAAAATTAAAACCCACAGTGGTGCTGCCAAAAGATTTAAGCGTACTGCTAAAGGTAAGATTAAACGTATGCATGCTTATCATAGCCACATTTTAGGCAAAAAATCACCTAAACGTAAGCGTAATCTGCGTAAGAGCACCATTGTTTCCGCTGCAGACGCTAAAAGAATGGAAAAATTACTGCCTTATTAAGCTCTAATTACCATCAAGTTGGATAGGAGGAATGTTTTATGCCACGGGTAAAGACCAGTGTTGCATCTCGCAAAAGACATAAAAAAGTACTTAAACTTGCTAAAGGTTACCGCGGTGCAAAAAGCAAACTTTATAGAGTAGCCAACGAGCAAGTTATGAAATCATTACATTATGCATACCGTGACCGCAAAGTACGTAAGCGTGAATTCCGCAAGCTTTGGATTGCCCGGATTAACGCTGCGGCACGGATGAATGGAATTAACTACAGCACTTTCATGAGCGGCTTGAAAAAGGCCGGTATTGAAATTAACCGCAAAATGCTGGCTGACATGGCTGTGAATGACACTCAAAGCTTCAATAAATTAGTAGAAGTGGCTAAAGCACAGCATAACTAGGATAGCTTTTAAAAAAGGGTCTGAAGTATTACCGGCCAAAGGCTGGTAGTGCTTCAGCCTTTTTTGTTTTAGCCGGTAAATGTAGTTGTCAAAGAAACATTTTCGAAAACAGGCAGGAACCGAACCCCAATTTGCCACCCCACTTTATTTTTGCTGCCGGAAAGTATAAAATTAGAATATTGAAGTACCGTGATGATATGTATCGGCAACCAATGGCCGAGATGATCGCTTCTAACCGCTCAATAAACTGTAATACAGGCGTGAATGAAGATGGAACTGCAAAGATCAAATCCGAAAATTAAATACTTAATTAAACTTGCCCGCCGTCAGTTTAGGCAAAAGGAACAGAAGTTTATCATAGAAGGCATTAGGTTTATTGAAGAATTGTTAAACTCAAGTTGGCAAACCGAAGCTTTGTTTTACTCGGCTAAAATTATGAATAATGCCCGCGGTGTGGCACTGTTAAAAACAGCGAAGGAGCAAAACATACCTTGTTGGCAAATTGCCAGCGGTTTACTGAAAGAAATAGCTCATACTGATAATCCCCAAGGCATACTGGCTTTGGTACGCATGCCCAATTATCGGTTAGAAGATGTCTTTTCTGCACCACGACCATTGTTGTTAGTTTTGGTAGACGGGGTGCAGGATCCCGGCAATTTGGGCACGATTGTGCGCACTGCTGATGCGGCAAAGGCAAGCGGTGTAATATTGCTTAAAGGAACGGTGGATTTGTATAATCCCAAAACCCTGCGTTCCACAATGGGTTCAATTTTTCACTTGCCGATTATCATGCTAAATGACAACCGGGCGGTTTGGAAAATCTTGCAGCAGTACAAGGTAAAGGTAGTGCTGGGGCAGCCTGAATACGGCAGAACAATCCAAGGGATTGATTTAAAGCAGGATGTGGCTTTGGTTGTAGGTAATGAGGCAAACGGACCGTCGCCTGAATCTATTAATTTTGCTGATGTGGCAGCAACAATCCCCATGCCGGGAAATGCAGAATCCTTAAATGCGGCAGTTGCCTGCGCCATTATGTTGTATGAAGCGGTGAGGCAGAGGATGGAGAGGCCCTAATTGCAAATTATCTGTAAATTCCTTGTTTTTGCATGTGGCTCTATGATATAATTGAAGTCGGATATAAAATACTGAGGAAAGGTTGTGTATCAATGACATTAACCGCCGATTACTTTTGGAGGCTGTTTGAAGCAACCGGATCCGTCAGAGCTTACATGCTTTACAGAAGGTTAGTAACGCATTAAATAAGTATACTGTTTATAATTATTTTTTGTAAAAATTATCACAAAAGCCGTGAAGGGGAGAGTAGTGTTAGATTAATCTTTTCAGGGAGGGCAGATCATCGACTGCAAGTCTGCCTATGGATTAATAACATGAAGTTCACCCCGGAGCTGCACGCTGAACGCAACTGCAAAACAGTTGCCATTAGGTAGTGCCGGTCTTTCAACCGTTATCAGAAAGCATTCTCAGTACACTAACGAGTGGTTTATGCCTTTTGGGTGTAAACAACAAGGGTGGTACCGCGGATTAATTCCGTCCCTTACTTTGAGGGCGGATTTTTTTTGTTATTAATTTAATTATATTGTAAAATGATTTAGTGTATAACAATGTAGAAAATTTTATATGGAGGTACGTTATGGAAGAAAAACTGAGAAATCTTGCTGCTACTGCCCAAGAGGAATTGGCAAAGGCAGAAACCTTAAATGAACTGAGCAACTTAAGAGTAAAGTATTTAGGCAAAAAAGGTGAACTTACTTCAATCTTAAGGGGAATGGGTTCATTATCCCCTGAAGAGCGTCCCAAAATTGGTGCGCTGGCCAATAAAATCAGATCTGATTTAGAGGTATTAATATCTAAACGCAATCAAGAACTGAAAGAATTAGAAAAAGAACAGCGTATGAACAGTGAAACGATTGACATTACTCTTCCCGGCCGGCCGTTTCAAAAAGGTAACAAACACCCGTTAACTAAAATCCAGGAAGAGATCGAATCTATATTTTTAGGAATGGGCTTTAGCATTGCCGAAGGTCCGGAAGTAGAGCTGGATTATTACAACTTTGAAGCTTTAAACCTTCCGAAAGACCATCCGGCACGGGATATGCAGGATACATTTTTCATTACTTCTGACGTGCTGCTGCGCACCCATACTTCGCCTGTTCAGGTGCGCACGATGGAGAGGACGGCACCCAATTTGCCGGTGAAGATCATTGTTCCGGGCAGGGTATACCGCCGGGATGACGATGCTACCCATTCTCCGATGTTTACCCAGATAGAGGGCTTGGCAATAGACAAGCATATAACATTTAGTGATTTAAAAGGTGTTTTAAGTATATTTGCCCGGCAGATGTTTGGGGAGAATACAAAAACCAGATTCCGTCCCAGCTATTTCCCCTTTACCGAGCCCAGTGCGGAAGTGGACATTTCCTGCGTGATGTGTAAAGGCGAAGGCTGCCGGGTATGCGGTCATACCGGTTGGCTGGAAATACTTGGCTGCGGCATGGTTCACCCGCGAGTATTGGAGATGTCCGGTTATAATCCGGAAGAGGTGACCGGTTTTGCCTTTGGTATGGGTGTAGAGCGCATTGCTATGCTTAAATACGGCATTGATGATTTAAGGCTGTTTTATGATAACGATTTGCGGTTTTTATCCCAGTTTTAAGGAGGTACATAATCAATGAAGGTTTCATATAAATGGCTGCAGGAATTTGTCGATGTGAACATACCCCCGCAGGAATTAGCCGATAAACTCACCATGGCCGGTGTGGCTGTAGAAAAAGTCCACTATTTAGGTGAAGGAATTGAAAAAGTGGTTACCGGACAGATTTTAAAAATTGAACGCCACCCCAACGCAGACAGGTTGGTGATCTGCCAAGTTACTACCGACGGAGAGAATCGGCTTCAAATTGTCACCGGTGCCACCAATGTCAGGGAAGGGGATAAAGTCCCGGTGGCTATGGAAGGGGCCAAGCTTCCCGGAGGGATTACCATTAAAAAATCTAAGCTGAGAGGCGTGGAATCCCGCGGAATGTTATGCTCGGGGCAGGAACTGGGCTTTGAAGCTAAACTTATGCCGCCTGATCAGCAGGACGGTATTATGATCCTGCCGGAAGATGCCCCACTGAACTTAGACATTAAAGAATATCTTGGTTTGGATGATTACATTTTAGAGCTGGATCTGACACCCAACCGCGGTGACTGTCTTTCCATGATTGGTGTAGCCCGGGAAGTAGCTTGCTTATTAAATCTGGAAATGAAATACCCTGAGATTGCCCTTAATGAACAGGGGGCAGAGGCCGGTGAGTTGGCAAAAGTAGATATTGAAGCAATTGACTTATGCCAGCGTTATGTAGCGAAAATAGTAAAAGGAGTTAAAATTGGCCCGTCACCTATCTGGATGCAGCAGCGGCTGCGGGCAGCCGGTATTAGGCCGATTAATAATGTTGTTGATATTACCAACTATGTGATGCTGGAACTGGGCCAACCGCTGCATGCTTTCGATTACGATCGCTTGACTGATCATCATATCATTGTACGGCGGGCAAAAAATAACGAGTCACTGAAAACGCTGGACGAAAATGAACGCATATTAAATGAAAGTATGCTGGTGATAAGTGACCCGCATGGTCCGACGGCAGTGGCCGGTGTAATGGGCGGCTTGGAAAGTGAAGTTACCGACAATACCACTAACATTTTAATTGAGTCAGCATACTTTAATCCGGTCAGTGTACGCCGAACTTCTAAGGCTTTGGGGTTGCGTTCCGAGGCTTCCTCCCGTTTTGAAAAAGGGATTGATATCGGCGGCTGTGTACGGGCATGTGAACGTGCCGCTTACTTAATGCAGCAGTATGCCGGCGGCGTTGTGGCTAAGGGTGTGATTGACAATTATCCCAAGCCGGTGTTAGAAAAAACCGTTACTTTGCGTCCCAAACGTGTAGAACATCTGTTGGGCGTTAAAATCGATACCGAGACGATAAAAAACATTCTGCTTTCCCTGCAGTTTAAAGTACAAGAGAGTGATGAAGGCCTATTGGTTACCGTGCCTACCTTCCGTCCCGATGTGAGTATAGAAGCCGATTTAATTGAAGAAGTAGCGCGTATTTATGGCTACAACAACATTCCGGACACATTAATATACGGCGTCACTACTCAAGGTAAAAGAACACGACAGCAGCAGCTGCTGCATGACATTAAGGATATTTTAAGCGGCTGTGGCTTAAAGGAAGTAGTAACCTATGGCTTTTTCAGCCCGAAGGTTTTCGATAAAATGAATTTACCTGCAGACAGCGTTTTCCGCAATGCATTGGTATTGCAGAACCCGCTCAGTGAAGAGCAGTCGGTAATGCGTACCGTTCCCATCCCTAATTTGCTGGAGGTAGTGCAGCGCAATCATAATCGGCAGGTTTCTAACGTTGCCATCTTTGAAATCGGCAAAGTATTTTATCCGAAAGAAGGTCAGGATTTACCGGAGGAGCGCTTTAATTTAGCCATGGTATTTTCCGGCAGCACCGAAAAATCATGGTGCAAAGCAGCAGAACCGATGGATTTTTACTATGCCAAGGGTGTGCTGGAAACATTATTTGCCAAGATTGGCTTAAAAGATGTGTGTTATGTACGGATGACCGCTCCCAGTTTTCACCCCGGACGGGTTGCCGGAATTGAAGTAGCCGGTAAAATGATTGGCGTAATCGGAGAGCTGCACCCCGACGTGCAAGAGAACTACCAGTTACCGCACCGGGTTGTTGCCGTTAAAATTGATCTAAAGGATTTAGCGGAGTTAGAATTTACGCCGCCACGTTATCAAAAGCTTTCTAAACATCCGGCGGTAGAGCGTGATTTAGCGGTAATTGTCAATAAAGATGTGCCTACGGGAGACATGGTAGATGCGATTAATAAAGCGGCAGGAAAAATAATGAAGCAGGTGCGGGTATTTGACGTTTATCAAGGCAATCAAGTACCTGACGGTTGCAAGAGCATTGCATTTTCATTGTTATTCCAGGCCGTTGATCGCACCTTGACTGATGAAGAGGTAGCAAAACAGGTGGAAAAAATTTATCAGGCATTAAACAGGCAATTTGCCGCTAAATTAAGAAGTTAAAAATGCCGTGGAAGTAAGGTTTATTTAGTACCTTGCAGCAGGATTTTGCTAAATTATGACGAAAGTGACGGTAATAGGTAATAATTCGGGAGGGGTGGCAATGTCTGATCAGGAAACTCGGGTAGAGGTGGAAATATGCGGAGCTTCCTATATGCTTCGGGGCAAAGAATCTCCCGAGTATATGCAAATGGTTGCTCAGTATGTCAACAGAAAAATGAAACAGCTGATCAGCCGCAACCCTCGGCTTTCGATGACTAATGCTGCGGTACTGGCGGCCATTAACATTGCCGATGAGTTAAGCAAGCTGCAGGAGGATTACGACAATCTGGTAAAGTTAATGGATACCAAAAATCCTAAATAACCGTTACAAGGTAATCAAACACTCATGAAGTGTTTTTACAGCAGCTTCATGAGTGTTTCTTTTCACTGTCATTCAAATAACTTTTTACGGTCAAGGAAAAACTAATACTTGTTTAAATAATTGTCATTGTTTACAGGAGCTGTTTGTATATGTTAAATATAGAAATTGCCTGGATATTTTATGAAATGGCTGACTTGTTGGAAATTAAGGGCGATAACTTTTTTAAAATAAGAGCTTACCGCAATGCGGCCAAAATAATTTCCCGGTTGGATAAGCCGGTTAAAGAATTGCTGCAGCGTGGAGAACTGACCGAAATTCCCGGTATTGGCAAAACAATAAGCGCTAAAATCAAAGAAATTTTAGAAACTGGCAGCTGTCAAAGTCATCAAAAACTGCTGCGGGAAATTCCTAAAGGAGTGCTGGAAATACGTTCCCTTCCCGGCATTGGGCCCAAAAAAGCCAAACTGCTCTATGAAAAATTGGGAATTGTGTCCATAGATCAACTGGAGGCAGCAGCGAGAGAACACAAAATACGCAAGCTGCCGGGCATGAGCGCGCGGTTTGAATTTGACATACTGCGGAGCATAAATGTGCTGCGTCAAAGTAATGAGCGGGTAATTTTGGGTGTTGCCCGGGAGCTAACTGCTGATTTAATAGACTATATTTCGGCTATTCCCGGGGTGGAAAGGGTTGAAGCGGGCGGCGGCGTCAGAAGGTGGAAGGAAACGGTATCGGATATTGATTTGGTAGTCGCCGCCCAAAACATTGACTCAGTGATGGATGGGATTGCTGCCTATCCCCACATATCTAAAACCTTAGAGCGGCAGGAAAAGCGCCTGCGGGTA
The DNA here is from genome assembly GCF_055391705.1 of Desulfovectis peckii. NCBI lineage: Bacteria > Bacillati > Bacillota > Clostridia > Eubacteriales > Peptococcaceae > Desulfovectis > Desulfovectis peckii. The sequence goes on along the minus strand of NZ_AP042409.1, from coordinate 1,474,099 downwards.
CTTAATATGTGGGGTGTGGAGATTGATATATCGGTAGTTGAGCCGGAAAAATTTATTACTACCTGGCACCGCAATACCGGCAGCAAAGCGCATTATCGCCATTTAACCAAAATAGCGGAGCAAAAAGGTTGGAAATTAAGCCATCAAGGCTTGATTGATCAAAACGGTGATATGCTTGAAGTGCAAAGTGAAGCCGACATTTACAATTATTTGAACATGGAATATATTCCGCCGGAACTGCGCGAAGACAAGGGAGAAATCGAAGTGGCCCAAACCGGTCAACTGCCCCATTTGGTTAGCTTGGCAGATATCAAGGGAGATTTACATACCCATACCACTTGGAGTGATGCGGGGGCTACCCTGGAAGAGATGGTGGAGCGAGCCAAGGAAAAGGGTTACAGTTACTTGGCGATTACCGATCATTCCCCCTCATTAAAAATAGCCAACGGCCTTTCCTATGAGCGTCTGCAGCAGCAGTGCAAGCTGATTGAAAAATTAAATGAAGAGCAGGATGATTTTCGAATTTTAACCGGAGTGGAATGCGATATCCTGGCGGACGGCCGGCTAGATCACCCTGACGATGTGTTAGCTGACTTAGATGTTGTCGTTGCTTCGGTACATACCGCTTTTAAACAAGATAAAGAAAGGATGACTAATCGCATTATTTCCGCAATTGAACATGAGCATGTTGACATTATCGGCCATGTATCCGGAAGGCTGTTATCCCGACGCAGCGGTTATGAGCTGGATATGGAAAGGGTGCTGGAAGCGGCAGCCAAGTATGATACGATATTAGAGATTAATTCTTCTCCTGACCGGTTGGATTTAAGTGAAGAAAATGCGCGGCTGGCCAGGGAATTTGGCGTCAAGTTGGCGATAAACACCGACGCCCATGACTTAAAACGATTGGACGAAATAGAGTACGGCGTATCAGTGGCCCGGCGGGCTTGGTTATCGCCGCAAGATGTTGTCAATACTTTAGAAGTGGAGGACTTGCTAAAAAGCTTAAAGTGATGAGTACGGTGTTTAATGATTTGCCACTCTTATCCAGAGAATTTTATAATCGTGACACCGTGCAGGTGGCGCGGGATTTATTGGGATGTTATTTGGTGCATTACAGCCCGGAGGGACTAACCGCAGGTGTAATTGTGGAAACGGAAGCTTACTTACAGCACGGTGATCCTGCCTGTCACACCCATCGGGGCATGACACCGCGCAACAAAGCGATGTTTGGCCCGCCGGGTCATGCTTATGTATACTTTACTTATGGCGCTCACTATTGTTTTAACATAGTTACCCAACCGGAAGGTGTCGGTGATGCGGTGTTGATTAGAGCGCTGCAGCCGGAGGAAGGCATTGAATTGATGCAGCGGCGGCGGGGCAGAGAGCGGCTAAAGGATTTATGTTCCGGTCCGGGCAAGCTGACGCAGGCCATGGGCATCAATAAGGAGCATAACGGCAGTGATTTATTAACCGGCCCCATAAGGGTTTATCGGGGTTGGGAAGTGCCGGATATTGTCACCACCACCCGCATCGGTATTAAGGCAGGGGCAGAACTGCCACTGCGCTTTTATGTAAAAGACAATAAATTTATATCAAAAAAATAGCACAGGAGGCAAAAGGATGAAAGTTAAAGAGATTTATGAATTAGCCGTAGAAATGGGTAAGCGTCATGACCCGCGGGGGATTGATGAAGTAAATAAAATAATTGAAAAAAATAAAAAGGCTTTCCAAGAGTTAAAAGATGAAGAGAAGAAAGAATTTGATCAAGATAAACTTTTTAATCCCTTTTCCGATACCAGATTGCTTTGCGGCGATCCGGAGAGGGAAGTTAAACGGGTGTTAGTGGGTATTGACATTGAGGTAAGTGAGGTGCTGTTAGCGGATCGCTTATCGGAAAAAGGCAGGGCTGTTGATTTAATCATTGCTCACCATCCGGAAGGACGGGCGCTGACCGGGCTTTATGAGGTAATGCATTTACAGGAAGATATTCTCGCCCAATTCGGTGTGCCGATTAATGTGGCAGAGGGTATTATGGCATCTCGCATTGCTGAAGTGCAGCGCAATTTAATGCCGGTTAACTACAACCGGGCGGTAGATGCTGCCAGATTGCTGGATTTTCCTCTCATGTGTATACATACGGCGGCAGATAACATGGTGACTGATTACCTGCAAAAGAAATTTGACGAGCACCAACCGGAAACCCTGGATGACGTGGTAAAAATGCTGAAAGAAGAGCCGGAATACGCGGAAGCGGTTCGCTATAATGCCGGACCGACAATTGTAGTGGGCAACAAAAAACGCCGGGCCGGTAAAATCATGGTAGACATGACCGGCGGCACCGGCGGTTCGGAAGATGCCTACAGCAAATTATCCCAAGCCGGCGTTGGTACTCTGGTGGTAATGCACATTGGCGAGAAACACCGCAAAGAAGCGGAAAAGAATCACATTAATGTGGTAAATGCCGGCCATATGGCCAGTGATTCCTTGGGGATGAATTTAATCCTTGATCAGATTGCGGCACGGGGTGTAGAAATAATTCCGGTTTCCGGACTGCTTAGATATCAGCGCTAACTGAAAGGAAGTTATGTTTTAATGTTTAAGCCAGAACTTCTTGCTCCGGCCGGTTCATGGGAAGCCATGGTGGCGGCGGTGCAGAATGGGGCTGATGCGGTTTATCTCGGCGGGAAAGCCTTCAGCGCCCGGGCATTTGCCGCCAACTTTGATAACGAGCAGCTTAAACAGGCCGTTGAGTACTGTCACGTCCGGGGCGTTAAGGTATACGTCACAGTAAATATTATTGTCGCGGATGAAGAACTAGAAGAAGCACTGCATTTTTTACATTTTCTGCACAACATTGGGGTGGATGCGGTTATTCTTCAGGATTTAGGTTTAGCCGCCGCTGCCCGTAAACTACTGCCAAACTTGCCGCTGCACGCCAGCACCCAAATGACTGTGCACAATACCCCGGGAGTGGAACTGCTAAAACAATTGGGCTGCGAGCGTATCGTGTTGTCCCGCGAAATGAGCCTAAAAGATATTGCGCGTATAAAACAAACTACCGGGGCAGAACTGGAAACCTTTGTGCATGGGGCGCTGTGCGTATGTTATTCCGGGCAATGCTTAATGTCCAGTATGATTGGCGGGCGCAGCGGAAACCGGGGCAAATGTGCCCAACCCTGCCGCTTGCAGTACCGGCTGGTTGATCGGAAGGGACGGCCGCTGGTAGATGCGGCAAAGGTTGGAGAGTATTTGTTAAGCCCCCGGGACATTAATCTCAGTGAACATATACCGGATTTAATTCAAGCGGGAATTGATTCTTTTAAAATTGAAGGGCGAATGAAGCGTCCGGAATATGTGGCGACAGTAGTGCGCATTTATCGGGAACTGCTTGATCAGGCGCTGGAGCTGGAGCGAAAAGAAGATTTTCAGCCCTCTGAGCAGCAAAAAAGAGAGCTGGAACAAATATTTAACCGGGATTTTTCCACAGGTTATTATTACGGCAATCCGGGCAGTGAGCTGATGAGTTATAAGCGTCCCAACAATCGCGGGGTGTTGATTGGCCGGGTAAAAAGATACAGAAAAGATCAGGATTTGGTAGAAATAACGCTGCAGGAGCCGCTGCGGGTAGGTGACGGGATTGAAGTATGGGTGACCCAAGGCGGACGGGTGGGCGTAGAAGTGCACCGACTGCTTGTCAAAAACCGGCAGGTTGATGAAGCTCCTGCCGGAAGCACGGTATCGCTGCCGATACCCGGAAAGGTGCGCCCCGGCGATCGGGTTTTTAAAACTCACGATGTGGAACTGATGAACCGGGCTAAGATTACCTATACTTCCAGTAAAGAAAGCAGAAAAATTCCGCTGCGGTTTACAGTGCGTGCAGCGGTCGGTCAGCCGCTGTTTATGCAGGTGGAAGACCGGGACGGGTTTGTTGCGGAAGCATATTCCGAAGAAACCGGCCAAAGGGCAGAAAATAGGCCGCTGACTGAAGAATTCCTGCGAAATCAATTAAATCGCTTAGGCAATACCCCTTTTGCTTTAACGGAACTTTACTGCGAACTGCAAGGTGAAGTGATCTTTCCGGTGCGGGTGATTAATGAACTGCGCCGCCGGGTTTTGAAACGGTTGGAAGAGCAAAGACAGCAAGCGCGCCTGCGTTCACCCATAAATCAAAGAGAATTTGCCGCAAATCTGGAAGGCTATTTTAACGCGATTGCCGGCAAATTCAAACAGCGCGCCGGCAAACCGAAACTGGCCGTCAACGTCAGCGAATACGCTGCTCTGCAGGCAGCGGTAGAAGCCGGTGCCGACATTGTGTACTTTGGTGGAGAAAGCTACCGCTCCCGCAAACCAATTACACTTTCGGACATTGAAAAAGCAAGTGATTTATGTCGCCAAAGAAAAGTGCAGTTTATCCTGTCCACGCCCAGAATTCTGCAGGACGATGAACTGAAGGGCTTTGACGGTTTTTTGCGAAAGGCTTTGCCCTATACCGAAGGGGCGTTAATCGGTAATTTGGGTTTACTGAAGTTGTTTGTTGAAAAATATTCAAAGTCGGTAATTAGTGATTTTTCGTTAAATGTATTTAATCGCTTCACGGTAGCGGCATTAAATGCCCTCAATGTTGAGCGGATAACACTTTCGCCGGAATTGACTATGGTGCAGATTAAAGAACTTGCCGCCCACCGGACACTGCCCTTAGAGCTGTTGGTGCATGGCCCGCTGCCCCTGATGGTTACGGAATATTGCGCACTGGGCAGCTTAATGGGCGGCTTGACATCTACTAATCAGTGTGCCGGTCCCTGTCGGAATCAATCCTGTGGCTTAAAGGATCGCAAAGGGGTTGTATTTCCAATCGAAGTAGATCAATACTGCCATCAACATATATTTAATTCTAAAGAGCTGTGTTTAATTGATGACCTGGGAACCTTAGCGGATGCCGGCATATCAGTTTTAAGGATTGATGCACGCATTGTTTCGCCCGCCCGGGTAGGGCGTATCACCGAAGCCTACCGCCAAGTGCTGGATTTATATCCCTTAGCAGAGTGGAAAAACAAGGCTGTCAGCCGGAAAGCGGAATTAGAAAAGGAAACAACCGGTTTTACAAAAGGACATTATTACCGCGGAGTAATTTAAGGGGAGAAGTATGGAGGAAAAAACTTATACCAGATTGGAATTTGACAAAGTTCTGCAGCAATTAGCGGCACATGCTCATTCAGCGCCGGGAAAAGAGCTGGCGTTAGCATTGCGCCCCAGTAAAGATCCGGATACCGTGCTGGCCTGGCAGGCAGAGACTACCCAGGCGCGGGAGCTGATGCGTTTTGAACCGTCAGCAGAGTTCGGGGGCTGGCATGATATCCGCGGTCAAATTTTGCGTTTAAGAAGAAACGCTGTTTTGCAAGCGGAAGAACTCTTTTTTATCGGAGAAACGCTGGCTGCGTCGCGCCGAATTAAACGCTACTTATTGGAACGTAGGATGAAGTATCCGTCACTGGCGGCGATAGCAGAGGGATTGGCTGTTTTGCCGGAGCTTGAGAAGGCAATTTTATCCGCTATCCTTCCGGGTGGAGAAATAGATGACCGGGCAACGCCGGAATTGGCTCAAATACGGCGGCGCAAGGTAAGTGCCCAGGCGAAAGTCCGTGAGCGTTTAGAGCGCATTATTCGTTCACCTGAGAACCAAAAATATTTGCAGGAAGGGATAGTGACCATTCGCGCTGACCGCTATGTGGTGCCGGTAAAATTGGAATATCGCAATATGATACCCGGCATTGTTCACGATCAGTCCGCCAGCGGAGCGACACTGTTTGTTGAGCCCATGTCGGTAGTTGAGGCCAATAATGAAGTGCGGCAGATGCTTGCGGCGGAAAAGCAGGAAATACAGCGCATATTAACTAAACTAAGCAACTTGGCGGCAAGCGTTGTTGATGATTTGAGCCACGGTCTCGATGCCTTGGCATATTTGGATTTTGTTTTGGCTAAAGCCGCTTACAGCAGGAAGCTGGATGCCTGGCAGCCGCAGGTGTTAAAAGAGCCGAGAATTTATTTAAAGCAAGCCAGGCACCCGTTGATCACCGGTAAAGTTGTGCCCATTACCGTCTGGTTAGGTAAAGAATTTAACACCTTAATTATTACCGGTCCAAACACCGGGGGCAAAACCGTTACCTTAAAGACCGTTGGGTTAATGGTATTAATGACCCAGGCCGGTCTGCACATTCCGGCAGAAACCGGCTCGGAAGTGGGTATTTTCCATCAAGTGTTTGCGGATATCGGTGATGAGCAAAGTATTGAACAATCCCTGAGTACTTTTTCTTCCCACATGAGCAATATTGTAAACATTATTAAACAGGCCGATAAACGCAGCTTGATTATGCTGGACGAATTAGGCTCCGGCACCGATCCGGCTGAAGGGGCCGCCATCGCGCAAGCGATTTTGCAATACCTGCACAATTTAGGGGCACGCACCATTGCCACCACCCACTACAGTGAATTAAAAAACTTTGCATATGCCAATCCGGGTATTGAAAATGCCAGTGTGGAATTCAACAGCGAAACCCTAAGACCGACTTATCGCCTGCTTATCGGCAAGCCGGGGCGCAGCAATGCCTTTGAAATTGCTGCCCGCTTAGGGTTGCCCGAAGAATTGGTAAAAAGCGCCCGGGCCTTTCAAACTAAGGAACAAATCCAGGTATCAGAATTGATGCGCAAGCTGGAAATTACCCAACAGCAGGCAGAAAAAGAGCGCCGTTTAGCCGAACAGATGCGCCGGGAAAGCGAACAGCTTAAAGAACGCTACGAGCGCTTAGAAAGGCAGATTACTGAACGCAAGGAGGAAATATTAAGTAAAGCCCGGGAAGAAGCTCAGCAAATTGTTCGGCGGGCCGAACAAGAATCAGAAGAAGCGATTAAAGAACTGCGTCAAAAACTTTCCGAGCAATCTGCCCGTGAAAGAGAAGAAGCTATTAAAGCGGCCCGGGAAAAACTAAGCAGCCTTTACAATAAAAATATCAGCCGGCAAATCAAAAAAGCACAGACATTTGAGGTACCAAAGAAACTGCGACCGGGTGATGAAGTTTATTTGCCCCGGTATAATCAAAAAGGTTACGTGTTAGAAATTGGCGACCAAAATCAAGTTACCGTGCAGGCCGGAATATTAAAGCTGACGGTTTCGAAAGATGAATTGCAGTTGGTAAAAGAAACAAAACATGAGACCGGGCAAACCGAAATCGGTAATGTGATCCGGGATAAGGCAATGAAATTAAGCAGCAGTTTGGATATGCGCGGTATGAAAGTTGATGAAGCTTTAATGGAAATGGAAAAATATTTGGATGATGCTTACTTAGTGGGATTAAAACAAGTTAGTTTAATTCACGGTAAGGGCACCGGTGCTTTAAGAGCGGCGGTGCATCGGGAGTTAAAGAAGTATCCGCGGGTTAAAAGCTTTCGTTTGGGTGAAATCGCTGAAGGCGGTGACGGCATAACGGTAGTGGAACTAAAGTAGTTCGACGGCTGCGGCCGGCTTTAGCCGGCTGCGTTGTTTTTTGCATTTTTTGCAAGACGATATAGCTTTAAAACAGCTATGGTTATGATAATAAAATGCCCGGGCAGTTTAAGCCGCGGGCATTTTTATATTAATGATTAATTGTTAGTCGGTAGCCATTTTTTCCAACTAAGTGAATTATTTTGGCGACTGTCTGTGTAATTATCATTGCCGTTATGTTGGTGCTCTTGTTCACCGTCATTCGGTTCAGGGAACCAAGGGCCGTTTTCCTCACCGTTATCAGGCAGCCAGTCGCTTAATGTTTCTTCCGAATGAACATTGCAAACCTCTGTCGGCGCTCGCAGCCCATAGTCTTGAACATTGGGTGACACGGAATAAGGCACTTTAAGCACTACCTTTTGAATGCGTTCCGGGCAATATTCACTGGGCAATAGACCGGTTTCCGCACAGACATCCATGACCACACGCATGTCATCTTCTTTAGTGGGTACGGTGCCTTTAATAAACCAATCAGTTACTTTTTGATCATCGGGTGTCAGCGGCCCCGGCAATAATCCGGATTTGCTGTCTACTGTTGCCCGCACTAAACCGGACGGCGGTCCGGGGAAGTTTTTGCTCGGTAAGCCGTCATGAGCTTTTAGCATCATTTCTCTCCATAATTGTGCGGTATATACACCACCGAAGTAACTCGATGTAGGCAGTGGAGTACCGTCTTGGTCATTGCCTATCCAGGTTACGCCAACCAGGTTAGGCGTGTAACCGGCAAACCAAATATCACTGGTGCGACCGTTTTCATTGTCTGCGGTGCCGGTTTTGCCTGCTACCGGGCGATTGGGCAGTTGGGCGGCGGTACCGGTACCTCTTGATACCACGGTCTGCAACATATCAGTAAGCAAAAAGGCAGTGGTTTCTTTCATTGCTCGATGCTGTTTAGGCTCATGTTCGAATACTACCGTGCCGTCAAAGCGTTCAATGCGTTTAATGATTGAAGGTTCGATATAAATACCCTTATTAGCGAAGGCACCGTAAGCAGCAGCCAGCTGCAAAGGCGTTACCCCGTATTTTAATGCGCCAAGTGCTGTAGAAAGATAGGGGTCAATGTGCTCAAAGCCCAATTTTTTGGTGAAAGCCACCGCCTTATCCGGCCCTACTTCTTCCATTAATTTTACAGCCACTACGTTAAGAGAATTCTGTAGGGCAAAACGCATGGTCACTAATCCGTAATAAGCCCCATAGTTAGCCGGCCAACCGCCTTCTCTGGGAGCGTCATCTATAATGGAAGCCGGCCCTTTATTTAAGTATTCAATGGCAGGACCATAGGCGGCAATGGGCTTAAAGGTTGAACCCGGAGGCCGCCCGGGATCGCCCGGCCGGTAAGTAGCTCGGTTTAAGCCCATACCGATATGTTTTCTACCGCCAACCAGCGCTTTTACTTGTCCCGTATACGGATCTAATATCACCGCTGCCGCATTAGGTTGTAGGTAGCCGTTTTCATCTTTGGTTTCGCCGGGCAGTTTTAAGTTAGCTACTGCTTCTTCAGCAGCAGTTTGCATTTTAGGGTTAAGGGTGGTGTAAATCTTTAACCCGCCGCGATATATCTCTGACTCATCTAGGTTATATTTATCGTTTTCCAGAGTCAGGGTTTGGATGACGTAATCTATAAAGAAAGGATAAGGATATTCGTTCGCTCTGATTTCACCGGGTTCCAGCACAATGTCTTTTGCCTTGGCAGCGGCTGCTTCCGATTCGGTAATATATCCGTATTTAGCCATTTGATCCAAAACAATGTTGCGGCGCTTTTGAGCTGCCTCTTTATTGACATAAGGATTGTAGGCACTGGGTGCTTGCGGTAACCCGGCCAGTAAGGCTGCTTCTTCCAATTCTAACTCGTTGACACTTTTATTAAAGTAGGTTTGTGAAGCTGCTTCAACACCGTATGCCCCTTCACCTAAATAAATTCCGTTAAGATAAAATTCTAATATTTCATCTTTGGTAAAGTGACGTTCCATTTGGATGGCCAAAATTGCTTCTTGTATTTTACGCTGAAAAGTTTTTTCCGTGCCAATATCCGTTGCTTGGCGTACTACCTGCTGAGTTATTGTACTGGCACCTTCTTTAAGGCTGCCCGATTTAATGTCCGCTATGGCAGCGCCAAATATACGGTAGATGTCAACACCTTTATGGTTTCTGAAACGATTGTCCTCAATAGCAATAAAAGCGTTTTGTACCATTTCCGGAACTTGCTCTAATTTAACCGGAATTCTTTTCTCCGGGCCAATTCTGGTAACTAGTTGATTATTCTCATCATATATTTCGGTAGAGGCAGCAAAGGCAATTTCATTGGGATTAAAGGCTGGCATACTTGCAACACTGCTGTAAACAAGTGCTAAAACTGCACCGCCGGCAGCCATGATAACTAATATTAATATTGCTAAGGCCAAGCGGGCAAAATTTAACTTTCTTCGTTTTTTCTTCGCCAAGGCCAGACCTCCTTTTGGCTTTCTCCACTAGATTATAACACAGTACAGACGGTATTTTGTAGATAAAAAATCCTCCCTTGTCATAGCTTCAAACATTTTGCTATAATACTAATGTTTAGCATTTTTACTGTCAAAAAACATCCTTTGGGAAAGGAGATATATTTAAGTGGTACAGATTGAGCAGGATCTGGAAAAGCAGCTGGCGGTAATTCGCCGGGGTACAGCTGAAATTGTTCCGGAGGATGAGTTAATTCAAAAATTAAAGAAATCAATCAAAGAAAATAAGCCGCTGAAAATAAAGCTTGGTTTAGACCCCACTGCACCGGACATTCACTTAGGCCATACCGTGGTACTGCAAAAACTCCGTCAGTTTCAGGATTTCGGTCATCAAGTGATCATTATTCTCGGTGACTATACCGGAAGAATCGGTGACCCTTCCGGCAAAACTGAAACCAGAAAGCCGCTTACGGAAGAACAGGTGTTGGCCAATGCCCGTACTTATCAACAGCAGATCTTTAAAATTTTAGACCAAGAAAAGACAAAGGTAGTTTTCAACAGCGAATGGCTGGCTAAATTAAATTTTGCCGATGTGCTGGAATTGACTTCAAAATATACGGTAGCCAGAATGCTGGAACGGGATGATTTTCATAAGCGCATTACTCAGGGTTTGCCTATCAGCATACATGAGTTTTTATATCCACTGATGCAGGGCTATGACTCCGTAGCGTTGGGAGCAGATATCGAATTGGGCGGCACCGATCAGAAATTTAACTTGCTGATAGGGCGTCACCTGCAAAAAGAATACGGCCAAGAACCGCAGGTTGCCATTATGATGCCGATATTGGAAGGCCTTGACGGCGTAAACAAAATGAGTAAAAGTTTAGGCAACTACATCGGCATCGATGAGCCGGCAAATGAAATGTACGGAAAAACAATGTCTATTCCGGATGAGTTAATGGTTAGGTATTTTGAGCTTGTTACACAGGTGCCTTTGGAAGAAGTGCGTGCCATTGAAGCGGGCTTAAAGGACGGCAGTTTGCATCCCAGAGACGTAAAAATGCGCTTAGGCAGAGAGATTGTTGCTATTTATCACGGAACCGAGGCGGCACAAAAAGCGGAGGAAGAGTTTAAGAAAGTATTCCAGCAGCGTGCCTTGCCGGATGAAATTCCGGAATTTAAGGTAACTGATGAAGTAATGGAAAAGGGACAAATAGTACTGCCTAAGCTGTTGGTAGCGGCAAAGCTGGTAAGCAGTACCAGTGAGGCCAGAAGAATGGTGAAACAAAATGCTGTAAAAATAGACGGGGATACGGTAAGTGACCCAAACTTGAGATTTGATTTTTCGCCGCAAACCGTAATTAAAGTAGGAAAAAGAAAATTTGTCAAATTAATATAACCGCGGAAAAAAGAGTTGGTATATGCAATACTAACTCTTTTTTTTATTGAATATAACTAATTAGGCTAAATGCCGAGCCGGCGAAAGTTTCACAACGGAAGATAATAGAGCATATGCTGGTAATGGAGGTGAATGAATGTTTAAAAAAAGGCGGCGCATATCCGGGACAGCCTTTTTTATTATTGTTCTCTTGCTGTCAGTATTGTTAATCTATATTGTTGTCGATCGCAATTTGCGGCCGACAGTGATTGCCATTGCCAAATCGCAGGCAAATCTTTTAGTGAATGATGCGGTCAGCAGGTCAGTGCAGCAGAAAATAGCCGAAAAAAATGTGCGCTATCAAGATATGATTGAGATACATAAGGATTCGGCAGGAAGAATAGTGATGATGCAAGCCAATACGGTGGGTATTAATCAGTTAGCCACCGACATTACCATGGAAGTGGATCGCCAGTTAAGGCTGCTTGAGCAAGAGGAGCTGAAAGTTTCCTTAGGTCAGGCTATGGGCAGTCACATTTTGGCTAACTATGGTCCACGGATTAATGTCAGTATCCTGCCGGTAGGAAGTGTCAATGTATTGGTTACCGATAAATTTGAATCCACCGGTATTAATCAAATCCGGCATCAAATATCTCTGGACATAAAAACAAAGGTTAGAATAGCAATCCCTTTTTATGAAAACGATATTGATATACATACCATTGTACCCCTTACGGAAAGTGTCATTGTCGGTGATGTGCCCGATACATGGGTAAGTATACCTAACGGCTTATTGGGAGGGAAATAGATTTTACGAGATAGTAATCAGTTGTTTAGTAGTCAGTGGAAAGTAAAAGGTAGTAGGTATTTGTGTCAATAAGAAAAATTAAAAGGGCGTGTCGGCAACAACTAACCGGTAGTATTGCGACACGCCCACTCACAGTATGAGGAAGGTTAATTTCTTTTCGAACTACTCATGGCTCGATAAATACAAAAAGCTGCGCCACCCCACAGCACGGTGGCGGCAAAAATAAACACGATAATCGCTCCGGTAGTCATTACATATCAACCCCCTTAACTACAGACTGCTCGTCTTTCCATTTCAGGGATGAGAGTATCAAGGCACCGAAGAATATAACTCCCATTGTCAGACCGCCAAATGCCAGCAGTTCTGTAGTGGTAAAACCGCCGTAACCTTCGGTTATTGTGCTGTAGGTCTTGGCAATGGCCATATAACCTAAGACAATCGGGGTAATGTACTTAATAGCCACAACCCACCATTTTCCGGCAGTGAACTCAGAAATGGGGTTGATATGGTCTTGGATGGTCTTAAGTTTAAAGAACCAGGCAATTAACACCACTTCAATTAAGCCACCGAAGACGATGCCAAGCTGGTTGGTAAAGTAATCAATCAAGTCCAGTCTGTCTAAACCGGTTGCATCTAAGAACATTAAACTACAGCAAACTGCCACTACAGTGTAAATAATAACTGCTTTTTTGCGCTCCATATTAAACTTATCCATAAAGGATGAAATGGCAGCTTCACAGATTGAAATCTGCGAAGAAAAACCGGCAAAGACCAAAGTTAAAAAGAACAGTGCACCAAAGATGGGGGCGAAGCTACCCAGACTGGAAATTGCGGTGGGGAAGGTCCAGAAGGCCATTCCTAGTCCGCCGCTACCGGCAACTTCTGCCACATCCTGTCCGGAAGTAACAGCCATATGCCCCAGTACACTAAAGGTGGCTAAACCGGCGAGCAAACTGTAACCACAGTTAATCAGGCTGGTCATAAAGGCGTTGTTGACAATGTCAGATTTCTTTGGCAAATAACTTGAATAAGCAATCATAATGGCAAAACCGATACTTAGTGTGAAGAAAATTTGGCCATAGGCCGCTGTCCATACTTTGGCGTCAAATATTCTGCTGAAATCCGGTTCAAGCAGGTAGTTAATGCCAACTGCCGCGCCCGGCAGGGTAACGCCTCTGATAACCATGACAAGAGTCATGATAAAGAGAAGGGGCATCATGATTTTACAGGCTCTTTCAATACCACCCCTAATGCCACCGTACAATGCCAGGAAGGTGACACCCCAAGAAATGATAAAAGCTAGCAACAGTCCGGATTGAAAACCGACGAATTCAAGCGGGCTGCCTGTTTTAGCACTGAGATCCGCATTCATATAATTAAGGAAATCGTGTAAGAAGAATCCTAAGGCATTGTCACCCCATGCTTGGGTAAGGGAAAAACCGACATAACAAATTGCCCAGGCAATGATGATTACATAATAAACAGAAATAAAGAAACATACTAATGCCTGCCACCAGCCAAGCCATTCCCATTTGCGGCTTATCCTGGCAAAGGTGAGGGGAGCGGACCCTCTGAATTTGTGACCGAGACCAAATTCCAGAATCATAATTGGGATACCGGCAGTTAATAAGGCAAATAAGTACGGAATATAAAATGCGCCGCCACCGTTTTCGACAGCCATGTAGGGGAATCTCCAAATGTTACCTAAGCCGATGGCCGAACCGATGGCAGCCATGATAAAGCCCATTCGAGTACCCCATGTTTCACGTTGTCCCACTTAAAATATACCTCCTCATGTAATATAATTTTCTGCTCGTGTATTTATAAGGACAATTTGGTTAACCACCTCCCAATGGTGTAGATAAAGCTGTGACGGTTGTATAAGTTGTATAAAATGTTGGTTTCGACGAAATTTACAAAATTCCTGCAATTTAGTTGTTCAAATTACTGACACATTAGATAAAAAATAAGCCCTTATGAGCAAGGGTAAGTATACTGATAAGCCGAGGCATTGCCTCGGCTTATCAAGCATGATTTTATATTAGTTTTCTGCTTTGTTGGCTGCTTCCTCAGGCTTGCGGTAAACACCACGCGGAATGTAGTGAGTGTGCAGCAGCTTGTGGGAAAGCTCACCCAACGGCTGTTTCAAGAAGTTTTCGTAAATATCCTTGATTGCCGGGTTTTCATGGGACTTACGAATTGGCAGATTTTCATCTGCTTCGTAGGTACCGGCAATACGTGCCAATCTGACTTCCAGATTGGTGGGTATGGGCTGGCCGCCGCCACCGATGCAACCGCCGGGGCAGCACATTACTTCGATGAAGTGATAGTCAGCTTTACCGGCGCGGATGAGGTCAAGCAGCTTACGAGCATTGCCCAGAGTATGAGCAACGGCTACTTTCACATCTAAGTCGCCAACTTTAACAGTGGCTTCTTTGATGCCTTCCATACCGCGCACATCGGTAAAGTTAACACTTTCTAAAGTTTCCTTGGTAATCAATTCATAGGCCGTTCTAAGAGCCGCTTCCATAACACCGCCGGTTGCGCCGAAGATAACTGCGGCACCGGTGGATTTACCGAGCGGATCGTCATATTCTTCTTCCGGCAGTGCATCCCAGTCAATACCGGCATTGCGGCACATTCTGGCCAGCTCACGGGTAGTCAGTACAATGTCAACGTCTTGGAAGCCGCTGTCAGCCATTTCTTCACGCTGACACTCGAACTTCTTAGCGGTACAGGGCATGATGGATACGCTGACGATATCCTTTGGATCAACACCGGCATTTTGAGCATAGTAAGTCTTAATTACTGCACCCATCATCTGCTGCGGTGATTTACAAGTTGAGAGGTGAGGGAGCAGATCCGGATAATAGTGTTCGATGTATTTAATCCAACCGGGGCTGCAGGAAGTGATCATTGGCAGCACGCCGCCTTTAGTAATTCTTTCGATTAATTCACTTCCTTCTTCCATAATCGTCAGGTCTGCTGAGAAGTCGGTATCAAATACCCTGTCAAAGCCCAGACGTCTCAGTGCAGCAACCATTTTACCGGTACCGATAGTTCCCGGCGGCATACCGAATTCTTCAGGTAAAGATACCCGGGTAGCCGGAGCGGTTTGTACGACAACATGCTTGGTGGGATCAGCCAGTGCTTCCCAAACTTTGGCAGTGTCGTCTTTTTCGGTAATGGCAGCGGTAGGACAAATCAATGCGCACTGACCGCACATTGCACAGTTTACATCGATTAAATTTTTGCCAAAGGGCGGTGCAATAATTGTATTAAATCCGCGGTTAACCGGTCCAATGGCTTTGACGCCTTGAATTTTTTCGCATACCGCTACACAACGACGACAGAGTACACATTTACGCGGGTCGCGTACGATTGACGGCGAGGAATCGTCAATATCTTTGACAGTAGCACTTTGTTCAGGACGTACAAAGCGTACTTCCTTAATGCCGAAAGCTTCTGCTAAGGTCTGCAGTTCGCAGTTTTGGTTTCTTAAGCAAGTTAAACATTCAGTTGGGTGGTCGGAAAGAATAAGTTCTAAAGTCATTTTGCGGGATTTCCGCACCAATTCCGAGTTGGTTTTAACTACCATACCATCGGCTACCGGAGCTACGCATGCAGCCTGGAGAGCACGGGCTCCTTCTACTTCCACCACGCAGATGCGGCAGGCACCGATGGCGTTTATATCTTTTAAATAGCAGAGGGTGGGAATGTTAATACCAACCTTTTTGGCAGCTTCAAGTATGGTAGCACCCTGTTCTATTTCCACCTTCTGATTATCAATGGTTAATGTTACTGTTGCCATGCCTAATTTCCCCTCCTATCTTACGAGGTGGCTCTTTTAGCGCCTCTAATTTTACAAACGCCTGCGGGGCAAGTTTTGTCCTTAATATGAGCTTCATATTCATGACGGTAGTACTTCAATGTACTGAGAATCGGGTTAGGAGCTGTTTGACCCAAGCCGCACAGAGCGGATTGCTTAATTAAGTAAGCCAGTTCTTCTAACAGCTCGATGTCGCCTTCTCTTCCTAAGCCCTTAGTCATGCGTTCCATAATTTCTAACATCCGTTTAGTACCGATGCGGCAGGGTGTACATTTACCGCAGGATTCATCTTGGGTAAATTGTAGGTAGAATTTAGCCAAGTCTACCATACAGGTGTCTTCGTCAACAACAATTAAGCCACCGGAACCAACAATAGAACCTAAAGCGGCCAGGGTTTCATATTCCAGCGGAGTGTCGAAGTGTTCGGCAGGGATGCAGCCACCGGAAGGACCGCCGGTTTGAGCGGCTTTAAACTTCTTACCGCCGGTAATGCCGCCGCCGATTTCTTCAACAACTTCCCGTAAAGTGGTTCCCATCGGAATTTCTACCAAGCCGCTGTTAACAACCTTGCCGGCTAAGGCAAACACTTTAGTACCTTTAGATTTATTCATGCCAATGCTGGAATACCAGTCGGCACCTTTGAGAATGATAGGACAAATATTTGCCCAGGTTTCAACGTTGTTAATATTTGAAGGTTTACCAAACAATCCGGATACAGCCGGGAAGGGCGGACGTGGCCTTGGTTCACCGCGTTTACCTTCGGTAGAAGCCATCAGCGCGGTTTCTTCACCACATACAAAGGCACCGGCACCTTCACGAATTTCAATGTCAAAGCTAAAATCAGTGCCTAAAATATTTTCGCCTAACATCCCTTTTTCGCGGGCAATTTCCAGAGCTTTCTTGAAGTTTTTAATTGCTAAGGGGTATTCCAAACGGATATATGCATAACCTTTGGTAGCACCGGTAGCATAACCGCAAATGGTCATTGCTTCAATTACTGAGAAGGGGTCACCGGTTAGCACTGCATTATCCATAAATGCACCCGGGTCACCTTCGTCACCGTTACAAATTACATATTTCTGATCGGCTTTTTGGTCAGCCATAAATTGCCACTTAACGCCGGTTGGGAAGCCAGCACCGCCGCGGCCGCGCAAGCCTGATTTTTTAACTTCATCAATAACCTGTTGCGGTGTCATTTCTCTTAAAACTTTAGCTAAGGCAGCATATCCGTCTACGGCAACATAAAACTGATCGTTTTTCAAATGGCTGTTGACAATTTCGTCAACATCTTCCGGTTTAACAGAGCAATAGTGGTAAGCACCGGGATATACCATTACTACCGGGCCCAGCTGACAGGCACCCATACATCCGGTTTGAATTAATTTAACCGAATCTGCCAATCCGGCATCATAAATACTTTTAGCCAATGCATCTGCGACTTCTTGGCATCCGGATGAGTGACATCCTGTGCCGCCACAGACTAAAACGTGATATTTGAACTCATCAGTGGGATCTTTGCCCAAACGTACGGCAAGAGCTTCTTTTGCTTTTACTCTTAATTCTTCCAGTTCTCTAAAGTTCATTATTATTTCACCTCCCTGGAAGTGCTACTCATATTTAGCCAATACTTCGGCAACTTTTTCTGGTGTCATGCGAGGATGTACTTCGCCATCTATTGTCATCACCGGAGCGATACCGCAAGCGCCCAGGCAGCGAACTACATCAAATGAAAAACGGCGATCTTCCGTTGTTTCACCGGCTTTAATTTTCAATTGTTTTTCCAGTTCTTTTTGTACCTCCGGAGCACCTTTAACATAGCAAGCGGTGCCCAAACACAGGTTAATAGAGTGCCGGCCTCTTGGCCGCAATGTAAAGGCCGCATAGAATGTGGCAACGCCATAAACATCAGTGAGTGGAACATTTAATTCTTCAGCCACTCTAATTAAAACATCCTGCGGCAGATAACCTAATTCTTGCTGGATACCTGCCATAACAACAATCAGAGAATTTGGGTTGCCACGGTGTTTAGCAATAAGTTCATCAACTTTTTTGTTTGCTTCTCCTTGGCAGTTGCATTTACATTCTGCACCCATGCAACGGATCCCCCTTTCATGTGTCCCACAAAATAACGTATCGCTCTTGTGCTTTTGTGTTCAATTAATCAATTGATTAATTCTTAAAAGATCACTCCTTTCGCCAGTGTTTTAATCGCATCACTCAGTTAGGTGTTGTTATTTTATTATGGTTTAAAGGTTTACATTACCTTTTTTTACAATTATGATACATTTCTTAAAATTAGAATTCAAATTATAAAATATGTTAATTTGTGAAATTAATATTTAATTTGAAATTTTCAAAAACTTCAACTATTTATTATTTTACTATCAGTAGATAAAATTGGCAACCTCTTTTTTTAAATTTATCTGTGTTAAAAATAATAAAGTTAAAATTGTTGGCATGAAAATCAGACTTATAAAACTGACAAGCTAAATGGCATTTTTGTTTGCACTCTAATAACGGTATATGGTAAGATATCAATTGAAATTGACTTAATTGTTGGAGGGGTTTGTCTTGTTAATTAAGGAAACAGCGGGCAAACTGACATCATGGCTGGAGTCTAAATTGAAGGAATCAGGATGTAAAAGCTTTATTGTCGGCTTAAGCGGTGGTGTTGATTCAGCTGTTGTTGCCGGACTATGTGCGCGGGTTCTGCCTAATGATACATATGGTATCATAATGCCGTGCCACAGCCATCCGAATGATGCCATGTATGCCCGAATGGTAGCAGATGCATTTAATATTAAATCTAAAGTAGTAGTACTTGATGAAGTATATGATTGTTTGCTTTCTAAGTTAACCGATGAATCTTATGAGGACAATAAACAGAATATGGCTTTTGCAAACATTAAGCCACGCTTGCGGATGACAACTCTTTATTTTTATGCCAATAAATATAATGGTTTAGTAGTAGGAACCGGAAATAGAGCGGAAATAGCTGTTGGCTACTTTACTAAATACGGAGACGGCGCATCAGATTTATTGCCGATTGCTAATTTGGTAAAGGGAGAAGTATTTGAGTTAGCTAGGTATTTAGGTGTGCCTCAACCAATTATTGACAAAAAGCCGAGTGCGGGGCTTTGGTATGATCAAGATGATGAAGAAGAAATGGGCATTACTTACAAACAATTAGATCAGTATTTAAAAACCGGTGAAGCGGAACCCCATGTGAGAGAAATTATTGAAAATCTCCATCGTAAGAGTGCTCATAAGAGAATTCCCCCTCCAATACCGCCTAATTTTTAGTTATATGTAAAATCTCGGTACAGACGTCACAGTCTGTACCGTTTCCTCTCATGATAAGATCATTTCAACGTATACAATTTCTGGCAATTGTTAGCTTTTGCGTATTCTAAGGAGTGAGAATATGGCCGGACATTCTAAGTGGTCCAATATTAAACGTAAGAAAGCGAAAGTGGATGCCCAAAAGGGCAAAATTTTTAATAGACTGAGTAAAGAAATAACTTTAGCCGCAAAATTAGGTGGCGGCGATCCTGCCGGCAATATGAGATTGAGAGCCGCTATTGAAAAGGCTAAAGCAGCCAATCTGCCTAATGAAAACATTCAAAGGGCGATTATGAAGGGTACCGGTCAGCTAACCGGCAGTAACGTGGAAAATGTTGTTTATGAAGGGTACGGACCGGGGGGAGTTGCGGTGATGTTGAATATTACCACTGACAACCGTAACCGTACCGCCGGCGAGGTCAGGCACTGTTTCTCTAAATGTGGCGGTAGTTTAGGCGAGTCCGGTTGCGTATCTTGGATGTTTGAACGTAAGGGCTTGTTGGTTATTGATAAAGAAAAAGCAGGCATGGATGAAGATGATTTAATGTTGTTAGCCTTGGAGGCAGGGGCGGAGGATGTACAATCAGAAGACGACGTATACGAAGTGTATACCGACCCTGACAATTTTGAAGCGGTGTTAACGGCATTTGAAGAGAAAAATATTCCTATGGAAGAAATGGAAATTACTATGGTGCCTAAGACATATGTAAAACTTAAGGGTGAAGAAGCAGATAAAATGATTAAATTAATTGAAATGCTGGAAGAACTTGATGACGTTGACGACGTTTACACAAATTTTGATCTAGATGACTAAAGGAATGAGAAGTCCTAAGGTCTTGAACCTTAGGACTTATTTAATGTCTAAGGAAGGTTGATATTTCGTAGAAGAGTAAATTTTTGCGGTATAGTGATCCGTTTGCGGGAAGGTATCGAAGGAATAAAATCTTTTAACCGCTAAGCTTTTTTAAATACGCGCTTAACCTGCCAGGCTAAAATGGTTAGCAGCGGGTATTTGGAAATAAACTTTAACATATTATTATTCTCCCTGTTCAGTATTTTTATTAATGCTATTAGTTAATATATGCGATCAGTACACCATTTGTCAAAAAAATAAATATATATTTTATTCATGTATTTAGAAATCATTCCTTGGAAATAATATCTAACTAAATAAAACAACAGGGGAGGATATATTATTTCCATGGATTGGCGTAAACTGACAATTAGTATGTTGGCCGCATTTTTAACCGGTGCGGTTATTTGCTCAGCATACTTATTTACTACCGGCATGTTAAATCCGATAAACAGTATGACACTGAGTAAGTCATGGGCTAAAGAAGAAAATAATGCATCTGATTTGACGGTATCTGAGGAAACCGTTATGTACAAGCAAAATATTTATTTGTGCGGTTGTACCGAAAACCTGGATAAAGAAACGGATTTAACCGCCTTATTGGGAATGAACCACAGTGAACTGGAGAAAATGTTTACCTCTAAAGACGGTTGGCAGGTTAAATTTGTGTCACCCAATGAGTTAATATTGGCCCGAAAAGTTGATAATTTTTGTTCAACACATCAAGAGTATCGTCACTTAGGTATTTATCAAGATCAATTAGCGGTATTTAAAGGTCCGCTGGGGATAAATACCGATTTGCAGCAGCTAGTACCGGGTAAAAAGGTGCAAGATTTGCCTCAACATTGGCAGGACATGCTTTATCAGGCAATGGATTTTAACAACCTTGATGAAAAAAATCAAAACATAATTAGAAATGAATTGGAGTTTAATAATGAAAAAGCTTTAAACGCGGTTTTGGAGAACTTGGATGAAATCAACTAATAGTTTGAAGGGTTGGCTGATTCTCTATTTTAAGGTGCTTATTTTTGGTATACTATAAAGGAACAATTGTTCTTTAATTAGTTAGCGGAGGATTTAATTATGTTGATCATGGGTGTAGATCCCGGAACGGCAATTACCGGGTATGGCCTGATTGAATACAACGGGCGCGATTTTAAACTGGTGGAATGCGGAGCAATCACAACTGAGGCGGGGTTGCCATTATATAAACGACTGCATACTTTGTATCAGGATTTAACGGAAATTATTACCCGTCATCAACCGGACCAATTTGCGGTAGAAGAGCTTTTTTTTAACAAGAATATCCGCACTGCATTGTCAGTAGGGCATGCTCGGGGCGTGGCCCTGCTCAGCGGCGCTAATGCCGGGTTAGACGTCTATGAATATACACCGCTGCAGGTAAAGCAGGCTGTGGTAGGCTACGGGCGTGCCGATAAAAGACAGGTGCAATATATGGTTAAAACCCTGTTAAATTTAAAAGCGGTGCCCAAGCCTGATGATGCTGCCGATGCTTTGGCAGTAGCGGTTTGTCATGCTCATCATATTCATCGGGCAGGGAGGGTGTCGCTATGATTGCCTTTTTACGAGGAAAACTGGCTGCAGCCTTAACAGATACAATAGTGTTGGACGTCAACGGAGTCGGATATCAAATTCAAGTGCCAAACTCTACTTTTATAGAGATGCCGTCAATCGGTGAAGAAGTTACTCTTTATACTCATCTGGTAGTAAGGGAAGACAGCCTACAATTATATGGTTTTAAGACCGAAGATGAGCTTAATGTGTTCTTATCATTGTTAACGGTAAAAGGTGTGGGCCCGAAAGGGGCGTTAGCGGTGCTTTCCGTTTATCAACCGGCTAGGATTAGGGCAATATTTGCCCAAGAAGATATTGCCGCTTTGACGAGAGTTCCCGGTATTGGCAAAAAATCAGCCCAGCGGTTAATTTTAGAATTGAAAGATAAGCTGGGAGTACTGCCTGAAGGATATAAACAGGCGGCACCGGCAGCGAAAAAACTTGGCTCGAAACTAAAAGACGCTGAGTCTGCCCTGATAGCTTTGGGCTACAATCAGTCAGAAGCACATCAAGCGGTGCGGGCGGTAGAAAACATGGCAGCCGACTCGGATACCGCCGGACTGATTAAAGCGGCACTGAAATACTTAATGAAGGGCTAACGGTGATATAGATGATTGAACGAGATGAACGGCTTGTATCAGCTGCGGTAAAAACGGAAGATAACGAAATAGAATACGGGTTAAGGCCGAAAAGCCTTAAGGAATATATCGGTCAACAGAAAGTGAAAGAAAACATTGATATTTTTATTAAAGCGGCCAAAGCCAGGGGCGAGGCACTGGATCACGTTTTATTATTTGGTCCGCCCGGCTTAGGAAAAACTACTTTGGCCGGTATTATTGCTGCCGAAATGAATGTTGACATGCGGGTTACTTCCGGGCCGGCTATTGAGCGTCCCGGTGACTTGGCGGCAATTCTGACCAACTTACAGCCGGGGGACGTGCTGTTTATTGACGAGATTCATCGGCTGAGCCGCTCAGTGGAAGAGGTGCTGTACCCGGCGATGGAGGATTTTGCTCTGGATATCATCATCGGGAAGGGGCCCAGTGCCCGCTCAATTAGGCTGGATTTGCCCAAATTTACCCTTATCGGAGCCACCACGCGAGCGGGACTGTTATCATCACCGCTGCGCGATCGTTTCGGTGTGATCTGTCGTTTAGAATTCTATAAGACAGAAGAACTGGCGGAAATATTGCGCCGTTCGGCCGGCATTTTGCGTGTTGAACTTGGCAACGGCGGTGCGGAGGAAATTGCCCGCCGTTCCCGGGGAACACCGCGGGTAGCAAACCGGCTGTTAAAGCGTGTGCGCGATTATGCCCAAGTAAAAGCAGACGGCGTTATTACTGCGCAATTGGCCAATCAAGCCTTAAACTTTTTAGAAGTAGATTCTAAAGGGCTGGATCGTTCTGATCGCCGGCTTTTGTTGACAATAATTGAGAAATTTGCCGGCGGTCCGGTAGGCTTAGATACCTTGGCCGCTTCTATCGGCGAGGAAGTAGAAACGGTAGAAGATGTAATTGAACCGTATTTAATGCAGTTAGGTATGTTAGCACGCACACCACGAGGCAGAGTGGCTACACCGATGGCCTATCGGCACCTCGGTTTGCCGCTACCGGGAGAAAATAGCGAGCAAGGCAGTTTGTTTTGATTTGTAAGACGGATTTAAGGAAAGAATGTTAAGTAAAACTTAATGAGAACAGGTGATAACAATGCCCAAGATTTTACTGCACTGCTGTTGCGGTCCATGTACTGTTTACCCCCTTGAATACCTGCGCAAGGAAGGTTTTGATATTATCGGTCATTTTTATAATCCCAATATTCACCCTTATACTGAATGGCAAAAAAGAAAAGATAATTACCAACAATTTACTGAAGGGGAAGGTATCAAAACCATTATTGAAGATGACTACGATTTAGAGGGCTTTTTGCAAAACGTAGTTCACCGTGAAAACCATCGCTGCCGGTATTGTTACAGTATGCGTTTAAACCGTGCCGCCCAACTGGCTCGGCGCGGTAAATTTGATGCCTTTACTACCACGCTGTTGGTAAGTCCTTTTCAAAAACATGACTTATTGAAAGAAATCGGTGAAGCGGCAGCGGAGAAGTATGGGGTTCCCTTTTATTATGTTGATTTTCGCCCCGGTTTTAAAGATGCCTATATGAAAGCAAAAGCATCCGGCCAATATACCCAACAATACTGCGGTTGCATATATAGTGAAAAGGAACGTTATATGCCCAAAAGCAAAAAGAAAGGAGCTAAGTAGATGGATCCCTTGCAATCGATGGGTAAAATAATACTCGCTTTAGGTGCGCTTTTAGTTGTTGTCGGAGGCTTAATAATTGGCTTAGGAAAGATTTCTCATTTTGGCAAGCTACCCGGAGACATTTATGTTCAAAAAGGAAACTTTACCTTTTATTTTCCGGTAGTTAGTATGATATTGCTAAGCTTGTTGCTTACAATACTGGCTAATATTTTTTTTAGAAGATAACTATATAAGTTTGAGTCTGGATAAATACCGTTTTTTAGCAGGAAATTGGTAGTTTATGTCGAATGAGCATGAGGGCAGTTATAACTGTTAACATATTTTGTAATAATACTTACGGAGTACTAAAAACGGACGGAGCTTGAAGGGTTTATTATGTATAAGTTATCAGATTATGATTATGATTTGCCGGAAGAATTAATTGCCCAAGAACCGATTGCCAAGCGCGATCAGTCAAGGCTGATGGTTTTGCATAAAGATACCGGTGGCGTAGAACATCGTATTTTTAGCGATATATTGGAGTTCTTGCAGCCCGGGGATACACTGGTAGTCAATGATACAAAAGTGTTGCCGGCCAGAATTTATGGAGAGCGCAAAAATACCGGGGCGAAAGTGGAACTGCTTTTGCTTAAACAAATGACGGATAACCGCTGGGAGGTCTTGGTCAAGCCCGGTAAAAAGGCCAAAGTAGGAGATACACTGCTGTTTAAATCTGACGGGCAGGTAATAATGGAGGCCAATGTTGTTGATCGCACTGATGCCGGTGGGCGGATAGTGGAATTTTTCTATAGCGGCAGGTTCTTGGAAATATTGGACCGAATTGGCACTATGCCCCTGCCGCCCTATATTAAAAAAGAATTAAAAGATAAAAGTCGCTATCAAACGGTATATGCCAAAAAAGAAGGTTCGGCGGCAGCACCGACTGCCGGACTGCATTTTACCGACGAATTATTGAAAGAGGTGCAGCATAAAGGGGTAAATATTGCCGAGGTACTGCTGCATGTCGGTTTAGGAACCTTTCGTCCTGTTAAGGCGGATGATATCCGCGAGCATGTTATGCATGCGGAATATTACCGCATTGATTCTGATGCCGCCAATATGATTAACCTTACTCGTGAAAAAGGTAAGCGGGTAATTGCGGTGGGTACCACCTGTGTGCGTACCTTGGAAACGGCGGCGGATGAAAAAGGCAGGGTGATACCGAGCAGTGGTTGGACGGATATTTTTATTTATCCGGGGTACAAATTTAAGGCGGTAGATGCATTAATTACAAACTTTCATCTGCCCAAATCAACACTGCTGATGTTGGTATCTGCCTTTGCCGGTCGGGAGAAGATACTGAATGCCTACCGGCAGGCAGTAAAAGAAAGGTATAGATTTTTTAGCTTTGGCGATGCCATGCTAATTATATAAATATGGAGGTATGATGAAAACGCCAGTTACATTTACCGTTGAAAAAGAAGACACCAGAACCCGGGCCCGAATCGGTCGCTTAAAAACGCCACACGGAGAGGTGGAAACTCCTATCTTTATGCCGGTCGGCACTCAGGCTACCGTTAAAACCATGACCCCTGATGAAGTGAAAGAAGTAGGCGGCAGGCTGATTTTAAGTAATACCTATCACTTGTACCTTCGTCCGGGGCATGAATTAATCAAAGAGGTCGGCGGACTGCATAATTTTATGAATTGGCATGGGCCGATATTAACCGACAGCGGAGGTTTTCAGGTTTTTAGTTTGGGAGAACTGCGCAAAATTACCGAAGAAGGTGTAGAGTTCCGTTCGCATATTGACGGCTCAAAGCACATGTTTACTCCGGAAAAAGTAATGGAAATTGAAATGGCCTTAGGTGCAGATATTGCGATGGTTTTTGATGAATGTGCGCCATACCCGTGTGATTACGATTACGCAAAAAAATCAATGCAATTGACCACACGCTGGGCTAGGCGCTGTAAAGAAGCCCACACCAGAGAGGATCAAGCCTTATTTGGCATTATTCAGGGTTCGGTATATAAAGACTTGCGGGAGCAAAGTGTAAAAGAGTTGGTGGAATTAGACTTTCCCGGTTACGGAATCGGCGGTTTATCCGTTGGGGAGCCTAAACCGATAATGTACGAGATGTTGGAACATACCGTTCCCCTAATGCCTAAAGACAAGCCCAGATATTTAATGGGCGTTGGGTCACCGGACTGCCTGATTGAGGGCGTAATACGGGGGGTAGATATGTTTGACTGTGTGCTGCCTACCCGGACTGCCCGTACCGGAACGGTGTTTACTCAATATGGCCGGTTAAATGTACGCAACGCCCAATATGCCCGTGATTTCAGACCAATCGATGAAGATTGCGATTGTTATGTCTGCCGCAACTTTACCCGCGCCTATATTCGGCATTTGCTTAAAGCGGGCGAAGTTTTGGGTATTAGGTTGACAACTTGGCATAATCTGTATTTTATTATGCGTTTAATGGACAAAATAAAAGAAGCAATCAGAAATGATTGCCTGCCTGAGTTTCGCAATCAGTTTTTTTCCAAATACCAAATAAATTAAAAATAATAAATACAGGCAGGATTTACCCATTATGTAAAGAATATGTCTGAAGTGCTTTAATTAACATTTCTTATAAGGAGGGTGTGTATTTGAGCTCAAGCACAATTTCTATTATCTACATAGTGGCGTTATTTGCTTTGCTGTATTTCTTATTTATTCGCCCACAGCAAAAACGCCAAAAGCAACATCAAAAAATGATTTCTGAATTACAAGTAAATGATGAAGTAATAACAGTGGGCGGCATATTAGGTACAGTGCTCAAGATTAAAGAAGACACTGTAATTCTTCGCTTATCTGACAACGTCAAGGCAGAATTTTTGAAAAATGCCATTGGCCAAGTCAGAAAAAAAGCCAATGAAGAAGATGATGATTAAAGAGTAGACAATGTCTACTCTTTTTCTAGATTTAGAAAGGAGGGAGGTTGTTGATTACCCTAAGAGACGTTAAAGCCAACCCCATTATTGACGCTTGTATACGCAAAGGGAATGAATTTTTAGGTGCAATGGGCTTTACTGAACATAGCTATCGCCATGTCAATTTGGTTTCCAGTATTGCCGAAGAGATAATCAGAAAATTAGGATATCCCGAACGAGACGCAGAATTAGCGGCAATAGCCGGCTATTTGCATGATATCGGCAATGTTATCAGTCGTAATGACCACGGTATTTCAGGAGCGAACATTGCTTTTCATGTTCTTTTACAAATGGGTATGCCGCCTGATGAAGTGGCGATTGTTTCCTCAGCTATTGCCAATCATGAAGAACAATATGGACATCCGGTAAATCACATTGCTGCGGCACTGATTCTTGCTGACAAATCAGACGTGCATCGGTCAAGAGTAAGAAACGAAGATTTTGCTACCTTTGATATTCATGATCGGGTAAATTATGCGGCTGAACAAGCTTTTATATATGTAGATGAGGAAAAACGCACCGTTACTATGGAATTATCCATTGATATTTCCATTACTTCGGTAATGGAGTATTTTGAAATATTTTTAGACCGCATGATTCTTTGCCGCCGCGCGGCTAATCATCTGGGGTGCAACTTTGAACTGGTAATTAACGGGGCAAAATTACTTTAATGCATAGAATAAGCATCTAAAAAGGATTCCCACGACTGCATATGCGTCACGGGGGGTCCTTTTTTATTATGTCACAGGTTAATATTTATAATTTAGAATAAAAAAGTTTATTTAATTCAAATAGGCTAACTATAAAACGAGTAGTGTTAAGGTTTGTTAATTGACACATTTTTGTTGGCGGGTATATAATAAAGTTTGTTTATTTGTATAAAAGGAGGAAATTTGGAGCATGAAACTGGGCAGCGTAATTAAGCTGGTTAGCCTGCTGGCAATATTGGCCGTTGTTGCCGTGCTGGCGTTTGTACCGGTCTTACCGGATGGAAAGGTTTCCTGGTTACCGCTAACTAACAATATCAACCTTGGCCTGGATCTGCAAGGTGGGGTGCATGTAGTATTAGAAGCGCAGGATACTGAAGAAATTAAGGTTGATCAAGAAAAAATGAACCAGTTAAAGGCCGTTATGGAAAGACGGGTTAACGGCTTGGGCGTATCAGAGCCGGTTGTTCAGCAGGAGGGAAGTAATCGCCTGGTGATAGAAATCGCCGGTGTTGATGACCCGGATGCGGCTGTAGAAACCTTGGTAAAAACAGCATACCTGGAATTTCTTGATCCCCAGGGAAATGTTATTCTTACCGGTGCGGATTTAAAAGATGCGGTTGAATCACGTGATCCGCAAACAAACCAATTACAGGTTAACTTGGAGTTTACTGATGAAGGTGCGGATAAGTTTGCGGAAGCAACTACCAGGCTGATAAACCAGCCGCTCATGATAGTTTTAGACGGTGAGTTGTTACAGAGTCCGATTGTGCAAGAACCGATTTTAAACGGACAAGCCAGAATCACCGGCTACGAAACCATTGAAGAAGCGCATGAAATTGCAGTGTTACTTCGTTCCGGTGCCTTGCCGGTAAAAGTTGACATCATGGAGAAACGTGTGGTCGGTCCTACCTTAGGGCAGGATTCACTGGATAAATCAATTTATGCCGGTGCTATTGGTTTAGCATTGATTGTCGCCTTTATGATTCTCTACTACCGAGTACCGGGATTTGTTGCCAACATTGCCTTGGTGGTTTACTCTTTAATCGTGTTAGCAATATACAATGCATTAGGTGTAGTGCTGACGCTGCCGGGTGTTGCTGCCTTTATTTTGTCACTTGGTATTGCGGTTGACGCCAATATTATCATTTTTGAGCGCTTTAAAGAAGAGCTTAATAACGGTAAGAGTTTACGTTCTGCCATTGATTCCGGTTTTAAGCGGGCCTTTGTGGCGGTATTTGATGCTAACGTAACCACCTTGCTGGCCGCAGTGGTGTTGTATTATTTTGGAGCCAGCTCGCTGAAAGGTTTTGCCGTTACATTGTCTATCGGTATTGTGGTGAGCATGTTTACTGCCATTACCTTAACCCGCTGGTTATTACACTTAACTGCAGATACCAGGATATTTAAAAACAACAAGTTTTTTGGTGCCCAAGGGGGGAATAAATAATTATGGATGTAATTAAAATCGTTGAGAAACGCAAAATATGGTATATTATCTCTGCTCTTGTAATTATTTGCGGCCTGATTTCGTTGTTTACTCAACGGCTAAACTTGGGCATTGATTTTACCGGCGGCAACATTACGGAAGTGAAATTAAAGGAGAACGTAACTACGGCACAAGTGCGTGATGTCGTGCAGGCTCAGGGGTTAACCAGTAATTATATTCAGGAAAGTGCGGACGGTATATTTTTAATTCGCACGGAAGTACTAAATGAGAAACAAAGCGCTGAGTTATTGCAGGCATTAGAGCAAGAACTTGGCGACGTGACCCTTTTGCGCAGTGAAAAAGTAGGGCCGACTATTGGTGCGGAACTGGCTCAAAAGGCATTGCTGTCATTTGCTATTGCAGCGGTGCTGATGACGCTGTATATTACCTGGCGCTTTGAGTTTAAACAAGGTCTGGCGGTTATGGTCGGTATTGTGCACGACGTATTGGTTACTTTAGGTATAGTGTCTATTTTGCAATTAGAAGTTGACAGTGCTTTTGTGGCCGCAATCTTAACAATTGTGGGATATACTATTAATAACACCATTATTATTTTTGACCGCATCAGAGAGAATATGCGGCTTAAAAGAGGTTTGAAAACAGTTGATTTAATTAACCTAAGCATACGACAAACGCTGGCCCGTTCAATTAACACCGTACTGGCAGTATTGTTTGTGCTGGTATCTCTGTTCCTGTTCGGTGGATCTACCATTAAGACTTTTGTACTGATATTGATTATCGGCATAGTTGCCGGCCTCTACTCATCACTGTTTGTTACCTGCTCGCTGTGGTATGATATGCTGGACAGTAAGCGTAAGAAAAAGGTAGCTACCGCATAAAATTTGCCAGTATATATATCATCTCGCCTAAAAAACAGATATAATAGTAAAACGCGGGGCAGACCCCGCGTTTTGCTGATTTTATAAAACAACTTAGGGGGAGGCAAGAGTAATGAATTTCATCAAAAAGGATGCCGGCGGTAACCGGATCATTGTGTCAGTAATCGGCCAAGACCGGGTAGGCATCATTGCCGAAGTGGCTACCATTATGAAGGAAGCTAACGTAAACATTTTAGATATCAGTCAAACTATCATGCAGAATTTATTTACCATGATTATGGTTGGAGATATGAGTGCCAGCAATGTTGATTTGCCCACTTTAAAGGAACGCTTTAAACAAAAAGGGCAGGAACTGGCAGTGCGTATTGACGTGCAGCACGAGGATGTTTTTAACTATATGCACCGGATATAGGGGGAGCGGCTATGTTAACATTACAGGAAGTAATGGAAACGATTCGCATGATACAGGAAGAAAACTTGGATATTCGCACCATTACCATGGGCATCAGCTTGCGCGATTGCTCAGACCCTGATCCCAATGTCGCCTGTAAAAAAATATATGAAAAAATTGTGCGCAAGGCGGAACGCTTGGTGGCAGTAGGAGAGAGCATTGAGCGGGAATACGGTATCCCGATTGTTAATAAACGGGTATCTGTTACTCCGATTTCGATAGTAGCGGAAGCCAGCCAAACAGATAATTATGTGATGTTTGCCCAAGCAATGGATCGGGCGGCAGCACAAATCGGTGTTAATTTTATCGGCGGCTTTTCTGCCTTGGTACATAAGGGATTTACGCGCGGTGAAGAAAAACTGCTGGCCTCTATCCCGGAAGCGTTAAGTGTGACAGAAAGAGTGTGTTCTTCAGTGAATGTGGCTACCACCAGGGACGGTATTAACATGGATGCGGTATATCGCATGGGCCAGGTAATTGTAGAAACGGCGCAGCGCACCAAGGATAAGGATGGGCTGGGCTGTGCCAAACTGGTGGTTTTTGCCAATGCAACAGAGGATAATCCTTTTATGGCCGGCGCCTTTCACGGGGTAGGAGAACCGGAATGTGTGATTAATGTCGGGGTGAGCGGGCCCGGTGTAGTGAAAAATGCCGTGGAAAAAGTAAAGGATCAGGATTTTGGTACATTAGCGGAAACAATCAAGAAAACTGCCTTTAAAATTACCCGCATGGGAGAGCTGGTGGGCAGAGCCGCTGCTGAAAAACTGGGCGTTCCCTTTGGCATTGTGGATCTTTCGTTAGCTCCGACACCTGCTGTCGGCGACAGTGTAGCGGAAGTATTGGAGGCCATGGGCTTAGAACGCTGCGGCGCACACGGCACTACCGCAGCTTTGGCCTTGTTAAATGATGCGGTTAAAAAAGGCGGTGCCATGGCTTCCAGCTATGTGGGCGGACTGTCAGGAGCTTTCATTCCGGTCAGTGAAGACGCCGGAATGATTAAAGCCGTGGAACAAGGAGCATTATCGATTGAAAAGCTGGAGGCTATGACTTGTGTTTGCTCCGTTGGCTTGGATATGATTGCGGTGCCCGGTGACACAACTGCCGAAACAATTGCCGCCATTATTGCCGATGAAGCCGCCATCGGTGTGATTAATGCCAAAACTACGGCGGTAAGAATTATTCCGGCACCGGGTAAAAAAGTAGGGGATGTCGTGTCCTTTGGCGGCTTGCTGGGACATGCACCGGTAATGCCGGTAAACCGCTATTCAGCAAGTCAATTTGTCAAGCGCGGCGGCCGCATCCCGGCGCCGATTCATAGTTTGAAAAACTAAATAAATCTCGTAAAGGTAAAATTTTCGGTGAGAAGTAGGGAGCGATCCCCGTACCAGCTCGAAGAGAAGTTACAATAAATGCAACTTGGGTCAAGGGCGCCAAGGCATTTACCTTCGTATAGAAAACTTAGCTTCTGGCAAGGCAAAAGGGCGCAGACAGAAGCTATAGTTTTCTTATACTATCATCCTTAGTTTATATGATAGTTAGATAGTGCAAACACGCCGGCCTTATAAATGAACGAGCTCCGCCGCCTCCGGCGCCGGGCGGCAGTGTACTTTCATCCTCAATTTTTAATTCAGAAGAAAGTGAACTCGCTGACGTTCAAACAGTCCTCGGCGCTGTTCCTCCGTTAGCAATGCTCTTTGAATTAGCCGGCTAATCGAAAGCATAAGGTCAAATGCCTTGGCGCCACAAGCAGGGTTGCATTTGTATGAACGGACCGGCATACTTTTTCTTGCCTTACAGTATAAAGGCAAAATTATCGGTATGATGTATAGGGAGGTCGGTTTGCGCCGTCCCAATAAAGAAACGTTAGATTTGGCGGGCAACTTTACCGCCTTATTTTTTTGCCTTTTTAAGCTACATTTATAAAATGATAAAAAGGCTTGTTAAAGGTTAAATTAATAAAGGGTTTATATACTTTTAGGCAATTTAGGGTGGTCAATTATGGCGGATATCAGTGAACGTACCCTGCAAGCTTTGCAAAAGCAGGTA
Organism: Desulfovectis peckii; assembly: GCF_055391705.1. Lineage (NCBI taxonomy): Bacteria > Bacillati > Bacillota > Clostridia > Eubacteriales > Peptococcaceae > Desulfovectis > Desulfovectis peckii. Next base: position 1,441,585 of record NZ_AP042409.1, on the reverse strand, counting down.
GAGATATTAGCCCGAAATATGGAGAGATCTAAAATAGACGAATATGTTTGTTTGTTGCAAAGCCCCTGGCGCTTGATTTGGATTAATTTTTTAAGCGGCATTGTGCGCGGCGTAGGCATAGGTGTTGGGTTTGCCATATTGGGTGCATTGGTAGTTTATATATTAAAATCGCTGGTAACGGTACCGGTTATTGGCAACTACATTGCTGAAATCGTTGAAATAGTCCAGATCCGTCTGGGCACATACTAAATATAAGTCGGAGGTGGCTGCCGGTGCATCAGGCACAAATCGAACATTTAAGAAAAAAATTGTTAAAAGAAAGAAAACATCAACAGGAAAGAATAAAAGGAATTAATGAAGGCGGCTTGGGTGAATCAATGGACAACTCTTTCGGTGAGCTGTCCACCGTCGATAACCACCCTGCGGATATCGGCAGTGAGGTTTTTGAACGCAGTAAAGATTTAGTTTTAAAAGAGCAAGCGCGCTATGTAATTCAGGCCATAGATAATGCTTTGGCCGCTATGGAAAAGGGTACCTACGGAAAATGCGAGATGTGCGGTCAGGAAATTCCCTACGAAAGATTAGAGGCGGTACCCTATACTACCGTCTGCGTAGACTGTAAGGCAGAAAATGAAAGCAAATTCGGTCACTCACGCCCGGTGGAAGAGGATGTGCTGAAGCCTCCCTTTGAGCGCAGTTTTAATGATTATACAGATAAGAATTTTTATGACGGTGAAGACACCTGGCAGGAGGTTGCCCGACACAGCTTAAGTTATGAAATATATCCGGAATATGAAATAGACAGCATTGATCCGGAAGGGGATCAAAGAGAGCTGCAAAGTGCTGTGGAGGAAGTAGAAACTGTCCCTTATGAAGTTGATGACGGTGTATTTTATGAAAGCTATCAACCGACGGAGGAATTTGGCAGTAAGCCGCAGAAACCATAGACTGTTCAAACAAGGCGCAGCGTGCCTTGTTTTTTGTTGGGCTTTTTGTTATATTGTTATTATTTGGTATAAAGATAGGAGGACATAGTTCATTGTGGATGATAATAGCTGCCCTGTTGGTATTGCTGGTAGACTTAGTAAGTAAGTATATTGTGCAGGCAAATATGGAACTTTACCAATCGATCCCCGTTATTGAAGGTGTTTTTCACCTCACTTATATCTTAAATCCGGGGGCGGCTTTTGGTATGCTCCCCAATCAAACCGTGTTTTTTATCATTGTGGCGGCGGTTGCTATCGTTGCGGTCTTGGTATTTTATAAAAGAATTGTCAAAGAAGCCTGGCCGGTGCAGCTGGCTTTAGGTATGGCAGTTGGCGGGGCGCTGGGCAATTTAATCGACCGTATCCGCTATGGCAAGGTAGTTGACTTTTTAGACTTTCGTATTTGGCCGGTATTTAATTTAGCTGACACCGCCATTGTTATTGGGGTGGGCTTTTTGATTTGGCAGATATTAAGACGCCCTGAAACGGAGCAGGATAGGGAGGCTTAATGTGTATGCCGGAAACATACCGATTAGAAGTAAAGGAAACAGAGTCAGGAGTGCGTTTGGATAAATATTTAGCTCAGAAAATTGAAGGGCTGACCCGTTCTTACATTCAAAAGCTGCTTAATGAAGGGGCGGTAAGTGTAAACGGAAGTAAAACCAAAGCCAGTTACAAAGTGCAAACCGGGGATGAAATAGTATTAGAAGAGCCGGACCCGGTTGAATTAGCCGTTGAGCCGGAAAATATCCCTTTGGACATATATTATGAAGACGACGATGTTATAGTAGTAAATAAACCAAGGGGCATGGTGGTACACCCTGCGGAAGGAAATTACAGTGGAACATTGGTTAATGCTTTACTTTATCACTGTCGTAACCTTTCCGTAATTAATGGGGTAATGCGCTTGGGAATTGTTCATCGGATCGATAAAGATACCACCGGGCTGCTTATGGTGGCAAAGAATAATGCTGCCCACAACAACTTGGCCAAACAATTGAAAGAGCACAGTGTGGTTAGACGCTACATTGCTTTGGTTCACGGGAATATTCCTTATGACCGGGGAACAATAGATGCACCGATTGGCCGGGATGCCCATGATCGGCAAAAAATGGCTGTTACCGAAAAGAACTCGAAAGCTGCAGTTACCCATTTTACGGTAAAGCGCCGCTATGGACAGTATACGTTAGTTGAATGCCGGTTAGAAACCGGTCGTACCCATCAGATCCGCGTACATATGGCATATATTAAGCATCCGGTTGTCGGTGACCCTAAATACGGAGGCAAAAGCAAGAACTTTAATTTACAGGGTCAACTGCTTCATGCCGCGGTATTGGGGTTTAACCACCCTAAAACCGGTAAATATATGGAATTTACCGCACCGCTGCCGGAAGATTTTGTAGCGGTGCTTAACAGCTTATCTACTTAAAATACTGAATACTTCCAGAAATAATGCCGCTACACCGGCTGCCATTAAAGGTCCCACCGGCTGTCCGTCAAAGAACACAATGCCAATAATTGAACCGAGAACCAAACCGAAAATAATCTCGGGATCGATTTGCATTAAGCGCAAGCCGTGCTGGTTTAAGTGGGTAGCCAACGCCCCGCCGATAATGGCCATAATGCCGGGCAGGGAAGTGATGTTGTAAAGCAAATCCTTTCCCGTTACTTTACCCGCAGCCAGCGGCACTAATATTGACAACAACAAAAACAACAAGCCAAGCTCTAAGCCCCGCTTTTCCAGTATGGGGAACAAAAAGGTGAGGTTAGACAGCTTGAGAATTAACAATACGCAGGCAGCTACTGCAATTATGTTGGAACGGGAGACAATTCCAACGAGCAATAATACCACTAACATTACTTCGCCTTTCAAGATAACTCGCCTCTTGGTAGTTTGCTTTGCCTAATCTATATGCAAAAAATGCCATTATAATCACAAAAAAGCCAAGGCTTAAAACTGTAAATAGTTTTACTGCCTTGGCGTTAAATTTATGTTTTATAGAGACAAACCGCCTGGCCAGGGCGGTTTGCCATCGGCTGCCGGCAGCCGTTCTTTGTATCTCACCATCGCGCGACGATTATTTGCAAACCGTTTTTAAGGTGTCAGCCCTTAACCCCACTCTTAGCGCTTCTACAGCCAACAATTCGTGGGCGAGAATATTTCCAAGGTTTACATTGCAGCCAAAACGGATAATTAATTCTAATTGCTGGTCTTTCAGCGGTGCCTCCCAAATTAACACAGACGGGTCAGGCAGGGCTGATACCAGTTCTTCCATTTCTGAAACAATCAGTTTTCCGGATGAGTCGTACAATCCTACATTTTTGCCCGATTCCCTGCCTTCCACAATTACTTTGTGGGCACCGGATTTAAGGTCAGCCAATACTTGGCGGATTAACTGACTAAGTGGGGTTCGGGTATTGGGATCTTTTTTGCCTACTTCCGTTAATACTTTTAGCTCCATATCGGAAGCAAGACAGATCGCCTTGTGCCGTAATTCGGGATCAAAAGTAATCGTGCCGTCAGACACTTCAATGGCGGTAAACCCCAGTTTTTTGGCCATAAGTAAGTACTCTTCCAGTTTATCCTGTATAATTGCCACTTCCAGAAAAGTTCCGCCCGGGTAGATATCTACATTGTAAGAACGCACTAAATTAATTTTTTCTTCCAAAACCTCACTGCTGTAAAGGGCGCTGGTACCAAACCCCAGCTTTAAAAAATCGATGTAGTTACCGGCAAGATTAAGTAAATCCCTGGTTTCCCCCAGGCCCATTCCCTTATCAATGACCATGGTAATGCCGTTATTTCGTGGTTTTGTGGAACGCTCACCCAGTGGAAACTTTAAAATTTCCAACCAGCAGTTGTCGGGATGGTTCATTATCACATCTCCTTTCACGGGTTAAATCATCTGCAAAAATGCAGATGACTTCTGGCACCCCCTCACAAATTGTTGCAAACCCGTGAAATCTTTCTTTATGCAGTAGTGTATTCGCAACAACTGATATCGGTTACTGGTTGTGTTCATCTCCATTATTTTCCTTGCCCTCGTTTTGTTTATTAAGCTGGGGTTTTTTGGCAGGGGCGCTGATTATCGTGGTGCTGCCTTGTGGCGACACATATACCAGTAAACCTTCATTTAATTCATTTTCCGCCTGCTTGCTGTCGGCAGCCTGAGATTTTTCTCCTTTCTTTTCCTTGCTTTCTTCGGCGGCACTCTTTTTAATAGCCCTTACTTTAATAAAGAAAAAGGCAATTACCGCGGCAAATGCAGATAAGCCGGCCGCCGCCCAAAACATTATCGGCAGTCCTTTGTCCATTAGCCAACCAAAGATAGGCGGACCAAAGGCAACGCCAAAGAAGCGCACACTGCCGTAAAGAGAGGTGACTATGCCGCGTTCATCTGAGTCGCTGGCACTGGTAATCAGCATGTTTAAACAGGGCAGCACTAAGCCGGTACCGATGCCGGCAACGGAAATACCGGCAAAAAACATGTAAATGTTTTCAAAAAAAGGTTGTACCCCAAGAGATACGGCAATTAAACTCAAACCGGTCAGTACCAGTATTTTCATCAGTAAAATTTGCTTTTTAATTATAAGCCCGGTGATATATGAAGTACTGCTCATAAACAGCACCGGAATAGCCAGCAAAGCCCCTTTGAGGATACCGTTGTAATTTAATACTTTTTCTAAGTAATCCGACAGGAAAAACAAAACGCCAAACAAAAGCAATAAAGCCGTCGCCCCGGCTAAAAAACAGGACATTAATAAGGGTACTTTTTTCTTAACGGTAGTTTTGACGGAATTAACATAAGCCCTTAATTTAGGGGGTTCTTCGTTGTTTTCCGGCTCCTTAACTATCAGCCAAATGGCGATGATAACCGGAATAATTACCAGCGGAAAAAAAATAAAGGCCGCATACCAAAAGATCAATCCCAAGGCTGCACCCAAAATTGGGCTAATCACTTTCCCCATACCGTTTGATGCCTCTATAACCCCTAAAGATTTGGCCCGCTGTTTTCCTTCCCATAGGTCACCGCAAAGGGCCATGGCAATGGGGGCGGTTCCCGCCGCACCGATACCTTGAATCACTCGACCGGCTAAAATGACATAAAATGAATTTTCTTTGAGGAAAATAGCTGCCAAACCGGCTACCACCCCGCCTAAGGCGTATAAAGTGAGTGCCGGAATGATTACCTTTTTTCGTCCAAAGCGATCGGACAAAAAGCCGGCCAACGGAATAACAATGCCTGCTGGTATGGAGAACAAAGTGATAATTAAACTTACCTGTACTTTAGATACGTTTACCGCACTTTGAATGGCCGGCAGTACCGGTATTAACAGTGAGTTTCCCAATACCATAATCAGGGGTACCGCGGCCAATGCCGGTAAAGTGAATTTTGAAACTTTCATCAAGTCACGTCCTTTCAATAGTCGCACGAATCTATTTTTCCTCTGCAAGTTTAAAGGTATTCATTAGAGCACAAAAGTCGGCATATAAAATGAAGTAGGGTAAATTTAACAAAGGAGGAAAAATTAGTTGTTTCACGTTTTTGATAAGATCGTTTTCGGTATGGCCGCAATGCGCTTTTTATCTTCCGGCATTGAGTTTACGGCAGCAATGTTAATGCTTAAATTCGGCAAAGTGGAAACCGCCTTTAAAATCAATGCCTTGCTGGCGGTGGTCGGACCAACTGTTTTCCTCATTGTTACTTCATTGGGTTTAATAGGTTTGGCCGGAAAAGTATCCCTTGGCAAAATGGTTTATATTTTAGCCGGGGTGGCGTTAATATTTTATGGAATATCCAAAAATTAATCAGTTCGGCAAGAAGTTTGCTCTTTGGTAATAAAACGAATAATATCTTGACAGATATACAATTGACATAATAAAATGTAACAAGCCAAGGACACCTTTAAATTGGTCCCGTGAGACCGGTAAGGCGGACATAAATCTGTTTGACAGTGGTCAAGCTATGCCTGTTACCGGATGGTAAGAGGCTTTTTTAATACCCTAATACAATAAGTGATAAAGCCGGGAACGGCCGGATATAGGTTTAGAAATGAGGTGACTTTGTTGACTGAAGGAAAGGAAAAAGCACAAATTCTTGATGAAAGCGGTATCCGTCGGGCACTTACCCGCATTGCCCATGAGATTATTGAACGCAATAAAGGTGTGAAAGATGTATGTTTAGTGGGTATTCGCCGCCGGGGTGTACCGCTGGCTGAACGGCTGGCCCAAAAAATCAAGGAGATAGAGGGAACGGAAGTTCCGGTTGGCATATTGGATATCACCTTGTACCGGGATGATTTAACCACACTGGCCCAACAACCCCTGGTGCACCAGACGAAAGTAGACTTTGACATTGAAGACAAGGTGGTAGTACTGGTAGACGATGTGCTGTATACCGGACGCACGGTAAGAGCGGCACTTGACGCAATAATCGACATTGGCCGCCCGAAAGCAATTCAATTGATGGTCTTGATCGACCGCGGCCACAGAGAGCTCCCCATCAGGGCGGATTTTGTAGGCAAAAATGTACCGACTTCCAAAAAAGAAATTGTATCGGTACAGGTTAAAGAAATTGACAATCAGGATAGAGTTGTGATTATAGAAGCTCCGGAAAAATAGGGCAACCTTTTAAATCGATCCCGTGAGGTCGACAAAGGAAAAGCCGGTGTGTTTTTTGCGGATTTTTATTGTTGACCTCGACATGGGATTTTCCAGTCGAGGTTTTTTATTTATCTGGGTAATTAGCGAGGAGGCAAGGCAATGAAGCATGTGTTAGGCTTGCAGCATTTAAGCGCACAACAAATCGTCGATATATTGGATATCGCAGGGCCAATGAAAGATATTGTCCGGCGCAAAATAAAAAAAGTACCTACTTTACGCGGGCGTACGGTGGTAACCGTTTTTTATGAAAACAGTACTCGTACCCGCACATCTTTTGAGCTGGCTGCCAAATATCTAAGTGCTGATACCGTCAGTGTAAGTGCAAGCAGCAGCAGTGTGCAAAAAGGCGAGTCATTGGCAGATACTGCCCGCACGATAGAGGCGATGGGGGCGGATGTGGTCGTACTGCGGCATCCGGCTGCCGGGGCGGCGGAATTGCTGGCCCGGGCGGTAAACTGTTCAGTGATTAATGCCGGCGACGGCATTCATGAACACCCCACACAAGCACTTTTAGATTTATTTACCATTAGAGAGCATAAAGGAAGTATTCAAGGGTTAAAGGTGGCAATTATCGGTGATATTTTACACAGCCGGGTGGCCCGTTCTAATATTTGGGGACTGACCAAGCTGGGAGCGGAAGTGGCGGTGGCCGGGCCGGCCACATTAATGCCGCCGGGACTGGAAAAAATGGGTGTTAAGGTATTTACCAATGTTGAAGATGCCGTTAAAGGCGCTGACGTGATTAATGTGCTGCGCATTCAGCTGGAAAGACAAAAACAGGGCCTGTTTCCCAGCTTGCGAGAATACGCGCAGTTATACGGGATTAACAAGGAGCGCTTGGCACTGGCCGATAAAGATGCCTTGTTGCTGCATCCCGGACCGATGAATCGGGGTGTAGAGATATCCGCTGATGTGGCAGACGGCAGCCGGTCTGTAATTAATGAACAAGTAACCAACGGGGTAGCGGTACGCATGGCGCTGCTGTATTTGTTAACGGGAGGTGAAAGTATTGAAGCTGTTAATTAAAGGGGGAAGCCTAGTGGATCCGGAGAAACACACCGTAACACAGCTGGATATTCTCGTGAAAGACTCTTTAATTGCGGCCATGGAAGAGAATTTGACAGTGGAAGATGCGGTGGTAATAGATGCCAAAGGTAAGCTGGTCTGTCCGGGGCTGATAGACATGCACGTTCATTTGAGAGAGCCGGGATACGAGGCCAAAGAAACTATTGCCACCGGTACGGCGGCGGCCGCCCGCGGCGGGTTTACCGCGGTAGCCTGCATGCCGAACACTAATCCGGTTAATGATAATAAGGCCGTGGTGCGGTTTATTTACGACCGGGCAGCTGCAGTAGGCTCATGTAAAGTGTATCCCATTGCCGCCATTACTAAGGGCTCTAAAGGTAAAGAAATAACCGAAATGGCGGATTTAAAGGCAGCCGGGGCAGTGGCCCTTTCCGATGACGGGCAGCCGGTTGCCGATGCCGGCGTGATGCGTCGCGCGATGCAGTATGCCGCTATGCTTGATTTGCCGGTAATTTCCCACTGTGAAGATAAGAGCTTGGTTTTAGACGGGGTGATGCATGAAGGCTATGTGAGCACCATAAAGGGCTTGCCGGGCATACCGGCAGCGGCGGAAGAGATAATGGTGGCCCGGGATATCATATTGGCGGAAAGCACCGGCTGCCATTTGCACATTGCTCATATCAGCACCGCAGGTTCGGTAGAATTAGTTCGCCAGGCAAAAAAGCGCGGCATTAACGTGACCTGTGAAGTGACCCCGCACCACTTTACCTTAACTGATCGGGCGGTAGGCGATTACAATACCGCCACCAAAGTCAATCCCCCGCTGAGAACGGATAGGGATATTGCAGCCATAAAACAAGGTTTGGCTGACGGCACTATAGATGTCATTGCCACTGATCACGCGCCGCACACCGCAGAAGAAAAAGGGGTTGAATATCAATATGCCCCCTTTGGCATTGTCGGTTTAGAAACGGCAGTGGGCTTGGTCTTTACCGAGCTGGTGTCGCCCGGTGTGCTGACGGTGACGCAAGCGATTGAAAAAATGAGCTTAAATCCGGCTAAAATACTGGGCATATCGGGGGGCTTATTGGCGGTAGGTATGCCTGCTGACATAACGGTGATTGACATTGACGCTACAGAAAAGGTTGATCCGGCGGAATTTGTCAGCAAGGGCAGAAACACGCCTTTTAGCGGTATGCAGTTAAAAGGACTGCCGGTGATGACAATTGTTAACGGCGAAGTGGTAATGAAGGATAGACGTTTAATTAATTACCCTGTATAATTATAAAAATAAACGTATAAATAAACAAAACATTTGCCAACGGTACTACGATTAAAAACATAGCTTAGAAGAGAAAGGAGAACGTTAATGCCTCTTCGTGACGATATTAAAAAAGTAATGGTGATAGGCTCCGGTCCGATTGTGATTGGTCAGGCGGCAGAGTTTGATTATGCCGGCACTCAGGCCTGTCGATCCCTGAAAGAAGAAGGCTTGGAGGTAGTGCTGATTAACTCCAACCCGGCCACGATTATGACCGATGCGCACATGGCTGACAAAGTATACATTGAACCGATTACCGCGGAATTTGTTACCCGCGTGATAGAAAAAGAAAAGCCGGATGGGCTGCTGCCTACCCTTGGCGGGCAGGTTGGTTTAAATATAGCGATGCAGCTGGCGGAAGACGGTGTGCTGGAGCGCACCGGCGTAAAACTGTTGGGCACCCAGCTTACGGCAATTAAAAAGGCTGAAGATCGGGAGTTATTTAAGGCTACGATGGAAGAAATCGGTGAGCCGGTACCGGAAAGCACTATTGTGGAGTCAGTTGATGATGCCGTTGCTTTTGCCCGCAAAGTAGGGTTCCCGCTGATTGTGCGGCCGGCTTATACTTTAGGGGGCACCGGGGGCGGCATTGCTAACAATGAGGAAGAACTGACGGCAATTGCCACGCGGGGCATAAAACACAGTATGATAGGGCAAGTGTTGATAGAACGCAGTGTAGCGGGATGGAAGGAAATTGAGTATGAAGTAATGCGGGACGGGGCGGATAACAGCATTGCCATTTGCAGTATGGAAAATATCGACCCCGTTGGCGTGCATACCGGTGACAGTATTGTGGTGGCACCGGCACAGACAATATCGGATGAGGCACATCAAATGCTGCGCCGTGCAGCTTTGAAAATAATCAAGGCCTTGCAAATTGAAGGCGGCTGCAACGTTCAGTTTGCCCTTCACCCGGACAGCTTAAAATACTATGTCATTGAAGTTAATCCCCGGGTAAGCCGTTCATCGGCATTGGCTTCTAAGGCTACCGGTTACCCAATTGCCAAAGTGGCAGCCAAAGTGGCCTTGGGCTTGCGGCTGGAGGAAATTCGCAACGATGTGACCGGCGAACCGTATGCCGCTAATGAACCGGTCTTAGATTACCTGGTAGTAAAAATCCCTCGCTGGCCTTTTGATAAGTTTGATACCGGCGACCGCCGGCTGGGGACACAAATGAAATCTACCGGCGAAGTAATGGCTATTGACCGCACCTTTGAAAGGGCGCTGTTAAAGGCAGTGCGTTCATTGGAAATCGGCATGCTCGGCTTGGAGCATCCGGAAATGAAGAAGCTTAGCACTGAACAATTAGAAAATAAAATTAATTACCCTGATGACGAGCGGATTTTTGCCCTGGCGGAAGCCTTTCACCGGGGATGGCCGGCAGAAAAGCTGCATGCTTTAACCCAAATAGATCGGTGGTTTTTAAAGGGCATTAAAAACATTGTAGATTTTACCGAAGAATTACGTGCTGCCATTAAACAAGGGCACCCTCTGGATGCCGATTTGCTTAAAAAAGCAAAGGAATTAGGGCTGGCTGATGAGCATATTGCCCAAATAGCCAATATCTCACTGCCGCAGTTAAAAGAGCTAAAAGAAAAATACCAAATCACTCCCGTTTATAAAAAGATAGATACTTGTGCCGCAAAATTTACCGCTGCCAGTCCTTATTATTACTCTACTTACGGCGGGGAGGACGAAGCACCCCCCGGTAAGCGTAAAAAGGTAGTTGTGCTCGGTTCCGGGCCGATTCGCATCGGGCAGGGCATAGAATTTGATTACTGTTCGGTGCATTCGGTATGGGCACTGCGGGAAGAAGGAATTGAGGCGATTATCGTCAACAATAACCCCGAAACGGTGAGCACAGACTTCGACACCGCCGATCGCTTGTACTTTGAACCGTTAACGGCGGGAGATGTGCTTGACATCTTGGAAAAAGAAAAACCTGACGGTGTTATGGTACAGTTTGGCGGGCAAACGGCAATTAACCTGGCGCGGACAATAACTGAAGCCGGATATCAAATTACCGGCACGGCAGTGGATGACATTGATGCAGCAGAAGACAGGGAGCGGTTTGACCAATTATTAACCGAGCTGGAAATTCCCAAACCGGCCGGCCGCACCGCTTTTTCGGTTGAGGAAGCGGAAAGCATTGCTAATGACATTGGATTTCCGGTATTGGTGCGCCCGTCCTATGTGCTGGGGGGCCGGGCGATGGAGATTGTTTACAACCGGGAAGATTTGTTAAACTACATGTCTTCTGCGGTAAAAGTAACTCCCGAGCATCCGGTTTTAGTGGATAAATATTTGTTCGGTCAAGAACTGGAAGTGGATGCTGTCAGTGACGGTGAAACGGTGCTCATTCCCGGAATTATGGAGCACGTGGAGCGGGCCGGCGTGCATTCCGGTGACAGCATTGCGGTTTATCCGCCGCAAACGATAAACTATCGGGTTAAACGGATGATAGTAGATTACACTACCCTTCTGGCCAGACGCTTAAATGTCAAGGGATTGATTAACATTCAGTATGTGCTGCACAATGGGAAGTTGTATGTGCTGGAAGTTAATCCCCGTTCCAGCCGTACCGTGCCCTTTTTAAGTAAAATTACCGGCATACCGATGGTTAAATTAGCTACCAAGTGTGCGTTGGGAGAGAAACTGGTTGATATGGGTTACAAAGGGGGCCTGGCGCCGGAACCCAATGTTGTTGGTGTAAAGGTGCCGGTTTTCTCCTTTGCCAAATTGCTGGATGTGGATGTATATCTTGGACCGGAAATGAAATCTACCGGTGAAGTGATGGGTGTAGATTACAAGTACAACCTGGCGCTGTATAAGGCTTTGCTTGCGTCCGGCATCAGCATTCCCACTAAGGGAAATGTTTTGCTGACGGTAGCCGATAAGGATAAGCCGGAGGCAGTGTTCATTGCCCAGGAACTGCTGGAACAGGGCTTTAGCTTGTGCGCCACCGCCGGCACGGCGCAATTTTTACAAAAACACGGTATTGCAGTGCAAAAAGTAAATAAAATCGGTCAGGGTTCGCCGGATATTGCAGAGTTAATTCGGGAACGCAAGATTAACTTTGTAATTAACACCCTAACCAGAGGCAAAGTACCGCAGCGTGACGGTTTCCGCATTCGCCGGGCGGCAGTGGAACACGGTATCCCCTGTTTGACGTCAATGGACACCATTTGGGCGACGATTGAAGCCCTGCGTTATATTAAAGAAGGCGGCAGCGCCCGCATTATCCCGCTGCAAGGATACCGTCATTAAACTTAAAAGCCGGTGAGAAAGGAAGATAGCATGTTTTTAACTGCTGCTGATATTACCAAGCAATGTCAAGTTGCACCAAGTTACTATTTATTAGAATTTACCGCCAAACAGCTGGCTTTGTCTGCCAAGCCCGGTCAGTTTGTGCATGTAAAGTGCAGTGAGACCCAGGATCCGCTGTTAAGACGGCCGATTTCCATTCATCGGGTAAATCGGGAAAAGGGCACCGTTAGCCTGCTGTACCGGGCAGTGGGTCGGGGTACTAAGCTTTTGGCAGCGAAAAAGCCGGGGGAAAGCTTAGATATACTCGGCCCCCTGGGCAATGGCTTTCAACTGCCGCCGCCGGGCAGCAAAGTAGCAATTGTTGCCGGCGGCATCGGTATCGCCCCGCTTTTTTTCCTGACGGAAGAACTGATTGCTCATGACTTGCTACCGGAAGTTTTTTTCGGTGCCCGCAGCAGTGCTGATTTGCCGGCAAAAGAGCAAATTACCGCACTGGGGGTTAAGCTTTTCTTGGCCACCGATGACGGCAGTGCCGGCCGGTGCGGTTCGGTAACTGAGCTGCTGGCCGAACATGTAGAGAAATTTAATTGTATTTATGCCTGCGGCCCCTATCCGATGATGAAAAAAGTGGCTGAGATGAGTCGGGGCAAGGGTATTGCCCTGCAGGTTTCACTGGAAGAGCGAATGGGCTGCGGGGTGGGGGCCTGTCTGGCCTGCAGCTGCAAAATTAAAACCGCTCAGGGCAACAGTTACAAACGAGTGTGTACCGACGGTCCCGTTTTTAATGCCGAGGAGGTGGTTTGGTATGAATAAGCCTAATCTGGCCGTTGATATCGGCGGAATTAAAATGAAAAATCCGGTCACCACCGCCTCCGGCACCTTTGGCTTCGGTCAAGAATACAGTACTTATTTTGATGTCAATCGGCTGGGAGCGATTACCGTCAAAGGGACCACCTTAAAACCGCGGGACGGCAACGCCACCCCCCGTATCGTGGAAACACCGGCGGGGATTTTAAATTCCATCGGTTTGCAAAACCCCGGGGTAGATTATTTGTTGGAGCATTATGTGCCCTATTTTAAAACTTTAAGTACACCGGTGATCGTAAATATATCGGGAGATACCGTAGAGGATTATGTCAAAGTGGCGGAAAAGCTGGATAAAGCACCGGCAATTGCCGGTTTAGAGGTGAACATCTCCTGTCCCAACGTAAAAAAAGGCGGGATGGCCTTTGGCAGTGACCCCGCCATGGCCTATGAGGTGACCGCTGCCGTGCGTTCGGTGACAAAACTGCCGCTAATTGTCAAGCTTTCACCGAACGTAACCGATATTACCAAGATTGCGGAAGCGGCGGCAAAAGGGGGGGCAGATGCCTTATCTTTAATTAATACGTTATTAGGCATGGCCATAGATATTAAACGCTGCCGCCCGGTTTTAGCCAACCTTACCGGCGGCTTGTCCGGACCGGCGGTGAAGCCGGTGGCGGTGCGGGCGGTTTGGCAGGTTTATCAGGCGGTGCAGCTGCCGCTGATTGGTATGGGCGGCATATCAAATGCGGCGGATGCCCTGGAGTTTATTATGGCCGGGGCAACGGCGGTAGCGGTCGGAACCGCCAACTTTATCAACCCACGGGTGACCTTGGAAATAATTGACGGGATTGAGCAATATTTGATTGACAACGATATCGAAGATATTAATTTACTGGTGGGCAAGGCCCACAAATAAATTAACCGGAGGAATTATGAGTAAAGAAAAATTAATTGTAGCGCTGGATGTTGATTCTATAGCCGAGGCTTTGCGGCTGGTAGATATGCTGCACCCCTATGTGGGCATGTTTAAAGTGGGCATGGAGCTGTACAACGCAGTGGGGCCGGCAGCAGTGCAGGAAATCCAAAAGCGAGGCGGCAAGGTATTTATTGATTTAAAGCTGCACGATATTCCCAATACCGTGGCAAAAGCTGCCCGGGTGTTGACCAGGCTGGGGGCGTCAATAATTAACGTTCACGCCGGCGGCGGGCTGGCGATGATGCAGGCCGCCCGCAGTGCAGTGCAAGATGAAGCGGCTGCCTTAGGCATTGAGCCGCCGATGCTTATTGCGGTAACTGTGCTCACCAGCCTGGACCAGGAAGCGTTAAACCGTCAATTAAATATCGACAAAAGGGTGGAAGAGCAGGTAGTGCACTGGGCTAAATTGGCACAAAGGGCCGGCTTGGACGGGGTGGTGGCCTCGCCAAGGGAAATCAAAGCCATCCGCCAGGCCTGTGGGGAGCAATTTGCCATTATCACGCCGGGAATCCGGCCGGCCGGCAGCCAAAAAAATGATCAAAAGCGAACGATGACTCCCAAGGAGGCGATAGAGTTAGGTGCCCATTACCTGGTGGTTGGCCGTCCCATAACGGCGGCGACAGATCCGGTACTGGCAGCACAAGGGATTGTCGCGGAAATTTCTTAATTTCTTAAAAGTGAGGGAAGGCATATGCTAACACAGCAACAGATTGTTGAGATATTCGAAAAAACAGGTGCAATGCTCAGCGGGCATTTTAGACTTACGTCCGGCAAACACAGCGATCGCTATTTTCAATGTGCTCAGGTACTGCAGTACCCGGAATACTGCAGTTTGCTTTGCCAAGAACTGGCCGGGCGTTTTAAAGATATGGAAGTAGAAACGGTAATTGGTCCGGCAATGGGGGGGATTTTGGTATCCTACGAGCTGGCCCGGGCATTAGGTGTGCGCAGCTTATTTGCTGAACGGGAAAAGGGTGTGATGACCCTGCGCCGCGGCTTCAGTATCAAGCCGGGTGAAAAAGTCTTGGTGGCTGAAGACGTCATTACTACCGGCGGTTCGGTAAGGGAAGTAATTGAGCTGGTAAAAAACTGCGGCGGGGAAGTGGTCGCGGTAGGCGTATTGGTAGACCGCAGCGGCGGCAAAGTGGATTTAGGCCTGCGCACCGAGGCCTTGTTAACCACCACGGTGGCTACATATCAACCGGAAGAATGTCCCCTGTGTAAACAGGGAATACCGGCCGTAAAACCGGGCAGCCGCAATATTTAGTAAAGTAATTAAAAAGCGTTCGGCGTTATCACCGAACGCTTTCACATTTATTTTTGCACGTTTAACAGCTTGACTACCGCAGTGGCGGCATCTGCCCGGGTGACAGGGTTGTTTGGGTGATAATAACCTTGGGCGGTGTTTTGCAAACCCAATGCTACGCTGATGGCCGCGTATCCTCTTAAGTCTGCCGGAACGGCGGCCGCATCTTGAACATTAAAGTTAAAGAGATTATTTAATTTAGCTACTCCGTCATAATCTAAATAATTAATCATCAATTTTGCCACATCCAGCCGGGTTAACTCTTTGTGCAAATTGCCGGTGTCGTTGGCATCAATGATGCCTAATTGCAATGCCGCGTCAACAATTTTTTTCTCATCAGGAGTTTCTAAATGGTAACCCCGGCTTTTTACCAGCCAAGTTAACAGATCTATTTTCCTGATTTGTTGACTGGGGTTAAACTTACCTTCCGTACCGGTGATGATATTGGCTGCCGCCAACATTTTAATATCTTCTTCGGCAGGGTGCCCGGCGATGTCAGAAAACTTAGTGCTTTGTTTCGGCGCAATCGGTTCGCCGCGCCAGTTTAAAAATGTACCACTTTTGGCGTCAATGATATATGAGGGGCGATTTTTTAAATGATAGGCCAGATAAATTATCTCTTCTTGCTCCTTGCCGCGCAGAGTAATGTATTCTAGGGCTAAACCCTTATCCGATGTAAAAATTGATGTTGCTTTGTTGATGCCCATGACACCGCTCGGATCGGGAAACCTGTCTCCCCACCAATTCATGCTATAAGCGGTAACCTCGCCGCTATTTAAGTCCACTGTGACATTAAAGCCGTTGTTGGTAAAGGGAATACCGTTAACTAATCGCACAAAGTTAAAGCTGCATGTATTGAGTTCTTTAAGGGGTTGCCGGTAAAGATCTTTATTTTCCAATCTCACTTCTTGATAACGGGCCGGCTGCAATTTTTTAATAAAGTTTTCGGCAATTTGCCGGGCCGCGTCAAGAGTGTGTTTTTGTTTTTCCCCTTTGCCGCTGTCATTCAGCCATTTGCTAAAGCTAAGCAGCTCACCGCTTTTAGCGTCAACCTGCGCATTCATGCTGCCCCTTTCTCCCGACCAGTAAAAGCTCCAAATTTTTTGCTCGGAAAAATAATGCTTGTGCAAGCGGCTTTCTTGCAGTGACAAAGCTTCCGGAATGCTGACTGTTTCTTTAAGTTTGGCCAGGGCTTTCTCTGCGCTAAGCACATCTTTTATATTATCTATTTCTGCCTGTTCCTGGGGAGACAGTTCCTTTACTTGCACCAGATCCCCACTGCCGGCAGCTTCATTTCTTAAGTAGTCGTAATCGCTATCTTCAATAACCTTACCGCCTAAAGCATCAATATATAAACCGGAACCTTTTTTTACCCGATAAACTAATTTAATCGGCTGTTTTTCGTCAGTGTAGACCTGGGGTTGAAAATAAGTCAGTTCTACATTTTCCTTTAAAATTTGCTCTGCCCGCTGGGCGGATATTTTATTTGCCGGCGAGGGAAACTTAAGCTTATCATCCCAGGTTAAATTGTAGCTGAGCAGTTTTCCGCTGTCACCGTCAATGCGAATGCTGATGTTGTTTTGCGGAAAAGTGATGCCGTTGACGGTGCGTGCAAAAGTATAATGGTACTCTGCCGGGCCCCGTTCACCCAGAGGAATAATCGGCGGTTCTTCATTCGGTATTAATTTAGTTTGCGCGTAATAATCGCCGGCTAATTTTTTTGCCCATGTTTGGGCAAACTTTTGCGCCTCGTCATAAGAGTACTGCGGCAGGCCGTAATGTTTTTGCCCCGGCGGAGGCGCCTGCCAGTAGTCCATGCTGACGATTTTTCCGCTGGCGGCATTGACGCCGACATTAATAGACTTGGCAGGTTCGCTGCTTTTTCTCCAGCTTAGCCACCAAACCATTTGTCCGTTATAGGTATTTAAGCTGCTTTCAAAGCGGTCGTATTCACTGCCGATGTTAAAAGCTTCTTTAACAGCTTCGATGGCTTGTTCTAAGGTGATTTTTACCGCCGGCATATGGTGTTGTTGTTGAGCCGGTTGACTGATTCCTACCTGCAGTTGGGCGGCAGCGGCAAGGGGGTTTAACAAAAGACCGGCTGACAGGCAGCCGACGGTTAAAACTTTTAAAGCTTTACCGGACAACTGACTCATCCTCCTTTAAAAAATAAAATGTTTACTATAAGGCGGGCAATAACGGTCAAGGGTTTCAGAATTTATTAAACTTTAGCAAATTATATTATAAAACAGCCGGTCAGTGTAGACAGTTGGTCAGTACGAGTGATGTCCCCTTGTGCCCTTGAATTCCTTGGCCCAGGTGGCCACTTTGCCGCTGAAAAAACGCTGCATTATTCCTTTGTTAAAAATTAAGGCACGGTGTTAATAGCCGTGCCTCTTATTCGCTGCTTTTTGGGCAGTTGTTTTAAGATTTTGTACCAATTTTTCGTCCGGGTCTACAAAGATGGTCTGTTGATTTTCATAAATCACCATGCCCGGTTTGGCCCCTTTAGGCTTATGCACATGTTTAATCAAGGTGTAATCAACCGGTACTTTGCTGGACTGCCGGGCTTTACTGTAATAAGCCGCCAGTACCGCCGCCTCTTCTAAGGTGGTGGGCGGAACGGGCCGGCCTTGTGTTTTAATGACCACATGGGAACCGGGTATATCTTTGGTGTGCAGCCAGATGTCTTCCCCTTTTGCTAAACGCAGGGTCAAGTAGTCGTTTTGCCGGTTGTTTTTTCCTACCAGTATCACCAAGCCGTCCCTTGATTGAAAGTTAAGGGGCTGGGGTTTATTTGCCTGCTTTTTATCTACCTTATCTTTTTGCCGGCTGGGTTTAGCGTAGCCTTGCATGACCAACTCATTTTCTACTTCTTCTAAATCCTTAAGGGAGTCGGCATATCTTGCGGCAGACTCTACCCCTTCCAAATAACTTAGTTCTTCTTGCGCTTGCGCAAGCTGTTGTTTAACCGCCTCCACGGTGTTTTTAGCCCGGACGTATTGTTTAAAATAAAACTGGGCATTTTCTGCCGGGCTCTTTTGGGGGTCGAGCTCTATGGTTATTTTTTCTAAATCCGGGCTGTAGTAGTTTTCCAGTTCCACCATGCCCATGCCTTTTTTTATCAGGTGCATGTTGGCGGTGAGCAGCTCGCCGCACAACCGGTAATGCTCAAAATTTTCCGCTTTCTTTAGGCTTTGTCGCTGTTTGGGAATTTTGTTCTTTAGGCGGTTGATTTCCCGCTTAATTATGGTCATTAGTGATTGCCGTTTTGCCTGTATGCGACAATCCCGTTCTTGAAGGAAATAAAAACTATCTAAAACCTCACTCATGCTACCCTGTTCCAGGTGCAGGTCAGCAAACTGGGTAAGAGCAAAGGCTGCAAAATCTATTGGCGAACCGTCATGGTTTAATACCAAAGTCGGGTTAAAGTTCCCTTTTTCCAAGTCAGTACAGAGGCTGTTAAAATGCTGCCAAAGCATGCTTAATTCATACTCACCGCAGTAGTTTAACTTGATGTCTAACGGCAGTCCGCAGCGGTAAACTATTTCCCGGCAAATGCGCGGTGAAAAACCGTTAAAGGTTTGCAGTAAAATGTCCGTTAATTTCAAATCGATATCTTTGGATGTAATCAATTGAAAGAACCGTTCTTCATTTAATCCTATCGGGTGTATTTTTCCCTGCTCGGGCGGGGCAAGGTAATCTCTGCCCGGCAGTACTTCCCGGTGCCTGCTCACCGCATGAGAATAACGTTTAATGCCGTCAATAATTTTACCGGTTTGATGGTCTACTAAAATAATGTTGCTGTGTTTACCCATAATTTCTACAATTAATTTTTTTAATGTGGGCTGCCCCAATTCATCCCGTGTATTGACAATGATCTGCAGGATGCGTTCCAGACCGGCTTGGGTTATTTCCACAATCCGTCCGCCTTCCAAGTGTTTGCGCAGTACCATGCAAAACAGCGGTGGGGTAGCAGGATTGGGTTTGGCGTTTTTCGACAGGTGCATGCGGGCATTTTGGGCGTTAGCGGATATCAGCAGGCGATAGCGGGCTTGTTTACTGAGCAATAGCATTATCTCATCTTTTAACGGTTGATATATTTTTTCAATCCGCCCACCGGCCAGTTTTTCATTCAGTTCCTGGCATATTGCCGCGGTGACCAGTCCGTCGTAAGGCATGGTAAATGCTCTCCTTTCTTTCCCGGTCAATTATAACACAAGTGTTTTGGCAAATGTAATGATTTAAGAACTTCAAGTTATATTTGCCTGTCCAATGAATATTTATATCAATAGTCAGGATAATTTTGGTAAACCAAGAGGTGAGTATATGGCCGGGAAATGGCACGTTTTAAGTCGGCAGGAAGTGTTGGAAAAGCTAAATTCCCACCCAAAGGATGGATTGGATGCCAGAGAGGCAAAACAGCGGTTTGAACAGCTTGGCCCTAACCGATTGGTCAGCGTGACGAAAACTCCGCCGCTGGTAATGTTTTTAAACCAGTTTAAAGACTTTATGGTGATGGTGCTCATTGTAGCAACGATAATCAGCGGCTTTTTGCAGGAATGGGCAGATGCCATTACCATTATGATCATTGTGGTCATCAATGCCATTTTGGGATTTGTGCAGGAATTTCGGGCGGAAAAGTCAATGGAAGCCTTAAAGCGCTTAACGGCACCGGAAGCGAGAGTAATTAGAAACGGTTTGGAAACAAAGATACCGGCTGAAAAGCTGGTTCCCGGTGATATAGTGCTGCTGGAAACCGGCGATAAGGTGCCTGCCGATTTGCGCTTGCTGGAAGCAATTAACTTGCAGGTTGAAGAGTCGGCTTTAACCGGTGAATCAACACCGGTGAAAAAGCAGGTCGAAAAGATGTCGGCACAGGAACATGTCAGCCTTGGGGATACCCACAATATGGCTTATATGGGTACGGTGGTGGTCAGGGGCCGGGCAAAAGGAATTGTCGTTGCTACCGGCATGGCCACCGAGATGGGGCATATTGCCGGCATGATGCAGGAAGTCGGCGAAAAGCAAACGCCGCTGCAGCGGCGCTTAGCTCATTTGGGCAAGGTGTTGGTAGCTTTTTGTCTGGCGATTTGCGCCTTGGTGGTATTGCTGGGCGTTTACCGGGGAGAACCTGTTTATCAAATGTTTTTAGCCGGGGTAAGTTTAGCGGTAGCGGCAATACCTGAAGGCTTGCCGGCCATTGTGACCATTGCTTTGGCCATCGGTGTGCAGCGCATGGTTAAGCGCAATGCCATCATCCGCCGGCTGCCGGCGGTAGAAACATTGGGATGCGCTACGGTAATTTGTTCAGATAAGACGGGCACTTTAACACAAAATAAAATGACGGTGCGCCGCATTGTTACTCCGGCTGCAGAGATAGAAGTAAGCGGGGAAGGTTACGATCCCAAAGGTGAATTTAATTTTATCAAAGGGAAAGATGAAAAAGGGTTGGATTTATTATTAAAAACCGCCGCCTTGTGCAACAATGCCGTACTTACTAAGGGCAATATCACCGTTGGCGGTTTGCTGCGCCGGTTGACAAAACGCATGGATTGGGATATTAACGGTGACCCTACCGAAGGGGCGCTGTTGGTAATGGCGGCAAAAGGCGGGATGTGGCGGCAGCATATTGAGAAAAAAGAAAGGCGCATAGCGGAACTGCCTTTTGACTCCGACCGCAAACGCATGAGCGTTATTTACCGCGAACCCGGCGGGAAGTGCACCGCCTATGTAAAAGGTGCCCCTGATGTAGTGTTGGAGTTATGTACCCATTATTATCAGGACGGCAAACTGATACCGCTAAACGCAAATATTAGGCAGAGTATTCTTCGGCAAAATGCTAAAATGGCGGAAAGTGCATTAAGAGTGCTGGCTTTTGCGGTAAGAGATTTACCGGATAAAGACACCGATTACACGGAACAAAAGGTAGAAAAAAATCTCGTCTTTTTAGGGCTTGCCGGCATGATAGATCCGCCGCGGCCGGAAGCGCTGCGGGCAATCTATACCTGTCAGCGTGCCGGCATTAAAACGGTGATGATTACCGGTGACCATCAACTTACCGCTCAGGCAATCGGCAGAGAGCTGGGGCTGTTGCACAGCAGTGACGGTTTACTTACCGGTGCGGAACTGGATGCCATGAATGACAAAACACTGCGCCAGCGGGCAAAGAATGTAACCGTTTATGCCCGCGTGTCCCCCAAGCATAAGCTGCGCATTGTGCGGGCACTGAAGGCTAACGGCCATGTGGTGGCCATGACCGGTGACGGTGTTAACGATGCGCCGGCGGTAAAAGAAGCTGATATTGGGATTGCCATGGGTAAAACGGGAACCGACGTCACCAAGGAAGCATCTTCTATGATACTGGCCGATGATAACTTTCAAACCATCGTCAATGCAGTGGAAGAGGGACGCGGTATTTATGACAACATTAGGAAATTCATTCGCTACTTGCTGTCTTGCAACGTGGGGGAAGTACTGGTTATGTTTTTGGCGGTGCTGGGCGGTTTGCCGCTGCCGCTGGTGCCGATTCAAATTTTGTGGGTAAATTTGGTAACCGATGGCCTGCCGGCTATGGCTTTAGGTGTGGACCCTGCAGACCGCGACATTATGAGCCGACCGCCCAGACACCCGCAGGAAAGTATTTTTGCACATGGGTTAGGGTGGAAGATCATCTACAGCGGCACGATAATCGCCTTTGGAACGCTGCTGGCCTTCTGCCTGGGACTGTCATGGGGCAGTGAAGAACTGGCCAGAACGATGGCATTTAACACTTTGGTATTGTTCCAGCTGTTTTATGTTTTTGTCTGCCGTTCAGAACATCACTCCCTACTGGAGATCGGATTGCTTAGCAACCCGTATTTGCTAGTGGCAGTAGGGATATCCGCTGCCCTGCAGTTAACGGTAAACTACCTGCCCTTTTTACAGCCGATATTCAAAACCGTACCACTCGGCCCACTGCACTGGGCAGTGATACTGGCCATCACTCTGACGCCTACGTTGTTAGGCATTGTCATTAAGGATTTAAAGAGAAGAATGGAACGCCGCGTTTCTTATATAAAAGTGTGATTAGAACCGTGGGCCGCTTTGATAAAACCATGATGAGGGCAAAGGCGCGATGCCAAAACTTACGGGGTTCTGAACTAGGTATATAGTATACTTTTAATGGCTGCGTTGAAAACATTTTAAAAAATTGTTATACTAAGTCAAAAATAGTAGCTAAGCCCGCTGGTTACCAGCGGGCTTTAGCGAGTTTAATGCCGTTTTATTAAATAGGGAAATGCTGCATAGCGGAAGATATTCCCGGTTAAGTTATACTAATCAAATAAGTAAAACAAAATTTGCTATAAAGTAGGCGGTTAAAGCCTTTAAATATTTAAAATTAAATAAATCTAAGGAGAGATTAAAATGAAACTTGCCAAACGAGTGGCAAATATCGCCCCCAGTCCGACGCTGGCTATTGACGCTAAAGCAAAACAAATGAAAGCAAACGGGATTAAAGTATATAATTTTGGTGTTGGCGAGCCGGACTTTGATACGCCCCAACACATTAAAGAAGCGGGGATAGAGGCGATTAATGCCGGAATGACCAGGTACACGCCGGTAGGCGGCACGGCACAGTTAAAGGAAGCCGTGATTGAGAAATTTAAAAGGGATAACGGTTTAGAATATCAGCCGGCGCAAAT
This sequence comes from Desulfovectis peckii, assembly GCF_055391705.1. Classification (NCBI taxonomy): domain Bacteria; kingdom Bacillati; phylum Bacillota; class Clostridia; order Eubacteriales; family Peptococcaceae; genus Desulfovectis; species Desulfovectis peckii. Next base: position 1,418,546 of record NZ_AP042409.1, on the reverse strand, counting down.
TGTCGTTTCTTCCGGGGCGAAACAATCTTTGTACAATGCCTTTCAAGTGCTGGTAGAAGAAGGGGATGAAGTAATTATCCCGGTTCCTTACTGGGTTAGCCATATTGAACAAGTTAAAATTGCCGGCGCTAAGCCGGTGCTGGTTATGGCTTTTGAGGAGAACGGTTTTAAAATCACACCGGAACAGTTGCGGCAAGCGATTACGCCGAAAACCAAAGCGGTGTTAATTAACAGTCCCAGCAACCCGACCGGCGCGGTTTACAGCAAAGATGAACTGAAAGCCCTGGGGGATGTGATTTTAGAATATCCTGATATCATAATTATATCTGATGAAATTTATGAAAAATTAGTTTATGACGGGCTGGAACATGTCAGTATTGCCAGCTTAAGCCCGCAGTTAAAAGAACGCACCGTGGTCATTAACGGTGTTTCCAAAGCCTATGCCATGACCGGTTGGCGGATTGGTTACGCTGCGGCACCCCTGGAAATAGCAAAAGCAATGACCAACCTGCAAAGTCATGCTACCAGCAACCCTAACTCGATCGCTCAGGCAGCCAGTGTGGCGGCACTAAATGGCACTCAACAACCGGTAGATGAAATGAGGGCGGAGTTTGTTAAACGGCGGGACTATATGTACCAGCGCCTGCTCAACATACCTGGGATCAGCTGCCCTAAACCGGGCGGAGCATTTTACCTCTTCCCCAACGTCAGTGCTTATTTCGGCAAGAGCTACCAAGGCAGAATAATTAACAGCGGCACGGATCTGGCCGATGTTCTGCTGGACGCGGTGCAAGTGGCGGTAGTTCCGGGCGTTGCTTTCGGTGATGATAACTTTATCAGATTTTCCTACGCCACGGATATGCAAACCATTACGGAAGCATTAGACCGCATGGAAAGCTTATTGCATGAACTAAAATAAGTAATCAAACCGTTACTAATCACCCTGGCAAAAAGGGTGATTTTCTTCATCTGCTAAGTTATTTTGTTAAGCATCGTTGAGTTTTTAAAAGGATTTTTTAAATTTAAGTAGAAAAACAAAAATTATAGTTAATAATTAATAATATAGCAGTAATACTTGAGGTGATTCCCTTGCTGAAAAGCATGACCGGGTATGGTCGCGGTGAGGCCGATACCGATGGTCGAAAGGTTGTCGTTGAACTAAAGTCAGTAAATCATCGTTTTTGTGAAGTTGTTGTGCGCGTACCGCGAATAATTAATTTTTTTGAAGAACGCATCCGCAAAGTGATTCAAGGAAGTATTAAAAGAGGCCGCGTTGACGCTTACATATCAATTGAAGATACCGCTGATAGGACACCACAGGTAAAAGTTGACAAAGCATTAGCGGTAGCATATTATAAATCAATGGAAGAATTGCAGCAAATTTTGCCGGTTTCAGGCAATATCGAACTGCGAGACATAATTTGTTTGCCTAACGTTGTTTTGCTGGAGGAACCGGAAGAAGACATAGAAGCATTGTGGCAGGCAATTGAAACGGCATTAAAGGCCGCCTTAGATGAACTGATAAATATGCGTGCCGCAGAAGGTGAGCGATTGGCCTGTGATATTGAAAAACGCGTCAATATTATCGCCGAACTGAATAAAATGATTAGAAACCGTGCTCCTTTAGTGGTAGAAGAATACAAAGCACGATTAAACCAGCGACTGGCGGAATGGCAGGGGCAGGGGATGTTGGATGAGAACAGAATGGCTGCCGAAGTAGCACTGTTTGCGGAACGAGCCAACATTACGGAAGAAGTTGTGCGACTGGACAGTCATCTTAAACAAATGACAGAATGTTTAAAATCCCGGGATGCAGTAGGGCGCAAACTGGATTTTTTGCTGCAGGAGATGAACCGGGAAATTAACACTATTGGCTCTAAAGCCAATGATTTAGAGATTAGCAACGCAGTGGTTGAGGCCAAAAGTGAATTGGAAAAAATTCGAGAGCAAGTACAAAACATTGAGTAATAATAATATATAAAAAAATATGGGGGGCACTTGCATGGATATTAAATTAATTAACATTGGCTTTGGTAACATTGTTTCGGCAAACCGGATCATTGCCATTGTCAGTCCGGAATCAGCACCGATTAAGCGCATTATTACCGAGGCGCGTGATCGCGGTATTCTGATTGACGCCACCTATGGGCGGCGTACACGGGCGGTAATTATCACAGACAGTGATCATGTGATTTTATCTGCCGTGCAGCCTGAAACCGTGGCTAACCGTTTGGTTACCAAAGAATCTAACAATCAGGAAGAGATAGCTGAGTAAAGATGTCAAAACAGGGTATTTTAATTGTACTCAGTGGCCCGTCGGGAGCCGGCAAGGGAACGATATGTCAAGAACTAATCCGCAAAAATAAATCTATTCACTTGTCCATATCTGTTACTACCAGGCCTCCCAGACCCGGCGAAGTGCACGGCAAAAATTATTTTTTCATCAGCCGAGAAGAGTTTCAGCAATTGGTAGACAATGACCAACTGATAGAATGGGCCCAAGTGTACGGTAACTTCTACGGCACGCCTAAAAAGTGGGTAGAAGAAAAATTAGCTGCCGGTGAAGATGTACTGCTGGAAATTGATATTCAAGGAGCACTGCAAATTAAAAGAAAGCATCCTGATTGTGTATTGATTTTTATTATTCCACCGTCAATTAATGAATTACAGGCACGGTTAATCGGACGGGGAACAGACAGTAATGAAGTGATCAAGAAACGGTTAAACTGTGTAGCAGACGAACTGCAGGAAATTCCCCGTTACGATTATATTGTGGTTAATGATAGCCTGGAAGAAGCAACGGATCAAGTTAAGGCTATTATCACTGCCGAGAAGTGCAAACCAAAGCGCTTTGATTTGGAGAAATATTTACAGTTAGGGGGCTTGTCATGAATCGCATTTCACTGGATAGATTATTAAACAAGACGGACAGCCGGTACAGCTTAACCGTGGCAACAGCCAAACGTGCCCGAGAAATAACCGATGAATTACTGGAAAAAGCGGATAAAGATTCCGAAAATACAGAACCGGGCCATAAAGCGGTTAGTATAGCATTAGAGGAAATTGCCAACGATATAGTACGCATTGTGGATACAAATAAGAAAAAATAGGAGGTTTAAGCATGTTAACCGGCAAAAAAATTACATTGGGTATTGCCGGGGGCATTGCTGCTTATAAAACTGCTGAGCTGGCCAGTAGCTTGGTAAAAAACGGTGCTGAAGTGAGGACGATCATGACGGCTTCAGCCCAGCAATTCATTAGCCCGCAAACCTTTAGCGCCTTGACAAATAATGCGGTATATACAGATATGTTCCAAACCCCGCAAATCGGCGGGGTTAATCATATTGATTTGGCTCAAAACACAGATTTGTTAGTGGTGGCTCCGGCCACCGCTAATATTATTGCCAAGGCCGCCCACGGAATTGCCGATGACTTGCTATCCACTGTTATTATTGCTGCCGGATGTCCGGTGATCTTTTGCCCGGCAATGAATACCCAAATGTACATCAACCCAGTGGTGCAGCAAAACATAAAAAAACTGCAACAGCTGGGTTATTGGTTTGTGGGCCCGAATACGGGAAAACTGGCCTGTGGAACGTCAGGCCCCGGCAGAATGAGCGAACCGCAAGAAATATTGGCCCAAATTAAAAATATACTTACCCCCGGGGAACTTAAGGGGACAAAACTGCTGATTACCGCCGGGCCAACTCGGGAACCACTGGACCCGGTGCGCTATCTTACCAATCGCAGCTCAGGAAAAATGGGCTACAGCATTGCCCAAGCAGCGTTAGAAAAAGGGGCGGAAGTGACATTGATCAGCGGTCCGGTTAATTTGCCGGCTCCCGCGGGAGCGGAGCTTATTTACGTAGAAACCGCAGAACAAATGTACAATGCTGTAATGGCCCACTACGACGATGCCGATATTGTCATCAAAGCCGCTGCGGTGGCGGATTACCGCCCCAAGTCGGTGGCTAAGGAAAAAATCAAAAAAGACGACGAAAGCTTAGTAATCGAGCTGGAGAAAAACCCTGACATATTGGCTGAGCTCGGTAAGCAAAAAAAGGATCAGATTTTAGTAGGCTTTGCTGCGGAAACAAACAATGCAGAAGAAAATGCCAAAAAGAAACTGCAACGCAAAAACTTGGACATGTTAGTGCTGAACAACGTCAGCTTGCCCGGTGCGGGTTTTGATGTAGATACAAATATTGTGACGATCATGCGCAGAGACGGTGCGGTGTTGGAACTGCCGTTGATGAGCAAGCAGGCAGTTGCCCGGCGTATTCTTGAGGAAATAGTTTCTTATCGGAGTAAATTGCCTAATGAGTAATTATGCGGAAATTATTGTGGAAGTGACCAGCCGACAAGTTGACCGGCCCTTTCATTATCGGGTGCCGGAGCATCTGCAGCCCCTGCCGGTTGGCAGCCGGGTACTGGTGCCTTTTGGTTCACGCACGGTACCCGGATATGTGGTGGGATACTCAACACCGCCGGGCAACATTTCACTTAAAGAAGTAATTAAGGTAATCGGCGGCAGCTTAACACCGGATTTAATGAATTTGGCCAAATGGATGTCTCAAAAGTACCTATGCACTTTAGCCGAAAGTTTGCAATGTGTGATGGGTCCGGGGAGAGAGAAAAAAAGGATTGCCAAAGGGATATTTTCTAAGTTAAATATTAGTCAACTGACTGAGATAAACCTGACCCCTAAACAACATTCTGTAATGCTAAATGCCATTAATCACCCCGGCTTGTCAAAAACTGAACTGGCAAAAATTTCCGGTGTATCAGTTTCTACAGTAGGTAATTTAATAAATAAAAAACTGCTTGTTTGGGATGAACCGCCGATTACCGGCCCGGAGGAATTAAGCAAACCTCCGCAGTTAACAGCTGAACAAAAAAGTGTAGTCGCCAAATTAAAAACGGCCATAAATCGGGGTCGTTTTGCTGCCTTTCTGCTGTATGGCGTAACCGGCAGCGGCAAAACGGAAGTGTATTTAAACGCTATTGAAATGATTCTGCAGAGAAAAAAACAGGCCATTGTACTGCTGCCGGAAATTTCCCTTACCTCGCAAATGGTGGCCATATTTCGCGGCCGATTTGGCAACAAAGTAGCGGTGTTGCACAGCCGTTTGTCCGCCGGGGAAAGATACCGGGAGAGATTGCGCATTGAGCGGGGGGATGCGCAGGTGGTTTTAGGTGCTCGTTCCGCTGTTTTTGCCCCGGTGCCGAAATTAGGCCTGATCGTTATTGATGAAGAACATGAGCCCTTATACAAACAGGAGGAAAATCCTAAATATCATGCCCGGGATGTGGCCATTTACCGCGGACGTTTAGCTGATGCCGTAGTTATTATGGCCAGCGCCACCCCGGCATTGGAGAGCTTCTGCCGTGCTGAACCTAAAGGCCCTTACCAATTATTGACCATGACTAAACGGGTAGGAAAGCACTTGCTGCCGAAAGTGCATGTGGTAGACATGCGCGAAGAACCCGGCAGCGGAATACTCAGCAATACCTTAATACAAAAAATTCAAGAACGGTTGAACAGTAAGCAACAAGTGGTATTGTTCTTAAATCGGCGCGGTCACTCTCCTTTTGTAGTTTGCCGAACCTGCGGCAGTGTGATCAAATGCCCGAGTTGCGATATTTCATTAACTTATCATCATGATAATGTTTTGCGCTGTCACTACTGCGGTTACGCTGAACGGGCAAAGAATGTCTGCCCGCAATGCGGCGGTAAGGAGATCGGTTATTTAGGTATCGGCACCCAAAAGCTTGAACAGGAGGTAAGGCGGTTATTTCCCCAGGCCGGTGTGCTGCGCATGGACGGGGATACGACCAACCGCAAAGGAGCTCATGAAGAGATTTTAAGTGCCTTTAAAGATCGCCAGGCAGATGTTTTGATTGGCACGCAAATGATTGCTAAAGGTTTGGATCTGCCCAACGTCACTCTTGTCGGTGTGGTCAGCGCAGACAGCCTGTTGTATATGCCGGACTTTAGATCCGCTGAACGCACTTTTCAACTTCTTACCCAAGTGGCGGGCAGAGCGGGCAGAGGAGAAACACCCGGTGAAGGGGTTATACAAACATACAACCCTGAACATTATAGTATTAGGTATGCAAAGTTACATGACTATATTGGCTTTTACCGGCAAGAGATGAAGCTGAGAAGGGCACTGAAATACCCGCCTTTTTACTATCTCTCCAGAATTTTGGTATCCGGAAGGCAATCCGATACAACGGAGAGGGCGGCAATGGAGATTAGGCAAATTTTAGAAAAAAACCTGCCGGCGTATAAATTAATTATTCTCGGCCCGGCGCCGGCACCTCTGGCCAGGATGCAAAAGCAATACCGCTGGCAGATAGTTTTAAAAGGCAGGCAAATTGCCGAAGTGCGTCAGGCGACGGCGCTGGCAATTAGCTTATGGGACAAACATTCTGCCGCTAAAAATAAAGTCAAAATAACGGTAGACATAGACCCACAGTACCTTATTTAGTATAATAAAGCATTATACTGGGATAATTATGGTCATTATGCTATTACTTGTAAAATAAAAGGAGATGTTGCCTGTTGCCTGTTTATAATATAGTGAAAAACGGTGATCCGATATTGCGGGAGAAGGCTAAGCCTGTACCCCAAATCACCCCCAATATCATTAAATTACTTGATAACATGCGGGAAACGATGTATGCCGCTAAGGGTGTCGGTTTGGCCGCACCGCAAATCGGTGTTTCTAAACGAGTGGTAGTTGTAGATGTGGGTGACGGACTGTATGAATTGATTAATCCGGAGATTATTAAATCCCGGGGCAGGGAACTCGGCGCGGAAGGCTGCCTGTCTATTCCCGGAATAATCGGAGATGTACCGCGGGCGACCAGTATAGTAGTGAGAGCCCTCAACCGTGAAGGTAAAATGATGGAATATCGGGTAAAGGGTTATGCTGCCCGGGCATTTCAGCATGAAATAGATCACTTGGACGGAATTTTATTTATTGATAAGGCAATTAACTTGCGGAAGGAAGAAGAGGCTTAATGCGCATAGTTTACATGGGCACGCCGGATTTTGCAGTGCCTTGTTTAGAGAAGATTGTTCAAATGGGCCATCAAGTGGCGGCGGTTGTCACCCAACCGGACCGCCCCAAAGGGCGGGGACGTAAATTACAGCCTTCTCCGGTGAAGCTTGCCGCGCAAAAGCATGGGCTGAAAATTTATCAACCGGAAAAAATTAAAACCGAAGAATTTTACAAGCTTTTAAAATCGCTACAGCCCGAGCTGATTGTCGTGGTGGCTTATGGTAAAATATTGCCGGCAAAAATATTATCGCTGCCACCGCTGGGATGTGTAAATGTACATGCCTCGCTTTTACCTAAATATCGAGGTTCCGCCCCGCTCCATTGGGCAATTATCAACGGCGAAAAACAAACCGGTGTGACCACTATGTATATGGATGAAGGCATGGATACCGGGGATATGATCTTAAAGAAATCTATTGAGATTCATCCCGATGCTACCGTAGGCGAGTTGCACGATCGTTTAAGCGTATTAGGTGCCGAATTGCTGGAAGAAACTCTCAAGCTAATAGAGCAGGGAAAGGCACCGCGTATACCCCAAGATGATGGCGAGGCTAGCTATGCGCCGATGCTAAAGCGCGAGCATGAAAGAATTGATTGGACCCTGCCGGCGATAAAGATAAAAAACCATGTCAGAGGAATGAACCCGTGGCCGGGTTGTTACACTACTTTAGACGGTAAGGTGCTGAAAGTTTGGCGGGTTGATGTAATTGACAAAAATACCCCTCATAAGCCGGGCACCGTTGTCGCCGTTGAACAAGACAGTATTTTAGTACAAACCGGAATGGGAATGGTATCTTTGTTGGAATTGCAACTTCAGGGCGGAAAACGATTGGTTACCGCAGATTTTTTGCGCGGCAGGCCGCTGTCGCCGGGTATAGTGCTGGGCTCTGAGGAGGAGGACAAATGATCAGCAACTCATATATTCAGCCTCAGGGCAAGAAACGATTGTTTATCGGCTTGTTAGCCGGAAGCTTACTGGCTGTCAGCGGGCTTACGATGTTAATGTGGTACCTATTGTCCCATCCGACCACTGTGCTGCAAAAACTTATCTTGCTAATTTTAGCCAGCGCCATTGTAGTGACCATGGTAGCTGTAGCTTTCGGCATCGGCGGCATTGTACTTACTATTTGGTTGGCAAAGACAATTACTCCCCTGCAGCCGTTAATGCGGATAGCAATCAGTGTGCTGTTTCCGCTGGCTATTGGGTTGGGGCGGCTTTTTAAAATTGATACCGACAAAATTAAAAGATCCTTTATTGAAGTTAACAATCAATTGGTTTTGACCAGAGAATTAAAACTCAAACCCGCCCAAATACTGTTATTGGCACCGCACTGCCTGCAAAAAAGCAGCTGTCCGCATAAAATCACCTCCGACATAAATAATTGCAAGCGATGCGGGGGATGCCAGGTAAATGAACTGTTAAAACTGCAAGAACGTTTTGGAATCAATATCGGTTTGGCTACCGGAGGCACATTGGCCAGAAAATATGTCAAAGAATACAGCCCGAAAGCAATTGTCGCCATTGCCTGTGAGCGAGATTTAGCCAGCGGCATCCAAGATGCCACCCCGATACCGGTTTTGGGGGTATTAAATGAACGGCCTTATGGTCCGTGCTTTAATACTCAAATATCGATGGCGCGCGTAGAAGAAGCAATTAGATATTTTATAAAGGTGGATAGATAATGGCAAATATCTCTGCGAGGGAAATAGCCCTTCTGGCACTTAAAGAAGTGGAAGAAGGGGCTTATGCTAACCTGGCTTTAAACAAAATGTTGGAAAAATATCAACCTAACAAACTGGAGCGGGCCTTTGCCACCGAACTGACTTATGGCACCCTGAGAACAATGAACACTTTAGATTGGGTAATATCAAGATTTTTAAGAGAGCCATTGGCTTCGTTAAGTGTTTGGGTGCGCAACATACTGCGCATGGGTACCTATCAAATCATGTTTTTAGATAAGGTTCCGCCCGCTGCTGCCTGCAATGAAGCCGTTGAACTTGCTAAAAAATATGCCAATTACCGGGTTGTCAGATTTGTAAACGGGGTGCTACGCAACATTACCCGCAACATAGATAATATTAAGTATCCGGACATTAAAAGTGACCCGGTAAGTCATGTATCTTTAAAGTACTCCCACCCCACCTGGATGGTAGAAAGATGGCTTAAGGAATACGGATTGAATCAAACCATTGAACTTTGCAAAGCCAATAATGTCAGTCCCCCCAATATAATTCGCACCAATACGCTGCGCAACACCCGGGATGAATTGATTGCCCGCTTAAAAGAGGAAGGGGTGCGGGCAACGAAAACAAAGTACGCACCTGAAGGTTTGGAAGTTAAAGGCTTTTTGTCGTACCGTTCGCTGGCCAGTTTTAAAGAAGGTTTATTTCAAATTCAAGATGAAAGTTCAATGTTGGTCGGCCACGTACTTAACCCTGTTCAAGGGTCCAGAGTGATTGACGCCGCGGCGGCACCGGGGGGCAAGGCAACCCATTTAGCGCAGTTAATGAACAATACCGGGGAAGTGCTGGCCGTTGATTTGCATCCGCATAAACTGGAATTAATTAAAGAAAACTGCAGACGCTTAGGCATTACCAATATCAATTGTGAAGTCGGCGATGCACGGCAAATGCCGGAAGAATTATATAATTGGGCGGATTATGTGCTGCTTGATGCCCCTTGTTCCGGTTTAGGCGTCTTAAGGAGACGACCTGATTCCAGATGGCGCAAAGAGGCTTATCAAATACCGGCCATTGTAAAATTACAACGGGAGATGCTGGAAAGTGTCAGCAAATGTGTGCGCCCCGGGGGTGTTTTGGTGTACAGCACTTGCACGATCACGAGAGAAGAAAACCTAGGCCAAATTAAAGCATTTTTAAGGGAACATGAAGAATTTGTGTTGGAGGACTTAACGCCTGTCTTACCTGCTAATTTGGCTAAAGAGCGAACGGTAGCAAAAGGTTATATTCAACTTTTGCCTCATGTGCACGGTATAGACGGATTTTTTATAGCTAAAATGAGAAAAAGAGGAATATAATGATAAAATGTAGAACATTTATGGAGGATGGAAGTTGGCAACTGCAAATATTGGTTATAATTTAAGTAGAGGGATTGCTTTAAAGCTTTTAATGGGTTAATGCGGCATTCCTATGGGCGATCCGCCTGTGTATCCACACAGGTAGGATGTCGGATGGGTTGCCGTTTTTGTACTTCTGCCATTTGAGAATATCTGCTGATTGCCCATCATAAAGAAGTCAAGTTAGCAAAAGGGGCAGGAGCATATATTGTAGAAAATTCTAGTGTTATGGAAGGAAATGGGTACCGATACGGAAGCTGCCTGCGGCCAACCGCGCAGCTGCGTTATCTCTGTGAGGTGAAGAGGGTGGGCCTTTTTTCCGGATTGGAAGATAGCTTGGAAAAATATATTGAAGGTTTCTTTAAAGATAAGTTTAAAGGACGGGTACAACCCGTGGAAATTGCTAAACGCTTAGCCAGGGAAATGCGTGATAATCGCCGGGTAAGCGTGAACAATATTTATGTGCCTAATGAATATAAGGTAACGCTGCACCCTGAAGATTGGGAGAACATTGGCGCCTTTAACAAGCTGCTTGCTTTAGAATTGCGGGATTACATCAAGCAAAAGGCGGAAGAAAAGGGTTATACTCCTGTTGCGGCTCCGGTCGTAATATTAGAAAAAGATGAACAAGTAGAACAGGGACATATTCAAATTGAATCACACTTTAGTGAAGGGCTGCCTTTGCCAGGGGAAGAGGAGCAAAGTGATAATGCAGCGGAATTGTTGGAAGAAGAACAGCATACTCAAATATTTCAACCTGTTAAGGATATCACGCTGGAGGTGGCCACACCATATTTGGTGGTGCAGGAAGGCCATGATGCCGGTAAAGAGTTTACGCTGACGGGTCATCATTATGTTATCGGTCGCCGGGAAACTTGTGACATAGTTTTACACGATCCCAGCGTTTCCAGAAAACATGCCCAGTTAGACAAGGTGGAAGAAAAATATATCTTGACCGACTTAAACAGTACAAACGGTACGTATGTAAATGGGCAAAAAGTTGTGAAAAAAACTTTGGAACAGGGCGACATTATAACCTTTGGTACGACAATTTGTATTTACAAGGTGTAAGTGATGATGTTAGATCTATTACTTAGCGTTATGCGTTATTTGTTTCTGGCGCTGTTTTACTTATTCTTGTTTAAGCTGGTTCTGGCAATTTTTCGCGATTTGCGGGCTCCCGTTGATGCCGTGAGGAGCAATGTAGAAAATGTAGAATCCGATGTGAGCAGTATCCGGATCGCGCCGGACAGCGGCGGGGATGGGGCCAAACTGATTTTTTTGAGCGATACAAATGAGTTGTCTATACCGCTGGGAAACAATACTTTAATTGGTCGCTTGCCGGGCTGTCATATTAGAATAAATGAGAACTATGTATCCGGCAAACATGCGATCATTAAATATCGCAGTGGCCAGTATTGGGTAGAAGATTTAGACAGCCTTAACGGCACGTATTTAAACGGGACCAGACTTACTAAACCGGCGGTGTTAGCCAACGGAGACCTGCTGCGAATTGGTGGAGCCAGTTTTGAGTTTGTGAGGTGGGCGTATGAGGTGGAGCCAAATAAGTGAAGTTGGATTAGTGAGGTCAGGTAACGAAGACAGTGTATTAGTGGCACCTGACATTAAATTTTTCATGCTGGCAGACGGTATGGGCGGTCATCAAGCCGGTGAAATAGCCAGTCAACAGGCTTTGCAATACTTAGAGCGCAAAGTGCGCCAAATGCTGCCAAAATCAACCGGCAATGTCAGTCAGATGCTGGTAGAGGCGCTGGAAGAAACCAATGCCTATATTTACGAGTTGGCCGGCAAGGATACAAGATTAAAAGGTATGGGCACGACAGTTACGGCTTGCCTGCTGCAGCAAAATGAAGCCTTGGTGGTGCATGTAGGTGACAGCCGGGCCTATTTACTGCGGGATAATCAAATAACCCAAATCACCCAAGATCATTCTTTGGTAGGGGAACTGGTTAAAAGCGGTGATATCAGTGAAGAACTGGCTCGAGTTCATCCTCACCGCAACATACTGACGCAAGCGGTAGGTGTATCTTTAAAGATTAATGTTGACTTATATCATGTGCCGCTGCAAAAAAAAGACCGCATTTTGTTATGTACAGACGGCTTGACTGCCCATTTATATAAAAATGAAATCAAAGAGATTGTCACTGCCGCCCCAAGCTTAGAACAGGCAGTGAGAGCTCTCACTGACGCCGCTTTGGAGCAGGGGGGAACGGATAATCTGTCAATAATATTAATTGAAGTATAAAGTAGGAGGCAAAAAATTGATCACAACTAATGCTGATCAATTTAATATATATCTCAGGCGGCAGGAGCGAAAACTGCTGTTTTATTGTACGATTTATCTGCTGGTGGGTGTATTGGTACTGTACCTAAACGGCAGTATCGATAATCCTCCCCTAATGATTGCTTTGTTAGCGGTTTTAATGGTGTCATTGTCTTTTGCCGCTTTAGGTTTGTTTTGGCAGTTAACCAAGTTTAATGTAGATCCCTATTTACTGCCGATTACCGCTGCGCTAACATCAACCGGACTGATATTTTTAATGCGCCTAAACCCCAATTATGGCATCCGCCAGTTTCTTTGGTTAATGGTGGCCCTACTGGCTTTGGCTTTAACCACTACGGTGTTGCGCAATTACCGTGTACTTGCCGATTACAAATATATCTTTGCTTTGCTGAGTACAGTAATGCTGGTGTTGCCTATTTTTATGGGCAAAGAGCAAGGCGGTTCTCGCAGTTGGCTGGATTTTGGCATATTTCAAGTGCAGCCCTCTGAATTTGCCAAAATATTACTGGTGCTGTTTTTAGCGGCATTTTTAGTGGAAAACCGCAGAGTACTGTCTACAGGTACCGCTAGCTTGTTTGGCATTTCGGTACCTACTATTCGGGAATGGGGCCCGCTGGTGTTTATGTGGGGTATCGCCATGGTATTGCTGGTGTTTCAAAGAGATTTAGGCACGGCGTTAATTTACTTCGGCACATTTTTAACCATGGTATACACTGCCACCGCGCGCACTTCCTATGTGCTGTTGGGAATGAGCATATTTATTTTAAGCGGTTTTTTCAGTTACAATATTTTTTCCCACGTACAGGCCCGGGTGGATATTTGGCTTAATCCTTGGCCCCAATTTGAAACCGCCGGCTATCAAGTGATTCAATCATTATTTGCTATTGCCAGCGGCGGGCTAGTAGGTGTGGGGCTGGGTGCAGGCAATCCCAACCTAATTCCCGCGGTGCATACCGACTTTATTTTCTCCGCAGTATGCGAGGAAATGGGGTTACTTGGCGGGGGCGGAGTAATTATCCTCTTTATTTTATTGGTTTATCGAGGACTGAAAATTGCCCTGGCCGCTCAAGACGAATTTTCTTCCCTACTGGCAGCGGGGCTAACGGCGCTGATGGGGCTGCAGGCTTTTATTATTATCGCCGGGGTAATCAAGTTACTGCCCTTAACCGGTGTTACACTTCCGTATATCAGTTATGGGGGTAGCTCATTGGTGGTAAATTATATAATATTAGGGCTTTTGCTGAACGTTTCTCATAAGGCGGTTAACCGGTATGAATAACAACATTCGCAAATTAGGCTTCTTTTTATTTGCTTTATTTATCGTATTAGTATTTTATCTCTCCTATTTGCAATTTATAAAAGGACCGGAACTGGCCACTCATCCCAATAATCGCCGGATGTCAGAAGCGCTGAGTGATATCCGACGGGGCAGCATTTATGATCGCAACGGACAGTTGTTGGCGGAAACCCGTTGGGCGGATAACCGTCGTGAAAGATATTACCCGCGGGCAGCGGAAACTGCCCACGTAATTGGATATGTGTCTGACAAATACGGAAATAACGGACTGGAGGCAGCGTATGCCAACCATTTGTTAGGTCAAACCGCTGACGGAAAAGTTAACAATCTGTTGAGGAAATTAACCGGCAAGGAGCAGGTCGGTGATGATTTAGTATTAACGATAGATGCTGAACTGCAACATTTAGCATTCACCCTGTTAAGTCAAACCGGAAAAAACGGTTCAATTGTGCTCATTGATCCACGCACCGGAGCAATTTTAGCGGCTGTTTCTGTACCATCGTATGATCCCAACAACTTGGATGAGCAGTGGGAACAACTGGCCAACAATCAACAGGCGCCGTTGATTAACCGTGCTTTCCAAGGCGCTTATCCTCCGGGATCAATTATGAAAGTAGTTACTGCCGGCGGTGGGTTGGCGGCAAATATCAATGTTAACGATACGCTAAATTGTCCGGGATATTTAGAGGTAAGCGGTTTTAAGCTGCAAGACAGAGTGCACGGCAGCGTAAACTTTACCAAGGCAATGGCCGTTTCCTGCAATACTTACTTTGCGCGCATGGGATTAAATCTGGGCAAGGATAAGTTTATTCAAAATGCGGAAGCTTTCGGTTTTAATCAAAAGTTTGATTTGCCTTTAGAAACAAGGGCCAGTACGATAAGCCAAGACAAATCCTTTGATGAGGTAGAGCTGGCCAATGCGGCCATCGGCCAGGCTGAACTGTTGGTAAGCCCCCTGCATATGGCTATGGTGGCTGCTTGTATTGCCAATGAGGGCAAAATGATGAAACCTTATTTGGTAGAACAGATATTAAATCCGAATAAAGAAACGGTGTGGCAGAGTAATCCTGAAGTAATGAAAGAAGTGATTAGCCCTGAAATTGCCGCTATGATCGGCCAGGCCATGGTTGCTGTAGTAGAACAAGGCACCGGCGGGGGCGCTGCCATTGACGGCATCCAGGTGGCAGGAAAAACGGGTACAGCGGAAAACATTGAGAAAAAAGAACCACATGCTTGGTTTATTGGTTATGCACCGGCAAACAACCCACAGGTAGCGTTGGCGGTAATAGTTGAAAATGGAGGTTATGGTGGCGAAGTGGCGGCACCGATTGCCAGACAGATGATATTAGAGGCGCTGAGGTGAGATGATAATGATCGGCAAGCTGTTGGGAAACCGCTATGAAGTGTTGGAACAATTGGGCGGCGGCGGAATGTCTATTGTATACAAGGCGAAAGATACATTTTTAAATCGTTTGGTGACGATAAAAATACTGCGTCCGGAATATGTTACCGATAAAGATTTTATTCGCCGCTTTCGCAGGGAAGCACAGGCGGTAGCCAGTCTTTCCCACCCCAATATTGTTAACATTCATGATGTAGGACAAGAAAACGAAACCCAATACCTGGTCATGGAATACGTAGACGGCGATAACTTAAAAAATTATCTCAAGGCTCATCCGGACTTGCCACTGGATAAAATTGTTAATATAGCCAGGCAGATTTGTGATGCCTTACAGCATGCCCATGAGAACAATATTGTGCACCGCGATGTTAAACCGCATAATATTTTAATTACTAAAAATGAGCGCGTTAAATTAACGGATTTCGGCATTGCTTTGGAGGCTTCTACCGGTACCATCACCAATACCGACACTATTGTGGGCTCTGTTCATTACATTTCTCCCGAGCAGGCCAAAGGTGAAGTAGCCGGCCCGCAATCCGATATTTATTCACTTGGTGTGGTACTGTATGAAATGCTTACCGGTGAACTTCCTTTTAAAGGTGACAGCCCGGTTGCTGTGGCCTTAAAACATGTGCAGGAACAACCGAAACTTCCCAGTGAAATCAATCCCCGAGTGCCTCGCCAACTGGAACGTGTAGTGATGAAGGCCATGCATAAAAGCGTGGAACAGCGCTATCAAACGGCAACGCAGTTCAGTGCGGATTTGCTGGAGGCGGTTAAGGGTACGCTCTATTTTGATGAAAGTGATGACTATGCCACCCGGGTACTGCCCGGACCCGTAGATACAACGATTTTAGATGACCATAAAGAACCTAAAGAATTTCCAAATGAGCCGAAGAAAAAACCGGATGTCAAAAAAATAGCCATAACAACTGCCTTACTGGTTTTAAGTTTAATTGCCGGTGTGTTGTTTGCCATGTACAAATATATGAATGTGCCGGAGATAGAAGTGCCGGATGTAGTGAACCTGCCGGTTGAAGAAGCGCAACAGGTCCTTGAAGAAAAAGGCTTAAAAGCAATTATTACTGAAGAGTACAGCGATGAAGTAGAAGAAGGGATAGTAATTTCACAAAGCGAGGAACCGGGTAAAAAAGTAAAACGGGGTAGAGAGATTACATTAGTGGTAAGTAAAGGGCCGGAAATGCTTGAAGTTCCGGATGTGCGCGGCAAAAGTCAAGATGAAGCGGAAATGGAGCTTCAAAATGCCGGTTTTGACAATATCGTAGTGGAGACGGCCTTTCATGATGAAGTACCGCAGGGCAATGTAATTGATCAAAACCCTCGCTCCGGCAAACATCCCAAGAGTACAACGATAGAATTATTAGTAAGTAAGGGGAAAGAACCGGTAACGGTAGATATGCCCAACTTAGTCGGTTTGCAGTTAGATGAAGCCCAGGCCAAAATTAATTCCCTTAACTTAGTATTAAACGAGCCGATATTGTACAGGGAGAGCAAGGAATACTTAGAAGGCCAGGTAATGGGGCAAACACCCGGTCCCAATGAAAAAGTTGAAGAAGGCACCAAAGTAACCCTTACCGTCAGTAAAGGGCCGGGGCCGGAAAAGCGGAGTGCCCGGGTGAAGTTAAAGCTTGATGACGATGAACAAATGCACGAAGTAAGAATTACCGTGACAGACATTATGGGCACAGACCGAGTTGTTTATGTCGCTACTCACGAGCCCGGCGAAAGGATCAACCAAGATGTAACTTTCTATGGGCAGGCGGTAATTAAAGTTTACGTTGACGGGGAGCTAGTGGAAGAATGGACACCGTAAATCAAGCGGATGGCGAAATGATTGAAGGAATTGTAATTAAAGCCTACAGCGGCTTTTATTACGTTCAATCAGAAGCCACTCAATGGGTGTGCAGACTGCGGGGCAAATTCCGCCTAGAGAAGCGGAGAGTGTTGGTGGGCGACCGTGTGAAGCTAAAGCCGGCAGAAAAAAATACCGGTATGATCTATGAAGTAATGGAAAGACGCAATGAACTGGTGCGCCCGCCCATTGCCAACGTTGATCAGGCGGTCATTATCTTTGCCGTTAAAAACCCGGATCCCAACCTTGATTTATTGGACAAATTTTTAATCTTAGCCCAAAGTGCTCAAGTCACTCCGGTGATTTGCCTAAATAAAATTGATCTGCTTGACGGCCCGATGCCCGACTGGCTGAATATTTACCGTCAAATCGGCTACCCGATTGTTACTACCAGTGTAAAAAAGGACATCGGTATTAATGACATGCGGAGAATTCTCGCCGGCAAAACCTCCGTTTTCGCCGGCCCATCGGGAGTCGGTAAATCAAGCATACTAAATGCGATTCAGCCGGGGCTGAAGTTAAAAACCGGTGAAATAAGTAAAAAGTTGGGCCGGGGCAAACATACTACCCGTCATGTAGAGTTGATGCCTCTGGCAGGCGGTGGCTTGGTAGCAGACACTCCCGGCTTTTCCAGTTTAGACCTGCCGGCAGTACATTCTAATGAATTGGTCAATTATTTTCCTGAAATAGCCGCCCATCAAAAAAAGTGCCGTTTTGTCAGCTGCACTCATGCTCAGGAACCGGATTGTGCGGTTAGAGAGGCGGTAGAAAAGGGACAAATCGACACCAGAAGGTATCAAATTTACTTGCACTATTATAACGAGCTGCTGGAACGAGAAAGGAGATACTATGATTAAGCTGGCTCCATCAATATTATCTGCAAATTTTGCTAATTTGGCGGAGGATGTGCGCCAAGTGGAAGCTGCCGGGGCGGAGTACTTGCACATTGACGTCATGGACGGACGTTTTGTGCCCAACATTACCATTGGCCCTCCGGTAGTTAAAGCACTGCGCCGCCATTCCAAGATGACTTTTGATACTCACTTGATGATTGTTGAACCGGAAAAATACTTGGCCGACTTTGTTCAGGCGGGGGCGGATATCATCACCGTTCACGCCGAGGCCTGTGTGCATTTACATCGGGTAGTAACCCAAATAAAGGAATTGGGAGCGAAAGCAGGCGTGGCGTTAAACCCGGCAACACCAATCGCTATGATTGAGCATGTGCTGCCCCTTTTGGACTTAGTATTGCTAATGACGGTTAACCCGGGTTTTGGCGGGCAAAAATTTATTCCGCAAGTACTGCCGAAGATAAAAAGTATAAGGGAAGCGGTTGACAAGGCGGGCTTACAGACGGAAATACAGGTTGACGGTGGAATTAATCCGCAAACCGCCGCCGCTGTTGTGCAGGCCGGGGCAAATGTGTTGGTTGCCGGGTCGGCAATCTTTGGCGGAGAAGATATAGCGGCAGCGGTTCATCAACTGCGCCAGTCTGCCCACTTATAGCTAATTTGTCGGTTTATTGGAAAATATTATCTTTTTACATACCTCCCCATGGACAACCATGGGGTTTTTTGTTATTATGTTATAATAAAATGGAATAGCTTTTACAGTGCGCTGAATCTTCATAATTGAAGAGCGGAGGAACCAAGTTATAGGGGTGAATTGTGCCGAAAGGGAATATTCATTATCTTGGCACATAGGGTTAGCTCCGACCCGAACCCGTCAGCTAACTTCGTAAGCGTTGTAGGGGTATAATGTATAATAAGAGTTTTATTATTATACTTACTTTGTCATGTCTGTAAGCCCCGCTTAATGGGGTTTTTTTATTTATATTATCCACCGGTAACTTGTGTGCTCCGGTTACCGTACGCGATAGTCAGTAATTTCTTTGAAGGGGGGTTAACGAACATTAAAAAATTAGTAGTTAAGGATTTAGTTAAAATTTTTGGCGACAATCCGAGAAAAGCTTTGCAATTAATTGATCAAGGGAAAAGCAAAGAGGAGATACTGAAGAAGACAAAGCAAACCGTCGGGGTATATAATGTCAGTTTTGAAGTTGATGCCGGGGAAACCTTTGTGATTATGGGGCTTTCCGGCAGTGGCAAATCAACATTGCTGCGCTGCCTGAATCGCTTGATTGAACCGACAAGGGGACAGGTGTTGATAGACGGAGAGGATGTTACCGCCGCCGGCAAAGAGCAGTTGCGCAATATCAGGCGTAAGAAGCTCGGAATGGTTTTTCAGAGTTTTGCTTTGTTTCCCCATCGGACGGTAATTGAAAATGCGGCTTATGGTTTAGAAGTACAGGGCATGGATGAAAAAAACAGGCTGGAAAAGGCCGGTGCCGCTCTGGAATTAGTAGGTTTAAAAGGCTGGGAATATTCCTATCCCCGGGAACTTTCCGGCGGCATGCAGCAGCGGGTTGGTTTGGCCCGGGCGTTGGCCAGCGATCCCGACATCTTACTTATGGATGAGGCTTTTAGTGCACTGGATCCGTTGATTCGTAAAGAAATGCAGGATGAGCTGATATCCATCCAAAGTAAGATGAACAAAACAATTATTTTTGTCACCCATGATTTGGATGAGGCACTAAAAATCGGCGATCGCATAATGCTGATGAAAGACGGCGGTGTGGTGCAAATTGGTACGCCGGAAGATATCTTAACCAACCCGGCCAATGACTATGTCGAGCGATTCGTGGAAGACGTGGACATGACCAAGGTGTTGACGGCAGAGGGTGTGATGAAAGATCCCAATGTGACAATAACCATTAATCACGGTCCCAGAATGGCACTGCGCATGATGCGAGATAAGGGGTTATCCAGTATCTTTGTTACTGCCAGGGATAAGAGGCTTTTGGGGATTGTCACCGCAGACTGCTGTGTTGACGCTGTAGTGAACGGCTACAAAGATATCAAGAGGTTAATCATCACCGACGTACCCCAAGTAACGCCGGATACCCACATAAACGATGTCATTCCCCTGCTGGCCGATTCTAAATTTCCGGTAGCTGTAGTCAGTGATGACGGAAAATTAATGGGTGTAATTGTTCGCGGTGCCGTACTGGCCGGCATGCTGAGGAAAGGGGGAGGCGTTGACGAAGATGCTTAAAATACCGATCGGAGAAGCTACGGAATGGCTGGTGGATGCAGCAAACACCTACTTGGGCGGACTTTTTGCTTTGATTACCACTATAATTAAATTTATGATTGGCAGTTCTACAGATTTATTGCTGCGCCTTCATCCGCTGCTTTTTCTGATAATTGTGATTTTAATTGCCTGGCGCCTGGCCGGCCCCAAAATAGCCATCGGTTCAGGATTAGGACTGTTTTTAATTTGGAACATGGAAATGTGGAAACCCGCTGTGGAGACCATCACCTTGGTGTTAATTGCCACAATACTGTCGTTAATCATGAGCATACCTTTAGGAATTTGGTCAGCGCGCAACGATTGGGTACGCAGAATAATAATGCCGATTTTAGATTTAATGCAAACAATGCCGCCTTTTGTTTATTTAGTGCCGGTGGTGATTTTATTTAGTGTGGGAGAAGTACCCGGACTGATTGCCACCGTGGCATTTGCCATGCCGCCGGCTATTAAGCTGACTGACCTGGGTATCCGGCAAGTACCTAAAGAGTTGATCGAGGCGGCGGAGGCCTTTGGCTCAACGGAAAGGCAAAAACTTTTTAAAGTACAATTGCCTTTGGCCCTGCCAACCATTATGACCGGGGTCAACCAATGCATACTGTTAGCTCTCTCCATGGTGGTAATTGCCGCCATGGTTGGGGTTGGCGGGCTCGGTGGTATGGTGTTGCGCGGCATCCAGCGCTTAGATGTAGGTTTGGGTTTTGAAGCCGGCCTTTCAATCGTCATTATTGCCATTATTCTGGACCGCATTACCCAAAGCATTGCCGGCAAGAAAACATAAAATTATAAGATAGGGAGGAGAAAAGGATGAGAAAAAGAACAAAGCTGTTAGCGTTACTGGCGGCAGTGATGTTAACGGCAGCTGCTCTGGTGGGCTGCGGCGGCAGTGAGGAGAGTAACAAAAAAGCTAAAGTGACGCTGGGTTATGTTGAATGGGATACGGAAATTGCCAGCACACACGTAGTTAAAGAAGTGCTGGAAAGCAAAATGGGTTACGAAGTAGAAGCAAAGGCGGTAGATGCCGGCGTTATGTGGCAGGGTTTGGCTAACGGTGATTTTGACGGCATTGTCGCTGCTTGGTTACCGGTTACTCATGCCGATTATTATGAGCAAACGAAAGGCAAATTTGTTGACCTGGGACCGAACCTGGAAAATGCCCGCATAGGTTTGGTTGTACCGGAATATGTAGAAATTGACTCTATTGAGCAGCTAAACAGCGTTAAAGACAAATTCAACGGCGAAATTATCGGTATTGAAACCGGTGCGGGTGTAGTTAAGGCGACGGAAAGGGCTATTAAAGACTACGGTTTAGACTTTAATTTAGTTCCCAGCAGCAGCCCGGCAATGGTAGCCAGTTTAAAGAGTGCCATTGAAAACAATGAATGGATTGCCGTTACCGGCTGGTCGCCGCACTGGAAATTTGCCAAGTGGGATCTGAAATACTTAGATGACCCTAAAGGCTCTTATGGCGATACTGAATATATCGGCAGTGCCGCCCGTTTAGGATTGGAAGAAGATATGCCGGAGGTATACCAATTGTTAGACAACTTCTATTGGGAACATGAAGATATGGAAGAGGTAATGATGATGATTGCAGAGGGTATGTCTCCGGAAGAGGCGGCTAAGAAGTGGGTGGAAAACAACAGCGAAAAAGTAGAAGCCTGGCTGCCATAGTAAAAAAACTGCTGTACCGTGGGCTAAACAGCCTCACGCTACAGCAGTTTTTTTATTTTCGCATCACTTTTACCGACATTGACACAGAAAATAAAAAAGAGTAAAATTTGCCATGTGGTGGACATTATAGATCTAGGACATGTTAATAATCAGGGAGGTGTTTGGATTGACTAACTTAGGCGCATACAATCTTGTCGATACCACCGATGTGGATAAAATTATAGCCCAACTGGAAACGGAAGGAATGTCGGAGACAGACATTTTTAAATTTAAGTTGGATATGATCGTATTTGTGAACTATTTAGAGACATACTTAAATAAAAATTTAGCTCAGGCCGATGAGTTTGACCTGGAAAAATTCTATGAATATGCTCTAAATGACCCTTCCCTAACGGAATTGGCTGAGCGCAGGGTAAAAAACGCTCGCAAAGGTTTGGAAATATACAAGAAACTTTGATCCGCAAATTCACAAGTTATTGTTGACACGGTATAACATAGGGCGTATAATTGACTTAGTAAAACTAAAATTTGTGTAATTGAATATAGATACCTTCGGGGATTGGTGGAATTCCATACCGGCGGTGATGTTTAGAAGCTAAGCCCGCGAGCCCTTAACAGGGTTGATTCGGTGAGAATCCGAAGCCGACAGTTAAAGTCTGGATGGGAGAAGGTGTGTAAATCTGTGCAGATAGCGAAAAACGGTATCTTCATAGATACTGTTTCCGTGCGCTAGATGCTTATTTTCCCATTGCCAAAAACCCCCCGATTTGTTGGGGGGTTTATTTTATCAGAGGGGGCATTATAAGCTTGGAGCAGCAAGATCAGCATTACATGAAAATTGCCTTGGAACTGGCCGCACGAGCGGAAGGTTATACCAGTCCCAATCCTTTAGTGGGAGCGGTAGTGGTTAAAAACGGAAAAATTGTCGGCCGGGGCTATCATATGAAAGCCGGCACGCCACATGCCGAAGTACATGCCTTAAATGATGCCGGCGAAGAAGCCAAAGGCGCTACTTTATATGTTACCTTGGAACCATGTTGCCATTATGGGCGCACCCCTCCCTGCACGGAAGGGATAATTAAAGCCGGAATAGCCCGGGTGGTAACCGCCCTTAAAGATCCTAACCCGTTAGTTGCCGGAAAAGGCTTAAAGATACTGAGAGATGCCGGTGTGGAAGTAACAACCGGGGTATTGGCCCAAGAAGCGGCCAAACAAAATGAGGTGTTTTTAAAGTACATCACCACTAAGCTGCCCTTTGTGGCATTGAAAGCTGCAGTAAGTCTGGACGGCAAAATAGCAACTTACACCGGGGAATCCCAGTGGATTACCGGGCCGGAATCACGGGCATATGGGCACCGCCTGCGGCATAAATACGATGCTATCTTAGTCGGGGTAAATACCGTATTGGCTGACGACCCGTCGTTGACGGCCAGGCTGCCTGACGGTAACGGCATTGACCCGGTTAGAGTGGTACTGGACAGCAAGTGCCGCACGCCGCTGAATGCAAAAATAATTACCCAACAATCATCTGCTCGCACCATCATTGCGACCACGCCGAAGGCGGATGCAGATAAAATTAAACGGCTGCAGGCCGCCGGGGCAGAGGTGCTGGTTATTCCGGATCAGGACAATAAAGTTGACGTCGCTGTACTGTTGAAGGAACTGGGCAAAAGAGATATCACCGGCTTGCTGGTTGAAGGCGGAGCGGAAGTACACGGCTCATTTATTGCAAGCAGAGCGGTTGATAAAGTGTATTGGTTTATTGCGCCGCTGATTATCGGCGGTGCGGCTGCTCCCGGAGCGGTGGGAGGAGAAGGATTTGCCAAACTTGTTGATGCCTTGAAATTAAAGGACATTGCCGTCAAACGCTTTGGTGAAGATATTTGTATTGAAGCTTATGTTGTTAAAGGAGGTGACAAAACATATTCACCGGAATTGTAGAAGAAATCGGCACCGTTAAAAAAATTACCCGCGGCTCAGATTCTGCACATCTACATATTAATGCGCGCAAAGTGCTGGAGGATATAAACATCGGCGACAGCATTGCCGTAAACGGAGTCTGCCTTACTGCCACTGCCTTTGACAGCAACGGCTTTGTAGCTGATGCGATGGCGGAAACGCTGGCCAAAACAAATTTAAATAAATTAGGTCCGGGGGATAAAGTAAACTTAGAAAGAGCGCTGCGGCTCAGTGACCGCTTAGGGGGTCATCTGGTTACCGGACACGTTGACGGTATCGGTACAATCGTCAGCATAGAGCGCCAGGATATCGCCATATTAATTACCGTTGCCGCACCGCCGGAAGTTTTGCATTATACCGTGAAAAAAGGTTCAATCGCCGTTGACGGGACAAGCTTAACGGTAGTTGATGTAAATGCGGAAAGCTTTTTAGTATCTTTAATTCCCCATACCGCTCATCATACTGTTTTGGGAAGCAAAAAGGTGGGGGATTTGGTTAACTTAGAAGCTGATGTGCTGGGCAAATATATTGAAAAATTTATCGCCAACCGCCAAAATCAGCAATCCGCCGAAGCCGCGAAAGCGGATAAATTGACATTGGATTTTCTGACAAAACACGGATTTGCATAATGCCAAAGGGGGTATTTAGATGAGCTTTAAGTTCAATACAATTGAAGAGGCAATTGAAGATATTAAACAAGGGAAAATGATTGTGGCAGTGGACGATGAAAACCGTGAAAATGAGGGCGACTTGATTATTGCCGCCGAATTTGTCACGCCGGAGGCAATCAATTTCATGATTACCCATGCCCGGGGCTTGGTTTGTATGCCGGTAGAAGGTAAGCGGCTGGATGAACTTGAATTGCCGCAGATGGTAACTCATAATACCGATTCACATGGTACCGCCTTTACCGTTTCCATTGATGCCAAAAATACTACTACCGGCATATCGGCTTATGAGCGGGCGATGACCGTAAAGGCAGTGCTGGATCCCAAAACCAAGCCCAGTGATTTACGCCGCCCCGGCCACATCTTCCCCTTGCGGGCAAAAGAAGGCGGAGTGCTGCGCCGTGCCGGTCACACTGAAGCGGCGGTTGATTTGGCTCGCCTCGCAGGGTTGTATCCGGCAGGTGTAATTTGTGAGATTATGAAAGAAGACGGTACCATGGCCAGGGTACCGGATCTGATGGAATTCTGCAAAAAACATAATCTAAAAATCATTACCGTGGCGGATTTAATTAAATATCGCCGTATGAAGGAAAAGCTGATCAGAAGAGTGGATACAGCCAACATGCCCACCAAATACGGCAACTTTACCGCAGTGGCTTACGAAAGCGTGCTTGACGGCAAAGGTCATATCGCTCTGGTAAAAGGGGACTTACAGAGCGTGGAGGCACCGCTGGTGCGTGTTCATTCAGAGTGCCTCACCGGTGATGTTTTCGGTTCGGAGCGTTGCGATTGCGGTGATCAGTTAAAAGCCGCTTTGCAAATGATTGAAAATGAGGGCGTCGGTGTTTTATTATATATGCGTCAGGAGGGTCGCGGTATCGGCCTTTTGAATAAAATTCGCGCCTATAGATTACAAGATTTAGGGGCGGATACAGTAGAAGCCAACGAAGCCCTGGGTTTTCCGGCCGATTTAAGGGATTACGGGATTGGAGCCCAGATTCTTAAAGATTTAGGCCTAACCAAAATCCGCCTGCTAACCAATAACCCCAGAAAGATAGCCGGTTTACAAGGTTACAATTTAGAAGTGGTAGATCGGGTGCCGATAGAAATTTGTCCGGGTGAAAATAATAAATTTTACTTAAGCACCAAGAAAAATAAACTCGGTCATATGCTGGACTTAGTGGATGAACAAAAAATAGAAAAGATAGAAGCATAAGTTTAACACCATTAAGCTACATCAAGGAGGAAATATGAATGGGCCGTATTTATGAAGGGAATCTTATAGGTGAAGGGTTAAAATTTGGCGTGGTAGTTGGTCGCTTTAATGAATTTATTACCAATAAGTTGCTCAGCGGTGCTTTAGATGCTTTAAAAAGGCACGGCGTTAACGAAGATGACATCGATATAGCATGGGTTCCGGGAGCTTTTGAAATTCCGTTGGCTGCCAAACACATGGTTGGCTTGAATAAATATGATGCGGTTATATGCCTTGGGGCGGTAATCAGAGGTAGCACCCCGCATTTTGATTATGTTGCTGCCGAAGTATCTAAGGGTGTGGCTAAAGTGAGCCTGGACAGCGGCAAACCGGTAATTTTCGGGGTGATTACCACCGATACCATTGAGCAGGCAATTGAACGGGCCGGTACCAAAAGCGGCAATAAGGGATATGATGCGGCAGTAAGTGCAATAGAAGTGGCTAATCTGTTACGTTCCATCGGATAGCTGCAAGTAAAGGGCTTGATTTTTCAAGCCCTTTTCCGATAAATTTACGCTTTTGAATTGGGGGGCGTTGTTTTGGATATCAAACCCATCACGAACATGAAGGAAGTATCCGAGCTGAAATTTTCTCCCGGTCGCTTGTTTTCCGCTGACAACGATGAAATAAGAAGCGGCTACACCACCGATATTTATTTTATTAAGACGCTGGAAATTATTAAAAACCTTGGGCTGGAGGATACCAAAGTAGTTGCGGAGATATTTGCCGGCCGACCGGGGTTAATGTGTGGAACAAAAGAAGTGACAAACTTGCTGCAGGGGTTGCCGATAGAAATGCTTGCCCTGCCCGAAGGGCAGTTTTTTGAAGCGAAAGAAGTAGTGATGCGCATTACCGGTAAGTACAGCAAATTTGGCATTTATGAAACGGCTATCCTCGGTATTTTAGCCAGCTCCTGCGGTTGGGCTACCGCTGCCCGTGAGTGTGTAGATGCGGCCGGTGACAGCAGCGTGATTTGTTTCGGTTCCCGTCACCTTCATCCTGCGGTATCGCCGGTAATGGAAAGGGCGGCACTTGTCGGTGGGGCAACCGGAGCCAGCAATATTATGGGCGCAAAGTTTGGCGGCATTGAGCCCAGCGGTACCGTGCCCCATGCGGTATTTTTGGTTGTCGGGGATACCGTAAAAGTGGCGGAAGCATATCATCGGTACATGCCTGAAGGCTCCCCGGTAATTATGCTGGTAGATACCTTTAAAGATGAGGCGGAAGAAGCTATAAGAGTAGCTGAAGCATTAAAATCGAAGCTTGACGGTGTAAGGCTTGACACTCCTTCCGAAAGAGGGGGAGTGACACCGGAATTAGTAAGGGAAGTAAGAGCGAGGTTGGATCAGGCCGGATATCAGCACGTAAAAATTTTCATCTCCGGAGGCTTAACTCCGGAGCGCATTAGGCTGCTCAAAGAGGCGGGGGCTGATTCCTTCGGCGTAGGCAGCTACATATCCGGAGCAAGTGCTATTAATAT
Source organism: Desulfovectis peckii (assembly GCF_055391705.1). Classification (NCBI taxonomy): domain Bacteria; kingdom Bacillati; phylum Bacillota; class Clostridia; order Eubacteriales; family Peptococcaceae; genus Desulfovectis; species Desulfovectis peckii. The sequence continues at coordinate 1,391,336 of NZ_AP042409.1, read as the reverse complement.
GACGATGGATATTAAAGAAGTCAACGGCAAGCCGATTGCCAAACGCGGACGCATTCCCGGGATTACAAAAACAGATCGCTTGGTGAGAATGATCTAAACGAAAAAGGGCTGAAGTGCTACAAACCTTTGGCTAGTAGGCTTCAGCCGCTTTTTATATACCGCTTTAACTTAAATTATATGGCCCGCTGAACTTTGCCGCTGCGGAGGCACCTTGTGCACACCTTAATACGCTTGGGAGAGCCGTTTACAATGGCGCGTACGCGTTGTAGGTTGGGTTTCCAAACTCTTTTAGAACGAATATGGGAGTGGCTTACTTTAAAACCGGTAGCAACACTTTTACCGCATACTTCGCATTTTCTGGCCATTGCGCTACACCTCCTTTATATACCGCCCAAAAGATGGTAAAATTGTTTCAAAGTCTCACTAGGATAGTATAACATAAACACAACCTATTTAAAAGCAATTTTTATCGCTCTTTCAAAGTAAATTCCTTGACAGTTATTATAACAAATTGTCTGTAGATGTTACAATAATTATAGGTGATCGTTGATGAACGATATTTTTCGAAAACCAGCTCAATTTATAAAAGGGGTAGGGCCCAAACGGGCTAAAACACTGCAAAAAGTTAATATCTTTACTTTGTTTGACTTACTTTATCATTTTCCCCGGGATTATCAGGACCGGACCAATATTCGCCCGGCACATACATATATGCACGGTGAAATGGCCACGGTCATCGGGCGGGTTTTGTACGGGCAGGAACTTAAACCGAGAAAAGGCCTTACTATTATTAAGCTGGCTGTTGACGATGGGCAGGGCGTTTTTTTTGCGGTGTGGTTTAACCAAAGATATGTGCTGAAGCAGTACCCGGCAGGAACGAAAATTTTAGTTTTCGGCAAAGTGGACAAGAGCTATCGCGGCGAAACCCAAGTGCAGGTGGTAGAGTGTGAACCCGTCAAGGATACCGAGCTGGACAGCGGGGAAATTGTGCCGCTGTACCCTTTAACTGAGGGGATCAGTCAAAAAGTGATGCGCACGATCATTAAAAACAGTCTAGCCCATGTTAAAGAATTAACCGAGTTTATCCCGGCGGATTTATTAACCAAATATAAACTGCCTAAACTTGCTGAAGCATTTTACCATATTCACTGCCCGAGCAATATCAATGATGTCAAACATGCCCGGCGTAGATTTATTTTTGAAGAGCTTTTTTTAATGCAATTGGCCCTGGCGAAAATTCGGCAAAAAATTAAGGTGCAGCAAAAAAAACACAGTTATCGTAACGGCAGTGGCGAAAGGGTTAAACAATTATTAAGGGCTTTGCCCTTTAAGCCCACTTTAGACCAAATTAAAGTATGGCAGGAAATTGAACAAGACATGGACAGCCCCTACCCGATGAATCGACTGCTGCAGGGCGATGTCGGCTCAGGAAAAACATTAATCAGCGCTTTAATGCTCACTAAAGCGGTAGATGCGGGATTGCAGGGGGCGCTAATGGCGCCGACGGAAATACTTGCCGAACAGCATTACTTTGGCTTGTCTGCTTGGATGGAACCCCTGGGAATTAAGGTGGGCCTGTTGACCGGCAACGTGAAAGGGGCAAAACGGGAGGAATTAATCCAAGCCATTGAACGGGGAGAAGTGCAGGTGGTCATCGGCACCCATGCCTTAATTCAAGAAGTGGTAACTTTCCGCAATTTGGCGGCGGTGGTGGTAGATGAACAGCATCGCTTTGGCGTTAAACAGCGGATGGCCCTGCAGGCAAAGGGCAACAATCCTGACGTGCTGGTAATGACGGCAACACCGATACCGCGCACGTTAGCCTTAACAGTGTACGGTGACTTGGATATGTCGGTAATTTACAGCTTGCCGCCGGGCAGAAAACCGGTGCGCACCTATCATGTTACCGAACAGGCGTTAAATGACGTTTATCGTTTGGTTGAGCGGGAAATAAAAAAAGGTAATCAAGCATATTTTGTTTGTCCCCTGGTTGATGAATCAGACGTGCTTGATGTACAGGCAGCCGTTGATTTTGCCGCCGAGTTAAGGGAAAAGGTTTTTCCGGAGTATAGCCTTGGCTTGCTGCACGGCCGGATGAAAGCAAAAGAAAAAGAACAGGTGATGAGCGCGTTTCGTCAGGGTAGCATGAAGATTTTGGTTTCCACTACCGTCATTGAGGTCGGGGTAGACGTACCTAATGCTACGGTAATGGTCATTATGGATGCCGATCGCTTTGGCTTGGCCCAGCTTCACCAGCTGCGGGGCAGAGTGGGGCGCGGTCAGCAGCAGTCCTACTGCATTTTGGTGGCCACACCTAAGACGGAAGAAGGCAAAATGCGCATGAAAGCAATGGTTAATACCGCTGACGGATTTGCCCTGGCGGAGGAGGATTTGCGGCTGAGGGGCCCCGGCGAGTTTTTCGGTGTCAGGCAGTCGGGACTGCCGGAATTGAAAATAGCCGATATTGTCCGTGACCGACAGGCGATGGAATGTGCCAGATTTGAGGCCTTTGCCATCGTGCAGAAAGATCCTTTGCTCGCGCAACCTGAACATCAATTGCTGGCTAAGGAATTGTCGTTGCGATACGGCAAAAATGCAGACTTTTTGCATATCGGTTAATATAAAGGTGAAATATGAGATATAGGCGAATTATGATCTATTTAGCGGCAGCTTTGCTCCTGTCATTTTTTGTGATTGAGGGTTTGCTGTTTTATTACGGAACAAGGCCATTTGCTGCAGACTCGGAAAAAGCGGACTACATGCTGATCTTGGGTGCGGGGCTTAGCGGGGAAAAGCCGCTGCCCCTTTTAGAAAGCAGATTGAAAAAAGCTTTAGCCTATCTGCAAACAAATCCCCAAATAAAGGTAATAGTTTCCGGCGGAAAAGGCCCGGGGGAAACAATAACGGAAGCGGAGGCGATGAAAAGATATCTGGTAGGTCACGGAATTAAGGAAGGGCAAATCATTATAGAAGACAAATCTGCCAATACCTTTGAAAATATCCTCTTTACCAAAAATAAGCTGGCGCAAATTGACGGGCGAAAAAACATTAAAATTATTATCTTGACCAGTGACTTTCACATGCTGAGAGCAAAAATGCTTGCCCGGCAGCAGGGATTTACCGTACTTTGTTTACCGGCAGAAACACCGGCAAAAGATAAATTTTATTACTTTTCACGCGAGTATTTGGCCATACTAAAGACACTGGTTATTGATAATTTCCGTTATTATATATTGGATAACGGAAAAAGCGGTGACATAAGCACCGCAAGCCTAAAAGTCAGTGGCCTGAAAAAAGGCTAATAATTGCAGTAGAGGGTGGGATCTAAGTGATGAACGATGTATTTGATCAATCTTTTAGAAAAATATTGGCTATGTCGGCCTCTGATGCTCCCACACCCGGAGGGGGCAGTGTAACCGCCATGATTGGGGCGCTGGGCACGGCCATGACGGCCATGGTGGGAAACCTGACCGTTGGCAAAGAGAAATATAGGGCAGTGGAAGGGGAAGCAAAAGAAATAACCGGCATGGCTTACTATCTCATTTACCGGCTGGAAAAAATGGTTGCTGCCGATATTGAAGTATTTAACAACTACATGGCTGCCTACAAACTGCCCCGCAATAATGAACAGGAAAAAGCCAAGCGGGAAGCGGCCTTACAGGAAGCTGCCAAGGCGGCGACAAAGGTGCCGTTGCAAACGGCCAAGGTGCTGTTGGAGGCATTATCATTAACAGAGAGAATGTCTAAAATTGGCAACAAAATGGTGATAAGTGACGCCGGTGTAGCCGCCTATACCATTGAAGCGGCGATAAACGCGGTGCTGCTTAATGTAGACATTAACCTTCCGGCAATTGCCGATCAAAATTTTGCCGCTCAGGCGAAAAAAGAAAAAGAAGAGATAAAAATTCAAGCGAAAAAATTAAAGGAGCAAACAATTGCTACCGTGCACAGCAGAATAAATGATCAATAAAAATATCAAAATAAATAATTAATGAAAATAAAATGGTCTGAACTTACTGGTATAGTTGCGGGTGTTTTATTTGATAATATTAATAACACAGTTGGCCAACATGGAGGTGCTTTAAATGGCAAAGAGAAGGAAAACCGAGTTTCCCATGAATGCCAATCAACAAAACTTTATGTTTGAAGTGGCCCAGGAAATAGGTTTAGAAGGGAAAAAACAGCCTGTACCGGGTTTAAAAGCACCTCTCACCGGGGCAGATGCATTAACTAAAACAGATCACGGCAGTTTTGCCAAATTTAACCTCGGCAGTAATTACTTTTCTTAAAATGCAAACACCCCAACTATTCGCAGGGTGCCTTCCCAACCGCACCCTTGAAATGCTGAGCGCGCTCTGGCAGGTTGGTGTAGAACAAGCGGACGGGACTCGTCCGCTTGTTCCGTTTGGGCTCTTTTTATTGCAAGTACATGCTGAATTCTTCGGCAGAAATATTGCGATGTAAGGCTGCGGTGATCCCGCCGGCGATGATTCTAGATATATTTTGAATTAATGTATCGATTTCTTTAGGTGTGACCATTAATTGCCCGCCGAAGTTAGCCAATATTTCGTTTAAGGCTTCTTGTACCTCCTGCTGTTGGTAAACCTGTAAAACGGCAGGGTTGTGCTGAAAGCGATTGAAAAGCGCATCAATGGCATCATGGGCAATAAAGGCGGCATGTACCACCATTGGCACACCGATGGCAATCACCGGCACACCCATAGTTTCCTTATTAATGCCTTTGCGCTTGTTGCCAATGCCGGAACCGGGGGCAATGCCGGTATCTGCGATTTGCACGGTAGTGGCAATTCTCTTAACACTGCGTGAAGCCAAAGAGTCAATGGCAATGACTAATTCCGGCTGGATGTTGTCAACAATACCCTTAATGATTTCTGCCGTTTCTATACCGGTGATACCCAGCACCCCCGGAGCGATTGCGCTTACCGAACGCATGCCTTCACGCACTTCACTTGGCGCGTAATTGAAGATATGCCTGGTAACCATCACTTGTTCGACGGCTTTAGGGCCCAGCGCATCAGGAGTGGCGTTCCAGTTACCTAAACCGACGACCAGTACATTTCCTTGGGGAGAAATATTAATTATTTTTCTCAAATGTTTAGCTAATATTTCCACCACTTTTTGATGTTCTTGCCGGTTGTTATCTTTAATAGCCGGTGCTTCAATTGTTATATATGTTCCCTGGGGTTTTCCCATAATTTCTTCGGCGGATTTTTCTAAAACTTTTACGGTAGTGACAACCACATTATCGTAAGTTTCTTTGTCCATTGCTACCCCAGGGATTTCTTGATCAGTTTGACCGCGCACAACTTCCTGGGCTTCAAGGGCCAAATCTAAATTAATTCCCAGGGAAGATAAGAATTTTAAATCCAGTTTCATAAACTACTTCCTTCCTTTGCTATGTTGCCTTTATTGTTGCCCAAGGGGGTAAATTTATGCAGGTTGCTTAATAATATCCTAAAAAAATCGATTTTTTTTACACTATATGGTATAATTAACGCGAAGAAGGAAGGGAATGTGTTTTTTGCGGGTTATTGCAGGAAAGGCTAAAAAATTTCACCTAAAAGGCCCCAAGGGCACTGATACCAGGCCAACTGCTGACCGGGTAAAAGAGTCAGTATTTAATATTTTAGCCCCTAAAATACCGGGCTGCAGCTTTCTGGATTTATTTTCAGGAAGCGGAGGTATAGCTATAGAGGCCCTGAGTCGGGGGGCGGAACAGGCGGTATTGGTGGAAAAAGATCCCAGGGCATTGGCGGTAATTAAAGAAAACTTGATAAAAACGAAACTTGTCGATCAGGCCAAAATTATCGGCAAAGATGTCTTTAAAGCTCTTAATCTTTTGGCAAAGCAAAATATCAGTTTTGATATTATATATATTGATCCGCCGTACAACAGCGGTTATTACTTAAAAGTGTTAGAAGTAATTGCCCAAAATGCATTGCTGGCAAGTGACGGCATTGTGGCCGCGGAAAGCGGTAAAAAGGATATGCCTCCGGAAAGCGTGCAAGGTTTATCATTGTTTCGACGGCAAACTTATGGAGATACAGTAATCAGCTTTTATCAGAAATCATTGTAACAGGAGAGGAAGTAACAGTCTATGCGAGTAGCGTTATATCCCGGCAGCTTTGATCCGATTCATTACGGCCATTTAGATATCATTGAACGGGCGGCAAATTTATTTGACAAACTGATCGTAGCGGTAGCGAGTAATCCGAACAAAAAACCGCTGTTTACTACCGAAGAAAGAGTGGAGATGTTAGAAGCAGTTTTAAAGGATTATCCAAACGTTTATGTTGAATCCTTTGACGGCCTTACCGTTAATTTTGCCTTAAAGCAAGGTGCCCAGGTAATTATCCGGGGGCTTAGGGCAATTACCGATTTTGAAAACGAGTTTATTTTTGCTTTAACTAACAAAAAACTGGAACCTAAAATAGAAACTGTTTATTTTATGACTCGTTCAGAATACTCTTTTATCAGTTCCAGTTCGGTGAAGGAAGTGGTTTTTTACGGAGGCAATGTAACCTGTATGGTTCCGCCTTTGGTAGCAGATAAATTAAAAGAAAAATTTAAGTAGGGATTAATTTTAGGGGGAGGAGATTATGGAGCTCCTGAGAATTTTAAACGAGCTGGAAGAAATGATTGAGGGATGCCCCAGATTACCGCTAAGCAGCAAAGTTATGGTTGATGAGAACAAACTTTTGGACTATGTCGATCGCATCCGAACCTCGTTGCCGGATGAGATAAGACAAGCTAAGCTATTAATCAGAGAACGGGAAAAAGTTTTAAGTGAATCTAAAAAAGAAGCACAGCAGCTGATGGAGAATGTACAAAAACAAATTGCCAAACAAGCTGAGGAAAGTGAAATTGTAGAAATGGCCCAACAGCGGGCCAATGAGATTATTCAAAATGCGGAAAGAATAGCCGAGGAACTTAAATTTGGCGCCCGGGACTATGCGGAAGAAGTTTTAGGCAAGATTGTGGATAGCTTAAATGCAACACTGGCACAGGTGAAGGCCGGTCAAGAAGAGCTGAGAAAAATGAAATAAAAAAAATCACCCTTTTAGGGTGATTTTTTATTATAGTCTGCAAAAGCTTATCTCGGCCTTTGCGGTCGGCCGCAGTGCATGTAAAATTTGAAGGTTCACCGGGCACTGCGGATTATAAGTTTGAGTAATGTTGCCCGGGAGGGTTTAACACGCTGTTTTCTAACTTGTTAAATGATTTTTATCGGTGCTTACAGCCGGTTGATTTTCCCAAGTTAAAATTTGTGCTGAAAAATCGGTGACATGTCACCGATTTTCCCAGCTGTAGAAGCATGTTTCTTTGCACGGGTTTTTAGAACCAAATACTACTGTAAAATTTAACTTAACTTCTTAACCAAGGATTGCCAGTCTACATACTGCTCAATATTTTGCAAGGCAATGTCAATACTGTTTTGATCATTGGGTTTTATGCGGCTGGAAACTTCAGACATTTTTCTAATGGTGGCAAAAGTATCATGATGAACTAAAATAACCGGTACTCCTTTTTCTTTTGCTTTGGCAACAACCTTGTTGTCGGGATATAAACCTCCCGTTAAAATCAATACCGAAGTATCGGTTTCTAAAGCGGCCAAGGCCATATCAGCACGGTCCCCGCCGGTAATTACCGCTTTATTCACTGCCCGCCGCAGGTAGCTTAAAGCGCTTTCTATTGTCATTGCTCCAACTACTGATTCCTCAACCGGACGGTCCAGTTTATCCTCTCCGGTTAGGATTTCGCCACCCAGCACTTGATAGAATTGTTCAACAGTGGGGGCGGTTAGCTCGGTTTGGTGCGGGACAACGCCTAAAGTGTCAAAACCGCTTTCTGCTAGGATTTCTTTATATAAGCCTTCACATTTAGCCATAATTTGACGCGGTACGTTGTAGAAGACATTGCCGATTACTTTAAGGCCCTGGCAGGTAAAGTAGCGGTTAAAAAGCATTGCTTTGTCCAGACTAAAGTCATTTTTCACTTTAATCATGTGGAGCACGGCAGCATTAAATTTTTTGGCTAAAGAAGCTGCATCCAGGTTTTTACTTGCCATGGCATGGGGGAAAATAGCCCCGTCAATGAGCAGCAGCTCGTAATTTTCAGATAGCTCATTAAAAGCGGCAGTAATTTTTTCTTCAACTTCAGCCAGCTGATGATAACGAGTCATGTAATAGGGGCTAGTCATGCAAGGCACAATGGTTTCCAAAGGTTTGGGGATATCTAATACCTTTTGCATTAACAAACCGTCTTCATCGACGCTACCTGTAGCGGTAGTGCCAACAGGTTTGAAATACCCCACCTTATAACCTTCTTGCTTAAGCTTGAGTGCTAAGCCAACGGCAAAAGCGGTTTTGGCACTACCTGCTGTACCGGTAATATAGAGGTTTTGCATTCTAAACACCTCACGATATAGTAATTTTTATATCTAAAGCGGATAAGCCTTTTTGATAAACAAATACAGGGTTAATATCCATTTCCGTGATTTCCGGAAAATCAACGACAAGTTTAGCAACCCGGGCAATAGTATCAATTACAGCATCAATGTCATCCGGCTTTGCACCGCGATAGCCCTTTAATAAGGTATACGCCTTGGTTTCCTTAATCATTTCTTCGATTTCTTGAAGGGTAATATCTTTTGCTAAGCGGAAAGATACATCTTTAAGCAGGTTGACGTATATGCCGCCTAAACCGAATGCAATCATCGGACCGAAGTTGACGTCTCTGGTCATGCCAATGATTATTTCCGTGCCTTTGGGCATCATCTTTTGTACTTCAATACCATGAGGCACTACATCCGGTAGGTAACGCTGAACACTTTCCATAATGTTAAGGTATTTTTCGCGTACTTCTGCGGCACTGTTAATGTTAGCAGCTACACCGCCAACGTCGGTTTTGTGTAAGATTTTTGGCGATGCAACTTTGAGTACTACCGGATAGCCTATTTCCTCAGCGATTTGAACTGCTTCTTCAACGGTAGTGGCTAACTTTGTAGGGGCTGCAGGTATGCCGTAGGCATCGGCCACAGCCACTGTTTCGCTGCCCAACAGTACGCGTCGGTTATCTCTGTAAACGTCATAAAATACTGCCTTAACTGATTTTTGATCAACATCTTTATAATTTTTCAGAGCAGATGTTTCTTTAGTGGCATGTTTCATTTTAGCTTCATGGTAATCGACCATACCTTTAATGCAGTATATCGCCGGTTCCGGGAAAATAAAGTTAGGAATGCCGGCACTCTCAACTGTTTTTATGCCTTCTTCTAGGTAGGGCCCGCCCATGAAGGACGTAAAGATCGGTTTGGAAGGATATTTTTTATGCAACTCAACCACGGTTTCACCAATAGATTTGGCTTCCGTTACCGCCGTGGGACAGACTAGAACAACCGCACTGTCAACGTTGGGGTCGGCAAGTGCACATTCCAGCGCCAGCTTGTATCTTGATGTGGGGGCGTCTCCCAGTACGTCAACCGGGTTATAAATGTTTGCTTCTGCCGGCAATCCCTCCCTTAATTTTTCAATGGTTTCCGGTGTAAACCTAGCCATACTTAATTCATGGTTTTCGATTGCGTCTGTAGCAATAACACCGGGTCCGCCGGCATTAGTAATGACCGCCACTCTTCTGCCGCTGGGGATCGGTTGGTTGGCAAAGGCGTTTGCCAAGTCAAACAGTTCGGTCATCGTGCGGGCACGGATAACTCCTGCTCTTTCAAAAGAGATACTGTAAGCTAAGTCACTGCCGGCCAATGCACCGGTATGGGAAGAGGCAGCTTGTGCACCGGCCTGGCTTGTACCGGATTTAAATATGATTAACGGCTTTTTATAGGCAGTTTTTTGCGCTGCTTCAATAAATCTTTCGCCGCTGGAAGCATCTTCAATATAGGCAATAACTACTTTGGTGTTTGGGTCATTGGCCATTGCCTCAAAAAAGTCGGATTCGTTTAACTGGGCTTTATTGCCCAGGCTGACAAAGCGAGAAAAGCCAATACCCGTTGACAAACTCCAGTCTATAATGGAAAGCATCATAGCGCCGCTTTGTGAAATAAAAGCAATATTTCCTTTATTGGGGTAGGCAGCAGAGAAAGAGGCATTAATCGGAATAGACGTGTCAATAAAGCCTACGCAGTTTGGGCCGAGCATGTTAATGCCATACTGATCAACAATAGCCCGCAGTTTCTTTTCTAACTCTAATCCTTCACTGCCTACTTCTTTGAAACCGGCGCTTAAAACCACCAAGTTTTTAATGCCCAGTTTACCGGCCTCTTCGGCAACACTTAAACAGCCTTTGGCCGGAATAGCCAAAACGGCCAAATCTACTTTTGCACCGATATCTGAAAGGCTTGGATAGCATTTATACCCTTCAATTTCTTTTGCCTTGGGGTTGATCGGATATATTTGCCCTTTAAAACCACTGGCAATAATGTTTTTAAGTACAGCATTGCCAATTTTACCCGGTTTAGAGGATGCCCCTACTACTGCCACCGAATTAGGCTTGAAAAAGTCTGCTAAAACAGTCATCTAATCACCGCCACTTATTTTTTGTTATTTTTATAATTTATAATACATTATTCTGTATATTTAGGCAAGAAAGATGAAATTTAGGTAATTTTCTATAAATTCCTAAAACATAATCTTAATAGCGACTGTTTTCTCAGCGACGATGCATTAGGTAATTTTTAGTGAGATATTAGTGCTATTGAGTAATAACTCCTCCTTAGTATCTGTATAAATTTTGCTTAAAATTTAGCATGCCGGATCGGGCTTAGCTTATCCTTGTTTTAATGTTTTTATAACCGTTCTTTTATTAAACCTTAGAGTTTTTGAACTGCAGAAACATTTGGGTAAAAAAGCCGAAAATAATGACTAAACAAGTAATCAAAATAAAAAGCTTGAAACTATACCAAGAAGCAGCCCAAACAGATTGAATATTCCCCAGCTCGGTAGTTAAAGTGGGTACCGTTAACCAATTGGCAGAAAATTTATTTTGCAGCTTCCATAACATGTAGGTATATAATCCGGCGATGAACGCGTGGGCGGTGCGCGTGATAATAAAGGGATAGATGCGAATGTCGGTGTCGGCAATCATACTGGCAACTTGGGCATGAATTGACAAACCGCTCCAACCTAAAATAACGGCAACGGCAATCAGTTGCTGTAACAGCGGAGCGGAAGCTTCGCTGGCCAGTTTAGTGCCCAGTGTCATTTCAAAAATACCGCTGGCTATGGCTTTAAATATTTCTTGTTCAAATCCCAAAGGAGATAAACAGTAGCCAAGGATTTTTGCCATTAAACCGATAAAGCCCATTTCGGTAAGAATACGAATAATGACGGCAAAAAGAATGACAAATCCGCCGATTTTAAGTAAATTGTTAATGGAATTGACTACGGCATCACCTAATATTTTTCCCAGCGGCCGGCGATCACTTTGATGAATTTTTGCCAGTTCCTCTAAAGCGCGGTAAAAAACTCTACCTTTTGCGTTATTAGCCCCGCCGGCTTCCCGGTGGTTTTTGCGGTAATATTTTAACATTAACCCCAGCGTTAAATTGGCCAGATAGTGGGCGCCGGCAATAATCAGTCCCAAATTGGCATTATTGAACATACCGACGGATACCGCTACCAGCATAAACAGCGGACTGGAATTATTGGTAAAGCACATGAGTCTCTCCGCTTCCACCCGGGTGAGCAGCCGGGCGCGCCTTAATTTAGCGGTAATCATGGAGGCAATGGGGCAGCCGGATGTATATCCCACTACCATGACAAAGGAGCCACAACCGGGGACGTTGAAAACCGGCCTCATTACCGGCTCAAGTAGGGTGCCCATAAAGTGAACGATACCGAAACTCATCATCAATTCCGCAGCAATAAAAAAAGGAAGCAGCGACGGAAAAACAATATTCCACCAGGCATTTAAGCCGACCGTGGCGCCTTCAAAAACAACCGCCGGTTGGGTGACCATAGCCAGAATAAAAAAAATTACCATGGTGCTCCAAAATAATTTGCCGTAGCTCAAAGGAAAGGAACTTAAAAAATTTGTCAGTGTTCTTCTAAAGATAATCAGTAAACTAATCAATATAACGGATAAAAGGGTAAACAAGTGTTTTCACCTCGGTTTTGTCCCTCTTAAAATATATACATGGAACTTATTAAGATTAGACCATGGGGGCAAGATAAACATATCAACGAAAATACCTTGACAAATAAAGCTGTGATTACTATAATGATTTTTGTTGAAGTTGGGGTGGGTATCTTATGCATATTAATGTAGCTGAAATAAAAAAAGCGGTCGGAGAATCCAGGCAATATCACTTAAAAAGGGAACCGCAGCATTTAAAAGGCTTGGATGATGAAATTCAATTTATAGCGCCCCTCGAGCTTATTTTGGATGTGACCAATTGCGGTACCCATTTGGAAGCGAAAGGTACAGTAAAAACGGTCGTTAAGCTTACATGCGGACGCTGTCTGGAACAATTTGACTATCCTTTGACGGCAGATTTCAATGAAAAGTATGTGGCTAAAGAAGCTGCCGGAGGAACCGACCAGGATCTTCGAGACTGCATAACTTTTGAGGGAGACCACATCAATCTGCTGCCGGAAGTGATGGCCGCCATCCGCTTGGCCCTTCCGATGCGGCAAGTTTGCCGAGATGATTGTCAAGGTTTATGTGCCAAATGCGGCACGAATTTAAATCACAGCAAATGCGATTGTGCCGATGAAGATATTGACCCCAGAATGGCAGTGCTACAGGACCTATTGAAAAAATAATGTATATACACCTATTTGGGTAAGGGGGTGTGAGATATGGGAGTGCCCAAGGGAAAAAGATCTAAAACAAGAAATAGACGCCGCCGTGCGGTAGTGATGAAATTAACCGCGCCCACTTTGGTGCGTTGTTCACATTGCCACGCATTAGTTATGCCCCACCGTGTATGTCCGGAGTGTGGCCATTATAAAGAAAGAGAAGTTAAAGAAGTAAATGCATAATGCAATTGCGTTACCGAGCTGCTGTGCAGTAAGCAAAATGCTTACGTACAGCAGCTTTTTTGTGCTTAAAATGCCGGCTCTACACCCGCTTTTTTGCAGCATAACCTTAAATTGCGCTGCTTTATGAATCTAAAACAATTATTAAAGAATCAGATCGTTATCTATTGCATTTTTTACATTTTTAGGTATAATTATTTTGGTACCAGGTACTAAATAAGGTGATAGAGATGGCTAAAAAAAGCGGTTCCAAGGCAGAACGCCAAAAACGGTTGGCGGAATACATCAAGACCAATCCGTTTTTAACGGATGAAGACTTGGCTGAAATTTTAAATGTCAGCATTCAAACCATTCGCCTTGACCGGACAGAATTAAAAATACCCGAATATCGGGAACGCTTAAAGAGTGTTGCCCGAGGGGAGAGGACGCCGCTAAAATCTTTGTCACAGGGTGAGTTGGTAGGAGAGTTAGTGGATATAGTAGTAGGTAAAAACGGCCATTCAATTCTTACCATTACCAGAGATATGGTATTTAAAAAGAATTTAGTGGCCCGCGGTCACCACTTATTCGCTCAGGCCAATTCACTGGCAGTGGCACTGGTTGACGCCACCGTTGCCCTTACCGGTACGGCAAAAGTTACCTTTCGCCACCCGGTAAAGCTAGGTGACAAAGTAGTTGCTTATGCAAACATCATTGCCAAGAGAGATAACCAGCATCGGGTATCGGTAATTTCCAAAGTAAAAGATAAAATTGTTTTTGAAGGCATGTTTACAGTATTTGCATTGACAGAGGAGGCAAATGTATGAGAATTGCATTGGATGCCATGGGAGGGGATTACGCTCCGGATGAAATAGTTAAGGGTGCTCTGTTGGCGGCCAAAGAGTACAAGCAAGAAATTGTTTTAGTAGGCGATAAAGCAACGATTGAAAAGCAATTAAAGGGTGATTACGCTGACGGTTTAATTACAATCGAACATGCCCATGATGTGATTGAAATGGGCGAACATCCGGCGGCGGCAATTCGCCGCAAACGGGACGCCAGTATTGTGATTGCCAACAAGTTGGTAAAGCAGGGAGAAGCCGCTGCAGTGATCTCGGCGGGAAACACCGGCGCGGCGATGGCTGCCTCGCTGTTTGGTTTAGGCAGAATTAAGGGCATAGATCGCCCCGCTATCGCTACCGTTTTTCCCACCCTTAAAGGTTCATTGGTGTTGGTAGATGCCGGTGCAAACGCTGACTGTAAACCGCACCACCTGCAGCAGTTTGCCCTGATGGGTTCTATTTACGCGGAGAAAGTGCTGCATATACCGAATCCGCGAGTGAAGTTAGTTAATATCGGCGGCGAAGAAGGAAAAGGTAATGAATTGGCGCAAAGCGTTTACCAATTATTAAAAGAGACAAAAAGCATCAATTTTGCCGGCAATGTGGAAGGCCGTGAGCTGCTTTTTGGCGACACGGATGTTGCCGTTTGTGACGGCTTTGTCGGCAATGTTGTCTTGAAAACAATTGAAGGTGTGGCTGCATTTCTTTATCAGCTGCTTAAACAAGGCCTGGCGTCAATGGCAGAAAAAGTAGATATAACTGAATTTAATGCCCTGCTTAAAGACATAAAACGACGTCTTGATTATTCTGAATACGGCGGAGCGCCGCTGTTGGGCATTGACGGGGTAAGTATTATCAGTCATGGCAGCTCGCAGGCGCCGGCAATAAAAAATGCGGTGAGGGTTGCTAAAGAATCGGTGGAAAAAGGCCTGGTTACGGCAATTAAAGACAGCATTAATTAAATTTTAATTCAAGGAGGCAACAGCATTAATGGCAAAGGAACTGCTCCAGGCCGGAATATTGGGTGTAGGCAGTTATGCACCGGAAAAAATTCTGACCAATTACGATTTGGAAAAAATGGTAGATACCAGCGATGAGTGGATTGTATCACGCACCGGTATTAAGGAACGCCGTATTGCCGCTGAGGAACAGGCAGCATCAGACTTAGCCGTAATTGCTGCCCAAAAGGCGTTAAAGAACGCAAATATTTCCGCCAAAGAAATCGGTGTTATTATCGTCGCCACCTGCACACCGGATATGTATTTTCCTGCCACTGCCTGTATAGTGCAGGATAAGCTGGGCTGCGTTAATGCCGGGGCTTTTGACTTGTCTGCAGGTTGTACCGGATTTATTTATGCCTTGGTAACTGCCCAGCAGTTTGTCGTTTCCGGTGCTGTTAAATATGCACTGGTAATTGGTTCAGAAGTGCTTTCCCGGGTTGTTGACTGGCAGGATCGCAGTACCTGCGTGTTATTTGGCGATGGCGCCGGAGCGGTGGTGCTTGGCCCGGTAGCGGAAGGACAGGGAATTTTGGCCGGACATTTGGGTGCAGAAGGCGCGGGTAGCCACCTGCTTATGCTTCCCGGTTCAGGTTCAAGAAAGTGCTGCAATGTTAAGCCTTATATCACAATGCAGGGAAGAGAAGTGTTTAAGTTCGCGGTGCGGATAATGGAAGAAGGGACCAGAAAAATATTGAGCAAAGCGGGTTTAAGCATTTCCGACATTGACGTATATATTCCGCATCAGGCAAATACCAGGATAATCGATCATGCGGTAAAAAAGCTGAACCTGCCCTATGAAAAGGTAATTGCCAATGTGGACAAATATGGCAATACCAGTGCAGCATCAATACCTCTTGCTTTAGATGAGGCTTTACAGCAAGGACGTATTAAATCAGGCGATAATGTGGTGATGATTGGATTCGGTGCCGGCCTGACCTGGGCGGCGGCAGCGGTACGCTGGGTATAAATTAAGGAGGGAAATGATGCTTAAAACAAAATTATGTGACTTGCTGGGCATTGAATATCCTATTATCCAAGGAGGCATGGCTTGGGTAGCCACTGCCGAATTGGCGGCGGCAGTTTCCGAAGCCGGGGGAATGGGTTTGATTGGTTCCGGTACCGCACCTCCGGAATGGTTGGAAGAACAAATCGCCAAAGTGAAACAGCTTACAGATAAACCCTTTGGGGTTAATGTCATGCTCATGTCTCCGTATGCCGAGCAAATAATAGATATTGTCGTACGGGAAAAAGTCTCGCTGGTGACTACCGGCGCCGGCAATCCGGGTAAATACATACCCAGGCTGAAAGAGGCAGGTACTAAGGTAATTCCGGTAATTCCATCGGTTGCGTTGGCCCAGCGTATGGAACGTGCCGGTGTTGATGCGGTGATAGCCGAAGGCGGCGAGGCCGGCGGTCATGTGGGGGAACTGTCTACCATGGCTTTGGTGCCCCAGGTAGTTGATGCGGTAAACATACCGGTAATAGCTGCCGGCGGTATTTTTGACGGACGCGGCTTGGTAGCGGCCTTAGCTTTAGGTGCGGTAGGCGTACAAATGGGCACGCGATTTATGAGTGCTGAAGAATGTACCATTCACGACAACGTAAAACAAGTTTTAATCAAAGCCAGAGACCGTGATACTGTTGTTACCGGCCGCAGCACCGGGCATCCGGTGCGGGTAGTTAAAAATAAGCTGGCCAAGAAGTTCATCGAATTGGAGAGCTTAGGCACTCCTCCGGAGGAACTGGAAAAACTGGGTGTTGGCAAGCTGCGGGCGGCGATGGTGGACGGCGATATTGAATATGGTTCGGTAATGGCCGGTCAAGTTTGCGGAATGATTAAAAAAGTAGAACCGGTCGCAGACATTATTAAAGATATCATTGACGGGGCAAATCAAGTGCTAATGAACCTGTCTCAAGGGAGGTAACAATTTGTCACTGGCGTTTGTGTTTCCCGGCCAGGGTTCCCAGTATGTCGGCATGGGCAAAGATTTGTATCAAAACTTTGCCGAGGCCCGGGAGATATTTGAACAAGCTAACGAAGCACTGCAGTTTGATATTACCAAGCTTTGTTTTGAAGGGCCGCAAGAGGAATTAAATAAGACGGTAAATACGCAGCCGGCGCTGTTGACGGTAAGTACGGCGGCATTAAAGGTGGTTATGGCCCGGGGAGTTACTCCTCAAGCTGCCGCCGGCCACAGCTTAGGCGAATATTCCGCTTTGGTTTGTGCCGGAGCATTGGCTTTTGCGGATGCGGTAAAGCTGGTGCGGTTGAGAGGAAAGTATATGCAGGAGGCGGCACCGGAAGGAACGGGCGGTATGGCTGCCGTGTTGGGCTTGGATGCCGATACCGTAAATGACCTTTGTGTTCAGGCATCTGCCGGCGGGCACAGGGTAGAAGCCGTTAATTACAACTGTCCGGGACAGGTGGTAATTGCCGGCAGTCAAAGCGGCCTGCAAGCCGCGATGCAGTTGGCTAAGGAAGCCGGTGCCCGGCGGGTAGTGCCCTTGGCGGTTAGCGGGCCCTTTCACTCCAGTTATATGCGTGCAGCCGGAGAGAATTTAGCCCAGGCGATGAAAAATATTACATTTCATGATCCGCAAATTGATGTGGTGGCCAATGTGACAGCAGACTACGTGCGACAGGCGGCCGATGTCAGACAAAAATTAATTGAACAAGTGTACAGCCCGGTACGCTGGGAGGAAAGTGTGCGGCGGCTGTTTAATGATGGATGCAATGTTTTTATAGAAGTCGGTCCGGGGAAAGTACTGACCGGATTGATTAAAAGAACCGTCAAGAGTGCGACTGCGCTAAACTTGGAAGATCGATCCTCATTAGAAAAAGCTCTTGCGGAACTTGAGGAGGTTGGCTAAAATGGTTCTTGATGGAAAAGTTGCTGTCGTTACGGGTTCATCCCGCGGTATCGGACGCGCAGTAGCTGTGGCATTGGCTAAGGCCGGTGCAGATGTGGTTGTTAACTATGCCGGTCGGGCAGAAGCCGCTGAACAAACAGCCGCCATGGTGAGGGAAAATGGGCGCCGTGCTTTGGTAATCCAAGCAGATGTGTCGGATGCCGAACAGGTAAAGTCAATGATTGATCAAACGGTAAAAGAGTTTGGTCGGTTGGATATTCTAGTGAATAATGCCGGCATTAACAGAGATAATCTAATTATGCGACTTAAAGATGAAGACTGGGACGCGGTATTAAATACCAATTTAAAAGGGACATTTAATTGTTGTCGGGCAGCGATGCGTCCGATGATTAAAGCCCGCAGCGGTCGAATAGTCAATATCAGTTCGGTAGTGGCGTTAAGAGGCAATGCCGGGCAGGTAAATTATTCGGCAGCTAAGGCAGGAATAATCGGCTTAACCAGAAGCTTGGCCGGTGAAGTCGGCTCCCGCAACATAACCGTTAATGCCATTGCTCCGGGCTTTATTACCACCGAGATGACGGCTGGCTTGCCGCAGGAAGTAAAAGATAATTTATTAAACCGCATAGCTTTGGGGCGATTGGGGACTCCTGAAGAAGTTGCCGAGCTGGTTGTATTTTTGTGTAGCCCGGCGGCCGGTTACATTACCGGGCAGGTAATTGCTGTCGACGGCGGCTTAACTACAATTATGAAATAATAACAGCGGACTTACTTTGGAGAGGGGGTGAATCTGTTGGCAGAAGTTTTTGATAGAGTAAGAGAAATTATTTCCGATCAACTGGGTATTGATGCCGACCAGATTACAATGAACAGTACTTTTGTTGACGATCTTGGCGCTGATTCGTTAGATATTGTGGAGTTAGTAATGGCTTTGGAAGAAGAGTATGATTTACAAATTCCGGATGAAGAGGCAGAGAAAATTCGCACTGTTGGCGATGCTGTTAAGTATATTCAGGATGCTATATAAAAACGATAACCTGAAGCAAAAAGTCCCGGGGTTTTCCACGGGACTTTTTTAGAAAAATATATCTTCTTGGAGGTGCAGCTTTGAGCAAACAGCGGGTTGTAGTTACCGGCATGGGGGTAATTTCGCCGGTAGGTATAGGAGTGGATAATTTTTGGTCAGCATTGGTTTCCGGAAGCTCCGGAATTGGCAAAATATCAAAATTTGACCCGTCTGGGTATAAATCTCAAATAGCGGGAGAGGTAAAGGATTTCGATCCGACGGAATTTATTAATAAAAAAGAAGCCCGGCGGATGGACAGATTTACGCAATTTGCCGTTGCTGCCACCGGCATGGCGATTAAAGACGCCGGCTTGGATTTGGAAAAGGAAAAAAGGGAACGCATCGGTGTAATTATCGGTTCCGGTATCGGTGGCATGGAAACATTGTGGGAACAAACGCAGGTACTGTTAAACCGCGGGCCGGATCGGGTAAGTCCCTTTTTTGTTCCCATGATGATTGCCAACATGGGGGCGGGTCAGGTAGCAATTGCCTACGGGTTACAGGGCCCGAACATTACCGCGATTACCGCCTGTGCTTCCAGTAATAATGCCATTGGTGACGCCTTTAGACTGCTGCAGCACGGCGGTGCAGACATAGTGGTTACCGGCGGAACGGAAGCCCCGATTATTCCTTTAAGTGTAGCCGGCTTCTGTGCCATGAGAGCACTGAGCACCCGCAATGACGAACCGCAAAAAGCCAGTCGACCCTTTGACGCTCAGCGGGACGGTTTTGTCATGGGGGAAGGAGCAGGTATATTAATTTTAGAAACATTAGAGCACGCTTTAAATCGTGGCGCAAAAATCTATGCAGAAATAGTGGGTTATGGCAGCACTTGTGATGCCTACCATATCACAGCGCCGGATCCGGATGGCAACGGAGCGGTACGGGCGATGAAAGAAGCGCTGCTAGACGCAAATCTCAGTATTGAAGAAGTTGATTATATCAATGCTCATGGTACGTCGACAGATCTTAATGATAAAATAGAAACAATGGCCATTAAGCGTGTATTTGGCGATTATGCCTATAAAATTCCGATCAGTTCTACCAAGTCAATGACCGGACACCTGTTGGGTGCTGCCGGTGGGGTGGAGGCAATAGCTACTATACAAACCATTGTCACCGGTGTCATCCATCCTACCGTTAATTATGAAACACCGGATCCGGATTGCGACCTGGATTATGTGCCAAACAAAGCCAGGGAAAAAGAGGTCAGAGTGGCATTATCCAATTCCTTTGGTTTTGGCGGTCATAACGTAACCATTGCCTTTAAAAAATATGAAGGTTAAAGGTCGGGTGAAAAATGTTGTACAAATCCAGTATGTTTATTGCCCGCTTGCAGCAAAGGCTGGGCATTGACTGGTCAGACCCGAGCTTGTTTTATCAAGCATTAACCCACAGTTCTTGTGCCCATGAAAACCGACACTTAGGGCTAACTCACAACCAGCGCCTGGAATTCTTGGGCGATGCGGTGTTGGAATTAGTGATCAGTGAATATTTGTACCGTAAATTTCCACATTGCAGCGAAGGAGAATTAACTAAACTCCGGGCGGCGGTTGTGTGTGAGCCCTCCTTAGCCAAGGTTTCACGTAAACTTGCCTTGGGATACTGCCTGCGTATGGGCCGAGGTGAGGAGCGCTCCGGGGGTCGGGAACGTCCCAGTATTTTGGCCGATGCCTTTGAAGCGCTCTTGGGTGCAATATACATGGATAAAGGCTTAGAGGTGGCCCGAAAAATAATCTTAAGGGAACTGGAGCCGATAATTAATGATGTGGTTGCCGGACGCTTAGAAAAGGACTATAAGACCGAACTGCAGGAGCTGTTGCAGCAGCATTCGCCCGAACCGATAAACTACGTGATCTTAAAAGAGGAAGGGCCGGATCACGACAAAACATTTACCGCCGGTGTGATTTACCGGGGAAAAGAAATCGGCCGGGGCACCGGTCATTCAAAGAAAGAGGCGGAACAGCAGGCTGCCAAAGAAGCGCTGCAGTACATCTCTCATGCCTGGCCTCACTACTGTAAAGGTCACCAGCGAAAGATGAGGAGATTTATTCCACCTAAGCAAAGTTAACTGCTGCCACTGCATTAAATGTGTCCTGCTTGGCTGAAGCGCGGTAAAATTACAGTGCTTCAGCCATATCAATTGCAGGCTTGCTGTAGAAGGCTCTTTGCCCTTTGCAGCTTGGGCAGATAAGCAGAACAGATTTAGCTTGAAAGGAGCCGGGACGGTGCTCAAAAGACTGGAAATTCATGGCTTTAAATCCTTTGCAGATAAAGTACAAATTGAGTTTAACCCCGGCCTAACGGTAATTGTCGGGCCAAACGGAAGCGGCAAGAGCAATATTGCCGATGCCATTAACTGGGCTCTGGGTGAACAAAAAACCAGTGTACTGCGTGGTGCCCGCATGGAGGAGATAATTTTTTCCGGCAGTGATCAACGGCGCAGTGTGGGCATGTGCGATGTGTCTGTAACGCTGGACAACTCGAAAAAAATATTCCCGCTGGATTATTCGGAAATAACCATTACCCGCCGGATATTTCGCTCCGGAGAAAGTCAGTTTATGATCAACAAAGTACCCTGCCGGTTGAAGGATATTCACAATCTTTTAATGGATACCGGCATTGGCCGCGGCGCTTATGGGATCATCGGTCAGGGGAAAGTGGAAGAAATTTTGCAAAGCAAGCCCCATGAGCGCCGGCAGGTTATTGAGGAAGCGGCCGGTATTGTGAAATACCGCTATCGCAAGGAAGAGGCCTTGCGCAAGCTCAATGATACCGAACAGGACTTACTGCGTTTAAATGATATCATCAATGAGCTTTCCGGCCGGCTGGAGCAGCTGGCTGAGCAGGCAGAAAAAGCGCGCCGCTGGCGGAAGTATAACGACGAGCGCAAAGAGTTGGAGTTAGGGCTGTTGGCCCGGGAACTGGCACGCTTAGAAGAAAAGTTAACAGTTCTGGGCGAGCAGCTAAGCAAGTTGGACACCAAGGAATTGCAGGCTGAACAACAAAAGGCCCAACTTTTGCAGCAATTAGAAGAGGAAATAACAGAAAAAGATGCCGTACTGGAAAAATTAAACGAACAAATTAACGAGCTGAAAACGCAACAGTCGAAATTAGAAAATGATTTAAATTTAAGCCGGGAACGGCTGAAAAATTGCCGGCAAGAATATCACCGCATCAGCGGGCAAAAAAAAGAAGTGGCTGAGCGACAGCAAAGTATTGAAAATGAGGCCAAACAGGAAGGGGCTAAGCTGGAGCAATTAAATGACACTATAAGTCAGAAGAAAAAACAGCTTGCCGAGCTTGAGCGCAAGCTAACCGATACCTTAAATGAAATCAACGAGTGTGAAACAGAACTGGACAAGGATAAGTCACAGGTTATTGAGCTGATGAATGCGGAAGCCCAGGGCCGCAGCAAACTGCAGCGCTCTGAAGAACGAAAAAGCATGGCGGAGCGCCGGCTTTCTAAATTGCGCCAAGCCGCCCAAGATGCGGCTTTAGAACAGTCCAGGCTGAAAGATAAACTCAATGAAACAAAGAAACAGATAAGTCTGCTTAATCGGCAATTAGAAGAAACGCAAAAAAAATTAGTCGCCACCGAACAGCGGCGGCGGGAGACTGGCGCCCTTAAGGCTAAGCAGCAGGAATTGCTGCGCAAAATTAGAGAAGAATTAACCATTGCCCAGTCCAGGCATCGTTCCTTGGTAGAAAGCCAAGATGCTTATATCGGCTATCAGCGGGGTGTCAGAGAGATCCTGCTGGCTTTAAAAATGGGCAAAGTAGATTTAAAAGGTATCTGCGGTAGCGTGGCGGAATTGATTGCCGTGCCCGCCGAGCTGGAGACCGCCGTGGAAACGGCCCTGGGGGGAGCGCTGCAAAACATTGTTACCCGTACCGATATAGATGCGAAAAATGTGATTGAATATCTCAAGAAAAACAAGCTGGGTCGGGTTACCTTTTTGCCCCTAAATACTTTGCGCCCGGCGGCTCGCACTGATATCGAAAGGCGAGCTTTAACGATGCCGGGTGTGATTGGAGTTGCGGCGGATTTAGTTCAATGTCATCCGCAGTATCAAGTGGTAGTGGAATTTCTGTTAGGCAAAGTGCTGATTGTACAAAATATCGAGCAGGCCCTGCAAGCGGCGAAAGCCAGTGGACAGCGCTTGCGCTTAGTGACCTTGGAAGGTGAATATATTCATCCCGGCGGTTCACTGACCGGGGGAACGGCAGCCGGTCAAAATCGCGGACTGCTAAAGGCAAAAAGAGAATTAGAAGAATATGGGCGGAAAATAAATGAACTGAAGAAAAGAGAAAAAGAAGCGTTAGCAAGAGAGAAAGAAATCAGCGAGCGCTTACAGCAAACTGAAGGGCAGTTGGCGGAGATAAGAGACCGGGTGGTTGAATATCAAGTGACGCTGGCGACAAAAAGGCAAGAAGCGGTTCAATTAGAGGACGCAGCCAAGCGTTACGGCCAAAGCAGCCAGGAAAATGATTATGAAATAACTAATTTACAGCAAGAAATAAAGGACCAGGATGAATATCAGCTGGCCCTTGCCCGTCAGGTAGCAAAGGCGGAAGCTGAGCGAAAACTGGTGGAAGAAAAAATTTTGGCCCAGCAGCAAAAGTTAAATGCGCTCAAGGAAAGGCGCTTAAATTTAGAGCAAAAACTTACCGCTGCCAGAGTGGATCTCGCCGGCAGCGAGCAGCAAAAAGCCGGAACGGTAAGTTTAATCAACCGTTTACAGGGTGAAAAAAACAACTTTTTGACACAAATTAAAAACTTTGAACAGGACTTAATCAATATCCGCCAAAAAGAAGAGGAACTGAAGCAGCAAATCACTGATAAAACTTGCGAGTTGGAAAGGCTGGAAAAATTACTGCACCAATCCCTTCTCCGGATGCAAGAGGTAAAAAAGGAGCGTTTTTTTATTCAAAAACGCCGGGACGAGCTGCGCTTGGCGGTAAAACAGGCGGAGGAAGAATTGCAAAAACAGCTGCAGAAGATGCACGCTTTGCAACTGCAGCAGGCGCGCTTAGAAACGGAATATCAGGGACTAATCAATCGCCTTAAGCAGGAGTATGGCATAACTTCGCCGGAAGAAATTAACCTGCCGCCGGTAACTAATGTTAAACAATGCAAAGAAAGAATTAATGAATTAAATGGGCTGCTGGCGGAAATCGGCACGGTAAATCCGGGTGCCGAGGAAGAGTATAACCAAGTGCTCAACCGCTGCAACTACCTGCAAAAACAAAAGCAGGACTTAGACGAAGGAAGAAAGTCGCTGTTAAACTTAATTTCTGAATTAGATGCGCGGATGTCTAAAGACTTTATGTCGGCCTTTAAAAAAATTCAAAAAGAATTTACCAACGTATTTAAAGAACTTTTCGGCGGCGGGTCGGCAGTCATCCGCATGGTAGGTGACAATCCCCTTACCGCCGGCATTGAAATAGAGGCCTGTCCGCCGGGCAAAAAGTTGCAGAATATCAACTTGCTTTCGGGCGGCGAGCGTTCACTGACTGCCATTGCCTTACTTTTTGCCATTTTAAGGGTAAGCCCCAGCCCCTTTTGCATTTTGGATGAAATTGATGCCGCCCTGGATGAAACAAATGTCAACAGGTTTGCCCGCTATTTACTTAAATTCAGCGAACTTACCCAGTTTATTGTGGTCAGCCACCGCAAAGGGACGATGGAACATGCCCAAACTTTGTATGGGGTGACTATGGGTAGCTCCGGTGTATCTCAGCTGTTTTCCATTGACTTGGCCAAAAATGATGCGGCAGCAACAAATTGATCCTAGATGACAGGAGGTAATAATATGGGATTTTTTGACCGGCTAAAAAAGGGTTTAGCCAAAACACGCAAGGGCTTGATAGAAAAAGTGGAAAAAGTGGTAATCAACCGCAAGGGAATTGATGAAGAGCTGTATGAAGAACTGGAGGAAGTGCTGATTCAGGCAGATGTGGGGGTTAATACTTCATTAGAATTGGTGGAACGGATTCGCGAAGGGGTAAAACTGCGCAACGTCAGTGATCCGGCGAAACTAAAAGATATCTTTCAAGAAGAGATTGAATATTTGATTGGCGATAAAACGGTGCCCATCAATATTAACCCTGACGGCTTGACGGTAATCCTGGTTGTCGGTGTCAACGGCGTGGGTAAAACCACCACCATCGGCAAAATGGCCCATTATTATAAGCAGCAGGGCAAAAAGGTGATCTTGGCGGCGGGGGACACTTTCCGGGCGGCGGCAATTGATCAGCTGGAAATTTGGGGCGAACGCGTCGGTGTGGATGTAATTAAGCATGCCGAAGGCTCCGACCCCGGTGCCGTTGCCTACGATGCCATGCAGGCTGCCCGGGCCAGAAAGGCGGATATTTTGCTCATTGACACCGCCGGCAGGCTGCATACCAAGAGCAACTTGATGGAGGAGTTAAAGAAAATACACCGCATAGTAGCAAGAGAAATGCCCGGTGCCCCTCATGAAACTTTATTGGTGCTGGATGCAACCACCGGGCAAAACGGGATCAGCCAAGCCAAGCTGTTTAGTGAAGCGGTTAATGTTACCGGCATTGCCCTGACCAAGCTGGACGGGACCGCTAAGGGCGGCGTGGTAATCGGTATTAAGACCGGCTTGCACATTCCGGTGAAAATGATCGGTGTCGGCGAAGGCATCGACGATCTTAGGCCCTTTGATCCGAAAGAATTTGTGGCCGCGCTGTATGGCTTAGAGGAAAAGACAAATTAAAAAAATAAGCACCAATTATTCTGTTCCGCGGCTGACAGAGCAATTGGTGCTTTTTTATTTACCTTACTTTCGGTAATAGTAAAGCCTGCCGTTTTCAATTTGACTGTCCAGCAGATCCCGGTCGTAAAAGTAGGTAATCATGGCCCCGGTTGTAGAGAGGCTAAAATAATATTCTTTAAAATCAAGGGCCAGATCCGTCAATATTGCCATTTCTTCTAATAATTCTTCTTTAGTTTTCGGCTGGGCCAGTAATTCCCAGGCCAAGTTTAAATACTTGTTTAAGTTGTCCTTATTTAACTCAATCAGTTGCTCCAGTTCATCCCGCCGGTAAATTTTATTGCCGTGGCTTAAAACAAAGTAATCATAGTCCAGCTCGGCAATAACTTGGTAAGTTTGCAGCTGTTCTGCGATGTCAAACAAGAAGGGGAAGGAATATTTGGCAATTATTTCTTCGCTGAACAAAGCGTCGCCCAAGAAACAAACCCGATCTTTTGTGGCCACGCCCATTTGCCCGGGAGAGTGGCCGGGCAGCGGGATGAAGGTAAATTTTTCGTTGTTAATTTTACTTACCCCCGGTGCCACGACCAAATCAATAGATTGTTTTTTTGCTTTCACATAGTTTTTTGCCAGCTCTTTCACCGGATGGCCGCCATATAAATACAGCGGAAAAAGATAGTTGTTTTCAATAAACAGCTTTTCCTGCTCTGAGCAGTGCAGTACGCAGCCGGGGTAATTTTCCTTAAAAAAGATGTTGCCTCCGGTATGATCTATGTGGTTGTGCGTATTAAAAATATATTTGATCAAATAACCGTTGTCGGTTATCAAGTTGCTGATTTTTCTCCCTTGCTGATTGTTGCCGCCTGTATCCACCAGCAAAGTGTACTTGTCTTTAAAGATAAACACCCCAATGTTGGTAGCGGCGCTAATGTAATACGTGCTGCCGTTAATCTTATAAAGCTCCATTTTTCCCTCCCGTTTCCAACCACTGTTATAAGGTTTAAAAAGCGCATCTAAACCGGCATAAAAAGCCCGGCAGCCCGGAAAAGGCTGCCAAGCTTTTAATTGATCTTTTCCACTTTAACCGCACACACTTTCAACTCCGGTATTTTAGCTATCGGATCCCGCTGCGGATTGGTCAGCCGGTTAATGGGCACTTGCGGAAAGTGAAAAGAGGTAAACACCGTGCCTGCCGGTATGCTATCCGTAATTTTAACACTAAGAGTGACTGCGTCGCGGCGGGAGCTTACCTTAACGGTATCTCCGTCCGTTAACTGTAACCGGGCGGCATCTGTCGGATTGATTTCCAGAAAGTCTCCCCCATACTGTTTTTCTAAGGCATTGGTGCGCAGGGTCATGGTACCGGTATGATAGTGGGGCAGGCGGCGGCCGGTAATTAACAGCAGCGGATATTCCTCGTCGGGCATCTCCGCCGGCGGCCGGTACTCTACCGGGTGAAATTTGCCCTTGCCACGCATAAAACCGCCTTGATGCAGGATTGGTGTGCCGGGGTGGTCCGCACTGGGACAAGGCCACTGCAAACTGCCCTTTTCTAAGCGTTCATAAGATATGCCGGCATAAGAGGGAGTAAGGGCCGCTATTTCCTGCATAATCTCTTTAGGTGAACTGTAATTCATCGGGTAGCCCAATGCCTTGGCAATTAAGCAGATGATTTGCCAGTCGGGCTTGGCATCCCCTAGGGGCGGAATCCCTTGCCGCACTCTTTGTACGCGCCGTTCGGTATTGGTAAAGGTGCCGCTTTTTTCCGCAAAGCTTGCTGCCGGCAGTACCAGGTCAGCCAGCTGGGCGGTTTCGGTAAGGAAAATATCCTGCACCACCAGAAAATCCAGTTTTTTCAGTGCCGCCTTGACATGATTGGCGTCGGCATCGGAGAGCAGCGGGTTTTCACCCACAATATACATCGCTTTAATTTTACCCATGGCAGCCTGTTCGAACATTTCACCGACGGTCAAACCGGGAGTGGCCGGCAATTCAGGTACATTCCAGGCTGCCGCCATTTTCATTCTGATATTTTCATCGGCAACCTTTTGGTAACCGGTGTAAACATCCGGCAAGGCACCCATATCGCAGGCTCCCTGCACGTTATTTTGGCCCCGCAGCGGATAAATACCGCTGTGCTTTTTGCCCAGGTGACCGCAGAGCATTGCCAAGTTAGCCACCGCCAGCACATTGTCGGTGCCGGTGGTATGCTGGGTAACACCCATAGTGTAAAGTATGGTGGCATTTTTTGCCCGGGCGTAACTGCGGGCCACATGAACAATTGTTTCCGCCGGCACTCCGGTGATTGCTTCTACATATTCCGGAGTATATTTTTCCACCGCCTGGCGCAATAAGGCAAAGCCTTCCGTATGTGTGTCGACAAACTCTTTATTCCAAAGCCCTTCTGCGATAATAACCCGGGCAAAACCGTTCAAAAGGGCGGCATCGGTGCCGGCATTTAGCTGCAGGTGATAATCGGCCAATTGGGCGATTTCCGTCTGTCGGGGATCGACAACCGCCAAGAGGGCACCTTGTCTTAATGCCTTTTTCACTTTCAGCCCGATAATCGGGTGGGTTTCAGTTGTGTTGGTGCCGATGGCCAGGATAAAATCGCTACCGGTGATTTCTTCGATACTGTTGGTCATAGCCCCGCTACCCAAAGAAGCCGCCAGACCGGCGACGGTGGGGGCGTGTCACAGGCGGGCACAGTGATCGATGTTGTTGGTGCCCAATACCGCCCGGGTAAATTTTTGCAGCAGGTAGTTTTCTTCGTTGGTGCAGCGGGCGGAACTTAATACCGCGAAAGCGTGACTGCCGTGCCGCTCTTTAACGGTGCGAAAACCCTGGGCTAGCAGTTTTATGGCTTCATCCCAGTCAATTTCCACAAATTGGCCCTTTTTCTTCACCAGCGGTTTTTTTAACCGCTCAGGGTGGTGAATGAAGCCATAACCGAAGCGTCCCTTCACACAAAGGGCTTTGCCGTTGACTTCACCGCTGCCGGAAGTAACGCCCACTACCTGATTGTCTTTAACATTTAACTCGATGCCACAGCCGGTGCCGCAGTATGGGCAGATGGTTTTTACCTTTTTTACTTCCCAGCTGCGGGCTTTGCTGCGCAACTCTTTTTCCTGCAGTGCTCCGGTAGGGCAGACGGCAACGCAGTTGCCGCAAAACACACATTCCGATTGCGACAGCGGTTTATCCATTGCCGTGGTTACCTTAGTGTGAAAGCCGCGGTGGGCAAAGTCTAAAACATATTTGCCCTGTACCTCGGCACACATGCGCACGCATTTTCCACATAAAATACATTTATTCATATCCCGCACAATAAAGGGGTTGTCCTCTTCAATTTCATATTGGTGGCGCTGACCGGAAAAGCCCGGGCCGCCCACTTTGTATCTAAAGGCATAATCCTGCAGACGGCAGTCGCCGCTTTTGCCGCAGGTAAGACAGTCCTGAGGATGATTGGCCAATAAAAGTTCGAGGATTGTTTTGCGAGTTTCTACCACCGCAGGCGACTCGGTGTAAACCACCATTCCCTCTTTTACAGTGGTGGCACAAGAGATAGTCAGTTTATTTGACCCCGCCAGTTCGACAACACACAGGCGGCAGGAACCGGGCTTGCTTAATTCCGGCTCATGGCAAAGGGTGGGAATGAAAATCCCCAGTTTTTCAGCTGCCTCTAAGATTGTTGTTCCGGCGGGAACGGTGACCCTTTGGTCGTTGATAGTTAAAGTAACGTTGGACAACATTTTCCACTCCTTTGGTGCGTTTATTTCTTCATTACGGCACCGAATTTACATGTGCTGATACAGTTGCCGCACTTAATACAGCTTGCGGTGTTAATGACATGGGCTTGTTTTCGCTCCCCGGTGATGGCATTGGCCGGGCAAGAGCGAGCGCAAGCACCGCAGCCTTTGCATAATTGCGGGTTGATGGTATACTGCAGCAGGTTGGGGCAGACGCCGGCCGGACAGCGTTTTTGGTAGATATGGGCTTCGTATTCATCCCGGAAGTAGCGCAGTGTACTGAGCACCGGATTGGGGGCGCTTTTGCCCAAACCGCACAGTGATGCACTGCAAATCGTCTTGGCCAGCCGCTCTAAGTCATTAAGATCCTGCGGCTCACCGTTGCCGTCACAAATTTTAGTTAAAATTTCCAGCATGCGCAACGTGCCTTCCCGGCAGGGGGTGCACTTGCCGCAGGATTCGTTCTTGGTAAAATTTAAGAAAAACCGCGCCAAATCAACCATACAGGTGCTGTCATCCACTACCACCAGGCCGCCGGAGCCCATCATGGCACCTGCCTTACTTAAAGAATCATAATCAATGGGCAAATCCAAGTACTCCGCCGGGATGCAGCCGCCGGACGGCCCGCCGGCCTGCACCGCTTTAAATTTGCCGTTATTGGGAATACCGCCGCCGATATCAAAAATAATTTTTCTTAACGTAGTGCCCATTGGCACTTCCACCAAACCGGTATTCACTACCTTGCCGGTGAGGGAAAATATTTTCGTGCCTTTGCTGTTTTCGGTACCGATGGCGGAATACCAATCCGCACCTTTTAACAATATTATCGGTACGTTGGCAAAGGTTTCTACGTTGTTTAAAGTAGTGGGCTTACCCCATAAACCTTTTTCGGTGGAACGGGCGACTTTCACCCGCGGCATACCGCGATTGCCCTCAATAGAGCTCATCAGTGCCGTGCCTTCGCCGCACACAAAGGCACCTGCCCCGGCTTTGATTTTGACATGAAAATTAAAGCCGGAATTTAATATGTTGTTACCTAACAGTCCCTTTTGTTCCGCCTGTTCAATGGCGATTTTTAACCTTTTAATGGCAACGGGGTATTCCGCCCGCACATAAATGTATCCTTCATCGGATCCGGTGGCATAACCGCAGATGGCCATGCCTTCCAGTACCGCATGGGGGTCGCCCTCCAGCAAGTTGCGGTCCATAAATGCCCCGGGGTCGCCTTCATCGGCATTGCAAATGACATATCTTTTATCAGTGATTTGGGCATTTAAAGCACCCTGCCACTTAATGCCGGTGGGGAATCCCGCACCGCCCCGTCCCCGCAGCCCGGATTTTTTTATTTCATCTACCACTTGCTGCGGGGTCATGGTGTGCAGCACTTTTTCCAGCGCCTGATAGCCGCCGTGGGCGAGGCAGTCTTCAATATCCTCAGGGTTAATTATGCCGCAGCGGCTGAGCACTATTTTTTGCTGGCGGGCGTAGAAGGGCACCTGATCATAGGATCTTATTTTATTTTCCGTTTCCGGATCAGTGTATAACAGCCTGTCCACCGGCCGGCCGCAAAGCAGCCCGTCTATAATCTCTGCGGCATCATTTTCGCTGACACGGGTGTAAAATATTTTGCCGGGCTGCACCGTAACAATGGGGCCCTGCTCACAAAATCCGTGACAGCCAATTGGCTTAACTAAAATTTGACCGTCTAAACCGCGCCTTGCTACTTCTGCTTGCAGACTTTCCAGTACCTTTAAAGAGCCGGATGATGAACAGCCGCCGGCACAAACGGATAGGGTATGTCGGTATTGTTCGGTTGGGTTCGGCAACAAAAAAACCTCCGTTCCTACTTATATTGTTTCAGGACTTCTTTCACTTTGTCCGGGGTGAGACGGCCGTAGGTATCGTCGTTTACCATCATGGCGGGAGCAAGTCCGCAGGCACCAAGACAAGCCACCGTTTCTAACGTAAAACGCAAATCTTCAGTGGTGCCGCCGCTTTTCAAGCCTAAGGCTTTTTCAATGCTTTCTAACAGCCGTTCAGCACCGCGCACATGACAGGCAGTGCCGGTACAAACGCGAATGACGTGGCGACCCCGGGGTTGCAGGTGAAACTGGGCGTAAAAGGTAGCTACCCCAAAGACTTTGCTGGGGGGCAGTTTAAGTTCTCGGGCTATTTGCCTTATTACCCTTTCCGGCAAATAACCGTAAATTTCTTGCGCTTCCTGTAACAGCGGAATTAATGCCCCGGGTTCGCCCTTGTATTTTTGCAAAGCAGTTTGCATTGCCAACTGCTTCGGATCCTGATCATGGCAACGGCATGCAGACAAAATCTTTACCTCCTGTCTTAAAATCATAATGTAATAGCAATCAACTAATATTATTTAAACATAAAGTGGGTTAAATGTAATTAAGAAAAATCATACAATAAGGGGAGTTTGCCGGCTTTGTCGGGCCTTATGTTTTTTGGAGGGATATTTTAGTGAAAATTTTGCCGGTATAACTCTTGCTCAGGTAAAATAAAGCCGCTAAAATTGTGGTATACCATATACCAAAAAAGGAGGGTGGCAAGGTGGCGGAAGAGGAGTTAAAACCGGTCACCGATGCCCAGCAGATGCGGGATCAAGTTTATCAGCGCTTGCGCCGGGCGATTTTTCAAGGGCGGTTAAAGCCTGGAGAACGCCTGGTAGAAAGGAAACTGGCCGAACAGTTAGGGGTTAGCCGCACGCCGGTGCGGGAGGCAATCCGCATGTTGGAATTGGAAGGTTTGGTATACCATCAACCGCGCATTGGGGCAGTTGTTGCTGAAATTGACGATTCTGAAGTACTGGAAATATACCGCATACGGGCGGTGCTGGAGGGTTTGGCTGCCCGCATGGCCGCAGAAAGAATAGAACCGGAAGGGCTAACAGAGTTGGAATTGCTTTATGAAAAAATGCAAAAAACTCTCGTTGAAGACCCCGCTAATGTGGATAAAGTGCACCGGGAATTTAATGATTTGATTTATCGGGCTGCCGGCAGCCCCCGCCTATATAACATGGTAACCACGCTGGCAGATTATGTAATCAGGTATGCCAACATCGGTTATTCCAATCCCGAGCGGCTAAGGCAGGCAAACAACGAACACCGCCAGTTGCTGGAGGCAATTAAGTTGCGTGACGGCGATCTGGCCGAGCGGGTAGCCAGAGAACACATTGAAAATTCAAAACGGGCTTATTTTAGAGAAATAAAAAAGCTTGTCAGTGTTACTGATGATGAGTTAGGGAGGAATGAAGACAATGGCCAATCAAGTGGAACAACAAAGTAATGAAAACAAGGGCAGAAAAAAAGAAGTAAAAACGGCGGCAGTTGCTGCCGTGGCGGCCGTACCCTTTTATATTTTAATTTGGCAGTTGTTTATTGCCTTTACCCGGGCAAACATATTTGCCTTTGGGGGAGGGCCGAGCGCCATTCCCTTAATTCAGCAAGAGGTGGTAGATCATTATAAGTGGCTTACTACCGAAGAGTTTACCGATGCCCTGGCGATGGGCAACTCCCTGCCCGGCCCGATTGCCACCAAAATGTCGGCTTATGTCGGATATAAAATGGCCGGATTTTTGGGGGCGGCGGCGGCACTGGCCGGCACCGTACTGCCCACCGCCATTGCGATGGTTGGTTTGGCCGGTATATACATGAAATACAAAGATACCCCGCAAATGGCGGGAATGCTGAAGGCAGTGCGCCCGGTGGTAGTGGTTTTGTTGATTCAGGTAGCGTGGGAGATGGGCTTGAAATCTTTTCCCATACCGGTTACCTGGGTAATTGCCTTAGTAGCCTTCGTACTGCTTTTTTATTTTAAAGTGCACCCCATCTTTTTAATTGTCGTTTCCATGCTGTTTGGGTACTTTTTCTTAACGAATTAGTAAGCATTAAATTCCCGGCATTTTTTAATATGTATAGAGCAGGCGGCATTGGTGT
The DNA here is from genome assembly GCF_055391705.1 of Desulfovectis peckii. Classification (NCBI taxonomy): domain Bacteria; kingdom Bacillati; phylum Bacillota; class Clostridia; order Eubacteriales; family Peptococcaceae; genus Desulfovectis; species Desulfovectis peckii. The sequence goes on along the minus strand of NZ_AP042409.1, from coordinate 1,358,122 downwards.
ATTATACCGACGGAATGCCTTTAAAACCGACTAACCTGCCTTGAGGCGGAAAGAGGGTTAAATAGTGCATAATTTGGATCTGGCGCAAAGGAAATTCCCGCCAATAAGGCGAATAATTGGTGCATGTGCTTGCCTGTAACTACTATTAGATTGGAGGTTGAAAATTAAAATGACCGTTTCAATGGCGATTATCGGTGGCACTGGGGTATATGACCCCAATATCCTAGAAAATATTCGTGATGAAAGTGTAAGCACCCCTTACGGTGATATCACCGTAAAAATAGGCGAATATCAAGGCAAGGCGGTGGCCTTTTTGAATCGCCACGGTGCCGGCCATTCCGTGCCGCCACATTTGGTGAATTATCGGGCTAATATTGCCGGCTTGAAAAAATTAGGTGTTAAAAGCATTATTGCCACGGCGGCAGTAGGTTCTTTAAACCCGAGCATGAAGCCAGGTGATTTTGTTTTTGTAGATCAGTTTTTAGATTTTACCAAAAACCGCAAGTCCACTTTTTTTGAAGGTGGCGAGCATGGGGTAGTGCATGTGGACGTAACAGACCCCTACTGCCCCGAGCTGCGCAAAGTAATGGTTGAAGTAGCATCCGGCTTGAATTTAAGCTATCATAAGGGCGGTGTTTATGTCACCACTGAAGGCCCACGTTACGAAACACCGGCGGAGATCAAAATGTTCCGTTTGCTGGGTGGCGACTTGGTTGGCATGACCAGTGTGCCGGAAGTGGTTTTGGCAAGAGAAGCGGAAATGTGCTATGCTACCGTTTGCATGGTAACCAATTTTGCCGCCGGCATATCGGAATATCCTTTAACCCACAAAGAGGTACTGGATGTGATGGCGCAAAACTCGGCAAACCTGCGCAAGTTGGCAATGGGTACAATTGCCAAGCTGTCTGTTGACCGTACCTGCCGCTGCCATTCAGCAATTGAAGGACGGATGGATGAACTGTTGAAAGGATGATTCGCTAAATGAAAACAATGTACTGGGAGGACGACAAGCTATATATTCTCGATCAAACCAAAATTCCCGGCAGTGTTGAATATATCGAAGCTAAAGATGTAGAAACGGTGGCAAAGGCCATTAAACGGCTCAGTGTGCGGGGAGCACCGGCAATCGGCGCGGCTGCCGCTTACGGCATGGTACTGGGCGCCAACAGCATTACCGCCACCGACAGAGAAAAGTTTTTAGCTGAACTGGGCAGGATTGGCTATCAGCTGACAACAACCCGGCCGACGGCGGTTAATCTGCGCTGGGCGGTTGACCGCATGTTGGCCAAAGCCCGGGAAAGTGGAGATTTAGACCTTGCCGATATAAAAAAGCTGCTGTTGGAAGAGGCGCATACCATTTTTTGCGAAGACCTGGAAGCCAATCGGCAAATGGGTGCATACGGTCAGCAGCTGGTGCCGCAAAAAGCGGCCATACTTACCCACTGCAACGCCGGTGCACTGGCCACGGCCGGCTACGGTACGGCGTTAGGCGTCATTCGTGCCGCCCATCAAGCGGGTAAGGAAATTCAAGTTTATGCCGATGAAACCCGCCCGCTGCTGCAGGGGGCGCGGCTTACCGCCTGGGAATTAATGCAGGATGGAATTCCCGTCACCTTAATTACCGATAACATGGCCGGTTATTTGATGTCTTTGGGCAAGGTGGATTTGGTAATCGTGGGCGCGGATCGCATTACCGCCAACGGAGACGTAGCCAATAAAATCGGTACATATGGATTGGCCGTGCTGGCTCATGCCCATAACATTCCTTTCTATGTAGCGGCACCGATATCAACGCTGGACTTAAGTCTGCCTTCCGGTGATCAGATTACCATTGAAGAGCGGGATGTAGAAGAAGTGACCAAATTCGGAGGAATGCAGGTGGCGCCGGCCGGTGTGAAAGTGTGGAACCCGGCTTTTGACGTCACACCCAACAATTTGGTTGCCGCCATTATTACCGAGCGCGGGGTAGTTAAACCGCCTTATACTGAGAACCTGAAAAAAATTGTGCAAAAGCCGTCGCCTCAAGAACAATGCAAGAATAGGGGGATAAAACATGACTGATTACTTGGTACGGGACATCAACCTGGCCCCGGAAGGTCGGTTGAAAATAGATTGGGTAAGGGCGCACATGCCGGTATTAAATGCCATTCGGGCAGATTTTGAAAAAGAAAAACCTTTTCAAGGAGTAAAAATAGCGGTAAGCATTCACCTGGAGGCAAAAACCGCTTATTTGGCGGAAGTGCTGGCCGCAGGCGGGGCGGATGTTTCCATCACCGGCTCAAATCCCCTTTCCACCCAGGACGATGTAGCCGCCGCCCTGGCAACGGCAGGGATTCAGGTTTACTCTTGGTACAACGCCACCGCTGCGGAATATAAAGACCACTTGCTGCGCGTTTTAGACAACGGGCCGGATATCGTCATTGACGACGGCGGTGACTTGGTTCATTTGCTCCACACCGAGCGGCAGGACTTGGCGGCCAATGTTATCGGCGGCTGTGAAGAAACCACTACCGGTGTGCTGCGCCTACGTGCACTGGAGCGTGACGGTGCCTTAAAGTTTCCCATGATTGCGGTAAACGACGCTTACTGTAAACACTTATTTGACAACCGCTACGGCACCGGGGAGTCGGTGTGGTCCGGCATTATGCGCACCACCAACTTGATTGCCGCCGGCAAAAATGTTGTGGTGATGGGCTACGGCTGGTGCGGCAAAGGTATCGCCATGCGGGCGAAGGGTTTGGGGGCAAAGGTAATTGTTACCGAAGTGGATCCCATCAAAGCCATCGAAGCACATATGGACGGTTTTCAGGTAATGAACAGTATTGAGGCCGCTAAAATCGGCGATATCTTTATTACCGCCACCGGCTGTAAGGACGTGCTTTCCGCCAAACATTATCAAGTAATGAAAGACGGAGCAATTATGTGCAATGCCGGGCACTTTGACGTAGAAATAAACAAACCCGATTTAGAGGGGCTTTCTACCGGCAACCGGCGCGTGCGCAACAACATTCAAGAATATTCCCTGCCGGACGGACGCAGGTTGTATTTACTGGCTGAAGGCCGGTTGGTAAACTTGGCTGCCGGTGACGGTCACCCGGCGGAAATCATGGATCTGTCTTTTGCCCTGCAGGCCCTGTCGGCAAAGTACGTTTTAGAAAATGGGAGTAAACTAAAACGGCAGGTTTACAATGTGCCGCAAGAAATTGACGCCGATGTGGCCAACATTAAACTTAAATCCCTGGGGATCAAGATCGATGAGCTGTCACCGGAGCAAAAGCAGTACATCAATGCCTGGAATCACGCCGAATAAGCCATAAGGAGACTGACTTTTATGACAGGCCTTAGCGTAGAAAAAGCTCGCAGGCTCGTGGCAGCCTACGGAAAAAAGATGGCCGCCGCTCAACTGGTGCCGGGTACCTGGGGCAACCTTTCCTGCCTGGTGCCGAAAGAAAAACTGCTGGTAATTACACCCAGTGGAGTGGATTACGCCCACATTAGGCCGGATATGACGGTGGTAGTGGATATGCAGGGTGAAGTGGTTCAGGGTGACTTAAAGCCCTCCAGCGAACTGAAAGTACACCTGGCAATTTACCGAGGGAGAGCGGATGTACAGGCGGTAGTACACACCCACAGTATTTATGCCTGCGCACTGGCGGTTGCCCGCTCTGCACTGCCGCCGATATTGGAAGACATGGCTGCACTGGTTGGCGGCGGAGTGCCGGTAGCGGAATATGCCTTGGCGGGAACTGAGCAGCTGGCAATTAATACCGTAAAAGCTTTGGGAACGGGCAATGCGGTATTAATGGCTAACCACGGCCTGGTCGGTGTAGGCAGGACCCTGGAAGAAGCATTGGCGGTTTGTGAAATGGTGGAACGCTGTGCGCAAATATATCTGCTGGCCAAACAGGCCGGCAGCCCGGCTGCGCTAAGTGAGCAGGACGTTAACAGCTTGAGAGATTTTTATGTGCATAAATACGGTCAAAAGAAAGAGTAATCTGCGGAGGTGGATCCGTGTCCAAAATAATTATACGCAATGTAGATATCCTGCCCATGACCGGTGACAAGACAGTGATTGCCAAGGGTGAGATAGCCATTTCCGGCAATAAGCTGCTGGCGGTGGGGGAACAAGGCTGTATTCCGCCTGACTTTGCCCCGGAAATAGAAATTGACGGCAGCGGCATGGTGGCTATGCCCGGCTTTATTAACTGCCACACCCACGCGGCGATGACGCTGCTGCGCGGTTATGCCGACGACCTGCCGTTAATGGAGTGGTTGAATGACAAAATCTGGCCGATAGAAGCCAAAATGATACCGGAAGACATTTATTACGGCAGCCTGCTGGCCTGCCTGGAAATGATTAAATCCGGCACCACCACTTTTGTGGATATGTATGACATGATGGAGCAGGTGGCCAAAGCCGCAGAAATAAGCGGTATGCGGGCTGTGTTATCCCGCGGTTTAATCGGTGTTAACCCTAACGGCCGGCAGGCGCTGGAGGAAAGCAAAGAGTTTGTTAAACAGTACCACAATACCGCCAATGGGCGGATAACCGCGATGTTGGGGCCCCATGCCCCCTATACCTGCCCGCCGGACTATTTGGAGAAGGTAATGGAGGCGGCAGAGGAGCTAAAAGTAGGCTTGCACATTCACTTGGCGGAAACCCAGACGGAGTACAACGACATGCTAAAACAATACGGCAAAACGCCCATTCAGCATGTGGCCGATCTCGGTTTGTTTAAATACCCCACCCTGGCCGCCCACTGCGTTTATGTAGATGACCGTGACATTCAAATTTTGGCGGAAAACAAGGTCGGCGTGGCTCACAATCCGGAGAGCAACATGAAGCTGGCCAGCGGTATTGCACCGGTACCCAAAATGCTCAATGCCGGTGTGAAAGTGGGCTTGGGCACAGACGGAGCGTCCAGCAACAACAACTTGGATATGCTGGAAGAAATGCGCACCGCCGCCCTGCTGCACAAATTAGCCAATATGGATCCCACCGTCATGCCAGCCTATCGGGCGGTGGAAATGGCCACCTACGGCGGGGCCCAGGTGTTGGGCATGGCAGGAAAAATAGGCCAGTTAAAACCGGGCTTGCTGGCGGATGTTATTTTGGTAAATCTCCAAGCGCCGCACTTCTACCCGCGTCATGATTACTACGCTCACCTGGTTTATGCCGCCCACAGTGCGGATGTGCAAACGGTAATCATTGACGGCGAGCTGGTGATGAAAGATCGCCGGGTGCTGACCCTTGATGAGGAAGAAGTGATGAGGAAAACGGAAGAATGTGCCGCCAAGCTGCTAAAAAGACAGTAAAAAAGGGGCCGGAGTACTGCGCAACTAAGGGTGCGCTGTACTTCAGCCCTTAAAATTTTTTACGATTTCTTTTTCAAGCTTTTTAGAATAGTCTTGGCACTGGAAGCGGCAATGCTGATAAAGCCTTTATGGCTGCTTAAAATTTCATCCAGCGCATCAATTACCCGGTCAAGCTGCCGGTAGCTGACAATAAGCGGCGGTTCCAGGCGGATGACGTTGGGGTTGTTCAGGGTAAAGGCGGTAATAATGCCGTATTTGTTTAGCAGTTCGCCGGCAACCAGGCTGCCCATATATTCCTCAGAAAGTTTGGTTAAGGCGCCCAAAGTGGCCTTATAAGCCAAACCTTTTTGTTGGGCAAACTCAATGCCGATGAGCAAGCCCCGACCGCGCACATCGGCCAGCAGGGGGTGCTTTTCTTTTAATTCGTTAAGTCTATTGAGGAAATACTCGCCTTTTTCCTTGGCCGCGGCAATTAAATTTTCATTATAAATAGTTTCTATGGTCGCCAAGGCCGCTGCACAGGCGCGAGTGTTTCCGCCAAAAGTGGAAGTGTGTAAATATGCCTTCTCTAAACTGCCGTATGCCCGCTGCCAAATTTCATCGGTGGTGATGTAGGCACCCATCGGCATAACACCGCCGCCCAAAGATTTGGCTAAACACATGATATCCGGCACCAGGTCCTCACCTTCGCAGGCAAACATGTAACCGGTGCGGCCCATGCCGGTTTGCACCTCATCGGCGATGAACAGCGTACCATACCGGTGGCATAGCTCTAAAGCTTTTTTTAGATAACCGGGCGGGGGTAGGTGAATGCCCCCTTCCCCTTGAATGGGCTCAACAATAAAAGCGGCGATGTCATTACCTTTGAGCAGCCCGGCTAATGTATCTAAATCACCGAAGGGCACCGATATACAACCGGACAGCAGCGGTTGAAAGGCCTTTTGGTATTTTTCCCTGCCGGTTACCGACAAAGCGCCAAAAGTTTTGCCGTGGAAGGAATTTTGGCAGTAAATCACTTTCTGTCTGCCCGTTGCCGCCCGGGCTAATTTTAATGCTCCCTCTACTGCCTCAGCACCGCTGTTGCAAAAAAAACAGCGCTGCAGGTTGCCCGGCGTAATTTTAGCCAAGTTGGCGGCCAAAGCACCGGCCAATGTGCCCAGTGAAGCCTGCAGCAAATTAGGCAGTTGGTTGACTTTCTCCAATGCCTGAATTACTTTCGGGTGGTTGTGGCCTAAGTTAAGGGAACCGTAACCGCCGAGAAAGTCTAAATATTCCCGGCCTTCACTGTCCCAAACGGAAGCACCGGCCGCTTTAACGTAATGGTTATCGAAATTCAACAGTCCCAGCATGGTAGCCAAGCTGGAATTTATGTATTTCTTATGATATTCCCTGACCTCCGTCCTGCTCAAACTTAACGCTTCGTCTAAAGTTAAAACACCCGCCGGTAAGCTGTTTTCATTGACTTGTTCATTTAGTCGTTCCATCTTTCACCCTCCCAAAGAAATTATACCCTGCTTTTAATTTGTTTCAAACCCCCATTGTCATAGTTAAGCACTTGACAGCGATAGCATTATTCAGTAAAATCTTCTCTGTAAAGCTGATTACCTTTATAGTAAGAAGGCACGGGGGCCATCCTTAAATGGAAAGAGTCATCTGGGTTACTTTGTTGTACGACTTTTACGGCCAACTGCTGACCGAGCGGCAGCAGCGCTTCATTGAACTTTATTACGGCCAAGATTTATCTCTAGGTGAGATTGCCGATGAATACAATGTTACCCGGCAAGCGGTACACGATACCTTAAAACGGGCAGAGAAGATTCTTACCGATTATGAACAAAAGCTGGGCCTAGTCAAGAAATTCATGGCTGAAAGAAAAAAAGTTACTGAAGCGCTGGAACTGTTAAGGGATTTCCGCCAGGACCAAAATCCCGATAAGCTAAATCGGATCGAAGAAATACTGACTGAGATTTACAAGCAGTTTAGCGAATAATCTCAGTGGGCAGGAGGTGTCCCCTTGTTTCAAAATCTTTCCGAACGGTTGCAGGAAACCTTTAAGAAGTTAAAAGGAAAGGGCAACCTTACCGAAGCTGACGTTAATGAGGCTATGCGCGAAGTGCGGGTGGCACTTTTAGAGGCCGATGTTAACTATAAAGTAGTGAAAGAGTTTGTTGCTCAAGTCAAGGAAAAAGCAGTCGGGCAAGACGTAATGACCAGCTTAACTCCCGGCCAGCAGGTTGTTAAAATTGTTCGCGAACAGCTGATTGAACTGCTGGGCGGCGTACAAAGCAAAATCAATCTTGCTCCTAAGCCGCCGACAATTGTGATGCTTGTTGGCCTGCAGGGTTCCGGTAAAACTACTACCTGCGGCAAACTGGCCAACTTGCTGCGCAAGCAGGGACGGCGTCCGCTGCTGGTTGCCGCCGATATTTACCGCCCGGCAGCCATTAAGCAGTTAGAGGTGCTGGGCAAGCAACTGGATATTCCCGTCTTTACCATGGGGCAGCAAAATCCGGTAGATATTGCCAAAGGGGCGGTGGCCCACGCCAATAAAACGGGGCACGACCTGGTTATCATTGATACCGCCGGCCGCCTGCACATTGACGAAGAATTAATGAATGAACTGGAAAGCATTAAGGCAGCCGTTAAACCCCATGAAATTTTATTGGTCGTTGACGCGATGACCGGTCAGGATGCGGTGAATGTGGCGGACAGTTTTAACCAACGCCTTGGTCTCGACGGCATTGTGATGACCAAGCTGGACGGAGATACCCGGGGCGGGGCTGCTTTATCGGTGCGCAAGGTTACCGGTACGCCGATTAAATTTGTCGGCATGGGAGAAAAACTGGATGCTTTGGAAGTGTTTCACCCCGACCGCATGGCAGATCGCATCTTAGGTATGGGTGATGTGCTGACGCTGATTGAAAAGGCCCAGGCGAATTTGGATGCCGAAGAAACGGAAAAACTGCGCAAAAAGTTAAAAACCGCCACCTTTACCTTAGAAGACTTTTTGGATCAACTGCATCAAATTAAGAAAATGGGGCCGTTAGATCAAATCCTGGCGATGATTCCCGGGATGAGCAAAATTAAAAACATTCAAGAACAGATTGACGAAAAAGAGTTGATTTATGCCGAGGCAATTATCAATTCCATGACCCCCTATGAGCGCCGGCATCCCGAGAAAATTAACGGCAGCAGGCGCAAACGGATTGCCAAAGGCAGCGGTACCAGCGTGCAAGAAGTAAACAGGCTTTTAAAACAGTTTGAGCAAACCCGTAAAATGTTCAAACAGTTTGGCGATATGGAGAAGAACCTGAAAAAAGGTAAAAAGTTAAAAATACCCTTTCCTTTTTAATAGCTGATTGACATTAAGGCATGACTTTAGGAGGAGGTGACACAATATGGCAACTAAAATTCGCTTAAAAAGAATGGGGGCTAAAAAAGCTCCGTTTTATCGCCTGGTAGTGGCGGATTCCCGTTCCCCGCGCGATGGGCGTTTTATTGAAGAAATCGGTTATTATGACCCTCTCAAAAAACCGGCTGTGATCAACATTAACAAAGAGAAGGCATTGGATTGGCTGAAAAAAGGCGCTCAACCTTCGGATACTGTTAAAGAGCTGTTCCAAAAGGCTGGGATACTGGAGAAGTAACGCCCATTGGGGGTAATAACTAGGGAGGGTTTTTCATAATTATGAAAGAATTGGTAGAGATTTTAGCCAAATCCCTTGTTGACCAGCCTGACAAAGTAGACGTAAGAATGATTGAAAAGGAAAAAATGGTAGTGATAGAATTAAGAGTAGCTCCAGAAGATATGGGCAAGGTCATTGGTAAACAAGGCCGCATTGCCCGTGCCATTCGCACGGTGGTGAAGGCGGCGGCAACTAAACAGCAGAAAAAAGTAATGGTAGAAATCATCTAAGGGGGCAGAAAGCCCCCTTAGTATTTCATTATTATGAGGTGTTGAGCAATGCGGGGCATTACAGTAACCAGGCCGGTGGTCGTCAAAGTAAAGGTTACCGAGCGCTATAAAAAAATTGTCGTGACGGAATTGCAAAAGGCGGTACAGCAGCTGGACTTAGAATTGCAGCGCTTAGAGTTTCATAAGAAAAAATTGGCGGCCGAGGCAGCCAAAAAAAACCCCCAGGCGCCGGCCTACATCGAACAACAGTTGGAAAGCCAAATATACGAACGCCGGCAAAAAAAAGAAAGACTGATCGCCAGAATTAAAGAGATAGGTGCGCTGGCACCGGGAACGGAAATTGTTCACGGCCGGGTGGAGAGTTTTACGGAAATAAAAGTGGGGGATAACTGGAACCAAGTAATGAATGTAGAAATACTGGTAGAGGACGGTGTGGTGATCGAGATCAGGCAAGGCCGGCCGGATAGCGACGGAGGTAGCACAGCGTAAATGAAAGAAGAATACATTACCATCGGTGAAATTGTCAACACACAAGGGCATAAGGGAGAGGTGCGCATACTCCCCCTTACCGACTTTCCGGAACGTTTTGCCGCACTAAGGGCAGTCAATGTTTTATTAAATGACAGGCGAGAAGTTTATCACATTGAAAGTGTCCGTCGGCACAAGCAGTTTGTGGTGATTAAGTTTGCCGAAGTTCCGGATATGAATGCCGCCGAGAAGCTGAAAGGCGCTTTACTGCAAATAACCCGGGAACAGCTTTGGCCCTTGCAGGAAGGGGAATACTATATATTTGACATCGTCGGTTTAGAGGTATATGACGGTCAAGGCACAAAACTGGGCCGGGTGCGGGATGTGCTGCGCACCGGTGCCAACGATGTATATGTGGTGCAGCCGGAAAACGGCAAAGAAATTCTTATCCCGGCCTTGAAGAAGGTAGTTAAAGAAATTGACATTGACAACAACCGCATGGTTGTAGAATTACCGGAAGGGTTGCTGGAATAATGCGTATTGACATATTGACCTTGTTTCCGGAAATGTTTGTCGGGCCCTTTGATGCCAGTATTATTAAACGCGCCCGGGATAAAAAAATATTGGAAATTTACTTGCACAACATCAGAGATTACTCGCAAAACAAACACCGTACCGTAGACGATACCCCCTACGGCGGAGGTGCCGGTATGGTGATGCAGGCCGAACCCCTGTTTAAAGCAATTGAACATCTAAAGCGGCAGGGGGATTTAGGGCGGGTAATTTTAATGACGCCGCAAGGGATTCCCTTTAGTCAAAACTTGGCAAAGGAACTGGCTAAAGAGGAAAGATTGGTGCTGGTGTGCGGCCATTATGAGGGCATTGACGAGCGCTTTATTGAAAAACACGTCACTGACGAAATATCGATTGGCGACTACGTACTTACCGGCGGTGAACTGCCGGCTATGGTGGTGGTTGATGCCGTAGCACGCATGATTCCCGGTGTGCTGGGAGAGCAGGCCTCTGCGGAACAGGATTCCTTTTATAACGGCTTATTGGAGCACCCCCATTACACCAAACCCCGGGAATATCAAGGCTTAAAGGTACCGGAAGTGCTGCTGAGCGGCCATCACCAAAATATCGCTCGCTGGCGGCGCCGCCAGTCGATATTGCGTACACTGGAAAGGCGCCCGGAATTACTGCAAAAAGCGGAGCTAACCGACGAAGATAAAAAGATTCTGCAGGAAGTGTATGAAAAGTTAAAGGATATTATCTATTATATGGGAAAAAGTTGATTTGCTTATGCCGGTTATGTTATAATAAGCGTTGTTTGACTACGGGCGGTCCGCTACCTTAAAATTTATAGAAGGTATGAACGTCCAGCCGGAAGGAGGGACAATGATGAACCTCATACAAGCATTGGAACAGGAATACTTAAAAAATGATATTCCTCAATTTAGAGCCGGTGACACTGTTAGAGTGCACTATAAAGTTATTGAAGGTAACCGCGAGCGGATTCAGGTGTTTGAAGGGGTTGTTATTAAGCGCAGAGGCTCCGGTTTAAGCGAAACCTTTACCGTTCGTCGCGTTTCCTACGGTGTAGGCGTAGAAAGAACTTTTCCGCTGCATAGCCAAAAAATTGATAAAATCGAAGTTGTGCGCCGCGGTCGCGTAAGAAGGGCTAGACTGTACTATCTGCGCAAGTTACAGGGTAAAGCAGCCCGCATTAAAGAACTCAGAAAAAAATAATAATCAAAGGGGACTGGCTTTTGCAGGCAGTCCTCTTTTTGTTATACTTAACTAAATGCCGGTATAAAATGACCGCAGGCGGTTTAAGCCGGTAAACATAAAAAAACGCCAACTGCGGGCAAGGGGGTCAAAATGGGAGACTTTGATAAAAATATAAAAGAACCGACAGATGGGGAAGATACCAAAAAACAGCTATCTTCTTTGCGGGAACTAATTGAGTCTATCGCCATAGCGGTAATATTGGCGGTAATCATTCGCATGTTTATCATTGAACCTTTCTATATCCCTTCCGGTTCAATGGAACCGACATTGCAAATTAATGACCGCATTATTGTCAACAAACTGGCTTATAACTTTGGCGAACCCGAACGGGGTGACATTGTTGTGTTTAAATACCCTAAAGACCCTTCGCGGAACTTTGTCAAACGCTTAATTGCCAAGCCGGGAGAAGTGGTAGAGCTGCGCGACAGTAAATTATACATAAACGGTAAACTGATAGAAGAAGACTACCTGCCGGAAGGGATGGAGTATGTGGACTACGGCCCGCTGAAGGTGCCGGAAGGCGAGTACTTTATGCTGGGGGATAATCGGAACTTCAGCGAGGACAGCCGTTTTTGGGGTACCTTGCCGGAAGACAACATTATCGGCAAAGCAGTATTAATCTATTGGCCTATAAACAGAGTTGGCCTAGCCAACTGATACGGTGGTGAGGGTTTTGGAGCAGCAAAGCGTCATTCAGTGGTATCCCGGTCACATGGCTAAAGCCAGGCGCTTAGTGCAAGAGAACCTAAAACTGGTGGATGTAGTGATCGAACTGCTGGATGCCAGAATACCCTATAGCAGTCGCAACCCGATGATCGACAAGATATTGGGCACCAAGCCCCGGTTAGTGGTGCTCAACAAGGCGGATCTTGCGGATCCGACAGTAACCGAACAATGGATACATACTTTCAAAAGCCCTTACATAAATGCCATTGGCCTGGATTCGACAAAAGCCAAAGGTTTTTCTGAAGTGCCCAAACTGGTGAAAATGCTGGCCGCAGATAAAATGCAGAAACTGATTAAATCCGGCCGCCGCCCGCGGGCGGTGCGCTGTATGGTAGTAGGGATACCCAACGTCGGCAAATCTTCATTTATCAATCGCTTATCCCGCCGCAAATCGGCCCAAACCGGCAACAAACCGGGTGTGACCAAAGGCAAGCAAATGATCAAAATACATAAGGATTTAGAGCTGCTGGACACACCCGGTATCCTGTGGCCGAAATTTGAAGATCCGGAAGTAGGTTTCAGGCTGGCAGCTACCGGAGCAATTAAAGACACTATTTTTAACCCGGAAGAAGTAACGGTTTATTTACTAAAAACCCTGCTGAAACAAAGCCAAGCCAACGGCATTGCCGCCAGATATAAGTTAGAGTCTTTGCCCGAAGATCCCTATGTATTGTTAGAAAACATTGGCTTTAAGCGCGGGCTGCTGCAGAGCGGCGGGGTTGTGGACACCGAGAAGGCGGCAGTTTTGTTGCTCAAAGAATTTCAATCCGGTTTAATTGGCCGCATATCCTTAGAAAGGCCAAAGGACGTGGAAATAAACAATATAGGTGAATAATAATATGGATATCTCCAAACTTACCGTTTCACAAATAAAGGATTTGCTCAAAGAGCTGGATGCTGAAAGTGTTGACGGGAACTTGCTGCAGGCTTTAGCCGCTGATTCACGTATCGGTGTACAAAAAATTTATCAGGATTTAATGCGGCAGAGAGAAAAAGATCTCTGCGAAAGAATGAGGCTGGAAAAACTCTTTAAATACGAAGCAAAACTGTACAGTGAAGGAGTGCGCTACATTGCCGGGGTGGATGAAGCGGGAAGAGGTCCCCTTGCCGGACCGGTAGTGGCCGCTGCGGTAATACTGCCGGCAAATGTAAAGCTCTATGGGTTAAATGATTCTAAAAAGTTGTCTGCCGCCAAACGGGAGAAACTGGCCGATAAAATCAAGCAATATGCACTGTGCTGGTCAGTAGGCCTGGCATCGGTAGAAGAAATAAACATGCACAACATCTATCAGGCATCCCTGTTAGCGATGAAAAGAGCCGTTGATAGCCTAAGCCTTAAGCCCGATCACGCACTGGTTGACGGCAGCGGCAGCCCGAAGCTGGCGATACCCTGTACAACAATAGTGGGCGGTGACGGTATCAGTGCCTCTATTGCCGCCGCTTCCATCATTGCCAAAACTACCAGGGATCGCCTGATGAATGAATATCACCAAAAATACCCCCAATATCGTTTTGACAAACACAAAGGCTACCCCACCAAAGAACATCTGGAAGCACTTGCCAAGCATGGCCCATGTAGCATTCACCGTACCGGCTTTGCACCGGTACAACAAGTTGTTAATTTAAAATTGTTTTAAAAATATATTCAAAGATAAACCTGCAAGTAAATCTTGCAGGTTTATTATTTTCCAGAAATGTATTAAAGTGACAAAATATATAAATAATTTATTATTTTCCAGAGATATACTAAAGTACCAAATCCGGGGATGTATTAAAGTGCTAAATTATATAGATAGTTTATTATTCCCCAAGGATGTATCAAAGTAATAAATTATATAGATAATTTAGTATTTTTTCAGAAATGTATTGAAGTACCAAGTTATATAAATAACTAGATAACAAAAGTTGAATGTAAGTTGAAAATATTTATAGCTAAAGATGTTAAATAAAATATTCACAAAATGTAAAACAAAAATTGATATATATCATTTTGTATTGCTTAAACAGTATGTTATAATATTACCCAAAATAAATAATTATTCAAACAATAAATAAAATATATACAATATTAAACTTTGATACAATTTACTAGTAGATTAGTTAATAATAACACTTTGAAACAAGATTTGGATTAAGATGTAATATTTTTTTGTTTCTTTATGTTAAACAATATTAAATAATAATTATTAGTATGGGAAGGAGGTAAGTAGGTATGCTTTCCACCGGTGGTGCTATTTTTATTTTTCTTGTACTCGGATTAATCTTTGGTTTAGGGGGTATATTAGCCTCACTTTTAATTCATCCGCGCCGTAAAAGTGCAATTAAAGAAGAAACATTTGAGTGTGGCCCGCCGACTCAGGGACCGACATGGGTACGGTTTAAAGTTCAATATTTTATCATTGCCTTACTGTTTGTGATTTTTGACGTGGAAACAATATTTTTGTACCCATGGGCGGTTAAGTTTAACAGTATGGGCTTGTTTGCATTTCTAGAAATGATAATTTTTATCTTTATTTTAGTAGTCGGCCTCTGGTATGCCTGGAAGGAGGGAGCGTTGGAATGGAAATAAAGAACACAGACGCTGGAAAACACCCAATTGATGAGCTGACAGATGACGCCGCACTGGCTGAACAGGTTAAGCGAACCGTTTTTCTGGCTCCTTTGGAAAAATTGTTAAATATCGGTCGCGCCAATTCTTTTTGGCCGATGACTTTTGGACTGGCCTGCTGTGCCATTGAAATGATGGCCGCAGCCGGACCGCGTTATGACTTGTCTCGCTTTGGTTATGAGGTTTTTCGCGCTTCACCGCGGCAGGCTGACGTAATGATCATTGCCGGAACCATTACCAAAAAGATGGCTCCCTACATTAGGCGGATTTATGAGCAAATGCCGGAACCTAAGTGGGTTGTGGCCATGGGCAGCTGTGCCATTTCCGGCGGACCTTTTGTTGACTCATATTCCGTTGTCGCCGGGGCAGACAAAGTAGTTCCGGTTGATGTCTACGTTCCCGGCTGCCCGCCGCGACCGGATGCATTAATTCAGGGGATGTTGCTTTTGAAGAAAAAGGTAACCAATCCCAAGGTGGTGGATGAAAAACCATGGAAAGCAATCAAATAATGCAGCAGATAAAAAGTAAATACCCTGCCGTGGAAGTTGACGGGGATTGCCTGTTGGTGCCGACAGAGCAGCTGATATGCGTGCTCAAAGAACTGCGGGAGGAGTATGGCTTTAATTACCTGACGAATGAAACGGCCGTAGATTACAAGGAGTACTTTCAGTTGGTTTACAACATTTGTGCGGTGCCTGACGGCAATACTTTAACGGTAAAAACAAATATTAACCGTGAACAGCCGGAAGTACCGTCAGTTTTTGCAGTGTGGCCCGGTGCCCTATGGCAGGAGCGGGAGATTTTTGATTTGTTTGGCATAAAATTTACCGGCCACCCGGATCTGCGGCGGATACTGCTAGATGACGATTTTGAAGGTTACCCGCTGCGCAAGGACTTTACATGGGTTGGCGGGCGGGATTAACGGCTGGAAAGAGAGGTGTAAGGTATTGCTGAAAACTGAAGAGTTTACCATTAACATGGGGCCACAGCACCCATCAACTCACGGTGTGTTGCGCCTGCTTGTGCAGCTTGACGGAGAGACGGTGGTAAAAGTTGAACCGATTTTGGGCTATCTGCACCGGGGCATTGAAAAGCTGGCGGAATCAAGGACTTATTCTCAGGTGATTCCTTATACCGATCGTTTAGACTATTTGGCTTCCATGTTAAATAACTTAGGTTATGTTCAGGCAGTGGAAAAGTTAATGGGTGTTGAGGTGCCCGAAAGGGCGGAATATATTCGCGTTATTGTGGCCGAAATGTCCAGGATTGCCAGTCATTTGCTTGCTACCGGCGCTTACGTTCAGGACTTAGGAGGAGTTACCGCCTTTTTAATTACCTTCCGTGAGCGGGAAAGGCTGTTGGACATGCTGGAAATGATCTCCGGGGCAAGAATGACCTTTAGTTACATGCGTATCGGCGGCGTTGCCTATGACCTGCCGGATGAATTTTACCCGGAGATAGACAAATTTTTAAAAATATTCCCATCGTGTATTGATGAATATAACGATCTAATCACCGGCAACGAGATTTTTTTAGCCAGAACCAAGGGCGTTGGGGTGTTGTCGGCTGAAGACGCGATTAAATACAGTTTCAGCGGCCCGGTACTGCGGGCATCCGGTGTTAATTACGATTTGCGCAAGGTTCGTCCTTACGGTATTTACGATCGCTTTGATTTTGACGTGCCGCTGGGTGAAAACGGTGATTGTTTTGACCGTTATTACTGTCGCATTTTAGAAATGCGTCAGTCCCATCGCATTATTGAGCAGGCTTTAGAACAGCTGAAAGAACTTCCTCCCGGGCCGGTAAAGGCCAAGGTGCCGAAAGTAATCAAGCCTCCTAAGGGGGATGTATACCACGAAATTGAAGGGGCGAAGGGAATTATCGGTTTTTATGTTGTCAGTGACGGCAGTACAAACCCCTATCGGGTACACTTTCGCCGTCCGTCATTTATCAATCTGGCCCTGCTGGATGAAATGTGCCGGGGTTGGAAGATAGCGGATCTTGTGGCCATATTGGGCAGCATTGATATTGTGCTTGGTGAAGTTGACGCATAACAAATCTGAAGTGGGGGAAATAGGCATGGAAAACCTGTTTGTAAATATTGCCGGCTTGCTGCGCGCAGTACTGGAAAACGCCGGGCTGTCCCCGTTATTAACTGACGCCGTAATGATGGTGGTAAAACTGGCAGGCATACTGGTATTTGTACTGCTTAACGTGCTTTGGCTGGTATATATGGAGCGTAAAGTATCGGGGTTTATCCAGTGCCGCCTGGGACCTAACCGTGTCGGCCCCAGGGGACTTTTGCAAACGGTAGCCGACGCAATCAAATTACTGGGCAAAGAAATAATTATTCCTAAATGTGCAGATAAACCAATCTTTCTGCTGGCACCGATATTAATTTTTGTTCCGCCGATTCTCGCATTTTTGGTGGTGCCTTTTGGGGACAATATGGTTGCTTACGACCTCAACGTTGGCGTGCTTTACTTTGTGGCAGTGGCATCAATGTCCACGGTTGTTTTCTGGATGGCCGGCTGGTCGTCGAACAACAAGTACTCGCTGCTCGGCGGCATGCGTGTGGTAGCGCAAATGATTAGTTATGAACTGCCGATGTTGTTGGCCATTCTTGGGGTAGTAATGATTACCGGTTCATTAAACATGAGTGAAATAATTGAAGCCCAAAAGGATATTTGGTTTATCTTTGTGCAACCGGTGGCTTTTGTAATATATTTCATTGCCAGCCTGGCGGAATGCAACCGGGCACCCTTTGACCTGGTGGAAGCGGAACATGAAATTGTTGCCGGGCCCTTTACCGAATACTCCGGTATGGCTTATGCCATGTTCTATTTGGCTGAATACGCCAACATGGTATTGGTATCATTTTTGGCGGCAACATTATTCTTAGGTGGCTGGTTGGCACCTTTTGGCTGGACCTTTATTCCGGGATGGATTTGGATACTTCTGAAAGTGTATTTGCTCATCTTTATTCAAATGTGGGCCCGCTGGACTTTTCCGCGGATTCGGGTTGACCAGTTAATGGGTTTTGGCTGGAAACTGCTGGTACCGCTGACCTTGGCTAACATCTTCGTCACCGGCGTGGCGATGAAGGCTTTTCAATGGATGGGATGGTGATGTGAATGTACGGTGAAGGCTTAATTAAGGGATTAGGCGTAACAATACGGGAATTTTTTAAGAAAAAAGTAACCGTTCAATATCCGGAAGAGATATATCCGCTGCCGGATCGCTTTGTGGGGCGGTTTACCCTCGATCAAGATAAGTGTATTAGCTGCCAAATGTGCGTCCGGGCCTGCCCCAATAAGGTGATCCAGCTGGAATCAGAAACAGTGGCGCGTAAAAAGCGGCTGTTAAAGTACGTGATGGATCTGAGGTACTGCCTTTTCTGTGGTTTTTGTATTGAAGCCTGTCCGACGCAAGCACTGGCCAGCGAAAAAGACTTTGAATTGTCTCAATACCGTTTAGAAAATATACCGCTGGTGTTAGCTGATCGGGAGCCATTGCCGGAGGAAGAAAAGAAGCGTTTGGAAGAAGAAGCCCAAAAAGCTCTGGAGGCCAAGAAAGCTGCTAAAAAGGCAGCAGATGCGGCTGCTGCTGAACTCCGGGAAAAGGAGGGCAAGTAAATGGAACAACTTGCATTTTGGATACTGGCGGCAGTAATTGTAGTTTGTGCCCTACTGGTAATTTTCAGTAAAAATATTGTGCACAGCACATTGTGGCTGGTAATTGTTTTTTTAGGTGTTGCCGTTGTGTTTTTAATGCTGGACGCCATGTATTTGGCAGTTATCCAGGTGCTTATTTATGCGGGAGCGGTGTCGATTATGATTATCTTTGCTGTGATGCTTACCCAGCGCAGCAATATGAAAGAGACCAACCCCTTTAACTACCGGATTTTTATTGCCGCCCCCCTTGTCGGTCTCATTGTTGTGGTAGCCGGTCTTTTAGCTTATTTGAGTGCTCACGGCATGCTACTGTCCGGGACCGCTGTACCTACCGATACCGTTGCCCACATTGGGGAGCTGCTGTTGACAAAATATGTAATTCCATTTGAGGCGGCGGCAATTTTGCTGCTGGTGGCACTGGTAGGAGCGGTTTTCCTGGCCAAGGAGGTGAAGGCCAATGACTAGCCTTTTGCCCTTTGTTATTCTCTCGGCGGTGCTTTTCTGCATTGGCCTTTTTGGAGCGCTGACCAAGAAAAACGCCATTATGGTGTTAATTTGTATCGAGATGATGTTAAATGCCGTAAACATTAATCTGGTGGCTTTTAACAAGTTTATTACCCCGGAAGCATTTATTGGCCAAATCTTTTCGGTATTTGTGATTACCGTGGCCGCTGCCGAAATCGGCGTGGGTTTGGCAATTTTGATTTTAATTTATCGGAACAAGCTGTCGGTTAACTTAGACGATTTTGATTGGCTTAAATGGTAACTTTTATGAATCTGAAGCGAGGTAGGTGCTGAATAAATGGTAGAGTTTGCGATGAATCATGTTTGGCTGGTGCCTCTACTGCCTGCCCTCTCCTTTTTGCTGATCGTGTTTGTTACCCGGCCGCTGCCTAAGTTAAGCTCAGCGGTGTCGATAACTTTTATGCTGGCTTCATTTGCGGTGGCTACACTGGCAGCCTACGGCGTTTTTACCGACGTTGCTTTTAAACAGGAAGCGTTGGTATCTACCATACGCTGGTTTGGCATGGAGGGGCTGAATGTTGATGTCGGTACCCTGTTGGATCCTTCATCAGCCATGATGATTTTTATGGTTACCATGGTTGCATCACTGATTCAGATATATTCCACCGGTTATATGGATGGTGACCCCGGTTACTCGGTATTCTTTGCTTATTTATCTTTATTTGCAGCTTCCATGCTGGGGCTGGTTTTATCAAGCAGTCTTTTGCAAATGTTTGTCTTCTGGGAGCTGGTGGGGCTTTGTTCATACTTGTTAATTGGTTTCTATTCCCACCGCATATCTGCCCGGGAAGCGGCCAAAAAGGCTTTCATTACCACCCGTATTGGGGATTTTGGCTTGATTTTGGGCATGCTGTTAATTCAAATAATTTTCGGTACTCTCAATTTCCAAGAATTGGCTGAAATTGCACCTAACTTTGAAAATTATACTACAGCTGCCATGATGACCCTGATTGCCGTCCTGGTGTTTATCGGACCGATTGGCAAATCCGGTCAGTTTCCCCTGCACGTGTGGCTGCCGGATGCCATGGAAGGCCCGACACCGGTATCCGCATTGATTCACGCCGCCACCATGGTTGTCGCCGGTGTGTATCTGGTGGGACGCTGCATGTTCCTGTTTGTTGAAGTGGACGCGGCAATGCAGCTGATAGCGGTCATCGGGGCTTTTACGGCTATTTTTGCTGCCCTTATTGCTATTACCCAACGCCAAATTAAACGCATTTTAGCTTATTCTACCGTCAGCCAATTAGGTTATATGATGCTGGCGTTAGGTGTAGGCAGTCTTACCGCATCATTCTTCCACCTATGGACCCATGCTTTCTTTAAGGCATTGATGTTTCTCGCTGCCGGTTCGGTACTGCACGCGCTGCACGATAAGGCGGACGTTTGGGAAATGGGCGGCTTAATTAAAAAGATGCCTGTTACCGGCTGGACCTTTGTTATTGGCGGTTTAGCCATTGCCGGTATTCCTCCCTTTGCCGGATTTTGGTCTAAAGACGAGATTCTTCTGGCGGCTTGGGCAGAAGGCCACTATGTACTGTTCTTGCTGGCGGCCATTACCGCCTTTTTAACCGCTTTTTACATGTGGAGACTCATTTTTCTGGCTTTCTTTGGCGAAGAAAAACCGGACAATCATCCGCATGAATCTCCTTTAAACATGACCATACCGCTGGTAGTACTGGCATTTTTCGCCATTACCGCCGGCTTTGTCGGCACACCTTTTATGCCCCTGTGGCAGGAATGGATTTTCTTCGGCTTGCCGCATCACCCGGAAGTCAATATCGCCGTGATGTTGTTGTCGGTACTGCTGGCAGTGGCCGGTATTGGCTTGGCTTACCTTATGTATTACAAAGATAAAGAAAAGGCACTGGCAAAAGAGTTAGCCGGCAAATTCCCCGGCTTGTACAAACTGTCGTATAACAAGTTTTACATTGACGAGATCTATCAGTGGTTTAATCGCAAAGCTGTGGACGGCACTGCGCGCCTGATTGCTTTATTTGATATTTACGTGGTTGACGGCATTGTCAACGGCTTGGCAGCGTTAACCCGCGGCAGCGGTGCAGGTTTACGTTACCTGCAAACCGGTAAAATGCAGACCTATGCGTTGGTACTTTTTATAGCTGTATTGGTAATCACTGTAGTGTTGGTTTATAATAATTCCTCCTCAGCTATGTTGGTCATGGGAGGTGTAAAATAATGAATTTCCCGATACTGACTGTTGCGTTATTGTCTCCGCTGGCTGCAGCCTTTGTGCTGATGTTTTTACCAAAAGATGAAGCCGGGCTGCATAAGGCGGTTGCTGCCATCGGTACCTTTGTTTCATTGGCCATCAGTATTTATGTCTATATTGCTTACGACCAATCACAGGGCGGGCTGCAGTTTGTGCAGCGGATTCCCTGGATTGAAGACCTAGGTGTAACTTACTTCATGGGGGTAGACGGTTTATCGCTGCCCATGATGCTGTTAACAAACTTAATTGGCTTTACGGCGGTATTTGCTTCTTGGAATGTTCCCAACCGCTCAAAGGAGTTCTTTGTGTTACTGCTGATTTTAATTACCGGGGTAATGGGCACTTTTATTGCCCAAGACTTGTTTATTTTCCTGCTGTTCTATGAAGTTGTAGTTATTCCCATCTACATTCTGGTCATCATTTGGGGTAGCTCCAAACGGGTAACCAAAGAGTATGCCGGCATGAAGCTGACAATTTATTTGCTGATTGGGTCGGCCTTTCTGCTGACGGCAGTGATTGCCACCTTTGTCAAGGCGGTGGAAATAACCGGTGCCCCGGATATGAGTTTTTATGGGCTAAGTATGGTGGAATTTCCGGAACAGTTCCAAATTTGGATGTTCCTTTTAATGCTCATTGGTTTTGGTTCGCTGCTTTCTATGTTTCCCCTTCACAGTTGGTCACCCGACGGTTACGCCGGTGCTCCGACCGCTGTATCGATGATTCACGCCGGGGTATTAAAGAAAATCGGCGGCTACGGTTTAATTCGCATAGCCTTGTTTGTCATGCCGGCCGGTGCGGTTTTCTGGGCGCCGCTGATTGCCGCTTTAGGCGTGGCCGGCTGTGCCTATGCCGCATTTGGGGCCTTGGCCCAAAAAGACTTAAAATACCTGGTCGGTTATTCTTCCGTCAGCCATATGGGATATGTGCTGTTAGGGATAGCAACATTAAGTGTAGTTGGGGTTAACGGTGCGGTGGCTAATATGTTTGCTCACGGTGTGATGGCCGCATTGTTCTTCTCCATGATTGGGTTTATATATGAAAAAACTCATACGCGCAATGTGCATGAATTAGGCGGTTTGGCACGCCAACTTCCTCGGCTGACTGTCGGTTTCATGATGGCTGCCATGGCTTCACTGGGTTTGCCGGGTTTAATCAGCTTTATCCCCGAGTTCACTATTTTTGTCGGTTCCTTTGAACGCTTTGGTGCAATGGCGGTGATCGCTATTGCCGGGATCATTATCACCGCCTTGTATGTTCTGCGTGCCGCGGCCAATGCGCTGTTTGGGCCGCCGCGCGATGAATACAATCACTTAAAGGACATCAAAGGGGCAGAAACAGTGCCGCTGGCAATTTTGGGCTTTGTATTAGTACTTGGCGGTTTCTTCCCGGCACTGCTCTTTGATATGGTTGACAGCGGCGTGACACCGATATTGAATCACATTGCTGACTATATTCCCGACGCCATGCGGATTGGGGGGAATTTGTAAATGCCGTTTGATTACAGCTTGCTGACAACGGAAATGATGTTGGCTGTATTAGGGCTGACAGTGTTGATATTAGGCTTAATTGCTCCCTTAAATGCCCGTAGCGGCCTGGGGGCGATAACAATATTCGGATTGCTCGCCACCCTGGGGGTTACCGTTGCCGGGTGGAATGAGCAGGGAACATTATTTGACGGCATGTATGTTGTTGATCAATATGCTCGCTTCTTTAAAATTCTGTGCCTAACCGCGGCGCTACTGGTAACCCTGGGCTGCACCAAGTACGTTGACGGCTTGAGGGCAGCCGGCGAATACTATTCCCTGCTGGTGTTTGCTACATTAGGTATGAGCGTTATGGCTTCAGCAGGTGACTTTATCACTTTGTATATCGGTCTGGAATTAATGACCATTGCTTTTGTAATTTTAGTGGCCCTGCGCAAAACGGACAAAAAGGGTGCGGAAGGCGGTTTAAAATATCTCATTTTGGCCGGTTTGTCTTCGGCAGCGCTGCTTTACGGTATCTCCTTGGTATACGGAATGACCGGGACGGTCATAATTTATGACATTGCAGAGATTATTATATCCGGACAGGTATCTCCGGTACTGTTCTTTGGACTGGCATTGTTAGTTGCCGGATTGGGCTTTAAAGTATCAGCAGTTCCCTTCCACATGTGGACACCGGACGTTTATGAAGGTGCACCGGTACCGGTAACCGCCTACTTGGCTGTTGGTTCTAAAGCTGCATCGCTGGCAATATTATTAAGGGTGTTTATCGGCGGCTTAATTTATACTGCTGATTCTTGGATGCCGTTAATTGCCCTGCTGGCCGCACTTTCGATGGTTATCGGTAACTTAGTGGCCATTGTGCAGACAAACATCAAGAGATTACTTGCCTACTCCAGCATTGCTCAAGCCGGTTACATTTTAGTTGGCCTGGTGGCGGCTACTGAAGCAGGGATTAAGGGCGTAATGTTTTATACCTTCCTTTATGTGTTTGCCGTCATGGGAGCTTTTGTTGTGATAGCCGTGGTATATGATCAAATTAAAAGCGAGGAAATTGCGGATTACGCCGGATTGGCCCAGCGGGCGCCGCTGTTGGCGGCGGTATTAACCGTCAGCCTGCTTTCCATGGCGGGTATTCCGCCGCTGGCAGGGTTTGTCGGCAAGTTTTACCTGTTCCAAACCATTATTGCCGATTATTTCTGGCTGGCCCTCTTAGGTTTGCTGATGTCGATGATCTCAGTTTACTACTATCTGCGGGTGTGCTTGGTAATGTATCGGGATGAGCCGAAAGAAGAGGCGCCCATTGCCCTTTCCGGTAACGTCACGGTGGTATTAATTGCCGCTTTGATTGGTACGCTGTTTATCGGTATTTACCCCGAACCCCTTGCGGAAATATTGAATACTGCGGCTAGCACTTTCTTCCTGCACTAAGCAAAAAACATGGCTTGTATCCGGTTTTAAAGCCGGATGCAAGTCATTTTTTTATCCTCTCTATAAAGCAGTCATTAGCATTGCACTTGGTTTTTACCCCGGTATTTAGCATAAAGCAGGGCTTTTTCTGTCATTTTAAAAAAGGTTTCTGCATTCATATTTTTAGAGTACTGACTGACGCCGGCACTGGCGGTGCACTTTACTTTGCAGCCGTCAATGTCAATGGGGGTTGCTTCCAACATGTCAACAATACGCTGTGCGCCGGTGTAGGATTCATTTAAGTCAGTAAAAGGTAACACCAATACAAAGTCTGCCGGTGGGCATCGACCGATAAAGTCTGTATTACGCGTAAAACCGTGCAATAAGTTTTTTAAACGGAGCAGTAGTTTATTGCCCTTTTCATAACCGTACTGCCGATTGAAAGCGTCAAAATTGTCGATATTGATCATGACTAAAGACAGTGCGCAGTTTTGTCTTTCAGCGGCAGCAATTTCCTGCTCAATTTTTTCATAGGTTGCACTGCACAGCGGTAAACCGGTAATTGGATCATGATTTTGCATTTTATCGCCTCCTATTTGCATTCATTATAGTAAAATCCTGCCAAAAGGTTCTCTGATTATGGTTAATTTTGTTAACCGGATAAGAAAATTTTGAGTATAATGTTGAGCAAACAACAAAGCAGAGGGGACGGGAAATGACTGTTTTTAGGCAGGCAACCGGCAAACGGGGAGAGGAAGAGGCGGTTAATTATTTAAAGAGATGTGGCATGCGCATTATTTGCCGCAATTACCGCTGTCGGCTAGGTGAGCTGGATGTAGTTGCCGAAGACAACGGTGTGCTGGTGTTTGTGGAGGTGCGCTCGCGCCGCAGCAAGGGTTACGGTTTGCCGCAGGAAACAATCGGAGCGCGAAAAAGAGCCCAGATCAGAAAAGTAGCGCAGTACTATATGTTAAAAGAAAATCAAGGGGAGCGGGAGTGCCGCATTGATGTAGTGGCAATTGGGCTGGATCACAAGGGCAATGTTACTTACCTTGAACATATAAAAAATGCAATTTAATGTATTATTTTCACCAAAAAATGGAATAATACCCCTAGATATATTTCTAGGAGGTATTGAAATTGGGGAAATTCAATCACGCTACAGCATTGCTTATTAAATTTGCCGCGTTGGCGGTAATATCAGCAATTGCTTTACCGGCGATCAGCACCATGACTATAACGGAATCATTAATTACGGCATTGGTACTAACCGTTGCCGCTTACCTGATTGGGGACTTATGGATTTTGCCCAGCTTTAATAATACTGCGGCCACAGTAGCGGATGCCGGTATAGCGTTTATCGCCATTTGGCTGATGAACTCGGTGCTGACCCGGGATCCGATTAACCTAACCGGACTGTTGGTTATCTCTTTGGTTATTGCCGCGGCAGAGTACTTTTTCCATAAATATGTTGCCCTTACTGTAACCAAAGAGGGAGAAACATTGGCCGAAGCCCCGGGCAACCAAGAAGAACAGTAATAAAAAAGGCTGTGGCACAACGATTTAAAGTGTCGTAGTGCTTCAGCCTTTTTTATTGCCTAATTTGCGGCGGTTTTTTTCCGCAACTTTAAATTCTTTAAACCCCTGCTGATTTCTATTACATGGGCGTCCTCCGCATCTAAGTATTGAGCAATACTCTCTAATGCCGTCCAAGGGTCTACATCGTCACCGCAGGTAAAAATATCAACTGCCGCATAATCTAATTCCGGCCAGGTATGGATGGTTAAATGTGATTGGGCAATCACAACCACACCGCTTACACCATGAGGTTCAAAAGGGTGAAATACCACTTTTAAAATTTGGGCCTCAGATTTCTTGGCCGCCGCGATCATCATTTCTTCGATACCTTTCACATCGTTTAACTTATCCGGGTTGCAATCCCACATTTCTGCCAACAATTGCACGCCCAAGGGTTGTCCGAGTACTGCCAATGCTCTAACCTCCTTCAACAATAATATTATTATAGAAGTAATTGTTGTTTATATCCGGAAAAGTTAGCCAACCCGGAAATATATGGTAAATTCTATTAATTTCACCTTTAGATATTTGCTTGCTATTTAGAAGATTTAATGCTAATATTAAAATTGTTAAAAAGGATGACTTCACTGAAACACTTTGGCCTCCTTTTAGCGGGTTAGGTTTCAAAGATGTTTTGTGGTAGTCCCTTTTTAAAGAAATTTCAAGGAGGCCAAATTTAATGCAAGGAACAGTAAAATGGTTTAATTCAGAAAAAGGTTATGGTTTTATCCAAACTGATGAAGGCAACGATGTTTTTGTTCATTTTTCCGCAATTCAGATGGACGGTTTCAAAACGCTGCAAGAAGGGCAGAAGGTAGAATTTGAAATTGTCGAGGGCAACCGCGGTCCACAAGCGGCAAACGTGGTTGTACTTTAATAAATACAGTAACCTTTGAAGAAAAACCGGAAAGGCATTTCCCGTTAGGGAAGTGCCTTTTTTGTTGTCTTTTTGCTGCATGATATCGGGGGAATTTGGCATAACTATTTGTGTAAGCCAAAATAAAGGAGTGGCAGGAAAAACTGAAAAAAATTAGAAGATATAGCAAGTTAATTCTTTTAGGCTTTATCACCGCTATGCTTACCTTTATAGGGTTAAACTTTGCTCTGCCCTATACGGATGCATTTTTTTGGAAAAAGGGGGATGCGGAAATGAACAAGGTTGATGAACGATACACTTGGAATTTAGAGGACATTTATGCCGATGATGAAAAGTGGGAACAGGACTTTAAAAAAGTAGAAGCACTGATCGGTGAAGTTACTGCCTACCGGGGAAGGTTGGGGGAGTCGGCGGATACCCTGTTAAATGCCTTAAAGGATATTGAACAACTGCAAATGCTTAACGAGAAGTTATTTGTCTACGCCAGCATGCGCCTAGACGAAGACAACACCAATGCCAAATACCAGGCCTTAAAGGATCGGGCCGTCGGCTTAAACACCAGAGTAAATGCCGCCATTTCTTTTTTTCTGCCGGAATTACTCTCCTTGCCTACGGAGACCGTAAATCAATATAAACAGCGGCCGGATTTTGCAGACTATCGGTTTTTCTTAAGTGAAGTAATTCGTCAGAAACCCCATACCCTTTCTGAAAGTGAAGAACTGCTGCTTGCTCAGGCAGGCGAGGTGATGCAAGGGCCGGATAAAATTTTCCGCATGCTCAACATTGCCGATATGAAGTTTCCCACCATTAAGGACGAAAAGGGAAAGGATGTGGAAATTACCCACGGCAATTATCAAACCTTAATGTTGAGTTATGACCGGCGGGTGAGAAAAGACGCCTACAATGCCTTATACAGCGCCTATCGTGCCCGTCAAAATACGCTGGCCGCAACATTGAGCACCAGTGTAAAAAAGGACATCTTCTATGCCCGGGCACGCAAACATCCTTCGGCCATGGAAGCGGCATTATTTGCCGATAACGTTCCTACAGGGGTTTATGATAACTTAATTAAAACGGTACGGGCTAATTTAGATCTGTTACACCGCTATGTTGCTTTGCGCAAAAAAATACTGGGTGTAGATAAACTGTACATGTACGATATTTACGTCCCACTGGTTAAAGACGTGCAGTGGAAAGTGGAATATCCCGAGGCGGTAGACTTGATTACCAAGGCGCTGCAGCCGCTGGGAGAGGTTTATATTCAGGACTTAACCGCCGGGCTGAATTCCGGTTGGGTGGATGTCTATCACCGTCCGGGAAAAACCAGCGGCGCGTATTCCTGGGGGCCCTATGGCGTGCATCCGTATGTGCTGTTAAATTACGATAACAACTTAAATGACCTTTTTACCCTGGCGCATGAAATGGGACATGCGATGCACTCATATTACGCTTACCGCCAGCAGCCCTATATCAACGCTCATTATTCCATTTTTACCGCTGAGGTGGCCTCTACCTTAAATGAAACCCTGTTAATGGACTACCTGCTGAAAAACATAGATGACAAAGAGAAAAAACTGTACTTAATTAACCATTATTTAGAAACAATCAGAGCTACCTTGTACCGGCAAACGATGTTTGCCGAGTTTGAAAAGATTATCCACGAAAAGGCGGAAGCGGGAGAACCGTTGACGGCAGAATCAATGAGTGCCATTTACCATCAATTAAATGTCGATTATTACGGAAATGATATTGTAATTGATAAAAATATTGATTTGGAATGGGCGCGCATACCGCACTTCTATAACGCCTTTTATGTTTACAAATACGCCACCGGGCTGTCGGCGGCAATCGCCTTGAAAAACCAAATTATTGAACAGGGACAGCCTGCCGTTGACCGATATCTGAACTTCCTAAAGAGCGGCGGCTCGGATTATCCGCTGAACTTACTGAAAGCTGCCGGTGTAGACATGACTTCGCCTCAACCGGTGCAGGACGCGCTGGATCTGTTTGGGCAGCTGTTGGATGAGCTGGAAAAAACGGCAGCGGTAGAATAAACCCTTGGGCCATAGTAATATGACGGAAATGCTCCTCTGCCATGGGAGGGGCATTTTTATTTTTAGTTAGCCCCTAGGCAACTTTTAGGCAGGACAAAAAATCAGAAAGTGCAGGCAGCATTTTTTAATGGCAAAAAATGCTCAATAATGAATTGTAAAAATTAACTTAAAATATAAATATCTTCAAAACCCCTTTTAAAATTAAGCAATAAGTGGTATGCTATTTGCAATAGATTTCACAATCACAAAATTACAAAGAAAAGGGGGATTAACATGAAAAAAATAAAAGAAAACGATATTGTTATCTGGGAGCCTACGCAAAAAGTAGGACTGCATAAAGAAAAAGTCGGCCGGGTGGTGTCGGTACATGAGGATAGCGTAGATGTGTGGCGCTGCTCCTGTATGCAGCTGATTAATCTGCCAATTAGCGCAGTGACGGTAATCGGGAACATTGACGATGATGAATTTTTAGAAGACGCCAACAATATTTGCAATGCCTCGTGTGTACATTTGCAAAAGAGAATCCAGCGGTTAGATATTGCCGAAGACACCAAAAATGAGCTGCTGAAAATTTTAGGCCGCATTGTAGTTTACAATGACATTATCAGATTGTCCGAAAAGCAGTTTTGCCCCGATGAGTGTACGGAAGACCTTTCGGTTAGTTAAAGCCAGATTTGTGAACAAAAGGACATGTCTGTGGGGCATGGAAATTGGGGCCGGCCTTTACCTTTCGGTTAGAGGCCTGGCGCCAGGATAGTAATGAAAAGCACCTTTAGGTGAAAAGATAATATTTCGTTAAAAAGCAGGGAACGCTCTTGACAGTGCTGCCGCTTCAGATATGCAGGACGGCCAAGGTGTTCCCTGCTTATGTTTTAGCAAAAGTTACATTCATGGTTGTAAGGAAACATCTATAATTACCCATTTAAACCACCGTTTCGGTTATAATGATCAAAGAATGATTAAGAGGGGAGAATTACAGGTGGTGACAGAAAAAAGGCTGGCTGCGGAATTAATTGATTTTATTGATCGCAGCCCCACGGCCTTTCATGCCGTGAGTGAGATGGAAGCCGTTTTAAAGAATAACGGCTTTAAAAAATTGCATTTAAGGGATAAATGGGACCTAAAGCAGCGGGGGAAATATTATGTAACGGCAAATTCTTCCGCCTGCATTGCCTTTGTTATCGGGGAAGGCAGTATTGCGGAATCAGGCTTTAAAATAATCGGGGCCCATACCGACAGCCCGACTTTTTGCATTAAGCCCTATCCGGAAATGTCGGCGGACGGTTACTTAAAACTCAATACCGAAATCTATGGCGGCCCGATTATTAACACTTGGTTAGATCGTCCGCTGTCCCTGGCCGGGCGGATTACCGTGCGCAGTAATAATCCGCTGTGGCCGGAAAGCAAGCTGGTAAACATCAAGGGTCCGCTGCTGGTTATTCCCAATTTAGCCGTTCATTTAAATCGCAGTGTTAACGACGGGATAAAATTAAACGCGCAAAAAGACACCCTGCCGATAATCAGGCTAATTAATGATCAACTTACGCCGCAAAACTACTTGTTAAAACTGTTAGCCAGGGAAGCAGACCTACCGGAAGAGGATATTTTGGATTTTGACCTGTTTTTATACGAACATCAAAAGGGAAGTATCATTGGCAGTGATCAGCAGCTGATATCCGCTTCCCGCATTGACGACTTGGCTATGGTGCATGCAGGGCTCAAAGCATTGTGCGGCGCCAAGCCCAAGTCCGGGGTCAATGTGTTGGCCTGCTTTGACAATGAAGAAGTTGGCAGCAGTAGCAAGCAGGGAGCGGATTCGCCGCTGCTGGCTACAGTGTTGGAGAGAATTGTATTAGCCGAGAACAAAAATAAAATTGTGCTATCCAGTAAGCACCGGGAAGATTATTTTCGCGCGGTGGCCAACTCATTTTTCATTTCAGCGGATATGGCTCATGCGGTACACCCCAACAGTCCGGAAAGGCATGACCCGGTAAACAAACCCCGGATCAACTGCGGACCGGTGATAAAAATCAATGCCAATCAAAGGTATACGTCAGACAGTGATTCAACGGCGGTGTTTGCTTCTATCTGCCGGGAAAACAACATTCCTTATCAAACCTTTGTTAACCGTTCGGATTTACGAGGCGGTTCTACTATTGGGCCAATTACAGCCAGGCATTTAAACATCCGTTCCGTAGATATCGGCAACCCCATGCTGGCGATGCACTCAATAAGAGAATTGGCCGGTGTAAAAGATCATCTTTATGTTTATCAAGCTTTTGTAGCTTTTTACAGCATGTAAAACTAAACGAGCGAACAAAATTAAGCTTCTGCCGTCGGCATGAAGCTTAATTTATTTTTTGTACAAATCACAATCAAGTTGTGTAAAAATATAGACAATTTGAAAAGTAATATAAATAATTGACACTCGGTGTAAATTAGTTTAGGATATAGGTTATTGTACTGCCGAGATGTTTGATACTCACCCTGGACAAGCTTTATTTTTGCAGCATGGAGGAGGGTTTTCATGAAGTTAAGTAACAGAGAGATATTTGTTACCGGTTTGGCCTTATTGGCTATGTTTTTCGGTGCCGGCAACCTGATCTTCCCGCCAATGTTAGGTAAACTGGCCGGGGAAGATCTTTGGCTGGCTGTTTTTGGTTTTATAGTTACCGGTGTAGGGTTGCCCTTGTTAGGGGTTACGGCAGTGGCTATGGCAGGCGGTGACTTGGAAAAGCTGGGCAGCAGAGTAAACCCCTTGTTCGGTAAAATTATTACTACCGTGGTGGTACTTTGTATCGGCCCGCTGTTGGCCATTCCGCGTACTTGCGCTACCACTTATGAAGTAGGGGTGGCACCCTTTTTAGGTGACTTAAGCCCCGGCATGTCGTCTCTGGCTTTAGCAATAACCACGGTGATATTTTTTGGTATTGTTTTAGCGTTTGTTTTACGTCCCAGTCAAATTATTCATAATTTGGGGAAAATACTTACCCCGTTTTTACTATTATTTCTCGGTATTATTATTTTTAAAGGCATTGTTAGCCCGGGTGCAGGCATCGGTGCAGCAAATTATAGCACACCCTTTATTCAAGGCTTTTTAGAAGGTTACAATACGATGGATGCGTTAGCGGCGACAATTTTCGGTTTGGTTATTGTCAACTCGGTTAGAAACAAGGGTGTTACCGATAATAACGAAATCGCCAAAATAACCATCATAGCCGGAATTGTTGCTGCAGTTGGTTTAGGTTCGGTGTATATCGGTCTGGCCTATATTGGGGCTACTACCGGTACATTGTATGCCGGTGATAACCAAGGGGAATTGCTTTCCTTCATGTCTGAATACTTACTTGGTTCTTTTGGTAAAGTTGCCATTGCTATAGGCATGGCTTTGGCCTGTTTAACAACGGCCATTGGCCTGGTTGCCAGCTGCGGCAGTTTCTTTAGCAGGTTAACCAATAATCGTGTGAGCTACAATACGATTTGTATAATTGCTACTTTAGTTAGTGCACTTCTGGCAAACATGGGTTTAGCCACTATTTTGGAAGTGTCGGTTCCGCTGTTGGTAACAGTATACCCCATCGTTATTGCTTTAGTATTGCTGGGCATTATACACAACCTATTTAAAGGTAAAAAGATCGTCTATGTAACTACCGTCGGCATTACTACAATATTAGCATTAGTAAACTTGGCGGCATCAATCGGCCAACGACTCGGCATTCAGCTTGGGCTGGATAAGCTCTTAGTTTACTTGCCCATGCACGATCAGGGGTTGGGCTGGGTAGTGCCCGCTTTGATTGTGTTTGTTGTTGGCACCTTGTATAGCGCGGTATCCCAGACACAGCACTGATATCTTTGTTGCCGGGCCCTGTGGAATAAAAAGCACAGGGCCTTTTCTTTGTGCAGACAGGTTTTCATAGATATTATGCTTTTCGGTTATCCTATTTGCGGGAGGCGATTTGATGAGCAAAAGGAAACCTGTTAAGCGCGCAAATGACGAAAAAATAAGTTCTTATGATCCGCCGACCTTTAAAGTTAAGGGGCTGACGGAACAAAACCTTGCCCCTGAACAGGGTAGCGGCAGCTACATGAGTACAGACAAAAGTTTGAAAAAAGATTAAATAATAACCGTTATTTCGGCTGATAACAGGCACAGCCCTTACCTGTCGTTCTGAGCACAACCACGGACGGCAGGTATTTTGTTTTGATACCGTAAGCCTTGCAGCCGTTGGGAAAACGCTTGTCCCAGGTGATATAGAAATAGCGGCATTTGCGGCAAACAACTCTTTCCTGCATGTAAGCTTTTCTCCTTTCCTAGCCAATTACCGAAAGCAATACACCTTGATATGAATATAATACAGTATTTAAAAGAGAAAGGGGGAGGGCATTGCTGATACATGTGGTGCAACCGGGGGAGACAGTACAGATGATTGCCAACAGATATCAAGTTAACATGCAAAGAATTATTGATATAAATGCAATCTATGAATTGCCCCATCTTATTTCCGGCATGGCTTTGATTATTCCCGGTGATGCTGGCAATCAATTGCGGGCGATAGAAGTTAATGCCTGGATGGAACCAAGTTATTATCAACAAAACCCAAGATTAATTGATGAAGCCGCACCGTCCTTAACCTATATCAGCCCCTTTAGTTATCAAGTTAATGCGGACGGCAGCTTACAGCCTTTAGATGATTTAGCGGTAATAGAGGCAGCGAGAGAGTATAATGTAGCAGGTTTAATGGTGTTAACGAACTTAGGGGAAGGGAACTTTGATCCCCAAATAGCTCATGCTATTTTGTCAGATGAAAACATTCAAGACCTTTTAATTGGCAACATCCTGCAGGTTTTGAAGGCAAAGGGTTATTACGGAGTAAATTTTGACCTTGAAAGAATTCCGCCCGAAGACAGGCAATTATACAATGATTTTGTAGCTAAAGCCTATGCCCTTTTACATTCTGAAAATTATGTGCTATCAACAGATTTAGCTCCCAAACCCTATGACATAACCACCGGAGAATGGCATGGGGCCCACGACTATGCCGCTCAAGGCAGGATTAATGACTTTGTTGTGTTGATGACCTATGATTGGGGATATGCCGGAGGCCCACCCATGGCCGTTGCCCCGATTAATGAAGTAAGAGAAGTGCTTGATTATGCAGTTTCAGTCATTCCACCGGAAAAAGTAATGTTTGGCATACCGCTGTATGGTTATGACTGGACACTGCCTTATGCACCGGGCGGCGAATGGGCGGTTAGAGTTACTCCGATAAGTGCGTTGCAGTTAGCCGCTCAATATGGGGCCACCGTTCAATACGATGAAGAGGCACAAGCGCCGTACTTTTATTATACAGATGAAAAGGGAAGCAGCCATGTTGTTTGGTTTGAAGACGCTCGCAGCATTCAAGCCAAACTGGAACTAATTAACGAATATCAATTAAGAGGGGTAAGCTATTGGCAGCTGGATAACAGTTTTCCGCAAAATTGGTATATATTAAACCATATGTTTTCAATTATTAAGAGAATATAAGCAGTTACGGTTATTTAAAATATATTGCCGTGCTCTCCTTGGCTTTGAGGGGAGCATATTTGGTATCCGCAGATACAAAAAGGGACTTATAGACTTATAAAAGTCAGAATATTAGAATATTACTTCTAACTGTTGCTATTTCCAAGAGTTAGAATTATAATATCCTACGTAACAACCGCATATGGACACTGAATGATGCCTGTGGGAGAGCGGCCGAAAGGCCCACCGAAGGAGCTAAACTCTCAGGTGCTTTGTTAAAAAGCGGAACCACCGGCGGACAGGACTCTGGAGAGACCCTTACATAATAAGGGCGCCGAAGGGGCAAAACAGTCTGTACAGCTGTTCAATCTCTCAGGCAAAAGGACAGAGGAGGCTATACAATTAGTTAGTAAATTTAATGCTGACTAATTGCTTCTTTGCCTGTTGCTTTCAAGAGTCAAATCATTTCTGATTTGGCTTTTTTATTTTTTAACAACAAAGTAGGAGATGAGGCAATGAACATTATGGATTTGTTACAAACTATCGACGCTTATATCTGGGGGCCGCCGCTTTTAATTCTTTTGGTGGGGACAGGGATTGTACTTACATTTAGGCTTAAACTGCTGCAGGTAAGTAAACTGCCGCTGGCATTAAAACTTATTGTCACTGCTAAAAATGACGGTTCCGGCGATATAAAAAGCATCGGTGCCCTTTGTACCGCCTTGGCGGCTACCGTCGGTACCGGCAACATTGTCGGGGTGGCTACCGCTATTTATGCCGGCGGCCCGGGGGCCCTTTTTTGGATGTGGCTGGCAGCCTTCTTTGGCATGGCTACCAAATATGCCGAAGGACTGTTGGCTGTTAAATATCGCACGGTAGATGACAACGGGCAAATTTCCGGTGGGCCGATGTACTATATTGAAAAAGGTTTGGGCCCTAAATTCCGCCCATTGGCGATAATGTTTGCCATAAGCGGTATTTTAGTTGCCTTTTTTGGCATCGGCACCTTTCCCCAGGTAAACGCCATCGTATCATCGGCAGAAAACTCCATGGGCATTCCCGTTTATCTTACTGCCGCTGTAATTACCTTGTTGGTAGCCTTGGTAACCATTGGCGGTATTAAGAGAATCGCTAATGTTACCACTAAGGTTGTGCCTTTTATGGCTGTTTTTTATGTTGTTGTCTGCCTGGCAGTTTTAATAATGCACATAGAACAATTGCCGGCGGCAGTTAAACTGGTAATCAACGGTGCCTTTACCGGTACTGCCGCAACCGGCGGCTTTTTAGGAGCAACCGTAATGATGGCTATTCAGTTCGGTATTGCCCGGGGCGTCTTTTCTAACGAATCCGGTCTGGGCAGTGCCCCGATTGCGGCGGCGGCGGCAAAAACCAAATGGCCGGCAGAACAAGGTTTAATTTCCATGACCGGTACTTTTATTGATACAATTATTATTTGTACCATGACCGGCTTGACGTTGGTAGTTACCGGCGTGTGGTGCGGTACAGCCGAAGGTGCGGCGATGACCCAATTGGCCTTTGCCTCCGGGTTCCCGGCGTTTGGACCCCACCTTTTAACGATCGCTATTGCCTTTTTTGCTTTTACTACCATCTTGGGGTGGAATTACTACGGCGAGCGCTGCTGTGAGTATTTGTTCGGGGTAAAAGCAATTATGCCTTACCGCATTATCTTTATAGTTTTAGTGGGCTTGGGCGCTTTTCTTAAACTGGATATGATTTGGATAATTGCCGATATAGTGAACGGGTTAATGGCCATCCCCAACTTAATTGCCTTACTGGGCTTAAGTGGCGTGGTAGTGGCGGAAACAAACCGCTACCTGAAACATCTTCAAGAAGAACAATCTAATGTCAAGGCAAAAACTGAATTAAAGACAGCCAAATCAAATTAATAAATAAGGGTGTGCTTTATCACACCTTTATTTAATTTGCCTTGGCAATTCTATTTAGTGGGTATATAATTCTAATTATGTTGATGGGGATCGGTTTTTAAATTTTTTCCTTTTCTTACAATAAATAAGTTTGCTATATAATTTTAGTTGGTATATAATGTAACTTTGGGATGTTAAAAGACTAATATAAGCTTGGAGTGAAAGCAATGAGCAAAGGGTATGACGTAATTATTGTAGGGGCCGGGCCAGCGGGTATTTTCGCTTGTTATGAACTTTCCTTGAAAGCGCCTTCTTTAAAGGTATTGTTGATTGATAAGGGTAGGGACATATACAAGCGCAGCTGTCCGATGTTGGAAAAAAAACTGGAAAAGTGTCCGCCGGCTAATGAGAAAAAAGATTACGCCGGCTGTATTCCGGCATGTTCAATTACCAACGGTTTTGGTGGTGCCGGGGCATACTCGGACGGGAAATTTAACATCACTACTGAATTTGGCGGCTGGATGACCGACTATCTGCCTCCTTCTGAAGTTTTGAAATTAATTAACTATGTAGATGAAATTAACTTAAAGCACGGTGCGCCGTCAGAAATTACCGATCCTACTTCGCCGGCGGTTAAAGCCATCGAGAAAAGAGGACTGGCAGTGGGTCTTAAGCTGCTTAGGGCCAGGGTCCGTCACCTGGGTACCGAGCGCAACATAAAAATTTTAATTGACATTTACGAGTACTTAAAAGATAAAATTGACATGATTTTTGAAACTGAAGTAGCAGATATTACGGTAAAAAAAGACGGGAGCGGCAAGTTAGCCGTTAGCGGTATTGTCACTAAAGATGAGCAATACTTTGAAGCTAAAAAAGTAGTGATTGTGCCGGGCAGAGACGGCTCTAAATGGCTGGAAGAAGTATTGGCCAAGCACAATTTAGAGATGACCAACAACCAGGTTGATGTGGGTGTGCGTGTAGAAACACTGGACACCATTATGGAAGAGATAAATGAACATCTATACGAAGGCAAGTTTATTTATCGCACCTCAGTAGGCACAACAGTAAGGACATTTTGCAGTAACCCTTCCGGCTATGTGGTAATTGAAAATCACAGCGGTGTGATGCTGGCTAACGGACATGCTTACCAAGATAAAAAACTGGGCAGTGGGAACACTAACTTTGCCATATTGGTTTCGCACAAGTTTTCGCAACCTTTTAACAAGCCAAATGAATATGCGCGGGCAATTTCTAAATTAGCAAACGACTTATCTAACGGCAGTGTTTTGCTGCAAAGGTACGGTGACATTTTAAAAGGCAGAAGATCAACTGAAAAGAGAATTAAGGTTGGTTTTGTTGAGCCGACGCTGAAAGAAGCGGTGCCGGGTAACTTGGCTCTGGCCTTACCCTACAGTACCATGAAAAGTATTTGCGAAATGATTGAAGCCCTTGATCATGTTACACCGGGACTGGCTTGTGAGCATACCCTGCTTTACGGTGTGGAGGCCAAGTTTTACTCCAGCCGGCCGAAATTAAATGATAAATTTGAAACGGAAATTAGCGGCTTATATGCCGGCGGTGACGGGGCAGGTGTAACCAGAGGCTTGGCCCAAGCAAGTGCCTGTGGTGTTTGGATAGCAAGAGATATTGCGGCAAAATTGGCTTAAATAGAGTGCAACATTGTACAGGGCCGGTTAACTTGATATTTACCGGCCCTGTATAAGTTTTCCAGCAGGAGGCAAAAAATGGTGCAACCGGTGACAAAACATTCAACCGAAGTTAAAAATAACATGCAAGCTACAGAAAAACTAACGGCAGTTGACGGCATTAAAGCCGCCGTTCCCATCGCCATTGGCTTTATCCCGATTGCCTTGGCTTATGGAATTTTAGCTAAAGCATCAGATGTGCCCAATATAATCTGTGCATTGATGTCACTGTTGGTTTATGCCGGTGCCAGCCAGTTTATGGCCGTTAACCTAATGTCTTTAGGAGTTATGGGCGGAGAAATTGTCATGACTACCTTTATTCTTAATTTGCGGCATTTGTTGATGTCTGCCTCATTGGCGCAACGCATTGAAAAAAATGTATCTGCCAAGATGCGTTCACTCATTGCCTTTGGCGTTACTGATGAAACTTTTTCTGTAGCCTCTTTTCGTCAAGAGAAAACTTTAAGTCCGGCCTTTTTGTTAGGTTTAAATTTTACCGCCTTTGCCGCCTGGAATATCGGAACATGGCTGGGGATATTTCTCGCCTCCGGACTTCCGGAATCCGTTAAAGCCTGCATGGGCATTGCCCTTTACGCCATGTTTATCGGGTTGTTAATTCCTTCGCTAAAAACTTCCAAACCCTTTTTAATTGTGGCCATAATTGCCGCAGCTACTCACGCCCTGCTTAACTGGCTGCCGCTGTTTGCCGCTTTGTCTACCGGGTGGACGGTGATTATTTCCACCTTAATTGCCGCAGCCCTTGGTGCAGCTCTGTTCCCCAAGGAGGGTGCAAACAATGGATAAACTTTTGTTGATCGTCATTGGCATGGCGGCAGTGACTTACATTCCCAGAATGCTGCCGCTGGTAGCTTTAGACACTACTAAACTGCCACCTGCATTGAAAACTTTTTTACAGTTTATTCCCTGTGCGGCAATCAGTGCCTTGCTCTTTCCCGGCATTTTACAATCTACCGGCAACATACATTCTGCTATTTCCGGCAGCATTGTAGCTTTAATTTTGGCTTATTTTGGCTTAAACGTAATTATTGTCATCTTTGGCGGTATCGCCGGCGTGTTTTTGTGGAATTTATTGATGTAATTAATTAATGAACTTAAATAAACCAATGCTTTGTTGAAAATAATATAAAAAATTAATACTTTTATAATGCTATTTCTTAGTACTATTAATAAATTTCATCTGCATTTGCAGCTACTAAATATACTAGCTGAACTTACTTGTTATATTAAATTTACTGCTGCAGAAACTAACGATAACAACCAAAAAGGAGGTAGTTTCTGTGGCCAGGGACAAAGTAATGAGTTGGAAACTGAAACACTACGCTGCCAGACAGCAGGGTGTGGAAGGCTTAATTGAAGGAGAGCACAGCGACTACGGAAACTTAACTTCTCGCCAGTGCGGCAACTTTGTGAAAATTGCTATTGAAAAGGCCAATGAAATGTTTTAGTGTAAGGTGATGAAAACCTCTTGGTCGGTTGTAAGAGGCCAAGAGGTTTTAGTATTTATTTTCGGTTTCTAAAATTTCAAAAGCTTTTAGGGCATTCCCGGTAATGGCACGGTAAAGCTCATCATTGGCTTGGGAAATCTTCCAGCCGCCTTTGGTTTTAACCAGATTTATATTGGTTTGGGTGGTTGTCATTGGTGCATTGTCATCGGATATGCTGTTGATCAGGTACTTATCTACGAGTTTATCTATCTCTTCCGGAGAGGTTTCAGCGGAAAAAACCGTGGCAAATGCTAAAGGTATCATTTCGTTTACGGTACTTGCTGTTATTCCCATCATGTCCGGTGCGGTAATATCAGCTTTAACGGTTGCTTTGTCGCTGTTAATGCTCGTTTCCGTTATTTTATATTCAATTTTTGCCAGAATTAATTTGGCTATTTCTTTATCTGGCAAAGCCCCTTCGATATCAGTGTTTACTACATATTTTTTAGCTTTGCTCAAGTCAGACTCCTTAAGCGCATTTAAAAAATTCCCGGTCACGGTTTCCGGGGAAGAGCTGTCGGCACAAGCAGTTGTTAAAAACAACAAAATGCACATGGCTGCCGCCAAAAGATTTTTAGTTTTTAACATCTTGCTTCCTCCTTAATATGACTAAATAAATTTATTTTCCCAACTGCGGTACTGCAATGCCTCTGCCATGTGCTGTTCTAAGATGAGCTCGCTGCCGGCCAAATCGGCAACGGTGCGGGCCAGCTTTAGTATTTTATCGTGACTGCGGGCAGATAAATTTAAACTCTTAAAGGCGGCACGCAGCAGACTTTTGGCCTCGCGGGAAGGGACACAGTATTTTCTGATCATTGAAGGGGGCATTTGGGCGTTGCAGGTAACTTTGGACTGCATGCCGTTAAAACGCATCCGTTGAATGCTGCGGGCTTTTTCCACCCGGGCCTTTATCTCTGCCGACGGTTCAGCCGGTGTCGGGTCTTGTAAATCGCTGAATTGCACGCGCAAAACTTCAATGTGCATATCGATGCGATCTAGCAGCGGGCCGGACAGGCGGCGCAAATAGCGTTGAATTTGCGGCGGCGTGCAGGTGCATTCTTTAAGGGGATCGCCAAAGTAGCCGCAGGGACAGGGGTTGGCGCTGGCGACCAGCATAATGTTAGCCGGATAGGTAAGGGATGAATGTACCCGGGTAACGGAAACTATGCCGTCTTCCAGCGGCTGGCGCAGTGATTCCAGCACATCTTTGCGGAATTCTAAAATTTCATCGAGAAAAAGCACCCCATGGTGGGCAAGGCTCACTTCACCCGGCTTAGGAATGCGCCCGCCCCCCACCAAACTGGCGCTTGACGCCGAGTGGTGCGGGCAGCGAAAGGGCCGCTCTGTTACCAATGCCTGGTTGGGCTTTAGCTGCCCGGCCAGGCTGTATATTTGGGTGACCTCAACGGCTTCATCTAAAGTCATGTCCGGCAGAATGGTGGGTAATCGCCGTGCCAGCATTGTTTTACCGGAACCGGGTGGGCCGACCATTAAAATGTTATGACCGCCGGCAGCGGCTACTTCCAAGGCCCGCTTTACGGCAAGCTGTCCTTTAACGTCGGCAAAATCCACCAGGTGAGAAGAAGTGTTTTTTAGCAATTGCTGCATGTCCACCGTGTAGGGGGTAAGCTGTTCTTCTCCTTTTAATGCGGCTACTAAGCCTGCCAAGCTGCCGGCCGGATAAACATCAATTCCCTGTACCAGCGCCGCTTCGGCACAGTTTTCCGCCGGCACTATCATACTGCGGTAACCCTTTTGCCGTACCGTTAAAGCTGCCGGCAGCAAGCCGTGAACATGGCGAATGGCCCCGTCTAAGGAAAGTTCGCCGATATAGATGTGCTCTAAACAATTAACCGGGTCTATTTGCTCGGATGCGGCTAATATGCCAATGGCAATGGGCAAATCATATATCGGGCCCTCTTTGCGAATGTCCGCCGGGGCCAGATTGACGGTAATGCGTTTTACCGGAAACTCAAAACCGGAATTTTTAATGGCTGCCCGCACCCTCTCTTTAGATTCTCTCACGGCAGTATCCGGAAGACCGACTAAGTCAAATTTGGGCAGTCCGGCTGATACATCTACTTCCACTTTTACGATTACGCCTTGCAAACCCTGCAGGGCAACACTGTTGGTAATGGCCAGCATGTCAACCTATCCTCCAAAGACAGTTCAAGTGGTTAATATTGCAATATTCTACCAAGACGTAAAAATTACCTGCCAAAATTGTATGACAACGGTATCAGCAGGTAAATGCTTTATGTCAAAGGCGTATTTTTGTGGTAAAGTAAGGTAAGGGGAAGTAGCTTAGCAGTATTTAATTAGGGAGTGAGCTAATTATGACAAATAGTAGGCAAAATAAAACTACCCCACAGGAATATTTGGCTTTACTGATAGATGTATATCGGGGGTTCAATACACCGGTGCCGAACATTGAGCCGGAAGTGGAGCAGAATTTGTTAAAAGACATGCTGTCTTCGGCCATTCGCTTTGCGGAAACAGATAAGGCCCGTCAAGTGCTGAGTGAAGAAATTTTTAACTGCATTCAAGGGAAGGGCGGTTTTCAGCAGCAGGTTAAACTGGCGCAGGAACAAAGCCCGGACATATTAAACGCCAAAATGACCGCTGCCGCTTATGTGATGCGCATATTAGATATGCCGGATAAAAAACTGCAGTAAAAGAGAAAAATGCGCCCGTAACGGCGCTTAGTAATAATACCGGTCATTAGGTGCGGGAGCGGTGTATCCGCTGATCAAATGAACGTGCGGCACCCGCCCGTTAGTGCTGGTAACTACAAAATAAGGATGGATGTGGTATCCATAACCGGCGGGAATTCCCGGTCCGGTTATTACTCTGTAAAAATGGGTGTGCCCTTGATCAAAAGTGGTCCGCCCTGCTAAAACATGGGTGTGGTAGTCTACACCGCCGTAGTTTCTGGATGAAGTGCCCCGAAAATAATGGACATGCCCAAAATCGAAACTGGTAATACCGTAATAAGAGTGAACGTGACCTCTCATCAGCCATCCCTCCCAATTTATGATAATATATGGAATTTTATTACAAATGGTTACAAATATTTGAAGGAGATTGATTACATGAAGCTACAAGAAGCAATTGCCAATATAAAACTGCCGGATGCCGAAGCCATGCAATCTGCCGCAGCGCGCATTGATAAACTAACCAAGCCTAAGGGCAGCCTGGGGGTTTTAGAAGATATTGCGGTGCGCTTGGCGGGCATTCAGCGGCGTGCCCACCCCGTTATCGGCGACAAAAGGGTAGTTGTATGTGTGGGCGATCATGGCATTGTGCAGGAAAAGATCAGTGCATTTTCTACAGACACCACCAAATTAATGGTGATAAACTTTCTAAAAGGTGGCGCGGGAATCAACGTTTTAAGCCGGACAGTAGGCGCAAATGTTGTGGTGGCTGATATCGGT
Organism: Desulfovectis peckii; assembly: GCF_055391705.1. Taxonomy (NCBI): domain Bacteria; kingdom Bacillati; phylum Bacillota; class Clostridia; order Eubacteriales; family Peptococcaceae; genus Desulfovectis; species Desulfovectis peckii. Next base: position 1,315,431 of record NZ_AP042409.1, on the reverse strand, counting down.
ATGGCGGCAGACTTTAGTCACCCGGGCTTAATTAACCTAAAGATAAAAAAGGGCACTGATAACTTTATATATGGACCTGCGATGTCGCGCGAAGAAGCGGTTGCCGCAGTGGAAGCGGGGATATTGCTGGCAGAAAAACAAATCAAAGAAGGAGCAACGCTATTGGCAGCGGGGGATATGGGCATTGGCAATACCACGGCTTGCAGTGCGGTTTTGGCTGCCTTAACCGGCGTTGATCCTAAGGAGATTACCGGCAGAGGCAGCGGCATTGATGAACGGGCACTGGCAAAAAAAATTGCCCTAATAACCAAGGCATTGACGGTGAACAAACCAAATGCCGCTGACGGGCTGGATGTGCTGGCTAAGGTAGGCGGCCTGGAAATTGGGGCCATGGCCGGTTTGTTTATCGGCGGGGCCGCTTTAGGTGTGCCGGTGGTAATTGACGGTTTTATTGCCGCAACGGCAGCACTGTTGGCTGATAAAATAGCTCCCCTGTGTCGGCACTATATGTTTGCTTCTCATTTGTCCGCAGAGCCGGGGCACCAAAAAATCATGGAAATATTAAAGCTCACACCTGTTTTACAGCTGAACATGCGCCTGGGTGAGGGAACAGGTGCGGTATTGGCTTTTCCGCTACTAGAGGCGGCAGCAAACATTTTAAATGAGATGGCTACCTTTGAAGAACTGACAAATTAGATTGTTACCCGTATTGCCTTATAGGCAGTACGGGTTTGATTTTTCAGTGCTTATTAACAGAATCGTTTAAAAATTTTTAAAAAACTTACTGGAAAAAAAGGAAATAGATGTAATTAAGTCGAATTATAAAAAGTCTTTGTGAGGTGTTACTTTTGCGAAGCTTGATAGCAGCGGTTAGCTTTCTTACCGTGCTGCCCATTGGCAGAAATATGTACTTTAGCGAGCAGGAAATGGGGCGCTCGCAAGTTTGGTTTCCTTTGGTGGGGCTTATTTTAGGCGGGATTTGCGCCGCTGCCTGTTATTTGCTTTATTATGTTGGGTTTGAATTTGCTGCCGATGCAACTGCTGTTATGCTGCTTGTTTTGCTTACCGGAGGCCTGCATTTAGACGGACTAATGGATACCGCCGACGGACTGGGCTGCAACAAAGATAGGGAACAAAAACTTGCGGTGATGAAGGACGGCCGGGTAGGAGCAATGGGGGTATTGGCCGCGCTAGTTGTTTTGCTGCTGAAGGCTGCTTACTTGTATGAAATTTCCCCGCCGGAAAAATATTTCTGGTTAATGTTAGCTCCTGCGGTATCCCGGGCCTGCATGCTTTATGCAATTAATAATTACCCTTATGCCAGAAAAAGGGGTACCGGGGCCACTTTTGCCAATCATACCGGCAAATATTACCTGCCGGTAGCATTTTTGATTATCTGTGCCCTGACCTTATTTGTTTATCCTTACGGATTAATAGCCGTTGGGATGACATTTATGTTTGCTGTGCTGACTGCGAAATATATTACCCAAAAGCTTGGCGGATTGACAGGAGATTGTTACGGGGCGATAACTGAATTGACAGAAACAGCAGTGTTTATGCTCGGTGCTTTATTGTGCAAGTGTTTGTGATAAATTGAGCAAGTGGGGGAGTTTGCCGTTGTATAAGTTACTTGAGCCTAATAATAATGTGGTACATAAAAAAAATAATTACCATCCGGAAAGTTTTATAGATTTCAGCACCGTAATTAATTCCTTGGGGCCTTCACCAATGGCTTTGGATGCCCTGCGGCGCGGGGTTAGCTTAATACGCCACTATCCGGATCCGGATTCCCGGGAATTAAAGATGGCTTTTTCGCGATTTTTAAACACACCCGTTGAAAACATTTTGCTGGGGAACGGTGAAACTGAAATTATCCATAGTTTAATTAAGGCCCTGTCTCCGAAAAGATTGCTGTTGCCGATACCGCTGATGGAGCAGCGGGGTGAACTGCCGGCGGATATTCCCGTAGAATATCTTATTCTTAACCGCGGCAATACCTTTTCCTTTCCGGTAAAATCACTGCAAAACACCCTTCAACCCGGAGATTTAATTTTAATCAGTAATCCCAACAACCCAACCGGGATGCTGATCCCGCGAAAAAGAATGGAGAAAATAGCCGAAGAAGTAAGAAGAAAGGGAGCGGTGCTGGTTGTTGATGAAGCATACATGGACTTTGTAGAAGAGAACGAAACCTTACTTCCGGAATGCATAGAAAACCCCGCGTTGATCGTCATTGGCTCACTGACAAAGTTTTTTGCCATGCCGGGTTTGCAATTAGGTTACTTGGCGGCAGATAAAAGCATAGTGAAAAAGGTTGCGCAAGTTATGCTGCCATGGCGGATAAATATAATGGCTCAGCTGGCCGGAAAGGCATCGCTGGAAGATACCTCGTACATCATGACTACACTGAAATTTACCAAGCGGGAACGGGACTTTTTAATTTATGGGTTAAGGCAGATTCGGGGTTTAAAGGTATATCCCTCCAGCGCTAATTTTATCTTAGTAAATTGTAAAAATACCGGCAAAACCGCTTATGAACTGAGCGAGCAGTTAAGAATGAGGGGGATATTAATTCAGGTGGCGGAATGTTTACCGGTGCTGGATCAATATTATTTTCGCATCTCCGTTCGCCAACGGAATGATAACTTAACCTTATTAAAAAAGCTTAGAGAGGTATTATGTAATTTGTAGAGTATAAGGGCGTTGTTTCTTTGGCAACGCTCTTTGAATTTGCCGGCTAACCGTTTGCTCTCCGGAAATGGCCTGGCTGTCCAAACAACCTAGCATACACGAAAACGGGCAAGGGTGAAACCCTGCCCGTTCTGACGAAAGGCAATATTATCAATAATAAAAATCACAACACAACCAATAAAAACCAGGTAATCATACCGATTTCAAAAATCAGCTTAACTAATGTGCCGCCGGCAAAGCCAAGCAGCGTGCCTGCCCCTACTTTAACCGCCTGTGCAAATGGGCGTTTGTTGATTAGTTCGCCTACTACCGCGCCAATAAAAGGGCCGATCAATATTCCGAAAGGCCCCATGGTGAACAAGCCCAAAACAACGCCGACAACACTTCCCCAAACGGCGGCTTTCGAACCGCCGTATTTCTTTGCCCCTACGGCGGCAGCCAGATGATCCACGACAAAAACCAATAGCAACAGTATTGCCTGCCCGACCCAAAAAAGGGTGTTAAAAAGCTGAAACCCGTTAAACAAGCCGTAAACAACCATCCCCAGCACAATCAGCGGGGCGCCGGGCAGTAAAGGCAGCACTGTACCGGCCAAACCAATGAACATAATTATCAGGGCAACAACCAAACCCAACCAATCCAGAACAATCACCTCGTACCGGGGGTTTTACTTTTCAGACGTTGTATTTTTATAGGCAAAATAAGAATAAATTATGCTGATAATCATTGGGACAAATATTCCGCTAAAAAGAATAATCATGCCAATTATCGGCGGGGCGAAAACACCTAACAGGGCGATTAACCCGCCAATTACCATGGCCTTGCCGGCAAAACGATGAGTTTTGTTCCATACCGTTTCGCTGGCTAAAGTCCAGGGAACTCTAATGCCGGTAAAATAATTAAATCTAATTTTGCCCATGAAATTACCTATAATGATAAATAACATCGGTACCGCCAGACGCATAATTAAGTCAACATTTATGTTATAACCTTTGCCGGCTAAAATGGTTATTAGAGAAACACCGGCCATTAAAATCACTATCGACATTTTAATTACTTCATAACTGGTGCCAAATTTTTGATAATTTTCGCGCTTAGGGTCGATTTTGGGAAGGAAAGTCATCAATAAATAAATGGCTAACGGCAAAAGCGGCAGGATAAATGCAGCCACTGCCTTGTGGGAATAACCGTCTACTTCGCCCTTAAAATTCCAATGGGTGGGCACCTGTTCCGGCAGTGAGGGATAGAAAGAAGCGCATATTCCCCAGAAAAGAAGCAAAACAACTACGATCATCCAATTTAATTTTGTTCCGTTATTTTTCATTTTTGCTTTCCCCTTTATCCAGTAAATTAGCAATCCATCCCATTACCTCATCAAGCACTGATGTGTTTAACGAATAATAAATATACTGCCCTTTGCGCTCATCTAACACTAAACCGGCGTTTTTTAAAATATTAAGATGATGCGAAATGCTGGGTTTAGAAATGTCGAATTTAGCGGCAATCTCGCCGGCAGTTAAATCGCCTTCGCGCAGCATTTTCAGGATTTCCCTGCGGGTTGCATCGGATAAGGCAGAAAAAGTTTTACTGTTCACGGCCAATCACCTTTAGATATTTAGAAAATTATCTAATTATCTTTAGTTTACAAAATCAATAATGTACAGTCAAGTAAAAGGTGTTTTGTCACCTAAATAAGCCGCCTCAAGGTTTGGCCGGCGAAAAAGGCCGGGCGGGGAAGTACGCCTGGCCAACGGTTAAATGCGGTGTTAGCGGGGAAGGGTGTTTATCAGAAGATCCTGTGCAACAGGAAACTAACTGTTCCTGTTGCGGAAAACGGAAAAGGCGGTTACCGATAAAAGCGGCGAAACAGAGAACCGTCAGACTGTGTGAATAACGAGCATGTTTTTGCTTATAAATTCACACTGCCGTTCATTATTCCCGAATTTTGGTAATTAAAATGAAACCAAAGGAGGTAACCTCCTCTATGCTTCCTGTAACCTCCTTACAAATTCCTTAACACCCAGGATATTTATTGCTCTTTTCAAATTGTAGGCAAGAAAAGCTAGACCTGACTCTGTTTTTACAGATTCCAGGCCGCGCGTAATAAAGTGACCAAAACCCCAGATACCCTTGATAGTACCAAAGGGATGTTCAACTATCATTTGCCTTTTTAAATATAGTTCTTTGTTCTCACGTGTTCGTTGGTCTACTTTATCAAGAAGGTCTTGGTCAATATGTCGGGTTATCGTTCTTCCACGTACTGATTTAGTACAGCGGTCCTTAAGTTTGCAAGCTTGGCAAGCATTGTAGTTTCGATAATTTCGCCCGATTGTTTTCCCTTTAGATTTACGATAACCGGCAGGGAGCAAAGTTTGCCCGGCAGGGCATATGTAATAATCATGTTCCTTATCATAAGTAAATTTGTCTGCATAGAAATCTGTATCTTCCGTTGCATTGGAGAATTTTTGCTTAGCCACGTAGGTTTTTAATCCGGCTTTTTCACATTCCTTTAATTCTGCTGCAGAATAATATCCTTTATCGGCCAGAATATGTAGTTCCCTTTTATTTAGTATTTCTTGAGCCCGTTTAGCCATTTGGCTTAACTGTCCATGATCCGTGGGATTGTTTATGACATCGTAATCTACTATCATGGAGTGCTTTCCATCAACGGCAGTTTGAACATTGTAGCAGATGTTTGTACCGTTGTTATTGACTGACATTTGTCTGGCGTCTGGGTCAACTGTAGATATTTCTGTAACATCAGTTTGTTCAATAGTCTGCAGTTTCTTTTCATAATCTTCTTTGCGCTCTTTGAGTTCTCTTATACGCTGGGCAATTTCTTCAGCGGTAGGTTTGTGGGTATCTTCTTCACACCGGTCCCCTTTGTCCAGCTCATTTAGGTAGTCGTTTATCTTTTGATCTATGTGTTTGAGCAGTCTATTTAGTTTCTTTTTATTGTAATTATTTTTTTTGGAATTGCTTGCTCTGAATTTGGAACCATCGATAGCTACTACGTTTTGGCCGAATAATTCCCATTCTCTGCAGAGAAGGTTGAACTGCTTAAAGACTTTTTGAAGAGCTTTCTTGTTATCTTTTCTAAAGTCAGCTATGGTTTTAAAATCGGGCTTAAGATTGGAGAGCAGCCAGATTACTTCCAGATTTCTATGGGCTTCAGCTTCTAACTTGCGTGAAGAGCGAATACCATTTAGATAACCATAAAGGTAAAGTTTGAGCAGATCCCGCGGGTCATAAGGGGGTCTACCGATTGAATGGGTTTGGGCGTGTGTGAAGCCTAACTCTATCATATCAAGGCTTTCTACAAAAGCCTCTATTACTCGTACCGGATTATCGTTACTTATATATTCATCAATACTATTGGAAAACAATGTAAGTTGGTTGCGATCTTCTCCCTTTATATATGCCATAATGGCACCTCCCTTTATTTATCATTCTACCAGAAGGTGCCATGGTTTTGTGGATTTTATGAGGTTTTCACACAGTCTGCCGTCCCCTGTTATAAAAAGGCTTCTATGGCGGCGGTAAAAGTTTGGTACGGCTTAATGCCGACAAATTTTTTCTGCTCATTGATAATAAAGGTGGGCAGGCCGGCAATTTGGTATTTTTGCCCTTTTTCCCGGGCTGCGGCAAGGCGCGGGGTGTATACTTGTTCTTTTAAACATTTTTCCAGTGCCGCAATATCCAAACCGGCTTTTTTGGCGGCATCCAAAACGGTTTGCATTTGGCCCAGATCCTGCCCGTGAACAAAATAAGCTTCAAACAAAAGCTTATGCAGCTCATTGTATTTACCCTGATCCCGGGCAAACTCACTGGCCTCCAGCGCCAGGCGGGTGTTAGAGATCAATTCCATTTTTGCAAATTTAATGCCGTAGGGGGCCCCGGCCTCGTTTAAACCGGCAATCATTTTAGGCACATCTAAATCGGGATATGCGTCTGCCAGCTTAATGCCTTCCGGTGGCGTTTCGGGATGCAGCTCATAACCAACCCATTCAATTTCCAAGGGATACTGTGCTGACAGTTTTTCGACAATACCTTTGCCGATATAGCAAAATGGTCAGGCATAGTCGGAAAAAACTTTCATTTTTACTTTATGCATCAAAAAATCCTCCTAAGTGAAAATATTTAATTCAAAAGTTTTCCTTACTGCTTTGTTTATGGAACAATATTGGATATAATTTACCTGTTATTAATTATACATTAAAGGTTTAAATACCTTTTCTTATATCTGCGAAGGTTAGGTGGTTATTATGCAAAATAAATGGCGCTTTATTGAAACCGAACCCCTTGATGCCTTTGCCAATATGGCGGTTGACGAGGCAATACTACACAGTGTTGCCGCCGGCAAATCACCGCCGACCATACGCTTTTATCGCTGGCAGCCGCCGGCTATTTCTATTGGCTATTTTCAAAAGTTGCAAAAGCAAATAAATGAAGCAGCCTGTAAAAAACACGGGGTGGATGTGGTGCGCCGCCTCACCGGCGGGCGGGCTGTGCTGCATCAGCATGAGCTGACATACAGCGTAATTGCCCCGGAAACCCACCCCAAAGTTGCCGGCACAATACTGCAATCTTATTTAACGATCAGCAAAGGGCTGTTGGCCGGTCTGGCAAATTTAGGTGTAAAAGCGCAAATGGTTGAAGGAGGGGTGGAAAGCCGGCATGAAACGGCTGCCTGTTTTGATGCCCCGTCCTGGTACGAGCTGGTGGTCAACAACAAGAAACTGGTGGGCAGTGCGCAAACCCGCAAAATGGGGGTACTGCTGCAGCATGGTTCCGTGCCGGTGGAAACCGACAGTCAGTTGCTGTTTGCCCTGCTAAACTTCTCCGGCGATAAAGTGCGTGCCGCGGCCTGCGAACGCTTTAGCCAAAAAGCAACCTGCCTGGCGGAAGCAATGGGGCGTAAGCCCTTTTTTCATGAAATTACTGCCGCCTTTCGCGCCGGTTTTGCTAAAGGGCTAGAGATTGAGCTTGTTGACGGTGAATTGAGCGAAGCGGAAAAAGAAATGGCCATGCAGCTGGCTAAAGAGAAGTATGCAACAAGGGAGTGGAATTACAAACGGTAGTTTAATTTAATAATGGACAAACTTAAGCTAACAGGTTACAGGAGGAAACGGCTTTGAGATTAGCTCTTATTATTGCGGTAATCTGCGGTAAAATAGCAGCCTTTTTAAGCAAAATTACCGGTGGCAGAGGTTCATCACTGCCCGGGCTTGTCGCTAGGCGCATTTATCCCCATACATTGCGCGACCTATCCGCCCAGGCCAAAAAGGGAATTATCATGGTTACCGGCACTAACGGCAAGACCACTACCAACAACATGATTGCTAAAGTGTTGCAAGCCGCCGGTTACAAAGTTAACTATAACGAAGAAGGGGCCAATTTAATTAACGGCGTGACGGCCAGTTTCGTGCGGGCGGCCAATTTTCTTGGACGCCTGGATTTTGATTACGCTTCATTAGAAGTAGACGAGGCAACTTTTCCGAAAGTCGTGCGCGAGGTGCAGCCGCAGATGGTGGTTGTTACCAACTTTTTTCGGGATCAACTGGATCGGTTTGGTGAGCTGGATAAAACGGTCAATGTAGTTAAAGATACCTTAAAAAACTTAAACAATGTTACCCTGGTTTTAAATGCCGACGATCCGCTGGTAGCCCAGTTGGGCTGGGTCACCGGGCACAGCGCAATTTATTACGGTGTTTCCCGCCAAAACGGTAATAAAGTTGCGGTGGCTCAAACCCGCGACGCCCGTTTTTGCCCCTGTTGCGGCAGTGAGCTGGCATACAATTATTACCATTACAGCCAACTGGGTGACTACAGCTGCCCGCAGTGCGGTTTTAAACGCCCCAAAGCCCAGGTTGAGCTTGCCGACGCCGCTGTTTTAAACGGCGGCTATCGGGCTGAAGTAAGTCATGATGCGGGGTGCTCGGTGATGACACTGCACACCGCCGGTTTTTACAACCTCTACAATGCCTTGGCTGCCTTTGCCGTCGGCCGGCACTTAAGTATTAGTGATGCTGACATTCTTAAGGGGATTGAAATGTATCGGCCGGCTGTCGGGCGCATGGAGCGCTTCCGCTATCAACAGAAGGCAATCTTTTTAAATTTAGTAAAAAACCCTACCGGCTACAGCGAGGGCTTGGCCACGCTGCTGGCTCTTCCCGGCAGCAAAGATATTTTAATGGCTTTAAACGACAATGCCGCCGACGGTCGGGATATTTCTTGGTTATGGGATGTAGATTTTGAAGTGTTAACCTCTCACCTTGATGAATTGCAAACTTTTACCTGTTCGGGCACCAGGGCGGATGAGATGGCGCTGCGATTAAAGTATGCCGGTGTTCCGGTAGAAAAAATCGCGGTAAATTACAATTTGGAAGAAGCGGTGCACACAGTGCTTAACCGGGGTGGGGAAACTGCCTATCTGTTTACCACCTATACCGCACTTTGGCCGGTACAGAAACTTCTCTGCAGCCTGGCGGAAAAGGAGGATGCCCATGCTCAAAGTGTGTCATCTGTATCCTGATTTATTAAACCTGTACGGTGACAGGGGCAACGTCATTGCCTTTATCCAACGCTGCCGCTGGCGTGATATTCCGGTGGAATTAGTGGAAGTAAACTTAGGGGACCAAGTGGATTTTTCTGAGATGGATTTTTTGTTTCTGGGCGGCGGTTCAGATCGGGCGCAAAACATTATCGCTGCCGATTTAGCCGCCCGCAGGGATATGCTTAAAGAAGCCATTGAAGCGGGTTTGGTCACCTTGGCAATTTGCGGCGGCTACCAGCTGCTGGGCAAGTATTATCGCACCCTTGAAGGGGAAGAAATCCCCGGCTTGGGCATTTTAGACTATTATACTTTAGCCGGAGAAAACCGCCTGACCGGCGACTGTGCGGTAGAAGTAAACTTAGACGGGCAGTTAATTAAAATAACGGGTTTTGAAAATCATGCCGGCAAAACCTATTTAGGGGATATCGAACCCTTGGGAAAAGTGCTGGCCGGGCACGGCAATAACGGCACTGACGGAACGGAAGGGGCACGGTATAAAAACACCTTTTGCTCCTACCTGCACGGGCCGCTGCTGCCGAAAAACACCGCCGTTACCGATTACCTGATTAAACTGGCGTTAAACCGCCGGGGCATGGATATTGAACTGGCTCCGCTGGACGACTCATTTGAACGGCGGGCGAACAATGTTATGTTAAAACGCCTGGGGCATGGCAGATAATTTTTTCTGCCTGCCGTAAAGAGATTTGACCTATAGGCCCATTTAATTAGCCTGTTTACCGACCCCATATCATCCTGACCGACCGACTACTTTCCAACTGACCAACTGTTTGCTGTCCGCTGACCAACCGTCTGCTTTTTACTAAGAGGCTGAAGTTACCGCCAATCTTTAGTTTGTAGTAACTTTAGCCTTCTTCATTTTGACCGCCCCTCTAGTTATATTGTCTTACCCCAAAACATAAACAAATTAATATGAAAAATTTTTCACAAACCTATTGCCAAAAGATAGTTTTTGTGTTACCATGTGTGTAAAGAATATTGTATACAATATATCTGGGGGTGGCGCTGATGAGGTATCTACTTACTTGGGTGGAAGGAAACGACGTGTTTTACCGTTTTGTTAACTCGGAAAGTGAAATCGATAGAATATTGTATGAAGGAAGGAATTTGATAATAACCCCGCTGGATGATTAAAAATAAATACCCCGCCGAAAAACCCTGCTGCAGCTAAAGTAACAAATGCAGCAGTTTTTTTGTTTAATTTTCATAGCTGACTTTTGCAATGGCTTTCGATATAGTATATTTGTTAAGCGATAATTTTGGTATTTAAGGAGAGACGCCATGCAGGAGTTACTTAAACAACCCGGTGTTGTGCAATGTAATTTTAAAAAAGGTGATTACCTCATCCGCCAGGGGGAAGAAATTAAATACCTATATTATTTGCAAACCGGCAGCTGTTATCGGACAACCCTTAGCGAAAAAGGGGTCGAGCTTATTTTTTCAGTTAAAAAATCATCCCCCAACTTTATTCAGTCTTTGGTTGGGGTATTGGTGTTATACACAGACGGTGTCAGTATGAGTAACTTTATCGCCAAAAGTGATTGTAAGTGTTATCGGATTCCTACCCAAATATTTCTGCAATATGTAAATAACAATCCGGAAACTTTAAAAGAATTGTTAACCATGGCGATGAAAGAGCTGCGCGAACTGGCTAAGTCTTTTCTGGCCCGACAGGAGGGAAAAGTGGCCAACCGCTTGTGCGCACAGCTGCTAAACAATGCCCGCCTAACCGGCGGCAAATTGGTTGTCAGCAAAGAATACAGTAAAAATGCGGTACTGGCCCGCTTTTTAGGCATACATAAAGTTACCGTTGCCAAAATTATCAGAGTGTTAAAAGAGCAGGGGGTTATTACCAAAGAAGGACAAAACATAATCATCCTCGATGAAAAACGTTTAACCGCCTATGCTAATGCTGAAGAAATAATTGAATACTAGAGTGCTAGATAATTAGGGGCTGTTGCTTAATAAACCTTTAACCCTTGGGCAACAGCCCCTTTTTTGTTTCTTAATCTAAAATTAAAAAAATTCAAGAACGGTAGCATAGGTTATTAGTTTGCGAAATTCAACTTTGCTATTATGTGCATGAAGGAACTAGTACATAGTTTTAAACCCTCAAGTACCGGCAAAATCATGACAAACAGCATTTAACAAGCCGGTTGATTGTAAAAGGAGGTAGTTTTAAGTGAATAAAACCATTAGCGCAAATGTCCCTGCAAGCATCCCGTCAAAAAACATACTGTACTACTTTCACTGCCTGGTTGGCATTGCCCTAATGTTCGGTTTTGGCATGCTGCACCCCTTTGGCGGCATTACCCAGCTGGGTATGCAGGTGCTAGGCGTTTTTCTAGGCCTGATTTACATGTGGTCGTTTGTGTGGGTAGAACCTGCCGACATCATCAAATACGGGCTTACAATTATTCTCACTACCTTTACCATCTTCCTATTTGTAGGTCTGCCGCTGTCAAGGTTGATATTTTAGCCTTGACGCGGTTACTAAAATAAATGCCCAAAATTATAAATCATAAAGGAGGAAGTAGATATGTCAGTACTGTTTAAGGAGTTTAAGCACATTATCGATCAACAGTATGAGGCAGAACAAGCGTTTTTGGCCGAGTACCAACAAGGGGAGTATAGCTTCGAAAACCCATATGTGAAATTAAACCCCTACTTAATTGCTCCGCTCACTGCCTTGGTAATGTTTAAAACCGCGGAACCGACGAGCGTAAGCATTACCGTGAAAGGCAAAGAAAAAGCCGGAGACATCAGCTTTGACTTTCCGGAAGCCACTGAACACGTTATTCCGGTTTACGGCCTCTATGCCGATTATGCCAACCAAGTAGAGTTAAAATTGGCCAACGGTAAAAGCAAGGTGATAACCATTCAAACCGAACCGGCACCGGAGGACGTAAAACCCGTTACCAAGATCACCACTACACCGGAGTATTTCCAAGACAACATTATGTTCCTCAGCCCCACCTCAAAGGCCATGACAGCCGGTTATGACTACCGAGGCGACGTTCGCTGGTATGGCACACTGAACTTTGCCTTTGATATTAAAAGAGTGAGAAACGGTCGGCTGTTAATCGGCACTCACCGCCTGCTGATGCCGCCGTATCATACAACCGGTATTTACGAAATGGGCATGATTGGCAAAATCTACAAAGAATACCGCATACCCGGCGGCTACCACCACGACCAATTTGAAATGCCGGACGGCAATCTGCTAATCTGCACTCAAGATCCGAAGCGCGGTACTGTAGAAGACATGCTGGTTTTGGTGGATCGCAAAACCGGTGAAATTCTCAAAACTTGGGATTACCAAAAAATACTGCCGACAGATGTGGGCGGTTCCGGCAGCCAGGACGAACATGACTGGTTCCACAACAACGCTGTGTGGTACGATGAAAAAACTCACACCTTGACGTTATCCGGCCGTCACCAAGATGCCATCATCAATATTGACTACGATACCGGAAAACTAAACTGGATTATCGGTGACCCGGAAGGCTGGCCGCAGGAAATGGTAGACAAGTACTTCTTTAAACTGGTGGGCGACGGCGACTTTGACTGGCAGTATGAACAGCATGCCTGTGTCGTTCTGCCCGACGGCGACATTATGGCCTTTGACAACGGCCACTGGCGGGCAAAAGTTAAAGAAAAATACGTACCGGCCAAAGATAATTTCTCACGCGGCGTAAGATACAGAATTGATACCGACAAAATGGAAATTGAACAAGTGTGGCAGTACGGCAAGGAGAGGGGGGCGGAATTCTTCTCTACCTATATTTGCAACGTAGAATACTACGATGAAGGCCACTACCTGGTGCACTCCGGCGGTATCGGCACATTTGAGGGCGAACCTTGCAACATACCACCGGTACAATACCGCGGCGAAGACGAGAAAAAATTAGAGTTGCGTTCGGTAACAGTTGAGCTGAAAGATGACGAAGTAGTGTACGAAATGGAACTGCCGGCAAACTACTACCGGGCGGAAAAATTAAAACTGTACTGCAAAGAAGATGTATTGACATTTGGCAAAGGTGAACTTTTGGGCAGCCTAGGCGTAACCGAAGAATTCACCACCATTCCGGAATTAGAAAATGGCGGCGAAGTGCCCGACAAATACGAAGTAAAACTGGGCTTAGAAACAGACCGCTTGGTGTTTAAAGGAAAATTTGAAAAAGGCCAATTAGTCATGGTTTTACTGGAAGGGGACACCACTCACGCCTACTTTGTACCCACCACCAAGCGCCCGTTCTTGGCCATGTGCGTAGGCACCTTCTTAGATAACGACGAACGGTCGGTAGAATTCCCGATCAGCAAAGAAGACATCCCCGGCGAATACAAAGTATCGGTAATTATTGATGACTATAAATACGATACCGGGGTAACCGTTAAATTTTAATTAACCATTTAACTAAAAAAGGGTGCAGTGGGACCACTGCATCCTTTTTGAATAAACATAAAATTTATGTGTTCTTTTTAACTAGATTTTTATTACGGTAGTATAGGTTATAACAGCTGCATTTAACACAGTGATATATTTTAAGTGTGGGCAAGTTGACTTTTGCTGATATTTACTTGGGGGGATTAAAATGGCATACGATGTGGCAATTATTGGCGCGGGCCCGGCGGGTATGACGGCATCTATTTATGCTGCCAGAGCCAACCTTAACGTGTTGCTGCTAGATAAACTGGCTCCCGGCGGGCAAATAGTAAACACCTTTGAAATACAAAACTACACCGGCATGGGCACCGTTAACGGCGCCGAGCTGGCGATCAAAATGTATGAACATACGCAGGAACTGGGCGTGACCTTTGATTACGGCACCGTAACCGAGATTCAATGTGAAGGGGATATAAAGAAGATCATTTGCGAAGAAGGTCATACCTTTGAGGCAAAGGCAGTAATTATTGCTACCGGTACCAAGCCCAGAATGTTGGGCATCCCGAAAGAAGCGGACTTTGCCGGCACCAGCATTAGCTGGTGTGCGATATGTGACGGGGCCCAGTATCGGGACAAAAAGGTAATTGTCATTGGCGGCGGCAACTCGGCGGTAGAAGAAGCCATTTACTTAGCCGGTTTGGCCAAAGAAGTAATTGTGGTCACACTGTTTAACCTGACAGCTGATCCGTCTGCCTGTGAAAAATTAAGAGCACTGCCCAACGTAAAAATATACGAGTACTACGAAAACATTGAGTTTTTAGGTGATGATAAATTTGAAGGTTTAAGAGTAAAATCCACCAAAACCGGCGAAGAACTTGTTTTAGAGGCCGACGGTGCTTTTGAATACATTGGCTTAAAACCGACTTCCGAGCCCTTTAAAAATTTAGGCATTGTTAACGAACAGGGCTATATTGAAACCGATAAATATATGGCGACCAAAGTACCGGGCATTTACGCCGCCGGAGATATCATCGACAAACACTTAAGGCAAGTGATAACCGCTTGCAGTGACGGGGCCATTGCCGCCCAATCTGTGGCCAAATACGTGGAAATTTTTTAAAATAATGAGGGGAGAGATCAACATGCCGGCCACCATCAGAGAAATTAGCCAAAAGGAATTAGATGAAGCCATTAAAGAAGGTAAAGTATTGGTAGAATTCTATTCCAAAAGCTGCGGACCGTGTAAAATGCTTAGCTTTGTACTGAAAGACGTAGCCAAAGAGGTTGAAGGGGTAGAAATACTGACTTTAGACTTTGACGAAAACAAAAAAGCGGTAGAAAAATATAAGGTATCCGGTTACCCCACCATGATTGTTTTCAACAACGGTGAAGAAGTAACCCGGTTAAAAGGACTGCAACAAAAACCAAAAATAGTCGAAATGCTGAAGTAGTTAATAACAACCTGGAGTTCCCATGCCGAACTCGGGTTGTTATTTTTTTATACCGGTATATGTCTAAAATCCGGTTATTTAAATTTTAACTAGGAAATTGTGTAGCTTATTTTTAAATTACTCCAAAAAAGGGCTATTTTACCGAATAAGGCTAAAATTTAAGGCAATACATGGAAAATCAAAGCAATTTGAAGAAAATTCATAAAAAAACTTAATTATTTAACGCATATAATGAAATTATTTTGTCTCAGAGTTAATTTTGGGGGCTTGTCAAATGTAATGAAAATTACAAATTTCTAATTTTTATATTATAATTAATTTGTCTAAATTATAGAAAAATTGTTAAACAAAACATGAAAACAATTTTTCTAAGATGAAACAATTTTCTAACTAACTGGGGAGGTACAATATGGCAAGCAACAATGAAAGTTTGCGGCGAGGGTTGGAAGAACGACATATTCAATTAATTGCCATTGGCGGTGCAATCGGTGTAGGTTTGTTTTTAGGTTCGGCAAAAGCAATTCAAACTGCCGGACCGTCGATAGTGTTTTCTTATTTAATTGCCGGAATAGCTATTTTTCTGGTAATGCGGGCATTAGGTGAAATGGCTGTATCCAATCCGGTATCAGGTTCCTTTACTACTTATGCGTATAATTACTTAGGCCCGCTGGCGGGTTATGTAACCGGTTGGACATATTGGTTTATGTGGGTTGTAACCTGTATGGCTGAGATAACCGCAGCCGGTATCTATATGACATTTTGGTTCCCGGATACGCCGCAGTGGATGTGGGCATTACTGACTTTGGTGGTTATGACAACTGTCAACCTGATTAACGTGAAAGCTTTTGGTGAATTTGAGTTTTGGTTTGCTATGATTAAGGTAATAACCATTATAGCCATGATTTTGTTAGGCTTGGGAATAATTATTTTTGGTATTGGCAACAATGGTGTGCCTACCGGGATATCTAACCTTTGGTCCCATGAAGGTTTCTTCCCGAACGGAATTGGCGGTACTGTAAAGGCATTGGTAATGGTAGCCTTTGCATACTTAGGGGTAGAATTAATTGGTGTTACTGCCGGTGAAGCTAAAAACCCGGAAAAAGTAATTCCATCAGCAATTAATAAAGTTCCGGTGCGGATATTGATATTTTATGTTGGTGCATTGTTAGTAATGATGTCAATTTTCCCTTGGAACGAAGTAGGCACTCAAGGCAGCCCCTTTGTACTTACCTTTTCTAAAATCGGTATTAAATCAGCAGCCGGTATT
This sequence comes from Desulfovectis peckii, assembly GCF_055391705.1. NCBI lineage: Bacteria > Bacillati > Bacillota > Clostridia > Eubacteriales > Peptococcaceae > Desulfovectis > Desulfovectis peckii. The sequence goes on along the minus strand of NZ_AP042409.1, from coordinate 1,299,061 downwards.
ATTAACTTTGTTGTGCTTACTGCAGCACTGTCTTCATGCAACAGCGGTATTTTCAGTAACGGACGGATGCTGTTTAACCTGGCTTTACAAGGTAAAGCACCGAAGTACATTGCTAAAACCAGCAGAAATTCGGTGCCGTATGTGGGCATAATTATTTCTTCGGCGCTGCTTTTAATTGGTGTGTTACTGAACTACGTTATGCCGGCTGAGGTTTTTGTATATGTAACCAGTGTAGCTACAATCGGGGCGATATATATTTGGTCGATAATATTAGTAGCGCAACTTAAATATCGCCAATCTCTTTCGGCTAAAGAAGCGGCAAAATTAACTTACAAAATGCCATTGTATCCGCTATCTAACTATTTAGCATTAGGCTTTATGGGTTTGGTGCTTGTAATGATGGCCTTTGACGAAGCTACCAAAATTGCATTAATTGTCGGTCCAATATGGTTTGCATTGATTGTCGGCAGCTACTATGCATTTGGATTTAATAAAGAAGATCAAAAAAGTAATGTAGCAGCACCTGAAAGCAATATTTAAAAAAAATAAAAAATATTTTATTAATAACAAAAAAGCTGAAGCATCACGAGCTGAAGTGAGTGTGCTTCAGCTTTTTTAGTCGGTCGTAGTTAGTGGACCGAAAACCGTCTCTAAATTTAATGCGCTAAAAAAAATTATCCAATCAATTTAATAAATTATACTGCGCCGGCTAATAATAAAAACGTGTTGGTACAATTATGAACCCGGCTACTTTTGACGGCTAGCTGCATGTTAAAAATAAATTAAAAGGAGTGTTTAAAAAATGATTATTGGTGTGCCTAAGGAAATAAAGGCCAATGAAAACCGGGTAGCTATTACTCCGGCCGGTGTTGATGCAATGGTTAAAGCCGGCCACCAAGTGGTTATCGAAACAAATGCCGGTGTGGGCAGTGGATTTTCTAACGAAGAATTTACTGCTGCCGGGGCAAAAATTTTAAACAGTGCGGCGGAAGTATATGAAGCAGCCGATATGATTATGAAGGTAAAAGAACCGCTGAAAGAGGAATATGATTTATTTAAAGAAGGTCAGGTGCTGTTTACATATCTACACCTTGCCCCTGAACCGGAATTAACCCAGGCATTGCTGAAAAAGCGGGTTGTTGGCATTGCTTACGAAACCGTTCAGCTGCCCGACGGGTCTCTGCCGCTGTTGTCGCCGATGAGTGAAGTGGCCGGCAGAATGTCTGTACAAATCGGTGCTTTCTTACTGCAAAAGCATTATGGCGGTGCGGGGGTTCTTTTAGCCGGTGTGCCCGGTGTACCTCCCGCTAAAGTTACCATTGTCGGTGGCGGTATAGTTGGCACCAATGCTATGAAAATGGCAGTAGGTTTAGGTGCAGAAGTTACCATTTTAGATATTAATATCAATCGCTTGCGCTATTTAGATGATGTTTTTGGCTCACGTATCAAAACTTTAGCCTCGAATAGTTATAATATTGCTCAAGCCGTTAAAGAAGCCGACTTATTAATTGGAGCAGTGTTGATCCCCGGGGCTCGGGCACCTAAACTGGTTACCGAAGAAATGGTTAAGACTATGAAACCGGGCTCTGTGATTGTAGATGTTGCTATTGACCAGGGAGGTTCAGTTGAAACTGTTGACCGAGTAACCACCCATACTAATCCTACTTTTACTAAATATGACGTCGTACATTACAGCGTGGCCAACATTCCGGGAGCGGTAGCCAGAACATCTACTTTTGCCCTGACCAATGTTACTATACCCTATGCTTTAAAACTGGCCAACATGGGCTACAAAGCGGCAATAGAACAGGATCTGGCCTTAGCCAAAGGGGTAAATACAATTGAAGGAAGAGTAACCTACAAGGCAGTTGCCGAAGCCTTAGGCTTAGAGTACACCCCGTTAAATGAAGTTACTGCGGTACCGGAAGGATTTAAAGGTTAAAAAAGGCAGCCTAAACAGGCTGCCTTTAATGTTTTAACCGCTTGTTATTAATTTGAAAGGCCTGCGTACTGTTAATAAAACAAAAAACCCCGAGAGAGCAACGGGAAAATACGCCTTTCGGCAGTCAAAGCTATGGCAGCTTTTGGAAAAAATTGAGGGAGGTGCTGTACGATGCAATTCACAGAGATTTTTGGCTGACATTTTACATGTTGTCCTTATTTCATGATAATGGCTATTCCGATACGGTATTGCCGGTCCCGTAACACCGGGGTACATATGACAGTGACCGTCGTTGCAGCTGGTAGTGCAGATATGGTCATGTACATGACGGGTTCGGTTATTGTTGTCATTATCCCTCCATAATTTGATTTTGTATACTTTATGAAGGGTGTTAAAAAGAGTTCATAAAATTTTAAACCGGCCTCTTTTTTATTGCCATTTTTGTTGCCGCTTTAACGTGAAAGCAGCCCCTTTATTTCAAACTAATTGTTATAATTAGTTAGTAAATTATGTAGCTCTATTTATGACCTGCCAAAAACACCGTCCCCATGGCAGGGAACTAGGTTGTTTTCGCCCTTTGAATAATTGCACATCCTTGTACTATCCAAATGAATGTTCTTAAGTTTCTTCATTGCAGGTATTTATAACTAATTGTTCCTTAGCAAATTAAAACAACATTTATATTAAATTAGTATTATTGCATTGCAACAATTAGTAAATATAACACATTATTAAGTTGTAAATAAAATAGTAAAATTGCCACGAATAAGGGCAGGAAATTATATATTAAAATCGAATTAGGAATAAACAATTGAAAAATATTACTCCGAGCCTGCTCGCCCTGGTATTTAGGGAGGTCAGGCCGATAGGGTATATTTGGTAACGAATATGCCTCCCAATGCGGAAAGGAGTTATTTAACCAATAGCTTTACCTAAAGCTATTGGTTTTAGATCCTTATGTCCGCATTTTATGCGGACATTTTTTTTAGGGTGGGCGTGTTTGGAGTGGAAAGGAGGTTAACTTTTAATAACTGTTCTTAAAAAGAAAATAGGGGGGTTAAGTTTATGAAAAAATTTGTATCTATATTAATGGCCTTATTATTAGTTTGTACATTGGTGGCTTGTGGTAGTTCGCAAGAAGCGGCGGAGCTTCCGGCAGAAGAAGGTCAAGAATCAAATGGTAATGATTTGCGGCAGTTTGAAGGCCAGGAGCTAAATCTGTTTGTGGCAGCCGGTATGAAGAAACCTATGGATGAAACTATCGCGGCTTTCCAAGAAGCAAGCGGAGCAAAAGTAAATGTAAACTATGGCCCTTCCGGCGGCTTATATACGCAAATTATACAGAATCAACCTTGTGACCTGTTTTATTCCGCCGACTGGTGCTACATCGAAATGGTGGAGGAAGAAGGTAAGTTAGAAAAAGGCAGTAAATTTTTAAGCGATAATTTAGTGTTGGTAGTATCTGCAAGCGGCAAAGAGAAAGTACAATGCATGGAAGATTTAACTAAGCCAGATGTTAGCATGGTTGTTGCCGATCGGCAGGCGCCAATTGGAGTTTATACTGACAATGCCTTACGTGAATTAGGCCTGATGAATAGATTAGGTGACAACATTAAAGCTTATCCCAACACAGTTAACCAGGTAGCAATTATGGTTAAAGAAGACCAAGTAGACGCCGGTATTATATATAGCAGTGTTGCTAATGGAAACAATTTAGAGCCGGTAGAAACAATTGACGAAAAATACTCCGGTAAGATTATTTTCGGTGCAGCCGTTATTAAAGGCGGGAAAACTGAATTGGCCGAAGCCTTTATGAATTTTGCCCAAGAAAATGTATCCAATTTTGAAAAATACGGGTGGAGGGCTTATGAACAAGACGCTAATTAACGCCGTATTTCTGCCCTTATTTTTTCTGCTGATTGTATTTCCGGTAATAGCCCTGGTAATAAACCTTGACATGCAGGGTATTCAGAAAACATTGGCAGACAGCTATTTTTGGAACAGTGTAAGGAACACCATTATCGCAGCAGCGCTATCTTCAGCCCTTGCTGTTGTAGTTGCCATTGGCTTTGCCTATTATTACCTGTTTCATCGGGATTCGTTAATTTACCGCATTGCAAATCTATTTAACGATTTACCCATTGCACTGCCCCATACTGTAGCAGGCTTAGCCTTGTTGCTGGCATTTGGCAGAAAAACTTTGGGTTTTATCGGTGAAACCGGAGCAGCCTTTACTTTGTTTGCGGTAATTTTAGCAATGTTTTTTGTATCTTACTCCCTGGCCGCGCGCACTTTGGTATCGGGTGTGGATCGGATGGACAGAGAGGTTATTGATGTCGCCCGTACGCTGGGAGACAACACTGCTCAAGCATATTTTCGTGTAGTTTTACCGATGATGGGCGAAGCACTTTTTTCCGGATATATTTTAGGATTCTCCCGGGCGATTAGTGAATTTGCCGCAGTTATTATGTTCGGAGGCAACTTGCCCGGTTCTACCCAGGTACTGGCATCCTATGTTTTCACCAAGGTAGAGGTAGGGGAACTGGATATGGCAGTAACTGCAGCCGTTTTCTGTGTTTTACTCTCGCTGTTAATTTTATCAGTTTTAAGTATTAGGAGGGTAAAACATGCTTAAACTGGAAGGTATTAAAAAGAGTTACGGTAAAGAACAGATATTGGCTGGCGTATCTTTGCAAGTAGGCTCTGAAATTAAGGCCCTTATCGGCCTTAACGGAAGCGGCAAATCTACCTTGCTGAAAATAATAGCCGGAATAGTGCCATTAGATGAAGGAAAGATATGGATAGATGATGACGATGTTACAATGCTGCCACCGGAAAAACGTAACATTGGTTATGTTCCCCAGCACCCGGCATTATTTAAACACCTTACGGTAGAAGACAACATCCGTTATTGCATGCGTAACGGCAGAGGTACGGAAGAGAGCTTTCGAGAGGTAGTAAAACTATTAGATTTGCAAAGTGTTTTGTCAAAGAAGCCGGCAGAACTCAGTGGCGGTTACCAAAGCAGATGCAGTTTAGCCAGGGCCCTTGTTCCTAAACCCAGAATTATTCTAATGGATGAGCCTCTAAATGGGGTAGATGCAGCACTGAAAGAAAAAATGCTTCCGGAATTTAAGGAAGCTTTAAAAGCTTCCGGGGTGCCGGTACTATTTGTCACCCATGATGCCGCCGAAGCAGAATTGTTGGCAGAAAGTTTTGCAGTGATCGTTGCCGGGCGGGTAAATTCCTTGGTTAACTCTTCGGAAGCATTTAAATTAATGAGAAAGCAAGAAAATTAAAAAGTTTTAACAGTAACGGCACGGGTTTAATCCGTGCCGTTACATCTGTAAAGCCCATTCCGCTGACCATCTGACAACTTACTTTACAACTATACCGATGTTTCCGCATTGGCCGGTGCCTGCAGTTCTGCAAGTTCGTTGATGTTGTTGGTGACTGTTTCTGCTACAAAAATTTTCCGTCGACCTGCAATAATGCAAAAACCCCTGGAGATCGACGGAAAAAAATAGCGCCTACCTGTAGAAAAATTGGCAAAATAATGCTATTATCCTATGTAGAGTACCATTTTATATGGGGAATATGAGTGATTTTTATTGAAAAAACATCCTTACAAAGAAAAATACCACCTAAAAAACCCCGGAAAATGGGTTTGTAGCCTACCTATGAGGAATTGAAACAACTTCGGTTGCGGTTCTGGTTCTTTTTGGATAAACAGTTTGTAGCCTACCTATGAGGAATTGAAACGTTTACGGCCAAAATACCAAAATGCCGGTGTTCTATGGTTTGTAGCCTACCTATGAGGAATTGAAACATTGTATCAGATACAGTCAAAAAAGCAGACAAAATAAGTTTGTAGCCTACCTATGAGGAATTGAAACGACATAAAAACCAGAAGCTGGAAACATATCTCAAAAGGTTTGTAGCCTACCTATGAGGAATTGAAACTAGTAAAAGCGTCTTTTTGTAATTTTTCAATAACACGTTTGTAGCCTACCTATGAGGAATTGAAACATGCCAGATTCAGCGCCTTTTCCTTTGTTTCGTCCAGTTTGTAGCCTACCTATGAGGAATTGAAACACACCTTCTAACCGTTGATATTCCTGAAATTTTATCAGTTTGTAGCCTACCTATGAGGAATTGAAACTTCGTTCCGCTGCTCCGCTCACTTTTGATGAGGCGAGTTTGTAGCCTACCTATGAGGAATTGAAACACGATTACTGCTGCTATTTCACCATTTTCAACTATTGGTTTGTAGCCTACCTATGAGGAATTGAAACTTTAGCTAAACGAGTATTCGCCAAAGGCCGGAGAAGTTAGTTTGTAGCCTACCTATGAGGAATTGAAACTCGTCATTGGTTGAGATATCTAGAAAACCCTGCTGGGTTTGTAGCCTACCTATGAGGAATTGAAACCGGTCACAAAGAACCGCTGTATGAAGAAATCACCAGGTTTGTAGCCTACCTATGAGGAATTGAAACCGAGCTATACACCGACCAAACGCCGTCATTTCAGCGTTTGTAGCCTACCTATGAGGAATTGAAACCCAAAAGTTTGCGCCAAAAGCTGTACCTATGATTGGTTTGTAGCCTACCTATGAGGAATTGAAACTTGCATCCTCAAAATATGCTATTGCTTGTTCAAGTTTGTTTGTAGCCTACCTATGAGGAATTGAAACCTACAGAAAGAAATAATTACAGTAACGCTTTAGATGTAGTTTGTAGCCTACCTATGAGGAATTGAAACCCGTGTTGTCGCTAGATGAAGATAGGGAGATGCCGTAGTTTGTAGCCTACCTATGAGGAATTGAAACTTCCAGTTATCGTGGAATTCGTCTACACCTTCCATCGTTTGTAGCCTACCTATGAGGAATTGAAACGCCCTCTGCGTCGACCAAGGGAGTAGTCCGGCACGAGTTTGTAGCCTACCTATGAGGAATTGAAACCCTATTAGGCAACCGAATAACTGTCGAACAATACAACGGTTTGTAGCCTACCTATGAGGAATTGAAACGCGGCGAGATGTCGGCGTTGGCGAATGTCATTGCCAGTTTGTAGCCTACCTATGAGGAATTGAAACCTATGATGATGGAACAGTAATTAAAGCGGAGAATGAGTTTGTAGCCTACCTATGAGGAATTGAAACTTTCTCTTGTTATAGATTCGCTGGTTGTATCTACATAGTTTGTAGCCTACCTATGAGGAATTGAAACTTGAGTGGGCGAAAGCTGTACTTCCTGACCCGATTGGTTTGTAGCCTACCTATGAGGAATTGAAACTGGTGGCAGTGATTCACATTCGAGTCAGTATTATGTGTTTGTAGCCTACCTATGAGGAATTGAAACCACTCAAAATCAGTTTTGAAAAAGGGCGCAAAAACCCGTTTGTAGCCTACCTATGAGGAATTGAAACTATTTTTGCAAAGTTTATCAAGATGTGTATAACGAGGGTTTGTAGCCTACCTATGAGGAATTGAAACTGATTTATTGATTTATCTATATTGAAAGTAATGGATGGTTTGTAGCCTACCTATGAGGAATTGAAACATCAAATCAAATCGTATAAAATATCTACAGAACTATAGTTTGTAGCCTACCTATGAGGAATTGAAACATACTTTGACTTCTCCAGTTGTTTTCCACATCATTATGTTTGTAGCCTACCTATGAGGAATTGAAACCGCTTTGCTATGAAGGTACTAACTGCCCACCACGCCGGTTTGTAGCCTACCTATGAGGAATTGAAACGTAAAGGTAAAACACAGGAAGAGATGGCAAAACTTCGTTTGTAGCCTACCTATGAGGAATTGAAACTCGAGCAAAAACGCCAACTGGCTAAATACTTAGTACGTGTTTGTAGCCTACCTATGAGGAATTGAAACGTATTGAGGGTAACCATAACCACGGAATACCTTCAGGAGTTTGTAGCCTACCTATGAGGAATTGAAACTCTTTTCCTTGTCAATTCTCTCCAGATGCTTCCTCCAGTTTGTAGCCTACCTATGAGGAATTGAAACTATATGTTGGGCAACACTTGCTTAAAGATGGCCAAAAGTTTGTAGCCTACCTATGAGGAATTGAAACAAGTATCGGTTTTTAACCCCAGTTCCTGCTCCCAAAAGTTTGTAGCCTACCTATGAGGAATTGAAACCGCTGGACGGTTGCCGGTAGAGCGCGTTGCTGGCCTGGTTTGTAGCCTACCTATGAGGAATTGAAACACAAAAAAGGTTTTCGGAGGAAACTTCGGGAACTCGGTTTGTAGCCTACCTATGAGGAATTGAAACTGCTTCCTCCTTGTCATTCCGTGTTTCAATCTCCCGCGTTTGTAGCCTACCTATGAGGAATTGAAACATAGTAAAGATTTTCATTTTCATAATATAAATCCCTCGTTTGTAGCCTACCTATGAGGAATTGAAACTATCGGGGCAAGATGTTGTTGCCGTGGTGTACGGCGGTTTGTAGCCTACCTATGAGGAATTGAAACTGGCGTTTTCTAGCGTCTTCGCCCTGTCTCCGCTTTCGGTTTGTAGCCTACCTATGAGGAATTGAAACTATGTGTTATAGCCTGTTCCGCTGTTGCGGGTGGGGTTTGTAGCCTACCTATGAGGAATTGAAACATCGAAGAACTCAGACAAATGGGCCCGAAAGCGGCTCGTTTGTAGCCTACCTATGAGGAATTGAAACGCGAGTTTGAAAAGCTGGCTAAGGCGTTTCAACAGGCCGTTTGTAGCCTACCTATGAGGAATTGAAACAAAACTTTTTCGGCATTGCGTCGCCTTCCAAGCTCAGTTTGTAGCCTACCTATGAGGAATTGAAACTCGTATAAGTAGCCTGAATTGAATTGCGTCCCTCGGTTTGTAGCCTACCTATGAGGAATTGAAACCGGGTCAGAATACACCGTACAGTGTAGGCAAAAAAACCGTTTGTAGCCTACCTATGAGGAATTGAAACTAGAACCCATGCTGCCATGCAGCTGCAGCAACGGGAGTTTGTAGCCTACCTATGAGGAATTGAAACATAATAATGTTGTTGTTGTATCTCCCGAACCCGACAGTTTGTAGCCTACCTATGTCAACACCGGTTTAAAATTCCCCGATTTCTCCGGTGAGAAATTCCCCACCCTAGTGTAAAATTATCTAGCTTTCATCATCCCCCTTACTAAGGCATAAGCCTGATTTTTTCTTGTTTTTCATGCGGTAACTGGAGCCGCGAATGTTAACAATGCTAGCATGGTGCAATAATCTGTCCAAAATGGCAGTAGCTATGACACTTTCACCAAATATATCAGCCCATTCCGTGAAGCTCTTGTTGGAAGTAAGGATAATACTCCCGTTTTCATACCGCTCGGATATGATATTGAAGAATAAAGATGCTGAGAGCTTGTCTAGCGGATGGTAGCCAATTTCGTCAATTAAGAGAACTTTCGGACGTATATACTTTTTCATCTTCTTTTTTAGGCGATTTTCCTCATAAGCTTTCTTTAGATCGGCAATAAGTTCATCAGTCTTTACAAAATATGCAGTTGCTCCCTGGGCAATAGCTTCCATAGCAAGGGCTACCGACAAATGCGTTTTCCCCACTCCCGGCGGCCCTAAGAAAACTACATTCCCGGCCTCATGTACAAACCGTAAAGTGGCCAATTCTTTAATTTGCCGTTCATCTACTGATGGTTGAAATGAAAAGTCAAAATCGGCAATAGTCTTCTGGAAGGGAAGTCGTGCCATGCTTAACCTGGTTTTAAATGCACGGTCCTTCCGGGCTGATAATTCTTCCTCTACCAGTGTATTTAGAAAATCAAAGTATGTTTGGTCTTTATCAACTGCTTCTTGAAGCCGGTATTCTAAAGTTCTGGCCATTTCTTTTAGCCCCAGTTCGGTAAGATGTTCACGCAATATTTCAATCTGCAGCATTGCTATACACCTTCCCAAACCAGGGATTCATAGTAGTCTAAAGGCCTTTTTTCAACCTGAGGCGGTTGAAGCACTGTTACAGAGTTTTTTCTGCGCTGGCTGGTAATGTTTTGGCCAGGAAGCCCATAGTAATGTTCCGGTTTTGCAATACGCTGATAACGTTTATGTTTTACCAGGGTGTGTTGAGTGAGCATTTGCCCTTGCCAATATACTTGTAGTTGGTCCCCGATAATTCTAAGCAAAACATCTCGTCCGATTAACTGCCAGGGTACAGAATAGAAGTTGCATTTGTAGGAAACAAAGCAGTCTCGGCTGACTTTGCGCTGGCAGTAATATGCCAAGTCAAAGTCTGTGTAACCGGTATATGGCTGCAATAACTCATGGGCCCACCGAGTAACCGGCTTTTCTAGAGTAGTAGAGTGAATACGTACGTTGGCCTTTTCATCCCGCCACTTGTGGGCTTGGAAATTGAGGTCTTCCAAGGAACTGAACTTGCGCCCGGGAAAGAAGTTTTCCCGGATATACCGGATTGGGCGTTCTACTTTGCCTTTAGTCCGCGCCCTGTACGGATGACAAAGCCGGGGACTGAAATTAAAGTGAACACTAAAATCCAAAAACCGTTCGTTCCAGATGATATGACCGTTATCATCACGCCCCAGGGTTACTGTCTTGGTGTTGTCGTAAAGTATTTCTTTTGGTATGCCTCCAAAAAATTCAAAAGCATTAATGTGGCATTTTAATAGTGTTGCAACATCCTGAGATGTGGTAAACTCTAGATAGAGCATACGTGAGTAACTTAATACCATAACAAAGCAATACAAGGGACGGCGTGCTCCATCTAGGTCGATGATATAGCCGAAATGAGCCCAATCTACCTGGGCCTGTTCACCAGGTCTTGTTTCATATCTTACGGTTGCTTGGGCCTTTAATACTGGCCGGTATGGCTGCATAAAGTCTCTCAATATGGTAATTTTACCTTTATAGCCCTTATCTTTTATTTCATCATAGATGACGGTGGCGTTAAGTACACCTTCTTGCATACGGGAAACTATATATTCTTTATATTCATCTAACTTACTAGGTCTTCTCCGCCTAACTTTTTTGGGCGGACCATCAGATTGTATCCATTTTCTTATGGTTTTGCGGTCTCGCCCGGTACGGCGAGCAATTTCGCTGATAGAAACACCATTTTCATACATTTGCTTAATGTTCAACCATTCCCCACTCCCTACGTAAATTTTAAACACCTCCGATTTGCCAGATCTTCGGTGTTTATATTTCTAGGGGGTGGGGATTTTTTCCCCGGTGATTATAGGGATTTTATCACCGTTTTTAACACCTATGAGGAATTGAAACCCCTCTAATGGGACAAGGCACCAATGGCTTGATACATGTTTGTAGCCTACCTATGAGGAATTGAAACTCCACAATTCGGCTATCGTTTGTGTATATAATCCCTGTTTGTAGCCTACCTATGAGGAATTGAAACCCCATGCTCTCCCGCCTTCCTCTTCAGCGTCAGTGAGTTTGTAGCCTACCTATGAGGAATTGAAACGACGGTTTGCACGGGACGCAAAACGTCCTAATTAATGGTTTGTAGCCTACCTATGAGGAATTGAAACTCAAATGAAAATATGGGGTGATGTTGATACATCTTTGTTTGTAGCCTACCTATGAGGAATTGAAACCTGGGTGGTATACTGCCTTGTGCCAAGTGCGGCTCCAAGTTTGTAGCCCGCCTGGTTAGCCCCACCTAAAAAAACAACTCCATGGCACCTGCCATGTTAAGTTTAACGGCACGGTTGAAACCGTGCCGTTACTTTTGTCCAGCCTGTTGAGCGCTTATCACACTAACTGACTTTCCGTTCTCCACTTTCCACTATACCGAAAACATTTAGGCTGCTCTTCTTTTTGTTTTCTTTATGCATATAATGTAACAACATAAAATAATTGCTGTCTAGTGCGCTTGTAAGGTATGTGTTTTGCCAATCTCATAAAGAAAGTGGTGATCACGGGTTGGATTTTTTGAAGCGGTTGAATGAGTATAAAAAAAAAGAGAAGGAATTGGCTTGGGAAGGGACCTTTAAAGATTATTTAGAGATCGTCAAAGAACGTCCGCATGTGGCGCAATTGGCTCATGCCCGAATATATAACATGATTAAAGACGCCGGTTTTAAAGAGATTAACGGTGTAAAAAGTTATAACTTTTTTAATAAAGAGATTTTTGGTTTGGATACAACCTTAGAAAAGCTGGTGGAAGAGTATTTTCACCCTGCCGCCCGCCGGCTTGATGTGCGCAAACGCATTTTGTTGTTAATGGGGCCGGTAAGCGGCGGCAAATCCACATTGGTGTCGATGCTGAAAAAAGGCTTGGAAGAGTACTCGCGCACCGATGCGGGGGCGCTGTACGGAATAAAGGGTTGCCCCATGCACGAAGAGCCTCTGCATCTCATTCCCCATGAACTGCGCAAAGAATTTATGGAAGAGTACAACGTTTATATTGAAGGAGACTTATGCCCGGTCTGCCGTCTGCGGCTGGAGACGGAATTTAACGGAGACATTGAAAAAGTACCGGTAGAGCGGGTAATTATCAGTGAAGATGACCGGGTAGGAATCGGCACCTTTGCGCCGTCTGATCCCAAAAGTCAGGATATTGCAGACTTAACCGGCAGCATTGATTTTTCCACCATTGCCGAATACGGCTCAGAAAGCGATCCGCGGGCCTATCGATTTGACGGCGAGTTAAACATCAGCAACCGGGGCTTAATGGAATTCCAGGAAATGCTTAAATGCGATGAAAAGTTTCTGTGGAACCTCTTGTCCCTGTCTCAAGAGGGAAATTTCAAAGCCGGTAGGTTTGCTTTAATTTATGCCGACGTGATGATTGTCGCACATACCAATGAAAACGAATACCGCGCCTTTATCTCCAATAAAAGAAACGAAGCGCTGCAATCCCGCATGATTGTCATCAGGGTTCCCTATAACCTGCGCGTTTCCGATGAAATTAAAATCTACAATAAGTTAATTAAACAAAGTGATCTAAAAGACATTCACATAGCACCGCACGCCTTAAGAGTGGCCAGCATTTTCGCGGTATTGTCCCGCTTGAAGGAATCCAAAAAGCAGGGAATGGATATTGTCAAAAAAATGAAGTTGTATGACGGCGAAGATGTTGAAGGTTTTAAGCAAAAGGATATAGATGAGCTTAGGCAGGAAGCGGAAGACGAAGGGATGAGCGGTGTGGATCCCCGGTATGTAATCAATCGCCTGTCCAGTGCGCTAATTCGCAGCGATACCAAGTGCATTAACCCGCTGGATGTGCTGCGCTCACTTAAAGACGGCCTGGATCAGCATCCTTCCATTACCAAAGAAGATAAAGAAAAACTGCTTAATTTTATCTCCATTGCCCGGCGTGAATATGACGAAATAGCTAAAAGAGAGGTGCAAAAGGCATTTGTTTATTCTTTTGAAGAAAATGCCAAGGTGCTGTTTGAAAACTATTTAGATAACGTCGAGGCTTACTGCAACGGGGTAAAGTTGAAGGATCCGATTACAGATGAAGAAATTAACCCGGATGAGCGGTTAATGCGTTCAATTGAAGAACAAATCGGCGTATCAGAAAATGCCAAAAAGGCCTTTCGGGAAGAAATTCTCATTCGTTTATCCTCATATGCCCGTAAAAATAAGCGGTTTAATTATCAGTCGCACGAGCGCTTGCGGGAGGCCATTGAGAGAAAACTGTTTGCCGACTTAAAAGACGTAGTAAAAATCACCACCTCTACTAAAACTCCCGATGCCGAACAGTTAAAGCGCATTAACGAAGTAAGCGCCCGTTTGATATCTGAACACGGTTACTGCCCAATCTGTGCCAATGAATTGTTAAAGTACGTGGGCAGTTTGTTGAATCGGTAGGTGAGAGCTGTGGAATGCATTGTTTCCAAGGAAGACTGGTCGCTGCACCGCAAGGGAGAGCTAGATCAGCAGCGGCACCGGGAAAAGGTACGCCAGGCAATTAAAAATAATTTAGCTGATATCATTACTGAAGAAAGCATCATTATGTCTGATAAAAACAGGATCATCCGGGTGCCGATTAGGTCACTGGAAGAATACCGCTTTCGCTACGACCACCGCAAGCAAAAGCACGGCGGCATGGGCGACGGAAATAGCAAGGTAGGGGATGTCATTGGCGGCAGCCGCCCCCAGGGCAGCGGCAAAGGCAAAAGGGCGGGAGACTTACCCGGTGTAGATTTCTACGAGGCGGATGTCAGCCTGGAAGAAGTATCTGAGATGCTGTTTGAAAATCTCACGCTGCCGGATTTAAAGCAAAAACACAGCAAGCGGCTGGCATCGGAAGCAATAGAATTTCGCGACATTCGAAAAAAGGGGCTTTCCGGCAACATAGATCGCAAGCGGACGCTGCTGGAAACCCTCAAGCGCAATGCCAAAAAGGGTAAACCCGGCATTTACGGCATCATGCCGGAGGATTTACGCTATAAAACTTGGGAAACCAACTATAAGTATGAGTCCGCTGCGGTGGTGCTGGCGATGATGGATACATCCGGCAGCATGGGTCCCTATGAAAAGTATATTGCCCGCAGTTTCTTTTTTTGGATGGTGCGCTTTTTGCGCAGCAAATACCAGCAGGTAGAAATTGCGTTTTTAGCCCATCACACCGAAGCAAAAGAAGTTACCGAAGAGGAATTTTTCACCAAAGGCGAAAGCGGAGGCACCAAGTGTTCGTCAGTTTATCAATTAGCCTTAGATTTAATTGAAAAGCGGTATAACCCAAAGGATTATAACATTTATGCCTTTCACTTTTCCGACGGCGACAATTTAAATACCGATAACGAGCGCTGTGTTGAACTGGTAACCAAACTGCTGGAGTACTGCAACTTAATCGGCTACGGCGAAATCGAAGGCCCGTATTATTACACCAGCACGCTTAAAACAGCCTTCAAACGGATAGAAAACGAAAAGTTTACCGTTGTCAGTATTCGCGATAAACACGGGGTTTATCCGGCTTTAAAGGCCTTTTTCAGCGACCGTTCAAGCAGGTGAAGATAGGCGGGGGTGGCATGGACCGGGAAATTAAAATTTTAGAAAAATCAATCCAAAAAATTATTGATATCGCTCAAAAGTTCGGCCTGGATTTTTATCCGATGCGTTTTGAAATCTGCCCGGCAGATATTATTTATACCTTTGGGGCATACGGCATGCCGACGCGGTACACCCACTGGTCCTTTGGAAAAATGTATCATAAAATGAAGACGCAATATGACTATAACTTAAGCCGGCTTTATGAAATGGTGATTAATTCCAACCCATGTTATGCCTTTTTGCTGGAAGGCAACAGTTTAATTCAAAATCAAATGGTGGTAGCCCATGTGCTGGCTCACTGTGATTTTTTCAAAAACAACGCCTGGTTTCGCCATACCAACCGGGATATGATGGAATCAATGTCCGTTGCCGCCGAGCGTTTTCGCCGCTATGAACTGCAGTACGGGTACGAACGGGTAGAGCGGTTTTTAGATGCGGCACTGGCATTGCAGCAGCACATCGATCCTCACTATTACATAAAAGAACCAAGCAAAGAAGAAAAATGCTGTAATAAACAGGCTACACCTTACGATGATTTATGGGAGCTTGACCGGCTCCAAGCTTGTGCCTGCGGCAATAAGGGTGAACAAAAAGCCAGACCCTTTCCCGAAGGGCATGAAAACGACTTAATGCTGTTTTTAATGGAACACGCCAAGGATTTGGCAGACTGGCAGCGGGACATTATTTCGGTGCTGCGGGATGAGATGTTTTATTTTTGGCCGCAAATGCAAACTAAAATAATCAACGAAGGTTGGGCTTCTTACTGGCATGTGCGCATTATGCGGGAACTGGATTTAGCGGAAGCAGATGCCGTGGAGTTCGCCAAAATGCATGCCGAAGTGATCCAAAAATCTGCCACCGGCATCAACCCCTATTACTTGGGCATGAAAATCTTTGAAGATATTGAAAAAAGATGGGATCATCCTACTGTTGAAGAGCGCGAAAAGTATGGCCGCCCGGGGGGAGAGGGAAGAGAAAAAATTTTTGAAGTGCGCGCGGTAGACAACGATGTCAGTTTTTTACGAAATTATTTAACTAAAGAACTGGTGGAAGAAATGGATTTATATCTTTATCGCCTTGTGGGTCAAGATTATAAAATAGTGGATAAAAACTGGCGGAATGTGCGGGATGAGCTGGTAAAGAATTTAACTAACTGCGGTGTGCCGGTTGTGGTGGTTAAAGACGGCGATTATTTAAAACGGGGAGAACTTTATCTCTTACATAAGCATGAAGGGTTGGACCTGGATTTAGCCCACTTAGAAAAAACGCTGCCCCATGTGCATTTAATCTGGGGGCGGCCGGTACACTTAGAAACGGTGGTTGATCATAAGCCGGTGCTGTTTAGTTATGACGGCGAAAAGGTAACGAAAAATTTTATTTAACGACATACAAAAAAAGCAACAGGCGGGGCATACCCCGCCTGTTACTTTTTTATTCTTCATCAACGGTAGGCTTTTTAGCAGTTGCTGCCAGCGATTTTCTGCCGATTTTTACTGCCTTAGCAATAAACAGCCCAATCGGAATCATTGCCAGGATAGCACCCAGCGGGTAAGAGATGGCGGTAGGAAGTTGGAAACCTTCCGGCGCCATTAAGATGTAGGTGAATGACACCATGGTCATAAAGGCAGCCGGCACGGACGCAATCCAGTGGTTTTTGCCTTCCTGCAGCAAGTAAACTGCAGCGGCCCACAGCATGATCATTGCCGTTGTTTGGTTGGCCCAAGAGAAATACCGCCATAGGAAGTTAAAGTCAATTTTAGTTAAAGTGTAAGCAACGATAAACATGGGAATCGCAATTGACAAGCGTTTAACGATTTGTCTTTGGGGCAGTTTCAAAAAGTCGGCAATAAGCAGCCGGGCACTGCGGAAAGCGGTATCACCTGAAGTGATGGGCAGAATAATTACCCCTAGCACTGCCAGTGTGCCGCCTACCGCCCCCAGCATGGTGGTGGCCACATCTTTTACTACACCGGCCGGGCCGGGACCGGCCAACACTGCAGACAGGCTGGCTGTATCGCCATAGAAGGTCATACCGGCAGCGGCCCAAATCAAGGCGATAATCCCTTCACCGATCATCATGCCGTAAAAAATTTGCCGTCCGTATTTTTCGTTTTTGGTTACCCGGGCCACAATCGGTGACTGGGTGGCATGAAAGCCGGAAATCGCCCCGCAGGCAATGGTAATAAACAACAGCGGCCAAATCGGTGCGTTATCCGGGTGCAGGTTAGCTAAAGTCAGTTCCGGAATTTGATATCCTTGGAAAAGCAGAGAAAAACCTACACCGGCGGCCATAATTAACAACAGCGCCCCAAACATGGGGTAAAAACGGCCGATGATTTTATCAACCGGCAAAAGCGTTGCTAAAATGTAGTAGACAAGTATAATACCTACCCAAACTGATAAATCCATCCAGCCGGGTGTTAAGTCTGCCAGCAATTTTGCCGGTCCGGTCATGAAAACAGTACCGACTAAAACTAACAGTATAAGAGCAAACCCGTTGGTGAAAGTTTGCATGCCCTTGCCAAGGTATTTACCGACCATTTCCGGCAAGCCGGCACCGTTATTTCTGATCGACAGCATGCCGGAGAAGTAGTCATGAACTGCACCGGCAAAAATACTACCAAAGACAATCCAAAGAAAGGCCACCGGGCCCCACAGCGCACCCATGATTGCCCCAAAAATCGGTCCTAAGCCGGCAATGTTCAGCAGCTGAATTAAGCTGGCCCGCTTAGTATCGAGCGGCAAGTAGTCAACACCGTCAGTCATGGTATAGGCCGGGGTTGGGCGATTTTCGTTAATACCGAACACTTTTTCCACAAATTTTCCGTATACGAAGTAGCCGCCTAATAACAAAGCGATAGCAAGAAGAAAAGTGAACATTATTTTCCCTCCCTTTAGCTTTTTTGCAGTTATATTTTAAATCGGAAGAAATGGTGGCAGTGAAAAATTTGTCTCATTGGTCATATTCCCGGTATCAACTGTCGTAAGTAAAGCTTAGTTGGTTGCGTTACTTATATATTTAACAGGCGGCGAATTTGTTTCATGCCGCTGCGGCTGACGGGAATTTTAGAAGCATCCCGGTCTTTCATTACCAGTTGATAGCCGTTAAACCAAGGTTCAATTTTTTCTATCATCTCGGCGTTGACTAAAAAACTGTTGTGGGGGCGAAAAAAGCCGCTGTCCGCTATTTTGTTTTCCAGCTGTTGCAGCGTAAAGTCCACCGTGTATTTATTGTCCGCTGTTTTTAGCACAACCTTCCGGCCCTCCCTGGCGGCAAATACTATTTCCTTGGGATCTATCAATTTAATTTCTTCTTCATCTTGCACGGCAATCTTTTGTTCAATAATGGTTTCCGCCCTTCTTTTTTTCACCAGCTTGCGCAGTTTAGCAATGGTTTCCGCCACTCTTTCTTCAGAAAAAGGTTTTAGCAGGTAGTCTACCGCATTAACTTCAAAGGCTTCCAGCGCATGCTGATCGTAGGCGGTGGCAAAGACCAACAGCGGCGGCTCGCTTAATTCGGCAAGCCGGCGGGCTGCAGTCAATCCGTCTGTTCCGGGCATGTTGATGTCCAAAAACACCACATCCGGGCGCAGGCGCCAACATACCTGCACTGCCGTTGCCGCATCCTCCGCCTCTGCTACCACTTCTACATCGGGATGCTGTTCTAAAAGGTAGATTAATTCATCTCTGGCCGGCGCTTCGTCATCCACTACGGCAACTCGCATCAGTGCTCCTCCCTTGTGTTTATCGGCAGCTTAAAAGTTACTGTGGTGCCTTCTCCCAATGTGCTTTTAATCTGCAAGCCACAGTGTGCTCCAAACAGTCCCACTAAGCGGCTGTGCACGTTAATTAAGCCAATGCCGTCGGTAGTTTTTCTTTTTTCCGGTTCTAATAAGGTAGGAAGAATTTCCGGCGCAATGCCTTTGCCGTTATCTTTTACCTGTATCAACGCATAATTATTTTTTTGCACCGCGCAGATAGCAACGGCTGATTGCTCAGTTATTTTGTCAAACCCGTGCTGCACAGCATTCTCCACCAACGGCTGCAAAGTAAGGGGCGGCAGCAGCAAATGGTACAAGTTTTGCGGAATATCTATTTCCACTTGCAGTTTGTTAGAAAAACGGGCTTGTACAACCGTCAAATATGCCTGTACGTGTTTAAGCTCGTTCTCCAGTGTATTCCATTTATTTAATGAAGATTTTAAATTTTGCCGGATATAGCTGCCTAGGCTAACCAGCACCTTGCGTGCGGTTGCTGGGTTGGTGCGAATTAGTGCCACCACGGTATTGATGGCGTTAAAAAGAAAGTGGGGATTAATTTGCGCCTGTAATGCCTTAATTTCCGCATCTTGTAACAAACGGGCCTGTTTTTCGGCAGCGGCCAGTTCCAGCTGGGTGGAAAACAAATGGGCCAGGCCTTGAGCCAGTTCAATCATAAATTTGTCCGGAATTTTTCTGTTGGCAAAATACAGTTTAAAAGAACCGAAGATTTGCCTGCTGCCGGTTAGCGGCACCACTATCGCCGACTGCAGCGGGCAGTGGGGATGCCGGCAAACTATTTCTGAAGGGTTGGCGGCAATTTTTAGCTCTTTGTTTTTTAGTACCTGTTTGGTTACTTCCGTTAATATGGCTTCACCGGCTAAATGGTGGTCAGCGCCCTGCCCGACATGGGCGAGAATTTTTTCTCGGTCGGTTATCGCCACCGCAACTACGTTTGTTTCATCGTAGATAATTTGGGCGGTGGCCAGGGCGGACTTTTCATTTAAACCGGTGCGTAGATGGGGCAGGGTTTTATTGGCTATAGTTAAGGCCTTTTGCGCATAGGCAGTACCCACCCGCCGATCGTTTTCCATGATGATTTGTATAATGGCAATAAACAAGGCAATGCCGAGGCTGTTGGCAATGATCATCGGAGCGGCAATGATTTGTACCAGCTGCCAAGCCTTAGAGAAGGGCTTGGCGATCATTAAAATAATCAGCATTTGGCCTATTTCACCTAATAAACCGGCCAACAGTGCCGTTTTTACCGGGTTGCTTTTTTTCTGCCCAAGTATTTTGTAAAAAAGGCCGCCCAATAATCCTTCATATAAAGTGGAGACACTGCAGGCAAGGGCGGTAAACCCCCCCAGCAATACCCGGTGGGTGCCTGCTATTAAAGCGGCACCGACACCGGTAATCGGGCCGCCTAATAAGCCGGCCACAATGACGCCAATGGCCCGGGAGCTGGCAATGGCATCTTCGTAAGCCAGTTCGCCGGGAAACTGATGCTGTACTTCCCCCGGGCTGATGGTAATTCCGGTGTAGGTGCCGATGATGCCAAACAGGCCGAAAATTACCGCCAACACCAGCTTTTCTTCATTGCTGGGTTTTTGATCCAAAAGTTGCCGAAAGCGAGTCCAGCGGGTGAACAAAAAGGCAATGGCGATGATCAGCCCCATGCGTTCGGCCATCGAGATAATCAATAACCAGATCAATGTAAAGCCTCATTTCTAAATAATTTGTCATTATACTTGCAGAAAGCATAATGGCAGCCAGTCGGTAAAATGGATAATAAAAATGTGTCATTCTTATTTTCTTTTACTTAGGATAAGCATAGTTTTAGTGGGTTATTCTAGTAGCAACCCAGGTAATTGGGTGAAGTGATTGGTTTATAGGGAAAATATTTCATAAAAGGCTAAATAAAGGGAGGTGTTTTAGGTGCGACCGCTTTGGAAGGGGGCAATCAGCTTTGGCCTGGTGTATGTGCCGGTTAAAATGTACGCTGCCACTGAAAATAAGGATATAAAATTTAACTACCTGCATGAAAAGTGCAAAACACCGGTAAAATACCGGCGTTATTGCGCCTATTGTGATGTTGAGGTGCCGCCGGAGGAAATCGTGCGCGGATATCAATACGAAAAAGGCAAGTATGTGGTGCTTAAGGAAGAAGATTTTGAACGCCTGCCGGGGGCGGCAACCAAGAGTATTGATATTATAGATTTTGTCAATTTAGAGGAAATCGACCCGGTTTATTATGACAAAGCTTATTATTTGGTGCCCGGTGAAGGGGGGCAAAAAGTATATCAGCTGTTGAAAAAATCCATGCAGGAAACCGGCAAGGTAGCGGTGGCGAAGGTGGTTATCCGCAGCAAACCGGCGCTGGCGGTTATCCGGGTGGCAGAGGACACTATTATGATGAGTACCATGTATTACCCCGATGAAGTGCGCAAGCCGGAAAACATCCCTGAGCTGAATTACAAGGTTGAGCTGCATGATAATGAACTGAAAATGGCGGTAACTTTAATTAACAATCTTTCCGCTGAGTTTGATCCGGCCAAATACACCAATGAGTATCGCCAGGCATTAATGGAAGTAATTCAGTCTAAAATTGCCGGAGAGGCGGTAGAAGTGCCGCCGCAGCCGGATACCGAAAAGGTAGTGGATTTAATGACCGCGCTGAAAACCAGCATTGATTTGGCCAAACAAGAAAAGGAGAAAAAGAAGAAAGCCGCTTCGCGCCGCAAAGCCCAAAAGGCAATTTAATAAGCGTTTTGGGCTTTTTTACCGGGCATTATTTACTAATTGGTTAATTAGAAGTATGATAATGGTATGTTTACATAATAAAAAGTCAGTATCGAGGGGTAAGTTATGCCGGCAAGCAATAACAGTAAAAACCGTCATTTAACAGAAATTATCTATGGCATTGTAGTCGGCGGCTTGTGCAGTATTGTCGTTTTTGTATTTTTGTGGCTGCTGGACTTTTTTAACGGTATATTTTTCGGACAGGGCAAAGAGCTTTTTGCTTTTTTGCAGCAGTACTATGTCCTGCTGCTGCCGGCTATCGGCGGCTTGATTGTCGGGCCGCTGGTATATTACGGAGCGAAAGAAGCCAGAGGGCACGGCGTGCCCGAGGTAATGGCGGATGAAATACTGCACGGCGGTTATATTCCCGTCCGCACGGTAGCGGTAAAGACCTTGGCTGCGTCAATAACCATCGGTTCCGGCGGTTCCGCCGGGCGGGTGGGGCCAATTATCCACATTTGCTCCGGCATCGGCTCGCTCTTTGGCCAGCTTTTAAAACTGCCGCCTCATTTTATGCGATCGCTGGTTGCCTGCGGGGCGGCTGCCGGGGTGGCGGCAAACTTTAATGCGCCGATTGGCGGGGTAATTTTTGCCCTAGAGGTAATTTTAGGCGAGTTTGCCACTACCCATCTCTTGATGGTGATCACATCCGCGGTAACCGCATCCGTGGTCAGCCACATCTTGTTGCCGGTATCATCCTTTGCCGTACCGCAGTTTGTGCTTAGCAGTTTGGCGGAAATACCGCTTTTTGCGCTGTTGGGCGTTGCCACCGGCCTTTTTTCTTATGTTTACATCAAAACCTTTTATCGCATTGAAGATGTTTTCAACAGCATTCCCTTAAAGCCGCGCTTTCTCATGCCGGCGGTGGGCGGGTTGATTGTCGGCGCCATCGGCCTTTATTTTCCGCAGGTGTTTGGGGTAGGTTATGACATCATTGAAATCACGCTGGCGGGAAAATACACGCTGGGGCTAATGGCTGCGCTGCTGATTTTAAAACTATTGGCCACTTCCATTACCCTTGGTTCGGGCGGTTCGGGCGGCGTATTTGCCCCTTCCCTATACCTGGGCGCCATGCTGGGCGGCATCTTTGGTTTGTTGGTCCAACAACTGTTTCCCCAGTTGGTGGCCAGCCCGATGGCTTATGCCTTTGTGGGCATGGCCGGTGTGCTGGCCGGGGGGTCTTTTGCTCCGCTGACCGGAATTTTTTTACTGCTGGAATTAAGCGGTGACGACAAATTAATCCTGCCGCTGATGGTTACTGCCATTATCAGCTATGTGATTACCACCGCCTTGAGCAAGCACAGCATTTACACCACCAAGTTGTACCGTCAGGGCTTGGACTTAGAACAAATGCGCCGGCCGGACGTGCTGACCAATACTACTATTAAGGAAGTAATGACGCCCATGCCGGAAACGGTTTCTGCAGGGAGCACAGTCCGGCAGGCCTGGAATGAGATACAGCAAAGCACCCATCAGGGCTTGGTTGTGGTAAGATCCGACGGTACGGTGCAGGGGATAGTTACCCGCAAAATGCTGCGGCGCGCATTGCGAGAAGGCAAGCACAACGTAAATTTAGCCGAGCTGTTGAAGCAGCGGCTGATTTACGTTGAAGAAGAGCAGTCGCTAATTACCGCGGTAGTATTGATGAGCGATCACGGCGTCGGCCGCCTGCCGGTATTGGATGCTTCCGGCAGGCTGGTGGGCATTGTCAGCCGCAGCGATATCTTTAAGGCCTACACCGTTCATCAGCCAATTGTCAGCCGGCCGGAAAAAACAGCAGATAAATCCTGCTGATTAGGGCAAAGCTACTGCTAAAGCTAATTTAGGAGGTTGGCTGTTGTGTCGCTGCCTTTGCTCAAACCAATGCTGGCGGTAAGCTCAGCGCCCTTTGACAGTGGGGATTATCTTTTTGAAATTAAATGGGACGGTTACCGCGGACTGCTTTATCTGGACGATACCACGCAAATCCGCTCGCGCAATTTACAGGATTTAACCGCGGTTTTTCCGGAGTTGGGCGGTATACACCGGCAGGTTGGGCGGCTGCCGGCAATTTTAGACGGAGAAATCATCGTGCTGGATAAAGGCATGCCGTCATTTGACGCGCTGCAGTCGCGGGGCCGCACGAATGATGCCGTCCGCATTAAGCAGGCGGCATTAAAGCTGCCTGCTGTTTTTGTCGCCTTTGATGTGCTTTATGCCGCCGGGGAGCCGGTGATGAATTTGCCGCTGCTAGAACGCAAAGAAATATTAGCCGCCATGGTAAAAGCGGAAAACAACTTGCTACTCTCACAGTTTGTTACCGAAAGGGGCGTTGACTTTTATCGGGCCTGTGTGGAAAAAGATTTGGAAGGGGTAGTGGCTAAAAGGCTAGACAGCGTTTACCTGCCGGGCAAACGCTCTCACAGCTGGAAAAAGATTCGCCGGGTAAAATCGGCAGATCTGGTGATCTGCGGTTATGAAGGGGCCCGGCAAAGTGATGATTTAAGGGCAATAATTGTCGCAGATTTCAGCCAAGGCCGCTTAACTTACCGGGGAAAGGTAGGTACCGGCTTTAGTTTTCGTGAAAAGCAGCGTTTAACGGAATTGCTCAAACCCCTGGAAACCGCTGCCCCGCCCTTTAAAGTGCCGCCGAAAAAGGATCTGCACAATCCTAAGTGGGTAGCGCCCCGCTATGTTTGTGAGGTGCACTACAGCGAGCTCACCGCCGACGGCAGGCTGCGGCATGCGAGTTTCAAAGGCCTGCGCCCGGATAAGGACGTTAAAGAGTGCCGGTTGGAAAAATGATTAGACATAATTTTGTTTTTTACCCATATCTTTTTTTAGAAGGAAAAGATATGGGTGAGCACCGTGAAGTTAAAAAGGATAATTTTTATCCGCTTTCGTTTGCTGGCGAAAATTTTATTGTTTGTCCTGCCCATTGCCTTTTTAGCCCGGGTTTACTGGCCGGAAACGCCGGCGGAAATAACTTATGCCGCCCTCAGGTGGCCGGGGGAGATTACCGTAACCAATGAACAGGACAAAAAAGATATTCTGGAAGCATTGAAATATGTGCAAAAAATGCGCCAGCCCGGCCCGCCGAAACAGTTGGCCTTGTATTCGCTTACGGTAAAGAAGGGTAAGAAAGAAGTGCAGTATTTGCTCTCAGAAGACGGTGATTATTTTTTGCCGGACGGTACTGCGGTACTGCCCAGTTATCGCTTAAGGGAGATGTCTAACGGTTATATTGCCCGCTTGGAAAGGCTAAGCCCTTACGGGCAATTGATGCCCTGGGAAGAGGCCAGGCACATTTTCCGCTGCTATACCAAGGCCACCGTTGAAGATGTTGATACCGGGCTGCGCTTTGAAGTGCAGCGCCGTGCCGGCACTTATCACGCCGACGTGCAGCCGCTGACCGCCCGCGATACCGAAATCATGAAAGAAATCTACAACGGTGAGTGGAGCTGGCGGCGGCGGGCCATTGTGGTGGAGGTAGCCGACATGCGCCTGGCCGCCTCGATGAACGGCATGCCCCACGGGGAGGGGCGCATTCGCTACAATAACTTTGACGGCCATTTTTGCATTCACTTTTTAGGCAGCACTACCCATGCCCATCCCGATGAGCCCAATTTGGCGCACCAAATAATGGTGTGGAAGGCGGCCTGCCGCCTGCCGGAAATGCTTAAAACGGCCAATCCGGAAGAAGTGGCGGAAATTGCCTTATGTGCTTTAGATCAGCAGGCACCGGACATTGCCCTGCACACTTTGGCCGGGGTGCCGGAACTGGATGCCAAAGATTTTCTCCGGCAGGCCCGCACCGTTAAAGGGCTGGATTATCAAATCGGTGAAATGGATAAAAACACCCGCACCGTCAACGTTAAAGTGCAGATTGATTATGTGAACGGGCCGCAGGATGTAAAAAAGGAGTTGCAGTTACAAATGATTTACAGCCTGGGTTATTGGTGGAAAATAGATCCCCGCAGTATCATGCAGGTTTTTGAACAAAAAACCACCGCTAACTTTGCCGATTTGCCCCCACGAACGGACGAATGCACGTAAAAAATCCGGGGGCATTTTTTTATTTTTTGATAATCTGCATAACCTAATGGTTAATATCAGCGGGATAAGGTGGTTGGCAAAAATGGCGGTGAAAAAAGACGAGGCGGTAGTAGAAGTTGAAGGCATAAAAGTGAAGCTTACCAACTTAAATAAAGTTATGTTTACCGACGGCATCACCAAGGGTGAGCTAATTAAATACTATTATGATATTGCACAAACCTTGCTGCCGCACATTGCCGGGCGGCCGTTGGTGATGAAGCGCTATCCCCACGGTATCGGCGGGGAATATTTTTATCAAAAAGAATGTCCGGAGCACGCTCCCGCCTGGGTAAAAACCCATGCCGTTGACCATGGGGAGAAAAAAATAAATTATCCGGTATGCGATCGGCTGCCGGTATTGCTCTGGCTGGCTAACCTGGGCTGTATCGAGATTCATGCCTGGACATCGCGCATAGAACATATTGAATACCCCGACATTGCGGTGCTGGATCTTGATCCGGCTCAAAACATGGCCTTTGATGAAGTGTTAAAGGTAGCCTTGCTGGTAAAGCAGGCCTTAAAAGAGTTTAATCTTAAAAGCTATCCCAAAACATCCGGCTTGAGCGGGCTGCATATTTTTATCCCGCTGGAACCCAAACACACCTTTAAGGAAGTTACCGCGGCGATGAAGTACATCGCCAATACAATTGAAGAAATTTATCCGGCAAAATGCACCACGGAAAGAACGGTAAGCAAACGGGGGCAAAAAATCTATTTGGATTATCTACAAAACACCCGGGGAAAGACAATGGCCTGGGTGTACAGTTTGCGGCCGCAAGCGGGTGGGCCGGTATCTACCCCGCTAACTTGGAGTGAAATTGAGGCCGGCGGTATAAATCAGGCTAATTTTAATCTAAAAACAATTTTTCAACGCCTTAAAGTGTACGGCGATTTATACGCCGATTTGTTAACGGTACGGCAAAATTTGGACCCTATTTTAGAGTTGACAGAGTGATTTTGCCAAAAATATATTTTTATGTACCCCGAAAAAACTAAGCCCTGGCAATGTGTTGACAGCTGTATTGACAATCGGCCGGACAAAATAATTATCTGAATATGCAGGAAATATATCTTCCGCCCCGAATAGGCTAATGCAGTTGACAGGTTGTGCATTTCCTCGGGGTGGATGTTGATGGATGATAAAAAGTATTGGCTGGGCTGGCAGTTATTACTGCCGGGCAGCGGGAAAAGAGTGTGGCAAATTATTGATCACTTTGACGGGCCCCAAAATGCCTGGCTGGCCGGTGAGCAGGAACTTAAAGCCGTTCCCAATATTACGTCAGTAATGGCGGAAGGTTTGGTTTGGCAGCGCTCGCAGATAGATTTGGATGCCGAACTGGACCGGCTCTACCGGCACAAAATTAGTTTCATTACCTTTGACGATCCTCTTTATCCGCAGCCGCTGCGGGAAATATATGATCCGCCGCCGGGATTGTTTGTGCGCGGCAATTTGCAAAAGTACCATGAACAGGCGGTGGCGGTGGTGGGCACCCGCAAGCCGACGGCTTATGGCATTACCGCCGCGAGAAGGTTAGCCGGTGAATTGGCGGAAAATAATGTTATAGTGGTCAGTGGCTTGGCCCGCGGAATAGACACGGCGGCACACAGCGGTTGCCTGGAAGCAAAGGGCTTTACCCTTGCCGTGTTGGGCTGCGGTTTAGATGTGGTTTATCCCAGAGAGAACGCAAAGCTATATCAGCAAATCGGCGAGCAGGGAGCGTTAATTACCGAGTTTCCGCTGGGTTCACCGCCCGAGGCTTGGCATTTTCCTTCCCGCAACCGCATTATCAGCGGCCTGGCCAAGATTGTGGTGGTTGTGGAAGCGGCGGAAAAAAGCGGCGCCTTAATTACCGCAGATTTGGCGCTGGAACAGGGGCGCGAAGTGATGGCCGTTCCGGGCAGTATATTCAGCAGTTTAAGCAAGGGGCCCCTTAAACTGTTAAAGCAGGGGGCAAGACCGGTAACGGAAGTTGGCGATATATTAGATGAGCTGGGGCTGGAAACTTTATTTGCTGAACCCAAAGCCAAAAGCTTCGGCAAGTTAAAGCTCAGCCTTACAGAGCAAAAGGTATATCAGGCGTTAACCGGCGATCCGCTCCATTTGGAAGAATTAATTTTAAAGGTAAATGCACCTTCAGCGGAAGTGGTATCGGCACTTACCTTTTTAGAAGTTAAGGGCTTGGTAAAAAAACTGCCCGGCAAAATGTATGCCGTGATAAATTCTGGGCACAGTTCTAAATAAATGAGCAGTTGGATAGATTGTTAGAAATAACAGTAAAGATATTTGCGCTATTGAACTTTGTTATGTATAGGGGTGTATAACAGTTGGCAAAGACTGTAGTAATTGTGGAATCTCCGGCTAAAGCCAAAAGTATCAGTAAATTTCTTGGCAGGAATTACAAAGTAAAGGCTTCTATGGGTCATGTCAGAGACTTGCCGAAAAGCCAGTTTGGTGTTGACATAGAAAATAATTTTACTCCCAAATATATCACCATTAGGGGAAAAGGCGAAATAATCAAGGAGCTAAAAAAGGAAGCCAAAAAAGCGGACCGCATATTGCTGGCCGCTGACCCCGACCGGGAAGGGGAGGCCATTGCCTGGCATTTGCAGCATCTGTTGGGTATTGACGAAGATATGCCCTGCCGCATTGAGTTTAACGAGATTACCAAATCCGCAATTCAAAAAGCGGTTAAACAGCCCCGCAAGATTAATCTGGATTTGGTTAACGCCCAACAAACCAGAAGAATTCTTGATCGCCTGGTTGGCTATAACTTAAGTCCGCTGTTGTGGCGGAAAGTAAAGAAAGGGCTGTCTGCCGGCAGGGTGCAGTCGGTGGCGGTGCGCTTGATTGTTGATCGGGAAGAAGAAATTAATGCTTTTGTGCCGGAAGAATATTGGACCCTGACCGCAAAACTTTCCAAACCCGGACAGAGTGTTTTTGAAGCGAAGCTAAATAAGTACCGCGACAAAAAGCTGGAAGTAAAAAGTGAACAGCAGATGAAGCAAGTGCTGGCCGAGCTGAAAAATGCGTCCTTTATTGTGCATAAAATCACGCGCAAGGAAAAGCGGCGTTACCCGGCACCCCCCTTTACCACCAGCTCACTGCAGCAGGAAGCTTCCAGAAAACTAAACTTTACCGCCCGCAAGACCATGGTGGTGGCGCAGCAGCTTTATGAAGGCTTGGATATTGGCAGCGAAGGCACTACCGGTTTGATTACTTATATTCGTACCGACTCGCAAAGAGTGTCAGAGGCGGCTAAACAAGAAGCCAGGCAGTTTATTTTGGAACGCTTTGGCCCGGCATATGTGCCGGAAGAAGTAAAGCAAAAGGGCAAAGATAAAAAGGAAGGAAAAATTCAGGACGCCCACGAGGCAATTCGCCCCACATATGTACATCTTGATCCGGCGTCAATCAAACAATATTTAACCAACGACCAATATAAACTTTACAAATTGATTTGGTCCCGGTTTATCGCCAGTCAAATGGCGCCGGCAGTGATGGACACCACCGGCGTTGACATTAAAGCCAATGATTATATCTTTCGCGCCAACGGCTCGATTATGAAGTTTCCCGGTTTTATGCAGGTTTATATCGAGGGAACGGACGATGAAACCGATGAAAAGGAAACGGAAGGGATTATCCCGCCGCTCAATGAAGGGGAACAGTTGGACTTAAAGGGATTGGATCCCAAGCAGCACTTTACCCAACCCCCGCCCCGCTATACCGAAGCCACCTTGGTAAAGGCGCTGGAGGAACAGGGCATCGGCCGCCCCAGCACTTACGCACCGATTGTAGATACCATTCAAAAGCGGGGATATGTGGTGCGGGAGAATAAGCAGTTTTACCCCACGGAACTGGGCATCATTGTCGTTGATTTACTTAAAGAATATTTTAATGATATAATTAATGTAGAATTTACCGCCGAAATGGAGAGCAAACTGGATAAAATCGGCGAAGGGGAAGAGGATTGGGTAAAGGTTTTAAAAGACTTTTACGGCCCCTTTGATCAAACCTTAAAAGCGGCGGAAGAGGCCATCGGTAAAGTAGAACTGCAAGAAGAAGTAACGGATGAAATTTGCGAAAAATGCGGGCGCAATATGGTGGTTAAGTTTGGCCGTTACGGTAAGTTTTTAGCCTGCCCGGGTTTTCCGGATTGCCGGTTTACCAAACCCTTACTGGAGCCTACCGGCGTAAAATGTCCGGAATGTGACGGCGACATAGTGTTGCGCCGCAGTAAAAAAGGCAGAAAGTTTTACGGCTGCAGCAATTATCCCGACTGTGAGTTTGTCAGCTGGGATTTGCCCGTGAAAGAAAAATGCCCCAACTGCCAAAGTTTAATGGTGCAGAAAAATAGCCGCAACAAAACTTATGTCAAGTGTACCAATGAGGAATGCGGCTACCGGGCGGAACAATCTTTTCAAGATAACCAATAGGAGTTGTAGAATAGCACATGAAAAGCAACGCTGTAACCGTTATCGGCGCCGGTTTGGCCGGATCGGAAGCCGCATGGCAGCTGGCCCGGCGCGGTATTCCGGTTAAATTGTATGAAATGCGGCCGGAAAAGAAATCGCCGGCTCACCATACAGCCTACTTTGCAGAATTGGTCTGCAGCAACTCTCTAAGAGCCAACGGGCTGGAAAATGCCGTCGGCCTGTTAAAAGAAGAAATGCGCCGGCTGAGTTCCCTGATTATGGAAAGCGCCGAGCGCCATCGCGTTCCCGCCGGTGGGGCGCTGGCAGTGGATCGGACGGGGTTTTCCCAATACATCACCGAAGTGCTGCAAGCCCATCCGCTGGTGGAAGTGGTTTATGAGGAAGTAACGGAAATACCGACAGAGGGAATTGTCATTATTGCTACCGGACCGTTAACATCAGACAGTTTGGCGGCCCAGATAAAAACCATTACCGGTAGCAATTATTTGTATTTCTACGATGCGGCGGCACCCATCGTGACCTTGGAATCTTTAAATATGGACGTGATTTTTCGCTCCTCTCGGTATGGAAAGGGAGAGGCGGCTTATTTGAACTGCCCGATGACCGAAGAGGAGTATAACGCTTTTTATGAGGCCCTGATTAATGCCGAGCGTGCACCCATGAAAGACTTTGAAAAACAAATTCACTTTGAAGGCTGCATGCCGGTAGAGGTACTTGCCTCCCGCGGGCGGGATACGCTGTTGTATGGGCCGCTCAAGCCGGTGGGGCTGATCGATCCCCGGACCGGCAAGCGCCCCTATGCCGTGGTGCAGCTGCGTCAGGACAACGCGGAAGGAACACTGTACAACATGGTCGGCTTTCAAACAAACTTAAAGTGGGGCGAGCAAAAGCGGGTGTTTTCTTTAATACCCGGCCTGGAAAATGCGGAATTTGTTCGTTACGGTGTAATGCACCGCAATACCTACATTAACTCGCCGACCCTGTTGCAGCCGACCTTGCAATGCAAAAAAAGGGAAAGTTTATTTTTTGCCGGCCAAATAACCGGCGTGGAAGGATATGTGGAATCGGCGGCAGCGGGCTTGGTGGCGGGAATTAACGCCGCCCGCATGGCAGTGGGCAAAAGTCCCCTTGTCTTTCCGCGGGAAACCGCCCATGGAGCACTGCTGCATTACATCACCACGGCAGATGCCAAGTGCTTCCAGCCGATGAACATCACCTTTGGTTTGATACCGCCGCTGGAAAAGAAAATTAAAAACAAAAAACTGCGCAATCAAACCATTGCCCGGCGGGCACTGGAAAAACTAAGCACATTTATTGCCGAACATGACCTAAAAGAGTGTTAACAGATCGTATTATAAGGAAGATGATTTCTTTGTATCACTACATTGATCAGTTTTTGCTGTATTTACAATTGGAAAAAAACGCCTCAACCCGCACCATAGAAGAGTATCAAAAGGATCTCTTTCAAGGGTTGGATTACTTTAGTGCCATTACCGGCAAGAAAGATGAAGACCTGCACCCGGCAGACATAAATCATCATTTAATGCGCGGTTTTTTGGCCGCGCTGCAATCTTCGGACATGGCCCGCAGCACCGTTGCCCGCAAGCTTGCTGCCTGGCGCTCTTTTTATAATTATCTGTTGCGGGAAGATTTTATTGATCATAACCCCCTTTCCCGGGTGGCAACGCCGAAAGTAAAGAAAAAGCTGCCCCGTTTTTTTTATCCCGAAGAAGTGACAAAACTGTTGGACGCGCCGGACAACACACCTTTAGGGCAGCGGGACAAGGCAATGCTGGAAACCCTTTATGCCTGTGGCTTAAGGGTGAGTGAACTGGTTAACTTAGATGTTGCCGATGTTGATCTTGCCGGCGGATACTTGCGGGTTTACGGCAAAGGGGCGAAAGAAAGGATTGTGCCCCTAGGCTCATATGCGGTAGAAGCTTTAAAAATATATTTTAACAACGGCCGCGAAAAGCTATTGGCCAAAGCCCACCGTGTTGATGCGGTGTTTGTCAATTATCGGGGTGAGCGGCTGACTGCCCGCGGCGTACGCAAAATACTGGATAAGTATTTAAAGAAAGTGGCCATGGAGCGCCGTGCCAGCCCCCATACCATAAGACACACCTTTGCCACCCACCTGTTGGATCGGGGGGCGGACTTGCGCACGGTGC
Source organism: Desulfovectis peckii (assembly GCF_055391705.1). Taxonomy (NCBI): domain Bacteria; kingdom Bacillati; phylum Bacillota; class Clostridia; order Eubacteriales; family Peptococcaceae; genus Desulfovectis; species Desulfovectis peckii. Next base: position 1,266,860 of record NZ_AP042409.1, on the reverse strand, counting down.
AAGAACTTTTAGGACACGTGCGCCTTTCAACTACGCAAATTTACACCCATGTTACCAGAGAAAAACTAAGGCAGATATATCAAAAGACCCATCCGCGGGCATGAACCCATTGGCAGTCTGTAAAGTATAAATTGTCAAAATGTGTTGAAAATTTAATTGCCAAAAAACAATAAAGCCGATATAATTATAAATTGTGAAAAGGGGAATATTCTATGTTTCATGCCACAACAATACTGGCGGTTAAAAAAGGTGAACAGGTGGCGATTGCCGGAGACGGCCAAGTAACTTTCGGTGAACACGCCATTTTTAAACAAAGGGCCACTAAGGTGCGTCGGCTTTATCAAGGAAAGGTGCTGGCCGGATTTGCCGGCTCTGTTGCCGATGCTCTTACACTTTTTGAAAAATTTGAAGGCAAGTTAGAAGAATATCACGGCAATATTTTAAGATCAGCCGTAGAACTGGCCAAAGATTGGCGTATGGACAGAGCGCTGCGCCGCTTGGAAGCGATGCTCATTGTGGCCAATAAAGAGCATATTTTAATTATCTCCGGCAGCGGTGAAGTTATTGAGCCGGATGACGGCATTGCCGCTATCGGTAGCGGCGGCAATTATGCGCTGGCAGCGGCCAGGGCGCTGTTAAAACATTCGAACCTTTCTGCCAAGGAGATTGCTGTTGAAGGGCTGCACACAGCGGCTGATATTTGTGTATATACCAACCACAATATTAGTGTGGAAGAATTGTAAGGGGGCATCAGAAGATGAGTTCTTTAACTCCCCGAGAAATTGTCGCTGAGCTAAATAAATATATCGTGGGCCAAGAGGAAGCAAAGAAGGCAGTAGCCATTGCCTTGCGCAATCGCTACCGCAGAAGCAAGCTTCCGGAAGAAATGCAGGAAGAAGTGCTGCCGAAAAACATTTTAATGATCGGTCCGACCGGTGTAGGCAAAACGGAAATTGCGCGCCGCTTGGCCCGGCTGGTGAAAGCACCTTTTATTAAAGTAGAAGCGACCAAATTTACCGAAGTTGGTTATGTAGGCCGTGACGTGGAGTCGATGATCAGGGATCTGGTAGAGACCAGTGTGCGCATGGTTAAGCAGGAAAAAATTGCCGAAGTGGAAGACAGGGCCGCGAAAATGGCGGAAGAGCGGATTGTGGAGATCCTGGCTCCCAAACCGGCAAGGAATACGTCGGTTAAAAATCCCTTTGAAATGCTTTTTGGCATGAACAACCCGACTGCTGACAGTGAGGAAGATAAATTACAAAAACAGCGGGAAAAAAGAGTGGAGTTTGAACGGGAAATACTGCGGGAAAAGTTGGCCCGGGGTGAGCTGGAAAACGAATATATTGAGATTGAGGTAGAAGACAACAACACGCCCATGCTGGAAGTTTTCAGCGGTTCCGGTGTTGAAGAGATGGGTATCAATATAAAGGATTTTTTTGGCGGTATTTTGCCGAGCAAAAAACACAAGCGCAAGTTTACCGTCAAAGAAGCCCGCAAAATACTTACGCAGCAAGAAGCACAGAAATTAATTGATATGGATGAGGTGACCGCCCAGGCCATTAAGCGGGCAGAAGAAGAAGGCATTGTGTTTTTAGACGAGATTGATAAAATTGCGGTCAAAGATTACTCTCACGGCGGGCCGGATGTGTCCCGGGGCGGTGTGCAGCGTGATATACTGCCTATTGTAGAAGGTTCGACAGTAAATACTAAGTACGGCCCGGTAAAAACTGATCACATCTTGTTTATTGCCGCCGGAGCATTTCATCTTACTAAACCGTCAGATTTGATCCCTGAGCTGCAAGGGCGTTTCCCCATTAGAGTGGAACTGAAGAGTTTGACTGAGCAAGACTTTTTACAAATACTTACCGAACCGCAAAATGCCTTAATTAAACAGTATCAGGAGCTAATTCGCACTGAGGGTGTAATTATTGAATTTTCAAAAAATTCTCTTGAAGAAATTGCGAAAATAGCATATACTGTAAATGAGCAGACAGAGAATATCGGTGCTCGCAGGTTACACACCATTATGGAAAAGTTGTTGGAAGATATATTGTTTGAAGCGCCGGAAATGTCCGGGCAAAAAATTGTCATTGACCGGGCATATGTTGAAAGCAAGCTTGGTGCAGTCGTAGCAAACGAAGATCTAACTCGTTACATTTTATAAGAATCAGGAGGGTCTCTAGATGAGCGGACTACTGGAAAAGACAAGAGCGATAAACAGATTGCTGCAGAAATCAGCGGGGTATCCGGTGGATTACGCAGAAATCGCCAAAGTTCTATCAGATAATATAATTTCTAATGTATACATCATTGATAAGCGGGGTCGGGCATTAGGCTACGCTTTTATGGATGAGTTTTCCTGTGACATCATGAAGGAAATTGTTAAAGGCAGCAAAAGATTTCCGGAAAATTACAATAATGAGCTGTTAAAAGTAACGGAAACCTACGCTAATTTCTGTCAACGGGAAAATGCCTGCGTCTTTTTTAACGACGAGGGCTGTCCAAACGGAAACAAAATAACTACCGTAGTACCGATTGTCGGTGCCGGAACCCGTTTGGGAACATTGGTTTTAGCCAAATATGACAAGCACTTTACCGATGAAGACTTGATTCTTGCTGAGTACGGAGCTACAGTTGTTGGCATGGAGATACTGCGGGCCCGTGCCGATCGGATGGAAGAAGAGGCACGCAAAAAAGCGGCGGTACAAATTGCCTTAGGCACCTTATCTTACAGTGAGTTGGATGCCATTCAGCACATTTTTAAACAGTTAGATGGTGAGGAAGGAGTATTGGTAGCCAGTAAGATTGCGGATCGGGTAGGTATTACCAGATCGGTAATTGTTAATGCACTGCGTAAGTTTGAAAGCGCCGGTGTTATTGAATCCAAATCGTTGGGTATGAAAGGCACCTATATTCGGGTGTTAAATGATCGACTGTTGGAGGAATTGGAAAAACTTAAGTAATGTAATGGGTTAGAACTTCTTCGTTGAGCAAAAAATCAAGTTTTGACAAAAACCGGAGGTTTACTCCGGCTTTTTTTTTGACTATTACTTGTCTTTGCCCAATAATTATGCTATTATTCTTTTTGGTGTTAAATACACACGCTGTTGGATTTTGGCGAGGGTGCCCGGTGTTTGGGTCTCGTCAATAAGATGATGGCAGCGGAGGGAAAAAACCGGCAAGGAAGGGGGTGCAGTAGCAGTGGCCGTTATTACCATGAAACAATTGCTGGAAGCCGGCGTGCACTTCGGACATCAAACCAGACGTTGGAACCCCAAAATGGCACCTTATATTTTTACAGATCGCAACGGTATCTACATAATCGATCTGCAAAAAACGGTGCAAAAGGTTGAAGAAGCTTACAACTTTGTAAAAGAAACCGTGGCCAACGGCGGTAATATTTTGTTTGTCGGCACGAAAAAACAGGCTCAGGAAGCGGTTAAAGAGGAAGCGGAGCGCTGCGACATGTTCTATGTCAATCAGCGTTGGCTTGGCGGAATGCTGACTAACTTCCAAACTATTCGTCATCGTATTGACCGCTTAAAAGAATTAGAAAAAATGGAAGAGGAAGGTACTCTTGAACTCCTGCCCAAGAAAGAAGTAGCCGCGCTTTTGCATGAAAAAGAACGGTTAAACAAGTTTTTGGGCGGAATTAAGAACATGAATAAACTTCCTGATGCCGTTTTTGTCATTGATCCACGCAAAGAGCGTATAGCCGTTGCGGAAGCACGTAAATTAGAAATACCGATTGTAGCTATCGTTGACACCAACTGTGATCCGGATGAAGTGGATTACGTCATACCCGGTAACGATGATGCTATACGTGCCATTAAACTGCTTTCCGGTAAAATAGCGGATGCTGTTTTAGAAGGTAAACAAGGCGAGCAAGTCAGTGAGTAGTTGATGATGAAAGGGTGGGGGGGCATCTCTTAACGGGTCTCCCTGCCCTTTTTGCATGTTTGTGTGTGGAATATTGTGGTTATAATAGCAAAGTAAAACATTGTTCAGTAAACATTTTATAGATTGGGAGGTAATCTTGTGGCTGAGATTTCTGCTAAATTAGTCAAAGAATTGCGCGAGCGTACCGGTGCCGGTATGATGGACTGCAAAAAAGCCCTTACCGAAACCAACGGTGATGTTGAAAAAGCTATTGATTTGCTGCGGGAAAAAGGTTTGTCGGCAGCGGCTAAAAAATCCGGTCGGGTTGCAGCAGAAGGCTTGGTTGAATCATACATACACGCCGGCGGACGTATCGGTGTACTGGTAGAGGTAAACTGTGAAACAGACTTTGTAGCCAAAACGGATGATTTTAAAGCCTTAGTTAAAGACATTGCCATGCAGGTGGCCGCTGCTAAGCCGGAATATGTCAGCCGTGAAGATGTACCGGAAGAAGTTCTGGAAAGAGAAATGAAGGTATTGAAAGCCCAGGCCTTAAATGAGGGCAAACCGGAACATATTGTAGAGAAAATGGTTCAAGGTCGGATTGAAAAGTATTACAAAGAGGTTTGCCTGTTGGAACAGCCCTTTATTAAAGATCCGGACAAGACCGTAAAGCAACTGGTTACCGAAAATATTGCCAAAATCGGTGAAAATATTGTCATTCGCCGCTTTGCCCGCTTCGAGCTGGGTGAAGGCATTGAAAAGAAACAAGATAATTTTGCTGAAGAAGTAATGGCGCAAATGAAAAAGTAACTCTGACAAATGGGACTTACGTTCCGCGGCTTTTGCCAGGACGTAAGTCAATTTGTATCCGTTACTTTTATGGAATTTTCGGAATAATATAAACCGTCTGCGTGGTTTGATTTGTTTTTCTTTCCCTTTAAAAGGAATTGGGGCAATTTTGTTGAATATATTTAAAACCGAACTGGAGGTTATCAATGTACATGACTCCCAAGTACAGGCGTGTGGTTCTTAAGCTTTCCGGTGAATCTTTAGCCGGTAAGAAAGGGTTCGGTATTGACCCGCAAGTTGTGTATTCGATAGCAAAACAAATTAAAGAAGTTGTAGAAATGCGGGTTCAGTTAGCCATAGTAGTCGGCGGGGGCAATATCTGGCGCGGCGTTGCCGGCAGTGCCAAAGGAATGGACAGGGCTACAGCCGACTACATGGGTATGTTGGCGACCGTGATCAATTCCCTGGCTTTACAAGATGCTTTAGAGAATATCGGCGTCGATACCAGAGTACAAACGGCCATTGAAATGAAAGCCGTTGCCGAAACCTATATTCGGCGCAGAGCAATCAGGCATTTGGAAAAGGGCCGGGTGGTTATCTTTGGAGCCGGCACCGGTAACCCTTATTTCTCCACTGATACCACTGCCGCTCTGCGAGCAGCGGAAATTGAAGCAGAAGCCATACTGATGGCCAAACAAGTAGACGGCGTTTACACCGCTGACCCGCTGAAAAACAAAGATGCCGAGAAGTTCGATACTCTTAGCTATATAGAGGTTCTGAATAAAGGTTTACAGGTAATGGATTCTACTGCAGCATCGCTCTGCATGGATAATAAAATCCCACTGATAGTATTTAATATTACTCAAGAAGGTAATATTAAAAGAGCTATTATGGGAGATAAAATCGGCACGTACGTAGGGGGAGAGAAAGTATGATCAACGAAGTCCTCAAGGAACTGGAAGAAAAAATGAAAAAGAGCGTGGAAGTTACTAAAAGTGAATTTGCCGGGATGCGGGCCGGCCGCGCTACACCTGCTTTGCTGGATAAAATTACGGTAGATTACTACGGCACGCCCACACCGGTAAATCAATTGGCTAGCATTACGGTACCGGAGCCACGCCTTTTGCTAATTCAGCCTTGGGATAAAAACGCCCTGCCGCAAATTGAAAAAGCGATTTTAAAATCTGACTTGGGCATTAACCCGAACAATGACGGTACGGTAATCAGACTGGCCATTCCGCAATTGACGGAAGAACGCCGCAATGAGCTGGTTAAAGTGGTCAGAAAGAAGGCGGAAGAAGGCAAAGTGGCTATCCGCAATTTAAGAAGAGATGGCAACGATGCCCTGAAAAAAGCCCAAAAGGACGGAGACATTTCTGAAGACGAAGTTAAGCGCGGTCAGGATGCCATTCAAAAATTAACCGACAAATACATCAAGCAAATAGACGAATTAACCGCAGCTAAAGAAAAAGAAATTATGCAGGTATAAACATGCAGCCAACTGACTTGCTTGCCATGAAGCTGGAAGAGGCGCTGTATTATTTAGACAGCGCCGGATTTAATTATCAAATACAGTACACCGATACCCCGTTTGCGGTAAATAAGGGCGCCCAGAGGCTGGTACGGGTAAAATTTATTGACGAGCGTACCCTTTTGCTGACGGTAACGTCTGAAGTTTGCGGTGGAAGGGGTAAAGCCTAATGGCCACAGTAATCAGTGATTTGTGTTTTGGCTGCGGTGCCTGTAAAGATGCTTGTCCGGTTTACGCGATTATCATTGGTGTTGAACGTTACAGCATAAATAGAGAGCTATGCGATGATTGTGGGCTATGCCTTGATTCTTGCCCTGCAGGGGCAATCATTGAACAGTAACGGGATAACAACTCACCCCCTCGGCGTCGAGGGGGTTGTTTTGGTATGGCGAAGTATGCGGTATAATTTTACATAAACTTACCTAATGATTAGGAGGAATCATGTTCAAAAATTACTTTCGCAAACAGGAAAATGCTGACGAATTAAAGGAAATTGAACGGCTGATGCAATTAATTGATTTTGAGCGTTTGCCTAAGCATATTGCGATTATTATGGACGGTAACGGCAGATGGGCCCAAAAAAGAGGTCTGCCCCGGATTGCCGGGCATAGATATGGTGTAGAGGCTTTGCGCGATGTGGTCAAGGTGTGCAATGAAATAAAGATACCGGTGCTGACCGTTTATGCCTTTTCTACGGAAAACTGGAAGCGCCCGCGGGAAGAAGTTAACGCCTTAATGGACTTGCTGGTGGAGTATGTTTATAAAGAAATTGATGAACTGGATGAAAACAAGGTACAGGTGCGGGCCATTGGGCGGATACATAAACTGCCCCCAAAATGCCAAGAAGCGGTGGCCTATGCCCGTGAGCGCACTGCCGACAATGACGGATTGGTGTTTAACCTGGCATTAAACTACGGCGGCCGCTCAGAATTGGTAGATACCATGCGGATCATTGCCAAAAAAGCGATGAGTGGTGAGATATCACTGGATAATATCGATGAACAGCTGATTTCCGCTAATCTGTATACTGCCGGTTTGCCGGATCCCGATCTGTTAATTCGGCCCTCCGGTGACTACCGCATATCAAACTTTTTGCTCTGGCAGTTAGCTTATACCGAGTTTTGGCTGTCTGACGTCATGTGGCCGGATTTCCGGCGGAAGGATTTACTGCAGGCCATTTATGATTTTCAAAACCGGGAGCGCAGATTTGGCGGTTTAAAGAATAAGCAGCAGAATAGTTAAAATGTTCAACGCATAGGTTGGTGAAATTAAATTTGCTAAAATTAAGAGTATTAAGTGCCATTGTCGGCGTACCGTTAATAATATATATTGCCTGGCAGGGGGGCTGGGCTTTAATGCTACTGGTGGCAGCCCTGACTGTTATCGGGGCGCTGGAAACCGTCAACATGCTGAATAATATTAACGTCAAGCCAAATAAAGGGCTGACACTGCTTGGCCCGCTCGTGCTGCTGGCTGCCGCTTACCTGCAAAATTGGGGGCTGGTCATTGCGCTTTTTACCTTGCTGTTAGTGTTGCATTTGCTAATGCTTGTTGGCCGCTTCCCTAAATTTACCGTTCTTGACGGAGCAGCCGGGTTATTTATTACTTTGTACATCAGCCTTTTGATTTATATATACTTAATCAGCACGCTGCCGGAGGGCAGAAAGTGGCTGTTTTTGATGCTGCTAGGCACCTGGGCAAGTGATACCTTTGCCTATTTTGCCGGCCGGGCTTTTGGCAAACACAAATTAACACCGGTTTTAAGCCCGAAAAAAACCTGGGAAGGAGCGGTCGGCGGTGTATTGGGCACGATAGTGACGGTGTATGTTTATTGCCTGTTGGTGATGCCCGTTTCCTTTGGTTTAATACTGCTAATGGGATTGGGGATCAGTATCGCCGGTCAGCTTGGCGATTTAATTGAAAGTGCCTTTAAAAGACTGTGTGCCACTAAAGACTCCGGCAACTTAATACCCGGGCACGGCGGCGTAATGGACCGTTTCGACAGTATGATGCTTACGGCACCGTTGGTATACTATTTTGCAACAGTGTTTATAATTTAATGAGGTGAAATAATGGTTCCCAAGTGGTACAATTATGCAAAAAACACAATTATGTTTTCCGGTGCGTCACTCTTGGCTTTAGCACTGGCCGCCGCCCTAATCTGGCTGCTGGCCCGCCTGTTTCCCGCCTTACTGCCTTTTGTTTTTGCTTTGTTTTTAAGCTTTATAATGGAACCGATGATTTGCTTGCTGCAATCAAGGCTGAAAATGCCGCGGGGCTTGGCCGTTGCCTTGTCGATGCTGGTGATCCTGGGTTCATTGGGAACCCTCTTGGTGCTGGTAAGTTTTGAACTGATTTCCGAGCTAATTTCCATTTCCGCAGCCCTGCCGGCAGTATCTCGCGAGATTTGGCTGTCGATAGAAAAGCTTATTCCCACAGCCATTCGTTTTTACGGTGAACTGCCGCCGGAGATCATTACATATATGCAAAATGCTATCGGCAATTTCAGCTCTGCCCTGCAAAGGGTTGTTGAATTTGCCGCTGCATCAATGGTGTCCTTTTTTTCCTTGGTTCCGGGGACAGTGCTGGGAATCATAGTGACACTGTTAGCTACTTATTTCATCTCTAAAGACCGGCGGAAGATTACTTTATTTTGGCGCCGGGTTATTCCCGCACCTTATGGTGACAGAAGTATTTCCGTTGTAAACGAAGTATTAAGTGCCTTTTTAGCCTACCTGAAGGCACAAAGTATTTTGGTCACCATTACCATGTTGACCAGTATTATCGGTTTGCATATAATCGGTGCGAAATATGCCTTAACCATTGGTTTGATAGTTGGTTTATTAGATATTTTACCTGTTCTTGGTCCGGCAGGAATATATATACCGTGGGTTGTCTGGTCCTTTATTAGCGGAGAAATTTCCTTTGGCATAAAGCTTAGTATTCTTTATTTAATAATTTTGGTCACCCGGCAGCTGCTGGAAGCCCGGGTAGTGGCGGCTAACCTGGGTTTAAACCCCTTGGCTACCCTAATGGCGATGTACATTGGTTTTAAATTGATCGGTTTCTTTGGCTTAGTTCTCGGTCCGATTTTATTAATTGCCATTCAGGCCGCTTTTAAAGGGCGCAAAGGATTTCCCGGATAAAATATATAGTTTGGAGTGTATCTTATGAAGTATCTTTCCATTATCGGCAGTACCGGTTCCATTGGCCGGCAGGCTTTAGACGTGGCCCGCAATAATCCGGAGCACATAAAAGTAGTGGCCTTGGCCGCCGGCCGCAATATTGAATTGTTGGCGGAACAAATCAATGAATTTAAGCCCCTGGTGGTATCGGTAAGTGACTTGCGGCATGCAGAAAAGCTGAGTGGCATGTTGGGCGGCCCAAAAAAACCGGAGATTTTATTCGGAGAAGAGGGGCTGATTGCGGTAGCCGGCTGTGAAAAAGCTACCGTGCTGCTCACCGCTGTTACCGGTACGGTGGGGCTGATGCCAACTGTTAAGGCTATTGAAGCAGGAAAAGATATTGCGCTGGCAAATAAAGAAACATTGGTTGCTGCCGGTGAAATTGTCATGGAAAAAGTAAAACAACACGGGGTTAATCTTTATCCGGTAGACAGCGAGCACTCGGCAATTTGGCAGTGCTTAAACGGCGAAAATCGGGCGGACTTAAAAAGAATTATTCTCACTGCCTCCGGGGGCCCCTTTCGCGGTTTAACTACTGCCGAAATGAAGAACATCACCCCGGAACAAGCCCTAAAACACCCCAACTGGAATATGGGCAGCAAGATTACCATTGATTCCGCAACTTTGATGAATAAAGGGCTGGAAGTAATTGAAGCCCATTGGCTTTTTAACCTGGATTTTGAGCACATCGATGTGCTGGTGCATCCCCAAAGCATCGTTCATTCGATGGTTGAATACGCTGACGGCACGGTGATTGCCCAGCTGGGCATTCCGGATATGCGCATTCCCATTCAGTATGCCTTATCCTATCCTCAGCGCTGGCCTAACGAGCTGCCGAGACTTGATCTTTTAAGTATCGGCCAACTTACCTTTGAAGCGCCGGATATGGACAATTTCCCCTGTTTAAGGCTGGCATATCATGCCGGTAAACTTGGCGGAACGATGCCGGCGGTAATGAATGCCGCCAATGAAGTAGCCGTTTGGCGGTTTTTAAAAGGGGAGATCGGCTTTTTGGCCATCCCCCGGACTGTGCAAGCGGTGATGGAAAAACACCAAAATATTGCCCGTCCAAAGTTAGATGACATTCTGAATGCCGATCGCTGGGCACGGGAGACAGCGCAAAACATTAGCTAATTTCGTAAAGATATTACGAGGTGGATAGATGCAAACTTTATTGGCTTCGATATTTGTATTTGGTATATTGATTTTTTTTCATGAGTTGGGGCACTTTGCTGCCGCCAAGGCGGTAGGTATTAGAGTTAATGAGTTTAGTATGGGTTTTGGCCCCAAATTGTTTGGCACCAAGAGAGGGGAGACGGTTTACAACGTAAGGCTCTTTTTTATGCTGGGCGGTTTTGTCAGCATGGCCGGCATGGATCCCGAAGACAAAGACTATGACGAGTCTTACGGCTTTCATAAAAAAACCGTTGCCCAGCGGGCGGCGGCCATTGCCGCCGGGCCGCTGATGAACTTTGTCTTGGCTGCCTTGCTCTTTGCCATTATATTTACCGTTGGCGGCATTCCGAAAGATAGCACCGCTGTCGGGGCGGTAAATGAAGATATGCCTGCTTATGCTGCCGGCATTAGATCAGGCGACCGCATCGTTGCGATCAACGGAACCCCGGTTGATCGCTGGAAAGACATGACCGCACTGGTGAATGAATATGCAGGGCAACCGTTGAATATTGAGGTCGAGAGAAACAATCAAGTGAGAACGGTTACGGTAAAGCCCATTAAGAGTGAAGACGGCCGCTATATTATCGGCATTTTGCCGGAAATGGAAAAAAACCCCATTAAGGGCTTGTGGCTGGGGATCAAAACCACGGCAGAGGTAGTGGTGTTGCTGATTACTTTTATCGGCAAAATGATTGCCAATGAAGCGCCGGTGGATCTTGCCGGGCCGGTGCGGGTGGTGGCAGAGATCGGCAATGCGGCGGAATATGGCATCTTTACCTTGTTCCAGTTTGCCGCCTTTTTGTCCATTAACATCGGTTTATTTAACCTCTTTCCCATTCCGGCACTGGACGGCAGCAGGCTGTTGTTTTTAGGTTGGGAGAAAATTGCCGGCAAACCGGTTGACCCGGCTAAAGAAGGGTTTATTCACTTCGTAGGTTTTGGGCTGCTGCTGTTATTGCTGATCGTCATTACCTACAAGGATATTCTCAATTTATTGACGCCCGGAGGGTAATAAACAATGACTAAAATTATCCGACGAAAAAGCCGCCAGATTAAAGTGGGCAAGGTAAAAGTGGGCGGAGATGCTCCCATTTCGGTACAGTCGATGACCAATACCGACACCCGCAATGTTGCGGAAACCGTCAGTCAAATCAACGAACTGGCCGCCATTGGCTGCGAAATAATCCGCGTGGCGGTGCCGGATGAAGAGGCGGCTGCAGCCTTGCCGGCAATTAAAAGCGGTATTTCCATACCAATAATTGCCGATATCCATTTCAGCCACCGGCTGGCACTGCAGGCTATTGAGGCCGGAGTGGACGGTTTGCGCATTAATCCCGGCAATATCGGCGGCAAAAATAAGGTGCAGCAGGTGGTGGCCGCCGCCAAAGACAAAGGCATTCCCATTCGCATCGGTGTCAATGCCGGTTCCCTGGAGCGAGCCCTTTTGGAAAAGTACGGCGGTGTTACCCCTAAAGCTTTGGTGGAGAGTGCGTTAAAGCACATCAACATTCTGGAGGAATTAAATTTTTACGATATCAAGGTATCTTTAAAAGCTTCAAATATTCCGCTGATGCTGGCGGCCTACCGTATGTTGGCGAAAAAAGTCGACTATCCCTTCCACGTGGGGGTGACTGAGGCGGGAACGGTAAGTTCCGGAACGGTTAAATCGGCCGTGGGCATCGGAGCGCTGTTGGCAGAAGGCATCGGGGATACCATCCGCGTATCTTTAACCGGGCATCCGCGCCATGAGGTAAAAGTGGCTTACCAAATTTTGCAGTCCCTCGGTTTGCGCCACCGGGGGGTGGAGATTATTTCCTGCCCCACCTGCGGGCGTACGGAAGTAGATTTAATTTCCATTGCCAATCAAGTGGAAGAAAAGCTTACCGGGCTGGATGTGCCGCTGAAGGTGGCGGTAATGGGTTGTGTGGTTAACGGCCCGGGTGAAGCCCGGGAGGCGGATGTGGGCATTGCCGGCGGCAGAGGTGTAGGAATAATCTTTCGCCAGGGAAAAGTGGTGCGTAAAGTGCCGGAGGACAAGCTGGTTGATGAGCTGCTGGCGGAAATAGAAAAAATAGTGGCGGAGAAAAAAACCGACCGGTAGACGGGCGGCCAATGAACTTTATTGAAGGACTTGCAGAAATTTACTATAATAAATATTACTTTTTACTTGCTCACTATATTTAATGGAGGATGACTTAGATGCGTGTTTCTCAAATGCTGATACCTACCTTGCGGGAAACCCCTGCCGAGGCGGAAGTAGTCAGTCACAAGCTGCTGCTTCGGGCCGGCTTTATTCGCAAAACCGCTGCCGGTGTTTATACATATTTGCCACTGGGCTGGCGGGTGATGAAAAAAATACAGAACATTATTCGCGAAGAGATGGATCGCCAGGGGTCCCAGGAGATGCTGATGCCGATCATGCAGCCCGCTGAGCTGTGGCTGGAATCGGGGCGCTGGCACGTTTACGGTCCGGAATTAATGCGCTTTAAAGACCGGCACAATCGCGACTTTTGCCTGGGCCCCACCCATGAGGAAGTAATCACCACGCTGATACGCCATGAAGTGAGATCATATAAGCAGCTGCCGATGCTGCTGTATCACATCGGCAACAAGTACCGCGATGAGCGGCGTCCCCGCTTTGGCTTGATGCGCGGCCGGGAGTTTATTATGAAGGACTGCTATTCCTTTGACCGGGACGAGGAAGGCATGCACGAAAGCTACATGAAAATGTATGAGGCTTATAACCGCATTTTCAGCCGCTGCGGCTTGAAGTTCCGCACGGTGGAAGCGGATTCCGGAGCCATTGGGGGCAGTACCACCCACGAATTTATGGTGCTGGCGGAGTCCGGAGAGGCCACTATTTTGTACTGCGACAGCTGTGATTATGCCGCTAACGTAGAAAAAGTGCCACAGCCGGCCGTTGAACGGATAACCGGTGAGGAGCCGAAAGAGCTGAAAGAAGTAAGCACGCCAAAGGCCCACACCGTAGAGCAGGTGACGGAATTTTTAAATGTAGAGGCCAAGCAAATTATTAAAACATTAATTTATAAAACCGATCAGGAAGTGGTAGCCGCATTGGTGCGGGGTGACAGGGAGTTAAATGAAGTAAAGCTGTACAATGTGCTTGGCTGCTTAAGACTGGAATTGGCGGATGCCAAAACGGTGGAGGAAATTACCGGCGCGGCGGTAGGCTATGCCGGTCCGGTAAACTTAAAAGACGTGCGCATTATTGCCGATGAAGAAGTGGCGGCAATGGTAAATGCCGTTGCCGGTGCCAATAAAACCGACGCCCATTTCCTCAATGTCAACCCCGTCAGAGATTTTACCATTGACCTGAAAGCGGACATTCGCGTGGTAACCGCAGGGGAAAAATGCCCCAAATGCGACGGTAGGTTAATAGAAGCCAAGGGAATTGAAGTGGGGCAGATTTTCAAATTAGGGGATAAATACAGTAAGGTATTAAAAGCCAACTTTTTAGATGAAAAGGGCCAAGAAAAACCCATTCTAATGGGCTGTTACGGCATCGGTGTAGGGCGCACCATGGCCGCTGCCGTAGAGCAAAACCATGACGAAGACGGAATTATTTGGCCGGTAAGCATTGCCCCCTATCATGTGATCGTTGTTCCGGTCAATGCCAGAGACGAGCAACTAATGAGTGCTGCCGAAGAAATTTACCAAGAACTTTGCGGGCAGGGAATAGAGACCGTATTGGATGATCGCCCCGAGCGCCCCGGCGTTAAGTTTAAAGATGCCGATTTGATCGGCTATCCGGTGCGGCTGGTGATCGGCAAAAAGACTATTGCCGATAACCTGGTGGAAGTGTTCAATCGTAGAACCCGCGAGAAGTTTGACGTAGATCGCGGCTCCTTGCTTTCTACGGTGAAAGAGTTGTTGTTTAATACCAAGTAGCGCAATTTTTTAGCCTACCCAAAAGGTGACAGTGTACTGGGGGTGCAGCATTGAGTACCGCAAAAGATATCTTTGCCGAACTACTGCCTGACGCGGCGGTGAAGGAAGTGCAGGTGGATATCGCCGGAAAACTGTGGGTGATTCATCTGTATGCGCAAAAACCCCTTGCTGATACGATGTTGGCGCGGGTCAAGCAGCACCTGTTTGAGTTAGTACCGGAGCTGGAAAAAATTGAGTTTACGGTGATAAAAAGATTGTCTGAACAAGAAATAACCGGTCAACTGCCGGACATCTGGGCAAAACTGGTAACTGATTTGGCTGCGCAGGCGCCGGCCGTCAACGGATGGCTGGCGGATGCGCAGTATACTTATCAAGATGCCGTTTTAAACATCAGCTTAAAAAATGAGCTGGGTTTAAAAATTATGCAGCAGCGTGGCTTAGTTAAACAGGCGCAGGATATTTTTTTCTCCTACACCGGTGTAATTCCCGAAATAAATTTAACCTGCAGCCCGCAAACAACCGATAGGGATCTGGCTGAATGGCAGAGCAAGGCAGAAGAAGAATTTATTAAGCAAATGATAAATAACAGCAAGCCACAGGTTGATGTCAATAAGGAGGAAAAATCCACACCCGCGGAAACGGGTGTTTTTATTGGGCATAGTATTAAAGATGAACCGCAGCCCTTAAGTTCGGTGCAAGAAGAAGAGCGGCAGGTAGTGGTAGAGGGACGGGTTTTTGCCACCGAGCTGCGGGAACTGCGCAGCGGCAGGTATTTACTGACCTTTAACATTACCGATAACACCGATTCCATTACGGTGAAGAATTTTATTGAAAAAGATAAACTGGAAACCGCCGAGCGGATTCAAAAGGGCATGTGGCTTAAGGTGCGGGGCCCGGTGCAATTTGATAACTATACCCGTGAACTGACGCTGATGGCTTATGACATCAATCAGGTTACTCCGCCGGAGCGCCGGGACACTGCCGCTGAAAAGCGGGTTGAACTGCACTTGCACACCAAAATGAGTGCCATGGACTCGGTGCTGGGTGTGAAAGAGGCGGTAGAGCAGGCGGCCAAGTGGGGGCATCCTGCCCTGGCAATTACCGATCACGGAGTGGTACAGGCATTTCCGGAGGCCTACAGTGCCGGCAAAAAGGCCGGAATAAAAGTGATTTACGGTGTTGAGGGCTACTTAATAGATGACGGCGTGCCGATTGTGGAAAACGCCGGTGAAGAGGCATTGGATGAGGCGGAGTTTGTGGTGGT
The DNA here is from genome assembly GCF_055391705.1 of Desulfovectis peckii. Taxonomy (NCBI): domain Bacteria; kingdom Bacillati; phylum Bacillota; class Clostridia; order Eubacteriales; family Peptococcaceae; genus Desulfovectis; species Desulfovectis peckii. The sequence goes on along the minus strand of NZ_AP042409.1, from coordinate 1,251,124 downwards.
TGACCTGGAAACCACCGGACTGCATGCCCACACGGAAGAGATCATTGAAATCGGGGCGGTTAAAATGCGCGGCAATAGGGTGGTTGACCGCTATTCCACTTTTGTGCGCCCCAGCAAGCCCATTCCGGCTCAAATAGTAAAACTTACCGGCATTACCGATGAGATGGTGAAAGACGCCCCGTCGGCAGCGGAAGCCTTAGAGCGCTTTCACCAGTTTGCCGGTCAGGCGGTGCTGGTGGCGCACAACGCTTCTTTTGATGTCGGTTTTTTGCGGGTGCACTATGCCAAGGAATTAGGCCAAACGGTGGACAATGCGGTGCTGGATACCGTCACATTGGCCCGCCAGCTTTATCCGGAATTAAAAAATCACAAATTAAACACCCTGTGTGCGGAATTTAAAGTGCCGCTGGAAAATCACCACCGGGCGGTAGACGACGCCAATGCTACTGCCGAGTTGTTGAAAATATTTTTGGCCGAATGCAGCAAACGGGGCAAGCTTACCGTTGCCGCCCTCAATGAGCTGTCAGGAAACGGCAACCTGGATAAGGTAAGGCCTAATCACGTGACGATACTGGCTAAGACGCAGGCCGGTTTGAAAAATTTGTACAAGCTGATCAGTTTTTCCCACTTAAAGTATTATCATCGCCATCCGCGCATTCCCAAAAGTTTGCTCAGCCGCTACCGCGAGGGCTTGCTCATTGGTTCCGCCTGTGAAGCCGGTGAATTGTTTCAGGCCCTTTTAGCCGGCAGGCCACATGAGGAACTGAAAAAAATAGCGGCCTTTTATGATTATTTAGAAATTCAGCCCCTGGGCAACAGCGAATTTTTAGTGCACAGCGGCCGGCTGCCCAGCATGGAGCATTTGAAAAACATCTATCAAACCATTTGGCAGTTGGGCAAAGAACTGAACAAGCCGGTAGTGGCTACCGGGGATGTGCATTTTTTAAATCCGGAAGACGAGATTTACCGCCGCATTTTGATGTCCGGCCAAGGTTACAGCGACGCCGACCGGCAACCGCCCCTTTATTTTAAAACCACTGATGAAATGCTGGCGGATTTCGCCTATCTGGGTGAACGGCAGGCTTATCAGGCGGTGGTGGTCAATCCGAACAAAATAGCGGCACAGATTGAAGATATTAAGCCGGTTCCCAGTGAAACTTACTCGCCGAAAATTGAAGGGGCGGAACAGCAAATCCGCGAGATGTCCTATCAGACGGCGCAGCAATTATATGGCTCGCCATTGCCGGAACTGGTGGAAAAGCGCTTGGAAAAGGAGTTAAACTCCATTATCGGTAACGGCTTTGCCGTGCTGTATTTAATCGCTCACAAACTAGTTAAAAAATCAGTTGAAGACGGTTATTTGGTTGGCTCACGGGGTTCCGTCGGTTCTTCACTGGTAGCGACATTAACCGGCATTACCGAAGTCAACCCGCTGCCGCCCCACTACCGCTGTCCACAGTGCAAGTACAGTGAGTTTATCACCGACGGTCGATACGGCTGTGGCGCCGATATGCCGGACAAAGCCTGTCCCCGCTGCGGCAGCAAACTGGCGAAAGACGGCCACAACATTCCTTTTGAAACATTTTTAGGTTTTGAGGGGGATAAGGTGCCGGATATTGACTTGAACTTTTCCGGCGAGTATCAATCCCGGGCCCACAAATATACCGAAGAACTTTTCGGCAAGGACAATGTTTTTCGGGCGGGAACCATCGGCACCATTGCGGAAAAGACGGCATACGGTTTTGTCAAGAAATACTTTGATGAAAAGGGCATCGTAAAGCGGGAAGCGGAAATAAACCGCCTTGTTGCCGGCTGCACCAACGTCAAGCGCACCACCGGTCAGCATCCCGGCGGCGTGATGGTGGTGCCGAAGGATGTGGATGTGCACGACGTTACACCGCTGCAGTATCCCGCCGGTGATAAAAGCAGCGGGGTTATTACTACCCACTTTGATTATCACTCTATTCAAGACTGTTTGGTGAAGCTGGATATTCTCGGTCATGACGATCCGACGGTAATTAAAATGCTGGAAGATTTAACCGGGGTTAATGCAAAGGAAATACCGATGGATGATCCCGCCACTTTGAGCTTGTTTTCTTCTACCGAAGCCTTAGGGGTAACCAAGGAGGAAATTCGCTCGGAAGTAGGTACTTATGCCATCCCGGAATTCGGCACCAAGTTTGTGCGGCAAATGCTGGTAGATACCAAGCCCGCCAGCTTTAGTGAGCTGGTGCGTATTTCCGGTTTTTCCCACGGCACCGATGTGTGGTTAAACAACGCCCAAGATTTAATTCGTTCCGGAACCTGTCAGCTGTCGGAAGCCATTTCCGCCCGGGATGACATTATGGTTTATTTAATGCAAAAAGGGGTAGAGCCCCGCTTGGCCTTTAAAATTATGGAAAAGGTGCGCAAGGGCAAAGGGGTGTCTCCGGAAGAAGAGGAAGTCATGCTAAAACACGGTGTACCGGAATGGTACATTGAATCCTGCCGCAAAATAAAGTACATGTTTCCCAAGGCGCATGCCACCGCTTATGTGATGATGGCTTTTCGCATTGCCTGGTTTAAAGTAAACTATCCGGAGGCCTTTTATGCCACCTATTTTACGGTGCGGGCAGATGACTTTGACGCCGATTTAATTGTCAACGGCAAGCAGGCGGTACTGAAGAAAATTGAAGAAATAGAACAAAAAGGGAATAACGCTACCGCTAAAGAAAAAAACCTGCTCACTATTTTGGAAGTGGCGCTGGAAATGTACTGCCGGGGGATCGGTTTTTATCGGGTAAGTTTAAAAGAATCCGATGCCACGAAATTTTTAATTGTTGACGGCAATTTGCTGCCACCGTTGGCCTCACTGCAGGGTTTGGGCGAAGCGGCGGCCCGCAATATTGTGCAGGCCCGGGAAGAAGCGGCCTTTACTTCCATTGAAGATTTGCGCAAACGGGCGAAAGTGTCAAAAACGGTGATTGAAATACTGCAGCGGCACGGCTGCCTTAACGGAATGAATGAAACCGACCAGCTTAGTTTGTTTTTATAACTTGTGTGTATATCTCACCTTTAATTGGGATAAATTATTAGTAGGCGCTAAGGCTATAATCGGGCTTGCGGCCAGAATGCCTTGATTACAATTGATTGGTGTGATATACTAAATCTGTATGCAACTAAGGAAGCTTATGGAAAGAGTGGGTGCTGCCCACTCTTTCGTATTATCTTAGTGGATTAGGGCGGCATATCTTATAAGGAGGTAACAATGAGCAATTTAAAAATTGTTCGACAAGTAGAAGAACTGGTTAAACCAATAGTAGACGCACTTGATTTAGAACTGGTGGATGTTGAATTTGTCAAAGAAGGCAGTCAGTGGTATCTGCGGGTTTACATTGACAAACCGGGCGGTGTGGATATTGATGACTGTCAGGCTGTATCCGAGCGGTTGGACGTGCTTTTAGACGAGAAAGATCCTATTCCACAATCATATATTTTGGAAGTGTCTTCACCGGGGATTGAGCGACCGCTAAAAAAACCTGAAGATTACCGACGCTTTGCCGGCAGTTTAGTAACGGTAAACACTTATGCGCCGATAGACGGTAAGAAAAGTTTTACCGGCAATTTAATCGGCTTGCATGATGACGGTGTGCACTTGGACGTGGACGGCAAACGTGTTGTGATACCAAAGGATAAAATTTCACTGACCAGGTTGGCAGTAGAATTTTAGTAGTTTTAGGAGGATCAACAAATGAATACTGAGTTTTTGGAAGCATTGTATGACCTGGAAAAGGAGAAAGGTATTTCTGTTGATGTACTAATAGAGGCAATTGAAGCGGCCTTGTTATCCGCTTATAAACGCAACTTTGGTTCCGCTCAGAATGCCCGCGTAGTTATAGATCGGGAAACCGGCGATTGCAAGGTGTTTTCGCAAAGAGTTGTGACAGATGAAGTAAAAGATGAGCGATTTGAAATTTCTTTGGAAGAGGCCCAGGCAATTAATCCCAATTACAGCCTGGGCGATGTTGTGGAAAATGAAGTTACCCCGAAAAATTTTGGCCGCATAGCCGCTCAAACGGCAAAGCAGGTAGTGGTACAGCGTATCCGGGAAGCGGAACGGGATGTAATATATGAAGAATATGCTAACCGCGAAGGCGATATCGTCAACGGGGTTATCCAGCGAGTAGAACACCGCACCGTTTATATTGAACTGGGCAAAACGGAAGCGGTTCTGGCCCAGTCGGAACAGATGGAGAACGAAGAATATTATCCCGGCCAGCGCTTAAAGACCTATATCGTAGAGGTGCGCAAGACCACCAAAGGGCCGCAGATTATGGTTTCCCGCACCCACCCCGGCCTATTGAAAAGATTGTTGGAAATAGAAGTGCCGGAGCTGCAGGAGGGAATTGTGGAATTAAAGGCTATTGCCCGGGAGGCGGGCAGCCGTTCTAAAATTGCCGTTTATTCCCGAGATGAAAACGTCGACCCGGTTGGGGCCTGTGTGGGCCCGAAGGGAATGCGGGTGCAAAATATTGTCAATGAACTAAATGGTGAAAAGATTGATATTGTAAAATGGGATGAAGAACCTTCTAAGTTTGTAGCCAACTCCTTATCTCCGTCCAAAGTACTGGCGGTAGAGATATGGGAGGAGGAAAAAATAGCGCGGGTAATCGTCCCGGATTATCAGCTTTCCCTGGCCATTGGCAAAGAAGGTCAAAACGCCCGTTTGGCGGCCAAATTGACGGGATGGAAAATCGACATTAAGAGCGAAACCCAGATGAAAGAACTTTATCCCGAATACGGTCAGTTTAGCGACGACCACGATTATAGCGATGACAATATTGAAGATTACCTTGACGATTATTATGAAGAGGATTATCCGATAGACGAACATGAGCTTGCGGATGACAGCGAGCCGGCAGATGAGGCTGATCTGGAAGAAGACCGAGATTAACAAAGGGGTATTTTGTTTGAGGGGGAAGGATCATGCCTAAAGTTAAAAAAATACCGATGCGGATGTGTGTTGGCTGTCAAGAGATGAAGCCGAAAAAAGAGTTGATTAGAATTGTGCGTACACCGGAACTGACCGTGGAGCTAGACCGTACCGGTAAAAAGAACGGACGCGGTGCCTATATCTGCCCGCAAAAAGAGTGCCTGGAGTTGGCCATGAAAGCCAAACGGTTGAGTAAAGCCTTAAAACATGACATCAATCCGGAAGTATACGATGCGTTAAGGCAGGAAATAGAAAATGAGCAATAATAAAGCCCTTAATTTAATTGGGCTGTGTCAGCGGGCAGGTAAACTTGTGTCCGGTGACTGTATGGTTAAGTCCGCTGTTAAGGGCGGCCGGGCAAAACTGCTTGTGCTGGCTGAAGACGCATCCGACCGTACGCAAAAAGAGTTTTATCATTTAGTCAAAGCATACAAGGTTAAATTAATTAAAGCCGGAACGAAGGCAGAGTTAGGTTTGGCCATTGGAAAATCCCCCCGGGCGGCAGTGGCCGTTACCGATGAGAATTTTGCCAAAGGAATTATTGCCGCGCTGGAAGGGGGGAAGACGTAATTTTCGGTTGCGTCATCTTATGGAGGTGAATATATGACAAAAAAAAGAGTACACGAACTTGCCAAAGAGTTAAATATAGAAAGTAAAGAAGTGATTAAACGACTAAATGACCTGGGTATTGAGATTAAATCAGTGCTTAGTACGGTAGATGAAAAGGATGCTCAAAAACTTAAGCAGCAGCTGCAAAGTGAAAAAGCCGCAGATAAGAAAAAAAGTAGTGAAAGCCCGAAGAAAAATTTTGACGGGGTAGTAGATCGGGTGCCGTCACGTCCACCGGATCGTCGGTTTGAAGAAAGAAAGGCTCATACAAATAATCAGAAAAACAAACCCAACACTCATCATAAGGGGGAGCAGCAGGCAAAACCGATGGCAAATAAGTCAGAAGGTAAAACACATCAATCCGGAGACCATCAACAAAAAAGACGGCGCAATCGCAATCATCGCCGGCATGCCAAAACTCAACAGGATAAACCGGTGCGGACGCCAGACAGTGGAGCCAAAGAAAAGGAAATCAATATCCCAAAACCCGATCCGGTTGTCAGTGCCCAGCAAAAAGAACGGACCAGAATTGAACAGCGTGGCAAGGTAAATAAAATGTCCGATAAAGACAGACTGGTGGAAGAGCGCGATAAGAAAGAAAAGAATATTAAACCCAGCAAGAAGAAAAATAACCGCAAAAAATCAGTCAAAAAGGCAGAAAAACAAGTGCCCGCTCAACCCCAGGAAAAGAAACCGATTACTATTGGCGAATCCCTTACCGTGCAGCAGTTGGCAGAAAAAATACGCCACACCGCTGCGGATGTCATTAAAAAGCTGATGAGCTATGGTGTTATGGCCACCATTAACCAAGAAATTGATTCCGACACCGCTACCCTGATTGCCAATGATTTTGGTTATGAAGTAATTGTCAAGAAAGAAGAAGATATTGAGGAACTGATTATGGCCGAGGAGCCGGATGATGAAAAAGACCTGGAGCCTCGTCCGCCGGTAGTGACCGTGATGGGTCATGTTGACCACGGTAAAACCTCACTTTTGGATGCCATTCGGGAAACTAAAGTGACAGCTACCGAGGCGGGTGGCATTACTCAGCATATCGGCGCTTATCAGGTAGAGAAAAACGGCAAGAAGATTACTTTCTTGGATACGCCGGGACACGCTGCTTTCACTGCCATGCGCGCTCGGGGCGCTCAAGTAACGGATATTGCCATCTTGGTTGTCGCTGCTGACGACGGTGTGATGCCGCAAACGGTAGAGGCCATAAATCATGCCAAAGCGGCGGATGTGCCCATTATTGTGGCCATCAACAAAATGGATAAACCGGAAGCCAACCCCGATCGGGTACGCCAGGAGTTAACCCAGCACGGCTTGGTTGTTGAGCAGTGGGGTGGGGATGTGATCAGCGTGGAAGTTTCGGCGAAAAAGAAAACCGGTATAGAAGAACTGCTGGAAATGATCTTGCTGGTAGCCGAGATTTCCGAACTTAAGGCCAACCCCAACAAACGTGCCCGCGGTACCGTTATTGAGGCGGAATTAGACAAGGGCCGCGGTCCGGTAGCAACGGTGTTAATTCAAGACGGCACGCTGCATATCGGAGACGTGGTTGTTGTCGGCAATACCTGGGGCAGAGTTAGAGCCTTGATGGATTATCGGGGGCGCCGGGTGAAAAAAGCCGGTCCTTCCGTGCCGGTGGAAGTCTTGGGTTTGAACAGCGTTCCGGAAGCGGGCGATGTGTTAGTGGCCGTTAAAGAGGAAAAAGTAGCCCGGGCTGTAGCTGAAAAACGTGCCGAGAGAAAACGGGCGGAAGAACTAAAAGCATCCACCAAACTGTCATTGGATGACTTGTTTAAGAATATTCAGGAAGGCAATATAAAAGAACTGCCGCTGATCGTTAAGGCCGATGTTCAGGGCTCGGTAGAAGCTTTAGAACAGTCCTTAGCTAAACTGGCCACTGATGAGGTAAAAGTAACTATGGTTCACGGCGGTGTAGGTGCCATAACCGAAACCGACATTATGCTGGCGTCAGCTTCCAATGCCATTGTCATTGGCTTTAACGTACGCCCGAGTGCCAATGCCCGCAAGGCGGCAGAAGCGGAAAAAGTGGATATCCGCCTGTATCGGGTGATTTACGATGCCATAGAAGACATTAAAGCGGCAATGAGCGGTCTTTTAGATCCCGAAGAGCGAGAAGTAGTTATCGGTCGGGTAGAAGTGCGTAAAATCTTTAAGGCTTCCAAAATCGGTACTATTGCCGGTTCATACGTCTTAGAAGGCAAAATTACCCGCGACAGCAGTGTGCGGGTCATTCGCGATGACATTGTCATCCATGAGGGTAAATTAGACAGTTTAAAACGCTTTAAAGATGATGTTAAGGAAGTAACGCAGGGCTATGAATGTGGCCTTACCATTGAACACTACAATGATATTCAAGAAGGAGATATCATTGAGGCCTATATCACGGAAGAAGTTAAACGGGAGCTGGCTTAAGCTAAGATTAAGTTGTGAGGAGTGTGGACTATGTCACACCGTGCCGAAAGATTGGCGGAAGCAATTAAAGTGGAAACTTCTTCTATAATTCAGCGCGAATTAAAAGATCCCCGCATTGGTTTTGCCAGTGTTACTTCTGTAGAAGTAAGCAGGGATCTGCGTCATGCCAAAATTTACATTAGTGTCATGGGCAATGAACAGCAGGTTAATGATACCATGGCGGCCTTAAAAGGGGCTCAAGGCTTTGTGCGCAGCGAGCTGGGCAGAAGAATCAAACTGCGCTATACGCCGGAATTGCAATTTGTGTTGGATGAATCCATTAGCCATGGGGTGAAAATAGCAAAATTACTGGATGAGGTAAAGAGTGAAAGTGAAAACCCGGCAAATGAATAAACTAAGCAGTATAGCCAATGCTTTATTTAATGCGGAAAAAATAATTATCTCCGGACACGTGGCGCCAGACGGTGACAGTATTGGGTCGACATTGGCTTTAGGGCTGGCCTTGGAGAAATTAGGAAAACAGGTGACCATGACCTGTCCGGATGGGCTGCCTGAAAAGTATGCCTTTTTACCCGGTGCCGAGCGCCTGCAGTGCGGTTTGCCGTCTGGCAGTTACGACACCTTTGTCGTCTTGGATTGTTCGGCGCCTGACCGCATAGGGGAAAACCTTGAGCCTTTGTTAAACAAAAACCTAAAAGTAGTGGTGATAGATCATCACGTCGGCAATGAATGCTTTGCCGATATAAGTTACATTGATTCCCGCGCGGCGGCAACCGGAGAAATAGTCTACGATCTGCTGCAGTTGATGCAGATTGATTTAGATTTGGATATGGCCGTCAACCTATATACCGCCATTGTCACTGATACCGGCTCTTTTAGATATGATGCCACCACTGCGGACACCCACAGGCGAGTGGCGGAACTGGTGGATATCGGTGTGCCGGTGGCCAAGGTTTCCAAGCTGATTTTTGAACAGCGGCCGCTGGTAGCCTACAAAGTGCTGGAGAAAGCCTTGTCTACCTTAAGTCTGTCGGCATGCGGCCGCGTGGCCTGGATTGCGGTGGACTACGCCACCAGAAAGTCCTTAGCCGTCACCGATGAACACACCGATAACCTGGTTGATTATCCCCGCAACATAAAAGGGGTAGAAGTGGCTTTGTTTTTCAAAGAAGTAGAACCCGGGCTGGTGAAGGTGAGTATGCGTTCTAATTACTTTGTGGATGTCAATAAACTGGCGGCGGAATTTAACGGCGGCGGTCACCTGCGGGCTTCCGGCTGTACCGTGAAAGGGGATCTGAAACAGGTTATAATAGAAGTAGTGCAGAAAGCGGTTGAAGCGGTGCAAAGGGGAACTTAGCGTGAGTTTAACCGGCATATTAAATGTATTAAAACCACCGGGTATGACTTCCCATGATGTGGTGAATTTTGTGCGCAAGTTGTACCAAGTTAAAAAAGTGGGGCATACCGGCACTTTAGATCCGGCGGCGGCAGGCGTTCTGCCTGTTTGCGTCGGCAGGGCAACCAAGGTGGCCCAATATATTACCGGTTTCGATAAGAAATATCGCGCGGAAATCACATTAGGCATTACCACTGATACCTTAGATGGCGAAGGAGAAGTTCAACAGGTAAAAGACGCCTCACACATCACCAAAGAAATGTTTGTTCAGGCTTTAGGTAATTTTATCGGTGATATTGAACAGGTTCCGCCGATGGCATCCGCTGTGAAAATCGGCGGCAAAAAATTGTACGAGCTTAAGCGAGCGGGCATTGATGTTGCGCGCCCCGCCCGGCAGGTTAAGATTTACGATATCAGGCATATTTGGTCCTGCGGTTGGGGAACTAATCATCCGCGGGCCTTGTTGGATATAACTTGCTCTAAGGGAACCTATATCCGCACCTTGTGTCAAGATATCGGTGAACATTTGGGTGTCGGTGCTTATATGAGTTTTTTGTTGCGCCTGAAGAGCGGTCCTTTTGAGATCAGCAAATCTTGGACCTTGGAAGAATTGGCGCAGTGCTCTGAAGGCCAAAAAGCACTGATGGATATAGACAGTGCACTGCAGGCTTTTCCGGCAGTGACGGTAAAGGATCGGGCGGTAAAATCAGTTATCTCGGGGGCAAAACTGTATCCGCCCGGGGTAGCAGAGCAGCCGGTGGATCTTATAAGCGGTAGTTTGGTGCGCTTAAAAAATAAAGGGGAGTTACTTGCCCTGGCCGAAGTACAGTATGAGCATCATGAGCATAGAACGGTATATAAGCCGGTCTGTATTATAAAAACAAACCGGTAGTCATTGCCGCCGGCATATAACATGATGCATCATTCGCGGTATTGCTTAAAGCATTGGAGGTTGGCGTAATGATTGTAACGGACTCGTACCTGGATTTGAAAAAACAATTTAAAAATATTGTACTGGGCATGGGAAATTTCGACGGGGTGCATCTCGGACATCAAAAATTAATTCGCACCGTGGTGGAAAGGGCACGCAGTATTAATGGTACGGCAATGGTGCTCACTTTTAATCCCCATCCGCTGGCAGTGTTAACCCCCCAGAAAGAACCGCCGAAACTGTTAACCGAGGAGGCAAAACAGGAAGCGATTGGCAAATTGGGGATTGATGTTATTTTGTCCATCCCGTTTAATATAGAATTTGCCCAAATCACCCCGGAGGAATTTATACATAATATTTTGCACCGGCAGTTAGCGGTGCGGGGTGTGGTTGTGGGGTATAATTTTACCTTTGGCAATCGCGGCGCGGGCAACGGTGCCACATTAGAAAAGTATGGGCCCGCATTGGGTTATACCGTTGATATTATTCCGCCGGTTACTCATGAGGGACAAGTTGTCAGCAGCACTTTAATTCGGGAATTAATTAAAGCGGGCAATGTAGAAAAAGCAGCACAGTTTTTAGGTTACAAACCCTTTATTGAAGGCGAAGTGGTTACCGGCGACAGGAGAGGCAACGCTATAGGCTTTCCCACCGCAAACATTGAACTGGATGAGAAATTAGCCGCCCCCGGCAATGGCGTGTACAGTACCCATGTGCGTATTAACGGTGAGCTTTATTTGGGTGTGGCTAACATTGGTACCAAACCGACTTTTAACCGGGACCGGAAAAAACGCAACTTAGAAGTACACCTGCTGGATTTTCGGGGGGATTTATACGGTGAAAAAATAAGGGTGGAATTTTTAAGGCGGCTGAGAAATGAGTTGCGCTTTAATTCAGTAAATGATTTAGTTAACCAAATTCAACAGGATATACAAATGGCTTTAATTGACAGGTGTTATTAGCCCGGATAGCCGAATAAATACAGGCCGGCGACAATATATATTTTAGTGATTGCTGTAGGGATTGCTGATTTACATTGCCATCAGTTTATGTTACAATAATCGCGGCAAACGTCTTAAAATTTGGAAAGGAGACGTTGCCCTATGGGAGTACCGAAGTGTGATTCTCCCGAGGAGGAGATTAAACGCTGGTTAAATCATATTGCGTTAATTTGTTTATCTGAAGAATTTCAAAGCTTAAAACGGGAGCTGGAAAGCTTATATGTAAAATCAAATATGGATAATGTAAGAATAACTGCATTTCAAGACGCACTATACGCCTTTTTAGCCCAGCACGAAGATGATGTGATGGGCTACCGTTCGCAGGGCTGTTAGGCTGCGGTGATGGGGAAATGCGGGTTATTATTACCGCCCATGCGCGCAAGCGCTTAAAGGATATACGTCAGGATAAAATCACCACCCAGGATATTATTCTTGCGGCGAAAGAAATTCCCGGACGTATTCCTACTGCTACCAGGTTTAGAGGTTTTTTTGCCAAGTCCGGCCGCATGTTTGACATTGTGGCCAAAGATATTCCCGGCGGTCGGCTGGTAATAACTATAATTGGAAAGTAACTTTTATGAACTGTTAGCTAGGGGATTCGTTCCTCCGGCGATCTGCTTGGCTAACGGCGATACTAAGTGAAGGAGGTGAAGTAGATGGCACTGTCTGCAGAGAAAAAGCGTGAAATTATCGACAAGTTTAAGATCCACGAGAACGATACCGGTTCCGCGGAAGTGCAGATTGCCATTTTAACTGAGCGCATTAATCAGCTAACCGAGCATTTGAAAGTGCACAAGAAAGACCACCATTCACGGCGCGGTTTGCTGAAAATGGTCGGTCAACGTCGGGCACTACTTAATTACCTGCGCGACAATGACTTTAACCGCTATCGTGTGATTTTAGAAAAATTAGAACTGCGTAAGTAATAAAAACCGGGTTGCACGCCAAATATGCGGCGCACCCGGTTTTTTATTAGGGGTGTGGCGGTCGATTAGTTTTATGTATTTTATGTTATTTATGAAGGAAATAATACTACATATGTAGAACTTATAACATTTGTTATTATTATCCAACATTTTATAGATTTTTCGAGCAGTTGGATCAGGAGGTATATTAATGGCAGAACCAAAATACTTAACAATGGAGATGGACTTGGGCGGCCGGCCGTTAGTGCTGGAAACAGGCAAAATGGCAAAACAGGCTAGCGGGTCGGTACTGGTGCGCTATGGCGACACGGTGGTGCTGGTGACGGCAACTATGTCGCAAAAGGCGCGGGAGGGAATAGATTTCTTCCCTCTGACCGTAGATTACGAAGAAAGGTTATACGCTGTGGGCAAAATTCCCGGCGGATTTATTAAGCGTGAGGGACGCCCCAGTGAAGAAGCTACCTTAGCGGCAAGGTTAATTGACCGCCCAATTAGACCACTGTTCAACCAAAAGTTGCGCAATGAAGTGCAAATTGTCGCTACCGTGCTGTCGGTAGATCAAAACAACGCACCGGAAATAGCGGCCATGATTGGCGCATCCGCTGCCCTGCATATTTCCCATATTCCTTTTCAAGGACCCATTGGCGGCGTGGTTGTCGGTCGCGTTGACGGCAAACTGGTGATTAACCCCACTACCGAGCAAGAGGCCCAAAGCGATATGCACTTAACAGTGGCCGGAACAAAAGACGCCATTATGATGGTAGAGGCGGGAATCCAGGAAGTTCCGGAAGATGAGGTATTAGAGGCCATTTTGTTTGGCCATGAAGCGGCCAAGCAGGTGGTAGACTTTATTGAAAAATTCAGGGAAAAAGCCCTTACCATGGGCTTGGCTTGGGAAAAAATTGAAGTTGTTGCAGAGGAATTAGATGCCGAATTAGAACAAAAAGTCAGCGCACTGGCTGAAGAGCGGTTTACCGTAGCAATCAAGAAATGTGCCGCCGAGCGTTTAGACAAGAAAACCCGGGAGGCTTATTTAGAAGAAGTTGCCAACGGCATTGTGGAAGAGTTGCAGGAGGAAATTGCCGAAGAAGAGCTGCCGTTGGTGCAGGAAATTATTAAAGCACAAGAAAAGAAAGTAATGCGCCGGATGATCACTGAAGAGGGAATCCGCATCGACGGACGGGGGGTTGAAGAGGTAAGGCCGATATCAGTGGAAGTAGGGATACTGCCGCGGGCACACGGCAGCGGCTTATTTACCCGTGGACAAACTCAAATTCTCTCTGTGGCCACATTAGGGCGCATCAGTGAAGAGCAGATATTAGACGGCTTGGGTGTGGAAGAAACCAAGCGCTACATGCACCACTACAACTTCCCGCCTTACAGTACCGGAGAAACAAGACCAATGCGTTCTCCCGGACGGCGTGAAATCGGACATGGCGCACTGGCTGAACGGGCACTGTTGCCGGTACTGCCGCCGGAAGATGAATTTCCTTATACCATCAGGGTAGTATCTGAGGCGATTGAATCTAACGGCTCCACGTCGATGGGCAGTGTTTGCGGCAGCACCTTGGCTTTAATGGATGCCGGGGTAAAAATAAAGGCACCTGTTTCCGGTGTGGCCATGGGCTTAATAAAAGAAGGCGATGATTTTACCGTACTTACCGATATTCAAGGCATAGAAGATGCGCTGGGTGACATGGACTTTAAAGTTGCCGGTACGGCAAAAGGCATTACCGCGTTGCAAATGGACATTAAAATACCCGGCATTACCAAAGAAGTGTTTAAAGAAGCATTGGCACAGGCACACCGCGGCCGGATGCACATATTAAATGAAATGCTCAAGGTTATCTCGGAACCGCGGGCGGAGATTTCCCAATATGCTCCCGCTGTTATCAGCATGAAGATTGATCCGGAAAAGATTCGCGATGTCATTGGGCCGGGCGGTAAGATTATTAAACGCATTGTTGAGGAAACCGGCGCCGATATTGACATTGAAGATAACGGACGGGTATTTATTTCTGCCGTTAACCGTGACGCCGGCAAAAAGGCCTGTGAATATATCGAGATACTGACCAAGGAAATAGAGGCCGGGCAAATTATTACCGGGCCGGTAGTGAAGGTGACGGATTTTGGAGCCTTTGTGGAAGTTGTGCCGGGCATTATGGGCATGCAGGGCAAAGAAGGCTTGGTGCATATTTCTCAACTTGCTTACAACCGCGTAGATCGGGTAGAAGACGTAGTTAAAGAAGGGGACATTATTACCGTTAAAGTTTTAGGCTACGACAATATGGGGCGGCTGAAGCTGTCTAAAAAAGATGCCATGCCTCCGCCGCCGAAAGGTCAGGAAGGCGGGCGGTTGGATCGAGGCAGCCGCAGGCCAAAGGCGAAAAAACCATATCGGGCGAAAAACTAACCCCCCAAACTCCACCAAAACGAGCGGTGGGGTTTTTTGATCTTAAAATACCGCCCACCTCGGAAAGATGTTGCGTATATTGGACGGGCCGACCCGCATATTTTTTTAAAGATGGACATTTTAATGGGAGGCACGACAATGAATGTTTTATACATCCGGCGCGGGTTGGTCTTTAAAGTAATTGCCTGGATTTTGTTGCTGGGGCTGTTTGTGTTGGTTGGTTATTTAGCCATGCATGATGATTATCCCACCCTGGCCCCCATATACCAAGGCGCGGAAGACAAAAGGGAAATTGCGCTGACGGTAAACGTTTACTGGGGGGAAGAATACCTGCCCCAAATGCTGGAAACCTTGCAGGAGCACAATGTAAAGGCGACATTTTTTATCGGCGGCATGTGGGCGGAAAAGTTTCCCGATTTATTGAAACAAATTGCTGCCGCCGGGCACGAGATTGGCAGCCACGGCTATTCCCATCCCCACCCCGATCAGCTTTCTAAAGCGGGGAATTTACGGGAAATGCAGCGGGCGGAAAAAATTATTGAAGAGATCACCGGTAAAAAAGTAAAACTGTTTGCTCCCCCTTATGGAGAGCGGGGCAATGAAGTGCTGGCAGCGGCGGAAGAAGCAGGGTACCGGTTTATTTTGTGGAGCGTGGACACAATTGACTGGCAGCGTCCGTCACCGGAAACAATTGTGCAGCGGGTGACGCAAAAAATCCACAACGGGGCGATTGTGCTGATGCACCCCACCGCCCCTACGGTAAAGGCACTGCCGGAGATAATTAAAGAACTTAAGGCCAACGGCTACCAAATGGTGACGGTATCACAGCTGATTAAAGATATGGATGCCCAGTCGGTAGAAACCAAAGAAGTTAAAAATTAACGGCGGCAAATTTTGCTCCCCATAATATTTGCTTTTCTAACGGGGTAAGCTTTACTTTAGACTAGCAATGGTTACGGAGTGGGAGCAAATTGCACACTAGATGCAGATTAATTGCCGCAGTGATTTTTGCAATCCTTATGTTTGTTGTTTCGCCGGCGGGGGCGGAACCTGCGGACCTAAATCCGCCGGAAGTAACCGCGGATGCGGCGGTGCTGATGGACGCCCAAACCGGTCAGGTGCTGTATGATAAAAACATGCACCAAAGGCGCCCGCCGGCCAGTACCACCAAAATAATGACCGCCCTGTTGGCATTAGAGGGCGGCGATCTTAAACAAAAGGTGATCGTGAGCCCTCATGCCGCCTCAGTAGGGGAAGCCAGCATTCATCTGCAAGCCTATGAGGAGCTTACCCTGGAAGAGCTGCTGTACGGAGCTCTCTTGCGCTCAGGAAACGACGCCTGTGTAGCCATTGCCGAGCACATTGCCGGCAGTGAAGCTAATTTTGTTAACCTGATGAATTACAAGGCCAAACTTTTGGGCGGCTATAACACCAATTTTTGCAATACCAACGGCCTGCCTGATGACAACCATTATTCATCCGCCTATGATTTGGCCCTGTTTACCCGCTATGCCATGGGAAATAAAAACTTTTGCCAAATGGTGCATACCAGGCAAAAAACCATCAGCGGGCCGGGCAGTATTGACCGCCATTTGACAAATACAAATAAACTGTTGTGGAGCTATAGCTGGGTAGAAGGCGTTAAAACCGGTACTACCGATGCGGCGGGGCAGTGTTTAGTTACCTCCGCCCAAAAAGAGGGCAGACGGCTGATATGTGTTGTGCTGCACAGCCGTGATCGCTATCGGGATACTTTAAAGCTATTAAATTATGGCTTTGAAAATTTTACCACCGTGCCGGTGATTCTTAAAGGAGAGCACTATGCCACTGTAAAAGTAACTGACGGCTATGCCCAAAATGTGCCGGTAATTGCTGAAGAAAGTTTATATGTAGCCCTGCCGAAAAAATACCAGGGGGCATATGAGCAAATACTGACGCTCAATCGCACGCTAAAGGCCCCGGTGCGCATGCACAGTAAAGTAGGTGAACTGCAAGTGCGCTACAACGGCCAGGAAATCGGCCGGGTAAACCTGATTACCGCCTGCGAAACCGATAAACTGCCCATGCACTTAAAGGTTTATAAAAAATTGCGGCGTTGCTTGTAGCTACTGCTCGATATTGATGAAAAGAAAATTGTTGGGTGACGGAACGGAAAACCGTTCCGTTTGTTTTTGCAATAATTACCTTGATAGCTTTATGGAAATATTACCGGTAAAATGTGGGGCCGGTTTCTGTGCCACCTCGCAAGGAAACCTTGTTATAAATGCCACTGCAGTGTAAGCCGCCAAGGCATTTACCTTCGTAAAGAAAACTTAGTTTCCGTTAAGGCAAAAGGGCGCAGACGGAAACTATAGTTTTCTTATACTATCATCCTTAGTCTATATGATTGTTAGATAGTACAAACAGGCCGGCCTTATAAATGAACGGGCTCCGTCGCCTCCGGGCGCCGGGTGGCCTGTACTTTCATCCTTAATTTAATAAAAGTTGAAAGTGAACTCGCTGACGCTCAAACAGACTCGGCGCTAATCTTCCGTTAGCAATGCTCTTTGAATTTGCCGGCTAATCTAAAGCGTAAGGTCAAATGCCTTGGCGGCAAAGAAGCGCTGCAGAGAAGGAGTAGGCTTGCTTTTCTTGCTCCTACAAATCCCCCCCACACAAAAGACAATATTTGTTTTTAAAGGGAACATTATGGTGGGCAGCAGCGTCTATATTGTTGAAAAAAGTAAAAAATGATTGCAAGGCAAGCTGCATCAATTTAAAGGTTAATTTCCTTTTTTCACCAAAACAGAAAATTTGATCAAAGTATATCAAAAATTGGTGGCGGTGTGTTGCAAGGAATACATTAATTTATTATGGGGTGTTATAATGAAACGAATAATCACACTACTAATTTTTCTATGCTTAGCAGTAATGTTCCCGCTGCAGGCTTTTGCCGCTGATATTGAGGTCTATGTTGACGGTCATCGACTGGCCTTTGATTCCCCGCCGATTATTGATAACGATCGTACATTGGTGCCCTTTAGGCAAATCTTTGAGGCTTTGGGGGCAGAGGTAAGTTACGATACTGCCACCAGAACCGCTGTTGGCGTTAAGGATGATTTAACTATTCGGCTGCCAATCGGCAAGAATATCGGGTATGTCAACGAAAAAGCGGTGCAGTTGGATGTGGCTTCCAAAATAGTTAACGGCCGCACGCTGGTGCCTTTGCGCTTTATCAGTGAAAATTTCGGCTGTACCGTGGATGCGCAAAAAATATCCGGCCGGCTGGTAATTAACATTACCGGCAGTGAGCAAAGCGGCAAAGATGAGGACGAGCAGCCGATTGTTGAATTGAAGCGCTCATTAACCGAAATAAATGTCCTTGATACCGATGATGAAGAGTTATTTATTTTAGAGCTGGCAGTAGAATCCGGGGTAAACAACAGCTTTACGCTGAAAAACCCTCACCGGTTAGTTATTGATTTAGAAGACACCGCCTGGAAAGATGCAGATATTCCCCGGTTTAAAAACGATTGGGTGTCTGCAGTGAGGGTGGCCCAAAACAGTGCCACCAAAACCAGAGTGGTGCTGGACTTAAAGCAAGAGGTAAATTACACATTAGACCAACAAAAAGATAAATTAATTGTTACCGTCAAGCCGAAGAAAGCTTGGAAGCCGGATTATAACCTAATTGTACTGGATGCGGGACACGGCGGAAATGATGTTGGGGCCATTGGCGCCTCCGGCAAATACGAAAAAAACTTGGTATTTGATATTACCCAACTGGCTAAAGCAAAATTAGAAAACCAAGGCATTAAAGTCGTAATGACCCGCCCGGGAGACCAAAGCCGCTCCCTGCAGGAGAGAGTGGATATCGCTAACCAAACCAATGCTTTTGCCTTTGTCAGCATTCACGCCAATTCGGCATTAAACAGTCAGGCCCACGGGGTGGAGGTTTATACCAAACGGGGCTCAGATCATACTTTTGCCCGCATTGTAGTTAATTCTATCGTGGCGGAAACCGGGCAATATAATCGGGGAGATAAAGAAGCGGATTTTTACGTGATTAAACATACCGTAATGCCGGCAATTTTAATTGAAACCGGCTTTATCAGCAATCCCCAGGAAGAAGAATTTCTATGGAATAAAGAAAACCAAGAAAAAATGGCCCAAGGCATTGTGAACGGAATCCTTTCCTTTAGAAACATAATGGCCGGTAAATAACATGAGCTTTATTATTCAGCGGCGCCGCACAAAGGGTGCCGCTGATTGTTTTTACGGCTGTTAAATACAATAAACTTAAAAGAAGAAAAAAATTATCATAAAAAAAGCCCTTTTGGATTATTTTTGCCGAAAAGGTTAAAATATGCAGGAGTGATCGGCTGATAAATGGAATGTTATACATTTAGGTAATTCTATGACGGCAATATTATGTTTCGTGCACTATTTTTTTGTTTTTAAGGAGGTCAGTGGATGTACCAAAAGACAACATTGGACAACGGATTACGCATTTTATCCGAAGAAATTCCCCACGTGCGCTCAGTTTCCATCGGCATATGGGTAGATGTCGGTTCCCGTGATGAGCAGGATGAAATCAGCGGCATATCGCACTTTATTGAACACATGATGTTTAAAGGAACGGAAAGGCGCAGTCCGAAAGATATTGCTGAAGAATTAGATGCGGTAGGCGGCCTGTTAAACGCTTATACCACTAAAGAGTACACCTGCTATCATGCCAAGGTTTTAGACGAACACATTGATTTAGCGATTGACCTGCTCACCGACATGCTGTTTAACTCTAAATTTAACGAAACAGATATCGAGCGGGAGAAAAATGTAATCATTGAAGAAATAAAAATGTATGAGGATGCTCCCGATGAGCTGGTGCACGACATATTTACCAAAACTTTGTGGCAGGGGCATCCGCTGGGGCGGCCGATTATCGGTACCGTAGAGACTGTCAAATCCTTTACCAGAGATGATTTGCTTAAATATTACCGTCAGCACTATAATCCTAATAACATGATTGTTGCACTGGCGGGAAACATAAAGCACGAAGTAGCGGTAGAAAAGTTAAGGCCAATCTTTGAAAAATTTAAACCGAGAGAAACGGTGCGGCAAAGCGCGCCGCCAAAGGGTGTCAGCGGCTTAAACTGTTTAAATAAAGGAACGGAACAGGTACATATGGTGATTGGCACTCCCGGCTATCAGCTGGATCACAAAGATGTTTATACTGCGCAGTTGTTGAATACCGTACTGGGCGGCGGCTTGTCATCTCGCTTGTTCCAGGAAATTCGCGAGCAGCGCGGTTTGGTTTATTCGGTATTTTCTTACCACAGCTCTTATCACGATACCGGCATGTTTGCCGTTTATGCCGGGCTATCCAAAGACAACGTCAACCAGGCAATGGAACTGATTTTTAAAGAAGTGAAAGATATTGCCCGCAACGGCATTACCGAAGTGGAACTGCAACGGGCCAAAGACCAAATGAAAGGCGGATTGTATCTTTCGCTGGAAAACGCCAACAGTCGCATGAGCCGTTTGGGGAAATCAGAACTGTATTTGGGACGGGTAAAGTCACCGGAAGAAATCGTTAAAGAAGTGTATCAAGTTACCAACGAAGACATTCAAAGAGTAGCCTCCCAAATGTTTAAGCCGGAAAACTTCTCGATGGCGGCCATTGGGCCGTGGCAGGACTGCGGCGACTTACAAAGAGAATTAGATAAGCTGCGTGATTAGGGAAATCCTCCCAAGGGTGGAGGATTTTGTCTTTTAATAACAAAGTTTTGTCACATAGAATTAATTAATTAAAATATATATCTATTAAAGGCAGCTTATACGTATAATCCCTTTGCATGAGCGAATTTTTACATTAATATTGCAGGGTTGGCAACTCCATTAAGGGGTTTGGAAAATATGCGCTGGTATTTATACCGACTGGCAAAAATTAAACCGCTGCTTTTGGCCTTGCTGTTAGCGGCAGTACTGCTGCTGCTGATAAAAGGCTGCCGGCAAGAGGGCTTGCCGGATGTCAACGTGCCGGCCGGTGGGGCGGCACCAAGCAGCGTATATTTTACTTTGGTGCCGGAGGATTATCAACTGCCTGCAAGGTTAACGGTTTATAAATATAAAAATAAAGAAATGTCGCAGGCTGATGTGGAAAAACTGGCAGAAAGTTTGGAAATAAGGGGGAAGTGTTTTTACAACGATGAGACATGCGAGTATACAGTAAACGCTAACGGCAAAATATTGCTTGCCGAACAGTACACCGGAATGTGGACTTACCGCGACATCGGCCGCCAATACAGTGTTGACACAATGACCTGCAGTATTCCGTCGGATGATGAAGTGGTTAATTTAGCCAAAGATTATTTGGCCCAGGTAGGTATCTCTGCCGAAGAGTTTTCTTCGGTTGCCTTGGGTACCACTACCGAAAACAATAGGGTAATCGGCAAAACGGTATATTTTTATCAGCAGGTGGACGGATATGAAATAAACGGGGCCGCCAAGCTGGCGGTGCATATCGGGCACCAAGGCCAGTTAGAAGGAATAACTAAAGGCTATCAGGAAATCGAGCGGCACAAAACCTGCCGCTTAAAAACCCTTAACCAGGCAATGCGCGAGCTGGAGGCCGGCGAGGTTTACTACCAAACAGCAGCTGAATCGGTCTTGGGGCAGGCAACAATTTACGATGTGCGCTTGGTTTACTACCAGGAACCAAGCAGTGCTTCTGAAAACCGTTACCTGCAGCCGATGTATTTATTTACCGGCGATGTAGAAACCGAAGAAGGCACCCAATCACTCAGCGCCCTCGTCCCGGCGGTAAAGGGCGTTGGCTTAAAAGTCAATGGGGCGGTTGAGGAGATATAGGGGTTGGCACGTCGGCCCGTTAAGAGGCATTGCATATACGGGAACCAGCAAACATGGGGCAACTGCCCCCAGGTAAGTGGCAAGACAAAA
Source organism: Desulfovectis peckii (assembly GCF_055391705.1). Lineage (NCBI taxonomy): Bacteria > Bacillati > Bacillota > Clostridia > Eubacteriales > Peptococcaceae > Desulfovectis > Desulfovectis peckii. Next base: position 1,229,492 of record NZ_AP042409.1, on the reverse strand, counting down.
AAGTAGGGGCCGGATTCCATGGTACGAGAACGGATAGGGTAGGAGTTTTACCCCTCAGGGAAAAGGAAATGTGATTGCTAAATTGTAGGGTTGGCTCCACGTCAACCTATTAAGAAAGGTTGCAGTAAATGCAACTGCAATAAAGGCCGCCAAGGCATTTACGCTTTACAAACACGCCGGCACATAAAAATGAACGAGCTCTACTGCCTTCGGGTGCCGGGCGGCAGTGTACTTTCATCCTAAATTCTTAATTTAGAAGAAAGTGAACTCGCTGACGCTCAAACAGTCCTCGGCACTTGTCCTCCGTTAGCAATGCTCTTTGAATTAGCCGGCTATCGTTTGCCAAGGTCAAATGGCCTTGGCGGCGGTCCTAACTACCCTCTTTACCCCTTATCCCTCTTCAGCAACACCAGTATCTCATTATACTTTTCTTCTATCTTATCAAGTTTCTTAATTATTTCCTCTCTTTGCAAAAGGGCGTTGTGGTGAAAGCTTATCCAAGTTTTAATTAATTTATATCCGCCAAAAATTACGCCAAAAATAAGCAGCACCAGGATTAATAAGTTAAATAATTGGGCTATCAATGTGAAGTTATATTCCATATTTTCACCTCCAATCCCAATTAGGCAGAGTTATTTTGTGTTTTTTCTACAGAGGCAATAAAAACCCTTTATGTCAGCACTAAAAATAATATGTCGGAATAAGTAGAAATCAAATAACATTAGGCAAAGGCCCTTCAGCGTTGTTAGCGGGTTACTGCGCGCGGTGATTAACATAATGACTGTTGAATAAAAGAGCTTATTTCCTGAAACGGAAAACCGCTCTTTTTTTATGTTTAAAAGCATCTTTATACAGAGAGCATAATCAGTGAATTATTCCGGGCCAGCCCCGGTTTATTTTTGTAATATATCTCGTCCATGGTCAATAAAATTTAGTGGGGGTGGGACGAGATGTATAGCTTGCTTTTAGGTTTGATTGTTCTATTGCTGGTAGTTTTGTCTGTTCGGCAGCGAATGCTTTACAACTTCAAAAAACAAAGCCGCGGCTGCGATATTGACTTTAAGGGAGGCATACTTAGTGAAGCCAAAACATCGCCGGTGTCTTCCGCGCTGGCCGGTTTGATTGGCACTGCCGGCGGTATATACCTTTCGATCGTAATGCTCACTTCCTTTTTAGAAATGGAGATACCTGCCAGAGTACAAGTATGGCAGTTTGAATTAGAACCACTGGCAGCAATATCTATTTTAATTGCGCTCATTCAGCCCTTTGTGCTCAGCTTGATTAAACGTGATTAGGTAAGGAGGGAAAGGCACCGATGAAATTAAGCGAATTGGTGGGCAAAGAAATAGTTAACATTGTTAACGGTGCCCGTTTGGGGGTGATTGGTGAATCAGATTTGGCGATAGACGCCGTCAGCGGGGAAATTCAGTGCATTATCCTGCCGCAGCGGGCCAACTTTTTGAACTTTTGGGTGGATCGGCAGAAAATGGTCATTCCGTGGGAACTGGTGCGTAAAATCGGTGAGGAAGTAATCATTGTTGAACTTGATCAGGGGAATTTAAATTTTAGAAAATATTCGGTGTAACGGGCGTGCCGCACACTACTAATATGTAGTTTGCGGCACGCCTTTCAATTTGTAAGTTCTGTTTCGGTTTTTACAGATGTAACGTTTCTATCGGGCGCCAGGGCATTTACCTTCGTAAAGGAAACTTAGTTTATTATGATAGTTGATAGTACAAGCACGCGGGCATATATAATTGGACGAGCTCCGCCGCCTCCGGGGGCCTGCGGAACCCGGAGCAAAGCTCCGCAAAGAGTCCTCGGTATTAGCAATGCTCTTTTGAATTAGCCGGCTAATCGAAAGCGTAAGGTCAAATGCCTTGGCGCTCTGCAAAGGTCTTTCCATATGTAAGAGCAAAGAAGCACCCCAGTCCGTTCACACACATGCAATGTTTGTTTGCGGGAGGGCAAGGGAAATTGACCCCTACATTTTATCGTTAGGATGTTCTTTAGCCTGTAAAGCCAGAGGAACATACCCTATCTGTTTACACAGATGTAAAATCATTGATACAAACATTTCAACTGTATGGGCAGGGAAACAGGCCCGCCCGTTTATACAAATACAGAATCAACATCTACAGAAAGCAATAAAGGGAAGGCCCCGCACTCTCAAGCCTTTCGGCTTGACAAAGTTGCTCTTGGTATAGAATAATTATGCACAGGCAAAATATGAGAGCAAAAGAAATACTATGTAGATTTTAGTAATTTAGGAGGTAATAAGGGTGATTAGGGTATTGGTATCAGGAGCAGCGGGACGCATGGGTGCAGAATCCTGCCGGGCGGTTTTTAAGGCCGATGATATGGTATTGGCAGGTGCTGTTGATCTGCGCCACGGGGGTGAGGATTTAGGTAAAGTAATCGGTTTGGATGGCGTTGATTTGACGATTTACGCTGATTTAGAACAGGCACTGCAAGAGCTAAGGCCTGATGTGATGGTAGATTTTACTCACCCCAATGCAGTATATGAAAATGTACAAATTGCTTTGCGCAACAAAGTGCGGCCGGTTATCGGCACAACCGGCTTGTCAATGGAGCAGATAAAAACTTTGCAAAATATGGCCAAAGAAATGAATATTGGAGGATTAATTGCGCCTAATTTTGCCATCGGCGCTTTGTTAATGATACATTTTGCCACCATGGCCGCCAAGTATTTTCCCCATGTAGAGATAATTGAACTGCACCACGATCAAAAAGCGGATGCCCCTTCCGGTACGGCAATTAAAACAGCGGAAGCAATTGCCGAAGTGCGTGGCCGTATGAGACAAGGACTGCCCACAGAAATAGAAAAACTGCAAGGTGCCCGCGGTGCGGATTTTGAAGGCATGCGCATTCACAGTGTGCGCCTGCCGGGTTATGTAGCTCATCAAGAAGTTATTTTTGGCGGTACCGGTCAAACTTTAACCATCCGGCATGATTCTATTAACAGGGAATCATTTATGCCGGGGCTGCTGATGGGTATACGCCAAGTAATGTACAGTGACGAACTGATTTACGGCTTAGATAAACTGATTTTTGAATAAGGTTTATTTTCCACTTTTGCACAAAATTGTTGCCGGCCAACACAATTTTATTGCATATACAAGCACCTCCCCCCGCGACATTTCATATAGTGAAAATTAAATATAAGCCATATGTCGATAAAGGGGGGCTTCCAGGCATGCAGCCAGATTTACAAGGCATAAAAGTAGCAGTACTAGGCGGAGATGCCCGGGAAATTATCCTCACATCGGAGTTGGCCCGCTTGGGGGCAACTGTAAAAGTATTGGGGTTACCCGTAGAAAACGATTACAACGTAATTGAATGTTCTACCGTTGCCGAGGCGTTGCAGGATGTTCAGGCAGTAATACTTCCCATCCCCGGATTAAACAAAGACGGTACAATTTACAGCGTTTTTCTCGATCAGCCAATGGAGTTAACCGAGAAGCAGCTGGTTACGCTGCCGGCTAATACCCCGGTATTTGCCGGGTATGCTCGGGAACGTTTGGCAGAGATGGTTAAACGCTGTAATTTGCGCTTAATAGAACTGTTAAAGCGGGATGACATCGCCATTCTCAACTCTATTCCTTCTGCTGAGGGAGCTATTCAAATGGCTATTGAAGCAACACCGATTACCATTCACCGCAGTAATTCCTTTGTATTGGGATATGGCCGCACGGGAGCGACAATAGCCAATTTACTTAAGGGAATGGGCGCTTACGTAACGGTACTGACAACAAATGACGCAAAATTTGCCCGCATTTACGAAATGGGAATGCGTCCGATGACTTACGATGAACTACCTGACTATATACAGGAAGCGGATATTATTTTCAATACCGTTCCTGCCATGGTGCTCACTAACTCAGTACTAAGCAAGGCTTCCAACGAATTGGTAGTAATTGATGTAGCATCTCCTCCGGGCGGTACCGACTTTGAAGCGGCCAAGAGATTAGGCATTAAGGCTTTGCAGGCGCCCGGATTGCCCGGCAAAGTGGCTCCCAAAACTGCCGGTCAAATATTGGCGCGCATTGTGCCGCGTATTTTGGCTGAGGAATTAGGCATATGCAAAACGGAAAGCCGTGGAGGTGCTTAACATGAGATTAAAGGGAGTTCGTGTTGGCTTGGCGCTTACCGGCTCACATTGCACTATTGAAGAAACCCTGCCGGAAATAAAACGCCTGGTAGATGAAGGGGCCGATGTGCTGCCGATAGTCAGTGAAACGGTAAAAACAACGGATACCAGATTTGGCCCGTCCGCTAAATGGATTGAACAATTAAAAGAAATTACCGGCAAAGAACCAATTGCCACCATAAAAGATGCCGAACCGGTGGGACCGAACAAGTTGGTGGATGTGCTGGTCATTGCTCCGTGTACGGGCAATACCATTGCTAAACTTGCCAACGGTATCACCGACAGCAGTGTATTGATGGCAACCAAAGCACATTTGAGAAACTTAAGACCGGTAGTAATTGCTGTTTCTACCAACGACGGTTTAGGCTTGAACGCCAAAAACATCGGGTTATTATTGAACACCAAGAATATTTATCTAGTGCCTTTCGGGCAGGACAATCCCCAGACCAAACCAAATTCAATTAAGTCAAAAACCGGATTGATTTTAGAAACCATTGAAGCGGCACTGCAAGGAAAGCAACTACAGCCCGTAATGATTAGTTATCAGTCTTAAAATATATTTTTACCGCCCCAAAATTGTAAGAATGGTGATACAATTAGGAATATGATAATATAATGTATATCATTTTTTTGGAGGGTTTGGTATTGAGAAAGTATAATGTTGCTATTGTTGGCGCTACAGGGGCAGTGGGGCAAGAACTACTGAATATTCTCGATGAAAGAAAATTCCCTCTCGGTGAATTGCGTTTATTGGCTACAGCCCGATCTAAAGGCAAAGAGATTGAATTTCAGGGCAAAACCTATGTTGTAGAAGAAACTACACCCGATTCATTTAACGGCATGGATATAGCATTGTTTGCCGGCGGCAAAGCCAGCCTGCAGTTTGGGCCGGAGGCGGTAAAAAGAGGCTGTGTCGTCATTGACAACAGCAGCAATTACCGCATGGATCCCGATGTGCCGCTTGTCGTGCCTGAGGTTAACCCCGAAGACGTCAAGCAGCATAAAGGGATCATCGCCAACCCAAACTGTTCAACCATCATTATGGCGGTACCGCTGAAGCCGATTCATGATCAAGCCGGCATTAAGCGGGTGGTTGTATCTACCTATCAAGCGGTATCCGGTGCCGGCAAAGCAGGCATTGAAGAGCTCACTGAACAAACGCGGGCAATTTTAGAAGGCAAGGAATACCCGCCGAACGCCTTTTTGCATCAAATTGCTTTTAACTTAATACCCCATATTGATGTTTGGCAGGAAGGGGACTACACCAAAGAAGAAATGAAAATGGTGAAGGAAACGCAAAAAATCTTCCATCAACCGGATATGAAGATAACTGCCACTACCGTTCGGGTGCCTGTTTACCGCAGTCACTCGGAAAGCATCAATGTGGAAATCGAACGCAAGCTGACCGCGCAGGAAGCAAGGGAACTTTTGGCCAATGCTCCTGGGGTGGTGGTGCTGGACGATCCACAAAACAACATTTACCCCATGCCGGTAGACACTTCCCATAAAGATGAAGTGTTTGTCGGACGCATTCGGGAAGACAACTCTCATGACAGCGCTCTTAATCTGTGGGTTGTAGGTGACCAAATCAGAAAGGGAGCGGCAACCAACTCGGTGCAGATAGCCGAATTGGTAATTAAGTACAACTGCTTATTGGAGAAATAAAACATGAGGTTTTTAATACAAAAATTTGGAGGTACATCACTGACCACACCGGAATTCAGAAAGGAAGTGGCGGCAAAAGTTATTGCCGCCAAGGAACAGGGCTTTACTCCGGTGGTAGTGGTTTCGGCCATGGGCCGAAGCGGGGCCCCTTATGCGACAGATACTTTAATATCCTTGGCTAAACAAGTGCATCGCGATGTTCCGCCCCGCGAACTGGATATGCTGATGAGCTGCGGTGAGATAATTTCCGGCGTGGTGATGGTTAACACACTGATTGAAGCCGGCTGCCCGGCGGTGTTTTTAACCGGTGCGCAGGCGGGTATAATAACAGACAACAATTATAACAATTCGCGCATTTTGCGGGTTGAGCCGCAGAAAATCATCAAACATGCCGAGCAAGGCAAAGTAGTGGTGGTAGCGGGATTTCAAGGTGTTACCGAAGACGGAGAAATTACCACACTGGGCCGAGGCGGCAGCGACACCACCGCTGCAGCGTTAGGGGTTGCTTTAGATGCGGAATGCATCGACATCTATACCGATGTGGAGGGAATTATGACTGCCGACCCGCGCATTGTGGATGATGCCGCCATTTTAGATAAAGTAACCTACAACGAAATCTGTCAATTGGCCCACGAGGGGGCAAAAGTAATTCATCCGCGGGCGGTGGAAATTGCCATGCAGAAAAACATACCAATGCGGGTAAAAAGTACTTTCAGTGATGCACCCGGCACACTGGTGACCAGCCATGGGCACCTGTTTAACGGCACCATTGACATCACCATGGATCGCACCATCACCGGCATTACCTGTATGAGTGATATTACTCAGGTAACCATTCCGTTAGATAACTTAGATGTAGAAAATCCGCACTTAAAAGTATTTAAAGGCCTGGCCTTGGCCGGTATCAGCGTTGATTTCTGGAACGTCAACACCCGCTATATTGCCTTTACCGTAAAAGGAGAAGATGCCGACAAAACGCAGCAGGTATTGGAAAATATCGGCATTCAGCCGCAGATGCGCCATAACTGTGCTAAGGTAGCGGCGGTGGGTGCGGGCATGACCGGCGTTCCGGGAGTAATGGCTAACGTGGTGGAATCACTTACCCGTGCCGGTGTGGAAATTCTGCAGTCGTCAGATTCCCATACCACCATTTGGGTGTTGGTTAAAAAAGAAGATACCGAAAAAGCGGTTTGCGCTTTACACAACCAATTTAAACTAGGTAAAAAAAATAAAGAGAAAAATAAATAATAAATAAAGGTACGGCTGTGCTGCAAGGAAGATAATTACTTTTTTAGGAAGGTGAAAGCCGTGTCTGTTGATTTTGGTCGTGTACTGACGGCAATGGTGACCCCCTTTGATGAAAATTTAAATGTAAATATTCCCCAGGCTAAGAAACTGGCCCGCTATTTAGTAGAAAACGGTTCGGACGGTTTGGTGGTTAGCGGAACGACCGGTGAATCTCCCACACTGAATAAAGAAGAAAAAATGGCGCTGTTTAAAGCGGTGGTGGAGGAAGTAGGGGGCCAGGCAACGGTAATTGCCGGAACGGGAAGCTATAATACTGCCGAAAGCGTTGCTTTTACCCAAGAGGCGGAAAAAGCCGGCGTAGACGGTGTGATGTTGGTAGCACCCTACTACAATAAACCGTCGCAAGAAGGCTTGTATCAGCATTTTAAGGCAGTGGCTGAAAGCACCAAGCTGCCGGTAATGCTGTACAATATTCCGGGACGCACCGGCATTAACGTTTTGCCGGCAACGGTAGCCCGGTTGGCCAATGATGTTCCCAACATTGTAGCCATTAAAGAAGCAGCCGGAAACATGGATCAGGTAAGTGAATTAATGCGGCTGCTGCCGGACGATTTTGTCGTTTACAGCGGTGACGATTCTTTAACGCTGCCGATTTTAGCTTTGGGCGGCAAGGGAATTGTCAGCGTAGCCAGCCACATTGTTGGCCCCGACATTCAGGAAATGGTGCAGGCCTTTATTCAAGGCAACGTGGCTAAAGCAGCCCGTTTGCATACCGACCTGTTCCCGATTTTTAAAGGCCTGTTTATTACCAGCAACCCGGTACCGGTTAAGGAAGCGCTAAATATGATGGGCATGCATGTTGGCGGCGTACGTCCGCCGCTGGTAAATATGAGTGCCGAAGATAAAGAAAAACTAAGTGCTGTATTGACTGAAAAAAATTTAATATAAACCAAATAAAATTTTCTACAAGGGCATTTTTACAATGCCCTTGTTTCTTTGTCCGCCGGATCGGTTATGATAAATAAAAAGTGCTTTACTCTGCCAAAAATTTGACACATGCCGCCTATTCTGCACTTGTTTACCAAAAGTAATTTGAGTATAATAAACCAGAATAGAAAAAATCAGGCTATATTACCCAACCGCTCTATTAACAAAATCCCCGCCTTCTTCTACATGCTCACCAACAAAAAGTATACGTTTTTTGTTTTGCAGCAAGTGAACTAGGAGGTGTAGGATTGGCCAAAGAGCAAAAAATACAAATTATCCCCCTTGGGGGGCTTGGTGAAGTCGGTAAAAACATGACAGCGGTGAGGTTTGGGGACAACATTTTGTTAATAGACAGCGGGCTTTCATTTCCGGAAGAGGAAATGTTGGGTATTGATATAGTAATCCCGGATATTACTTATTTATTGGAAAACAAACATATGTTGCGCGGCATTGTGCTCACTCACGGGCACGAGGACCATATCGGCTCACTGCCGTATGTTTTAAGACAAATTAATGCCCCGGTGTACGGAACAAAGTTAACCTTGGGCTTGCTGGAAAACAAGCTAAAAGAACACAATTTGCTTAAAGGTACAAAGCTTAATACCGTTAAACCGCGAGAGCGTGTACAAATTGGTCCGTTTAAAGTGGAATTTATTAAAGTTTCCCACAGCATTCCGGATTCTGTGGCCATTGCCATTCATTCACCGGTTGGTGTTATTGTCCATACCGGTGATTTTAAAATTGACCACACGCCGGTAGACGGTGAAGTAACCGATTTTTATAAGCTGGCACAATTGGGGGAAAAGGGTGTGCTGGTGGCGATGGCTGACAGCACTAACGTAGAAAAGCCCGGATACACCCCATCGGAAAGTGAAGTAGGTCATACATTTGAAGAAACTTTTGCCGACTGTAAAGAGCGGATAATTGTTGCTACTTTTGCGTCTAACGTGCATCGCCTGCAACAGGTCATTTCGGCCGCCTGTAAGTATGACCGCAAAGTGGCGATTATTGGACGCAGCATGCTTAATGTGGTGAACATTGCTTATGAGTTGGGCTATCTGCAAATTCCCGAAGGATTGCTGATTGATCTGGATGAAGCAAACCGCCTGCCGCAAAATAAAGTGGTACTGCTGTGCACCGGCAGTCAAGGTGAGCCGATGTCCGCCCTGACCCGCATTGCGATGTCAGACCACAAACAGGTGGAAATCCTGCCCGGCGATACCGTAATTATTTCTGCCAACCCTATTCCGGGCAATGAAAAACTGGTAGCGCGAGTAGTTGATTTACTCTTTAGAAGGGGAGCAAAAGTAATATATGAATCCGTAGACGGCATTCATGTTTCCGGTCACCCGGCGCAAGAAGAGCTGAAACTAATGCTTAACCTGCTGAAGCCAAAGTTCTTTATTCCCGTTCACGGGGAACACCGTATGCTGGTTAAGCATGCCGAACTGGCGCAGCAGTTAGGAATACCGAAAGAAAACACCTTTGTAGCGGAAAACGGTATGGTTTTGGAATTTACCAAAAGGCGTGGCCGGATAGCCGGTCGTGTTCCTGCCGGACGGGTGCTGGTTGACGGTCTGGGTGTGGGCGATGTGGGGAATATTGTGCTGCGCGACCGAAAACAGCTGTCTCAAGACGGCATCTTAATTGTAGTGGTTACCATTAACCGCGACAGCGGCATGATTGTATCCGGCCCGGATATTGTATCCCGGGGGTTCGTATATGTGCGTGAATCTGAGGCTTTGATGGATGAAGTAAAAGAACGTGTCACACGAGAACTGGAAAAATGCTGCGAACGCAACATTAAAGAATGGTCTGCCATCAAATCCCATGTTAAAGATGTATTGGGCAAATTTTTATATGAAAAGACAAGAAGAAGGCCAATGATCCTGCCGATTATCATGGAAATATAACTTAATTACCGACTTCCGAACCGCAAACCCTTTATTTTTAAAGGTGCTGCGGTTCTTTTATTTTTGAGCGGTAAAAAAGAAGGTGGCGTTATTGTTGAGATATCAGGGCCGCCGGGTTGGGTTTTAACTCAACGAGCGCTGACACATGATGCGAGCAAGAAAAAGTAAACATACGGAAGCCGCCCTTGACACGCTTGCGAAATGCGAATAAAATTAATTAAAAAGACCTAAGTTTGGAAAAGAAAAAGGTACCAGCAAAGATATTAAAAAGGTATCAAATTTTTATACCTAAGTTAATATTTATATAGATTTAAAAGCTGATATCTAGGCAATTACTTAGCTTAAGGTTTTAGCATCAGAAACGGAAGCGGTAAACCCGCTGCCTGCCGGTGCAGCTGCATTACAGTCAAAATCGTCAAAACAGCCGGCTGTTTGCGGCAAGATCGGATGGCAGAGAGAATTACTTTGCATGAAACAGTTTTCGATTGTTCAAAAGGGGCAACAGAAGGGACAACAGGTGGTGAAACAGAAGGTGCCACAAAAGGAGCACAGTTAGAACATCAAAAGGGGCACATTATATAAACATAAACAAAAACAAAAACAAAAATAAAAATATGTGATGATCATGATCATCAATGCCTTTTGCCGCCTTCGTTTTTACCATTCTGCTTATTTTGCCTTCTTAGGGGATGCTTTTGTTTGCAGTGGCAGTTTTTAAGAAAAAGGCAATTCTTCCTAAAATACATTATTGTTTTCGAAATTTTTAGAAAAAGTGACATTAAGTTACTTTTATGCTAAAAATAAAATAAAGTATTGCAAAAAAATACCAATGATGGTACAATGTGGCTATAAAATAGTTAAGTGCATTGCTTTAACTTTTGTTAAAGTGTTAGCAAGGCAACACTGTGCTTAGTTAAAAAATTAGCAAGTTTACCAATAACGTTTTGCGGATATAAAAATATCCCGGAATAACTTGGAGGAATGGCAAGTGATTGAAAAAGAAAATATAGCCGATAATGAACCGCTAAACCGGCAGCTGCCGGTAAAAACGCCGCAGCAAATAAACAAACTAAAAAAGCGCTTAGAATATTTAGTGCAGAAATCGATTGATGTCTTTGCCATTCTCAGTTCCGACGGAAGCATTAAATATATCGGTGAAACGATAGAGAAAGTGTATGACGTAAAACCAAAAGAATTAATCGGCAAAAACATATTTAAAGATTTAGCGGGATATAAGTCGGCAAAGTTAATTGCTATGCTTAACTTTGTTTTAGCCGGCTACGGTCGGGAAGCGCAGGGAGATGTCGCGCTTAAAACCCCGCGCGGCAGAGAAATTCATTTAGACGTGCATATGCAGAATATGCTGCATGATCCGGCGGTGGAAGGTATTACGGTAAATTTTCGCGATGTTACCGACCGGGTAGCGCTGGAAAAAGAAATTACCTACATGGCTACCCATCATGAAATATCCGGGCTTCCGAACAGTGTTTATTTTAAAAAGAAATTAAGGCAACAGCATCAAATGGCGCAAAAAAACGGAACAAAATTTGCCCTAATGATGCTGGAAATTGACGGTTTAAAGTACGTAGATTATTACCTAGGATACGAGTTTGAAAAACCGTTGCTTAAAGAAGTTGTGTGGCGGTTAAAGCAATGTTTAGGTGACGATATATTTATCGGTCACTATTCAGGAGACCATTTTGCGCTGATAGTTCCGGAGCCAGGCACAAATCTTAAATATGAAGATATAGCCAAGCAAATAATTGCCTCTTTTGCCCGCCAATTTCAAGTTGGCCGGTATGGAATAGATTTATCGGTAAATATTGGCATATGCGTTTATCCCAATGAGCAAGATGTTGATGCCCTGGGCAAGCAGGCCAAAATAGCCCTGCTGCACGCCAAAAAAGAGGGCAAAAACACATACCAATTTTATACTTCTGATTTAGATATTCAGCATTATAAAGAATTTCTGCTGCGCAATGATTTGCATCATGCGATAGAAAAAGAACAACTTAAAGTATATTTTCAACCGATGGTTAACTTGCAAACTAACGAAATACTGGCAGCGGAAGCGCTAATTAGATGGCAGCACCCGGACTGGGGAATGATATCTGCCGGCGAATTTGTTTATTTAGCCGAAGAAACGGGGCTAATTGTTGACTTGGGCAAATGGGTTTTGCGTGAAGTATGCCGCCTTTATCGGCAATGGCAGCAGGCCGGGTTGCCCGATATTAAAGTATCCGTTAATTATTCTGCCGCTCAGTTTTTAGAAAAAAATTTTGTCAATGACGTCATCGATATTATCAAAGAATTTAAACTTGATCCGCGGTTTTTAATTATCGAAATTACTGAAAGCATATTGATAAAAAACACCGAAAGAATAGCCTCCAAGATTCAAAGTTTACAATCCTATGGCATAGAGGTGGCCCTTGACGACTTCGGAGCCGGTTTTTCTTCCCTGGCTTATCTAAATCAGTTTTACATTGATATTTTAAAGATAGACGGTTCGTTTATCAAAAAATTAATTTCCAACCAAGCCAGTGTCGTGATTGTAAGTACACTTATAAGATTAGCTAAAGAGCTGAAAATTAAAATGGTGGCTGAAGGCATAGAAAATGAAGAACAGTTATCTCTCTTAAAAGACTTAAACTGTCATTACGGACAGGGGCATGTTTACGGCAAGCCGGAACCGGCTGAACACTTTGCCCAAAAATTGTCTAAGTGCAAAACTAAACTTATGTTAACAATGGCAGTTTAGAGAAAAGCCGGTACAGCTATTTTAGAGTAAGGTTGTTGCAGTTGATATAATTATTGTGCGGTTGTGTGAAGTACATATAAACGAACAAGCCTAGGGGGTGGCGTGCAAGCCACCCTAACTAATTGCTAAAATTGCTGATAAAATCCCCCAGCCCCTAGAAATATAAGCACCGCAAATCTGTCAGCAGCTATCTCCTACCATAATCCAAAGCAAATCTTGAATTTGCCGGTTGGGCAATTTCTCCCCCTTTTACCCTATAGGTCATTAAAAAATCCCTCCACTGTTAACTTTACTTCCATGATTTTTTGTTTGCGAACAACAACAGGTGCAGCGCAGGTTGCTGTTTTCCAATTTATTACATTTACATTATAAATGCCGTATGGCAAACATAAATAATACTGATATGAATTACTTGTTTATCTTAAATTGTGGATGCACCGCTTTCTTGCAGCCAAATAAAGCTGATGATTATAAATCGGTGGCTGTGTTTGCAGGCAAAAGAAAAACCTACCTTATATTACCATATAATTCACATAATATTTAGAAAATACGATAAAAAGTTACTTATATCCCCAAAATGCTATAAAGTATTGCAGAAAAATACCAATAATAGTACAATGTGGCTATAAAATAGTTAAGTGCCTTTTTTAAAACATTTTTAAAAAGTTAACAATATAACACTGCACCTTGTTAAAATGTTAGTAAACTAGCTAATAACTTTTTTGCGAAAAAGTGTGTCGAAAAAAATTGGGGGAGATAGAGAAATGATTGAAAAAGAAAATATCGCCGATAACAAACCGCTAACCCGGCAGCTGCAAGTAAAAACGCCGCAGCAAATAAACAAAATAAGAAGGCGTTTAGAATATTTAGTGCAAAAATCTATTGATGTCTTTGCCGTTCTTGCTTCCGACGGAACCATTAAATATATCGGTGAAACGATAGAGAAAGTGTATGACGTAAAACCAAAAGAATTAATCGGCAAAAACATATTTAAAGATTTTGCGCTAGCGGAACCGGCAAAGTTAACCGGTATGCTAAACTTTGTTTTAGCCGGCTACGGTCGGGAAGCGCAGGGGGATGTTAAGCTAAAAACCTCGAACGGTAGAGAAATTCATTTAGACGTGCATTTGCAGAATATGCTGCATGATCCGGCGGTGGAAGGTATTACGGTAAATTTTCGCGATGTTACCGACCGGGTAGCGCTGGAAAAAGAAATTACCTACATGGCTACCCATCATGAAATATCCGGGCTTCCGAACAGTGTTTATTTTAAAAAGCAATTAAGGCAACAGTGTCAAATGGCGCAAAAAAACGGAACAAAATTTGCCCTAATGATGCTGGAAATTAACGGATTAAAATATATAAATTACTCCTTAGGGTACGACTATGAAAAACCGTTACTTAGAGAAGTTGTGTGGCGGTTAATGCAATGTTTAGGTGACGATATATTTATCAGTCACTACTCAGGAGACCATTTTGCGCTGATAGTTCCGGAGCCAGGCACAAATCTTAAATATGAAGATATAGCCAAGCAAATAATTGCCTCTTTTGCCCAACATTTTCACGTGGACAAGTACGAAATAGATTTATCGGTAAATATCGGCATATGCGTTTATCCCAATGAACAAGGTATTGACGCCCTGGGCAAGCAGGCCAAAATAGCCCTGCTGCGCGCCAAAAAAGAGGGCAAAAACACATACAAATTCTATTCTTCTGATTTAGATATTCAGCATTATAAAGAATTTGTGCTGCGCAATGATTTGCATCATGCGATAGAAAAAGAACAATTTAAAGTATATTTTCAACCGATGGTTAATTTGCAAACTAACGAAATACTGGCAGCGGAAGCGTTAATTAGATGGCAGCACCCGGACTGGGGAACGGTATCCTCTGACGATTTTATTTATTTAGCCGAAGAAACGGGGCTAATTGTTGACTTGGGCAAATGGGTTTTGCGTGAAGTATGCCGCCTTTATCGGCAGTGGCGGCAGGCCGGGTTGCCTGATATTAAAATATCCGTTAATTATTCTGTTGTTCAGTTTTTAGAAAAAGATTTTGTCGATAACATCATTAAAATAATTGAAGAATTTAAACTGGATCCGCGGTTTTTAATTATCGAGATTACTGAAAGCATGTTAACAAAACACACCGAAAGAATAGCCTCCAAGATTCAAGGTTTACAATCCTATGGCATAGAGGTGGCTCTTGATGATTTTGGAACCGGTTTTTCTTCCCTGGCTTATCTAAATCAATATAACATTGATATTTTAAAGATTGACGGTTCGTTAATTAAAAAATCAATTTCCAACCAAGCCGGTGTCGTGATTGTAAATGCACTTATAAAATTAGCTAAAGAGCTGAAAATTAAAATGGTGGCTGAAGGCATAGAAAATGAAGAGCAGTTATCGGTCTTAAAAGACTTAAACTGTTACTGCGGGCAGGGGTACATTTACGGCAAACCGGAACCGGCTGAAGATTTTGCCAAAATATTGGCTAGGGGCAAAATTAATCCGCTGATTGTAAGTAACGGCAGTTTAATGCTGAGGGAAAACCGGCGCAGGTATTTTAGAATAAGGTTTTTGCAGTTGTTAGAAGCTGATTTAACTATTTTAGAAATTAACGGCAAAAAGGTAGACGTCGGCAATACCAAAGTGCTGGTGAAAAATATCGGCCCGGGAGGATTATGCTTTATTTCTAATATCAGGTTCCCGGTGAAGAAATTTATTATTCTGCAGTTTACTACTCAACTAATAGGCAAAGAACTTAAGTTATACGGCTACCCCGTATGGCGGGGGGAGCTGGAGCATAACTTGTATGAATACGGCATTGAGTTTAACATTGACGAAAACGAACGTACAGAATTAATCAGGATACTGAATCAAGTGCAGATTAAAAAGAGAAAAAGTGTTGTTTTTGCCGAAGGCAATTTTGTTACCGTATCACCGGTAAATTATTTCAAAGCACTGGTGAATGATTAATTGCCCTATACCCCAACCTAATCATGGTGCGGTTGCAGGCAATTGGAAAAATTTTTATTTATACTAACTGAAACGTTTCCCTTAGGTAAACAGTCTTTTAATAAAAAGACATTCTAAGGGAGGCTCTTTAATGTTTAAAAAACTAACTGTAATACTGCTTTGTTTTAGCCTGCTGCTGGTGGTGGGCTGTGCCCGGCAAAGTGCCGATTCCGAAAAGGATTCTGAAGAGAGCAAAGCCATTATGGCAGATTTTAATGCTCTCATCCAAGATTACACAGGGGTAGAACAGGTGGCAGATTTTATTAACCAAAATATTGCCCGGGTTTCGGCACAAGAGGCAAGTGAGATGGTCAATCAGTTTGAAAAAATCCAGCAAGACGGCATTGCCCAGTTTGAAGAAATTATTTTTACCGAAGATATGCAGATGAAAATGCACAATGCATATCAAGGAATTATCAGTAAAGAGGCCGAGGTTGAAGATGCCGCCTTAAAAGAGTTGTTAACCAAACTGGCAAACAGCGGCTACAAGCTGGAAACTGCCGAGGGAAGTTACTTCCCGGTAATTGATTACCGGTTCTACCAAAACTTCCGCAATTATGTAACCGATGATTTAAAAGCCTACATTGATATTATGGCTGTTGAATCAAGCCAAGTGCCCGCTAAAGATGGGGCACTGGTAATCGGCTGGAGTGAGGTAATTAACAGGGCATTAAACTTAGAAAAATTTATCAACACTTACAGTGATTCCGTTAAAATTGAAGAAGTTAAGGAGTTGTATGACAAGTATTTGCTTTTTACCTTTAACGGTTTAAATAATACGCCCCTATTTGATTACACTGACCAAACAATGGACTCCGAGGCTCTGGAAGCTTACACCAAAGCGGTGGAAAACACCGGAGACAGCAAATATTTGGCGGCATTAAGCGATTATCTGGAAATACTGAAGAGCAACAATTACAAGTTGACGGATGAGGTAGAAGCCTTTAGAGACCAAATTAATGAAAAATTAAACTAAAAAAAACACTTGTTCCCATACAAAACTTGTGCTACATTCTAACCAAGCCGGAAAGAAATTTTCCGGCTTTTTTTATATATTTTCATATCTTAAGGCAGGGCTTTCCGGCTTAGCCCTGCCGCAAGTAAAAAACTAAAAAGGAGGACGGTAGGATGGCAGTGGTAAAAAGCGTGGTTGACTCTCGCCTGCAGTTAGAAGTTGTTGTGGATACCGACCAAAACGGCAACCCGGTTATCCGCAAAAGAAGCTACGGCAATATTAAAACCGATGCCCCGGATCAGGATGTACACGATGTAGGCCTTGTTCTCAGCGAACTGCAGGAGTATCCTTTGTACGCAATTAACCGCATTGACACCGGCGCACTGGTAGAAGTCTAGTTTATTAACTAATTTAAAAAGAAAGGAGCGATGCTAAATGCCTGATGAAGTTACTAAATACCTGGAACTGAGATTTTTAAATGAAGCCGGCGGCAAAGTAACCATTCGGGTAAATGACCCCAAAGAAGGGCTTACCGCCGAAGAAGTGAAAACGGCGATGGAAACAATCATTGACAAAAATGTTTTTTCATCCAGGGGCGGCGATTTGGCGGCAATAGACAGCGCTCGCATAATCAGCCGTGAAACCGTTGAGCTGGCAATTAACCAGTAACAGTAGAGGTGTGGGGGCGCGAAAAATTGCGCCCCCTTGTTACGCTGCGATAAAAGGCACAACTAAGCTCAAAGCAAACCATTGTGCGGTTATGCTGAACGATATGCGGTTATGCTGAACGATATGCTGACAAACAAAATGTAGGGAACGCCCTTGAGCGTTCCGCCACAACAAAAGGCAGCAGCAAAGCGCAAGCTGCTCATTGTGCAGGGGGCATGAACTTGGAAATGTACGGGGTAACGCTATCGGATACGGGGCGGCATGGAAACCGATTATTTTCCCTTTAACACCACACATCTTTAACAAAGGAGGGTTAAACACAATGGAACAAGCATTCCAACTAATCGGCAACTACGGCTTTCCGATGGTGGTTGCCGGTTACTTACTGGTACGCTTGGAACCGGTAATTAAAGACTTACAAAAATCTATTACCCTGCTCACGCTGGTGGTGGCCAAACAATCCGATATCGATATAGAACAAATGCGCCAAATAATCGATATCAAGGGGCGAGGGTAATGCTGAAAATTGGAGACAAGGGGCGAGAGGTACAGCAGCTACAGCGAAACCTAGCAGCCGCCGGCTTTTCACCCGGCCCGGTAGACGGTGAATTTGGCCCGCAAACCAAAGGGGCACTGATAAAGCTGCAGCGCACCTGCCGGATTGCAACCGACGGTATTTACGGCCCGGTTTCGCAAAAAGCGTTAAAACTTTTGCTTCCTCACCGGCCCAGCGGGCGGTTAAGCGAACACTTTAATGATGCGGAATTTGCCTGCCGCTGCTGCGGCACGGTCAGGGTAAACATATTTTTAATCAGCATGCTGGAACAACTGCGAGCAAATTTGGGAAACAAGCCAATTATAATCACTTCCGGCTATCGCTGTCCAAAACACAACCAACAAGTAAAGGGCGTGAGCAACAGCCAGCATTTATATGGCAATGCTGCCGACATTGTTGTCAGCGGTATCACTCCCGGTGCAGTTGCCGCGGCGGCGCAAAAACTGGGCTTTGCCGGCATTGGCCGCTACCGCGCATTTACCCATGTAGACGTAAGATTAAAGGGCCCCGCCCGCTGGCATGGCTAAAGGCAGACAAAAATAGTTGACCATTTGCCTTCCGGATGGTTTAATATTATCTCTATAGGCCTAATGACAGACTTGTAGAGGTGATTTTTTTATGTTAGGAACCATTATAAATACCGCCACCATTATTATCGGCACCGTTGCCGGAAGCATCGTTAAAAGGGGAATCAAAGAGGAATATCAAGAAGCGCTCTTTAACGCCATGGGCTTTGCCGCTGCCGCACTGGGCATTAACGCCATAGTAAACAATCTGCCCAACAGCAATTATCCGGTGTTGTTTATAGTAAGCTTGGCTCTTGGCAGCTTAATTGGCTATAAAATTAGAATTGAAGACAGGTTTCATAAGCTGGTGGGGAAATACTCCCAGTCTAACTTGGGGCAGGGGTTGTCAACGGGAATACTGCTGTACTGTATCGGAACCCTCTCGATATTGGGCCCGGTAATGAGTGCCCTTTACGGCGATAATACCTTTTTATATACCAATGCCACCTTAGATTTGGTTACCTCTATGGTGCTGGCATCCACCTACGGAATCGGCATGATCTTTGCCGCTCCGGTTTTATTTATTTGGCAGGGCAGCATTTACCTGGTAGCCCGCTACTTATCCGCCTCCTTCTTTACCGGCGATTTAATGACTGAACTTTCCATTGTGGGCGGAATCTTAATCGCCAGCTCCGGCATCAGCATTTTAAAAATAAAAGACTGCCGAACAATAGATATGCTGCCCTCTTTATTTGTTCCAATCGTATTTTTTGCCGCTAAAGAAATTATTGGCTTCTAAAATGCCGCTTACCGCCACGACTAAAAACCCGTGTAGAACACGGGTTATTTATTTGGGTTTTAAAGTCAGGCAGAGGATAGTCTTCTGGGATGATGTCCTCAAAAAATTATGGCGGCTACTGATTATCAGAGGGAATTAATTATTCTTATCATAGGCAGCAACCGCATGAACGCTTTACCAATGAAGAAATTTTTCTATTCTAGTTAATTTTTAAAGCAATAGCCTGACGACTGTCGTTAATTTACAGTAATCGACAAAACATGCTAAAGGAATTTGCAACATTTCTTCTAATTCAGTATTTAGAAAATTCAGGAGGTGTTATTATAGTGTTTAGAAAAATCGCCTTATTATTATGTGCCCTGCTTTTCTTACAACTGTCTAACTATTCAGCAGCGGAAGCGGCAACCGATAATTATGCAGTAACTGTGCCTATAATTGAAACCGGTGATAACCGCGAACTGGGATCAATTGCTATAAGAGAAGACGTGGATACTGACGCCTTTTTTAAGCCCGATGATGTAATTACCGTTATTTTGCTTTCCGGTGTAGAATATGCCGGTATTGCTACGGTTGGAGAGGTTGTTTATGCGGAAGGGCAGGGTGTTAGCGATGATAATGCCCTTAAATATCTATCATATGTGGATAGAAGAAGCTCAGAGCAAGGAATTTTATGGTGGGAAATTGTTGCAGCAGGTGATGACTTTATTTCGGTAAAAGCTAATGCCACAGAAGATTATGCCAATACCGGCGGAGAAAGCACCTTATATTTTCATTTTAACGAACCTGATTTCAGTTGTGTAGATGTTGACAGAGATGTAACAGGTGATATTAAAGTTGAGATTTGTGCACTGGGAACTGCTGTTACTTCGGAATTTGTTACCGTTGCTCGGGTGTTTAGTGGTGATACTATAACAACAATCTCCAAAGTTAACCATATTAAGATAGGCACCACCGAAGAAATTGGAACAATTAGAATAAGCGAAACTACGCCAGGATTGTTGAAAGCAAGTGCTACCGATTATATTAAACTAACGCTTCCTGAAGGTTTTCGCTGGGTATTAGGTGATAATTTTAGCATAACAGGTACAAACGGATTAGAAGCGGAAATTGCTGCCGGCTGGGAAGAGCAAACATTGTGTATAGAAATTACCCAAGGTAATAGCGGCAGCCAACCGGGATTTATTTCTTTGTCAGGGTTGATGATTAATGTTCCGGAAGAAACTACTTCAGATGTAGTAGTAGTAGAAATATCAGGAAACAAAACAACTTCAGAAAGCATTGTTGTTGCGGAATTAGAAGATTATGGGGTGGAAATATATACTGGTCATATTCCCACAATACAGACCGGAATAGCCCATAGGATAGCTGATATTCAAATTTCTGAGCTAGGTTCCGAAAGCCTAATCAGTGGGCGCACTGTCAAGATGGCACTGCCGGAAGGAGCCAGGTGGGTGTATATTGACGAGGACAGCGATAACGGTGTAGCCCTTGATTTTGTCGGGTATAAGCAAAATCAACGGGTTGCGGTTTGGCAGGTTAACGGTACTTCTACAGATGCAGCAACATTGTATCTTGAAGATATGAAAATAATTGTAGAGCCTTGGTTTGCAGGCAATGTGATTATGATAGAAGTTACCGGTTCTGCCGGGCTAGAGGGCCGATTGCCGGTTGCCTTTATTGAATCACCGCCAGAACAAACAAGCTTTGCTATAGACCCTGCGATTGGTATTTTAGATAATTCCTTTAATCTGGTTAATAAAAATCTAATAAAAGGTAATCAGTATTACTTAAACACTAAAATAACAAATTTAACCGATTCTATGGTCCCGGCTTTGGTTATTACGAAGGTAACCAATAATAAAGGAGAGATTGTTCAGTTTGATGCTATTAAAACGCAGTATAACGCACTACAAACCAATGAATACTATACGTTATTTACCCCGGATAATAAAGGAGAATATATAGCAGAAGTTTTTGTATGGAGCAACTGGTTATCTAATAATGGTAAGCCGTTAGCTGAGAGCATGAGTATTAACATTGTAGTTGATTAATTGATATATTGATCTGGGGTGAGGTGCTTTTAAGTGTTTAAAAAAACTACTGTTTATATAGTATCTTTGTTTTTTATTCTACTGCTCGCTACACCCGTTTTGGCTGCAGATGAGTTACTGGTTAAAACTGATCAAAGTAAATATCAATTAAATGAGCAGGTATATATAAGCGGAGAAACAACATCCGATAAGATCGCGCTGGAAATAAAGGATGCCGGAGGGAACATTGTTTTTGTAGAAGAAATAAAGGTGCAGAATAATAAATTTAGTACAACTTATAAACTTACAAAGACAATAACCGGAACATACCTGATTACCGTTTATGGGCAGGGTAAATACGCTACCGGTAATTTTGTGGTAGAAAAACCGCCCCCCGACAATTCTTCAAGTGGCGGTTCTGGTGGTGGCGGTGGTGTGAAGAATAAGTCTGATAACTATGTAAGTAAAACCGTTGCCATAAATGAACGTGGCGAAGTCGTTGAAACCGTGACCATAAATGCAGACAGTTTAAAACAGTTAACTAACAGTAACGAGAAGAAAAACATTATTGAAATAGATGTAGGAGAAAAGTCGAAAACTCTACCGGATGTTGTCTCAGTAAATATTCCGCATGCGGTGTTTGATATTTTCAAGGATAGAGGAATTAAAATAATAACTAACCAGGTATCATTGGAATTGCCGAAAGAACTTGTTGAAACAATCAGCACGGATACAGCAGGCTTATCGATAGAAATTAAACATGAGGAAGTTGGCGCTGTCAAAGAAGCTTTAACAGAAATACCGGAAATATCTAATGCTTTAATTATAGGTAAACCCACATCTATTAAAACTAAATTGGTTGGCAACACAATTGTAAGCATTCCATTAACAGATATTGATATACCTCAGGATTTGAAAGAGAGAAATTCCTTCTTAAACAGTCTTAAAATTTTAGCAATTCATAGTGACGGTGAAAAAAGAATAATCAAGCCTAACATTTTATATACCGATAGCGGTAAGCCGGCAGCATTGGAATTTGAAGTAAGCAAATTTAGTACTTTTGCCATTATCAAGCTTCCGCCAACGGAAATTTCGTTATACTTAAATAAACGGGAAGCATTGGTGGATGGCAAAAGATATTTATTGGATGCAGAACCCTACTTAAATAGCAAATCTAATCGGGTACTGGTTCCGGTTAGGTTTGTCAGCGAAGCTCTGGGAGCTGAGGTGAAATATATTAAAGACAGCAAGTCGGTTATTATAACTCAGGGAACAAATGAATTAAGGTTCGGTATCGGATTAAACAAAGCGCTGGTTAATCAAAAGGAAGTATATTTAGATTGCCCGGCTGCCGTTATGTATGATCGAACTTTCTTACCGGTACGCTTTATCAGTGAGTCGTTAGGGGCAAAAGTAACCTACAACGGAGAATCTCAGCAAATAGTGATTTGTAAATAGCTTGATATAAGTAACTTTAATATTTAAAACACATCACCCGGCAACACGAACAAATGTTCTGTTATAATATAGCTGGGTGATGTGTTTTATGACCAAGCTGTATGACGAGCCGATAATTGTGCATCTGGATGCCGCCGGCCGGCCCCGGAAATTTATTTGGCGCAGGCACTTTTTTCAGGTTATCAGCTGCTCGGTAATTGAAAAAAAGCCTAACTGGTCGGAATGGTGGAAACCGCCAAAACCGCCGGTATACCGCTGCATAACGCGTCAGGGCTTGGTAGCCGATTTGCGCAAAGTAGATGATCGCTGGTTGTTGCAGCGAATTTATGATTAAAAAGAGGGCTGGCAGCAGATGGGGCAAAAAATGCCGCTCTGATGAAGTGCCCATCAGAGCGGCAAATTTTTTAAATCAGTCTTGCTGACAGGGCATGCTTCTCAACAGTCTTAAATAATGATTGGCTTCACGCAGTACGTGATCTGCCAAAAGGGGCGGAATAACGGATTTAATTTCGCAATCTAACAGTCCCTGGGTAGCGGTTCTTTTAAAGTCCCTAAGATCCTCGGTATTTTCCAGGCTTTTTCGGGCTATTTGTCTTTCCGCCGATTCTATGCATTTGTTAACCAGCCTTTCAAATATTTCGGCAAAGCTGGCGGCAGTTTCCTTTAAATCTCTTTCTGTGGGGTCCAGCATTCCGTCAATAAACTGTGCGTGTTCGGCCATGATATGATTCCAGAAATTTAGCTCTGAGCATTGAAGCCTTCTGGGCATTCTTCTGGCTTGCAGCGCATTTAATAATTCTTGGTAGTATTCTGCTTCCAGTATATCGTGGATCAGCATTTCCGGATATAAGCCAATAAATATTTCACACTCCTGCACCCGGTCTATCAGTTCATTTTGAAAGTCAATTACCTCTTGCAGCAGATTTAATGATCTGGAATTTAAATCACATACTATCTTTTCTAGCCGGCAGTAATAATTATCTTCATCGCCGGCTAATTCCAGTTCCGCCTGGGTAATTTCGGTATCAATACTGGCTCCGGTTAATTTTGAGTTTAATTTTTCCGCTCTTAAAGTGTATGGTGTGACAAATTCATTTGCCCTTACGGCATCTTTGGATACCACCCCATTGGCATAAAATACCGTTTGCGCTAAAAGCTCTTCAAAACTTTGTTTTAGTGTATTGGCCTCTGTAATATAGTTAGGTTCAACCGGCTGCAAATTGGTTTCAATAAAAAACAAATGCTCTTTCATGATCCGCTGAAAAAACAGGTTTATTTCCAAAGAAAGTCTAATAAACTCCCGCCTTGATAACATAAAAAATCCCCCTTTAACAATATTTTCCTTAGAACATATTATGAAAGGGGAAGGAAAGGTGTTCTTTAAGCAGTAAATATGTATTTATCCCTTATTTTGTTTGACTGCCTTCAACAGGCGATATAGATAAAAATTAGATTGTACTAGTGGGCACGATCTAAAAAATATTTCTAATTTGACAATTTAAATAACACTGAATATTATGTGGTTAAATAGTTAATCACATAATTACTCCGAGCTAAACATTCTACGGGTAACTATGAATGTTTAGCCGCTGGGTAGTACGGGAAACTGTGCTGCCTTCCGTGTTTGAAAAGGAGTGTCAACAAAATTGCATCTGTTATGTTTGGCACTTCTTAAAGGAGGTGCTTTTTTTATGTATTTAACGTAATTGAGGGCGCAGATTTTACCTAAAAGCTATTGCGGGTTCAAGTTACTTTATATTTTGGTATGATTAAAATTTCAAAAGAGCACAGCAAACAACTGGTAAGGAAGAGATAATTATGAAAAAAAAGCTTGCTTTATCTTTACTAATAATCTTAACTTTATTGCTTTTTTCCGGCTGTCAATCAGAGGAATCTGCCAATACCAATACCAAAGTAATAACGGATCTGGCCGGCAGAACGGTAGCCGTTCCGGCTAATCCGACACGCATTGCCGCCATGACCGGCCCCTCTTATGAGATGGTATTTATGTTGGGTGGACATGATCGCATTGCCATGGTGAAAAGCGGCCACACTACTAATTATCCTTTGGCCTTGCTTACCAACCCGGATTTAGCCAATTATGACGGTATCGGTGCCAACCCCAGCTCTGCAGTAAATATTGAAGATTATATAAGCCGTAATATTGATTTGGTTATTTATTATAACAACGATAATGAACTTAAGAAGTTTGAAGCCGTTGATATTCCGGCTGTTGTGCTTACTTTGAACACCAATCCGATTACTTCTTTAGAAGAAGTGATGTCACAAAGTTTAGATCAATATATTCACAATTCTACTTTAGCGGTAAAAACTTTGGCTGAGATCTTAGGTGGGGAAGCCATTCAGGAAGCGGAAGACTGGGCAGAATATTGCACCGAAAAATTAACCATGATTTATGAACGCACACATGAACTTACCGATGAACAGCGCAAAACGGTCTTTTGGGGAAATACCTGGGGAGAAAACATTCTTGCTTCCTACCCGGTAACCAATCTGGCTTATCAGATCTGGCTTTGTGGCGGTAAGTTAGTTGGCCCTGAATCCGGAAGCGGTAATTTCCCGGAAGTTACCAAAGAACAACTGTTTAATTGGGATCCGGACGTAATTTTAGTTGATAACCATGGTAATTATCCGGAATTGGTTATCGAGAGCATGTATAAAGAAAATTCAATATGGGCGTCATTAAGCGCGGTGAAAAATAAACAGCTTTACCGCATACCCGCCGGAATTTTCTTTATGGATAAAGGAACCACTTCTACTTTAATGCTGCTTTGGTTGTCAACAATACTGCAACCTGAATTGTTTTCTGATATCGATATGATTGAGGAAGTTAAATACTACTATCAAGAGTTTTATGAGTATGAATTAACTGATGAACAAGCGCAGAAGATTCTGGACGGATGGTATGAAAGAGTTGGGGAAGAACCTGAGCTATGATTAACGCCGTAAAAAATATAGAAAAAAAGCCATCTCTTTTTAAGTGGCTGATGATGGCTGTTTTTCCGGTATGCCTTTTTATTACATCACTTTTTTTAGGTCGCTATTTTGTTCCGCCGGCTGAAGTTATAGCTATATTGGCTAATAAAGTGTTTGGTTTACCAATTGAACCTTTTTGGGATCAGACTGCGGAAACTGTAGTAATAAAAGTACGTCTGCCGCGGGCCATCATGGCTGCCCTGGTAGGTGCCGGTCTATCCATGTCGGGAGCGGCCTTCCAGGGGATGTTTCAAAACCCGCTGGTCAGCCCTTTTATTTTAGGTGTCTCTGCGGGTGCAAGTTTTGGCGCCGCAATTGGTCTGGTGCTGGAACTACCTGCATTTGCCATTCAGGGGCTGGCTTTTATCTTCGGGATCATAGCTGTTGCCATCACTTATACTACGGCCCGTATTTATAAGGTTACCCCCATACTGATGCTGGTTCTTTCCGGGATGGTGGTATCGGCTTTTTTCCAGGCCATGTTATCATTGGTTAAATTTATCGCCGATGATGATGAAAAGCTTCCCGCCATTACCTTTTGGTTAATGGGTAGTCTCGGCAGCGTAAGTCTTGATGATCTGCCCATTGCTACTATCCCCATCTGTATATCCATGTTCGGGCTTTATCTGGTGCGCTGGAAGCTTAATGTTTTATCAATGGGCGATCGGGAATCCCGGGCACTGGGTGTTAATAATGAGCTGATTAAGTTAATCATTATTGTCTGCACCACTGTCATTTCTTCCACTGCAGTGGCATTTTGCGGCATTATCGGTTGGGTGGGGCAGGTAATACCCCATTTTTGCCGCATGATTGTGGGGCCGGATCATAAAGTTCTCATTCCGGCAACGATGATCGTTGGTGCCGGGTATTTAATTATGATCGATAACCTTTGCCGTTTATTGTCTACCACTGAAATACCCCTTGGTATTTTAACCGCAGTAATCGGTGCCCCTGTTTTTGCCTATTTGCTCCGTAAGACCAAGGGAGGCTGGAACTGATGAGCATTAAGCTTTCTGTTAAAAATGCCTGCTTTGCTTACGATGACGGTAAACCGGTTTGGGAGAATATAAATATCGATGTTGAAGAGGGTGAATGTTTGTGCCTGCTTGGGCCCAACGGATGCGGTAAAACTACTTTGTTTAATTGCATTAACGGTAGCTATTCTTTAAAATCCGGTTCTATTTATGTGAACGGAAAAAATATCAAAGATTATTCTGTTACTGAATTGGCACAAACGATGGGCGTTGTCTTTCAAGAGCACAGTGCGCCTTTTCCGTACACTTCGCTAGAGGTGGTAAGGATGGGCCGCACTCCCCATTTAGGCATGTTTGACACCCCTTCTCAAAAGGATACCGAACTGGCTTACAGTATCATGGAAGAATTGGGCATCGCTCATTTGGCGGGTAAAAGCTATACTCATATTTCGGGCGGTGAACGTCAACTGGTATTGATTGCCCGTACCCTTTGCCAACAGCCGGAGATTATCCTTTTTGATGAGCCTACATCTCATTTAGATTTTAAAAATCAAGCTATGGTGCTGCGCACTATTAAAAAGCTCTCTCAAAAGGGAATGACTATCGTGATGACCAGCCATTTTCCCAACCACGCCTGGAAGATTGGCACCAGCGTTGCCATGTTGAGCTATCAAGGCATGGTAGCTCACGGCCCGGTGGAAGAGGTAATGACTGAAGAAAATCTCAGTAAAACCT
The DNA here is from genome assembly GCF_055391705.1 of Desulfovectis peckii. Classification (NCBI taxonomy): domain Bacteria; kingdom Bacillati; phylum Bacillota; class Clostridia; order Eubacteriales; family Peptococcaceae; genus Desulfovectis; species Desulfovectis peckii. Next base: position 1,202,054 of record NZ_AP042409.1, on the reverse strand, counting down.
ATGGGTTAGAAGTTAAAATTTACGAGGCTAAATCGGGTACTAAGCGTATTCGTTTTTGTGAGCCGAATATAGAGTAACAATATTGGGAGGGAATTAACATGAAAAAAACATTAATTTCTATGTTGCTTATAGTAGTAATGCTGTTTACTCTTACTGCCTGTGGTACCGATAATGGGGCCAATCCGGAAAAACCGGCGAATTCTGTAGAAACTGCCGGCGATGAGGCTGCCAAAGATAAAGAAAACAAGCCAAACTATAAAGCAACAATGGTACCTTATGATGAATTGCCCGCTGCTAAACATATTGTGTTCCTGCAAAATGCTTTAAATTTTTCCCGTGAAGGTTTTTATAATGCCGATAATAAGCCGGTTACAGAAAACATTGAATATAAGGGCAATACCGTGGCTGCCTATCCAATCAGCTATGCGCTTAATTTTCTTACAAAGGGCTGCACCGGGGAAGTTACCGTTACCAATAATGACGGCAGTACACAAAAAATCAGCGCTGAAGATTTCTCCGGTCTTTATGTGATTGTTGATTTTACTTCAGATGCAGCTCCGGTACTTTATAACCCCAAGAGCGGCACAGAAATTAATGATTTTCTTTTTGCCACCACAGAAGGCGGGGAAGCTATTTATTCTGTTGTTAGCGGTTCTACCCATAATGCGGCGGAAGTTATTGCCAATGTCGGTTGGGATACCCAACAAAATTATCGCTTTGTTGCTACCGATAAGTTCCATATTCCCGTCAAGCCGGAAGAAAGTGCTAACGGCGAAATTAGAGGTACTCTTTCCGGTGCGATCAATGCTTCTTTTCCGGGCATGCAAATAGCAAGCGGTAAATTAAATGACCTAATTTTAATCCAACCTATTGAGGAATAGGCTTTTTGAATAAACCCCTTAGGAGGAAAGTTTATGATAATGAAAAAAGTGCTGGCTTATGCCGAACCCTTTTTGGCCGGCAAAACAGTCAGCGATTTAGTGGTTGGTATTTCTTTAATCGGTTGCCAACTTAGCGACGGCAACGTAGGTGTATCTTATGTTTTGCGTGAAGAGATTTCTTGTGGGTGTTCAAATTTTCCTTTTGCACAAGAGGTGATTGGCAAAGCGGCAACAGAGATTGCCGGCTGGGTTATCTCGGGAGAAAACGCTTTGCAAAGGGCAATCGGCACATCAGTACTTACTGCCGCTTCCTGTGCCCAACAATTACCTGATGACAACATAGAAGATATGCCTTTTGGCATAGAGATGAAATCTGATGACGTTGTCGGTATGGTCGGTTTTATTAAGCCGTTAGCTGCCCAAATATCCAAATCGGTGAAAAAATTAATTATCTTCGATAAGGCTATGTCCCTTGATCAGGATAATGAACTGTTGTATGGGATGGAAAAACAGCCGGAACTGTTACCCCAATGTGACATAGTTATTTTAAGCGGCACTACTACTATTAACGGCACTATCGACTACCTGTTGCAGTTATGCCCCAACGCGCGGGAAATTGTTATGGTGGGGCCTTCTACCCCCATGTTTCCCCAAGGCTGGCAAGACACTCCTGTAACTCGTCTTGCCGGTTCCTGCTGGGATAAGGAACATAAGGAAGAAATATTTAAGCTGATTTCCCTTGGCGGAGGCATAAAACCCCTTAAAGAATATATGTTTAAAAAAGCGATTGCTGTAAAGTAGAGCATAAACGAACCCGGGGCGGGGAGGTTAACCCTGCCCGTTCCTATAAATGCAACATTTATTTATAGGCTCTTTATGGGACGGCCTAGAAACCGGCACCTTGTAGCCAAGGCCATTTAGGCATATTTTCCAGCCCTTCAATTTTTAGTAGAGTTTCAGTAGATTTTCAGTAGATTTTTGTTTTATTTTATGTATATTAAAAGTGTAGGTTTTCTCCCTAAAAATATGGTAATATGCTATCCAACAAAATAGTAAAAAAAATAAAACAGACAATTAGTAGATGTCCAGTATGGTTTTAATAAATTTCCTGTAAAGTTTTAGTTTAATTATTGTACATAAGAAACCCCGAAACAAAAAACACTTTCTAATAAGGAAGTGTTTTTTGTTTTAGGTCCTAGGCATTTTTAAACATCGGGAGGTGTTTTTTTTAATTCTGCTTGTGACTTATAACACTAGCCAGTCCAATTAGCACCTTAAAGTTTTAATAGAGTTTTGGTAGAGTTTTGTTTTAATTTTTGCATATTAAAAGTGTAAGTTTTTTCTCTAAAAGTATGCTAATATGCTATCTAACAGGTAACCGGGATACAAAAATAAACAAAAATTACAGAAAACGATAAAAAATTAAAGGCACTTCCGAGGCACGGAGGTGCTTTTAAATCTTAATTGTGACCCAAAACACTAGCTATTTTCTATTGTTACACAAGGCACTAACTACCCCCTTTAATATAAGGGAACTAAAAAACAAACGATATAGCGGGGGTGTAATTTAATGAAAAACAAAACAAAAATCATTGTCAAGCATTTGAATAACTACAAAATATACCAAACAGGAATGAAAAATATTCAACTGTCTTTAGACCAAGTGGCAATAAATAAAAATAACGTCCGCCTTAAGGAACAGTTAAGTATTTACAAAGCAATAGTTAATTCCATAGATGAAGCATTAAAAATATTGCCTGATGATGAAAGGGAATTTATTAAGCTTCGCTATATAAACGAAAATACTATGCAGGAAACAGCCAGGCAAATGGGCTGCAGTGTTCAAAGTTGCTTTCGCATTCGCGACAGTGCCATGAACAAATTATTAATCAGTTTGAGCAACTTAATAAATATTTCACCGGACTTAGGTGAATAAAAGGTGCACCCTTCGGTTTTCTGAAGAGTGCACTTTTTATTTAACATAAATAGTTAATCAGAAAGGGGGGAAGCAAAGGGCAAAAAGCACCTTAATTTAGCGGTTAGATAAAAAATTTTAATCCATATACGTGCTTTTAGCTTATGTTGGAGAAATTTTTAAAGTTAAGGAGGTTTACCTATGAGCGGGAGAGCAATTTATACCGGGCTCATGCAGGCAACAAGAGCCTATGCCCGTTGGGAATATGAGTGCTCGATGAATATCCTGCACAATAAAAAGCGGCTGCTTCTGCTGCTGTTAATGTGCTTGCCGGTTATAATTCCGGCTATGGCTCATGCAGCTTCATTGCTGCCTGAATCCTTGGGTGGCAAAGCGGCCTATGCCCCGGCTTTTTTCACCCCTAAAATATTTTACGGGTCAATATTAGTCGGGCTTTGTGCCGGTTTAATTACCGGTTGTATCGGTGCCGGCGGCGGTTTCATTATTACACCGGCGCTGATGAGCTTTGGGGTGAAGGGTATCCTGGCAGTCGGTACTGACCAGTTCCACATCTTTGCCAAAGCCATCATGGGCTCTGCCGTGCACAAGAAGCTCGGCAACATCAACGTTAAATTAGCAATATCGTTTTTGGTCGGTTCATTTATTGGGGTAACCTTAGGGGGTTACATTAACCGGGCACTGTATAATTACAACCCGATAGTCAGTGACTTAGTGATCAGCACCATTTATGCGTTAATACTGGGCTTTTTGGGTATTTATGCCATGGCCGACTACCTGAAATACAGAAAAGTCCCGGAAACAAGCGCTGAGCAAGAAAGACTGACCGGCTTAGCCAGATGGTTGCAAAGCATCAAGTTGCCGCCAATAGTTAAATTTGACGAAGACAAATTCCCCGGCGGCAGAAGCATTTCCTTCTGGTTTGTCGCTATAGTAGGTGCTGCCGTTGGCTTGTGCGCCGCTATGATGGGTGTTGGCGGCGGATTCCTTACCTTCCCGGCTTTTGTTTACGGCTTGGGTGTATCCACAAGTACAACTGTAGGTACCGACGTATTCCAAATTATCTTTACAGCCGGTTATAGTTCCATTATCCAATATGCCATCTATGGTTATGTATTCTATACCCTGGCTATGGGTATGCTGCTTGGCTCACTGATTGGTGTGCAAGTCGGTGCCATTACCACTAAAGTAGTTTCCGGCAGTACTATTAAAGGCTTTTATGCTATCACTATTTTAGCCGGTTTTGTTAACCGTTTTTGCGCCCTGCCCGGCAAGATGCAATCTTTAGGCTATTTGGAAATGAGTGCCGGAACGGCAAACATGATTAACACAGTAGGTAATGTGTTATTCTTCGGGATTATCACTTTCTTCGGCCTATGGGTGTTTGCTAAGTTCTTTGCTAATGTAGGCCGGCTGCGGGCGGATGCCATAGCCAAAAGTGGGCTTAGCCCAGGCACCGGGAAGGGAGTGAGCCAATAATGATAGTCCATAAGAAAGAATTTTACATTGGCATAGTTCTGTTTGTAGTGTTCTTAGCCATATTTGCTTACATGTGGACACCGTCATTTAACAATATGAATGCCTTTGACTACGCTGACAATTTATTTAACGAGCTCTCTAAAGCTTCTTGCTACCAAATTCCGGATTTAATAAACCAGGCTGAAGAAAAAACCGGGACGGAGCTAAACGCGACAGTAAAGGCAGACGACCCGGAACAGGCCCAAACCATAGCAGCCATGTTTGACAGAATTGGGGCAAAGGCGGAAGTTACAGAAGAGGTTAAGGTTAATATATCCGGAGACTACGGGTTAATTACTAAAGCCATTTTGCAAGATAGCGATCAGGGCTTTAGCAATAACGCCGCTTACTTTGAAAACAAATACGGTTTAGATGCCAAAGAAGCCTTGTACACCTGGTGGTTATCCTTGGATAAAATCTACAAAGATTTACAAGCAAGAGGGGAATTTGAAGCGTCAAAATTTATTAACGATGTAAAGGTTAAAGGGCCGGAACCCGGTTACAACTATTTCGGCATTGAAGGACGGCCTATATCTGAGGCTACCGGAATAGCAACTTTCGCGATGGTGTTCTACATTTTCTACACTGTACTGCTTGGCTATGCCATTTACTTCCTCTTTGAAGGTGTAGGCATCTTGGCAAGCGGAAAGAAAGCAAGTTAAATTTGCATATATCTGCCTGAGGACGCGACGCACCTTATCTCAAGGGTCGCTCTTTAATCGGGCGATCTTTAAATATCAATCACTGGCAGGGATTTTATATGACGCCACAGGGGATATTGGCATCCCTGCTACACATCGCCTGCAGGGGCAGGGTTCACCCCTGCCCTTTTTTACAAAAAGTAACCTTGTTTATGGGCTGTAAAGCACTTGACCTTTACAACCGGTTAGCAATTTTTGCAGTTAGCATCAGGTAGGGTACTGTCTTGACCGCTTTTACTTATCTAAACAAGGTAGAGCGGCCAAGACTGTCTCCTACAATTTATCGTTCAGTTCCCCTTCATCATAGGGGCAGGTTCACCCCTCACCCCTGCCCCTTTTTTAAAAAAGTAGCGTTTCTTAACAGGGTGCCAAGGCCTTTACACTACATTACTTTTATTCTTAACGCTCAAACATCCTCGGTACTAATCCTCTGTTAATAATATTCTCTGAATGAACCGGCAAGGGTTAAATATCTTGGCAATATATTGTTGTTGGGCGCGGAGAGCGGCCGTAGTTTAGGAGGTGCGCAGCAGTGACTAAGCAAAAAAGAAAAAACGCGCGCATAAATAATATTAGTTTAATTATTAACGAATTACATCGAACAACTCCCCATGGCGGTTCAACAATTACCGAACTGGCAGCATTGTGCGGGGTGAGCACGCGAAATGTTTACCGCTATCTTAACGATATTGAAAGCATGGGCATAGAAATAATCCGCCCGGTACAGGTGAAACCGGGATTGCGCGGCAAAGGAAGGTATCAATTGAAAAACATTGCCGCTGACAGTGCCGAAGACAGCGGATTAATTGCTTTAATCAGCTATTGTATTGCCGGCGAGCTACAATGCCGTCAGCTTTATTATAAAACCTGTGAGCTGTTGATAAAATATTTGGCCCTAAAACACAAGTTAAGCCTACCACCCAATTGGACCCTTAAAATCAATACCTCTTCTCTTCATGAGGCTGTTGCACAAGGTTATGCAGGGAAGGAAAGCGTACCTGCAAGCGTGTAGTGCAACAGCCAATTTTTTTTGTGTATTTTCAGTTCCTTCCTCCACAGGGGCGGGCTAACCTGCCTGCCCGTTAAGAAACATTACATTGATGGTTGACTGGCGGCTGTAAGAGCAAGGAAGCCTCCCCGCCCCATATTTTTTGTGTATTTTTCTGGATAAAGTGCCATACTATACATGAATTTTGTTAAGGAGTGATCCAGTATGTCAGATCGCTATTTTTTCGACAGTTTTCCTAATCAGTTTCAACAGCAGCCGGGGCCTGGCTTTAACCCCAGTACCAACCCAATGCCGGATCCGGGGCCGCAGGTTCCGGGGCAACATCCGGGGAATTTACCGCCGGAGCCCGCCGCCGAACCGGGGAAAAAACGCGTGGTTGGCAAAAGCAAAAGCACTTTAGATGCCATCCGTGAGTTGGGTACGCCGGAAGTTCCGGAATTAAAAAGCAATATTCATGTAGTTACCATCATTGGTCAAATTGAAGGGCATTTAACCCTGCCGCCGCAAAATAAAACCACCAAGTACGAGCATATTATTCCCCAACTGGTAGGTTTAGAGCAAAATGATGAGGTGGAAGGGGTGCTGGTAATTCTCAACACCGTCGGCGGCGATGTTGAGGCCGGGCTTTGCATTGCCGAAATGATTGCCAGCATGAGCAAGCCAACGGTAAGTATAGTATTGGGCGGCGGCCACTCTATCGGCGGGCCGATTGCGGTGGCCAGCGACTACAGTTTTATTGCCGAAACCGCCAGCATGACTATTCACCCCATTAGGCTCAACGGCTTGGTGATAGGTGTGCCGCAAACCTATGAGTATTTAGATAAAATGCAGGATCGCGTGGTTAAATTTGTTGTAGAACATTCCAACATCAGTGAAGAGAAATTCCGCGAGCTGATGTTCCGCACAGGTGAGTTGGCGCGGGATATCGGCACCGTGTTAATCGGCAAGGATGCGGTGAAAGTGGGCCTAATTGATGAGGTGGGCGGTGTCGGCAAAGCGGTGAAAAAACTTAAAGAATTGATTGAACAGCGCAAGCAGGGGGGAGGCTTGCCGCTGCAATGATTTTATACACCCCGATGCAGTTAGAGCTGGTATTGGAAGGCTTTGAAAGCCAAACCGCCCAACAAAATCAAAAAGAAATACCCATTAGCAACGGCAAGCTGATTGTAAAGGATAATTTAGACGGCACCGCCAGTGTGGTGCGTTTAATATCAACCAATCCTTATGATTACCTGCGTCCCGATTATATGCCGGGTGCGTTAGTGCGCCTGTAAGCATGAGCCGAGGGTTTTTTTCCTCGGTTCTTTTTTTGGGGCGGCGGCATATATTTAAATTAAAAATCGCTATTTTTTACCTTTTTCTTTGAAGACAATTTACGGTGTGATATAATACGCATGTTCGGTTGATACGAACAGGGTTTTAGAGGCGGTAGCTTGACTGAATGGCAAGTATTTCCACACCGATTATTTTTGGCGCCGGTGTGCTGCAACTAAAAGATATCGCCCTGGCTGATATAAACAGCGGGTTTCTTCAGCGGCAGTAGGGTTTATCGCCGTTTCCGCATAGCCCTGGGCTTATTGGTTATCGGCCCTAAGGCCATTGTTTTTTGCTTGCAAAATAAATAACCATCGGGGAAAAGCTTTCCGATGGTTATTGGCACTTTAATAGCTTTGATTACTGTAGTAGTTTTGTCCTGAATGCTGCTGCTGATAGTTGTAGTTTGTTTGATTTAACTTTTGTGTTATTTCTTGCTGCATTTGGCTAATGCTGCCGGCAATTGTGCTGATATCCTGCTGATGGGCGGTCATTGTCGGATACCAACCCTTTTGCTGCATGTAGTTAAATAAATGCTGCTGCTCGTTATAGGTTTCATGAAGGATGTTTATATAGCTTTGCCGCAGTTGCGGGTTGCTGGCTTCTAAAATTTTTTGGTTTAAGCATTCGCAGGTATGTTTTAAATCCATTAACATTGCCATGGCCAAATCTTTATCCCGAATTTGATCCGTTGTTTGACCCATCTCTTATCCCTCCTTTAGTGCATATTTGGGCCGATAAATTGGCTTAACATTTGAAATGCTTGCATGCGGCGCTGAGCCATTTGCTGGCAGAGGTTTTTCATCTGCGGGTCTACACATTCCCGGGCATAGTGCTGAAAACTGGCAATGTTAGTTGATTCCAGCCGCAGATGATCCTGCATGTCTATTAGTTCGCGTATGGTAAATTGGTGCATCATGCCCCTCCTTTCCGAATGTAAGCTTGGTCACAACTGTAATATGTGCCATTTTGGGTTAATTATGCAAATCCGGGCAAAACTTTAAGCTAAAAGGAATCTGGTAATTTTTGTAGTATAATATACACGTGGGGGTGCGTTTGTTGCGGCTTCTCAGGATATTAAAAGACGAGCTAAAATATGAAATATTGGGCATATCACTGCTGGCTCTGGCAATACTGGGGTTGGCCAGCTTTTATAATCCTTCCCTGGGAGCAATCGGCAACTTTATCGGCCGGGTATCAAAAGGCATCTGCGGGGAAGGGCGCATCATCTTTCCTTTAATATTGGGTGTTTTCGGCCTGCGTTTAATGCTGCAGCGCTCCCGTTCTACAATAAGCGTTAAGGTATACGGTGCCGCAATGCTGTTTTTCATTACCTTAACGGTAATGCATATGCAGTATCCCCTTGAGCAGGCCTTTGCCCTTGGTTATGAAGGAATGGGCGGCGGTATTATCGGTGCCGCTTTTAGTTATGTTTTGCAAAAAGCTTTTGGACAAACCGGCAGTTATATTATTTTAACGGCGGCTACACTGGTAGCGCTGCTTTTAATTACCAATCAACCCCTTACCGCACTGGTGGGTGGGTTGTTTAAACGCAGTCAAAACGGATTAACCGGCATTAAGGATTCTTTGATTAACTTTTTGTTTACCGAGGAAGAAGTAGAGGAAGATACCGGCAAGAAAAAAAAGGAAGCTGACCATGAACAAGATACCATCCCCCCGGGAAAGCTTTTTATTGACGGTGTGTCGCAAGAGGACGAGCCGGCAGAGCCAAATAAATCTACTGCCCTTGCCGATTCGCCCTCAGTGATTACCGTAGCGGAAAGCAGTGAAAATGACGATGAAGCGGAAGCTTGGGATAGCGATAAACCGCCGGTTACATATACCAAGCTGTCAATTGAAGATACTCCCAGCTATCAACTGCCGCCGCTAACCCTGCTTTCCCGTCCCAACCGCGGCAAAAGCGGCGGCAGCGCCAAAGAAATTAAGGAACAGGCCGACAAACTGGAAAAGACCCTGGAAAGCTTCGGCATTAAGGCCAAAGTCATTCATGTTTCCCGTGGGCCGGCCATTACCCGTTTTGAAATTCAACCGCCGGTAGGGGTGAAGGTGAGCAGAATTGTCAGCCTGGCCGATGACATTGCCTTGTCTATGGCCGCACCGGATGTGCGCATTGAAGCGCCCATACCCGGCAAGGCGGCAATCGGTATTGAGATTCCCAATAAAGAAATAGCAATGGTGCATTTAAGAGATTTATTAGAGAGCAGGGAATTTGTTCAATCGGCTTCCCGGTTAACCATTGCTTTAGGGAAAGATATAGCCGGCAATTCGGTGGTGGCAGACTTAAGTAAAATGCCGCACTTATTAATTGCCGGAGCAACCGGTTCAGGTAAAAGCGTTTGCTTAAACACTATCATCTGCAGCATTTTGTATAAAGCCACGCCAAACGAAGTTAAGCTGTTAATGATTGACCCCAAAATGGTAGAACTGGCCAACTATAACGGTGTGCCCCATTTAGTGTCGCCGGTGGTTACCGATCCTAAAAAGGCGGCGGCATCGCTGCGCTGGGCGGTAAAAGAAATGGAGCGCCGCTATAACTTGTTTGCTGAAAGCGGCGTGCGCGACATTACCAGATACAACAACATGTTTAAGTCACAGCCGCCGGACTCAAAGCATAAAATGTTGCCCTTAATTGTGGTAATTATTGACGAGCTTGCCGACTTAATGATGGTGGCACCGGCCGATGTGGAAGACGCAGTATGCCGGCTTGCGCAAATGGCGCGGGCGGCAGGCATTCACCTGGTGGTTGCCACCCAGCGGCCCAGTGTAGATGTGATCACCGGCCTAATTAAGGCCAATATTCCTTCCCGCATATCCTTTGCGGTATCTTCCCAGATAGATTCTCGCACCATTTTAGATATGGCCGGTGCAGAAAAACTGCTGGGCAAAGGAGACATGCTGTTTTACCCGGTGGGGGCGTCCAAACCGGCCCGGGTGCAGGGGGCCTACCTTTCCGACAAAGAAGTGGAAGAACTGGTTAACTTCTTAAAGAAGCAAGCCAAACCGGTTTATGATGAAAAAGTAGTGCAAGCTGTGCCGGAAGAAGAGCAGCAGCCTGCCTTTGAAGATGAGCTGATGCCCCAGGCGGTAAAAATATTGATTGAGGCCGGACAAGCGTCGATCTCAATGCTGCAACGGCGGCTGCATATTGGCTATGCCCGGGCGGCGCGCCTAATTGATGCGATGGAACAAAGAGGGATTGTCGGCGGCTATGAAGGCAGTAAACCCCGGCAGATTTTAATGACTATGGAGCAGTACAATCAGGTATTTAAAAACGAAAACAAACAGGACGATAACAAAAACAAATCCTAGCTTAAAGAAGCTATATAAAGCCGCTCATTATGCGGCTTTATTGAGTTATATCATAAAAAGTGATATAATCCCTTGCGAAAACAACTAAATGTTCGCTAAACAAATGCCTAATTGATACCGCTAAGGGCGATACATAATGAAGGAAAGTTACCTGTAAGGTAAGATATTATGTTATGATAAATATGATAAATAAGGAGTGTGGCTTAACCCTCCTACGGAGGGATAATTTGCCCCATATGTAGCATCATAAACATTTAAATAACAGAGCAGGAATGTTAATATCTATTAGAGAAATAAATTGGAAGGATTAACCATGTATCAAGACATCTCTGTGGAAGAAGCCTTAAAATTATCAAAGGTTCATTACATAGACTTGCGTTCAGAAAAAGAATATCAAACAGATTCACTGCCGGGTGCGATTAATGTGCCGCTCTTTAATAATGAAGAAAGGGCGCAAATTGGTACCACTTATAAACAAGCAGGCCCGGAAGCGGCAAAACAGCTGGGTTTGGAAATTTTCGGGCCGAAATTAAAAAGTTTTTACGTCACAATGAGAAAACTGTCTAAAGAAAAGCCCTTGGTACTGTACTGCTGGCGCGGCGGCATGCGCAGTCAATTTGCCGCCGGTGTAATGGACAGCATGGGGGTGCCGGTAAGGCGCATCATTGGTGGATACAAGGCTTACCGTAAACTGGTTTATCGTTACCTGTACGGTGAGCGGCTGCCGCATCGGGCAGTGGTGCTGTACGGGTTAACCGGCGTAGGCAAAACGCACATTTTAGAACGTTTGCAAGAGATGGGGGCGCCGGTATTAGATTTAGAAGGCCTTGCCCATCACCGCGGGTCGGTTTACGGCAAAATAGCCATGCCTCCGTCGCCCTCGCAAAAGAAGTTTGAATCCGGTATCGCCGAAAAACTGGTAAAGTTTGAAAACAGCAATTATTTTATTGCTGAATGCGAAAGCAAACGCCTTGGCAAATTAAATGTGCCGCCTGCGGTAATGAATACATTAAAAGACGGTTACAAAATTTTGATTTATGCTAAACTAAGGACTAGAGTACAGCGCATCATTGAAGATTATACCGTCGGCCCGAACCACAATATTGAAGAACTGCAGGTTTCTACATCCAAACTGGTGAAGTATTTGGGCCGGCAAAAAGTGGCGGAGTTAAACAGTATGCTGGCCGCAGGTAATTTTGAAGAAGTATTTACTTATTTACTGGTAAACTATTACGATAAGCTGTATAAATACCCAGAGACTCATGATGACAGTTACGATTTATGTGTAGACAGTGAAGATTTAGATTTGGCTGCCCAAAAAATTTATGATTACATAATAAAATTACCCGGCTATAAACATATATAAGGGGTGATAATGCTTGAATATCGGAGAACAACTAAGAAATGCAAGACTGGCAAAGGGTTTAACTTTACAAGATGCCGAAGAAGCAACCAAAATACGTTCTAAATACCTGGAGGCACTGGAAAATGAACAATTTGACGCGCTGCCCGGTAAAGTATATGTCATTGCCTTTATCAGAAATTATGCCCGTTATTTAGGTTTAGACGACAATGATTTGGTTCAGCAATACAAAGAATACAGTGCCTTGCTAAGCGGCGGTGTGGATGAAGAAGAAACCGAAAGCAACACTCAAGTCAGAAGGCGGCGGGTGGAGAGAAAATCCAAAGGCAAAAATTGGATTTTGGCAGCCGCTGCGGCAGTGCTGGTAATAGCGCTGGCTACAAATTTAACCAACAATGATTCGACACCTAACACCGATCGTCAACCCAATATTGTGCAGCAGGATGAAAACAAAGAGACGCCGGAAGAACAGCAAGATAATAATCCGGCTGATATTACCGAGCCGGATGTTAATGACGATAACGAGGCAACTGTGGAAGGCGTGCAGCTAGTGCTAAATGTAAACGATGCCCCCTGCTGGATGGAGATCAATGTTGACGGTCAACCTGCTTTCAGCGGAATTGCCAATCCCGGTGAGGTGAAAACCTATCAGGGAGAAGAAAGAATTTACATTAAACTGGGCAATGCCGGTGCGGTAGATGTGGAGGTTAACGGTGAAAACCTCGGCAAGCTGGCTGGAGGAGGTCAGGTAATCGAAAGAGAATTCACCGCCGAAAAAAGCTAATCTTCATTTATTTTTACCCCACAATAGGGACAAAAAGCAGCGTCACCTTGATGAAACTTGCCGCATTTGCGGCAGGCAATCATAGATTCATTGGTAATATCAATCGGTGTATCTTCTTTTTTATGATAATAGGTTGTATTACCTGCAACATTGGTAAACAATTGAAATAATTTTTTTTTAAACATATATATCACAAAAGTTGTAATTATCAGCATTATTAAATAGTGCATAAAATCACCCCATTGACATTATAGCATAAAGGACTGCCCGGCTGCAGTCCTTTAAATTTTATCGTCAAAGAAAATATTTTGACAGGGGATAAGCGCTACATTATACTTATAAACGATGTATTTATGGAGGTATATTAATGACAAAAAATAAAAAAGTGGCGGTAGTAAGCTTAGGATGTGCCAAAAATTTAGTGGATACGGAAAACATGCTGGGCCTTTTGGCGGAAAAAGGCTATCAATTAACTACCGATGAAATGCAGGCAGATTTACTGCTGGTAAATACCTGCGGTTTTATCGAATCGGCCAAAGAAGAATCTATTGATGCAATTTTAGAGTTAGCCCGCTATAAAAAAGAAAAAGGCAGCAAGCTGGTGGTTACCGGCTGCCTGGCCCAGAGATATAAAGACGAGCTGCTGCAGGAAATACCGGAAATAGACGCTATTATCGGCACAGGAAACATTGAGCGGGTAGTCGAGGTAGTGGAAAAGGCCGTTAGCGGAGAGCGGGTGGATGCAGTTTGCGCCCCCGACGGTAAAATTAATCGCCTGCTGCCGCGGGTGTTGTCAAATCCCGGGCAAACGGTTTATGTAAAAATTGCCGAAGGCTGCAACAACCGCTGTGCCTACTGCGCCATTCCGGCCATTCGCGGGCCCTATCGCAGCAAGCCAATGGAAATTATTGAACAGGAAGTACAGCAACTGGTGCGGCAAGGGGCGAAAGAAGTTATTCTTGTGGCCCAGGACACCACCCGCTACGGCTACGATCTTTATCAAGATTACATGCTGGCGGAACTGCTCGGCCGGCTGTGCAAAATTCCTGATTTAGCCTGGCTGCGTGTTTTATATTGTTATCCTACCCATTTCAATGACCGGCTAATTGAAGTGATGGCAAGTGAGCCGAAAATATGTCAATACGTAGATTTGCCCCTGCAGCATGCATCAGATAAAATACTGAAAAGCATGAACCGCCGCGACAGTATTCAACAAATTAAAGATTTAATTGCCAAATTGCGCAGGGTGATTCCTGATTTAACCTTAAGAACAACTTTTATTGTCGGATTTCCCGGGGAGACAGAAGAAGATTTTCAGCAGCTGTTGGATTTTATGCAGGAAATTAAGTTTGATCGGGTCGGCGTGTTTAAATACTCGTTAGAAGAAGGCACCCCGGCTGCATTAATGCCCAACCAGGTTCCCGAGGAAATAAAAGAAGAGCGCTATCATCGGGCCATGGCCCTGCAGCAGAGGATATCGCAAAAACTTAACGAACAGAAAATTGGGCGCAGGCTGGAAGTGTTGGTTGAAGGCGAACTTTCGGATCAGCCGGGAGTTTATGTCGGTCGCAGCCGGGGAGATGCGCCGGAAGTTGACGGATTAGTTTATTTTAAGGCAGGAAGAAAAGTGCACTTCGGAGAACTAGTAAATGTACAAATAAAGTCAGCAACTGAGTATGATTTGACGGGAGTTCTGAAATAAATGAATTTGCCGAACAGATTGACAATGGTCAGAATATTTCTGGTACCGATATTTCTGCTGATAGTTTCCATCAAAATTCCTCACGGAGACTATCTGGCCGCTGCGGTATTTGTGTTAGCCGCCAGTACCGACGGACTGGACGGTTACTTTGCACGCAAAAACAAAATGATTACCAGTTTCGGTAAAATAATGGATCCGCTGGCCGATAAACTTTTAATTACGGCGGCATTAATTAGTTTGGTTGAGTTGCAAAGGCTGTCGGGGTGGGTAGCGGTAATTATTATCGGGCGGGAGTTTGCCGTTACCGGCCTGCGTGCCGTGGCCGCCGCTGAAGGTTCGGTAATTGCCGCCAGTAAATTAGGTAAGCTTAAAACCGTAAGCCAAATTATCGCCATTGTGGTGATGTTTCTGCCACAGCTGCCCTTTTATCCCTATCCGGGTTTAATAGCAATGACTATTGCGGTGATTTTTACAATTTGGTCCGGTGTGGATTATTTTGCAAAAAATTGGCATACAGTGCGCAAAGGCGGTATATAGCTGATAATGTCAATAATTGGATGTTGATTTATCAGCCAATTATGTTATAATTAAAAGTCCAAGAGTACAGCGGACAGTCGCTGCCTGTGTTATGCAGGTAGAGGAAAGTCGAGACGCACACAGCATATGCCATGTCATATGCTGTAGTATGGAGCCCAGTGCAAACTGGGGCAGGGCGACCTGACGACGGCAAAAGAAACTCGCGAGAGTTTCCAGTAGCCATAAAGTGCCACAGAAACTAGGTCACCGGGCGACCGGTGAGTGCAAGGGTAAACTCCTCCAGTGCGCAACCCAAATAGGCGAAGGCTTATTTAAGCCAGTCGCGGGTAGGGGCGCCCCGCTATGCGGGGAAGGGGAAATATCCCCTTAGATAGATGACTGTCTAAAACAGAATCTCGCTTACAGCTGTACTCTTGTGCTCTTAAAGTGCATAATTAAAAAGGCTGAAGCACAGTTTGTTGTGCTTCAGCCTTTTTTTTGTGTGGGGCCGGCTTCCACAAAACAGGGGACGGCGTCCCCTGTTTCGGTCCTACAATTATCCATGGAAACCGTTTCATAATGATATTTGTATATACCTATGTTAAAATTATTGGTGCTATATGCGTTTTTTTGCGTTTATACAGACTAGAAAGGGTGATTGCCCGAAATGAAAAAATGGCATGGGTTAAGCATACCGATTATTATAATTTCTTTTATAGTAGGTTTGATATTATTCTTTGGCGGGCAGTATGCCTATAGTAAATACAATATTGAAACACCGCTGGAAGAATTAATTAAAGAGAAAGAATATGTGCAAAACTTTACGGTAGAAAGACAAGCAGATAAATTTAACATTAGCGTTCAACTAAATATTCAACAAACTGATTTAAATTTTAGCGAAATGTATCAGGATTTAAACCGAGAAATTGCCGAATTATTAGGTAATAGGCCTTACAGTATTGAAATTAAAGATAAGCCCGATCAACAAATCAAAAATGTTTGGCGGCAAAGTCAATATTTAATAGAAGAAGCAATTATGCGCGGAAATTTCTCTGAAATGGCCGAGCAAATTCAAATTATTGCCGGGCAAAACAGCATTCACGCCGAGGTTTACGTCGACCGCAGCCATGTATATGTGCTGCTTAAGAAGAATGACGGTCACAACATGCTAAAAGTAATCACTCGGCAAAACTTTATGGTAACCGGTAAGGTTGCCGACAACGGAGGTGTAGCCGGTGTTGAAAGAAATTAGCTTAGGTTTAACAACCGCATTGGTTATTTTTGTCTTTGTTGCCGGCTATGACATTATCCCGTTGTTTATATTGGCGCTTTTCGGTGCGGCAATTTATTTTGTCGCCCAAAACAAAGGCTTGGTAAAGAAGCTGGAAACCGTCAGCGACAGCGCTAATATCACCAACATTACCTTTGAAGATATCGGCGGTCAGGGCACTGCCGTAAAAGAACTGCGCGAGGCCCTTGATTTCATCATTCATCACGAAAAAATTAAGCAGCTGGGTATCCGGCCGTTAAAAGGAATTCTGCTCACCGGCCCGCCGGGGACGGGAAAAACCCTGCTTGCCAAGGCTGCTGCCAATTACACTGACAGCGTATTTGAAGCAACCAGCGGCAGCAGTTTTGTAGAAATGTATGCCGGTGTGGGTGCATCCCGGGTGCGCAAGCTGTTTAACGCAGCCAGAGACAAAGCCAAAAAAATGGGCAAAAAAAGTGCGATCATTTTTATCGACGAGGTAGAAATTTTAGGTGCCAAGCGCGGCCAAAACACAAGTCACATGGAATACGATCAAACTTTAAATGAACTGTTGGTGCAAATGGACGGGCTGAAAGTTGATGATTCAGTGCGCATATTAGTGATTGCCGCTACAAACCGGGTGGATATGCTGGACAGCGCCTTAATGCGCCCGGGGCGTTTTGACCGGCAGGTAAAAGTAGAACTGCCGGATCGACAGGGGCGCTTAGAAATTCTGCATATTCATGCCAAAAATAAACCCCTGGCTCCGGATGTGGATTTAAATGTGATTGCCAAAGAAACTTTTGGTTTTTCCGGTGCCCATTTAGAAAGCCTAATGAACGAAGCCGCCATTTTAGCCATGCGGGAAAATTGTTCGCAAATAAGCTACCGTCATCTGCAGGAAGCGGTAGATAAAGTAATTATGGGAGAAAAACTACAGCGCCGTCCGGCTAAAGAGGAAATGTATCGGGTGGCGGTGCATGAAACCGGTCATGCGTTAATCAGTGAAATGGTGCGCCCCGGTTCGGTAGCTACATTAACGGTTACGCCGCGCGGCAGTGCGTTAGGTTATATGCGCCAAAACAACGAAGATGAAGACAGCTATCTGTATACTAAAGAGCATTTAGAAGATCAAATTGCCATTTTGCTGGCAGGTGCGGTGGCAGAAGAATTAATTGTCGGCAACCGCAGTACCGGCTCGAGCAATGACTTTGAAAAAGCCGTGCAGGCTGCAGAAACAATAGTTAAAAGCGGGCTAAGCGAATTAGGGATTATAGACTGGAAAAATCTATCTCCAGAACAAAGACTTAGTTCAGTAAAGAACATTCTTAAACAGCAGGAAGAAAGGGTAACCGCTTACCTGGAAAACAAAAAGCGACAAATTAATTGTATAGTTAATCGGTTGTTAGAGGTGGAAAAAATCAGCGGCCCTGAACTGCAGGAAATAATTGGAGGAAAAAATTAATTTTTTTTTGGCTGACTACTTGTCAGCCTTCTTTTTTTAGACTAAAATTAAAGAAGGAGTAAGTAAATTTTTTCACATATTTAAGTGCTATAATATTATATGTGAATTAGTTAAATTATCTATAATAAGTGTTATAATGTTATACGTGAATTAGTTAAATTATTTATAATGAGGTATTGATATGAAAGCAGAACTGATTTTTACTGGGACAGAAATTTTAATGGGCCAAATATTAAACACTCACGGCCAGTATTTAGGCCGCAAATTATCTGATCTTGGTATTGAGGTAATTTTACATACAACAGTGGGAGACGACTGGGAGCGCATGAAAGAAATATTTGTCAGGGCGCTGGGTCGATCGGATATTATCATTACCACCGGCGGACTTGGTCCGACATCTGATGATTTAACCAAAGAGACAATTGCCGAAGTACTTGGCCTGCCAATGATGCTACATGAGGAATCCATGCTGGCAATTAAAGAGTTTTTTAAAAGCCGCAAAAACAAAGTCCCAAACAGCAGCTTAAAACAGGCATATTTTCCGGAAGGAGCCAAAGTAATACCCAATCCCTGTGGCGTGGCACCGGGGGCAATAATCGAAGTTAAAGACCGGATTGTCATTATCCTGCCCGGTCCGCCCTGGGAACTGGAAGCAATGTACGAAAGCTACGTAGGCCCGTATTTAATATCTTTGCCCGGGCGGGGCGAAGTAACGCGCTTTTCCACCATTAAGATAACCGGTATCAGAGAAGACAACGTGCAAGAAATGTTAGCCGATTTAGACGGTGTTAGCAACCCGGAAATTTCTTATATTGCCCGGCCGGGTGAAGTACATGTGCGCATCAGTGCTCATGCTAAAACTACTGAAGAAGCGGATGAAATGGTTAAACCGCTGCGGGAAGAAGTGGCTAAACGCCTGAAACATTATATTTTTGCCGTTGATGACGAAATAATCGAAGTAGTGGTCTCTGATCTGCTCAAAGAGCATGACATGACGCTGGCGGTTGCCGAAGCCTGTACTGCCGGTTTATTACAGGCTCGCCTTTGTGAAATTGCCGGCTGCAGCAGTTTTTTAAAGGGCGGAATAATTTGCTCACATAATAAAGTAAAGGCAGACTTGCTGGGGATGGATCCCAAAGACATTGAAGCCAACGGCACCATCAGCGCCTGGACTACCATAGAAATGGCGAAAAGAATTCGCGAAATAATGGGTGCTGATTTGGGATTGGCGGTAAACGGCGTGGTTGATCACATTTCCTTTCAAAACAAACCAATCGGCACAACCTACGTTGCGCTGGCCACCCCCGATAACGTGTACTGTCGGGAATATAAACTGCCCGGTCGGCGAATGGCCATTCGTCAAGGCGTGGTAAATTCGGCATTAAAAATGGTGCGTCATTATTTTGAGCATAAATAAACTTATTGACAAGCCCCGAAAATCGGGGCTATAATTATTACAGCCTGAGGGCGAACGTGCGTGCGGTCTTTTTTTAAAATAAAACCGGTTAAGGGCGCGGCCTTTAATATTAAGGAGGGCAATTTCTTGTCAGATAAACAAAAAGCCTTGGATTTAGCTTTAACCAATATAGAACGTCAGTTTGGCAAAGGCTCAATTATGAAACTGGGCGAGGCAAACGCCAAATTTAAAGTGGAAACCATTTCTACCGGCTGCCTGTCTTTGGACTTAGCCTTAGGAGTTGGCGGACTGCCCCGCGGCAGAATAGTGGAGATATTCGGCCCGGAGTCGTCCGGTAAAACAACGCTGGCTTTACATGCCGTTGCCGAGGCGCAAAAAGCGGGCGGCATTGCTGCCATTATCGATGCGGAACACGCTTTGGATCCGAGCTATTGCCAAGCTTTAGGTGTTGATATTGAGAATCTGCTTATTTCTCAACCGGATACCGGCGAGCAGGCATTAGAAATATGCGAAGCTTTGGTAAGAAGCGGTGCGGTTGATATAATTGTTGTGGATTCTGTAGCGGCACTGGTGCCCCAGGCAGAAATTGAGGGTGAGATGGGTGATGCCCATGTCGGCCTGCAGGCGCGCTTAATGTCTAAGGCACTGCGCAAGCTTACCGCTGTAATCAGCAAATCAAATACCACGGTTATATTTATCAACCAGTTAAGAGAAAAAGTAGGGGTGATGTTTGGCAATCCGGAAACAACTCCGGGTGGGCGCGCATTAAAGTTTTACGCCTCTGTGAGAATTGAGGTGCGCAAGTCTGAGCAAATCAAACAAGGCACCGATATTGTGGGCAACCGCACAAAAGCTAAAGTAGTGAAGAACAAGGTAGCCCCGCCCTTTAAACAGGCGGAATTTGACATTATGTACGGTGAGGGAATATCCCGCGAAGGCAGTATTATTGACGTTGCCGTTGAGCTGGGTATTATTCAAAAAAGCGGTGCCTGGTACTCCTACAATGAAGAACGCTTAGGCCAGGGGCGGGAGAATGCTAAAGAATATCTCCGGCAAAATCCGGAATTAGCCGCGAAAATAGAAAAAGAGGTAAGGGTGAAACTTAACCTACAACCGCCGGAAGAAGAAAACGGCAATCCTGCTGAAAACAATTTAGGATAAGAAAAAAATAACCGGGTAAATCCCGGTTTTATTTTTAGCGAAATAAACCGTAGGGTGTGATGAACATTAGTAACGATAAAGAATATATCAAAGCGCGAAACTATGCGCTGCGCCTTTTAACCTACCGCATGCGCAGCGAAAGTGAACTGATAAGCAGGCTGAAGCAAAAAAAATACTCCGATGAGGTTATTAATGATGTTGTCAACCTAATGAAGGAGTATAATTATATTAACGATGGCCTCTTTGCCGCCCAGTGGGTAGAATACCGCACCGGCAACCGGCCGCGGGGCAAACTGTTAATTAAACAGGAGCTTAAAAATTTTGGCATTGCTGAAGAAATTATTGCCGAAGCAATTTCTTCCCTAGACCGCAACACCGAAATTATGCTCGCTAAAAAACTGGCTGAGAAAAAAATAAAAAGCGGCGGCAAAGTATCTGCGCGCAGCGTTGCCGGCTTACTGCAAAGAAGAGGCTTTGCTTACGATATAGTGCGCGAGGTATTATCTGACTTCAAACTAATTTAACGCTGCTTGACACGTATATTAAAAAATTGTACAATTTAAAATGGCAGAAAATAGGATTGTTTTCGCTATTTTAGCGTTTATAATAAAATTACAGGTTAATACTTCTGGTTTCCTTGTTATAAATAACTTGTATTTAAATAATTATATTGTTATCTTGCCTTGAAGTAGACATAATGTTTTATTATGTCTCTTTAACAAGGAAATAAACATCTTTTTTCTGCCGAACTTATTTTCGGTTTTTTTTTATTGTAGGTTAGAAAATATTTGTACAGGAGGTGAATACAGAAAGTGGACGCTTTGACAATACTAGCTGCTATAATCGGTGTTGTTATCGGTATAGCTGCCGGATATATTCTGCGGAAAAACTTTGCCGAAGCGAAAATTGCTGCCGCTGAAGAAGAGGCGAAAAAGATTATTCAAGAAGCCAAACGCCAAGCGGAAGCAAAGAAACGGGAAGCAATTTTAGAGGCCAAGGAAGAAATTCTCCAATACCGCAATGAAGTGGAACGGGAGAATAAAGAACGCCGCAATGAACTGCAGCGCTTAGAAAGGCGTTTGGTGCAGAAGGAAGAAATCCTTGAACGCAAGACAGAGCAAAACGAAAAAAAAGAAGAAGCTCTGCAACGCAAAGAACAGGAACTTGAAAAGCTGCGAAATGAAGTTAACAAAACGCTACAACAGCAGATAGCCGAACTGGAACGCATTTCCGGATTAACCAGCGAAGAGGCCCGCAATCAGCTGCTGGCTGATGTAGAAAAAGAAATACGCCACGATGCAGCAATGCTCATTAAAGAAATCGAAGAAAAGGCCAAAGAAGAAGCGGATAAAAGAGCCAGGGATATTATTTCACTGGCCATTCAGCGCTGTGCGGCCGACCATGTTGCGGAAGCCACTGTTTCCGTGGTAGCGCTGCCTAACGATGAAATGAAAGGCAGAATTATCGGGCGAGAAGGGCGTAACATCAGATCTTTTGAAACTTTAACCGGTATAGATCTAATTATAGATGATACGCCGGAGGCGGTAATTCTGTCCGGGTTTGATCCGATACGGCGCGAAGTGGCCCGCATTGCATTAGAGCGCCTAATTTTAGATGGGCGGATTCACCCGGCCCGCATCGAAGAAATGGTTGAAAAAGCCCAAAAAGAAGTTGATGCCCAAATTCGCGAGGCCGGTGAAAAAGCCTGCTTTGACACCGGTGTGCATGGCTTGCATCCGGAATTAATCCGCTTGTTAGGTCGGCTGAAGTTCCGTACCAGCTACGGACAAAACGTGCTGAAACACTCCATTGAAGTTTCCCACTTGGCCGGGCTAATGGCTGCAGAATTAGGGATAGACGTACATTTGGCCAAACGTGCCGGGCTGCTTCATGACATCGGCAAGGCTGTAGACCATGAAGTGGAGGGGCCGCACGTCACCATAGGGGTTAACCTTTGCCAGAAGTATAAGGAATCACCTGAAGTCATTCACGCTATCGCCGCGCACCACGGCGATGAAGAGGCAAAAACCATTGAAGCTGTATTGGTTCAAGCGGCTGACGCTGTCTCCGCTGCCCGACCGGGTGCCAGACGCGAGACCTTAGAGGCATACATAAAGCGCCTACAAAAGCTAGAAGAAATTGCTAACTCTTTTGAAGGTGTGGACAAGTCTTATGCCATTCAGGCGGGACGGGAAATTCGCATTATGGTTAAGCCGGATAAAGTCGATGATTTAGGTTCGGTAAAAATTGCCAGAGAAATTGTTAAGCAGATTGAAAACGAATTAGATTACCCTGGGCAAATTAAAGTAACGATTATTAGAGAAACCCGGGTAGTAGAATACGCTAAATAAAATCGAAAACAAACGGCTTCCTTCTTAAGGAAGTCGTTTTTAATTTACATAAATGGAATATTTTTAACAGCTAAAATTGTGTTGCAAATAAGCAGGAGAAAAAATATCAAAAAAGAATACTTATTAAGTTAACAATAAAATATAACTGTATTTTTTAGGTGGTGGCTGTAGTTGAATGTGGTTTATAAAAACGGTAAAGATTTAATTAACGGTATTAGCCTGGTAACCTCTATTTTAGTTCGCTATCCCGAAGTATTAAATGTGGAATACAATCCGGCAGAAAATGAAATCAAGTTAAAATTTCTAATCAGCAGGCAAATCAGCCCTCAAGAAGTGTCTACTCTCAAAAAGTTGCTGTCAGACAGTATTGAAGTATATAATAAACTGAAAAAACGCCCTGTACTGACTGCAGTGGTTTCAATAATAAATTTCCAGGAGTTTATTATGATTGAGATTATACGAGACTTGGATACACTGGTACAGGAAGAAATTTCTTTAATTGTGCAAACTCTTCAGCAGGCGGTGGGCACGGCAATTATTGCCGAAAATGTTCAACACTATGAAGAAGAGGATTTGCAGTATCAGGAAGATATGATTGACAGCATATTAAATAACACTGAATGGTGTCAGGAAGATAAAACCATTTTTGCCTTCCGCGAAGAAGGCCGGGTAATGGTGTATAATATACAATAAGGAGGACCGGTATTGCGAGTTTTAGTAATAGGAGACATAGTCGGCCGGGCCGGTCGCCGTGCCGTAAAAGATTGCTTGCCCAGTTTGATTGATGAGCTGGATTTGAACTTCGTGGTCGCAAACGGCGAAAATGCCGCCGGTGGCAAAGGCATTACCAAAGCAGTTGCCAACGAGCTTTTCTCTTATGGAATAGACATGATGACAATGGGCAATCATGTTTGGCACCAAAAGGAGATATTTAACTATCTGCCCACAGAAAAGCGAATTATTCGTCCGGCAAATTACCCGCCGGGCACACCGGGATGCGGCTACCAAATCTATACCGCCAATAACCGGGTCAGTGTGGCCGTAATTAACTTGTCAGGAAGAGTGTTTATGCCGGATATGGATTGCCCTTTTCGCGAGGCAGATAAAATATTAGAAGAAATAAAAGATAAAGCCCAGGTAATACTGGTTGACTTTCATGCGGAGGCAACTTCGGAGAAAGTGGCAATGGGTTGGCATTTAGACGGCCGGGTATCGGCGGTGGTGGGTACGCATACCCATGTGCAAACTGCAGATGAGCGAATTTTGCCCAATAAAACGGCCTATATCACCGATGTGGGCATGACCGGCCCGCGAGATTCAGTAATTGGCGTTAAAACAGATATTATTTTGCAAAAATTCATTTCCGGCCTGCCACAGCGTTTTGAAACGGCAAACACAAGCTATCAGTTTAATGCGGTGGTTATAGATATTGATGAAACCACCGGCGAAGCGCTGGAAATTAAACGCATTTTTAATATAGAATAATCAATTCTTCCCTTAACCGTAAAAAGCCACAACTTAGCGACTTAGTAAAAAAAATAACAAATAAAAGCAGGAATTAATTTAAAATTATAGAATATAAATACATATATAAATATATAAAAATATAGATCAGCAATTCTATAAACTCTATTAATTTTTCCTTTAAGGGAGGTCTTTGATAAAATGGATGTATTAAAAGTTTCAGCAAAGTCCAATCCAAATTCTGTTGCTGGAGCTCTGGCCGGGGTGCTTAGGGAGAACGGCAGTGCAGAGCTACAGGCTATAGGTGCTGGGGCACTGAATCAAGCAGTAAAGGCAGTAGCAATAGCGCGAGGTTTTGTAGCTCCCGGCGGAATCGATCTTATTTGCATACCTGCTTTTACTGACATTATTATTGATGGGGAAGAAAGAACAGCTATTAAGCTGATTGTAGAACCGAGGTAGTTGATAATCAATTAGTTACTAAGCAACCTGTTCATGTGCTTATGAACAGGTTTTTGTTTTATTTGCAGTTTTATTATATTATGGTACTGATGCGATAAAGGAGCGGAATTAATGAGCAAATTACTGCACGATCAATCAATTGTCGTTGATGCCCATTGCGACACCTTGTCTGCACTGCCGGAACAAAAACGGAATTTGGGTGATAGAGCAAAATTAGGACATATCGACTTGCCCAGGCTAAAAACCGGCGGTGTTAACGTACAGTTTTTTGCCGCTTTTATCCACCCAAAGTACGGTGAAGAGCGGGGCATTGCCCGGGCGATGGAACTAATTAATATATTTTTTGCCCAGTGTGCCGCCAATCAACAGCACATCAGTTTAGCGGTTTCGATAAAGGAAGTATTGCAAACGGTAAAGCAGGGAAAAATAGCGGCCGTATTAGCCATTGAAGGTGGCGAGGCATTAGGCGGCAAGTTATACATGCTGCCGATATACTATCGTTTGGGTGTGCGCTGTATGACCCTTACCTGGAACGGCCGCAACAGCATTGCCGACGGTGTGGGCGAAAGGCGCAGTAAAGGCGGTTTAACGTCATTTGGCGTGAAAGTTGTGCAGGAGATGAACAAAATTGGCATGTTAATAGATGTATCCCACCTGGCGGAAGCGGGTTTTTGGGATGTAGTGGCTGTATCCGAGCAACCGATCATTGCTACCCACAGCAATTGTGCCGCACTTTGTGAACATCCACGCAATCTCTCCGACAAACAAATTAAGGCCATTGCCGAAAAGGGCGGGGTAATTGGTGTTACCTTAGTGCCGGAATTTATTGCTCATCACCGGCCGACCTTAACAAAATATTTAGATCACATTGAGCACATCGCCAATTTGGCAGGAGTTCACCATGTCGGTATCGGCAGTGACTTTGACGGCACAGACACCGTGCTTTGCGAAATAAGCGATTGTTCCGGCTTGCCCAAAATTACCGAGGGGCTGATTAAACGCGGCTTTAAGCCCAGTGAAATTGCCGGTATATTAGGCGGTAATTTTCTCCGGGTAATGGATGAAGTAATCGGATGAGTTGTAAAACTAAAGTTTACAAGGAGTGAACCTATTGGCGGCAGATTTACATATTCACACCACAATTTCGGACGGCACGGAAACACCGCGGCAAATTGTCCATCATGCCCTGGCATTAGGCTTAAAAACAATAGCCATTACCGATCATGATATTATTGACGGATATTTTTTCGCCCAGGATGAGGCGGCGGATAAAAATATAGAAGTACTGGCCGGGGTAGAAATAAGTTGTTTTGCTGACGAGCAAGAAATTCATATTCTGGGCTATTTTGCCGAGCCTCAACACCCGGAGTTGACTCATGTGCTGGCGGAGATGCGCCGCTTTCGGGTGACACGGGGACAGCTGATTGTTGACAAGCTTAAACAAATGGGAATTGAGCTCGACTGGCAGACAATAATTGAAATTGCCGGCGAAGGTTCAGTAGGTCGCCCCCATATTGCCGATGCTTTGGTGCAGAAAGGTTTGGTGTCAAATCGGGAAGAAGCTTTTAAAAAATATCTTGACCGGGGCTGCCCGGCTTTTGTTCCCCGCAAGAAAGTAACCCCAATTGAGGCAATAAAGTTAATTTCCCGGGCTAAAGGGGTGGCGGTATTTGTCCATCCGGGTGCCGCCGGCAGTGTTGAGCTTTTGCGGGAACTTGCCGAACAGGGCTTAAAGGGGGTAGAAGTGTGGCACCCGCACCACTCACTGCTGCAAAGCGAGTACTACTTAAAGCTGACAAAGGAAATGGGGCTTATTCCCACCGGAGGTTCCGATTATCACGGTGCCAAACATAAAACCTGCAATCGCCTGGGGGCATTTACCGCACCAATGGAATCAGTAACGCTGATAAAAAATGCCTTAGGCTAAACAAGTCTATTCCTTTGTTTTGCCGCATATACTATTGTGTAAATGCCGGTAGCAAAGGGGCGTTGTTATGAACGAAAGAGAATATATTGAGTATATCAACTACCTGCAGAATCGGATTCAAGAATTAGAAAATAAAGTTGATCAATTGAGATTGAGCAGGCGTGTACTGATGAATTTAGTGGAAAAAATTGAACGAGAAAAAAACAGCATTTTATCTAAGTTGGAGAGAGAAAACAAAAAACTGACTAAATCAAACTATCGATATGCCAGGTCAATTTTACATAAGAACAGACGGATTGTTGAGCTGGAATCTAAATTATCCGAGATTTCACTAAAAAACAGCAATTAATACTTTATCCACAGATTTATACACATTCTGTTAAAAACTGTTAATAATAAAAAAACCTGCCATATTTTTTACCTTGGATTTCCAAACCAAGGTTTTTTTATTTTCTGCCCTATTCAATTTAAATCATCCGCTTTTTGCAGTAATATCAATTCCGCCGGCGGATTTTTAATCTTTTGATGGTGGTTGCGGATTAAAAATAAAATCTTTTCATCGACGGCAATATTTTCCGCAAAGGCCGCCCCGCGCCGACAGTGAATTTTTTGGATGTAAAAAGCTTTGCCAAGGCTGCGAAATTTACCCTTAGCACCGGCTTTAGCTAAAAAAGCGGCGATAGGCGGCAGCAGTGCCTGTGACAAAACAATAATTATCCGATGAATGGTTTTAATTTCGCCGGCCTTTTTCCCGCAATCATGCAACAGGGCGGCTTTAATTAACAAATCGGCATCTATTTCGGGATAATCCTTTGCCAGCTTTTGGCAGGTATAGCTTACATTTAACGCATGTCTTTGTGTCGGAATATCCATTTGATAAAATAACCGTTGTTCAGCGTCATTTAAATATCGGTTAACATACTTTTTATCTTCAGCAGTAATTTTGCCGGTAGTTGCCGAAATAAACTGTTTTATTCTCGTTGTAAACATAATGTCTCCCACAATACTGTTTTGTTTACAACTTAATTATATAATAAAAACAATAATTCTGCTTGTATAACAAAATTATTCCCAAATTAAGAAGGAATTTGTGTTTATATATTGAACTTTTGAATTAGTTACTTTAGGTACAAACTGTTTTTTCTACTCACCAAGTAAATCAGGAAGGTGAAACTGATGGGTAGAGGTAAGTTAATATTTATTGTCGGCGGTGCCCGCAGCGGAAAGAGCAGTTTTGCCGAGCAGTTGGCCGCCAGTATCAGTGAAGATGTTACTTATATTGCCACTGCAGAAACGCTGGATGATGAAATGTTCCGCCGAGTTGTCATACATCGTTTTGCCCGTCCCCAAAATTGGCGTACAATTGAAGAATCTACTTATTTAGTAAATACCGTTAAAGAGTGGGGCTCGAAAACCGATGTTTTGTTGATAGATTGTTTAACTTTATGGTTATCTAACTTACTGCTGGACGAAAACCGTTTGAAATCAAGTATTCCGTGGGCGAAAAAAGAAAGCTTTATTATCAATGAGGTAAAGAGACTGGCGGAAGTAACCGGTGAAGTTGAGGCAACGGTAATTATCGTGGCTAATGAAGTAAGCCTTGGCATAGTGCCGGATAACCGCATCGGTCGGGCATTTCGTGATGTAGCGGGGGTGGCCAATCAAATTATCGCCAAGGCTGCCGATGAAGTTTATCTTACGGTGGCCGGATTGCCGATTGAAATTAAATCACTGGCTGCTAAAAAACTGAATTTGTAAATGAAGATAATTAACTTAGGAGGAACATATGGGACTAAGACTGTACTTAGTAAGGCACGGCGAAACTAACTGGAATGCAGTCGGAAAGTTTCAAGGACACAGTGATGTGCCCTTATCGGAGGTGGGGCGCAGGCAAGCGGCCCGCTTGGCTCAGTATTTAAAAAACATAAAGATAGATGTGGTGCTGGCCAGTGACTTAAAAAGGGCACTGGAAACAGCGCAAATTGTCAGCGGAAAGCCGGCTGATGAAATAATCACTGACCTTAATTTGAGAGAAATCAATTTTGGCCATTGGGAAGGCTTAACATATGATGAAATCAATGCCTCATACGGGGAAATACTGCAAAAGTGGCGTAAAGAACCGTTAAACACGCGTATTCCCGGCGGGGAAGTATTCAGTGAGGTGGCGGAAAGAACAACGGCGGCGGTGCAAAAAATTATTGATCAATACCCAAATAAAAATGTGCTGGTTGTTTCCCACGGTGCGGCAATCAGAGCAATTATCTGCAGTATTATGGGCATAGACTTAAATAAACTGTGGCGCATGTATCTTGATAATTGTTCGCTGAGCATTATTCATTTTCCGGACAATAATATTAATAACGGCCTTTTACAACTGTATAACGCCGTATATTGAGGGCTTTAAGCCCTTTTTTCTTGCCTTTCTTTCCTTTTTTTAAGTGTGACTTATAATTAGCGCAAAAAAATTACATATACTGTTAATTAGTACTGGTAATTAGCTAAAAAATATGATATAATTCATTTGCTTAAAGTATAACTAAATATTATCAAAAACGCTGAATTCTTATTTAATTAAGAAGCGGAGGAACCAATTAAATGGGGTGAATCCTTGTAAGCAAGGAGGGGTTATCTTCCAACCCTAACCCGTCAGCTAACTTCGCAAGCGTGGGAAGAAAAACTGAAGGTACCTAAAAGGGTACTTATAGTTAGTGATGCCTAAAAACACTTCTTCTCACACGCGGGAAGGTGTTTTTTTATTTCGTTTGATTGACAAACTTTGGTAAAAAAACTATTAAGGGGGGATTTGTAGATGGCAATATTTTCGGTGCCAGGCAAATACTTAGACCAAAGGGACAAGCGATTAATTGCTTTGCAACGTGCTGCTGAGCTTCGTAGCAGAATCAGCGACTACCTAAAAGATAAGGATACAATATACACGGGCTTTGATTTGCAAGAGCAGATCCAAAAGCGCAAAGAAAGGATACTCAACTACTTTAATGCCGATGAAGAACAGTGGGCTAACTGGAAATGGCAGATGGCTAACCGCATAAAGACACCGGAAGTTCTAAGTGCGATTTTTGATTTAGATAAAGAAACCTCCCAAAAAATTGCCAAAGTAGGGGAAAGGTTTCGCTGGTCAATATCCCCTTATTATGCCAGTTTGATGGATTATACAGATGAGGCAGACCCGATTTGGATGCAAGCTGTACCCTCAGAGTTGGAATTAAAGGATGAAATCGGGCTGGACGACCCAATGGGAGAAGAGTTTACCTCTCCGGCTGCCTGCATTACCCGCCGCTATCCCGACCGTTTAATTATTAACGTGACCAATCAATGTGCGATGTACTGCCGCCACTGTCAACGCCGCCGTAACATCGGTGAAGTGGACCGGCACAAACCGAAAGAAATGCTGGAAGAAGCATTGGATTATATCCGCGCAAACCCGGAAATCAGAGATGTGCTAATTACCGGCGGAGATGCACTAATGCTGTCGGACAAAATGCTGGATTGGCTACTGGGTGAACTGGACAAGATTGAACATGTGGAAATCAAAAGACTGGGAACCAGAACAATTGTCACCTTGCCGCAGCGCATTACACCGGAATTGTGCGCTGTCTTAGAAAAACACCCGCCAATCTATATTAACACTCAGTTTAACCACCCCAGAGAAATTACCCCGGAAGCTAAAAAAGCCTGCGATATGTTAGTTAAGGCCGGCGTGGTTTTAGGAAACCAAGCGGTTCTTTTAAAAGGAATAAACAACGATCCCCATGTAATGAAAAAATTAAATCAACAGTTGCTGCGCATTCGGGTAAGACCCTACTATATTTTCCATGCTAAACAAGTTACCGGTACCGGCCACTTTATTACCTCCGTTGACGAAGGAATTGCCATTATGGAAAAACTGCGCGGCTATACCTCCGGCTTGGCCGTACCCACCTACATTATCAACGCGCCTAACGGTTACGGCAAAACGCCGGTTTTACCGAAATACCTGCTGAATAAAAATGAAGACGAAGTAGTTCTACGCACCTGGGAAAAGAGAATTATCCATTACCAAAACAAATACTAAAGCCGCATAAAACCCCTTCCCGGCTAATAACATTTTACAAAGCAGCTTGGGGAGGGGTTTCGATGACCTTTGAACAAAAAATGGTCATCATTTTTTTTACCGCCTTAGGCGTGGTATTAGGCGCATCAATTATAGGTGCCGCATCTGCCGTATTAGTGCGCCAGCCGCCGCTGACCACCATGCTGCGCTTAGCCGGTGAAATAAAGATATGGGCAATAGTTGCCGCTATCGGCGGCACCTTTACCGCCATTGAAGTGTTGGAATCCGGCATATTTGAAGGTGAAATCAAGGCGGTAATCAAACAACTGCTGTATTTGCTTAGCGGCTTTGCCGGCGCGCAGCTGGGCTATTTCCTCATTTTATATCTGGTGGGTGGCAAAAGTTGAAAAAGACCGTCTTGCAGATTATTTCCGCGCTGCTAATGGGAATAATTATCGGCAGTGCCGGCATGAGTTTACACATCAGTCGCGATTTTGAAGAACTGACGGCCGACAATCATTTGCTGCGGGAGGAATTAGAAAGCAAGCAGGCCGATTTGGAGGAAATGAAAAAATATTTGTATAAACAGCAGCAGAAAAAGGTGATTACCAATATCACCGCCAATGTGGACATTGATCAACAGCTGAATGATATCCCCAGCTTTGAAGCGGCCAGCATTCAATCAGCCGGAAAGAAAAAAATTCAAGAACTGCTGGAACCGCTGCTTTATCAGGAAATCAATAATGTAAATTATAAATTGATACCGCGAATTATCGACGGCAGGGAATTTACTTGTGACGGTAAAAGATATATATTAAAGACAGACGTGGTAATTATTGTCGATGAATTGCAAATTTTTGCCACTGCCAGCATACAAAAAGAAAACTAACTGTTAGACATAACTGTCATTCCTTTGGACAAAATATCTGATATACACCGGATAAGGAGTGATAGTTGTGGAAGAATACCTGCGTGCACGTGTACCCTGGACTACCGAGCCCAGTTTGGTAACCAAAACGGAAGAAGTGGGGATCGACTTTGACAAATTTATTGAAGGCCTGAAAAACGACAAAACTGACGCGGAAATGGCGGAAGAATTCGGGGTGACGAAAAAAACCATTAGCTATTTACGAGAACACTTTATGACACACGGCGTAGGTTCTACTATGGGACAAGATTAGGGAGGGGCCACGTGCCCCTTTTTCATGCTTTAACATTGGGGAGAGAGATGCATGTTTGGCCGCATACTGTTATTACTCATTCTGATACCCTTTTTGGAAATCTTTATTTTAATTCGTTTAATTGATTACCTAGGTTTTTGGCTTACGTTAGCGCTGCTGATCCTCATTGGCGTACTGGGGTTTGTGCTGATTAGAATGCAGGGATTTTCCCTGTTGGCAAAAATCCGGCAGGAGGTCAATACCGGTGTGCCCCCGGCACAGACGCTGTTAGACGGTTTATACATCGCCATTGGGGGGGTATTACTAATAATTCCCGGCCTGCTTTCCGATGTGGCAGCTTTACTATTGCTGTTTCCGGCCACCCGCAAGCGAATTAGCAAAACAGTCACTCCGTGGTTAATCAACAGATTTTTCAGATCCGGACGCTGGTATATCCGCCGTTGGTAAACGATAGAATTTTAACCTCTTTTTAACTTTTTCACCTTGACATTTATGTTATAATATACAACATTATACAAAATACAAAACTAAACTATCGGTGGGAGGAAGAGGAATAAATATGTATCCGGAAAAATTCCAAAAAGAAGGGCTTACGTTTGACGATGTGCTTCTGATTCCTGCTGCGTCTGAGGTTCTGCCGAAAGATGTAGATGTGTCGGTGCGTCTGACCAAAAAAATAAAGTTAAATATTCCCATCATGAGTGCGGCCATGGATACCGTTACTGAGTCGCGATTGGCTATTGCCATTGCTCGGGAAGGCGGTATTGGTGTCATTCATAAAAACATGTCCATTGAAGAGCAAGCATTAGAAGTGGATCGGGTAAAGCGTTCGGAACACGGTGTCATTTGGGATCCCTTTTATTTAAAGCCGGAAGATACCATCAATGACGCTGAGATGTTAATGTCCCGTTACAGAATATCCGGTGTGCCGATTGTTGACGACAGCGGCAGGCTAATCGGTATTATTACCAACCGGGACATGCGGTTTATTACCAATTATAACCAGCCCATTGGCAAGTTCATGACTAAAGATAACTTAGTTACCGCACCGGTGGGCACTACATTGGAAGAAGCTAAAGAAATTCTCATGAAGCATAAAGTGGAAAAACTGCCGATCGTCGATGAAAACTTCATGCTCAAAGGCTTAATTACCATAAAAGATATTGAAAAGAACAAACAATTCCCCAATTCGGCAAAAGATGAGCGTGGGCGGTTGGTGGTTGCTGCGGCAGTCGGAGTAGCTCACGATACACCTGATCGGGTTGCTGCCCTGGTTGAGGCTAACGTGGACATGATTGTTGTAGACACCGCTCACGGTCATTCCAAAGCGGTGATGGATACGGTAAAATACATCCGACAGCATTACCCTGACATTGACATTGTTGCCGGCAACGTGGCCACGGCGGAAGCAACCCGCGATTTAATTAAGGCCGGTGCCGATGCAGTAAAAGTAGGTATCGGGCCGGGTTCAATTTGCACCACCAGGGTAATTGCCGGAGTTGGAGTGCCGCAAATAACGGCCATTTATGATTGTGCGCAAGAGGCAAAGAAATACAACATACCGATTATTGCCGACGGGGGCATAAAATATTCCGGTGACATTACCAAAGCAATTGCCGCAGGTGGAAGTGTAGTAATGCTGGGCAGCATCTTAGCCGGTACCGAGGAAAGCCCCGGTGAAATTGAAATCTACCAAGGGCGCAGCTACAAATCATACCGTGGCATGGGTTCACTGGCGGCAATGAAAAAAGGCAGTAAGGATCGCTACTTCCAGGAAGATACCAAAAAACTGGTGCCGGAGGGTGTAGAAGGGCGCGTGCCCTATCGTGGCCCGCTTTCAGAAATGATTTTCCAGTTAGTAGGAGGATTACGGGCAGGTATGGGTTATTGCGGCTGCAAAAACCTTGAAGAACTGCAAAACAACACTAAATTTGTACGCATCACCGGAGCCGGTTTAGTTGAAAGCCACCCCCATGACGTACAAATCACCAAAGAGGCATCAAACTACAGCAAATAAGCGGTTAAACATTAAGGGCGCGTTTTATGACGCGCCCTTTTAAGTATGCCTGATTATTAAATTAGCGTTAGAAGTATTTACTTTGAAAAGTTAACTGCTCAAACCTCTGGATAGCTTCTTTAGGAACATTTCTTCCGTACCTGACCATCAGCACGTTAGCGGGATGCTCAATAATGTCAGGATCGTCAGTAGCCCGCTTTTTCATGCCGACACTGCCGAACAACCTAGTTAACATTTTTTGATAATCCCACATCGATAACCCGCTTCCCTGCAAATCCCAATGCCAGCAGTATTCAATTGTAATAATGATAAAATCCTCGACAAAAGGATTACTAAAAGCCTCCTTAAGCAAGTGATTGGCTATCTTATATTTTCGCCAGGGTTGAGTTACTTCTATGGCTCCTAATTCCAAAACCCACGGATGCTTGCACCAGCGGCTGTATTCATCCGGGTGATGAAATGTTACGTATCCGACAATTTCTTTTTCATGACGGGCAATAAACAAGCGGCCGTTAGGTAAGGAGGGTATTGTCGACAAAGCTTCCTGTTGCCTTTTTGCAGGACGGAAATTGTTTAACCCCTCATGCATCTTTAATCTTAATATATATTCCCCGGTTACTGGGCCCTCTAAATGAATCACGCCCTGCGGAGTAAAAACTATTCCTTTGGCAACCTGCACATCACTTTTATCATTATTTTTTTCACCGGGATCATAAATAGTACTCAAATCCATCACCTTCGTGAATTTTTTCACCTATAATAACACCCTGCCAGGCCAACTTAATACTCTCCCACTTATTTACTATTATATTCGATATCTTAAGGCAAATACAATACCTGTTTGCCTGCCGGCAGTAAAATTAGGCAACTAAACAAATACTTTATTTTTAAAAGGGAAATAATTATGTAAAAAGGTGTAGGAAATTTTTGGAAAAAAAGTAGCGGTTGGCGCAGGGATATTTTAGCAGAAATTGAATATTAATAATAGGTTAAATTTGGAAAATATGCAATTTATATACTACTCAGGAAGGGATGGTACTGTGAAGGGCAAACTTAGTTCTTTAACTGATGTACTAAAAAAGACATTACTGTTTTTTGACGGTATATCGGCCTCAGATATTGCACCCTATGTACATCAAAAGATGCTGCAGGATTATACTTTAGCGCAGGTGGAAGAAAAAGTAAAGCTGTGTTTAAAGCAAAATCCTTGTTTTATCATGGATGAATATGAAATGTGGCATTTAGATACCAAAGGTTCAAAAGAAAACGACAGCTTTTATAAAATGCTGTTAAAAAAGAACGAGCCGATGAGCTTGCGCGCCGCAAGCAAAAGTTCATCAAGCAAAAAAAGCAAAACAAAAAAACTGGCAGAAGAAGCAAGCCTGCTTACTGACGGCCGTTTTGTGCAGTTAGACGACGGCAACTGGGGCTTAACGGAATGGTGCCTTGAACCCCAGCAGTATTCATTAAAGCACTTAGTAATCAAAGCCTTTAAAATAAATAATTTTCCCCTTACAGCAGAGCAGGTATTGAAAGAGGTGCAGGAATGGCGTTCGACAACTATTGATGCAGTGCAGCAGATTATAAAAAAATATCCTTATTTTGAAAGAGTGGATGAAAATACATATCAATACGATCCCAAACTGCATTATTTGCACGATCAAATGGTAAAGCGCTACTTGGTCATACTGCGGCGGCAAAAGCAAAAGTGGCAGTACGATAGGGAACGCTGGAGTATTAAAGTAAGCAACCTTAAAAAGCAGCTGGAGGAAGTAACGGCCATGCACCGGGAAGTTGCAGCGGCCATGGCGGAAAGAGTTTCTATTATGGATCAGTACCATCATTTATCTACCCAGCTTTCTGAAAAAGATCTGCTGCTGTCAATGCGCAAAAAAGAAATTCTTCGCTATCGCGAACAACTGAAAAAAATGGAAGCAAAAGCCAACAGCATTCTGCATCAGTGCCGCCTGTGGGTAAAAAGGGCCCGGGAGGCAGAAGCAGAAGTAGAAAACCTGAAAAAATACAACGACAAAAATCAGCGCGCTTTAGAAACAATGTTTACCAAACTGCAGCAGTACAAAGAGCGGGACAGAGAAAATAAAAGCAGAATTGCTGAGTTAAAAGATAATTACACCAACCGAATTGCCGAACTGCAGACGGAAATTGTAGAGCTGAAAAGAAAATTAGAGCGGGTGCAGGAAGAATCAGAGTATGAAGAACGCCGCTTATACCAGGATATTAACCAAATGTCCAATGAATTGAAGGAATCATTGGAAAATGTTGAAGAACTACAAAAGTCAATTAAACTGCTGCAACAACAGATAGAACGCTTACAGGAGCAGAAGAAAAAGCTGGAAAACATGATACGGCCGCTGCCGGTAAGATTAATGATTAAACTGGTCAGCGTGTTTAGATAAAAACAGGTACCGGTGGCCGCATAAGCGGCCACAATAAAGGTACCTTACCGATGGTGGTGATTTCTGGCATCTGCTTTAGTTCTATGCACCGTACCAAAGGGGTGCTCAGGCGGCGCATAGATAGAATACAATTTAAGCGGTGTACAGCCGACATTGATCACATTGTGCCATACACCGGCCGGAATTAATATTACATCATCTTCATGTACTCGTCGCCTGAAATACAGGTCATCTTCGCGGTCTCCCATCATCACCAGACCCTGACCTTGCTCGATTCGGATAAACTGATCGACATCGGGATGCATCTCTAAACCGATATCATCGCCAACGTCAATGCTCATTAGGGTAAGTTGCAAAAAACGCCCGGTCCATAAAGCGGTGCGAAAATTATTGTTCAGTAAAGTAGCATCCTCAATGTTAATCACAAAGGGCTGTGACCCATAATCCCTAAACGGAGAAAAATTTGAAGACATAATCAATCTTCCTTCCATGTGTTTTTTATCTATCAAATATTTTATGCTTTGCTTTAGAAACTGTGCAGGGTGGGGGATGGCGGTTACTTTACCGGCTACTGGGGCAGGCTACCGGTTCGTTTCCGTGGCCGGCGTGGTCGGAGAAAACCTCATAAAACACTGCAAAACTATGGCCCCTTCCGGTAAAAATAAAAAAGGGGGTGCCATATGATGCGTGCACGACAAAAAATCGGGTATTGTTTGTAGCGAAACCATAAGGAATTGAAAGTGCACATTAGGCAGAAAATGTGAAGGAAGGTGATGGGGTTATTTTTTAAATCCGATGGATCTAATGGTGGCATCGACAAGTGTAGAAACGAACACAGTTTCTAAGATATAGGTGAATTTACCTTGACCTTATCTGGGATAACGATATTTGTTGCGAATTAGACTAATAATGCGAAGTAGTGGAAATGATCTATAGTCTATTCGTGAACCTTTATTGCGGTTGTGGATTCGCAGAAAAAACCGCCCGCAAGAGCAAAATAAATTTCCGTCGACCTGCAGTAGCGCAAAAACCCTAGGCGATCGACGGAAAAAAATACCCCCAACTATAGAAAAATTGCCAAAAAAATGCTATTATTCTATGTAGAGTGCCGTTTTATATAGAAAATATGAGTGATTTTTGTTGCTAAAACACCCTAATAAGGAAAAATACCAGCTAAAACACCCCGAAAAATGGGTTTGTAGCCTACCTATGAGGAATTGAAACAACGCTGCGCTCGTCAATATCCTTGCCGGGAACTATGGTTTGTAGCCTACCTATGAGGAATTGAAACAGACCTGAAATAACTTTCATTATTCACAACTACGAGTAGTTTGTAGCCTACCTATGAGGAATTGAAACAATTTTGAATATCAACTTTCAAATCTTCTTTCATAGTTTGTAGCCTACCTATGAGGAATTGAAACGCTTTTTCATTTTGAACCATTGAACTTTCATCCAACGTTTGTAGCCTACCTATGAGGAATTGAAACGTCGGCCTTTGAGGTTATCCTGCATCTGCTCAGCCGTTTGTAGCCTACCTATGAGGAATTGAAACTTGCTATATCTTTCAAGGATAACGGCTTGACTTGCTCGTTTGTAGCCTACCTATGAGGAATTGAAACAAGTAAGGTGTATAATCTTTCTTCAAATCAATTATGAGTTTGTAGCCTACCTATGAGGAATTGAAACTCCCAACGGGCAAAACTGGCCAACCAGTGGGGCGCCGTTTGTAGCCTACCTATGAGGAATTGAAACAAGAAAAAAGCAGAACCGAAACCCATTCCTCAACCAGGTTTGTAGCCTACCTATGAGGAATTGAAACTTTTGCCAGGCATGCTGGTAAACCAGCTTGAAATAGCGTTTGTAGCCTACCTATGAGGAATTGAAACGTCCTGATAAGGCGATTGGTACGCTCCAATATGTTGCGTTTGTAGCCTACCTATGAGGAATTGAAACTTAGGTGACAACAATATTTCATCACTGGACTTAAAGTTTGTAGCCTACCTATGAGGAATTGAAACTTAGAATCCTTGAAAGCGGGGTTGAGTAGATGAGCAAGTTTGTAGCCTACCTATGAGGAATTGAAACATTCGAGCTAAATTAGCGAATACCACAGCAGGCAGAGGTTTGTAGCCTACCTATGAGGAATTGAAACCAGAGTATTTGGTTTTTATAGTGCCAATATGGAGGAGTTTGTAGCCTACCTATGAGGAATTGAAACTGCACTCAAGGTGGGTATTCGGTGGAACAATGCGAGTTTGTAGCCTACCTATGAGGAATTGAAACATGGAACAGCTTGGAATTAAGTTGACAGACACCCAAGGTTTGTAGCCTACCTATGAGGAATTGAAACTTTGGCCATTCCTGAAATACAACCAGAAGAAACGACTGTTTGTAGCCTACCTATGAGGAATTGAAACCAGTAATATCTAAACTGGATGACCCAGATGCGTTAGGGTTTGTAGCCTACCTATGAGGAATTGAAACACCCTCATTTATTACGCCTCCGGCGTACCGTCATCAGCGTTTGTAGCCTACCTATGAGGAATTGAAACTGTAGAGTGGCTGGCCAGCAACGCAAGAGATCCTCGTTTGTAGCCTACCTATGAGGAATTGAAACTACAAACGAATGGAGCCCGGAATGTTGGAGGGCTAGGTTTGTAGCCTACCTATGAGGAATTGAAACGTTTTCTTTTCCAGTCACTCATAGTGTTCTCCCTCCGTTTGTAGCCTACCTATGAGGAATTGAAACATACGAGTGCCTCTAATTCTGCCCCGGTGTACCCTTCGTTTGTAGCCTACCTGTCCTGAAAATTAAAATGTACTGCTCCTCAAAAAGACAATAATGTACCAAGCCTGACTCAAGGGCTAGGCATTTAATTCGACGGTGACCTTGTATCCAAGGGATTTCAGCTTCTTGATGGATTGATTGACAATAGTTTTGCGTTCTTCATAATAAGTAGGACCAAGCCCAATATAAAGGTTGCTTGCGTTTAAGCATGTGGTAGAAGATGGTTAAAATGCTATGAGCAACTGCAACGGCAGCACCGTTCGCTCCGCGTCTTGCAGCAAGGCGGTGATACTGACTGGACAAATAAGTATTTTTGGCTCGGGCGGCGGAGGGGAATTGGTTAATGGTGTCTAACAATTCCGGTTCTTCAGGGGTTATTGCCGGGTAAAAGTAAATGGTTTGTGGCCCATCTATAGCTGCCGGCCGGTCAAAAGATATGTTTTCGTGGCAGGTGGGCATTAGGCAGGGAAGAATAGGGTAGAAGGAAAAAAGAAAGGAGTATCGCCAAATGCGATACTCCTGTTTTAATTTAAGGTTAGTTTTGAGCAGCAGGCTGTTGGGTGTTATAAGGGCAGTTGCCGCAGAAACCGCCGCCAAAACCATGTTGACGAAAGCCCATACCCGGGCCGCGTCCCATACCGGGTCCGAATGATGCATCCGGGTTGTCTTCAAGGTATTTTAAGCGGTTTTGCAGGTTGTTTTTCATCTGTGCGGCTTGTTCTTCGGTAATTTGCCCTGCTGCTTGATATTCATCTATCATCTGCATGCGTAATTTAATCATTTGTTGATGCAAGGCATTAATTTTTTGTGCTTGTTCGCTGTTAAGGCCGGCTACATTGGCTGCAAAGGCGGGAATTGCCAATGCAAAAATCGCAACGACTGCAATAATTGTAAGCAACTTTTTGTTCATAGCTCAAAACCTCCTTACCAGATATATTACAATATATCTTGGTAATATGCAAATGTGTGTCGTTGCGATTTAGCGATTGTAGTAAATTTTAATTTTCAACAATGTCCCAGCGCGGGCAGCGGTTACCCCAGCGGCCGATAACTTTGCCCCCTTCCAGAATTTCCACTACTTCACAGGCATTGGAGCAGCCGTCACATTCAAAACTTGATGTATGATATTCGATATCGGTAATGGCAAAGCCTTTGAACTTGGTATGACCGGTTCTTTCTACTTCTTCTTTAGCTAAATAGGCGGCACCGATCGCACCCATTACATTGTAGTAGGGAGGGATAATCACCGGCAGCCCCAGTTCCCGCTCAAAGGCTGCTTTAATGCCAACATTGGCGGCCACTCCGCCTTGGAAGGATATCGGGGCAAGAATTTCTTTGCCCTTACCGACGTTATTTAAATAGTTGCGCACTAAGGCTTCACACAGGCCATTTACAATATCTTCGATTTTATGACCCATCTGCTGTTTGTGAATCATGTCGGATTCAGCAAAAACTGTGCACCTGCCGGCAATGCGCACAGGGTTCTTTGATTTTAGAGCTAACGCGCCAAAATCAGAGATAGGAATATTTAAGCGTGCTGCCTGCTGATCCAAAAATGAACCGGTTCCGGCGGCACAAACAGTGTTCATGGCAAAATCCGTGACAATGCCGTTTCTAATAATAATAATTTTTGAGTCCTGACCGCCAATTTCCAATACCGTTTGCACATTGGGAATGCTGTTTGATGCGGCAATGGCATGGGCGGTAATTTCGTTTTTAATTACGTCTGCACCAATCATTACACCCGCCAGATAACGACCGCTTCCGGTAGTACCCGCGCCCACAATTTCTATATTTTTGCCTTTTAGTAATTCACCGGCCTCTTTAAAGCCTTTTTGAATGGTTTCAATTGGCCGTCCCTGCGTGCGTAGGTAAAGGTTTACATGTATTTGTTCATGCTCATCTATTACTACTATATTTGTACTTACAGAGCCTACATCTACACCCAAGTATGCTTTCATCTTTCAAGTCCCTTTCTTTACTTTATGATACTTCGGTGGCCAGGCGGCCGCCTTGCTGATATTTTTTTCTTTTCAGTAAATCGACAAAAGCTTCCAATCTGGTAAGCATACCGGCCTTACCGGTTTGTTCATCAAGAAAGAAGGTTAATACCGGAAGATCATGCTCTTTGCTCACTTTATTTAATATCGTGCAAGCAACAATTTCCGGAATACAAGTAAAGGGAGCAATTTGGATCATCCCGTCAAACCCCCGCTTGGCGTAAAGCACGGCATGACCCACCGTGTCACGCCCGTGCCCACCGATCATATCGGGTATGTAAGGCTTGGCCGCTTCTGCAACAGTCAGGTGTTCATCTGTGCCGCTGTTTAAATGATCTTGCGTCCAACCGGTGAGAAACATTGAGCGTTCAACCTCTACACCCATGTGACCGAGGGTTTCTTCAAGTTCCAAGTTGCTGGCCGGTTCCAAAAGCACATAAATTTCGCCTGCCAATCCCACTTTAACAATTTGTCTTTCCGGATCCTGCTCAATATCATTAAATGCTTTGATACCGGCTTGTCTGGCTTCTTCAATTTGTTTAAACGTGCGTGCTTCATCCAGCCATTTTTGGGCTTGCAGATATACTCTGCTAGTAGTGCCTTTTTTTAATTCCCTTGGGCGGATGCGATGACTTAACTTTTCCATTTCATCCAAGGCTTTGAGTTTACTCCAACCGCGCTTAATGGCGTCAACAATGGCGCGGATGGATAACTTGGCATTGTTTAATTTTTTTACGTTTTTGATAAAGTTAATCGGATGCTGTTTTGGCGATTCAAAAATTATAAATTCAACCGGATAGCCTAGACTGTGTAAGATAGCTTCGTGTAAACTGGCATAAAGCCCGGCACGACAGGGACCGTACCCCCCGGATGTAACTACTGTATCTGCACCCATTTCGACAGTTTCCAAGTACGTTCCCAAAAGAACCTTGTAGGGGAAACAGGCAAATTCCGGCGCATACTTTACACCGAGATCAAGGGTACGCTTGCTGGGGCGGGGCGGCACAATTACCTCGTTGCCTAAATCCTCCAGCAGCATTTTAAATGCAATGTATGAGTGCCCCATATGCGGATATGTCACTTTACGCATTACGCTTCGCCTCTTTTTTTCGTTTTACCATGTCTACAAAAGCTTCTAAACGAGTGCCTACGCCCGCTTCACCGGTGTGTTCGTCAATGCAAATGCTCATATACGGAATATGGGGATTTTTTTTCGATTCCAGTTCCATAAATTTATCTACCATTGCATCCGGGCCGCAGCCAAAAGCGGTAACATGGATAATGCCGTCGATATTGCCTTTATCAAAGAAATGCAATGACGATCTCATTACCCAATCACTAAAGGTCCAAAACATATTTTTGTGTAACTTTTTTCGCTGCCTGTTAATAAGGTGCTTTGGGATCTGTTCTATTGTTATGGTGTCAACATCTAAGCGATGTAACTTATCTAACAGGTTAACGCTGATATAACCGTCATGAACTATGTAGGGATAGCCCAGTACGGCAAAGCGCAAGCTTTTGGGCTGTGGCTTTAGCTCCAGTTTAGGGTTTTTTAATTTTTTCATTGCCAGCTCGGGAGGGAACCCCTTAAGCAGATATTTATTATAACGGGATAATACATGTTTAGCTTTAAGGTAAGCTTTTAATATAGCCCACTTGTTATCGGTAAATCTGCTGCCAATTTCTTTAAAGGCTTTCCAAATGGCAAAACGTTTTTTGCGCACATCAATACTGGTATCGATTATTTCCGGCAATCCGTCCAGCGCATATTTAATCATGTCCGGTGCCCCTAGAAACTTCGGGCAATAGATGGTTTTGCCGTTAAGGCAGTAAACGCGGGGAATAAATAAAAGATCAACCTTATTTTTTAATGCCTGAACATGGCCAAAAAAAATTTTTACCGGCACACAGGCATCAGCCAGTGCCTCGCGGACACCGGCATCAATAATTTGTCGGGAAGTTTTTTGCGAAGTAACCACTTCAACACCAAGTTCTTCAAAAAAAGTTTTTACCATAGGGTAATACCTATAATAAAACATAGTACGAGGAACACCGATCTTAGTGGTCAAATAATATCCCCCTCTGTTAACGTTGTATAAATGTGCTAGTGAAGGAATGTTATGCTATAATGTTGGTAACAAATATTCTACATAATTAAATTTAAATCCTTCTTTGTAAGTTGCAAAGTAGATCAACAATACAATCTATCGTTTAGGAAGGGATCTAATATGAACTTAACGGAAAAGGTAATATCTTCCCAGATGTTACACAAAGGTAAAATTGTTAACTTAAGAGTTGACTCGGTTGAACTGCCCAACGGCAAAACCGCTGCCAGAGAAGTAGTTGAACATAAAGGGGCGGTAGCGGTAGTGCCGATAACTTCAGAGGGCGAAGTGCTGATGGTGCGCCAGTACCGCCACCCGGTAGAGGAAATTTTATTGGAAATACCGGCCGGCAAATTAGACGCCAATGAGCCGCCGGATGAATGTGTAAAAAGAGAGCTTTTAGAAGAAACCGGCATGGTAGCCGGCAGCCTTGAAAAACTGTTTAGCTTTTATAGCAGCCCGGGCTTCAGCAATGAGATATTACATATCTATGTTGCCAAAGACTTGGTTTACCAAGGGCAGCGATTAGATGAAGATGAGTTTGTAGAATTAGAAAAAATACCGCTGAACAAAGCAAAAGAAATGATTATTCAAGGAAAAATAAAAGACGCCAAAACCATTATTGGCATACTGGCATGTAGTAGCTAGAAGCAAAAAGTAGGGCGGCGGCAGCTTCTTAATGTGCCGCATAATTGCAACTAAACCGCTGTTTGTCTGCACTCCAGCGGTAATTAAAAATTAATTTGCCGGGAATTGCCTTTGCCCTTTCCTTTGTGTGTAAAACCCGCATTTGGCTTGTGGCATGCTGCCTGGGCCTTTAACGTAAAAAAGCACAACGATGAGAATTTCGTTGTGCTTTTACTTTTAATGTTTACGGTTTGTATCTGCTGACAATAATTTGGTTGTCTTTAAGTCGGGCTATTTCCGGATATTCCGG
This sequence comes from Desulfovectis peckii, assembly GCF_055391705.1. NCBI lineage: Bacteria > Bacillati > Bacillota > Clostridia > Eubacteriales > Peptococcaceae > Desulfovectis > Desulfovectis peckii. Next base: position 1,158,008 of record NZ_AP042409.1, on the reverse strand, counting down.
TTCATCATCGGGTGAGGTGGCAATTGCCGATGCAATGCGCAACTGACTGGGGCAAAGCTTGCAGGCAACAACATAAGCCGATGTATCGCCGGTGGCACCGGCATGAACCACTCCGTTAATGCGGCCAAGCACCATGATGCTGCCGCCGGCAATCACTTCTGAGCCGGCATTGACATCTCCTAAGATTACTACGTTGCCGTCATACTGAATAGACTGCCCCGAGCGCAGCGTGCGGCGAACTAACAGGGTTTTTTCACCGGGTCGCTTGGTAAAAGTTTCTTTATCATAATTTATCCGGTTTTCGTTAGTTTTAGGCGAACTTTGTTCAAATGACGGCAGTTTTACTTTTTCGTCATGAATTAAGCCATATTGCGAGCAAATTTGCTGCAGTTCAGCTTTTTGACTTTCGGAAACATTTTCCCCCGGTACCAGAGAAAACCTGGCTCCTCTAAAAAAACCTTTGGCCGATTGCATCTTCTTATGTAAGTAATCTTTTACCTGCTCATAATCGGCATTGGCATCAACCATAATTACCAAGCCCTGCCGGGTTCCCTTGATGCTTACCAGTTCACCCACCGCTATATCTCCTTCCAAAATATTGCATTTATTAAATGTAATTTTTCGACTTTTGCAGGATATTTCCTTCTTAGTGGATAAAAAACATTAAAATGCCGCAATCTTTTGTAAATTAAACGGAGGAAAGTCGCGTTTTTTAGCGAACTACTATCTAACTGCAGTTCAATTTTGGAAACGGAGGATTGTCATGGAGCAGCAACGATACAACATGGAAGATTATGATGCCGAATACCAACAATTTAAATGGAATACGCCGGAGTATTTTAACTTTGCCAATGATGTGGTGGATAGGTGGGCAGAAGATCCGAATAAACAGGCACTTTTTTGGGTGGATGACAACGGCAATGAGGTAAAAAGAACTTTTCTGCAAATAAAAGAACAGTCCTGTCGAGTGGCCAACGTATTGAAAGACAACGGTGTAAAACAGGGCGACCGGGTAATTGTTATTTTACCCCGTCTAATTGAATGGTGGGAAACAATGGTGGGATGTTTGCGTCTGGGTGCCATTATCAGCCCCGGTACCGTGCAGCTTACCGCCAAAGATATAGAATATAGAATTAAAACCAGTGAGGCAGTGGCAATTATCACCGATCAAAGCAATGCTGATAAAGTTGAACAAATTGCCGGCTCATGCCCCACATTAAAAATTAAAATTGTCGTCGGGGAAAAACCCGGTTGGATAAGTTATCATGCGGCAGTTAATGCAGCTTCACCGGAATTTCCCAAAGTAAACACCAAAGGGGATGACGGCGCTTTATTGTTTTTCACCTCCGGTACTACCGGCCAGCCCAAAATGACACTGCATACGCATGTCAGCTATCCCTTTGCCCATAAAGTAACAGGCAAGTATTGGCTGGATTTGACAGAAAATGATTTGCACTGGAATTTGTCGGATACCGGCTGGGGCAAAGCAGCATGGAGTAGCTTGTTTGGCCCTTGGCACCAGGGGGCTTGTCTTTTTGTACATCATGAAGTAGGAAAATTCAACCCCAAACGGATGTTAGAATTACTGGCCAAGTACCCCATTACCACATTATGTGCCGCACCGACAATTTACCGCATGCTGGTGCTGGAAGATTTAGCAAGCTATAAGTTTCCACATTTAAGGCACTGTGTGGGGGCAGGGGAGCCGCTTAACCCTGAAGTGATTAATATCTGGAAAAAACATACCGGTTTAACCATTAGAGACGGCTACGGTCAAACGGAAACGGTGGTAGTGGTTGGCAATTTCTTGTGTCTGCCGGTACGCCAGGGGGCAATGGGTAAACCCACACCCGGCTTCAAAGTGGCCATTATTGATCATCTGGGCAATGAACTGCCGCCCGGCAAGGAAGGCGATATTGCCATTGAAATAGAACCGGAACCGCCGGCAGGTCTTTTTAAGGAATACTGGCGGGATCCCATGAAAACACTGGCTACCCGCCGCGGCAAGTGGTATGTTACCGGAGACAGGGGTGTTAAAGACGAAGACGGCTATTTTTGGTTTGTCGGCCGTGCCGATGACGTAATTTTATCTTCCGGTTATCGCATTGGCCCCTTTGAGGTGGAAAGTGCGCTTTTGGAACATCCGGCAGTTGCCGAAGCGGCAGTAGTAGCCAGCCCCGATGAACTGCGCGGTGAGATTGTCAAAGCATTTGTAGTTTTGGCAGAGGGGCATGAACCGTCAGCAGGGTTAATTAAAGAACTGCAAAATCATGTGAAAAAGACTACCGCGCCCTATAAATACCCCAGAGAAATTGAGTTTATGGATGAACTGCCCAAAACGGTAAGCGGTAAAATACTCCGCGTCCAGCTAAGGCAAATGGAGCGGCTGAAAAAAGGTCTGCCGCCCCTAAGATAACTTTTCATTGACCACTGACACAAAAAAGGGCTGAAGCACTGCGAGAATTTAGTTTGCAGTACTTCAGCCCATATATTTCTTTATTCTTAATTATGAACTTTAAATTTAATCGGCTGCCGCTAATAATAGTAAAAACAGAAAAATTCATTAATTTTGCTTTGCATGCCCAAATCTAAAATTCATAATTAATTACGCGCACATTTTCATTAATCATTCCGAGCGTAAAGGCAAAAGTTTTTGCAGCTAGGTGAATAGTACGATGATACACAATCTTCCGGATAGCCGGGCAGTGCTGCATAGCAGGCAGGAGTGTTAGCCGGCTTGGCATAGCTGCATTTTACACATACCGGCGAGCAACCAAAGCGCAGACAAATGCTTCCCCGAGTGCCGATTTTAACCGGATAGTAGCATTGCGGTAATGGTATTTTTTGTGTTGCGTTAGTCCTCATAATATCACCTCGGGATAGTTTGTTACTTAATTAACTAATTATACACCATAATTTTACAATAGTAAAGTCATTGCTGAGTGAGTTTTATATAATCACAAATCGCTTCTTCAATAATCTCATTAAGGGTTTTTCCCTGTTCCGCCGCTAAAGTGGCAATTTTTATGGTTACTCTGGGTGGTATATATATTTCAATTTTATCTAATACCGTTTTATCCATTCCTTTGCAATTATCCATAAAAACACCTCCTGAGGGCATCATATGCCGCTAGTGTTACAGAGGTTCTGTGAAAATGTTGGGGTCGGATTTACCGACCCCAACATTAATTAATATTGGTGATTGGCTCTTTATCAATCGGCATCTGCTCCGGATGAGCTTTATTATCTATGCCGCTGTCTGTATTTTTCCCAGCGAATATTTTGATAATAAAAATTAACAGCAAAATTATACTGCCTATATGCAATAGCAGGCCGAAGGGCGATTTGTAGTTATCCGGCAGACTAAACATAACATCACTCCCAAGTTTTTTATTATTTTTCCGCTTGGGTGTGATGTTATACTTTAACAATAATTATTCTTGCGCTTCAGATTCACTAGCCGGCTTAGTGTTGAATTTTTCATCCCCGAACTGATTTTGTTCAGGTGGATAGCCAAAGGGCTGCTGCTGATATCCGTTGTAATTAGGTGTTTGGGGCAAACTGAACATATAGTGTTGTGCCTCCTGAACACTGGTTTGGAAGGAGTTTATTCCCATGCGCAGTGTGCGCATGGTGTTTGTCAGCGAATCAACTATATTCAGCACCTGTTCCAGTTGTTTTTCCAGATGCGGGTGATTCATCAAGGCCATCATAGTTAAGGATTGAATCAGAGGTTCTATGTTTATCGGGGGTGGTGGCGGTGGATAGCGATGCCCGGCTCGTGGATCTTGGTTTTCTTTCACTTAATAACCTCCTTTCGCCAGTTTATGCCATGCTATATGATACGAAATTTTTAAAAAGTTGTTACTTGAATTTAATAATTGCTATTAAATACAAGTAGTGGCAGTTTTACAGCTGTTTCATATGATGTGATAAGACAAAAACCCCGGTTACGGCCGGGGTAAGATAATTAGACTTTTTTTGTAGAGGCAAGCGACAAAACTAGTCAGCTTCTCCAAAGGAAAAAAATAACTTTCCATTGAAGAAGTAATATAAAATTTAACTGCCAAAGAAGGTGAGAGATTAGTGTTACTTCTTTCAGACGTGCAGGAAAAAGCCCATCAGTTTAAAGAGGCTGCGCTTGCATTAAATAGAGATTACAAAGATATTCTACAACAGATAAGTGTGGTCAAGCTCATTGAGTTGGAGCCGGAAAAAATTGTTAATGCCGCAAAAAATAAAGAAATCCCCTTTGCCGGCAAAAACGGAGCCTTGTCATTTTTGCTCGTCAAAAAAAAGCTGCTTGAATTGCAAAACTTATTTTATGACTTTTCTGAATTTATTGAGCCGATGGATTTACTACCCTTATTGGAGCGGGATGAGTATCGCTATGTAATGACCAGCGCCCGGGAAAACAGGCAAGATCTTAAGTCAGCCTGCCGCATCGGTAACATTATCTTTGCTACCGTTGTGCAGAAGGTTGTTATAGATGATACGCGATGGAACTTAATGTTGTATCGCATCAAAAAAAAGTGGCAAAAAAAGTTTATCAAACGCGTAGTTTAAAAGTTTTGTAAAAACCTCTGTTTATGCAAACAGAGGTTTTTATGTTTGGTTATGACATCAATGCTAGATTTTTTCACACATTATATTTATCTGTACAGCCATAATAAAGACAGAGCCGCATAACAAAATAAAAAAATAAAAAAAGGAGGGATTTTTTAAATGGCTCGTAGCAGTAATCAACCTGTAAAAGCAGCTGCATCCAGTGCTCTTGAACAAATGAAGTATGAAATTGCCAGCGAACTGGGAATTACTAACTATGCACAAATGGACAAAGGTCAGCTTCCCAGCCGCGTAAACGGTTATGTTGGCGGTAATATGACCAAGAGACTGGTTGCATATGCTGAACAAGCATTAAGCAACGGCCAAATTTCTCAAGTTACCAACCAAAATGTTCAGTTAGAAACTCCTCAACAGCAATAGCATCCTCATACGCTAAGGGCATTAATCATAAAGCAACGGGCAGATGGTTAATGAACCCTAACTGCAGCGGAACCGTCCTCAAATCTTTGAGGACGGTTTTACTTTTTGTATGGAAGGGTAAATGATAAGGCTAATTTGTTTCTCAAACAATTAGGCCGTTGATATTAACATTATCTCAAAATTATGTAAAATTATACTGCCTTTTGCAGAAAAATTTAAAAATTTTATTAGAGGAAAATTATGGAAAATATCGTAACTATTCAAGTAGTACTTAAATCATTGAGAGGCATAAAAGATGGATGTTAATAATAATATCATCGAAGCGATCAAATTATTCTTACAAGGCAATAATTACCGCAGCTATTTATTGTTTGGGGCACATCCGCAAATATATAAGGGTCAGTATGGGGTGCGCTTTGCGGTGTATGCCCCCCATGCCCGGGCAGTTAATTTAGTCGGTGATTTTAACCATTGGCAGGGTAAACATCATCCGATGCGGCAAATTGGCTCCAGCGGTGTATGGCAAATATTTGTTCCCGGGTTAAAGCCCGGCTGTTTATATAAATACGAAATTCATCCCCATAGCGGTGAGGCCTTTTTAAAGGCAGATCCATATGCCTTTCATGCCGAGGTAAGACCGGCAACCGCCTCCCGGGTGGCGACACTTGACTATCAATGGCATGACGACTTGTGGCAGCAGAAGAAATCTTCCGCCCTGTATGATCAACCGCTGAATATTTATGAACTGCATTTAGGTTCCTGGAAGAGAAAAAGCAACGGAGATTTTTTAAACTTCCGCGAACTGGCCAATCAATTGGTTAAAGAAATGTCGGCCTTAGGCTATACTCACGTAGAACTGTTGCCGATAACCGAACATCCCTACGACGGCTCATGGGGCTACCAAACTACCGGTTACTTTGCCCCCACCAGTAGATATGGCGATCCGCAAGATTTTATGTACTTTGTTGATACCTGTCATCGCCATGGCATCGGTGTCATTTTGGATTGGGTGCCGGGGCATTTTTGCAAAGACGCCCATGGTTTAATTAAATTTGACGGCGAGGCCCTCTACGAACATGAAAACCCTTTGCGCAGTGAAAACCGGCAGTGGGGAACCTTGAGCTTTGATTTTAGCAAGCAGCATGTAGTTAGCTTTTTAATTTCCAATGCCATATTTTGGCTGGACGTTTACCATGTAGACGGTTTAAGAGTAGATGCGGTAAGCCAAATGCTTTATCTTGACTTTGATAAGCATGACGGGCAGTGGCTGCCCAATGTTTATGGCGGCAATGAAAACTTAGAAGCAATAGCCTTTTTAAAAAAGCTGAATGAAGTTGTTTTTAAGGAATTTCCCCACACCTTAATGATTGCGGAGGAGTCTTCTAATTGGCCGCAGGTCACCAAACCTACTTATGTGGGCGGGCTGGGGTTTAATTATAAATGGAATATGGGCTGGATGAACGATGTGCTGCGCTATATGGAAATGGATCCCATTCACCGCAAGTGGCATCATAATTTATTGACTTTTTCCTTTACCTATGCTTTTTCAGAAAACTATATTCTTTCGCTGTCACACGATGAGGTCACGCAGGGGAAAAGATCCCTTTTGTCTAAAATGCCGGGAGATTACTGGCAGAAATTTGCCGGCTTACGCCTGCTTTACGGCTACATGTACACGCACCCGGGCAAAAAGCTTTTGTTTATGGGCGCAGAATTCGGTCAGTTCAGTGAGTGGCAGTACCAGAAAGAATTAGATTGGCAGCTGTTGGATTATGAAATGCACTACAGGCTGTATCGTTATGTGCGGGATTTAAATGCCTTTTATCTAAAAGAAAAAGCCCTTTGGCAGCTGGATCACCAATGGCAGGGCTTTGAGTGGATAGATCCGCAGGATTACAGCCAAAGTGTGATTACATTTATGAGAAAAGGCTATGACCCGGATGACTTTTTAGTGGTGGTAGCCAATTTTACGCCGGTTGTACGCGAAAATTACCGCATTGGCGTGCCCCGGCCGGGAATTTATCAAGAAGTTTGGAACAGCGATTTAACGGTATACGGGGGATCGGGGCAGCAAAATGAAAGACTTTTACCCTCTCAACCGCTGCCTTGGCATAACCGGCAGTATTCGCTGGTAATTAAACTTCCCCCGTTGGCGGTAATTTGTTTAAAGCGGACAGTTAAACCCCAAAATATGGAAACAAACGGTTAAGGTGAGGAGGTGGGATATTTGCGCAAAAAGGAATGTATTGCCATGTTGCTTGCCGGCGGTCAGGGGAGCAGGCTGGGGGTACTGACCAAGCAACTGGCTAAACCCGCTCTGCCTTTTGGCGGCAAATACCGCATTATTGATTTCACCTTAAGCAACTGCTTTAATTCCGGTATAGATACGGTAGGGGTGCTGACCCAGTATCAACCGCTGGTTTTAAATTCCTATATCGGCATTGGCTCCCCTTGGGATTTAGATCGTAAAAACGGAGGGGTAGTACTGCTGCCGCCTTTTGTTAGAGAAAAAGGCGGGGAATGGTACAAGGGTACTGCCAATGCGGTTTATCAAAACATAAATTTTGTGGATCTTTACCAACCGGATTATGTTCTCGTGCTGTCCGGAGATCACATTTATAAAATGGATTATTCCTTAATGCTTGAATATCACAAAGAGAAGGCGGCGGATGCCACCATTGCGGTAATTGAAGTAGCACCGGCGGAAGCAAGCCGATTTGGCATTTTAAGTACAATGCCTGACGGCAGAATTGTGGAATTTGAAGAAAAGCCGCGGCAGCCAAAAAGCAATTTAGCGTCAATGGGCATTTATATCTTTAATTGGCCGCTGTTAAAACTTTACTTGGCGGCAGATGAACAAGACTGCCATTCCAGCAATGACTTCGGTAAAAATATCATTCCCAAAATGTTGAAAAGCGGCCAAAGGATGTATGCCTATCCCTTTAAAGGCTATTGGAAGGATGTCGGTACGGTGGAAAGTTTGTGGCAGGCAAATATGGATTTGCTAAATTCACCGCCGCAGTTAGATCTTCACGACCCAAAGTGGCCCATTTACTCCGCCTGCCCGGCATTGCCGCCGCAGTATATATCGCCGAAAGCGGAAGTGATCAATTCAATTGTCAGTGAGGGCTGTATGGTAGCCGGTAAAGTAAGGCATTCTGTTTTGTTTAACGGGGCTTATGTGGGTGAAGGTGCGGAAGTAGTTGAATCCGTCATTTTGCCTGATGCCAAAATTGGGGCGCAGGCCAAGGTTTATCGCGCTATTGTCTGTGAAGGGGCAACAGTGGCGAGTTACAGCCGGGTAGGAATTAATGCCCGGCGAAAAAGGAAGATTAACAGCGGCATTACCCTAGTGGGTGAAAATGAGGTTATTATCGCCGATGCCGTGCTAAGCACGGGGATGTAAAAGGAGCAATTTTTATGAATAATGTGATGGGAATTATCAATTTGCTGGAAAGTGAAGATTCCTTAGGCAGTTTAACGCGGCATCGCCCGCTGGCGGCGGTGCCTTTTGGCGGGCGTTACCGGGTGATTGATTTTGTCTTGTCCAGCATGGTTAATTCCGGCATGCAAAATATCGCCGTGCTGACCCAAAACAAGCACCGTTCATTGATTGATCATTTGAGATCCGGCAAAGAGTGGGATTTAGACCGCAAGCGGGACGGTTTGTTTATTTTTCCTCCCGATCATCAAGGTGCAGACAAAGGAAGCTGGCAAAGCTTTTACAACAACCTGGATTATTTACATAAAAGCCGCCAAAAATACGTGCTGATAGCGGGAGGCAATATTATCTGCAACACCGATTTTCACCGGGCGTTAGAATTTCACATAAAAAACAATGCCGACATCACTTTGATTTATAAAGAAATTACAGGAGAGCAGCAAAAAGATTTTGCCAATGCTGCCAGGGTAAAAGTGGGGGCAGACGGCCGGGTAACTGATATCGAAGTAAATCCCGGTAAAATCAGCGACCATAAAGTTTCTTTAAATATGTATATCATGGAAAAAGCGCTGCTGATTGATTTAATTGAAGCCTGTTTTTCCGGCGGCTGCAATGATTTGATAAGGGATGGATTACTGAAAAACATCGGCATGCTGCGGGTATATGGTTATCGGTTTGTTGATTATTGTGCCCGGATTAATTCCGTAGAAAGTTATTACCGCCACAGCATGCAGCTGCTTAAATATCAGGTATGGAAGCAGTTGTTTTTCCACCCCGGACAGATTTATAGCAAAGTAAAAGACGCCGCCCCGGCGAAATACCTTCCGGGCTGCCGGGTTAAAAATTCACTGGTGGCCAACGGCTGCGTGATTGAAGGGACGGTAGAAAACAGCATTCTTTTCAACAATGTTAAAGTGCGTAAAGGCGCGTACGTAAAAGACAGTATTATTATGCAGCAAACGGAAATAGCGGAAAATGCGGTACTAAAAAACGTAATTACCGACAAAGAAGTATGTGTTTCTGCGGAAACACAACTTTTGGGTAATAAAAACTATCCTGTTTTAATTGATAAACAGGCAACAGTATGACAGAAGGTGAAGAAATTGCAAGTGCTGATTGTGGCGGCGGAAGCGGCCCCCTTTGTGCGTACCGGAGGCTTGGCGGAAGTGATCGGCTCGCTGCCGAAGGAACTGCGCAGGCAAAAGGTTGACGTAAGAGTGGTAATACCGAAACATGGGGATATGGCTGCCGAATATAAAAATAAAATGACACTAAAAAAAAGATTAACCGTAAGGCTTGCTTGGCGCAGGCAGTACTGCGGCATTGAGTACCTGGAGTATCATGGCGTGCCCTTTTATTTTATTGACAATGAGTACTACTATAAGCGGCAGGGGATATACGGCTATGGCGACGATGGGGAACGCTACGCCTTTTTTTGCCGGGCGGTGGTAGAGGCGCTGCCGCAACTGGATTTTACCCCCCAAATACTGCACTGTCACGATTGGCATGCAGCATTGGCCCCATTATATCTGCGCCGCTGCTCTTACGCAGAAAACATCCGCACCATGTTTACCATTCATAATCTCAAATATCAAGGGGTATTTAGCAAAAACATCTTAGGCGATGTGCTGGGCCTGGGGGATGAATACTTTACCATAGACGGTCTGGAATTTTACGGCATGGTAAACTTGATGAAGGCCGGCATTATTTACTCCGATATAATCACTACTGTCAGCCCCACCTATGCCTTAGAAATTCAAACCCCCTATTTCGGCGAAAGGCTGGAGGGTTTGTTAAGGCAGCGGCAAAATAACTTGTACGGCATTTTAAACGGCATTGATTATGAGGTTTACAATCCGGAAACCGACCCCCATATTTTTGCCCGGTACGGCGCCGATAGCGCCTTGGAAAAAAAGGCGGAAAATAAGTTGCAGCTGCAGCAAAAACTGGGACTTCCGCAGCGGGCAGATGTGCCTTTAATGGCGATGGTTTCTCGCCTGGTGACGCAAAAGGGGCTGGATTTGCTGGCCCATGTTTTGGAAGAACTGCTGGCGGTACTGGATATCCAAATGGTGATCATGGGTTCCGGCGAGCAGAGGTTTGAAAATTTATTTACTTATGCCGCCGAAAAATACCCGGATAAACTGGCTGTAATTTTAGATTACCGGGAACCATTGGCCCACCGAATTTATGCCGCCGCGGACATTTACCTAATGCCGTCACTGTTTGAACCTTGCGGCATAGGCCAAATGATTGCTTTGCGCTACGGCTGTGTACCGATCGTCCGGGAAACCGGCGGTTTAAAAGATACCGTGCGTTCATTCAACGAGTACACCGGCGAAGGTAACGGCTTTAGCTTTGCCAACTACAACGCACATGAAATGCTGTTTACCGTTCAAAGGGCGGTTCGCTTCTATCATCAAAAAGATATTTGGCAGAGCATTGTAAAACAGGCCATGCAGTGCGACTACAGCTGGCGGACTTCGGCAAAACAGTATATTAATTTGTATCAGTGTCTAATGAATGACCCGGGAAAATAAAAATTTTCCCGGGTTTTTTAATGTTCTTTTAAGGTACGATTACTAAAATAAATTTAACACTAAAAGCATTTAAATTTTAGGAGGGGATATAAATATGGATGCGAACAATAGGCGGTGGTGGAAAAAACCGACAGTAATCACAGCAGGCCTATTACTGCTAGCGGTAGTGGCCTTGGTCGGTTGGGAGTGGACTTACCCCCAACAGCACACGGTAAGTATTAACGATACTCCCGCACTTGCCGAAGCAGGGGTGATTCGGCCGGCGGATATCGCCGATGTGGTAGAAAAAGTCGCTCCCAGTGTGGTTAAAATTGAAACGGTGGTTAAATCTACCGTATACTACGACAACCCGTTTTTAAACGACCCATTCTTTAGAGAGTTTTTCGGCGATCAGCTGCCGCGCTCGTCAACCCAGGTAAGAACGGGGTTAGGTTCGGGTTTTATAGTGTCTGAAGAGGGCTATATTGTCACCAATGAGCACGTCATTGAGGGCGCGACGGAAATTAACGTTGTTCTTTCCACCAACAAAACTTATCCGGCGCAGTTAGTTGCCGCTGATGAAAAGCTGGATTTGGCGGTAATTAAAATTGACGCCAAAGAGAAATTGCCGGCATTAGAATTTGGCAATTCTGATAAGGTGCGGGTAGGCGATTGGGTAATTGCCATCGGCAACCCCTACGGGCTGGATCACACAGTAACGGTAGGGGTAATCAGTGCCAAGGGACGACCGGTTACCATTGAAAATCGACGCTTCCAAAACTTGCTGCAAACCGATGCCTCAATTAACCCGGGTAACTCCGGCGGCCCGCTAATTGATTTAAACGGCCGGGTAATCGGCGTGAACACGGCGGTTAACGCCAGTGCCCAGGGTATTGGGTTTGCCATTCCCTCTTCTACGGCTGCGTCAGTGTACAACCAGCTGGTGACCAAGGGCAGTGTTGATCATCCGTATCTGGGGGTAAGCATTCAAGCAACCCAGGATAATAAGGGTGTATTGGTTGCCGGTGTAGAAAAAGGCAGTGCCGCTGATAAAGCGGGCATTATTACCGGTGATGTTATTTTAAAATTTAACAACAAATCCCTCAGCACCCCGCAGGATTTAATGGATGCCGTAGCCGCAACCCAGCCGGGGGATAAAGTACCGGTTTACATTTCCCGTGGCGGCAAAACCCAAAACATTGATATAATAATGGGCAGTAAAAGCTAAAGAACGGGGTGCGGTAAATGAGCTCCAGAATACTGGTAATTGACGATGATCCGAAAATCACCGCCCTGCTTAATCGGGCGCTGACCTATGAGGGGTACACCGTGCAGGTGGCTAACGACGGCTATACCGGTTTGAAAATGGCCCGGGAAAATCCCCCGGAACTAATTATTTTAGATATTATGATGCCGGGCTTTGACGGGTGGGACTTTTGCCTAAACTTTTGTCAAGATAATGTCATTCCGATTTTAATTTTAAGTGCCAAAGATGAAGTAGAAAGCAGAGTAAAAGGGCTTAATTTAGGGGCAGATGATTACCTGGTTAAGCCCTTTGCCTTGGAAGAACTGCTGGCCCGCGTTCGCGCCTTGCTGCGCCGCAAAAGCTCTAAAAACAGCGTACTGCAGTTTGTGGATTTAAAAATGGACTTAGAAAAAAGGGAAGTGCGGCGAGGGGGGGATTTAATATCCCTTTCCGCCAAGGAATACGATATGCTGAGGCTTTTTATGGAGCACCCAAATCAAGTACTGACCCGCGACAAAATTATCGATCGCCTGTGGGGCATAGACTATACCGGCAGTTCTAATGTTTTAGAAGTATACATCAACATGCTGCGCCAAAAGTTGGAGAAAAACAATCGCCCCCGCTTAATTCATACGGTGCGCGGAGTAGGCTATGTGTTGAGGGAGTAAAAATAAATGTCTATTAGATTAAAACTCACCCTTTGGTACAGTGTCGTTGTCGGCCTGACATTGGCGTCTTTCTCGGTAATTATTTACCTCTTTCTCAGTTACAGCATGGCTCAGGAAATAGACAAAGAACTGGCCGGGCGGGCCCAGGGTGTTGTCCGCTCCATTAAAGTTGTCGGACCGACCATAATATCCGGGCAGAAAATTGTCCTGCCTGATGTTGATGTTTTTGCCTACCCCAATACCTACTTACAGGTGGTAGACAACTACGGCCGCCTGGTAGCGAGATCAAATAACTTAGGCAATCAAAGTTTGCCGCTGACGGAAGAAACCATTGCCCGCGGCAGTAAAGGCGCCGGTTTTTATGAGTGGGTGCAGGCCGGCGACCAAAGAATCCGCATTTATAATTACCCGTTGATTGCCGATAACAAGGTGGTTGGCCTTTTGCAGGTAGGCCAACCTTTTTCCGGCATTGAAGCGGCTTTAAAAAGACTGCGCACCCTGCTTTGGTTATGCAGTGGGCTGATTATTGTTGCTGCCGCCAGCATCGGCTGGCTGTTGGCCCGGGCAGCGTTAAAGCCAATCGATGAAATAACCAAAACGGCAAATTTAATTCGTACCGAATTAAATTTCCATCAGCGCATTCCCCATCAAGGGCCAAAGGATGAATTAGGCCGCCTGGTAGAAACGCTAAACAAAATGCTGAGCAGTATTGAAACCGCATACCGGGAACTTTCCGAGTCCCACGCGGCCCAAAAGCGGTTTGTGGCTGACGTTTCTCATGAGCTGCGCACTCCATTAACTACTATTCGCGGCAATATTGAACTGATTCAAAAGATGGGGGATGAGCATCCTGACATTACCGCCGAGGCACTGTCCGATGTTCTTTCTGAGGCAGAGCGGATGAGCCGCATGGTTACCGATATGTTAGTACTGGCCAAAGCTGATGCCGGTTTAACCTTAAAACTTGAGCCCCTCCTTTTAAAGCCCCTGATTGAACAAATCGGCCGCCAGGCGAAAGTGCTGGCGGAAGAGCATACTTTTAACATCAGTGTGGATAAAGAATGTGAAGATGTTTTGATTAATGCCGATGCGGACTATTTTAAGCAGCTGATTTTAATTTTACTGGATAATGCCTTTAAATTTACGCCGAAAGGCGGGCGGGTTGAATTAAAGGTCTCTTGCCGTGCCGGTGAAGTGCGGATTATAGTCAGCGATACCGGAATCGGGATTAAAGAGAGTGAACGGCAGGCAATTTTTGAAAGATTTTACCGGGCTGATACCGCCCGGCCGGTCGGCGGCACCGGGCTTGGTTTATCTATTGCCGCATGGATTGCCGAGCAACATGGTGCCAAAATAGAAGTAAACAGCAAAGTAAACGAGGGCAGCACTTTTACAATTACTATGGCCGCAGTATCTAACTGCCAATAAAAGGGTATTTTATAATTTAAAGTTATGGGAAAAATGTTAAGTAGCTGTTCATACAATATTTAGGACCATTTAAATAAGGTGTTGATTGGATGAAAGCTAACTGGATATTACATAATTCCCATGACTTATTTTTTCGCACCCCCTTTGGTGCCGTACCCTGCGGCCAAAAAATAACCCTTAGTTTACAACTGGATGCCGCAGCACCGGTAGAGCAGGTAGTGCTTCGCCTGTGGAAAAACGGGCGCGAAGAAGAAAAACTAAACATGTATCTGCGCGGAGCTTTTAAAGGAAACAGTATCTATCAAATTCAAATAAAGGCACCGCAAACACCGGGGCCACTGTGGTATTACTTTATTGTGCAATCAGAGGGAAAAACCTATTACTACGGCAATAACCGGGACAATTTAGGCGGCACAGGAGAGATTTATCTGCACGAACCGCCGTCCTTTCAAATTACCGTATACCGTAAAGATTTGTCTACACCGCACTGGTTTAAAGAGTCGGTTATCTACCAAATTTTTGTCGACCGCTTTTTTAACGGACACGAAGACGGCCAGCTGCTGACCACCAAAAAGAAGTGCTATATTTACAAACATTGGGAAGAAGTGCCTTACTACCGCCAAGACCCGGAAACGGGCAAAACGGTTTGTTTTGACTTTTTTGGCGGCAATTTGCTTGGTGTCATGAAAAAACTGCCCTATTTAAAAGAGCTGGGCATTAACGTGATATACTTTAACCCCATTTTTGAAGCGCCGAGCAGCCATAAGTATGACACTGCCGATTATAAGAAAATCGATTCCATGTACGGCGACAACGATCTGTTTATTGAGCTTTGTCAAAAGGCAAAAGAAATGGGCATTTATATCATTCTTGACGGCGTGTTCAGCCATACCGGAAGTGACAGCATTTATTTCAATAAAGAAGGTAGCTATCCCGGATTGGGGGCGTACCAATCCAAAGACTCGCCATACTATTCATGGTATACCTTTTATGAATACCCGGATCACTACGATTGCTGGTGGGGAATAGATACCCTGCCTAATGTCAATGAGTTAGAACCCAGTTATCAAAATTTCATTATTTACGATGAAGACAGTGTAATTCGCCGTTGGATGCGCATGGGAGCCAAAGGCTGGCGCCTGGATGTAGCGGATGAACTGCCCGATGAGTTTATTAAAGCAATAAGACAAGTGATGAAAGAAACCGATCCGGAGTCGGTTTTAATCGGCGAAGTTTGGGAAGACGCTTCCAATAAAATCAGCTACGGCAAAATGCGCGAGTATCTGCTTGGCGATGAGTTGGATTCGGTTATGAACTATCCCTTCCGCAATATAGTGGTGGATTTTTTCCGGGGAAGATGTGATGCTTATCAAACTCACCGCCGGCTGATGAGCTTATATGAGAATTACCCGCGGGAGCATTTTTACAGCACGATGAATTTAGTGGGCACGCACGATGTTTCCCGCATTTTGACGGTGCTGGGTGATGCGCCGCCGGAAGACAAGATCGATAAAAAACAACAGGCCTGTTACAAGCTGCCGCCGGATAAAAGGGAACTGGCCATAAAAAGGTTAAAGCTGGTGGCTTTGTTCCAAATGACCTTTCCCGGCGTACCTTCTATTTATTACGGGGATGAAGCGGGAATGGAAGGTTACAGCGATCCCCTTTGCCGGGCCACCTACCCATGGGGTAAGGAAAACAAAGAGTTGTTAAATTGGTATAAAAAGGTTATTCAACTGCGCAACAGTTACGACGCCTTAAGAACCGGAGAATGGATACCGGTTTATGCCCGAGGCGACGTTTATGGCTATATGAGAAGAATAGATATCGGGCGGGATGTGTTTAATCAGCCGAAAGAAAATGCTACTATACTGGTGCTGTTTAACCGCCATGTGAAAACCGGTGTAACTGTCACCCTTGATATCAGTCACTGGCTAAAAGAAGGATTATTTACCGATTTATTAACCGAAGGTAAACAGTTGGTTTTATGTGACGGAGTACTAAATGTTTCACTGCCGCCACTGTCGGCAAAACTTCTAATAAAGCAGGAGTAATGAGGGGGTAACATGGAACTTAACAGGGAATGCGGCATTCTACTTCACCCAACTTCACTGCCTTCGCCGTACGGCATCGGGGATTTAGGCCACGATGCATACGACTTTATCGACTTTTTAGCTGCCGGCGGCCAGAAACTTTGGCAGATACTGCCGTTAAATACCGTAGGATACGGCGATTCACCCTATGCTACTTTATCTGCCTTTGCCGGCAACCCACTGCTGATTAGTCCGGATAAATTAGTATCCGCCGGGCTGTTGGATTCCGCGGATGTAAAGAACAAACCGGCATTTGATCAGGCAAAAGTACATTTTGACCAGGTGCGCACCTACAAAGATAGTTTATTTCGGAAAGCCTTTCAAAGGTTTGCCGACTTGGAAGATTCGGCCGCTTACCGTGAATTTGTCAACGACAATCAATATTGGTTAGATGATTACTGCTTGTTTATGGCTTTGAAAAACCACTTTAACGGTGCGCCATGGAATAAGTGGGAAAAAGCAATTGCCGCCAGAGAAGAAGGGGCGGTTAGGCGTTATCAGGAAATGCTGCACCGGGAAATTGACTATTACCGGTTTTTGCAGTTTATTTTTTATACCCAGTGGCATGATTTAAAGCAGTATGCCCATATTAAGGGAATAAAAATAATCGGGGACTTGCCGATCTATGTCTCTTATGACAGCAGTGATACTTGGTCAAAACCACACTACTATCAACTGGACGAAAAGGGCCTGCCCTTGAAAGTGGCCGGCGTACCCCCGGATTACTTCAGCGAAACGGGCCAGCTTTGGGGCAACCCCATCTATAATTGGGAGGCCATGAGTGCTGATAATTTCCGCTGGTGGAAAGAAAGATTCAGCAACCTTTATAAACTTGTCGATATCATACGCATTGATCACTTCCGCGGATTTGAAGCTTACTGGGAAGTTCCTTTTGGCGAAAAAACCGCCATTAACGGCCGGTGGGTAAAAGCTCCCGGCGAGCAGTTATTTAATGCATTAAAAGAACACTTAGGGCCCGACGGTTTTGCCGTCATTGCCGAAGATTTAGGGATAATTACGCCGGAAGTGGTCAAGCTGAAAGAACAGTTTAATTTTCCCGGAATGAAAGTACTGCAGTTTGCTTTTGAAAGCGCAGCGGTGGAGGAGTTTTCTCCCTGCTATCACGAACAAAACTTAGTGGTTTATACCGGCACTCATGACAACGACACCATCCTGGGATGGTATCAAAAAGCTGCCGCCAATCATCCTAAGTTAAAACCGCTTTTAAAGAAATACTTCGGTATAGACAGTACACTGACCGATCAGGAAATTTGCTGGCGGTTTATTGAAATTGCCTATTACAGTTTTGCCAACAGGGTAATTATTCCGCTGCAGGACGTACTGGGGTTAGGCAGTGATGCCCGGATGAATTATCCGGGTACAGCAAACGGCAACTGGCAGTGGCGTTTCTCCAAATCCAGCCTCACCGCTGACACCGCCGCCAAACTGCGTGATTTGGCAGTGCTGTGCAATCGGTAGGGGGTAGGTACGGGGAAGCTGCTTGCCCATTTGTACGACATATGGATCAACGACGCCAAGGCATTTGACCTTATGCTTTCGATGAAAGTACACGGCCGCCCGTCCGGAGGCGGCGGAGCTCGTTCATTTATATATGCCGGCGTGTTTGCGAAGCGCAAATGCCTTGGCGACTTTTACCGCAATTGCATATATTGTAACATTTCTTTAGTGGGCCGGTGCGTAGCCCCACGACATTTTATAGCTATACAACCTTCTAGCCAATAACCACTAACCTAACTAAACTTTCCAATTTCGGCTTACCTATCTCTGTTTTTACTATTTACAACATTTGTACATACTAGATATAATGTAGTAGACTGCCTTGGTAAAGGATGAAGAATATGGTTCATAACTGCAAGGGAAAATATCATCTTATAGTATTTGGCTGCCAAATGTCTGAGCATGATGCGGAAATACTGGCCGGGCAGCTGGAAGAACTGGGATACACCGGCACCGAGGAACAAAATGAAGCAGATATTATTTTATTGGTAACCTGCTGTGTTCGCGAAACTGCAGAGAATAAGGTATGGGGCTTATTGGGGCGTCTGAGAACTCTTAAACAAAATAACCCCAACTTAATTATCGGTGTATGTGGTTGTTTGCCCCAGCAAAAAGACATGGGCAACAATATCAAAAGGCGCTTTCCACATGTTGATTTAATTTTTGGCACCCATAATATACATGAGCTGCCGCGCTTAATTACCCAAGTGCAGCAAAGCCAAGAAACCGTGCTTGAAATATGGTCTGATGCGGATTCTGTGGTGGAAGGGGTGCCGGTTAAGCGGGCATCGGGCTTAAAGGCTTGGGTAACAATAATGTACGGCTGCAACAACTTCTGCACCTACTGTATCGTGCCGTACGTGCGCGGGCGGGAGCGCAGCCGCAGACCGGAGGACATTGAACAAGAAGTAAAAGAGCTGATTGCTCAAGGCTATAAAGACATCACCTTGCTGGGGCAAAATGTTAATTCTTACGGTAAAGAGTTTTCACCGCCCTTTGATTTTGCAGATTTGCTACGGCGTTTAAATAAACTGGAAGGCTTGGTACGCCTGCGCTATACCACATCTCATCCCAGAGACTTCACCGACAGGCTGATTGATGTCATTGCGGCCTCTGATAAAGTGTGCGAACATATTCATCTGCCGATCCAGGCAGGCAGCAACCGAATTTTAAAGAAAATGAACCGTGGTTACACCCGCGAACAGTATTTAGAGCTAATTAACAAAATTAGGGATAAAGTGCCCAATGCCAGCATTACCACCGATATAATGGTGGGCTTTCCGGGCGAAACCGATGAAGATTTTGCTGATACCTTAGACATTGTCCGTCAGGTGCAGTATGACAGTGCCTTTACTTTTGTATATAACATCCGGCAGGGAACACCGGCGGCTAAAATGCCTGATCAAGTCCCCCAGGAAGTAAAGACGGAACGCATTCAGCAGTTGATTGCTCTTCAGAATGATATCACCTTAAGAAAAAATCAAATGCATATTGGAAAAATCGAAGAAGTGCTGGTGGAAGGGCCGACTAAAAATGATCCTTCAAAAATGGGGGGAAGAACCCGTACCAATAAGTTAGTGGTTTTTAAAGGAGAGCCTGATTTAATAGGAAAAATAGTTAACGTTAAGATTACCGCAGCCCGTCTGACGCACTTGGATGGGGATATTATATAACAGGGGGGGTGAAATAATGTCACAGGCTATTTTGGAAAAGGCGTTGGAACTTGGTAAAAAGATTGCCGAATCTGATGAATTTAAGGATCTTCAGGCTAAAGAGAAGAATATGCTGCAGGATAAGGAAGCCGGCCGGCTGCTAAAAAGCTTTCAGGAGCTACAGAAGGAGTATCAGGAAAAGCAAATGCAGGGCGAACAGCTAACTCCTGCGGATATTAAGAGATTTGAGGCTCACGAAACAAAAATGCTGGAAAATCCTCTCATCAGGGAATTTTACGAATCTCAAAATAAGTTTCAAGAACTGCTGGATACTGTTAATTACACCATTAACCAAGCGATGCTGGAAAAAAGAAGAGAAGTGCACGGTGCAAGCTGTACACCTTCCGGTTGATGCCCGCGTTAAACTATCGGGAGGTTCCCGACCCGAGACTGCTGCTTAGTAAACGAAAGTTTACTGGGCAGCAGTTTTTATATTTTAATCCCATAAAAGCAAATATTTTGTCAATAAGTATTGAAAAAAATAACCATTTATTTTATAATCTTGCTTATTATTTTAGGATATTTTTCACAAGGACTATCCTTATAAAGCGCAAGTCATCAGTTTAAGGTAAACACTGTTTTTACCGTCAATTGAGATATAGACCTAATGGAGGGTATTTTTTATCTTAATTACTTTAGTTAGTTAAAAAGTTAAAATGATAATGTACAAATATAATGGCCGGCAAACAACACCAAATTTCACATAAGATAAGGGGGTAGATATATGAAGGCTTCATTAAGGTTAAAGCTAAGCATTTTAGTAGCTGTTGTTATGTCTTTAATGGTTATTGTCATGGGTATTATTCAATATCAATCTTCACAAAAGGTTGCCGTCAGTGCGGCAATACAAAAAGCAAAAAGTGACTTGGCCCTGGTTGAGGAATTGTTCGATGAGTGGTATCCAGGCTCATGGCGGCTGGAAGGTGATCGGCTTTACAAAGGTAATAACTTAATGAATGACAACTTTACCGTTGTGAATCGCATCGCCGAATTAACCGATAACATAGTGACTATATATTTAGGCGATACCCGGATTGCAACAAACTTAAAAAATGATGACGGCACCATTGCAGTAGGTACCAAGGTATCGAAAGAACTAGCAGACATCGTGTTAAAACAAGGTAAAGAATATTACGGTGAAGCGGTATTTGTAAGCGGTTTATATCAAACTGCCTACAAACCGATAAAGGACAGCAGTGGCAACATTGTCGGAATGTGTGCTGTAGGTGTTTCTAAGGAAGCTACCGCTTCATTAATTAGAGGAGCAATGTCTTTAATAGTTATCAGCGGTATAGTGCTGCTTGCCGTTGGCTTGTTTTTATTAATAAGCTTGGCTAACAGAGTAATTATTAGGCCTATTGCCATATTGGAGAAAGAGGTCAAAATGCTGGCTGAGGGCAATTTTCAAAACAAAGTTAGCATTAAATCCGGTGATGAAATCGGCCGGCTGGCTAACAGCATAAATGAAATGGCGGAAAGTTTAGCCGGGCTGATTAAGGGGGTAACGGTTAATGCTCAAAACCTGGTTTTTCACAGTAGAGAGTTAGCCGCTGCCAGTGAAGAAATCAGCGCGACCATGGAAGAGGTGGCCGGTACCACAAGTGAGGTGTCGGCAACGGCAGAGAACGGATATAACATGGTAATTAAAGCAGAAGAAAAAGTGAAGCAAATGGCTGAAAAAGCAGGTGAGGGGGCAAGAACCGTTGATGCGGTAACGACCACAATCAACGAATTAGTTGCGGATGCTGAGAGGTTGCAGACAGAGATTTTTGATTTAACAAAGCTATCCTCTCAAGTTGCCAAAATTACCGATGTTATTACCGGTATTGCCGAACAAACGAACTTACTGGCGTTAAACGCTGCCATTGAAGCGGCCAGAGCAGGTGAGCACGGAAAGGGATTTGCCGTAGTAGCAGATGAAGTAAGGAAACTTGCCGAACAGTCTTCGGCTTCCGCCGGAGAGATTGCCAAAATTATCGAACAGGTGGAAAGCTCGATTGATAGCATTAACAAAGTAATTGTTATCTGTGCTGAAAAACAAAGGGAATGTGTAGATCACAGTGCAATTGCCGGCAAGGCATTAGATGAAATTCAAGAGGCGGTAAAAGTTGTAGTAAATGCCGTTAACGACCTGGCTTACGGCATTAAACAAACCAGCGAAAGCATGACGCAGGTCGCCGGCAACAACGAACAAGTCACTGCTACAACTCAACAAATGAGTGCTTCTGCTCAGGACTTGGCCGATATTGCCAATGACCTGCAGAATTCCGTAGAAAAATTTAAAATATAAGGCGGAGAACTTGTTCATCTAACAGACAACAAACATCCTCCAACTTTATATTAAAGCCGGCGTTAATTCTGAACGCCGGCTTTAGTATTGTTGCAAAAGAGAACTGTTTTAGATTAAGATTATACAAAGGATTAGCAGGGTTAAACCGCTAAATGCTAAGAGAAAACCACCCTTCTTCCCTCCGGGGTTGTTGCAAAGGAGGAAGCCCCATGGAAACCATTATGCTGGCAAAAAACTTAACCAAGACCTACCAAATGGGTGAAGTAAAAGTAGAAGCTTTAAAAGAGGCCAGTTTTGAGCTATACGCCGGGGAACTGGTAGTGGTGTTGGGCCCCAGCGGTTCCGGAAAGAGCACCCTTCTCAATATTATCGGTGGCATGGACAAAGCCAGCTCGGGTGAGTTATATTACCACAATAAACCTTTGCATACAGCCGACGATAAAGAACTGACCTTTTATCGTCGCCATGATGTAGGCTTTGTTTTTCAGTTTTACAATTTAATGCCTAATTTAACCGCCTATGAAAATATCAACCTGGCTGTCCAGATTGCGAAAGACCCGCTGCCCGTTGATGAACTGCTGGAAAAGGTAGGGCTTGCCGAGCGGGCTGACCATTTCCCCTCACAACTTTCGGGAGGTGAGCAACAGCGAATTGCCCTGGCCAGAGCACTGGCTAAAAACCCTCAAATTATGCTGTGCGATGAACCTACCGGCGCATTAGACTTTGCTACCAGTATTCAAGTGTTAAAACTGCTCAAAGATTTTTCCGCTTCCTATGGCAAAACTGTAGTAGTTATTACCCATAATACCGCAATTGCCCAGATTGCCGACCGTATTTTTTATTTAAAGGACGGGCGCCTGGTTAAAATTGAGAATAACTCATGTCCACTTCCGCCCGAGAAGGTGGCCTGGTAATGCTGACAAAGAAAATGTTCCGCGATCTCAAGGAGAATAAAGGCACTTATTTCGCCTGTATCATAGTAATGATTATCGGAATTATGGTTTTTACCGCTTTTTCCTCGGTGGTAGATAACCTAAAAAAATCCCAGAAGACTTTTTACACCGAGCAAAACTTTGCCCATGGCTTTGCCCGGGTAGAATCTTTACCTTTTAATGCAATAAGTGCCCTGCAAAGTATCGAAGGCATCGCTCAAATTGAAGGCAGAATAGTTAAAGATGTTCAGGTTTTATCGGCCAAAAGCCAAGAAAACATCTATCTGCGCCTGGTGTCAATAGATCCGAACAAAGAAAACCCCTTAAATGACTTTCTTTTGGAAGAAGGCACTCCGCTGAGTAATAAAACTATGAATATATGGGTGGATAATAAATTTTTTGAGGCCCATAACTTAAAGTTAAACGACAAGCTGGAGGTAATAGCTAACGGAAAAATAAGGGAGCTGACTGTAGTCGGTTACGGAAAAAGCCCCGAATTTATCTATGCCTTGCGTACAGCTGCAGACTTATATCCCACCCCGGAGACCTTCGGCATTGCCTTTATACCTGTTGAAGTGATGGAAAATATCTTTGCTACCGGAGCCTATAACGATTTAGTTTTTACCTTAGAACCGGGAGTGGAATTTAAAGATATCGAGCATACCTTAGAACATAAATTGAAACCATACGGTCTCCACAGTTTAATCCCCAGGAAAGACCAGGTAAGTCATTCTCTGCTGGAAATGGAGATAACTAATCTGGAAACCATGGCCCAGGCCATGCCGCTAATGTTTTTAGGCATAGCCGCCATGATTTTGTATATTACCTTAAAAAGACTCACCGAACAGCAGCGGGGGCAAATCGGCATTCTTAAAGCCTTCGGTTACACCGAGGGGGAAATTCTTCTTCACTACCTGTCCTATCCCGCTTTAATCGCCTTAGTGGGCAGCTGTACGGGAGGTATTTTAGGCATTATTCTGGCCGGTCCTTTTACTTCCATATACCAAGTATTCTTTAATATGCCGGTATCATCAGGAAGTTTTTCCCTTTTGTATTTCATGTTAGGAATAATGCTTTCTTTAATCATTGCTGTGGGGGCAGGGTATCAGGGATGCAAAAATGTTTTAAAACTACAGCCCGCTGAAGCATTGCGTCCACCCGCTCCTCCCTCCGGCGGTCGAGTACTGCCGGAAAGAATTCCGTTCTTTTGGAATATGCTAACTGTGCAAGGTATGATGGCTGTCCGCAATATTTCCCGCAATAAAGGGCGCAGTCTCTTTATTTTCATCGGCATTATGTTTTGTTTTGCCATTGTCGCTTTTACCTGGTCGATGAATGACTTGATTCAAAAAATGCTCTTTGATCAGTACGAAAAAGTAGAAGTATACGACCTAAAGGTTTCTTTAAGCCAGCCTTTGAACGAAAAAGCATCCCGGGAGTTGGCCTTCTTTCCGGGAGTAAACAACGTTGAGCCTTTGGCTGAAATTCCTGTAACTTTAAAAAACCGATGGTTGGAAAAGGACGTAGTTATTTTAGGGATCCCTTCTACAAGTGTGCTTTATAACATTTTTGACTCGGAGGGCAACCGCGTAGAATTACCTGAGAACGGCATCCTCCTTTCGGAAAGACTGGCCTCCCTCCTTGATGCCGATGTAGGTAGTATGCTTAGTGTAGATACACCGCTGATTGAGAATTGGGATAGCACGAAGCAAATAGAAGTAAGGGGCGTTATCCCCCAGTATGTGGGTATTAATGCTTATATGAACATTGATGCTTTACAGGAATTTCTTAACCAGGGCCCTTTGGCCACTTCCTTTATGTTGGCCGTAGACAAAGAAAGTATCACCCCGCTAAAAGATAAATACCGGGGCAGTGCCTTAATCAGCAGCATTGAAGAAAAAGACGAAAGCATCAAAAAATTACAAGAAATGATGGCTTCTTACGGCAGCCTGATTTACATTTATGCCTTAATTGGTGTGGTTATCGGCTTTACTATTATTTACAGTTCTACGGTAATTGCAGTTTCTGAAAGAAGCCGGGAATTGGCCTCGATGATGGTTTTAGGCATGATGCCTTCAGAAGTACTGTCCGTAGTTACCTTTGAACAGTGGTTTTTAGCTTTATGGGCCATGCTGGCCGGAATACCTCTGTCTAAGTTAATGCTCGCCGGCATGGCTCAGGCTGTAGACAGCGATATTTTCACCATGCCGGTGATCATCAGTTCTACATCTTACTTACTGGCCCTGATCATTACTGTTGTTTCCATCTGGCTGGCTCAGCAAGCGGCCGCCAGAAAGATAAAAAAATTAAGTTTAGTTGAAGTGCTGAAAGAAAGAGAGTAGGAGGGAGCAGTTCTTGAAAAGCAAATGGAAGCTAATATGGGGTGGATTAGGGTTAATTTTAATTTTAACGTTTACATTGATTAATTTAAATCGCGGCTTAGAAACAGAGCTATTGGCAGTACAGCCCACAACAATAGCTAATACTTTTAAAGAAGAAGGCACCGTCGTTCCCCAAATAGAACAACCCATCTACCCGTTAAACAGTGCCCAAATAATTGAACTGCCTGTAAAAGAGGGGCAAGAAGTTAAAGCAGGGGATGTACTGGCTGTCTTAGATACCGCGGAGTTACAGTACCAACTGGAACAACTGCAAGGCCAGCTGCTCAGTCTTCAAGGAGAGCGAACCCAAACCGTTAAAGAATTAGAAGGAGAAATTCGGCAGCTGGAGTTAGATTTGGCTGATTATGAAACCAATCTAAAGAGGACGGAAGAATTATATAAAGCTGATGCCGTGACCAAAAAAGAACTGGAAGATAGGCAAAAGTTGGTAGAAAAAACCAAGATAAGCTTAAATCAGAAAAAAGAAACCTTACAGCTTTTAAAACAATCCTCCGCTTCTTCAGGGGGAACTAATCAATATTACGCAGGAAAAGCCGCGGCCATTAATGCGCAAATTGCCCAACTTGAATACCAAATTAACCAATCAACCATTACCGCCCCTATTAACGGAGTTGTTGCCAACCTAAACTGTAAAACAGGGGAGCCGGCAAACATGAGCGAACCCTTAATGACTATCGTGCAAAAAAATGTTTATCAGGTAGAAACCTTCGTTCTCACTGAAGACGCAGCCTCCCTCCGGGAAGGTATGTCGGTATCTTTAATTCTAAGGGGCAACGATAAAGAAGATATTACTTTTTCCGGTAAGATTAAGGAAATTTCACCTACGGCGACCGAAAGACTTTCCGCCTTAGGTGTGGAAGAACAAAGAGTAAAAGTAGTTATTGATTTTTCCCCTCCTAAAGGCGTTACCTTAATACCCGGGGCCAAACTGGATGTAGAATTTACCACCGAAAAAAGAGCAAATCAACTGGTAGTTCCCAAAACGGCTTTATTTCCTTATAAAGACGGTACCGCAATTTGGGTTGTTCGCCGGGGGAAAGCACATCTTCAACCTGTGGTCACCGGTTTTCAAACAAAGCAAGAAACAGCTATTAAAGAAGGCTTAAAACCGGGTGATTTGGTTATTTTAAATCCCCGCCTGGAGGGACTAAAGGAAGGAAAAAAAGTAAAGCACAGGGACGGTTCAGCTACTTTATGAAACCTGAGCTGTCCTTCACCTTTAAAAAGCCATGTCAATTATACTTTGTGAAATATTATAGTTAATTGTATAATTGTTTTAAGAATATTTAGATTTTGAAAGGTGGCATTTATTATGGAAAGTAAAATCGCCCAAGCTATCGGGCTCAAGTATTTTCCGGTGGCTGTAATACACACAAACGAAAAACCGGGGGACGCCCTACAGATTAAAGAAGGCCGCTGGGGTTGCGTGGTTGCTATGCTGAAAGCGGCTGCCAAAGGAAAAACCGTCGTATTTGACCGCAAAACCTATGGCTGTATCGGTGGTGGTACCGGTTTAGGTTTTGGTAACCTGTACACAAACTTTCCCGGCGGTATAGAATTTTTCCTGTCTACCGGCAATCCGCAGTTTTGTCAAACAGAAGTCGGCAAAGGGATAGTAAGAAATATGCCGGCACTGAAGGAAGGTGAAGGTTACTTTAAAAACCCGGAATTTGCCAAAGAGCAGATTAATAAACTGCCCTTTACCGATATTCCGGAACAATATGTTGTTTTTAAACCCTTGACTGATGTAACCGAGCAGGAAGAGCCAAAGGTAATTGTCTTTTTGGCTAACCCCGATCAGCTCTCGGCATTGATTGTGCTCACTAATTACGGGCGGACGGAAACTGTCAACGTCGTTGCTCCCTTTGGTGCCGGTTGTCATACCGTGTGCCTTCATCCCTATCGGCAGGCGGAAGAAGAAAGCCCGAAAGCAATTATCGGCTTGTTTGATATTTCTGCCAGAAAATTTGTCGACAAAGACATTCTTTCCTTTAGCGTGCCTTACAAAATGTATTTAGAACTGGAAGCCAATGTAGATGATAACAGCTTCTTACACAAGGAAGAGTGGCAGCGGGTTTTAGAAAGAAATAAATAACCGAATAAAGCTAAATTTTATAAAATTGCACCCCTCGGTGGGGTGCCTTTTATTTTTCCTGCTGTGATATAATGGTATTCGGGAGGAATAACTGTGACATATACACCAATGATGCGGCAATACCTGAAAATTAAAGAACAGTACAGCGATTGTATTTTGTTTTTTCGTTTGGGCGATTTCTACGAAATGTTTTTTGATGATGCTATAACCGCATCTAAAGTTTTAGATATAACCCTTACAGGCAGAGATGCCGGAGCGAAAGAAAGAGTGCCGATGTGCGGCGTGCCTTTCCATTCCGTCGATTCATATATTGCCAAAATGGTGGCCAATGGCTATAAGGTGGCTATCTGCGAACAAGTGGAAGACCCCAAAACGGCCAAGGGGATAGTTAAACGGCAAGTTACCAGAGTAATTACTCCGGGAACCGTTATGGAAGGGCAGCTTTTAGACGAAAAGAAAAACAACTACATTGTTTCGATATTAATTGCTAAAGACCGGGGTGGATTGGCTTTTGCCGATATCAGCACCGGTGAATTTATGGTTTCGGAACTGACCGGAAACATTGGCTTTGATGAACTGATTAATGAACTTACCCGGCTGCAGCCGGCAGAAATACTAATGCCTTATGATTTAAAAGAAAATGAAAAGCTGGTTAAAAGTTTACAAAATCACTGTTCAGCAGTATTGAATTATTACCGCAATGATGCCTATGATGCGGAAACGGCGTTGTCATATGTAGAGCGGCAGTTTTCCAAAGAAAGGGTTGAGCAGTTAGGGCTGCCGGCTGATTCTTTATCTATAGTGGCTGCAGGCGCATTAGTGCAGTTTTTGCTGGAGACGCAAAAGAGAGATTTAAAGCATATCAGAGAGATCAAATACTATTCCGTTGCCCAATACCTGGTGCTGGATGCTGCGGCACGGCGCAATCTGGAATTAACCCGCACGCTGATTACCAACGATAAAAAGGGCAGTTTACTGTGGGTACTGGATTTCACCGCCACCGCCATGGGCGGGAGGCTTTTGAAGAAATGGATTGAACAGCCGCTGGTAGATGTTGAGCAAATTAATGCCCGCCTTGATGCGGTAGGGGAGCTGGCAGAAAACCTTTTTTTAAGAGAGGACTTAAGAAGCTTACTAAAAGAAGTTTATGATTTAGAACGTCTGTCGGCCAAAGTAGCCTATGGCTCGGCCAATGCCCGTGATTTGTTGGCGATAAAAAATTCTTTGTCTATACTGCCGGCAATTAAAGAACAATTAACCAATACTACATCAAAGCTGTTAAACAACATTGCTGAAGAAATTGATGTTTTGGCTGATTTAACCGAGCTGTTGGAAAAAAGCATTAATGACGATCCGCCGCTGACGTTGAGAGACGGCGGTATTATTAAAGACGGATACAGCAGCGAGGTAGATAAGCTGCGGGAAGCGGCAACCAACGGCAAGAGCTGGCTTGCCCGGCTGGAAGCCGCAGAACGCCAGCGCACCGGCATTAAATCACTAAAAATACGGTTTAACAAAGTATTCGGCTATTATATTGAAGTTACCAAAAGCAACCTAAGTGCCGTGCCAAAAGATTACCAGCGCCGGCAAACGCTGGCCAATGCGGAACGCTTTATTACACCGAAATTAAAAGAATACGAGGATATTATCTTAGGCGCCCAGGATAAGCTGGTAGACTTGGAATACAACATTTTTACCGAGATTAGGGAAACAGTGGCCTCGCAAATCAGCCGCATTCAAAACAGTGCCGCGGCAGTGGCGAAAGTTGACGTTTTAGTTTCACTGGCGGAAGCAGCGGTGAAACATAACTACGTAAGACCGGTTGTCAACAACAGCGGCAAATTGTTGATTATTGATGGGCGCCACCCGGTAGTGGAGCTAACCCTGGGTGAAAATGAATTTGTGCCCAACGATACCGAGCTGGATGAAAACAATTATATGGCCTTAATTACCGGTCCCAATATGGGCGGAAAAAGCACTTACCAGCGGCAAGTGGCATTAATTACCATTATGGCGCAAATGGGCGGCTTTGTGCCGGCTAGGCGGGCGGAAATAGGCGTAGTTGACCGCATATTTGCCCGGGTGGGCGCATCAGATGACTTGTCTTCAGGAAGAAGCACTTTTATGGTTGAGATGCAGGAGTGCAACAACGCTTTGCGCAACGCCACAAAAAACAGTTTGGTAATTATTGATGAACTGGGCCGCGGCACTTCCAACCTGGAAGGAATGGCCATTGCCCAGGCAGTGATTGAATATCTGCATGATACCGTTGGCTGCCGGACGCTATTTTCCACCCACTATCATGAACTTGCCGAGCTGGAAAATAATCTGGGCTGTTTAAAAAATTATGCGGTGGCAGTTGAAGAAAAGGGAGATGATGTTGTCTTCTTGCACCGTGCCGTTCCCGGTAAGGCAAGTAAAAGCTACGGCGTGCATTGTGCCCGGCTGGCGGGTTTGCCCGGCACAATTATTGATCGTGCGAACCAACTGGTAGCCAACTTGGAAATATACCGTAAGGCGGCTGAAGAAGTGATTTCCGGCGAAGAACAACCGGCTGCCGCTGAAGAGCCGGTGCAAATGCAGCTTTTTTCCATACATCCGGAGGCGGCTGAAATACTAAGTGAAATTGAACGCTATGATCTGTTAAACACCACACCGCTTAAGGCTTTAAATATTCTGTTTGAACTGCAAAGTAAAGTAAGAAAATTACACGAAAATTAACAAAAGTAGATTTTTTGTTAGGCCAAGATGTGATAGCATAATGTAATAACAATTCCGTTATTACGGAGGGGTCATAGTGTACATTGGTATAGATGTAGGAGGTACCAGCACTGATGCTGTGTTAATATCCGATGGCAAGGTGCGCGCTATATCCAAAGTGTACAACAAGCCTGATGATATGCTCAGTCCGTTAGTAGAGGCGCTGGATAACGTGTTGAAAGGAGTCGCATCTACTGATGTTAAGCGGGTAGTGCTTTCCACAACGGTGATTACCAACCTGGTAGCAGAAAAAAAGCATGACCCGGTAGCGTTGCTTTTAATGCCCGGACCGGGCAGGAAAATAGAGAAATATCGCCAGGCTGAAGTGTGCATAGTAAGCGGTGCTATTGATTATCGTGGACGTGAAATCATTCCCTTAGCAGAAGACAAAGTACTGCAGGCGGTAAAATTATTTGAGGAAAAAGGTTACAGCAAAGTAGCGGTAGTAGGCAAGTTTTCGCCTCGCAACAACAAACATGAACTGAAAGCGGCTGAGATCATCAAACAGGCAAAACCGGATTGGGATGTAGAAATGGGGCATGTGGTAGGAGGAAAATTGAATTTTCCTCGGCGGATAGACACTACTTTATTAACCTGTGCCACTAAAGAAAAATACCGTCAATTTGTACAGTCGGTTCGGGAAGCAATGAAACAGCGGAACATAAATGCGCAGTTGTTTATTTTAAAAGCAGACGGTGGCACGATGACGCTGGACAGTTCGGAACAATCACCGGTAGAGACTATTTTTTCCGGCCCGGCGGCCAGCACATTAGGGGCATTGGCGCTTACGCCGGCCGGAGAAACGTCGCTGGTAATCGATATTGGCGGAACAACCACCGATTTGGCCCTCATACTTTCCGGCCAACCGCTGCTTTCATCCAAAGGCGTGAGGTTTGGCGATTATTTAACTCAGGTGCGCTCACTGGCGGTTAAATCGGTGCCGGTGGGTGGCGACAGCATAGTAGAAATAGTAGGGAAAAAGCCAATTATTTATTCCGAGCGCATGGGCCCTCCCTATTGTATGGGCGGGCCGCTGCCCACACCAACCGATGCTTTAAATGTCATGGGGCTAACACCTTTGGGTGACAGTGAAAAAGCCTGGGAAGCCATGAGGATGCTGGCAGAGCCCGCCGGTATGTCCGTGCCGGAAGTTGCCCGTGAGGTGATTAAACTTTTTGTCGATACCGTAGTCAACGAAATTGAAAATATGTTTCAGGAGTGGGAACAGGAACCGGCATATCGTATTTGGGAAGTAATGCAAAAGCGAAAACTGCGCCCGAAAAATGTAGTAGGTGTGGGGGGCGGTGCTCCCGGCTTTGTACCGCAAATCGCCGCCCGCATCGGCGGGGTGCCTATTTTGCCTCCTTATGCATCCTCAGCCAATGCAATCGGGGCGGCAGTAGCTAAACCAACGCTGCAAATTTCTTTAAGAGTAGATACCGAACAAAGAATATACAGCATTGAGGAAGAGGGCTTTCAAGGGACAATTGCTGAACAAAACTTTGGCCAGGAACAGGCACTGCAGTTAGCTAAAGACTGTTTAATTAACCGCGCGGAAAAAATGAACTTAACGGATGAGATTGAGCACATTGAAGTAACCCGACAGGATGTATTTAACATTGTCCGAGATATGCAAACCACCGGCAGAATATACGATGTATGCGTACAAACCCACCGGGGTATTCTCGGACATGTAGGGGCAGGGGGGAGATTAGTTTGATTAAAAAAACCGGATTAGTATTTTTCCCGGCTTTTGACTGGTCTATTTCTCCTGTCCATCCGGAGCGTGAAGAACGCTTGCTATACACCAGAGACCAGATTTTTGAAGAGGGCGTTCTCGATTTGCCGGAAATTATTGAGTACCCTCCGTCGGTAGCAACGCCCCATGATATTGCCCGCGTGCACTTTTGCGTGCCCACTGTCGATGATCAGGTATTGGCGGCACACCGCATTGCTGCCGGTGCCGCCATCAACTTAAGTGACAAAATCATGAATAAAGAAATTTACAACGGCTTTGCCATAGTCCGGCCGCCCGGCCATCACGCCATGCGGGTGGTACACGGCAACCGAGGCTTTTGTACCATTAATAATGAAGCTGTTGTTGTTGAGCATTTGCGTCGCACCTATGGGCTGAAAAAAATTGCCATTGTGGATACCGATGTTCATCACGGCGACGGCACTCAGGATATTTTTTACCATGACCCGGACGTACTGTTTATTTCTTTTCATCAGGATGGACGCACCATTTACCCGGGAACGGGATTTCCCAATGAAGCCGGGGGGCCGAACGCATACGGAACAACCGTTAACATCCCGCTCCCACCCGGGGTCACAGATAAAAGCCTGCTTTATGTGGTAGATAACTTGATACTGCCGATATTAAAAGATTTTCAACCGGAATTTGTCATTAACTCCGCAGGGCAGGACAATCACTTTACCGATCCGCTGGGCAGCATGATGATTTCTGCCCAAGGTTATGCTCAACTAACCGAAAAACTAAAGCCGGATTTAGCCGTGCTTGAAGGCGGCTATGCAATAGAAACGGCGCTGCCTTATGTTAATTTAGCCATACTGTTGGCCTTAGCCGGTCGGAACTACACCTATATTACCGAACCGGAATATCAAGCGGATAAAATTATAGAAAACTCGCAAGTAACGGATTATGTTCACCGCATAGTAGATCGCTTACAACAATTGTGGGCTAACCGCCATCAGCATGATGCTACAAAATTTAGCGATAAAAACCGGTTTTATCAGCGACAAAAAAATATTTACTACGACACCGAATATTTTGAAGAAAAACAGCTGGAAAAAGTAAAAGTGTGTCCGGATTGCCCCGGTTTTGTCACCATCGATTCCTTTGCCGTTCAGCCCAAAATTGGTCGCTGTCGGATAATGGCTATTTCCATCCATAACCGGTGTTGCAAAAAGTGCTTAGAAGAGGCATGGGACTTTTACTATGAGGCACAAAGAGATTACCGCTATTCGTATGTTTATCTGCAGGATAAAACCGAGGATACATTTATAACTTACATCCGCGAAAAGCACCAGGAGATCCGCACAGAAGGTTAATTACTTCAAATTTACCTGACTTTTGGAGGGTATAACTTGCCTAAAATTCGTATTTTAGATTCAGATACCGCCAATAAAATTGCGGCCGGCGAAGTAATTGAACGGCCGCTGTCTGTTGTTAAAGAGTTGGTGGAAAACGCCTTAGATGCCGGTGCTGACAGAATTGTCATTGACATCAAGGACGGTGGCAAAACAACAATTACCGTCAGTGATAACGGTTGCGGCATGGAGCCGCCGGATGCGGAAAAGGCTTTTTTAAGACATGCCACCAGCAAGATTAGCCGGGCAGAAGATTTGTTCAGCATTTCCACACTGGGCTTTCGCGGTGAGGCACTGCCCAGTATCGCTGCCGTAGCCAAGGTAACCCTGCTTACCAGAACGCCAAATTCCGATGTCGGAGTGAAAATTGTCGTCGAAGGCGGAACGGTGGTGGAAAATGAACCCATTGGCTGTCCCGTAGGCACTAAGGTTGTTGTGCAGGATTTGTTTTATAATACGCCGGCGCGCAAAAAGCACCTTAAAAGTGCGGCTGCCGAAGCGGCTTTAATCAGTGATATGGTTTCCCGCTTGGCGCTGTCCCGGCCCCATGTGGCCATGAAGTTAACCTCGCAAAACCGCGTGCTGGTTGAATCACCGGGAACAGGCAAACTGTTGGATGCCATCGCTGCTGTAAACGGCATTCAGGTAGCGAGAAAAATGATCCCGGTAGAGGGAGAAATGCCCGGCATCCACCTCAGCGGTTATGTCAGCAAACCGGAATTAAACCGCGCCAGCAGAACACATCAAACGATATTAATTAACGGCAGATACGTAAAAAGCAAAATGATATCTGACGCCATAAAAGACGGTTATCATACCTTGATGTCTTATAATCGTCATCCGCTGGCAGTGTTGGCTATTGAAGTTATGCCCGGAATGGTTGACGTAAACGTGCATCCGACAAAAATGGAAGTACGAATCAGCCATGAACGGGAATTAATAAAACTTATTACCGGCGTAGTGCAAAAAGCGGTGCGCACGCCTTTGTCGGTGCCGCAAATAGAACAGCTTTCCGGTAAAAATACCGAAGAACTGACAACTTATTCTTTTGCGGAAAACAAGCCGGAGCAGCCGGCATCAAACCAGCAAGTAAGAGAAGAAAAGCAAACGGAAATTAAACCGGCAAGTGGGGCACAAGAATATACGGCGGAAAACAAGACAGAGCAGGCGACGCTGCCGCTGAAACCGCCGCCTGTTTCCCAACATACGCTGAAAAGAGCCGTTGAAGAACCTGCCCAACAAATGTTAAGTGAGGCGAGGGACGTTTTAGAGGGGCAAAGGTTTCCGGAATTGTTTCCCCTTGCCCAACTGTTGCCCACATATATTTTAGCGCAAGGTGCGGGCGGTTTATATATTATCGATCAGCATGCGGCACATGAAAGGGTCCTCTTTGAGCGTTACCGAAAACAAAGCGAGGATGAACAGGACAGCCAGATGCTGCTGATGCCGGTGGTTTTAGAGCTTAGCCAGCAAGAAGTGAATGTGTTAACAGAGCATATTTTAACCTTTAGACGGTTAGGTTTTATATTGGAACACTTTGGTGGCAACACTTATTTACTGCGGGGAGTACCGGCCGGTTTTCCTCCCGGGGAGGAAGGGGCATTTTTCTTTGATGTGCTGGATACCGGCACCGATCATTTTAACGATGCGTTAGCGGCCAAACTAGCCTGCTGCAGCGCAATAAAGGCCGGTCAAAAACTGTCACATCAGGAAATGCAGACATTAATTGGGCAAATGGCCGAGTTAGAAAACCCCTATACCTGCCCGCACGGTCGTCCCACCATGATTCAAATGTCGTTCCAAGAACTTGCTAAGAGGTTTAAGCGATGAATAATGTAAAGCAAACCCAAATTGTAACCACTTCGCTGAATATATCGGCACCGCTGATTAAGCGGGCAAAAGAAATTGCCGCTGAATTAAAAATTCCTTTTGTTAAAAGAAAAAATATACCCCTTTACGAATTAGAAAAACAATATAACACTACAGGTATTTTGGTAGTGGCAAAAGATAAACTGTCTATTTACGTCAAAGGAGAGGAATTCTTTTTTCATCCGGGAATGGCAAAATTGCGCATCAAAGAGATAAAAAATGGTAATACTGATAGAATGATTGAAGCGATGAACCTTTGTGCCGGCGACAGTGTGTTGGATTGTACCCTGGGATTAGGTGCCGATGCCATTGTGGCAAATTACGTGGCCGGCAGGGAGGGTTCGGTAACAGGCTTAGAGGTAAATCCGCTGATGGCCTATGTGGTCAGTGAGGGAATTCGCTGTTACCAAACTGATAATAAAGAATTGACACAGGCCCTGAAAGGTATCAAAGTCATCAATGCCGACCATCGCCATTATTTGAAAACACTGCCGGCAAAGAGCGTAGATATTGTTTACTTCGATCCGATGTTTCGTCGGCCGTTACATAAATCAGCCAGCATGTCTCCGCTGAGAAAATTGGCTGAACATTCGCCTTTAGATAAAGAAACGATTAGTGAGGCTTGCCGGGTAGCTAAAAAGAGAGTGGTGATGAAAGAAAGTTCCCGCAGTGAGGAGTTTTCCCGCTTGGGCTTTAAGAAAATAGAGAACAGCAAATCACCTGTTACCTACGGCGTTATTGAGGTAGGAGGTGATTAAAATGGCACATAAAAAACCGCTATTGGCGATTGTGGGGCCGACTGCCACCGGCAAGACCGCCGTTGGCGTTCAGCTGGCATTAAAATTAAAGGGTGAGGTGGTCTCAGCTGATTCCATGCTGGTTTATCAGGGCATGGATATCGGTACTGCCAAGCCAACTAAAGATGAGATGCAGGGCGTGCCCCATCACATGATTGACATAGTTAAGCCGGATGAGGATTACAGCGTGGCCCGCTATCAAAAAGAGGCAGAACAAGTGATTGCTTCGCTGCACCAAAAAAACAAACTGCCCATTTTGGTCGGCGGTACCGGATTGTATATCAGGGCGGTAATTGATGAATATGATTTTGCCGCCCCCGGTGAGGACGGCGAACTGCGCAAAACCCTTTACCAACAAGCCCAACTTAAAGGAAATGAATGGTTGCACAGTAAGCTGGCAGAAGTAGACCCGCCGGCGGCCGAAAAAATACATCCCAATAATGTGCGGCGGGTAATCAGAGCGCTGGAGGTATACAAACTTACCGGCAGGCGCATTTCCAGTATGCAAAGGGCCAGTTACAGAACAAATGCCAAATATCAGCTGGCAATATTCGGCTTAACCATGCAGCGCAATTTATTGTATCGTCGCATTGAACAGCGAGTGGATCAAATGATTGCCGCCGGACTGGTAGAAGAAGTAAAATCCTTGCTGGACAAAGGAATTAAGCGTTCAATGACCGCCATGCAAGGCTTAGGATATAAAGAAATTGCCGCCTATCTGGCGGGGGAAATTTCCTTGGAAGAGGCAATAGAGCTGATAAAAAGGGATACCCGCAGATTTGCCAAAAGGCAGATCACTTGGTTTAAGCGGGATCCACGCATACATTGGCTGGATGTGCATAATTATGATAATATAACAAAACTATCTGAGGAAATTATTGCTCTAATGCAGGAAAAGTTTTCTAGTGTGTAGAATAATTCATAATCCGGAAAAAAATGTTTTTACGGTTGAAAGTTTAAAATAATTAGCGGTAAAGCTTATATATTTAGAAAAAAGAGATAAACGGAGGTTATCCCCATGACCAAATCCCAAATTAATTTACAAGATGCCTTTTTAAACCAAGTGCGCAAAGAAAATATCCCTATTACCATGTTTCTCATAAACGGTTTTCAACTGAAAGGATTGGTACGGGGGTTTGACAATTTTACAGTGATCATCGAAAGCGACGGAAAGCAAATGATGGTATACAAGCACGCCATCTCTACCATTAGCCCGTCGCGCCCGGTAAGTACGATACACAGTGAAAATAAAGCGCAATAAAACCCCTTTAACAGGGGTTTTTTTATTTTGCCTGTCAAAAATTAGCCATTTTGATTTTGGTTCACTATTCACCTCTGAGCGAGTATACATGGTAACAGTATCACAGCTTACGAGGTGACACGACTTGGTAAAGATCAAAATGTGGCAGCATCCTGAACGGGCAGAAGTTCCCAAAATTAAAAGCCTTCCACCGCGTAAACATATGCGGGCCACCAAATCAACTGAAGAAGTGGCAATGGAAAATTACAACAATGCAAAAAGTGTTCAGGAGATAATGAAAGAAATCAATCAACTGGTGGGCTTAAAAAGCGTAAAAAAACTGATTCATGAACTGTAT
Source organism: Desulfovectis peckii (assembly GCF_055391705.1). Lineage (NCBI taxonomy): Bacteria > Bacillati > Bacillota > Clostridia > Eubacteriales > Peptococcaceae > Desulfovectis > Desulfovectis peckii. Next base: position 1,120,542 of record NZ_AP042409.1, on the reverse strand, counting down.
GCCTATATAGAGATTCAAAAAATACGCCAAAAGGAAAAGCTAAAATCTGAACCAATGGTTTTGCATATGATTTTTAAAGGCAACCCCGGTACCGGCAAAACTACCATTGCCCGTTTGTTGGGACAATTATTTAAAGAAATGGGTGTGCTCAGCAAAGGACATATCGTAGAAGTAGAAAGGGCAGATTTGGTTGGTGAGTACATCGGACATACCGCCAAACGCACCCGCGAACAGGTGAAAAAAGCTCTAGGGGGAATATTGTTTATTGACGAAGCCTATTCTCTTGCCCGGGGCGGAGAAAAGGATTTCGGCAAAGAAGCGATTGATTGTTTAGTTAAAGCGATGGAAGATCATAAAGACAATTTAATTTTGATTTTAACCGGTTACCGGCGGGAAATGGAAAGGTTTATTGAATCAAATCCCGGTTTGCGCTCCCGATTTCCCATTCATATTAATTTTCCTGACTACACCATCAATGAACTAATGGGAATTGCCAAGTTAATGTTAGACCAGCGGCAGTACAGCTTAACAGACGAAGCGAAGGAACAACTGCGAATATCAATTCAGGAACGTGCCATGAGGCATCCCCACAGCGGCAACGCCAGAATGGTGAGAAATTTAATTGAAAGAGCAATCCGCCTGCAAGCAGTGCGCTTGGTTAACAGCAACAGCAGCTCTTTCAGTCGGGAAGAACTAATAACCATAACGGCAGAAGACATCGCCAATGCCCATGATGATTTGACGGATGATTAGAAAGATAGTTAGACAGCAGACAGTTGACAGTTGGCTGGTAGCCCGGTAGGGCACGGTTTTGAGCGTGCCGCTGCCTTGGCGTCCCAAAAGCAACTTTACATTTACGAGAACGGGCAGATGTAGAACTAAAGCTTCCGCTTGCGCCCTATGAATGGCCTTGACGGAAGCTAAGTTTTCTTTATATAGTGTAAAGACCTAGCTGGCAACCTTCCACTAATAAGACACAAACCGGCAGAATATGATAAAATATTCTAATCGGACAAACTTTACCGGCAGGAGGTTAATTAATGACTGATTTAGATAAACTGGCACAAGAAGTAGAAACCGAAATACAGCATGTATATCAGCAGATTGATGAAATATCCGCCCTTAACCACCGCCGGGTACTGCAGGCTTTTCATCATGCCCGGGTAAGTGATTTTCATTTAAAGGGCGGTACCGGCTACGGTTACGGCGAGGCCGGACGGGATGCACTGGAAGAAATTTATGCCGAAGTATTTGGCGGGGAAGCCGCTTTAGTAAGGGGGCAAATTGTTTCCGGCACACACGCCATCGCTATTTGTTTGCTGGGCGTGCTAAAACCCGGTGATGAGCTGCTGGCCGTTCAAGGGGAGCCCTATGATACTCTGGAAGAAGTAATCGGCATTCGCAGCAACTCCCCCGGTTCTTTAAAAAGTTACGGGATTAAGTACCGCCAGGTGGATCTGCTGCCAAAGGGCAACATAAATTGGCAAGGGATAGAACAAGCGTTAAATAAACAAACTAAAATGGTGTATATTCAGCGTTCCAGGGGCTATGCCTGGCAGCCGTCGCTGACCATTAAAGAAATAGAAGAGCTGATTAACTTTATAAAAGAGCGCCGGCCGCAAGTTATTGTTTTTGTGGACAACTGTTACGGTGAATTTGTTGAAGACCGTGAACCCTGCCATGTTGGGGCAGATTTAATTGCCGGTTCATTGATCAAAAACCCCGGCGGCGGCATTGCCCCTACCGGCGGATACATTGTCGGGCGAAAAGATTTAGTAGATTTAGCGGCCAACAGATGGACCGCTCCGGGAATCGGCGCGGAAGTAGGGCCGACATTAGGTGTCCAGCGTCTGTTAATGCAGGGTGTTTTTCTTGCCCCACATATTGTGGCGGAGGCGTTAAAAGGCGCGGTATTTACCGCCCGGTTGTTTGAGCGGCTGGGCTATGAAGTAACGCCGCGATATGATGAATATCGCAGCGATATTATTCAAGCAATTAAATTGGGAACCGCAGAAAAGCTGATAGAATTTTGCCGTGGCCTGCAAAGCGCCTCACCGATAGATGCCCATGTCCGCCCGGTACCGGACGGAATGCCCGGCTATGAAGATGCGGTAATCATGGCTGCCGGCACCTTTGTTCAAGGAGCTTCCATTGAGCTGTCCGCAGACGGCCCGTTAAGAGAACCCTATGCCGTCTATGTGCAAGGGGGATTATCCAAAGAATACGTCAAACTGGGCGTGCTGTCTGCGGCCCGTGCACTACTGAAACTGGAAAACAACTAATTTATATTTAATAATAAACAGTGCTTTAATGGCACTGTTTATTATTAATATCAAATTTTTTGTGAATATAATTGCTTATTAGAATGCTAAAGGTTACTATTAATAGTGTTATATGATATTATAATTACAAGCACATTAGGAGGTTGAATTGATGAACGAGTACCGTGTTCTTTCGCCGACAGCCATACTGGGCTACGGGTTTCCGGAAGCCTCGTTTCAAGAGGGATTAAGACGCAATCCCGATGTTATTGCAGTGGATGCCGGTTCAACGGATCCCGGGCCGTACTATCTCGGTGCGGGCGTATCATTTACCAATCGCAATGCCGTTAAACGTGATTTAGAATTAATTATTCATGCCGGCTTGGAACGCGGCATTCCGGTATTAATAGGTACGGCCGGCGGCAGTGGGGCAAATTGCCACTTAGATTGGAACTTACAAATTATTAAAGAGTTGGCCGGTGAGCACAACTGGCAATTTAAACTGGCCGTTATTGAAGCGGAAATGGATAAAAATTTTTTGCTGCAAGAATTAAGGAACGGCAAAATTAAACCGCTACATCCGGCTCCGGAGCTTACCGAGGAGGATATTAATCAATCTGCACATATTGTTGCCCAAATGGGCATGGAACCGCTAATTAAAGCCTTAGATGACGGGGCACAAGTGATATTGGCGGGGCGCTGTTATGATCCGGCGGTTTTTGCCGCTGATGCCGTCCGCAAGGGTTACAATCCCGGTTTGGCCCTGCACATGGGCAAAATTTTGGAATGCGGAGCAATTGCGGCCCTGCCCGGCAGTGGCAGCGACAGCTTAATGGGAACATTAACTGCCGACAGCTTTATTATTGAACCATTAAACAAAGAACGGCGCTGTACCACTACCTCTGTTGCGGCTCACACACTATATGAGAAAACCAATCCGTTAGAATTGCCCGGCCCCGGCGGTGTCCTCAGCCTGAAAAAAACCACGTTTAAGCAATATAGCGAGAGTGCTGTGCAAGTAAAGGGCAGTGAACTTATTCCGACAGATAAATATATGCTTAAGCTGGAAGGGGCTAAAAAAATCGGCTACCGAACAGTTTCTATTGCCGGTTGCCGCGATCAAATAATGATTAAGCAAATAGATGAAATTATTGAAGCCGTTAAAAAGCGCGTTCAAGATAATTTTCAACACCAAGGATATAATTATCACCTACATTTTCACGTATACGGAAAAAACGGCGTGATGGGGGATTTGGAACCGGAACCCGTTCCCGCACATGAGTTAGGTATAATAATCGATGCCGTTGCCGATACACAAGATATTGCGGATACTATTTGCAGCTTTGCCCGCAGCACCATGCTGCATTACGGTTATCCCGGCCGTATTGCCACTGCCGGCAATTTGGCATTTCCTTATTCGCCGTCTGATTTCAAAGTGGGGGCGGTTTATGAATTTAGCGTTTACCATTTGCTGGAAGCAGATGATCCCTTGGCATTATTTCCGGTGAAAATGCTGGAGGTGAAATAATGAGCGCCGTTTCCATTGTTGAATTAGCCAAAGTAATCCGAAGCAAAAATTCCGGCCCTTTTGAACTGACACTGGATATTATTTTTAAAGATGAATTGAGCTATCAAAAAGCAGTGCAGTCAAAAGTAATTAATAAAGAGTTAATTTGCCGACTGTATGCCATTAAAGAGGAGGATATAATCGATATTGTTGAATTTCCTCAGGCATTGGCCATAAAGATAACCATAGTGAGAAGAAGACCCTCCGGTTCAATTGGCGAGACCGATGTTTACGGGGCGCAGCAACATGCGCCGCTTTTAAAAATAAAAATACCTATTTAAGTGAAAATGTTGTTTTTTAGGGAATTTTCAACGTTATTGTAAATCAAATTTCAATTAATATATTTACAAATGTGTTTTGCAAATATATAATGATAAAGTAGCTAACTAAAAGGAAAAGGTGGTTTTAAGCATGGTTCTAGTTAACGATGACCAACCTCTTTATAATATCGGTGTTGTTGCTGAGTTATTAAATGTTCACCCTGAAACCTTGCGCATATGGGAAAAACATAAATTAATCGAGCCGGCAAGACGCAATAAGCAGCGTCTGTACACCAATAACGATATTAAAAGATTAAGATTTATTCACTATTTAATTAACGAAAAGGGATTAAATATTGCAGGGGTACAACATACGCTTGCTTTGTATCCGTGCTGGACCGTTAAAGGCTGTAACGGCGGAAAGCGCGAACAGGAAGGCGGGGTTAACAAAAATAAGCCTTGCTGGAAGGAACAAGATACTTATTGCTTTATCATACAGGATAAGGCCGATTACTGCAGTACTTGTGAACTTTGTAAAGAAGCAATGAAATAATAATACCAGAGTGCTAAAAAGACACCTATACAACATTAGAGGTGTCTTTTTTAATAAAAAATAAATTTTATTGACCTAAAGTAACTTTTTACAATTTTCTCATTAAGCCGATTACTTTGCCGATAATGTTGACGTCTTGTACAATTATCGGTTCCATATCTTTGTTTTCCGGCTGTAAACGAATGAAATTTTTTTCTTTATAAAACCTTTTTACGGTAGCTTCATTTTCTATCAGCGCAACAACAATATCCCCGTTAACGGCATTGGGCTGTTTGCGCACCAAAAGCAAATCTCCTTCCAATATCCCGGCCTCAATCATACTTTCACCGCGTACCCTTAAAATAAACAATTCGCCGTAGCCGGTAAAAGTTCTGGGCAATGTGAAGGTGTCTTCAATGTTTTCTACCGCCAGCAGAGGAAGCCCGGCGGCAACTTGTCCGATAACCGGTACTTCAATAAATTCATCATTATCTACCCTTTCTAATTCAGGCAAATCGTTTAATATTTCAATGGCCCGGGGCTTAGTAGGGTCGCGACGTATATATCCCTTTTGCTCTAACCTTCTTAAGTAGCCATGCACAGTAGAACTGGAACTAAAGCCAACTAGCATACCTATTTCGCGCACCGAAGGAGGGTATCCCTTTTTACGGATATTGTCTTTTATTACTTGCAAAACTGCCTGTTCCCGATCGTTGAGCTCACTATGCAAGTTAAAACATCCTTTCAATAGTTTTGGTTAATTATAGCACAAAACCGGCTAAATGGTAAACGTTTGTTCGCATTGTTGACAAATTTCAATTATTTAATGTTTTGGACACATTTATAGAAGGAATTTTCCGAATTGTGTGGAAATGTTAAATTATTCTAAGGTAAAGTGGTGATTTTCAGTGCTGCCGTTAGAAGTATTGTCTAGTATTTTGGACGCTGTCCCTGAACCAATTGAAGTAGCAGATTCTTTTGGCAATATTATATTTGTAAATAAAGCTTTTAGTGAAATCACCAATATGCCGGCAGAAAAACACATTAACCAAAACATTTTTAAAGTGTCACCTGATGGAATTTTAGCCCAGGCATTAAGCACAGGAAAGGCAGTAACCGGTCAGCGTTTAATTGTCGGTGGCAACAAAATTGAAGTAGTGGCCAACGCCTATCCGATAATTACAGACGGAAAGTTAAAAGGGGCAGTGTTAGTTTTCCAGCAGATTAAAAATTTTATGAGCATCATCGAGGATTTAAGAAAAAGCAACTTCACAATTGAAAACCTATCTAATAAATACAGGCAGGTAACCAGCAGCAAATACACTTTTAATGATATTATTGCCGCCAGCAATGAAATGAAACAGGCAGTGACAGACGCCCAACATGCCGCGAAAAGCGATACCCCGATTTTGCTTTTAGGGGAATGCGGCACAGAAAAGGAAATCTTTGCCCATGCCATTCACAGTGTAAGTAACAGGGGCAACCGGCCCTTTATTACCGTTAACTGCGCAGCGGTTGCAGACGATATGTTAGAAAGTGAACTTTTTGGAACGGAAAAAGGTGCTTTTAATACGGCTGAAAAAGATAAAATTGGGCAAATAGAACTGGCTAACGGCGGAACAATATTTTTAGATGAAATAGGCGCACTGAATGCCCAGCTTCAGTTTAAGCTGCTGCGTTTTCTGCAGGAATCTACTTTTCAACGGGTGGGCGGAGTAAAGCCAATCAAAGCGAATGTGCGCATTATTGCCGCTACCGCTCACAACATACGCCGGTTGATCAGAAACGGCAAATTTAGAGAAGACTTGTTTTATCGGCTTAATGTAATAGAAATAAACATTCCGCCGCTGAGAAAACGTAAATGTGATATCGAACCCTTATGTAATACAATAATAAAAAAGCTCAACCGCAAACTGGGTAAAAGGGTCAAAGGCCTATCACCTAATGCCCTTCTGGTATTGCAAAATTACCGCTGGCCGGGGAATGTCAAGGAACTGTATAGCGTGCTAGAAAGGGTAATGCTAACCTCACAGGATGAATATTTAACTGCCGATTCACTTAAACCTTATTTAGTCGGCTGTACAAATAACAATTCAATTGACATTATGCCGATTGATAAAATGGAAAAAATATTGATTATAAAAGCATTGGAAACTTACGGCATGTCAATGACGGGAAAACGGCAGGCCGCCTCCACGTTAAATATTTCATTGGCTACTTTGTATAATAAGATTAAGAAATACAACATTCCATTAAAGAAAATTAAACAAAAATAACCTTCTTAAAAGAAGGTTATTTTTTATAGCCAACTAATTTTTAAAGTATTGCTGGTAGCAGTAAACTCTGTTTTTGCTGTATAATTGACGGTAACTTAACAAATAGGCTAATTAAAGCAGGTTAGACATTTTAACAGATTGGCACACAAAAGGGGGCGTGAAAAATTAAAACTATTCAGTGCAGTGAAATTACTAAGACAGTAGCAAAACTTTGTCAAGATGCTTGCTATTACTTAGGAGAAGATATGATTCATGCGTTATCTACTGCTGCAGAAAAAGAAGTATCACAAAGCGGCAGAGAAATATTGAAATTATTAATTAAAAATGCCCAAGTTGCCAAAGAAGAACAAATTCCCATATGTCAAGACACCGGCTTTGCGGTAGTTTTCGTAGAACTGGGTCAAAACGTACACATCGAAGGTGGGGATTTTGTTGAGGCAATAAATGCCGGGGTGCGCAAAGGTTATCAAGAAGGATACTTGCGCAAGTCCATTGTCGGCGATCCCATTGACAGAGTTAACACCGGCGATAACACCCCATGTGTGATTCATACGAAAATTGTTCCGGGAGACAACTTAAAAATTACCGTCGCCGCTAAAGGCGGCGGCAGTGAAAATATGAGTGCCTTAAAAATGCTTAAACCGGCTGACGGGCTGGACGGGGTGAAAAATTTTGTTATCGACACCGTTAAAGCCGCCGGCCCCAATGCCTGCCCGCCGCTGATCATCGGTGTTGGCATTGGGGGCACGATGGAAAAGGCGGCCCTTTTGGCCAAAGAGGCGCTTTTGCGGGATGTCGGTTCCACCAACCCCAATCCAAAGCTTGCTCAATTAGAAAAAGAATGGCTAAAGGAAATCAATCAGCTTGGCATCGGCCCGCAGGGCTTTGGCGGCAGTACAACGGCATTGGCGGTGCACATTAAAACCTTTGGCACGCACATTGCCAGTCTGCCGGTGGCGGTTAACCTCAACTGCCACGCTGCCCGACATAAAACTGCCATACTGTAAAAATATATAAGAAGGTGAACCAATGTCACAGATACGCATAACTACGCCGTTAATGGATGATATAATCAGTAAATTGCGCATCGGCCAACAGGTGCTAATCTGCGGAAAAATCTATACCGCCCGCGATGCGGCACATAAAAAGATGGTAGATTTATTGGAAAAAGGGGAACCGCTGCCGATAGATTTACACGGCCAAATTATCTATTATGTCGGTCCCTCTCCCACCAAACCGGGCAGAGTAATCGGAGCTGCCGGCCCGACCACTGCCGGCAGGATGGATGCCTATACTCCTAAAATGCTGGCACAGGGCTTAAAGGGAATGATAGGCAAAGGAAAACGCTCACCCGAGGTAGTGGAGGCAATAAAAAAGCATAAAGCGGTTTACTTTGCCGCCATTGGCGGTGCAGCCGCGTTGATCAGCAAGTCTGTGAAGCAGGCTAAAGTGGTTGCCTATCCGGAACTGGGCCCGGAAGCGATTCACGAACTGCTAGTGGAAGATTTTCCGGCCATCGTGGTTAATGATCAATACGGCGGAGACTTATACCAAGAGGGGGTTAAAATATACGCCGCCAAGGAAATATAAACTATAGTAAAATTTACCTGAAACCGTGATACAATATTATCTGTTGAAAATTATACAGTTTGAGGAGGCAATTAAATGAAAAAGCGCAACAAAATAACTATTGTGGGTGCAGGGAATGTAGGCGCAACCTGTGCTCATTGGGCAGCATCAAAAGAATTAGGAGATATTGTCCTCATTGATGTGGCGGAAGGCATACCGCAAGGAAAGGCTTTAGATTTAATGGAGGCGGCACCCATTGAAGGCTTTGACTGCAAGATCATCGGTACTAACGACTATGCGGATACTGCTGATTCCGATGTGGTTATTGTTACCGCCGGCATTGCCCGCAAGCCGGGAATGAGCCGGGATGATTTATTAAGTACTAATGCGCAAATTGCAGTGGAAGTTGGAAAAAACATTGCCCGGTATTCGCCAAATGCCTATGTAGTTGTAGTCTCCAATCCGGTAGATGTTATTACTTATATAATTCTCAAAACCACCGGATTTGAACCCAATAGAGTGATGGGTATGGCCGGTGTGCTGGATTCCGCCCGCTACCGCACCTTTGTTGCTTTGGAACTGGGAATTTCTTTTGAAGATGTCAGCGCCTTTGTACTGGGCGGTCACGGCGATGACATGGTTCCGCTGGTTCGCTATACTTATGCCGGCGGCATTCCGATTGAAAAGCTGATACCCAAAGAAAGAATTGACGCTATTGTAGAGCGCACCCGTAAGGGTGGTGCGGAAATTGTCGCCCACCTAAAAACCGGCAGCGCTTACTACGCGCCGGCTGCTTCCGTCATTCAAACCGTAGAAGCTATCTTAAAGGATAAAAAGCGCATTTTACCGGTGTCTGCATACTTAAAAGGCCAATACGGTGAAAAGGATATTTGTGCCGGAGTTCCGGCCATTATCGGCGGCAACGGCGTAGAAAAAATCATTGAAGTAGATCTTAACGCCGAAGAAAAAGCCGCCTTGGAAAAATCCTTCCAATCGGTAAAAAATGTACTGCAAAAAGTTAACTTGTCATAATCTGCTTAAAAAATTCAGCAGTAGCTTAAATGCCTACTGCTGAATTTTTTTGCCCCAAAATTTTAGAGCGGCATACTTTACAACTTTTTCACTTTTCACCTGCAAATTCTCTGCCGTTATAAAAAGCACCATTTCGGGTAAAATTATCTCTAAAAACATAAAAGGGGCAGCGTGATTTGAACACTTTTACCTGGAATGTCACCAAATTATTACTAACGGCAGCTTCGCCGATTCAAAAGCTGGTAAATGATATTCCCAGCAATACCCATATCTTTTTAAATCATCAGGCGATAAAAATATTGGCCAATGACGGCTACTGCAGCATAGCCCGGTATTTAAACAAACATATAGAAAAGATCAATCAAGGGGTAATTTGGGCAGATAAAAACTGGAAAAATGTTGCCCATTACTTTAATCCTCAAAAAAACAGAGGCATTTGGCCCTGGCCGGATGCCCGGGATGAGTGCCGCATATACTTTAGTCAATCTTTAAAGTATTGGCAACAAGGCCTGCTGGAAAAATGCATGTTTTATCTTGGCGCTGCCGTGCATATTGTGCAAGATATGTCTAACCCTTTTCATGCCCGCAGCATGCCTTTTTGCGGCCACACCGGCTATGAAAGATGGGTGCAATGCCACTGTCATGAATACGCGGTAAATGACGGCGGTTTTTATCAAGCTGCCAAATCGCCGCAAGAATGGGTAGAAAGTAATGCCAAAACATCTTGGCGCTATTATCCGGATGTGTGTAATCAGCATTCTGCAGAACAATACCATAAAGTTACCGCCATTTTACTGCCCAAGGCTCAACGCAGCACTGCCGGATTCTTTCACTGGTTTATTGAGCGGGCGGCAAGATAATTTACTCGGATATTTACTTATCCGAGTATTTTTATTTTAGAAAATGTATCTTGATGTAACGATATTCACCTTGACATAAAATAACAGAAGTGCTATAGGTATATTAAGCATAAATAAGAATAGTTATTATTTAGGAGGCGTTTGCGCTGGTAGACACTAAAGATTATCTGAATGAACTGAAAGAAAACGGTTATAAAATTACTCCCCAGCGTCAGGAAATTTTAAGGGCATTATCGGCAAATAAAATGCAAACTGCAGAGGAAATTCACCAACAAGTAATTGTAAACCAACCCAATGTCAGTCTTGATACCGTTTACCGCAATTTAAACCTGCTATTGCAGTTGAATATTGTCTGTGAGGCAAACTTTGGCGACGGCAAGAACAGATTTAGACTTTGCGGAGACAAACATCACCATCATATGATTTGTCTTAAATGCGGTTATTTAGTGGAGTTGGATTTTTGTCCGATGGATCTAATCGCAGACAAAATTAACCGTAAGAAATTTAAAGTGGTTGACCACAATTTTGAAATATTTGGTTATTGCGACAAATGTTTGTAAAGACTATTAGTATGGAGGAAGGATATTGAAGAAATCAAAGTATTTAATTTTTTTAATAATCACAGTGCTGATGTTGACAATTACAGGCTGCACCAGCCAAACTATTACCGACGCAGAAACGGATAAGTCTTATGCTGTGGTAATATGTACTACCATTTATCCGCTGTATGATTTTGCTTCCAACGTAGGTGGGGAAAAGGTGCGGGTAATAAATCTATTGCCGGCCGGTGCAGAACCCCATAGCTGGGAACCATCCCCTCAGGCCATTGCCCTTTTACAGCAGGCTGATTTGTTTGTCTACTGCGGGGCAGGCTTGGAACCATGGGCAGAACAAGTTATATCTTCCTTTGGTGAAAAAGGGCCAACGGTTGTTGACAGCAGCAAAGGGATTGAGCTAATTAAAAGTGATGGTGATGAACATCATCATGGCAGCGACCCGCATATTTGGTTGGATCCGTTAAATGCCAAACAACAGGTAGAAAATATCTTAACGGCTTTAATAAAAATTGATCCGGAAAACGCTGCCTACTACCGCGAACAGGCACAAGCCTATTGCCGTAAACTTGACGCGCTGGATGAAAAATATCGGGAGCGGTTAGCCAATGCGCCTTTGAAAAAGTTTATTACTTCTCATGATGCATTTGGTTATTTGGCCAAGCGTTATGGTTTGGAGCAAATATCCATCCGCGGTGTTAATCCGGAAATGGAGCCGACTCCGGCTCGGCTGGCGGAAATAATTTCGTTGGCTAAAGAAAATAATATTAAGTACATTTTTTTTGAAAGCTTAATAAACCCCAAAGTCAGTGAAACCATTGCCGCTGAGCTTGGGGGAGACACCTTGGTGTTAAATCCGATTAGCAGTTTGACTGAAGAAGAAATTAACCAAGGGAAAAACTACCTTTCGCTGATGGAAGAAAACCTCTATAACTTAGAGCTTGCACTGGGGGTTTCAGATGAGCAGTAAACAAATTTTAGAACTTAATAAGGTCACCTTTAGCTACGGATGTCATACCGTGCTGGAAGATATCAGTTTAACCATTAATGCCGGTGACGCCGTAGGCATTACCGGGCCAAACGGGGCAGGGAAGAGCACGCTCTTAAAACTGATTTTAGGTTTATTAAAGCCGACTTCCGGTGCGATTAAGCTGTTTGGCGTCCCGGCCCACAAATGTACCGGGCGTATGCGAATTGGCTATGTGCCGCAAAAGGCCACCGCCTTTAATCAAGGCTTTCCGACAACAGTGCTGGAAACGGTAGCAGCCGGCAGAATTGCCAAACGCGGGCTGTTAAAGCCGCTGAACAATGAAGATTACAGGCTGGCAGAAGAAGCACTGCGCTTGGTTGGCCTGTACCAATTAAAAAACAATCGCCTGTCAACCCTCTCCGGGGGGCAGCAGCAGCGCGTATTTATTGCCAGAGCAATTGTATCCAAACCTGATTTGTTAATTCTTGATGAACCTACTGTGGGTGTTGACGTGCAGAACCAAGCATTGATCATTGAATTGCTGCAGAACTTAAATAAAAAACACGGGCTAACAATAATTATCGTTTCCCATGAGCTGGAGCTAATAAAAAACCTAATCAACCGACAAGTATGTTTGGATAAGAAAATTTGTCATTGTTCATGCCATACAGGCGATAAAAATTCCCTTAAAAACATAATCTGCTCTAAAAGCGTGGAAGAAAGTTTTGCCATTAATTAATATATAAAGGTGATTAAATGTTTGAGATTTTACAATATACCTTTATGCAAAATGCCTTTATTATCGGTTTGGTTGTGGCCGTCATTTGCCCTTTAGTGGGGCTGTTTATCGCTTTGCGCCGCATGTCGCTAATCGCCGATGCACTTTCTCATGTATCATTTGCCGGTGTGGCCGCGGGCTTAATGTCCGGGGCCAATCCGATTATCGGCGCCACTGTTTTTGCGGTAGGCGGAGGGTTAATTATTGAAAACCTCCGTCAGCGCTACCGCAATTACTCTGAGCTGGCCATTGCCATTATGCTGTCAACCGGTGTCGCGCTGGCTGCAGTATTATTGGGTATTGGGAACGGATTAAACGCCAATATACTGACCTACCTTTTCGGCAGCATTATCATTAATAATCGCACCGACGTAATCATTGTGCTCACGGCCGGTTTAGTTGTATTATTGTTAATAACAGCATTATTTAAAGAATTGTACTTGATATCTTTTGATGAAGAAACTGCTTTCGTGTACGGCTTGCCGGTAAAAACAATTAACATCATCTTTACGGTAGTCACCGCACTGACCATTGCTGTTACCATGCGCATTGTAGGAATACTTTTGGTTTCCTCTTTGATGATTATGCCGGTGGCCACTGCATTGCAGTTAGCTAATAGTTTTAAAGGTGCATTAACACTGTCTGTTTTATTTGCGGTGGTATCTGTTATTTTGGGGTTGATTTTATCATTTTACTTAAACCTGCCTCCCGGCGGTACTATTATACTGTTGGCTGTTTTGATACTGCTGACGGTAATGGTCATAAAAACGCTGGGCAGTGAGCTACATCATGGACACGAATTAATTAAAAAAGCTAACTGAGGTGGAGTTATGGCTGTTTATCGTATACTGCGAAGAAAGAAGGCAGACCTAGAAAACCGCTGTTTGCTGGATGAATACAAAACTTGTGATCACTGCGGCGAATGCAAACGCTGTGACTTAGTTTATGAAAAAATTTGTGATAACTGCGGTAAATGTTTGGATGAAGCGGATTATAACGGGATAATTATTGACGAAATTAGATGGGATGAAATAAAATAAGAAGGCAGAAGCACAACGAGTTAAACGGCTCGTTGTGCTTTTTTATTTTTTTTGTATCAGTTGATTGGCTAGGCAGAAAGCGGCTTTGAGGGTTTTTACCGCCATTTTAACCATTTGTTTCCAAAAGGGATCATTGTAACAATGTCGAAGTTACATTAGAGATATAAGCACAGATAAAAAAATAAAAATTAGGAGGGAAAGAGTGAGAAGAAAAATAGGATTATTTTTTGCGGGTTGTATGTTTTCGCTGCTTTTAACTGTACCGGTAAGCGGCATAGAAGCAGCCACCGTCTATACGGTGCAAAAGGGTGATTCACTTTATTTAATTGGACAAAAATTTGGTGTATCTGCTGCTCAAATTCAACAAGCAAACGGACTAAGCAGCAGCATGATTTACCCGGGACAAAAACTGTCAATACCCGGTACAAGCAGTTCAAGCGGGGTATATACCGTACAAAAAGGAGATTCACTGTACTTAATCGGAAAAAAATACGGCCTTTCTTATCAAGAAATTATGCGGGCAAATAACTTAAACAGCACATTGATTTACCCCGGGCAGCAACTGCGTATTCCTGCCGGCACTACTGCCGATCGGGGTGCGGTAAACCGTACGGCTAGCGCACCGGCAAACGTGGCTGCCAATGAATTTGAACTGTTGGCCAGGCTGATAAATGCTGAGGCCGGGGGAGAGCCGTACACTGCTCAGGTGGCAGTGGGGGCAGTGGTATTAAACAGAGTGAGTCACCCTAGTTTTCCGAACAGCATCAGTGAGGTAATCTATCAAAAGAGCGATGGATTTTACCAATTTACACCGGTACAAAACGGCTATATTAACGTTCCGCCGACAGATTCAGCCCGTCGTGCCGCCCAAGATGCAATCAATGGGTGGGATCCGACAAACGGAGCAATTTACTTTTTTGAATCTGATGTAACTAATAAGTGGTTGCAATCAAGACCCTTTGCAGCTAAAATAGGCGCATTTACTTTTACCTATTAAAATTAATCAGTTAAAAAAAGCCGGAGAATTTCCGGCTTTTTTTATTAGTTTATTGTGTTTGATTAACGGCGGTTATTGTATATAATTTTAAAAAGAAAGCCGGGAAGTGGTTTACATAAAAAATTTATACAAAGGAAATTAAGTTATGTCTGATATTTGGAAGGAATTGTATAAAAAACTAAAAATAGACCCGCATACAGTTGTCTTTGAAAAGAAATCGGCAGCTAATGATGCCTTGCTTAAGCATCTTTCGGGTGGTGTGATCAGCAAAACCCATGTTTACATCAGAAGTGACGTTGACCCGTTGATGGTTGACTATATTAGGGCCCATGAACTGTGCCATCACTACCTAATATACGAAAAAGGATACTGGTTCTTTTTTGAGGAAAAAGGCACTGAGAACCCTGTATTTTCTCTAATCATGAGCTTTTCTCACCATTTTACAATAGACAACATACTAAAGGCATGCGGGTTTGATATTATCCGTTGGCATCAGGCACAGTACAACTATTGCCAAAATGCTGCCGAAAAGGGCTTTACGTCTGATTTAGACGCTATCGGCAAGACACTAAACTTAATTGAGCTAAATTATTGGTTAAAGAACAATGCCTTAGAGAAATATAAAAAGGACTTTATCAGGCATAACAAAAAAACCGCTGCAATTTTCAAACTATATGAAACAAAGATATGTGAGCTGATTGAAAAGGGCCTGATTTTTACCGCTTTTGGTTCTAAAATTGTACTGACGGAATTACATAAAACCTTAAAATTACCGCCGTGCAAAATGTACTGTTTTGAGCTGCACAGCCTTCAGCTTTAAGCAGTAAGTAATAAATAGAACTTGGTAAAAAAGTATTGACAGAACAACAGGTTCTGTTTATTATAATCTTAATTTAAAATTGGCTATTTACGATGATGGAGAAAAGTAGGTTAATTGCGACCCTTCAGGGAGAAGAAGCCGTAGACTGGAAGCTTCTTTAGGGGAGGATTAATCGAAGTTCCCTCCGGAGTTGTTGTGCTGAACTACAAAGTAGGTGCAACCGGAATTCCCACCGTTAAAAGGGAACAGGTATCGGACTGATCTGTCCCGTACCGGTAAAGTGGCATTTTTGCAACTAGGGTGGTACCGCGGAATGTAACATTTCGTCCCTTGAGGATGAAATGTTTTTTTATTTTATCCCTCTAAACATACCGGTACCCTGGGCCTGCGATCATTCCCGTACCTGGCTGAGGTGGACTGTTGTTACAGTCAACTAGGGTGGTACCGCGGATTTAACTCTCCGTCCCTATATGGGAGCGGAGAGTTTTTTATATTTTGCGAAAGGGGGGAGCGTCGATAATATTTAGACCAATTGACTGAACGGAAATTGAGAATCTCATAAATAAAAATAAAATTTCAAGGGGAGGCATAAATAATGAAAAAGCTGTTAATTCTTCTTTTAGCGGCTGTGTTGTCGGTTGGTTTAATAGGCTGTGGCAGTGAAACTACAGGCAGTGATAGTTCTGAAACGGTAAAGTTAGGGATTATTCAAATTGTTGAACATCCGTCTCTTGATGCAGCGAGAAGCGGGTTTCTGGATGTACTGAAAGAAAACGGATACGTTGAGGGTGAGAATTTACAAGTGGATTATGAAAATGCCCAGGGCGATCAAGCTAACTTGCAAACTATAGCCCGCAAATTTGTTCAGCAGCAATGCGATTTAGTGCTGGCCGTTGCTACACCGTCTGCTATGGCCATGGCAAATGAGACAACTGATATACCGATTCTTATTACGGCAGTTACTGACCCGGTAAGCGCCAAACTGGTAAACAGCCTTGAAAAGCCGGGCACAAATGTGACCGGAACGACAGACATGAACCCGGTTAAAGACCAGCTGCAGTTAATAAAAGACATCGTTCCGAATGTCAAAAAAGTAGGAGTAATTTATAATTCCAGTGAAATTAACTCGCAAATACAAGTTGATATTGCTGAAGAAGCTGCACCGCAGCTGGGTTTAGAAATAGTTAAAATGCCGATCACGGCCTCAAACGAAGTGGTGGCGGCAGCTCAATCTTTGGTAGGTAAAGCGGATGCTATTTATCTGCCCACCGATAACATGGTGGTTGCTTCGGTATCGGCGGTAGTAAAAGTTGCTGAAGATAAAAAAATTCCTCTTTTTGCCAGTGAGCAGGAATCCGTTAAAAAAGGAGCGGTAGCTACTGTTGGCATTGATTACTACGAATTAGGACGTACTACCGGTGAAATGGCTTTACGGATATTAAAGGGCGAAAAACCCCAAGATATGCCCATTGAAAGCCAAGAAGGCTCAAATATCGTTATTAACATGCAGGCAGCTTCCAGAATGGGTGTAAGTATTCCAGTGGAAATTAAAGAAAAGGCACATACAATTATTGAGTAACATAAATACCCTGGTCAATTAGACCAGGGATTATTTGTAACCAAAGGCAACAACTTTCAATATTATTATCATTAAATATTGATTATTTTGCTTTTAAGCAGGGGGAAGTATTTTATGATGGGATTTGACTTTCAGCTTGCTTTATTTTTCATGGAGCGATGCTTAGATGCATATAAGCTGTATGAAAACAACGGCTATTTTGATTTGCCCGAAGGCTATGAAATTGTAAGCACCTTTAAAGCTAAAGCGTTAAACCCGGAGGCTTTTGGCACCAACGCTTTTAAAAACGAAGCCTGGTTTGGCTATATAATTGAATCGGCAAACAATATTATCGTTGCCTTTCGGGGAAGCAGATCTTTAAGTGACTGGCTAAACAACATCGACTTTCCGCAAACCACTTTTCCCTTTATTGCAGATGAGGCAAAAACCCATTCCGGATTTACCGACATTTATTCGTCATGCCGGGACGAAATTATCAATACCCTGCAATTGTTGCCGTTTTACAAAACACTGTTTATAACCGGTCACAGTCTTGGTGCGGCTTTGGCTACGCTGCACACTTTAGACGCTGCCGCTAACACCAAATTCAAGCATCCGGTAATGATTAACTTTGGCTCCCCGCGGGTAGGCGATCCTAACTTTGCTCGGGCTTTCAACCGGAGGGTATCATACAGCGTGCGTATTGCCAACATCTATGACATCGTACCCCATTTACCGTTTAAAAAAATAAAATCTCCGCTGATAAAAAAAGTGTGGCATTATGAGCATGTAGATAAATATCTGCCAATAGCCTTTCGCACCGGAAGCGTCATTGGCGATCACATCAGCAAGTATTATTACATGGCCTTAAAAGACATTGCCGCCGATTATTACACTACAAAAACAATGAAACATTAGAATGAAACATTAGAATGAAACATTAGTATGTAGATATTTAACTAATAAATGTTGCTTTTTAAGTTTTTAAAGCTTTGTAAGTAATGGTAAAGCCAACTAAACGGACAAGCTGTTTAGAAATTTATTTTTTTATTTTAAATTATTTTTAATAAGACCATTACAAACCACCAAACAGAAAAATGGATAATAGGTGACTTAATAACGGCACAACTTATCTGTGAAAACGGAACATCTGTAGGATGTATTGCCTATGGTAAATCAAGAAATGTTCGCTACATTACTAAGATTAACAACAATCAGTGAGATTTTACGGAAATTATATTCAATAATTAAGCTTAGATTTTCAGTCCTTGTATAAACACATTTTATTAATGAGGGAAGGAGCCGTTTTTAAAAAATATTGGTTCCTCTAATAAATATTATGTAAACTAGAATAATAAAAAAGAAGGGGCCATAATCTAAAAACGCCGGTAAATAACAACAATATCCATTAATATATATAACTGCTAAGTAAACATTAAAAAATTCATATCCCCTGCAGCAGTTAGAAACTTATAAATAACAGCTAATTATGTTCATCGGTCTACATTCTAAACCTCATTATTAATAATGAATACCAGAAATCAGCCTGTAAGCAAATATCTATAATATCGGCATAGGTAATCATACTGGGGCCAAAATAAAACCGCTTAAAATGGCTTTAAAAAGGCCCGAAATTACTAAAGCAATCTTATTTAATTAGAAAGTAAACTATATAAGTAATCAATACCTACAGTAATTGTACAAACACCGGCGAGCATGCCGGCTGTAAATTCATTTAAGATGATAATCAATATGTATAACAGCGGATCTTATTGATTAGCGCAGCAACAAATGCTTCGGCAATGACTTGCCGGTAGCTTGTAAAAGCTTGCTAATAGATTGCTAAAACCTGAATAGCTTGTAAAAAGGTTTGGAAATAAGTTGCTGATAACTTGCTAACAACTTTTTCATAACAAACCAATAGCTTGCTTGAAATGCCTCAGAAACTAAAATGCCTTAGAAAATGCTTCAATAAGGCCGGCTGCAGACCAACTTCGCAAAACTTACATTTTGCGAAGTTATGTAAACTAGTTATGTAAACTTAATAACACCTATCCTCTTCTGTAAAGCTCATACACTCGTTTAAAAAACTGTGCTCCCTCCCACTAATAAAACCGAGGTATGTAGTCTACCCCGGTTTATCACTGCTATTTATAACTCTGTGGGCAGCTGTAAAGCCTGGGCCAGCCCTTCTTTAAATTGCTGCGCTTGGTCACACTCTATAATAAAGGGCCAAACTACCCCTTCCATCTCCTTATATTCTGCCTCACTAATTGGTTTCATGCCATGAGCCAAAAAGCTGTAGTTTCTTAATTGAATAACTGATAATACCTTCTCACGCCACTTCTGCCATACCGGGCCAACAGGGTGCTTAATGCAGTAAAGCAACTCATAATCTTCTTTTAATCCAATCTGTATTTTTCCCTGAGGTGTCCGTCTGGGCTCCAAACTTTGCCGGCATTCTTCCGGCAAAACAGATGTGTCTATATCATCGCTGGTAAGTCGAGGTTTTGCAGTGCGCAGGCAAAATTGAGCGTACATTTCCACGCCACGGTAAATCCTGGCCACGGCATCGTCATAATTACCTCGGGCCGCGCGCCGCTTGGCGTTTTGCAGCACATCATATACCAGCATAAATCCGGGCGGATTTTTTTTACTGTCCGGCTGCCATTCATCATACCAGCTCAAAGTATTATTTATCTTCTTAAGCAAAGCATTGTACGGTTTAATGTTTTCGTCTGTTTTATATAATTCGATATATCGTACCGCATTGCGGTAATCAAATCTGTCCCATGCGGCAAATCCTCTGCATAAATATAACAATCTTTCCAGTGCCGGATCTTTTTCCAGCAAGCCGTACTTATCAGTTTCTTCCAGCACCTTGACCACGGCCTCAAAATTCCATTCCTTTAGAAGATTTTCACACAGCGCCTTTTGTTTTTGCACAAAGGCATAATTGGTAGTCATTTGAGTGACGCGTTCCAAACCGTCACGTACCCGCACCAAATCCAGCCGGGGCCCCTTAACCAAGCTGAGCTTACACTCAGGATGATCCATCGCTGCCGCCGCCAACCCTGCCGACATCGACTTGGTACCACCGGTATAATCCACAATCACTTCGCTGTATTCTTCCAGACAGTTGCGAATTAATTGGTCAGCTACTTTATAAACATTGTATGGGTCGTCAGGCTTAACAATTTCTATACTGTACTGTTCCTCAGCAAGGCCGGCCTGCTTAACAATACACGGCCGCTCACCCATACAAACCAGACCTTCGCCATCAACTGTTTCTCTGCTTCCTTTATTTACCCCATCAGTTTCAGAGCACAAAAAAATCACTCGTTCGGGCAGATGAGTTTTAATGGACTTCACGATTGGCACATCTGACCCACCAACTGTCAGCAACAACACCTTCATAACTAACTCTCCTTACTAACTATCCTTTTCCCGAAGTGAATTATCGTTTTTACAACGTATAAATAAAGCGCAGATAAACGGGAAAGTAAAAGATTGTTTCAATTCCCCTAAGGGAATTATCGTTCTTACAACCCCTCACACAAAAGAAGTTATTTAGACGTAAAAGACGCACTGTTTCAATTCCCCTAAGGGAATTATCGTTCTTACAACAAGTGAAACTCAAAAGAGCGACATATAGGCATATAGAGGCGTTTCAATTCCCCTAAGGGAATTATCGTTCTTACAACTTCCCCCGAAATTCATCTCCCATCTTCTACAAGTGGGAGAGTTTCAATTCCCCTAAGGGAATTATCGTTCTTACAACAAGAATTTGTTACAAAAACCATACGCACAATAACTTAGTTTCAATTCCCCTAAGGGAATTATCGTTCTTACAACGCTTTTATTATTACATGATGTGCAGCAATAGTGTGTTTCAATTCCCCTAAGGGAATTATCGTTCTTACAACTTTGAGCAAATAAGGCGTTCTCCCTTGACTATTGATGAGTTTCAATTCCCCTAAGGGAATTATCGTTCTTACAACTCAACCGACAAAGAAGGCCCAATTGCTAAGGTAAAATGTTTCAATTCCCCTAAGGGAATTATCGTTCTTACAACCCAGGATCTTGCGGATGCGCAGGGCGATATCTAGAGTCGTTTCAATTCCCCTAAGGGAATTATCGTTCTTACAACTTTTGTGTTTTTGTTTACATATTACGTCACGTGACATATGTTTCAATTCCCCTAAGGGAATTATCGTTCTTACAACCAAGTCGACAAGACAAAGACAAATGGATACGCCTTGTTTCAATTCCCCTAAGGGAATTATCGTTCTTACAACTAACTTTCCGCACCCAGCTCAACCGGATTGCTGCACTGTTTCAATTCCCCTAAGGGAATTATCGTTCTTACAACTCTGAACCGTGCAATGGGTGAAGCCTACAACGCTTTATGTTTCAATTCCCCTAAGGGAATTATCGTTCTTACAACCGCTTGTATCCCTAGTCCTTGTGGTCATTGGGTTTGCCGATGTGTTTTCGAGAACCTAAAGATGGTTGGCAACATACCACTAATTTTATTACTTCTTAAATTGTCAAAGTGCTGTATTTTGTAGGCTTAGAGGCCTGCGAGAACCTTCGGGAAATTTTGCACAGCAAAGGTGCTCGCAAATAAAGGTTAAAAATTATCAAAACCATAATTAAACGTATACGGTATATTTACAACCTTCACTCCGTCAATATATTCATAGCAATCTTTAATTTTATATCTGGCCACTTTTACTCCATACTTTTTCAACATATCTGCCGGCTGTAGTTTAGGATTATAAAACTGTGCCGGCACAACTGTATCTACAGTAAACTTACTTTCCCGCACCCGGAAAATTCCCTGACTTGCATCTTCATTAGGGTCGCCGAATCTTTCTTTAGGTTGCCTTCCAAAAACAGCGTCTTCTATAATATAAGTTTTCATGTTTCGATCAGCTAAACTCGGCGCATCAGGATAAATTTCGTTTACCCACTGCTGTAGCTTTTGTTGACTATAAGCTTTGCCAATTATATTCCAGCTGGCTTGCACTATTTGTTCTTCATATGGCAATGCTTTCCCTTCCGGAAGCGGAAATAAAATCATCCTATATTGGAAACTATTTGGTAAGTAGTTTCTGTTTTTACAATAGTGACAAGAACATTTATTTTTATTAAAATGCTGCCCCCTTCTATGTAATCTGCCGCCTCGCTGCCCAACAGCGTCTACCGGAGCAATCTCAGAATACATGATATCGGCACTGATATCTAAACTTAACTCGCATATTTGGGTAGTAATTAATATTAACTGGTTATTGTCAGTAAAACCATATTCTGCAATTAATTCCTTTTGTTCTGTAGTTCTGTCTTTAGCTAAGCAAAAAAATGCTTTAATTAACTTTTCCTTTATTTCTCGGTGTTCTCTGGTAAATTCAGAGTGATAACAAATAATATTTTTGTCCGGCCACAATTTTCTAACATCCTTGGCAATGGCTTTGGCCTTTTGAACGGTATTAACCACAAGCATTTGCCGGCATTGCAGGTGATTTTGTAGAAATTTTATTAAATGTTCAGATAGCTTATTTTCATCATCTATAATTGGTTCATCAGCCTTTTCAATCAAAAAGGGCACTTGGTTCATACTGGCCTTTAATTCGGCATTACTTTGTATGCTGGATTGATCAGGAATAATAACGTATTCTAATTTCTGCCTTTTTGCTTGTTTTTGAAGTTTTTCTTTTACCGCATCGGGCATGGTTGCCGACATAACTAAGTGTGGAATACCCAGGTTTCTTAATAATCGCAAACACTCACCAATTTTATCTAAAGTATATTGGTCATAGTAATGTAGTTCATCAAATATAACTGCCGAAGTCATGATATTACCAAAGGCCACATCAGCATACTTGTAACAATGCAACAGTGAATACAACAGGTGATCTACCGTTGTAATTGTTATTGGCTTGTTAAAAAAGGTATTTTGTAATTTTTCGGTTCTAACCCAGTCCCGGGCTGTTTTGGCATCTTCATATTCTAGGTTTTGGCTCTCAGAAAACAGCACCGTTTCTACTTCAGAATGGTATAAACCTTTGTGTTTTTCATTTACACCATATTTTGTGGTTAAATCCCAATAGATTGAGTTACTGGTAAACTGAGTGGGCAAAGTAAAAATTAGCCTGGTGGCCCGCTTTAATTCAAGCTGATGTTTAAAGAAACAGATAGCAGCACCTGTTTTACCGGCACCACAGCCGGCCTGAAGCAAGACATAAGGATTATCTGTTTGCATGACTGCTTTTTGCCAATAGTTTGGGTTCATGCCTATATTAGTAGAGTCAAAGCCTTTTAGAGTTTCGTTTGCATTAAAAATTAACCTTTCTATAACCTCATCTTTAATTAGTCTTTCCATTGGCGGTATATCTCGTTTAATTTCTTTTTCGTACTTTGAGTAATAATAACTGGATTCAAAATCGCAGATTACAATAATTGATAAATATAAGGTATATAATCCTTTAAATTTAATAAGCTCTTTATTTTCAATGTTTTTGACTTTATTTTTTAACATAACTACTAACTCTACTGCTTCCCGGCTGGTGTATTGTTCTCTATAGTTATCTGATTGAATATAGTGGTTAATATTTTCTAAGTATGCAATGACATCTTTTAAAGCAGGCACTACTACGTTTGTACCCTCGCCTCTAATGCGTTCACCTTGGAAGGCATCGTTGTGCAGCATTTGGTGGTGAGCCAAAATTGCTAATAAGGCAGCAAGCCCTTCATGTTTATTTTGCAAATCTTGGGCAGTTAAGAAATCATTAGCTATCATGAGCGAATAAAGGGCATGACTGGCTGGTTTTTTGCAGTGTTTTTCTTCATATATGCTTCTAATGTACTGCTGCCAGCGTTTTGTAGCTTTTCCTAAGTCATGGCAAAGCACACTAAACTGAGCAATTTGATAAAAAAGTGCCGAGGAATAGCCCAGTTGGCTAATACGCTCATTAATTGTGTTGCCATGATATATCCAATAGCGCTTAAACGCCTCGGCTGTATCCAAAGTATGGCCTAATAATGTTTGTTTTGTTTTTCCAAGTAAAGTATCGCCAATCATGCCACGCACCTCATAAGACTACTTTTTTATTCCCTACAACGTAGGCCGTAATTTGCTCTTTTAAGGTGATTTCCGGTGCTATATAATAAGTTAAACAATTAAGTGCACTGGGGCTACCCCTTTTGTTATAAATAAAGCTAACGGGTAAATCCGCAATCAGCACATCCTCATTTTGTGCTTGTCCCATTTCCATTGGTAAGCAATTATGCACGGTGGTACTGGCAATTTCTTTTAATGGATGTATCTTTACATCGTTTATCTCAATAAAATCATCAGATTCTCCTAAAAAAAGCGGAAAAGCTGGATTATTTAATGCTGCTGCAATTTCCTTAATAAACTGCCTGTCACCTTTAACGTACACTGCATATTGAGGAGCGATTATTTTTTGGCGCATTACTAATGTGCGCATTTGCAGATCACGGCGATCCCATTTGATAATTTTGCTGTATGTTTCTACAAGCTCTCCTTTTTGTTCTATTCCCACCCCAAAGCTTAAATCTTCTAAAGGAGTAAGATAATCAGCAGGATAACCTAACGCTGCAGCAATCAGCCCTTTAACAGTGGTAATCGGTGGCACCGGGTAAGTAAACTGTACATTAACAGCAAAAGGTACTTTAAAAGAACACCAGTAAGGAACTTCTATTTTGGCAGATAATAAAGCTTCCACTGGTCTCACTCCTATACTTTTATGAGCTCTTTTGCTTGCTTGAAAGCTTCGTAAACTGTTTGTACCTCAATATTATTTTCTTTTAATAATGATTCAAGCTCTGACTCATTGGTCACCACGCCCGGAGTATAACCAAACAACAGGGTGTTACCTTGGTTTTTATGATCTTGTATGGCAGCTTTTAATATGCTGATATTTATTGTCCGATCATCATTTACTTCCAATGCCTTTAAACCGCGCTGGTTATATGTTTCCTGTAAAGAAATCATTACAATATCCGGTGCTAAAGATGTTGCCGCCCGGGCTTGTTTGGCAAAGCCACTTAAATTATATATTCCATCTAATACGGCATTAATACGAAGCTTCCTTTCTTCTGCCGAAATGTTTACTGTTTCCTTCCATTCTTTGAGTTTTTGATTTTTTCCTTTACCTTCTAAAATTGGTTCTTTAACTTTACCAATATTTTCAATGTCTACTGTCATACCAAATTTATAGATATTTTCCGCCATTTGCACATGGGCAATGCGCATGTCTTTGCTTTCCCGGTCTTCACCTTTATCAAAAATACTGCTACGAGTTAACAAATCGGTAACAATATCTGCCGGTATTTGCCCTAAGCCGGGAGATACCTTTAACGGTGACCAACGCCTATCGCCGCCTACCCCTTCTTTAGTCGCTAAAAAGCCCCTTAAATCACAGCTCCAACAGTTGGCAACATCTGCACACGGCCGTTCTGGTGTACATAAAAACTTATCAGGATAGCTTCTGGCAATAGTATCCATTAATGCTGTTCTGGTAGCCTGTCCCGAAATATACGGCTTTTGGCCGTTATAATACAATTTTAGTTCGGTAAGGTTGCCACTGCCCTCTCCGGAGTTTAAGTTACTTAAATCAGCTTTTGCTAACCAGGTTACAGTAACACACTTAATCATTTTGTCACCTCATTTTCCCTTTTTATATTCAGTGCCGCTTCTGAACAAGCATAGATAAGCAAAACATTTTTCAAATCCTTCACGTCAAAATTTGGAGCAGTTCTTAATACCCGATCGACACAATAGGCAAAGTCTTTTTTATCGTACTCGTTGATTGTTTCATTATCGCCATCCTTTTTTGCTGCTAAGCAGTACTTTTGAATTTTAAAAGCTACTTCACCCAATAAAGAGTTTAGGCTGCTTTGATCGTAAATGTTATTTATTTTAGTCATGAGGGATATATCATTTGGGAAATACCTTCCAATTACCTTGCCAATCTTCTTTAAATCATTTAATAGTTGTTCATCCATTAGTTCATCCACCTCCTTTAAAGCATATGAACAAAATTCTTTAAAAAAGCTGATGCCGTTGTAGCTAAAACTTGTTTTGCTATCATTTTTTTTTGCATCTTTAATTAAGGCAAATAAGGATTTAGCCACCACATCCCAATCGGCTTGAACTATGCCCTTTGCCAATTTATCAGCTTTAATTAAATCACGGCATCTAATATTTTTAAAAAAAGTTCGGACAATATCTCCTTGCTTGTCGTGATTACGCCCATAATTGCGCATTCTAACCAGTTCAAATAGGCGGTTATCTGTATTTATATTGTTAAAATGAAAAAAGTTAACGTTCTTGCCTTTAACAAATCGCAGCACTACCCAATTGGTTAGAAACTGCTGCTCATTTCTATCAACAGCCGGTTTTTCTGTAAAGGCTTCCAAAGTAGGTGAATATTTGTGCATAAGGGAAAAATATAGCGCCAACAATGCTTGATAAACACCTGTTTTGGGTAGCTCCTTTATGTTTGTGCGATAGCTAAGTACATCAGGTGAGTTTAAATCTATCAAATTTTCTCTAATGCGTCTGTACACCTTATGTAGCACTTTTATATTTACAGTTTGCGGTAATATTAAGTGGGTAAGTTTTTTTTCGCCAATAAAATATGGTACATAACAGTGCACTGCCGCAAAAACATTTAAAAAATTGCAGGTGGCGCACATCTTGTCATTGTCTGCCGTACTGCGGTAGCCACGCATTTTGGTATGCCTTTTATTGTAAAAAGGGTTTCTGTTTTGCAGTGTTTTAAATGTCTCTTTACTGAGAAAACGGCCGCACATTGGGCATTGTTCGTTAGCTGCTGATGATATACTTTGATGCTTGATAAAACTGGTTACGGTTTGGGGTAAATCTTCAGCTAGCTTTTTCCAATCGGGTGCTATTCCCACGTAATTGCGTCGTAAGGTAACAGTTCCGTTGTTAACGGTGTGATTTAGTTTTTCTTTAAGCTGCTTTTTTTCCGGCTCACTGAACTTAACAGCATAATCAGGATTATAAAAGCCGTTTTTATCCGGTTTTCGATAATCTTCGTAGCCAAGCAACTTTAGTTCCGGAGATGGTAAGATAATTTCATTTAACTTAGTGCGCAAATACTTGATAATTTCATCAGCTAACTCTTCACTAGTCACATCATCATAACTCTGCATTTCTACCTGCCAATTATTGATTGTCAGCTTTTCCCAATAGTCTTCTTCTGTGACTAAGCAGAAATCGTAAAATGCTACGATACCCCAATCCATCCAAGGGTCACCGCTGCATTTTAGCGTAATATTCAACTTTTTCCCTCCTTTCGTTTCCTTTTACCGTAATTTAATTCGACATTACCCATACCCCAAGTGCAGCGGTAACCTACACCGCTGTATTGGGCAAACTGAGCCAGCGTATTAATTTGTTTAATTACAAATTTATTCATTTGTTTAGGCAGCTGATAGCTGCATCTGCCTACAAAACCTAATAGTTTATATTTCTGCATATCAATCAATTTTGTTTCTAATCTGTATCGGGAAACGTTGATATTGCTAAAGTCGGTAATTTGCTGCAGTTTCAGTGGGCTGAAGACATTGAATTTTATAAACATGCTGGTAAAAAGCAATTTTGGCTCAGGAAAAAGCAAATGAGTTCCTTGACTACGAAAAGTAGTAGGTGATTTAAAAATAAAAGTAATCTCTCGATTTAAAGAGCCGTTATTTATTAGTTCCAAATAAGATGTTGAAATGGTTTCTTCTATTGTTAATCCTACAATTTTGGCACTGCCCAGCGTCATTGTCTTACCATGCCATATATGGCTTAAGCTTTTTATTAATTCACCCAACCATTTTTCCAAAGTAGATAGCTGAAAAGTATAAGTTTCACCGGCTTTAAGGTACAGTTTGCCACTGTTAACAGAAGCAACGCCATTAAGCGGTGAAATTGAAAAAGGCTTGTTATTTTGATGATGCAATTCAGTAGCAACAGCTAAATCGTATTCACTGAGCAATTTAAAAAACAAACCGTGCAGTTCCACGCCGCCTAATATCGTTGTACTGCCCTCGGTAGTACATATAAATGTAAAATTAAATTGTTGCAGCATATTATTCTCCTTTTTGAGGAATTTATACATATAATGAAAATGAAAGTTAAAATTTTATTCCCCTTAGGGAATTATCTAAAAATCAATACTTATAAAGAAAAATTTCTACTCCCTTATTGGAAATTAGTAGCTAATTATTCTTCAATTTGTAACAAAATTCCTGCCAATATTTACAAATTTATTCTTCTGTACTGATGATAAATAGGTCACTGCCAAAGGGGTTATCCACTAACCCTAACCTTTCAACCTTGCTACTACAACGGCAGCACTGGCGATAAAATATTAAGCTATCTTGTTCGCGATTAATAATTTTCTCTAATTTGTAACGCAATCTTAGGTAGTCTTCCTTTCTCAAATTGCATTCAAAAACACTGTATTGAACCCTAATACCGTAATCACTTAAAGTTTTGGCTACGGCCAATCTTCTTTTGTCATCTGCTATGTCATAGGCAACTACAAACCGCTCCATTTTTTCACCTAACCATAAAAGGAATATACTCGTCTAATTCGTTTTGAATTACTTTACTTAAAAATCTGGCCTGTACTTCAAAAACCCGGAGATAAGATAATTTATATTTAAAAACAGGATGGATAACCATTTCTTTGCGGCGTTGCTCATAAGCTTGGTAAAACTTTTTTCTTCCGGCAGCGGTAAGGTAACATCCGTCAGCTTCAAAATAAAAATCTTCTTTTTTGATCATTCCACGGTTAATTGCTGTTAAAGTTACAGAGTCACCAATAATTGTACGAAATTCTTCCATTAAATCTAAAGCCAGTGCCGGCCTGCCATATTTGCTTTCGTGAAGAAAACCGGCATAAGGATCTAATCCTACTATACATAGGGCTGTCATTATATCTTTTGTTAATAGTGTGTATGCAAAGCTCAACAGGGCGTTAACCTCATCCGTTGGCGGCCTTCTGTTTCTACCGTGAAAACTATAGCTTAAATTATTGCCGATAAGTTTACCGAAAACCGAAAAATATTCCCGGCTGGCAGCACCCTCTAAACCAATTAAACTTTTATTATCTGCTGCTGTTTTTACAGCATTTAATAATATTGAAATTCGTTTGATTGCAATGTTAATTTGCTCATCTTTAAGGCTGCGGTTATAACGTAGTAAAAAAGTTCGCATGTTATTTAACTTTCCGACCACAAAGGCTTTCGATAAAACGATACTTTTATCCGCATCATGATGAAATTTATATTGGGCAGAGCGCAGTAGGCAATTCTTATTAAATGCAGGTTGCAGCTGTCCAATATATTTACCGCCTGTTGAAACAAAAGAAGTAGGTATCTGCTTTTGAAGCAATAATGTAATTGCCGGAGTGCTTAAATTTACTCGCCCAACCAGGACAACTTGATCAATATTGCATAATGGCATCTCGGAAAGTTTTTCTTTTTCTTTGGTAACTATTAAGCGCTCACCTTCTTTTCTGATATAAGCTCCGGGTTCATCAACATACAGAATACGTCCAAGATTAATACCTGGTATTGGTCTTTTAGGTTTCTCTTGTTTTTTCTTGAGATAGTTTACTTCTTCAGGCATGCAGATATTTATTAAAGAACAACCCCTGCAGCGATTGTCTGCTCGGGGCTCGGGAATTTGCCGGCTTTTTATAATGGTTTGGGCGTAGTTTATGGTTTGCATTACCAGTTCTCTTAAATCCCGGTGTAATTCCACCCTCCTTCGGGCATGTGATGTAGCATAATAAATGTAAGCATGTGGGATTTCTCTGCCTAATTTTTCTTCCAATAGCATGGCTTGGGCACATACCTGTACATCGTCATTTAGGTTATCTCTCATTACACCTTTTTTATATTCCACCGGATAAATATTATCGTTTTCTTCAAGTACATCAAGTTTAGCTATCAAAGCTAATTTTTCTGATGACACAATAATGGAACGAATTTGCATAGCATCTTGACGTTTTATTTTGCGCCGCTCATCCCGACGTTCCTCTTGTAAGCGCCCTTCCAAAACATCTTCATTGTAATCTTCTATGTTTTGAACAACTCGGTAGTAAAAATTTCTTGGACAGTATAAAATTTCAGCCAAATGCGACACCGGTATTAAAAAATTATCTTGCTTTTGCCTAAGGTTAACATCTTTGCTATTAAGCAACGCCATTATCCTCCGGTTACTTTAATTTCTCTTTAAATCGTTATAACCGAAAACCTGTTCATCAACTCTTTTACAACTAATCCAGAAGATTATTTAATACCAATATTGCCCAAAATAGGCATAATAAAACCAGGATAACTTTATTATCCTGGTTTTATTATTTCCCCTGAGGGAATTATTGTTTTTACAACCCCATTTTTAACGGCACATTATTTGAGGTAAAAGATAAGTTTCAATTCCCCTAAGGGAATTATTGTTTTTACAACATCCCCGGAAACCAAAAAATTAATAGAATCGCTGGTAGAGTTTCAATTCCCCTAAGGGAATTATTGTTTTTACAACCAGCAACAGATAACTGAAGCAATCCGACTGCAAGAATAGTTTCAATTCCCCTAAGGGAATTATTGTTTTTACAACTTTTCAATGGAAGCAGATTCGTTGCGGATGTCGGTGGTTTCAATTCCCCTAAGGGAATTATTGTTTTTACAACTTGATAAGGCCCAGAGCAAGATGCAAAAGAGAGAAGTTTCAATTCCCCTAAGGGAATTATTGTTTTTACAACGCTAAAAGAAGTGGATAGTATTGCGATTCAAACCTCATGTTTCAATTCCCCTAAGGGAATTATTGTTTTTACAACTCCCGCTTTTATTCCCTTGCACGGAATAAAAGCGTGTTTCAATTCCCCTAAGGGAATTATTGTTTTTACAACTGTAGAAGTCAAGGAGGGGTAATTTAAAGTGATTAAAGTTTCAATTCCCCTAAGGGAATTATTGTTTTTACAACGGCAGAAAATGCGGAACGGGAAGCTCGTTAAACTATTGTTTCAATTCCCCTAAGGGAATTATTGTTTTTACAACGTATCCATATGATTTTGTAAATTGTTTTGCGTTCTTGTTTCAATTCCCCTAAGGGAATTATTGTTTTTACAACGTGCTTATAAAGAGGAAAGCATTCCTCATTATAATAAGTTTCAATTCCCCTAAGGGAATTATTGTTTTTACAACTGTTTTTTGTTTTTGGAAACGTATTTTTTAATTAGTGTTTCAATTCCCCTAAGGGAATTATTGTTTTTACAACATATCGCATGGATTAGACCCTCGTATACTGATAGCTACGTTTCAATTCCCCTAAGGGAATTATTGTTTTTACAACGAAACAACAGGTAAGCAACAAATGAAGTTCCTTGGTATGTTTCAATTCCCCTAAGGGAATTATTGTTTTTACAACTTGTGAAGTACAAAGAAAAAGTGTACGGCTCAGATGAGTTTTTAATGTTTCAATTCCCCTAAGGGAATTATTGTTTTTACAACGGAAAGGGAGAAAATCTCCCCTCCTGGGGTTTCACCAGTTTCAATTCCCCTAAGGGAATTATTGTTTTTACAACCGCTTGTATCCCTATCCCTTGTGGTTATTGGGTTTGGCGGTGTGTTTTCGAGCACCTAAAGAAGATTGGCAAAATACCCCTTATACTTTACTGCCTAAATTGTCAAAGTACTGTATTTTGTAGGCTTAGAGGTTTGCGAGAACCTACGGGGAATTTTGTACAGCAAAGGTGTTCGCAAATAAAAGTTAATAAATCAAAACCATAACTATAGCTTTACCGGTTATTTTTCAGCCGTTTTGCACTGTTTATTCTCCATATAGTAACATTTTCCTCCTAATAGCGGAAATAAAATTATTTATATTGGAAATTATCCGATAATCTATCGGAACAATCTCAGAATACATATTATCCAACCCAATCCTCAAAATAGGCATAATAAAACCGGGGCAACTGTATTACCCTGGTTTTGTTATGCCCCTTAAGGGAATTATCGTTTTTGCAAATAGAATGGGGCAAGCCGAATGCCAAAACAAATTTGCCCGGTAGGCAAGTATAGTTATTTTAATTAGAATGCTGCCCCTTTAAGAATATTCCTTACAGTATGAAATAAGAAATTCAATAAATTTTTCTACCACCAGCGGCTTAAACTTATCTTTGTGGTAGATTAGATAAAAATTCCTTGACATGTTGACGTCTTCAATTCTTGCAGACAGTAATGTGCCTAGTTTTAATTCCTTTTGTATCGCCCAGCGGGAAATAATGGTGATACCAAAGCCTGCTTCAACGGCTTCTTTTACTGCCTCGGTACTGCCCAGCTCCATAATTACGTTCAGCTGATCCAGGTCAAATCCGGCCTCTTCCAGCCTTTCCTCGGCCATCCTTCTTGTGCCGGAGCCATGTTCTCTTAGCACCAAAGGCATATCTTTAAGTTCTTGTATAGTGATTGTTTTTCGATTTGCCCAAGGATGTTCCGGTGAAAAGACCACCTGCAATTCGTCCTGCATTATCGGGTTAACAATTAGATTGCGGGCATCTACACTGTGTTCTACCAAACTGTGTTCTACAAAACCTAAATCCAGCTTTTGTCTGGACACCAGTTTTACTATATGTTCTGTGTTGGTCACTCGCAGGGAAGCCTTAACCCCGGGATTTAGTTTATTAAAAATCCCTAACAATTTAGGCACCACATATTCCCCTACGGTAAAACTGGCTCCTATATCTAACGGGCCCACTATTTGTCCGGTATAGCTGGAAATTTCCTTTTCTGCTTGATTTAACAAATTTAAAACTTTGACAGCATAATCGTAGAGAATACGCCCGGTTTCGGTAAGGGTTATTTGTTGATTAGCCCGATCAAATAATTTGGTTTTATAATATTCTTCCAGTGCGCGTATATGCATGCTTACCGCCGGTTGAGAGATAAACAAAGCCTTGGCAGCAGCAGAAAAACTCTTCTTTTCTACCACTGTTTTGAATATCTCTAATTGATATGGCCCCATTTTACCTCCGCTCCCTCTGCAAATTAAATGCAACATTTACTATTATCATACCACACTTTACACACATAGGATGCAGAACAGTAAAAAAGAGAGTTCCCAACGGCGGGGACTCTCCTAGTTTTGGCACTCTATGTGACATCCATAATTGGCCAGTATCTTTTTGATTCTTTCACAGTTGGGACAACTAAGTTTCATCAAAGGTTCCTCTTTTTCTTCGTTAGATTCCATGTAATAACCGAATTTGGCTGCCAAATCTAGAACGTTTTGATATTGTTTATCATCCAGTTTGTCTTTTAGAATATTAAAGATTGTCATATGCAATCAGCTCCTTAGGGTCATAAAATTTTACTTATAGCAATAGGATGTTAACCCGGCTGTAATTTTTTCCGCCGATTAATATAAATTGCTTTACTTGGTTAAATTTTAACCCTAAAGAGCAAATAAGTAAAATACTTTTTATTTGATACCATGTATAAGCAAAAGCTTATAGACTGTGTGTTTTACACATAACTGTGGTCGCCCGGTAGCAGTAGTGAAACGCCGAAGAAGGTGAACAGCACCGCTGCAAAGCCAACTATAGCCATTATGGCAGCCTTTTTACCCTGCCAGCCGTAGGTCTTACGGGCATGCAAATAGCCGGCATAGATTAGCCAGGTGATTAATGCCCAGGTTTCTTTAGGATCCCAACTCCACCAGCGCCCCCAAACTTCTTCGGCCCATACGGCACCGCTAATTAACACCAAGGTCATAAAGGGGAATCCCACCACCACCGACCAATGTAGGGCGGCATCCAGTTTATCTAATCCTCGCTCAGCTGATTTGGCTTTTACTAAATACAAAATACCCAAACAGCAGGAAAGTGCAAAGGCACCGTAGGCAATAATGGCGGTAATCACATGAATTTCCAGCCATCTGCTTTGCAGAGCGGGCATAAGTGGCCTGATCTCCGATGGCAGCGTACTGCCATAGGTAATTATGACTATGGTTAACAGTCCTGCCAGTGCTGTTAACAGATTTGAAGAGAATTTTCTGTTGAGGATGATTAAAAACAGTAAAATACCCCAGGCAAAAAGAAATGTAAATTCATACATAGTGGCAAAGGGCAGTCTGCCACTGACAAAGCTTCGGGCTAAAAGAGCCGCCGTTAAGCAAATGAAGGCCAATACAATTGCCAATAATGCCAGCTTGCTAATGGTTTTATGGGGCTTCCACAACGATATTAGGCTAAAAATTACGCCAACAAAAAGTAAAAAATAGGCCGCCAGGTTAAATGTTGCTTCCATTATGCCTTCACCTCGCTTTTGTCAGCATCTTGCTTGCCCTTGCCCTTAGCCGGTGCAAAATACCGTATTAAAAACCCTAACGTCAGTAAAGCAAAGCCGGCATAGACAATCTTTACCCCCGGGTCTCTTTTTACCTCCAGTCCGGTGTAATATTTATAACTAGTAAACGTGACGGGATACCCACCTATTACTCTTGTTTCTCCCAGAGGGATCACCTGCACGTCAATTAACTGTTGGTGCTGCACCAGGGCACAAGCCAGGTGCGGGTTATTGGGAAGGGGTGTCCTTGATTGTAAACTGCCGCTATGGGGATCAAAATCCGGCACAAAAATTGTTTTTAAATTAACGTGCTCGGCCACCGGCATTTCACCGCCATTTATCAGATCAAATTTTTTCTTTGTGCCGTCGATGTTAATGCTGCCTTCGGTCTTCCAGCCATAGCTCATTTGATAAATGGTAAAGCCCTCTGCCTTTAGCGGGTGGTTTACACTGATATCTGTGCTTACTTGGCTGTCTTTGCTTGATAAAGAAACCTTGCTAATGTACTGCTTGGGTTCATAGGTATCGTAATACTCAATCTCAAAGTCATGCACTTTTAGGGTGTACTCCGGAAATCCTTTAGTAGCCAAATTTATTGATTCCCCGGTACCCAGCTCAACGGTTTCGCTTTGGCCCAACAGGCCGGATACTACCGAGCCCACAAAAATAACCAGGATACTGCAGTGCAGTAATACAGAACCGACTTGGCGGGCACCCCTTATGGTTTTAATACGCCTTAAAGAACAACAGAGGATATTGATGGCAAAGAGAATGCCCAACCCAATGAACCACCAGCAGCTATATAATTCATGCAGGGACAACAGCACAATAAAACCGCCCATTAGTTCACCGTAATGGGCTTTATAAAAAGCAGCGGCCTCACCCTGAGGAATTAAGCTACCGATGGATGAGGCAGCACCCAATAACAATAAAAGAAACAGACCGGTTTTCATGGAGGAAAGGAGATTTATAATCCCCTTCCCTCCGGACTTTGTCAAGTTGCTATTGTTGTCTGTCAAACTATTCACTCCATTATTTTACAGATTCTCTGGCCAATTGAACCGCTTTATGGGCATAGTCTATGGCCTTACTCAAATTGTTTATTGATTCTATGGGGTTATGGAATCCGTAACCGTTGGTGACCATGACATAGTCTAAATACCACTGACCCTTGCGGTGCATTTCCTGGGCCTGCTTCAGCAGTTCTTGGTTAACACCGGGGGTGTTTTTGGCAATCTTAATTTCATTAACGGCTTGTACCATCGCCTCACCGGCAATGTCCTGCACTTCTTTGGTCTTGGTTTGAATTTCCTCTACCCTAGATTTCAGCCAATCTACGCCTTCGCGGTGGCAAACGGTACAGCTCTGCTCAATGTTATTGAGAGGACTTGTCCAGTAGTGGGAGACGATTTTAACGTTGCCCTGCTTAACGTAAGGCATATGGCAATCGGCACAGGCTAATCCGGCAGACTGGTGGGTACTGTTCATAAAAATTTCATATTCGGCGTGTCTGGCTTTAACTAAGCCTGTTCCGGCATCGGGATGGTACCATTCGCTGTAGTTCTTTTCATCATAATAAGCGAGAATTTCGTCTGCTTTAATGCCCTTATCCCAAGGGAAAGTCAGCTTCTTGGTTTCCGGCTGGAAATAGTAGGTTACGTGGCACTGGGCACAGACTAAAGTTCTCATTTCTTGCCGGGTGGCTTTAGTAATATCCTTTCCTTGACGTTCAAAGGCTTCAATTAAAGCCGGCCGGCTGATTCTTAAATCCATTGTTTTGGGATCGTGACAGTCTAAACAGGCGATGGGGTGCTTCAGTTGTTTGTTGATTTCTTCGAATGATTTTAGGTAGTAGTCTTCACCGTATTTTTTGATTAGTTCGGGTATTTGCGAGGATTTACAGGTGTTACAGGCTGCACCGGTTTTGTATCTACTGGGATCAACCTCCCGGATATCTTCTAATGTATACAGGTGACCCCGTGGTTCGTTAAATTCATTGGCATAACCCAAACCGGCATAGAGGAGCTCCATGTAAGGCTTGGTTTCAAAGTGCGATGGCTTGTCGGTATTTTTTAAGTTTTCCATGTAACTGTCGTAATGCTTGGGATAGTATTTACCCCACACCGCCGGGTCTGCCTCATTGGCTGGGATCTCACCAATTGGTTTTTCCTCTAGGTCGGTGTTGTGGGCGGTAAAGAAATACAAAGCCGATCCCCCTAAGATGACAACCGCTATCAGCGAAAAGATGGCTAAATTCCGATACTTTGCAGGAATCAATTAAATAATCACCCCTTTCACTATTTTAGGTGCGGTGTATACGGTGACAATCAAAGCAGAATCTTCCGCCATTTTCCTTGGTGTCCCCCACCAATTCCATCATTTGCCCGTGACACCTAAAGCAGTTATTTTGCACTATGTCTTCACCTAGCCCAGTCATTCTGATTTCCGCCGGGGTAGTGTTTGTAACCACTCGGTATAAATCCTTGGTCCCGGTATATGCTTTATAGGTGGCACCGGTCACCAAGCCATGGGGAATATGACAGTCACCACAGGTGGCACCTGACCGATGGGCAGAATGCAAGTAGGTTTCTACCTGTGCATCCATTGCGTGACATGTACCGCAAAACTCTGCCTTATCCAATCCCAGGGCAGGAACCTTGGTTAACAGCATCAATGCAAAACCGGCAAATGCTAAACCTGCCAACCACAAAAGTTTTTTCTTCATTTAACCGGTCACCTCACCTCCCTACACAAGTACAACCTTATGTGCATTATGTGCCGATTAATCAGCGGATTGCTAAAGAAGTAACCGTTAAATATACGGTAGACAATCTCGCTATTATTCTAAAAAAGGTTGTACTGTTAAAGGCTATTTACATGGCGGCACTATAACAGGTTCGTCAACTAACTGTATATAACTTAGTCTTCCTCCTTTTTCATTTTTTTACCAAAATATTCGCTATTATATTATATTTTCCTCCAATAAAACTAAATTTTATTTAACAAGTTTAAATTCTTCCGGAAATTAAAGGAAAATTTTTAACTATCCCAGTAGAAATTAGCTAAAATTAGTGCCTGTTGTTTTTTAATTTGTGACAAAATTCCCGCCAAGAAGACGATAAATACGCACAATAAAGCCAGGGTAAACTGTACTACCCTGGCTTTATTATTTTTCCTAAAGGGAATTATTGTTCTTGCAACCCCATGTTTTCTTAGGCCTTGTAGTTGTTAGGTTTGCCGGTGTATTTTCGAGAACCTATGCGCTTTTTATTCTTCATATGGTAACGTTTTCTTTGCTGAAAAAGCCGCTTTTTATTATCTCTTAGCAAACATTTTTGCATAATTGCCCCCAGTCTACATCGGTATTGGGGGCTTGGCTCCCCGGCCGGCATTTTACCCCCCTATTAAATAATAAACCACCCTTCCAAGGTGGTGGTTACATAATAATATATTAAGTAAACTAGATTATATTTTATCCTTCCAGTGTGGCAAAAATTTGCGCCACATTTTTTCCAGGTATTCATTGCCCTTTTTATTTGGTTCCATCAGTATTTCGTTGTCACCGTCTTTTTTCCAGTACTTTTTATCACCGTTTACGTCTAAATACGCTTCCTGCAGGTTTTTACCATGAGAGTCTATTTCCCTTTTGGCATAGAATTTAACATAGGAAGTTTTTATATTTTGCTGCTCCTTTTCAGGCGGCAGCTTCTGTGAATCAATAGCGTTATTATAAGCGTTAAATAAACGGTCAAAATCAGAAAGCATTGATTGATGTAACTTACTCATAGTTTCTTCAATTTCACGCATTTTTCTCCACAGTTCATCCATCATACTTCCATCCCTCCCATCTTTTTTCCCTTTTATTGTAAATTATTCTATCAGTGGCCAAACTGTTCATTCAATGTTCATTAAGCTTTGCTAATTTTTAAATTAGCCCTTAGCTAACCTGCATTTTCCAATATCATAGAATTAAAGGGTTTTTTTATTTAAATCTAGAAATAGGTAAGCGAACAACACCGAACATATTGTTAACGGAGGTTTTCTATCTATGCAGTTACCACCGCTAATACAGCGTTTTCTTGAGTATAAATATAAGACCGAACACTGCAGCAAAGCTACCGTAAAAGAATATGCCATAGACTTAAGCCTCTTCTGCCGCTGGCTGGCCTTAGAGTTTGGCATTGCGGAACTGCCGGCAGATAATGGTTCCGATATCCATAAACTTATTCAACAGGTCTCACCGGCGCTTGTTACCGACCGGCATCTGTTGGCGGTAACCCCCAAGACCGTCGAGTGCTATTTTACTGATTTTATCAGTACCCGCCCGCGGCAAAAAAAGGGCGACCCTTATCATGCCGATGCGCGCAAGCTGGCTTCCCTTAAATCGTTTTATAATTACCTAGTACAAATTTTAGATTTAATGCCGCAAAACCCGGTGAGAATGTCCCTTCACGATCCACCAAAGCGGCAGCTGGTTTATCTTACTGTAGATGAGGCAAACAAACTGTTAAAGGCGGTAAGTACCAGTAACTCTCCTTATAAAATCAGAGACTATGCGATTATAATTATGTTTTTGCATACCGGGCTTAGGGTATCGGAGTTGGCAAATGTAAAAATAAGCGGTATCATTGAAACCGCTGAGGGAAGCTTCTTGCGCCTGATTGGCAAAGGCAACAAAGAGCGGGAAATCCCCTTGACCGAACCATGTTATGCCGCGATAAAAAAATACTTGGAAGTTCGCCCCCATGATTGCGTGGCACCGCAGGATAAAGACATATTATTTATTTCTCGGTTAAACAAACGTTTTTCTAGCAGAGCGTTAGAAAACATCGTGAAAAAGTATGTGCAACTGGCCGGTTTGTCAAGCAATATTACACCTCATAAACTGCGCCATTCTTTTGCTACCGTGCTCCGGGAAAGCGGCGCTAAATTAGAAGAACTGCAAGAACTTTTAGGCCACGATAACATCGCCACTACCCGTATTTATACTCATATCAACAGGCGGCATATGGCAGCGGTAATCAACAAAATACCAATCGGTAAAGCAGCTAATCAAGAAAAAAGCTGACTTTTTTCAATTTAAACACTGCAATAATTCAGAAGTCGTGTCGTATATATTTGACTTTAATAGAAGAGTAATTTAATCTATAGTAAAATGCTATTGATATATTTTTAAAAAAATGTTATTATTATAATTGCGCTGCCAAAATGGGCGATTAGCTCAGTTGGGAGAGCGCCTGCCTTACAAGCAGGAAGTCGGCAGTTCGAGCCTGTCATCGCCCACCACTGCGGAGCTGTGGTGTAGTGGCCTAACATGCCTGCCTGTCACGCAGGAGATCGCGGGTTCGAATCCCGTCAGCTCCGCCATTTTTTATTTAAACAATCCCGGAGTGGTACTCAAGTGGCTGAAGAGGACGGTTTGCTAAACCGTTAGTGGTCTTTTGGGCCAGCGTGGGTTCAAATCCCACCCACTCCGCCATAGATAAACGGAGAGGTGGCCGAGTTGGTTGAAGGCGCACGACTGGAAATCGTGTAGACGGGCGTTGAACTCGTCTCAAGGGTTCGAATCCCTTTCTCTCCGCCAATAAAAAAGCACTTCACCTATCTTAAGTGAAGTGCTTTTTTGTTTATCTGTTTTCCATAGCAGCGCTGAACCCGCTCAAATACCCGGTAGAAAAGGCAATTTGCATATTATAGCCGCCGGTTAAGGCATCGACATCGATCACCTCGCCGGCAAAGTAAAGCCCCTTTACTATTTTCGATTCTAATGTTGAGGGGTTTATCTCTTTTACGTTTATTCCCCCGCTGGTAACAATTGCATAATTTAGGTCTAAGGTGCCGGTTACCGTCAAGTCTATATTCTTTAGTGTATGCAGTAATTTTCGGCGCTCTTTTTTGGTAATTTGATTTACCTCTTTATGAATATCCAAACCGGATAGTCTTAATACCACCGCAATCATCTTTTTCGGCAGCAAGTCATCCAGAGCGTTTTTTAAGTGTTTGTTGGCATATTTCTCAAAATCCCTTAATAAACGGGCATCCAACTGCTCATCTGATAATGCCGGTTTGAGGTCAATTCTTAAGGTAATCGGCCCGGCCAGATACTTTTTCAATAAGCTGCTCAGTGTCAGTATAATCGGGCCGGATACGCCAAAGTGGGTAAACAGCATTTCGCCGAATTGTTCCGCCCTTACTTTGCCGTCCGCAATAGCTTTTACCGTCACGTTTTTTAATGTTAACCCCTGCAGCTCTTTAACCCAATCTTCTTTAACTACCAGCGGAACCAATGCCGGTTTTATTTCCTTTATGGTATGCCCCAACCGCTTAGCCATTTCGTACCCGTCACCGGTAGAACCAGTCTGCCGGTAAGACATGCCGCCGGTAGCAATGAGCACCTTTTTACCGTTAAATACTGTGCCGTCGGTTAACCTAACACCGGTGACACACCGGTTGCCGCTCAGTACCTCTTTCACTTCGCAGTTTAATTTAACATCTACCCCTGTCTGCTCCAAATATTTGGTAAGGGCCTTAATTACATCGCTGGACTTATCTGAGGCCGGAAATACCCGGTTGCCGCGCTCTACCTTGGTTTTTACACCCAATGAATGCAATAGCTCAATTAACCGGTAATTGTCAAAAGCATGATAGGCACTGTAAAGAAATTTTTTATTAGTAACCACATTATTAAAAAAGTCTTCCCTGTCGCCATAATTAGTTACATTACAGCGGCCTTTACCGGTAATGTACATTTTACGGCCCAGCTTATTGTTTTTTTCCAGCAGCAATACCTTTAAGCCATTTTCGGCAGCGGTTGCCGCACCTAACATGCCTGCCGGTCCGCCGCCGACTACAATTAAATCATAGTTCAATTTTCATCCCCCGAATTATCGCTTTAAGTAAATTATTACCAAGTTAACGTAAAATATATTTTTCCTAAATCTAAGATTTAGGTTGAAAAGTTAAGCTGTATTCATCAATGATTTTCCTTCAAAATTCCATGTAGAAAAAAATCCATTAGCTGTCGAATGGTATCATCAAAGGTTAAGCCGTTGGTAATAATAAATTCCGGATTGGCAACCGCTTTAATTGAAGCAAACATCGCTGCGGTTACAATCCGCGGATCAATATCCCGGATATATTCTTTGTTTTTTTCATCTAAAAGTAATTTAGAAATTATAATCTCTTGTGCTTTTTTCATGCGAAATTCATCAATTTTTTTCCAATAATGAGGGTAATGTTGACGCAAATCATCTAAAACTAAAGGATTACCGATGTAACCGCCCACAAAATGTATTGTTTTAAGCATGCGGTTAACCAGTTCCTCCGGTTTGAGTGGGGTGGCAGCTATTTCTTCCATTTTACCGGCCACCTCGGTCATAAATTTTTCCAAAGTAGCTTCTATTATTTCATCTTTACTGCGAAAATAGCGATAAATGGTGCGCTTACTTATGCCTGCTACAGCCGCCAGCTCGTCCATCGTTACTCGATAGAAGCCTTTTTTTTTGGAAAGTTCCTGAAAAGCCGTAAGAATTCTCTGTTTAATGTTCAATACCTCCTTACTAAGACAAGGGGACACACCTCTCTTTTAATTATTTCTTTAGTTGAGGAATGTCCAAACCTAGGGTGCGGCACCGTGACTTTTACATTTAGCTTTACATGGTGCCGGTCACTAATATCAGGTTAGTAATTAGGCGATTTTCTTTTTAAACTTCAAGGTGCTGGCAATTAACACCACCAGCGAAAAAACTAATAAACACACAACCTGCCCTACTAAATAGGGAAAGCCAATACCTTTTAATACTATACCACGAATAATATCCAGATAATAAGTCAAGGGAATTAAATTGCTAAGATAATAAATAAAAGTCGGCATTGCATCCCGGGGGAACATAAAGCCAGAGAGCAATATGCTCGGCAGCATTACAAAAAAGCCCATTTGCATAGCCTGCATTTGTGTCTTCGCCACATTGGAAATCAAGATACCCAACCCTAAAGAGGCGGTAATAAAAAAGAGGGTTAACAGATACAGCTCTAAAATACTGCCCCGGATAGGCACTTTAAAAACGGTCACACTGATGATCAAAGCCACCGTGATTTGTAAATAGCCCAAAACAATATAGGGTAAGGTTTTGCCCAGCATTAACTCCAAAGATTTAATCGGTGTTACCATTAATTGTTCTAAAGTTCCCTGTTCCCGTTCCCGCACAATGCCCATAGATGTCAGCAGCACCATAGTCATAGTAACCACTATACCTAAAATGGCCGGCACCATATAATAAGCCGTTATCCCATCTGGATTATACCAAGGGCGCACCCTGATGTCATACAGCGGGGCAATCGTTTTCATTTTTTGGGCCAGTGCTTCCTGCGACTTAATTAGCCCTATCGAATTAGCTATGGCGATAGCCTGGTTGGCAACCATGTTGTCACTGGCATCCACCAGCACCTGCACCTGAGCGGGAACCCCCCGGTTAACGCTGGCTGCAAAGTCGGGCGGAAAGATAATTCCCACCTTGGCTTTACCGCTGTCAATCATTCTGTTTACCTCATCGTACCCGTTAGCGATATATTTTACGTCAAAGTAACCGGAGGCACTGAATGAATCTAACAAATCTCTGCTTTCGCTGCTTAACGACTGATCAAATACAACCGTAGGTATATGTTTTACTTCGGTCTGAATGGCATAGCCAAAAAGCAAAAGCTGAACTAAGGGAAGCATAAATATCAGCCCCAGGGTCATTCTGTCCCGGCGCATTTGCAAAAATTCTTTCTTTAAAATGGCTATAATTCTATGCATTGCTATCACCCAACTGTTTTTCTTTGGTTAAGGCTATAAAAACATCCTCCAGTGACGGCACTATGGGCTTGGGATCTACACCGCAAAATTTACGCAAGTCATTAATATACTTTTCATCGGCCAATAAAACATGCAGTAAGGAGCCATGTACCGTACAATCTTTTACATAGGGCAATTTTTTCAAGCTGCTTGTTTTCTCCATGGCCTGGGGAATATCCAACTCAACTAAACATCCCTTTAAGACATTTCTTTTTAAATTGTCCGGAGTATCAACGGCTATTAACTTGCCCCCGGAAATAAAGGCAATTTTATGGCAGCGTTCCGCTTCGTCCATAAAATGGGTGGTAATCATAATCGTCGTACCCTGGTTAGCTAATTCCTGAATAATATTAAAAAACATTCTCCTACCGGTAGGACTTACGCCGCTGGTAGGTTCGTCCAAAAAAACAAGGGAAGGCCGGGCAATAATGGCACAGCCCAAAGCCAGCCGTTGTTTCCAACCGCTGCTAAGATTAGCTACCGGCTCCCTTTCCCGCCCCAATAAACCGGCCATGGCCAGCAGTTCCTTTATCCGTTCCTTCCGTCTGTTCCCGGGCAGGCCATAAATTCCGGCATAAAAATTTAAGTTCTCGATAACGGTAAGGTCATCATATAAGCTAAATTTTTGCGACATATAGCCGATGCCGCTTTTTATTTTTTCTGTCTCCCGGACAAGATCATAACCTAAAACTTTCGCCGATCCGGCGGTAGGTGCCAAAATACCGCAGAGCATTCTAATCGCGGTGGATTTGCCCGCCCCATTGGGCCCCAAAAAGCCGTAAATTTCACCGGGTTTAATTTTTATATTCAGCTTATCGACAGCGGTAAAATCGCCAAATACGCGGGTCAAATCAGTAGTTTCTACTACATAATCCATTAGACCACCTCTTTCTCAGCCAGGGAAACGAAAACATCTTCCATGGAAGGTCTGACGATCTTAAGTGAGGTGACCGGAATCCCCTTTTGTTTTAGTAGTCGGCTCATATTCTCTACTGCTACCTTCTCTTTAAGTACTAAATGATAACGGTTGCCCAAAAAGTAAACATCCTGCACCTCTTGCAGGTTTTCCAAGATATTCGTTTGTTTTACCGGCGTCTGCAATTCCAAAACAGTAAAGGGATATTTATTTTTAAATGCCTGGGGGGTATCAATTTTCACTATCCTGCCTTGGTTCATAAAGGCTACCCTGGTACAAAGTTCCGCTTCGTCCATATAAGGGGTAGAAATAAGTATCGTCATCCCGTCTTTGTTCAGGTCATAAAGAATTTTCCAGAAATCTTTCCGTGATTGGGGATCCACTCCATAAGTGGGTTCGTCTAAAACCAGGATCTTAGGGCGGGTAATCAAGGCACAGGTAAGGGATAATTTTTGCTTCATCCCTCCGGAAAGATTTGCGGCAAAGCGATCCTTAAACTGAATTAGATTGGTAATCTCTAATATTTCATCGGCCCGCTTTGTAATGGTCTTTTTGTCCAGATTATACATCGCTCCGAAAAAGCTGATATTTTCCATTACCGTCAAATCTCCATAGAGGCTAAATCGCTGAGGCATATAGCCAAATTTGTCTCTTTCCGCCAATTTTTCCGGGGCCACTCCCAGCACTTTCACTTGACCGCGTTCCGGGGTAATAAGTCCGCAAATGATGCGCAT
This sequence comes from Desulfovectis peckii, assembly GCF_055391705.1. Classification (NCBI taxonomy): domain Bacteria; kingdom Bacillati; phylum Bacillota; class Clostridia; order Eubacteriales; family Peptococcaceae; genus Desulfovectis; species Desulfovectis peckii. The sequence goes on along the minus strand of NZ_AP042409.1, from coordinate 1,075,582 downwards.
TAAAGTGGTTTTACCCGCTCCGTCCGGTCCCACTAAACCGTAAATTTCCTGCCTGTTTACCTGCAAGCTCACATCTCTTACCGCCTGCACGTAACCAAAAGACTTACTCACGCCTTCCGCTTTAATCATCCCGACCACCGCCGGTAAATATGACATCGGCAGGCATGCCGGGCTTGAGAATGCCCCCTTCGCTGCTAATCCCTATTTTTACGGCAAAGACCACATTGGCTCGCTCTTTTTCCGTTTGAATGGTTTTCGGAGTATATTCTCCCTTGGTAGCAATTTCTTCTACAACACCGGTAAATTTTTTCGACAAACCGCTAACGGTAAAAGTAACCTTGTCACCTACAGCAATCTTGGGAAGGTCAACCGTCGGGATATATACCTTTATCCATAGGTCATCCATGTTAACAATTGTTGCTATTGCATCACCCGCTGTGACATATTCCCCAACTTCAAAATTCTTTGACCGCACGATACCGTCCATCGGGGCATAAAGCTTTAGATCGGCCAGCATAGCATCCGTCGCTTTTAGCACCGCTTTGGTACGTGCCACTTCCACCTGCGCCGCATTAATCACTTCCGGCTTGCTTCCCGCTTTTAAGAGGTCATAGCGGGCTTGTGCGGCAACAAGTTCATTTTTCAGTATTTCTACTTGATTTTGGGCATTTTCGTATTCCACTTCGGTAATTGCCTTCTCTTTAAAAAGCACTTCTTTCCTTTTTAATTCATCTTCTGCCTGTTTTAGTTTGGTGCGAATAATATTTATACCGGCTTCCGCTTCCCGCATCTCCTGCTCTCTCGCCCCCGACTGCAAATCAGCCAAATTGGCCTCAGCCTTGGCTACACTTAATTCATCTCTTTCCCGTTGTGCTACTAAATCATTGCGGCTTAACTCTGCTATCAGATCTCCTTTTTTAACAAAATCACCTGAATTTATATTTAAAACTTCAATTGTGCCGGCTATTTTGGCATTTATATCCACACTGGTACCTTCTATAGTGCCTGTAGCCTTGATTAGTTCCTCACCTTCACTATAGTAGGTCTGCCAAAGCCAAAAAGAGCTTGCTGCGACTATCACTGCCAGCCCGATAATAATTAAAATTTTCTTTTTCCTCTTCATAGACTTCCCCCTCTGCCCTTAAAAGGTAAACTAATGTCACTATTATAGTTTACTTAGTTTAATGTTACCACGATTTTCTACTGTAAACAATAAATTATTTAACAAAAAAAAGCGACAGGAGAACAATCTTCCTGTCGCCTAAAACAATAAGCTAATGGAATAAAAATTCTAACGTCTTAAGTTCTTTGTTGTGCTCCCCAGTAAGTGGAGCCTAATATTAGCAGTCCGCCGATAATACTGCAAATCGATAATGGCTCGCTAAGAAACAGCGTACCAAAAGCTACGGCCGCTACCGGGTCGATATAGCTCAACACGGCCACGCTGTGCGCGGGCACTTTTTTTATTCCGGAAAAGTACAGTAAATATGCCAGCCCGGTATGTACAATGCCTAAAATTACAATCCAAATCCAGTCAGCGGATTGAATAACCAGTGACTTGCGGTAAAGGATAAACGGCAGCAAAACTATGGCGGCAATGGCAATCTGCACAAAAGCGGTATCAAAGTCTGATATGCCTTTCAGGTGCTTATTGACAATAACAACGCAGGCATAAAACAGTGCCGCCAATAACCCGTACCCAATACCCAGCAGGTGATTGTAGTTAACCTCACTCGTTGCCGGCTGACCGGAGAGTATCACCGTTAAACCGGCCATGGCCCCCAGCACCGCCAGCAGTTTGCTTAAAGTTAACCGTTCTTTAAAAAATATCGGCGCCAGCAGCGCCACTATGATCGGTGCCATGTAGTAGCTTAGTGTAGAGTTTGCAATGGTGGTATAGCGATAGGCTTGAAATAACAGCACCCAGTTTAAACCCAATGCTATACCGGAAATAAGCAGCAAATACTTGTTACTTATTATATTTTGCCGGCTTTTTACCTCTCTGAGCCGATAAGATACAGCGGCTAAAAATACGGTGGCAATTGCCGCTCGCAAAAAAGCAATCTCAAGTGACGGCAGGTCAATATTTTTGACGAACACACCGATACTGCCCCAGGTAATCATTGCCAAGATAATCTTTAGTGTTGCGCTCATAAATGCCTCCGGGTCATTAATTTGCAGCTAACTTACATAGTAACCCTTATTACCGTTAATAGCAACACAAAAATAACAACAGCAACCGATAAAGGGTTACTGTTGTTGTTATCCGTAACTAATATTTATTTACATATTTTCTTCCCGGTGGTCAAAAATTCGCCTGGTTTTCTTTTCACTGCGCGGCAGGGTGCCCTGGGGCACTGCTTCTACTTCCGCCAGTACGCCGATTTTACTTTTAATGATCTGCTGACATGCAGAGGCCACTTCATTGGGCTGATAGCCCTCTTCATGTTCAATGCGCACGGTTATTTTATCTTTGCCGCCGCTGCGGGTTAATATTAACTGATATTCACTGCCGGCACCCGGCGTTTCTTTTAAAACATGATCAATTTGTCCGGGATAAATATTTACCCCTTTAACTTTTACCATATCATCGCTGCGACCCAGTACCCGGCCCATCAGCGGATAGGGTGAACCACAGGCGCATCGTTCTACTTTTAAGCAGGTAATATCATGGGTACGGTAACGCAAAAGCGGCATTCCTTCTTTGGTTAAGGTGGTAATAACCAATTCGCCGGTTTCACCTAAGGGCAGTTGTTCGCCGGTAACGGGGTCGATAATTTCAAATAACAGGTGATCGGCCCAATAATGTATGCCGTTATGGTGGTGGCAGTCTATGCCAATGCCCGGTCCGTAGATTTCCGTCAGTCCATAGATATCAAAGGTTTCAATGTTGAGGTTTTCTTCAATTTTAGCCCGCATTTTACTGCCCCAACGTTCCGAGCCAAATATGCCGATGCGCAATGCCAACTTATCTCTGATTCCCCGGCGGCAAATTTCTTCTGACAGCAGCAGGCCGTATGATGAAGTGCCGATAAGAACGGTGGTCTGTAAATCTTGCATTAGCTCTAATTGTTTTTCAGTGTTTCCCGGGCCGGTGGGGACAGCCATAGCTCCAACCGCCTCCACACCGGCTTGAAAACCGATACCTGCCGTCCATAAGCCGTAACCGGGGGTAATTTGTACGCGGTCTTTATTAGTCACACCGACCATTGTCAGGCAGCGGGCCATCATCTCTCTCCAAGTTTGCACGTCATTTGCGGTGTACGGTATGATAATCGGCTTCCCGGTAGTGCCGGATGAGGAGTGAATGCGCACCACTTCCTCTTCCGGAACAGCCATCAGGCCTAAGGGATAGGTTTCTCGTAATTCTGATTTCGTAGTAAAGGGGACGTTGGCCAAATCCTTTATTGTTCTAATATGCTTAGGCTTAATCCCGTGTTTATCCAGCTTTTGCCGATAAAAGGGAGAGTGATCATATAATTTTTGAACCAGTACTCTTAATTTTTCTTCTTGCATAGCCGTTAAGCTTAAAAAATCATAACAATCTTTTATCGCTTCTTTGGTCACTGCCATGGTCATTACACCTCCAGAGCTTTATAGCCCAGCTCAAAGGCAAGTTTGTTAATCTCTTTAAATTTCGGCGGCACCGCACTAAGAATGTTGTCTAAAAGCTGTTCGCCGGTAAAAGGTAAAATATTTAACGATGCCAGCGCTCCTAAAAGCACTATGTTGGTAGCTTTAAATGTACCGGCTTCGACCGCTAAACTTGTGGCATCAAACAAATGAAGGTGAGCGGTATTATTTTTTAAATAACTGATTAATTCATCGGTTTGGTACTCAGACATACCCAAAGCGGCAGTTACGGGAATGATTGTAGCTGAATTGGCAATGACCACTGCATCTTTTTTTAACATTGGCAAACCGCGCACAGTTTCAGCAAGTTCCATTCCCAGCAGTACATCTCCCGCTCCGTTCGGTATCAATGCCCCTCTTGCTTCATCTCCAATGCGCACTTGGCTCATTACTACCCCTTCCCGTTGCGCCATGCCGATAGCCTCAGAGGTGCGCACCGGGTAGCCGGCTTCCATCGCTGTTTGCGCTAAAATTCTTGAAGCCAGAACATTGCCTTGTCCGCCTACCCCGGTAATGACAATATCTAATTTCACTTTAAAGCACCTCCTCGATTGCTTCGGCCGGGCAAAGCTGAGCACACAGCCCGCATCCGGTACACTTGTCATCAATAACCGGCCGCCCATCGGCAAGGTATATTGCCGGGCAACCTAACTCTTCAATGCAAATCCGGCAATCTAAGCAAGTATCATGGTTAATTTTGCGGGGATTTCTGCGCTCCCGCGATTTTAACGCCGCACATTCCCGGCGCATTACTATCACTGCCGGGCCGTCATAGTTAATGGCTTCTTGGGCGGCTTTTTTGGCTTCTTCTAAATTGTAAGGGTCTACTTCCAGCACCTTTTTGACACCACAGGCCGCGGCAATTTGGGCGATATTAACGGCTGCCGTGGCATCACCGACGGCATTTACCCCCAATCCCGGGTGAGGCTGGTGTCCGGTCATGGCCGTGGTGCGGTTATCCAATACAACCAGGGTGATATTTGCCTTGTTATATACGGCGTTGATCAGTCCCGGTATACCGGAATGGAAAAAGGTTGAGTCTCCCAAAAAGGCAATATGCTTTCTATCCGGTTCCACCCGGTTGAGTCCCGCCGCTATATTCACGCCGGCCCCCATGCAAAGGCAGGTATCCACCGCATTTAACGGAGCCATGCCGCCCAGCGTGTAGCAGCCAATATCTCCGGAATAAACGGCATCGTCACCGGCCACCTGCTTTATAGCATAAAATGACGCGCGGTGGGGGCAACCGGCACAGAGCACCGGGGGCCGCATTGGCAGCTGCGGCAGCTTTCTAATATCTTTTTGCATAGCCGGCAGGTCCATAAATTTGGCAATCCCATCTGCTACTTTGTTGACATTTAATTCTCCTTCCCGCGGCACAAAACTGCGGTATTTGCCGACTATCTCTATGGGCAGTTTTGCTTCCCAAGCAATTTTAATCAGCTGATCTTCAATCACCGGTTCTTGTTCTTCTACCACCAATACCCGTTTATGCTGCCTTAAAAATTCCAAGGCCAACTTCTTCGGCAGCGGATAGGGCGTGCCAATCTTTAGTATAGAAGCTTTAACTCCCAGCATAGCCAGTGCTTCTTTCACGTAGTTATAAGAAACGCCGCCGGCCACAATGCCTACGTCTGCCTGCAGTTCAACTTCGTTAAAGGGCAAGTTTTCAAAGATTTCAGCGGCCTTTTCCTGCTGTTTATTCAGCCACACGTGGCGTTTGAAGGCCAAACCGGGCATTATCACCCAGCCCGGATCTTTAACAAATCCTTCCGGTTTTTTTATATTTTGCACATCAGAAACTTCCACATCCTGACAGACATGACAGGTACGGGTAGTTGGCCGCAATATCACCGGCAGGCCAAGTTCTTCAGATATATCAAAAGCCTTAATGATCATGTCCTTAGCTTCTTGCGGTGTAGAGGGATCAAGCACCGGCAGTTTAGCAAACTGAGCAAATTTTCTGGTATCCTGCTCATTTTGTGAGCTGTGCGGGCCGGGGTCGTCGGCAACCACTATTACCAACCCACCTTTAACGCCGATGTAAGCTAAAGTCATCATAGAGTCGGCGGCGACGTTTAACCCCACCTGTTTCATGGTCACCATCGCTCTCGCCCCGGCATAGGCTGCACCTGCTGCAACCTCTAAAGCCACTTTTTCGTTAGTTGACCATTCTGTATAAATGCCTTTATCTTTTGCCATGGCTGCCAGCGTGGAAAATATTTCAGACGAAGGCGTTCCCGGATAAGCTGCCGCCAGCTGAACGCCTGCTTCTACAGCGCCATAAGCCATTGCTTCGTTTCCCATTAACAGTTTTTTCATCAGCCAGTTCCTCCATCTTTGGTATATTTTTTGCCTAATGGCCGCTTATTTTAAAGGCAATCGCAGCAATCGTTAAAATTATCGTAAGCATTATAAATAGCCAATCTTTAGCGGTAATCAGCATTTCCTGGTATTGTGTGCGCTGACCGCTGCCGTAACCTCTTGTTTCCATAGCCATTGCCAACTGTTCGGCTTTTTGCAGCGATATTAATACCAGGGGCACGGCCACCGCCCCGTAAGATTTTATTTTGATCACGGGATTGTTGCCGTCGATCAAACAGCCACGGGTAGCCTGTGCTTCACGAACCAGTTTGATCTCCGTTAAAAAAGCCGGAATAAAGCGCAGCGCAGTCATAAACATAAACACATAGTCGTATGGCAGTTTTAATTGGCGGTGCATAGTCAGGATAATGTCTTTGTATTGGGTGGTGGCCAAAAAAACCAAAAAACTAAGTACTATCGCCATCATCCTAATACTCATTGCCATACCCAAATAAACGGCTTCACTGTATACCGGCAGTTTTTTTCCCGGCAACAAATAAATTAAAATATCACCCTGCTTTAAAAAAAGTACTTGCAGCAAAATCAGCATTAAGCTGAATAGCAACAGCCCTTTAAACATCGGCAGCAGTTTGGGCAGCACTTTTGCCGCCGCTGCCACTGCCACTACACTGCCCAACAGCAGCAGCAAATAAATCCCATTATTAAAGGTAAGGGCAACAACCATCACCGCAATCAACCAAATCATTTTAGTAAGCGGATTTAAGCGGTGAATGATAGAGTTACAGGGATAATAATCTACAATTGAAGCCATCTGCTTCACCTCGCATTGAACGCAGCAGTTCGCGATAAACTTCTTCAACCGTCAGTAAGCTAAAGCCACTGCCAAGACCCAGGTTTTGCGCCAACCTGACGACAGGAGGAAGTTCCAAAAAAGTTCTGGCCAACAGCTGTGGTTTGGTAAAAACCTCCCGCACCGGGCCGTCAATCAATAGCTCCCCCTGACAAAGCACAATTACACGCTGAGCAAATTCCGCTACCAGTGACATATCATGAGTGATAAAGATAATGGTGTGACCGGATTGATTTAAGTCAGCGATCATTTTCATGATCTGCCTGCTTTCCCGATAATCCTGACCGGTAGTCGGTTCATCCAGCACAATTACTTCCGGACGCACTGCCAGCACTGACGCTAATGCCAAACGCTGTCGCTGGCCTTTACTTAGTTCATAGGGGTAAACATGGCGTTTTTCTATTAGCTTCACTGCAGTCAGTGCCTCTTCTACCCGTTCACTGATTTCAGCCGAGGAGAAACCGGCATTGTACAGCCCAAAAGCAACTTCTTTTTCTACGCTGTCATGAAATATCTGATGATCCGGATTTTGAAATACAAAGCCGACATGACGGGCAAGATCAGAAACTTTGTGATTTACTGTGTCACAGCCGTTTACCAGCACATGACCGGAAGTAGGCTTTAACAGGCCGTTAAAATGTTTGACCAGTGTAGTTTTGCCGGCACCGTTCTGCCCCACAACAGCTACCATTTCTCCCGGTTTTACGGCAATATTGATGTTTTTTAAAACATTAACACCGTTTTGATAACGATAAGATAAATTTACTGTTTTAATAATTTCTTTTCTGTTCACTTATCCCACTCCGTAAACTCTGAATGTATGATAAACCTTCAGATACAGTTATCGGCAGCTGCTGCCATTGGCCGAAGCGGTGGGCCAATTGTGCTATTTGAGGCGGCTGCACACCTAAATGCCACAGCCTTTCTGAATGAGAAAAAACATCGCGGGGAGGGCCGTCAACGGCTACTTTCCCCTGATCTAAAATCACAATTCTACTGGCGTAACGCGCCAGATATTCCGTCTTTTGTTCGATTATCACAACCGTAATGCCTTCTCTTTGATTTAACTCGGCCAGTATTTCAAAAATTTCTCTTGTTCCCAGCGGATCCAACTCCGATGTGGGCTCATCTAACACCAGAACCTGTGGTTTTATTGCCAGCACCGCCGCAATAGCCAACCTTTGTTTCTGTCCGCCGGAAAGGGCGTTTGTGCTGCTGTGTCTCACAGCACTTAGCCCGGTCTTTTGTAAAGCCCAATCAATGCGACTTTTCATTTCACTCGGGTCAATACCCATATTTTCCAGAGAAAAAATTATTTCTTGCTCCACATCTGCCGAAATTATCTGCGCTTCCGGGTCATCAAAAACACTGCCTACCCTTCTGGCAATATTGGCAATGGTATCTTGTTGGACGGGCTTACCGTTCAACAAGACACTGCCTTGCAATGAACCCTTTTGATAATGGGGAATAATGCCGTTTAAACATTTAACCAGCGTACTTTTCCCGGCACCGGTCGGACCGGTAATGCCTAAAAATTCTCCTTTGCGAACGGTCAAGTTTATACCGGATAATGCCGGTATTTTTGTCTGCGGATAATAAAAGGTCAAGTTGTCAATGATATATACCGTCATTCCGGTTCCTCCTCGGGCTAAAGCTTGATAAACTTTTTAACCGGGGCATACAATATCTGGGCCATCCCGGCATTAATTAAAGCTACCGGAATAACTACACCGATAAAGGCGGCCTGCATGGCATCAACAGGCAAATTTAAGGCGTAACGGAAGTTCAACAAAACGTATAAGCCACCGCTTGCCAGTGTGCCCAACAGTGTGGCAAATATCGGTTTAAAAGTGTATTTTTTTAAAGTAAGATCCGGTAAATACCTGACAGCCAAAAGACAAACCAAAGCCCCTGTCGGTTCAGTGATTAAATTAAGCATGGGAACCGGTGATTTTGAGAAAATCATGCTCACCGCTCCGGCCACAACACCGATACCAAAAGCTGCTTTAAAAGTAGGGCGTAATAACAAGATTGCCAGGCAATACATGGCAATGATAAAGTTAGGAGTTATTCCGAGAATATTTGGAGAAAACAGGCGCAACACCGCACCAATGGCAATTAAAATGGCTACTATTGCTATCGATTTGGTTTTGGTAACCGGCTGTTCAACCATCCGCTCACTGTTTGACAAGGTTTTTTCAATGTTCACACTCATCCTCATCTCTCCTCTTCTCAACTTTTCTCTTCTCAACCCAAAGCGCCTTAAACTAAAAAAACCAGGCTAATTGCCCGGTTAAACGCATATTATTCTCCGCTAAACTAATACTATGCTTAACTAGGCTTAGCTCATCTCCGCTCACCTCTTATTCAGTTTTTAGTAGCTGTCTCTGCTGAACTCATACTGGCTAATTTAATATACTGTTTTTATTTTACCACAAGCTAATACCGTTGTCATTATCTATTTTTACTGATAACAATTATACAGCGGAAGCAATTCGTCCATACTATTAACGGAGGTGACTTTAATGAATAAATATACTGTCAGAGGACCGGGTGAAGCATGTAGCGAAATTAATGCCGCCAACCTTCAAGAGGCTATGGAACAGGTAAGAAGGCGTTATCCCAACATGCATGTTGCTGCCGATGCCAGTGAACAAATTTATGTCTGCCAACAAGGTGAGGATGAAACCAGCTGTCAAATGAATTTAATACAATAAGTTAAAGAAAGAACCGTTTTCATTAGCGGTTCTTTCTTTGTTGTTAAGTATTAGTTTGTGATCTACATCATGTCAATTTTGGCGGTGCTGATCTATCATATAGTCAGGGCAAAGGAGGAAATGTTGATGGGCAAAGTGGAAAAGGACTTAAAAATACTGCTAAAATTTATTGAGGCCTATTGTCAATGCCACCATCATGCCCAAAAAGAAGTATGGTTAGAAGGCAATAAATGGCAGTTGTGTTCGGAATGTGAAGAGCTTGGCACCTATGCGGTAAAAAGGCGGTTGAACTGCCCCAAAAACCCCAAACCCTCTTGCAAAAATTGTGATATTCACTGCTATGCTCCAAAATACAGAGATAAAATCAGAAAAATAATGAAATTCTCCGGGATATACTTTATTAAAAGAGGCAGATTAGACTATCTATGGCATTACCTTACCTAATTTGTTGGCGAAGAGATTCGCACATCAATAATATTTGTTGAAATTCCTGTTCGCTAACGTTCGGAAGGGTATTTTGCATGTTTTTTATGGTCAGCTCAATGTTCTTTTTATGCAGTGCCGCTCTTTCTTCCGGTGTCATTGGCGGACGTTTGCCCGCTCTGATTTCACTGACTAATTTGGACATTTTTTCTGCATTCTCCTTATCCAAATGCAGCGGCACGCACTTTTTTAATCCTTCTAACTCTTCTTCACTCAAGTTTTCTCGATTTCTCATTTTGGTTAAAACCTTTTTCAGTTCTTCCGCAGTAAATTTTTTCATTCGCTTTTTCCCCCGTTTATATCAAATTTTTGATTTTATTTGATTAAAAGTAGGCAAAATCCTCTGCAAAAAAAGTTTTTTGCCTTTCTTTTAAAATTTTAGTCATTTTTGGGCACTTATTGCCTCGTTTTTTCGTCAATATATTAAAGGAGGGGTCGCCATGTCAGTAAAAAACTCTGCTAAAATTTCTTTCCGGAGAAAAACTCATGATTGTCAGTACTGTCAGTTTCAAACCGCTAAACGCATCCCCAATACTGATATTTTTATTAATTTTTGTTTAATAGACATGCCGAAAAAAGTCTATCAACTTAGAGGGCTTTCGACAGTTAACTGCAAAGAGTTTAAGCCCCTGCATCTATATAAAAAAATAAAATAAATAAAAGATAATAAAGGGAGGCACTTAATTGTCGAGTTTACTTCATAAGCTTTTTATCCTCATTGCCGCTGCCGGCGGAGCTTTATTTACCTTTGAATACGCCAGTGCGTCATCTGCCCCGCTGTACCACTATGTCCTGCTGTTTTTTGCATCCTGGTTTTTATTTTATGCACTGTTCATTGTCACCATCGATACTCCACAGGAAGCAGTTGACAAGCCAACAAAAAAAATTCGCCGCAAAAATAAGGCTGCCGGTCAGGCTGCGGCAGAGGAATTATAATGGTATGATGCAGCCAGGGCATTTGACCTTTACAAACTATGGAGCAAGGGAATGTAAGGGTCAGCAAGCAAGCTGACCCGTTAATACGTTGTTACAGGTTAATTTTGTTATCTTCATTTGTTTTTTTAGCTGTATCTTTATTCTTTTCCTCATCGGTTAGCAATTCATTCAGACCCATATTCTCTTGAATATCCTTTTTAAAATCTTCCGTTTCCGCCCTAAAGGTTTGCGATACTTTATTAGTCATATTTCTAAACTCCGCCAAACCTTTACCCATTGATCTGGCTATTCCGGGCATTTTTTCCGGACCGAAAAGAATTAAACATAAAATTAAAATCAAAAATATATCCCAAAAGCTAAAGTTTAACAAATTCATCTCCCCTTTGTAAACGGCTGTTACAGATTATTTCTTTATAAGTTAGCTTAAACCTTCAAATGTTTTGCATTTTATATAAATGCTTTTATTATCGTGGCAGCTGTACACAACAGCAAAAAATAGGCTGTATATCTGATTACTTTCTTTCTGACAGCAGCTTTTTTTCTTTGCTCTTCCCGCATTCTTCTAAGCTCTCTTTGCTCAGGGTCAACATAATCTAAGGTCTTTAATTTTTTATGTTTTCTGGGTTTAAATTCATATACCTTACCTTTTTCTGTGTTGCTTTTTGCCATACAAACCCAACACCTTTACCGTGCCTATGTACACATATTATACCAATTATAAAAGAATTATTAAAGTAAATAACCACCCACCGGGTGGTTACTCATTTTTTGTCGGTCAGCTATCTTGGGATGAATAGGCAATGTCTTGACTGCTATATCTAACTTGTCGTCTGGCAATTGCCCCCATATCACCTAACACATATTCTGCAATGTTTACGGCATGGTCGCCAACTCGCTCCATGTTTGATAACATTTCTAAAAATACCGCACCGCAAACTCCGGTACATTCTCCTTCATTTAACCGATCAATATGCCCCTGCCTAAACTCCCGTTCTAAGTTGTCAATCACTACCTCATCTCTAATCACTTTTGCCGCTTTCTCATGGTCATTTTCCTTCATCGCTTCCAAACTTAAATGCAGTGTTTCTGATGTTAAATCTGCCATCGAAGCAATGCTGTCTAAAGCTTCCTTAGAAAACTGTACTTTGTTTTCCACTGCATAAATTGCCAGTTCCACAATATTATCTGCGTGGTCTCCAATCCGTTCCAAATCTGATACGGAATGCAGCAGCGTAGTGGCATAATTTGATTGTTCTTCCGTTATCTTTTTATTAGCTGTTATTTTTACAATGTAATTAGTAATATCCTCTTCAAGCCGATTAATCATTTGCTCCCGTTGCTCTAAATACATGGGATTTAAGTCTTTATCTTTAGTATTAAAGAAAAACTTTATAGCTTCATCATAGAAAGAGTTGACATGCCTACCCATGCGTAGAACTTCCATATGGGCCTGTTTTAAAGCTACTTCCGGCTGAGATAACAACCGTGGTTCCAAATACTTCGGTTCCATATCCAGCTGAGCTAACTTACCGGGAACCAATTTAGTAACAGCTGCAGCTAAAAACGATACAAAGGGAAGATGAATCAGTGTATTTGTTATATTAAAAACGCCGTGTGTTTGGGCAATCTGCATTTTAATATTTAAAGTTTCAAAAGTTCCTTCAAATCCGGGAATTAACACAAAAAAGTAATTTGTCACCAGTCTTACTATCTCAGGAAACACGCCGATAATTGTCAGCGGCAAAAAAATAGCAGTACCAGCTATGTTGAATAACATGTGTGTCAAAGCCGCCCGGCGGGCAGCTACCGATGTCCCTATAGCGGCTAATAAAGCAGTAATCGTGGTACCGATATTATCGCCAAACAATATTGGTATTGCCTGTAAGTAGGTTACTGAGCCCTCATAAGCCAACTGTTGCAATACACCGATAGTGGCACTGCTGCTTTGCACAAGGACCGTAAAAACTGTGCCAATGGCCACACCTAGCAAGGGATTATCTTCCACGCTAACCATTAAGTCCAAAAATATCGGTAAATCCTTTAACGGGCTTAAACCGGTGCCCATAATATCCAAACCAAAAAACAGCATGCCAAAACCAAGCAACACTTGACCGATACTGTTTAATCTTTTGTTTTTAAAGAAAAACATTAAAATAGAGCCTACGGCAATAATCGGTAAGGCATATTCCTCCAGCTTAAAGCCAATTAAATAAGCTGTCAACGTTGTACCAATATTGGCGCCCATAATAATACCAATTGCCTGTTTGAGGTTTAACAACCCGGCGTTAACTAAACCTACCGTCAACACAGTAGTTCCGCTACTGCTTTGGATTAAAGCTGTTACCAGCGTACCGGTAATTACACCTCTTACCGGTGTTTTCGTTCCCTTTTCTAAAAAACTCTTTAAACGCTGTCCGGCAACGTTTTGTAATCCTTCGGACATAAACTTGATGCCAAATAAAAAGATACCTAAACCGCCGAGAGCCAAAAATAAAATTTCTTTTATAGAATATTCCATGCAGTATACCCCCAAAAGTCAAGATAGAATTCAGGCGCCGTTTGTTTCAACCGCTAAAAATTCTTTCCCAATTGGGACACCTCATTAGCTTAAATGTAAGCACTGACAGAACTGCATGCCCGACCCAAAGGAATATTCTTTATGATTGATATAATTCCTCTTTTAATATGGTACTTTTAACTTAGTTTTAACGATAAATTAATAAACCCTCGATTTTATTTTCGAGGGCGTTTCAAGAGAGTTTTATCTTGTTGTTTAAGATGCCTGGAGGATATTTTCTTCAATCCAACTGCGGATTTTTTCGTTTATATAAAACACTCCGTCTTTAAGTGCTTCGTTTCCCTGATCAGCCAAAGCTTCATTGAGCATATCCAACGGCGGCTGCTGTTCTAATGGTTCACTTTTAGTTATGTAGGGAGAAAAACGATATAATGACACCATCGGCTGCCGGTTAATAACATCGATCACAAAAGTGTATCCGGATTCACGGGTTTTAAATTCAGAATCAAACTTATGTTCCCAATCCAATCTTTTTTTGACTTTTTCCAGATCCATTTAATGCTCGCCCCCTCTACTATTAGCTATCTTATAAATGTCTTCTACAATATTAATCAAAAATCCTGCATAATTGTTATTGCTTGTTCCGGTTTTACACAAAGTCTTTTTAATTTAGCCATGTGATTGCATGTTTTGCCGGTAATGAATACTGATTAAGTTTTTATATACCTTTAACAGCTTCAAGGTACAATTGCGTGCAGATAACTTTTCCGCATTTTGCAAGGCGTTTTGCCTCATTTGTCGGTATAGCCGCTCATCTGTCAATAGCTTGATCACGGAGTTAACAAATATGTTTTTGTCCAGCGGACAAAGGTAACCGTCTTCGCCGTTTATTACCATTTCTTTAGGCCCGTAAGCATCTACCGCCACTACAGGCAAGCCGGCGGTCTTGGCTTCGGCAATTACTAATCCTTGGGTTTCGGTAACCGATGCAAATACAAATATATCCGCGCCACAATAGGCTTTAATTGTATCGACTTTAGGCAGTGTGCCGGTAAATATAACATGGTCTTGTAAGCTTTCTTCAATCACCTTTTCTTTTAAATTATTTTCTTCCGGACCGCTTCCTACCAGCACCATTACTACATCAGGATACCTTCGCAGAATTTCCTGATAACAGGACAGTAAAAATTCTACATTTTTTTCTTTCCCCAGTCTGCCGACAAAAAGCAGTACCTTTTTATCAGCCGGAATATTGTAGCGATTTCTTAACCACTGCCGATCAACATTCTCATACTCTTCAGTATTAATGCCGGTTGGTACGGCAGTTATCGGTACTTTAACTTTGTTTTTAACCAGGTGGTTCGCAATGACGTTTGTCGGTGTTATTACATGATCACAGCGATTACAAAAGTCTACCGTGTATTTAACGGTTACTTCTTTAGCAATCCGCTGATTAATCGGCACATAATGCACATATTGTTCATATAAAGTATGGTAAGTAAAAACTAACGGTATATTTAAACGGCGTGCCCATTTAGCGCCCAATCGCCCCAATAAAAAGGGTGAATGAACGTGAATAATGTCCGGGTCAATCTCTTTTAATTTCGGCCACAAACTTATAGAAAAGGGTAATGCTAAAGTAAAATCTTTATTAGTGGGTGAAGGTATCGAAAAAAATCGATACACATTAGGCTCGTGCTTACAATTACGATAATTAGGAGCAAATATAAAAACTTCGTGTCCTAATTTGCTTAATTCATTCGTAAAGGTTTCCACAGAGCGTACCACACCACTTGTATAAGGACGATAACTGTCCGAAAACATGGCTATTTTCATGCTTATCATCCTCCTTTACTCTGTTAACCACCTTTAACCGTTACTTTACATAACATTTCCATATCTATATAGTATTATACTAAATTACCATTGGTATTCCGCCTCTGCTATTCGCCAGCCTTGTTCGGTATATACTAATAAATATTTTCCCCTGCCTTTATACAGCTCATTATTAATAATATCATATTCCAATATTTCTGCAGTTACAACAGCTTCGGTAGCACTGCGTAGATGAACCTGTATCTGATTTACGGTGGCAATATAGTGCCAATCAGTTGGTCGTTGGACAAATTCCCAAACATTATTTGCGTTATCCTCTAAAAGCTGTCCGGTATAATATTTACTTAAATGCTCTTTGGCTTCTTGGCGAGATTTAACGGTTAACCAACGGTTATCTTCAACCGCTTCGGTAACAAGTCCTGCCAATTCCTGATACAATTCTCCGCCTGCTAACGATGGAGGATGAAACAGTAACAAGCCATTCAGCAATATGCCGATGAGTAAAATAATTAAAGAAAAGCGTAAGTATTTCAAAGCGCCCACCTCTGGAATTATTTTCCAATAGTATTCGTGGGCGGTAAAATTAACTCCTGCTGATATTGGCAGCTATTTCTTCCCTGCGTTAAAAAAATTGCTTATTACAAAGAATAAAGCCAGCCTAGAGCTGGCAGCACCCGCATCTCGGGTTGCTATGTACAATTTCAATGGCCTTTAATATTTGGGCGGCAACTTGCGCTTTACCACCTATTTGTTCAAAGGATACCTGGGTAATTATTTTGCCGGTTTCGGTGACAATATAGCGGGCAGGCAGGTTGTTTAATGCAATAGCCATGATATCCTCCCGGCATCGCTCACAGGTACAAATAGGCCCGTTTTTTTTCTGATAGTTATCTAAGATGGAATCTAACAATTGCAGGACCGCCGTCTCAGTGTAATTATGCAGCATATTTAATACCTCTTTTTCTTAACAATTTTTTCTTAATTATATCAAATATGCCAGCGGTAATTTAAGTATTATCTATAGAAAATTTTTAAACTTACTTACGCAAATTATAAACTAAAATCCTGATGAAATTTCAACTGCCAAAAAGGCTGAAGCACAACGAAACTTTTGTTCGTTGTGCTCCACTCTTTTTATTTAAGTAGTCTCTGCTGCTTGGCGTGCCAATTGTTCTAAAATTTCCTGCAGTTGCTTTTGGGCTTCTCCATAGCCGGCCCAATCGCCGCTTTTAAGTTTGTCTTGAGCCTGATTATATAGCTGTTGGGCCTCTTTGGCTAAGTCGGCAACGGTACGTTCCGGGGCAGCTCCGTCAGGTTGCTCTTCCTGAGTACCGGCTGCATCATCCGGCTCTTGACGGGCACCCGTATCCTTGCCAAAGATTCTTTGCAGCGCTTGTTCCAGCGTTTGTTCCATGACAACATTCTCACCATGGGCAACAATTACCCGCCTTAACTCAGGCATGCTGCTTTGTTCAGATTTTAAGTACAGCGGCTCTACGTACAATAAAGAATCTTCAATGGGAATGACTAATAAATTTCCTCTGATCACCGATGTGCCGCGAGAACTCCACAGGGTAAGTTGTTGCGAGATTGCAGCATCTTGATCAATTCTGGCTTCAATCTGCATTGGGCCGTAAACCAGTTCCTGTTTCGGAAACTCATATACAAGCAGTTTGCCGTAATTTTCGCCGTCTGACCGGCCGGCCATCCAAGCGATCATGTTTTGTTTATTGGTTGGTTTAAAGGGTAGAATTTGCACAAACTCTGCCTTATCGTTGCCGGGTAGTTTAATGATCGTATAATAGGCTTGCATATCAACTTCTTCATTGCCAAATACCTCTGTAGGCAATTCCCACCGGTCTTCCTTGTTATAAAACACCTGTGTGTTGGTCATGTGGTAATCTGTGTACATTTGCGCTTGAATATTGAACAAATCGATGGGATAGCGGATATGTTTTTGCAATTCTTCCGGCATCTGTTCTAATGGCTTAAACATACCGGGGAAGATTTTTTGGTATGCCTTGATTAATGGATCCTCCGGGTCGGCAACATAAAAATCTACCATGCCGGTATAAGCATCTATTACTACCTTAACGGAATTGCGAATATAGTTTAAATCTCCCCGAAACGGTTCAGAGTACGGATACATGTTTGTTGTGGTATAAGCATCCCACATCCACTTTAACTTTCCGTCGGCGATAACGATGTAAGGATCGTCGTCATAGTTTAAAAAGGGAGCAATTTTAGGTACCCGCTGTCTAATGTTGCGGTACATCAGCACTTCACTTTCATTGGTAATATCTCCGGTAAACAGCAATCTGTAATCAGAAAGCGCAAAGGCAAAAAACAACCGATGGGCAAAAGTTTTTAACCTGATCCCGCTATCGGCTTCATAAGTGGTGTACACGTTTTTTGAGCCGGAAGGATAGTCAAATTCCTTTGTTTTTGTGTTAACTATAACATAGTTGTCGGTTTTTTCCCCAAAATATATTTCCGGTCTGTCAATGGGAATATCATCAACAGTCTTAGGCGGAATATCTTTAATAAAGAATTTAGGCAGCCCCTCGCTGGTTACCTCGTTTACCGGGCTCATAGCGACACCATAGCCATGGGTGTATACCAACCGCTGGTTTACCCAGGTTTGGGCCTGAGCGGACAGTTGACTTTGATTCAGCTCCCGCGGCGCTAACATTACTTGGCGATATTCTCCGTCAATGACATAGCGATCAATGTCTATGTCCGAAAACTCATAGTAGGTACGCATTTCTTGGAGCTGTGAGTATGTCTGCTCAAAGGGTTGCCAATCCCACAGGCGAATATTGTCAACGGTTTCCCTGTTTTGTTTAATGTCTTCATTACTTAACACTGTACCTGATGGAAAGGTTTTGACTTCTATTTTATCTAAATTGTAAGCTTGTCTGGTGTATTTGATATTGTGAGCAATGTAAGGCTCTTCACGATTAAACTGGTTTGGTTGCACAACGAAGCGCTCAATGACATAGGGATAAGCTCCGTTTAATAATATTGCTGCGGCAATTAGTCCCACAACACTGTAAAACACAATATTAAAGCGGCGCATAAAAACATTAACCAATATAATAAGTGCTGTGACCAGTGAAAGTACTGCTAAAACTAAAAGGGCAATCATTGTTGCATGTACTTCCGTATATCCCGGACCATATACTACACCGTTGCTGGAAAACAGCAGCATATACCGGTCAAAATAAAAATCTATTCCCTTTAGTATAAAGAAAAAGGCAGCCAGTGCAGAAATGTGAATACGGGACTGGGCAGATTTTAACAACTCAATTTTGCCAAGGTTTGGAAGTGTTTCAGCAACAAAATAAAGGAACAGCACTATAACCGCGGTGACTACCGTTGTCCACATAAAAAATGATAAAATAAACTGATAAAACGGCAGTTTAAAAACATAAAAGCCAATATCCTTATTAAATATCGGGTCAACTTCACCAAAAGATACGCCGTTTAAAAACTTTTGCAAAGTTACCCAGTCACCGCTGAACATGTTGCTGGTTAAAAGGGCCAGAATTACGCTGGCAATAAAAAATAATATGCCAAGAAAGCGCTTGTTAATAAACTCTAACCATTGCAGGCCCTGCATCTGCGGGTGAATATCGATCACATTTTCATTAAATGTTCGCCTGTGCCTTTGAAAACTGTCTATACCTTCTAATAACGGACGTCTGGTAAATATTAAGTTTAAGTATATAAAGACAAAAAATATCAGACCTATAGCTGCGCTGAGCCCTACCTCACTGAACAAGATAGTGAGAAAAACAGATTGGTAATTAATTGAACTAAACCACAGCCAATCTGTGAATATGCCGGCTACCCAATATAGTGCGGCAGCTAACAGCACAACTATGCCTAAAATTACCCAACGGGCATTTTGTCGCAAAAATATCTACCTCCTAGTGCCTTATTATTAAATTTTTCCCATTTTTATCATTTTTTAGCACATTGCAGCAGGACTTTAAGGCAGATATTTTATATAAAAGGTTAAATTACATATTCTTTTTAGGTCCTTTAAGTGCATCGTCAGATTCCTTTCTTAGTTTTGCTTCACACAACTGGCAAATACTGCTTGACTTTTTTTTCGGCTTAGGAATGAAATCCTCTTCATCATCCCATAAGTTATCCTCTTGTGTATCTGTCTCCTCTTCAATTATCCGAGCACAAATAATGCACCGTTCCGGCATAATTTTACCTCCGTTTCTGTTTTTACTTAATCTTTCCTTCTTGTTTACTTTTCTTTATTAAGTAAATGATTCCTTCTAAGTTATTAAAATAAAAAAATTTTATTTTTTTAAAAAACATAGAGGTGTAACAACACCTCTATGCTGCAAATCCATTTTGCTTAATTTTATTCCAATGCTAAGTTTACCAGTTTTTCTACCAATGCCGGAAATTCAATGCCGGCAGCTTTAGCGGAGTCGGGCACTAAACTCACTTCCGTCATTCCCGGCAGAGTATTAACTTCCAATACATAGGCTTTACCGCTTTCTGTGACGATAAAGTCAACTCTTCCCAAACCGCGGCAGCCAATTAAACGATAAGTTTTTAAGGCCAGATCGGCAATTAAATCTTGTTGTGGCTGGGGTATTCTAGGCGGAATGATATGCTCGCTCATGCCGGCAGTGTATTTAGCATGATAATCATAAAAGCCGGTTGCGGAAACAATTTCTATTTGCGGCAGTACTTCTAATTGATTGTTTCCGAGCACCGTTACCGTTATTTCTTTACCGGCAATAAACTTTTCCACCAAAACTATAGGATCATACTTAAAGGATTCCTCCATTGCTTTGGGCAGCTGATCATGATTTTTGGCAAAGGAAACACCGATTGTCGAGCCTTGTGTGGGTGCCTTAACCACAACAGGAAGAGATAAGCGGCCGACTATTTCATGACAAATGTAATCCCACCCTTTATCTTCAATATCCTGCCTAGTATAAGTGCAAAAATCCGGAGTGGGTATAGAATCTGCCCGCAATAACTTTTTAGTGGTAATTTTATTCATTGCCACCGAACTGGCCAGTACTCCCGAACCGGTATAGGGAATCCCCAGAATTTCCAGCAGACCCTGAATTGTTCCATCCTCGCCATACTTGCCGTGTAAGGCCAAAAAAGCTACATCCGGCTTATATTTTTTCAGTTGTTCGATAAAATCAGTATTGGCAGTGTCTACCTTTATTGCTTGGTACCCTTTAGCCATCAGTGCTTTGTATACTGCTTCGCCGCTTTTTAAAGACACTTCCCTTTCAGTTGATACTCCCCCGTATAATACAGCAACTTTCAGGGTCATTAATCCACCTCCGAAAAATTATATCTTTATTATATTCGAGTGATAAAAGTAAATTCCTGTCTTTTGATACATTTTTAGAGCAGGAGCAAGATTAGCCCAATTATCCCTTGACTAACTAATCCAATTGTCTTATAATAACATTTGCCTGAAATTTTAGGGGAGTAGCTCAATTGGTAGAGCTCCGGTCTCCAAAACCGGGTGTTGCGGGTTCGAGTCCTGTCTCCCCTGCCAGATGCATGCGCTGTTGCAGTTTGCAACAGCGTTTTTTATTTTATCTTTTAAGAAAGCCTTACTTTTTTGCGATAATGACTCTGGGGCTGAAGTAATTTCGAACGCAGTTGAGTCGGTTTTTCGTCAAAATTAATCATGATCACGCGACAGCGCAATAACCGTTTAAGCAGCTTTAACATAACGGATCAGCTCCTTATTTTAGTTTTATGCTATGTGTATTCATTAACAACCGTTGATAGAACCAAATAATGGCTAATAATTTATATTATCTGTTAAATATTATCTGTTTACTAACGATAACTTTTGTTATATAATAACCTAAGCTGACAAACTCTTAGGGGAGTAGCTCAATTGGTAGAGCACCGGTCTCCAAAACCGGGTGTTGCGGGTTCAAGTCCTGTCTCCCCTGCCAAATTTGTGCCGTTGCATAAATTTATGCAACGGTTTTTTTGTTTTAATTGTTTAACCGGTCAAGCAACTAACGGCAAATTAACCCCCTTGATTTGCCAAAACATCCTTTTTTGTAATGAATTTGTCTTAAGATTATCGGGAAAAGATATAGATGGATTCACCAATAAAAATATTTAAGGGGGTAATTGGTGTGGCCAAGAAAAACAAAAAGCAAAATAAAAACAATAAAGAGCAAATGCAGCGTCAATTCGGTCAATTTGAATTCGGCACGGACTTAACCCCGGAAGCTAAAAAAGAAAAGCAACTACAGAAGAATAAAAAAGAAAAGCAAGGGTCTTTTTCCGAGCCAATCCAGTATTAGAAGGGTTTATGTGGCATGAAAAAAAACAACCTCTTAAAAGAAAAGTACCGGTATAATGCGTCAGGTGAATTAGGAAATGCACCGATTCACACCGCTGAAAACTGCCGTTACTGTGATTGCGGAGAAATTACTCGAGACTTGGCAGAGTTTGCTGAGGAACAAAAAAGCCCTGATAAATAAAAATAAACGGCGTGTGGCTAATTTAAGCGACACGCCGCTTTTCTATGCCTTTATTGTGCCTCTCTCTCTTCCTTAGCTTTGGCAATGATTTTCTCTGCCAAGTTTTGCGGCACTTCTTCATAGTCATAAAACTCCATGGTAAATTGTCCGCGACCTTGCGTCATGGATTTTAGATCGTTGGCGTATTTGAACATTTCAGCCATCGGCACATGAGCTTTAATCAATGTACCGTCTTCTGTTTGATCGGTACCTAACACCCGACCGCGCTTGGTGTTAAAGTCACCGATAATGTCACCCATATACTCGTCAGGTACCGTCACTTCAACATACATGATTGGCTCCAGCAGTACCGGGTTGGCATTGGGGATACCTTTTTTGAATGCCAAGGAGGCGGCAATTTTAAAGGCCATTTCAGATGAGTCTACACTGTGGTACGAACCGTCAAACAGTGTAGCTTTAATACCGGTTGTCGGATAACCGGCCAGTACCCCTTCCAACATCGCTTCACGCAAACCCTTTTCTACAGCCGGGAAGTAGTTTTTCGGTACCGCACCGCCAAATATCTTTTCATGAAATTCAAATTCACCGTCAGGCAGCGGTTCAAAAGTAATCCATACGTGTCCGTATTGACCGCGTCCACCGGACTGTTTCTTGTGCTTCCCTTCCGCATCGACTTTAGAGCGGATAGTTTCACGATAAGGTACTTTGGGCTCTTCGGTAATCACTTCTACCCCAAAACGACGCTTGAGGGCATTAATTGTAATATTTACGTGGGCTTCACCCATACCGGTTAGCAAGGTTTGTTTGGTAGCGGTATTCTTTTCCACTTTTAATGACAAATCTTCTTCTAAAAGCTTTTGTACGGCATCGCCTAGTTTGTCTTCGTCGTTCTTACTCTTAGGTGCAATTGCAATCGTATAGTTAGGTGTCGGGAAATCAATACCTTCCAATATTTCTACTTTTTCCTTGTCGCACAGTGTCTCACCGGAAGCCGTATCTGCCAGTTTAACCACAACGGCTAAATCTCCGCAAGCCACTTCATCGGTTTGTTCTGACTGCTTCCCGCGGACAAATAAAACCTGACCGACTTTTTCGTTCTTTTCTTTGTTGGCGTTATAAACTTGTGTATCGGCCTTAAATGTGCCACGATAAACCCGGATAAAATTCATCCGTCCTACATAAGGGTCGGCTAAAGTTTTAAATACCAGTGCCGCCATCGGGCCTTCTTCAACTTTCGGTGCCGGTAAGTATTCCGCGGCAAAGTCAGCCAAGTTTGCGATACCCATATTTTTGGTAGCGGAACCACACAGCACCGGAATTATTTTACCGTCGGCAACAGATTTTCTTAAACCCTCTTTTATTTCATCTACGGTTAACTCTTCCCCTTCAAGGTACTTCAATGTGAGTTCGTCATCACTCTCAGCCGCAGCCTCAACTATCATTTCACGATATTCTTCTAACTGAGCTTTAAGATCGTCTGTAAGAGAAACTTCCTGCGGCTTGCCCTCTTTAGAAAACTCAAATGCCTTTTGCTCGATAACGTCTACAATGCCTTTGAAGTCCAGTGCTTCGCCAATCGGGAAGTTAACGGGTACAAAGTTTCCTTTCAGTACACTTTTCATCTCATCTAACAATTTACTAAAGCTTGCATTCTCACGATCCATTTTATTTACAAAGGCAACTTTGGGCAGCTCCGCCTTTTTCACGGTTTTCCAAATAATTTCATGCTGCACCTGCACACCGTCAACAGCGGAGAAGACAAACATTGCCGTATCGGCTACACGTAAAGCTCCTCTGACTTCCCCTATAAAGTCAGAAAAACCCGGTGTATCCAGCACATTTAATTTTACCCCTTGCCATTCGATCGGAACCAAACTGGTATGCACGCTGGACTGACGTTGAATTTCCTCGGGGTGATAGTCAGATACTGTATTGCCGTCTTCAACACGTCCCATACGTGAAAGCGATCCGGTATTATAAAGCAAGGCTTCTACCAAGGAAGTTTTGCCGGTACCGCCGTGTCCTACTAAAGCAATGTTACGGATCTTTTCCGAAGAGTATTTTTTCATAAAAAACTGCCTCCTTTGCATCACTTTATTATGAATGTTTTCTTGTATTCTATTTGTATTATGTCCAAAAAAAGGTAATTTGGCACATAAATTTCCATAATAGTAATACAAGTATAAAGATTTGCGTTAATTATTTTTATATTAAATTCTTTTTAA
Organism: Desulfovectis peckii; assembly: GCF_055391705.1. Lineage (NCBI taxonomy): Bacteria > Bacillati > Bacillota > Clostridia > Eubacteriales > Peptococcaceae > Desulfovectis > Desulfovectis peckii. Next base: position 1,051,553 of record NZ_AP042409.1, on the reverse strand, counting down.
CCAAAATTTAATGTCTATGTGATTCATTCTACAAACATGATTAAATATCCTTTTATATACAAAGAATTATGTTATTTTTTTTAGTCAGTTCGCTCACATAGCAAATGAAACAACAGCATAGACATGTTTTATACAACGGTTTACAAAGACGGGTTTAAGGTAAGGGAAGGCAATGAAAAAACACTCATTTGTCTATGGAGCGTTAATACTGTTTTTAGCCAGCTTTATCAATCGCATAGTGGGCTTTGCTTATCAAATTGTCGTTATCCGATTAGTTAAACCGGAAGGCGTTGGTTTGTTTAACATGGTTTATCCGGTGTACGTGCTGGTTTTGGTGATCTCCAGCATGGGTATACCGGTGGCAATATCTAAACTGGTGGCCGAAGAAGTTGCCCGCAACAACATCCGCAATGCCTATCGCATTTTTTATACTTGCCTGGCCTTCCTCGTTATTTCGGGAGCAACCTTTACCGCTTTACTGATCATAAGTGCGCCGCTGTTAACCGAATACTATTTTCCTAATCCTAAAGTTTATTACAGTTTTATAGCCTTAGCACCCGGTATATTCATCTGTACCGTTTGTTCAGCTTTCAGAGGCTTTTTTCAAGGTTTACAGCAAATGACGCCTACTGCCCTGACCCAAACATTAGAACAATTAATTAGGGTGGCTGCCGGGTTGTTAATTGCCTATTTACTTTTACCCCGCGGCGTGGAATATGCCGCCATCGGAATATCTTTAGGAGTAATCTGTGGGGAATTAACGGGACTTGTTTCCATATTGTTTATTTATTTGCGCTCTAAACCGCTGCCCCCTCCGAAAGGTGCCGGTTTAGAAGCAAAACGAAGCATTTTTAAACGAACTTTCAGTCTCAGCATACCGGTGACCTTAACCAGGTTTGTATCCAGTGCCTTAATGACCGTTGATGCCACACTTATTCCCCACCGTCTGCAGGCCGGTGGGATGACCTTGCAAGAAGCCACTGCCGCCTATGGCAAGTTAGTGGGAATTTCTCAAACTCTTTTAGGCACGCCGAGCATCATCACCATAGCACTGTGTACGGCGTTAATTCCTGCCGTATCCGAAGCAATGGCACAAAACAACATCAAACTGGTACAATCTCGCACGTCAGAAGCAATCCGCCTAACCGGCATGGCCGGCATACCGTGCATCATATTATTTTTATTTATGCCCGGCGAACTGTGCGGCATGTTGTTTGGCTATCCGGAAGCCGGACAAAGTTTGGCCATTATGGCTTTGGGAGGTCTGTTTTTGTACTACTATCAAACTACTAACGGCATTTTACAGGGCATGGGTGAAGCAATGAAACCTTTTAAAAATCTAATTATTGCCTCTGCTTTTAAGATAATTGGCATTTACTATTTAACTGCAGTGCCAAAGCTTAATCTTAACGGTACCGCTGCCGCTTTTGCCGTATTCTATATTATTATGGCTTGTTTAAATTTAGCCGACTTAAAAAGGTTAATCGGTTTCAGAATATATTTTGTCAGAAACGTTTTTAAACCTGTTTTTGCCGGGTTAATAATGGGATTGTCAATCCGGTTTGCAAAAACAAATTTATTTAACAATATAGAATCTTTGGCGCTGTCAACATTGTTGATCATTGTTTTTAGTTTTTCCGTTTATTTTTTAGCCTTGCTTGTTACCGGTGCCTTTACCGCTCAAGATAAAGCGCGCTTGATTAAATTTTTGCAAAAAATACTGCCCAAATAAGTAAAATTTTTATTAAAATAACGGGCTTTTATTTGTTCATACTAATTTTAAAATGGCTTAAGGAGGCTAAAAAATGGCTCAATTTACTAATACGGATAAATTACTGCCGGAATCTGTTTTAAATAATTTTAAATATGAAGTCGCCCAGGAAATCGGCATTGCCGATGACATTCAAAAGGGCGGATGGGGCAGTATTTCTTCCCGTGATTGCGGACGGGTTGGCGGAAAAATAGGAGGTAACATGGTTAAAGTACTGGTTAGACAGGCGATCCAGTCTTTAGACAGCAGGGCTTAATATAAAGCAAATTAAAAATGAGTTACAAGTATACACCTCGCAACTCATTTTTTGGAAGAATTCTTATTTTATTTAGTAGTATAGGCTTGTTATTTATAAAGCGGTTTGGCAATTTCTTTAAGACGATTGAATTTTTCATCGTCTAATTGGGCCCCTTTATAAGGGTATGTTTTCCCAATATAAGTATATTTTTGTTCCCCTAAACGGTGATACTTTAATAATTCATATTGAACGTTAGGCTGATCTTTAATGAAATCAACTATTGCTTGGATATCTTCTTCTGTATCGTTAAATCCGGGAATTACGGGAGTGCGGATAAGCTTCGGCAAGTTAGGAAATTCCTGACACAGTTTTTTAAAGTTATTTAAAATAATTTCATTGGAAACGCCTGTAAACTCCTTATGTTTTTCTGAATCCATACACTTAATATCCATAATCAGTGTATTAAGGTGTTCACAAACCTGAGCAAGCTTGCTCCAATCACCGTAGCCACATGTTTCTATTGCCGTATTAATCCTATGTCTTCTCGCTTTTTTAAGAATTTCAATAGTATAATCTGCTTGCACTAAAGGCTCCCCGCCGCTGATAGTTAAACCACCGCCGGAACGGCCATAAAACAAGCTATCCTTTTCCACTGTTTTGATAATTTCATCCACGCTGTATTTTTTGCCAAAAACTTGTAGCGCTTTGGCAGGGCAGGCATCTGCACAGGCCATGCATTTTGTACAAGTGTCACGATCTATCAAAATTTTTTTATCTTTATCATTCCCTTGTCTGATTGCCCCAACCGCACAAACTTCGGCACAGCGTAAACAATTATCGCTGCCGATGCATTTATTTGCATTGTAACCTAATTCCGGTTCCAGTTTTTGAGATTCCGGGTTGCAGCACCACTTACATTTTAACGGACAGCCCTTTAAGAATACAATTGTTCGAATCCCTGGGCCATCATGTACCGAATAGTGTTGAATGTTAAATACGTAACCGAACTGTGATTCGCCCATAACCTTCCCTCACTTAAAATATACTTTTTTAAACTTCTTACTAGCTGTAAGTCCTGCTTTTAAAAGCAGGACTTACAAAGCTAGATTGTACTTTAATTAGTTAGATAATTAGATTGTACTGTGTTCTGTTCTGGCAATAATATCGTCTTGCAAATCGGGTGACAGATCTACAAAGTAAGCACTGTAACCGGCAACGCGAACAATCAAGCCGCGATACTTATCCGGATCTTTCTTGGCAGCTAACAAGGTTTCCTTATTAATTACGTTAAACTGCAGATGCCACAATTTCAAATCGCACCATGTGCGGATAAAGGATACTAGTTTTTGAGTACCTTCTTCACCGGCAACACATGACGGACTTAATTTAATGTTTAGCAGACGGGCTGCACGGTTACGGAAATCATAGTTCTTCGAGTAATAGTTAGATAAAAGAACGGCAGTCGGTCCATTCACATCAGCGCCATGGGAAGCGGAAGAACCGTCTGAAAGCGGTGTCCACGCTTTGCGGCCGTTAGGTGTGGCACTGATAACCTTACCAAAGGGAACGTGCGAAGTGAACGGAACCAGTCTCAAGTCAAGATGAACGCCCAGTTCTTTAGAGTATTTCTTGGTGTACTCTTGTGCCGATCTATCTATAGCTCTGGCAATTGAATCTGCATAAGGATCATTGTTGCCGTACTTCGGTGCGTTAATAAGCATCTGACGAATAGCTTCATAACCTTCAAAGTTATTCTTCAGAGCTTCAATAAGTTCGGCCATGGTTAGTCTTTTCTCTTCAAATACCAGTTTCTTAATTGCTGCCAGTGAGTCAACTAATGTACCATAACCAATTAACTCAAAGTAACCCAGATCTATGCCGCCTTCAATTACCGGTGTATGCAGGTCCTTGCAATTTTCCATGCAGAGGTCATGCAGCATGGAGCCCAGCGGTGTGGCAAAGTGTTTCGGACGCGTATTGATAATAATATGCTGCTGAATAAAAGCATGTTTTAAGAAGTTGGTTTGTTGAGCTAAATATGCATTCCAAAACTCTTCCCAAGTTTTGAATTGAGTGGGATCGCCGGTTTGCAAGCCAAGTTGCTCATCGCCGTATTTAAGCATTTTGCCGTTGTAAAGTACCATTTCCAGTGCAGCAACAAAGTTGATGTAAGCGCAGCCGCTAGTATAGGTGTCTCGGTTCGGCATTCTGCATTCTGCGCAACCGGATACGGCATAGTCAAAGGCTTCCTCAAAGGTAGCACCCTTGGACAAAAGCAGCGGAATAACTTCTTCGTCATTAATCAGTTTCGGGAAACCGGTTCCTTCTTTAATCGTTTCCGCAACCTCATACAAATATCTTTCCGGAGCACGTGCATGTATCCGTGCTGCCAAGTCAGGATAATTCAACGGGAATTCCTGCTTGGATTTCAAGAAAAGATAGGTCAGCTCATTGGTTGCATCTAAACCGTCACGAGTTTGTCCGCCAATGGTTACAGCTTCCCAGTGTGCATACCCTTCATTGAAGGCCCCGCCGGTTGGCGATAAATACAGGTCGATAAACTGGGCCATAGCAACCCACATGCACTCAAGCAATTCAATAGCTTCTTCCGGGGTAATCCGGCCTTCTTCTAAATCCTTCTTATAGTATGGATACAGGTATTGGTCCATCCGACCGTTAGAGATAATGGTACCGGTCTTTTGCTCAATTCTGGAGAACATTTGCGTAAACCACTGAGCCTGCATAGCTTCTCGAAAGTTCCGAGCCGGATTTTCCGGAACCCATTCACAACGTTCGGCTATCTCCAGCAGTTCTTGTTTCCGTTTTGGATCGGTTTCTTTTTGCGCCATTTCATAAGCTAACTTAGCATGTCTTTTCGCCCAGTGAACAATGGCATCACAGGTAATGATAACAGCTTCCAGGAAAGGTTTTTTCTCCATGTTATCTACCGGGCTTAGTGGATCAAGTGCTGCCAGTTTTCGTTGTGCCTCTTCTTTAATTCCTTTAAAACCTTTTTTAAGTACTTTTTCATAATCATGCACCCATTGGATGGAAGAACGGAAAGATGCAGTTTCATTTACAATATATCTGGAATTCAATACATTTTCCGGATCATAGGTTAATTTTAAGGTATCTTCAGGAAGTTGCTTCGCTAAACTTTCATGGAAGGTTTTCCCTTTCCAGTAGGGTGCAATTTCATTAATAATAATGTCCGCATCTTCTTGGGTGATGTCAAAAGGAGACTCCACCCGGTTGGGAAGTTGTTTTACAGCAACATCTAAGAAATCGCCGTCTAATTCCGGATAAAGAATTCCATAACGGCCTTGACGTCCTGCTCTTCCCACCAGCAGCTGATTATCGTCAATGTAGACAGTAATGTTTTCGGCAATATGTTTTAAAGCTTTTGCCCATCTTAAGATGAGCGGTTGTCCTTCTGTTTGCTTGAAGGATTGAGTAAAATATAATGCTCTTTCTACATCAACTTTCGGACGTTGCCCCTGAAAACCTTCCAGAATTTTAAAGACTCTTTCACGACCCTTTTTAAAGTCTTCTTTGCCTAACTGTTCCTCTTTAATTCTTTGTTCGTGCGGTGATAAACAGCATTGACTCATTACTACTTCCCCCTTCTATGTTAAAAATTTTTATTTAGACAACTCATGAAAGTGATTGCTTAGGAAGTAATTTTAATTAACTTCCGCAGCAACACTTGAACTTGCTAATTTTTTCTTTTGCTTACCAATCCACCATGCCGAAATTGCACTGATCACTGCGGTAAACAACACATATGAGCAAAGGTAAATCGGTTTGCCGCCGGCAAGTTGTAAAAACGTGGTGGCCAAAATCGGCGTAATTCCGCTGGCAAAGATTCCTGAAAATTGGTAAACGAATGAAACACCGGTGTAGCGGACTTCTGGGTCAAACAATTCCGCAAACAGCGCTGCTTCCGGTCCATAAATTGAAGCGTAGAAAATCCCAAAGGGAATAATAATGGACAGCCAAATCACTAAAGTGCTTCCGCCGCTTTGACCCATCAGATAAAACGCCGGGAAGGCTGAAAGGCCGCAAATCATGGCACCGATGCCGTATACTTTGGTTCTGCCCAGTTTATCAGAAAGGTGGCCGAAGAGCGGAATAAAGAAGCACATCACAATTGCCGCCACTGAAACACCAATCAAGGCAGTGGTACGGTCAATAGAGAGAGATTGAGTTAAATAAGTGATAGAGAAAACGCCGAAGACGTTAAAGAATACACCCTCAACATATCTGGCACCCATGCCCGCAATAACGTTACCGGTATGTTCCTTCCACATCGCCAAAAACGGTATTTTAGCGACACCGTCTTGCTTTTTAACTTCTGCAAATTCAGGTGTATCATCAATATGTGCACGAATGTAAGTACCTACAACTACCAAGACAATACTCAAAGCGAAAGCAACGCGCCAACCCCAGGCCATAAATTGTGCGTCTGTCAGTGTGAAGGACAGTAATCCGACAACGCCGGAGGATAGACACAATCCGAGTGCCAACCCCATTTGCGGTAAACTTGCATAAAGTCCCCTTTCTTTTTCGTCAGCATATTCAAAAACCATTAACACTGCTCCGCCCCATTCTCCGCCTAAGCCAATTCCTTGAATCAATCTGAGAAGCAGCAGAAGGATGGGAGCCCAAATACCAATCTGCTCATAAGTGGGAAGCAAGGCAATTAAGAAAGTGGAAATACCCATAATCATAATTGTCAAAACCAACATTGCCTTACGACCAATCTTGTCTCCAAAGTGCCCGAAGACAATCCCACCTAAAGGACGGGCCAAGAAACCGACAGCAAAGGTTACGTAAGCCAGCAATGTGTTAACAAAAAGGTTGTCTCCCGGAAAATACAAATGGTTAAACACGATCCCGGCAACCACACCGTACAGGAAGAAGTCGTACCATTCAACGGTGGCACCGATAACACTTGAGAGGCTAACCTGTCTAATTTTCTTTTTGTTGTCCATTTTTTACCCTCCATCCGTAAGAGCATATCAAAAAACTTGTTTTAATAACCGAACCGTTAATAGGCGATTGTAACAACTAGTGCGTATACTGTTAAAAAAATATTTATTACTATTGCAATTTTATTTGTTTAAGCATCTGCCGTTATCAGCGCACTGCCCCAAGTCTTCAATATCAACCCCCTTACCTTATTTTTAACTCTACCGCCTATTAACTTTTGCCTATATACTGTAGCAAATGCCGTGCCAACGTTTTTGGGAATCAACAAAAACAGCTAAGATTTGTGCTTTTCTCCCATAAATATAAAGTTTTATATTTCACAACCCTTGTGCAACTCTGCAACATTGTTATTAATGGTACTTGGTTTATCTTGTACCTTTACGCACTTTTAAAAGGTTGCAATTCTGCAACACTTGTTGCATAATCGCAACCTCTTATTCAATCAGGGAATATTTTTTGGCTTTTCGATAGACTGTTGACCGATCGACTTTTAAAAGTTTTGCCGCTTTCGCTATGGAACCATGAACTTCCAGGGCGTCTTTAATAATTTTTTTCTCAAAATTAGCTACCAAATCATTTAATGATTGATTTTTTTCACTGCCCGATTGTTCTAAATCGATCCTGTCATAGATTACATAATGGGGTAAATCTGAAACTTCGAGCACTTCTTTGTCTTGCGTAACAACCAGGCTTTGAATTAAGTTGTCCAGTTCCCTTACGTTGCCGGGCCACTTATAATTTTCAAAAACTTTCTCTACTTCTTTGGTAAAGGCGATATTTTTTCTGTATTTATTGTTATATTTTTTTGTAAAAGTGCGCACCAAGGGCAGAATATCCTTTCGCCGCTCTCTTAACGGGGGAATTTTAAAACAGGCGACTCGTAACCGATAGTATAAATCACTGCGAAAATTACCTTTTTCCACCTCTTCCCTTAAATCTCTGTTTGTCGCTGCGATAAAGCGCACGTCAATTTTTCGCACCTGTGTTGAGCCGACGCGAATTAGTTCCTGGTCCTGAATTGCCCGCAATAACTTAGCCTGCAAATGAAGAGGAAGCTCACCAATTTCATCTAAAAACAAAGTTCCTTTATCAGCCATTTCAAAAAGCCCCGGTTTACCTTTCTTGCCTGCACCGGAAAAGGCCCCGGCTTCATAACCGAAAAGCTCGGACTCAATGAGATTTTCCGGTATCGTTGAACAATCCACCTTAAAAAAGGGTTCATTATATCTTAAGCTTCGTCGGTGAATGAATTGGGCAAGCACCCCTTTGCCGACGCCTGTTTCACCAAGCAGTAATACTGTGGCATCGGTTTTAGCGACATTTTCCAACAAATTAATTAACTTAGACATTTCCGGGCTTTCAAAAACGTAAACATCACTATTTTCGTTTCTTATTTGTACTTCACGATATTTGTCTATTACTTCTTGCTGCTCTTTTAGTTGGTCTTGAAGTTGGGAAAGCAATGTAATATCTCTGACAAAGGTAATCACTAAAACCACATTGCCCGATTCGTCAATAATCGGATAGCCGTTTAATAAAACTCTTCTTCCGGTTTTAGTCACCTGAACGGAAGTTTTTTCTTTACCTGTTTTGACAATCTCCGGGTTTAAAGCTATATCAAATACGCCTTTGTTTATCAATTCATGTACCGTCTTTCCGATAAGTTCTTCTTTTTGTAACCCGGTAATTTTTTCATACATCCGGTTTACCGCCAATGTTTTACCCTCAGAGTTTGTCACATAGATACCGTCAGTAAATACATCCAGTATTCTTTCATGAAGTGTCTCTACATCAAATGTTTTTAATAGTTTAGATTTAAACACAACCGTTCTCCCTCCACTGTTGATGATGCGCTTTTGCAACAGGTTGCAAAAGTGCAACAATAATCCGAATGTGATAGTTATTTCTATATTTTTACCCTTATCTTAACATGGCTCGTTGCAGTTCTACAACAAATGACATGTTTGTATAAAATGACAATTGCAAAAAACATTGCTTATCCGGTTAACAGGCGGTTGGTATAAATCTTGCGATGTAAATTAATTAACAAGCTAAATTCATGGTTGAAGGAGGATACGCATGAACATTATTGATTTTCGCTTCCGGCCGAATACTGAGGAAATCCTGGCAGGAATTGCCAACAACCCGTCATTTAAAGAACTGTGTTCTTCTATTGCTTTTTCCAAAATGTTGCCTCAGACCCTTGAAGAAGTAGTGCAAGAACTTGATCGGCACAAGGTAGTGAAGGCGGTAATCACAGGCAGAGACAGTGAAACAACTAATGGCGCTCCCTCAAATAATGCCAGCGTCATTGAATTTGTCAGTAAATTTCCGGACAAATTTATCGGTTTTGTCGGTCTGGATCCCCACAAAAAAATGCAGGCAATCAATGAGCTTAAAACCGCTGTTGCCGAGTACGGTATCCAAGGGGCGGCAATTGATCCCTACCTGGCTCAAATTTATGTGAACGACGCCAGATACTACCCCATTTACTTTAAATGTTGTGAATTAGACATTCCGGTGATTATTACTACCGGCCCGGCATCCTTTGTCCCCAATGCCGTCATTGATCATGTTGCCCCGCGGTATATCGACTTTGTGGCTCGCGACTTTCCGGAATTGAAAATCATTGTCAGCCACGGCGGATATCCTTGGGTGAATGAAATGATTATCGTTGCCCAGCGGAATCCAAATGTTTATGTTGAGCTGTCGGAATATGAGTTCTTCCCTCAATCTGAAGCTTATATTCAAGCAGCTAATACCATTATCAGTGATAAACTGTTGTTTGCCAGCGCCCATCCCTTTGTTGACTTTAAAAAGGCGATTAAAAACTACCAAACACTTCCCTTCAAGCCGGAAGTGCGGGAAAAAGTAATGTACCAAAACGCCGCGAAATTGCTAAACCTATCTGAACAGCCTAAGTAACAATAAAAGGATATAAAAAAACGATGAGGCTGCATGCAGCCCCATCGTTTTTTTATTTATTTACCGGCCACTTTTTTAGTTCCTGCATAAAGCCATAATGGGTAACATCTATTTGAATTGGGGTTACGGTGATATATCCTTGGTTAATAGCGTTGACATCGGTATCCGGATCATCTGCATCCACATCCTCCGGTTCGCCGGCCATCCAAAAATATATTTTCCCCCTGGGATCCTTACGCTGTTCAAAAACGTTTATGTAGCGCCGGTAACCCAGCTTGGTTACCCGCACCCCTTTGGGTTCAACACCGTGAGGTATATTAATATTTAACAGCACACCGGGAGGGAATTGCTGTTTTAGCACATGAGGAATGTAGTCCTTTATAAAATTAGCTGCAAAGGTAAAATCCGGGTCCTCCCAGGTATTTAACGAAACTGCCAGGGCAGGAATACCGTTTATTACACCCTCATAGGCAGCGGAAACCGTGCCGGAATAAAGCACATCTGTGCCCAGGTTCGGTCCTAGGTTAATCCCCGCGATCACCAAATCCGGCGGTTCTTTCATTAAAGCTTCCAGCCCCAGCTTTACGCAGTCCGCCGGCGTTCCGTCTACCGCATAACCGATAGAACCGCTGTTTTTATATTTAATCGTTTTCACCCGCAGGGGACGGTAAACGGTTATGCCATGTCCGGTGGCACTGCGCTCCCTGTCCGGAGCGACAACCGTAACTTCTCCGATTTCCTCCAGTGCCTTTCTCAAAGCGTTAATCCCTTCGGCATAAATACCATCATCATTAGACAGCAAGAATCGCATATTTTCCTCCTAAGTCCGGTAAATTGTGATCGTTAATTTTTCATCTTTTTTCGTCAATCCAAAGATGACGTTTTTATCTTTCAGTGTTTTGTTTAGAAAATCAACTACTTTATACATATCCGGATAGTAAGCAAAGGACTTTTGGGCTATTATCTCCAACCTTGGCTCTTGTTTTTCTTCAGGCATTAAAGATTCCCCTTCCAAGCTATTTCATGATGAGTGAAAAGGCTTCCGCCCGCGAGGTGGCGTTTTTCTTAAACAAACCCCGTACCGCGGAAGTCACTGTTTTAGCACCCGGCTTGCGAATACCGCGCATAGACATACACATGTGTTCCGCTTCGATAACCACGACCACACCATAGGGATTAAGCTTTTCCATAATTCCGTCAGCAATTTGGGTGGTCAGCCTTTCCTGCAGCTGCGGGCGCCGGGCATACCCTTCTACCACCCTGGCCAATTTAGATAAGCCGGTAACTTGGCCGTTTTTAGGAATATATGCTACATGTGCCTTTCCAAAAAAAGGGACAAGATGGTGTTCACACATGGAATAAACCGGAATGTCTTTAACCAGCACCATTTCCTCATGCTGCTCGGTAAATAATTTTTCCAAATGATCTAAGGGATCTTCATGTAAACCGCTAAAAACTTCCTCATACATGCGGGCAACCCGTTGTGGTGTCTCTTTTAACCCCTCACGATCCGGATCCTCGCCAATAGCTTCTAATATCATACGCACCGCCTGCTCAATCTTTATGGCGTCGAATTTTGGCATGACCATTCCTCCTTTGGTGCGCCAGTGAATTACAGCTTATCAGTATGCATAAACTGCCTAAAGTATGTGTTATTCTACAAATATTTTAACATTCCTGCTATTGATCCGGAAACAACAAAAGCCTGCTTACCTGCAGGCTGATAAAATATTATTATTCCTATTAGCCGGTTAAACCCAATGCTTTAGAAAATGCTTGTGCCGCTTCTTCTGTTTTGCCCATGTCCATTAATAAATTTCCTTTCACACCCCAGGCTTCATAGTTATGTGGGCATGCAGCCAAAGCCTTCTCACAAAATTCTAAGGCTTCCTGGTGTTTGCCCAGCTGGCCTAAAAATGCCGCATAATTAATTAAAATTACCGCATCCTTGTCTGCCAGCTCTACTGCCCTCTGATAATTTTTTATTGCTTCATCGTTGTCGCCAATCTTTTCATAGCACAGGGCCAGGTTGTTATATATCGTCGCATCCTCAGAGGAAACATGACCGGCAATTTTAAAACAATCAATTGCTTCTTTAAATTTACCCAAGGCTTGATAACACGCAGCGAGATTGGATAATATAGTTGCATCGTCGGGAAACATTTGCCGGGCCAATTGATAACAGGTTAGCGCTTCCTCATACCGCTGTAAATGATATAAACTATATCCTTTGTGAATAATTAATTCGATATTTAAAAATCCGCTGTTTTGCGCTTGTTGAAAATAATCTAAGGCCTGCTGATATAAACCCATTTTAGTATAAGCCAAACCTATGTTTACAAGAATAGCCGGATCTTTTTTGCGCGACTGCTGCAATGCTTGCTCAAAACAAGTGATTGCTTCTTGGTAACGCCTTTGCTGTAATAATAAGATGCCGCTGTTATTTAAAATGGCTGCCTTATCTTGGTAATCTTTATTCATATGATCATCGGTAATTTTGCCGTCCTTAAAATAACAGCCATTACTGATTTTATTCAGCCAATATATAAAACCTCCGGGGCCTACACCAATGGCAGCCTTTTTGCAGTGCAGAGCTGCCCGGTCTACTTGTCCGTCTTTTAAATACAGGCGACTGGCTTGCAGATGTAGATCGTGTTTATTCGGATCAGAGGCAATGGCTTTTTCAATATATCTTTGGGCCAGTCTGTGTGCTCCGCATCTTTCCAATGTGCATGCCAGCACCTGCCAGAATTGAGATTTGCTAAACTTCCACAACTGGCATCTCTCCTTTTAAAGCAGCATGATATAAAACATTCGCAATACAACATTCCTTTTCCTGCTAAAATTTACCTTTTAATTCCAACAAATTAATTGTTATGCTGACAGCATACATGGGCAAATAAAAAAACATCCCAAATAAAACTTGGGATGTAACTAAAAAAGCTAATATTTTTAACTTTTATATATTTTGTTTTGCCTAAACTTGTTGATTACTTGCGGGTTTTTAATCCTGGCGGTATACCCGGTAGGTCTGTATTTCCTAAATTTAATTTTTGTTGATTTCTTTCTTTTGATAAATCCAGCTGTGGATTTGTAAATTAAAAGAAAGGCACAGTATGATATCATCGCCGCCAGCAAAGCATCAATTAAGCTGCCCAGTAAGAAAGCCGGCCCTAAATAGCTAATTAACTCTACTATAACGCCCCAGATATCACTGGGTGAGGTAACGGATTTAAACAAATTAATTATATAGGCTAGGTTATATTCAAAGTTTTGAGGCGGTTGAACGGAAGTAATAAATAACGCCCCTACCTTAAAGTGAACGATATAAAAAAACGGGCCGATGTAAGTGACAATTACTGCCGGTAATGTGGTGGCAATGATGTTTAGTTTAAAAAATTTAGCCAGAATAATCCCTAAAGGGTAATTTAATCCGGGTAAAGGCAAAAATGCCAAAAAGAAACCTAAAGCTACGCTTTTTGCCAATACCTTAGGATCATCTTTTAAACTAATCAGTTTCAGGAATTTTGACTTAAAATCTCGCAAAATTTTTGCTCGCCCCTTAACTTAAACAATAAATAATAACATGTCTAATTATATTAAATTGGCTTAATACTGTACAGCTAATCCTGGAAGTTAAAAGGTAGTAAATTTTAACGGGCTTGTCATTATTGACGAATCTCTACTTTTGAGCCTTGGCTGTCTTTGGTAACCAGCAATTGCACCGGAAAGGCATTTTTTAGTTCCTCAATATGGGTAATGACGATAATTTTTTCAAAGTCGGCTGCGATAGCATTGATCGCCTGCACCAACCGCTCTTTACCTTGACTGTCCTGCGTGCCGAATCCTTCATCAATGACCAATGTTTGCAAGCGCGCGCCGGCACGGCGGGCTAATAATCGCGACAAGGCAATGCGCAGGGCAAAGTTAACTTTAAATGCCTCTCCGCCGCTGTACATTTCATAACGCCTGGTACTGAATTCATCAGAAATCACTATTTCTAAGGTTTCCATTACATTTTTCCGCGTTTTTGCTGCTTTCTGGGTAATTAAAGCCACCGTTAAACGGCCGTCGGAAATTTGCTGCAGGATGCGGTTGGCCTCTTGTTCCAGTTCCGGAATGGCATTTTCAATGATAATCGCTTGAATGCCGTTCTTGCCAAATGCCTTTACTAATTCACTATAGTACTGCTTTTCTTTTTTGGCTGTATTTCTTTGCGCAGTAATTTGCTTTTTTTCTTCTTCCAGGCGTTGACAGCGAGCTAACTTTTCCTGAAATATTCCTAAATTCCTCTCTAGCTGAGAAATGGCACTCTTTAGTTCTGCGGTTTTTGCTTCTAAAGTTTGTTCCTGTTCTTTAACCGCCGGCAGGGAAGTTAATTTTTCCTTATGTTGGGCAATTAGTTCCTCGATATTTTTCAGTGCTTTGTGCAGTGACTGCAAATTGTCGGTAAAGTGCTTGTAGTTTTGCCGATCATTATCCAATGCCAGCTGTACCTGTTGTAAATGACGGTACTGATTTTCATAATCACGGTACTCGCCGATTTGCTGTTGAATTTGATTGTGTTCGGCAGAATTATAATTTAAGGCGTCAATTTCCGATTGCAGCTCGGCAATTTGGCTTTGCTGTTCCAAGGCATATTTCTTGCCGTTAATGAGAGCTAATATTTTTTCGCGGTTTGCTTTAATTTCATCAAGTTTAAGCGAAGCTTGTTTAGCCTCTTCCAGATCGCGATTGCACAATGTATATTCTTGCTCTGCGGCCTTTAAACTATTTATATTAACTTCCAGATTTTTAATTTCCTTTTCCCTTTGCTGCTGCTTATTTTTATACTCAGTTATCTCGCGCTGTAGCCGGTCATATTGCGCTTTTAACTGATTGGCTTCGGCAATCATCTCATTTAATACCCGCTCGCGGTCGCTGCCGCTCAGTTTAGTGCGGCAAACCGGGCAGTGGGCCTGCGGTTTACGCAGCAAAGCATATTTTCCCCGCAGATCATTTACCTGTTTATCAATGGTTTGAGCCAGTATTTCTTTAGCTTTAATCTCCTGCCCTAAAGATTGGCTGATATTTTGCAAATTTAACAGCCGCTCTTCTAATTGTCTTAACTCCTGTATTTTTTGCCGGAGTGTCTCAAGCTTTTCAGAAAGGGATTCAGTTTGCCGGGATTTTTCCAGATAGTGTTTGTACTCTCCCTGCAGTTGAGCATATTTGTTTTCTAAACTAAAGCGTTCCTTGTCAACCAACTGCTCCAGTTTTCTTTTCTTTTCGTTTAGTTCCAGTAATTTGCGGGATTTGGCGTTTAATAAGCGATCTTTTTCCAACAGCTCTTGTAAAGTTTGGTAACCGGATTTTATTTCCTCGGAGCGGGATACCAGTTCCTCACCGTCAGTAATTTTCCGCTTTAATTCTTCCACCTTTGCTTCCATTGATTTTACCTGCCGCTGCTGTTCAACAAATTGCTGCTGCAACTCAATTACCCGCTTCTCTATCTGCTGTAGCTCGAATAATTTGTTCTTCAAATGGTTTAATTCTTCCAGCTTGGCATTTAATTCTTCAGTTAATTGTTTTTGCTGTTTCTGAAGCTTTTGTTCCTCATCTTGATAGAATTGTTTTTCGGATAATTCAGCGTCGATTTCGCGAAGCTTTTCATCCAGTTTGGCTACTAAACCGGTAGCAGAATTGTATTCCTCCCGGGCCATTGACTCTAAATCACGATATATTGATAATCCCAGGATCTCGCCTAAAATTTTCTTGCGTTCTGACGGTTTCATTGCCGTAAAGGCATCCGCTTTGCCCTGCAGGATGAATGAGGCCGTGGTAAAAGTGCGGTAATCCATGCGTAAAATTTGAATAATTTTTTGCTGGGTGGCGGTAATGTTGTCGCCGGAAATGGAGCGAAAGGTCCCGCCGTCATCAATTTGCAATTCCAATGAGGACTTGCCGCGACCTTTGTCCCGGCGGCGACAGATGCGATAAGTATTGCCTTCCAGCATAAAAGTAAATTCCACTTCCATATCATCTGCGCCGGAATTGACTAAGTCGTCTACCCCGGCGCCCCGATCATCTGTTCCTCTCGCCTGCCCCCAAACAGCCCAGGTAATCGCATCCAGCAATGCGGATTTGCCGTTGCCGTTGTCACCGGTAAGGCAGGCAATATGGAATCCGTCAAAGCGCAATGACTGGCTTTCCGCGCCGTAGCTTAAAAAGTTTCTTAACTTTAATTCAACCGGTATCATCCGTAAATATCCCTTTCCTTTAATTTGCTGTATAATTGTTCCGCCCGCATCAGCAGTTGTTCTTGATCGCCTTTGAATTTGGCGGTTTTTAAATACTGTTTTAATGCGGTAATCGGGTTTAGTTGCTCGTTAAGATTGGGATTGCGCAAAGCGGTAGTATCTTCGGTTAACTCTCGACTTATTGAAGCCAGGTAGTAGTAATGTTCTTCAATAAACCGCTGCACTTCCCGGTGATTGATATTGCCGTAATCATGGGCGGTGCACTCAATAATTAGCCTTAATATTGCTTCCGGATTTGCCGACTGCTGCAGTTGGGCAATTATTTCCGCTGTAGGATCATTGCCTTTCACGGCAGCCTTAACGGTAATAAAAGGCCGGGTAGAAAGCTCGCAAAATCGATAACTGCAGTGAGCATTATCTAACTCGACAATGACATAGCCTTTTTTTTCCTTTTCTTCGCCAAAGTCTATCCGGTCCAGGCTGCCGCTGTAAACTACCGGCGGATTCTCAGCCACTACCTGGTGGCGGTGAATATGTCCTAGGGCAACATAACTGAAAGGGTCATGCTGTAATGCGCTGGCCGGTACCGCCAGATCTCTGCCTACCATAATACATTTTTCCGAACCGGCAACAGCCCCGTCCACAGTGATATGCGCACAAAGTACGGCAGGTATATCCGGGTTTATTTGGGCAGCCAATTGCCGGGCTACAGCGGCTAAGTTGGCGGCCATTTCTTCCTCCAGCTCACTGATGGATTTACCGCTCTTATCACTGCGGGACAGCCACGAACTGCGGGAAGGATAGGGTATCGCCGCAATTTGCACCCGGCCCTTTTTGGTATCAATAGGATAAATTTGCGGCACACGCCCGACGGTAATGCCCGGCACCTGTAGCGTGCGGTAAATATCTAATGCGTTAGACTTGCCAATGGCATTAGGCAAATCGTGATTGCCTACCAGTAAAAATACCTTTATCCCGGCATCTGACAGTTTTTTCAACCGGCGGGCCAAGGCATTTTGATGGGTTTCGGAAGGCTCGCGATTTTTAAAGGCATCACCGCAAAACAGCACCAAGTCTACTTGCTGGTCAATTGCCTCATCCACCAAACGGTCTAAAGAGGCTAAGAAATCGCGCAGCCTGCTGTGCACCCCGGTGGTGCGGTCAATGCGCCCGTAATTTTCTACCCCTATATGCCAGTCTGCGGTATGCAAAATGCGTATCATTTGCTATTCTCCTTTTATATTTCAATATCGTCATTAAACATGCCGTCAACCATCTCGCGAAAAGCCTGATCGTTTTCGCTATAGTCCGGCTGTTCACTGATTTCGTTGTAAAAATGAGCGTCGTAATTCCTGGTTTTGATTACTACCGGCATTGGCACGGCATGCCCCATTATTAACGCCTGCTGTTTAGAATCCAAAGTATACAGTACATTGCGCAGGTTTTTGGCGTTATGTACGCCGGTCAACAGGGCGCTGACATCATTTTCATCGTCTAACTTACAAGCTATTTTCGTGCCAATTTGCGACATCACTTCACTGTCAATACCGGAGGTGCGCTGATCTACCAACAGCAAAGTAACATTGTACTTGCGCATTTCCCGGGCAATAGTGGCAAAAATGGTGTCCCGGGAAAGCTCCGGGCTTAAAAACCGGTGGGCCTCTTCAATGGTAATCACCAGTTGCGGCGGTTTGTTCTGTCTGGTGGCCAAATACTTTTCCATTCTTTTCACATATTCGGCATGGATGCGTTTAGTCAGTAAATTAGTAACTAACATGTAGCCCAAAAGCTTGGTACTGCCGAATTCAATGACCACGTGCTTGCCGTTAGTGAGATACTGCATTATTTTATCCACGGCGTCAAAGGGAATTTCATCAGCCATAAAAGGCAGGTCATAAATGCGCCTTAGTTTGCGCTGTAATGCCTGTAAAGCTCCTAAGTGCAGGCCGTGTTCTTCGGCATATTCTTTTAGTTCTTCCGCTTGCATTTCTATTAAAATTTTAAACCAGTGTTCCTGTCCCATTTTGGCGGCCAGCAAATGCATCGTTTCCGTGGCCGTGCTGTTTAAATTAAGCAGCGATTGCAGCAGCAGCACGTCATCAGGTGTGATTTGCTTATAAGCGACGTGAATTTCGTGATCGTACTTAGCACCCCGGCGGCGGCTGGATTCCGGATCAAGGGTAAAGATGACAACTTTAGAAGGAAAGAGCTGTTTTAAGCCTTTGACGTTGGATTCTCTTTTGATGCCGTCACCCCGATCCTCTTCTTTAGTAGCCTCCCACCCATATTCATTGTGGGCGTCAAAAATAAGGTTGACCGCCACTTGGCTTTTAGTGATTCCGGCCAGGGCTAACCTGGTAAGAAAAGTTTTTCCGGTACCGGCTTTGCCAAATATCCCGGTGCAGCGTTCCACTAAGCGCGGCAAGTTAACACACACCGGAGTATCCATTTCCAGCGGTGTACCCAAAGCAAAATAAACTTTATTGTCCGGCTGGCCAAAAACATGGGCCACGTCTTCGGCGGTAGCGGTGCGTACCGGCGAGCCGTGCGGGGGAATGGTGCGTACCGCCCGCACCTCGCCCTCGAGCTTAATGTCTGACATTAACATGGGGTTTAAAGAAACATTGCCGAAGATGCTGTCGCCAATGATAATTTCTCGGGCCAGCGCATCTTCCTCGTCATCAAAAGAGTCTACCAGCATCGCCGGATTGGTGGATTCTATTTTGACATCAGATACCAGTGAAAAGTAGCGGTATTTTTGACCGTCAATGACGGCAAAGTTTCCCACTTTAACATCTTCCACGGTATATTCGAGATCCAGTTTTACTTCCACACCGGTACTTAACGAACCTCTTACTACTTTGCCTCTCACCGGCGAATCCTCCTTATAATTGATTTAAAGCGTTCATAATCGGCCACTAACAGCCTTCTAAGCTCCTTCCCCGCCCTACGTTGATAGGCAATACTGTCATCACAGTAGGCGCTGGCATTGCGCACTACCGCCGCTGCCAGTTCATCCTTGGCCTCACAATTGGAAGCGAGAATGGTACTGAGATAACTTACATCCTGAATGATGTCATGGTAATGTTCCGCGGTACAGGGACGAACAAAAGAATGGATGCGGGGAGGATTGGGCGGCAAATAACCCAAATACCGACCGTCTCGGTAATGACCCACCACCAGCACGGAAAAATAGGTGCGCAGCAAGTAAAAGATTTGCGGCTGCTGGTGCCGGAGCTCCTCTTCCCTTTGACCGTAAGCCACCGGCTTGCGGGAAGGATCGGTACTTACAGTGGTGCTATTAAAAACAACGCCGATAATAGGGCCGTAGGCGTCGTCTACCTGCACAAAACTACCAAAGGCCGGTGCTTGATGTAACTCGGTAGCCTCGCAGGTAAATTGGGTGGTATGACTTTCAATAACTTCACCAATGCGGTTGGCAGTATTAATATCACTCATTAAACCGGAGCGCTCCTTTTCCTTAAACTTTTGTAAGAGGTTTCGGAAGTCAAGCCGTTTTCGATCATTTTTCTTTCAACTAATTGATAAAAAAGCTGGCGATCGGCACCGGTGATTACCGCCTGCAAGTGGGCTTCCGCCAGGCAAACCGGGTAGCCTTGGCCTTTTGCCGCCTGGCTGACAACCACACTGTGTACTGTGTTTAATAAGGCAGGATTTTCCGCTACCCACAGGGGCACTTCGATGCGAACGATTTCCGTTCCCACATTGACGTAAAAAAAACAAATCCAATGATCACCGTATTTTTCCAGCACACTGGAATGGGACTTAAAAATTGCCGATCGTTGTCCATACTGCAACTTGCCTTGAAATAGGGCGGCATCGCGAATGCCGGAAACGGCATCACAGGGAAGCCGGTCATCAGCCAAATAAGGGCAATGATCGCAGTCCACCAGCATTTGCGGACACAACATCACCCGCAGCATGTTAATCACATCGGTACTGCGCGTACCGGAGATATAACCGGCAATGGGAATATTGCGCCGGCGCAGGTATTCATAACAGGTAAATATTTTAGCGAAAAAGTCGTCTGCGTACTTACCCTGGTGTTCGACAAACCAATGAATCAATGTCCCGTCAGTCAGCGCCACTGTGGGGCTACCATCGTCGGCAAATTTTTCAGCCAGGCCGGCCAGTGCCTCCACTTCTTTTTGGGTGCGCAAACAGGAAATGCGCCTGCTGTCTACTAAACACTTAACACCGTTTTCTTCTACATATAAATCTTCTTCCCGGTAATATAATTCCGGCTTGCTGGTTAACTGGGCAATGCTGTTTAAACCGTATCTTAAGGCAGCCGTGCCGATGTTGATCATATAACATAACGTGACTTCATGGTGATCGGGAAACAGCTGTGAACCGTCGCTGGCCAGCACGGTATAGTTATTGATTTCTAAAGGAAGGCCAACGGCGCTATTTACTTCTTCCAGCGGCTCAGCCACCAGCCAAGATGTTTTACTTTCTTTTACCCGCTTTACAATTGGGGCTAGATTGCCTTGCTGTTTTAAAAGAATTTCCAAAGCATTTTTTAACTTTTGTTCGCTATCCTTAACCTTGGTTAAGTTTGATCTAATCATATTATCTATTTGCGAAATTACACTGGAAAAATCAAGCAATTTGCGGCCCACCACCACTTCCGAACTATTGTTTGGCTATTTTATTTGTTCTACATTGCACCCTCTATTCCTTTTTTTAGAGGATATTTTCCAGATTAACCGCTTCCTTTTCCGGAATGTGTTTCACCATTACTTTTAGTTCCGACAACAAACTTTGAGTTAAAGTGCTGTCTTTATTGGCCACGTATTGTTTTAATCTGGCCAGGGCAAAGTCAATATTGTCTATTTCCTGGTGTTCTAAAACTACCGGCCACCAGCCGGCTTTTTTCTGCCACAGTTTATCTAAAACGGCAACTTCTGTTTCCGCCTGTTGCCAATCCTCATTTTCCACTAAAGTAATAATCTGATCAATATTTTTTGTCAGTTCATTACAGGTTACCACCAAAGAATGATTTATCCATAAGCCTAAGGCAATAATCAGTGCTAAAACTAAAGTTAATGAGGCTATTAAACGCATTACACTATGACTCCTTTTTTTGGTAGAACAACCTTCCTTGAGTATCTAAGCTGGCGAAAAATACCTCTTTTGTGCCATTAATGCCAAATTTCTTTAATTCATTCTTAAGCCACTCTTCGCTCAAATTACATTTTCGTAGGTTATCGTGCATCACACTGCCATCAACAATTAAAGTAATGGGAAGTCCTTCATATTTTGTAGGCAGTTCAAGATCATCCGGGGTTACCGGCCTTTTTTGCGATTTAGGTATCACGCTTAACTTACCGCTGGTTTCTAAGATGGCAAATTCCACGTCGGCAATATTGTAAATGTTTTTATCCCGCAGCTGCTCTAAGAGATCATTTATATTGTAGCGTAATTTTCTCATTTCCTTTTCTACCAATTTGCCGTTTTCTACCAGCACGACCGGTGTGCCGCAAATAAATTTACGCGCTCGATTACTTTTCATTGTCAGGTACGATAATATTACCTGGGCCATGACCAATATCAACACCGGCACAATGCCCCAAAGCAGCGGTATGCCGGTATTGGCCATCGGGGTTACCGTCATGTCGGCCAGTAGTATGATGATTACCAATTCATAAGGCTGCAGTTGACCGACCTGATGCTTGCCCATTATTTTAAGGCTAATGCCAACAACAATAAACAATATTAATGTGCGGATGATAATTAAAAGCACAATATCTTACTCCTAACCTTTCATATCCTCATTTACCTTGTTAAATTTCTTCATCAAATCGGTGTTTAATTTGCCTTTCCCGATATCTTGCTTTATTTTGAGCAGTTGTGCAAAGAGCTTTTTATCTGTGGTCACATGAATCTGATACTTTT
Organism: Desulfovectis peckii; assembly: GCF_055391705.1. Classification (NCBI taxonomy): domain Bacteria; kingdom Bacillati; phylum Bacillota; class Clostridia; order Eubacteriales; family Peptococcaceae; genus Desulfovectis; species Desulfovectis peckii. The sequence continues at coordinate 1,029,469 of NZ_AP042409.1, read as the reverse complement.
CCCCCACCCGCTCCCGCACCTTGTGGTGCACATCATTGCGTATCTGCTTTAAGCGCAGGCGGTGGAATCCGCTCACTTTTAAACCCAACGATATATCCCTCTTCAGCACCACTGCAACGCTGTCATCTACACCCTCAACCTGCTTGGCCAGTCTTTCAAGTTCAGCAGCCAATGCAGTATCGGTAGAAATTTCCTCTGCCGGTATTTGTTCCGTTGGCGGCATTGGTTTTTGAGCCGCTTGACAGCCAACCAATGCGAAAATTAACATGCCGACCAGTAACTTATGTAATTTTTTCAATGAAATCACCTTCTGTACTGTACTGGGTTTAGCCCTTAGGTTTGGCCAGTAATGAGGCCAGAAAACCAAAAATAATCGCCGATGAGATACCGGCACTGGTTACTTCAAATATGCCGGTTAAAATACCGATAATTCCTGTCCTTTCCGCCTCAGATAAAGCACCGTTAACCAGTGAGTTGCCAAAACTGGTTATCGGTACGGTTGCTCCCGCTCCTGCAAAATCTATTAAAGGTTGATACAGATCCAATCCTCCCAAAATTGCGCCGATAACTACCAAAGTACTCATCGTATGTGCCGGCGTGAGTTTCCCCACATCCATCATTAATTGACCGGCAACACAAATTAACCCGCCGACGATAAAGGCCCAAAAGTATACTTCCAACGGCGCTCCCCCCTTAGTTGTCAGATTCAATGGACACAGCATGGGCAATACAGGGAATGCTTTCTTTCTGCTGGTATGATAACGGAGACATTAGCGCTCCGGTTGCTACGATCAATACTTTGTTCAGTTCCTTATTTTGCATGCGCTTTAAAATATGTCCATAGGTAACGGTGGCCGAACAGGCACAGCCGCTGCCTCCGGAAAATACCTGCTGCTTTTCCCGGTCATAAATGAGCAGACCGCAGTCTACATATTTCTCCGCCGGCAAAGGCATGCGGTGTTTTGCCATCAGTTCCAGCAATATGTCATGCCCTACTTGGCCAAGGTCACCGGTAGCGATTAGGTCGTAATCATCGGCGGAAACCTGTAAATCTCTAAAATGGGCAATAATTGTATCCATTGCGGCCGGCGCCATCGCCGCCCCCATATTAAAGGGATCTTTTATTCCCATATCTACTACCCGACCGATTGTGGCCGCTGTAACTTTGGGCCCTACACCGCTATCGGCCACAATTGCTGCCCCGGCACCGGTGACCGTCCACTGCGCGCTGGGAGGTTTTTGTGAGCCATATTCGGTGGGGTAGCGGTACTGTTTTTCTGCACTGGCATTGTGGCTGGAAGTTGCGCAAAGAACCCGTTGGGCGGCCTTGGCATCTACCAGTAATGAAGCTAAGGCCAATCCTTCCATCGAACTGGAACAGGCGCCAAATAAACCTATGTAAGGAAGGGACAGCGTGCGGGCAGTAAAACTGCTGGAGATAATCTGATTCATTAAATCACCGCTGAGAAAAAAATGAATATCTTGCTTTTTTAAACCCGCTTTCTCAATGGCCAGCTCACAGGCCTCTTCCATCATTTTTCTTTCCGCTTTTTCAAAACTGTCCTGCCCCAGCCACAAATCACCGTGCAGTATGTCAAAATCTTCCGCTAGCGGACCTTGGGCCTCAAGAGGGCCGCCTACCGTAGCAGTAGAAACAATTACCGGTTTGTTGTTAAATATCCAACTTTGGTGTCCTTGCTGCATTTTAAAAGCCTCCCAGCATGGTAATGGTTGTTCTCAGTAAGGCGATCACAAAAGCGGCAAAAACACCGTAGACAATCACCGAACCGGCCAGTTTAAACATATTGCTGCCCACACCCAATACAAAGCCTTCGCTGCGATGTTCAATTGCCGCAGAAGCTACGGAATTGGCAAAACCCGTTACCGGGACGGCAGTACCGGCACCGGCCCACTGAGCGATATGATCATAAATGCCCAGAGAAGTTAAGATTACCGAAATAATAATCAGCGTGGCCGCTGTTGGGTTGCCCACTGTTTTCTCTGTAAAATCAAAATTCCAAAGATAAATTTCCGAAATGCCTTGACCTAGAATTGAAATCAGTCCGCCAACTAGAAAGGCCTTTAATACATTAGCTAAAATAGGACGGGGCGGCTCTATTCGATTGGAAAGGGTTTTGTATTCTTGCTGGGTAGGAGTTAATTTTTTGTTTTGTTTATCGGACATCTACACTCACCTCAGGGTTTTTTACCTCATTAATAAGGGTTCTAAATTATTGATTACTTCTTTTAAATCATCGGCTGATTGGGCGTAAATTTTTTTTGCTTCGGGTGACTGGGTACTTAAGGCATATAATTGACAGTCAGCATAGCACTTTTGCAAAGTAGCATAGGCCAATTGCCTTGCTTTCGGTTTAGGCACCTGTATGGCATCGTCAAATAAATCTATGTATAACTGCCCTGTGGCATCTACCTGAGCAATAAAAACATTTTCCGCTGCCACACCCAGCTTTTCAAGCTCTGTGTGCAACCACCGCCGGTTTAATCCCATTGCCGTAAGGGCCTCGTCAATAATCTCTCCGTCCAGCATTACCGTTTGCGGAACCCTCTCATTGCTTACTTTTAGCCCCATCGTTTTGGCAGTAAGGGGCTGTTTATCCTTTCTCGGATAAACACTTAACTCACCGTTGGGTTCTAAAATCGCAAATTCCACATCTGCCACTTGAAAAATATTTTTCCGGCGCAGTTGGCTCAACAAATCTTCCGGTGTAAAGCGCACCTCCTGCAGCTTGTCTTCCAATACCTTGCCATGATTAATCAGGATCGTTTCCTTCCCCTGATACACATCCCGTACCGCCTTAAATTTGAGCGACAAATAATGAAGGGCAATGGGCACGATTGCCCACACTAAAAGGGCAATTATGCCGTAAACAACCTTAATCATGTTCAGGGAAGTTACCGCGGCAATGACACCGATGGCAATGCCGAGGATCAACTCAAAATAGGTGAACTGTGATATTTGGCGTTTTCCTAACAGTCGAGCCAAGATAAAGGTTAAAATAAAAAAACTAAAAGATAAAATCAATATTATAAGCCACTTCGCCATAGTAAAAACCCCTTAAAAACCCCGATACTGCGGTTCACTGAGTTCTAATTCACCGACTCTTTTTTCCAACCGCTCTATCACTTGCTGAATACGCTCCGCACTGTCGGTTAACAATTGCTTATTTTCCCCATTGTTTTCAATGACGGTAAAGGAATGCAGTGTAGATTGAACGCCTTTTAGGCCGGCTAAGGTTTGCTTTACTTGAGCTGCTACCGTCATAATTCCACCTCCTTAGATATTTTGAGATAATGAACAGATAAATATGCATTAAAGTTATTTACAGCAGTTTGGTAATAAACAATGAAGCCAGTCCAAAATACACCGTTAAAGAAAAAATATCGTTCAGTGTAGTGATTAACGGCCCGGAAGCAACGGCGGGATCTATCTTCAGGCGGTAAAGAATGAGCGGGATAACGGTACCGGCCATAGTACCGATAATCAGGGTAATAAATAATGAACTGCCGACAACTAAGCCTAAGACAATACTGCCCTGCCAAATGTAAGCTATTAAGGATATTAGCAGCCCACAAATTAAGCCAATGATCAGGCTCACTGCCAACTCTCTTAAAATTAACCGATACAATGTTTTTAAATCGGCATCATGTGAAGCCAAGCCGCGAATAACCACAGCCAATGATTGCGTCCCGGTGTTACCGGTCATGCCGGCAATCATGGGCATAAAAAAAGCCAGCGAGACTACTTTTTGCAGGGTAGTTTCAAAACGACTGATAATACTCCCTGATAAAACGCCGATAAATAGCAACAACACTAACCAAGGCAACCGGCGCATCGCTGCCGTAAGCGGAGCGGTATTAAAATCTATCGACTTGCCGCTCGCCGACAACTTTTCAATATCCTCATTGGCTTCTTCAATTAAAACGTCAAGCACATCGTCAACGGTAATAATGCCCAAAATATGCTGATTTTTATTAACTACCGGTACAGCGATAAAATCATATCGCTCAAAAATGCGGGCCACCTCTTCCTGATCCATATCTACCGGCACGGAAATTACCCGGTCATACATAATGTTGCCAATTTTTTCCTCAGTGTCAGCCAATAATAAATCTCGATATGATACCACACCGACCAGCTTTTTGTCTTCATCTAAAACATAAAGATAGTAGAGGTTCTCGGCATACTCGGCAAAAGATTTAAGCTTATCTATCGCCTCTCTTACGGTATAATAATTGCGAATCCAAACGAATCGGTTGGTCATTATCCTGCCGGCGGTATGCGGAGGATAACTTAACAGCTTTTGCACCGTTTGAGATTCTTCCGTTTTCATTAGCCGCAATAATTTATTAATTTCTTCACGGGACAAACCGCTCAATAACTCCGCTAAATCGTCATTCTCCATAATATCCAGTACTTTGGCTGATTTTGTCACGCCAATTTGCTGCAGAGTATTGATTTGCAACTCCTTATCTAACTCTTGGAGCAAATTGGCAATTTCCTTTGGCGTTAAAAGCAAAAGCAGCTTTAAGCGGTGCTTCTCTGAAAGGCCTTGGTAAATTTTGCCCAAGTCATAGGGCTGCAGCTCATCAATTAATTTTCGCAGCTCCACATTTTTTTGTTCGCTGAGAAATTTAATTACTAATAATAACAGAAATTTATTTTCATCAGCCTGTTTAAGCATTTACTGTCACATCCTTAGTAAAACTGAACCCTATCCTGCCGGATAGGGTTCTTATTTGGTTATTTTTTGCCTTTATCTGATTTTTTATTGTCTTCTTTGCTAAAATGTTTTTTGTACTCTTCCTTGCACTTTTCATATCTTTGCTTATACTGCTTATACTTTTCCAGATAGTATTTCTTGCATTTTTTATCATTGCCGCATTTGTCAAACTGTTCTTTGCAGTGCTTCATTCTCTCTATGCAATGTTTTCTTTCTTTCTTCAATTTTTCTTTAAGTATTTTATCCTTCTTCTTTTTGTCATGGTGTTCCTTACCTTTGTCAAAATGCTTTTTGGATTTGTCTAAGTGTTTATACCATTTTTCACAAAAGCACAAATATTCATACAAGAATTTCATCATGCTGTAGTAGCTGTGTTTCGACCACACCATTCAACCCTCCTCTCTGGCATTTTTTACATAATATGTTTTGTTTTTACATTTAGTTACAGTTATTAAAAATATTTCTCATTGCCAGTAGGTGGTTTAATTGTCAATTTATGTAACAATGGCTAATCTTTTTGCATAAACTAACAAAAATAAATAAAGGAAAGGAGATAGCTGGAATGGCGAAATACGCTTCAAAATTTACCCCCTGTATAAAAGACTTTAACGCTAAAATCCGGGAAGCAATTAAAAGTGAGGACAAAGATAAGAAAATCAAAAAAGCGGTGGATGATTTTTTAACCGATTTGGAGTTAACCATTCCGGAATTTAAAATGATGCGCAAATAACACAGGTACTGAAGTACTGCAGGCTGAGGTTCGCAGTGCTTCAGCTTTTTGTCTGTCAGCCAATCACTAACCAAACCATAACTGAGCGGTAAATTGGATGGGCGTGTCGTCTACTAACCGTAATTTGACGACACGCCCTTAACTTTTCATCATTTCATTAGTTTGTCGGTTAAATTATTGATTTTGTTCATTTGATGATATCTTATTTACATCTTTTTTGCTGAGAATGATTGTTTTAACCCCTTGATTAGGCTCACCGGTATCTACCTCTTCACCGTTGATTACTAAATTGCCGTCTTTTTTAACGGTAATGTTAAGAAGTTTAGCCAGTTCCGTTAATTCTACCTTGGCATTGCTACCTACGGTATCGTTGAGATAAAAAATATTAACCACAAAAGTTTGATAAACATTTTGTTCAACTGTTGCCGCCGCTCCTTCACCGTAAGCCAGTGCAGTACCTTCTCCCAGACTGGCGCTATTAACGGCCTGCCTTTCCTCTTCTTTATTTTGATTGCTCAGTCTTAAGTGATAATCGGATCTTTTCATTACTTAATCATCCTCCCAATTTGTATCTGTTAGATACCAATATTGTATGAAAGCATTAATTTTATGGTGATTATTGCTAAAAATTAATTATTTTTCCAGTTAAAAATAAAACCCGTGGCAGGCCACGAGTTTACATAATCGAGTTTTACGTTAATTATTTCTTTATATCTTAATATCTTATTGTATACCTACCGTCTCTGCACCGGCATTTGCATTGATACCTAATTGGTCTTGATCGATATTTTGTGTCAAAGTATTAACCTGATTAGTATTGCTGGTAACGGATGCTACACTGCCTTCCAGGCCAACGGCAATGGCATCGCCCGTTTCACTGACGTTGATCTGTTCCGCTCTGTTTTCCGCTTCTTGCTCTATTTCTTGTTCTACTATTTGAATGAACTTATCTTCTTCGCCAAAGGCAGCATTGTCGGGTATACTTTGTCTAACTTTACTTCTCATATCAAAGTTGCCTCCTTCTCATAAAGTCAAGGGTGTTTAGCTATTTAGTTTCCTCAGTGGTATTGTTTTCACTGTGCTGTTTTTGACCGATAACAATCATGTTTACATCTTTAGCGTCGTATTTTTTCCCGTTTACAAATAAATTGCCCTCTTCATCATATTTGACTTTTGCGCTGACCGAAGGTACAGACATCAGTAAATTCTGTAAATCTAAAGCTTCTAAGGCAGCATTAACATTTAGCGCAAAGGGTTGATCTTGAATGATTTCTTGACTGGCAGAGTTTAATTGATCCACTTCTTGTGTTACCACTGCGGCACTCCCTTCCAGGCCAACGGCAATGGCACAACCTTTTTTGCTGACATTTACCTGAGATGCATTGTTTTGCGCATCTTGCTTAATTTCATGTTCTACTCCTTGCTTTAATAAATCATTATCATCGATTTGATTCTGGCGAGTTTTGACAATTTCAGCCATTGATGAATTCACTCCTTATTGTTTTTTTTGGTGTAAGCTAATTGTTTTTACATCTAAACTGCGTTGCTTATCCCTCCTCAAATTAGGCAAAACTTAAATTGTTATCCTATCTTATGTTCTCAGTCAATAATTGGTGAATATTGACAATAATATTTTTATTTTCCTCTTGTGCCAATGAATGGATGGCATTATAGAGAATAAAAAATCCGTGGCACATTCCGTACCACGGATGAAAAGAGATTCTACCACTAACCTACTTCATAGCCTTCTTCTTCGATTGCTTTTTTTAAGTCTTCAAAAGACACTCTGCCCGGGTCATAGCTTACGGTCACGTTCTTTTCTTCTAAGCTGGCTTCCGCCTTCTCCACGCCGGGAATAGCCATCAATGCTTTTTCTACCGCAGCTGTGCAGTGACCGCAGGACATCCCCTTTACAGTAATTTTTTCTTGAGTTACCGCCATTTTTACAACCTCCAGTACTTAAATGTTTTGAAATTTAAGCCTTTTTAATCTCAAGGCATTGCTCACTACCGATACCGAACTAAAGGCCATCGCCGCCCCGGCTATGATGGGGCTTAAAAAACCCAGTGCAGCCAGCGGTATACCTATCGTATTATATATTAACGCCCAAAACAAGTTTTGTTTGATATTGCGCATTGTAGCCCGGGAAAGTTTTATGCTGTTCACCAAACCGGACAAATCGCCGCGGATTAAGGTAATATCGGCTGCTTCCATGGCCACATCCGTGCCGGTGCCAATGGCAAAGCCAACATCTGCTGTGGCCAGAGCGGGAGCGTCATTGATGCCGTCTCCTACCATTCCCACTTTTTTCCCTTGTCCTTTAAGTTCAGAAATTTTTTCCGCTTTTTTCTCGGGTAAAACTTCCGCCATCACATTGGTAATCCCCACTTCCCGGGCAATTGATTCGGCAGTGCGTCTGTTATCACCGGTAATCATCCATACTTCAATATTTAAATCCTGCAGGGCTTTAATAGCTTGTCGGGAGTTTTCCTTTACGGTATCCGCCACCGCTATGATGCCAAATGCTTGTCCGTCTTTAGCAACGTACATGGCAGTTTTGCCCGACCCTTCCAGCTTTTCGGCACGGCCAACCAAATTAGCCACATCCACCTCACGATCCTGCATTAATTTTATCGTGCCAATCAATATCTCACTGCCTGCCAACCGGGCAGCCACGCCATGTCCGGGTATCGCCGCAAAGTTTTCCGGCTCTGACAGTTCAATGCCGCGCTCTCGCGCTTCTTTAACAATTGCTTTGGCCAGCGGATGCTCAGACATTTTCTCTACAGAGGCTGTAATCTTTAACAGTTCGGAATCAGTAACGTCACCGCAGGAAACAATATCGGTTAAAGCCGGTTCACCCTTAGTGATGGTACCGGTTTTGTCTAATACGATGGTATCTAAACGATAAGCGTTTTCCAGGTGTTCGCCACCCTTAATTAAGATGCCATATTCCGCTCCTTTGCCCGTACCGACCATAATTGAGGTCGGTGTCGCCAAGCCCAAGGCGCAAGGGCAGGCTATCACCAGTACCGCGGTAAAGTTAATTAACGCCCTGGTAAAGTTTCCCGGGTCGCCAAACAAATACCAACCTAAAAATGTAATTATCGCCACCCCAACAACTGCCGGAACAAAATACGCCGCAATGATGTCAGCCATACGCTGTACCGGCGCCTTAGAGTTTTGGGCTTCTTCCACAATTCTGACAATCTGAGCAAGTGCGGTATCCCTTCCCACCTTAGTTGCCCGGTATTTAAAGGTGCCTAATTTGTTTATGGTAGCACCTATCACCTCATCCCCGGCCTTTTTATCTACCGGGATACTTTCCCCGGTGAGCATGGATTCATCTACCGTAGAATGCCCCTCCAGAATAATGCCGTCCACCGGTATCTTTTCCCCGGGACGGACAACAATCAAATCTCCTACTACCACCTCTTCAATCGGTACTTCAGTTTCTTGATCATTGCGGATCACTCTGGCAGTTTTTGCCCTTAAGCCCATTAACTTGCGAATAGCTTCCGATGTACGTCCTTTGGCTTGGGATTCCAACATTTTACCCAGTAAAACCAAGGTAATGATAATCGCTGAACTTTCAAAATAGACATGTTCCATGCCAAAGCGGGCGCCAAAAAACACGACAAATACACTGTAAAAGTAAGCTGCACTGGTACCAAGGGCAACAAGTACCGACATATTGGCGCTGCCGCCTTTTAGGCTGGCATAAGCATCCTTATAAAAATGCCAACCGGGTATAAATTGTACTAAGGTAGCAAAAACAAGTTGAGCTTTAGGGTGAAAAATCACTGCATTTGCGAGTCCGGCACGGGGAAAGAACATAGTCAGCATAAATAGCAATAAGGGAGTGGAAAAGACTGCCGCCAAAATAAATTTAATACGCTGATTTTTAATTTCTTTTTCCCGCAGATTCTTTTCCCGATCACCTTTAACCCCGTCGTCAACTGCAACAGGTTTATAGCCAAGCTGGGTGATTTTTCTTTTGATATCTTCTAAATTAACTTCAGCCGGATTATATTCAATCACCGCTTTTTCCGTTGCCAAGTTTACCGTGGCACTGAAAATACCCGGCATTTTGTTTAAGCCGCGCTCCACCCGGGCGGAACAAGCTGCACAGGTCATACCTCTGATGCCCAGTTGAATTTTATCCAACTGGACGCCGTAGCCGATAGCCGTGATTCGTTCAATGATATCCTGTTTTGTGACAGTGTTTGGGTCGTATTCTATGGTCGCTGTTTCTAACGCTAAATTAACTTGGGCTGATTTAATTCCCGGCGCTTTGTTTAACACCCGTTCTACTCGGGCGGAACAGGCTGCACAACTCATACCGGTAACTTTGAGCGTCAATGTACTCATTTTATACCTCTCCCTAAATAGATTGCTAATTTTAGTAAACTTAGTTTGTCCGTTAAATTCAAGATTAATCAGCCGGTAAAAAGGTCACAATAAAAGTAAATCAAACAGGAGGGATAAAAATGGCTAAAAAGAAAAAAGACCTGGGCGGAAAATATGCCGAAGGGGACGCCTTTATCGGTGAACACACCGGTTCCGCAACTTTGATTAACGTTGACGGAAACTGGGAACATGATTTCTACGATGAGAGTACACCGGCAAAAAAACAAGCGAAAACCAAAAACAAATCTTAAAAAAAGTTTTGCATATTAAATAGAAATACAACCTTAATATTTAACAAGGTTGTATTTTTTCTAGTATAATATATTAATTTTACTTTGTCGATATATATTGCGAAAAAACTATAATTTGCCTTATTCTTGGTTATATTCCACAATGGTGCCGATAAAATCCCGGACCCTAAAGTCAACGCCCAGTTCTTCAGCAATTTTCCGGCAGGCCTCTACATCCACCTTCGGCCATTTGACCACCGACAGCACCACTTTATCAATATATTTTTTGCATTCCCGAGCAAAGTCCAATACCGCAATATAAGCTTCTTCCGGCGAAAACTTAATCGGTTTGCTTAACTCAGCGTAAGAGGCAACGTTGTGAGCATTTAAGCTGATTGATATTACATCTGTTACTTTTGCCAGTTCGGGAACGACATTTCTGCCGTGAATGAGGTTAGCATGCCCGTTAGTGTTAATACGAATTTGTTTCGCTCCCAGTTTTTTTAATTCGCCCGCTGCAGCCACTACCAATTCAACTCTGACCAGGGGCTCCCCATAACCGCAAAAAACCACTTCTTTATATTTGGATGGGTCACCTACGGCGGCGAGCAGTTCTTGCAGATTAGGCTCATGGGGCAACCACAAGTCATAACCCACCCCTTCTTTCGTGCGCCTGATGCAAAAAACACAGTTGTTGGTGCAGCGATTAGTAATATTTAAATATAGCGAGTCATTAATTGTATAAGCAACAGTCATTTGTTTTTCCACTTTCATTCTCCTTTAATTACCATATTAATCATATTTTATCATATCATCCCATATCTTATAAATATAGCAATTGGGAGGTGTTTTTATTGCGGCCGATGAAAAGCGAGCCATCCAATAACCTTAATTTTTCAGCAATTTACAAGGGTGTAATCAGCACATTGTTAATTTCACTGGTGCTCAGTATGTTTTTTGGCACCGTATATTACTTAACTAATCTGTCAGAAAACAGCCTTCCCTGGGTGTCTTCCGGAATTTTATGCTTAAGTGTGCTCGTCGGCGGCGGCTATGCGGCTGCCAAAGCAGGGGCCAAAGGCTTATATCACGGCATTGGTGTGGCAGTAATTTATTTTATCTTGGTTTGGCTGGTAGCCGCCTTGTTTTTACAAAGTTTTGTTACTTTTTCCGGATTTGCCATCAAACTAATCTTAACACTTTTATCCGGTGCACTGGGCGGTATACTGGGAGTAAGTTTAAAAGCTTAAGTACATATCACCGGGGAGAAATGAATTCGCTCCCTTTTAACTTACCGTGGAAAGCTTGCTTGCCGCCGGCAAGTAAACGGTAAATGCACTGCCTTTATTTTTAACGCTTTGCACATGGATGCGTCCGCCGTGTTTTTTAACCATTTGGTAACATAAGGTTAACCCTAAACCGGTATGGTTTTCTTCAGTAGTATAAAAAGGAAGAAAAATTTTGTTGAGCTGATCCTTACTAATGCCAATACCGTTGTCTCGAAAACAGATCTCAAATTCCTGGCTGGTGTTATTAAAACGGGCTGTGATTGTTAATTTGCCTCCGTTGGGCATGGCATTAAGTGCATTGATGCCTAAATTTAAAAAAACCTGCTTCATTTGGGCTTCGTCAATCACAGCCAATGGTAAATTGGATTGAAATTTCTTTTCAATGACAATGTTATTGCAAACGGCTTTTCCGTCAAGCAAAAGCAAAGCATCATTCAGTACATTTTCTAACTGACTGAAAGAAAGATTGCCGGAATTAGATGACTGAGACAGCAATTCCAGCTCGTTAATAATTAAATTAATCCGATCCATTTCACTAATGGCCACTTTGATATGCTTTTGAGCGATATCCTCTTCATCGAAATAGTTTTGTAAAATTTGCATTAAACCTCTGGCCGTAGTTAAAGGATTTTTTATCTCATGTGAGATTCCGGTAGCCAATTCAGTAATCATGGACAACTTTTCAGCATGCTGCATCTGCTCTTCGATTTGCTTATGCTCGGTGACGTCATAGGCAATCAATACCGCTCCCAAACAATTGCCGTCGATGTCCTTGAGGGTTTTCGTGTTCACCATTAATTGTTTATATTCATTTGGTGCCGTTTGCAGTTGATAGTTGTGGTCCGTTATGGCCTTTCCTTTGCGCAATGTGTGCTGTAACAATTTCATGAGTGAGTTTTTGCCTGTGCTACAACCGTTTATTATTTGATCATCCGGACATTTTAATAATTTGTTAGCTTGCGGGTTACTGAACATCATCTCTCCCGCGTTGTTGACAGCCAGTACCGCAATCGGCAAATGGTTAATTAGCTGAAAAAGCATACCTTTTGTACCGTTCAATGAATCAATATGTTCATTGTTTTCATCGGGCAAATGCTCATTCCTGCACCTACAGCAGGCTATTAATATTATAACACCGACGAAGGAAATGATCTCGAAGGTAATTATTAAGCCGGCCAGTGTAAGTATTTTCTTGTAATAACACCATAATAACACATTAATTATCACCAAATAGGCAATGATACCGCTAAAAAAGTAAATTTTATTTACATAAATGCTTCTGGATTTCTTACCTGTCATTTTTATAAATTATTTTTACCCCCGTATCGTCAATTTCTTAAAGCCAAAAATGATATTCCACAAAAGCCGGGTTAATCCTGCCTTATTTTGGTAATTAAATTGTCGAAAAAATATGGGCGGTATGTTAAATACCTCCCATATCTGCTTTGTCACTTAATTATTTTGGCTAATATTGAACGTAAAAATCCGGGTAATCTAATATAGTAAACACGCAAGTCATATCACCCCTTCGTGATTTGGCTTTTTATATTTTATTGTCGTTAGGGTAGATATGTGCATAGACATTATTTTATTTTTTATCCAATATTTCAAAAATTTGGTATATTTAATTTAATTATTAGCTTCTGCTATTTTAAACCACCGTTTTATTTTATTTAAAATAACTTGTTTTTCCCCGCGCAAATGTGTGTTTACGGGTAGTGAACAGAGAAAACTGCGGCCATATCTTTTATTGATAATTCTTTTATCCAACACAACGACTATCCCGCGGTCATATTTGGTACGTATTAAGCGACCAAAACCTTGTTTAAAACGAATAACGGCATCCGGCAGGCTGAAATTGACAAAGCCGTTTTTATTTGCTTTTTCCAAAGCTTCTACCCGCGCTTCAACAATCGGCACATTGGGCGGCGAAAAAGGCAGTTTAACCAATATTACACAAGACAATGACTGTCCGGGTATATCAACACCTTCCCAAAAACTTGATGCCCCAAACAGTACCGAGCGTTTATTCTCTTTAAATTCTTCCAGTAAGCGAGTTCTGTTTCCGTCTATGTCATGGCCTAACAAAAGGATATCTTGTTCCTCTAATACCGGCTTTAGGCGAAAGTAAACCTCCCGCAAAGTATTGTGGGCGGTAAAAAGTACCAGGGTCTGCCCTTGGGTAATGCTCACAATGTCGGCAATAACTTCCGCTAATGCATTAAAGTACTCCTCTCCGCCCGTTTGCGGCTCCGGCAGGTCGTTGATGATAGAAAGCATGGTTTGTTCATCATAGCAAAAGGGAGAGTCAACTAACAATGTTTTGAGCTGCTCCGGCTTAACCAGCTTTAAGCCGCTGCGTTCAATAAAGTGGTTAAAAGATCCGTTTACCGTCAAGGTAGCAGAAGTAAAAATAATTGATTCTTTGTTTTGATACAACAATAAGTAAAGTAAAGGACCGACTTCAACGGGTACCGCATGCAGAGAAACATCACTGTAACCCTTGTCACCTTGTTCCCTTTCCAGCCAATACACGGTATTACTGTTATCGCAGGCACAAATAAATGAAATGTCCGTGGCCAAAGAGTAACCCGCTTCTGCCGTCAGCATAAGTTCTCGCGCCGCTTCACTTTCCCTATCAAAGGATTGACTGGCAATTTTTTCGGCAATTAGCTGCAACTTGCCCGATAAATTATTAATCCGACCGACTAAGTTCTCAATTTCCGGCTGAGCATCATTTAAGCTTCCCAGTGCCAATCTGGCAGTACTGCGTTTGTTTTCAAAAGCGGTAGCATTGCGTTCCAAGTAATTTTCCAACAGTGTAAAAAATGCTTCTGCCGCTTCTCTTACCTTAAGCTGCAGCTCTTTTATATTTTTAACGGTGTCATCCCACAACTCTCTGTCATCTAAAGGCTTGAGCATATTTATCTTATTAGTGAGTTTAGCTACCCTGGAAAGCCAGCGCAGCAGCATTCTGCGGTTAAAATGAGTGCCTAAGTACTCGGTAGCGGTATCTTCTAAATGGTGAGCCTCATCCATGACCAGCACGTTATAAGGAGGCAACACCCGGTTTTCTGCACTGATATCCGAAAACACCAGAGAATGATTGGCAATAATCACATTTGCTTGTTCTGCCTGACGCTTAACCCGATTGACAAAACAGTAGCTACTGAAATAACCGCATCCTCTACCCAAACAGCTGTCGCTCTCAGCACACAGGTTATTCCATAAGTCTAAATCATGCCAACTACAGTTTAATTCGTTGCGATCGCCGGTTTCAGTTACAGTAAGCCACACCAATATGCGGGCATAGAAAACAGCCTCCCGGGATGAGATATTGGGGTTATCTAATGCCGCCTGCCAGCGCCTAAGACATATATAGTTGTTGCGGCCTTTAACTAAGGCGGCGGTAAAATCCATTCCCGGCAAGGACTGCAGCAAAGGAATGTCTTTATTCCACAGCTGTTCCTGCAAGTTAATGGTATGGGTAGATATCACCACTCTTTGTCGGTTGTGCTGTGCCCAAATTACCGCCGGCAAAAGATAGGCAATACTTTTCCCGGTTCCGGTACCCGCTTCCGCCAACAAATAGCCGCCTTCATTAATTACCGCCGCCACCGCGAAAGCCATCTCTAATTGCTGGGGGCGGTATTCATAGCGCTCAATGGCCTGACTTAACAAGCCGTCCTTTCCAAAAAAGCCGTTAAGCTCTTCTTCGCTTATTTGCTGCAGTTGCTCTTTGGCGGCAATTTTTATCTTTGGCACCGATTCCCTTTGTTCCGGCAAAGGGCGCAAACCGGTTTTATTGCCTATTTTCCGATCGGCAAATTCTTTTGTCACCGAACGAGCGAGCACATCATACCAGGGGGATTTCGCCATCATTAGCAAGTTTAACAAATTACCTAATAAGGGCATTTCAAAAGACTGCAAGCGCCTGATCAATGCCACCGCTAACTGTGCCGATGCAATTGCATCCGACAATGCCCGGTGGTAAGTTGACAGTTCTATACCACAGACAGCGCACAGCGTATTAAGCCGGTGGTTGGCGGCATTGGGCAGTACAATTTGTGCCAAATCAAGCGTGTCGTAAAGCACATTTAAATGAAGATGTTTTTCCAGTTCACTGTCGGCGTTAAGAAGAAAACTGACGTCAAAATTAACATTATGGCCGATGATGGGGTAATGGCCGATAAAACTAACGATTTTTGGTATAAGTTCTGTAATCCGAGGCGCGTCTTGCAGCATTTGATCATCAAGACCGGTTAATCTTTTTATTTTCAGCGGCAATTTCACACCCGGATTGACTAACGAATGAAATGTTTCCGTGATCTCACCGTCTACCAATTTTGCCAGGCCGACCTCAATAATTTTGTCTTTTTGGGGATCTGTTCCGGTTGTTTCTAAATCCAATCCGATATAGGTTCCGTTCAAAATTTACACACCTACATTTGTAAGATATTAATAAGCTACATACTTTGAGTATTTTGGGGCTTTGTACCATTTTTTTCTTTTGTTAATCTTTCAATTTCTGCGGCTAACTGGTGATTTTTGTTAATTATCTCCCGCATTTTAATTGCTTGGCGCAGCTGTCGCGGTAACCCCAGCAAGATAGCAATCAGTGCTCCTACTGCTGTACTGATTAAAATGAGCAGCACTACTGAAACATTGGAAAACTGCCAGGTCAAAAACTTGATGTCTACCGCCGCCGAGTTTTGCACGGCAAAAACAGCCACCGCAATGGCAAAGAAAATACCTAAAATCCCGTGAAATTGCATGCTTTTCACCTTCTTGTTTTTATTTGAATAATTCTCTTTGTGCCGCCGTTTCCCTTTACAAATCAATTAGTTTTATCCTGGGCGGAATATTGGCGGAAAAACTCCTTCATCGCCAAATGATACAGCTGTTTCAGCGGAATATTGTTATTTTGAGCCAGTTTCAGGCAATCTTCATATTCAGGGGCCGCGTTTACTAACTTGCCTTGACAGCGGGCAATTTTCATTCTTACCTGGCCGTAATCCGTTGCTACCGGTATCGTTTCCCGCTTTAGCACTTTGCGCTGAACATGGTAACAGCGATAACCGATCGTTGTGGTTTCCTGTAGTAAGGTTTGCCCTAATTTTTCTGCCAAATGCAGCGGTGAAAGCACGTGCAACACTGCCCCGGGGCGGCCCTTTTTCATCAGCACCTGGCTGATGTATACGTCCAGGGCCCCTTGATTTATCAGCTTCTCAACCACGGAAGGGTAAAACTCCGGGTTCATGTCATCAATATTTGCTTCAATTACTTGTATTTGCTCAAATGATTCGTCTTTTTTTTCGCCAATATGTAACCGCAGTAAATTGGGAATTGCCAGCTCACGATCACCGGCACCATAACCGACCCGGTGAGTGATCATTTCCGGCAGCGGGCCAAACTGACGGCAAATTGTCGTTAGTATGGCGGCCCCCGTTGGCGTTGTCATTTCATAAGGCTGGTCCCCATGGCGGTAGGGCACACCGTGAAGCAGTTCTACGGTAGCCGGAGCGGGTACCGGTATTCTACCGTGGGCACACTCTACAAAGCCGCTGCCGGTAATAAGGGGCGAAGCATACACCTGTTCTACGCCTAAGTAGTGAATGCCTATTGAAGCACCGACAATATCAATAATGGCATCTAGCGCACCTACTTCGTGAAAATGAATTTCTTCTACCGTTGTACCGTGTACTTTTGCCTCCGCTTGGGCCAAACGACTAAATATTTTTAGGGCGGTTTGTTTTACGGCAGCTTGTAAATCGCTTTGATTAATAATTTTTTGAATGTCCTGCAAGTTGCGGTGATGATGGCAGTGGTCCCCGTGGTGATGTTCGGTATGCACATTAAACTTAGTGGCCCTTATGCCGTGCTTTTTTACTTTTTGTACGGAAATTGACCAGCCGTCAAGTTTAAGCTTGTTAAGTTCTTTTTCCAGTACGGCCAAAGGAAGTCCGGCATCAAGCATGGCACCGACAATCATATCGCCGGCAGCGCCGGCAAAGCAATCGAAATAAGCTACTTTCATCAACAATACCCCTTCTAGACTGTTATCGTGAATAATATCATATCATTTTTTACTAAATGAAAAAAGGAAACTCATGGTATAATAGTTGCTGGTAGGTGAAAATTATATGAACTACAATATCTTGGAAAATTATAAAAAACAGTTGGCCGTAATTGAAAAAACAGTGGGCACACAATGGCTGGAACACTGGGTACACAACATGCGGGACGATTACGGCCGGGCTTATGATGCCAGCCCGCCGCTTGCCGTCGCTTGGCTGAAAGCCAATGATGAATTGGCTATGGCTGAGTTGACCGGCGGTTTTACTCCGGCGGAATCTACATTGCGCCTAATACGTTTAGCTGCCGATTTAAACAATCTACAGCATATAACGGGATTCAGCAAAATTTTAGATCGTTTAAAAGGTAACGTGGATGATTTTTCTACCGCCTGCTACCAGTTAAGTATTGCCAACGGCTACCTGAACTACAGCGAGCACATTACCTTAAATAACGGCGATAATTGCCCTGACATTATTGTACATTTTTCAGCCGGCGATTTAGGGGTAGTGACTTTAGCCCCGGTGATTGACAGTACGGCAGAAATACTGCCAATAGCGGCCGTTAAGCTGGCAGAGGGAATTGCTAAATTAAACAACCAACAAGGGATCGTCTATCTGGACTTGCCCCTCCCATTAAAAGACACTCCTCTGCAGTTTTTAGAAGCTGTTACGGCAAAATTGCATAATAAACTAAAATTACCGGAAAACTGTTATTTAATAGTCACCACTGCCTTTGTCCAAATGCATCAGCTAAAACGGGCATTTAACCCGGTAAAGGTGCCAACCGGTATAGATGTTTATTATCCCCTTTGGTAAGGGCTTGGAATTTTGCGCGAAGGGATATCACGGAATAAATTGGAGGTACAAATAGATGAGTGCTGCTGAATATGTTGACATTGCCATTATCGGTTGCGGCCCGGCGGGACTGTCTGCTGCGGTTAACGCCAAAGTGCGCGGTAAAAAGCTGGCAGTTTTCGGGCCGGGAATGTGTAGCCCTAAGTTACATAAGTCGCCCCACATTGATAATTATCTTGGTTTTTACGGCATCAGCGGCGAGGAACTGCGGCAAAAATTTTTAGCTCATGTCAAGGCCATGGGAATAGAAATATTGCAAAATCGCGTTACCGCGGTCATACCTCAGGAGGGCCGATTTGCCGTTCAGACCAAAAATAAAGTGTTTTATGCACCGGCCGTTATTTTAGCTACCGGCATTAGTGTGGCTAAACTGCTGCCCGGTGAACAAGAGAAACTCGGTTTGGGTGTCAGTTACTGTGCCACCTGTGACGGCAACTTATTTAAAAACCGTAAAGTTGCCGTCCTGGCCTATACTGCTGAAGGTGTAGAAGAGGCAAACTATCTTGCGGAAATCTGCGAAAAGGTGTATTTGCTTCCTTTATTTAAAAACTATCAACATCACTTACAGCAAGTTAAGGACAATAATAAAATTGAGATAATAAAAGAACAAAAACCCCTGTCTATTGAAGGCGACTTACTGGTTTCCGGGCTTAAACTTACTGACGGCACTTTAGATGTGGAAGGCGTTTTTGTCATTCGCGATGCGGTACTACCGGAGCAACTGGTGCCGGGACTGGAAATTGTAAACGGGGCGATAAAAGTAAACCGAGACATGTCTACCAATTTGCCCGGTTTATTTGCCGCCGGCGACAATACCGGTGCCCCACATCAATTAGCCAAAGCGGTAGGCGAAGGCCAGGTGGCAGCACTGATGGCCGTAAAATATCTGGACTCGCTTGGCACTTAATAAATCGGCAAGCCGCAATGCCGCTTTTTAGCACTTAGTGACCCACCTCCACAAATTATCGCAATGATTTGGGGTGCCGATCCCATATCCCCCTGTCCAACTGACTGCTGTCTACTGACCACTGACCACTCGACACAAAAAGGGGCAGAAGCACTACAAGCCTTTAGCCCGTTACGCTTCTGCCCGATATTGCTACAGCTGATAACTTTCGCCAGGTTTTAAAATTACCGCTTTAGCAGCCGTTCGTTCTTCCACTTTGTTTTTAAACTCCTCAGGATTTTGACTAATCAGCGGAAAGGTATCGTAATGCATGGGAATGCAAACCGCCGGTTTTAACATGGCCGCTGCTTCAACGGCATCATCAATGCCCATGGTAAAATTATCTCCAATTGGCAACATGGCCACATCAATGCGGTTACGGCTGCCGATTAATGCCATATCGCCAAACAAACCGGTATCGCCGGCATGATAGATTGTTTTTCCGCCAAGATTAATTAAAAAGCCACAAGGGTTACCCAGATACTCTGCCGGCCCCTTTTCCCCGCCAATAGAACTGCCGTGTAATGCCAGGGTAAGTTTAATTTGGACATCGCCAAAATTATGACTGCCGCCCAAATGCATGCCATGAGCTTTAACGCCATGCCGCGCACAGTAGTTGGCAATTTCAAAGACACTTACCACCGTTGCCCCGGACTGTTTAGCAATGTCAACGGCATCGCCTAAATGATCGCCGTGCCCGTGGGATACCAAAACATAATCTACATCGGTTAAGTCGGCAAGGCTAATTTTTGCCAGCGGGTTTCCGGTAATAAAGGGATCAACTGCCAGGCGTACCCCGTCATGTTCTAATAAAAAACCGGCATGACCGATAAAAGTAATCTTCATTTACCGCTTCACTCCTTTAGGTTATTTATTACTATATTGGCCACTTTTGCCGGAAAACCTGCATAATATACAGCCCGCTGACGGCACATTATTAAATATCTTTCTATCTTCTTACTTTAAAAGAGTCGATTTTGCGGTTGTTGATATCATACACGTTGAAATAGACGACATTATCCTTAACGTCAACTACAGTATAGCAGTACACGGCATAGGGACCCTTAACATTTTTAGCGTCTTTTACATATCTGTTAGTTTCACCCCCTGAACTGCCGACGGTAATTTGATAAATTTCGTTTTCATAGCTATAACCGTAACCGTCAAATGTTTCATCAATCAAGCGCCGGTTATAATTGTGTTCATGACCGACAAACACTGCCGTTACATGATAATTATCGATAATATCCCACAAAGCATTTCTTTGTTTGGGGTTGGTATCCAGCGACTGTCGGTAGTACTTTCCTACAGGATATGCCGGCAAATGAAACATTACAAAGTTATGGTCTTTATTGCTGTTTGCCAAAGCCTTTTCCAACCAATCAAGCTGCTCATCTGTGATGATATAATTATAATTATCGTCTCTGCACCTTGAATTTAACACAATAAAGCGGCAATTTTTATAATCAAAATAATAAACGGTGTGCTCATAGCCGGGCAGCTGATTTTTCGGCAGGTAAGCAAATGCCCTGTTGAAGGATTTTTCATCCTCGTGGTTACCTATCGCCGGATAAACTTTCTTTAACGGAAAATAGTCATCAACAATATCTTTCCACTCATTTAAAGCACTGACAACATTGTCTTTACCATAGACCATATCACCGCCAAATAAAAGAAAACTTGGTTGCGTAGGCAGTTCGTCCACCCTTTCCAGCAATTGCCTCAACCGCTTTTCATTGATTTGAGTAACTGCGTTTGGGCCCTGGCTGTCGCTCATCACTACAAAGCGAAAAGAATCCTCTGCCTGAAGCAGTTGAATTTGGTTGCTGTCAACAAAGACAAATAAGAGCAGGACAATCAACGCGGTTGCCATTACCGCGGCAATCCAGCGGCGTTTAATAAACAAAGAACGCATTTTATCCCCCCTATTTTCGGTTAATTAATTATTAAATTAGTATTTAGCTTATTAACGGAATATACTTTTTGCTCGATTCTTTTACATATTGCCGGAATAAAATGCAAAAAATATAAACTGAATTTTTCTACATGGAGGTGCTCACCACTATGCCGGATAAAAGGGAAATTTCTCACTCATTAAATCAAGTGCAACCCAATAACAGTAAGGAAATACCAAACACAATAGATGAAAGATATCGGCATGATCCCCCGGTTAAAAAGGACTTATTAGAAAAAGGGGCGATACTTCAGCGCGACGGCACATACGCTATTGCGCCGCACATTCCGGGCGGTGTGATTACAGATCCCGATATGTTAATTAAAATTGCCGAAGTAGCTAAGAAATACAAACTACCGGCTTTAAAGATTACTTCCGCTCAACGCATTGCCTTGGTCGGGCTTAAAGAAGATGAAATTGACTCCGCTTGGGCTGATTTAGGAATGGATCCGGGTTATGCCATTGGACTTTGCGTACGCAGAATTAAATTTTGCCCCGGCACTAGCTTTTGCAAGCGGGGGTTGCAAGATTCGGTAAGTCTGGGCAGTAAGATTGATCAGAAATATCATGGCCGAAGTTTACCTAATAAGTTTAAAATCAGTGTCAGCGGTTGTCCCAGAAAGTGTATGGACACAGTAATTAATGATATCGGTTTCATGGGTACGCCAAAAGGTTGGACAATTTATGTCGGCGGCAACGGCGGTATTAAGCCTCGCTTTGGGCAGGTACTGGTGGAAAATGTATCGGAAGACGAAGCCTTAAGAATAGCGGATCAAATAATTGAATGGTATGAAAAAAATGCTCAAACCAATGAACGTTTAGGGGCTACTATTGAACGACTGGGAATGGATAACTTGAAAAGTGAAATAACGGCTGCCAATTAAAACTAGGAGTGAATAAAAACTGATGTGGTTAGTGTTGGCGTTAGTGTCCTGGGGGCTGACAATCCTTTTGGTGCGCAACCCCGGCATAAATAAATTGTGGCCGGCAGGTGTTATCGCCGTGGCGGTCACCCTGCTTATCGATACAACACTTGTAAAGTTAGGGGCATTTCAATATAATCATGCGGTTTATGCCTACCAAGGGGTTCCTTTATTTTATATCATCGCTAATTTTGCCAACGGAATTTTGCTGGTTCGCTTTGTACCCTTTGACAAAACCCTAAAACCGATTGCTACGGTGGCGCTGGCCGCAGCATTTTTACTGTTAGAGTGGATAATGATGCAACTCGGATATTTTGTCCACTTAAACTGGAGTTTGTGGCATAGTTTAGGCTTAAACATTTTGGGATTCATGGCGGTGTTGTGGGCCGCCGATTGGCTGGCCTTGCGAGAGGAAACTAACGTCTAAAGAAAAAATGCTTGCACCAAGACTTTAAAGTCGATGCAAGCATTTATTAATATCTACCTAATTTTAACAGAGGAATTGAGCATTATGTTTGTGGTTATACTAATACCAAATTAACTATCTCAATCTCCTCTCCCTTTTTTGCTGCACCCTGGTTAGGGTGCAGTTTTTTATTTCAGACCCATTAGATATTTTTCCGCCTGGGTTGCTGCCACTGCACCGTCAGCAGCAGCAGTAAGTACTTGGCGCAGCGTTTTTTTACGAATATCTCCGGCGACAAATAAACCGGGCACATCGGTAGTTGTATCTTCACCGGCAATCACATAGCCGTTTTGATCTAACGGCACTAAATCCTTGATTAAGTCCGAGTTAGCCTCGGTACCTACATATACAAATACACCGTCAACTTTAAGTTCTTTTTGCTCATTGGTACGCACATCCCGCAATAATACCGACTCAACCTTTTGTTCACCCTTAATTTCTTCTACTACAGAGTGCCAAACAAATTCAATTTTGGGATTTTCTTTCGCCCGTTTTTGCAGAATTTTAGTTGCTCTAAGTTCACCACGGCGGTGAATAACATAAACCTTAGAGGCAAATTTAGTTAAAAACATCGCTTCTTCTACTGCCGCGTCTCCACCGCCCACCACTGCTAAAGTGGCATCGCGGAAAAAGGCGCCGTCACAAGTAGCACAGTAAGAAACACCACGCCCGTGAAATTCCCTTTCTCCTTTAACGCCCAAAAACTTCGGTTTAGCACCACTGGTGACGATCACCGCCTTGGAAAAGAATTCGAAATCACCGGCTGTAATCTTAAAACCGTCATCCAGGCGCTCTAATTTTTCTACATCGTAATAGACAATTTCACAGCCAAATTTTTGCGCTTGTTCAGCCATTTTCATTGCCAAATCGGGACCGCCTATCCCATCAGGAAAACCGGGATAGTTTTCAATTCGTTCTGTTGACGCTGCTTGTCCACCCGGCATGCCCCGTTCAATTAAAACAGTATTCAAGGCTGCCCGAGCGGCATAAATACCTGCGGTTAATCCTGCCGGACCGCCGCCAATAATTACCAAATCTTTAATTTCCATAATTTACACCACCTACAGACTGATATTTTACATCATTACATATTTATTATTTTTCGTCAAATTTCGTCAAAAAGCAAGCCCTTATAATTAATGTGCTTTTGGCTTATTCCCTGCGTATTGTATTATTATATATTAATTTAGGCAATAATGTCAGCTAAATTGACTAAATATTTTGTTAAATTTTTGCCGCCATATTGTAGCAATAACAAACAGTCGGCACCCGTATAAAACGGGCGCCGATTTAAGGTGGATTTTATTTATTATCCTCCGGTGATCATATGAATGACTTGGACATCATCACCGTCGTTTATTAATGCAGTTTCATACTCATCAGGAGGGATATGACGACCATTTATTTTCACTACTATCATGGCAAAAGTATAGTTTTTTTTGTCTAACAACTTTCTAACAGTCAATCCTTCTTCCCAGGGAAAGCTTCTGCCATTTACTGTAATCATGAATAACCCTCACCATACTTAACTTATAGATATTTCTGCACTACTTCCACTAATTCCGGAAAATCAATGCCTAATCTCTTTAATGTTTCAATTTTAGGCACACCGTTTTTGGTATAACCTTTGCGCTCATAAACCGCATCACAGAGTTTTTGATACTGGGCCTCACGGTATTCTCTTAAAAGTTTAATCTTTTCTTCTGTGGATTTTTCAGCCGGATTGATGCCAAGAAGTTCTTGTATCTGGCTGTCATATCTTTCTTGGCGGGACAGATACTCTTCTACCGTAACCGGTCCGGCTGAACGATACGGAATTTGATCATCTTTGCGTAAGCCCACGCCCATACGCAGATTAAATACCTTTTGGAAGTTATAAACTCGTTCTGATTGGAGAATCATTTCTTCTTTATCAATATTGTTACCGGTTACCGCATTAAATAAATCAACATAGTTTTGCACGTGTTCCGGTATTTTATGTGGTTCATCGGTCAGGGCATTATCTGCCGGTGTAATGTCGTTCCAAGGGAGTTTGCAAAGGCCAACCAATCCTAACCATGTTCTGAACATCGGGAAATAATGCAGCGCTTCTGCCTTGTCATCAAAAGTCGGCAGCTGGTTGTTTACTTGATCCATAAATATCAGCCAAGCCTCATCGTGCTGCGGTCCTTTATTGGCCATGCCAAACCCGCCCTGCTGCACCAGTGACTCTTTGCTGATATATTCGGCGTATTCCAATCCCTTAACTTCCATACCAATGTCATTAAGAAATGCCGGGTCAGCACCATATTCTTTGATAAATAATTCTTTACATTTTCTAACACCTTGCCCGGCAATCTTACCAAAGCCTTCTCCACGGGACATTTGATGCAGAAGTTCTATTGCCGCTTCTTTATTGCCGAAGTTTAATTCCAAACCACCGGTGATTTCTTTATTGATAATACCGTTCTCATAGCATTCCATCAAAAACGCCGTTGTCGTGCCAAAAGATATTGTATCGATACCGTAAGTGTCACAGTAAAAGTTGCATTCAATAATGTAATCTATGTCAAAAATACCGCAGTTAGATCCTACACCGGCTATGGTTTCATACTCCGGAGCATCAGTGACTATCTTTTGCCCTTTATAGGGGCCGGTTTTTAGTTCAAAATCACGTATTACTTTGGCACAGGAAAGTGTACAGCCATACCAACAACCATCAGCTTTGCCTAAATTAAAGGATTTCACCCAATTAGGTGCGGATATTTTTTCTGCATCAGGATGGGAACCGAATTTAAAATTATTTACCGGCAGCAAATCATAATCATTCATAATTTTTACCAGGTAAGTTGTACCTCTTACCCGCATTTGGCATTGTTTGTCGTCGCCTTCTTTAATTTCCTTATGCAGTTTAATGCCGGTCTTAGCAATAGTAGCAAAATCTGCAGGATTGTTTAAATCACCTTTTACACCTTTAAATTTAACAACAATAGCTCTAATTTTTTTATTTCTTAAAACAGTACCGATACCACCCCGGCCCGCCTGCTTTAGTCTAACTGCTTTTCTTTTGGAATCATAAAATGAAAAGTTCAACATCCCCATTAAGGTATGATCGGCAGCTGAGCCGGCAGACACTACTGAGATGTTTTTCTTGTCATCTTCTGAATCGGCATAGTATTCATGAAGCTGTTCAGCCAACAAATGACTGTCAACAGCCTCTACAGGCGCTTCTACAATTCTAACAATACCTTCGTTGCCATTTATATAGATCACTACATCTTTTTCCGCTTTACCTTGTACTTCTAAAGCATCCCAGCCGGAAAACTTTAATAGCGGACCAAAATAACCGCCTACGTTACTGTCAATTACCGTTCCGGTAGTAGGAGAAAGGCTGACTACCAAAGACTTGCCGGCTCCAGGATATTGAGTAATACCGCCAACCGGTCCGGGTGAAATAATTATTTCGTTTTCAGGATCGTCCCACTTCGTTTCAGGAGTAACTGCGTTCCAGAGATACCATAAACCAAAACCTCTGCCGCCGATAAATTTTTCTTTCATCATTTCTGTTACCGGTTTTTCCGCAATTTTGTTGTCTGATAAGTTAATATACAAGGATTTATTAGCATAACCTTTTTCCAGTTTTGCCGGTGTATATTTATACTCAGCTATCAGTTTTTCCGAACTTTTTAGCTTTTCTACACCCATCTTTTCGCCTCCCTAATTTAAAATAAAGCAAATTACTTTTCAATAGAAATAGCATCGGTAGGACATTCTTTAACACAAATTCCACAGGCTATACATTTGAAAGGCTCGGTATATTCGCCATAATAAAACATTGCTGCTTCCGGACAGAAGCCAACGCAAGAAAAGCAGCCAACACAAAGATCTTTCTTCAGCCTGACAACTCCGGTTTTATCCCTGTACAGGGCATCTGCAGGACAAAGATCAATACACTCGCCACATTGATTGCAAGCAATAATTTTTAGGTTACTGTCAACTTTTTCAATTCTAATTGCCGATTTTTCTCTGTTTTCTTCTTTAAAGTAGGTTTTAGAACAGACCTGCTCACAAATACCGCAGGCAGTGCACAGTTCTTCGTTTTTAACAAGCTTTTTCATAAATCAATGTCACCCCCAATAAATTAGAAAGCTAAAGCTTTCTTATACTGTTACAGAAGATAACAGCATAAGAAAGCCGATGAAGGGTGCTTTTGGCACCCTCATCCATTAATTAAACAACTGACGGCTCAATATATAAATCGCCGCTTTCAAAGCGCTTAATTCCATACATATCAATGGGATAATCCGTTTCCATGCCCAACATTACCTCAGCCATTAATTTGCCCACTATTGGCGCAATCATAAATCCGTGGCCGGAGAATCCGCAAGCAACAAAGAAGCCGGGTACTTCCGGTACGGCACCGAGGATCTGGGTTTTATCAGGTGTTAAATCGTAAAGTCCGGCCCATTGACGTACTACGCGCAGTTCTTTTAGTTTCGGAAGAATAAATGTAATTTTTTCTGCCATTTCCTGCATAAACTGCCAGGTAGAGGTGATATTAAAGTCTTTTACTTCATTGGGGTCGCCCAGACCCATGAGAAATCCGCCATGGGGAACCTGCTGACAGTATATGCCATGATAAAATGACATAACCATCGGGCCCATAGCCGGTTCAACCGGTTCAGTAACCAATATTTGGTGACGCTCCGGATGTACCGGAATATCTACGCCGACCATTTGCCCCAGCTGTCGTGTATAAGCTCCTGCACAGCTGATTACTAAAGGCGCCTCAATGACTCCAGCTGTAGTTTCTACACCTTTGATGCGATCTCCTGCTTTTAGCAGGTTAGTAACTTTTGTATAGGTCAAAATTTCAACGCCCAAACGTTTAGCCGCCTGAGCATAGGCATCTGTCGTTTTAAACGGGTTGCAGTGACCGTCTTTTTCACAGTAAGTACCGCCTAAAAGTCCTTCGGTATTGATGAGCGGCACTAATTCTTTAATTTCTTCCGGGGTAACCCAACGGGAGGGAATACCCAGCTTGTTTTGTAATTTAAGATTTTTGTGGAACTGCTCAACCATTTTTTCATTATAAGCCAAAAGAACGTAGCCGTTTTGTTTAAACTCAATACTGTCGTTATAGCCCAGTTCTTCTTCTAAAGTCTCAAACATTTTGATGCTGTCACGAGACAGCACACAGTTTGGTTCTGATCCCCACTGCATCCGTGCGCCGGCGCCACAGCGTCCGGTAGCACCACTGGCTAAGTATTTTTCCTCGATTAAAACAACTTTTTTGCAGCCTAATTTTGCCAGGTTATAGGCAGTAGAACAACCGACAATACCACCGCCAATAACTATGGCATCTGCTACCTTAGTCATCATTTTCACCCCCTGCCAACACACCAAGCTTTACCGGGGTAGTGGGCGGCCGGAAAGTAGTCAGCGGAATTTCATCAACTGACTTACCCAAAGCATTGGCTAACTCCCGAACAATAATCGGTGTGCAAGTACGGCCTTGGCACGGCCCCATGCCTACCCTAAGTAATCGCCTTAACTGTTCCAAATCGGTAACACCATTATTTATATAGGCACGGATTTCTTCCAGTGTTATATCTTCACAACGGCAAACGACAGTCACGTCTTTTTGTTCCTTGCATTTGCACTCTGACATTACCGCACCTCCTTCAGTTTAAAATGCCGTACTTCCATAGAGAGATTTTTCGGTACAGCTAACCAAACCACATTCGTTCCATCCATCCCCTTGCCAGACTGAACTTTCACTACTCTGGCCTCTCCGACAACTTTACCGGCACGGTTTACGGCATCGACCACTTGCTCCGGCTTCGGTAAGGGTAGAAATTCATAGGGTATTTTTACCAAAGCCTCATTCTCGCTGTAAGTTTCATCGACAACAAAAATAGCCAGCCCCGGGCAGCGCATTAAGCACATACCACAGCCGTTACATTTATCATGGTCTACCTGCGGCCGTTCGTTAATATCGTCAAAAGGCTTAATCGCCCCTTGTTTGCAGCTATGATAACAGGGATCACATGGTATATTTTGAAAACACTCGGCAATGGCTACCGGCCCTTTTGCCAGTCTTTCTGCACTGGGCATTACTTGCGCCAAATCTTCCGCCGTTGGAATACCGTTTTGCGCTAACACACACTCTCCTCCCTTCACTGTTGCAATGTGTTTAAGCTTGTACAAGTACTTTCGATAAGCCGCTGCGAATTTTTTCTCCCACCGGCCCGGATCTTAAACCTTGCAGCTCTTTTAGCACTTTAGCCTTTTGCTCTGCAAAATCCGGGGCATCATATCCTAAAGCCTTGGCAGCGTTTAACCCGGCCAACGCCCCTTCCATCATGGCCGCTGAAGCTTCTTCAATACCGCCCACGTCACCGGCAATGTATATACCCGGCACAGTAGTTTCCAGGTTTTCATCACGCAGCGGTACATGACCGCCTAATTCCGCAACATATTTCATCTCACATCCGGCCTGCCATAAAAGCTCCGCCAGCGGAGAAAGTCCCACAGAAAGGCATATTACATCAACGTCAAAGTCGATCTCAGTGCCCGGAATCGGCTGCCAGTTTTCGTCCAGCTTAACAATTGTCGCCCCTTCAACTTCTTTTTCGCCCCAGGCTTTTTTAATGGTGTATCCGGTATAGATAGGTACACCCGCCCGCACAACTTTGGATGCATGCACCCAATAGGCGCCGATCTTCGGTGCGGCTTCTACGATTGCCGCCACTTCAATGCCGGCTTGTAACAGTTGATAGCTGACGATAACTCCGATATTGCCGGCCCCGACCATCAACACCTTATTGCCCGGTTTAACTCCGTTTACATTAACTAAGGTTTGTACCGCGCCCGCACCATAAACGCCCGGCAGATCGTTGTTCGGAAAAGCTAAAGTCTTTTCCGCTCCGCCGGTAGCCATAATCACTTTTTGCGGTTTAATTTTCAGCAGTTTATCGTTCTGCTCTACTGTCAACACGCCGTCTTCTTTGTAATATCCCAGTACTGTGGCACTGGTTAGAATATTAATTTTTTCGACGTTACGTACGGCAGCGGCAAGCTCTTGGGCAATTTTTATCCCCCGTTCCGATGCCCGCTGTTCGGTAGAACCAAAAAAGCGGTGAGTTTGTTTAATTAACTGACCGCCAAGATAATCATTGCGATCAATTAAGGTTACGGACGCCCCCATTGCCGCAGCCTTTAAAGCTGCATTCAAGCCGGCCGGGCCGCCTCCGACAATGCAAATTTCAGTTTGAATCATTTTAATTCACCCTTCCCTTTTTGGGTTTCCACCCGCATACCTTCCCGCAGCTTTTCGACGCACACCCGCACATTGGGCTTGCCGTCAACCACCATCAGACAGGATGAGCAGTTTCCGATATTGCAAAACAGCCCCCTGGGGCGATGCAGGTGAATACTTTCTCTCATGACACGAATACCGTTGGCATGCAGAGCTGCTGCAATGGTCTCACCTTCATAGCCTTCTAACTCTTGGTTGTTATAAAAAAACTTAACTTTTTTTCCTCTCTCAAAATTGAGAATAGGATGTTCATTTATTCGCATAGGCTCATACCTCCCTGCTAACTACCTGCTAACTATAATAAGCAAATTTCATGCCAACAGAAAAAACGTGCAATAGCACGTTTTTTGGCTCTATAGTCGGTATACAAGTGTCTGTTTATTAAACAGTTCGTCATTATTTTCGACAGTTCTGACACTTGTTATATTCTAATCCATCAGTCCTAGCTGATGCATCTTATAATAAAGTGTGCTACGCGGTATACCTAGCATTTTTGCTGCTTGTGAGCGATTGCCGTTTGTTTGTTCTAAAGTACGTTGAATTAACTCCCGTTCGGTCTGCTCGGTAACTGATACCAAACCGAGCTGACCGGATTGGCTTTGTTTACCGTGTTGTTTTAGTGCATTAGGTATACAGCCGCTGTCAATGACGTCTCCTTCTGCCAAAATAACCATCCGTTCAATGACGTTTTTCATTTCACGCACATTTCCCGGCCATGGGTAAGCCAGCAGGACTGCCATAACTTCCGGTTCCAATTTGGTAATTTGCTTTTTGTACAGTTCACAGTACTCTTGGGTAAACTGATAAACCAGTTCCGGAATATCCTCTCTTCTCTCACGCAAAGGCGGCACTTCTAACGACACTACATTTAGGCGGTAATATAAATCTTCTCTAAACAGCCCTTTTTCCAACATGTCTTCTAAATTGCGGTGAGTGGCGGCAATTATCCGCACGTCCACTTTAATCGGTTTTGAACCGCCAACACGGTAAAAGGTTTGTTCCTGAAGGACACGCAAGAGTTTTACCTGTAAATCCGGAGACAGTTCCGCCACCTCATCTAAAAACAGTGTACCGCCATTGGCATTTTCAAAAACACCGGCTTTTCCCTGCCGGCTTGCTCCGGTAAATGCGCCTCCTTCGTAGCCAAATATTTCACTTTCAAACAAAGTAGGCGGTATCGCCGCACAGTTAACCACTATAAAGGGCTTGCCCGCACGATTACTGGCCTCATGGATAGCGCGGGCAAAAAGTTCTTTACCGGTCCCGCTTTCCCCGCGGATTAACACTGATGCATTGGTGTTAGCCACTCTTTTGGCCATTTTAATTAGTTCCTTTAATTTCCGATGTTGTCCTTTAATACGGGCAAAGGGATTAGTGCCGCCGGTAATACGGTTGATCTCGCTTTGTAACTCATGTACTTGATTTGATGCGTGATTTAGTTTTTTATTTAACTGAACAACTTCGGTAATATCTCTTTCGACAGACACGCCGCCAAATGTCCGGTTGCCTATTTTGACGGGATTGGCACTAATTAAAACATGGGTCCCCTCACAGGGTTGATGGTATACCGAGCGTACGCCTTCACGGTTTTTAATCACTTTTGTCAGCATTAAGTTAGAAAAATATTCTTCAATATTGTTTCCCACGATTTCCTCAGCTTTAATATCATACAACGCCTCGGCCCGGTAATTCCAATTAGTAACTATATCTTGATCGTCAATTATACATATTGCTTCATCTACAGTATTTAAGACGGTATCCAGCCTGGACTGAACAATTTTCAGTCGTGTTGCCAGTTCTGTATATAAAATATCGAAATACAGTATACCCAGCACTTCATTTTTATCTCCAACCGCAACTAACGGATGATAGCGCAGCTCTCCCAAATATGTCAGAATATTGTCGTCTAAATTTTCTTTTTCTAAAATTGAAAAATCGGTACGCATAATTTCGCTGACTTTAGCATCAGGGTCAGGACCTTCCTTAAATAATCTTTTATAGGAAACAAGACCGACTAATTTACCACGATCAACCACTGTCAAAAAAGAGCTTTTTTCAGCAGCAAGCAGTCTGCCTTCACTGATCATGGTATCCGGGCTTACTTCTATATAATTCCGGTATAATACCTCTCTTACTGTTATATACTCAGCTTGTTTCATAGGATCCTCCCCTTAAAATAATCACTAAATAGCTATTTAACTTAATTTTATCATATTTATACCCTTTGCAATATCTAATTCCGCGAGGAGGAATCTGGCTGTTTTTCGGTAATTAACTAGTCCTCACCCAGGTATGCCTTGCGTACCTGTTCGTTTTTAGCCAGTTCATCTGCCGGCCCAGACAGCACTATCGAACCGGTTTCTAAAACATATGCTCGGTTAGCAATCGATAAAGCCATATGAGCATTTTGCTCTACTAATAATATCGTGGTACCTGACTGATTAATTACTTTGATAATGTCAAATATTTCCTTAACCAGCATCGGAGCTAAACCCATTGACGGTTCATCTAAAAGCAAAATTTTCGGCCTAGACATTAACGCCCGCCCCATGGCCAGCATTTGCTGTTCACCACCGGATAGGGTACCGGCAGGCTGGTGGATGCGTTCTTTTAACCGCGGAAATCTTTTAAAGACTATTTCTAAAGCCTCATTTATCTCTTTCTTATTCTTTCTGGTGTAAGCCCCCATTTCTAAATTTTCCATCACCGACATCAAGGGAAACACTCTGCGTCCTTCCGGCACTTGGGATATGCCTAAACTTACTATTTTGTGGGGCTGCATCTTGGTCAACTCTTGGCCGTCAAATTTAATCGAGCCTTGTGACGGTTTGATTAGTCCGGATATTGTGCGCAAGGTAGTAGTTTTTCCCGCTCCGTTAGCACCTATCAGGGCCACAATTTCACCTTTATTCAAATTAAATGAGATTCCATTTAATGCCCGGATAGCTCCATAGGAAACATGTAGGTTGTTTACTTCTAACAGCATCTAATCCACATCCTTTCCTAAATAAGCGGCAATAACATCCGGGTTTTTTTGCACCTCTTCGGGTGTACCCTCGGCAATTTTTCGTCCATAATCCACCACAACTACGGTGTCTGACAAGTTCATCACAAATTTCATATCGTGTTCTACCAGGAATATTGTCAGGCCGGCTTCTCTTATTTTATTAATCATCTTCATCAGCATTTGTTTTTCCTGCGGGTTCATCCCGGCAGCAGGTTCATCTAAGCACAACAATGAGGGTTCGGTAGCTAATGCCCGGGCAATTTCCAAGCGGCGCTGCTCACCGTAAGGCAAATTTTTAGCCAGTTCATATTTTTTATGAGACAGCTCCATTAATTCCAGAACTTCTAACGACTTTTCGGTAATATGCTTTTCTTCTTTTTTTACTTTCGGATTAAAAAAACTTGTTAAGGCTCCCAGCATATCACATTTTGTCCGACAGTGTTGACCTACTTTTACATTATCCAGAACGGTCATGTTGGCAAATAATCTGATGTTTTGAAAGGTACGCGCTATTCCTTTGGCAGTGATCACATGGGGTTTCAAGCCGGTTATATCTTCACCTTTAAAGAAAACTTTGCCTTCCGTGGGCTGATAAATCCCGGAGACTATATTAAAGATCGTACTTTTCCCCGCTCCGTTCGGACCGATCAAAGCATTAATAGAGCCCTCTTCAATACTCATATCTACCTGATCAACTGCCGTTAAACCACCAAAGCGTATAGTTAGATTATTTAGTTCAAGTATTGTTGCCAAACCAGTACCCTCCTTACCGCTTTATTATGCTTCCCCGGCAGTCGAACCCCGGTTAGATTGTTGGCGATATTTGTTTTTAAAGATTAAATAACGCAAATTGACTCCACCCAGTAATCCGTTGGGCCGGAATACCATTAAGGCAATCATCAGTGCACCGTATAACAGCATCCGGTATTCAGCGGATGAGCGCAGGAACTCCGGAGCAAGAGTAAGTACTGAGGTTCCTAAAACCACTCCGGGAATACTGCCCAATCCACCCAACACAACAAAGCATAAAAACTCAAATGATTTAGTAAGCCCAAAATCGTTCGGGTTAATATACTGCAACAAATGGGCATACAAACCGCCGGCAATGCCGGCAAAGAAGCAGCCAATGGCAAAGGCTTTTACCTTATAGGCAGCTATATTTATCCCCATAGCCTGGGCGGCAATTTCATCTTCACGTATTGTAATCAGTGCCCGACCAAACCTGGAATTTTGCAACAAGTAGAAAATAACAATGCTTATTGCCGTCAGTACGTATACCATAACAATATTTACTTCTCTGACAATACCGGAAAGGCCAAGAGCACCACCGGTAATGCCGAGATTTAACAGAACAATCCGGACAATCTCCGCAAAACCTAAGGTAACAATTCCCAAGTAGTCACCGGTAAGACGCAAGGCCGGAAAACCAATAACAATTCCGGCTATGGAAGCTAATATACCGCCAAAAATCAGCGCGGCAAAAAACGGCATTTGAAACTTAACTGTTAATATTGCCGCACCATATGCACCAATGGCAAAGAAAGCCGCATGTCCAAAAGAAAACAACCCGGTTTCACCGGTGATAATGTTTAACCCTAGAGCAGCAATAATGTAGATGCCCAGCAGGGTTAACACTTGGATATAATAGGGGTTGATAAATGTCTCTAAATACGCTTCCATGCTGTGTCACCTACACTTTCTTTTGAATTGGCTTGCCGAGTAAACCGGTCGGTTTAAACAGCAGTACTATAATTAATAAGGTGAAAGCTATTGCATCTTTATATGTGCTAAACCCCACGGCTACGCCGATTGTTTCCGCTACACCGAGAAAGATTCCTCCCAGCATCGCTCCGGGAATACTGCCAATGCCCCCCAGTACCGCAGCACAAAAGGCCTTCGTACCGGCCATTAAACCCATTAACGGGGCAACGGAATTAAAATACATGCCTACCAGCACACCACCGGCAGCAGCTAATGATGAACCAATGGCAAAGGTAAATGAAATTACTCGGTCAATGTTAATTCCCATTAAAGCAGCAGCATCGTAGTCCTGAGATGCCGCACGCATTGCTTTACCTATTTTTACATACTTAACAATATAGGTAAGTACCGCCATTAAAATAGCAGACACCGTTAAGATAATAAGTTGCACTTTAGTTATCTCTATTGGCCCAAGATGATAAATGGCATCTTCAACAACTCTGGGAAAACCTACCGGTTGCGGGCCTTTTAATAACATCATGAAGTTTTGGAAAAAAATCGACGCACCCAATGCCGAAATCAAAGCCGCCAAACGCGCCGACCTGCGCAGCGGTCTGTAGGCAACTCGCTCCAGCGTAACACCCAGTATCATACATACCAGCATGGCAATCAAAATCGCGCCAAAGAAATTCTGCCCTAGTACGGTAATAGCCGTAACACCGGTGAAGGCGCCAATCATATATATATCCCCGTGTGCAAAGTTAATTAGTTGAATAATACCGTAGACCATTGTATAGCCCAGGGCTATCAAGGCATAAACTGCTCCCAGAGTTAACCCGTTAATAATTTGTTGCTCAAGCATAACGTCTCCTCCAATCGGTTAAGGCTTTATTGCTGCAAAAATTACAGGTAATTTAATTAAGCTAAGCAAGGGAATAGCCATTGTGACCAGCACAATGGCTATCACCTAACTTGTCTTTACAGGAATTACTGAACTGGGATGGCTTTCTTAACCTTGAAGAATTGTTTTCCGTTTTCATCCTGAGCTACTTCTAACAAGTAAACCGGGCTCTTCAGAGGTTCATGGTTATCCTGAATGGTAATGGTACCGGAAACTCCTTGCCAATTCTTGAGTTTCTTAATTTCTTCTTTAAATACAGACGGATCGGCACTGCCGGCTGCTTTCATGGCATCGGCCAGCATCATTACGGCATCATAGCCTTGAGCCACAAACATATTTGGCAGTTCACCGTTATTTGCTGCACTGTAGCGTTCAATAAATTCTTTGGTTTTACCGGTAGCATTTTCCGGGTCAGCTTCAAAACCGCAGTAAACCATGCTGCCGTTTACCGCATCGCCGCCCATTTCCCAAAGGGTAGAGCCAAGTAAGCCGTCACCGCCGGCCATCTTAATGTCCATACCCTGTTTTCTTACTTCCTTCATAATTAAGCCGCCTTCAGTATAGTAACCGGTAAAGATAATGCCGTCCGGCTTTTTCGGCTTAATGGAAGTTACCTGAGCACTGAAGTTTTGGTCACCGTCTTGAACACTTTCTTCCGCCACAATTTCCACGCCATTATCTATTAAGGCCTTTTTGAAAATCTTAGAAAGACCGACACTGTAGTCATTGTTGATAGAGGTAATTAAAGCTACTTTATTCCAGCCCATTTCTTCTTTCAGATACTTCACAACTGCAGGAGCGGCCACCGCGTCGAGCAGGGTATTGCGGTAGACATATTCACGCAAATTACCTTGTTCATCGCTAACCACATAATCACCTACTGCACCGGCTGAAAGTAAAACTACCTTGTTGCTTTCAGCAATCGGGGCAGCCAGCTTGGTAATACCGGTGGTTGGGTCACCGACAATAGCTACCACCTTATCACTCTGAATTAACTTTTGGGTAACATTAGCCCCTTCAGTTAACTTACTGCCGTGATCCTCTTCAACAATTTCCAATTTCTTGCCCAGAACGCCGCCGGCATTGTTTATGTCCTCAACAGCCATTTTCATACCGGCCAAAGTCTTAATACCAAAATCAGCATGCCCACCTGTTTTAGCACCTAAAAAGCCAATCTTAATGGTATCGCCGTCGGCAGAAGTACTTGCAGCCTGATCACCGCCTCCGCCACAACCGACTGCAACTAATGATAGTGCCAAGATAGCAATTAAAGCTAATAACAAACTTTTTCTTTTCAATTGATAGATACCTCCCATAATTATTATTTAGTTAAATTACTTTTCATCTCTATTACCGGAATGCTTTCCTGAGCCTTCGCTGATATCCATATGCCGCAGTTTATAATAAAGAGTACTGCGAGGAATGCCCAGAAACCGCGCCGCTGCAGACTTGTTGCCGTTACATCTTTCCAGCGCTTTTAATATCACCTGTCGCTCGGCCTCAACCGCCACTTTAGTCAGCTTTTCTTTATTGGGCGATGAAGGCAGAGATATATATGTATGACGGCGCAAGTTTTCCGGTAAGTATTCTTTTGTGATTACGTCATCTTCTACCAATACCACCAGCCTTTCTACCACGTTTTTTAATTCCCGTACATTGCCGGGCCAAGAGTAATCCATCATGATATTAGTTACTTCCGGATCCACCTTATTGATTACTTTGCCGTAGGTTTGCGAAAACTCTTGTATAAAAAGGTGCATCAGTTCCGGAATGTCTTCTTTGCGTTCCCTTAAAGCCGGCATATTTACCGTCACTACACTAAAGTAATAGTACAAATCTTCTCGAAATTGATTTTTAGCTACCATGCTTTCCAAGTCGCGGTGAGTAGCCGCTATAATATGTACATCTACTTTTATCGGTTCTGACGACCCTATTCGGTTAAAGTGCTTATTTTGCAGTGCTTTAAACAGCTTAGCCTGAATGTCTAACGGCAGTTCTCCTACCTCATCTAAAAAAATTGTGCCTCCGTGGGCCAGTTCAAGCATTCCCGGTTTTCCTTTTGGCTCCCCGCCGATTAATGCGCCCGGAGCATAACCAAACAGTTCGCTTTCAAAAAGATTATTCGGAATGGCACCGCAGTTGACGGTAATAAAAGGACCGTTACGCCGCGGACTGTCTAAATGCACCGCACGGGCAAATAGCTCTTTTCCGGTGCCACTTTCTCCTTTGATTAAAATAGTGGCGGCGGTACCGGCCACTTTTCTGCCGATTTCGCGTATTTCTTGAATTTTTCGTGAGCGGCCGACTAGTTTGTTAAAAGCAGAATCTCGGCCGGAGATTTTGCTAATTTCATGTTTTAATAAATTAACCTGGGAGCTTGCTTTGGATAACTCATTATTTAAACGCACAACATCTGTAATATTGCGCCCACAGGACACGCCACCGATTAACTGTTGCCCTTGCCTTACCGGCACTGCATTAACCAAAACATGCACACCGGGACAGGGTTGATGATAATGTGAATTCACGGCTGTATTTTCGTGAATTGCTTGGGTAACAATTGAATTGGCAAAATAGTCTTCAATGTCGGCACCTAATATTTTTTCGGCGGAAAGGCGATAAAAATCTTCTGCATTTTGATTCCAAATCAATACCTTATTATTTGAATCTACAGCAGTTACCGCCTCATTTACCGTTCTCAGTACCGCATCAAAATAACTTAACAGTTTTTTATAGGCAGCACTTAAAAAGTTGACCAACTGTTCCGATGTTATTAAACCTTTTTCCATATTGTGCTTATCTTTTACTAATAAGCATTTACCGCTGTTTTTAGAATTTGATAATATCTCTAAAAGCGGGTCACTTTCGGTAACAGAAACGGCATTTTTTAAATGTGCCGAAAGTTCGCTATTATTTTTAACTTCTTCTATCGGAATATAAGTTACATCGCTAACGCGCAGATTAAAGCCGTGCTGCGCTACCAATATAGACACCACCTCTAAGCTTCCCAGGACGCAAAATGTCAGCTTGAACATTTGGACAATTAAATGTTTAATAAGTTGACATTGTATTTTTATTCTGCATAAGTTAATAAACTCCTGCTAACTATACAATAATTTTTAAAAAAATTAATTAACATTTAAACAGTTGGCTGTACAGTTATCAGACACTAAATGTAAAAAAGGGCTTTTAAAACCGTTTTTAGTTATTAACTACACGCCTGAAAGTACAGGCCGCCCGCTGCTAACCAACTAAATAAGAAAAGCTGAAGCACTAACGAACTTGATAGCTCGTTGTGCTTCAGCCTGTTAATTAAACCGGCCATCCGGCCTCGGGAATTATATCCAGTTCTAAGCCCATTAATACGATGGCATCTTCAAATAAATTTTTTGACCCTTCCTTAAATTTTAACACCAAGGTAAAAATTCTTTGTCCTTGATCAGTTAATGCCTGCAGAACCTGACCGGCGGTTGCCCGGGGGAATTGTACGGCAAATACCGTCTTCCCTTTGTAATAATCCACTACCAGCAAATAAGCATCATCCTCGGCAGAATACTGCCACCGGTAGTCAAACTTACCGGTGTAAGCACCGGCCACTCTGCTTGCTTTGTCTAACTCATTGTATGGCTTTTCAAATTCCGGACTAAACAAAGTTACGCCGGTTGTATTTACAGCATGCGGCGCTTCAATGATACCTATGCTGCCTGATTTTGGTGTAATTTTAATCAATTTGATGTCCTCCTTAATTTTATATTTATTACCTACATTACTACTGCTTCTCTATGAACAAAGGGTTGCCCCTCCTATCAAGGTGCGATAAACTACATATCGGTAGAGGTGAAAACTTTTGATACTATTACAAGCTTCACATGTGACAAAATCATATGGCGCTAACATCATTCTTGACGACGTGACATTGACTGTTCAATCCGGCGAAAGAGTTGGCTTGGTCGGTGCTAACGGTGCCGGTAAATCTACTTTGGCAAAAATCCTTGCCGGGCAATTGCCTTGTGATGCGGGCGATATTATTCAGCCTAAGAATGTCACCATCGGCTACTTAGCCCAGGACAGTGGGTTAAATTCTGAGCGCAGCATTTATCAAGAATTGGTTTCGGTTTTTAATCATTTAGCGCAAATGGAACTAAACTTAAGAGATTTGGAAAAATCCATTAGCAGCAAAACGACAACCAATGACGAAAAACTTCAGCAGCAACTATTAAGTAAATACGCTCATCTATCAGAAAAATTTAAAGAACTGGGCGGCTATAGTTATCATGCCGCTATCAGGAGTGTTATGCACGGCCTGAATTTGGAAGCGCTAGGCAGTGATAGCCCGATAAAAAATTTAAGCGGCGGCCAAAAAACATTGGTGGCTCTGGCCAAACTGCTACTACAAGCACCGGACGTTCTAATACTGGACGAGCCTACCAACTATTTGGATATTAACACACTTAATTGGTTGGAACAATATCTTAAATCATACTCCGGCGCTATTTTGATCATTTCCCATGACCGCTATTTGTTGGATTCACTTGTAAATACTATTTATGAGCTGGAATCGGCTAAAATATACCAATATCACGGAAACTACTCTGCATATTTAGAGCAAAAGGCTGAGCTTATGGCCGCACAATTAAAACAATACAACAAACAAATGGACGAAATTGCCCGCATGAAAGATTTTATTCAACGCAATATCGCCCGGGCGGCAACCAGTAAGCGTGCACAAAGCCGCAGACGGATGTTGGAAAAAATGAACGTTATTGATAAGCCTCGTTCAACGGACAAGGCTCACTTTTCTTTTAATATTTCCCGTCAAAGCGGTAAAGAAGTATTAAAAGTAGAAAACCTGGCTATTGGTTACGGTGAAAATACACTGGCAGCTGAGATAAATTTCTTAATTGAACGGGGCGAAAGAGTAGCCCTGATGGGTCCGAACGGTGTAGGTAAATCGACCTTGTTAAAAACCATCATCGGGGAATTAAAAGCTAAACACGGGAAAATAAAATTTGGCGCCAATGTAGAAATCGGCTACTACGAACAGGAACAAGCAAAGCTATACAGTACTAAACAAGTGCTTGATGAGCTGTGGGATGAATACCCACATATCAACGAAAAAGATATTCGTACTGTTTTAGGTAACTTTTTGTTCAGCGGGGACGATGTGCTAAAATCAGTGCAGGATTTAAGCGGCGGTGAAAAAGCACGCCTGGAACTGGCCAAACTGATGCTTAAAGAGGCTAATTTTTTGATTTTAGACGAACCGACCAATCACTTGGACATTTATAGCCGTGAGGTTCTGGAAAACGCTTTAATTGACTTTCCCGGAACAATTTTGTTTGTCAGTCACGACCGTTATTTTGTAAACAAAATAGCTACCCGAGTGATCGAATTAAGCGAAAGCCAAGTGACTAACTATTATGGTAACTACGACTATTATGTTTATAAAAAAGAACAACTGAAAAACAACACCGGCACTACCCCGACCCGCAAGGAAATAAAGCCTAAGGAACAGCGGGACAAGCAAAACTACTTAGCCGCCAAGGAAGCAAAACGCAAAGAAAGGAGCAAATTGCGCAGGTTACAGCAACTGGAAAACTTAATTGAGCAGTGCGAACAACGCATCAGTGAGCTGGAAACCCACCTCACACGCCCTGACGTTTACCAAGACCACGTTAAGTGTTTAGAATTAACTGACGAACTTGAGCAATTAAAAAGCAAGCAGGAGCAATATATGGAGGAATGGATTAACTTAGCGGATCAATAATTTTTTATAAATTATGCAAAATTGGGCGAAAATAACTGCAGAGGTGACCGCTATGAATCCCAATGAATTTGCTCACCGTCTGCTGGTTAGTTTAGCCCGACAAATCAGAGAAGGAGCAGCCCTTGAACGCAATAAACTAGTTCAGCGGATATTAAATGAAAGCATCGATAAAAATGACCCTGATTATGATTTTTGGAAAGACAGAGTAGAAAAAAGGCTGTCTCTGCTTTTAGATGAAGACAGGGGCGAAAGTGCGCTACTGGTACAATTAATAGAAGGTGCCTGTGATGACTGCTTAGATAACAAGCCCTGTGTTGACCTGTGTCCGACCGGAGCCATCGCGAAGGATGAATCCGGCAAAATCACCATCAATGAAGACAGATGTGTAGAGTGCACATTATGTGTAGACAACTGCATTACCGGTTCCATTGTCACCAGATCGGAGTTCGCGCAGGTAGCCGCCATGATTATGCAACGCCAAGATTACCCGGTTTATGCTATTTTAGCCCCGTCTTTCGTTGGGCAATTTGGCGAAAAAGCCACCCCGGAAATAATCAAAGGGGCACTGAAAAGTATCGGTTTTACCGATGTATATGAAGTTGCCATGGCAGCAGATGTTATCACCCGGCATGAAGCGGAAATATATATAGACAGAATGCAAAAAGGGAAAAATTTTATGATTACATCCTGCTGTTGCCCGGCGTTTATTAAATTAGTGGAAAAAATCCGACCAAAGGTAAGCAACTTGTTATCACCTTCGGTTTCACCAATGATTGCCATGGGCAAAATGTTAAAACAGCGTGAGCCGGAATGTCGGGTAGTTTTTATCGGACCATGCATTGCCAAAAAAGCCGAAGCTAAAAGACCGGATCTTCAGCCCGCTATTGACTGTGTATTAACTTACAAAGAAACAATGGCATTGTTTGAAGCCGCTGATGTGCCACTGGACGGAAGTTTGGGCACTGAAGAGCTGACTGATGCGTCCCACGACGGACGCATTTATGCCCATACCGGAGGTGTTACTGCAGCCATTACCCGGGCAATAAAACAGTTGGCACCTCAATATGAAGTTAAGGCTGTCTATGGAGACGGATTAAAGGAATGCAACCGCTTGTTAAAGCAGTTGGAAGAAGGCACTTTAGACGCTAATTTCATGGAAGGGATGGGCTGCCCCCATGGATGTGTTGGGGGGCCGGGTACGATTATCGACAGCAAAACGGCCGCTAAAATTGTCGACAGTCATGCCAAACAAGCAACTGTCTTTGCCGCCTTAGAAAACAAAAAAGCGGAAAAATGGGCGCAACAATACGGTGAAAGTGCCCATTTACATTCCAAAAAAATGCAGATGTCCGGAAAGGCTTATTTGCCGCAGCATCCGCCACAGCCGTTAACAAACAACGAAATTCATCCGTAATTATAGATTAGAATCTTCTTCAGGCAGGGTACTTTCCTGCCTGTTTCAGTTAAATGCAAGCGACGATAAAGAAAGCTGCACCTTCAACCCAACATCCTTACCTATTTAAGATAAAAAAGCAACTTTCTTGTTCTCATAAATGCAGGGTTACTTTGCCGCCAAGGCCATTTACCGAAGCAAACGATAGCCCGCTAATTCAAAGAGCATTGCTAACGGAGGATTAGCGCCGAGGACTGTTTGAGCGTCAGCGAGTTCACTTTCATCTGATTAAAAAATTTAGGATGAAAGTACACGGCCGCCGGCCCGGAGGCGGCGGAGCTCGTTCAATTATAGGTGCCGGCGTGTTTGCGTAGGTAAATGCCTTGGCGGCCTTCACTGCAGTTGCTTTTAACTGTGCCTTTCTTTGCAGGTCGGCGTGGAGCCCAGCCATACACAAAAAAACTGAAGCACCATCGAAGCTTTTAGCTCGCAGTGCTTCAGCTTATTTTCCATCATTTACTTTACAGCTGCCAAAATATCTTCTAAAACTTTATCTATTTCTTGGTCACCGTTGATGTTTTTCAAAATGCCTTTTTCTTTATAATAATCAATCAGCGGTTGGGTTTTCTCCATATAGGCATCAAGACGGGTTTTTACAGATTCTTCATTATCATCTGAACGCTGGTATAATTCACCGCCGCAGCTGTCACATTTACCTTCTGTTTTAGGAGGATTAAACAGAACATGGTAAGAAGCACCACAGTTCTTGCACACACGGCGACCGGTTAAGCGGGCCATCAGCTTGTCCAACGGTACTTCAATATTAAT
This sequence comes from Desulfovectis peckii, assembly GCF_055391705.1. Taxonomy (NCBI): domain Bacteria; kingdom Bacillati; phylum Bacillota; class Clostridia; order Eubacteriales; family Peptococcaceae; genus Desulfovectis; species Desulfovectis peckii. Next base: position 985,950 of record NZ_AP042409.1, on the reverse strand, counting down.
CACTGCATCAAGCTTAATAGCCAGCTCTTTTAATGTTTGATCCAAAGCTTCAGCTTGTTCTACCGTGCGCGGAAAACCGTCTAACAGGAAACCTTTTTTGCAATCTTCTTCTTGCAAACGGTCTTTAACCATTCCAATAACCACTTCGTCGGGTACTAAGGCACCTTTATCCATGTACTCCTTAGCTTTCATACCCATTTCCGTGCCATTGGCAATGGCTGCACGGAACATGTCACCGGTAGAGATATGGGTAATCTGCAGTTCCTTAACCATTCTTTCAGCTTGCGTACCTTTACCGGCACCGGGTGGTCCCATGATCAGTAAGTTCACAAAAATCCCCTCCATAATTATATAATTTCCAAGTTTATGATATGTGTATTATATCACAAACCCTATACAGTGAATATATTTTTTTACTGATTATTTTGACGCATTGTCAGTCCAATGCGCTGACGCTGAGTATCTACATCCAATACCCAAACCGTTACAATGTCACCCACCGCTACCGCCTCTAAAGGGTGCTTAATATAATAATCGGCAATTTGCGAAATGTGAACTAAACCGTCCACCCCAATCCCAATATCCACAAATGCGCCGAAATCCACTACATTGCGCACCGTACCCTTAAGTTCCATTCCCGGTTCCAGATCTTCAATAGTGAGAACATCAGTACGCAAAATCGGTTTAGGCAGATCTTCCCGTGGGTCGCGTCCGGGACGAATTAAAGATGCCACAATGTCTTTTAACGTGGGCACCCCGGCACCGATTTTTTCAGCAGTTTCTTCTATATTCAGCTTAGTTAATTGTAAACGCATTTCGTTACTGCCAACATCACTCAACCGGCAGCCTATTTCTTTTAACAGTGCCTCAACAATGTGGTATGATTCCGGATGAATCGGCGTTTTGTCCAATGGATTCTCACCGTTAAAAATCCGCAAAAAACCGACGCACTGTTCGTATGTTTTTGCCCCTAAACGCGGAACTTTCTTTAGGTCGTTTCGATTGTTAAAGCGGCCGATCTCCTGACGATATTTTACAATGTTGTTGGCAACTGTTTTGTTAATGCCGGCTACATAAGAAAGCAGTGCCGGAGAGGCGGTATTTACGTCCACGCCGACATGGTTAACGGCTGATTCCACTACAACAGCTAAGCTTTCTTCTAATTTTTTGGGGTTAACATCATGCTGATACTGACCGACTCCCAGTGATTTGGGATCAATTTTTACCAGTTCCGCCAGTGGGTCCTGCAGCCTTCTGGCAATAGATACCGCACTGCGTTCGGCAACATCAAGCTCAGGAAATTCCTCACCGGCCAGCTTAGAAGCTGAATATACACTGGCACCGGCTTCACTGACAATAATATACTGCAACTGTTTTTGAGTATATTCTTTAATAAAATCCGCTACAAATGCCTCGGTTTCCCGCGAAGCAGTACCGTTGCCGATTGCTATAATATCGATATTGTACTTATCCACTAATCGTTTAAATTCTTCTTTTGCCTCTTTTACTTTGTTTTGCGGCGGCGTGGGATAAACAACCCCCACCTGCAGCAGTTTTCCGGTGTCATCTACTACAGCCCATTTGCATCCTGTTCGGTATGCGGGATCCACACCTAACACGGTTTTGCCCTGTACCGGCGGCTGCAGCAGCAATTGACGCAGGTTCTTACTGAATACTTTAATTGCTTGTTCTTCAGCGGCTTCCGTCAGCTCGTTGCGCACCTCTCTTTCTACTGCCGGCAGCATCAGGCGGTTGAGGGCGTCTTTAATTGCTTTTTCTACATACTCAGCGGTAATGCTTCCCGGTTGAAGCCAATTTTTATATAAGTGTTCTAAAATAATTTTTTCTTCTACTTCTATTTTTACTTTCAGAAAACCTTCTTTTTCACCGCGATTGATAGCCAGGGTGCGGTGGGGTAATACTTTGTTTACCGGCTGACTAAACTCGTAGTACATTTCATAAACTGACTTTTTATCAGCTTTTTTATTTGTTGACGTCAGCACTCCCTGCTTAAACATATAGTTTCTGACCCAACCCCTAACCTCGGGATGATCCGCCACCCTCTCGGCAACTATATCTTGGGCACCTTGCAGGGCATCTTCCACGGTTAGCACTTTTTTTCCTCGGAAATGTATTTTTTAGCTTCAGAATATACATCTCCATGTTTAGGAAAGGACAGCAAAAAGTCCGCTAACGGCTCCAAGCCTTTTTCTTTGGCTGCCGAGGCGCGAGTGTGGCGTTTGGGACGGTATGGCCGGTACAAATCTTCCACTTCGGTAATCTTAGTAGCGGCTTCAATTTGTCCCTTTAGTTCTGCAGTTAACTTCCCCTGTTCTTCAATGTTGCGCAATACTTCTTCTTTACGCTTAGCCAAGTTGCGGAAATATTTCAGTTTTTCTTCAATCTCCCGCACTTCTACCTCGGTAAGTTCCCCAGTGGCTTCCTTGCGGTAGCGCGATATAAAGGGCACTGTATTGCCTTCATCAAGAAGTTTTACCGTCGCCATTACTTGTTGAGCATTTATTCCACATGCCTGCGAAATCTGATTAATGATTAGCCGGTTGTCCATATTTGCCTCCATAATAAAAAGATTCGTAAAAAGTATACAGCATAAACAGGCACCAATCATCAGTATGATTGGTGCCTGTTTTATTTTTCCCTAAAAATGTGTACAACTTTTAATACCCACAGTGAAGCGGCTTTAATTTATGGTTATCGATTAATTCTATCGTTGTTTTTACTACCGCAGGGTCAAACTGAGTGGCTGCATTTGCCAATAATTCCCGGCGCACTTCTTTCATGTCTAATTGTTGTTCACGATACGGCCGATAAGAAGTCATGGCATCAAAAGCATCCGCTACTGCCAATATTCTGGATATCAACGGAATTTGTTCGCCACGCAATCCATCGGGATAACCTGTACCGTCATACCTTTCATGATGGTGCCTAACATAAGGTACCAGTTCTTGAAATATCTCAATTTCTTCCAATATGTCGGCACTGGCCACCGGATGAATTTGCATTTCCTTGCGTTCTGCCGGTGTCAATTTACCTTTTTTGTGCAGAATTTCTGGAGAAACGGCCAGGTTTCCAATATCGTGAAGCATTGCCGCAATATACAGGCTTTCCAATTCTTGCTCGCTTAAGCCCATTTCCAAGCCAATTATGCCCGCAATTTCGGCAACTTGTTTACAATGTCCACGGGTATGAACATCTAATCCTGAAATGTACTTGGTAAAATATAATAAAGTTTCCGGACTGTCGGCAAAAAGTTTAGTAAATAAATCAATAATTTCTCTGTCAAAACTGCCGGCTGAAAATTCATGGCAAATTACTACGATATAAAAAGCTTTATCGCGATTAACTATTTTTTTGGTACTGATTTCAACTGATATCGGGTTAGTAAAAAGGGTAGTCGTTACATAGCTTTTTGCTAAAAAGCATTCTTTATCCTTTACCAGCACCTCGATAATCGGGCTTAAAAACTGATTTTTATGGCTTTTTCTCCGCCGATCGAACAACAAGTCCCCGATAAATTCACCTTCTACTTCATAAAAGTTTTTACCCATCCAGGACAGTGCACTTTCATTGGCAGAGACTATACTGCCGTCCTCATCTAAAATTATTACCGGCCCGGGGAATAGCTCTACCAACAGATGATCGGAAGCGGTGTTTATCACTGCCCGAAAATGCAGTTCGTTTAAATCTAACTGTTTTAAACGAGCTTGATCAACATGCTTGATAATTGGGGCCCAAGGGTTGATTTTCAGTTTCTTTTCTAATATGTCATGCAAAAAGTCAGTAGCTTCATAATCAAACACTGTAATCTCTCCAAATGTGTTATTTAGATTATGTATACATTTCGCTGTCAAACAATGATTTCCTTTAATGTCTGGAATCTTCCTAATTTTTTATCAAAAGCTGTTATGACTTACCTGATATATATAAATATACTCAAATTTTTTATTGTCTTAAATGAAACTACTGAGATTCTTTTAAAGTATGCAGCTGATGATAAATTTCTAACAGCGGTGCCGCTACATGAAACAGTTCCTTTTCTATATTTTCATAATTTTTGTGGTTTATTTCCCGCAATAAATGCCCCATGTGTTCAACAGAGATCATTGCCCACTCCCGCATGGTACGGTTATCATTACCATGTTCTTGCCGATTTTCCTCCCGCTGAGCAGTTAATTTAGTTAAAAAATCATGAGCAACAGTCATGTTCAACCCCTCCTAATGCAATCAGCTAATGATATTAAATTTTCTTTAAGAACGAAAAATATCCTTTTTTAGAAATACTTATATATTATCGACAGCCCAATAAAAAAACAGAGCAAGTGCCCACTTGCCCTGTTTGCTATTTAACGATAGTTTATTTGCTTCTTAAGTACTGGTCAATAGCCCGGGCAGCTCTTTTCCCGGCACCCATTGCTTGAATTACTGTAGCTGCACCGGTGACAATATCTCCGCCGGCAAATACTCCCGGCTTAGAGGTGGCACAAGTTTCTTCATCTGCTACAATGTTGCCTTTGCGGGTTATTTCCAAACCGGGGGTTGTCCGGGGAACCAGCGGGTTAGGTCCTTGCCCCAAAGCCAGCACTACATTGTCGATTGGCATTTCAAATTCTGAACCCTCAATCGGTATCGGACGGCGGCGTCCGGAAGCATCAGGTTCACCCAGCTCAAATTTAATACACTTCATACCGGTTACCTTGCCGCTTTCATCTCCTAAAAATTCTACCGGACTGGTTAGCAAAATGAACTTAACTCCTTCTTCCCGAGCATGCTCAATTTCTTCTCTTCTGGCCGGCATTTCTGCTTCTGAGCGGCGATAAACGATATAGGATTCTTTAGCACCCAAACGCAGCGCCGTACGAGCGGCATCCATAGCTACGTTGCCGGCACCGATTACCGCTACCCGCTCACCTACTTTAATTGGGGTGAGATATTCCGGAAATTTATATGCCTTCATTAGGTTTGTGCGGGTTAAAAACTCGTTTGCAGAGTATATGCCGTTTAAGTTTTCACCGGGAATGTTCATAAAATACGGCAATCCCGCACCGGTGCCGATAAACACTGCATCATAACCTGCTGCCAGCAATTCATCCACTGAATCCAGCTGACCAATTACATAATTGGTTTTTATTTCCACACCTAATTCTTTAATCTTTTCGATTTCACTTTGTACTATTTCCTTTGGCAGGCGAAACTCCGGAATTCCGTACATTAAAACTCCGCCGGCTACATGCAGTGCTTCAAATACCGTCACTTGGTGACCCATTTTTGCCAAATCTCCGGCAGCAGTTAATCCTGCCGGTCCGGAGCCGACTACCGCCACCTTTTTTCCGGTTGAAGGCATTTTTTCAACCGGCTCACCGCCATGGGCCAGTTCATAGTCAGCAACAAAACGTTCCAAACGACCGATGGCAACCGGTTCACCCTTCCTGCCTAATATGCAGTACTTTTCGCATTGGTTTTCTTGTGGACAAACTCGGCCGCAAACAGCCGGCAGATTGTTTTTGGTTTTAATTTTTTGAATGGCCCCTTTGTAATCACCTTCTTTGAGCAAAGCAATAAATTCAGGAATGGGCACTTCTACCGGGCAACCCTCTACACATTTGGGTTTTTTACAATTTAAACAGCGGCTTGCTTCGGCTAAGGCTGTTTCTTCGCTGTAACCCAAAGCCACTTCGTTAAAGTTGCCTATTCTTTCTTTTGGGTGTTGGGTAGGCATTTCATGCCTTTTCTTTACTTGCTGCATTTGCAACCACCTCCACATCCACAGTTGCCGCCGGCATCTACCCTTTTTTCTTCTTCTCTGTAATATGCCGAACGAAGCATTGCTAAATCAAAGTCAACTAAATGAGCATCAAATTCCGGACCGTCTACACAAGCAAATTTTGTTTCATTGCCTACACTAACCCGGCAAGCACCGCACATGCCTGTGCCGTCTACCATAATGGGGTTTAAGCTGACAATAGTTTTTATGCCTAAAGGCTTAGTTGTGGCAGCCATTGCCCGCATCATCGGCATGGGCCCAATAGCCCAAATTCGGTCGATTTTAGTTTCTTCAGCAAGTTGTTTGACCGCATCTGTGACAAAGCCTTTTTGTCCGTAGCTGCCGTCATCAGTGCAAACAATTAACCGATCGCTTACTGCCGCCATTTTTTCTTCCCAAAATAACAATTCTTTGTTACGGGCACCAATAACGGAGATTACTTCATTACCGACATCTTTAAGCGCCCTGGCAATAGGATAGATCGGGGCCACACCGACACCGCCGCCAACACACACCACTCGACCATAATTTTCAATTTCAGTGGGTTGGCCAAGGGGACCGACAAAGTCGGTAATAAAGTCTCCGGCATTTAACTTACCCAGTTCTTTTGTCGTGCGCCCCACCTCTTGAAATATAATGGTCACGGTTCCCGTAGACCGGTTATAATCGGCAATTGTTAACGGTATACGTTCTCCTTTTTCATCCAGCCGAAGAATAACAAATTGCCCGGCCTTAGCTTTCGAGGCAATTTTAGGTGCCTCTATTTCAAACAATTTAATCTGTGGGGATAGTATTTCTTTATGCACAATCTTATACATGTTGTTCCCTCCAACCTGTAGATCTATTAGATAGGTCAAATTTATAAGCGCAAATTTTCACAACCTGACTTTCTACATATTTCGTAGTATAACAAAAATTTCGACTAAAACAATAGCAGAACCTTTTGTAAAAATGTTCATTATTTTCTAAATAATATCACAAAACAAGCTAATAGTAGAATAGTTCTTTAGCTATTCAGTTGAAAAATTAAACCGACAATCTGCCTTAATAAAGCTGCCGGGCATTAATTTGTGAGGGCGCATTGCTATCTACTAAAAACGTAGTCAGCAGGTGCGCCCTTATTTGTAAATTTAGGCATCTGTTGTGTGATTGTTGTGTTTTTTAAGTTGTGGCCACTTTATTTTTGTCAGCCGATGGCTTATTTTTTTGCCAACATCATCAAACACCGCATAAACTACCGGAACAAACACCAAGGTAATCAATGTAGACAGCGTTAAACCGAAAGAGATCACCACGGCCATTGGTTTCATGCCTTCTGAACCTTCCCCGACACCAAAGGCCAATGGCAGCATCGCTAACACCGTAACCGATGCGGTCATTAAAATCGGCCGCAATCTGATTGGTCCGGCTTGTTTTAGTGCTTCATCACGTTCCAAGCCTCGTTTTCTTAAGGTATTTACATAGTCAATCAAAACAATCGAGTTGTTCAGTACAATACCCACCAGCATGATGCAGCCGATGAGGGCAGCTACGCTAAGGGATATACCGGTTACTAACAATCCCAGTGCTACCCCCACTATAGTCGGTGGCACTGCAAACATGACTACAAAGGGATAGAATAAAGATTCAAATTGCGCGGCCATTACCATGTAAACCAGCACTATGGCCAATATCAAAGCCAAAACTAACTGGCCGAAAGCTTCCATCATATCTTCAGTTTGGCCGCCGATTTCATAGGTGTAACCGGCAGGGAAAGCCATTGAACTTAACAGCGTTTCAATGTCTTGATTTATGCTTCCCAAATCACGTCCGGTAATATCTGCTTGGATAGATACTATTCTGGACTGATCCATCCGGCTAATTTCCATCGGTGCGTCAACGACATTGATATCCGCTACCGAGCTCAGTGCTACCCTTGCTCCGCTAGGGGAAGTAATCATTAAGCTTTCTAACTGATCCATTGTTTCATCATAATCATCTGCATATTTTAAACGAATATCTACTTCGTTATCACCGGTACGCACCTGACCAACAATCTGCCCGTCAAATGCTACGCGAACCGCAGACATGATCTGTGATGCGGACAAACCGTAGATTGAAGCGTGCTCACGATTTACACTTACCTGCACTTCCGCCCGTTCTTCATCTAAAGAGTTGGTGACGTTTCTGACTCCTTCCACTTCTTCAATTGCTTGAGCAACCAGCGCGCCTAATTCGGCCAATACCTCCATATCGTCACCTTTAATAGTTATTTCTATTGGCTTACCGGTGCTCATAGTTTGGCTGACTTCTACTCTGATAGTAGCGTCAGGTATATCGGCTAAGGCAGTGCGCAGTTTTTCGGCAGCCTGCTCTACTGAATAATCCCGCTCATTGACCGGTAAAAGCTTTAAGTAAATACTGGCCTCATTGCTGTTCGATGTACCCATACCGGCCATATCGCTGGTACCGACCCGGCTGAAAATAAGCTTATTATCCGGTAATTCCCGGGCAATAATTTCCTCAACATCAGCAGTTACCTGCCTGGTTTCTTCCAATGAGGTACCTGGAGGCAGCTCAATGGTCAGTGTCATTTCCCCTTGGTCCATTGACGGCATAAATTCCATTCCTGCCAACGGTAGAGCCGCCAAACTGGCAACTAATAACGCTAGGGTAACTATAATAACAGTTTTTCTGTGTTCTAACGACCAATTTAACAACCTGCTGTAGCGTTTTGTTAACTTAGCAAAGCCCCGGTTAAATAAAATAAGGGGATTAGCCGTTTTGCCCTCAGGAAGAACAGTAGAGGGCGTTACATTCTTTAACAGTCGGGAACTCATCATCGGTGTCAGTGTTAAGGCGGCAAATAACGCGGCAATGTGTGATATCACTACCGTCAACGCCATTGGCCCCATTAGTATGCCGGCCAGCCCTTCAACAAATATCATCGGGGCAAAAACAACGCATTGGGCCATGGCAGACGCCACCACTGCACTGCCGACCTCCGCTGAACCGGATTTAGCGGCATCAATGGCATTGTATCCGTTTTCCCGATAACGGAATATGCTCTCCAAAACAACGATGGAAAAGTCAACCAGGGATCCCAGACCTAATGCTAAACCACCCAGTGACAGCAAGTTAATAGTCTGATCAGCAAAAAACATCATGGTAAAGGTAGCGATAATGGCAAAGGGTATAACGGTAATTACTACAACGGTGCTGCGCACACTGCGCAAGAACATAAATAAGATAATTACCGCTAAAATGGCACCAAGTAATGCGTGTTCAATAACGGTATTAATTGTATCTCTAATATATTGAGAGGTATCCATTACCTCGGTTAACTCAATATCATCAGGCAATATTTTATTTAGTCGCTCAATTTCTGCTTTAGCTACTTCGGCAACCTGAACGGTATTTTCTCCTGACGCCTTAAACAGTATAAGTGCCAAGGCTTGTTTGCCGTTAACGTAACCCATTTGGGTGGTTTCTTTATAAGTATCTTTTATATCGGCAATATCCGATAATTTAATGGTTCCGCCGGTAGCCAGCGATACTTGAATATTTGATAAATCATCGCCGGATGTATAGTCACCCCGCACCCGAATGGCCATTTCACTTCTGCCCTGTTGCACCGAGCCGGCTGTGCCGGTAATGTTATCTCCAGCAATCGCTGCCATCACTTGACTGACCGTCAAACCGTAAGCTTCCATTTTGGCCCGGTCCAAAAGCACTTGAAATTCCCGCTCCTGACCGCCATACAATTGAACGGAAGCAACACCTTCAACCCGTTCTAAATTACTTTGAATGACATCTTCAGCAATATCGGTCAGCTCGTCAATATCCCTACCGCTAATTGAATATGCCATAATCGGCATACTGCTTGGATCCATTTTAATGATCATCGGTGTTCCGGCATCATCCGGCAGCATACTCCTATACCTATCTATTTTGTCGCGCACTTCATTTGCGGCGTTATCAATGTCGGTGCCCCATTTAAACATCATCACCACCAGTGAATTGCCGGTAGATGACGTTGATCGGATGCTGTCCAAATTAGCAACAGTACCGACCGCTGATTCCAGTGGTTTGGTGATCACTTTTTCCACCTCAGCGGGGTCAGCACCTTCATAATTAGTAACTACCACTAATACCGGCAGTTCCATATCCGGAAACAAATCAACCGCTAATCTCGGTAGAGAAAACAAACCTAAAATAACCAGTGCTATTAGCACCATTGATATGGCGACCGGACGATCAACAGACAGACTTGTTAATTTCACACTAGTTCACTCCTGACTTATCTGTAATTTGCTTATTAACAATTTTTACCTTTTGTCCGTCGCCTACCAATCTGTTGCCCTTAACAATTACCTGTTCATTTTCCTTTAAACCTTCAACAATTTGCACTTTATCAATGCTTTTAACACCTAAAGTAACTATACGCTCTTTGGCAACTCCATCTTCTACAACAAATATTTTCTTAATGCCGTTATCATCTATCACCGCATCGTGCGGAACGGCAATAGCATTTTTAACCGTGCCGGTAGAAAGCTGAAGCTTGGCTACCATGCCGGCAAATATTTTCTGATCATTATTAGGAATCTGCACTTCCACCGGAAAAGATTTGGTCTGCTGATCAGCTTTCGGAGCCACTGAAGTTATTGTCCCTTCCAGTGTTTTGCCAATGGCAGCAATTTCAACCTTAACCTTTTGGCCTAATTTTATGTTGCCAACCAAACTCTCCGGCATATTTAGTTTAATTTTAGCCGGGTTTAAACTGACAACTACAGCAGCCGGTACTTGCTGTGAAGCAATTTCACCCACTCTAACATTTAAAGCGGCTATCTTGCCGGCAATTGGTGATGTTACTGTTACTTCTGAACAATTACTTTGAGCAATATGCAAATTTACCTTTGCTTGTTCAACGTTTGCCTGGGCTGTTTTTAAAGCATATTCTATTTTTTCAAAGTCTGCCTGTGAAATAGCTTGGGCATCATACAACTGCTTGTAACGGTCATATTCTTTTTGGGTCTGTTCCAGATTTATTTCTGCAATTGACAATCCGGCCTGTGCATTAGCTAACTGATTTTGATAGTCTGTATCGTCTATTTCAAATATAGCAGCTCCCTGATTAACTGACTGACCGACTTCAGTATGTACCGCTACCACTCGCCCTGATACTTTAGGCGTTATCGTTACTTCTTCTCCCGGTACTACCTCACCGGTCATTTCTATTTCTTTGCTTAAATCTGACTTAGTTACTTTAATAACTTCAACAGGTACTAAACTTTCCTTTGCCGTTTTTTGCTCTTCTTCTTGTTTACCGCATCCCACCAGTAAAAGCATAATAGTTGCCAAGATTAATAATGTAACAGCTGGCTTTCGCACAATCTACCCCCCTTTGCCCTATTTTTCCCTGTCAATAATTTCGTTTAAATTTTTCGTCAGTTTCTGATACACTGCCTTCATCGCTTCCACTTCTTCCAAAGACAATACTGACAAAACACGCACTATATTGCGGGCATATTCATGCACGGCTTCTTGGTAAAGCTCTTCCCCTTCTTTTGTCAGGCTGATCTTCACCCTTCGCCGGTCATCGCTGCTTCTTTCCCGAGAAATTAAACCTTGATTTACCAGTTTATCGGCCAAACTGGTTATCGCACCCAAGGTAACACCCATCTTGCCGGCAATTGTTGATGGGTTAGAAGGGCCGTCTTCTTTAAGTATTTGTAATAAAAATAATTGGGCCCAGGTTAAAGAAACTTTTGAAGTTTTCATTAAGTAAATATGTAATAAACGATGGTAATTAGTTATTGAAGAATTTAACTGATAAACCTTATTTAGAAATTCCTCATCGTACAAAACAACTGCCTCCTTTTTATGTAATAGCTAAATATTTTAACCATTAAAATATTATCGTTATAATATACTGTTGTCAATATAATGTCAGCAAGAAAAAAAATATATAATTTACAAAGTAAATATTGCTGTAAAATTAGAGAAAATATTGATTAATTCACAGCCACCGGTTACATAAATCCTTACCTAAAACACACTCATTTAGTGTAAATAAAGTAATTATTCCTCGTCAAGACTTTAACCGGCTGTTAAACTACATCTGGTCTATTCTTTTATGCAAAATTATTTGTTATGATTTACTGATTATATCTACTTAAACCATGACAAATTTCGGGAAAATACTTATACTAAGTAATGAGGTGATAATATTGAACAGTGTGCAAATTAAAAATTTAAGTTCTTATGTAGACCAACAGGTAACTGTTAAAGGTTGGCTTTATAACAAACGTTCATCCGGCAAAATTATTTTTTTGATTATTCGAGATGGCAGCGGTTTAACCCAAGGTGTAGTAGTAAAAGAAGAGACACCGGAAATTTTTGCCCAGGCTAAAAAAATCACCCAGGAAAGTTCTATTATAGTTGAAGGCCTGGTGCGCGAAAACCCGCGTTCACCCGGTGGTTATGAAATTGGCGTATCAAACATAGAAATTGTGTCACAGGCTGAACCATATCCAATTACCTTGAAAAAACACGGTGTAGACTTCCTTTTAGATCGCAGGCATTTATGGATTAGAACTCCCAAGCAGTCAGCAATTTTACGCATACGCTCAGAAATCGAAATGGCGGTGCATGAATTCTTTTATAAGAACGACTTTATTCAAGCCGATGCACCGATTATTACCCCGGCAGCATGCGAGGGGACAACAACCCTGTTTGAAATTGATTACCACGATGAAAAGGCTTATCTCTCGCAAAGCGGCCAGTTATACTGCGAAGCCACCGCAATGGCATTAGGCAGGGTTTATTGTTTTGGGCCCACCTTCCGCGCTGAAAAATCTAAAACCCGGCGTCATTTAATGGAATTTTGGATGATTGAAGCTGAAGCGGCCTATTTTGACTTTGAGGACAATCTTAAGCTACAAGAAGAATTGGTTTACTACATAGTTCAACGGGTATTGGAGAAAAATCGTGAGGACTTAAAATTATTAGGCAGAGACATCAGCAAATTAGAAGCTGTTAAGCCGCCCTTCCCGCGGATAAGTTATTCTGAGGCAGTTGAGTTATTAAATAAGGAAGGGCATGATTTTAAATGGGGTGATGACTTCGGGGCCCCTGACGAAACTCTGATTTCCGGTAAATTTAATGCGCCTGTTTTTGTTCACCGGTTTCCTGCCGAAATTAAGGCCTTTTATATGAAGCCGGATCCGGAAAATGAAAAAGTTGTCTTAGGCGCAGATCTGCTTGCTCCGGAAGGATACGGTGAAATTATTGGCGGCGGCCAGCGCATTGACGACTTAAAGTTGTTAGAACAGCGCATAGCAGAGCATAATCTTCCTAAAGATGCTTTTGAATGGTATTTAGATCTGCGCCGCTACGGCTCCGTTCCCCACTCAGGTTTTGGCTTAGGATTAGAACGTACAATAGCGTGGATTTGCGGTTTAGAACATGTCAGAGAAGCAATCCCCTTTCCCAGAATGCTCTATCGGTTATATCCCTAAATGTAGCGGGCGGGCATGCTTTCCCCCGTTAGCAATGCTCTTTGAATTTGCCGGCTAATCGGTCAAATGCCTTGGCGGCCCACAAACAACGTTACATTTACGAGAATGAGTTGAGGCAGAACCCTGCCCTTACAGGCAAAAGACAATATTATCAATAAAAATGTAAGGGTCGGCAGCCAATGCCGACCCCTTAAACAAAAGTTAGTAAATGCAGCAACTACAGCATGCTATAGCCAGCATTAAGAACAGCCACATGCCAAACAATCTGAAGTCTAACAGTCCACAAAAGAGCAAGGCTAAACCAATGATAAACCCGGCCAGTAATAAGCAGCAGCACCTAATTAATTGAAGAGGATTTATATAATCGCCCGGATAATAGGCTGCCTTAATTGCCTTTTTCATTTTAACTACCTCCTCAAACTTTATTTAATAATTTTCATTATTTTATGGCTCAATACCAGTTTTTGTTACTAGTAACAACACAAAATTGCTTTATCATTAACAAAACCCTGAGGCGGCTAACCTCAGGGTTTTACAATGTATAAAATTTAATTCGGAGGCGACCGAAAAAATTATTTCCGGGTAGTTCAACAGGGTTAAATATCACTTTAATTACTCATTTTCCTGCAGAAATTCTATCACTTGCTCAATTTCTGATAACAATAATTTTTTATCCTTTGGCAGAACACATCTTGTCGGTAGCATGTTAAATATATGGTTGCTGTCAAAGACACATGGCCGAGTGACGTTTATATGTTGAATTAACGTTTTAAACTCCTGCATAACTTCCAGCGGTGTCAGTAAAGCAAACTCACCGCACTTTACCAATTCTGCCAAGGGTGTATTATCTTCTACCGTCAGCGTTAACGGTCCTAAAATATTGGGGTTAATCTCATTGATTACTCTAGCCGTATTAACAGCATGTTGGGTAGTTTGCGTCTTTCCCCCCAGGCCAACCACAATCATGGCGGTAAGTTTTATTCCTGCCGCCATAACCCTTTGGCCGGCAGCAATCATCTCACCGGCGGTCGCGCCCTTATTTACAAAAGCCAACACTTGATCATCGCCGCTTTCAATTCCTAAATAGATCATTTTCAAGCCCATATTTCTTAACTCAGTAAGCTCTTCATCGCTCTTTCGCAAGATATCTTTGGCGCCCGCATAACAACTTATTTGGGTTACATTTGGTAACTCTTCTTTTAGCATTTTAATAATTTTTATTAACTTATCAGTAGGCAAAACCAAAGCATTGCCGTCAGCCAAAAATACCTTCTTAATATTGGGACACTGCCGAGCGGCTTGTTTTATTTGCTTTGCAATATTATCTTCATCCCGAATGCGAAATTTCACACTTCGGTACATGCCGCAAAACAAGCATTTGTTATGTGAACATCCGGTGGTAACCCGCAGGATAAAACTATCGGCTTCACGCGGAGGGCGATATACAATACCTTCTCCATTATCAAACACAAGTTTAGTCATGTTCTAACTCCTTTCGCTATTTAATTTATTTTAACAATATAAAATATAATAAGGCAATTAGCGTATATAGCCGTAATGAGAATAAAAAACACCCGGTCAATACCGGGCTATTGTTAATCTGCGGTTAAATGAACAAAGCCTTGTATCTTACTTACTGATACAAGGCTTTATTAACTACATGACCTTTTATTCCAAACTTCTTTAAGGCAACTTGTAAGCACGCGCCATCACCATTATTACCGCTTAGGCCCCAATGTTTGTATTGGGTACCATTGCCCCTGCTTGTCTTTATTATCTTTGTTGTTTTTATTATACTTTCTCCTCTGCTTAGGCAAAGTTTGAACGGGATACCAAAGTCCTGATTTGTTTGTCATATAAATCCCTCCTTTTTTATTATATTATTATAAAAGCTTGTGAATGTAAACACATTCACTATATGTTTAAATTTTAATATTATTTAAATTTCTTTTATTATTATTAAAATGCCCATCATTTAGACAAAATAAAAAGCCCTTGAGTGATATTCTCAAGGGTTTCAGTGGCGTACCTGGAGGGACTCGAACCCCCAGCCTTCTGATCCGAAGTCAGATGCTCTATCCAGTTGAGCTACAGGCACAAAAAAAAATGGCTCCTCGAGTAGGATTCGAACCTACAACCTACCGGTTAACAGCCGGTTGCTCTACCGTTGAGCTATCGAGGAATATATATAAAATTCGGCGGCGACCTACTCTCCCAGGGCTCAAGCCCAAGTACCATCGGCCCTGCAGGGCTTAACTTCCGTGTTCGGGATGGGAACGGGTGTACCCCCTGCGGTATTGCCACCGAAAATATTGTTTTCATTCTTAGGCAGGCCTGTCTTACGGCCTGTTCGCTCGCGGTCTGCCAAGGCATTTACGCTCCGCAAACACGCCGGCACATATACTTGTACGAGCTCCGCCGCCTCCGGGTGCCTGCGGAACTCGGAGCAAAGCTCCTCGAACAGTCCTCGGCACTTACCCTCCGGCGGCGTCGCTCTTTGAATGCGCCGGCTTATCGTTTGCTCCGGCAAATGCCTTGGCGTTCAGTATCGTTGCAGGATACCATGTCTGCTGTTCCTTCAAAACTGTACAGCGAGTCAAGAAAAGCTTTCAGGTCAAGACCTCGACCTATTAGTACCGGTCAGCTAAACACATTACTGTGCTTACACACCCGGCCTATCTACCACGTAGTCTTCGTGGGGTCTTACTCTTACGATGGGAAACCTCATCTTGGAGGGGGCTTCGCGCTTAGATGCTTTCAGCGCTTATCCCTTCCGGACATAGCTACCCAGCTATGCCTCTGGCGAGACAACTGGTACACCAGCGGTCCGTCCAACCCGGTCCTCTCGTACTAGGGTCAGCTCTCCTCAAGTTTCCTACGCCTGCGACGGATAGGGACCGAACTGTCTCACGACGTTCTGAACCCAGCTCACGTACCGCTTTAATGGGCGAACAGCCCAACCCTTGGGACCTACTCCAGCCCCAGGATGCGATGAGCCGACATCGAGGTGCCAAACCTCCCCGTCGATGTGAACTCTTGGGGGAGATAAGCCTGTTATCCCCGGGGTAGCTTTTATCCGTTGAGCGACGGCTCTTCCACTCGATACCGCCGGATCACTAAGCCCTACTTTCGTACCAGCTCGACTTGTCAGTCTCGCTGTCAAGCTCCCTTTTGCCTTTACACTCTCTAGGCGCGATTTCCGTCCGCGCTGAGGGAACCTTTGGGCGCCTCCGTTACCCTTTGGGAGGCGACCGCCCCAGTCAAACTGCCCACCTGACACTGTCCTCGTACCGGCTTTCGGCACTAAGTTAGAATTCCAATATCTCAAGGGTGGTATCCCACCGTCGACTCCACAAATACTGGCGTACTTGCTTCTCTGTCTCCCACCTATCCTGTACATGAAATACCGAAACCCAATGTCAAGCTGCAGTAAAGCTCCACGGGGTCTTTCTGTCCTGTCGCAGGTATCCGGCATCTTTACCGGAACTTCAATTTCACCGAGTCCCTCGTTGAGACAGTGCCCAAATCGTTACGCCATTCGTGCGGGTCGGAACTTACCCGACAAGGAATTTCGCTACCTTAGGACCGTTATAGTTACGGCCGCCGTTTACCGGGGCTTCAATTCAGAGCTTCGGGTCATTTCCCTAACCCTTCCTCTTAACCTTCCGGCACCGGGCAGGCGTCAGCTCCTATACGTCAGCTTTCGCTTTAGCAGGAACCTGTGTTTTTGCTAAACAGTCGTTTGGGCCTGGTCTCTGCGGCCTCTTCTCGCTCCGTTTGTTCTAACTTCACGATAATGAGGCACCCCTTCTCCCGAAGTTACGGGGTCATTTTGCCGAGTTCCTTAACGAGGGTTCTCTCGCGCGCCTTAGGATTCTCTCCTCGCCTACCTGTGTCGGTTTGCGGTACGGGCACCAACTTCCTCGTTAGAGGCTTTTCTTGGCAGTTTGGGATCGGCTACTTCGCTACTTTTTTTCGCTCCCCTTCACCTCTCGGGCTTTTTGATAAGCGGTTTTGCCTACTTATCACCCTACGGGCTTGGACGCACTTTTCCAACCGTGCGCTTAGCCTACCCTCCTGCGTCACCCCATCCTTCAAACGGTCGTTGGTGGCATCGGAATCTCAACCGATTGTCCATCGCCTACGCCTTTCGGCCTCGGCTTAGGTCCCGGCTTACTCTGGGCGGACGAGCCTTCCCCAGAAAACCTTAGGCTTTCGGCGGGCAGGATTCTCACCTGCCTTTTCGTTTACTCATACCGGCATTCTCACTTCCCAACGCTCCACAGCTCCTTTCGGTACTGCTTCCGCGCGTTGGCAACGCTCCCCTACCTCTGAATGGTCCATACCATCCAAACCAAAGCTTCGGTGCATGACTTAGCCCCGTTACATTTTCGGCGCAGGGTCACTTGACCAGTGAGCTATTACGCACTCTTTGAATGATGGCTGCTTCTAAGCCAACATCCTGGTTGTCTCTGCAACCCCACATCCTTTCCCACTTAGCCATGCTTGGGGACCTTAGCTGTTGGTCTGGGCTGTTTCCCTCTCGACTACGAATCTTAGCACCCGTAGTCTGACTCCCGGGATTCAAGTGGCCGGCATTCGGAGTTTGATTGGGGTCGGTAACCGGTGAAGGCCCCTAGCCCAGTCAGTGCTCTACCTCCGGCACTCATTCCCGAGGCTAGCCCTAAAGCTATTTCGGGGAGAACCAGCTATCTCCGAGTTCGATTGGCTTTTCACCCCTACCCACAGCTCATCCGCCGTCTTTTTAACGACGGTCGGTTCGAGCCTCCACTGAATTTTACTTCAGCTTCACTCTGGCCATGGGTAGATCACCCGGTTTCGGGTCTACTTTAACGAACTATGCGCCCTCTTCAGACTCGCTTTCGCTGCGGCTCCGGCATTCCCTGCCTTAACCTCGCTCGTTAAAGTAACTCGCCGGTCCGTTCTGCAAAAAGTACGCCGTCACGCTTTTAACGCGCTCCGACTGCTTGTAAACACATGGTTTCAGGTTCTATTTCACTCCCCTCCCGGGGTGCTTTTCACCTTTCCCTCACGGTACTTGTGCACTATCGGTCGCTTTAGGTATTTAGCCTTGGCAGGTGGTCCTGCCGGATTCCCACGGGGTTCCACGTGTCCCGCGGTACTTGGGATCCCTCTTTGGTTTGCTTATCTTTCGCTTACAGGAGTGTTACCTTCTGTGCTCCAGCTTTCCAGCTGTGTTCAGCTAGATAAGTCAAATCCAATTCTTGAGGTCCCGCAACCCCGGCAATGCAAGCATTGCCGGTTTAGGCTACACCCCGTTCGCTCGCCGCTACTTAGGGTATCGAGTTTTCTTTCTTTTCCTCCGGGTACTTAGATGTTTCAGTTCCCCGGGTGCCCCCCGTTTAGCTATGGATTCACTAAACGGTGACGGGAGTTCGCTCCCGCCGGGTTGCCCCATTCGGAGATCTGCGGATCAACGCTTGTTTGCAGCTACCCGCAGCTTTTCGCAGCTTACCACGTCCTTCATCGGCCTAAAGCGCCTAGGCATCCACCATGTGCTCTTACTATCTTGACCTGGTGAAATTGTTTCTACCTACTTCTCGCTTCTCTTACTCGCTGTGCAGTTTTCAAGGAACATTTCTATCTAATTCGCTTTATTGAAGGCTTTAATCCTTCAAAACTGAACAGTGCAAAGAGATGAATGATCGACCTAGGAGTGAGAGGTAACACCTTGTCTCCTCTCAGTTACTCCTCAGAAAGGAGGTGATCCAGCCGCACCTTCCGATACGGCTACCTTGTTACGACTTCACCCCAATCATCGACCCCACCTTCGACGGCTCTCTCCTCTTGCGAGGTTAAGTCACCGGCTTCGGGTGTTGTCGACTTTCGTGGTGTGACGGGCGGTGTGTACAAGGCCCGGGAACGTATTCACCGCAGTATGCTGACCTGCGATTACTAGCGATTCCTACTTCATGCAGGCGAGTTGCAGCCTGCAATCCGAACTGGGACCTGCTTTCTGGGATTCGCTCCGCCTCACGGCTTCGCTGCCCTCTGTACAGGCCATTGTAGCACGTGTGTAGCCCAGGGCATAAGGGGCATGATGATTTGACGTCATCCCCACCTTCCTCCGTTTTGTCAACGGCAGTTCCGTTAGAGTGCCCAACTTAATGATGGCAACTAACGGTAAGGGTTGCGCTCGTTGCGGGACTTAACCCAACATCTCACGACACGAGCTGACGACAACCATGCACCACCTGTCTCTCCGTCCCATAAGGGAACTCCCTATTTCTAGGGATGGCGGAGGATGTCAAGCCCTGGTAAGGTTCTTCGCGTTGCGTCGAATTAAACCACATGCTCCACCGCTTGTGCGGGCCCCCGTCAATTCCTTTGAGTTTTAGTCTTGCGACCGTACTCCCCAGGCGGAGTGCTTAACGCGTTTGCTACGGCACTGAAGGGGTCGATACCTCCAACACCTAGCACTCATCGTTTACGGCGTGGACTACCAGGGTATCTAATCCTGTTTGCTCCCCACGCTTTCGCGCCTCAGCGTCAGTTACAGGCCAGGAAGCCGCCTTCGCCACGAGTGTTCCTCCTGATATCTACGCATTTCACCGCTACACCAGGAATTCCACTTCCCTCTCCTGCACTCAAGCTAACCAGTTTTAGAGGCATGCTGCAGGTTAAGCCTGCAGGTTTCACCTCTAACTTAGTTTGCCGCCTACGCGCCCTTTACGCCCAGTAATTCCGGACAACGCTCGCCCCCTACGTATTACCGCGGCTGCTGGCACGTAGTTAGCCGGGGCTTTCTCGTATGGTACCGTCATTATCTTCCCATACAACAGAGGTTTACAGTCCGAAGACATTCTTCCCTCACGCGGCGTTGCTCCGTCAGGCTTTCGCCCATTGCGGAATATTCCCCACTGCTGCCTCCCGTAGGAGTCTGGACCGTGTCTCAGTTCCAGTGTGGCCGGTCACCCTCTCAGGCCGGCTACCCATCGTCGCCTTGGTAGGCCTTTACCCCACCAACTAGCTAATGGGACGCGGACTCATCTATCAGCGGTATCCCCTTTCAACATCAGAACTTGTGTCCCGATGTTCGTATCCGGTATTAGCCCCTGTTTCCAAGGGTTATCCCGGTCTGATAGGCAGATTATCCACGCGTTACTCACCCGTCCGCCGCTAAGTAATCGGCAATTCCGTCCGAAAACTTCATTGCCGATCCTTCGCTCGACTTGCATGTGTTAGGCACGCCGCCAGCGTTCGTCCTGAGCCAGGATCAAACTCTCCGTGAAAAATTATCTCAGAAAGCTTTTTCCAAGCTCTGCGTTATCCTGAATTACTCATCTTCTTAAACGAGTGTTTCCTTGCATTCATCTCTTACTCACTGTTCAGTTTTCAAGGATCTTTCTCACTGCCATATTTTGTTTGCCGCTCCAGCGCGGCAAGCTTTAGTTTATCAGTTTTCATGTTTTATGTCAACTGGCAATTTATCTCTGCCGCTCTCAAGCGGCATTTTTTAGTTTAACATCTCGTTTATTCGTTTTCAACCGGAAGTTATTGGTTATTACCCGCCACCGTTTTTATTATTTTGGCGCGGAAATATAATTTAACATTATTCGCAGCTATTATCAAGTGGAAAAAAGTGTAAACTATATGCTAAATCGGCTTTCTGAATCAAAGCCGGCTTTTATGACATAGATGCTATTTGAGGAAACACTAATGTAAAAGTAGTTCCTTTTGACGTATTTGATTGCACTAATATTTCTCCACGATGATCTGACATAATACGATTGGAAATAGCCAGGCCTAATCCCGTTCCGGTGTCCTTTGTGGTAAAGAAAGGGTTGAAAATTTGATTTAACATTGCTTCAGGAATACCTTTGCCGTTATCTTCAATATCTACGCAAACCGCCCCTTGGCTGTTTGTATAAGATTTAATTTTTATTAACCCGCCGTCATAAACTGCATCGCAAGCATTCTTGGCAATATTTAAAATCACCTGTTTGATTTGTTCTGCGTCACCGAAAATCTCCGGCAGTTCTTCTTTTAAATTAATGCGCGTATTGATATTTTTTGATGCCGCATAGCTTTCAATTAGCCCCCATACTTCTGAAATAACGTTATTTACATTTAAGTTGTTAAAGTTGCTTTTTCGAGGACGGGCTAACAACAAAAATTCTGAAAGAATCTTTTCTATGCGTTCCGTTTCTTTAATTACCATCTGAAAGTAATCTTGATATTCCCCAATAGTTTTTTCATGATTGCTTTGAATTAATTGAACGAAACCTTTAATCACGGTAAGCGGGTTTTTTATTTCATGTACCGTTCCGGCAGCAACTTCACCAATAATACTTAAAGTTGCCGCTTTTCTCAGTTCGCTGTCCAACCGTCGCAGCTCAGTAACATCATTTAATACATACATATCGCCATATTTTTGCTCACCCTGTATTATTGGGCACTTACTGATTAATATTATTTTGTCGTTAAATTCTATCTCCAAGCTGACTGTAGATTCTGTAACTAATCTATTATACTGCTCATCAGATATTGAGCAATTATCATATAAAAACTCTACAAACAGGCCTTTCATGGGGCAGTTATCTAATTGTAAAATACTGTTAGCGGCATGATTGCAGAGTTCTACAAAACCTGCCTTATCCACAAACACAATTCCTACATTAAGGGACTCTAAAATGTGTTGGGATTTTCTTTTCCAATTTTCCGCTTCCAGCTGCTGGCTAATATCCTTGATAATCACCAGTGCTTCTTGCTGCTCCGGCTCAAGAGAGTATGCGCTGGCAACTACCTCAATGGTTTTATCCTTCTTTACAACCTGACCGCTAAAATCCACTGCCGGTTTACCGGTGTCTATCACCCGGTCAATGATATGCATATTTTCATTGATGACCGGAAAATGTTTATTAATGTCTACTTCCCCTACTGACTTTGTTTCATCAGTGATGCCCAGCATGGATGCTTGGTGCCGGTTATAGAAGGTAATTTGTTTATCTTTATTAACGGTGATAATACCTAACGGCAGGTTATTAACAATTTGATTTAAAAACCTATGTTTGAAAATTAAGTGGGATGTTATTTTTTTATTATTGTCTGTAATTCCACCGATTAAATAACCCAACAGTATCAAAATAGCAATTTGAATCAGTACATTATCAAAATTATAGCTCGGCCCTTCAAATCTAAAAAATAATTCATAGGTAAATATCATTGCTGATGCAACTATCGCGATCGTGATACCGCTTTTGCGCCCATACCCGAGAGCACAAATCGCCACCGGAAAGACAAACAAAATATAATGTTCGGAATTAGCACCGGATAAAAAAATTAAAGCAGTTACTAAAATCAGATAAATAAATATGCAGATAACATCTTTGGGCTGGGCACGATAAGGATACTCTAAACTGTTGTTAAAAAGTTTACTTTGCAAGTAAACCAGTCCTAATACTAAACAGATAACAATAATTATGCCTAATCTAATTTTATAATTTATAAATTGTTCAAAATTAAAAGAATATCGGTCCACTACCGGTATTAAACAAATAACTATTGAGCTGAAGAAAAAAACCCAATAAGTAATTAGATTTTCCTCGTTGTTAATTTTTAATTTCATAAGCCACCTCAATGAATAAAAAAAGCAACACGGCTTCACCGTGTTAATTATCCAACCCAATTTTATTTAAAACTTTTGGTTTTTTTGCTTTAATATATATTGCTAACAGCCATAGGCCAATACAGTGCGGTAATCCCAGCAAAAACCAAAGCTTCTCATTATTGACTAGTTTGTTAAACTCAATATTAGTAATAACTCTAAATATGTCCAGTGTTGTGGTTTCAAAAATGATTAGCAGCACCATAATTATTACTGCAGAGGTCATTGTTTTTGTTAAAGGCTTTTGGGTAATGTGTTTTAACATCAAACCCAAAACCAGCATGGCAATTAAAGAATGAACCCCATAGGCCATTGGGAGCATTCTGGTCAACCAAACTATTAAAGCAAATATTAATGAATAAAACAACCAGTTACCCCACTGCCATTTTTTATTTAGCAATACATAACCAAGGAACATTATACTTAAGGCTTCAACAATAAGTAGAGTTATATATAGCATTGCGATACGTCCTTACAACAATTCTTCAGGAACTTCCGGCTCATAAGCGTGAATCCAGCAAGCAAGAGCAATGTTAAGTTGAGATACCCATAATAAAACCGTCCCTAAAAGTATAAATAAATGTTTTCTCATTAAATACTCACCTCCTTCTTTTTAGTAACCAGACCGCAAGCTGTGAAAAGCATCCCCAATAAGGCTGCGGTAATTAAGCTGATATCAACAGGAAATAATTTTCCAGTGCTAAATATTAATAAAACGGTACTGCATATAATCCAGGAAACAACCGCACATTTGCGCAGTGTTTTACGCCGTTCCGGCTTGATCGGCTTATTAGGTGTATCCAGCGGAGCAAAATTTATAATTACTGCTAAACCGAAAAGTGCAACAGCAATTACTGCCAAAGTAATGTGATTATTAACCATTACCAGCACTGGTGATATTAAGCCAATGCCAACAAAAAGCAGCACAGTAACCAAGTAGCAAACAATTGGGTTTGATGCGTGCCGGCCACCGGCAAAAATTTTTATTAACAGCGCTGTGAAATAAGCCACAAAAGTATGCAAAAAACAACCAAAAATTGCTGCTACCGTCATGATGATAATAAAGCTAAACAGATTATTACAAAGAACTTTTATGCCATAAGCTATTACGTTAGGGCTTATACCTGACTCCTGAGCTATTTTTCCAGCCCAACAATCAATTAGTTTTTGCATTAATATTGCATTGCCTCCACATATTTCCACATAGTTTTTTTCTTATATATTCAACACAATAGATTAATTTTCCTTCTATATTTTTTAAAAAAACTTTCATGTATATTCAGACTGTTCTGATTATATTTTAGCTGTAAATTATTCTTTTTGCATATACATGATTTGCCTTATATTTCGGGACTATGGTCCCAAAATAAGTGTAAAACACAGCCCTTAAAAATAGGGGCGGCATATTAAAGACCGCCCCTTGACACAGGAAAGGGAGATCCGACTAAGCAAATATTTAGTTAGCTAGATGTATTATTTATAAATGCCGTTTTTAACTGCTTAGCTTAAATATCTATACCACCGTCTACCCTGATAACTTGCCCGTCAATAAACGCTGAATCGTCAGAAGCTAAGAACAAAGCTACTGTAGCGATGTTTTCCGGCTTTCCGTATGTTTTCAGCGGACTGGCTTCAATTAATCCCTTACATGCCTCTATTCCACCAATGCTGTCTACCATAGCAGTATGAATTAAACCGGGTGCGATACCGTTAACACGAATTTCCGGGCCTAATTCCCAAGCCATTGACCTGGTTAAACCCTTAATGGCATGTTTGGAAGATACATATGCGGCAAAACCGTGGTGAGCTCCGTAACCGGCTACGGAACAGGTATTAATTATAACCCCTTTTCCTTTGGCCTTCATAATCGGTGCAACCAATTGGGTTAAATAAAGTGGTGCCGTTACGTTAACTTTAAATACTTTGTCCCATTCATCTAAGGAAATATCTAGGATCGGTGTCACACTTAGCATTCCTGCGTTATTAAACAAAATATCAACTGTTCCATATTCCTCTAATGCTTTATCTACAATTTTTTTACAATCTTCAATTTTAGTGGCATCTACAATTACATAAGTGGCTTCAAAACCTTCCTTTTTAATTTTGTCTACTACCGCTTTCGCTC
Source organism: Desulfovectis peckii (assembly GCF_055391705.1). Lineage (NCBI taxonomy): Bacteria > Bacillati > Bacillota > Clostridia > Eubacteriales > Peptococcaceae > Desulfovectis > Desulfovectis peckii. The sequence goes on along the minus strand of NZ_AP042409.1, from coordinate 960,895 downwards.
TTTCCTTATTTCTTCCGGTAACAACAACTTTTGCTCCTTCCCGGGCAAACAGCTCAGCTGTTGCTCTGCCCATTCCTGACGTTGAACCGGTAATAATAGCTACTTTGTCTTTTAATCTCATAATTTAACTCCCCTTTTCTTATTTGTGCATAAATTCATTGTGTACTTATAACATAAGAGGCAGCTTCTGCTACCTCTTATGCCTAATGAAATATGCACTAAATACTTTTCAGTTAGCTAATTTTACTCAACTATTACCACCGGCTTAATTAAATCTTTCTGTTTATCTTTCATCATCAGCAATGCTTTTTCTGCATTTTCAAAACCCTTAAATACATGGGTAACTAGTTTGCTGGGATCCAGACGGTTATATTTAACTAAATCAAGCAGCATTTCCATCCTGCGACGACCGCCGGGGCATAAGCCGCCTTTGATGGTTTTATGAGCCATCCCGCATCCCCATTCAGTGCGCGGAATGGGCAGGAACTCACCCTCACCGTGATAGTTGACGTTAGAAATAGTGCCACCGGGCTTGGTAATTTTAACCGCTTGGGCTACTACACTCGGTTTGCCGCCGGCAATGATTGCTGCATCAACACCTTTTCCTCCTGTGAGGTCAAGAATTTGCTCAACAATATCACCGTCACGATAGTTGACAATGTCTGTAGCCCCGTAAAATTTAGCCGCTTCTACACAAACCGGTCGTGAACCTACGGCAATTAATCTACCGGCGCCGCGCAATTTTGCACCGGCTACAGCCATTAAACCTACCGGGCCAATACCAATAACCGCTACAGTAGCACCATATTGAATGTCCGCATTTTCTGCCCCATGAAAACCGGTAGTTACCATATCGGTAACCATGACAGCCGACTCCAATGGAACTTCCGGCGGCAGTAATGCTAAGTTCATATCGGCATCATTTACGTGGAAATATTCGGCCATGGAACCGTCTTTAAAGTTAGAAAATTTCCAGCCGGCCAGCATACCATTGGAATGCTGATGAAATCCGGCTTGCGCCTCTATGCTCCGCCAGTCCGGAGTAATTGCCGGTACTACTACCTTATCACCCGGCTTGAAATCTTTAACTTCACTGCCTACTTCAACTACTTCACCTACTGCCTCGTGTCCCAGAACCATGTTGGTTCTTTCGCCAATAGCCCCTTCAAATACGGTGTGAATGTCCGATGTGCAGGGGGCTAGGGCCAAGGGGCGGCAAATGGCGTCATATGGCCCGGGAACGGGTTTTTCCTTCTCAATCCAACCTACCTCACCAATTCTTAGCATGGCAAAAGCTTTCATAAAACTAAAGCACCTCCGTAAATTTAAATTTTTTTGGTAGCTTTTCACTGAGCTTTTGCTAAAGTAAGCCTTATTTTATACATGTTTTATAAAGCTGCCGTTGCAGCTCAGCTTCATTTAAAACCGGCATTTCCAACTCTAAAGCCTTGACCAGCTCTGCCAAAACAGTGCAGTTTTCTTTACCGGCAGGCGGCAACAGTCCGGCCTTAAGATATTGGAGCCTACCTTCACAGTTTAGTAAACTGCCGTTGGTTTCAAATAGCGTTGATCCCGGCAAAATTACATCTGCTTGTAAATCCGGCTGCAAATACGGAGTAATTACTATCTTTTTAATGCCTTCCGGCAGTAAATCCGCAGTTAATTCTGCCCCGTCGTTGATTATCAGCAGTGCTTTAATCAAACCGTTACTTATTTTGTCAGTTAATTCGGCCAGATCTTTGGCATCTGTTTTAACGCCTGTTCTCATTAGATACTGCAAGTTACCGTAAGGATATAAAACCATCATCCCCTTGCCGACTTTACCGGTCATAGCGGCTAATTGGCCAATTAAAACTAATTCATCCTCAGAAACAGCCTGACCGTCAACAACGATTACCGGGCTGTCAGCCTGCATATATAATTGCATGAACTCTGTAATTTGTTCTGTTTTCAGCCATGACTGATTGATTATCCACTTAGTATCGGCATTAAAAGCAGCGCTTTCAGCAGCTAAGCCGTATTCCAGCACATGTTTAATCAAAGCCTCCAGAAAACCGATCATATATTGAGGTTGAACTTCTAACATATAATCGGCATGACGGCTTAAGCTGTATTTTTCCGGAGTAATAACCATAAGCTTAGTGCCCATTGCTACCGCTTTTCTGATTTTATAATCAACAATTGGGTAATTGTCGCTGATTTTACTGCCAAACACCAGCACCAAATCACTGGATTCAATGTCACTGAGCGCAGGTATTGCCTCTTTATTAATGATTTCAGCGGCAATACTGCCCGTTGATACAAAGTCGGTGCTGTAAAGTTCATTTGTCCCCAGTGCCATCCGGGCAACTTTGGCAGCATAATAGATTTCTTCATTGGTCAACTTTGGCGAAAGGGCAACGGCAACGCTGTCTAACCCTTCGGCATCTCTAACTGTTTTTAAAATTTCTGCCGCAGCATTGATACCTTCAGACCAGTCCACTGCCTGCAGTTTGCCGTCCTTTCTAACTAACGGCCACTGCAATCTCTCTAAATTATCCGGCTGCTTATATAGGAATGTACCCTTTGCACACAGATAACCGTCATTAACATCGTTTCCTTTAACAGGTGAAGTTATCTTGACTACCTGATTGCCGGCAACATGCAGATTTAATTTACAGCCGATGTTGCACTGGTTACAAACAGAGTTCACTTGTTTTGTCTTCCAAGGACCGGGTTTAGACAGTGCACCGGCAAAGTTTAATGCCCCGGTTGGACAGACTGCTACGCACATGCCACAAGTATTGCACTTGGTTTCCGTTAACGGTTTCTTTAACTCCGGAAGCACCACGGTGTCTGAACCGCGGTTAACAAAACCTAATGCTCCAATGCCCACAACTTCTTGACAGAAGCGCACGCAATTGCCGCATAAGACACACTTGTTGGGATCTCTGATAATATCGGGATGATCTTTAAAGATTACGTGACGTTTTTCAGCATATCCCAGCCGCTCTGCATTTACATCAAGTTCTGTAGCATATTCCCGCAGACGGCAATCAAATACATCTAAGCAACCGCAAGATAGGCAGCGGGCTGCCTCTTTTTGGGCCATTTCCGGGGTGAATCCCAGCTCAAATTCATCAAAATTATTTTTACGTTTGCTTGGTTCTATTTCAGGCATAATAACGCGATCGGCTTTTTCTATGTCGGCAAAATCGTTAGGATCAAGTTCTTTCCAAGAACCTCTGGTAACATTAAAATATTTTTTCTCACCTTTAACCGGTTGCCCACTTAAATATTGATTTATGGCCACGGCTGCTTTGCGTCCGGCACCGACGGCTTCTACTACCGTTTTCGGTCCGGTTACACAATCGCCGGCAGCAAACAACCACGGTATATTTGTTTGCAGAGTTGTTTTATCTGCCACAATTAATCCCCGATCCGTTAACGCAACTTCTTCACTGCCTACAAAACTTGACCGGTCTACTCTTTGGCCAATGGCCGAAATGACCATATCTGTCTCTATTTCAAACTCAGAACCTTCAATCGGAATCGGCCTGCGGCGACCGGAAGCGTCCGGTTCACCCAGTTGCATTTTAATGCATTTGACAGCCTTTACTTTGCCATCTGCTTCCACAAAACCAACCGGTGCGGTAAGCATTTCAAATTTAACGCCTTCTTCTAAGGCCTGGGTTACTTCAATTGGATTGGCAGGCATTTGCTCCCGTGAGCGACGGTAAACAACGCTAACTTCTTTTGCCCCCAACCTAACTGATGTTCTGGCAGCGTCCATAGCCACGTTGCCACCGCCGATAACTACCACTTTTTCGCCAATTTCAACCTGCTTACCGAGGGCTATATCCCCAAGAAATTCAATTCCGGAATAAATACCTTCTAAGTCCTCTCCCGGTACACGCAGCGTGGAAATAGCCCAAGCTCCGATGCCCACGAATACGGCATCAAAACCCATCCTTCTTAATTGGCTGATGGTGAAATCACGGCCTAAAGCCTGATTGCAGAACACGTTTTGGCAAAGATCGGTTATTACTTTAATTTCCTGATCTAATATTGCCTTCGGCAAGCGATACTCAGGAATTCCATAACGCATCATGCCGCCTAAATCCGGAGCGGCTTCAAAAATTGTCACTTGATGGCCTTCTAAAGCCAGGTAGTAGGCTGCCGTTAACCCGGCCGGGCCACCGCCAACCACTGCCACCCGTTTACCGGTATCCGGCTTAACCGGCGGCACATAGGGTTTTCCGTCTACTTGGCCGTAATCACCGGCAAAACGTTTCAAGGCACAGATTGATATCGGCTGATCAACGATATTGCGCCGGCACTCTGCCTCACAAAAACTGGGACATACTCTGCCCACAGAGGAGGGAAACGGCATTTTTTCTCTAATTAATTTTGCCGCTTCTTGATACTCACCATTGGCAATATGAGCCACAAAGCCCTGGATATCAACTCCCGCCGGGCAGGCCAATTGACAAGGGCCAACACAATCACCGTTATGCTCACTAAGCAAGAATTCCAAGCCTAAACGGCGGACACCGATAATTTTTTCGGTATTGGTCCACACGATCATTCCTTCTTGCACTTTGGCTCCACAGGCTTGAACCAATCCACGGGCACCTTCAATCTCTACTAAACACTGACGGCAAGCACCGAAGGGTTTTAATCGGGGATCATGGCAAAATGAGGGGATTTCAAATCCGTTATCCCTGGCCACTTCAATTAAAATGCTGTTTTCTTCGGCATAAATCTCTTTTCCGTCAATATAAATTTTCACTTTAGCCATCTAGTTTAACCCCCCTTCTCCGGTAACTACTTCAATTGCCTTAAACTTACATATGCTCATGCACAATCCGCAGCGGGCGCATTTCTCTTGATCAATGGTATGTGGCTGTTTCTTTTCACCGCTGATAGCACCGGTGGGACATTCTCTACTACACAGTCCACAGCCCTTACAAGCGTCGGCCGTTATTTTATAACTAATTAGCGACTTGCACACTTTAGCGGGACAAATTTTATCATTGATATGCGCTTCATATTCATGACGGAAGTATTTAATCGTGGTTAAAACCGGATTGGGAACGGTTTTGCCCAAACCGCACAATGCCCCGGCTGCAATCTTATGCCCTAATTCTTCTAATAAGTCTATATCTTCAGGCTTACCTTCACCTCTGGTAATGCGGTTGAGGATTTTTAACATCTGCTTGGTACCTACACGGCAAAAAGTGCATTTACCGCAGGATTCAGATTTGGTAAAACTTAAGAAGAATTTAGCCACATCCACCATGCAAACCGAATCGTCCATAATTAACAAACCGCCGGAACCCATAATGGCCCCAATTTTTGCTAACGATTCATAATCGACCGGGGTATCCCCCAATTCGGCCGGAATACAACCTCCGGACGGTCCGCCGGTTTGTACCGCTTTAAATTTTCCTCCCGATGCCAGTCCGCCACCAATGCCATAAACAATTTCATTGATGGTAATACCCATCGGAACCTCAATTAAGCCGCCGTAAGCAATTCCTCCCGCCAGGGCAAACACTTTTGTGCCCTTACTTTTTTCAGTGCCGTATTGGTTAAAGGAATCTGCACCGTTTAAGATAATCCAAGCCACGTTGGCAAATGTTTCTACGTTGTTGATTGAGGTTGGCTTACCCCACACGCCTGACTGCGCAGGAAACGGCGGACGAATGCGCGGCATTCCTCTTTTACCTTCAACGGAAGCAATTAGTGCTGTTTCTTCACCGCAAACAAAGGCACCGGCACCTTCTCTAATCGTTAATTTAAAGTTAAAGTCAGTACCTAAAATGTTTTTACCGAGATACCCTCTTTCTTCAGCTTGGGCAATGGCAATTTTCAAGCGTTTAATGGCCAACGGATATTCAGCACGGGCATAAATGTAACCGGTTTCAGCCCCCATAGCATATCCGGCAATCAGCATGCCTTCTATAACGCTATGCGGATTGCTTTCCAATATACTGCGATCCATAAAAGCTCCCGGGTCACCTTCGTCAGCATTGCAAATGACATATTTTTCATTACCGGCTGCTTTCCTGGCAAAGGACCATTTAGTACCGGTAGGAAAACCGGCACCTCCCCTGCCTCTTAACCCTGATCTGCTGATTTCGTCAATAACTTCTTCCGGCGTCATGGTCTGCAATGCTTTTTCAAGGGCTTTATAACCGCCCACTTCCAAATAACTGTCTATACTCTCGGGATTAATCACACCGCAATTTTTCAAGATAATTCTTTGTTGCTTATCAATAAAGTCAGAATACGGGGTTTTTACTTTATTGCTGTACACAACCCAATCTAAAATCGGTTTGCCGTTTTTAATATGTTCCTCGATAATTTGTTCAACTTGTTCCGGCTTAACCTTTCCGTACACATAGCGATCGCCTTCGGGAGAAGAAATTTCTACTAAAGGCTCGTTAAAGCACATACCCATGCAGCCAGTGAAAGTAAGCGATACCGGCAATTCCTCTAACGCGGTTTGAAAGGCGTCATACACCTCTTGCGCTCCGGCAGCAATACCGCAGCTGGCTAAGCCAACTTTCACGACCGTTGTTTCGGTTTTAAGCATCGGCATCACATCCTTTCCCCTTAGCAGGGGTACTTTGCTCTTTTGATGGGCATTTACTGCCCTTTCTTGCCTCTTTAACCAGTTTCTTTACTTTTTCCGGGCTCATGCGGGCGTGGGTGGTTCCGTTTAAAGTTATAACCGGACCATGACTACAACAGCCTAAACAAGCCACGTGTTCTAATGTAAACTTGCCGTCAGCACTGGTGCCCCCCGGTTGAACACCGGCTTCATTGATCACTGCCTCAGAAATTTGTTCCGCACCGGCTAAGTGACAGGCAGTACCGTGACACACTTGAATGATATTTTCTCCTAACGGTTCCAACCTAAATTGGGCATAAAAAGTGGCGATACCAAAAAGATCACTTGCCGGAGTTCCGGTAACCTGGGAAATATAATCAATTATTTCCGGACTTACGTAGCCAAAAGTAGCTTGCACTTTTTGTAAAATCATCATTGCAGCGCCTCTGTCTGAGGCAAAACTATCAATTATTTGATCAAGGGCTGCTTTATCAACATCTTTCATACTCTCACCCCTTTACTCTTATCCACATCCAACGGTAATTTTCTTTGAAGTACGGTGCCGTTCAAAGAGACTGACTATTCTTAATATTTGCAACTCTTTAACCCATGACTGGGCGGCAATTTTACGAGACACTGTTTGTACGTCAATCGGGGCTTCGATCATAATTACCAAGTCATAAATACCATCAACGGGATCGACAAAATCTACTTCCGGCATATCTTCTAAATCCCGCAGTATTTGTACAAACTGCTCCCTGCCAACATCCTCCGCCACTGTAACCATCAGGTACGCTCTTGCCCCCATCTATCTCCCCCCCATCTCTCAGCATGTATATTACTAAAATCAATAATTCACACAATTCCTCGACTAAATTTTTTTAATTTTATAATAATTATTTCACTTCTGTTAATTTCTGTCACCATGAAGGTCGGTAGTTTTTTCATTGCTAGAAAAGGTTGTTATTATACACAATCCATTAACCAAAACGGATAGCATCTAATGATTTTTCGGTTACTATATTTTTCAGGTAGGTAATACTTAATAACCAATAAAAAAACCGGGAATTTTATCTTAAATTCCCGGAGGTATCTGTTAGATTATGCCTTCTTGGATCAGCTTAGCAACCATAGCGATCCGGTTATGGACTTCTAGCTTGCGCATAATGTTCTGTATATGAAATTTTATGGTGTTTTCACTGAGGTATAGCTGTTCCGCAATTTCCCTGTTGGTTAGTCCTTCCGCTACCAACTTGGCTATAATTAGTTGCTGTTCGGTTAGTACAGGTAAACTTTTTGGGTTGTTAGCCTGTCTTAATTTATTAACGATACAGGCAGCAACTTGAGAATCCATCACCGTCTCTCCTCTGGCTACCGCACGAATAGCTTTTTTTAACTCGGATATTTCCACATTCTTGATTAAAAAACCCTTGGCACCGGCCATCATTGCCTGTACTATCGAATCTTCTTGCTCGGCATGAGCCGTTAGTATAATTATTTTTAAATGGGGATTATGTTTTGTCAGTCTGCGGCAAATGTCAATACCGCTGGCATCCGGCATGCGTTCATCCAGTAAAATGACATCCGGCGCGCTATTTTTAATTTGTTTTAACAATTCTTTACCGTTGGCAGCTTCTCCGACTATTTTAAAATCAGGTTCGTTTTGTAAAGTTAAGCGCAGTCCCTCCCGCACTATTTCATGGTCGTCAACAATAATTATTGAAATGTAATTCATTGCAAATCAACCCCCTATTGGGATTTCCGCCAAAACTTCAGTACCTCCGGTATCTAAGCCGTTAATTTCCAGTTTGCCGTTAACATATTGGGCACGCTGCATCATACTTTTAAGTCCAAACTTATTTTTATCTTGATTTAAACTATCCATAACGGATTCACTAATGCCCACTCCGTTGTCTCTAATTGCTATTTTTAAAATTTCTTCTTCGTACGACAATACAATGTCAATTACGGTAGCAGAAGCATGTCTTAACGCATTAACCAACCCTTCTTGCACAATGCGATAAGCAATATTGCGGGTAACTACCGGCAAAGTAGGTATTGTGCCCACTGCCTGTACATTAATCCGCACCGAACCGGCTTGGTTTAAATCATCAACCAAACTTTTAATGCTGTCATACAAACTAACTGACGTCTCCGTTGAGCTAAATTCCGTAACTACCTTGCGTATTTCTTTTACCGCTTTACTGACTAATTGATTTAGATCTTTTAATTTTTCGTAAACCGGGGAATCCACGGGAAGTTTTTCAAAACACCATTCTAAATGTAATCCTATGGCAAATAATATCTGCAGCACATTATCATGCAAGTCACTGGCGATTCGGTTTCTTTCTTGGGTAATGATTTGTTTTTCCCGGGTGCTAAAGAGTATATTATACATGTTTTTTAACTCTAAGTTCTTCTTTTCCAGCTGTTCCTTTTGCGCACAGGCCAGCTGATAATGTGCTTCCGCCTGTTCTTTCAATTGTATGGTTTCTTGAAACAGCTTGGCGTTTTCTAAAACTATTGCCGTTTGATTGGCTAACACCTGTAAATTGTATTGGCAAAAACTGCCGGCGCAATAATCTTTAAAAAACAGCACAAATAAACCTAACACTTTTTCTCTGGTAATCATGGGGAAGATAACCATTTGCTTAAAACTGTAGCGCTCGGTTAAGAAAGACAATTCTGAAACTTTTTTCAGGTTTATTTCTCTCGCTCCGTAAGGGCAAAAATTCTTTTCACTAGTTATTTCATGGAGCCGGGTGAAAAAGTAGTTATCAAGCCATTCTTTTTCCGGAATCTCATCAGGCACATGCAAACTCACTGTCGGTTTGACACCTGCCAGAATTATTCCGTAATCCGCATCGGTAATTTTTAACAGTGCCTCTCCGCTGGCTTGCAAAATGGGTTCTACCCCTTTATTCAACATTGCTAAATTGTCGGAAGTGATTTTTAGAGAAAACAGTGCGGTTTTTAAACGAAAACTCTCTTGTTTTAACTTTTCCACTAATGTACGGTTTTCAATTGCTACCGCTACCGGGTTGGCTATACCCACACAAAGTTCAATTTCTTCCGGCGTAAAATTGCTACCGGTACGGCGATTGATTGCTAACACCCCAATGATATTGCCGCGAGAAACAAGGGGAACTATTAAAAAATTGCCGCTGTCGATTTTAAACTGAACGGGCTTTTTGTTTTTTATCAATTCCGACCAGCGAGCAGCGCTTTCATTACTCAGTTTGCTCAGGCATTCATCTCCTAAATCGCCGGCTACATAAGGTTGAAAAGAAATCTTGCTGTCTTTTTTTAACTCAAGCAGATAACACTTTACTGAGCCCATCAATTTTGAAACCAAGCGGTTGGTTTCTTGCAAAATTTGTTCAAACGGAAGAATATTGCTCACGGCACGCGTAACCTCAAGAATGGCCAAGGTTTGGTCCGCTTTCTTTTTTAACAATTCATATAAATTGGCGACTTCCCTTTGTGATTTAGTAAGGTATAGGTTGCATTTTTGCATCTCGGCAATGCTTTTTTTCAAAGCACTGTAATGGGTTTTACCGGAGCTTTTAACTCCGCTCAGCCTTTCCAAAGCAGCGGTTTTAGTAATCAAAGCGGTTGGGTAGTAACAGTAATTGCTTTTGGCTGATTGCCCGGCAGCGTATAGGTCAATTGGCTGAGTTCTTCTTAAAACGGTCCGCTTTTTGTTCGTGGCTTTAAGTCTGCAGGCCATTTAATCACCTTCTTACGCAAATTAAATTGCACGTCGAAGTATTTCACAAATTTCATCTACACCCGCATCCCTAGGATTACTAATTAAACTGTTATCACGAGCTGCGTTTTCACTTAAAATTCGCAGGCTTGCGTCGGTAAGCTTGCATCCCGCCTTTGACAGATTATTTACTATTCCCAGCTCACCGGCTAATATTCGCACCGCTTCTATTGCACTCTTTGCCGCTTCATGGGTGCTTTTATTTTTAATCGGTTGCCCCATTGCTTTTGCAATTTCGGCAAATTTTTCAGTACAGGCCGGTAAATTGTATTCCATTACATAAGGAAGCAAGATGGCGTTCACCATACCGTGGGGTAAATTAAACATCCCTCCAACCTGGTGAGCAAGAGCATGAACCGCGCCAATCAAGGCATTGGAGGCGGCTATAGCCGCCAGTAAACTGGCTTTAGCCATGGCATCTTTGGCTTCCAGATTGGTTTTGCTGGCATAAGATTTGCCCAAATATGCTGATATCAGGCGAATGGCCGCAAGTGCATAGGAATCGGTAAGAAAGTTTGCTGCTATGGAAACATATGCTTCTATGGCATGAGCCAGGGCATCCATACCGGTATAAGCAGTAAGCTGTGGGTCTTTAGTGGTTAAAATTAATGGGTCAGTAATAGAAATATCCGGAACTAAAGATCTGCTCATTAAAAGCATTTTTACCTTACGGCTGGAATCTACCACCACGGCAAATTGAGTAACATCAGCGCCGGAACCGGCAGTGCTGGGAACCATAATCATGGGGGGCAGGGGGTTGGTTATCTTGTCTATGCCTTCGTAATCATGAATAGTACCTTCATGAGTGGCCATTACCGCCACGGCTTTGGCAACATCCATCGAGCTGCCTCCGCCAACAGCGATAATGGCATCACATTTAGATTCCAGGTAGCTTTTGGTAGCTTGCTCCACTTCATAGTCTTTGGGATTGGGAGTCAAATCATGCCAGATTTCATATTTAACGCCGGCTTCTTTTAAATAAGGGAGCACTGCGTCAACCCACCCGGCTGCCATGATACCCGGATCAGTCACTAAAAAAACCTTTTCCGCCCCTACTCGCAGAGCGCAATTGCCCACCTGTTCAATTGAGCCGCGTCCAAATATAATTTCCGGAATTCTAAATTCCCGGATAAAATCCATTGTTATGACCCTTCTCTCTAATGACATAATTATTTAAATATTCTATAAAGTGTAATTAATTCCTCTATTTTCAAAATTATTTATATGTTACCAGCTCTTTAACTGCTTAAAACTATTCTGCAGCGGTCTAACCATGGATGCTTAACTTGTGTACGTTCTCGCAGGCCTCCATTATGGCTTCGGCCAGCGTGGGATGCGCATGTATGGTAGCGGCCAGCTCTTTAACAGTAAGACCGTTATTTACCGCCAAAGTAGCCTCGGCAATTAAATCTGAAGCATGAGGGCCAATGATATGTACGCCTAAAACTTCATCAGTTTCCGCATGGGCTATAATTTTAACAAAACCTTCCGCTTCTCCCATACTAAGTGCCTTCCCATTAGCCATAAAGTTAAATTTACCGGTTTTCACCGGAATACCCAGCTTTTTTACCTGCTTTTCGGTTACACCCACTGAGGCAATTTCCGGATCAGTGAAAATACAACTTGGCACCGCCTTATAATCCATTTTAGCCTCCTTACCCATTATATTTTCCGCAGCAACAATACCTTGGGCGGAAGCGACATGAGCCAATTGATACTTCATCACCACATCGCCGATAGCATAAATACCGTCAATGTTGGTTTTCATTTGCTCATTTACTAAAATCTCGCCCTTATCACCAAAGGCAATACCAATCTCTTCCAAGCCCAAATTCTGCGTATTAAGAGTACGGCCGATGGAAATCAGTGCTTTTTCAGCCGTGAGCAATTCGCCGCTTTCCAACTCCGCTTGCACGCCACCGGCAACTTCTGCCACCTTCTTAATAACGGCATTGGTTTTAACGCTGTATTTTTTCTTTTTAAAGATGGTCTGCATCCGGCGGGAAATTTCTTTATCTTGGTTGGGCAGAATGCTTGGTGCCGCTTCCAGCATCGTAATCTCCGTACCCAGACTGCCATAAATATGGGCAAATTCACAGCCAATTACACCGGCACCGATAATCAGCATGCTCTTGGGAATTTCGCTTAAATTTAATGCTTCTTCACTGGTGATCACGGTAGTACCGTTATAGCCCAGCCCTTTAATTAAAGCCGGGCGTGAGCCGGTAGCAATGACAATATTGGCACATTGTAATTCAAGCCTGTTTCCGTTGTTCTCTACTACTTCCACTACGCCGGGAGCTTTAATTTTGGCGGTGCCGCTAATAAGCTCAACCTTATTTTTTTTAAATAAATAATTAATGCCGCTGACTAACTTTTCTACAACTGCCTCTTTTCTGGCTTGTACTTTATCAAAGTTAACCTTAGGACTGCTCACTTCAATGCCGAAAGCGGCAGCATCTTCTACTGCCTTTAATTTCTCCACTGCGGCAATCAATGCTTTTGTAGGAATACAACCTCTGTTTAAACAGGTGCCGCCCAGTTTTTCTTTTTCAACTACCGCTACTTTTCCCCCCAATTGAGCTATTCTAATTGCGGCGACATAGCCACCAGGTCCTCCACCGATAACTACTGCATTATAAGTCATATTTCAGCCTCCTATAAGTTGGTTATGGTATATTGTGGTAGAAAATATATTTCTATAATAACATTTACGGCAGTAATTTGCCTTGAGTTTTTATAATTTGATAAATTTTTATACATTGCCGGGGGCCGTTCCTTATATTACCTGCCTAACTGTCTGCTGATAACCGGCTACTAACACAAAAGGGGCCGGCATAGAAACCGGCCCTTATAAAAAAGCTGAAACACTTAATTTTTGCGTAAACCCCTTTAAATTTTAAAAAGTATTACTGCATATTATACATGCCTTGACTCTGCAGGTAGTTGGTAATAGCCTCTCCGTGCTGCTGCTCTTCTTTTTGAATGTGGTTTAACACTTGGCGAACATTGCTATTGGTTGTTTCAAAAATTGTCTGATCATATGTACCGGAAATGTATCTTTCAGTAATAAGCATATCGTTGCACAGGTCAATATCATTTTGACTGGCTTTGCCCGGAGCTGCATTTTGAGCGTTATTGATATATTGGTTTTGTTGGTTACCACTTTGACTCTGACCTTGCTGTAGATTAGGAACCTGACCGCTCAATAACTGATTTACGGTATCTAAATGCTGCTGCTCTTGTTGAGCGAGCGTGTTAAATAACTGTTTGAGCTGTGGATCTTGCGCCTGTTGCGCATAGGCTTGATACTTTTGTATGCAAAGCTCTTCGTGTCTTTTTTGATCTTGTAACAACATATATTCTTTTTGCGATAAGTTTAAAGTCATCGGCAATCCCTCCTTAAAAATGTTACAAATTATTATCTAACTTATTTTAGTTTTTATGCACTATTAAGGAAGGATTGATATAGCATTAGGCAATGCAAATGCATTAATAAAAAAATCCAAGAGCATAAACGCCCTTGGACTGTTTTTGTTTTTAGCTTAAGAAAAACTGTCCGATATAACTTAGTGCCAGGAACAAAATCAACGCCACCAAAATGATTTTAATGATTCTATCCGGCAAAAATTTTTGTACATAAGCTCCGATATAGGTACCTAATAAGCCGCCGACTCCAAAAAGCACACCTAACGCCCAGTCCGGGGCAACAGCCTGATTTGCGGCAAATGACGAAACGGCAAGTATATGGTAGTAAATCACGCCGACGATAGAGGTAATAAAAGTACCCGCCAGTGATGCCCCGGCTACGGTATAAATTGGCAAGCCCAATATAGCCACACAAAACGGTGAGATAATAGCACCGCCCCCAATGCCGTAAATACCGCCAATTATACCTACCACCAGTGCCAAGGTAAAAATAGTCATGGTGCCAAAGGAATAGGTTTCACCCCAAAATTCATACTCAACTTTTTTCAAGGAAACACTTTTGGTTTTCACCACCGCCTCCGGCGGCAAACCGGCATTTAAACGACTGATGTTCTGCTCCTTTAACTTAGCCACCTGCTCGGCAAATTTCTCATTCATTGCTTTATTGCGTTCTTTAAGTTGCTTATTCCAACCCATTATTTCGGATAATAAGCGATAGCCTAAATAGAGTAATACCAAACCGACAAACAGTTTAAATGATTTAGGATCGGGCAGGTATTTAATTCTGATTATGGCGCCGAGAAATACACCGGGCAGCGTACCAATCACCACCGCCAATGTCAACGGCCAAGCCATGCGCCCCTCTTTAATGTAACGGTATAAACCACCAGGAATAGCTACAATGTTGTAAATCAAGTTAGTGGGGCTGACTGCCGGGCTGGTAAAGTTTAAAACACTGACCTGAAAAGGCAGCAGCAGAAAAGCTCCTGATACCCCGGCAGATGCAGTTAAAGATGAAATTATCAATGCCAAAAGCGGCGGTATTAGCGGAAAAACCTCTACTCCCGAAACCGGAAAATACACCACAATTCCCCCTTTACTCACAGGCACAAAAATTACCGTTATGCGACAAGGTGCTTAAAGAAAAGTCTACTTCGCCAAACCTCGGGTGTGGGTAAAAATTACCTCATTTTTTGGCAATGCCGATAAGGACAGATGCTTCATTTTAAGCAAATGAAAGTGAAGTCTTTTTGCGATAGCCGGTAAACTGCAGCTGGGCAATTAGCTCTTTATGTTCATTATAAACATTGACATGATAGTTAGTAAGTTTATTAGAAGATGAAACTTCTTTTGCTTCGGCAATTAGCTTTTTTCCCTTGGATTCTTTAAAATACGATATATGGGCATTAATTCCGACCGTTACTTGGCCTGCGGCATTTGACGCTGCGGCAAAAGCAAAATCGCCTAAAGTAAAGATTACCCCGCCTTGAATCATGTTTAATGCATTCATATGAATTTCTGTAACATCTATTTCCGTTACCGCCCACCCGGGCTCAGCTTTAACCAGTTTGATGCCATTATGGGCAGCAAACCGATCATTTTTAAAGTATTCCAGTATTTGCTCGTTCATGACGCTCCCTCACTTTTTCTTTAATGTTCGCCACTTTGTGAAATTTTCCTCTAAGTTTTTATTTAAAATAAAAAAAAATTGGCGTGACATCCGGTTATGACGGAAGTATGGGTTCTCATTTCTGCTTATTTAATTTTTCTTTTTTCTGTCTAAGCTGTTCGGCAATCGTCAAAAACCTTGCATTTAACTTTTCTTTCTCCTCTTCCTCTAACTCTTCATTCAGCTTACCGCTTAAAAAGGCCAGTTCACATTCCAGCTTTCTTATGCTGTTTGTCAAGCTGCGGTATTCATTACCCAGCTCTTTTCTTTTTTGCTGTTCACTGTATTTTGATAAATAATAACGGTAATTGCCCTCATAACAATGTAATTTTTGATCTGCAATGACAAAAATCCGATTGGCCAAGCGGTCAATTAAGTATCGGTCGTGGGAAACAAACAGAATGCTTCCTTTATACTCTTCCAGTGTATCTTCAATTCTTTCCTTTGATACAATATCCATATAGTTGGTTGGTTCATCCAGCACAAGCAAATTGGCACCCGATAAAATCAGCTTGGCGAAAGCAACTCTGCCTTTTTCCCCCATGCTTAGATCGGCAATTTTTTTGTAAACATCATCCCCGCGGAAAAGCAAACATGCTAATAAAAGTCTCGCTTCTGCTGCAGTGGTCTCAACAGTCAATACATCTTCTAAAACAGTGGCCTGCTGATTTAAATTTTCCAGCTGTTGAGCAAAATAGCCAATTTTTACAGAGGGATTAATGTTAATCGTTCCCCTGTAGTTTTTCTCCAATTGGCAAATTGTTTTTAATAAAGTAGTCTTGCCGGCACCGTTTGGCCCAATCAGGGCAATCCTATCGCCGCGCCTAATATTAAATGAAACATCTTTAAACACTAGCTTTTCGCCAAAAGATTTGGTTAAGTTCTTTCCCTGAACCAAAAATTGTGGCAGTTTTTTACCTAATATATTTTTATTGATTACTTCAAAAGCGGGGGAAAGCGGCTTTTTAGGTTTATCTATCTTCACCTTTTCAATTTTTTCCAGTTCCTTTTGCTTCGCCTTGAGCACCCTAGCATGTTTTTTAGCTCTAGAGCGATAATAATCATTTTTTCCGGCACCTTTATGGGCCCTTCGATACCAGTTGGCCCTTTCGTTAATCTCTGCTTTCAGTTGCTGAATCTTGGCTTGCTGCTTATTGTATTCTTTGGTCATATTGGCCAGTTCAATTTCTTTTTGCTTTTTATATGCAGAATAATTGCCCTCATATACTTTTAAACCCTGTTCCGTTAATTCCCAAATTTTATTGACAACCTGATCAAGAAAATAGCGGTCGTGGGAGATTACTAGCAGCGGTTTTTTAAGGCTTTGGGCAAATTGTTCCACCCAATGGCTGCTTTCTATATCAAGGTGGTTGGTGGGTTCATCAAGAATCAATAAATCAAAATCCCTCACCAACGCCCGGCAGAGTGATAATTTTGTCCTTTCTCCACCGCTTAAGTTTTGTGCCTGCTGCCCCCATTTTTCTTCTTTTAAACCCACTTGATTGAGAGCCTTCTTCACTGTTGTTGTTACATCCTGCCGACTTTTTTCCTCTTGCCATGCAATCCGGTAAACTTCATCAAAAACCGACATGCAGGCAGCAAATTTCGGATACTGCTCAATATATAAAATGCGGGCATCAGCAGGGCTATACTCAATTTCACCGCTATCCATTGCTTTGCGACCGGCTAAAATTTCCGCCAGTGTGCTTTTACCGATGCCGTTTACTCCCACCAAACCGATTTTATCTTTACCGTTAATTGCCCCGCTAATATTGGCAAGAACGGTTTTGCCGCCATAGCTTTTATACAGTCCATGAAAGTACAAATTCATTGTATCATCTCCTTGAATTGATTGAGATGACAGCAAAAAACAAAAATGCAGCAAACACTCAAGCGTGCCGCTGCAGTAAGCATACTAATTTAAGGCTATAACTTTTTGTTATAGCTTTTATTAATAATTTGTATAAGGCTTGATGTGTTTTTTAACTATCATCTCGTAAAAAAGCGCACTACTCCCTGGGAGCGATGTACGCTGTTTAAAAGTATTTAATTAGATTAGTTAAAAAACACTTGCCTCATTTTGCACCTCATTGAAATTTTAATTCATTTTAATGCCTATATTATAATATCTGCCTGTGCGAATGACAAGCTAAACCCCATCTGTATAAAAAACTAAGCGGTTTAGTTCACAATCTTTTTAAAAGGAAAAATATAGCCAACTAGCGAATAAGCAAAAAAATGTCCCTACAAAGGAGAAAGGGCTGATAGTTTTGTCAGTTTTGGTAATTGATTTTTATAAGCTTTTAATCTCTCTATCCATGGCTTTAGATTTCAACAGGCAGGGTATCCTGCGTCATCATGTGCGGGTAGCGTTAATGGCCATGCAAATTGCCCGTCAGCTGGACATGAGTGCGGAAGAAAGGGAACAATTAGTTTGCGCGGCATTAATCCATGATCTGGGGGTCAGCACCTTTAATGAAAAAAGTAAATTAGCTGAGTTTGAAGTAAAAAACACCTTTGATCACTGCCGGCGCGGCTATCAGTTGGCTGAGTCTTCACCGCTTTTAAAGCCGCAGGCGGAAATTATCTTATGCCATCACGACCGTTGGATTGGAGGAAATAGTACCGGCTTAAGGGGTAGCAGTATTCCCCTAGCTGCCAGAATTATTCATCTCGCCGATCGGGTTGACGTGTTAATTAATGAAAATACCCATATTTTACAGCAGCGCAAGCACATTATCGGGCAGATAAAACCTCTGTCAGGTGTAGTGTTTGACCCCACGCTGGTGGATGTGCTGCTAAAACTGTCAGAAAGAGAAAGCTTTTGGTTAGACATAGTAAACAACCGCGTAGATTTGATTTTGAAAGCTAATATAGATGTGGCGCCAAGAAATGTTTATATTGAAGATTTATTAAGTATCAGCGAGGTGTTTGCCCGGGTAATAGATGCCAAAAGCAGTTTTACCCATCGGCATTCCCGACTGGTAGCCGCTGTTAGCGGCAGGCTGGCGAAGCTGGCCGGTTTTACCGATGAGCAATGTCGGGCAATGCGGGTGGCCGGTTTGCTGCACGATTTGGGTAAAATGGCCATACCGGAAGAAATTTTAGAAAAACCCGGTCGGCTGACAGCTGAAGAATACAACATTATTAAAGGGCATACTTACTACACTTATCAAATTTTAGATATGTTAGACGGATTTGAAACCATTAAATGCTGGGCCGCTTATCATCATGAAAAGCCTAACGGTCAGGGCTATCCGTTTAAAATAGACGCCTCCGGCTTAGATGCCGGCAGCCGCTTGCTGGCAGTAAGCGATGTTTTTGCCGCACTGGTAGAAAACCGCCCCTACCGACATAGCCTGCCCCGCCACAAAGTAGAACAAATACTGGTGGAAATGGCCAAACAAAATGAGTTAGACAGAACTTGGGTGGAGTTATTGTTGGAACATTACCATGAAATTCGCATATAATCTATAATTTTTTAACAATCAGCGCAACCTTTTCCCCTGCTAACAAGTCATATAGATGAAACTGTTTTATGGGGAGGTGGAAGTATTTTTAAAAAACTGCTCGTTTTAATGCTTTGTTTAATTTTAACCGTAGCTGTGGGGTGTGCAGCAGAAAAACAAACTGAGCGGAACACAAATAAAGAACCAATTGAAACAACTGACAAACAGCAAAATGATGAACTGGCAGACTTGGTATGGCAAATTTTTCAAAAGGCCCGGCAAGGAAAGATTATTAATTGTGAATTTCCTGTAGAAACGACGGTAATAGATACCGTAAAAAAAGAATGGGGCAACCCCACCCATGAAAATTACATTGCAGCAGCTAAAGGCACATATGCTACTTACACCAAACAAAAAGTCACTTTTGGCTATAACAAGGGTTCGCAAATTTTCGATGTAAGATGTCAAGATAATATTCTTCAACAAGTTACCATGTCTAAGGTAAAAGAAGTTTTAGGACCGCCGGACAACACTCATCACTATACTACCGAAGATATGCTGGTTTACCAAGTTAATGAAAAATACCAGCTGCTGTTTATTTTTCCGAAAGTCGCCGAACAAAACTCCGAACCGGTACTAAGCCATTATAATGTTTTTTACCCCAGAGGTACCGTCAACTCAATGGCCGGTGACCCGGGGATTAAATATTAGTACTGCAAGTTAAACAAACCCGGGGGACGGTACAGCCCCCCGGGTTTGTTGTTTAGGTGCATTTTATGTTATCAGCGCCGATCATAACCGACAACTGTCCAAATGCCGGATTCATCCTGACGTAGCAGTCGCTTGAGATAAACCCGCTCTACCGGACCGTCAGCCACCTCTACTACCGCCTCTAAGCCATTGTTAGATGTAAGTTTAAAGGCTGACATGGGAATTGTTGGCTCACCGACAATTCCTTCCGGAGTAACCTGCAAGTTGACAAAAGTAAGTGCCACCTGCATGGGATCCAACTGCCAAGGGCTGCTGCCGGCATCTACCTGCTGCTGATTGGCTTTCTCCACCGCCATGTCTACTTCAACTTTTACCTCTGCTTTATCTGCCAAACTAATGCTGCCGTCGGGAAGCTTAAGATCGGCGGTAATCTGCCGGGCTAATTCCACTCGCTGCCGTCCTTCAACCTGAATTTCCAGGCCATCCTGTCGCCAGCGCAGCTGTTCCCACAACACTTCCAGCGGACCGCCGGCTGCGGAACCTAAGGCGGCATTGGCTGCCGGCTGAAAATCGCCTTGCGGGACTGTTTCTACAATGGTAGTGTCGCCGTAATCCAGCACTATTTTATCTTCAAAGGCAATGATCCGATTGGGAGCCTCTTGGGGAAGGAGCGGTGTAAACCCACTGATGGCCGCCGCCTCCTCGATGCCGGCCACCAGCTGGCCGGGATCTTTTTCCACTACCGTATACCCTTTAGGCGGTTGAAAAGCAAAGATTTTAGGATCAATGTTAATATTGGGTTCAAATTTCACAAAAGTATAAGTAGTCTGCAAAGCTTTTTGCATTGCCGTTTGCAATTGAATGGGCAGATTGGTTTCAGTGTCTATCCATAAATAATACTTTAGCCCCCCCGGTGGCGATATTTCCAGTTTTACTGCCTCGCGCCCGGCAATCTTCTCTGTTCCCACAACCTTATGGGGATATTGCTTAGCTCGTTTAGCTTCGTCCCGCAAATCAAATACCTCGCCAGTGGGGTCGGGTGCTACCGGCAGCAAAGCTACTTCATTGCTTTGCGGACGAATCTGCCATTTTTGCTCCCCGTTATTAACGGTTACCGTGCCGTCGTCCTGCCGCACCGCATACTTATCTCCTTCTACCCAAAACTCTACGCGAGATACCATCCACTCTTCACCGGCCGCATTTTGCGAGCGCGTTTCCATCGTTCCGTGATAACTTGTTAATTGGGCAACTGCCTTTTCCATGGCGTAAACCACGTCATGGTTAAATATGCCCGGCCAACTGATCAACAGGGCAAACAAAAATATCCCTGCTACCAGTGCCACAGCCGGCAAAAACATACGTTTTTTGGGTTTGTTTTTTGGCAGTTTATCAGCTACCTTTTGCGCCAGCCGTTGCGGAAAATTATGTTCAGGCATGGCAGGTTCTCTTAAAGTGCGTACCTTGCGAACAGTTGAAAAAAGCTTTGCCAATTCCGGGTCGTCGGTGGTTCTCAATATTTTTTCCGGATCCTTTTCCTCGTTTAAGGCATCGATATAATCCGAAATCATTTTTTCTTTTTGGGAATTGTTCATTATTTTTATCCCTCCCTACTGCTCGTAGCTGTCTAAAATGCGGGCTAAAGCCTGCAAGGCGCGGTATTGAGCAGTGCGTACCGCCCCTTCGGTTTTTCCCGTCATTTTTGCCGTTTCCGCTACCGAGTAACCTTTAATAATTCTCAATTCCAAAACCGTACGTTGATTAGAATTTAACTCTGCCAGCGCCTTTTCCAGCTGCAGGCGCAGGGCAATTTCATCCTGGCTATCCATTACCGCTGTTTTTTCCGTATAAATTTCAGCAATGTTTACCGCAGTACCGCGGCGCTTTTTCTGCCGCCAGCAGTCGCGCACCAGGTTTAGGGCAACGGTTTTCATAAAACTGAAGAAATTGTCCGGTTGAGTTTTATGTTTCTGCAGGTAAGTCAAGGTTTTTACATAGGTTTCTTGAGTAATATCTTCAGCCTCCTCCCGGTTTTGCACTTTTAAATAAATAAATCGATACAAAGGTTCCCAGGTGGCTGAACAGACCTGTTCAATTGATTTTAAGTCACCTTTTTTGGCTTCTTCCAGTTGTTCAACAAAATTCACAATGTTTACACCTACTTTCTTCCGGCCGGTTATTTCACTATTAATAACGATTAAAACTAACAGCTTGTTACAGGAAAAAACGTTGGCATGTTAAATTATCTGCACAAAATTATTTATTAAACAACAAAAGCGCCGCTAAGCCCTAAAACAAGCCGGCGACGCTCTTTTCCGCTACCCTTGCAACAACCGCTTCTTGCATTCCCTGTCAACTGTCCGCTGACCAACTGACTGACTGTGTACTGAACAAATGCCCAACTGATATAAAAAATATAAAAAAGCTGAAGCACTACAGTTTGTTGTGCTTCAGCACTACATGCATTATCGTTGGGCCGCAATGGCGGCACCCAAGGCGCCGGTAAACTGCGGATAGGGTGGCACGTCAATTTCAGTTTGCAGTTCTTTTGCCAACATTTCACGAAGCTGACGGCTTTGAGCAACACCGCCGGTAAAAGTAACTCTGGCAGGTATCTGCATTGTGCCGGCCATAGCGGCAATACGCTTGGCAATTGATTTAAACAATCCGGCCACAATTCTTTCTTTGGCCGCCCCGGCAGCCAGTAAGCTAATTACTTCTGACTCGGCAAATACGGTGCACATACTGCTCAAGTTAATCGGTTCCGCTGCCGGCAGTTCATCCAACTCAGCCAATTCTAAACCCAAACCGTTTACCGTTACCTGTAAAAAGCGTCCGGTACCGGCGGCACATTTGTCATTCATCACAAAGTTCAGCACTTTGCCCCTTTTGTTTACCAGCATTACTTTGCTGTCCTGGCCGCCGATATCAATAACCATACTGTTTTCGGGATAATAGTAATTAGCGCCCAATGCATGACAGGTAATTTCAGTGACTGCTTGATCGATAAAATTCAAAGCTACGCGGCCGTAACCGGTGCCGACAATCTTTTTAACTTCACTTGCTTTAACATTGGCTTTTGCCAGCGCTTGCTGCAGGACATCTTTGCCGGCCCGGCCGGGACTCCAGCCGGTAGGTATCATCGCCTGACTTAAAATTTGCCTTCCCTTTAACAACACAGCCTTGGCAGCTGTGGAACCTACATCTACTCCGGCTGTAATCATGTTAACCTTTAATCATCTCCAAGAAGGCTTCTACACGGGTTTGAATTTGGCCGGTATCTTCGTCACTGTAGTCACTTTCAATACGCAGTACCGGAATTCCCGCTTCCCGCAGCGCCTTTTCAGCGGCATAGTACTCAATACCGTAAGTCTGGCAGAACTGCAGGGAATAATATATTACCCCGTCAGCTTGATATTCCTTTACTAAACGTAAGATATCGTCAATGCGACCGCTATTGGGAGTATAGCAAGCACAGTTAATATTTAAAGCCCGTTGGCTTATTGCCTCTAACTGTTCCGATAATGATGTGGGTGTTTCATCGACCAAAGTTTCAAAGTAGCGGGTACCAGTACATGATTCTTCACACACCACCACCCCACCGCATTTTTCAATAATGTTGTGCATTTTCCAGCTGGGCAGCGGCATCGGTGTTCCGGTAATCAAAATGCGCGGTGCATCCTTTTGCGCCACCCCTTCACCTTGAGCAACCATTGCTTCTAATTCATCACAAAGGGCATTGGTTTTTTCAGCAAAGCGGACCGGATCATCAAAGAAGGCCAGCTGAGTAATCAGCATGGCATCGCGGCCGCTGATTGGCACCGGCTTGTTTTTGCGGGTGTTGTATAATCTTTGCAGTGCCCGGCGGCGGTCGTTGGCCACTTTAACCGCGGCACTAAGCTTTTCCGGTGTAATCTCCACCCCGGATTCAGCCTCCATTTTTTCTTTGAACTTATAAATTTCCTTAAGCCACAACTGCCTGTCCGCTTCATCCTTTTTCTGGGGCAATTCCATCACATAAGTAGGATGGTACTCATTTAAAATTTCCCAAGCCTTCTTTTTGCCGTCACAAGTGGTTTCCCCAACCACAAAGTCGGCCACTTCAAAATAAGGGCACAAGCCGCCTAACTTAAAGCCCAAAGATGACTTAATCAGCGGGCATAAAGAACGGGGCAGTACCTTTTCGCCAATGGGCACGGAATACTGCGCACCGCCACAAAGGCCGATGCAGGCCCCGCCGGTGGCCAGTACCAGCTCTTCCGGCACAAACACGCAGAAAGTGGCAACCACTTTTTTATGTTCATCTTTTAAATCCACCAGTTCTTTCACTCTTAAGCCGTGAACT
Source organism: Desulfovectis peckii (assembly GCF_055391705.1). Taxonomy (NCBI): domain Bacteria; kingdom Bacillati; phylum Bacillota; class Clostridia; order Eubacteriales; family Peptococcaceae; genus Desulfovectis; species Desulfovectis peckii. Next base: position 936,928 of record NZ_AP042409.1, on the reverse strand, counting down.
TCCGCCATGACGGAGTCAAAATAAGCCATCCCGGCCGGCCGTTTTTTTTGACTGAGAAAAATATCTCCATACAGTTCAGGAACGGCAGACAAAAACTCATCGTGTTTTTCTAAATCTAAGCCTAAATCTTCCCACATTTTTCTAATATCAGACAACTAACTTCACTCCTCGATGACTTTGATAGTAAAAACGTTCTATACAAAGCCATAAACATCCTGTTATAATGTATATGAAATGATGTTATGTTAAGGTGAAGAATCATTGAATATGCTAGTTTGTTAATAATTATGAACTGAAGCAAAAAACAACCGAATATTATTTGCCAATTTGCCATATTTAGTTTAAACTTCATTATAGCATTGGGGGAATTATATGAGTGCATTGTTGGTAGCAGGTGTACTATTACTGATATGTGTCCTTTCCAGCAAAATTTTGTACCGCTTTGGCATACCCACGCTGATTGTTTTTCTGGCTATTGGTATGCTGATGGGCTCGGAAGGGCCGGGAGGAATTTATTTTGATAATTCCGAACTGGCAAAGGAAATATGTAATTTAGCACTTTTATTTATTTTGTTTTCGGGCGGTTTCAGCACTAACTGGAAAACTGCCAAACCAGTAGCCCTTCAAGCCGGAATTTTAGCAACACTTGGTGTTGCTTTAACCGCACTGTTAATTGGTTTTTTTGCTCATTTCGCGCTTGGCCTTACTCTTCTTGAAGGAATGCTGCTTGGCTCAATCGTCTCCTCAACTGACGCCGCGTCAGTATTCTCTATTCTACGTTCAAATAAACTTAATCTTAAGAATAACTTAGCACCGCTGCTGGAAATGGAGAGCGGCTCAAACGACCCGATGGCCTACATGTTAACAATCGCTTTCTTAGGTATGCTCACTGCCGGCAGCGAACAAAATTTTCTTCTGCTTTTGCTCATCCAGTTTATAATTGGGGCAGCAGCCGGTATTGCAGTAGCTAAAACTGCTGTCTGGCTGATCAACCGCATTAAGCTTGATATTGAAGGTCTTTATTCCATTCTGGTAATTAGTGCTGCTTTGATAGCATATGCCAGTGCTGACTTACTATCAGGCAACGGCTTTTTAGCTGTCTACATTGCCGGTCTGCTTATGGGTAACACTAAACTGACACATAAAGTAAGCTTAGTACGTTACTTTGACGGTTTATCCTGGCTGATGCAAATTCTTCTCTTCTTTACTCTCGGATTACTGGTGTTCCCTTCTCATTTGCTGGATGTAGCATTAACCGGTATAGGTACCGCCGCATTTATCATTTTTATTGCCCGGCCGGTGGCAATGTTTTGCATTCTCACTTTCTTTAAACGACCGGTAAAAGATCAGTTGCTGGTTTCCTGGGCGGGGTTCCGCGGTGCTGCTTCCATTGTTTTTGCTATCTATCCTTTAACAGCCGGGATAGCAGTAGCCGAACAAATATTCAACACTATATTCTTTGTCGCTTTAGTGTCAGTGATAGTACAAGGAACCTTTTTTATGCCTATTGCTAAAAAACTTAACTTGGTCAGTACTGAAGAAACCGTATTAAAAACTTTTACCGATTACTCGGGAGAAATTCATGCTAAGCTGTTAGATATTAAAGTTAACCCAGGAAGTATAATGGCAGATAAAACAATTATGGATCTGGATATTCCATCCGATGTATTAATCGTGATGATTAAACGAGGTAATAAGATAATTACCCCTCGCGGGTCAACGGTAATTAAATCCGGTGATACCCTTATGCTGGCGGGAGAGAAAAAAGCTCTTTTAAAATTGGCGGCCCAAAGTAAAAGACGCAAAAAAGAATTACAACAAAAAGAAGCCAAGGGTAAACAGCATGCAGCCTTAGCTGCTAAAAATGAACAGTAAAATTAATTAACCAACAGTCTTATCACCAACGGATATAAAAGGCTGAAGCACCATAAGCTTGTTGTGCTTCAGCCTCCTTTTTAATCAGCCTTATGTTATTCATCCTCTTTCAAACCTATTTTGGCAGCCATCCCCAACTTAACACCTTTGCTTGCGCCATGGCGGTGGGTACTCTTAAGCTGGGCTTTTTGCGATTTTATTTCCCGCGGTTGAGGTGACCCCACCGGTCGGTGCAAATCCTCCCGCAATTTGGGACGGTGAACTACGGGATTTAAATCATGATTGCGTTCAGCCATTTAATAACCTCCTTAAACTTATTTAATGTTTTTATTTTGACCTAAAAGGGCCAAAGATATTGTTAAATGCGTTTAACAAATTAGCTGACATTATTTTGCATTTTTTTCCTGGTGAATATATATAATTACCCTTGCAATATTATCAGAGGCTGATTATAATAGGCGTTAAAAACCAAACTCAAATGCCATGAAGGAGACAGATAAGAATTTTGCCGCTGCTCAGAGAGAGCACCCTTAGGCTGCAAGGTGCTTCAGCGCAATTCTTATTACCCACTCCGGAGCAGTTAGGGATTTAACCTAACCGGCTGCCCCCGATAAAGGGCACAAGAGTGAATGTGCCTGGCACATTAATTAAGGTGGTACCGCGAAAGAGGCTCCTTTCGTCCTTAGGACAAAAGGAGTTTTTTATTTTCTTGTCATTTAGTTCTTGGAGGGAAGCAAGTTGGCACATGCACAGAGAATGGTAATTAAAATTGGCAGCAGCAGCTTAACAGACAGTAAAGGTGCGCTAAATACCGGGAAAATGGCCTGCTTATGCCAAAGTATTGTCGAATTACAACAACTTGGCTGGCAACCGGTATTGGTTTCTTCCGGCGCTGTGGCCGCAGGTTTAAATCATTTGGGTTGGCACGGCAGCAACTTAACCATGCCGGAAAGACAGGCGGCAGCAGCTGTAGGGCAGTGTTTGCTCATGGAACAGTACAACAAACTGCTGCAACAGATAGGTATTAAAGCGGCACAAATTCTTTTAACCCGAGAGGATTTGGCCGACCGCAAGCGCTATATTAACGCCCGCAACACCATTAATTTACTGTTGGCCCATTCCGTACTGCCAATAGTTAATGAAAACGACAGTGTGGCCTTTGCCGAAATAAAATTCGGTGATAACGACACTTTAAGTGCCTTAGTGGCCGGTTTGGTCGGTGCCAAGTTGTTGGTAATCCTCACCGACACCAAAGGTTTATATAGCGGCGATCCGCGCAAAGAACCAAACGCCAAACTGATTCCGGTAGTAAAAGAAATAGATCAAAAATTAGAACAAATTGCCGGAGGAAGGGGCAGTGCAGTCGGCACCGGCGGTATGCGCACCAAACTGGCGGCTGCCCGCATTGCCGCCCGCAGCGGCATACGTACCATTATTACCGATTCCCAAAATCCGAAAAACATAATTGCTATCGCCCGTGGCAAACATTTGGGCACCCGCTTTGAACCGGCCCAGCAGGCACTCTGCAGCCGCAAACAATGGCTGGCCTTTGGCAGTGTACCTAAAGGCACCATTGTTGTAGACCAAGGCGCCGCCCAGGCGATTTTGCACCATAAAAAAAGCCTGCTGGCCGTAGGCATTCTTGATGTGCATGGGACTTTCCCGGCCGGCAGTGCGGTCAATATAAAAAGCGAGCATAACCAGCTTTTAGGCAAGGGTATAAGCAACCTGTCCTCTCAAGATCTGCGCCTAATTGCCGGTAAACAACGGCACAATTTAGAAGTTGTTAACCGTGATTGGTTAGTTTGTGAAAGGATGGATGTCAAATGTCATTAGTAAAAGAACTGGCAGTTCATGCCAAAACAGCTGCCGGTGAATTAGCGCGTCTACAGCCGGCAGCGAAAAACCAAGCCTTAAATTACATTGCAGACCAGCTCATTGCCGACAGCAAAGAAATTATTCAAGCCAACGCTTTGGATTTGCAAAAGGGGAAAAAATCCGGCCTTCCTGAACCGCTGTTGGATCGGCTGGCGCTGGATCAATCCCGTTTAAACGACATAGCTGAAGGAATTCACCAGATAGCGGCGCTAAAGGATCCCATAGGTGAAGTGATTGAAAGTTGGACCCGCCCCAACGGCCTGAAAATAAATAAAGTACGGGTGCCAATCGGAGTGGTGGGAATCATTTATGAAGGCCGGCCCAATGTTACGGTAGATGCTGCCGCACTATGTTTAAAAGCCGGCAGTGCCGTGATACTGCGCGGCAGTTCCACCGCACTGAACAGCAACCGGGCGCTGGTAAAGGCGACAAAAAAAGCCTTGGCAAAAACAAATGTTCCAACCGCGGCAGTGCAATTGGTAGACAGCACTGACCGGGCAGATGTCAATGAGCTGCTGAAATTAAAGGGCCTGATTGACCTAGTAATCCCGCGGGGCGGTGCCGGCTTAATTCAGAGCGTGGTGCAAAATGCCACCGTACCGGTAATTGAAACAGGCGTGGGCAACTGCCATATCTATATCGACCAAGATGCGGACCCGCAAATGGCATTGGATATCCTCCTCAATGCTAAATGTCAACGTTACGGTGTTTGCAACGCCGCTGAAACATTGCTGGTACATCAAAAAATAGCCGCCCCCTGGTTGCCGCAAGCAATTGAGGCGCTTAAAGCCAAAGGTGTCACGGTACGGGGTTGCGGACAAACACAAAAACTGGCTAATGATGTCGAACCGGCAACGGAAAGTGACTGGGAGTGGGAATTTCTCGCCCCGATAATCGCAGTAAAAGTAGTCAACGATTTAAACGAGGCCATCGCCCATATTCAGCGATACGGCACCGGTCATTCGGAAGCCATTGTCACCGACAACCGGGAAAATGCCGATATCTTCCTGCGTTCTGTTGATGCCGCCGCAGTTTATCACAACGCCTCCACCAGGTTTACCGACGGTTTTGAATTTGGCTTTGGAGCTGAAATCGGCATCAGTACACAAAAACTGCATGCCCGCGGACCGATGGGATTAAAAGAATTAACAAGTTATAAATATATAGTTTTGGGCTCGGGACAAACCAGAGCGTAAAACTTCTGCCTGTTTTGAGAAAGGGGGAAGAATATTTTGGTCGCGGAAAAACAATTTTTATTTATCGGTGCCGGCAATATTGCCGCTGCCATGATTAACGGTTTATTATCTACCGAACAAATCCGTCCCGGTGCAATTTGGGTAGCCAACCGCAGCAACACTGAGCGTCTGCAGTTTTTACGCCGATATTACGGCATTATGCCGGTATTTGATAAAAAAACCGCCGCCCGCCAAGCAGATGTAATTGTACTGGCCATTAAACCACAGGACACAGCGAGCGCTTTAAACGAAATAAAGGGTTATGTTAGCGAAAAGCAGTTGATTATCTCCCTTGCCGCGGGAGTGAGCACATCTTTAATTGAAAATACATTGGAGCGTCAAATACCGGTTGTGCGGGCAATGCCCAATACGTCCTGTGCGGTACTGGAATCAGCCACCGGACTTAGTGCCGGGCGGTATGTCAGCGCGGAACAGTTAGAGCTGGCCAAGCAGATTTTTAATATTGTCGGCAAGGTAGTGATTGTTGAAGAACAATTGCTGGACGCGGTAACCGGCCTGTCCGGCAGCGGCCCCGCTTACATTTATTACTTAATAGAAGCAATGGAAAAAGCCGGAGAAACAATTGGCCTGCCGCGGGAACTATCCCAACCCCTTGTGCTGCAAACCTTGGTGGGAGCAACCCGCATGCTAGTCGCCACGGGCGAAAAACCGGAAATATTAAGAAAACAAGTAACTTCACCCAACGGTACAACAATGGCCGGAATAACCGAACTGGAACGCTGCGGCTTTCAAATAGCCATCGAACGCGCCGTTACCGCTGCCACCAAACGCTCCAAAGAGCTGGGCCGATTATATAAATAAAAAACGCTTTTCCGGCCTAACAAAGCCGGAAAAGCGTTTGGCAACGCTGTTTTAGCTAACCATCATTTTACAAATGTTATTGCTGAACTCTACCGGGTCTTCTATCGGCAACCCTTCAATGAGCAATGCTTGGTTGTATAGCAAATCGGCAAATAATTTTAACTTATCTTGATCATTATCCTGATATGCTTTTTTTAATGATTTAAACACCTCGTGATTAGTGTTAATTTCTAACACCTTATCTGCCTTAATCGGGTTGTCTTTGTTGTAGGGCATGGAATTCAGTATTTTTTCCATCTCGATGGATATATCACCGTCATTGGCCAGGCATACCGGATGTTGCTTCAATCTTTTAGAGGCACGAACGGCCTTAACCTTGCCCGCTAAGATGTTCTGCATCTCATTAAACAGCCCTTGGTTCTCTTCCTCTGCCGCCTCTGCTTTCTTATGTTCTTCACTTTCAATGCCCAAATCGCTGCTGGATACCGACTTAAATTCTTTACCTTGGTAGCTGTGCATCATTTTAATGGCAAATTCGTCTATATCATCAGTGAAGTATAAAATTTCATAACCCTTATCTGCTACCAGTTCAGCTTGCGGCAATTTTTCAATTCTCTCTACTGAATCGCCGACAGCATAATAAATGTATTTTTGCTCCTCAGGCATTCTGGAAAGGTATTCAGATAAGGTAACCATCTTTTTCTCTTTCGAGGAATAAAACAGCAGTAAATCCTGCAGTACTTCTTTATTGGCCCCATACTCGCTGTAAACGCCGTATTTTAACTGCCGGCCAAAGGACTCGTAAAACTTTAGATACTTATCCCTTTCATCCTTTAACATCTGCAGCAGTTCATTTTTAATTTTGTTCTTGATATTTTTGGCAATTACTTTTAACTGGCGATCATGCTGCAGCATTTCGCGGGAAATGTTCAGTGATAAATCCTCAGAGTCAACCATTCCCTTGACAAAGCTAAAATAATCCGGCAGCAGCTCAGCACACTTATTCATAATTAAAACGTTGTTAGCATAAAGCTCTAAGCCCTTTTCATATTCCTTGGTATAAAAATCAAAAGGTATTCTCTCCGGAATAAACAAAATAGCTTTATAGCTTATCGTACCTTCCGCACTGATGTGAATGTATTTCAGCGGCTTATCAAAGCCGTAGTGCCTTTCAGCATAAAAGTTTTCGTAATCTTCCCTCGTCAGTTCATTTTTATTTTTTCGCCAAATCGGCACCATGCTGTTGATAATTTTTTCTTCGGTAATTTCTTCATATTCATTATCACTGCCCTCTTTTAGCCTGGTAGTGGTAATATCCATTTTAATGGGATATCTGATATAATCGGAATATTTCTTGATAATTGACTGTAATTTATATTGATTCAAATACTGGTCGAAATCTTCTTCTTCTGTATTTTGTTTAATTTTCAAGATCACATCGGTTCCGACGGTATCTTTTTCACAGGGTTCAATTGTATATCCTTCCGCTCCTGTTGACTCCCACTTATAAGCTTGGTCACTGCCCAAGGCTTTGGTAATCACCGTGACAACATCAGCAACCATAAAGGCAGAATAAAAGCCCACACCAAACTGGCCGATAATGTCAAAGTCATCTTTCATTTCGTTATCTTCTTTAAAGGCCAGTGAACCGCTCTTGGCAATGACCCCTAAGTTCTCTTCCAATTCCTGCTCTGTCATGCCAATACCGGTATCGGAAATTTTTAAAATCCGCTTTTCCTTGTCCACTGTCACTTTAATATAATAATCATCCTTATTAAAGGTTAAATTATCATCAGTTAGTGCTTTATAGTAAATCTTATCTATCGCGTCACTGGCATTGGAAATCAGTTCCCTTAAAAAAATCTCCTTATGGGTGTAGATTGAGTTTACCATTAAATCCAGCAGCCTTTTTGATTCAGCTTGAAACTGTTTTAATGCCAAACCAAATCATCCTCCTCAGTTTTCCGTGATATGCCAACAATTTATGTTTTTGTTAGCACTCTTGCCTATTGAGTGCTAAGTCATAACATTTATATATCAAAACTAACCTTTTATGTCAATATTGGAACAAAAATGCAGCAACATGCTAGTGGATATACTCTCTGCCGACCAAAATATCTGCCAATACTTCGGTAGGAATGATAAACTCCGGCGTACCCATGTAGCCAGGGGCCACTTGGTATTCGTCAAACACAATTACCAATTTACCTTGGGAGTTGATGTAAAAACTTTGTTCCGGATCTATGGTTTTAAAAGGTTCGATCATTTCCAGTTGTTGACCGGGCATTTCCACCCAGTAAATTTTACTTTCATCTTCTTGCATTTGTGCTTTCATTTGTTCTTTAATATTTTCGCTGATGATATGGATGTAGCTGTCATCTTTAAACAGGCTGGGCAGAGTAATTAATAATTGCTTCTCTTTATCAACGGTATCGTACCGCACCGTTTCGGCAGCAGATGCTTGGGTTATCACCACATAACGCTTAACCGTCAATAATTTTTCAGTATCGGTAATAACCTCATAACCGCTGTTTACCGCAATATTTCCTCCCTCCTGCTGTTTTAACTGTTCCATTTCGTTAACAAATTGCTGATATAGTGCTTTATTTTCGGCCAAATACTTTTGATTTAAACTGCTTTCCAAGTTCTTGTTTTCTAAGCCTTCAATTTTAGGTACATTGATATTTGCCTGAAATCTTTCTTCATTAACAATGTAATTTTTCACAGTTAGCACTTTAACAATGCTGCCCACCACCGGCAACTCGGCAGCGTTTTTGGCCACTGCCGGGCTAATATTAATTACAGCAATAAACAAAATCAGTGAAGCAGCTATAACTGCAACAATTTTGCCAGGGTTGTTACGCCGGGTAACCCCGCCTTGGCGGAGTGCTTTTTTTACCACTTCGTCTAAATTTGCCGGGATGGGTATATTTTGATACTCTTTCTTCAAATGCTCTAATCTTTTATCCTTCATTAAATTAATCCTCCCTGTCATCCATTTCTATCCGAAGCTTTTTTAGTGCACGGTACAATCGGCTTTTAACGGTATTAACATTTTCATCTAAAATTATGGCTATTTCTTCCAACTTTAAATCCTCAAAATAACGCAAAACGATGATCGTGCGGTAATTTGCCGGCAGTGCATCCAGTGCTTGCTTTAGGTCGATATCCTGATAAAGGTCAACGCTGCCATTATCCATATTAATTAGTACGTCTTCCTCAGCCAAGGCAAGTTTTTTTCGTCGGCGCAAAAAATCAATGGCGGTATTAACAATAATGCGGTAAAACCAGGTCTTTAAATAAGCGGTGTTATCAAGTGAATTCTTAGCGGACAGGGCTTTGTAAATAGACTCTTGTACTACATCTAAAGCGTCTTGCGTATTTTTTACATAGCTATAGGCCAAGCGGTAGTAATTTTCTTTATATGCCATCACGTGGTCGGCAATTAATTGTTCGATATTGTGATTTGACATCTAATGAAACTCCTTTAATCAAAGATATGTATCTTTTTACTTCACCCTTTAGACGCCTGAGTAATAACAAAAAGTTTCAGGCAGGAAATGCGTAAGTTAATTGACTGTAATGTATTTTCAGAGACCGATACCGGAAATACTAGCAATTATTATTATTAAAGAAAAGTAAATCTACCGGAGGTTTAACAAAGTGAACGAAAATGCTGAACTTTTAAACTTCATCTATCAAAATTCACAAATGGGTGTCAATACTATCAGCCAATTAATAGATATTGTGGAAGATGACCGGGGTGAGTTTAAAAAGTATTTGGAAGAGCATTTAAACGGATACCGGGATATTCATGCTAAGGCCAAAGAACTGCTGAATAAAAACGGTTATGATGAAAAAGGTATCGGCCTGCTTACCAAAGTGAGGACATACTTAATGATCAACGTACAGACTTTGACTGACAAATCACCGTCCCATATTGCCGAAATGCTGATTATTGGCAGCAATATGGGAATTATAGATGCAGTTAAGAATATTAAAAAGTACAAGGACACAGCAGAAAGAGGTATTGTAGAGTTGATGGAAAGGCTGTTGCGATTTGAAGAGGATAATATCCAGCAGTTAAAGCAATTTCTGTAGTTTAAATGCCAGGTAGCAGACAGCAAATAGGTAATGCCGGCTAAAGCATGCTTTAATACAAAAAGCCTCACGACACCTTCCAATCTCTTCTGTAAAAGGTGCCATGAGGCTTAAAACTTTAATTAAAGAGGCCGATAAGCTTCCAGTAAGGATAGGCAACGGTAATGACAAATATAAGACTGAGCAGTATCCGCGGTATCAGCACTTTTAGCATGTTTTTCATGGAAATCAAGCCAAAGGAAAACACATACATCAGCAAGGCATGTTCGTAGGGGAACACAAATTGATCAAGGCCTTGCAAAAAGCTGTAAACAACCGGGTAAGGATTCATCCCTGCTTGCATAGCCATCTCGGCAATCGGGCCGGTAAAACTGCCGGTTGCCGGCAGCGGTGTCAGGACAAAATTCAATAAAACACCGCAAGCCCAGGTAGCGGCTAATGTATATACTTCACTTCCGATTAAATAGGGAAGCATGCCTTGAGCAAGCCACTCACCCGCACCGGTGGCGACACCCGCACTGCCGATCGTCATGGTACCGGTAATAAAGAACACAATTCCAAAATTCACTTTGCTTAGCTTTTCCTGGTTCATTAAATCAATACCCGGCACAAAGCACAGTGCGCAAAGCAGTAAAAATACCCATGCCGCATCAATATGATGAAAAGATTCTGTAAACAGGGCAATGATCAGGGCAACCATTAAATAGAGGACGCTTTTTTCCTGTCGGGTAATAGGCCCTAACTCTTGATACTTCTGTTGAATAACCTCTTTAGCCGCCATTTCCTTTTCCGGTTTTAGCACTAGCATAATCAAGCCGACGCATAAGAGAGACCAAAGGAGCCATAGAATAAAGTTTTGATAGGCATACTGAGACCAAGAAATTGTTTCTTTTGAAATATTAGCTATGATCCCTGTGGCCATGACAATATGTGCGCCACCGGTAAGATAAGAAAATGCCGGTCCGGTAACTGCAAGAAAGGCTGTCATCATGACGGCGGAAGCGGCTCTTGATTTTGCCGGGAAGTTTAGCGCCTGACAAATACCGATGGCAATTGGCGTTAAAACTGCCATTTTACCCATGATCGACGGAATAAAAGGGGCAAGGATCACACCCGCCAGCGTAATACCCAGCAGTAAACCTTTAAATGAACCGCCGGTTTTTAAAATGGTAAAATAGGCAATTCTTTTTGCCAGACCGGTATTGAGCATAACCGCACTAAAGATCGCCCCACCGAGTACCAGCCAGGGAATCGTTGTCGTCCAAGGGCTAAACGCCACTGGCGTATCTACCAAACCGAATATGATGTAGAAAACCGGCAGTAATATGGCAACTGCGGTTCCGGGAATGGTTTCTAAAAGCCATGCAAGGATAGCCCAAAGAGTAACGGCAAAGAAAACCTTCATATCCATGGTGAGTCCCGTTGATTGGGGAATTAAAAAGACCAAAAACGGCAAGAAAAGATTTAATAGCCACTTGCCCACCGGTTTTCGGCTGACAAAACTTCTATCAGGAGAACTTGCGGCGGTACTTTGCATATATAAAAAAACTCTCCTTTCTATTCTGCTTTAATCATGCGTAGAGCAAATTAGTATATGCCTTGTCCACAGGTTCCGCGCTTTGTCTTTGGTTTTGCATCGCAACTTTGCCCATACTGCCCAACAATGATATTCTACCTTTTTATTTTGAATTTTCAATATGCTAAAGTCAGGTACTAAATGGAAAGTGAAGAAAATAAAAGGCCACCTGTTAGGTGACCTTTACTTAGTTATGGTTGTGTTTAAGGCCCAAAACTAACTCCTGCCTGCATTTAGCCCTTATATCATTGTTTGGGAGCTTGGAACAGCAAACCATAGGCTTACTGCCGCAAACCAACCCTGTTGAATTTTGTCCTAAATATTACCACAATACTGCCGGCACGGCAATACTTTGCGCCGGATTTTACCAAATTCCCCCACCATCCCATATTCCCGAAATGCGATTTGAAATGCTATTTATTGAAATTAATTAACAGGTTATCCCCATCTATTTATAGAATAAAAGGGTAATAAACCAAGAAGGGGAGTAATTTATTTGAGATGTGAATTATGCAAAAAAACAGTACATATAAACTACGGCAATGCCCACCATGTATTTTGCAAAGAATGCAGTTCTAAAGATGTGGCTCAACAAATAATGAAGAATAATAAAGGACCCGCTGAGGAAAAAACAGAAGCTATAGAAATTCCTTTTATCACTACGATAATTGCTATTGTTTTTACTATAGCGGCCTTTAGTTTAATCTTGTTATTGTCTAATCAATTGCTTAAATACTTTGACGGACAATTTATTTTCATTGGAATAACCGCAATCCTCCTGATTTTATTAGTCAGAGACATAGCTAAACATAAATATTATATAAAATTAATTAACAATGATATTATTGCGCAGTCATTGAAAAGTAAACTAAACATAGAACTTTTTTGTGGCCTTGTGCTTCTAGCTGCGTCTATAATATCCCTACTCTTGATTGGAAACCAAATAAGAGAATTATATGATTATCTTATGCAAGAAAGATATATTCAAAATATAAATCAAATGTTCAATCCAGAGTTTATGACTAAATTAAAAAATTATGCATATAACAGTGAGAATGTAAAACTTTTATTGAGTATAAATCAAGCTCAGGACCGTTTAACAAGTTTATTATATTGTGCTGTCTTGTTCGTATTTGGTTTGTCCCAGTTGTATAAGGGTATGCATACTGATACAATTTCCGGTATCGGCATTCTTATCAGAGGAAAAATACTTAATTGGAAAGAATTTGCTTCATATAGCTGGGGTAAATGCTATGAAAAACAAACTTTTAACAACTCCTCTGGATATTATGACTTGGTATTGGCACACAAAAACGGAAAAGTTCTAACCTATTTCTTAAAGAAAAATGAAAGTCCCGTAATTTTAAAAATACGCGCCGAAGATAAAGATAAAGTAGATAAGTTCTTGTTAAGTGTGTTACCCAAAAAGACAGATTAAAGATTCCATTTTCTTTAATCATGTACAATTGCGATTGCACGTATGGGTGCACCGTCAGCGTTACCGTATTTTAGCGGCAGGGCGCAAAATGTAAATAAATCGCCTCCTACTTTTCCTAAGCCGGTTAAATTTTCAATAATCACTATGTCCGCTGCCGCCAGCAGTTTTTTATGCATGGTTAAGTTTTGATCTGCAATGGGGTCAATGCTGATTAGATCTAAGCCAACGCCCTTTTTCTTACTTTGAATTAAATACTCGGCAACTTCCTCGCTAATGCATGGGTAATCGCCAAAATAGGCGTCTGTACCCCAATAACGATCCCAACCGGTGTGGAACAAAATAAATTCCGCCAGATCGGCCTTTTCTTTTACCTGCTCGATATAGTTCATGGTAATTCTCTGCCCCGCTTGCAAATCAGTGCAATCGATGACCAATCCCGGGCCGACAAATTGGGTTGCCGGAAATGAATCTAAAGTGGTTCCTGCTGCAAACAAATGGGCAGGGGCATCCATATGGGTTCCGGTGTGCGAAAATATCGTCAACAAGGTTTCTTTAAAACCGTTTTTCTCGTAGGTGCTTGCCAATTCTAATTTCGGTTTCTCTGTGCCGGGAAATACCGGTATATCTTCGGTAACGGTGTGTGTCAAATCGATTATTTTCATTTTAATCCTCCCTTATGACCCATCAAAACTAGCTTTATTGATAATCAATACCCATCATCATTATATCATCCAGTTATTATCTTTTAATTTAATTGCCATTCTCTAGCTGTGAATATTTTATGGAAGTTTTTTAAAAATCTATTGACAAAATATTTGTAATTGATATATGGTTTATAAAATACCAAATTATGGTATTACATCAATTTTAAGGGAGGTATTAATTATGAGAGGCTGGCAATTCACAAACACCCACGAACCCCTTACTTTGGTCGAAAAAGAGGACCCCAAAGCTAAAGAAGGTTATGTGGTGTTGGATGTGATGGCCACCGGATTGTGTCATTCAGATGTCGGCGCATTGGAAGATGAAAAATGGTTGGAACTGATCACAAAAAGACCGGTTATTTTAGGACACGAGTTTGCCGGAGTGATATCTGAAGTCGGTCCCAATGTTGAAGGATTCAAAGTAGGAGATAAAGTAGGCGTTTGCCCGATGTATGCTTCCGACGGCACCGGTCCCAGTTACGGACGTGACGGAGGGTATGCTACAAAGTCAGCGGTGCCTGCAGAAATGCTGGTTCCCATTCCGGAAGGAGTGAGTTTTGCGCAAGCAGCGGTAGCGACCGATGCCGGGATGACCTCTTATCATGCCGTAGTGGGAATGGGCAAAGTTCAACCGGGCATGAAAGTGGGAATTATCGGCATTGGCGGCTTAGGGCAATTTGGCGCCCGCATCGCTGTTTTACAGGGTTGTGAAGTTTATGCCTCTTCAAGAAATCCGAAAGCCCGGGAAAAAGCCATTGCCCTGGGATGCAAAGATGCGGTTGACAGTCCGGAAAAACTGGCCCCATATAATCTGGACGTGATCGTTGACTTTGCCGGTGCAGATCACACTACTGCCAAGGCCCTGGAGGCGGTAGGAAATCGGGGACGGGTTGTGGTAGTGGGCATGGCTAAACTGCAAACAACCATTAACACTATGAGTTTGATTTTAAAACAGGCTGAGATTGTAGGCAGTAACGGCGGTACGGTTCAGGATATCGCCGAATGCTACAAGCTAATGGCAGCAGGAAAACTTAACCCTGAAATTATCGAAATTGGCTTTGAAGAAATAGCAGAAGGATTAGAAAAACTGAAAAGAGGCGAAGTGAAGGGCAGAATGGTAGCCATCATCAAGGATGAAGATCGTCGTTAGTTAATCAGTTAATTAATTAACCTCTGCCACTGTACGTGTTTTTTAACATAAAAAACCCCAACGGAATGATCCATTGGGGATTTTTACTGGTCGGGATGACAGGATTTGAACCTGCGACCTTTCGGTCCCGAACCGAACGCTCTACCAAGCTGAGCCACATCCCGACGGCGCAATTATTATTATGCAACAACTGCAGCAAAAAGTCAATACAAATTTAATAATTAAAGCGGTACACATTCTGTAATAAATATTGTTATAATGTATTTTCTTATATCAAAAATTTAAAAAGTTATGTTTTATGTTAACTTACTGCAGTAAAGAGTAGGTTAAATTAATACTCTTTACTGCTTTTTATTATTGGCTATGCATATTTAAGAAATGGTAATTACTTTACCCGTACCCATTTTTTCTACTATTTCAAACATATTGCTTACTACACCGACCGCCAGTTTTTCTTTAATTTTATAATAATCCAAACAGGTGCCGCAGGCCAGTATTTCAGTACCTTTATTGTGCAAAGCAACTATATCCTCCAATGTTTGGGCACCTTCAACCACCAATTTTACTCCGGCATTCATGAAAATCAATGCCGCCGGAGCAGGATTTAATTCCCGCAGGGTTTTAAAAAAACTGCGGATTAGGGTGTAGCCTAAATCCGGTGAACCTTGCCCTATAGAGTCGGTAATCACCAAATAAACGGTGCTTTCACGCCCATTATTATCGGTTACCGCTTTATTTATCACCGCTTTTTCCACCTGAGGGGCGGCTTTTTCTCCTTTGGTAATGGTAATTAGATAATTGCCCTCCGCTTCCTCCACTGTCACCTCGTAGCCGGCATTTTGGGCAAAGCGCAGCACGTTCTCTTTGGCCACCTCGTTGTCTACAATTGATACCACCGTGCCGGAAGTCATTTCATCTAACGCCTTTTTAGTATTAATTACCGGCTGAGGGCAATTCAGTCCGCAATTATTTACTTCTTTATAACCCACTTTTGTCCCCTCCTAAATAACTTTAATTAATTGCTCCTGTCGGGCAATCACCCGTCCGATTGCCGCCGCAGGCACATCGTTTTTTTGCAGCTTATTTAGCAAACTGTCGGCCTTATCTTCCGGCAAGCTGATTAATAGACCGCCGGAAGTTTGCGGATCAAATAATATATCTTGTACCTCCCGAACGACCGAGTCGGCAAAAGAAACCTGTTCGCCTAGGTGATGGCGGTTGTTGTAAGCGCCGGCGGGAATAATACCCATGCGGGCTAAATCCAATGCTCCGGGCAAAAAGGGGCAATTTTTCGACCACAACTCGATACTTTTATTGCTGGCCCGTGCCATTTCCGCCGCATGGCCTAACAAGCCAAAACCGGTAATATCCGTACATCCGTTCACGCCTACTTCTGTCATCGCCTTACCGGCTGCCGCATTTAGCATTGCCATGTACTTTACCGCCTGCTCCGCCACTTCCTTAGCGGCAATGTTTGCTTTTATGGCGGTATTGATAATTCCCGAACCCAGCGGCTTGGTAATAATCAAGACATCCCCCATTTGTGCACCGGCATTGGTTAACAGATCTTGTGCTTTCACCAAACCGGTTACCGCTAAGCCGTACTTAGGTTCCTCATCTTCCACCGAATGACCGCCGGCAATTACCGCACCGGCCTCATGCACTTTTTCCGCGCCGCCCCGCAGAATTTCCGCCAGCACATCAGTGGGCAAACAATTGGGAAAGCAAACGATATTTAAAGCCAAGGTGGGCTGACCACCCATTGCGTAAATATCACTTAACGCATTGGCGGCGGCAATTTGTCCGAAAACCGCCGGCTCGTCAACCATTGGCGGGAAGAAATCAATGGTTTGAATTAAATACAAGTCGTCATTTAAACGATAAACGGCGGCATCATCAGAGGTATCCACCCCTACCAGCAGGTTAGGATCAGTTTTTATAGGTAATTGGCGCAGCACCTGCGCCAAAGTATCCGGACCGATTTTCGCCGCTCACCCCGCTGCTTTGGTCAGTTGGGTGAGTTTAATTTCACTATTTGACATTATAGGCCTCCC
This sequence comes from Desulfovectis peckii, assembly GCF_055391705.1. NCBI lineage: Bacteria > Bacillati > Bacillota > Clostridia > Eubacteriales > Peptococcaceae > Desulfovectis > Desulfovectis peckii. The sequence continues at coordinate 920,095 of NZ_AP042409.1, read as the reverse complement.
TTGATCTCATGTCATCTTTAGTCTTCCCTAAAGTAATTTTATTTTTAAAATAAATAACCCTTTATTTTTTGTATTCCAATTAGTAATATATAACAATTTTTATCAGTTAACAAACACAGTGTTATAAATTGTGCTCAATACATAAAGCAGTATATATGCGGTAAAACTAGCAGCAATTATAAAAAGAGATAGGAGTGCATCAGTATGTCCGTAGAAGGGAAGCAATACTGGTACAGTAATCTATCAGCGGAAGAAGCCTTAGGGTATATTGAAGATTCACCCTTTGGCAAGGATTGGGAAGGCAACCCCTTGGAATTAAAAGCGATCAAGTGGGATGCGGCATCGGGTATCTTAGAGTTTTTTGACGGGCGCTATCGTTCATTGGTTAAGTTTCAAGATAACGGCACATTGCGCTATCTCGGCGACAACAATCCGTTAAACATGGTGGAACAAGTACTGGCCGAGCAAAGAAAGGCACAGCGCTCGCCGGCATAATCGTTTTTAACCCACCCTCGCTTATAACAGCGGGGGTGGCACTTCATTTTTTTCAAAGCAAAATTTTATGTATGCCCAATAACTTAGCGGACATAAGCAGCACCACCAGCACTAAAACTGCCCGAATCCATTTATCGCCTTTGGCCACGGCAAAGTTACTTCCCAGGTAAGCACCGATACCGTTGCCTACTGCCAATGTCAAGCCGATTAACCAATTAATTTTGCCGTTGACAATAAAAACCAGCAGTGACGCCAGCAGGTACATGCCCATAATAAAAACTTTTAAACTGTTAATTTTCACTAAAGACATACCGGTAATTAAAGCCAGTAGCCCAATGACTACAAAGCCAACACCTACCTGAATAAAGCCGCCGTAAAAACCCACTAGGAAAAAGACTATCACTGCGGCAATTGAACGGCCGATACCTAAATCTTCTTCCTCTTGCTCTTTTGCCGACTTTAAAAAATATTTTTCCGGACGCAGGGTAATTAAAATTAACGCCATCAGCATTACCGCCGCCAATATTTTGTTAAACAAATCATCTGATAAATCAATGGCAAATTTAGCACCGACAACGGAACCCAATACTGCCGGTACACTGAGCAATATGCTTAGCTTAGGGTAAAAAAAGCCTTTATGCCGAAAGTTGATAATGGCTACCAGCTCTTCCACCATTAAGGCAACCCGGTTGGTTCCGTTAGCCACCGCTGAAGGCAGCCCCAAAAAAATAAGCATTGGCATGGTGATCATCGAGCCCCCGCCACCAACGGTATTTAAAAATCCCGCCAGTATACCGGTCAACAAAATGATTATTCCCTGTGATAGAAGCATAATTTTAATTTCCCTTCATTAGTCTGCATAAAAGTAATTATACCATTAAAGCAGGATAAACTCAGGCTATTGTTTGGCGGGCTTTCTGCCAATGCCCAGATTATTTTGTTAGTTGGCAAAACTTTACCGCAGTTCATCCTCATCTTCCGGCAAAGCTAACTTTTCCCACCACCTGTCCCCGGTGCAATAGGCAATCGGTTCGCTGCCTTTGACAAAAGCCACTCTAATCGTTCCCGTGCTGGCCGGCGATGCCAGTAATCCGTCCCGACTACAGACATTTTTAAATACAATGTCTGCCGGTACAGCAAATTCTTTTTTCGGTTTGCCCGCTAAAGCCCCTTTCATAAATTGAGCCCAAATCGGGGCGGCAACCACTCCCCCGGTCCCTACCGGCTTGCTTTTATCGGACCGGTCGTAGCCGACATAAACCGCCGCCGATAATTCAGGAGTATAGCCGACAAACCAGGCATCTAAGTAATTGTCAGTGGTACCGGTTTTTCCTGCAGCCGGGCGATCAATAATATGGGCAACATTGGCGGCGGTACCGCCTTGTTCAAAAGTACTTTTCAGCATGTCAGTAATGATATAGGCATGGTTTTTATCCATTGCTTTTCTTAATTGGCTGCGGTTGCTGTAGAGCTCGCGGCCCTTTTGGTCCAGTATTCTGGTAAAGTAAATCGGTTTATTGGCTATACCGCCGTTGGCAAAAACCCCGTAAGCCATGGCCATTTCCAGCGGACTCACCGGCGAAGACCCTAAAACCAGCGATAAGTAGGGCGATAAATTGCCGCTGATTCCTAAACGCCTAGCCATGTTCACGGCAGTTTCCGGCCCAATTTGCTCAATTAGCTGCACTGACACCACATTGTCCGAGATTTTCAAGGCTTCTTTTAATGTAAAGGGGCGGTAGTGGTAGCTATCGCCGTAATCTGTAGGCTGGTATTCACCCTTCGCCTGCGGGTATTTTACCGGCTGACAGAAAAATGTACTGGCGGCAGTATAGCCCTTTTCTAATGCCGCTGCATAAACAATGGGCTTAAACGCCGAGCCGGGCTGTCGTTTAGCCAGAGCGCGATTATATTGGCTGGCGGCATAATCCTTTCCGCCCACCATAGCCACAATATGGCCGTTTTGCGGATTGACGGCAACCAATGCAGCCTGTAAATCTTCATCTTTGTTTGCCAGTCCGGCCTTTACCGCTTCTTCCGCCGCTTGTTGAACTTTCAGGTCCAGCGTGGTTTCTATTTGCAGCCCGGCAGTATACAGTTGATCTTTGCCGTCCGGTAAAATTTTGTCCAGTTCTTTAATTAACTCTGCGACAAAGTATCCTGCCCTGCCCACAGGCGGCGGGGTAGGATTCATATTTAGCTTTTCTTTAAGGGCACTTTCCATCTCTTTTTCAGTAATATAGCCCTGTTTTACCATTTCCTGCAGCACTATTTGCTGCCGCTTTTTAGCGGCGGCAAAATTTTTCCGCTCGGAATAATAGCTTGGTGCATTAACCATGCCGGCCAGCATTGCACATTCAGCCAAAGTTAAATCGGTGGCATGCTTTTGAAAAAATACTCGGGATGCGGATTCTATGCCATAAGCCCCCTGACCGAAGTAAACGGTGTTTAAATACATGTTTAAAATTTCTTCCTTGGTATAATGCCGTTCCAGTTGAAGAGCATAATAAAGCTCTTTTATTTTACGCGTAAGGGTGCGTTCATTGGTCAGGTATAAATTTTTTGCCAACTGTTGGGTAAGGGTACTGCCTCCTTCCACCACTTTACCGGCACGCACGTTGCGGTATAAAGCGCGTGCCAGCCCAATCGGGTCGACACCGTAATGTTTTTCAAAGCGAGCATCCTCCACCGCCACTATTGCCTTTGCCATATACGGCGATATTTCTTCCGGTTCCACCGGAACGCGGTTGTGCTCGCCAATAGTGGTGATCAAGTTTCCGGAAGCATCCAGTACCCGGGAGGCTACCGGCACATTAGGTGTGGGCAGACCGCCGGTTAAAGAACAGCCCACCGCGGTTAAAAGCACTAATGCAATTATTATCGAGAGCAAAGGCCATTTGTGTTTCAACACTAACCCGCCTTAAAGTAATTTTAAGGGAGCGGAAAGCCGCCCCCTTCTTATAATTGTCAAGCACAGTATTTAAATACGAGCCTTACTATGCTTTAACAGATGCAAATATGTGATTACCGATTTTTGTTATTACCGGCAGGGTACGGATCCAGGGATCTGTACTTACGTCGGGATTGTAGAAAAACAATGCTCCGTTGGTCGGATCATCGCCCCTTAAGGCCTGCAGAGCAGCCTGATAGGAGCTTTCATCAGGTTCCAAGTTAATTGATCCGTCACCCACCGGGCTAAATTGATAAACATTGTGGTTTTTTTGCAAAATAATATCGGTAATTGTTTTCGGGAAGTATGGACTGTTTAGTCGGTTTAATATCACTGCGCCTACTGCCACTTTTCCTTCAAAACTTTCGCCGCGTGCTTCGGCGTGAATTAAACGAGCCAATAGTTCCACTTCTTCCCAGCTTATATTCTTAACACTAGGTGATAATTCAGAACTAAGCTGCTGATTTTTGGGCGGCAAATATATTCTCTGCCCAACCAAAATTTTAGTGTCTGTCAATCCGTTGTAGCTCATTAAATCGTATAAGGTTATGTCATACTTTTTGCTAATGCCGTAAAGTGTATCTCCCTCCCGGACAACATGATAGGTCAATAAATTAGACTGTACATCCGAACCCTCACCGGCGATAGCTTCATCAGTCAGCGTCACAGCTGCCGTGATAAACAAAGCTAACATTACGGCGAGCATACGGATTTTTTTGTACATTTTTTCCTCCTTTCCGGCTCGAGCTATATTTTATCAACATAAGTTTAACCCTATTCATGAAATTTTAACCAAATTAAAAACAGCGAATAAATAAAACGCTAAAGGCTAATAAATATACAAAAAACCCCTGCTCTATAAAGCAGAGGTTTTTATAATCGTTGATTACTCTTTTGTGCCGATTATTTTAGCGTAACGTATGTTACGGTCCACCAGCAAGCGGTAAATACGACACATTTGGAATATTCGCGATGCGGTACGCTCACCCAAATGCTGTGAAAGCTCCGGCAATGATAAGTTGGTAGTAATAATTGTCGGCAATTGGTTATTCAGCCGATAATTAATAATTGAGTACAGTTTATTTTTTGTCCAGTCGGTATAGTTGTGAACACCCAAATCATCCAATATTAGCAGCGGCACTTCTCTGGCCGCACTAAGCAGATCCTGCTCGGTTACATCGGTATTTGCCGTATCATATGTCGCCCGAATTTGATCCAACCAATCGGGAACCACTACAAACAGCAGCCGCTCACCCCGCTGGATTACTTCATTGGCAATACAGCAGGCTAAAAAAGTTTTGCCGCTGCCTACCGGACCGGTAAACAGCAGCCCTTCGGTATGCCGGTTCTTGAAAAAATTTTTTGTAAAATCTTTAGCTGCCTGATAAGTAATTTTTGCGGTTTGGGCATAACTGATGCCTTTAACTTGATCAAATTTATCAGCGGCATAATAGCGAAAATCAAATTTATCAAAGGTATACTGCCGCATTAGCGAGGTCAGCCCTGCTTTTGTATAGCTGCTTTTTAGTTTTTGTTTTTGTATACATGAACACTGTACAGCAGTGTTGCCTTTCATAATTAAACCGCTACCGCCGCACAATTTACATTCACTCATCTGTCCCACTCCACTAACTCATTAATAGTGCATCGTACAACTTCTTCCGCTCCTGATCGTCCCCTTGCTCTGTAGGAATTTTTTGCTTCGAGGCTCGGCTTTTCGCCCGCCGCTGTTTAAAGTCCCGTTCATACTTGGCTACTTCCGGCAAGGTCTGTAGATTGTTTTTACGCCATTCCAGCAAAATTGCATCTATATAGCGGAAATTAGGTTTGCCAATCATTACCGCCCGGTGCAGTGCCTCAATGATCAGGATGGTGTCCATTTCTTCGCACCAGTGCCGAATACGAGCTACTTCCATCGGCGACAGCGGGCGGCCGAGTTCTCTTTCAAACACCGAACAGACATTTAACACCTGACCGGTAAGCTGCCCCGCTTCATCATGCTCTTCTACGGCGGCTCGGTTACAGTCAGCGGCAAACGCTAACTTGGCCCCGGTAGTTCTTTTAAGGATATTCTCAGTCTGTTCGATTTCTTTAACTTTATCGCAAGCCCACAGCTCCGATAATTTTTCATAAAGGGGTTCAAAATCCAAACCTTCAACTACCTGCTGTTGCTCAAAATCGTAATACTCGGTAATACTTAAAATTTCTTTATTTAATAAGTTAGTTAAAGCCTGTTGGGCATCTCCGTTAATATATTGATTTAATTCATCTAAATTGGGGAAAAGCAATTTTTCTTCGGTGCGCAGGCGAAAAATTTGAATTAACAGCATCATTTCGCTGTCACTGATATCTAATTTAACGTAGTATTTTAACAGAAGGTTAGGAATACTCGTTGAACCTGTTACCAATAAATCTGAACCAAAAGCTGCCGTAATATTGCCACCGCGATATTTTTTTACTGCTTTATTTTTTATGCCAATCATTTAGGAAATACCCCCACCTTCCGATAGTTACAATTTATATTTTATGGCATTGAAGGCGAATTTGTCCACACCATAAAAATACCAAGAAAAGCCGTTTATTAGGTTAGGGTTGTCATGCTGCGGCGGCAAATAGTTATGCTTAAAATTAAGATTTGCAAAGGATTTTCGTTTAAAATTCTTGCCTACTCTCATGTTAAAACACTAAGGGGTATAATATTAAAAGATAAAAGCCAGCTTTCTTAAGATTGCGTTGGCAGGTAAATAAGCAGTAAAATATATTGACTTTGTGGATAAGCAGTAATATCATGGTTATGAGACAATGTTCATTTTAGATAGGAGGTACATAACATGAGCGACGGAAAATGCTCCAGCTGCCAATCCGGACAAAACGGCAGCTGCAGTACGGAGGGTAGCTGTCCTGGTCCGGAAAAAATTGCAGCCAACGATGCCACAGATGTAAAAAATATTATTGCCATTATGAGCGGTAAAGGTGGCGTGGGTAAATCCTCGGTTACGGCACTAATGGCAGTAAGTCTTGCCAAACAAGGTTATAAAGTGGGTATTTTGGATGCCGATATCACCGGCCCCAGTATTCCCAGAATGTTTGGCGTTGTCGATCGCCCCGGCCCGGGAACCGGTATTGGATTTACACCCCCCCAATCATATGATTTAGGCATTAAAATTATATCTCTAAACCTGATGTTAGATAATGAAGATGACCCGGTTATTTGGCGTGGGCCGATTATTGCCGGTGCGGTAAAACAATTTTGGACTGACGTGGAGTGGGGTAAATTAGATTATCTGCTTTTAGACCTGCCTCCCGGCACCGGTGATGTACCGCTGACGGTAATGCAGCAAATCCCGCTGACCGGATTGGTAATTGTCACCTCTCCACAGGATTTAGCGGCCATGGTGGTACGCAAGGCAGTAAATATGTGTAAGATGATGACCCCGCCGGTACCGATTTTAGGTTTGGTGGAAAATATGAGTTATTATGTCTGCCCCCACTGCGGTGAAGAATCCCACATCTTTGGCAAAGGTCACGGCGAAACCGCCAAAAAAATGAACCTACCCATGCTGGCAGTACTGCCGATTGATCCTAAACTAAGTGAGCTCTGTGACCAAGGGCGTATTGAAGAATACGAAACCGATGCATTTAAAAATGTTCCGGAAATTATGGCTAAACTGTCTTCTTCCGCTTGTTAAAAGCAAAAAAGCACTCACAATTATTGTGGGTGCTTTTTCTCAATTTATGCCGCCGTCATGCGGCGATAAATCACCCGCCCCAACCAGCGAGCCCCTATATTAAAGATCAGTACCACTAATATTAACACGGCTGCCGAACCGTCGGCCACTACCCGTGCATCGGGGATGATCCCTTCAGAATTCACTTTCCAAATATGCACCGCTAAAGTTTCTGCCGGGCGGAAAATATTCAGCGGGGATGTGGCATCAAAGGGGTTCCAGTTGGAGAAATTTAAAATCGGGCTGCTCATTCCGGCGGTATATAACAATGCCGCTGCTTCGCCAAAAATCCGACCGGCGGATATAATGGCGCCGGTTAATAAACCGGGAAAGGCTGACGGTACGGTGATGCGCCATATTGTTTCCCAGTGCGTAGCGCCCAAAGCAATACTGCCTTCACGCAGTTCATTGGGCACGCTGCGGATTGATTCTTCCGCCACCCTTACCATTAAGGGCAAATTAATCACTGCCAAGGCCAATGCGCCGGATAGCAAACTGTAACCCCAACCGGTCATATTGACAAAAAACAACAAGCCAAACAAACCAACCACAATAGAGGGCAGTGAACTTAAAGTTTCAATAGAAAGACAAATCCAATTGATCATTTTGCCACTGCCGGCATACTCTGCCAGATAAATACCGGCCAACAAAGCAATTGGTGCAGTAATGGCCATGGTTAAAATCAGCAGATAAAAGGAATTAAAAATTTGCGGCCCAATACCGCCGCCCGCTGCCACCGCCTTTGGCGGGGAAGTGAGAAACTGCCAATCAATTACCTTAATGCCGTGCCACAACACATAACCTAAAAGCACCGCTAATATTGCCAGCACTAAAAGCGCTCCCAACCAAAACACGGATGTTGCTATCCGATCCGCTAACCGGGAATTCATCGTACCCTCTCACCTCGCGTTACCAGCCGAATTACTACTATAAATAAAAATGAAATGATCATCAGCAATAGCCCCATTGACCACAAGGCATTATTCCAGGCCGACCCCATAACGGTATTGCCCATATCCATGGTAATGGCACTGGTCAAGGTCATCATGGGCTCTAATATTGAGCCGGGAATTTGCCGCATATTGCCAATTACCATTTGCACTGCCAATGCTTCGCCAAAAGCCCGGGCCAAACCAAGCACTACACCGGTAATAATCCCTGAGCGGGCTGCCGGAAGCAATACCAAGCGAACGGTTTGCCATCTGGTAGAACCCAAGGCATAAGCCGCTTCCTTTAAGTGGGACGGCAAAGCCCTTAAACTGTCTGCCGAAACACTGACAATCGTGGGCAAAATCATAATCGAGAGCACGATAAAACCGGCCAGAAGACTAAAGCCGCCGCCGCCAAAGTAGTTGCGAATAAAGGGCACTAACAAACTTAAGCCCACATATCCATAAACAACGGAAGGAATTCCGGCTAAAATTTCCACTGCCGGCTGAAGGATTTTTTGCCCCCAGGCAGGTGCAATTTCCACCATAAAAACCGCAACAATCACACTTAACGGAGCACTTACCATCACAGCCAAAATTGACACTAATATGCTGCCGATAATAAACGGCAGGGCACCAACCAACGGTCCCCCTTGTTCCGGCGATCGATCCGGCATCCAAGCGGTGTCAAAAAGAAATTGTCCAACACTGACACCGTTTTGCGTAAAAGTGGCAATTCCTTTGCTGCCGATAAAAAGTATAATTACAATTGTCAGTACAATGACCAAAGCAGCGGCCAAAAAGGCCAGTGCTTTGCCTCCTGTTTCCCAAAACCTTCTGACGATTTTAACCTGATTGCTATCTGCCAATTGTTGTAAACACTCCTCACGCACTAAGAAAAAAGTCTTTACTTGAAAGCAGCGCTTAAAGGGCGTAATTTGGCGCCCTTTAATGCGGGTTTATACAATTAGCGGTTTTTCTATTTCTCGGTAATATTGCCTGCAAAGTCCCGTTCAACTTTCATTTTGGTTACCGGGATATAACCTAATTGCTCTACCAATTGGCTCTGCACTTCATCACTGAGCATGAAATCTAAAAAGTCTTTGGTCACACCTTCCGGTTCTCCTTTAGTATACATATGTTCATAAGACCACACCGGGTAGGTGCCGTTGATCACGTTTTCCACGGTAGCTTCAACGCCATCTATTTTTAAAGCGGTTATATTTGGGTTAATATAAGGAAATGCCAAGTAAGATATCGCTCCGGGAGTTTCGGCTACCATTTTGCCCACTGTACCGCTGGAGTCTTGTTCCATACCTGATGCCGTTACTTCCATGCCCTCTAAAGCATATTTTTCGAAAGTAGAGCGGGTTCCCGAACCCTTTGCCCGGTGAATGATCACAATCTCTTGGTCATTGCCGTTCAGTTCCTTCCAGTTGGTAATTTTACCGCTAAAAATATCCTTCAACTGTGCTTTAGTTATGTTATCAACACCGGCTTTTGGGTTAGCTACTACCGCCATGCCCACTACCGCCACTTTGTGATCCACCAGTTGGTCCGCATCAATTCCTTCTTTCTCTTCGGCAAAAATATCTGAGTTGCCGATGTCAGCAGCACCGGAAGATACCTGGGTTAAACCGGTACCGCTACCGCCGCCCTGCACTACGATTTGGGCCTTGCCGTTTTTAGCCATATATAGATTGGCTGCTTCTTCAACGAGGGGTTGCAGTGCACTGGAGCCAACCGCAGTAATGCTTCCCGCGAACCCGTCGGTTTGCGCCTTGTCTTGCTGCGCATTTCCGCCACAACCGGCCACCAATGCTAACAGTAGGGTTAAAAGCCACAAACTGACAACTTTGCACCTTTTGTTAAACAACGCCGAAATCCTCCTTTACTTATCCACTTAAGCCTATCTTACAGCTTGAGCATTAAATATAAATTGTTTGCCAGTAAATATCTGGTTAAACATCTGTTAATATACCGTTAATAAACCGCTTGTAAAATATGGCTATGCAGGATTTTGGCAGCCGACAATAGAATAGCTAACAATATGTAAATACCCAAAGAAAAATAGCTAAAAATACGTAAATATGCAAAGGAATGAATAACATCTTGCTGATTGATAAGAGTTATTTAGATCTGGTACTGCAAAAAACAATTGAATCGGTCGAAAAAAGCCAAGAAGAAATCTATCAATTCAGCGAAAATGTCAGACAGGAATATGGGCGCCTGCAACGGGAGTTAGTTGATATAAAAGAGCAAATCAAAGCAGTAATCAAAAAAGTGGACCAACTGGAGAAAGAATTTGCCGCTGCTCGCTACAGACTGATGGAAGTAAACCGCAATTTTAACAAGTACAGCGAAGAGCAGGTTAAAGCCGTTTACGATACCGCTTATAAAAAGCAGTTGGAATTAATGGCCCTAAAAGAACAAGAAAAACTGTTGCGCTTGCAGCGCGATCATGTGGAGCGCTATTTAAAAAACCTAGAAGAAACCTTGCAGCTTTCGGCAGAACTAATCTCTAACATGAACATTGCGCTGTGCTTTATTCGCAACGATTTGGGAGAAATCCGCACCAAAATCAGTGAACTTCAGCAAATTCAAAAATTAGGTCTATCAATCATCCTTGCCCGGGAAGAAGAGCGCAAGCGCTTAGCCAGAGAAATTCACGACGGCCCGGCACAAAGCATGGCCAATATTGTTATGCGCGCGGAATTTTGCATCAAACTGCTGGAAACACAACCGAAAATGCTTAGATCGGAACTGGTTAGTTTAATTGATCTCGCAAAACAGTGTTTAAAAGACGTGCGCAAGATTATTTTTGAATTAAGGCCCATGCAGCTGGATGATTTGGGACTGGTGCCCGCATTAAAAAGGTACATCGAACAATACCAAAAGGACTGTAACATCTTAGTCGAAATGACTGTACTAGGAAAGGAACGTCGTTTTGACAGTTCTTTAGAAATAGCTCTTTTTCGCATCGTCCAAGAATGTTTAACCAATGTCAAAAAGCATGCCCAGGCAAAGCATGTAGCAATCATAGTTGAATTTTTAGAAAACAAAATCAATCTTTCGGTAAAAGATGACGGCATTGGTTTTGACTACGAGCAAGTGAGCAAAGAAAAACATAACAACGGCTATGGCTTATTAGGCATCAAAGAAAGGCTGCAGTTAATTAAAGGAGAACTTACGGTAAAGACAGCGCCGGGCAGAGGCACTGAATTAATATTCTTTGTGCCGGTCTCAGATATTTGACCTTTCAGGGAGGAGTGAGTAAATGAACCCCAACCAACGGACCGTAAAAGTACTGATCGCTGATGACCATGCCTTGCTGCGCGAAGGATTGATAAAAATACTCAGCATTGAGCCTTACATTGAAGTGGTAGGTGAGGCAAAGAACGGGGCAGAAGCAATTAAACTTGCCCGCACCGTCGATATAGACGTCATTTTAATGGACATTAACATGCCGGAAGTAAACGGCATTGAAGCCACTAAAGTCATTAAAGCGGAGCGGCCGGACATCTATATCATTGCGCTCACCATTCACGATGATGAGGATTACTTATTTGAATTAATTCGTGCCGGTATTTCCGGCTACGTATTAAAAGATGTCAACCCGGATGATTTAGTGAATACCATTTTAGGAGTAGCTGCCGGAAAATCTTTTATTCCCCCATCCTTAACAACCAAGGTTTTTGAAGAGTTTAACCGGCTGATTAAACTTAAAGAACGCCCCAATTACGGCTTAACTAACCGTGAACTGGATGTGTTAAAACAGGTGGCCCGTGGGCTTTCCAATAAAGAAATTGCCGATGTGTTGTACATAAGTGAAAAAACGGTAAAAAACCATCTCACCAGTATTTTTCAAAAATTAGGAGTTAATGACCGTACACAGGCGGCACTGTTTTCCATCAAACATAATCTGGTAGATATTTAAATCCGGAAGACATTAAAAAGTTTAAGGGTGCCCTATTGGCACCCTGGCTTTTATTGTTGACACTCCAAATACTTTTGCTTGTAATATTTAAACATTTGCCGGTAGTGTTCGCGGCACTTTTCGGCTTCATCGCCGTACAAGCCACATTGATCAAATTTTTCCTTACAGTACAGCATTTTACCGCGGTAATATAATGCATCACGTTTAACTTTTTTAGCCGGCTTTTTAGCGTTGTCTTTCTTTTTATTATCTTTTTCTTTTTCCTTTTCCGGCTCCTCTTCCTTGTAACCGCCGCAGGGAGGATACTGGCCATACTTATCTACATAATCTTGGCATGGCAACGTTTTTCTCTTTTCTTCTTTTTTGTCTTTTTTAGCCTCTTTGTCCTTTTTCGGTTCTTTCTGCTTCTGCTCTTCCTTTTCTTTTCTTTCTTTTTCCTTGAGCATTTGATGATATTGACATACTTCATTTAACATTTTCATTAGGCGGTTGTAGTTCTCTTTACGCATGGTATTCCCTCCTTCAGTTTTTTACATAATATGGGAATTACAAACCAAATGTGACAGCAATTTACTTATTTTCCATATTTTATTAGGAGAAAATACAATTTTTTAAGAAATAAATAGATGCACTTGACAGTATCCCGGGCATAAATTAATTTCTAAGTAATATACTTAGCTTAAAGAAAGAAGGTTCTTTAAAGTGCAGCGTTTGCCAATCCCTCTGTCTGTTCAGCAAAACATCTTAGATTTTTGTCAGCAAACCGTCGGCATGAAATTAGCCATTAAACCTAACATTTTATTTCCTAACAGCGTTTATATAACCGACCTTGTATACACAGACATTCATCCCGAAAAATTCATTTTAATTTTTGATTTTAGAGTGAATTATTATGGTAAAAAAGCTGCAGAAATTAAATATTTTCAAATTCCCCGGCATTTGCGTCACATTGGGCTGGCTACCAAAATTTATCTCCGGCTGGAAAGCCAACTAAAAAAACTTGGCTGCCAGGAAATATCGGTAAATGCCGTTACGGAAAAGGAAGAAATAATATCCTTTTGGGAGCATTTAAATTTTAAAAAATCCCCTTATTGTTTTTTAGAAAATGAAGTTTGCCCGATGACTAAACAGCTATAGTTTTATGGCGTTAAAAAGCGGCAGCATATTTGCTGCCGCTTTTGTTTTATATTGACAGGTTTACTTTTCTTGTTTGCTTCAAAAGATATGATAAAAAGAGGTGATAAAACATGCTGCGCAAACATGAGGAGCACTATCCGTTGGAAGGAACTACCTGGGCATATCCGCAAGCCGGCTTTTGGCTGACCCACACTCTGGGCATCTTAGGTATCGGTTACATGGGATATTTAATCGGCAAAAACATCAGAGACTAAGCCTGTATTAGGTGACAGGGAGGGTTTTCTGTCACCTGTCACCTATTCTTCTCTTTTCAGTCCTGCCCTTTCCACTATTTCCGGCACAATATCTTCCCAGGCAATAGCCATGAGATGCACGCCGGCAACACCGGGAATTGTTTTTAAATACCGGATTTGCTCAACACAAATTTTAACTCCTTCCGCCTTTTGGTCTTTGGCCTTTTCCAACCGTTTAATTAATTGCTCAGGGACAATCATCCCGGCAACATTGTTTTTAATAAACCGGGCGGTACGGGCGGATTTTAACGGCGTTACTCCGGCAATAATATGCACCTGTTTGTCCAACCCCTGTTCACGTACCATGGCCATAAACTTTTCAAAGCGATTCATGTCAAATATCGATTGCGTTTGAACAAAATCCGCCCCGGCATTGATTTTCTTTTTCAGCCTTAAAACCCTAAATTCAAAGGGATCGGCAAAGGGATTGGCCACCGCACCGATAAAATAACGCGGTTCTTGCCCCTTTATTTCGTCACCGCACTGAAACTTTTTTTCATCGCGCATTTTTCTCACTATGTCAATCAGCTGGATAGAATCCAGGTCATACACATTTTTGGCCTGGGGATGATTGCCGAATTTTTGGTGGTCGCCGGAAAGGCATAAAACGTTGCGTATTCCTAAACTGTAAGCTCCCAGCAGGTCACTTTGGATGGCAATGCGATTGCGGTCCCGGCAGGTTATTTGAATTACCGGTTCCACACCGTTGTTTAACAGGTGCACCCCGGCCGCAATGCTGGATAAGCGGGCAATAGCGGTTTGATTGTCCGTAATGTTAACGGCATCTACCCAGCCCCGTAGTATGTGGGCAAATTTTTTAATGCTTTCTGCGGAAGCATTTCGCGGCGGGCCGATTTCTGCGGTAACGGCAAATTTACCTTGGGAAAGAACCTGTTCCAGTCTGCTGCCGCTTTTCATATTTTGACATCCTCCCTTACAGCTCGGCGCAGCCCGCCGGAGCGCTCTGTAGACCAATCTTTGGGCGGGCGATATTCCAGCATTAAATCCAATCTGCCTAAGGCAGAAAGTTTTTGATAAATTAACTGCCAAGCACAGGGTATATCCGCACCTAATTCGCATTTGCCGTCTTGTGAACCGCCGCAGGGGCCGTTGAGCATGCTTTTGGCGCACCGGGCCACCGGACAGATGCCGCCGGTTAAATGCAGCATGCAGTCACCGCACAAACCACAGCGTTCCTCCCATAAACCGGGCTGAAGGGTGCCGCCGGCAAAAGAAGTGTTCAACGCCGGCACTACCCATTTATCAGCATACCGCTCCGCTAAAAACTGCACACCCACGCCGCAGCCTAATGAGACCAGCACTTCTGCCTCTGATGCTTGCGCGGCAATTGCCTCGATAAATTCCGGTTCACATTGTCTGGTCACGGTAGTAACGAAGGTTTCCAGCCGACCGCCGTTTTTTTTGCGCCAAATGCGCAGCTCAGCCGCCAGCATTTCCGCCTCGGTTTCTCCGCCGGCTAAACAAACGCTGGTGCAGCCGCCACACCCAACAATCAGTACTTTGTTAAATTCCTGAATAAAAGAAGCTACTTCGGCAATTGGTTTCGGCTGTGCTACAATCATCGCTGCACCTCCTTAATCGGGCTAGGTCCTAACTTTTTAATCCTTTCGGTAAATTCATTGGCGATTTCGGCAAACCAATTGCCCTGCGCACCGCTTAAGTTGTACATCGCCAACCGTTCCGGTTCAATTCCTAATGCGGCCAGCTTTTTTTGCAAATACTCCACCCGTTTGCGGGCATAAATGTTTCCTTTGAGAAAGTGGCAGTCACCTTCCATGCAGCCGGCTACATAAACACCGTCCGCTCCGGCTTCAAAAGCCTGCAAAATTACCAGCGGGTCTACCCGTCCGGAACAAGGCACTTCCACAACCCGCACTTCCGGAGCATATTGTAAGCGCATTGAGCCGGCTGTATCTGCAGCGGCATAGGCACAGTAATAACAGCAAAAAGCTACAATTTTTGGGGTAAATTCGGAATTATTCACGGCCGGCCCCTCCTTTACTCAGCATCCCTTTTATTTTTACAGTTAACTGTTCCGTACGGTAATGCTCCAATTCAATGGCACGGTTTGGACAAGCACTGGCACAAATACCGCAACCTTGGCACTGTAGCGCACTGATTTCCGCCCGCTCATCAATTAAGCGGGGAACGCCAAAGGGGCATACGCGCACACAAGTCAAGCAAGCCGCACATTTTTCCGGGTTAACTTTAGCCACCACCCCGCCGGCCAGCAAGTACTCTTTAGACAGCACAGTAGCTGCCCGCGCTGCCGCCCCTTGGGCTTGGGCTATGGCTTCACAGATATTTTGGGGCGAGTGAGCGCCGCCGCATATAAATACACCGGCGGTAGAAGTATCCAGCGGGGCCAGCTTAACGTGGGCTTCCATAAAAAAGCGGTCTTCATTAAAGGGCAGTTTTAACAGTCCGGCTAACTTTTCCACCCCGGCGGCGGGTTCAGCGGCTCCGGCCAAAACAACCAAGTCAACCGTTAAGTTTAAATTCTGACTACTCAAGGGGTCATAAATGTCCACGGTTAAACAGCCGCCGTTTTCGTTTATTACCGGCTGCCGCTCCAAGGCATAGTTAATAAAAATTACACCGGCCTTGCGGGCTAAAAAGTAATCCCGCTCACTAAAGCCATAAGTGCGCATATCCCGGTAGAGTACATAAACATCGGTATCCGGCTTGCACTTTTTCAACAGGTATGCCTGGCGCACCGACTGCCGACAGCAGGTTCGGCTACAGTATTCCCTGCCCGGCCGACGGGAGTCGGCACAAAGAATAAAGGCCACCCCTTTCACACCGGTTAAAGGGCGTTCACTCAGCCGTTTTTCCATATCCAGCAGCGTGATTACCCGCTCATCCCTGCCGTATAAAAATCCCTTTATCGCTGCCGGCCGGGTTCCGGTAGCCACAATTACCACCCCATGCTTTAGCTTCAGTTCAGTATCCGCTACCCGCACAACCGAGACAAATTCACCTACCCGACCGCTTATGTCTACAAGCTCGGCATCTTGATAAACAGTAATGTTAGGATGCTCTTTTACCGCGGACACTTTTTGAGCCAGCAGTTCTTGGGGGGCGATTTCCTTTTGCGGCAAAAACAAATGCCGCAACATACCGCCCAGTTCTTTTTCCCGTTCGAGCAAATACACGCCATATCCTTGATTAGCCAGCGTTAACGCAGCGGTTAAACCGGCAATGCCGCCGCCTACCACCAGCGCTCTTGGCACAACCTTAGCCTTACTTAAGTGCAGGGGAAGGTTAGCGGCTGCTTTAGCCGCCGCCATTGCCGTTAAGTCTTTGGCCTTAGCGGTAGCTGCCGCCGGCCGGTCGCGGTGGACCCAAGAACATTGATCACGAATGTTGGCCATTTCCAAGTAATATTGGTTTAAACCCGCTTCTTGTAAAGTTTGACGAAACAAGGATTGGTGGGTACGAATGGAACAGGCGGCTACCACCACCCGATTTAATTGCTTTTCAGCAATCTGCTGTTTAATTTTTTGCTGCGACTCTTGAGAACAGGTGTAGGTAAACTCTTGCGCATGCACCACATTGGGCAGGGCAGCGGCATAATCAACCACTGCCGGCACGTCCACCACCCCGGCTATGTTTGTACCGCAACGACAAACAAATACCCCTACCCGAGGCGGCTGATCACCGCTAGCTGTTTCTTCCGAATATTTTGCCGGCTGCACAAGCCGGCCGCGGGCAGCAGCTAACAGCTCGGCGGCAGCGGCGGCAGCGGCACTGCCGTTTACCACCGTTTCGGGTATATCCCGCGGGCCAAGAAATCCGCCGGCGGCAAAAACCCCCGTTCTTGTAGTTTTAACCGGATTTTCCCTATCAACTAAGGCAAAGCCGTAGCGATTCAACTGAATACCGGCGGCCTGGGCAAGCCGGCGCGCCGTTTCCGGCGGCCTGACACCCACCCCCAATACCACCATATCAAACTCTTCAACAACTACTTTTTTGCCGTCAAAATAGTTTAGCTTTAAATTGCCGCTGGCCTCATCCTGCTGCACCGCTGAAACCAGCGAGCGCTGCATTACAATGCCTAAATTTCGTGCCTGCTTTACGTAACGATCAAAGTTTTTGCCATATGCGCGCATATCTAAATAAAAAATTTTCCCTTGCATTTCCGGATGATATTCCTTGGCAATTAACGCCTCTTTAACCGCAGCCATACAGCAAACGGCCGAGCAGTACTCAATGCCTTGCTCCGGCCGGCAATCCCGGGAGCCAACGCATTGAATAAAAGCCAATCTTTTGGGAACGGTGTGATCCGATGGGCGCAATACCCGGCCGCCGCTGGGGCCGGAAGGCGATAAAATGCGCTCAAACTGAATGTTGGTAACAACATTTGGGTAACTGCCCCAACCGTATTGCGCCAACCTGCTGACATCAAAAGTTTCAAACCCGGGGGCCAAAATCACCGCTCCCACGGAAATTTCTAAAATTTCCGGCTGCTGATTATGATCAATGGCCTGCGCATTGCAGGCGCGCACACATTTCATACATTTAATACAGTGTTCAATGTCAATGGCATATTTGTTGGGCACCGCCTGCGGAAACTGTTTATAAACCGCTTTGCGCTTATTTAAACCGTCGTTAAACTCATTTAAAACCTGTACCGGACAAACCTCGGCACACTGCCCACAGCCGGTACAGCGACTTTCGTCAACAAAACGCGGTTGACGATTGACAAGGGCAGTAAAATTTCCGGCTTCTCCCTTTAGCTCTAACAGTTCGGCCCTGGTAAGCAGTTTAATGTTGGCATGGCTTGAACTGCCCGTCATTTTCGGACCCAACAGACACATTGAGCATTCGTTGGTGGGAAAAGTTTTATCCAGCCGGGCCATCCGCCCGCCCAAGGATTCATCACGGGTAATTAAATAAACGGCAAACCCGCCTTCCGCTAAATCTGCCGCCGCTTGCATACCGGCAATGCCGCCGCCAACCACCAACACCGCTCCCACTGTTTCTTGGGCGATATTTAATTGCTTCGTGTTAACACCGGCAACTTTACTCAATAATATCAACCTTTCCTTTAATTATAAAGTCCTGTTGTTTTTGGCCAGCATCTGCTCATATTTTGGCAGCTTTGGCGTCTCTATCCCCAAGGCAGCGGCTTTTTCTCTCAGCCAACTTTTAACCAATGAAGTATCTATATCATTTGGACACCGCTTTTGACAGGTTTTGCAAAATACACAAAGCCAAATGGCATTACTTTTTAACAGCTTTTCCAATTGACCTAAGTTAACTAACCTAATTACTTCATGGGCTTTTAAGTCAGCAGCAAAGGATACCGGACACCCGGCAGTGCATTTCATACAGCCGTAACAACAACCGGTTAACTGGCAGGTATCATCCGCCACTTGTCGTGATAGTTTTACAGCCACCACTGACTCCCCCCATTACTTTTGGACTAATTAATATATTATAACAGCAAAAAAAGCCGAAGTTAACTCCGGCTAGAACATCAAAAACCTTTTCTTTAATAATTTATATTCGATAAAATAGCCAATCAGCATTACAACAAAGATGATGATTCCTAGCTGCTTGAGCAAAGTAATTTCATTAGACAGCTGTTTAATTTTTTCATCCCTCTCCGCTATTTGTTGTTGCACGGCCTTTTTTTCTTCTGTAATTTTTTCTTGCTGCTGCTTAACATTTGACTTTTCCTCTTCTAACCGATGCATCTCATCGAGGGCCGTGGCATAGGCAGTGCTTAAATCGGCCACTCTTTGGGCTAACAGATAACTTTCACTGCGATCCGCACGGGGTTTAATCGCATTATACAGTACCATTCCGTCACACTGCTTCATTTGCTGTCCCATCAGATAAGCAATGGTAGGAGCAATGTCCGTTAAATTAGCCGGCGGTAGCACCGCACCTACTTTTAACTGCGGACCTTTCATAATCAGCGGCGGCTGACCGTATGTTCCGGTAATGACAATTAAGCTTTGCTCATATAAATCTTTAGTGTGCAAGTGATGCAGCAGCCGGCCAATTTGATTATCGGTAGCGGTAACCTGACTGCGGTATTCGCTGCTGTCTACCCCGTACTTTTCCGCAACCCTTCTTAATTCAGGCAGAATAACCACATTAAAGTAGGTGTTAAATTCTTCTGTTTCTCTGAGCACATTGTCAATTACCAAGCTGTCTTTGCCGTTAAAGGGCCCGTTACAGGCATGGACAACCCCCTCTTTAAACGCCGCCATTTTCTCCGTTCCGTCAAATAATGAGCTTTTGATGCCACTGTCCTGCAACAGTTTCAAAATGCCGGGATTACTTAGTGCAGCTGTGCGGTTAGAAAGGGAACCGGTAAGGATACCGGCAATGACGTTATAAGTGTCGTCAGGGTATACTGAAGTAACACGCTCCACAGTTAAACCGGCAGAACCCACTCCTTTGATGTTGGGTGCTTGCACTTTTTTTAATATATCCGCCTGCAAACCGTCGACAATAATGAAGTAAATTACTTTAGTGGCTTTTTCTTGTTCCTCGCCGCTTGCGGAATTTTCTTGCGGTTCAGCACAGGCAGGAAAGGCAAGTGCTACAGATATTATCAACGTCACCAGCAGCTTAACAAAGGGCCCTTGCATGCGTGCCATGAATAAACTACCCCCCGGATAATGGTTCTATTTAAATATATGGAGAGTTGTCCTCATTATGAGTAATTGTTTCCACATTTTTCCGAAAAGCTTGCTACACATTATGACAAAATATCGTAATAAAAAATAAAGGAAAATTTATCCAATTTGTGGAATGTTACTCTGTTTAAGGAGGGAAGCAGTATGATCTTAGCCTTGGATGAGCTGCTAAAAAAGGCTAAATGTTTACGTACCTTGCTATTAGAGATCAGGGACAGTTTTCCGGATGAAAGCGACTTTGACCGCTCACTGGTTTTAGTTTGCATGGGCAAAGGCGGGTTTTTATCCTTACAGAGCCTGCCAAACCGGGTGACGATGAATTTAATTTGTCAAAGCAGCGAGCTGTTTGAAGAAATACTCCCCTGTATTGATCAGCAATTTTTATATCAGTGCATGGATGAAGGCACCAAAGCGGAAATGATGCAGTGCGTCAATACCATTCGCCATGTTAACATTGCCAAGAAAGTACGGGATGAATATTACTTTAAAGCTTTAACCATTATGTATCAGGTATTATATGAAATAGTTGCCCCGCAGGAAAATTTATGGGAGGAGTTTATCTACCGCTTGGTTGCTCATTGGAATGAAAACTATAAAAATTTTGTTGAGGAAATAAAAAATACATATTAAAAACTCTCTTAAGCCACACAAAAAAGGGCTGAAGTACCGGCAAAGTACTTCAGCCCTTAATTTGGTGCGGTGAAGAGGACTTGAACCTCCACGGGCGCAATGCCCACTAGAACCTGAATCTAGCGCGTCTGCCAATTCCGCCACCACCGCATGACTTTAGATGACGATTATATATTTAATTTATTTGGTGCGGTGAAGAGGACTTGAACCTCCACGGGCGTAATGCCCACTAGAACCTGAATCTAGCGCGTCTGCCAATTCCGCCACCACCGCACTATTAGCCAATGACAAAGATTATGTTAACACAGCAGGATTTTATTGTCAATAATAATTTAAATTAACCTGTATTGGTCATCAGCAAATGTTATTATATCATAACGATTTGTATCAAACAATAACATTTTTATTGCAAGCCTACCAGGCCTGTCCATTAACGATTACCTCAGCAGCCCCCGCCTTTTATCATCAGCAGGATTAAAGAAATTATCCCCACACCGACCAAAATATTACTCAATGTGGGACTTTCATTCAACAACATACCGGCAGCAAGAAACAGCAGTGCTATCGCCAGTAATATCAATCTGCTTTTCCCGGACATGTTACCCTCCCAGAAACTTGTTTAGAAAATTATATCAAATCATAAACAAAATACCAATGTTAATTTGGTGATTATATTATTGCACGCCTTAATACAAACTAAAAATATCACTTAAATTAATAAGGAGGTTTTGTTTGATGGCCAAACGAATACGCGGCATACTTAAAAATCCCGGCAGATTAGGAGCGGCTAATTACGGTTATCGCAATCCTTGGGACACCGGCAGGGCAGCCTACAAAAAACGCATGCAAAGGGTAACCGGAATTAACCGTCCCAGCGAATAAAATTTAAAAAACGGCTTTGCCCATCAACCATACTTAGTGTAACGCTAAACAAAAACCCTCAAAGCATGGCTTTGAGGGTTTTTAAGGTGGCTGGGGTGGCAGGATTCGAACCTACGAATGGCGGTTCCAAAGACCGCTGCCTTACCACTTGGCTACACCCCAAAAAGTAATTTATGGTGGAGGAGGTAGGATTCGAACCTACGAAGGCATCCGCCGGCAGATTTACAGTCTGCTCCCTTTGGCCACTCGGGCACTCCTCCGTTTTATGGTGACCCCTACGGGATTCGAACCCGTGTTACCGCCGTGAAAGGGCGGTGTCTTAGACCACTTGACCAAGGGGCCACTTAAAATACTTATCAGCGTGACGTTTGGTATTTTACCAAAAATCAATGTTTGGTGTCAAGGGCATTTCATATTTTGCCTGGGTCATATAATCAAAAGCAAGACAAAAAATAAAAGATGCAATACAAAAATTATTACTTTTGCGCATCTTTTTTAAAATGGTCGGGATTGAGGGATTTGAACCCCCGGCCTCCTGCTCCCAAGGCAGGCGCGCTACCAAACTGCGCTAAATCCCGAAACGCAAGTTTTATTGTATCAGAAAGTTTACAATAACGCAAGCCCCTTTTTACAAAATCTGAATGGTAAAAAAAAGTCCAGCATAAAGCTGGACGGGGAGAGATAGAACTCACCAAAGCGGAGTATCAATAATTTACACCGCAATTCCTATTAATATACATAAAATTATAAAAAAAACTGCTGTGGTATGAAAAGGAAACCCGGCTTTAGTATTCTGCAGAATTATACATTTTTCGACATATTTTTCGACCTATTTTCAGTTTGACACAAAGCCTTCTATCTTCTATAATCTAGGCAGAATTTATATAGAGTATTATTAATGTTAATGTGGGTAGGTTTTAAATAAGGAGTGAATCTATTGCCTCTTTACGACAGCTCAAAAATCGGCTTAAATATCCGCAAAGCAAGGATGCATAAATCAGCCCAAGTTGGGTTTGGTTATACGCGCAAAATGTTAGCAGATGCCATGGAAGAAACAGCCCATGTTATATCGGTATTGGAATCCGGTAAGTATTATCCCGATTTTGAGCATATTAAAAAAATTGCTGACATTTGTGATGTGACAATAAAGTTTTTAATCGGCGAGGATATTCAAAGCCAAGAAGAATACATTCAAGCAGTGCGCAATGCCGCTAAAGATTCATCTCCACACTACTCACCAAACTGCACAAGCCTATACTGAACATAGAATAACCGCTCTGGTTCAGAGCGGTTCAATTGTATCTTTTTATTATAATTTCTATTTACCGGCTGATAATTTTTAGATATAATACAATGATATAGCAACCACTATTTTCAATCAGAAGCACTCAATGTAAAAATTCATCTGAGGCATTTGGACATATTATTAACTATGAAGCGTAATATTTAATATAATTTGAGATTTGTTGAAAATTATTTTTAAGGGGGGGATAAACTGCCATGAATAATCTCAAAGCATTTGCGTTAATGGCTGCCTTAACCGTCATTTTAGTGCTACTTGGTAACGCCATTTACGGACAAGCAGGTGCGTTGATTTTCTTTTTGATATCTCTGGGCTTAAACTTCTTTAGTTACTATAAGAGCGATAAGATAGCTATTAAAATGACCCGTTCTCAACCGATTTCCGAACAGCAAGCTCCGGAGCTGTACGCTATTGTCCGCCGCTTAGCAAAGCGCGCCGGCTTACCGATGCCAAGGTTGTATCTCACACCTTCACAGCAGCCCAACGCCTTTGCTACCGGCCGCAACCCGGAAAACGCTGCCGTTGCGGTTACGGAGGGTTTAATCCGGATGATGAATCGCGAAGAGCTGGAAGGGGTGCTGGCCCATGAGCTGGCCCACATAAAAAACCGCGACATTCTGGTAAGCACCATTGCCGCCAGCATGGCCGGTGCAATCACCATGATTGCTAACATGCTGCAGTGGACGGCAATATTTGGCGGTTTTGGCGGCGATGACGAGGAAGGCGGCATGAGCGGTGCCGCTGCCTTGGTAATGGCCATCTTGGCCCCATTGGCTGCTACCATCATCCAGTTTGCCATCTCCCGGTCCCGGGAATACGGTGCCGATGCCACCGGAGCAAAAATTGCCGGCAGTCCACGGGGTTTAGCCAATGCTTTAATGAAATTAGAGCAGGCAGCCAAAAACATACCTATGCAGGTAAACCCGGCTGCATCACACTTGTTTATCGTTAATCCGCTTTCCGGCGCATCATTGGCCAGACTGTTCAGCACTCACCCCACAACCCAAGAGCGGGTTGCCCGTTTAAAGCAAATGATGTAGCAAATAAATAAAAAACAGGGGCTCGACCGGTAATGGTTGGGCCCCTGTTTTGTCATATCCGGCTGCTTTAATTTTGAAAAGCTTCTTTCGGTGAATCCCCGCGCCCCACTGCTACTGTTCTGCCGGCTTCGTTAATTAGCTGCACAATCCGCCGCAAAGATTGTTCCGGGGTATCGGTTAAACCCTGTTTGTTGGGATAAATTTGATAAAGCTGACGATATTCAAGGGGTGTTACATTCGGCATAATTACGTTGGCACCACAGCTCAGTGCCATTTTTCTGCCCTCCGGATGCAGCGTCCCGGCAGCGGTGGTAGCCGGCAAATGCGCAAAGGGGAGCAGCAAGCGAGTTACCGCTAAAGTTTTTAACGTAAGCATTAAATCCCCCGCCGGGTAATTTGCTAAAGGCGTTTGTTCGTGCGGAATAAACGGACCGATACCGGCCATTTCTACATCCAGCTCTTTTAACAGTAAAATATCTTCCGCCAATGTTTCCACTGATTGCCCCGGCAAGCCGACCATGTTACCGGAGCCAACCTGATAGCCGATTTCCCGCAACCGGTTTAAGCACTGCAAACGCCTTTCAAAATCCGTACCCGGACGCAAACGTGCAAACAATTCGCGGTCGGCCGTTTCGTGCTTAAGCAGAAAACGATCCGCTCCGGCATCATACAAGCGTTGGTATTCCCCTTTCGTGCGCTCACCAATGCTCAAGGTGATCGCCACGTTTTTTATGCTTTTGATTTCTGATACCATCGTACATAAAATATCGACATCATATTGGGGGTCTTCACCGGACTGCAGCACGATAGTGTTAAATCCTAAGGATATCGCATGGGCGGCGGCACTCACCACTTGCGAAACGGTCATCCGGTAACGGGCGATATTTTTGTTGCTGCGCCGTAAACCGCAGTAATGGCAGTCATTGCGACAGTAGTTTGAAAACTCGATGATCCCCCTTAAGTGCACGGCATTTCCATGATAATGCTCGCGAACTTTATCCGCCAAGGCAAACAGTTGTTGCTGCTGCTCTCCCGGCTTGGCGTTTAAAAGAACAGCTATTTCTTCTTTAGACAGCTGCCGCTCAGAAGCCGCTTTTTCTAAAACTGCTTGAAACTTTCCCATTCCCTGCCTCCTTATTATCCGTAAGCTTTAGTCCAGCATGGCCTTTAAATCGGGGAACGGTGACAGCGCCCGGGGCAAAATGCCGTGCAGATAAGCAATAGCCACGCCGTAATTGACTATTGGCACGCCGGCATTTTGTACCTGCATAATGCGGGAAAGCATTGCCCGCCGGTTAATCATACACGCGCCGCAGTGCAGGACAAGTTTATACTCGGCTAAGTTTTTGGGAAACTGATTGCCGCTGACATGATCGTAATGCAGTTCTCCGCCAACAAACTTATTCAGCCAGTTGGGGATTTTCACCGTGCCGATATCGTCTTCCACCCGGTGGTGGGTACAGGCTTCAGCAATTAACACTTTATCTCCCGGTTTTAAATCTTTAATCGCTTTTGCCCCTGCTACCAGCGTTTCTAAATCTCCCTTATAACGGGCAAAAAGAATGGAAAATGAGGTAAGGGCTAAATCCAAAGGAAGCTCGGCATTAACTTTGCCAAAAACCTGAGAATCGGTCACTACCAATTTAGGTTTGGCATTTAGCTTAGTCAAGGTATCTTTTAGCTCTGTCTCTTTCGCTACCACTGCCACCCCATTGTGATCTAAAATATCACGTATGGTTTGTACCTGGGGCAAAATCAACCTGCCTTTAGGAGCAGCGCGGTCAATTGGCGTCACCAGCACCACTACATCTTTAGGTGCAAGCAAGTCGCCGATAATCACTTGATCGTCTATCGCCCGGGAAGCGTTTTTGATAATACTCATTTTTAGCTCGTTGATGCCCTGTTTTGTCACCGCACTGACTGCCACTGCCGGTGAATCCAACCGCCTTTGATAGCCTTGCAATTCCTCCGCTGTCACAGTATGAAGATCCGCTTTGTTAATTACCGCAATCAGCGGGATGTTTTGTTGCCTGCACTCGGCCGCCAAATCAGTTTCATATTGCGTTAAGCCTTCTAAAGCATCTATTACCAATAACACCAGGTCGGTCTTTTTTAACACTTCTTTTGATTTTTCCACCCGCAACTGTCCCAATGGGCCCACATCATCTATCCCGGCAGTGTCAGTAATCATTACCGGGCCTATGGGCGGAATTTCCATCGCCTTATGTACCGGATCGGCCGTTGTACCGGCTACTTCCGAAACAATGGCAATATCTTGATTGGTTAACGCATTAATTAAACTGGATTTTCCGGCGTTGCGGCGACCGAATATGGCAATGTGCAGCCGGTTACCTTTAGGTGTATCCAGCATGGTTATATCCCCCTAATCAGAGTTAATCACTTTACTGCTTAATGCCGATTTTACTTGTACTCCTTTAATGCCGCCAAGCTGACCGGTTAAGGAACCCAGCTGATCTGTTGTCCCTTCTACAATTAAGGCAATGACGCTGAGATCCCGGGAGTGATGCGGTATACCCATCCGTCCTACGATGATGTCGCTGTGTGCACTCAAAATTGAGTTGATTTGGGCCGCTTTGCTGCGATCTTCAATCACAATTCCCACAACACCAATGCGTTTTCCCATTACATTCACTCCTTAAAAGTAATAAAAACAAAAAACGCCCGTTCCCCGTTAGGAAACAGGCGCACTTATGGCAGGTTAAAAACGCTCATGATGCACCCCTTGGCTTTCGGACTTATACCTTTCCCGCAGGGAACAATCTACATTGTCAACCCTTTGTCGCAGGTATCCCCTTAGACATTAGGTTGTTAGTGCCATTATAACCTCCGCCCGGTGGTTAGTCAACATTAAGCGGCTGAAAAAGGTCGGTATTTAAAATATTTTGGATTTTTGTTTACATTTTATTAAATCTACTTGCCCGCTGCCCGCGTAAATAAATAGCCGTTGGTATATTTTAGCACCGATAAAGGATTAATTATTGCTGTGTCGAATAATAGTTAAATATCTCGCTGGATATGTAAAAAAGGAGGTACGCTATGGCCGCAGTTAGTGAAGAACAACTCGTAGTTTTTCAATTGGCTGATCAAATCTATGCGCTGCCAATTCAAGAAACCCAGGAAATTATTCTGATGACCGAAGTAACCCGCATTCCCAACGCCAGTTACTACTTAGAAGGGATTATCAACTTGCGGGGGACAATTTTACCGGTCATTAACTTAAACCGGCGTTTAGGTCTGGCAGAGAAAGAAATTGATGAAGATACCCGCATTATTGTTGTTGAAAAAAACGGCAGCAAAGTTGGCATGATTGTGGATGCCGTACTGGAAGTCGGTCGTTATTCAGAATCAGAACTGGAACCACCAAGCAACATTGCCGGCAATGACAGTTACCTAAGGGGTGTGGTTAAAAAAGGTGACCAACTATGGCTGCTGCTTGATTTAGAAAGAGTGTTGCAGTAAACGGCAAAATTAAAATCCTGGCTAAAAAGCCAGGATTATTTCTTTAGAATATTAGTCTATTTTAACCGCCGTGCCGCTGGCTGTTACCATCAGCATACCGTCGCGAATTACTTCGTAGTCTAAGTCAACACCGATAATGGCATTTGCTCCCATACTGCGCGCCCTGGAAGTCATTTCTTTTAGCGCGATCTCTCTGGCTTGAGACAGCTTGCTTTCATACGCACCTGATCTGCCGCCGACTATGTCGGTAATGCTGGCAAAAATGTCTCGGACCACGTTGGCCCCCATAATCGCCTCACCGTTAACAATACCCAAATATTCCCGAACGGGACGACCTTCAATTGAATTGGTTGTGGTAACGATCATATCCCTTTCCCTCCAGATTAATTTTTTATAGCTTTTTAAATGCTTTTCTGGCCGCTTCGATGGTAAATTCAATATCTTCATCTGTATGGGCGGTAGACACGAATGCCGCTTCAAATTGCGACGGTGCCAAGTAAACCCCTTCTTCCAGCATAGCGCAGAAAAACTTAGCGTATTTTTCAGTATCTGAGCTGCAGGCAGAGGCATAATCCACTACCGGCCGGCCGGTAAAGAAGCAGCACATCATCGTGCCAACACGGTTCATACTTACCGCCACACCGGCTTCCGCGGCCGCTTGCGCTAAGCCTTCGGCCAGTTTGGCAGATTTTCTTTCCAGTTCTTCATACACACCCGGTTTTGCCAGTTCAGTTAAGGTAGCAATACCGGCTGTCATAGCCAGAGGGTTGCCGGAAAGTGTTCCGGCCTGATATACCGGCCCGGCGGGAGAAACATGTTCCATAATTTCTCTTCTGCCGCCATAAGCACCGACCGGCAGGCCGCCGCCGATAATTTTGCCGAAACAGGTTAAATCCGGTTTGATGTTATACAGTGACTGCGCACAGTTGTAGCTTACCCGAAAGCCGGTCATCACTTCGTCAAAAATAAGCAGACTGCCGTATTTAGCGGTTAAATCCCGCAGTCCCTCTAAAAAACCGGGCTGGGGCGGAACAACTCCCATATTGCCGGCAATCGGTTCAACAATTACCGCAGCAATGTTTTCCCCTTCTTGTTCAAATATTTTTGTCAGCGTATCCAGATCGTTATAAGATGCGGTAATGGTATTTTGGGCAATAGATTCCGGCACTCCCGGGCTGTTTGGCACACCGAAGGTAAGTGCCCCGGAACCTGCTTTAATTAACAAAAAGTCGGCATGTCCATGGTAACAGCCCTCAAATTTAACAATTTTATCCCTGCCGGTATAGCCGCGTGCCAGGCGCAGTGCACTCATTGTCGCCTCGGTGCCGGAGTTCACCATGCGCACCATATCTACTGACGGAACGGCTTCCACCACCATGCGGGCAAGAATATTTTCCGGCTCTGTCGGTGCACCGTAACTGGTACCTTTTTCTAAGCATTTTTGCAGTGCTTTTACAACTGCCGGATGCCGATGGCCTAAGATTAACGGCCCGTAAGAGCCTACATAATCAATATAGCGGTTGCCGTCAACATCCCAAACATAAGGGCCGTCGCCGCGGTCAATAAACAGCGGATCACCGCCAACCGATTTAAAAGCCCGCACCGGGCTGTTTACACCGCCGGGTATGTACTGTAATGCTTCCGCATACAGTTGCTTAGATTTGCGCGTACCGTTTTTCATTATCCCATACCTCCTTTAGGAAAGTAAAGAATTAGCAAGGTTATTCGTCGCTAAAGTATTTCATGCTGCTTTTTTTAAGTTCTTTAGTGCTAAAAAGCAGCTGATAATCTTCTACCCCAACAGCTTCCGACAATTCTTTGGCCAGTGCCTGGCATGCCTCTTTGGTTTGGCGGTGAATCATGGTATATAAATTGTAGGGCCAATTGTCGTAGGTTTTGCGCAGGTAGCAGTGCGTTACCTCAGGTCTGGCCGCTAATTTATGGCCTACTTCTTCAACTCTTTCTTCCGGTACCCGCCAAACTACCATCGCATTGGCAGTATAACCCACTCTTTGGTGGTACAGTACCGCGCCAATGCGTCGCAAATAGCCTTTTTCTTTTAATTCTTTAACTTTGGCCATCATTTCTTCTTCAGTAATGTTTAATTTTGACGCTAATTCTGCAAAGGGCCGGGATACCAAAGGCAGCCCGGCCTGTAATTCGCGTACAATATTTTTCTCCAGTTTGGTGAGCATTTTACACCTCTTTAATTTCAAAATTTACCATTAATTTGAAATATTTCTCCGCCGGCAGATTTAATATTTCTGTAATACCGGTTTTTCCAGTAATTTCCTGCAATATTTTTTCTACTTTTTTCGGTGAATCCGCTAAAACAGTAAACCACATGTTATACTCATGGTCACGCAAATAATTATGAGTAATGCCGTCATAGCTGTTAACCACAGCAGCCACTTCATCTATCCGGTTTTCAGGAACCTTAAGCCCCACCAAAGTACCTTTGTAACCCAAGCGCCGGGAGTCAAATATTCCTCCCAAGCGGCGAATAATTTTTTGCTGCTGCAAACGTTTCAAGCGCCGGATTACTTCTTCTTCAGTGATATCCAACCTATCTGCTAAATATTTATAAGGCTCTTCGACGATTGGAAAGGAAACTTGCACCAGATTAAGTAATTTGCGATCAATAGCATCCAGATTCATTTTTCTACCTCAAATTGTTATTTTTTAATAGCCCTTGCGTCCATGGTACAGGCACCATGGTTCTTCTGCCATGTAGTCTCCGTGATAAATGTAAGCTCTGGCCCGACAACCGCCACAGATTTCATTATATTTACAACTGCCGCATCCGCCCTGCAGTTTTTCGCTGCGCAGGCGGCGGAAAACTTCGTTGTCGCGCCAAATTTCGCTAAAAGGTTTTTCCCGCACATTGCCCACCGGTATGTTTAAATAAGCACAAGGCTGTACATCCCCTTTGGGGCTGATAATGCAGTAAGCCGTCCCCGCCAAGCATCCTTTGGTAAAGCGCATGTTCAAACCCATTTGTTTTGCTATGCGCATAAACTGCGGCGCGCAGGTCGGTTTTAGTTCAATATCCACTTCTCTTTGTTTTTTCATAATGCGGTGCAACAATTTTTCATACTGTTCCGCCCGCAGCGATTCCTGTTCAATATTGGCTGCCCTGCCGGTAGGCACTAAAAAGAAAATATGGTGGGCTCGTGCGCCTTCACTTAGCGCAAAATCGGTTAGTTGTTCCACCTCATTATAGTTCCAATCAACTACCGTGGTATGAACCTGAAAAGGCAGGCCGACCGCCCGACAGTGGCGCATGCCCTGCACTGCCCTATCCCAGGCACCCTTAGTTGCGCGAAAGCGATCATGCTTACTTGGATCAACACTGTCCAGGCTGATGCCAATACACATAGCACCGGCGTCTTTTAACCGTTTTGCTACATCCGCAGTAATCAACGTGCCGTTACTGCCAAATACCGGGCGCAGACCGATTGATTTGGCATAGGCCACCAGCTCAAAAATATCTTCCCGCATCAGCGGCTCGCCGCCGCTGAAAATCATAATTTTAAATCCTGATTTGGCAATTTCATCCAACAGCGATTTTGCCTCAGCGGTATTTAGTTCTTCTTCTGCCCTAACTCCGGCATCGCGGTAACAATGCTCACAGTATAAGTTGCAGGCATTAGTTGTATTCCAAGATATAATCATTGCTTTAAGCATTCTCCTTTAGCCAGCGGGCAGCATCCACGGCATGGTAGCTAATAATAATATCTGCCCCGGCCCGTTTAAAAGCGGTCAGTGTTTCTAAAACCACGCGTTTTTCATCAATCCAGCCCATTTGCGCAGCGGCTTTCACCAACGCATACTCGCCGCTCACATTGTACACCGCGGTTGGGTAGCGGAATTCGTCTTTCACTCGGCGCAGAATATCCATGTAAGCCAAACCGGGCTTAACCATCACGATATCTGCCCCTTCTTCGATGTCCAGCAGCGTTTCCCGCAGTGCTTCATCGCTGTTGGCCGGATCCATTTGATAAGTTTTGCGGTCGCCAAACTGCGGCGCAGAACAGGCCGCCTCCCTGAAAGGCCCGTAATAAGCGGAGGCGTATTTAGCGGAGTAAGCCATAATCGGCAGGTTTTGATAGCCGTTTTCATCCAGTGCCCGGCGAATGGCTGCCACTCTGCCGTCCATCATATCAGACGGGGCAACAATATCCGCCCCTGCTTTGGCATGGCTGACCGCAGTTTTAGCCAATAATTCCAGTGTCCGGTCGTTATCTACATCATTATTTTTTATGATCCCGCAGTGACCGTGGCTGGTGAATTCACACATGCAGACATCGGTTATAACCAAAAGTTCCGGATATTTTTCTTTAATGGCCCTTACTGCCAGCTGCACGATGCCGTTGTCATCATAGGCACCGGAACCGACTTCATCTTTTTGGCTATCGTCCAGTACACCGAAAAGCAAAATACCGGGAATACCCAGTTCTATCGGTTCTGAAAGTGCCGGCAGCAGTTGGTCAATAGAAAAACGATAAATGCCGGGCATGGAAGCAATCGGCTCTTTTACACCCATGCCGGGAACGACAAACAGGGGATAGATCAAGTCATCAACTCTTAAATGATGCTCACGCACCAAGCGGCGCATGTTTTCACCGGAGCGCAAACGGCGCAGGCGCAAATCAGGAAAAGCCAAGTTAATTCACCTACTTTCCAGTCAACAAATTTGTACTGTTTTAAGCGGCAAAAGTAATGCTAATTTGCCGCTATTTCTTCATCGGTAAGGTAGCAAGCTGGGTCAGGAGCCCAAAAATCATTATACACCGCTTCAGCCCGTGCCCGGAAGTTGCCGTTACATACATCAAGCCAGCGGCATTTGGCACAGCGCCCTTTTAATAACGGTTTGCGGTTTTTCAGCCCGGCTAAAATCGGGTGACTGGTATCGGTCCATATTTCACCAAATTTGCGTTCTCTCACGTTGCCAAAGGTATGGTTTGGGGTAAACTGATCCGCATGCACGTTGCCTTCCCAATCTACTTGCCCAATGGCAATACCGCTGCGGTTGCCGCCGTTTCTGCTTAAAAGCTCCCAGGCTCTTGCCGCCCGCTGCGGATCTTTTTCTTTTAGTTTTAGGTAAAGGTAGATGGCGTCAGCATGGTTATCTACCGTTAAGATTTCTTTGTTTAATCCCCGGCGGTGAAAATCTTCCGTCCGTTCGATAATTAAATCCAGTACAGCTCTGGTTTCTTGATGGCTGATATCTTCGTCGATCATTTCGCTGCCCCGTCCGGAGTACACCAAATGATAAAAACAGGCCCGGGGAATATTTTCCGTTTCCAACAAATCAAAAATTCGGTTTAGTTCATTGATGTTGTGTCGATTGATGGTAAAGCGCAGCCCTACTTTTTGACCGACAGCCAGACAATTGCGGATACCCTTTAAGGCAGCTTCAAAAGCTCCTTTTTTGCCGCGGAAGTGATCATTGTTTTCACCAATGCCGTCTAAGCTGATACCCACATAGCTAACCCCAATGTCTTTAATTTTTTGTGCTACTTCGGGAGTTATCAGCGTTCCGTTGGTAGATATCGTCACTCTCAGCCCCAGTTCTCTGGCATAAGCGGCCAGCTCAAAAAAATCCGGCCTCACCAGCGGCTCGCCGCCGGAAAAAAGCAACACCGGTACGCGAAACTCAGCCAAGTCGTTGATAAACTTCTTGCCTTCGGCAGTGGTCATTTCATTGGCATATTTTTGCGCATCAGAATTGGAATAACAGTGTCTACATTTTAGGTTGCAGGTGCGGGTAACATTCCACACCACAACCGGGCCGTGACCGCCATGGGTACCGTGTTTTTGTCGGTGCGAGTCTTTGGCGTAACGCAATTTATCGCCAAAGTTCTCTGTATCATAAAGCAGTTTACTTACACTAATCATTAATCGGCGTGCCCCTCTCTTTTAAGAAAAGCTAATTATTAATAATGGCCTGTACCAAACCGTCAATTGTATATTCCTCCGCTTCCACCGTTACTTTTATTCCCAGCTCACGGGCGGTATTAGAAGTAATCGGCCCGATGCTGGCTACCGTTACCCCTTCTAACAGCTCGTTTAAGTTTTCTGAACCAATCATTTTGACAAAATTTTTCACGGTAGAAGAGCTGGTAAAGGTTAAAATCTGTATTTTTTTCTGTGCTAACATTTCTCTAAGCAACTGGGCATTTCCTGCTCCCAAAACGGTTCGGTAAGTGGCAACATCATCCACTACAGCACCCATTTCACGCAATGCCTGGGGCAGAACTTTACGGGCAATATCCGCTCGGGGCAGCAAAATGCGCTCCCCTGGCTTTACTTTGCCGGTAAGACCGGCAGCAATTTCCTCCGCCCGATATTCACCGGGGACATAATCCACCATTAGCCCGCATTTTTCTAAGGCTTCTTTTGTTTTCGGGCCGATAGCGCATATTTTAACGCCGTACAAGCTGCGAACATCTTTTTCCAGTGCCCGCAGGCGGCGGAAAAAGTACTTTACCCCGTTAACGCTGGTGAAAATCACCCATTGATATGTAGACAGCTGACTGATAGCTCGGTCTAACGGTGCGTAATCTTCCGGTTCCACGATTTGAATGGTAGGAAATTCCCAGGGCTCACCGCCAAGCTCTTCAATCTTTTTAGATAAGACACTGGCTTGTTCACGGGAACGGGTTACCAGCACACGTTTGCCGAACAGCGGTTTATTTTCAAACCAGGCTAATTTTTCCCTTAAGTTAACCACTTCTCCAACTACAATGACCGCCGGGTTTTTAAAGTTAGCTTGTGCCGCTTTTTCGGCTATATCACCTAGTGTGCCGACCAGTGTACGCTGTTCCGGCCGGGTTCCCCAGCGCACTAACGCTACCGGGGTTTCCGGATGACGACCGTATTGGATTAGCTTTTGACAAATCTGCGGCAAGTTGCCCATACCCATTAAAAAAACCAGCGTTCCGATGCCGGTGGAAATTTTATCCCATGCAATGTTGGAATTATCTTTAGTGGGGTCCTCATTGCCGGTGATAACGGCAAAGCTGCTGGTGGCATTGCGGTGGGTTACCGGTATGCCGGCATAGGCCGGTACTGCTACGGCGGAAGTGATACCGGGTACAACTTCATAGCGAATATTGTTTTCTACCAGTGCTTCCGCCTCTTCCCCGCCGCGCCCGTATACAAAGGGGTCTCCTCCCTTTAAGCGGGTCACCGTCAACCCTTGTTTTGCTTTATCTACCAGTAGTTGATTAATTTCCTGCTGCTTCATGGCATGACGCTGCGGTGATTTACCAACATAAATTAACTCCGCATCCGGCCGGGCATAGCTTAACAAGCGCTGGCCGGCTAAACGGTCATACACTATTACGTCGGCTTTTTCTATACATTCGCGCCCTTTAACAGTGATTAAGCCCGGGTCACCCGGACCTGCACCTACCAGATAAACAATCCCTTTTTCCATCATTATTCTTCATTCTCCTTGCGCACTTGTTCTAATATTTTATCCGCACCGTTAGCTAACAACCTTTCGGCAAGCTTTATACCGATTTGTTCAGCTTGCTCTTTGTGGCCGCTCATCTTTAATCTAACGGAATTCGTACCGTCCAAACTCAGTACCGCTGCTTCCAGGTGCAACTCCTCTTGATGCACTTCAGCTAAGGCGCCAATCGGCACTTGACAACCACCCTCCAGTTTGCGCAGCAGTGCCCGTTCGGCAGTGGTTGCCAGCTCGGTGTCCCGATGGTTAATCGTGCGCACCAAGTCTTCAATATCCCGATCGTCAGCGCGAATTTCTACGCAGATTGCACCTTGACCCACCGCCGGCAGACAAACGTCATAGGGAATATATTCGGTAATGCGCCCTTCCCAACCCATGCGGATGACGCCGGCAGCAGCTAGGATAATTCCATCCAGTTGCTGAGCTTGCAGTTTTTCCATGCGGGTATTTAAATTGCCCCGCAGAGATTCCAGCTGTAAATCCGGCCGGTAATTTAGCAATTGGGCGCAGCGCCGCAAGCTGGATGTTCCAATCCGGGCTCCTTTAGGCATTTCCGCCAGTTTCTGCCCCATTCGGCTTATCAGCACATCACCGGGGTGTTCGCGCTGACAAACCGCACCGATTTTTAAACCGGCCGGTAATTTAGTGGGCATATCTTTTAAGCTGTGCACCGCCATGTCAATGTCGCCCTTTAACATTGCTTTTTCCAGTTCTTTGGTAAATAAACCTTTGTCACCGATTTTAGCTAAGGCAACATCTAATATTTTATCGCCTTTAGTTTTCATTTTAACAATTTTAAACACAAAGTTTGGGTTTAATGCTTGCAGCTTTTCAACCACCCAATTGGTTTGCCACATAGCCAGCGCACTTTCTCTGGTTCCTACAATGATTTCTCGTTTCAATGATGACACCCTCCGATTTTTTCCCTTACTTCAACCGCTTCCGCTTTTTTTAGAGCTACCGGCACTATATTTTTCTTTCGCTGCCGCGGCACTTCCAGGGCAAATAAATTTTGTAACACTTCGGTGTATATATGTGCTTCGTTGGTGAGGGCATACTCTTTTAAACGTACTGTAGGAAAGTGTGTAAGCTGTTTGACAATAGAGTTTGCCATTGAGCTGATTACTTTGCGTTCGCGATCAGTCAACTCACCCAAGCGGTTATAGGCACGGGTTAACTCTTTTTGTTTAATTTCTTCCGCCATCTCTCTAAAGGCCGTAATTGTGGGCACCACATACTGGATGGATAACCATTTCATGAATTCCTCCAGTTCTTCTTCAATAATATCCTCTGCCAAGATTGCCGCTTTACGGCGCTCTTCCAAGTTGCTGTCTACAACGGACTGCAAATCGTCAATATCATACAGTGACACTCCCGGCAGTTTTCCAATCATCGGGTCGATATCTCTGGGTACGGCAATATCGATCAGCATTATTTTTTTCCCGGGAACGATATTCAGCAAAGCAAGTATATCGACATACCTAATTACATAATGGCGGGCGGCAGTGGAACTAATTACAATGTCGGCATATTTCATATGCTTATACAGCTCGGCAAAGTTAACGGCCTGACCGTTAAACTTTTCAGCCAACTGGACGGCCCGATCGTAAGAGCGGTTAGAAACAATCACCCCGGTTACACCGTTAGCTACCAAGTGCTTGGCGGTAAGTTCACTCATTTTGCCTGCTCCCACCACCAGCACCGATCTGCCGTTCAAATCGCCAAACTTTTGCTTGGCCAGTTCAACAGCAGCGTAACTTACCGAAACGGCATTTTTGTCAATGCCTGTTTCCGTCCGCACCCTTTTGCCCACAACGATAGCCTGCTTAAAGAGCGTGTTTAGTATAGTGTTAGAGGTTTTGGCTTTTAGCGAGTTTTCATAAGCCTCACGAACTTGTCCTAAAATTTGCGTTTCTCCTAAAATCATGGAATCCAAACCGGCCGAAACGCGGAACAAATGCATAATGGCATCATTTTGCGTATAGCTAAAAGTATAATTTTTTATTTCCGAAATGCCTAAGCCGGAATACTTACATAAATAATTCCACACAATGTTAATGCCCTCGTCTAAATCAGCAACAGTGACATATATCTCTGTTCGGTTACAGGTAGAAATTATGACACAACCCTCTATACCGGGTTGTTCATATAATTGCCTTAAGTTTTCTAAAACATTATGATTAGGAAAGGAAAGTTTTTCTCTCACTTCTACCGGTGCGGTACGGTGGTTAACCCCTACTGTCGCGATAAGCATTTTCAATCCGCTCCTTTATATCATCATAACGTTTTTCTCGCAATAACTTCAAAATATCTGAGCGGACAATCCGCTCCAGTACCGCCCTTCGCCGCTTGGGATCAGGTTCATTTTGCAAGAGTTCCATCCGCACCTGCCCTAAAATCTCTAAAAAATCGCCATATTCCGGGCCAAAGACTTTTTCCAGTTGCTCTCTGATGGTACGGGCCAAAAGCGGGCTTTTCCCGTTTGTAGATATCGCTATCGAAAGATTACCTTGGCGTACTACAGACGGCACAAAAAAATTGCATTTCGGCGGATCATCGGCAACATTGACCAGTATTTTGCGAGCAAAGCAATCTTGTGCTACAGCGCGGTTAACCTCTTCTACATCGGTGGCACAAATAACCAAAAAGACGTCTTCCAAGACCTCTTCACTGTATTGTTGTTCTAAATGAGTTATTTTTTGCTGTTTTTTTAGTTCGGAAAGAACCGGACTTAGTTTCGGACTGACTACCGTGACTTCAGCTCCGCTTTCCAACAGGCTGAGCACTTTTCTTTCCGCTACATTTCCTCCTCCGACCACCAAACATTTTTCGCCTTCTAAACGCAAAAACAAAGGATATAATACGCTCATGGATAAATCCGCTCCTTAAAATTTACGGTGCTTGACAAAATCCGCTACTGTCAGCAGCACCTTCTTGCTGGGGATATCCGGTAAATATTTAAGCTCGTCCTTAGCACGGTTAATATAACGATCAACTACTCTGTTAGCGTAGTCAATGCCACCGCATTCAATGATTATGTTAATAGCTTCATTAACTTCAGCATCAGTTTTATCTCGGCTTTCCACCAATTTTGCCAAACGCTCTTTTTGAGCGGAATGATTCAATGCATAAATCACCGGTAAAGTAACAATACCCTGACGCAAATCCCCGCCAATCGGTTTGCCTAATTTTTTCTCGTCGGCAACCATATCCAAAATGTCATCAGTTATTTGAAATGCCATACCAATTTTATGACCGTACCGGCGCAGCGGCAGATAAATTTCCTTCGGCGCACCGCAAACCACTGCTCCTAATTGACCGCTGACGGCAATTAAAAGTGCTGTTTTACGTTCGATACGATAAAAGTAATCTTTTATTGTTTGCTTACTTTGGTAAGCAGTAGAAATTTGTTGAATTTCTCCTTCGCTCATTTTTATGGCTACCCGGGATAACTCTTTGGTTACCAAAGGTTTTGATTCGTATTGGGCAATTAATTGCAGAGATTTGCCAAACAGCACGTCACCGGTATGCATAGAAATGCGGTTGCCCCATTTCGCTTTCACTGTCGGTATTCCGCGCCGGATAAGTGCTGCATCTACAACATCATCATGCACTAATGAAGCCATGTGTATTAGTTCCAAAGCAACTGCCAAAGGCAAAACCGTTTCAATATTGTAGTTGTAGAATCTACCGGCCAAAAGTGCAAAAGCCGGACGCAATCTCTTTCCTCCGGCATTTAACAAGTGAATGGAACTCTTATTTAATATAGGATTATCATGTTTTACAACCTGCTGTAGTTTTTCTTCTACCAACTGCAAATCTTTCTCTATATCTTTAAAAATCCCCAGCACGTAAATATTCACCTACTTGCTTTACCTATTCTAGCTTTTCTGCTGTAACATTTAATTATTCGCTTATTTATGGAAAAAATCCTCCCAAAACAACGAAAATAGTGTAAAACCTCTTATTGCCTGTTCTTTAAAAACAAATAGAACGGTGTACGTACCGTTCTACGATGACAGTTAAGCGGTATAGGTAACCCAAGGAAGAAACTAATCAAAAATGCATCTAAAGCTGCAAAATTTCAGTCCTGCTTTTGCAGTCGGTTAATTAACTGCGACAAATCATCCGGACTTAAGTTGGGATACAGTTCTTCATCTATGGCGATTACCGGACCGATAGCACAAGCACCAAAACAGCGCACTACTTCCAGTGCAAAGTTGCCGTCAGGGGTTGCCTCCCCCGGGTTGACACCCAGTTCAGCCGTTAAACGATCTAGCAACGCGTTTGCACCCCTTAAATAGCAAGATGTGCCCAAACATACTTGTATTTTATGTTTGGCTGACAGTTCGCCGTCTAAGTCATTAGAGGTAGCATTAATTGGTTTATCCTCATTGTTACTGATATCACCAGCTCCGGTTTTGCAACAGCAATTATGTTCTTTTGTAAATTTAACCATGACTTCAGATCATCCCCTGCCATGCCTCTTAATAATATGTTTCCTTTACTGTTTTTCCCTGTGCTTTTAACACTGAAATCAAATCCCGTATAACATGCTGTTTATAGGTATAAATTGCCGGTACGCCTATACCTTGCAGCGCCGGATTTTCCGCTGTACCGATAATAAAATGAATACTATCAGCCTCTTTCAGCAATACAGCCAATCGACTCGCTCCGTCGCGTTTGCTTTTCAACTCGCTTATCTTAGTGCCGTACTTTAAATGTTCTACAGCATATACCAGCGTAACCGCACCTTCGGTTACCAAATCAATCCCCGGCAGCATGCCGCAAGGCGGTATATTTTTATCATTAGAGGATAAATCAATAGCAACTTTGCGCCCTAAAACACGGCCCACAATATTGCTGGTTGTTCCCCCGCACACCACTTTGGCTCCCGGACCGTTCATCAGCATATCCACTACTTTACGGTCGTCTTCTTTAAACCGGGGTGGGCCAATCATAACTGTCACATAACGGGGCTGACGGGCTTTAACTACCACAACGGTGGCATCGTCTCCCGGTTTTTCCCCGTATAGATTATAACACAAATTAGCCACTTCTTCGGCCCATTCCGATGCACTTTTTTCAGGGGAAGCGGTATGTTCTAAAAAATTACCGATGCGATCCCGGCCCCACACCATATTCATTACCATGCCCACACCAGCATGCAGTATACCGTCACTGATAATGACCAGCCAATCGCCGTCACGCATTCCGTAAAACGTTTCATTGATTCTTTTACCGCCAATGGTACGCGTTACAGTGTGTGGGGTAATCAGCCTTTGACGATGGCCGAAAAAGGCAGCCGGATTATCGTATTCCACTAAATAGGTGCGACCGTCTTTGCGCAGTTGAGCCACTGAAAAGGTGCTGTAAGCAAGTTTTCTTTCTTTACAAATCGGCAATGTACTAGCAATGGTTTCAATTACCTCATCAATTTGACCACCCATTTTCAGCATCGTGCCGGCTGTTTTCACTGTAATCGTAGACAAAATGTTTGCCTTGACACCACTACCTAAGCCATCTGACATAACTACAATATCTGCTTCATCTGTTTTAAAAATCTCTACGCTGTCTCCGCATAGCTCTTCACCGAATTTCTTTAATTGGGCAATGCCAAAATCGTAAAATAATTTCATGAAAGCCTACTCCTCTCGAGCAGGATCTGCTCTCATTAAATTAATCAATCTGGTTAAATGGATTTTGCTTTCTGCAGTTGCCTCGCCCAATAATCCGGCAATTTCCTGAGCTACCGTCATTTGTTTTTCAATTACTTCCTGTGCCTTAGCAATGGTTTGGTTTTTAATTAACTCAAACTGCTCCCGTTCCCGCTTGTTGGCGGTAATATCGACAAAAATACCTACAACTATTTTTTCATTTTCAACAGGGAAAATATATTCACGGGTAACAAGGTCGCGATGCGGGTAATCACTGCAAATGGACAGTGATTCGCCGCTATTCATTACCCTGATGAAGTTATCAGCTGGAATTAAGTTGTCAAGTTTTTTGCCTATCAAATGCCGTGCCGGATATTTAAACATCTTTTCTGCAGCCGGATTCATTTCTAAAACCGTCATGTCCTGATCTACAATAATTAACCCGCTAGGCATAGAGGCAGTAACCACAGAGGATAAAGACTCAGCTCGCTTACGCATGTATGGAATGCACATCTGCAGTTCGGCCTTGCCATGAAAAACGGCAATTGCTTTTTCTTGACAGGTGTCATAACCACAGGCTCCACAGTTCAACTCATCTTCCTGTGAATATTTACCTGTTTTTTCCAATATCATTCGCAGTTCCGCTTCAGAGGGATATGGCAGGTAAATATCTTTCGAACGGTATTTGCACTGCATTAATTCGTCAGGCAGCTCTTCCCGGAATTCTTCTTGGGCATCCTGATAAGCCCGATGATAATCTAAAACTTTTAACTTCCGGTAATAAATGCTTTCCTTGCGGCTCAAAATCAGCGGACCGTTAATACATCCGCCCTTACAGGCCAAAAGCTCAATTAGCTTTGGCATATACTTTTCTTTACCGCTGATCAAGCGTTCTAAATAAGAGATGCACTCTTCCAAACCGCTGACTGCAAAGTAATCCCGTTCAATGTCTCCCAAACCGCTGCTAACACACTTCAGCATACCGCCCTCCAAAGGAAACATTCTGGCTACACCGGAAGGGGGATTGTCAAATTTAGACGGCGTTAAATCATTCAGCCTGATACCCATGAGCCTTGCCAGTTCCCACAATTCATCAAATCCCAGGGCGAAATCAACGGCATCTTTGGTGGCTTCAGATTGTTCTTTGTCTTTCTTAGCCAGACAAGGACCGATAAAAACTACTTTGTAACCCGGATGTTTGCTTTTAATTAACCTGGCGTGAGCCACTACCGGTGGTACAATCGGTGCCAGCATCGGCAGCAGCTCACTATAATAGCGCTCAATTAAATTAACTATTGTTGGACAGCTACTGCTGATTATTGGTTTATCAAACCCAATTTTTAGGTGTTGGCGGGATACCAGCTCAGCGCCGACAGATGTTTCTTCGACAATTTTAAAGCCCAACCGCCGAAGTAAGGTAGGCAGCATTAAAGGATCGCCTAGCGGTACAGCGGCCGGGAAGGAAGGAGCCACTGAACAAGCCAGCGGCTCCCCAGCCTCTAACAACTTTTGCACTTGTTCAAAATCATAGGTGATTAACTTTTTAGCATTTTGTGGACAGCTTAAAATGCAATGACCGCATTTAATACACAATTCACTGATTATTTGTACATGCATTGATTCTTTGTTCTTGACGTCATTTACCGCAATTGCTTTCACCGGACATGTACGGACACATTTATAGCAGTCTCTGCATTTGGCTTCAACAGTGGTGATTAAATCCATTTTTATACATTCCCTTCGAATGGCTGATAATTAGTTAGTACCCATTCGATCTTAACATATTTACTTTGTCGAAAGCTACAAATTAGTTGCCTTCAGCCAACTTTACTTTCATCGCCACTTGCGATTTAAAGATCTGCTCAGCGTTTTCCATGGTAACACCGGTGATTATCTCATCGCCGACTTTAATGGATACACCTCTATCACAATGTTCTAAGCAGAACGTTCCGGTTAGTCGTACTTGCCCTTCTAAATCCAATTGTTTTATTAGTTCGTTAAATTTGCTCATTATATCATAGGAACCACGCAGATAACAACCTGTTCCTACGCACACTTGAACTTCCACTGCGCCTTCCTCCTTAGTTCCGTTAACTTCAATTGGTTTACCCGAAATTCTTCTGCGTGGTGTGTAGCCGGTATGCAAATCAGAATGTGTGCTATGGCTGGCTGGCCCGTCAAACCATTCATTTAATATTTTATTTACATAAATATTATCTTGCGCTTTATGCACTTGGTTAGTAGCATCCAAGCGGTAAATCTCCTTCATGCGCTGAATTCTGGCTGCAGTATCATTGACTTCAGGCTGACCGCCGCCGCCAATGCAACCGGTTGGGCAGCACATTACTTCAACGGCATGATAGGTAACTTCACCGCTCTTGATCCTTTGGATAAGTTTTTCTGCATTGCCGATACCGTTTGCAACAGCAAGTTTTAATTTGTTTCCGGCAACTTCTAATTCTGTTTCTTTGATCCCTTCAATACCACGAACGGGTTCAAAATCCACCCGGCCAACATCTTCTCCGCCGGTATATCCGGCTACAAAGCGCACTACTGATTCCATAACGCCGCCGGAAGCACCAAATATTAAAGCACTACCTGAACCCATTCCCAGCGGATTGTCGAACCCGACCGGTTCTAATTCTTCAAACAGCATGCCGGCTTCTTTGATCATTTGTGCCAGTTCTACTGTAGTGAGCACAATGTCAACATCGGGAACACCGTCTGTGGTAAATTCCGGCCTCTTAGCCTCATATTTTTTAGCTGTACAAGGCATAATGGAAATGCAAACTACATCTTTGGGATCTTTTCCG
Organism: Desulfovectis peckii; assembly: GCF_055391705.1. Taxonomy (NCBI): domain Bacteria; kingdom Bacillati; phylum Bacillota; class Clostridia; order Eubacteriales; family Peptococcaceae; genus Desulfovectis; species Desulfovectis peckii. The sequence continues at coordinate 876,664 of NZ_AP042409.1, read as the reverse complement.
ATTTTCTTAGCATAGTGTTTCTTCACCACTGAACCAAACATTTGCTGTGGCGAACGGCAGCTGGATAAATTGTTTAATAAATCAGAATGGTTTTGCTCACAATATTTAATCCAGCCTGGGCAACATGATGTAAACAACGGGAGATTTTCACCGTTTTTAAGTCGGTTCAGAAATTCCATTGATTCTTCAATGGTAGTTAAATCGGCAGCAAACAAGGTGTCAAAAACTTTATCTACACCCATTTTCTTTAATGCCGCTACCATTTTACCGGTAACAAATTCACTCTTACCGGTTATGCCAAACTCTTCACCTAATGCTACCCGCACTGCCGGAGCAATTTGCACGACAACGGTTTTTTCGGGGTCAAAAATAGCCTGCCAAGCCTTTTCAACTTCTGATTTTACTGTCAGCGCCCCTGTTGGGCATACAGCTACACATTGACCGCAGTTTACACAAGCTACATCAGACAATTTCTTATTAAATGCGGTAGTTACTACTGTATTACTGCCGCGGTTGGCAAAATCCCAAACGCCGATTCCTTGTATCTCTTTACACATTCTAACACAGTCGCCGCATAAAATGCACTTGTTAGGATCCTTAATAATACTGGTACTTGAATCATCTATTGGTAATTTTGTATCGCGGCTGCCAAAGCGTACTTTTGTCACGCCAAACTGCTTAGCCAGTGTTTGCAGCTTACAAGTGGTACTTTTACCACAAGTTGGGCATTCGCGATCGTGATTGGCCAATAACAGCTCAATAATCATCCGGCGCAAACGGCGTACCCGGTCGGTATTGGTATGCACTACCATACCGTCTGTCGGCTTTGTTGAACAGGCTGCTACCAAACCCATTTTTTCTACTTCTACCATACATAACCGGCAGGCACCGTAAACACTTAATTCCGAATGGTAACAAAACGTCGGCAGTTCAATGCCTGCGTTGCGCACCACTTCCAAAAGGTTTTTAGCATTGTTTATCTCTACGACTTTACCGTCTATTGTCACTTTTCCCGTATTCATGGTTTCACACTCCTTTATCATGTACATTTAAGCCAAATAGATGGCGTCAAACTTACATTTTTCCATACAGGTTCCGCACTTAGCACACTTAGTCTGATTAATCTGATGAGGTTGTTTCTTTTCTCCGCTGATTGCACCGGCAGGGCAAACCCGGGCACACAAGCCGCAGCCCTTACATTTTTCCGGATCGATATGATAATCCTGCAAGTCTTTGCAGGCCCCGGCCGGGCACTTTTTATCACGCACGTGGGCAATATACTCATCACGGAAATAACGGAGTGTGGTTAATACCGGATTAGATGCTGTTTTGCCAAGCCCACAAAGTGAACCGTCCTGCACAACATAAGCCAATTCTTCCAGCAATGCCAAATCTTCTTCCGTGGCCTGACCCTTAGTAATTGCGGTAAGAATTTCTAACATCCGCTTGGTACCTTCTCGGCAGGGTACACATTTACCGCAGGATTCACTTTGCACAAAGCCCATAAAGAATTTTGCCGTCTCTACCATGCAGGTATCTTCACCCATGACCACCAAACCGCCGGAACCAATCATGGCCCCTAATTTTCTCAATTCATCGTAATCCAGTTTGGTATCTAAGTGTTCGGCAGTTAAACATCCCCCTGATGGGCCGCCAATTTGTACCGCCTTGAATTTTTTACCTTCCTTTAAGCCGCCGCCAATGTCAAAGACAACTTCCCGCAATGTCGCCCCCATGGGAACTTCCACCAATCCGGTGTGGGCAACTTGACCGGCCAAGGCAAAAGTTTTGGTCCCCGGACTGCTTTCTGTGCCAAAATCTTTAAACCAACTGCCACCCCGCAGCAAAATAGACGGCAGGTTAGCCAATGTTTCGACGTTGTTAATTACAGTCGGGTAACCCCATAACCCTTTGCTTGCCGGAAACGGCGGACGCGGACGAGGCATGCCTCGCTTACCTTCAATAGAAGCGATTAACGCCGTTTCTTCACCACAAACAAAGGCACCGGCTCCCTCTTTGATATGCAATTTGAACGAGAAGCCCGAACCGAGAATATTTTCACCGAGCATTCCCAGCTTTTCGGCATCAGCGATTGCTTTTTTCAGTCTTTGTACTGCCAGCGGATATTCCGCTCTTACGTAGATATAACCTTCATCCGCCCCAATGGCGTAACCGGCAATCATCATTCCTTCTATTACCCGGTGAGGATCACCTTCCATTAAACTGCGATCCATAAAGGCACCGGGGTCGCCCTCGTCACCGTTACAGATAATATACTTCTTATCCGATTTTTCCGCTGCAGCAAACTGCCACTTCCGCGCGGTAGGAAAACCACCGCCGCCGCGGCCTCTTAAGCCGGATTCTAAAACTTCATTAATAACATCTTGCGGGCTCATTTCAGTAATAACCTTAGCTATAGCCTGATACCCGTCATGGGCAATATAATCATATATGTCATCGGGGTTAATGCGGCCGCAGTGTTCCAGTGCCACCCGTTCCTGACTTTTATAAAACGGAACCTCATCCTGGGTTTTTACCGTTTCACCGGTTATCGGGTGCCGGTATAATAAACGTTCAACTAACTGACCATTTAAAACATGTTGTTCAACAATATCGTCTACATCTGACTGTTTTACATGAACATAAAGGATGCCGGCAGGCTCAATGCGTACCAGCGGTCCCATTTGGCAAAAGCCGTGACAGCCGCTGATATTAACGGCACATTGCTCGCCTTCTTTTTCTTCCATTAGTTCAACTTTAATATTTAAACCTTTAGCAACAAGCTTTTCTTTTAACGTTTCATATACTTTTAAAGAACCGTTAGCCACACAACCGGTACCGGCGCAAATTAAGATGCGCATTTTTTCTTTACTTAATGCCTCTTTGGCCTGCGCCTGCAGTTTGTTTAAATCCTCAAGAACTTTTAGCATTTTTAAAAGCCCCCTTTTTCCTGGCCTATTGATTATCCGATTCTCTAATCTTGTTAATTACATCCACAATACCTTCCGGAGTCATCTGCCCATATACTTCATCATCATTCACCGTAACTACCGGAGCTAAACCGCATGCCCCCAAACAAGACACGCGTTCTAAAGTAAACTGCATGTCATCGGTGGTTTGCTGATCGTCTTTTAAATTTAATTCTTTCCTAATAGCAAAGTTAATTGGCTCTGATCCCCTAACGTGACAGGCAGTACCGTCACAAACCTTAATCACATACTTACCTTTAGGAATCAGCGAAAACTGGGCATAAAAGGTAGCAACCCCAAATACCGTTGCCGGCGGAATATTCATCGCGGTAGCGATATAAGTCAGCACTTCTTCCGGCAAATAACGATATTCATCCTGGACTTCCTGTAAAATAGCTATCAGGTTAGCCGTTTTCCCCTCATAACGATCAATAATTTCTTGCAGTTTTTGGAATTTTCTTTGCGGCGATCCCATTGTTAATCCCCCTTTATTTTTAGATAAAGATTTCCTTATATTCCGGGCGGACTGACCACCCATAAGCCTACTGCTTTCTTATCCGCCACATTTTTAATTACAGTAGGACTGTCAAACATAAAATAGGCGGCATCACCCTCCTTCATGGTGTAAACAAGATTATTGGCTGTAACTAATACTTCGCCTTGAATTATGTAGATAAAGTCTTCATGGGAACCACTAAAAGAAGGCAGTTGCAGTTTTTCTTCCCCCGGTTGAATTTCAAAAACCAACGGTTGCATCTTTTTATTTCTGGTTCCTAAAAATGTCAGCATTTCTAATTTTATATTTTCACTGCCGGTAGCAATTTTTTTGCGATTGTTTTTCCGGATAATTACCCACTCTTCAGGAAGCTCATCTTCAATAAATAAGCTGATATTAGTTTCCAAAGCATTAGCAATACTTTTTAAAGTGGAAAACGACGGCGAAACTTTATCTTGTTCCAACTGGTAAATAAAACTAGCGGTAACGCCTACTTTTTTAGCCAATTGTCGGACACTGAGGCTGTTATTTTCACGTATTTGCTTTATCCGTTCTCCTAGTGACATTTTTTTCGTTTCGCCCCCTGTTTGATAAACCATAATAGTCTGAAAATTTACTCTTGACTTTATTTAATAATTGTTTGCATTTATTTTATGCTATTACTTTACAAGTGTCAACTAATAATTTCATTTTTAAATAATGGGTTTAATTTAGTAATCGGTTGTTTAAAAATATAAACCAATTCTAATTACCCGCTTGTTAATTTTACCGGTTTTATTATTTTTTACCCCCTCTTGTTCCAGAACATATGTTTGGTATATAATGCAGTTATGGAGAAAAAAGTAATTATGTTAATTGATATGAACAGCTTTTTTGCCTCGGTGCACCAAGCCTTAAATCCGGCCATTCGGGGCAAGCCGGTAATTGTCTGCGGCGATCCGCAAAAAAGACACGGTGTGGTGCTGGCTGCATCTTACGAAGCAAAAGGGCCATACGGCATTAAAACGGGCATGACCGTCAACGAAGCAAAAAAGTTATGTCCGCACGGTATTTTTGTTTCACCCTGCTTTAAGCATTACGTTGATTTTTCCACACGGACAATGAATATACTGCGCGACTTCAGCCCGTTAGTAGAGCCTTACAGCATAGATGAAGCTTTTGTAGACATTACCGGATCAATCGGTTTATTTGGCTCGCCTAGAGAAATAGCTTTGAAAATGAAAAGGAGGATTAAAGAAGAGCTTGGTATTACCTGCAGCATAGGCATTGGCCCCAACAAATTGCTGGCTAAAATGGCTTCCGAGTTTGAAAAGCCAAACGGTTTAAGCAGCATTACCATGGAAGAAGTGCCAAAAAAAATCTGGCCGCTGCCGGTACGCCGTCTGTATGGCGTGGGCAGCAGGTACGAAAAGCATTTTCAACGGTTAAATATTAAAACTATTGGTGATTTAGCCAAGTTTCCCGCAGATGTTTTAAAACTTAAGTTTGGGTTAATGGGTGAAATTTTTCACCTCTCAGCCAATGGTCTGGATTATAGCCCGGTTGAACCGGGAAACGCAAATTATATTAAAAGTATCGGCAATCAAATTACCCTGCCCCGCGACTACGTCGGACTTAACGAAATAAAGGTGGTTATTTTAGAGCTGGCCGAACAAGTTTGTTTTCGCGCCCGAAATGTAAACTATGCCGGCAAAACTGTATCACTGACCTTAAAAAACACGGATTTCGCCAGCAAAACCCATGCCCTAACACTGGAACAGCCTACAAACATAACTAATGAAGTTTACCGCGGGGCGCTAAAACTGCTTAAACAGCATTGGAACGAGCACATTAAAGTGCGTTTGGTAGGGTTAAGCCTTTCTAACCTAACTACGGCCGGACAGCAGCAATTGAATATATTTAACAATATGTTAAAACAAGAAAAACTGGAAAAAGCCTGTGACGGCATTAAAAAACGCTTTGGCTACAATGCCATTAAAAGAGCGGTTTCACTGACAGACTTGGGTGTATATTATGAGCACAAACAAAATAAAACGCTATTATCGTAACAACTTTTTATATCGCAGCCACACCATGATGCTGCCGGAAATGCAGGAAAGAGTGCGGCACACCTGCCAAGACTGTATCTTTTTAGTTAATGTTATCGGCAAAAAAGAAAGCAAAACCATTTGCGTAAAAGCTATACCGGAATATGTCAAAAGGCATAAAAAAATACGCCGGGAGATAAGTATTTATGAAATCCTTAAATACATTAGCTCCCGGCAGTTAATAAACTTGGTTTTGCAAAGTTCACCTTACCGCATGGCTTGTGTCCATTTTATTAAACGAACTTAATTTAATTTTTAATAAACTTTTTAAACCTGACTAAAAGCAGCGCTCCGACAGCCACAGCAACGGTTTGACCTGCACCTACACCGGCAACCCAGTACCAATAGGGTATGCCGGTAAGCGACGCCATATAAGCGCCAACCCCAAAAGCATTAAACAGCACCGGCGGTAAATAAGCAAGCCATGAACGGCGCAAAGCATAGGTGGCCAAAGCCGCCAGCAGCGTAATAAAACTGCCTAAAAAAATATCCCACGGGCCCATGCCGCCCAAAATGTTAGCTAAAAGACAGCCGATGTACAATGCCGGAATCGCCTCCGGCATGATAATAGGCAGAACCGTCAAAGCCTCACTGAGCCGCACCTGCACCATCCCATAACTAATGGGAGCTAAAGCAAAAGTTACTGCTATATATACTGCCGCAATCAATCCCACGCGGGTAATTGTTTTGGTAGTTAAAGATATCGGCTTCCTTTGGCCACCATCTCGGTTTTTTTGACCCTTGGTTTTTGTTTCCACTTTCGCACCACCTCATTTTATATATACCGGCCGCAAATCAAAAAGTATCTTCTATATAATAACACATATTTCCACGGAGCAAAACCATGATGGCAAAGCAAACACCCTCACTTGACTCATTCTAATTAACAAGGTATAATGAAATTTGCCATGGGAGTGGATGGTGCCTGGTGGTGCTCCTGGTCTTCAAAACCAGTCGTGGGGCGGCGATCCCGTCCCTGGTGAGTTCGATTCTCACACACTCCCGCCAATAATAACAAGGCCTCCGGGTTTCCGGAGGTTTTTTGTTTTTTGTTGAATGGTAATTTTTCTAACTTTTTATCCAACAAATAAAATATGTATCGTTTTAACCCGTTTAATCTAATAGCTATAACCAGGACCATATAAAACAAAACCCAGCTTTCGGCAGATGAAGATAAAGGTTGATATATTTTTTGTCACATTATATATTTATTGAAATATCAGTTTGGCTTTCAACCTAAGCATTTTACCTCATAGCTAATTGATACAGCTATTCGTTCTACCCCAGCTTTGTTATTCTTCTTTTATCACTTCTGGGAATAGGTATCAAAGAAAAGCTTATGCCAAAAATAAATCAGTCTTTCGCTCCCGTAGCAACTGTTGGTCTATTGCTACCAGAGGCTTTATTACAGCCACCGGGCACGCCGGTTTAGCAATCCCTTCAGCCTACTTGACTAAGATGCCAGAATTGTTTGTAGCGCAGTGCTTTGAGTTCTTTTTTTAAGCGGCGTACTTCTTGAGGATCTGTAGTTTTTTCAAGTTTATCCTTAAGTCGGTGTATTTCTAATTTAGTACTCTCAATGGCTGCTTTCAGCTCTTCCGCAGACATGGGCATAGAAAACACCTCCGATTTTCTATAAGGATAAGTGCAGTTGCTATCAACCGTCAACGGTTTTCTTTAGCCGCATCCGTCAATTGCTGCTGATAAATGTATACCTTGGGAATTATTTAGAAATAATAACCTAAATTATAAGCGTTTTTATAAAGGAGGTATACCATGGAAAACATGCAGCCTATAAACCAACCGCCTCAAGAAATAAACCATGTTATGGGTAAGATGAGCAATTTTAGGGGCGAATTTAATCTTAACAAATCCGGATTTGACCCGAGCATGCCCGGTCATTCCAGCGACCATTCAATGATTTTAAGGCAACAGCCCCGAACCGTTAAGGATGTTGGAGCGGGTGTCGGCCTGCCGAAAGAAGTGCGCTTTGAGATGGCTTTAATGTTAGATGACCATCAGTGCGCCTTACATGTGGCTCTGCATCAATATACCAAGCACCATTGGTTAACGGAGGGTGCTGAATCTTTTCTTAGTTTACATCACCTGCTTGATGAACACATTGAAAAAACCAAAAAACATATTGACATGATTGGCGAAAGGGTTGCCCGTCTGGGAATGGTGCCCACCGCTCATCCGGTAACCCAGCATGAACTTTCTTACATTAAGCATGAACCTGAAGGGCGCTACACAATGCGCGACTTTCTGCGCAACGACCTGGAGCATGAATTAAAAATTCAGGAAATGATCCGCAAACAAATAGCCCGCGCCCATGAACTTCAAGATTATGGTACCGTTCAAGTTTTAGAAGAAGTACTCGTAGAAAGGGAAGATTTAGCTTACCATCTTTACAGTGTGTTAGAAGACGATACCTTGGTTCGTGGCATGAATCATCTGATTGACAATCGGTTTGATATTTGGGGTGACCGCCCAATGCCTCCTAACAGCAAGCTGCAATAATATCGGTCTGATTAAACAAAAGGGCTGCTGCAAATGATTTTGCAGCAGCCTATAAGGTTGACTTTTTAATAAGATTATTAGTTAGCTAGCTGATTCTGCCTGTTCAGCTAAAATGGTCATAAATTCTTCTCCGGTAATTGTTTCTTTCTCATAAAGATATTTAGCCAGTTCGTGCAGTTTATCTATATTTTCTTCTAATATCTGCACCGCTCGCCGGTAAGCGGACTTAATAATTTGCAAAACTTCTTCATCAATTTGGGAGGCAGTTTCGGCCGCTACCAAAAGGGAAGTATCTCCTCCTAAGTAAGGATTGTTCACCGTCTCTAAAGCCATCATGCCGAACCTTTGGCTCATGCCAAATCTGGTAACCATCGCGCGGGCAATTTTGGTTGCCTGTTCAATATCATTAGATGCACCGGTGGTAATGGTATTTAATGCAATTTCCTCTGCAGCCCGTCCGCCCATATAGGTGGTAATCTTATCCAAAGCCTCTTCTTTGGTTAAAAGCACTTTTTCATCTTCTTCCACCTGCATGGTGTAACCCAATGCTCCGGAAGTACGGGGGATAATGGAAATTTTATGCACCGGCGCAGAATGCTTTTGCTTTGCCGCCACTATAGCATGCCCTATCTCGTGATAAGCAATAGTCATTTTATCTTCCGGCGTCAGTACCGCATTTTTTCTTTCGTATCCGGCAATAACAACCTCTACTGACTCTTCTAAATCATTTTGAGTTACTTCTTGACGGCCCAGTTTTACTGCCCGCAGCGCCGCTTCATTGATAATGTTGGCTAAGTCTGCACCGGAGGCTCCCGGTGTTGCCCGGGCAATCGCATTTAAGTCAACGTTTGAATTTAATTTAATTTTTTTCGCATGTACCTTTAAAATAGCTTCCCGCCCTCTTAAATCCGGCAGCTCCACCGGGATTCTCCGGTCGAACCTTCCGGGGCGAAGCAGTGCTTTATCTAAAACTTCCGGCCGGTTGGTAGCGGCTAAAATCACTACTCCTTTGTCCGGTTGAAATCCGTCCATTTCAGTCAACAATTGATTTAACGTTTGCTCTCTTTCATCGCTGCTGCTCAACGATGAATTACGATTTTTACCGATAGTATCGATTTCATCAATAAATACAATACAGGGAGCCTTTTCATGCGCTTTTTTAAATAAATCTCTCACTCTTGCCGCTCCCATGCCGACAAACATCTCGACAAACTCTGATCCGGAAATGGAAAAGAAGGGAACTTTTGATTCTCCTGCTACCGCCCTGGCCAGCAGTGTTTTCCCTGTACCCGGTGGGCCCACTAACAGTGCCCCTTTGGGAATAGTTGCCCCAATTTCCTTGTACTTTTTGGGGTTATGCAGAAATTCCACTATTTCTTGCAGGGCTTCTTTTGCTTCTTCCTGGCCGGCAACATCATCAAAGGTAACGCCGGTTTCCGCTTCAACGTATACCTTGGCATTACTTTTGCCAAAGGACATTAAGCCGCCACCGCCGCCTTGCATTTTGCTGAAAAACAGCTTGTAAAATGCAAAAAACAGCAGCAGCGGAAAAACCCACGCTAATATAATGCTTAAAAGCGGCGAAGTTTCTCTGGGAATAACCTTATTAAATTTAACATTGGCGTTGTATAAACGATTGACCAAATCCGGGTCATCCATGCGGCCGGTGACATATAACTGGTTGCCAACTACAAAGCCAATTTTATTCTCTCGGATTTCAACTTTTTCTACTCGGCCGTTTTCAATTTGTTTTAAAAAAGTTCCATAATCAACTTGGGTAATTTGCTTACTAAACAGAATCGGAAAAATAAAAGCATTTAATAGAATTACAGTTGCAATAGCAATTATCAGATAATTTAACAGCGGTTTTTTCGAATTGTTTTCTTCTCTCATTTCACGTCTCCTTTTCAATTGGGTTTAATTTGACTTGTCTAGCGACTGAATCTTAACCAGCAGGTTGTTTAATTTCTCCATCCCGATAACAATATCGCGTAGATTTTCTTCTGTTTCGCTATTAATTATTTGTAAAAATTTTTCGTTTAGTCTTTGTTCTATCTCTGATACTGTTTGGCTACCCTTTTGAGTTATAGTAACCTTTACTACCCTTTCATCAGATTGATCTCTGACTCGTTCCAACAGTCCTTTGTTTTCCAGCTTTTTGCACATTGCAGATATATTTGCTCCGGCAATATTGATACTGTCAGCCAAACTGCCAATGCTGTGCCAGTCATTTCGATGTAGTTCCAGCAAAATTCTTACCTGTAGCATAGTCAGCCCATATTGCTCAACTATTGGACTAAAAACCTGGTTTGAGTTTTCGCTGATTAGTCTGGTGTAATCCCAAATTTTGTCTTTAAATTCAGAAACATTCATAACAATCCTCCAAAATTTATGTTGAATATTATTTATGCAACATAGACTATTATATAGTATAGGTTTATTTTGTCAACAAAAATTGCTACAAAGTGGATGGGAGTCGATTATCAGCTATTAGTTGGTTAGTTAGCGGTTAGTAAGGATTAAATTAGTCTTGACCGTGCCGTCTTGGAACAGTCAAGACTTTTTCTTACAATGTTGCAAGCAATGCCAACATTCTAGCCTTACCGAATGATCAGGTTACTGCCCTTTTTCAATTATTTCCGGACAGGCATTGTACCAACTCTTACCCTTATCTTTAATCTTTACTTTTCCGTCCGCTGTTTTTACCGTTACCCAGGATTTTACAATCAAGCCTTTGCTACCCGGTCTTACTACCTTTTGTTCTCCGGCTTTAAGATTAGGATTTATGCGGGTTATTGTCCAATAATCAATTTCTTTGATTATTTTATGATGCCAAATTACTTCGGGCGGTTCTTTATAGCCGTATAAACCAACATAAAGGGCGTTATCTACTTTTTGTGACCAAATTAAAATCGGTTTTTCGGTGTTATTTAAAAAGCGCAAATCTTTAGCGCCATAACATACAGTGGCATCCTGCCCGGGCGGCACATACGGCACCGTCATAGAATGAGTGCTGTGCATAATGATCGGCAAGTCGCAAAAGGTAACCGCGTTGTATAACACCGAAGCCACTTTGCAAACCCCACCGCCGGTCATAGTTACAATGCGGTTTCCCACAAAGCCTGACCCTTTTTGAAAGCCATGGTATTCAGTGAAAGGACCGACGGTATTATTATAAGAGAATGTTTCACCCGGCTTTACTACCGTCCCGGCCAATTTTTTTACAGCCAGAGCGATGTTAGACTCTTCCCCCTCGGTCGGCTCAGGCAGTAACACTTTATAAGCAGCCATTAACTTGGCACCGGGCAGTTCTGCCAAGGCTGCCTGAAACTGGTCATTGTTTTCCCAGGGCAATGGCCCTTGATAGGCTTTTTCCATGCCTTTAAAGTTGTTTTTAAATATCTTTTGATCATCATTTTCAGTTATTTCCGCCGGAGTTTCCCTATCGGTTTGTGCCGTTACATCCGTAGGCAGCATCACACTAAAGCACAATAACAGAATACAGCATATTAGCTTTTTCATCTTTTAAACCTCCAAACTTTGCACTTTATTATTATGATTCTTTCGTGCTTTTATATGTGACTGACACTTGTGATTATTATGGTTTGAAAGTTATTTTTTTCTAAATAAGTAGAGGCGAGAAGCATGGGCCCGTTTTTATAGATGCAGCCGCCAAGGTATTTACGCTCCGTTAAGAAAACTTAGGTTCCGGCAAGCCCCTAGGGCGCAGGCGGAAGCTATGAAACCCGCCCCTGTACACAAAAAAGCTGAAGCGCTACAAACCTTTAGTTCGTTGTGCTTCAGCCCTTGATTAATTGTGTTTGTTTAGTGTCAAATTGCTTACCCGGTGATGCAATTTTTTATGCACTATCGCTTCTCCCCGGACAAACAATTTGGTTTTGGCCAGTGAAAAAATGAGCAGTGCAGTCCAGATAAAGGCAAATGATACCGCATGTACCGATGTAAAGGGTTCGTGATATAAAAATACACCGATAATCAGGGATATTGTCGGTGCAATATACTGAATAAAGCCCAATACTGACAGGGGTAGGCTTTTTGCTCCGCTAGAGAACAAAAGCAGCGGAGTTGCGGTAGCTGCACCTGCACCCATTAAAAGCAGTGCCAAAATTGGTTCTGCTAAACTAAAAGCACCGCTGCCCTTTTGGTGAATAAAAGCCAAATAGCTTAAGGCAAAGGGTGTAATCAACAATGTCTCTAAAGTAATGCTGGAAATCGCTCCTAAGTTGACTGTTTTTTTCAGCAATCCGTAAAAACCGAAGCTTAAAGCCAGTGTTAAAGCTATCCAGGGAACAGAGCCAAAATTAACCGTCATGTTTAATACGCCTATTGCCGCCAAAATAAAAGAAACCGTTTGCCAGAAGGAAAGTCTTTCTTTGAGCACAATTATTCCTAATAACACGCTAACTAACGGATTTATGTAATATCCTAGACTGGCTTCAACAATATGTTCGTTGTTTACCGCCCAAATGTATGTACCCCAGTTTACGGTAATAATTAACGCCGCCACAACCACACATAAAAATTGTTTGGGTTGGCGCAGCAGTTCCCGTACTTCTGTAAAAAAGTTACTTACTTTAGCCGTGATCAGTAAAACAAGCACCATAAAAACAAAAGACCACACAAATCGGTGGGCCAGTATTTCATAAGCCGGAACTTGTTCAATCAGTTTCCAATAAATCGGTAAAAAACCCCATAATAAATATGCAGCGATGGCAGCAACAACGCCAATCAATTGTTCATTTGGTTTTTTTGCCTTCATAGTTTTACCTCTTTTTGTGTTTATTTCATCGAATAAATTAATTCTATTACTATCAACGAAAAAAATCAAACTTTAAAGTAATATAATCAGCTGCAACTTTATAATAAAAAAGCCCCCCTATCCCATCATGGGAGGCTTTTGTATGCTTTCTCGGCTGCCTCAGTATCATAATGCTTGACATTTTAATATGAATGAAATATATTGTGCTTAGTAATTTAGTAATTTACTAATTTAGTAATTACATAAAGGTTATATGGGGGGTAAAAATGAAAATACCGACTACGTTAAAGCACAAACCGGTAATTGTCTGTGAAAACTACGAAAATGTTGACGGCAGGTATGCTTATCATTCCGATGCCAAAGGGCTATCCCTGGGGTTGGCCCAGTGGAATGACCGCGGTAAAGTAGAAATTTCAGCCAAAGTATGGAGACACACCGGGGATAGATGGTCCAGACAATCTGAAGAATTGCCGCTGCACCGCGTTCTTGATTTGGCCATTCTTGTTTGTCGGGCGCTGCAGTATTTCAGCGAAGCATACCGTTATGAAAACTTTTATGACCCGGAAAAACCCCTTATTGATCGGGTTGGTTTACAGGGCGATGCCATGACCGTAGCGGTGTGTACTGATAATGAAAAAATTGATCAAGATATCAAATTATTTAACCAAGCCTTAAGTGAAGACAGTGAGCTGTTGGGTGAACGATTGCGCACTCTATCCCGAATATTAAAAGAGATGGGGTATTAAATATGGACAGAAAAAAAGAATTGAAATTGCAGTATAAAGAAATGAAGCCGCCAATGGGGGTATTTATCATTCGCAGTCACTCTAACAATAAGTGCTATTTAGAAGCAACCACAGATTTAAAAAGCAAAATAAACAGCAGCAAATTTAAGCTTAATGCCGGCCGCCACCCTAACAAGGAACTGCAAAAAGATTGGCAAAAATACGGCGAAGCTAACTTTACTTTTGAGATTATTGACCGTCTGGAATATGATAAAAAAGATGAGTCCAAAACAGATTACACTGATGAATTAGCACTGCTGCAAATGATTTGGGAAGAAAAATTGTCTCAGCAAAACATAGAGTTTTATCAAAAGTCACCGGTGAAAAAATAATATAATGAAAAATTGCGGGCCGGGTTTAGAACTTAACCTGATGTGAGCTATGGCATATATCCCTTCAAAAGTGGCATCCCCGTCAAAACCGGCCCGCTGACTTTGTATATATTGTCCACTAAATGCCTATCATCTTTTACCTATTTTTCTCTCCATCGTTTAGGAAGATATTTATCGAGCAGTTTTTTCCCTTCTTCCCTGATGGAGTAGTAGATAACCAGTTTTCCATTCTCGTCCAGTGTCACATCATTATCATCAATAATTTGGTTTGCCTTCATGTCGAGGAGATGATCCCTTATGACCTGTTTTTTAAACTGTCTTTCCCGGCCATATTCCGGTTCTAATGCCTTCATTACATCATCAACACAGGTTTTATCGACAGTAGAAATATAATGAAGAATTCTAAATCTTAACGGTAATGTATCAGTCATGATTATGCCCCCTGTCTTTTATTGAAGAATTCTTTCGGGTTAATAGCCACAAGAGTAGCACCAATCAGTACCAAAACACTACCTATAAGCAAATTTTGCGTCAGGGGCGTGTTCAAGATAATAACGGAAAAGATAACACCCCACATGACATAAGTTCCGTTAAGGGCCATCCCTTTGGCAACACCAATGGTAGTGTTACACTTATACCATGCCAAATAAGATACCGCTGCCGCTAAAGCAGCAATGGCAAAAGCGCCAAGAGTTTGGGGCAGAGTAACAATTTGAGAAATAACAGCCCAGCCACCGACCAAGGGTAGAATAAAAAGACCATTACAAATGCCGGAAGTCAGTTCACGAATATTAATAGCAATTTTCGGGTCAATCATAGACATACCGAACACGGCCAAAACAGCTTCTGTGCCCCAACCCAAAGCGGCAATAGATGCTGCGAGAATACCAAGGTAAAAGCTCGAGCTGTTTCCGCCTTCAGGGGGCACATAAGATATGACGATAGCCCCGATAACACAAATCACCATACCAACCGCTACACGAGGCAAAATTCGCTGTTTTAGGAAAATCCGAGAAAGAATCGCACCAATAAGGGGATATAAGGCGGTAATAGTTAAAGCATAAGCAGGTCCCGCCAAAGAAATTCCCAACAGGTAACCGCTATTGGCAATAGGCCCTCCTGCCAAAGCAGCTATCACAACCATTATCCCGGGAAAGGTTTTCAAGCTGCGAATAATTTCTTTAATCCGCCCGGCCGCACCGTTATAAAGCAAAAGCCAGATCCCCGCAATAAAATCATTGATACAAGCACCGGTCAGCGGGATGGCAAATATCGCTGCTTTGGCACCCATCACAGGCACCATCGCCATTGCCAATCCTAAGAGCACACTGTTCAAGCCCCAAATACAGCCGCTGAAGAGGCCGGTTAATACACCTTTTTTGGCAAAATTGGCATTCAGTTGTTCCTTCATCATAAAAGCTGTCATATTTGCAGACGTCATCATTTTGTACGACCTCTCCTTACTTACAAAATTCGAATATCTAAGAACTTGCGTTCTCAGATATTCGATAGCTAAAAGTGTTATTAAGCAAATTAACCTCTATTAAGAAAGCAGTTCAGCGGAACCTAAGTTAAATAGTTAGCAAATTTGAGATTTAAGTTTTGCTTCATCCATGGTGCAATCCAGTCGTTTGATTTCTTTTCCCTGTTCCAACACTACTACAGTAGGAACGGTTTCAACCTGATACTTAGCGGCCAAATTCTTCTTAGTTGCCATATCTACTTTAACTATTTTATATTGGTTACCGATTTCATTGTTTAATTTTTCCAACAATGTAGCAAACTCTAAACTTTCATTTACTTTTGCATTGAAGAACAGCAGTAGCACCTTTTTCTCACTTTGCACAACTTCATTATTAAAGTTATTAAGTTCTTCAATGTACCGCTCGGCAGCTACAGCGGCAGTAGCACCGTCACCGGCAGCGGAAACAACTTGTCTTAGGTATTTCACCCGGCTGTCACCGGCTGCATATACCCCTTCAATGTTGGTTTCCATCAGATCATTTACCGGAATATATCCTCTTTCATCCAGCTCTATGCCGCTGCCTTTAAGAAAACCCGTTGCCGGCACCATGCCAACAAAGAAGAATACACCCTGGCATTTAAAATCCGTAATTTCGCCGGTTTTGAGATTCTTAATTTTTACCCCTTCTACACTATCTTCACCAAGCACTTCGGTAACAGTTGAATTCCAGATAAATTCCATCTTTTCGTTTTTAAAAGCTCTTTCGGCACTGACCTTATTGCAGTCTAAAATACCCTCATCATGCAAAACTATTACTGTAACTTTGCGGGCAAACTTGGTAATATACATACCCTCTTCAATAGCTTGGTCACCGCTGCCCACTACAACTACATCTTCACCTTCAAAGAACTCGGCATCACAGGTAGCACAGTAAGCAACACCGCTACCCCGCAGTTCTTTTTCGCCGGGGATATTTAAGAGTCGCGGTTGAGTGCCCACGGCAAGGATCACCGCTTTAGCGGTAAATTCCTGACCTTTTTTGGTTCTAACAACTTTCTTTTCTTTTGAAAAGTCTACGCTTACTACTTCCCCTTTGAGAAATTCAACCCCAAAGCTCAAAGCGTGATTATAAAAATCTTTCATCAGTTCAGGGCCACTGGTTTTTGTATATCCCGGATAATTGACAATTTCCCGGGTATTATCCACTAGCCCACCAATTGTTCCTTTGTTGATCACTAAAGTCTTAAGCTTAGCCCTACCACCGTAGATAGCTGCGGTAAGTCCGGCAGGGCCGCCGCCAACAATGACTAAGTCGTAATTATTAGCCATCTATTCCACATCCTTTTAATCGAGTTTTATGCGCCAAGAACTTCTGCAATCTTTTCTTCGACCTCTTCATCCTCGACATTACCAGCAAGTTTCCCCCGATACTCGCCGTCATTGAAAAAGAGGATTTGCGGAACTCCTTTTAAAGAAAACCTTTGGTACAGGTTCTTATCTTCTTCAACATCAACATAATAGAAAGCAAATTTCCCTTCATATTGCGGCTGCAATTCTTCTAACATGGGAACAACTTCTTTACAGACATGGCAGTTTTTTCTTGAAAATATAACCAGACAGGGCTCACAGTTATCATAGATAATTTCATCGAAATTGCTTCCTTTTAGTTGTTGTAAAGACATATTCCCACTCCTTTAATTTAACTAATATATTTACATCGGCAGTTTAGTCGGTCTTAGATGATACATTTAAAAAGCAGCTATCAGAGTGCTACTTTTTCTGATAGCTGCGCATATATTTTTATCAAACTTCTTCGGTGAAGATTTGATAAATTGGGGCTCCTTCACATTGCGCAGGGAAACGCAAACCTAGCAATACTGATATAGTAGGCGCAATATCAACTTGCCGGATAATACGTTCTGTTGTAAACCCAGGCTTAATACCGGGGCCTGCTGCAACAAATATTGGTGAAACTGAAGTATCAAAATATCCTTCTGAAGTTGAAATGCTGTCGCCATGTAATCTGTTGAATCCTTCTTCAATTGAGAAGAAGATGTCACCACATTCAGGTCCATGGACGCCGAGTAACACAGCATCTTTGTTTCGCAGAGCAATGCCGACAACACGCTTACCGGTTTCCGGATCTCTGTAGTTGTACAAGTCAGAGATGATTTGTTCTTCTAAGTCGTATTTATCTTTAGGATCTACAATACCGTATTTGTCCCGGCCTTTGAGGTTAATATAGATATAGTTGCTGCGAATCTGTACGGCTCTTGTCTTTTCCCAGTCAACTTCCGGTAAGGTATTGCCGTTTTCATCTTTTTTCAATACTGTATAGCCCAGTTCTTCCATAACTTTTGTATTCAGACCGCCGTACTCACCCAAAATAGGCGGCACATTTTCCCCAACTATCAGGCCATGGTCACTTACAATTAGCACTGTCCAACCTTCATCCAGCAAATGCAGGAATTCGCCGATATAATCATCTGTTTGCTCATAGAATTTTTCAATAAATCCTTGATAAATTTTTTCATCTGTATGTTTCCATGGCTCCAGTGTCTTAGCTAAATGCCACAACTGGTGGCCGGCACAGTCAACATTGTGCAAGTGAGTAAATACTACTTGATATTCTTTTTCTTTGATTAAATAATTTAGGCAATCAGCCTGCCATTTGTTATACAAAGCCCAGGACGGTTCAAAAATTTCACGTACTAATTCATCATCTTCCCCACCGATTAAACTAACGGGCGGAACATGACCAATGTTTTCAACAATTTCTTTATAGAGATCTTTCGGATGCCATAATTGGTCGTTAGAAATATCAAGTGCATTGCTAATCCAGATTCTGACTTTGTTGCCTGCCGGATCAAGTTCAAGAATCTTATAGGAACGGCATGCCGGCTTGGTAACTCCTTTTTTGATAACGTCATCAATGATACCGGTTACCATTTTGCCTTTTTCCAGAACAACAATGGGCTCTGTTGCTTTCTTATTCTTATAAATGGCAACGCGATCATATTCGCCGGCTTCGTTTTTAAGAATTAAGGCCGGGCGTCTAACCATCCCACCGGATGTTAGGATCGTGAATTCTTTAGCGCCTTCCGGAGCATTTGCCCAACCCTCGGCATCTTTGAGAGGAGAGTTTACAATATCATAGGCAACCTTACTACCGATAATCATTTCCGTATCTTCAAGATCCATAACGTAGGTACGAATTTCGCCACCTTCACGAGCTTTATCGCCCCACCAAAGTTCCATCATTTCATCTTCAACTTCTTCGCCTAAAACTTCATCCAAATCATTAATGATACAGCCAACACCGGCCGGCTTTTCTACCCTTGGGGCATAACGTACTTCTTCAACTTCCGGTGATGCAAAGATAACTTTTTCCCAATCCAGTTGAGCAACGCCCATATTTACAGAACCCGGCTGCGTGCCGTCAACAACATGCAGATTTTCACTATTAGAGGTTGGCGGCCAGGAACTTCCGGGCCAATGCCAAACCAGCGTTTTAAGCCCTGCTTCAGCTGTGATATTCCATACCTGTTCTGCAGTACAATTGCGAGAATCCAAATTGTAAACTACAGCATCCAGGCTCTCCGGTGATTGTCTCCAATAGCAAGTAATGCCATGGGTTCCGGGATAAGCACCTGTAGCAAGTGTCGTCCAACAAGGAGGGGTAATCGTTGGAATTGCCCCAAGCATACCTAAGTCTTCTCTGGCTGAACCACGTTCAATAAACTTTTGTAAGTTAGGCATTTTGCCTTCAGCCAAGTATTTCCGACTAATTTTAGGATCCATACCATCAATACCTAATACCAACACTTTGTTAGTTAGGGCCTTTCGGTTCATCTACCTATCTCCTTTCTTGCTTTTGTTACAATTAATACTTAGTTGACATTTGGTCCCGATAGTTTTTGTTAGGTCTATCACAATTGTTCTTATCTATAATGTAACATTCTTATTTTTCTTTGAGAATCAGCAAAAACAGATATGGGATATCTGATAAACTAAAGATCATATAGATTAATTTACTAGTTAAAAAAGTTTGTAAAGTACGTTACAATTTATTATGTAATTTGTATTAGAAAAGGTGGTGTTAACTATGAAATTAAGTCAGTTTTTCTATTTAATTGAAGCTGCCAAGTATAAATCGATTTCTATTGCCGCAGAAAAGAATTATATTTCACAATCAACTTTAAGCTCTGCCATTACAAGTTTAGAAAATGAGCTTAATATCCTTTTGCTGGAACGTAGTTACAAAGGTGTGCAACCTACCCAACTTGGGGAACAAGTTATAGAAAAAGCGAAAGAAATTTTTTCTATAATTGATGAAATACGTGCACTTTCTCCAAAATATCAAGAAGAAATGATTAATATTTCAGCGATACCCTGTGTCTGTGATCTTTTAATTCCCCAATGTATACTGAATCTAACAAAGGAGAAACAACATCCTTTGAAACTATCTATTAAAACTGCTGAAAGTATAGAAACTATTCATAATGTAGCTTCCGGTATTTCAAGTTTGGGGATAATTCTCTATAACCATTTATTAGATTTAGGTACCCTTGAATACCATGAATTATTCGAGGATCGCTATGTACTATATGTGGGGCAGCGTTCTCCAATGTACAATAAAGAAAGCATCAGTTTTGAAGAATTTCTGTCTGCCCCATATATTGCTTATCGCGAAGAATTCCAAACGCAAAATACAGGGCTGAGCTTTATTTTTAATAAAATTGAAAAACCTAATATTGTCTTTCGGACAGATGATCTTAACACCATTCGTAAAATGATTGAGTACTCGGATTACGTGGCTTTCTTTCCGGAAAAAATGTCACAAAACGATATTTATTTGCAGGATGGTTTAATTCGCGCTATACCGATTTCTGACCTTGATACCAGCATTTCAGTTGGCTATGTGATCAATCCTAAATACAAAATGCCTAAGATTATTAATGATTTCTTAAAATCACTGGTTGATAACATTGCTGTCCTTTAATTTTTAGAGCTGTAATTAAAAAATACCCCTCTGCATGTAATGAAAACGCAGAGGGGTATTTTTAAGCTTTACGAGCAACATTGCATTTTTAAAATATTATTTTGCTTTGGCGCCGGCAAGCTCTCCTGTGGTTACCGTGCCGGATGACTCCTCATCACAGCCCTCGGAAATTGATTCCAGTGAACGGCAAGCAGTTCTTTCACCCCAGATACCGGTTACAAAGGCTATTGCCAGGTACATAGCACCGATAATGGCAAACAGAACGCTGTAGCCAAATTGTTGATAAATAATAGGAACTAACGACATGGCACCGACGTTTAAGATACGGCCCGTACTAAAGATAATGCCCGTACCGCTACTTCTAAACTTGGTGGGATAGGACTCTGCCAGGTAAGACCACATCAGAACGAAGATACCGTCCATCAGGATTCTGATTATAAAGCCAACAATCACAATAAACATTGGAATATGAATGGTACCGAAAAGCACTGTGAGTACACCGATTACTGCACCGTAGGTTACAATTGGAACTTTCCTGCCACCTTTATCAGTGAAAAAGGCAGCTATATAGTTACCAATCGGACTACCAAAGGATACAAGTGCCACCATCCACAAAGCATCTTCCAGGGAAAAGCCATATTCACTGAGCAGGGTAGGCATCCAAGCAAAGAACATAAAGTAACCGACAGTGTTCCAAACAACTAAGTTGGTCAATACCAATGTCTTTTTCCTGTATTCTTTACTGAATAAGAACTTAAGTACTTCAAGAAAATTCGTAACTTCCTCCGTTTGTTGTACTTTAATTTCACCGCGTGCTTCCGCACTGATATCCACCTTAACATCCGGTCTGTAAAACTGGATTGCTTCTTCAGCTTCCTTATAACGGCCCTTGCTAATTAGCCAACGGGGTGATTCCTTCAACCAGCTTTTACCAAAAGCCAATACAACGAAACCGAAACCACCGACGTACATAATATAGCGCCAACCATCAGGAGAATGAGGTATAATCCAAGAGGATACTTGACCAAGCAGAGGAATGCTTAAAAGTCCTGTGGCTAAAGCAATAGCCTGCCATTTCCCTCTTACCGCAGCCGGTAATAACTCTACAATATACACCATGGCAACTACTACCATGCTCATCATACCAACACCGGTGAGTGTTCTGGCAATTAAGAATATTTCCGGGTTAGGCGCCCAACCGTTAATTAAAGAGAAGATAGAGAACATTAAAATTGAGCCTAAAAATGTTTTCTTACGGCCGATACGGTCAGCAATCCAACCGCCTATCCAACAACCGACCAACATACCGATAAAAGTACAAGAGTTAACCAAACCAATCCATTCCATGGATACGCCCCAGTAGTCTCTAAGTGCGGGTGCGACAAAAGAGAAATTAAAAACGTCAATCTGCTCAAATGTGTAACCTAATGCTAATAATATCAAGAACTTATAATGTGACTTATTCATCGTGGCATTATCCATATACTCTGCACTAGTCATTTGCTTCTTTTCTTCTGTCATGGTTAATCCTCCTAAATTTTCAATTTATTGGTTAATATATGCAAAATCAGTACTACATTGTTTCCGCCTCCTTCAATGCAAAGTAACTCGTTAAGCCAACGATATTATAAAGTTGTTATCAAGGCAGTGACTTCTTTAACAGATTTGTACCTGCCTTCACTTTTCAGTTATATTATAAATAATGTTGTTATAGAAAGTACAATATATAGTACCGATACCGGGTATTGATAAAATCAATTGGGAATGTTATTACTTAGTACTTAATCTTTTAAACTTAAATTAGTAATCAGTGTAATAAGTTATTAACGGTCTATGCGTTGGACATAAATGGCCCACTAATGCAGTATATTTTCTACTTACACTTACGACGCTCAATAAAATACAAAAAAAACCGTTAAACGTATAAACGTTTAAACGGTTTTATTATGCTCTTCTAATTACGCTCTTATTTTTTAGGCCAGGGGTTCTTCTTTGCGTACATTGCCGCGCGCCAATGAGGCAAAAACGCCGGCAAAGCAAATTACTGTAAAGATAATAAAGGAAACTTTGGCACTGGTAATTAACTGCCCGGCGTAAGCGGGGGTTAATTCCACATTACCTAAAAAATGAGCGATTATTAAGGTGACAATGGCCAAACTAATAGCTTGACCGGTAAGCCGCATGGTACCAAGTGTGGATGAAGCAATACCGTAAAACCTTTTTTCTACCGAACTCATCACTGCGTTGCTGTTAGGAGAAGAGAACAAGGCAAACCCAAAACCTAAAATGAACAAATCAGTCATAATCAGCCAAATAGGTGTATTTTGAGTTAAGAAACACAGCAAAAACAGGCCCATTGTTGTACAGGCCATGCCTATAGAGGCCACAATGCGCGGTTCAATCCGGTCAGAAAGCCTGCCGGCATATGGTGACAACAAAGCCATAATTATGGGCTGGGCAAGCAAAATCAGGCCGGCTTCCTGGGAGTTATACCCCTTAGCCACCTGCAAGTACAGTGAAAGCACAAAGGTAGTGGCAAAAGTGGCCGAGTAATTGATCAGTGCCGCCAGGTTGGAAAAGGTAAAGGCAAGGTTATTTCGAAACAGCTTTACATTCAGCACCGGCTGCTCAACCCTCATTTCATACCAAATAAACACCAGCAGCAGCGCAAGCCCTAAGACAACAAAATATTTACCAAACACTTCGGTGGTTACACTGGAAATACCATACATAAACAACACCAGGCCCACACCGTAAAGCACCGCACCGGCAAAATCATATTTTTCGCCTTTTGCCCCGGCCCATTCTCCTTTTAGTTTACTCAACGTGATCAGTAAAGAGGCCACGGCAATCAGTGTGCACAGGTAAAAGATGGATTCCCAGCCAAAATGGTGGTTAAGTGCCCCGCCAACTACCGGCCCCAGTGACAGGCCGATGTAGACGGTAGATACGTTATAACCCAAAGCTTTGCCGCGTTCCTTCGGTGGGTAAACCGAAGTCAGGATGGCCATGGCAGTTGCAAAAACCATCGCGCTGCCAATGCCCTGCACCACGCGGAAAAATAACAAAGATTCAATCGACCAAGCCCAAGCGCACAACAAAGATGAAGCGGCAAAGGAGGAAATTCCTAAAATAAATATTTTTTTGCGGCCGACAATGTCCGCCAAGCGGCCAAAGGGCACTAAAAAAGCTGCCGAAGCAAGAATGTAACTGGTGACCACCCAACTAATTATTAAGGCACTGGCATTAAATTCAGCGGCTATAGAGGGAATTGCCAGGTTAATGGAACTACCCATAAAGGGGGTAAGAAAAGAAGCGGTGGTTACTGCCAGTAGGGTATATTTTTTATATGCAGAATCTTGCTGCATGTTTTTTCATCTCCTGTTCTTTATGGCTTACAATTGCCACAAGGCACAAAATTTGCGTCCAATGCTTCCTGCCGCTCATTAAAATAGACTTTGTTTGCTTCACTCATTTTATCCAGCGAAGTGCAGGTTGGCAGATGAAATTTGCGAGTATTTTTGTTGCCAATATATCTATTGGCAGTTATTGGTTCGGCAGCCGGTTCATTGTTGTTGTTTTCGTCTGTTTCTTGCAATCCCCATAAACCCCGGTTATTTTCCCGCGCTTCTTTTTGATATTCAGTAAAATAATCGCTGTATTTTACATTCGGAGGAACGGTCAGCAATTGACCGTAGCCTTCTCTCAAAAGGATGGCGTTAAACATTTTTTCTCTAATTTCTTGATTATTAATTCCGTTAGGTTTTTCCAACCAAACATAAGCCAACAGCCGCTGATATCTGTCCCGCTCTTCAAGGTCGGTTTCCAGGTATACCGTTTTGCCGGTTAACTTTTTTTTGGTAAATTCAGAGGCCTCTTTACCGTAAGGTTCTACCGGATGGTTCGGCTTCACCGTTTCAGGAGTATCAACGCCGATTAACCGTACCGCTTCCTCTTTACCGTTGATGTCAACACGAATGGTATCCCCGTCTACCACTCTGGTGACCGTGGCTTTAATATAGTCTGAGGAGTCACAGCCACAGCCGGTGACAGTGCTCAATAAAACAATAAATACTGTCAGTATAATAATACGAAACTTCATAAGCAAACTCCTTTGTGATTTAGTGTAATAACTTCTATATATTCCATAAAATTTGTATCGGTTCCTTGTGGATAAGATAACAAAAAAACAGGCAATGACAGGCACATGCCACCGCCGTACCAATCAGTAAAAATCGCATTATTAATGCTGTCAGAAAAATATCCATTGTTATGTCTTCCCTATAATATAAAAAGCAGTATTTAATTAACTGCAAATAAAAAGATATAACCCAAAGCCAAAGCCTTGGGTTATATAAAGTCCTTTTCATGAATATGTAAATACTTACGGGATAAACAGTTATTTAGTTAGTTCTAAAATAATTTTTTCTCCCTGATCGTTTACCTTAACCTTCCAGCCTAAATTTTCGGCTGCTCGGGTAACATTTTCTTTAGCGGTATGGTTATCGACAATTACTTCTACTCTTCCGCTTTTTAATTCATTTAAAGCTTTGTGGGTTAAAAGGACCGGTTCAGGACACGACAGACCTTGAGCGTCGATCACTGTTGACATTTGCTGCACCTCCCAGGTTTTTTGCTTTCATTATGCCACAGGCGCCAATTACCAGCACTACCGCCAAACCGATTATCGTTGCGATTTGACCGCCACCGGTAACGCCGTTTCCGCTTGCAGCCAGACCAAAATTATGAGCAAAAGCGGCTCCGGCCATTAAACCCAGAACGGTAACTGCAGAATCAGCGTTGCCTTCCGCTGCGGTAATCAATTGCCTAAGCGGGCATCCGCCAAGCAGCACTGATGCCAAACCGGCCAATGTCATACCTAAAAAGTTCCATAAACCGTCATTGTGGGCAATTGGCTGTCCGGTAAATCCGGGGTTAAAGTTGCCTACTATTAAGTTACCGATTAGTGCCACAATAAAAATACTTAAAAAACCGGATAATAGATGGGTATCTCTAAAGAAAATAAAGTCACGGATGCCACCAACCAGACACAAACGGGAGCGCTGAGCCATAACGCCCACCAGCAAGCCAACACCTAAAGAAATTAATACCGGGGCATGCATTGAACCGGGACCCTCTTGACTAAAGGATATAAATGACGGCTTGGCAAACAGAAAAATTAATAGTACTACGCCTATAAGCGGCATGACATAACCACCGAACTTATTTGTTTGCACCGTCGCCTTACCTAATGAATATCCATGCTTTAAGAACATTGTGCCAATGAATACCCCTACAATTAATCCAACTAAGCCCACTATAGCGTTCCAATCGCCACCGGCTATTCTCAATAACATTCTTAACGGGCAGCCCAAAAACATTAACATACCGATGATCGCAAAGAAAGCTAAAACAAAGCGGGTTAATGTTCCCGAACCGCCAACTACTTTAAATTCTTTGGTGGCAATGGCGGTGATAAAGGCACCTAATATCAGTCCGACAATTTCCGGGCGAATGTACTGCACAACTTCTGCCCGGTGCAGCCCAAGTGCTCCGGTTATATCCCGCAAAAAGCAGGCGATACAGTAACCCATATTAGCCGGATTGCCCATTGCTACCAGCACTACAGCAAACAGCCCTACTATTGCGCCTGTGCTGATAATAAAAAATTTGCCTTTCATACAAACCCTCCTTATAAATAATGCCAATATTATCTATTAAACACAAATATTAAACTTCCTGTTATTTCATTTATAACTTTTTATTATACCGTTGTTTTACTCTAATCGGTATAAGCTTTTATCATAAACAAAAATTGCCGAAGTTTTCTGCTGACATTCCATATTTTTTTTAGCATTTTATTTTTGTAAAAACCAATACTATTAACAAATAAATTCGGAGGTGAATGTATGGGCAATCAACATATTCATTGTGCGGTCAACACTTGTCATTACTGGGCAGAAGGCAACAAATGCGTAGCGAACGAAATTATCGTTGTTAATGATGAGTTTGGCAATCAGCAGCCTGATCAAATAGACTGCAGCATGGCTAAAGAAATTTCACCGACACCGGCCCAAACTTGTATGGAGACCTGCTGTAAAACTTTCGTTCCCAAAAACTCAGCAAAAATAAATGCCGACGGTGTTTATAGAACCCAATAATTTAAGTTAGTAACAAAAAAGGCGTGTCGCTAAATGAGCGATACGCCTTATTGTACGCTAAGGTTGTTGCCGGAGTCGGTCTTTGTGCGTTCCGCTATATATTAGTTGGTACGAAGCCCACGCCTGGTCTGTTAGAAGTCTATAAGGCAATTGACCTTATGCTTTAGCCGGCTAAATGCCTATGCCGGCTCAAAAACTAAAGCACAGCGAATTTTAGAGCTTGCTGTGCCTTAGTTCCTTAATGAAGCAAATATTTTTCTTTTTGTATTTCCCTTAACACGTCAAACAGGTATTCTAGGTCTTCGCTTTGTTTTTCTATGGGATCCAGTTCTTCTGCTTGTTCTAACAAATTAAGCAAGCCGCGGTTTACACCTCTGATTAAAATGGCCTGCGGTTTAAAATCCCCATGATGGTCAATTCCGCCGGCAATGCCTTTCATAATCAGTTCCCAATCCAGCATTAGTATCAGGTTTTGTCTTGAACTTGCGTGTCTGAATATTTCCCACATTTCAGAGGTAAAGCCTATTACGGCACTGCTGCCGTCTTCCCAGTCAATATCCAGCACGATCAAGTACTCATCATTAGCTATATTTACCAATTCCCAGCCAAAAGAATAGTTAAGGGTTTCTCCGGCGTAATATTTTTCTAATAAACCGGAAAGTTCATCTTTTAAGGTTGGCAGCACCAACACCAAGGCATCATCTGATTCTCCAATAAATTCCGGAATTGCAATTTCTTTTGTCATTGCTACCAGCTCCTTATCAACATCATAGCATAGCCTATTCGCCAATAGTAATAAAATTCCTCCTTTTTTATATTTAGTTTATGTAGTAAAAAAACAACTCCGGTATGGAGTTGTTTTTTTTGTATTATTAGTTATTTTCATTTATTAATACAACTTTTTGCGGCATATCTTGCGCTTTGATTATTACTGCATCACTCGGATGAGTAATTACGGTTAAATAAGCACAGCCTTCTTTGGGTTCATTTGTTTGGTAGCCAACATATAAAGTATTGCCAATCATTAAGGTATCAGTAATTTCGATACTGTACCCGCTGGAAGATTTGCGCCCCCACATCAACTGCAGATTATATTGCTGTTTGCCTAAAGGTGTAAGGGTATAACTCACCCCATAGATATTTTTATCGGTAGGCTTTAAGTTTAATACCGCCGGCAAATGAGCAGCAATTTCTTCTGCCGCCTGTTTAGTAAGCACAGCGTCATTTTTATCGGGCAGTGTAGAGGTTAAACCCAATTTGTAAAGTATGGCTACCGTCTCATCTTCTTTGCCGAAGGGATCTACATTAATTCCCTCTTGCTGCAGAACGGCCGCAATTCCTTTGGCTGCTTGTTCATAAGTCAGCACTTGATTGTTGTCAAAAATATTTTTAGTTTGACTGTCTAAACCAGCAATTTTATCTGAAAGCAATGCGGTAAATTCCGACCAGGTAACTTGACTGCCGGATACCGGATTGCTTATTTTCATCTCCGTCACCGTTGCCGGTTTATTATCATTGGTAACTGGGTCACTTACCGTTGCGTAGGCTAAGGGTGCGCCAATTAACAACCCGCCAACAACTAATGCTAATAGTACCCTTTTCATTTTTTGCACCTCCGTAAGAGATAGACGAAAGCAACCCAGAAATAGTTCCCACTGCAAACGAAATGTGGAAAAAATTTTTTTGCTGCCTACAACATATAGTAGTAATTAGCTAATTATTATACCATGTATTTTATTCGCAAAATTTTACTTGGCCGTTTTTTAAGCTGGCAATTCTAACCAACGATTGTATTTCTATGCCCTTTTCACGCAATTTTTTGCCGCCGTCCTGAAAGGCTTTTTCCACAACAATACCTACACCGGCAACGGTTGCCTGTGCCTGTTCAACAATACTAAGGAGACCCTTAAGGGCTTCACCCCGGGCTAAAAAATCATCAATAATAAGTACTTTGTCTTCCGGTTTTAAATACGCCTTGGAAACAAATATTTGCACCGATTCTTTCTTAGTAAAAGAATACACGGTAGAACTAAAATAGCGGTGATCTAATGTAGAAGCCAGCTTCTTTTTAGCAAAAACCACCGGCACCTTTAAGGCTAAGCCCACCATTAAACCTACTGCTATGCCGGATGCTTCTACCGTCAGTACTTTGGTTATCTCCCGATTTTGAAACCTTTTGGCAAATTCTTCGCCCACCGCTTTCATAAAAAACGGATCAATTTGGTGGTTTAAAAAGGAATCTATCTTTAATATACTGTCCGAAACTACTTTTCCTTCTTTAAGTATGCGTTCTTTAAGCAATTGCATTTAATGTCCCTCTTTTCTGTAACAGTCATCGCTCTTCCCGATCATAGGCAAACCCCAGCGCTCCGGGTGCGCCCACACCGCTGTTTTGTGAGCGGGGTGCGTCCGCAGCCTGAGATTGTATTTTGCGTGTGACGATAATCAATACCAAGATTGTGCTAAGATAGGGCAGCATGTTTAAAAAATAAGAAGGTATGTTGACATCAATTACTTGCAATCTAAAGTTAAGGGCATCAATTGCTCCGAACATATAAGCGCCGAGCAAAGCGCGCATTGGTTTCCAGGCGGCAAATATAACCAAAGCCACCGCAATCCAGCCTCGGCCGGCAGTCATATTTTCCATCCAAGCCGGGGCATAGGCTAAGGAAAGATATGCGCCCCCTAAACCGCTCAGCATACCGCCGATAATGGTATAAAAATATCTGGTTTTAGAAACACTGACACCCATGGCGTCGGCTGCGGCCGGGTTTTCGCCCACCGCCCGCATATGCATTCCTGCTTTGGTATGAAACATAACAAACCAAGCGACAATAACAAATACAAAGCTTAAGTAAACTAAAGGATCTTGTTGAAAAAATATCGGGCCGATAACGGGAATATCTGCCAAAAAGCCCAGCTCTATCGGTCTAAATGGGTTGGACAACGGCTGGCCAATAAAAGGTTTGCCTAAATATCCGGACAAACCGATGCCAAATGTAGTCAGGGCCAAGCCACAGACAACCTGATTGGCCTTTAATGATACGGTCAAAAAGGCATGAATTGAGGCTACTAAGCCTCCGGCCAACAGTGAGGCCATCACACCGGCCCAAGGATTGCCGGTGATTTGTGCGGCAATAAAGCCACAGACTGCCCCGGTCAGCATCATGCCTTCCACGCCTAAGTTTAATATTCCCGACCGTTCGGTAAGTATTTCACCCAATGCTGCATATAGGAGCGGAGTGCCGGCAGTAACAGAAGCCGCCAAAATGGTTATTAATATGCCTGTTTCCAATTTTTCTCCCCTCCTGTTTTTTGGGTTTTGGGTTTAGAAAATTTAATTTTATAGCGGGTGAGAATTTCAGTACCCAGCACAAAAAATAAGATTAAGCCCTCCAACATGGAAACCATTGCCGCCGGTATGCCGCTGCTCTGCAAACTAAAGCCACCGGCCTGCAGACCGCCAAACAGCACGGAAACAACAATAATTGCCGCCGGATGCAGTTTTGCCAGCCAAGCGACAACAATGGCGGTATACCCGTAACCGGGACTAAAACCGTCCTGTAAACGATGGGCCAAACCGGAAACTTCAACCGCTCCGGCTAAGCCGCAAATGGCACCGCTGACCAGCATCACCAGCAGAATGTTTTTAGAAATGCTGATACCGGCATAGCGTGCCGCTGCCGGACTTTCACCGATTACCCTAATTTCATAACCAAAACGACTGTATTTCATCCCATAGTAAATCAGCACGGCCAATAGGATTGCGATAATCAATCCCAAGTGAATACGTGTGCCAAACAGGGTGGGCAGTTGGGCCGCTTCTGAAAACTCAGGGGTAAGCGGAAAGTTAAGGGCGTTGGGATCTTTCCAGGGTCCGTAAATAAAGAAATTCACCCAAAGAATAGCTACATAGTTAAGCATTAAGGTAGTAATAATTTCGTTTACCCCCAGATAAGCCCGCGGTATTGCCGGCAAAAGACCCCAAAAGGCACCGCAAAGGGTACCTGCCAAAAAAATAGCCGGGATAAGTACTATCGCCGGAGCATCGGGAAATGTCAACGCTACCCAGGTAGCACCAAAAGCACCCATATAAAGTTGTCCTTCCGCCCCGATATTCCACAGCAACATGCGGAATGCCAGAGAAATGCCCAGTGCACACAGCATTAACGGAATACCCTTAACAATAGTTTCCGATATTCCGTATTTTGAACCAAAAGCTCCGTTAAACATTGCCCCATATGCCTGCCAGGGATTATGTCCGGATGCCCATAAGAACAGCGCTCCAACCAGCAGAGCCAAAAAAACCGAAATGATCGGTATCACTAAAGAGCTTACCGGTGAAGCAGCTGCTCTTTTCTCCAGCTCAATGGGAAATTTCATGATGCTTTAACCTCCGCAAAACTGGTGCCTAACATCATCATTCCGATTTGTTCAGCCGTTACCTCTTCTACATTTAGTACACCCATTAATCTTCCTTTATATAAAACACCAACCCGCGTACATAATTTAAATACTTCTCCTAAATCTTCAGATACCAGCATGATGGCACTGCCCCGCTCAGCCTGCCTAATCAGCAGGTTGTGCACTGCCTCGGTAGCGGCAATATCCAAGCCGCGGGAAGGATAAAAAGCAACCACTAATCTGGGGTTCTCGGCCAGCTCGCGGGCCAAAAGCAGTCGCTGCTGGTTGCCGCCGGAAAGGAGTCTAACAGGAGCGTGCAAGCTGGGTAAGCTCACTTCAAAATCGTTAATTAACTTTCGGGCATAAGCTTCAGCTTTTTTAAAGTTAATCATCCGTCCGCTGCTCAGTTTTCCGTGGTAAGTCTTCATAATTAAGTTATCTACTGCCCCCAGTGCCGGTACCAGGCCGGTGCCCAACCGGTCATCCGGAATATAACTTACACCGGTTTTAATTAATTCCCGCGGAGATTGATTGGCAATATTTTGCCCATCCACCAGAATCTTCCCTTGCGTAATTTTGCGTAAACCGGCAATAGACTCGGCAAGTTCTCTTCGGCCGTTACCGGCAATGCCCACAATGCCGAGAATTTCCCCCTCGCGGATAAATAAGTCGATGTTTTTTAGGCCCACACGGTGCTCGCTGCCTTTAGTGCACACTCCGGACATTTCCAGAACTTTTTTGCCCAAAGCTACACTGCTGCGTTTAGCTTTTACCGCAATCTCCTGCCCGATCATCAAGCGAGCCAAAAGTTTAGGGTTAACTTCACTGCGCTTTAAAGTAGCCACTGCCTTGCCGCGCCGTAGTACTGTCACCCGATCGGCTACTTCCATTACTTCCTGCATTTTGTGAGTAATAATAATTACTGCGTGGCCTTTGGCAGTTAGCTTTTTCAGTATAACAAACAATTCCTGTGTTTCCTGCGGCGTGAGCACTGCGGTCGGCTCATCCAAAATTAATACTTTTGAGCCGCGGTACAGCATTTTAACAATTTCTACCCGTTGTTTTTCCCCAACTGAAAGCTCGCTTAAATTTGCTGCCGGGTTGATTTGCAAACCGTAACTTGCCGATAAATCCGCCAGTTCTTTTTCTATTTTGTCCATGCGTAAAAAGAAGGCTAACTTGTCAGAACCCAGCACTATATTTTCTGCCACTGTAAAGTTATCGATCAATTTAAAATGCTGGTGAACCATACCAATGCCGGCGTTGATTGCATCTTTGGGACTTTTAAAGTTTACCTGCTTGCCGTCAACAAAAATCTTTCCGGAATCCGGACGATACAATCCGCATAAAACAGACATCAACGTGCTTTTGCCGGAACCGTTTTCGCCCAGCAAAGCATGCACTTCTCCCGGTTTTACGTTAAAATTAATCCGGTCATTGGCCAGTACACCGGGAAACTTTTTGGTGATGCCGATCATTTCAATTATGTACTCATTATTCATCAATCTCCGCTCCTTTTGCAGCCGATTAAAAGCTTTCAAAGCGAGATGGGTTGCCGGCGGTAAATTTGCCAGCAACCCTAATACTTTTTATTGCGGAATATTGCCTTCAACGCCTTCTACAAACCACATCATTTCCAGCATTTCTTTATCGGTTAATTTTTCTCCCTCGGCTACTTTAATATTGCCGTTTTGATCCTTAATCGGTCCCCAGAATACATCAAACTTGCCGTCGATAATTTCCTGCTTTTTAGCTTCAATAAGCTGTTTGGTTTCTTCCGTTACCATGGGGCCATAGGGTGCTAAATCAACAATGCCGTCTTCCAAGCCGCCCCAATAAGCTTCAGGTTCCCAAGTGCCGTTTTTAACCGCTTCTACCACTTTTACATAATAGGGGCCCCAATTCCATACCGGCGAAGTCAATACTGCCTTAGGAGCCATCTTGCTCATATCACTGTTGTAACCTACACCGTATACACCTTTTTCTTCAGCAGCCTGCTGCGGTCCGGGCGTATCTTGGTGCTGGGCAATAACGTCGCAGCCTTCATTTAGCAATGCTTTTGCCGCGTCTTTTTCTTTCACCGGGTCATACCAGGTGTTGGTCCATACAACCTTAACAACCGCATCAGGGTTCACTGAACGAACACCTAATGTAAAGGCGTTAATTCCGCGGATCACTTCCGGAACGGGGAAGGCAGCCACATAGCCGATTAAATTGCTCTCAGTCTGCTTACCGGCAGCGATACCGGAAAGATAGCGTGCTTGATACATTCTGCCAAAATAATTACCCATGTTTTCCGCAGTTTTAATACCGGAACAGTGCATAAATACAACGTCTGGGTTTTTCTCAGCCACCGCCAGGGTCGCATCCATGTATCCCAGACTGGTGGTAAAGATTACCTTGCAACCCTGATTAACTAATTCCTGTATGTAGGACTCACTGGCCGGGCCCTCAGGCACACTTTCCATGTAGTAGCTGGCATCAACGTAAGGAAGCTGCTCTTGTAAATACAGTCTTCCCTGCTCATGTGCCCAGCTCCAACCGGCATCACCGGTTGGCCCTACATAAATAAAACCTACCTTCAGCTTTTCTCCGTCCTCTTCGCCGGCCGGTTCATTTTCGGTGGCTGCCTGTTCGCCGCCGCAGCCGGCCACCAGCAATGCCATCATCAGAACCAGTGCCAGCGCCAAGAGTGACTTTCTCTTCATGTCTGTCTCCCTCCAATAATTTTTTATCCTGCTTTATATAAAAAACTATAGCTCCGGGGTATCTTGTCGGCCCTATTTCTTTGTGGTGCGCTGGAAGCTATAGTTTTACTTATGCCTAATAAAAAAAGCCCAGAGATAGGTTTTCATATCGTGTGAAACCTACCCCCTGGGCTTTTATCCCTATAGGTGTAACTGGCTAACCAGCCAGCCTGTACCGCTTGGACCGAACCGTCTTTAAAAGACGTGGAACCCTAGGTACACTTTCCCACGTAGTCAGGTAATTTACGGTTACCCGGTAGAAACACTTGGGCCATATTCCCAAGCATATACGTGTGTATTTATTATTTTAATGTTTTGATACTAACAAATGTGGCAAACTATGTCAACAGTTTGTACAGCTAAATAACGATGTTTAGCTTAAAAAATCGCCGGATTTATTGTTTTTGTCTGTCTTTTGCTCATATAATGTGTTTTGTGTATTGTATAATTTTTTATACTATAAAGGGAATTATCCCAAATATGTCGAATAACCTGTAGTTGTCAATCAAAATGATTATACTACCGAGGTGTTAACTTTGGCTGCTGTAAAAATTGTCACTGACAGTACTGCTGATTTGGATGAGCTATACTTAAATAAATATAATATCAGTCTTGTTCCGCTGCAAATTAGATTTAATGAAGAAACATATAAAGATCGGGTGGAAATAACGCCCGCTGAATTCTATGAACGTCTGAAAATAAATAAAACTGCTTCCACTTCCCAACCGTCACCTGCAGATATCTACCAAGTTTATAAAAAGCTGTCTGACCAAGGGGACAGCATTATATCACTACACATATCCTCTGATTTAAGCGGCACTTATCAAGCGGCACTGCTGGCTAAATCTATGCTGCCCGATGCTGATATTCATGTGATTGATTCGCGTACCGTCAGTGTCGGTTTAGGCTTAGTGGTACTGGCAGCAGCCAAAGCGGCCCAGCAAAATAAAGATGTTGCCGAAATAATTGCCCTGGTAAATGACACTATTCCTAAGGTGAAAATTTATTTTGTGGTGGATACACTGGAATACTTAGCCCGTGGCGGTCGCATCGGCAAGGCCGCTTCTCTGTTGGGTTCTCTTTTGAACATTAAGCCGGTTTTAGGAGTTTTAGACGGTATTGTTCAGCCGGTAGAAAAGGTGCGCGGAAAAAACAGGGCAATAAAGCAGATCATTGAATTGGTTAAAGCAGAAACCAACGGCGGAAAAGGCAGTTTTATTGCCGCCCATGCCGGCAACCAGGAAGGATTTGGTAACTTCGTAGAAAAATTACAAGCAGAAGTAAAATGTGAAGAACTGCTGTTTGGTGAGTTGGGTCCGGTGGTGGGCTGCCACGGCGGCCCCGGTTTGGTTGGCGTTGCCTTTTACCGCCATTAATTGCAGGCAGATAATGCCGGGAGTGGTAAAATTTTAACCCTAATAAGAGTTGCGGAGATGTTTTGTTCATTTTTAGTTCATTAAAGCCGCCAGGGCAAAAAGGTAACTTCCGGCATAGTTGAAGTAAGCATCGTGGAAAAAGTACAGTAGTTGTAAAGGGCGTGCCGCTAACTACTAATAAAGTAGTTTTTTGCGACACGCCCTTTTTGTATCTGTAGGATTGACAGTCCGGACCGGGCTTTTATTAAATTAGCAAGTGCCGCCGGGGCAGCTTCCGGATTTACTTGCAGTGCCTGATGAACGGCTGCTAGAACCGCACCCCTCAGAACCGCTTTCCGCTTCTGAAGAAGTTAAATAGCTGCCGTCATCTATGCTGCATTGTTTTTCCTTATTGATTTTTTCTTTAGCCACTTGATCACCTCCATGGGCATATTGTTTCCCAAAACAAAGCAATTACTCAAAACTATTGTCCCTAAGATTGGTTATTCATCGGCAAGTTCCAGCAGCGGATCGTATCCGATCAAACCCACAAGGGCCGTTTTAGCACCGATAATTGCGCATACCTTTCCCATGAAGGTATTTGATTTAGACATTCCCAAGCCAATAAAGGCCAAACCGCCGAAAATACTGAGCAACCTTTGCCCTTCATTCATATTTTGGCGCATAAATTCACCCCTAAGCTTATTATTTACTTGTGGCCGGTTATTAAATATACCATATTTTGGTGATAAATCCCTTTAAGGTGTTAAGCGATGAAATTTACTGATCCTTTCCTGACCGCATTGTTCGCATTTTAAAACATGGACACAATAATGTTCATTGTAGTGTTCATAACCGTCTTGATATATTTCTTGATCTAAATAGGGGCTGTATGGATCATAAAAATCCTGCAATAAGCCGATATTCTGCATTTTAGTATGACCGCAAAAGGGACAGGGCTGGGTTACCTCTGCCAGATGATTGCACAATATGCAAGCATAATCCACATTAACCACCACCTGGGGTTAGTATTAATTACTAACGCCCAATTAATGCAGTTAAATGTTAACAGGTAACAAATTACCCGGCTTTATCGGAGACATGAAATGCCGTCGATTCGCTAATTAAAAATTTCCACCGGCTCAAAATAAAAGTAACAATCACGGCCAATACCAGTCTGATAAGTACCAAAAATACTGCGTTTGCCCCCAACACGGCAAAAATGGCTGTATCTTCAAACAGCGAATGACAAATAATTAAGAACATATTTATTAAATATATTTCCCGAAAAGTTAATTCGCCGCTTTTGGCCGCGTCAATAATTACCCCTGCTCCGTAGCTGATGCCAAAAACTATTCCGGCCATGAGCGGAACGGCACTTTGATTAGACATGGTAAACATTTTTAACAGCGGGCGTAACAGCATACTTAGTTTGTCCAACACATTTAAATCCTTAGCTATTTCTAAAAAAACCATTAGGGGCATGATTATCGCCGCCATAATCAAAACCTGTTCTAAACTGCCAAATACCGCATCTTTAAAGAAAGCAAAGTATTGCAAAATTAAGATCCCCCTACAATAGTAAATTTAAAAAAACGCCGCTGATAAATGAAAGCACTAAACGTATAGCTACTATCAAAGTGGCGTTTACTCCCGTTTTTTTGTTAATTGCCGTTTCCATAAATAAGCTGTGGCACAACAGCAGCATTACCGCAATAATGGTTATTTCTTTGGATGTTAAAGACAGGGAAGTGATTACACCGATTGCCGCGTAAATGTTTAAAACATAGCCCAACACCAGCGCCAGGGATGCCTCGCCGGGCAAACCCACTAAGCCCATAAAGGGCCGGCATATTTCAGCCAGCCAATTAAGTATCGGGGTATAGCTTAAAAACGTAACAAAAACATACACCGGCACAACAACTTTAGTTAATTCCCAAGTTGTAGTTAAACCTTTATTTAATCCGCGTTTAAAAGTTTCTGCCGTAATCATGCCATCCTCCCGCTAAATCATTGCCTTGCAGTTTTAATTTTACAAATTCTTCAACTCATAAAAAAGTTTAAAAAGTTACATTTTATAAATGGATTTTGGGCTAAAAATTTTAAAGGGGGTTCAATAGTATTGACTGTTGGCACTAAAATGCATCAAACTTTGGCCAGTCTAGAAAGCGCTATGGCAAACATGAAGCAGTTTGCTTTAGAAACCCAAGACCAAAATGCTAAAGCAATGTTCAGCAATTATGCGCAGCAGTTACAATCAATGTGCCAAGGTATGTCCGAGCGTTGTAATTATATCGAACAACAAGAACCCCAGTACAAAGTTTTTCAACAAGCCCAACAGCAACAACAATAGGTTCCATGAAGTAAGGGGCTGTTGCACGGCGAGCGCAGGTTCGCAGTGCTTTAGCCCCTTTTATAAATCGGACGAAACAGTTGTTCAAGACAATGTTGGCACCTTGCCGTAAAGCCAGCCACCGCAATCCGGCAATGCCCACAAGATCCTTACTGTTTTGCTTTTGCCCCTAATACTCGGTTATCTCCTACACGGCGGGTAATACGCTGACGATCAAAGTACTCCAACAGCGGCAGGGCATATTTTCGTGAAGTTTGCAATAAGTCTCTGGCTTCTCCCACTGAAATGTTATTGTTCTCTTGCAAGTAATTTATAATCTTGTTTTTGGCTTCATTCAATGTGTCGGTAGGAAAATAAATATCGTCAGTAATCTTTCTAATTTTATCTGTCCGCAGCAGATAAGCCAAATACTCTGCTGCGTCAGTTTGATTTATCGCCAGCTCATTTACTACCTCTTTCCAATTAGGCGGTTGAAAACCGTTGCTTTTTAAAACTTGCTCTATGCGGCAGATGATTTCAGCTGCTTTTCCGGTAGGCTGCCCGGTAAAATCAGCCGTTGATACCGTCTGTGGATTTAAGCGCACTACCCCGTCTTCGGACAGTGCCTGCAGTAAGCCTTGAAAAACCTTGTTGTTTAACGCATTAAACATCCGCGAACGCAGTTCTTCCTTGGGGTAACCTTCCCGCAGCGGGTATTTCTGATGATAATCCGCTAAAGCAGCACTTATTTGTTCCGCCCAACTGTGATAACGGGCAGCGGATAAATACATCTTGCTACCCTCTACATCAATTTCCCGCACATCACGCTTTAAACTATCCAAAGCCGCTTCTACATCGGCTTCGCTCAGCTTAATACTTTCGGCAATGTCGGCAATCGCTACCGGCAGTTTTTGACTTTCAATATACTGCAAAGTTAATTCTTTCGGGCTACCTTTCTCTTTAGTAGCCAATGCCGCTATTACTTCCGGTTTAAATCGCTTGTGCCTTTGCGGTACCGGGTCAATTACTACCCCACCGCCAATAGTGTGCATGGGAGAATAACTTCTGATTACAAACCGATCCCCTTTGCCGGCAACAGCCTCTTCTTCTAATTGAAACTGCACATAAGCATTTTCGCCGGGTGCCAATTCTTCCCGATCAAGCAGTATCACCCGGCCGAGTATTTCAGCAGTACCGATGTGCAGTCTGATTCGCGCCCGATGTTTCAAGGGCTTTGCTGCGTTCTCCAGCAGGTGTAGTTTGGCATCCAATCTATAAGAAGGTGTCAGTGCGTTAACTGCGCATACTACATCGCCGCGCTTAATTTGCTCTACTTCTATGCCCGCTAAATTCATTGCCACCCTTTGGCCGGCACCGGCTTTTTCCACCTTTTTGCCGTGTACCTCCAGTCCCCGCACCCGAGTGACAATGTTGTTGGGCATAACTTGCACTTCATCACCAATGCTCACTTCACCGGACAGCATTGTGCCGGTAACTACGGTACCAAAACCGGTCACTGAAAAAACGCGGTCAACCGGCAGACGCATTTGACCGGCTGTCGGCTTTTCTTCAATATTATCTAGCATGTCGTCAATAGTATTTAACAGTTTGTCGATCCCTTCACCGGTCACTGAAGATACCGGAATAACCGGTGCTTTTTCCAGGGTAGTTCCCGCTAAAAATTCGCGTATTTCTTCCTGCACTAAATCCAGCCAGTCCGGCTCTACCAAATCGATTTTAGTAAGTACTACAATGCCTTTTTTAACTTCTAACAGCTGTAAAATATCAAAATGCTCTTTGGTTTGCGGCATCACTCCTTCATCGGCCGCAATGACCAATAAAACCAAATCAATGCCGCTAACGCCGGCCAGCATGTTTTTAATAAACCTTTCGTGCCCCGGTACATCAACTATGCCGGCAGTACGTCCGCTGGGCAAGTTAATGTTGGCAAAACCTAACTCAATTGATATTCCTCGCTCTTTTTCTTCTCTCAAGCGGTCGGTTTCTATGCCGGTTAAAGCTTTAATTAATTTTGTTTTTCCATGGTCAACATGACCGGCTGTTCCAATGATGATATGCTTCATGTCCGATCACCGCTTTCTTCTTTCAACGCCGCCAGCAACGCATTGAGCAGCGGTTCGCTGTCCCCGTCCTGCAGCGTACGCACATCCAATAATAGGCGTTCACCCTGCACTCTGCCCACTACAGAAGGTGTGCCGGTGCGCAGGCGGTAGACTAATGTCTCAACTGACATTGTCTGCGGGTTTACCACTATCAGTCCGGTAGGCATTTCTGCCGTAGGCATTGCTCCGCCGCCAACTTGGGATGAGCCTTCTTCAAAGGTAACTTCAGCATAGTCTTTAAGCTTCAACGCCAGCACGTCGGCCAATGAACGGGCCCGTTGATACAAACTTTCTTTTGATTCAGTAAGCATGCGCAGTGTCGGAATATTTTGCAGTGCCTGCTCACTGTTGAGATATTCCCGCAGTGTTGCTTCCAATGCTGCCACTGTAAATTTATCAATGCGCACCGCCCGAGTTAACGGATTTTTCTTCATCGCTTCAATATAGCGCTTCTTTCCTACAATAATGCCGGCCTGCGGTCCGCCCAACAGCTTGTCCCCCGAAAAGGTAACTACATCCGCACCCGCTTTTACCGTTTCCTGCACGGTAGGTTCTTTAGGCAGTCCATACCTGCTTAAGTCAACCAAAAAACCGCTGCCTAGATCGCACATCACCGGCAGCTTGTATTGTTCGCCTAACTGCACCAATTCCGCTACGGTAGTTTCTCTGGTAAAGCCCACAATGCGGTAGTTGCTGGTATGTACATTTAAAAGCAAGCCGGTTTGTTCATTGATTGCTTTTTCGTAATCTTTCGGATAAGTTTTGTTAGTGGTGCCCACTTCCACCAATACAGCACCGCTTTGGGCCATTACTTCCGGTATACGGAAAGAACCGCCGATTTCTACTAACTGCCCGCGAGATACAATCACTTCTTTGCCTTTAGCCAGCGTACCTAAAGCCAACAGCACTGCTGACGCATTGTTATTCACCACCAGTGCCGCTTCTGCGCCGGTAAGTTCGGTGATGATTCCCTCCAGGGCACTGTAACGTGAACCACGTTTGCCGGTTTCTAAATCAATCTCTAAATTGCAGTAGCCCTGAATTACCCTGTTTACTGCCTGCCGGGCACTTTGTGCCAGTACCGCCCGGCCCAAATTTGTATGCAGTACCACGCCGGTGGCATTAATCACCGGACGCAAATTAAACCGCTCACTTTGCTTTATGGCAGATAAAACTTGATTAATCAATTGAGTTTGGTTTACTTCGGACACTGCCCCGGAAAGAATTTTTTCACGCAATGACTGAATAACTTTTCTGATTTCTTGTACTATTTGTGCCTGCGAATGTGAAGCCAGCAGTTGTTTTATTTCCGGTTGTTTCAGCAATTCATCAACCGCCGGGATTTCTCGCAACACTTTTATTTTTTCTGCATCTACCATTACTTTCCTCCGCACTAGATTATTCATACGACATTATATGGCAAGTTCTACCGTCAATGCAACATTTTAAAACTTATGCTTACTTTTACTAGCCGCTAAACTTGCCGCACCCCTAAGGACGCCGCTCAACCCCTTTACCGCCAAGTGTAAGGCTGTTTTTCCTCCGAAACTTATAACTCTGCCTGCCGATGAAGCAGTTTTTCTGGCAATGTCGGCAGCAATATGTTTAACATACGCCAAATCACTTTCAATCATTTCCAGCGTTAAGGCAAACTTATCCAGATAGGCTTTTCTTGTTTCAGGGGCCAACTCTTTAAGAATTTTTATTAGAACTGTCAGAGTAACGATAATATCGTCAAGCTGCCCCAGTACCGGAATAAAACCCGGTATTAAGTCAATGGGAGAAAGCAGATAACCTAAACCTACTCCTAATAGCATTTTTTGCTTTCTGGTAAGTTTTAAGTTGCATAAGATATAATAAATCAGTTTGCCATAGGTAGCCAGTCTCTTGACTATGGCATTTAATTCGACATTTTCCACCGGTCAACCTCCGTTTTATGTTTCTATCTGTTATTATACCTGACCGACAGCAAGAATAGTCATCGTTCTAAATGCAGGCAATTTGTCTTTTCCGCAGTATAAAAAAGACGCCTTTAAGCGTCTATATTTAAATTATATATATTATATAGAGTTGGTACTTTCCTTTTTTTCGTCCCAAACATTCAGCCGCACCCGCTCTTTAATTAAGCCGCTTTTATAAGCATAATCAAAAAATGTAATTAACGCTCGCCGGTAACTTTCATCAAAATCGTAATAAATATGCTGATAATATTCTTCCAGCAATGGCAAGGGCAAATTGCTGTTGCGGCGGGCAACTTCCAGCACCGTCGACATTTGCTGTAAAGCCAAACTTTTAGAGTGCTGCAGCACCTGTGAGACTTTATTAACTTCGTCAAAATTATTTTCTGCAAACTCTTTCTGTACCGCCCAAACGGCAAAAACCATTTTTTCACCGGTAAATTCGGTCCAGGCCGCACACAAATCAGTGACTACATAGGGCAAATTCTGTTTTTTTACTTGCTGATTAATCAACATCGCAGCATCACCGGCTAAAAGTGCGGCATCTGCTTCTTTTAGCATTTGCTCTAAGTCGGTTGATTTCGTGTCATGGTATTCTACATCGACATGATAATAATGATCCAACAAAATTTTCAAAAGCGCTCTCTCGGTTGATTCCGCCGACAAAACAACACACTTTTTTTCCAGCTCAGTAACCGGTACCTCACTAAATAAAAACACACTGCCCTCTTTTCCGTCAGTACTGACAGAAATATTGGGCAGCAGATAACACTGATTGGCATATTTAGCATATTCCATCGCTGAAATCAATGAAACATCTAACTTTCCCGTTAAAAACATCTCGTTTAACTTGTCTTGGGAGGCCTTAATTAAGTGAGCTTCCAGAGACAGCGGACTCTCTTCTAAGGCATGGTAAATAGGCATGCTGCTAATACATTCTGCCTCACCCAATCTTATTTTGGCCACTTATAACCCTCCCCAAAAGTTTCTATGCGGTTCGCGGAGCATTATCCAGTTAAGTCAGAAGTTATTTGGTACCAACATGAACGGTAACAATTCCTCCGGTTAATTCATGGTAACTTACGTCTTTTAAGCCAATATCAACAAACATATCTCGGATCTCTTTTTGATGTGGAAAAGCCTTTAGTGAAGCCGGCAAATAACTGTAGGGTCCCTTCTGGCCAATGCCTAATCTACCCAGAATTGGCAGGATATGGTCGAAATATAAATAATAAAGTTGCTTAAAGACCGGTAGACTGGGCTTGGATAATTCCAAACTTACCACTTTACCGCCCGGT
This sequence comes from Desulfovectis peckii, assembly GCF_055391705.1. Taxonomy (NCBI): domain Bacteria; kingdom Bacillati; phylum Bacillota; class Clostridia; order Eubacteriales; family Peptococcaceae; genus Desulfovectis; species Desulfovectis peckii. The sequence continues at coordinate 833,850 of NZ_AP042409.1, read as the reverse complement.
TTAACTACCCGGCGCATTTCCTCAATCGTTTTGCGGATGTCCGGTACATTGCGCAATGCAAAACCAATGGTAGCACAGTCAAAAGTATTGTCTGCAAAGGGCAGGTCGACGGCATTTCCTTGTTTTAGTTCAATGATATCCTTATATTTTGTGGCGGAAACATTCTTTCTGCCAACGGCAAGCATATTTTCACAAAAATCTATGCCAATAACCTTTCCGCTTTCACCAACATATTTCGCCTGCTCAATACACAGCATGCCGGTACCACAAGCTACATCCAGGCCGATATTGCCGGGTTTTAAATCACATTTTTTAACGGCAAAGCGCCGCCAGTATTTGTCCTGATTGAAAGACAATAAAGTATTTAATAAGTCGTAGCGCTTGGCAATAGTTGAAAAAATCTCATGTACGTATTCTTCTTTGCTTTTGTAACGCTTAGCTTGTGGCAACTGACGTCGCTCCCTTACATTATATATCAAACAACTAATCTCTCGATTGCCTGCTTGTCATTCTCCAGCATCTCCAACAGGGCATAAAATTTATCTTTTGCAGCTTTCCGACTGATTTGGTCTAATACTTCCCTTGCTTTGGCAAAGTATAGTTGAGCCTGTTCTATTGGTGCCCCCCATTCCAGTAAGCCATAGCCAACGCCGACATGTAAACCGAATTCATGCATCACTTCTACTTCTTCCTTATTTGCCCCCGAAATTTTAGCTGCCAGAGAACAGCAGCCGGCAAAAAACTGCCCGCTATCCCGATGCATCATATCATGCAGTAGTTCCGGGTTATTACTTAACTCACTTTTTTGGTATTGTGTCTGGGTAGCTGCGACATCATGGACTGAGCATATAATTTTAGCCAACGTGGCAATAAAGCCGGTCATTGATCCCTTAACCAACATTGAAAGACACTGGCCAAATAAATAATCCCCCAGCAGCACAGGTAATTGATATTCTTCCAGTCGATTAATCTCTTCGGCAGTCGGTGAGTCGCTGTCGGCAATATTGGTGTGTATTTGCGAGGCTGTATATAAAAGCTGCATGACTGCCGCCAACTGAAAAATATTTTCTTTTTTATAGCTAAATAACTCAGCAGTATAAATGACCATAGCCGGACGAATTTTTTGGTTGAGACGAGAGAACTTTTTATAGGTAAGTAAAGCCACATGCTCGGCCTTTTTGACCTTTAAGACTTTTCTTACTATTGCTTCTACTTCTTCCAGCTCTTGATTAATGGATTGAAAATAACACACTGGCAAGTTCCCCCTCTCATAGCTTATTATTTATTCGTTACTTTTATCATATTTCCTGCCTATTACCAACTTGAAATTTAACCCACAATTATTTTATGGGTATTTAACCCGTATTTAAAGACAAAAAAAGCAAAGCCTTGCATTACTTCTCATCATGCAAGGCTTTGCTATCTTTTGCCAGTTGTTCGGATATTAATAATATCCCCTCCTATAGATTCACAGCAACCTTTTGACGCGCTATATCAGCCAGTATACCTCTTTCGGTTTCTTGGGCAGTCATGTCCTTTGCCCCAAAATACCGAACCAAGTAGTTGCAGGCATCCCACGGATCAACTTTTTCGCCGCAGGTGAACACATCTACTGCAGCATAACCAAGTTCAGGCCAGGTATGAATGGCTAAATGGCTTTCGGAAATTACCACTACACCACTGACGCCTTGCGGACTAAATTTATGAAAAGCAAATTCCCTTACCTCCGCCCCCGCTTCTAAAGCGGCGTTGACCATAATCTCCTCTACTTTTTGGAGATCATTTAAAATGTCAAATTCACACCCATAAATTTCTGCTAAGACATGACGGCCCAAGGATTTCATCTTGGCTATCGTCCCCCTTTTTTTATTTATTTTGGATTACCATCCTCCTGTATTTGATACTTACCAAAGACATCTTAAATTCCACAATGACAATTTTAACACATGATTTTTGATTGTCAATAAAAAATATCACTTTAAAAGATAATAATTAAACGGCAAATCTCCTAATTTTTAGCTTATTATTTTGTAATTACATGGTTTTTTAAACAGCCGATTTGACTAATTTCTACTTCAACTATGCTGCCATCCGTCATGGGTTGCACACCGCTGGAAGTTCCGGTAAGAATAACATCGCCGGGTAATAATGTCATTATGTTTGATATATAAGCGACCAGCGTAGGCACGTCAAAAATAAACGAAGCAGTGGAAAAATGCTGTTTTAGCACTCCGTTTAGATAGACACTGACCGTCAGCGAATGGGGATCTATATCAGTAACAACATATGGTCCCAACGGGCAAAAAGTGTCATAAGATTTTGCCCGAAACCACTGCCCGTCTTTTTGCTGCAAATCCCTGGCGGTGACGTCGTTAGCACAAGTATACCCCAAAATGACTGATGGCGCATCTTCTACACTGATATTTTTGGCCCGCCTACCAATTACTACCGCCAATTCCCCTTCAAAATCAACCTGTTTGCTTTCCGGCGGCAAAACAATCGCCTCATTGGGGCCAATTACCGTTGTGGGAGCCTTCATAAACAACAAGGGTTCATCGGGCACCGTTAGCGCGAACTCCTTAACGTGCTCGCGCAGATTTAATCCAACGGCAATTATTTTGCTGGGCATTAACGGAGACAAAAGCATTAAATCAGTTAAAGCATATGGCTGCTTGGCAGTTTCAAATTCACGATAAATATCTCCGAATATTTGGTATACCAGGTTATCTTCCGTTACTTGCCCGTAAAAAACCTGACCTTGGTAAGAAAAGCGGCCAATGCGCAAGCAATTAATCCCCCCCATCGGCTTGTTCATTTATTACAAGGTAAATTAAAGGCGGCGCTCCAAAGATCATGGTAGTAGCTGCAGCTACAACTCCGGAATCATTAAAGGCAAAGGCTACTAATGCTCCGACAATAACGCCGATAAGACCCTTAAAAATATAAGGATACTTTTCTTTAATGCGCTGCATAACCCCTCTGGGCTTATAATACAGAATGGCTAAAGCAATGATGCTGGCCAGCAGCACTCTGGTCCAAACGGTGTAACGCATCAGTTTAAGGTTCATACTTAATTTACGCTGGATAACATTTAAAATTTCCACAAAGCCGCCGTCCATAATTAACCTGGCTGTTTGTCCGATATGGGATTGTTGTTGAATAGGACGGGTTAAATCAAAAGCAATAAAACCAAGTAAGACCAGTAATACTATGCCCACAACGGCAATGACCGCTTTCGGCCGCATTTTAATATTTAGGAAAAGCAAAAAGGTAACCGTAAATGATACTACTGCCGCAATCGTGCCGCCAACATTAGTCCCCAAGTGGGGGGCGGCCAAAAAGTAAATGCTAACCACAAACAACAAGCCGATTAACGCAATAACAAATTTCCGGTGTTTGGCAAAATTATCTACCACTATTGAAGCGGCTATAATAGTCGCACCGACAAAAACACCCATATACTCGTTGCCGATGCCGTAGAAACGGGCACCCACCATCGGATCGTAGCTTAATATTGCCTGTTTTTGCAAAGGCTGGCCCAAGGCAATGTCCACCAGCAATAATGTTGAGGTAGCCACCGCCAATATTAAAAAGGCCGGGGTAAAAGAATTTTTAGCCAAAACAGATACGATCGCGGCTAAAGCCAGCGCGATAACGAGCAATTCCAGCCCGGCAAGCGGTACCGAAGGCAGGGGCAGCAAAGACATCAATAAATAGGCTAAAGGAACGGATACCACCGCAAGTAAGGCCGGTTTTAACCATTTAGGAGCTTTTTGGCGGACTAAAATCGACCATAAAGCCACGGCAATAATTATGATATGAAAAGCCACATAACCCTGCTGCAGCGGGGCCCGGGCACTGTAAGTCACTGCCAATCTTTCCATTTTATCCTGCAAATACTGCCCGGCATCGCCGTTCAGCGGCTGAATATACATGGCCCGGCCAATAATATTTGTACCAAAATCTACACCCAAATGATTTAATGTGCTAGCGGCAATGTCGGTATTGACTACAATACCGGGGTGTTTGGTCGTGCCGGAAACCAGCAGGTGCTGTTCACTGCTGCCGTCACCGTTATACCCCTCACCGTAAACAATAATCGGGGTTAGCAATCTATTTTTTTCTAGCATCTGAGCGCTCGGTGTAGGCGAAACCACCATTAACAAATCCTTTTTGCCTAATCCGGCGGCCAGTTCAGTTAAGAACTGATCAGCTCTTTTTAATGTTTTTGCTAAGTGAGCTTGATATACATTTTCATATAACATATTCTTTTGTTCATGTAATCTGGTGGTATCACCCAATTCCACCACGATTAGCTGATATTCGTCTAAAGATTGCAACACACAATCCAACATTTTGGCGTAATCTGTGCGTTTTCCGCCGGGAAATGACGGGTCGGTAAGCAGTATGCTGTCATCTATCAGTCCGCCGTCAACGATCCCTTGGTTATCCATCGCAATGACAACAGCCTGCCGCCCGATTTGATCGCTGTAATCGGTATTGCCAAAAACGGCAGTTTTATAACCTGCCTTATGTAGTTGGGTTCCTATCGCCCCCAGTTGAACGGTGCGGAACTGTTCGCTGTTTGCCAGCTCCAGCTGCGGCATGCTTAGCTGAATGATGCCCTCGGCCGGCGGCTGATTGCCGGTTCGCTGCCTATAGACATCTTTAGCCTTCCCGGCCTCCAATTGCTCATTGACATCAAAGGCCATATCGGCACTGCCCACCCCATAGGACGGTGTACCGGCTCCAATGGTAGTATAAGCATGCTGTGCATAGTAATTACCGGCCGATCGGGTATTGAGCAAGCCAACTGAGCCTTCAGACATTAATTTTTTAAAACCGGGAAGGGCATCGGTATTAATATCGCTGATATCCAAGCGGTCGATCACCACAATTACCACTGAACCGGTTTTCTTTGCGTCTTCAGCTGCCCAGGCATAGCCGACACTAATTAATAAACAAAGTACAACAATTAACAAGACTAACCACTTACGTTGCAAAATTAATTACCTCCACAAAGTTCTTAAAATAATACATCGGACAGTTAAACAGTAAATAATAAGGTTTCCATTTTTAGCCAAAGTTATTCCTAATTATCTATTTTCGCCATGTATTGTATTTTACCTGCACTGCCATCGAAAATTAACAATAGCTTAATTTTATCTAAAGAAAAAAGAAAGGCTCGCAATTTGCGTGCCCTTCCTTGTTATTTTTGTTGCTAATTTATTGTGGCAATTTTTAACAGTAACAAATCCTCATCTTGTTCATCATGTAACAAAAAATTTTTTCCGGCATTATGAAACCTTAATTGCTTCGGTAGGGCAATTTTCTTCCGCCTCTTTGGCCTGCTCCTCTACTTCCTCGGGAACCTCATCAACAATAGCATGAGCCTTATCGTCATCATTCCAATCAAAAACTTCGGGGCAGGTGTCTATACATGCTCCACAACTGATACATAAATCTTGATCAACCGTTGCTTTCATAAAACTAACCTCCACCTTCATTAATTTTTGCCAATTTGCAGTAATAGTCTGCCTATTTTTCTAGTTTTTATCCCTATGCTTGCTCGAATATTATTAATTTTGTGCTGCACAATAAGTAAGGTATATCGATGTTGGAGGAGTGTGCTTTGAAAACGGTTTATGTGCTGGGAGCCGGTGCCACCGCCGGCTATCAGGGTTCATATATCGGCGAAACCAGTCCGGTATCAAAAAACTTTTTTATTAAAGCAGCACGAGTCATGGATATCCACGAAATAAAAGGACGGCATTTTGACAACGATGAACAAACATACAGCCATTTGTTTAATTTTATCGAGCGCCTTTGGGGCATTTCCCGAGAGCAAATTGGCCAAACCGATATAGACATTGACATGGAAGAGGTTTTTACCTTACTGTACATTGAGCGGCAGGAAAATCCGCACTCTTTGGAATTAAAAGAGGCTTGGCGAGAATACATGCTGCTGATGGCAATCACTTTTGACAAAATATTATACGGGCATCCCTGCCCTCACCATCAAAAAATTGTCAATTCATTAGCACCGGGCGACGTGGTTATATCCTTTAATTATGAATTGCTGATGGACAATGCACTGTTAGCATCAAAGCGCTGGTTTCCCCAAGACGGTTACGGCGTGCCGTGCAGCTTACTTTCCAGCCGGCGGCATTTTCTCCCGGATCGGCCACCTTCGGAGATATATCTATTAAAACTGCACGGCTCTTTTAATTGGCTTTATTGCCCAAACTGCAAGCAATTGTTTACTGAACTGGAAAATATGGATAATAGACTAATATTTAAATATAGCTATGCCAATAAAATCAATTGCCCGCACCGGAGCTGCCGGCAGTTGCTGCAGCCAATTATCATTCCGCCAACCATGATGAAAAATTATCGGACTATGCCATTCACTCATCAATTGTGGCGCAGAGCCCGCCAGGCTCTGGGCAATGCCGATCACATTGTGATTATCGGCTACTCATTTCCGGCAGCGGATTTTCGCACCAAGTGGTTGTTTAGAAAAGCCATGGAGCAAAGTAAAAAAAGCAAAAAAGTAACCGTAGTAAATCATGCCCAAGGAGATAAGCTGCAAGCAATTTTACGTGAATACGGTGATTTAATGCGCACTGATAATGTTGCCCATTTTTCCACCATTGCCGACTATGCGGAAATTTTATAGATTCGTTTTTAAATTACCTATTTCTTTCACCCAAATATTCATATCTTCAAACCTGCCGGCGATGTGGCAGTTGTTAATCATTCTGCCGGTAAAGCGATAATTTAGCTTGTGCAGTACTGCATTCATACCGTATGAGCCGGCACGGGCAAAGCTGCATAGCACTTGTAAATTACGCTGCCACATCTCCTTTTCTAAAGCAGTGATTAATGCCGTGAGAAGCCCCTTTCCCCGATATTCCGGCAGAGTGGCGCAATCAGTTATTTCCGCATTGTTATTCTTTTGATCAATTTCCGCCGATGCCGCACTGACAAGTTTCTCACCGTCAAAGACTGCCATAAAGTACACCTGCTTATTGATTACCGACCGCACATAAGCTTCGTTTAACAGCGGACTGGGGTAGCTAGTGAATATTTCTTGATATAACTGCACCAGTTTTTTTACATCATGCCCACCGGCAGGGCGCAATGACAGGGTTGGCGGCAATTGTTTAGTTTGCCGTTCTTTTTTTGAGTTTAAAATTTCATTTATAATTTCCTCTTCCTTACTGATATAATCACTTTTTTGCCTTTCTTCAGTTAAAAAGTAGGATAAACAAAAGCAATCCTGTCCGGCAAAAAAGGCGGGGATGATACCTTCTAAAACAAAGCCTTTATCTAACAACGGTTTTTTAATCTCTTGTTTTGCCTGAAAGATTATTTTACTTAGCCGATACCGCTGTGCGGTTTCTTTCACTTCTTGCACTAAAACATCTAGATTACCTCCGGTATAATCTAAGACTTTCATTCTGCGGTTGTGAAGATCAATTATAATATCTCCCCCGGAGCATTGATATCTGACACCCACTTTAAAATCCCCTTTCAATAACGTGATACTGGCAAAAAAAATAACCCTGCATACTATATTAGAAAAAACTAAGAGGTTTAGCTATGTCTGCATTTGATAAGTTAAGCCGTGAACTGGAGATTATATTCGGTACTGATGTTTTTAAGCATATCATCAATAATGACATGTTAAAAATAAATCAACTGCAAGCGGCAATTTCTTTGCTGATAAAAGCCGGCATTGATTTTGATTTAAGTTTTGCTTCCGGAACGGAAAGAAATGCTCCTTCAATCGAGCTAATCATATTTATTAACCCAACCACTACAATAAATTTTGTCATTGCCCTGGAAGCGGGCGCAAGTATTTTTACCGGCGTATAAGTTATAGTAAAAGCAAAACCCTGAGGTTTAATTCCTCAGGGTTTTGGCAAATTTATAAAATTTTATTTCGGCGGCGACCTACTCTCCCAGGGCTCAAGCCCAAGTACCATCGGCCCTGCAGGGCTTAACTTCCGTGTTCGGGATGGGAACGGGTGTACCCCCTGCGGTATTGCCACCGAAAATATTGTTTTCATTCTTAGGCAGGCCTGTCTTACGGCCTGTTCGCTCGCGGTCTGCCAAGGCATTTACGCTCCGCAAACACGCCGGCTTATCGTTTGCTCCGGCAAATGCCTTGGCGTTCAGTATCGTTGCAGGATACCATGTCTGCTGTTCCTTCAAAACTGTACAGCGAGTCAAGAAAAGCTTTCAGGTCAAGACCTCGACCTATTAGTACCGGTCAGCTAAACACATTACTGTGCTTACACATCCGGCCTATCTACCACGTAGTCTTCGTGGGGTCTTACTCTTACGATGGGAAACCTCATCTTGGAGGGGGCTTCGCGCTTAGATGCTTTCAGCGCTTATCCCTTCCGGACATAGCTACCCAGCTATGCCTCTGGCGAGACAACTGGTACACCAGCGGTCCGTCCAACCCGGTCCTCTCGTACTAGGGTCAGCTCTCCTCAAGTTTCCTACGCCTGCGACGGATAGGGACCGAACTGTCTCACGACGTTCTGAACCCAGCTCACGTACCGCTTTAATGGGCGAACAGCCCAACCCTTGGGACCTACTCCAGCCCCAGGATGCGATGAGCCGACATCGAGGTGCCAAACCTCCCCGTCGATGTGAACTCTTGGGGGAGATAAGCCTGTTATCCCCGGGGTAGCTTTTATCCGTTGAGCGACGGCTCTTCCACTCGATACCGCCGGATCACTAAGCCCTACTTTCGTACCAGCTCGACTTGTCAGTCTCGCTGTCAAGCTCCCTTTTGCCTTTACACTCTCTAGGCGCGATTTCCGTCCGCGCTGAGGGAACCTTTGGGCGCCTCCGTTACCCTTTGGGAGGCGACCGCCCCAGTCAAACTGCCCACCTGACACTGTCCTCGTACCGGCTTACGGCACTAAGTTAGAATTCCAATATCTCAAGGGTGGTATCCCACCGCCGACTCCACAAATACTGGCGTACTTGCTTCTCCGTCTCCCACCTATCCTGTACATGAAATACCGAAACCCAATGTCAAGCTGCAGTAAAGCTCCACGGGGTCTTTCTGTCCTGTCGCAGGTATCCGGCATCTTTACCGGAACTTCAATTTCACCGAGTCCCTCGTTGAGACAGTGCCCAAATCGTTACGCCATTCGTGCGGGTCGGAACTTACCCGACAAGGAATTTCGCTACCTTAGGACCGTTATAGTTACGGCCGCCGTTTACCGGGGCTTCAATTCAGAGCTTCGGGTCATTTCCCTAACCCTTCCTCTTAACCTTCCGGCACCGGGCAGGCGTCAGCTCCTATACGTCAGCTTTCGCTTTAGCAGGAACCTGTGTTTTTGCTAAACAGTCGTTTGGGCCTGGTCTCTGCGGCCTCTTCTCGCTCCGTTTGTTCTAACTTCACGATAATGAGGCACCCCTTCTCCCGAAGTTACGGGGTCATTTTGCCGAGTTCCTTAACGAGGGTTCTCTCGCGCGCCTTAGGATTCTCTCCTCGCCTACCTGTGTCGGTTTGCGGTACGGGCACCAACTTCCTCGTTAGAGGCTTTTCTTGGCAGTTTGGGATCGGCTACTTCGCTACTTTTTTTCGCTCCCCTTCACCTCTCGGGCTTTTTGATAAGCGGTTTTGCCTACTTATCACCCTACGGGCTTGGACGCACTTTTCCAACCGTGCGCTTAGCCTACCCTCCTGCGTCACCCCATCCTTCAAACGGTCGTTGGTGGCATCGGAATCTCAACCGATTGTCCATCGCCTACGCCTTTCGGCCTCGGCTTAGGTCCCGGCTTACTCTGGGCGGACGAGCCTTCCCCAGAAAACCTTAGGCTTTCGGCGGGCAGGATTCTCACCTGCCTTTTCGTTTACTCATACCGGCATTCTCACTTCCCAACGCTCCACAGCTCCTTTCGGTACTGCTTCCGCGCGTTGGCAACGCTCCCCTACCTCTGAATGGTCCATACCATCCAAACCAAAGCTTCGGTGCATGACTTAGCCCCGTTACATTTTCGGCGCAGGGTCACTTGACCAGTGAGCTATTACGCACTCTTTGAATGATGGCTGCTTCTAAGCCAACATCCTGGTTGTCTCTGCAACCCCACATCCTTTCCCACTTAGCCATGCTTGGGGACCTTAGCTGTTGGTCTGGGCTGTTTCCCTCTCGACTACGAATCTTAGCACCCGTAGTCTGACTCCCGGGATTCAAGTGGCCGGCATTCGGAGTTTGATTGGGGTCGGTAACCGGTGAAGGCCCCTAGCCCAGTCAGTGCTCTACCTCCGGCACTCATTCCCGAGGCTAGCCCTAAAGCTATTTCGGGGAGAACCAGCTATCTCCGAGTTCGATTGGCTTTTCACCCCTACCCACAGCTCATCCGCCGTCTTTTTAACGACGGTCGGTTCGAGCCTCCACTGAATTTTACTTCAGCTTCACTCTGGCCATGGGTAGATCACCCGGTTTCGGGTCTACTTTAACGAACTATGCGCCCTCTTCAGACTCGCTTTCGCTACGGCTCCGGCTTTCCAGCCTTAACCTCGCTCGTTAAAGTAACTCGCCGGTCCGTTCTGCAAAAAGTACGCCGTCACGCTTTTAACGCGCTCCGACTGCTTGTAAGCACATGGTTTCAGGTTCTATTTCACTCCCCTCCCGGGGTGCTTTTCACCTTTCCCTCACGGTACTTGTGCACTATCGGTCGCTTTAGGTATTTAGCCTTGGCAGGTGGTCCTGCCGGATTCCCACGGGGTTCCACGTGTCCCGCGGTACTTGGGATCCCTCTTTGGTTTGCTTATCTTTCGCTTACAGGAGTGTTACCTTCTGTGCTCCAGCTTTCCAGCTGTGTTCAGCTAGATAAGTCAAATCCAATTCTTGAGGTCCCGCAACCCCGGCAATGCAAGCATTGCCGGTTTAGGCTACACCCCGTTCGCTCGCCGCTACTTAGGGTATCGAGTTTTCTTTCTTTTCCTCCGGGTACTTAGATGTTTCAGTTCCCCGGGTGCCCCCCGTTTAGCTATGGATTCACTAAACGGTGACGGGAGTTCGCTCCCGCCGGGTTGCCCCATTCGGAGATCTGCGGATCAACGCTTGTTTGCAGCTACCCGCAGCTTTTCGCAGCTTACCACGTCCTTCATCGGCCTAAAGCGCCTAGGCATCCACCATGTGCTCTTACTATCTTGACCTGGTGAAATTGGTTCTACCTACTTCTCGCTTCTCTTACTCGCTGTGCAGTTTTCAAGGAACATTTCTATCTAATTTGCTTTATTGAAGGCTTTAATCCTTCAAAACTGAACAGTGCAAAGAGATGAATGATCGACCTAGGAGTGAGAGGTAACACCTTGTCTCCTCTCAGTTACTCCTTAGAAAGGAGGTGATCCAGCCGCACCTTCCGATACGGCTACCTTGTTACGACTTCACCCCAATCATCGACCCCACCTTCGACGGCTCTCTCCTCTTGCGAGGTTAAGTCACCGGCTTCGGGTGTTGTCGACTTTCGTGGTGTGACGGGCGGTGTGTACAAGGCCCGGGAACGTATTCACCGCAGTATGCTGACCTGCGATTACTAGCGATTCCTACTTCATGCAGGCGAGTTGCAGCCTGCAATCCGAACTGGGACCTGCTTTCTGGGATTCGCTCCGCCTCACGGCTTCGCTGCCCTCTGTACAGGCCATTGTAGCACGTGTGTAGCCCAGGGCATAAGGGGCATGATGATTTGACGTCATCCCCACCTTCCTCCGTTTTGTCAACGGCAGTTCCGTTAGAGTGCCCAACTTAATGATGGCAACTAACGGTAAGGGTTGCGCTCGTTGCGGGACTTAACCCAACATCTCACGACACGAGCTGACGACAACCATGCACCACCTGTCTCTCCGTCCCATAAGGGAACTCCCTATTTCTAGGGATGGCGGAGGATGTCAAGCCCTGGTAAGGTTCTTCGCGTTGCGTCGAATTAAACCACATGCTCCACCGCTTGTGCGGGCCCCCGTCAATTCCTTTGAGTTTTAGTCTTGCGACCGTACTCCCCAGGCGGAGTGCTTAACGCGTTTGCTACGGCACTGAAGGGGTCGATACCTCCAACACCTAGCACTCATCGTTTACGGCGTGGACTACCAGGGTATCTAATCCTGTTTGCTCCCCACGCTTTCGCGCCTCAGCGTCAGTTACAGGCCAGGAAGCCGCCTTCGCCACGAGTGTTCCTCCTGATATCTACGCATTTCACCGCTACACCAGGAATTCCACTTCCCTCTCCTGCACTCAAGCTAACCAGTTTTAGAGGCATGCTGCAGGTTAAGCCTGCAGGTTTCACCTCTAACTTAGTTTGCCGCCTACGCGCCCTTTACGCCCAGTAATTCCGGACAACGCTCGCCCCCTACGTATTACCGCGGCTGCTGGCACGTAGTTAGCCGGGGCTTTCTCGTATGGTACCGTCATTATCTTCCCATACAACAGAGGTTTACAGTCCGAAGACATTCTTCCCTCACGCGGCGTTGCTCCGTCAGGCTTTCGCCCATTGCGGAATATTCCCCACTGCTGCCTCCCGTAGGAGTCTGGACCGTGTCTCAGTTCCAGTGTGGCCGGTCACCCTCTCAGGCCGGCTACCCATCGTCGCCTTGGTAGGCCTTTACCCCACCAACTAGCTAATGGGACGCGGACTCATCTATCAGCGGTATCCCCTTTCAACATCAGAACTTGTGTCCCGATGTTCGTATCCGGTATTAGCCCCTGTTTCCAAGGGTTATCCCGGTCTGATAGGCAGATTATCCACGCGTTACTCACCCGTCCGCCGCTAAGTAATCGGCAATTCCGTCCGAAAACTTCATTGCCGATCCTTCGCTCGACTTGCATGTGTTAGGCACGCCGCCAGCGTTCGTCCTGAGCCAGGATCAAACTCTCCGTGAAAAATTATCTCAGAAAGCTTTTTCCAAGCTCTGCGTTATCCTGAATTACTCATCTTCTTAAACGGGTATTTCCTTGCATTCATCTCTTGCTCACTGTTCAGTTTTCAAGGATCTTTCTCACTGCCATATTTTGTTTGCCGCTCCAGCGCGGCAAGCTTTAGTTTATCAGTTTTTATGTTTTATGTCAACTGGTAATTTATCTCTGCCGCTCCTCAGCGGCATTTTTTAGTTTATCATTTTTTTATTCAGTCGTCAACTGGAGTTTTTTGCTTTTTTGTCAACGACCAAACTTTTTTGTCACAAGCTTTCATTATGGTAGCATCATATTTTAGTTGTGTCAAGTACTATGTATAATTTTCTGCACACTTATTTTTTAAATAATGTTTGACTGCTATGGGCAATAATATCTCATAATCTTAATTCAGAAATGAGGTGTTATCAAAGGGTTGCCTATCATGCTCAGTGACGATCAGTTGTATGAATTATTAGTGGCAGTTATCCTGCGCAACAACGGTTATATTGCCGGTGTGCCGCGTCGAGCCTTAGGTGGGCGGGCGACAAAACATCAAGTAAATGTCATTGCCATAGATATTAATAATACCCCTTTTACATTTAACAATATCATTATCGTGCGTGGCAGCTGCGAACAAGATGAAAGCCCTGATTTAGATATGGTCAGAAGCTTAAAAGCTACCGTAACGGATTTAGCCCAAACTCTCCCCCCCAAAAGAGAGTTAATTCGTGATGTTGCCGGTACCGACCGCGGAGATCTATTTCATCGTATTTACGGCAAACAAAAAGACCGTGAAAAATTCACCGTCAATTATGTTGGCTGTATATTTATCAGCAAAGCATTTAATCAAAATGCCTGGGAATATGCCAATGCCAACGGAATATACATTATTTATCTGCCCTCTGTAATTGCCGGTCATCATTTAAAGTATTGGTTTGATTTATTAAAAGATCATTTAAATAGTGTTATTGATCATCACGGCTCCTTTACTCTGCCCGGTTTGATCAAAAAAGAAAAAAAGCATGCCGCTTTTAAAGAGGTAATTAATTTATTGGGTGATAAAAAAAGCTGCCAAAGTTTAAAGCCAGAGCAATACCACGATTTGTTTACTATAATTAACGAAGTATTGAATAAATCGCCGTTTACTTTGTTGCAAAACAAGCTACAGCAGCTGATGTTAGCTTCTATGAACGGCTACCCGGTAGTGTTTGAACATAATCTTAATTATCGCAATTTATTCGAAGCAGCACTAATTAGCTTAAGGGAACATTTCAGCCGGGCTAAAAGTGTCAGTCAGCGTACCAAATACCGCCCGCTGAGCACAATTAAATTTTGGGTAACCGGAACAAAATTCAGCTTAGACAAAAATGTAGCCGTTTTAAATTACGAGGCAAATTCCAGTGAGACACCCGAGCCAATTAAAAATATGCAGGGTCAGTTGTTTGTACCGTTTACTGTTTTAAACCGTCGACTGAGCAGATTCCAACTTAAACTTCCTATAAAAACCGGCGTTAGCTTAATCGGTGAATTTTATCTGACAGAAAAGGCCCAGCAGGACAATCACCGATTAAAAGCAGTGATTAGCAGACAGTAGGTTTATTTTTATTCCTTCCTACTGTCTGGATATCCGCTTACCGCCTAGTTTGTCAAAAAATTTCATCAGTGCGGTTGTATATTTCAACACATCAATTGAGCTGTTATAAATAATTTGCTTTATGCCCGGTAAGGTTACTGCCCGGGTTACCCAACTTATTGCCGGGTTGCCGGCTATATTCATGTATTCTCTAATCATCGTTGAACGGCTTATATCGGTTTTAATCGGTTCCAGCAGTTTTTCATAATCTTTGTTTTTAGCAATGGCTTGCGCGGCATAATAACCGGTGCGTATAGCCGTCATTTGCCCAAATCCTAGAAAAGGCTCTAAAAAACCGCCTGCGTTGCCGGCAAACAGTATATTATTTAATTGATGCGGATACACATAACCGGCACTATGTTCTAAAGTAAAACTCTCGATCATTTTAAACCGCCGATCGAAGTTTTCGTTTTCCCAAAATAAATGCCAATAGTCATCCAATTCTTCCGGAGCAATGTTGCGCACAATCAGTACTAATGAAGCCATGTCGTTACTAAAGGGTGTTAAATATGCATAGCCGGTGTCATTATATTTTTTGTTAAACCACATTACCAGCTTATTGGTGTCAAATTCCCCTAAAACAATGGCCCCTCTTAAAAGAGAAAAAAAGAGATTATCCCAAAGCCCTAAACTTTTAGCTACATGACCGCTACCGTCACAAACCACTACGTAATCGTACTGCTTGCTTAATTCTTCATAGTCGGCCTTTACGTTGTAGTTAATTTTAGTTTTAACCATCTGAGTTAGCTGACTTTCCACCGAGCCTTGGTACTGCCCGCGAAGAAAAAAATAGCCTAAATTTCCGGTGATCTCTTTGGTCACACCGGGCATGCACATTTCTACTTTTTTCATTTTTGCCAGCGGTTTTAGTTTGATGTGAAATTCCTCTTCTAAATACTTTACCGGATCACTTTTAGGGCGAATTAATAAATTCATCATTGCCCCTACGTGCGCGAACATTTCCCCGGATTTATTTCTTATTTCAAATACATCCGGCATAATACCGTTACGCTCTAACTCATGAGCGCATGTTAAGCCGGATATGCCCGCTCCCAATATTGCCACTTTCACTGTTTCTCACCTCAGTATAAATTTACAAAGTTAAAAACAAACTAAGAAAAAGTAATTTTTAGCGGGGGAATCCTTTGATGAGCTTTTGGACATTTGTCATCGCTTTATCTGTATTAGGTGTAGCGGTAATCGGTTGGTTTTTGTTCGTTTTCTGGCTGGATAGACGTTTAACCCCAAAGTAAGGTCTTAGATTTGAATTTTAGGCAAAATTTTGCTAACCGGAAAGGGTTTGCCTTCAATAGCATTGATTTTTTTCTGCAGCATCGTAATCTGCTGCATCTCTTCATCCCTTAGATTGATAAAAAATTGTCGGGCCATTGGGTTTGCAATCTTAACCGCTTGTTCGTTATAAAACATTTGGTTTTCCATTTTGTCTTTTAAGGCGTCGTATAGTAAATCCAGGGTATCCATGGGCCAAATACCTCCTACTTAATGTTGAACTTATTTAGTTCCTGTTTAATTTTCGCCACTCTTGAACGGCTGGCTACCGCAAAATCACCAAACAGCGCGGTCAGATCACTGCCTTTTACCTGTTTCGACCAATAAAAATATTTAGCGGCAAAACGCTCTTCTCGCTCTACTGCCGTTTTAAAGGCGTAATTCATCACTTCTTTTTGGGTCAGTCGACGCATTGTCCATCACCTAAAAATATTGTTATCGGGATTACTTCTTTATATTCTGGATAAATTACACTTAAAAACCTAATTCCAGGCGGTGGGTTAATGAAAGTTGCAATTATAGGCGCTGGTGTGGCAGGGCTTTCTTGTGCTTGGGAATTAGAAAGACACGGTATTACACCGGACATCTTTGAGCGCCGCTATCAGTTAGGCACACCCGTTCCTTTTTATGCGGCCATGCTTGATCTCGGCCAGATAGGTATTGAAAAACAGTTAATTCATCTGAAAAAACATTACCGTTTAAACATAGAACCCAGCGGGCAAATTAAGCGTTTGGTTATACACGGGCCAAGGAGCAAATTGACTTATTCCGGCCGGTTGGGAAATATAATTGAATTAGGTCAGGGCCCAAACTCCCTTGCCCAGCAGTTAGCCAAAAAATTACAAACCAAAGTAATGACCAAAAAACATGTAGATTATTTTCAGATTAAAAAACAGTATGATTGGGTGGTGCTGGCTGACGGTTCCCCCAGTATCCCTATTACTTTAAAAATATGGCAACCTACTTTTCAGTGTTGGATTAGGGGCAGTGTTATCGTGGGCAAATTTGATACCGCTAAAGTAGATTTGTGGTTTGATCGGGAATTTGCCCGTGAGGGTTTTGCCATGCTGATTCCAATTAATGAGAAGTCAGCGACTTTATTATTGGCGGTAAACGGAATAAGTCGGCAGGAACTGCATGATTACTGGAACACATTTGTTAACAAACTGCCGGCCGAACCTAACGGGCGGGGCTTTTATGAAATGGAATACCAAACCGGTAAAACAACTACAAATCAATATGATAACACGCTGTTGATTGGCAACGCCGGCGGTTTGGTGGACATTTTTTGGGGGCATGGCGTTTTTAACTCCATTGTCAGCGGTATTGAAGCCGCCCGTTGTCTGGCCAAAGGGAAAAAATTTGATAAGCAAATAAAACCGCTGTTAAAAGATAATGAACGACTGTATCATCTGAGACAGTCCTTAAACCGCTTAAACAATCAAGAATTGGATTTGCTGATTAAAATGCTGAAATTACCGGGAATTAAATCATTGCTGTCAACGGCAAATTACAGCGGATTTAAACTGATATCCAATTTATTGACCAGAATTAGCGGCTGCAACGAGGAGAGTTAAAGGCAATGAAAGAATGGTTAACAACTTTTACCGCAAGTTGGTTGATTTTTTTGCTTCTTGTGGACAAAAAACAATTAAAATACATCCTTTGGGGCGGCGTTTGTGCTATGATTTTGCAATTAATAATTGATACCGGTGCAGCTAAAATGAACCTGTATCATGTGTCAGCCGGAGTAAAACTGGGTGGCGGTTCGGCTTTCTTTACCCTTGGGGCGGTATTAACCATGGGCACTTTATTTGTGCAGTATATTCCGCAAAACCGTTGGTTAAAGGTCGCACACATTATTGCTACCGCAACTTTGTTTTTAGCTTTTGAGCAATTATTGGTATCAAGAAATATAATCTCTCACACCTATTGGGGTATGGCTGCCAGCTGGTTTACCAATGTTTTGGTCTTTGTCACCCTGACTTGGGTTGCCGATAATTTTAATTTGCACAAAGGAAAAACATCGACGTAGGGAGAGGGAAGCATGCTTGCCGGTTCTCGTAAAAGAACCTTTTAGATAGCCACCAAGACATTTACACTACCCAAGCACGCCGGCACGTATAAATGAACGAGCTCCGCCGCCTCCGGGCCCCTGCGAAACCCGGGGCAAAGCTCCCTGAGCAGTCCTCGGCGCTAATCCTCCCTTAGCAACGCTCTTTGAATTAGCCGGCTAACTGTTTGTTCCGGTAAATGCCTTGGCGTTTTATCGCAGCCTCTAAGGGGGCCGGCATGGAAACCGACCCCCACACAAAAAGGCTGAAGCACTGCCGCTTTTAGCCCGTTGTGCTTCAGCCTCTTATTTTTTATGCACCGGCTATGTTAAATATTTTGGTATCCTTCTCATCTTCTGCTGTTTCTTGTTCAGCAACTTTAAACCTTTTGGTGTCAAACATAAGTTCAGCAGCTGCACCTTCAATAGTAATATTTTTCGGGGTAAATATAAAAATGCCGCTACCTACCCGACTGGCATTGCCGTCAATTGCAAACACCACGCCACTTAAATAATCTAACACTCTTCTGGCATCTTCTACAGTAAGGTCGTTTAAATCAATTATCACCGAATAGGCATTGCACAGTTGATCTGCTGCCTTATGTACTTCGTCAAAAGATGCCGGACGAAAGACAACCATTTTTGCCGTGGTTGGGTTGAAACTCTGTACCGCTTTTAATTCCCCTCGACGCTCTTTTTTCTTTTCTTGAGGTTTATCGGGCAATTTCCAAAGTTCTTCTTTTGGTTCTTCATTTTTTACTGCAGGCAGCAGCTTGTCAGGATCTACGCTTTCTTCAACCACTTCAAAACCGAGCAAATTTAAAAACTTATCTGTAATTTTAGCCAAAACTAATATTACCCTCCAATCCCCCGCAGGGTGAAATTTTTCTCTACCAAAAAATATCGACACTTTGTAAATAATTTTACACATTATGGTATGAAATTTCAATAAAAACCTCTAAAATCGGCCCAAAATTTCCATAAAAGTTAAATAGCGCCAATAATAATTTGGGCAATTTTTATCGCTTTTTCTATATCGCTTTTGCCCACATCTTTATGAGTGACAAAACGCAGCAACTGCGGCCCAAAAAGGGAAACCCTCACGCCTTTTTTTTCCATTTCGGCCACAAAGTCGGCAGCATCTATGTCCGGATTAGTTATCTCAGCAATTACGATATTGGTTTGTACCCGATGCAGTTCAACCTTTAAGCCTTTAATTTCTGCTAATCCTTCCGCTAACAGCATGGCATTGGCATGATCTTCCGCTAAGCGGTCAATAAGTTTTAAAGATTCTAAACCCGCCGCTGCCAGCACACCGGCCTGCCGCATACCGCCACCCATTGCTTTACGGTATTTTCTGGCCTTATCCACAAATGCTTCATCACCGGCTACCAGCGAGCCAACGGGAGCCGATAAGCCTTTAGATAAAGTAACCATTACGGTATCGCAGTACTGGGTAAATTCTTTTACATCACAGCGCAAAGCCACCGCAGCATTAAATATCCTTGCTCCGTCTAAGTGTACCTTAAGGTTCATTTCTTTGGCCAATTCATAAACGTCTTTCATTTCTTCCGGGGTCATTACCGTGCCGCCGCCCCGATTAAATGTGTTCTCTAGGCATAACAGCCTGCTGACCGGAAAATGAATATCCGGCGTCCGGTAAACAGCTTGCAGTTTTTGCGCCGCTTCCCTGCCGATTAAACCGCGCACCGGATTTAACTGCACGCCCGACCACATCGCCGGGCCACCTACTTCATAATAATAAATGTGGGATTCGGCATCAACGATGACCTCATCGCCGCGTTCCGTCTGTGCCAAAATACAAAGTTGGTTACCCATAGTACCGCTGGGTACAAAAAGTGCATCTTCTTTACCCAGCATATCAGCAACGGTTTCCTCCAGCTTGCGCACAGTAGGATCTTCTTGGTAAACATCATCCCCAACTTCTGCATTGGCCATTGCTTCACGCATCTTTAAAGTAGGTTGAGTAACTGTATCACTGCGTAAATCAATCATCTTACAGTACACTCCTTGTCTGTAAGTTAAGTGCTATCAAACATATTATAACCGTATTTTGGCAGGGTTACCAAATTCAATATCAGTTATTAAAGCTAACCGGAGCGAAAAATAAAGTTTATGAGCGCAAGTGAACTTACGAGCCCCTTTTCAATCCTTTCTTCACCGCTGTCGCCATTATTAACAGCAGCGGCAGCACTATGCCTATCGCAAACTGAATATAAACCAGATACGTTGCAGTAAATTTTTTTATGTCAATAATGTTTGGCTGCCAAATAATGTTTATCACAATAATCAGTAGGCCATAAAACACCGCCATACCCTGATACCTCTTTAAACCAAGCAAATCTCTCGTTAAAACCGCGGCACCGTAAATAAAATGAGTGACAAATATAAATATTCCGGTAACCCAAATTAAAATAGCTACCGCATCCAATCGCGATAAGGGTTCGGAAACAGTGATATTGCGAGTTAATTCTAAAAGCCCGAAATTAATTGAAGCCGCATAGTCCGCCCCAAAAATAACCACAATCAGCATATTGAGCTGGGCCAACAGCATAATAACCACTATGGCAATAATGCAATGTTTTTTTAATTTTTGCGGTTTATCAATCAACGGATACAGTGCCAAAATAATGGCAAAAAACGAAAACTTGCTGCCCACTTCTAACGCCCCTTGAATAACCGGCAGGGGGCCCTTTTCTAATATCGGCAGTATATTGGAAAAATCCATATCCGGAAAATTTAAAGCAATTAACAGTATATTTACTATGATGAGAAATGGTAACAACGTTTCGTTTAATCGGTAAGATACGGAAATGCCTAATAGTACGGCATAAACAGCGGGAATAATCAGCAGCAAATAATATACTTCTATCGGGTCTTCCGGAAGGAAAACCCCTTCCATGATTTGCCCGTATTGATTGGTAGCCAACACAGCTAAAGTTATAAAAAAGAGAATGTATATCGCCGTAATAATAAACCCAAAAAATTTGCCAAAGTTTTTTTTCGACCACTGCGCCAGTGAATCCCGGCCTAATTGAGAAGCCAACTTCAACAGCACAGCAAAAAACACTGCCCCGATAAAACTGCCGATGATTACCGCCAGCCAAGCATCTCGTCCGGCAGTTTTTACAATTTCCGTTAAACTGGCCAGAATTAAAATTGAAGTTGTTTTGCCAACCCAACCCATGGCAAACTGCCTAGAGGTTAATCTGTTAAGATTGTTCAAAGCGGTTAACCACCTTTTAAATACCGGTAATTCGGCCGACACCGATTATTTTACTTTTTACCTGCACATCAAATTCCAGGTCGGCAAATATAGCCGGCCAGTCGCTTTCTAACTGCCTCCATATTTCGGGGTGAAATTTGTGCAGTTTATCGCCAATATCAAAGATATCCGCCTTAAGCTGCTGTGCCTTGGCAATGGCCGCTTTTATTTCCCTTTCAATAACCTCTGCTTCTACCTTCTGGAATTCTAAAATTGTTTCCGGAGTATCAATTGAATAGTGTTCTTCAAACTGACTGATATTGGTAATGGTGTTCACAGAAATATTCACCGTTAATTCATCCTGCCGGATATCCGGTTTTACCTTTGAATTAACATCGTTAACTTCAAAAGAAAATTTGCTTTTTCCATCCGGAGTGGTGCCCACCAATACCGCACTTTCCAGCTCTCCCATAATCCAAAGATACCCCCGGGCTTCCTGAGGGGTTAAATAACCGATTAATTTATCGTCTTTAAACACACCCGCGCCGGCAATATAAAACTTATCAGTTGCCTCTGGTGCATTTATATCCGGTGCGGTGCGGCCAATCAGCTGCATCACACTGTAAGAAGGCTTAGCATATAACGATCTGATAAAATTTCTCACCGTAGTTTGAGGAGCCAAAGCACTGCCGGCTTCAATTTGCTCGGCAATTTGGCCAATAGCTAGGGCGGGAGCAGATTCTTTGCCTTCATTAACTGCTAAAAGATCACTTGCATTTCCCTGAGTCAGCAGCAGCACCGACTGGCTAACTCTGGTTTCTGCATCAGTCTGCAAAAAATCAACCAATCCTTTAATACCTTTTTTAGCCATTTCTTCCCCAACAATGTATACATGACAATGTGTGTAGTTCATCCGCCGCGAGCTTTGCTTACTCAAATTACGCGCCGCTTCAAAAAAAGTACGCCCCCGGGCTTGATAAAGCAACCAAGAAGGACCTTCCTGTATCTCCCCACGAGGTTTAGTTACCTGCACTTGATTAGTAATGATATATTCTTCTGTTTGCGGATCATAATCAACGGCACAGGCCAACACAAAGTTTAACTGGTTTATTTCACGAATAGTTACACAGCCACTTAGCAGACAAAGCAATACAGTAATTAGCATCATCACCGCCGCTTTAACTCTCATCATTTTCCTCCTTATTAGTGTGAGACTTCTTAAGCTGCAGGCGATCTTTGTCTAACGCCATATTCGGACGTTTACCCATTGCCCAACGGGGCGCCCGAATAACAGTGTCTTTAAGACCGGATAATTTTACCGGTGCAACAGGCCACAAATAGGGCTGTCCAAAAGAAGAAAGAGAAATAGCATGACAAATTATAATTAACAGGCCGCTTATTAGACCGTGCAATCCCCACAACCAGGACAAAAGCATCAGCGGAAACCGCAAAAGCCGTATCGTGTTAGAGGCAGTGTAGCCGGGAATGACAAAGGAAGCAAGTCCGGTGCCCGCCACCACAATAACCACAGTAGCCGAAACAATACCGGCACGCACTGCTGCATCACCCAGCACCAGTGCTCCGACAATGCTTACCGCCTGACCGACAGCATTAGGCAGTCTCACGCCGCCTTCGCGTACCAGTTCAAAAACAATATCCATCAACAACGCCTCTATAAAAACTGAAAAAGGCACTCCTTCCCGTGCTCCGGCAATGGACAACGCCAGCGCGGTCGGCAGCATTTCTTGATGATGGGTGGTAATAGCAATGTACAGTGACGGCAAGGTTAAAGTTACTATTAAGGACAATATACGCAGTATGCGCATAAAACTGCCGAAATAAAAACGGCCGGCATAATCGTCGGTAGTCATTAGGAAATCCCAAAATATCGTAGGAACAATTAATTGAAAGGGTGTGCCATCCACAATAATTCCCACCCGCCCTTCTAAAAGGGCGGCAGTCATTTTATCCGGCCTTTCAGTGCGTTCAATCGTGGTAAAGGGTGAGAGCGGGTGATCATCGATGAGCTCAATTAAGTAATTCGTGGCCGGTACGCCATCGATTTTAAATTGGTTAAAGCGCTGCTTAACTTCTTCTATTAACTCCGGTTTAGCCAATCCATCGATATAGGCAATGAATACATCGGTTTTGCTGATTTCACCCACCGTCAATTGTTCAAACCTTAGTCTGGTGCTGCGGATACGGCGGCGCAGAATAGTTTGATTTATTATCGCCGTTTCGGTAAATGCCTCTTTGGGCCCTAACACATTTTGCTCGCTGTCCGGCTTTTGGATATCCCGAAATTTCCAACCTTTAGTATCCGCTACAAGGGCCAACGGCATTTGTTCAATAAAAACGGCCGTGCTGCCGTAAAGCACATCTTCCAGTACTTTATCCATCGTATGAAAGATTTGCACCTGGCCTACCGTCACCACAGTACGCACCAGTTCTTCTATATCCTCTACCGGATAGTGTTGTTTTTCCATCAGCGGTTCCATAATATGCTCATTTACTATTTTCAAATCTACCATGTTATCTAAATATACCAGTAAAGCCGGAACCTGACCGGCAATAACAAAACGTCGGATAATTAAATCACTGGTATTGCCAAACTCCTGCCGAAGGTACTTTTCAACTTTAGTTAAGCTGGGATAAATAGGCGTTTTATTTACGCTTGCTGTATTTTGGCTTTTATCTTTTCTGCCCGGTGATATTTTTTTGATCAATTTTTTTAACATGTTTTTTCCCACCTTAACAGTTGCAACCTTAATATGATAATGTTTACATTTTGGGGAGCAAATATGTAAACAAAAAAACCACTTTCTTTTCAAAGAAAGTGGTTTTTACCTAAATAAGCAACTTGATACCCCACTATGCCGTCGCCTTAATGTTTTTAAAACCTGCTCCTCACAGGTGGGTGTCCCGTCATTAATTTCTGCCGTCCGCTACAAACGGCGGCTTGACATACGTTAATGAACGTAGGACTCCCGTATTCACAACGTAGGTTAAAAACAAACTAAGGCAACGTACAAAGCAGGAAACATATATTATTTAGAAAAATTGTTTGCTTAATTATTTTATTATGCCGTACTAATTTTGGCAACAACATTTTTTTAAGCAATTATTTTTGTTGCTTGCAGATTCATTATAGCATAAATGGCTGTTTTGCAAAATGGTTTTTAAATTTTTAATTTTGGAGAAAATGGATTAGTTAGTAAGCAGTTAAATAAGCAAAGGCAGGCAATACTGTGCCCGACGGTGGAAAAAAATGCCGGAAAAGATAGTTATTAAAGCACATTATTTTTGATATGATAAACTTAACCTTATAAAAAATTTACTGCCAAATTTACGGGGTTGGTTATTGATGTTAACTTTCACTCTGTGCTTTACTGCAGCAGTGACAATTTTGTCGCTGGGGCTGGCATTATGGAAAGATCCGGAATATTATTGGCTGGGTGCTTTGGCATCTTGCATTTTTAGCTTTTTTGTTAATTGGTCAATCGGCCTGTATACTTTAAGCATTACCTTTGTTCTGCTTGGCTTAGGCTTGGGCCACAGCATGCAATGGATAAAAAACTGCCGGCATGTGGCGGTAGCTGTATTAACCTCGCTGGCTGCTTGGTTGTTAAGTGTATCTACAATTGATCGTTACTGGCTCTTCTTCCCTTTAACTTTGTTTTAAAAATAAGTTTCGGCAGGTGATTAATAATTAGTAAGCTATGTAAACTATGCGGCAGCAAAACCAAGGTAATAACTGAAGTGGTTGAACCGGTTTATTATCATTGCTTGCTATGTGATTTAATATTCATTGATGACAAGTACATTTTAGACAGTCACTCTGAACTGCAACGATATAAACTGCACAATAATTCAATTGAAGACGAAGGCTACGTTAATTACTTTAAAAAATTTATTAAAACCGCCGGTATAGATAAATTAACCAAGGTAAACGGCGCTTTAGACTTTGGCTGCGGTCCGGAACCGGTATTGCAAATTTTGTTGCAAAGAATGGGTATTAAAACTGATATTTACGATCCCTATTTTTACCCGGACAATAACTTTTTGAATAAAAAGTATGACTTAATAACATGCACCGAAGTACTGGAACACTTAACGCACCCTCACAAAGAAATTAAGCTTTTAGCATCACTTTTGCGAAAAAACGGCTTGTTAGCTGTTTCTACACTGTTTCACACTGCCCGTAAAGGCGATTTCAAAAACTGGTGGTACCGCCAAGACCCCACCCATATTTGCTTTTACAGCCCTGTCACTTTTAAATGGCTGGAAAGGCATTTATATTTTAAAATAAAAGTAATTGATAATCACAATGTTTGCGTTTTAGAAAAGCAAAGTGAATAACAGTCTTTTTGCTAAAAACGCCCCTTTAACTTATTAACAGCGCATCGAATATTTTTTGTTGCTCTTCATCAATCGGCGGTTGAGCATTTTGTGCCCCTTGAGCGGATTTTTTGCGGACATAAAACCGCCTGTCCGGCTGCGCACACCGTTTTTTCGCCAGTCGATCTTGACAAACCCACTGCTTAATGCCTTTGTTGTTTACCATCAGCAGTATGCGGTAAAGCAACTGTGCATGTGAGGAACATTGGTTTTGGTTGAGCCAATCAAAGAAGGCATTCAGTCGTTTGACAAAAAATGTATATAGAATTTTGCTCGGCAATAGAAACATTTGCATCAACAAAAACGCCTTATTATTTAGATGCAAAGAAAGGAGGTATGGCGATCCCCCACTTACTCTTAAGTAGGGAGTCTTCGCCAATAGTTTAATGAAAAAGTATATTTTTTTATTAACGGCTATTGTTCTGTTTGCCGCACTGTCCGGCTGCAGCGGAAACACTGTTGGTACAAACGATAAAGACATTCCGGCAATTCCCATAGAGGAATTAACAAACAAGTTTAAAGAGGGTATTTACCAAGAAGTTGAGCCCAACAGCAGAAAAGTTAAAAACTTTGATACTAAAGAACAATGGATTCAACACATGTCGTCATTTATGGATGAGGACTTAGCTAAAACTTATGCCAACGATTTTTTCTATGAAGAAGAAGATGGGCTCTACCTCCGCTCCCGGGGTGGCCCAATCATGTTAATAACCGATAAACCGTACGAGCTAAAAAAAGTCAGCGATCGGGAAGTCCAAGTAACACAAATTAACGAAACGGAAATGACCGGCAAATACCAATTAACCGTTACTTTTAAATTCAAAGATGATCGATGGATTATTCAAAATTATGATTTTAAAGTTTTAGAGGCAGAGGAAGAATCACTTTCACCGGATGAAGCAGAAAAAATTATCTCCACCCGGGCAGACAATGTATTAAGTTTAATTGCCGATAAAAATATGGAAGGGTTAATTGATTTTGTGCACCCGGAAAAGGGTGTGCGATTCAGCCCTTATAGTTATGTAGATATTGAAAATGATCTTGTTTTCAAGCCAACTGATCTTCAGCAATTCTTTTCTTCATCACATGAATACTGCTGGGGAAGTTATGACGGAACCGGTGAACCAATTTTATTAACTCCGGCGGAATATTATAACCGTTTCATCTACAACCATGATTTCAAAAATGCCGATCAGGTCAGCTATAATAAACAGTTGTTCCAAGGCAATATGATAAACAACGCCCCAGAGGTTTACCCGGGAGCAATTATTGTGGAATACCATTTTGAAGGTTTTGATGAAAAATACGCAGGAATGGACTGGCAAAGCTTGCGTTTAGTGTTTGAAGAATATCAGGGTGAATGGCTATTAGTAGGGATCATTCATGATGAGTGGACAACTTAATGATAAATCAACCTAATTTTGAAGAACCATTACCAAAATCAAGGGTGTGCGCTTTCGCTCCCTTGATTTTTTAGCAACAATTATTATTGGCAGAATCTATCTCTATCTACAGCAACATACTAAGTTTTTTTAGAAATAATTTTTACCAAATTTTAAAGGACAAATTTGAGTAATGCAGAAGAGTGTGTTTAGTTTGATATATAAAATTTTAAGGAGGAATGGAAATTTTAGCTCTTTCTATTATTAATCTTATCCTTGTACTGCTCCCGCTGGTTGGTTGCACTGTGGAAAATTGCTAAATCCTATGAATCGTTAAGTACTTCGGTAAAAGAAATAGCCGAAACTCTTAAAAAAGAAAAAGAACAGCCACCGGTATAGCGGTAGCTGTTCTTTGGTATTAGGCAGTAAGAGATATCTTAGCTACTGACCAAAAGATATACCTATTTGCTTGGCTATATTTAATAGTTCATTATCCCCTTCTATTAACCTGACTTTTTTGGTGGCTTCTTCTAAAGGAATAGGAACTACTCTGTGATTATCTAAAGTAACTACCTTTCCGTATTGTTCGGTTGCCACTAATTTCACAGCCGATGTACCGTACATCGTAGCCAGTATGCGGTCATGTGCGGTAGGAGTACCGCCGCGCTGTAAATGCCCTAACACAATTGATCTGACTTCACTGCCGGTTAATTTTTCTAAATTTCGGGCCACAATATTGGCAATGCCCCCCAGCCTTAAGGGCTCATTAGCACCTTCATTTTGGTACACCAAATCGCCGCCTAACGGTGCTGCCCCTTCAGCTACAACTATTAAGCTAAATCGCTTATTTTGGGCCTGTCTTTCTTTAATTTTATCTACTATCTTATCGTAGCTAAAGGGTATTTCAGGCAGTAAAATAACGTCGGCTCCTCCCGCTACACCGGCATAAAGAGCAATCCAGCCGGCATTTCGGCCCATTACTTCCAAACAAACTATGCGGTGGTGTGATTCCGCAGTTGAATGCAATCTGTCTAATGCTTCGGTAGCATAACTATAAGCGGTGTCAAAACCAAAAGTTTGAGAGTTGCCGATATACAGGTCGTTATCAATGGTTTTCGGGCAGCCTACTACCGGTAAGCCTTTTTGGTATAATTCATATGCAATTGACAGCGTTCCGTCGCCGCCGATAACTATTAAGCAATCGGCATGTTCTTTAATCACTTGGATGCATTCATCTGATTTATCTTCATATTGATTATTACCTATCGGATAGTGAAAAGGGTTATCCCGGTTGGTAGTGCCGAGAATGGTGCCGCCTTTAGGCAGAATACCGGATACCTCTTTATCCCCTAAAGGCATAATATTTCTTTCTATTACCCCTTTAAAACCGTCTCTAAAACCGATAACTTCATAATCATATTGCCTGATGGCAGTCCTTACAATTGCCCTGATCACCGCATTTAGCCCCGGTGCATCACCACCGCCCGTTAATACTGCTATGCGTTTTTTCATTTCAAAAGCCCCCTCTCGTTCCAGCTGCGTTTTACGCATTTTTTGTTTTGCCTCTTTTGCTGTTGTTACCTTGAGCCTGATCAAAATTCCGTCAGTAAGTTGCTTGTGCATTTATTCCCTATTTTTCTGTTCTATTGCTTTGTTTTCCTGCCGGAAATTTGTAATATGTATGGACGGCGGTCATGCCGACCCGTAAAGGAAATTAGCAATAAACGCGACTTTGGTAAAACCCCCAAATAACATTGTATTTATGAGACGGG
Source organism: Desulfovectis peckii (assembly GCF_055391705.1). Classification (NCBI taxonomy): domain Bacteria; kingdom Bacillati; phylum Bacillota; class Clostridia; order Eubacteriales; family Peptococcaceae; genus Desulfovectis; species Desulfovectis peckii. The sequence goes on along the minus strand of NZ_AP042409.1, from coordinate 805,173 downwards.
CATGAATTCCCTCTATTACCGGCCAAAGGCAATATTAACCGAGTACATGTAGGGCGCAATGATTGTTTCCATCGCCCTTTTTACTTTTTCGGCGGTAAGTTCTTCTTTGGAGCCATTTACCCGAAGACAATAAAAAAACCAAGGGTTTGCGAATTCGCAAACCCTTGGTTTTGCTGGTCGGGACGACAGGACTTGAACCTGCGACCTCTACCACCCCAAGGTAGCGCGCTAGCCAAACTGCGCCACGTCCCGATGAATGCTGTTTGCAAAGACTATTATATCTGTCGGTTAGTCAAATGTCAACCTCTTGTTAAATTTTGCCGAAAGGGGCAATTAATTAGCAGCAACAATTAGTTAGTTTAACAGAATATCTTCATTAAATCAATAGGAAATTTTACTCATCAAGCACCTTAGGTCAAGCAGGTAAGCACATGCATTTACAAACAGTCGATTAAGTAAATTGCTCTTTAAAAGTATAAAGTAAAGGATAATTTTCATATAATTGTAAATAATACCAATAAAACATCATGTTAAGTTTTTGTTAAAGTATTGTTAATTTCAACAGGGAAAATTTTAATTTTGTCGAATATAATATAAAAAGTGAATGGAGGAGTTTGCCATGCACACCACATGTTTTGACCAAACGTCAATTAATGAGTTAAAAGCAAGGCTAACATGGATTCAGGTTTTAGGGTCAGACAAGAAGGTGCACCTAGCGTCAGAAAATGTAACAGAAAATGCAAATGATGATAATATAATGAATTATAATCCGGTAAAAGCAGTATCGGTATTAGAATTTGAAGACGGGCAGTGTAAGTTGCTAGACCTAGGTTTTCAATATAAGGGTATTGGCAAAACTTTAATTGTCAGAAACATTGGTGCATTTAACTGGAACGTTTTAGAACGCACAAACGAAGGGTGTTTAAAAGCAAAGCTAACTCTGTTCACTGTTAATAATAAATCAAAAGTTATTCCTAAATCATATGTTTTAAAATTTGATGAATGTCCTGACGATGAACATGTTTCTGAAGACTATATAATGATTAGTTAGCAGTATATAGGCTGTTGCACAAAAAGTGTGTGACAGCCTTTTATAATCTCCAAAATTCAAGTTTTTATACCTGTTATATTAAATTTTTATAAATTAGTAAACCGTATGTTTTTTAGGCAGGATTTTTTATATTTTTTAAGCAGGATTTTTTAACCCGATGCCGAAGTTGCTGTTATTAGGAGGTTTGATTATGTGTGAGCTAAAAATAACAACTCTATCTGAAAATACGGCAAACAGCCGCGGATTAATCGCCGAACACGGTCTATCATTGTTGATTGAGTATCACGGCTTTCGGGTTTTGTTTGATACCGGCCAAGGAAGCTCGGTAGTGGCTAACGCCCGGGCAATGAATATAAATTTGGCGGATATCAACTGTATTGTTTTAAGCCACGGTCATTACGATCACACCGGCGGCTTGTTTTTGGTTCTGCGCAAAACAGGAAACAAACGCATCTATTGCCATCCGGCAGCGTTGCGTCCGAAGTATAAATTAGCAGACGGCAATTCTTATTGCGCCTGCGGCATTCCACACGCCAAACAGGAATTGATCAACTTTGGCGGGGAATTTATCTGCAATACCACAACCACTGAGCTGACGCCGGGGCTGTATCTCACCGGCGAGATTCCCCGCAATACGGACTATGAAACCGTTAACCCCACTCATTTTATCGAAAAGGAAGGTAGCTATTTACCGGATATTATGCCGGATGATCAAGCATTGGTAGCTGTAACCGGCAAAGGGCCGGTTGTCATTACCGGCTGCGCTCACGCCGGGCTGATTAACACCATTTGTTATGCGCTACAAATAACAAACAGCCGGCACATTTACGGTTTAGTGGGGGGCACCCATTTAATTCAAGCAGATAAACAAAGGTTAGATAAAACTATAAATCAGTTAAAACGTTATAATCCGCAGTTATTGGCGGTAAGCCACTGCACCGGTTTTACCGCCCAAGCAGAATTATACCGGAATTTTGACAATAAGTTTGTTTTAAACAACGTGGGAAATGTAATTGAGATATAAAGGAAACGGGCAGGAAAACATCCCTGCCCGTTCTCGCATATTTTGAAGGCAACCAAGGCCGTTTAACCTGATGCTTTCGATTAGCCAAAGCATTGCTAACGAAGGAATAGCGCCGAGAATTGTTTGAGCGTTAGCGGGTTTAGTTTCAACTTAAGGCTGACAGTATTAAAAAAGCTTCCCTCTGTGCCCTTCTGGCGGAAGCCAAGTTCCTTGACAAAGCCAAATGCCTTGGCGGCTAAAACCGTTTTCCCATTTCCCTCCCATTCCTTCACACAGACGTAACACCTTTTTGGCAAAAGGGTCTAGGTCATCCCCTACATTTTGTCTTATAAACAATGTTCGTTGTTGTTAAATGTTTTATCACAGTTTGCAATACATACATAATTTTTTCCCCGTGCTTTTGCTTCATGTAGCGCCTTATTCGAGAGCTGTAAAATTTGGCTGGCAGTACAAGTTAAATCACCGTCAAATTGTGCCAACCCGATACTAACAGTAATTTGACAGGAATTAAATTTTTGCTTGCTAATTTGTCGGCGAATTTTTTCCGCCATGTAATAGCTTTGTTTTAACGAAAAGCCGGGAAGAAGTACCGTGAACTCTTCACCGCCATAGCGGTATACAGTTCCGGGCTTGTCAACAATGCGGCGCATAATACTAGAAATAATTTGCAGTACCGAATCACCGGCCAGGTGACCAAAATTGTCGTTAAATCTTTTAAAGTTATCTACATCTATAAACATCAAACAGTATGAACTTTGATGTTTTTGGCAGTGTTGGTGAATTTCCTCCAAACACTCCTTAAAATAGCGATGATTGTACAAACCCGTTAAGCCGTCGGTAATAGCCAAATTGCGCAGGCGGGCATTTAACATGGCATTTTCTAAAGCCAAACTAACCTGTAATATATACAACTCTAATATTTTAGACCAATCATCTTGATTGCCGATATATTGCCTGCTATAACCAACCAATAAACCGGTGGTTTTGCCCCAACGGTCGTACATTGCACTGATATGCAGACACAATTTTTTACACTGCGAATGAAAACAGCTGCCGCAATAATCGCTGCTTAATTTTACGATAATTGTTTTTTCTGTAGAAAACCGTTCAAATATTTTGCTGATACATGGGCAAGACCAAAAAGGCTCGTCATCTTCCTTTTCACGGCTGACAGCTTCAACAAACTTTTGCTGTTCATCAATTATATAAAGCCCGCATTTGCCAATGCCGGTAATATTGCTATAACCGTTAATGATTAGATTAAGCAACGTGTTAATATCCTGTTCGGCGGCAATTTGAACTGAAATCCAATGCAGGGAAGTTAACTTTTTATTTAATATTCGAAGTTCTTCCAACTGGGCTAAAATGCTCTTATTGTCCCCGGCCTTATCAGGCACATTGCATTACCTCCAAGATACAAATAAGCACTTATAAAAATATTCAAAATAACATCATATTTCTATTCTATTCGGCACCTAGGACTTTTTTCCTGCTATAAAAAAAGCAGATATGTCATTATTTGCAAAAACTAAGCATTAAAACAGTACCGCTACCTGATCTCTATCTAATGTTCGACGAATACCACGAATTTTTTCCAACAAAGCCGGGTGTTCAACAGCCGCTTTTTCAATTTGCCGCAGCAAATCAATTTCCCGCCGAATAATCGATACCACGTCACCTTCCTGTAAACTGCAATTTTCAAGCAAATGGGCAAAGTCTTTGCCGTTATACCAGGCATAGGCCAAATATCCCGGTACCGGGGACCACACCATATATTCTTCAGAAACCCCCAGCTCCATTAACTGGGCTCGCAGTTGGTTAATCGGATCAATGTTGTACGGCGGAGCCTGCACATAATCCCGACGACCGGGAACATAATCTACACCGGCTAATATACCGGCCACAACGTCTGCCGGCAAATCATCAATTAAGCCGGAGAAAACCAGTTCAGTTACAAAAATTTCTTGAATGTGCAGATGCAAGGCAAATCTACCCCGCGGTAAAATCTCCCGGCCATGTATATAGCCTAGCCTTTCCAGCAGCTGACGCATTTTGTGAAAGTCAGCGGTGTACTTTTTAGCCTCTGCCGTCAGCAGTTTTTTGTTATATTGCATTAAATCGAGTTTGCTGTTTAACTCGCGAATTGTTCGCACCGCTTCAAAACAGCGGGTTTTTTTACATTTCTTTTTACTTAGGGATTTGATGTGGGCTTGAATTTCTTTTATCCGTGTTTGTGAGCCGGGAAGCTGCCGGTAGCGCCGGCTCTTTAAGCGCTGCAGTTCCCGTTTTAATTTTTTTCTGATCAGCGGACAGGTAGCGCTTTCTCGCTCCTCACAAAAATGCCGCTCCAGTTCTTTAATTTTGTTATTGATATCGGCAATTTTTTCCTTTACTTCTTTTATACGGCGCTTTTTTTGAAAGGCAGAAAAGTTACTTTTTAAAAAATGTTCAATTTCTTCATCGGTTTTCCACATAAGTAAACTAAGTACCGTGTTTGCCGATACCGTCAACCGACCGTGTACCATTTCCACATCGCTTTCGTCAAAGAAACCGGTTTCTTCCGGATGATCGCTATCCATTTGAATAAACACACGCCCAATTTCGTCAAATCCGCGGCGACCGGCCCGGCCGGCCATTTGAAAGAATTCTCGGTTCAACAACGAACGAAATTCGCGGCCGTCCCATTTGCGGCAGGATTCAAATATCGCACTGGATGCCGGAAAATTAACACCCGCTGCAAATGTTTCCGTGCAAAACAGTACCCAAATTAAACGCTCTTCATATAATCTTTCCACCAAACGTTTTAAGGCCGGCAAAACGCCGGCATGGTGATAGCCAATGCCCTGCAGCAGCAATCTTTTTAACATCGCACGGTCACGGTGGGCAAAAATATCGGGGTATTCCTCCTCGGCAGCGGCAATATATTGTTTTACTTTTTGCTTTTCATCCGGATAAAGAAAATCCCACTCCCGACCCAATTCCATAGCCAGTTCTTCTGCCTTTGCCCGACCAAAGACAAAGTACAGGGCAGGCAGGTGGTCTTGTACTTCTTCAATCACTGCTGAAGGGTTTGTTAATGCGCGTGCCATGTATCAACCTCCGATTAATGTGTTAGAACCTTCTTTTGTGTCTCATGCTTTCTTCTTCGTTGCGTTTTTTAATCATCTTTTTTACCCAGCGCCTTGCCTGGGAGTAACCGATAATTTTATAGTCGGGTGTAATCCATTTAATATCCAGCGGTACCGCCCGTTGATGTTCTTCCACTACCAGTACATCAGAGCGACGCACTTCGGCAATCCAGGCAGCCACTTCTTCAACATTGGGTACGGTAGCTGACAGGCCTAGAATTTTAATATGCGGCGGGGCAAAAAGAATTGACTCCTCCCACGCCGTACCCCGATGGGGATCATCTAGATAGTGAATTTCATCAAATACCACATAAACGATATTATCTAGCTCTTTCACATCTTCAAAACATTTGTTGCGAAATATTTCGGTAGTCATCACGGTAAGGGGCGCATCACCGTTAATGGTGATATCGCCGGTAACCAAACCTACTTTTTCCGGACCAAACATTTCGGTAAAATCAGAAAATTTTTGGTTAGAAAGAGCTTTTAAAGGCGAAGTATACACCAAGCCTTTTCCTTCACTCAATACTTTTTCGGCCAGTTTTTCCGCAATCAGTGTTTTGCCGGTACCCGTCGGTGCCGCCACCAGCACATTATGGCCACTTAAAACCGCTTCAATGGCTTCCAGCTGAAATTCATCCAGTTGCAGGGGGCCGTCGGAAATCAACGGCGGTTGTTTTCTGCGGACAGGTCGCTTTTTAGCACCTTTGTTTATGGGGGCGGTTTTTTTCAATTCACTGTTATGAGTTACTAGCTTATCTGGCAAGTAATTCCCCCCTCACTTAGCCCGTTGTTTTGTAGTTTATCCAATTTAGTATTATATACATTACTTAACATATTACCATATATAAGTAAGATAGCCAAAGGCGTTGCCTTTGGCTCTAACGATAATAATTTTTTTTCTTTTGTAACGGGTTTAGTTTGTGGCCGCTCCATAAAACCAGCAGTACACCGACACCGGCGTAAAAAACGATAAAGGTCACCCAATAGGGCAAGGGCCATGCACTGCTGTCGTAAAGGGGTTGGCCACCTAAAATGTTCAATAACACCACAACCGGATTGATATCCAATAAAAGCTGAGCCGTTAGCGGTATGCCGCTGTATTGTTCAGAACGGCTGGCAATCTCATTGATAAACGCCGCCAAAAATGCCGTGCCGGCGCCTAAAAAGGCGGTAACAGCGTAAGCAGCTACCGTGCTCACCCCGGTGCGGCGGAAGAATGTAGAACAGGCAATGCCAACGGCGGCAAACAAAAACATCGTCAGTAAATAAAAGCCAAATACCTCCCACAATTGCCGGGGAGCAATGCCGCCAAACATCAGCACAATGCTGTACAGCGGCAGCGTGGCCACAATCAGCAGTGAAGTAAATGCGCAGCCGGAGATCATTTTACTGACGACAATACCCAGCGGGGTAAGTTCGGTAGTTAAAAGCACGTTTAGTGTTTGCCTTTCCCGTTCACCGCTGATTGCCCCGGCAGTAAGGCCGGGGGTAACAAAGCCCAAAAGAATTAGCTGCGCCATGCTGAGCACTGCAAAAATGTCTCTGCTGTGGGCAGGGTTAAAACCGACGGAATATCGCCAGTTTAAATAAATAAAGCCTAATATAAAGCCGCCGATTACCGCCAAATAAAGAAACAGTATCAGCGGTCCTTTATAACTTCTAAAGCGCAGGCGCAGTTCTTTGGTTAATACCGGATTAATCCCCATTATTTCGTTGTCACCTCCCCGGTTACTGCCATAAAGGCATCCTCTAAACTGCTGTGCATTTCAGTAAACTGCAAAACTGCATAGTCTTGTTCAATTAGCTTTTTTAACAAAGCAATTTGCGCCTCTTGATCTCCCTGAAAAATTATGCGCGCCCTTTGCTCGATATTTTCTGCCCGCACTACCCCAGGGTATTGAGATAGGTAAGTCAAAAGCTCGGGCAGGCGGTCTTTTACCTCGATACTGATAAGGCGTGATGTACCTTGACCGGCCGTAATTTCCGCCACCGAGCCGGTGGCCACCAAACGGCCGTTTTCTAAAATGGCTACTTGATCACACATTTCCGCCAGTTCCGGCAGAATGTGCGAGCTAATCAGCACTGTTTTACCTAAATGTTTCAGCTGGCGAATAATTTCTTTCATTTCCGCCCTTGCCCGGGGATCCAAACCGGAAGCCGGCTCATCTAAAATCAGCACCGCGGGATCATGCACTAAGCAGCGTGCCAGTGCCAACCGCTGTTTCATTCCCCGCGATAAAGCATCAACATAAATATCTTTTTTATCGGATAAATTTACCAGTTCCAGTAAATTGTCTGTTAATTTGTCGTGCCGGTTTTCCGGTATGTGATAGGCGGCAGCAAAAAAGCTCAAGTATTCACCGGCGGTTAAACCGTCATATACCCCAAAGAAATCCGGCATGTAACCAATCAGCCGCCGCACCTCTCGCGGCTGGGCGGATACTTCAATGCCGTTTATCGTCGCGGTTCCGGCGTCTGCCGGCAGCAGGGTGGCTAAAATAGCCATCGCGGTGCTTTTTCCCGCACCGTTTGGGCCAATTAAACCGTAAACCTGCCCGGCGGGGATGTTTAAGGTTAACCCCTGCAGTGCCTTGGTTTTGCCAAAGCTTTTAGTTAAACCGTTAATGGCAATCATTTTACCACCCCCTCCACCGCTAATCCCGGCATGGGTATAAATGTTTTTTCTTCTTGGCTGTGTATCCTCATTTTCAGCAACAAATCATCACCTAAAATATTTTGCAGTGTTTCGCCCTGCAGTCGTTGTTGTTCTTTCGTCAGCTGAACCCACTGCCCTTTTGTATGATTAAATACCTCTACCTGATAAACATTGTCGGTAAAGAAATTAACTAGCTCCAATGCTTTAATATTATAGGGGCGCCAATCGGCAAACAGCTGCAAGTTATATTCTACCGTAATACGTTTGCCGTGAAGGATATAGCCTTCCGGTGTTTGTTCCAGCCCACCCTCAACTACCTGGGCCGGCAGCAAACCCGGCAGCAGCTTAAATGCGCCGGCATCCGGCAAATTCAAAGGAATACTTTGTACAATCAGTCCCATACTGCCGGTGTCAGGTTGTGCATTGTCTAATGTAATCAAGTTTGGTATTTTTTCACTAAGGGCAATAAACTGCACATCCGACAGGGGCTGACGGCCTCTTTTTTGCTCCCAGGTGGCCATGTATCTGTCGCTGTAGGCCATTGCAGTATTATTTGCGCGCTTTTCAAACCATTCGCCGACATCGCTTTGCCAAACAAAGGGGCGGGCGGTATTGAGGTCAATATTAATTTTAACCCTTTCGCCGGCAGGAATAGCGCCGATTTCCACTGCCCGCTCCCCTATCACCGCTATTGATTTAGACAAGTCGGCTTTAGTTTCGTTTTTCAGCTCTCCTACCAATTTATTGTCTTGCAGCATTAAGCTGCCGGATAGATAACCGAAATCATTGCGTAATTGATAGCACGAGGCTTGACGCATCGACCAAAATTCTACATCGGCAAAAGTCACGGTTTGCCCGCCGTCAGTGTATTCCACAACCGGGCTTTTTTCTGCCCCATGGTAAACCGGTTTGGGGGTGATTAATCCCATGCCTTCTGCCTGCAAAACCAGCTTACCGCCCCGTGGTGAAACGTAAGAACCTCCGGCTTGTATTTCGGCAATTTGCTCATTAACAACATCCACGTAAGCCAGCGTATGACCTACCGGGCCGCTTAACCGGTGGAAAGGAGCGGCATAATATATCCCTACCGCGGTTGCTACCGCCACCGCCGGAATTAGCACCCATCCCCAGCTCTGGCGGCAGTATTTTTTTAAAATTAAGTACAGGCCGGGGGCGATCACCAACAGGTAGATGCCCCAAATAACGGCGATTAATTTAATTGACGGCAGCTGCAGCTGGGGCAGATCAGCGCTGTTTTGTACTATGTTATGTACAAATAAATTTGCGTTGTGCTTTTCAAACTTTGCAAAACTGCCTTGGTTGGTGAAAAGCGCTTCCCACACAGCGGCTTCCTGCTGCCGGAAGTTTTCTATCCCAACCGCACTGTAAATGACACTGCCCCAACCGACCGTCTGAGTTACCACAAGGGGCAGTTCCCCCTGGGCAATTAACTTTATCCCGGCAGTTTGCTTACCGACGGCTGCCGTAAGGGGCTCATCAGTGTGTCGCTTTCCATCCCAGTTTCCTGATATTGTTGTTGTGCCGGTGACTTTTACCGGACTGAGATCATAAAAAGGCTGCCCTTCCCAAGCACCGGCACCGCCGGAAAGCAGCAAACTGCCGCCTAAAGCCGTCCATTGACGGATAGCTTCCGCCTGCCGTTCGGTTAAAGCAGCTGTTTTTTCCGGATCGATAATAATTAAATCGGCGGCATTCAAAGCCAGCGGGTTGGTGGGAACTTCTTCAGCTGATAAATATTTCAGCATGGCGTTATTCATATTGCTGTCCAAATAGGCCGGCAGTCCGCCGCCCAGCGCTTTTTCGCTGATACTGACCACAACAAAATCTTCGGTTACCGCCAGGCCCTGCACAGCCGTTTGGGCTATTTCTTTACCGCCACTTAATAAGCTAACTACCGGCTTTGCCGCCACCAGTTCACCGGGTACAAACATAGTCGTGCTTACCCTATCATTGGCAGGAACTTTTACTTGCTGCTGATAAACAGCGTAATTTTGCGGCAAACCGGAGGACACCACAGGGTGGAATTTTACCTGCAACACTCCTTCTTCCACAGCCGGACCGTTATTTACTATCTTGATGTTTAACTGTACCGGCCGGTCGCCTTTATACAGGCCGTTTAAGCCGGGCTGCACCTGCAGCAAGACATCGGCAAAAGAGCTTTGGGGCAGTAATATTATCAGCAGCGCTAAAAAGATGAAGGTTATTTTTATCCGTTTCATTATTAATTCTCTCCTCTGTTAAACATTTGCTCTTTTATGTTGACCGCCATCACGCCTGCCCCGGCCCCGTCTTGGCGGGCAAAGTACAGCATTTTTCCTTGAATGTCAAACAGCGGGTTTTTACTGCGGTCTGCATCATCTAACAACAGCACCCGCGGTTCATGCACGCCCTGCGCTTCCAGCCGGTGCAGCCAGTTCATTTCTTGTGCGGTTATTTCTGCCGCCGGGCTGACCAACAGCGTACTTAAAGCCAGCCAATTTTGCTCCTCTAACTCTTTTAAAACCGGGTTGCCGTCATTGCCGGCATAAACGGAACGGATTTCCGCTATTTTTTGTCTTACCGTGTGCTGCGGCGAGCCATCAGCCGTAAAGGTCAGTATTCTTTCCTGTTGCCCGGTAACCACAAAAGCAATAAAGCCGTTTACTCCCCAAGCCGGCTGCTCTCCTTGCCCCAGCAGCACTTCTTTTGACGTTGATAAGTCAATTAAAAACAAATTGTGGTTGTTTTTTGATTCTTCCCGCTGTATCACCAGCTTAGTGTTGTCCGGCGACCAAGCAGGATTAACCCCATAGGTAATAAACTTAGGGCGGCGATCTGCCAAGCTGACGGTGAAAATTTGCGGCCGCTCTGAATGCTTATCTTCGGTATAGCACAGCATAGTTCCGTTAGGCGACCATTTGAGATCGCTAAAGTAGTGGTTGTTACTGCCTTGAACCAGCGTTATTAAGTTATGTTTCGGACTGATATTGGTCAGTCCGGTTAATTCTTCTGCCGGCACAACAATAATTTGCTGTTCGCCGGCCTTGTTTTGACGTACCATGGCCACCTGTTTACCGTCAGGGGAGAAGGCGGGGGCATGGTACTGCCAGCTGTCCGGCAGGTTTAAAACGCGGTATCTTTTTTGCTCATCAACCAGTAATAGCTGCCCCTGCCGGGAGATTAATATATCTCCCTTTGGTGATACGGTGTAGCTCCAATTGCCGTCGCTGCTCCAAAAATTCACCAGTTCATAGGGATTGCCCACTGCATGCAGCGTTTTTGGCAGTGAATGATAGAACAATACAATAACTGTTAAAATTGTCAAGGCTAATAAACCAATCCATAAAACCAGGCGCGGACAATGGGTTTTATTTTTGCTTTTTGGCTGCAAAGCGGCGGTTGCCGCTGCGGTAGCACTTTTACCGTGCAACAGCCTTTGACGCAGTTCTTCCTGCAGTTGACTGTTTACCGGTACCATATCCCGCACCTGCCGGATATGGGTTAACAGTTGGTGCAGCGACTCTTCCTCATTTTTTTGTCTGACGGCGGGCGGGCGGTATTGATCAATAGGCAGAACTTTGTTGTTCTCCGGCTTTTGATGTTCCTTGTCCTTCATGCAAGTTCTCTCCTAACGGTTTTTTATATGGCGACGCATTAATTTTAAAGCCCGGTGATGAATCATGCGCACCCCAGCCTCGTTTTTACCCAGCACTTCCCCTATTTGGGCAAAACGCAGTTCCCCGAAGTAGCGCAGCGCCACCACATCTCGGTAATCATCGGGCAGTTTGTTTAACAGTTGGCGCAGCCGGTTTAGCTCCTCATTATGCAGTATTTGCTCTTCCGGCCCCTCTCCCGCTGCCGTCGTCGCATGTTCAAGTTGCTGATCAGACATCACTAATTCTCGTTGAGCCCGCACATAATCAACGTAAACATTATGAGCTATGCGAAAAATCCATGAAGAAAAAGCACTTTGTCCACGATAGGTATGAAACTTCTCATAAGCCTTGATAAAAACCAGTGTGGTTAAGTCATCGGCATCCCATGTGTTTACCACCCGATAACGCAGGTAGCGGTTAACTCGGGCAAAATTTTGGTTGTAAAGTTCTTCAAATGTTAAATCGGCATCCGGATGTTGCCGAATTTTTAAGGTAGCCATAAAAATATCCTCCGCTTTGTGTTCTATCCTGTTAGACGTGAGCAAAAATTGTTTTGTAACAAAAAATCGGTAAAAATACATAAAAAGGGGCAGTTAATCGACCCCTTTTTTTAAATTACTGTTTATGTTTAAATTTGTGCTTATTCTTTAACTCGTTTTGCAATTGATGTTTAATGTACTCAATGCCGTCGGCAAAGCGAATGGGGGTAAAGCCAAATTGTTTTTCAATAACATCAATATCGGTAATATTGTCAAATTCTAACTGTGCCAATTCTGCCGGCGTTACCGGCGGATCCGGCATGAACAGCTGCATAAAATAAGCTGCGATACGCACCAGCGGCAGCGGCACTGCGATCTTTGTTTTTTTAATTTCAGTTACTTCCATCACCGCATCCAGCATCTGTTCATATGTTAAATGTTCCGGCCCACCTATTTCAATAATTTTATTGCGATAACGTTCCGGCTGATTAACAATCTGCACCACACACCTGGCAACATCCTTTACCGAAATCGGCTGAAATTTGGTTGTGCCGTTACCCGGCATAGCTACAAAGGTTGGCGTCATCCGAATTGACTGCAGCAAGCGGTTAACAAAACCAAAACCGGGGCCAAACATCACTGAAGGCCTTAAAACAGTGTAATCCAAACCGCTGTTAACTACCGGTATTTCTGCCATCCCTTTAGAGTAAGCATACTTGTACTTCGGATCTAAACAGGCACCTAACGCACTCATATGTATAAAATGTTTAACGCCGCTATTTTGCGCCGCAGCAATTATATTTTGCGTGCCTACAACGTTTATGTCATTAAAAGAAAGGTTCTTATTTTCACGAATTATTGCAACTAAATGAATAACTATATCTATATCCGAAACTGCCACAGCAAGGGATACCGGATCGGTAATATCCCCCTGTACCACTTCTACACCGGAAATATTACACTTTTTAGGGTTACGAACGAGACAGCGTACTTTAGCACCGGCGTCTGTCAACGCTTTTACCACGTAACGTCCTACATATCCAGTGGCACCGGTTACCAATATCATCATATCACCTCACTTTCACCATTATATACCGTTTTATAAAACGATCATAGGGTAAATTTGAGCAAGAAAGTATGTGAAAATTATCTTTATTTTTAAACTTGTTGAATTTACCAGTGTTATATTGTAAAATAACGCTAAATAATAAATAGACAGCCCGACGCTCGATGAAGGTTATCGAGCCCGGGCTGCTTTCTTTTTTAATATGATATAATATAGAAAGTATTCTTTGGGGGACAATAAGTTGACGGAGCAAGCTAAGATTTTAAAAAAAGGTAACATCGGTATCTTGCTGGTATTAATCGCTACGCTAAGTTATAGTATCGAAGGGATAGCTGCCAAATTTGCTTACCAAGGCGGAGCAACCGTTCTTACTGCCTTGGTTTTTCGTTATCTAATGGCTGCCGCTATTTATTGGAGCATTGTGCTAATAACTAAACAAAACTTTCGCCTGCCTTTTGGTCAGCTGGTTAAGCTGCTGGCCTTTGCCGCCTGCACACAAGGGGTAGCGGTGGTTTGTTTGTTTTATTCTTTTAGCTATATTCCGGCGGCGATGTCAATTTTATTTTTATACCTCTATCCGACAATTGTCACCCTATTGGCTTACTTCCTGCTGAAAGAACCGCTTACCGCCAATAAAATCGCCGCACTGGTGCTCACATTGGTTGGCAGTGCGGTTATTTTAGGCCAGCCGGTAAACAACTTAGATCCGCGCGGTGTGGCATTTGCCGTTGTCGCCGCTGTGTTTAATGCTATTTATATAATAGGCGGGGCAAAATTTTTGCAAAACCTTTCTGTACTGATTCTAAACACCTATATGACATCTGCACTGGCTGTGGTTTTTACTGCCGGTGCACTATTCAGCGGCACACTGACTTTAAAACTTAACTTTAGCGCTTGGACAGCAATTTTTTCCTTAGCGGTGGTTTGCACCGTAATTGCCACTTTTTGCTTTTTCCACGGCGTAAGCCTCATAGGAGCATCACGCACCGCTATTGTCAGTACGTCTGAACCTCTGTTAACGGCAATTTTAGGTTTTATATTTCTTAATGAAAAACTTACCCTACTACAAATGCTGGGCGGACTGTTGGTAATAGTCGGTGTTTTTCTGCAGCGTGAAAAGTCACCGCCAAGAAAAGTTGAGCGCCAGGGAAATTTAAAACAGCCGGGCAGCAATGATTTGCCCCAACAAAATCATACCTAAGCCACTTAAGCCGATTTTAATCCAGCGGCGGGCAACATCATCCCCTCGTTGCCAGCCGCCGGTGTTTACCAGCCGATAAATTACCGCCAACAGGGAAACGGTAAAAACTAAAAGCCCAAAAACAATCAGCAAAAAGCTAAGATAAATCATCCAGCTCTTCCTCACTGTATAGTTTAATGCCATGTCTCGCCAATAAGGCAGCCGTTACTCCCTGACCGCTAATTTTTACCCCGCTGAAGCTGCCGTCATAAATTTGCCGCACACCGCATGAAGGACTGCGTTCTTTTAGCACCGCCACCTGTACATTATTATCAATAGCCTTTTGTAACACCTTTTGGGCTCCGTTAATAAACTCTTTGGTTACATTCTCACCGTATTTGTTGAACACTTCCGCCCTGCCGTCCAACACATCATTTCCGTCACCGCCGCGGGTTTCACATGCCGCTCGCGGTGTGGGCAGCCCGCCAAGCACTTCCGGACACACCGCAATCGCCCGACCTTCCCGCACCATTTTAGCAATTTGGGGATGATAATTATCTCCCCCGTTGTACTTGCATTTTTCACCGGCCAAACAGGCACTGACAATAATCACCGCACTCATTTTTCCATCTCCTAAAAGTTATATTCGAGATATAGACAAACCATCAAGCAAATGATATGTTAAATGATATGTTAAACCGTCAAAAAACTAAAACTATTTCCACTAATAAAGCATTAACGGAGGACTCTTCTTAATGAAAAAAGGCTACATTTTAGTTGCTTTAGGTGCTTCCTGCTGGGGAACATTGGGAGCCATCAGTACCGTACTTTTTAATCTGGGACTGTCATCGGTAACAGTTGCTAACTATCGAGTGTTAATCACCACGCTAATTCTTGGTTTGTATTTGCTGCTTTTCCGTCGTCAAGAGTTGACGGTCAATGCAAAGCAGCTGCCGCTGTTTATAGCTGCCGGCTTAATATCGGTATGTATTTTTAATTTGAGCTACTTAACGGCCGTTAACCTAACAACCATTGTTACTGCCGTCATCTTGCTTTACACCGCTCCGTTTTTTGTCACGGTTATCTCCAGATTTGTTTTTAATGAAGCCATTACCGTGCAAAAAGCACTGGCTTTAGTGATGACGTTAACCGGCTGTGTACTGGTGGCAGAGGCCTATAATATTGAACAAATTAAATTAAATCTTCTTGGACTTTTAGCCGGGTTAGCGGCCGGGCTTTCTTACGGATTATACAGCATTTTCAGTAAAAAGGCATTAGATAATTGTTCGCCGTGGACTACCGTTTTCTACTCCTTTGCCTTCGGTGCAATATTTTTGTCGCTGTTTGGCCACCCTTGGAAAACGGTTGACATGCTGCAGGACCCTAAGGTTGCCGGCTTTGCCCTGCTGATTGCGCTGGTTCCTACCGTACTTGCCTATATTTTCTATACTAGTGGATTGCAGCTTGTTGAATCAAGCAAGGCCGCCATTATAGCCACCATGGAACCGGTAGTGGCTGTGTTATTGGCTGCAATAGTTTTCCACGAACAGATTACTTTATTGCAGGGATTTGGTATTTTGCTGGTTATTGGCAGTGTCATTTTAGTGCAAATTTCGCTGCCTAGCAAAAACAAAGAGCAAACAAACACCGTTCAAAAAGAAATTTAAAGCCTAAAAATTGATATTAAAGCCAGCCGGCGGGTAAGCTAATAAAAAAATTAATTAAGGAGGTTTTTTTATGGCTGAAGAAACAAAAAACCCCAGCCCGCTGGCCGGAACAATCTGGGGCTATCCCAATGTCGGCTTTTGGATAGTTCACGTAATAGGCGTAATATTAGTCGGCTACTTGGGATATTACATTCTGTCTGTTATGGACTAGCTAAAAGGGGCTATAGAGCGGCCCCTATATTTTATTCCTTTTTTGCCTGCCTGTAAGGGGTTCCAGCCCCCGCCCGTTATCGCAAATGCAACGTTACTTAAGCGGGCCGGCGTGGAAACCGGCCCCTACATCTCACCGATAATTTGGTCTTTCAATTGTAGTGCAGGAAGAAGCATGCCTGACCGGTCATACAGAGAGTTTTTTGTTTGCTGCCAAGGCATTTGATTTTATGCTTTCAATTAGCGGCGCCCGGAGGCGGCAGAGCTCGTTAATTTATATGCGCCGGCGTGTTTGCGAAGGTAAATGCCTTGGCAGCCTAAAACCGCCTTTCCTAATTGGTGGGAACGGCCTTTACCGCTGTTCTGACAAGTGAACAAGTACCAAAAAATTTATAAATTTTATATTCTCTTTGCGCTCTTTAATGTATAATTATACATATTACTTGTATGGAGGCCGTTTTTGATGAACACAAACTTTACAGCATGGCAGAGAGGGATAAAAGACGGCATTCCCATTTGTTTGGGGTATTTTGCTGTTTCCTTTTCCTTCGGAATCATTGCCAAGGAAGCCGGCCTGCACCCGTTTCCGGCAGCATTAATGTCAGCAACTAATTTTACCTCAGCCGGGCAATTTGCCGGGCTTACTTTAATCGTCACAACTGCTACCTATTTAGAAATGGCAATTGCTCAACTAATTATTAACTCACGATATATTTTGATGTCTTGTTTACTGTCACAAAAGATTGACCACAATACACCGCTATGGCAGCGTATTGTCATGGCTTTTGGTGTCACAGATGAAATTTTCGGGTTAGGAGTTGCCGTTAACGGCAAGCTAAATCCTTATTATATTTACGGGGCGATGAGTGTTGCTTTGCCCGGCTGGACATTGGGCACCCTTTTAGGAGTGGTTTCCGGAAACATCCTGCCGCCAAGGATTGTCAGTGCTTTAAGCATTGCTTTGTACGGCATGCTGTTAGCTATAATCATACCCCCAACCAAAGGCAACAAATTGCTTGCTACTATTATCTTAATTTCTATGACCGCCAGCTTGTTGTTCGCAGTACTTCCTCTGCTGAACACCCTTTCATCAGGTGTTAAGATCATTCTGTTGACAATTTTAATTGCCGGCATTGCAGCGGCATTGTTCCCGGTAGAGGAGGATACTAATGAAGGATAATGTCTATACCTACATATTAGTGATGGCAGTTGTGACTTATCTGATCAGAATGCTGCCGTTGACGCTGATTAGAAGAGAAATTAAAAATACTTATATTAAGTCGTTTTTATATTATGTACCCTATGTAACTTTAGCGGTAATGATCTTCCCGGCCATACTGGGGGCCACCGCTTCCCCTTGGTCGGCACTTGCCGGCTTTATTGTAGCCGTTGTTTTTGCCTATCACGGCGCAAGTTTGTTCAAGGTATCTATTTTAGCCTGTCTTTCTGTTTTTGTAGTTGAACTTTTTATATATTAGTTAGATACATTGTCAAACAGGCCGGTGAATATTCTCGGCCGTTGGCCGGCCTGCTCCTTCAATAACCAACGGCCGAGAATAATCATTGCCGCTTTTTCTAAGTACAATGCCCTACTTTTTATTTCATCAGTTGTTCTATAAATTTGCCCAGTACTGCTAAACCGGCGGCAAATTCAGCCGGTTCTTTGCCGAAACCAATGCGCACATGTTTCGGCCGATTGAAGGTGGATCCGGGCAGCAGCAATACGCTGTGTTCCTCTGCTAAGCGGCGGCAGAAATCGTCCGCGTCCATATCCGGTTCTAACCGAGGAAAAGCAGTAAACCCGCCGCGGGGCGGCACCCAAGAAAACACACCGGGATGCTGATCGCAAAACTGCTGCCAAAGCCGGATGTTTTCTTTCGCTTGTTGTATTTTTTCTGCCAAAATTTGCTCCCTGTATTCAATGGCAATGGCCGCTAAAAACTCTGCCGGGGCAGCATTGCACATCGTGGTATAATCACGCATGGCCGAACAAGCAGCCAAAAGCTCGGTATTTTGTGCTGCCAACCAGCCAATTCTTAAACCGCCCAGTCCCCAGGGCTTGGTAATATCGCCGATGCTAATCGCCCAGGGTGATAAATCCGCTGCCCGGGGCAGTGCATCTTCCGGGTGATAGACAATTCCCGCATAAACTTCATCCGATACTAAGTAGCATTTATGTTTTTCTATGATCTCAATTAATGCCTGTTGTTCTTTGCGGGTAATCATGGCACCGGTAGGGCTATGAGGAAAATTAACCACTACCGCTTTGGTGCGTTCATCCATTAACGGCGGCAGTGCTTCCAGGTTTAAGGTAAAATTCGGTTCCACCAGCGGCCAGCGTCGCACTTCCGCTCCCACCGCTTGCGCTACTTCAAACAGCGATTGATAAATCGGATCCAGCACTATTAGGTTATCCCCCGGCTCAACTAAAACGTTCATTAATAAAAATATTGCCTCAGAAGCGCCGGTAGTTACCTGCACCTGCTGCGGGCTTATTTTATGGTAAAGAGTGCTGATTTGCTCACGCAGTCTGGGGTCACCGGGGTTTTGCGTATAATCCAAATCTAAACTTAGGTATTCGTTAGCAACATCTAAGCCGGCCAGGCGCAGCAGCCGCGTAGTATTGGTTGATGAAGCGCAGCTGGCACAAAGGTTATGTTTAACTTCAAACTCATACTTGGCAAACCAGCGTTCAAGCAAGAATGGCTTAAGTTGCAAAGTAATCACTCCTAATGACAGTTATCGTTGTATTATATCTGTTTGATGTGGCTGTTCTTTTATTGCTTTGACTGCCAACTCGTCACAGCGGTTGTTAAACTCGTTCTCGGCATGGCCTTTTACCCAAACCCATTCCACTTGGTGTTTTTCTAACAGCTCAAGCAAAGCCATCCATAAATCTACGTTTTTAGCCCGCTCGTTTCTATTGCGCATCCAATTATTGGCCTGCCATTTTTTTACCCAGCCTTTTGTTATTGCGTTTACCAAGTACTGACTGTCGGTATAGAGGGTAACTTGGCATGGTTCTTTCAAAGCTGCCAAACCCTTAATGGCTGCCATAATTTCCATCCGGTTGTTGGTTGTGTTGGCATAAGCGCCGGACAATTCTTTTTTATGATCTCCATACAATAAAACCACCCCGTAACCTCCCGGTCCGGGGTTGCCGGAACAAGCACCGTCAGTATATATTTCTACCTTTTTCATGAACAAACCACCCTATAATCAATAATTATGAGACCGTTATAAAAACAGCCGTGCTATATTTTACCACACTAAAATAACCGGTTACAAATTTAATAAAAATAAGATAAGTAATTTAAGGTAATAAAAAATCCCGATTATTAGTTATTATCGGGATTGGGAAAACGAAAGTGGTGAGTAATGGGCGACGGCCAGGATAGCAGACAATCCTCTTCCTGCGGCACCGGCCCGGCGTTATGGATGATTAAGGGCACACCGTCACGCCGGCGCTTATCGGATACAATAGCCACGTGCTCATAATTTGGCCCAAACATAACAATATCCCCACCCTGCCATTGTTTTAAATTTTCGGCATCCCAAGGTATAACTTCAGTGGTTAAACTTTTGCCATACCGACTAAAGAAAACAATTTGATTTTGCACCCGGCGAAAATCAATATTAGGATCAGGACTGCCGTTTACTCTGGGGTAGTGACTTATATTTTGAGCAATGTCTTGATCCATCATTGCTTTTAAGTCATAACCGGCGTTTTTCAGAGCGCGCCAAACCACATCAGTGCACACCCCTTCATTCTCCGGCGGATAACCACCGCTGTAATAAGCATCACGGTAACGGGGTTGGTTAGCTACCTCTTTTCTGGCCCCTTGTACTATGTCATCGGCGTCATATATTCCGTCGGTATCTTTGTCTACTGCTGCTACTATTTTCTCTACCTCACATTTTGGCAGCAAATTTACCCCGCTTAAACCAAAAAACAAAACAGCCAGCACTGCCGCGGCAATTGGCAGAAAAACAATTTTAATAACTTTCATAATTTGAATCCCCTAAAAAGATTTTTATATTTTTTGGTCGACATCAATCACTCTTCTGACTGTTTCTACGTAATATGTGATAGAACCTCTGAATAGGAGCTGATAAATATCATGAGTGATTTAACCCGTCAACCGCCCTGCGAAAGCGGAATTTTTTACACCATTAGAGCGGGCGACACCTTGTTTGCTATTGCCCGCCGCTTTAACGTATCCTTAGATGAACTAATAAGGGTAAACCCGGGTATTGATCCCAATAATTTACGCATCGGTCAAAGAATTTGTATACCGCGGGCAATAGATGGCGAATGTCCGGAGGGCTCATTTGCTTATACCATCAGATCCGGTGATACCTTATTCCGGCTGGCGCAACGGTTTAACACTACCGTTAACGCTATTTTAGAAATTAACGCCGGCATTGACCCCAATAATTTGCGCATCGGCCAAGTTATTTGTATCCCCGGTCAAGAACCCGGTGTATGCGGACCGGGCACTCGGGAATATACTATTCAGGCCGGCGACACCTTCTTTAGACTGGCCCAGCGCTTTGGTGTCGGTGTAGATGAAATCATTCGGGCTAACCCCGGCGTTGATCCCAATAGACTTAGAATCGGTCAGGTAGTTTGCATCCCAATCGGCACACAGCCTAACTGCCCGGGAGGCACCATTTATAACGTCAGACCGGGCGATACACTGTTTAATATTGCCCGCCGCAATAACATTACGTTAGAGCGTTTGCTGCAGGCAAACCCGCAAATTCAAGATCCGGATAACATCTCGGTAGGCCAGCCAATCTGTATTCCCGGACGGGCTACAGTTCAGGAACAATCAGCATCGGCAGATGTTGAATCCCGCCAGCAGCCGGACTGCCCGGGAGGAAGACTTTACACCATTAGAGCAGGCGACACTTTCTTCACTATTGCGCGCCGATTTAATGTATCGGTAGATGAATTAATGGATGCCAACCCCGATGTAGAACCGGATAGATTGCGCATCGGCCAGGTAATTTGTATCCCGGGTGTTGATTCGGACAGATGTCCGCGTGGAACAATGCCGTACGTTATTCGCGCAGGAGACACCTATTTTGCTATTGCCCGCAGATTTGGCACTACCGTACAGGCCTTAATTGATGCAAACCCCGGTGTTGATCCGAATAATTTACAAATCGGTCAAACAATTTGTGTGCCGGTAGCACCGGGACCGGGAAGATGTCCCCGCGGCACTTTTGAATACACCGTACAAGCAGGCGATACCTTTTACTCTTTGGCACAGAGATTTAATACTACGGTAGTAGCAATTGCGGCCGCAAACCCGGGGGTTGATCCTGATAATTTACGTGTCGGGCAAATTATCTGTATTCCCAGAGTACCGGATCCGGGGCCGAGACCATGCCCACGGGGGACATTTGCTTACACCGTCAGAGCAGGTGACACCTTCTACAGCTTAGCCCAACAATTTGATACAACTGTAGAAGCTATCAGAAGAGCTAACCCCGGCGTTGATCCAGATAATTTGCGTGTGGGTCAAATCATCTGTATACCGGGATCACCGCAGCCCAGATGCCCGCGGGGTACTTTCGAGTACACCGTCAGAGCAGGCGACACTTTCTTTAGACTGGCCCAGCGCTTCAACACTACCGTAGAGGCAATCAGAAGGGCTAACCCGGATGTTGACCCCGATAACCTGCGCGTCGGCCAAATTATCTGTATACCGGAAACTTCTGAGCCGGGCAGATGCCCGCGGGGTACCTTTGAGTACACCGTCAGGGCAGGCGACACTTTCTTTAGACTGGCCCAGCGCTTCAACACTACCGTAGAGGCAATCAGAAGGGCTAACCCGGATGTTGACCCCGATAACCTGCGCGTCGGCCAAATTATCTGTATACCGGAAACTTCTGAGCCGGGCAGATGCCCGCGGGGTACCTTTGAGTACACCGTCAGAGCAGGCGACACTTTCTTTAGACTGGCCCAGCGCTTCAACACTACCGTAGAGGCAATCAGAAGGGCTAACCCGGATGTTGACCCCGATAACCTGCGCGTCGGCCAAATTATCTGTATACCGGAAACTTCTGAGCCGGGCAGATGCCCGCGGGGTACCTTTGAGTACACCGTCAGAGCAGGTGACACTTTCTTTAGACTGGCCCAGCGCTTCAACACTACCGTAGAGGCAATCAGAAGGGCTAACCCGGATGTTGACCCCGATAACCTGCGCGTCGGCCAAATTATCTGTATACCGGAAACTTCTGAGCCGGGCAGATGCCCGCGGGGTACTTTCGAGTACACCGTCAGAGCAGGCGACACTTTCTTTAGACTGGCCCAGCGCTTCAACACTACCGTAGAGGCAATCAGAAGGGCTAACCCGGATGTTGACCCCGATAACCTGCGCGTCGGCCAAATTATCTGTATACCACGGACATAAGTTTAGCCTTTTACAATACCGGCGGTTTGTTTTTGGAGAGCTGCAGCACTGCCAGTTCGCAGTGCTGCAGCTGCCCGCTTATCACCAATGTAATGTTTCCTAACGGGTCGGCCTGC
Source organism: Desulfovectis peckii (assembly GCF_055391705.1). Lineage (NCBI taxonomy): Bacteria > Bacillati > Bacillota > Clostridia > Eubacteriales > Peptococcaceae > Desulfovectis > Desulfovectis peckii. The sequence continues at coordinate 782,512 of NZ_AP042409.1, read as the reverse complement.
TTGCCGACCCCTACATTTTACCGATAATTCTTCCTTTCACCTGCAAGGGCAGGGTTCCGCCCCTGCCCGTTTTCGTAAATGTAACGTTACTTTGCCGCCATGGCATTTACAATACGTAAAGAAAACTTAGGTTCCGGCCAGCCCTTTAGGGCGTAGGCGAAAGCTTTAGTTTTCTGATCGAAAGCATAAGGTCAAATGCCTTGGCGTCTTTTATCGCAACGTTTCTTTACGGGTCAGTATGCCTGCCGCCCCCATTTTATCGCTAACACTTCCTTTTTCCCGCCTGTGGGGAGAATCTCACCTCCGCCCGTTCTCGCTAGATGCAACATTTCTTTTCGGACCGGCAGGAAATAGCACATCAATGCTTACTTATGGTAGCCAATAATGGCCAATAAATCTGCGCCGTACTGTTGCAACTTTTTATCGCCGATACCGGGAATGCGTGCTAAGCCCTCCATTGTGGTTGGCTTAACAGCGGCAATTTCCTCTAACACCCGATCGTGAAAAAACAAAAAGGGCGGTTTTTGAAACTTTCTGGCTAAGCTGCTGCGGTATTCCTTCAACGCCGAAAGCAGCCGATCATCCGGCTTTTTAGAGGACGGGCTTGAGCTTTTTACAGCCTCCGGCGGCAGCGGCAGTGGGTTGCCCAGCGAAATCGCTTCCCATCCTTTAGGAGTAAGCTCCACCACCGGATACCGGTCTCCATCAACCATCAAGTAACCGTCACCAAGCAGTCGATCCACCATGGCTAAAATCGCCGCCTGGGAGTGTTTCTTTAGTCTTCCGTAATGGGGCAGCAAGTGATAATCCCGCTCCAGAATGTCTTTGGCTTTAGAGCCTTGAAGAATGGCTGCCAGTTTTGTGCGCCCTACGCCATATCGCAATTGACGCACACAATGCAGCACTTCCAGCGGTTCAAAGGAATACTCTTCTTCCTCCTTATCCGCCACACTGCAGTTGTCGCAGCAATTTTCCGGGCGATTTTGCAACTTTTCGCCAAAATATTTTAGCAGTACCTCCCGACGGCAGTATCCGGTGTTGATCCAGTTCACCAGGGCAGCCAGTTTGCTGCGCCGCTCCATCTGCCGTTTATGTGCTTCTGCCAGTATCCCTTGTGCTATCTTGGGGCCCATTGCCACCTGTCCGCTGGCAACTTCCATGTACTCTCCGTTCCGTTCCACCAGCGACATTACACCATGACGTTCCAATGCGCTAATCAGCAAACGCAAACGGTTTTCATCCAATTCTACATTAGCTAATTCAGCTAAATTTAAAACCGCATGCCCGTTATTTAAAGAACGCTGATAGGCCTTCCATAAAATTACCAAATGCTCACGAGTAATGGCATCGTTATCAATCATCCACTCCTGCAAAGCACGGTCACGTTTGGTATAAAACAGCGTGCAGCGAGCCGGCAGCCCATCCCGGCCGGCCCGTCCCACTTCCTGATAATAAGCCTCCAGACTGGCCGGAATGCTGTAATGCACCACAAAGCGAATATCCTGCTTGTCAATGCCCATGCCAAAAGCATTGGTAGCCACTACCACCGAATATTTTCCGCTGATAAAGCCGTCCTGCACCTCAGCCCGCTGGTCAGCACCCATGCCGGCGTGGTAGGGAGCGGCATTGATTTTCAGGCGGGAAATTAAATACTGTGCCACTTCTTCCGTTTCTTTGCGCGTTGCGGCATAAATAATGCCGCTACCCGTTTCTTGAGCCAATACTTTGGACAGCATTTTTAATTTTTCTTCCCCGTTATCCAGACGCTTTACCGTTAAATAAAGGTTAGGGCGATCACTGCCGGCCACCACTTTGGCTGCCCCTTCAATGCCCAACTGTTTTAAAATATCCTGCTGCACCCGCGGTGTGGCAGTTGCAGTAAGTGCCAAAACGGTCGGCCTTTTGGGCAAACTGTTAATAAAATCTTTCAAAAATAGATAATCGGGGCGAAAATCGTGCCCCCATTGTGAGATACAGTGTGCTTCATCTACTACTACCATTTGCGGCGGTATTTCGGAAATTAAATTGATAAAACTGCGGCTGCGCAGGCGTTCCGGAGCCACGTAAATCAGTTTGTAAAGTCCGCGCCGAATGCCCTGCATGCGCTCGCGCTGTTCTTCCCAGGTTAATTGACTGTTTAACAAAGTGACCTGATGCAGGTTTAGGGTATGCATACTGTCTACTTGGTCTTTCATTAATGCTACCAGCGGGGAGAACACCAACGTTACCCCGGGAATCATTAAAGCGGGCAGCTGATAACATAAAGACTTGCCGCGCCCGGTAGGCATTACGGCTAACAAATCCGTACCCTTTAGCACTTGTTCGATTACCTCACGCTGACCGGGGCGAAAATCAGCAAATCCGAAGTATTTATGTAAAGCTTTAAGTAGTTCCGGCAAGACAATACTCTCCTTAACTTATTTATCCATTTTCATTGTAATATATCTTCCCTGGGCTTGTCCATTGTGGGGCGGGTTTCTACCATCAGTGCAAAGTTTGTTTTGGGGCGAGTTTTTTTACTAAACTATGATCTAAATCATGAACAGTTAACCGGGTTTATGTTAATATACATTAAACATTATAAGAAAGGTGGCGAAAAATGTGGGTTACCAGTTTACAGCTGACGCCTTTAATAGGCTGTTGACAGATTTGAAGAAAAGTCACCGTATCTACGCACCGGTACTTTTAAAAGGCAAAGGGCGTTTTTCCGACACCGATGTTGTCGGCTACGGTGAAATTGAAAAGATAACGGATGTGGTTTTTGATCGCAAAAGCTACTTCTCTCCGAAAGAAGTTTATTATCCAATTAATCAAACACTGTTTTACTTCACTGAAGATGAATATCGCGAGCCGAAAATTGCTCAAAAGCCGATTGTTATTTTTCTGCGTTCATGCGACATCCATGCAGTTGAGCGGCTAGATAACATAATGCTAAAAAACGGCCCCTATCCGGATTACTACTATCAGCAATATCGCAGCAAATTAAAATTTATTTTGATGGACTGCCCGACTGAATTTGACAACTGCTTTTGTTGTTCTTTTGGCACTAATTCTACCGAAAACTACAGCGCCTCAATACGCAAGGAAAAGGACATCTATCTTTGTGATGTTAAAGAAGACATTGACGGCCTGTTTTCTCAATACGGCACCGCTTGTGAGGTGCAGCCGCTATTTGTTACTGAAAACAAGCTGTCTGTTAAGATACCGGAGCATTTAGATTTGGCTAAAGTGATCGAACATCCGATGTGGGATGAATACACTTCCCGCTGTGTTGCCTGCGGACGCTGCAACACTTCTTGCCCTACCTGCAGTTGTTTTACCGTGCAGGACATATTTTATGTCGACAACCCGCAGTGCGGCGAAAGACGGCGAGTTTGGGCCAGCTGTATGATTGACGGCTTTACCGACGTAGCCGGCGGACACAGCTACCGCAAAGAGCTGGGGCAGCGCATGCGTTTTAAAGTAATGCACAAAATCTCTGACTATAAAAGACGCTTTGGCGTACCAATGTGTGTTGGTTGCGGCCGCTGCGAAGATGTCTGCCCGGAATATATTTCCTATGTGCGCTGCGTCAATAAACTGGCGGATATAGCCGAGGAGGTGGAAACTAATGGCTAATAATTACTACCTGCCGGTGAAGGCCAAAATATTGGATATTAAAAAGCAAACCGACGTGGAGTGGACTTACCGCTTAGAAAGCAATTTCCAACCCAAATGGGGACAGTTTGCCGAGGTATCTATCCCCGGTGTGGGTGAATGCCCGATATCTATTAGCGACTATGGAGACGGTTATATTGAAATGACCATTCGCCGAGTGGGTAAAGTTACTAATGTCATTCATCAATTAGAGCAATCCTCCCACTTGTTTATTCGCGGGCCTTACGGCAATCACTTCCCGGTACCCGATTTCTACGGCAGCCATTTAATTGTCACCGCCGGCGGCACCGGACTGGCACCGGTAAAAAGTATTATTAATCACTTTTACCGCCAGCCTGATTTGCTTACCAAAATGGATTTGTTGGTTGGGTTTAGATCACCGACAAATGTGTTGTTTAAAGATGAATTAGAAGCTTGGAGCAAAAAAATCAATGTCATCGCCACCGTGGATCAATTGGACGGACAAGCCGATTGGAACGGACGCGTTGGTTTAATCACTAAGTTTATACCGGAGTTGGATATTCCCCAACCGGAAACTACCAAGGTGGTAGTGGTAGGACCGCCGGTAATGATGAAATTTTCGGTACAGGAATTCCTAAAACGCGGCATTCCGGAAGACAACATTTGGGTTTCCTTTGAGCGGAAAATGTGCTGTGGTGTCGGCAAATGCGGACACTGCAAAATTGATGACACTTATGTCTGCTTAGAAGGCCCGGTGTTTAATTATCCGAAGGCGAAAAAGCTGCTGGATTAGATTGGGGGGTGAAAATATGTCCATTAATACGAAAAAAGTTATTAAAAACGCTTGGCGCATTACTAAAGACAGAAACCTTACTTGCTTACGCATAAGAGTGCCCGGAGGGCATCTGCCGGTAAAGTATTTCAGCTTAATTCAGGAAATTGCAGAAACTTACGGCAACGGTACGGTACACATTACTACCCGCCAAGGTTTTGAAATACCGGGTATCCCCTTTGACAAGATGGAAGAAATAAATGCAAAAATTGCTCCATTAATTGATGAGTTAGAAGTAAACATGGGTGTGGCCATTGACAACCCCAAGGCAGGGTATCCCGCCGCCGGCACACGCAATGTTACCGCTTGCATCGGCAATCGGGTATGTCCTAATGCTGTTTTTGACACCACTGCCTTGGCCTATCAAGTAGAAAAAGTAATTTACCCCAATGATCCCCATGTAAAAATTGCCATTACCGGCTGCCCAAACGACTGCAGTAAAGTACACATGCAGGATATCGGTATAATCGGCCAGGTGGAACCGGTTTACGATCCTTCCCGGTGCATTAGCTGTGGTGCCTGCGTGAAAAACTGTCAAAAGGTTTCTACCGGAGCTTTAACCAAAGAAAATTTCAAAGTAAGAAGAGATGCCAACCGCTGCATCGGCTGCGGCGAGTGCGTGTTAAAATGCCCCACCGGAGCTTGGACACGGGGCGGACAATACTTCCGAATGGTCATTATGGGCCGCACCGGCAAGAAAAACCCGCGCATTGCCCGCACGTTCTTAGACTGGGTAGATCGGGACACGGTGCTTAAAGTGTGCGAAAACCTATACACCTACATTGACAAGCATATTGACCGCACGCTGCCCAAAGAGCACGTCGGCTATATTGTTGACCGCACCGGGTTTAACGTGTTTAAAGAGTATGTGCTGCAAGGAGTAACGCTACCGCCAAAAGCAAAAGTAGCCGGTTATATCGACTTCGGCGGCTATAAATACGATCGCAATATTTTTATGGAGTAACATACGGGCAGGAAGCTTACCTGCCCGTTTTCATATTTATATAATTTCATCCTGGCCATAAGAAGCACACCTGCCTGCCCTCATAAATACATCCTTTCTTTGGGGGGCCGGTGTTGTTAGAACAGCGGTAAGAATGTGATCAAGATCATACACTCAGTGTGATCTCCATCATATTCCTCAATTATTTAACCCGGTATAATTTAACCATAATCAATGAAAGGTACGTAAATAAAAATTAGGAGGGAATTTATAATGATATCTTTCTTCAGTAAAGAAAACAAAAAGCAAAAAGAAACGCGGGAAATGTTTTGTTACCAATGCGGTCAAACACCCAAGGGCGGCTGCACTAAAATAGGTGTTTGCGGTAAAAATCCTGATTTGGCCAGCTTGCAGGATACTATCATCTTCGGTTTGAAAGGTGTAGCTGCATATGCTACTCACGCCAGACAGCTGGGCTACACCGACCCGGAAGTAGATGCCATTATTCAAGAAGCGCTGTATTCCACACTGACCAACGTAAACTTTAACTTACAAGAAACCATTAACATGGCTATGAAAGTGGGTACAGCCACTGTAAAAGTAATGGATATGCTGGATAAAGCACATACTAAGTTACTTGGCGTGCCCCAGCCGGTAACGGTAAGCTCAAATAAAATTGAAGGTAAGTGCATTGTAGTTACCGGTCACAACCTGTTTGCCCTGAAAAAACTGCTGGAACAATCAGAAGGCAAAGGGGTAAACGTTTACACTCACTCTGAAATGCTACCGGCCCACGGTTATCCGGAACTGAAAAAATACAAGCACTTAAAAGGTAACATTGGTAAATCATGGTTCGATCAAAGAAAATTATTCGAAGAATTCCCCGGTGCTATTTTAGCAACTACCAACTGTGTAATGCCAATTCGCGGCAGCTATGCTGACCGTTTCTTCACTTATGATGTAGCCGGCCTGGAAGGCGTAACTAAAATTGAAAACGATGATTTCACCCCGGTAATTGAAAAAGCACTCTCTTTACCGGAAGCTAATATAGAATCTGACCAAGTAATGGTTACCGGTTTCCACCACGAAACAGTTTTAGGGTTGGCTCCGGAAATTATTGAAGCAGTTAAAGCCGGAAAAATTAAACGCTTCTTTGTCATTGCCGGCTGCGACAAACCCGGTAAAGGCAACGATTACTATCGCGAACTGGCTTTGTCCCTGCCGAAGGAATGTGTAATTTTAACCACTTCCTGCGGTAAGTTCCGGTTCAATGACGTAGACTACGGCACCGTACCGGGAACCAATATTCCACGTTACATTGACTTAGGACAATGCAATAACTCAATTTCCGCAGTAAAAATTGCCGTTGCTTTGGCCGAAGCTTTTAACTGCTCAGTTAACGAGTTGCCGTTAACCATTGTGCTCTCTTGGTTTGAACAAAAGGCCGTTGCCATTTTGCTTGGTTTGTTCAGCTTAGGTGTACAGAACATTTACATTGGCGCAACCCCGCCGGAATTTATTACCCCCGGCGTACTGAAAGTACTGCAGGACAACTTTAATCTTAAACTAATCGGCGACCCCAAAACCGATTTGGTTGAAATGCTGAAGTAAAACTTTAATAATTAGCCAACTACCACAAAATTGACAAACCGAAGCTTCCCTTAAGCCAATTAAGCTTAAGCGGAAGCTTCTGTTTGTTTAAAGTTGGTTGTTACGGCTCATATTTACCCTCTGTCTGTGCCTTTGCCAATACTACATTCTTCTCGTTACCTGATACCCATGCTGCCGCAGTTTGGTCAGTAATTCTTGTAAATGTCGGTTATCTTTAGTTTCCACTACTAAATCTACCCGTGCCCAGTTTAGTTCTGCCTCCATCGTGATGCGGTTGTGGTGTATCTCCACAATATTTGCCCCTATTTCAGAAATAATGCGCAACATATTATGCAAGCTGCCCGGCTGATCAGGAATGACCGTGGTCAGTTCTGTTTTGCGGCCGGCTTTGGCCAAGCCGCGATCGACAATTCTGGATAATAAATTTACATCGATGTTTCCACCGCTGATTACAGCCACTACTTTTTTGCCGGGCATTTTTAAACAGCCGTTTAACACTGCGGCCATGGTCACTGCTCCGGCGCCCTCAACCACCAGTTTAAAATGCTCCAACAACAGCAGTATAGCGTTGGCTATTTCGTCCTCTTCCACGGTAATAAAGCGATCTACATATTTGTTGGCAATTTCAAAGGTATGTTCGCCCGGCATTTTTACCGCAATACCGTCGGCAAAAGTAGCTGCACTGTCTAAGCGGCTCACTGCTCCCTTCTCTACAGAAAATTTCATTGAAGGAGCATTAGCCGCTTCGACGGCAATAATTTTAATTCTCGGGTTAATTGTTTTGGCTGCCAGCGCAATACCGGCAAGTAGTCCGCCGCCGCCAACCGGCACCAAAATGGCGTCGGTATCCGGCAGTTCCTCAAGTATTTCCAACGCCAGTGTACCCTGACCGGCAATTATGTAAGGATCATCAAAGGGGTGAATAAATACCGCTCCGGTTTGTTTTTGTATTTCTACAGCTTTAGCATAACAATCATCATAGTTAAAACCGTGCAGCACCACATTGGCACCATAACTTTTAGTGGCTGATATTTTTGATAACGGCGCGGTTTCCGGCATTACAATGGTTGATTTAATGCCAAATTCCGCTGCCGCCAGTGCCACCCCTTGCGCATGGTTGCCGGCTGAAGAGGCAATTACCCCTTTTGCCCGCTGCGCCGGTGTTAAATTATATATTTTATTATAAGCACCGCGCAGTTTAAATGAACCGGTACGCTGAAGGTTTTCCAGTTTAAGGTAAACATCACTGTCACATAAATCACTAAACGGACTGTTTATAATGTCGGTTTTACGCACTACATGGGCTAATACTTCGCGGGCTGCTTTAATATCTTCTAAAGAAATATTAGCCACATGTTCACCCCCAAGGCGTTTTAAATTAGAGTGCCCCCAAGAGTAAAAAATAATAATTATTTCCTTTCGCCTCTTAAATGCACCGTTTCTTGAAGGGCTGCCAAGGCATTTAACCGAAGGTTTCTGAACAATAACAATTCCATTAAACCATTAATGTATTTTTGGCAGAAAAAAAGAACGGCCTTGACCGTCCCGCTTATCTGAACCAGCGGCACGGTCAAGGCCGTGTCCTCCCTTTCACCTATATGGGCAGGGTTCATCCCCTGCCCGTTTCTTTAAATGCTCCCAGTAATGCAACTCCTTTGTCGGTATTACTTTTTCCGCGCAATCACTCGATCAATTATGCCGTATTTTCGGGCCTCTTCGGCTGACATAAAGAAATCGCGCTCGGTGTCCCTTTCAATCCTCTCTAGGGGTTGACCGGTATGTTTAGCCAGCAACTTATTTAACGTAGCCTTCATGTATAATATTTCTCTGGCATGAATATCAATATCTGTTGCCTGACCTTGAGCACCGCCAATCGGCTGGTGAATCATAATCCGCGAATAGGGCAATGCAAAGCGCTTGCCCGGTGTTCCGGCAGCCAATAAAAAAGAACCCATGCTGGCGGCCTGACCCATACAGATGGTAGAAACATCACATTTAACGTACTGCATAGTATCATAAATGGCCATCCCGGAAGTAATTACACCGCCGGGAGAATTAATATACAAATAAATGTCCTTTGTCGGATCTTCAGCTTCTAAAAACAGCATTTGAGCAACTACTAAATTAGCTACCGGGTCATCAATCGTCCCACCTAAAAAAATGATCCGATCCTTTAAAAGGCGGGAATAAATGTCGTACGAGCGCTCCCCACGGCTGGTTTGCTCCACTACAAAGGGTATTAATCCTGACATCTCCACTCCCCCCATCTGCATAACAATATTTAATTATAGTATATTAAGTATTAAAAGTTTTGCCCTTTATTCCCTCTCCTTCGGCAGCGCCTGCCTCCGGGTGAGCCATCACCGACATGTTTGTAATTGCCTCCTTCAACTCTGATGGCCTTACCTTCTACCAATGCTTCGGCAACTTTCTTGCGGGCAGCAACTAAGATGCGATGAAAGGTCGGTCGGGATATCTGCATCCTTTCGGCACACTGTTCTTGTTCCAGTTCCTCTAAGTCTTTTAAGCGAATCGCTTCCAGTTCTTCTATATTCAATGATATTTCTTCCAACTTAACCAACGGTACACCGGCAGGTTTAAAATAAGTAATTTCCGGTATAAACTCAACCCGTCTGCACTTCGGTGGTCGCGACAAACCCCCATCACCCCCTTGGCAATATTTTAAGGCATTTTTTGAACATATGTCAAAGAAATCCTACAATTATAGCAGTTGCGAATTAACCTTTATTTAAAAAGCTAAAACTACTGCTTTTCAGTTAGGTGTTTCCAGTATCTGGTAGGCATAAACTGCCGCATAAGTTTGGGATTTTCCCGCTCGGGCAGGCCGGCTGTTTTATAATAATCCCGCCATAAATTTTGATAAAAAGTTTCCTGCTCTGCTAATACAAAGTTTTTATCGGCCAAAGGGGTTAAAATCCACTCCTCACAGTTATAAAGGGCAGCCAAATTCCGACGCAAGTCGTGAATAACCCATTTTTGATCGGCAAATCGTTTGGCAAAGTGGGGTGCCAGCAAACCAACAATATTATAATCCGGCTCAATGGGGGCGTAATAAATACCGCCTGCCAGCAGTTGAAAGCGTATTAAACCCAACATGCGGTGTTTTTCTCGGCTCACCTTCTGGCTGACATCGTGGACTTTTTTTACATGCTGATTAGTAAGATGTAAATCTACTGCTTTGCCCACTTTAAACCCCAGGCGCAGATAATGATAGATATCGTTTTCAATTCCTTTTAACTCGGAAAGATAAGCCCGATAAACCGCCCTTAGTGATACCGGTGATATTTTTTTGATAATTGCCCGGTAAACTTTATCTGCCTTCGCCAGATCTGTTGTAATATCGACCGGACTGATAAATAAGCCTTCACGGTACTGCCGGCGCGGCATAATCACATCCGGTTTTTCATGATGATAGTAAGCCTGATATATCGCGCTGAGCAGTCCTTCAAAACTGCCGTCATAAAGATAGTAATTCATAATTATAACTCTCCTGTCACCGCAGTAAGCATATCCTGCGCATCCGGCAGCGACAGCTGATCGGAAAATAAAGTAAGCTGCCGGTATTTTGTTTTTTTACCGCTTATTAGGCGGTTTCTTAAGGTATCTTCTCTGTAGGGGGCATCTCCGTAATATTTGCCTTTACAAGTAATAAAGTAGCGCGCCCGTTTAAGCACCACGCCCAGCTTTGACAAGTGTTCATAGCTAAGGGGGCCCACTTTGCGGGCGGCAATTATCTTTTTCGCCGACTTTATGCCGATTCCCGGCACACGCAATAGCAGCTGATAATCTGCCTTGTTTACTTCCACAGGAAACAGGTGCAGATTCCGCAACGCCCAACCGGCCTTAGGATCCAGCTCTAAGTCTAAGTAAGGGTTGTCATCGCTGAGCAGTTCACCGGCTGAAAAGCCATAATAGCGCAAAAGCCAGTCGGCCTGGTACAACCTGTTTTCTCTTACCAGTTGGGGTTTGGCATCCTGCGGCAGTTTCGGATCATTGGAAACCGGAATATAAGCGGAATAATAAACCCGTTTTAACCGATAGCTTTTATAAAGGGCCTCAGTCAACCTGATAATTTGCAAGTCATGTTCTGCAGTTGCTCCTACAATTAGCTGCGTGCTTTGTCCGGCTGGGACAAAGGGTTGCACCTTTTTATAGCGCCGTTTATCATGCTGATATTCTAAAATTTTGGCATGAATGCCACCCATCGAGCTTAAGATGAGGGATTTTTTCTTCTGCGGCGCCAGTAATTTTAAACTTTTTTCGGTAGGCAGTTCAATATTGGCGCTCATGCGGTCAGCATATTTTCCGGTTTCGGCAATCAGTGAAAAATCCGCTCCGGGAATGGCCTTTACATGAATATAGCCGTTAAATTTATATTCCCGGCGCAGCAAACGCACGGTATGCAGCAGCAGTTCCATAGTGTAGTCACTGTTTTTTAGTATCGCCGAGCTTAAAAATAAGCCTTCTATGTAATTGCGGCGGTAAAAGTTTATCGTTATATCGGCTAATTCCTGCGGTGTAAAAGTAGCCCGCGGCAGATCGTTGGAAACCCTGTTTATACAGTAAGCACAATCAAATGTACAGCAGTTGGATAATAAAATTTTCAGCAGCGACACACAGCGTCCGTCAGCGGTCCAGCTGTGGCAAATGCCGCTGGCGGCAGCGTTTCCGATTCCATTTGGAGTATTTTTTCGCGAGCTTCCGCTGGACGAACAAGAAACGTCATATTTGGCAGCGTTGGTTAATATTTTAAATTTTTCGGCCAAATCCATAATTGCACCTCAAAACAGAAAGTATGTTCTGGTAATATTATAGCACCGTTTATTATTGCTAAAAACCACAACCGCTAAAAGCATAATTTATCTCTTTCTGTTTTAAATAAGCCGGCTCATTGCTTTTCTGCTTTCTGTCAGCTTGTCTGCACCATAAAAAGATTTGTATAATATTCCATAATGTTAAAAAACTAACACCAACGGTTTGGGAGTGATTTAAGATATGACATTTTTAGAGCTGGCGAAAAAAAGATATTCGGTAAGAAAGTACAGCAATCAGCCTGTAGAAAAGGAAAAATTGTTGCAGGTTTTGGAAGCGGCCAGGCTGGCTCCTACTGCAGTAAATTATCAACCCTTCCGGTTTATCGTACTGCAGGATGAAGAAATAAGGAAAAAAGTAGCCGCCACTTACAGCTTAGATTGGCTGCAGCAGGCACCGATAATTATTGTGATCTGCGGGGATCACAGCCAATCCTGGCGGCGGGCTGACGGCAAGGACTACTGCGATGTCGATGCTGCCATTGCCATTGATCATATGATGTTGGCAGCTGCGGAACTTGATCTAGGTACCTGTTTTATCGGTGCTTTTAACGCTTATGAGTGCAGTAAGATACTGGGGCTGCCCGCAAACTTAGAACCAATTGCCTTGCTGCCCCTGGGCTATCCGGCCGATCGCGGCCAAGTGAAGAAAAAAAGAAAGGAATTGGAGGAGCTGGTGCACTGGGACGGTTACAAGAAAGATGGCAAATAAGTAAATGAACATAATATTAAACCGCGTTTATCGTGTTTTGAAACGTCAAGCTCATAAAAGGCAGGGAAGCATCCCTGCCTTTTACGGCGAAAGGTAATATTATCCCCGGAGGATTAGCGCCGAGGACTGTTGCCGCCCGGCAGCCGGAGGCGGTAAGCCCGTTTATTTCTATGCGCCGGCTAATCGAAAGCATAAGTTCAAATGCCTTGGCGGCTTAAAAGCAGCGTAGCATTGGCGAGAAAGGGCAGGTAAATTTGTCCCTACAAGCAAAAAGCTGAAGTACTGCATAGCTTTATCTCGCAGCACTTCAGCCCCTTTATTGGCGTACATAATCTACTTACTCCAGTTTATCCAGGGCAAATTTTTTGTGGATAGCTTTTACCGCTTTTTCTGCATCGCTTTCTTTCACTACACAAGAAACTTTTATTTCCGATGTAGTAATCATATCGATGTTAACTTCTACCTCAGCCATTGCCTCAAACATTTTAGCGGCAACACCGGGACGGCTGATCATTCCGGCACCGACAATGGAAACCTTGGCCAAGTCTTCGGCATGGGTATAACCTCGAAAGCCAATTTCTTTCTCTAACCTTTCCACTACTGTCAGCGCCTTGCGCAGGTCATTGCGGGCAATGGTAAAAGAAATATCGTTAACGTTATTACCGCGCATAGCACTTTGAATAATCATATCAACGTCAATGTTTTCCGCTGCCAACGCATCAAATATTTTATAGGCAATGCCCGGAATATCGGGAACCTCAAACAAACCTATTTTAGCCACGTTGTAATCATAAGTAACGCCGCTGACAATTAAATCTTTTTCCATCTTTTCGACCTCCTGAACAACGGTACCCGGGTTGTCATTAAAACTGGAGCGGACATGCAACGGTAAGTTGTACATTTTAGCCAATTCTACCGACCGCGGATGCAGTACCCCGGCACCTAAGCTGGCCAGTTCAAGCATCTCATCATAAGAAATGGCACTTAACTTACTGGCTTCAGGTACAAGCCGCGGATCAGTGGTATAAACTCCGTCAACATCGGTATAAATCTCGCAAACATCTGCCTTCAATGCCGCTGCTAATGCCACCGCTGAAGTATCAGAACCGCCGCGCCCCAAGGTAAAGATTTCGTTGTTTTCATCTACGCCTTGAAATCCGGCAACAATAACTATTCGCCCACATCTCAGCTCATTTTCTACCCTTTTGGTATCTATCGCGGCAATTTTAGCTTTATTATGCACAGAATTGGTTTTAATTCCGGCTTGAGCACCGGTAAGGGATATGGCCTCAAAACCCAACTCCTGGATGGCCATCGCCAACAGCGCGATCGAAACCTGCTCTCCGGTACTGAGCAGCATATCCACTTCCCTTTCGGAAGGTTGAAGGGATATTTTTTTCATCAAACTAATTAACTCATCAGTAGTATCGCCCATTGCCGATACTACCACTACCAGATCATTTCCTTCTTTGCGTCTTTCCACTACGCGGCGTGCTACCCGCTTAATGTGTTCAGGAGTAGCAACCGAACTACCACCGTATTTCTGCACTACTAACATTTATAAATATTCACTCCTGCCTCATATGTATGCGGTGTTTTTATAATGTAGTATTTTACTGCAAAAAGATATTTCTCGCAAGCAAGTCAATAAAAGATAAAAGTTTAGATCCTTTCCAAGGCTCGTGCTCCGGAAGCACTGGGTTCCAACACCATTACTTTAGCCATTACCCCGTTCTCGTGGAAAGTTTTGCGCATTACCTGAGCAATTAAATCAAAGTTATCATCAGCTAAAGCAATAACTGTCGGCCCCGCACCTGATAAAACCACACCTTTAGCCCCGGCCAGTTTTGCCGCCGCCAGCACTTTTTTCATACCGGGGATCAGCGCTGCCCGGTAATTCTGGTGCAGGCGATCCTCCATCGCATAGCTTAGTTTGCTTAAGTCACCTTGACAAAGGGCCGCCACCAACAATGCCGTGCGGCTCACATTAAACACTGCATCTGACAGCGATACCTGTCCGGGAAGTACTTCGCGGGCTGAACGGGTTGACAATTTAAAGTCAGGAACCGCCACCACAGTTTTTAGGCCCAAGGGTGGCTGAATTTTTGCCCACTGCACTTCCCCCTCCACTGCGGCAGATACCACAATACCGCCGAGCAGTGCCGGGGCCACGTTGTCAGGGTGCCCCTCCATTTCCGTAGCCAAAGCGAGCAATGTTTCAGTACTCAATTTGCTGCCGGCAAGTTTATTGGCAGCCACAATTCCACCGACAATGGCAGCCGCACTGCTGCCCAAACCGCGGCTGAGGGGTATCTGGTTGGTCAGCTTAATCTTCAAACCGGAGGGTTGATAACCGGTCTGTTCAAAAACTTTTACCGCTGCCCGGTAAACAAGATTCCTTTCATTGCGTGCAATATCCGAAGCTCCGTCTCCGAATATTTCTATAACCAAACCCTTGGGAATCAACTGCATCTCTACGGTATTGTAAAGTTTCAGCGCCATTCCCAGGGTATCAAATCCCGGTCCTAAGTTTGCCGTTGTCGCCGGTACTTGCACACGAATCATTTAATCCCTACCCTTCAACGCGAATGACGTTGGCAATTTCCTTTACACAGGAAAGTTGCCGCAGATCACTTAAGGCGTCCTGCATATTTTCCTCTTTGGTTTGATGAGTAACCAGCACCAGTTCAGCTTCCGAACCGGCTTTATCTTTTTGGATTACCGAAGCCAAACTTACATTCTTGTTGCCAAATACTAATGATATAGAAGCCAACACGCCCGGTTTATCAACTACTACCATGCGCACATAAAAGCGGCTGACAGTTTCCGTCATCGGTTTAAGCGCTTTTTGAGTATAACAAGTACAGCCAATGATACCGGGCACGTTATGTAGCAAATTACGTGCGGCATCCATAATATCCGCCACCACTGCACTGGCGGTAGGCAGTTCTCCGGCACCGCGGCCAAAAAACATTGTTTCCCCTACCGCGTCACCTTTAACAAATACCGCATTAAAAACATCATTTACTGCGGCCAGAGGATGGTCCTGAGGTATCAGCGTGGGATGCACACGCACTTCAATGCCGTTGTTATCCTCTTTAGCAATGCCCAATAATTTGATAATGTATCCCAATTCTTGGGCATATGCAATATCATGCCTGGTGATTTTAGAAATACCTTCCACAAAAACATCATCTAAAGTAATGCGAGTGTTAAAAGCAATTGATGAGAGAATGGCAATTTTGCGGGCTGCATCATATCCCTCAATGTCACTGGTGGGGTCAGCTTCCGCATAGCCTTTTGCTTGGGCCTCTTTAAGTACTTCGGCAAAATCTGAACCTTCTTTAGTCATCTTGGTCAACATATAATTGGTTGTCCCGTTAATTATGCCAAAAACCTGTTCTATATTATTGGCTGCTAAACTTTGCTTCATTACTTGAATAATCGGTATTCCACCGGCTACACTGGCTTCAAACAGCAGGTCACAGTTATTTTCTTCTGCCGCCTGATACAGTTCTTTACCATGGGCGGCTATCATATCTTTGTTGGCAGTAACCACACTTTTACCCTTATTTAAGGCGTTGAGCGCATATTCCAGCGCCGGATGTATTCCGCCCAGCACTTCGACAACAATTTCAATTTCCGGATCATTTATAATGTCGTCAATATTAGTTGTTAAGATATTTTTTTCCAATTCCAGTCCGCGATCTTTGGTCACATCGCGCACTAAAATTTTCTTAATTTCTATTTTCGCTCCGATGCGAGAGCTTATAGCATCGGCATTTTTTGTGAGCACCCGATAAACCCCACGCCCTACCGTGCCCATTCCTAAAAGACCGACTTTAATTACTCTGTCCGACATTGTATTCCCTCCGCTTCCACCATTGGTTTTATAAATAAATTGATTAATTTTGACCGACTACTACCACTCTTCTAACACCGTCTAATCTTTTTATAATGGCTACTAACTGTTCTAAATCCCCTTTCAGCTCTGCTGTTTCAATGGTAAGTGTTACGCCGGCAACCCCTTCCCAAGGAACATTTTGGTTAATAGTCAGCACATTTCCATGTACTTGGGCAATGCTGTTTAAAAGATTAGATAACACACCGGAGCGGTGCTCCAATTCCAGTGAAATGGTAACGACTTTCCCCCTGCACCACTGAGAAAAGGGAAATACACCTTCTTTATACTTATAAAATGCACTTCTGGACAGCCCTACTTTTTCTACCGCTTCATTTACCGTAGCAGCTTGTCCTTTACGCAGCAATTCTTTTGCCTGCGCGGTCTTTAAAATTGCTTCAGGCAAAATGTCTTCCCGAACCAAAAAAAAACGGGCATCTTTTTTAGCTGCCAATCCTATCTCTCCATTCTGTCCTTGTGGGGTGGATTAATTTCTTTGTATGGTAGACATTATATCATTAATGCCCGTAAACGACAATATTTTTTGTTTATATATTAGACATAAAAAAGCTTCCGTCCAACTATAAAGCTGTGACGAAAGCCTAAATTTTTTATATAATTATACAGATTAATCCACCACCGCCGTCGTTTACTATCCGCTGCAGTGTTTCCTGTAACTTAACTTGCGCATTTTCCGGCATCCGATGCAGCTTGTTTTGAATGCCTTCTCTTACCAAATCATGCAGGCTCTTGCCAAAGATTTCCGATTTCCAGATTTTCTGCGGGTTATCATCGAATTCTTCCAGCATATATCTTACCAGTTCTTCGCACTGTTTTTCCGTACCGATAATCGGAGTTATTTCAGTGGTAATATCGGCTTGAATTATATGCAGCGAAGGAGCACTGGCCTTTAGTTTAACCCCAAAACGACTGCCCTGGCGAATTAACTCCGGTTCTTGCAGGTTCATCTCATCCAACCTGGGGGTAACTACACCGTAGCCATGCTCCCGCACCTCTGCAAAAGCATCGGCAACTTTGTCCCATTCACGTTTTGCCACTACAAACTCCCGCATCATGCGGAGAACATCTGCCTCATCTTTAACTTCATACTCGATTTCTTCAGACAGTACTTGATAAAACAAATCTTTTTTACCCACCATTTCAATGCTGGCCGAACCGGTGCCCATATCCATGCTGAGCAAGTTTACTTGTTCAACAAAATCATAATCGGCCAATGCTTCCACGGCGGTTTCTATATCACGCAGCCGGCGCACGTGATGAACAGTGGCTTTAACGGCATCTTCAAATTTATCCCTAAGCCAATGTTTGGGTTCCAACTCTTCAATCCAAGAAGGCAGGTTAATGCTCACCTCATTCACCGGGAACTCAAAGAGAATTTGCTCCAGTATGTAAAGAATGTCTTCTTGAGTTAATTCCGCTACGTCAACCGGCAGCACCGGAACATCATATTTATCCTGCAGGCTTTGTGATAAATTGATTACCTCATCCGAGTGCGGATGAATGGAATTCATTAAAACCACAAA
Source organism: Desulfovectis peckii (assembly GCF_055391705.1). Taxonomy (NCBI): domain Bacteria; kingdom Bacillati; phylum Bacillota; class Clostridia; order Eubacteriales; family Peptococcaceae; genus Desulfovectis; species Desulfovectis peckii. Next base: position 764,519 of record NZ_AP042409.1, on the reverse strand, counting down.
AGGTTTGCCTAACTCTTTAAGTTCCGCAACTACCCGCTCTTCAGCATCAACATAATCTTCCCGGGGAATATCAGTTATTGAACCGTCAGTAGTTACCACTACCCCGATTGTAGAATGTTCGGCAATTACTTTGCGAGTTCCGATTTCAGCCGCTTCCTGGAAAGGAATTGGGTCTTCAAACCAAGGCGTGGTTACCATCCGCGGCCCATCTTCCTCTTCGTAGCCCAGTGCCCCCTCCACCCGGTAACCTACACAGTCAACCAGGCGCATTTTAACCTGTAAATTAGGACTAATGGTAATCTCAACTGCTTCATTGGGAACAAACTTCGGTTCCGTGGTCATAATGGTGCGACCCGCGCCGCTTTGAGGCAGCTCATCCTTTGCCCGTTCTCTTTCATGTATATTTTTAATATTAGGAATAACCGTCAATTCCATAAACCGTTTTATAAATGTAGACTTGCCGGTACGCACACCACCGACTACGCCTAAATAAATATCTCCGCCGGTACGTTCAGCAATATCACGGAAAAGATCTATTTTTTCCATGCACACGCTCCCTCCTTTAGAAAGAATATATAATAAAACCTATTTTATTTAACGTATATATAAAATCGCGCATCCCTCCTCCGCCAGCAATAGGGTTATCCGGCGTCGGGCAGTCCCGTCAGAGTGATTTTTTTCCAGTAACATACAATAACACTATATATATATGAGCAGCCAGCGATAATATGACAACCAGTCATCAGACTATTAATTTTTATAAATCACTGATTAATTTTATGATTCAAAGTAGTAAAAAAATGACAGAAAAATAACTTTTTTTCTGCCATTTTATCTTCCATATTGTGGAACATTATTTGACTTAATCCCATAGACTAAAGGAAAAAACAGACTGTCAAAAAAGAGCGCCTTTTGGCAAAAAATTTTTTTTGCCGGGCACTTGTTTAAACATTTTATTGCAGAGGTGGTTATTTTGAAACGCAACGACAACTCCCAGCTAAGCCCAGGCAAAAGCGATAACGAAAAAAAATTAACCGCACCCCGTTCCAAGCAATCGGTGGTGAAAGCTTTGTTAAAACAGCATCCCTGCGCTGATGACCCAATGTTGGCTCAACGAATGCAATTGATCATGTATCTTAGGCGTCTGTACCACAGCCTGGATGTTTTGTGGGAAAAAGAACTAAGCCAGTTTAACCTCACTCCGGCTCAATTAATCAGTTTGTTAACAATCATTGCCAATGAGGGATTGTCGATGAGTAAGTTAGCAGATCTTTGCCTGTGGAATCGCTCAACCGCCAGTCGCATTGCCCGTTCACTATATAAAAAAGATTTAATTTCCATTACACCGGTGGACGGCAAGACTTCGGCCTTACACGCCACCGCTCAAGGCCAAAATCTTGCCGCCCGGTATATATCAAAAGAGGCCGGAGAGTTTAAACACAGTCTGATGCTAATCGCTGAAGAAGCAAAAAATTGTCAAGAAGTACAGCAATGGTTAAAAAATTGCGTACAACAGCTGCTCGGTGAAGAGGCAGTTGATTACGTGGAATCTAGCAGCCGGCTTTTGGAGGATTCCACTTAACAAGGGCAACCTCTTCCAGCTCCGGTTTACTGCTTCGTCCCATTAAATCCATCACCGCTTCCCGAGGCGGATAGTTTTCATATAGTACTTTGTAGGTATGTTCGGTAATCGGCATCTCTATGTTCAGCCGGGCGGCCAGCGTTTTGGCCGCCTTGGTGGTTCTTACTCCTTCTACCACCATTTGTACGCTGCTTAATGCTTGTTCTAAAGTTTTACCCTTGCCGATTTCAATCCCTGCCCGTCGGTTGCGGCTGTGCATGCTGGTGCAGGTAACAATTAAATCCCCCAGCCCGGATAAACCGGCAAAGGTTAAGGGCATTGCCCCCATGGCCACCCCTAAACGGGTTATTTCCGCCAGTCCCCGGGTCATTAAGGCCGCTTTGGTATTATCCCCAAACTGCAAACCGTCAGCAATACCGGTAGCCAAAGCAATAATGTTTTTCAGTGCCCCGCCTAACTCTACGCCTACCACATCAGGGTTGGTATAAATTCTCATCACGTTAGACGTAAATAAATCCTGCACATATTCCGCCCGCCCCATGTTTTTAGAAGCGGCAACGATAGCGGTAGGTATGCTTAAGCCAACCTCTTCCGCATGACTGGGACCGGATAAAACAACGTAACGGTTTAGTTGCTCGCTGCCGGCTTCTTCGCTAAACACCTCAGACATCCGTTTTAAGCTGTCCTCTTCAATCCCTTTGGCTGCATTGATGATGACAGCATTTTCCGGTAATGACGGTAATGTTTTAACTAAAGTTTCCCGAAAAGCATGCGAAGGCACACTGTATAAAACCGCATCTGCCTCGGCCAGCACCGTCGGTAAGTCAGTGCTTGCCGTGAGGTTTTTCGGTAAGTTTACTCCCGGCAGATAACGAATGTTTTCCCGCTGTTCATTTATGGTGTTAACAATGTTTTCATTGCGGGCCCACATCTTTACGTTATATCCTTTGTTTGCCAATTGTATCGCCAGTGCCGTTCCCCAACTTCCCGCCCCAATTACCGCAACTGTTTTTTTCAATTGTCATCCCTCCCGGCGATCATTTTTTATGTCCTACTTTAAATTCTGTCCCGTTAATAAGCCGTCGAATGTTGGAACGATGTTTATAAATAGCAAAGCTAACGGCTAACAGGGCAAATATCTGATACGGCAAATCCATATCCAGCAGATAAAAGCTTATCGGTATGCTGATTGCCGCCATAATTGAGCTAAGGGAAACATAGCGAAACAGCGCTAAGAACAGCAAGAAAACTGCCAGTGCTATCAGCCCGGACAGTGGGGAAAAGGCAAATATTACCCCGCCTCCGGTAGCAATAATTTTGCCTCCTTTAAATTTTAAGAACAGAGGAAAACTATGCCCTAAAATCGCCCCTACTGCGGCAGCTATTTCCGCCTCTGTGCCGCCAAAATAATAGCGGGCGATTAAAACCGGTATCACACCTTTAGCGGCATCAGCAATCAATACCAATATACCGGCGGTACGGCCTAAAGTTCGCCAAACATTGGTGGCACCGATATTGCCGCTGCCATATTGGCGAATGTCAATGCCTTTCCATAGGCGGGCTACAATGTAGCCCGTCGGTATCGAGCCTAATAAATACCCAATTAATAAGGTAATTACTATACTTGCCAATTCTGCTTCCCCCACAGGTTACTCCTCTTCAGTGCGTTTACGGAAAACAAAACGGATTGGTGTTCCTTCAAAACCGTAAGCAGAACGGAAATAGTTTTCCAAATAACGCCTATAAGAGAAGTGTATTAATTCCGGATCATTGACAAAGAAAATAAATGTCGGCGGAGCAACACCGCTCTGCACGGCATAAAGAAATTTTAGACGTCTGCCCTTATCGGTAGGCGGCGGATTTTGCATAACGGCTTCGCGTACCAGCTGATTTAAACTGCTGGTAGCAATGCGCAGGTTATGCTGTTCGATGACATAATCTACTAATTCTAATACTCTGGGTACTCTTTTTTTGGTTAAGGCTGATATATAGACGGTGGGAGCATACTGCACAAAGCCCAGCTGCTCTCTGATCTCTTCATTGTAACGCAGCATGGTTTTCTCGTCTTTCTCAATTAAGTCCCATTTGTTGATCACCAAAATAATGGCGCGACCTTTTTCTTCTGCATATCCCACAATCTTTTTATCTTGCTCGGTAACCCCGTCTACCGCATCGATAACCATTAAAACCACATCGGAACGATCCACTGCCCTTAGTGCCCTAATTACACTGTAGCGTTCCGTTGGCTCTTCAATGCGCTTTCGTCGGCGCATGCCGGCAGTGTCAATAAGTACATAATGTTTGCCGTCACGTTCAATAAAAGTATCAATCGCATCTCGGGTGGTTCCCGGTATATTGCTGACAATAACCCTTTCCTCGCCGCAAATGGCATTAACCAGGGTAGATTTGCCCACATTAGGGCGACCAATGACCGCAATTTTAATTGCATCCTGATCGTATTCCTCTTCTACCGGCGGAGGTAATAATTCCACCACTTTATCCAGCAGTTCACCGGTATTCATCCCTTCGGCGGCGGAAATCGGTATCGGTTCGCCTAAGCCCAGTTCATAAAAATCATAATAGGGTATTTTCACGGCATCAAAATGCTCTACTTTATTGACTGTCAGGATCACCGGTTTATTCGTGCGCCGCAGTACCGCAGCAACATCAACATCGGTAGGGTTCACCCCTGCTCGTCCGTCTACTACAAACAAAATCAAATCAGCTTCTTTGATGGCCAGTTCAGCCTGCCGCCTGACATGAGCAGTAAAATCATCAATATCGCTAAATTCAATGCCACCGGTATCTACAAGGGTAAATTCCCGCCCGTTCCAATCAGTATCGTGATACAACCGGTCGCGGGTCACACCGGGCTCATCTTCTACTATCGCCACCCGCTTCTTAATGATTCGATTAAACAGGGTAGATTTGCCGACATTAGGTCGACCGACGATTGCTACAATAGGCTTCGGCAAATCAATTCACGCCCTTTCTATTTAAAGTTTAATTATTCTAAAGTTTATACAAAAAAGCTCCTGTTTTAACCCTCTATTGCAGTGCTTTCAGCAGCCCGTAGGGGCTGTCTATCGGCAATATTTTTACCTTTAACTCTTTCGCCAACTCATCAACTGTTATATCATCTAAAAAAACATCTTCTTTTTGATCTTTCAGCATCACTTCAGGAATGAGCAGCAGATCTCCTAAGTCGCGGCCACGCAAATGTTGCCGCAAATCACTGCCGGTTAGCAATCCGGCCACGGTTACCGTTTCTCCGAAAAACCGATGGGGTACACAATAAAGTTCAGCGGTCAGCCCTTCAATTTGGTTTAATCTGTCCGCTACGGTTTTTATAATTTTATAAGCAGAAGAACCGGTCACCAGCGAAACTTTCTTCGCCGGGCAAATCTTTGTTGGCAGCCTTTTCTCCACATCCGCCCATTGATCGAGAAATAACCTCACAAGCCCCACACCGTTTTCCGTCTGTGGGTAGTCGGCATAGTATTCATCGGGGGGAATGGGCAGCTTTGCTTCAATATAAAATTCATCTGCGGCAAAAACAAAGGGGTAGTTAAACTTAGCGCGAAACTCCCGCTGCCACCCGTCTATCTGTTTTACTACCGCCAGGGCCTCATCTTGGTTAAATACACGCAACGGCGCTAAACCTTCCCGGTATTTGGTCAGCCCCACCGGTACTACTGCCAACGATCTGACTTGCGGCCAAAAGCCGGCCAAATCCCGCACCGTACGTTCCAGTTCCGCGCCGTCATTTATTCCCGGACATAACACCACCTGCGTATGCATCTCAATGCCGGCTTCACTTAAAGCGGTGAGCTGCCGCATAATATTGGCGGCTTTGGGATTAGCCATCATCTTGCGGCGCAGTTCGGGGTTGGTGGTATGTACCGATATATACAGCGGACTTAAACGCTGCTTAATGATGCGCTCCAACTCCTGATCTGTGACATTGGTTAAAGTAATAAAGCTGGCATGCAAAAACGAGGTGCGGTAATCGTCATCCTTTACATACAAAGATTGGCGCATATTAGGTGCCATTTGATCTACAAAGCAAAAAAGGCACTTATTCCTACATCTTTTTAACCCACCTAAAGTATCAGTGCCAAAATCCAAACCCAGATCTTCATCGTAATCTTTTTCTATTTCCATTAACCATTCCTCACCGGCAGCGGTTACCAGTTTTAGCGTTAAATCTTCGTCTGCGGTAAGAAATCGGTAATCAATAATATCCCGCACTTTTTCACCGTTAATTTCTAAAATTCTGTCCCCGGGCACAATGCCCAACTCTGCTGCAATGCTGTTTGGTTTAACCTCGCAAACTTTAAGTCCCTTAAACATAAGAACCCCCATTTTATTACTTCATAAATTATCTAATACCTGGGAAATTTAGTCAAGCTTTTAGTGTTTAACTATGATTAGTGTATTGGGCGTCACTTCATGCACCATCCCATCTAAAATATTAGCCAAGCTGATCGCCTTACTTTGTAATTCATCGGTATTTTGAACATAAAAAATCGGCATTCCACCGCCCACCTCACTGGGTTCGGTGGTAATAGCCGCTAAAATCATTCCGGTAATTTCGACAGACATTTCCTGCACCTCTTTTTTGTTTAATCTGCAGCATAGCGACCTGCCCTAGCTGCTAAAGGCTTGCTGTAAGCGGTTTCTAATACCGGCGTGCGATTTACCGCTTCAATCAAAGCGTTGATATCCCTTTCAACCGGCATGATATACATCGCCACCGCCCCCGTATCGGGGTTTTTGCGTAAAACAGGGCTGAATTCCGGTATGTCTACATCCTTTTTGGTGCCTAAAATGACACCGGCAGTATGGGCTATTACCTGGCGCTGACCGGGGTCGTGAATTGTTGCCCGGGCATTGTCGTCTTTAGGATGAATCATCACGCCTAAGCCTTCTTTTAAAATTTTCTCCCGGCGGCTTTTTAAACCAACATTAATTATATTAACATCTTCAATATACAAAGTGGGCCCTTCAAAGCGCAACTTAACCGGTTTTACTACACACAAGTCCCCGATGACTTTGCCGGTCATATACTTGCGGCTGATGACTAAAGCAATAAAACCCACGACCGCTCCGATATACCAGTCAATTCCGGTGCTCAGGCCGATTTGCGTAGCCAGGGCGGTAATAAAAGCGGTAATCATTACTAAATAATTGCGCCCTTCAAAAGTACGGGCAATGCCTTCAATATAGTCCTTGCCACGCTCAATGAGTTCCGACTCCTCCAAGCTTTCCAGTGTGTTTCTTTCTTGGGTGCGAATTTCCCGAAACTGCTGCGCTGCCAATGCCAAAAAAGTAAAAGCGGCAAAATCTTTTTCCAAGATGGCCGGAACGGCCACTGCCCCTAGGGCGGAAGCAATAAACCCTAGGGACATGTGCACAATGTAGCCGTGGGGGTAACCGGGATACTGCCGGTAATCAACCCGCAGCAGGATAAACCTCGTCAGTGTGCCAAAAAAGGTACCTACGGCAATTACCAATATATGGCCATGCAGTTCCACAATTGTTACCCCCAGTTAGTCATTTCTGATTTCGTCTCCGGTATCTTCATCGTCAATTTTATCCTGTAATGACCGTTTTTGGCCTACCTTAATTTCTTTCTTGCGAGCCGGGGCCAAAAAACCGGTCATTTCTTTACCGATACCGCCTAATTTTTCAACCGCTCCTTTAAAACTGCCGGTGCTGATTAACAGAAATGCACCGCCACCTAACAGTAAAGCCCCTAAAATCCAGGCTACCGTTTTCCAGCCACCCCGTGCCCCGGCGTCACTGCCGGTTTCCGCACCGGGTCCGCCCGGTGTTGGCCCGCCGGTGGCCCCCAGTACTACCGGCACTGCATCAGCCAACAAAGCTATCCCTTCCTCAGCCAGCTCACGAGGATTGGTATGGGTGCCGGCTTCTATGAGCAGTGCCGTGGACATTAAATCTTGGTTATAGTTCCCCTTGCCAACAAAAATTTCTTTAATGATGCCGGGATGCTCTTTATTCGCATAAGCCATTAACCGCTTGGCAAAATCCATATTGGAAGACATTTTCGGGTTTTGTTTGCCTACTACCAGGCGAAGTTGGGCCACATCCCTTCCGCTGATATTCTCACTATAATAGCTAGGATCAGGTATGCCGTCACGGTGCACATCAAACATGGCAATCGGGTTTTGTTTCATCAATTCGGTGGCTGTACGCCGCGAGCGCATATAAGCATTATTGTCGTGCGGATCGTGTTTGTTATCGTTATAGATCACATTTAACCCTTTGTTTTTCAGTCCTTCAGCAAAATGCTTACCAACTTCTAAAATTCCCCCGTTAAAAGGCTTTGATTCGGTGCCTTCCGTAGGCACATAAGACTCATCGGTATGGGTTTGATAGATTGCCACCGGACGATCTTTCCACTCTTTAGTTGCCACCGGCACTTCTGTCAAGTTATTAAAATAATCAACCCAGGCTAAATACTCTTTATCTGCACCCAACAGTTTAGCCGTTGCTCTGCTACCATCCACTTTCTTCACTTCGTAGTGACGTCCGTCCGGTTTTATCACCTGATCGCCTACACCCACATTACTGGCCATTTTAGTAATCAGCGCACCGCTTTCGTCAAATATCTCCATTGTACGGCCGACAGTATGATCGACAAAGTCATCGGCGTCGGCCTTGACCAGCGCTGTCGGACTTAAAGCCGGCTTGACCGGCAGGGAAAAATCTGTTGCCGCTAAAAACGTAAGCACAGCACCGACGCTCAGCATTACTGCCGCCAGTGTAAACCTATAGTTATTTTTTTTCACGGCCCTCACCCCCAATACCGGTATCTTCCTCAATAGTTTCAACTATTTCTTCCCCGCGAAAAAGATCGCCTTTTTCCGCCGGAGTAGGTATCCGCTCATTAACATCCATTTCCCCCATTTCCATAGTCAGCGGCGATTCATTGCGTCTTTCCTCTGTTTCTTTATCGCTGCGGTTCACCTCCGGTTTGCGCAAGCCGGCCAACAGTTCTTTCGGGCGGCCTTCGCTTTCCGGTCCTCCCTGCAGACGTTCCCGCAGTTCTCCAAATATGTCGGCTAAAAGTACGGCTACAATACCGGACAATACCGTAACATCAAAGGCCCCTGCACCGCCGATAGCTACCGTGCCCCCGACGGCACCGCTCCGTACCAGCCAAATAAAATGAAATACGTCTACCAAAACGACACCTAAAGTTGCCGCCACAAATGCAGATCGGCGGGAGCGCCCGGCTAAGTATCCGGTTATACCGGCAGCCAGCGGAAACAAGTAAATTGAATCTATCACTGCGAACCGGCCTCCGGGCTCAGGTAAACCGCTCATTAGCCATGAGCCTAAATAATACACCACCAACCCGGTAATGGCAGTGGCTACTAAAGCCCGCACCCATTCTTTGGTGGTACCTGCTTTCGCCAAAAGGTAAACGGCTAAAGCAATCGGAATCAGCCCACCGCCCACGTTTATTGAAGCTCTAATCCCGGCGATTGGCAACGGAATGGTGATAAAACTGCCGATAATCATGGCCACAATTATGGCCAACGCCGCTTTATCACTGAGCCGCATGCGATCCAAAACCCGTTGGGCCAGTCCGAAATAAATTAAGAAAGATACAATAATTAAAGCTATTAAACCAAAAGGAAATTGGGTCATTATTCTGCCTCCTCATTTGGTATACTTTTCATCTCTGTAGACTAACCTGATAAGAAAATATTTATGCCTTTAAAGTTAATCTTTCTTTTTTTTATTTTTTAACGGTTTAGCAGCCGGTGTTGCTGCTACAAAGCGGTTTAAGCCTTTAATCAACCGGCCTCTATTCCCCGCTGTCTTTGGAAAAAACTTATGCACTCTCATATTGAGGCTGTGCATTGCTTTAGCCGTTCTTTCTTTCACTGCCGCCACTGTGGGTAAGTTTAATATTTTTTGCGCTTGACTAGCGGCATTTTCTACAACTTTTTCTAAACGGCCGGTGCTGATCAGGAAAAATGCCAACGCAGCCAGTGCTGTAAGGCTAATTAAAGACAGCGCCGTTCTCCAAGCACTTTGCTCGTGACCTTTTACCGGGGCAGCCGCCGCCCCTTCTGCCTTTTTACCGTCTACCCCGGTTAAACCCAGCACCACCGGCACCACATCGGCAAAGATAGCGATTCCCTTTTGGCATTCCTCCAGCGTGTTGGTATAAGTACCTACCTCTAAAAGTATTGCCGTGGAAAGCAAATCCTGATTGTAGTTTCCCTTGCCCATATACAAATCTTTAACAATACCGGGGTACTGCTGCTCGGCGTAAGCCATCAACCTTTTGGCAAAATCAGTATTGGCTTCATATTTTGGGTTTTGTCGGCCGACCACCAGGCGAATTTTTGCTATCTGTTCACCGTTAACATTTGCCTGATATTGCGTCGGATCGGGAACGCCGTCCCGATGCAGATCAAATAATGCAATCGGATTATTTCTTAATATGCCGCTGGCCGTACGGCGGGAACGCATATAAGCGGTGTTGTTGTGCGGATCATGAGGAGTTTTATAATATAAAACATTAACTTTATGTTTTTGCAGCTTGTCTGCAAAAACTTCACCCACTTGGTAAATATCACCGTCAAAGGCTTCCAATGCCTGACCGCTGGTGGGCAAGTATGACTCGGCAGTGTGGGTGTGATAAATGCCTACCGGCCGCTTTTTAAATTCTTCTATATCGGCAACCGGAACGGCGGTTTCTTTAAAGTAAGCTACCCATGAAAGATAATCTTTATCCCGTCCCAATAGTTTGGCTATGGCTTGATTTTTGTTAACACGCGTCACCCGATAATGCCGGCCGTCAGGCAGAATAATTTCATCGCCACGGTAAACTTGGCGTGAAGTGGTGGTAATCAATTCACCGTTTTTATCAACCACTTCATAACTGTGCCCCACCGAATGGTCATTTTCTTTAATAGTAAGTAGTGCTGTCGGACTCCAACTACCGCCCGCCAGAGACACTGACGGAAAATACAAACTGACTATTAATGAAATGCAAATGATCAGCGACAGCAGTTTTTTCATTGTCAGCCTCCTAAACCATTTTCCGGGAAAATAAAAAAATCCCAAGGTTAATACCTTGGGATTTATCTTTTGCTAAAATCTCAATAGATATTTATTGATTGTCTTTAAGCATTTTGGTTAATTCTTCCGGCATAACTTCGCCGAGGTTAATGCCAATACCCTCAGATTCCTCATGGGTTTGTGCCGGTTGGGGTTTTGGTTGCTGCTTTTTCGGCTGACGTTTGGCGTTGTCTTTATTAACCTCACGGATAGAGAGGCGAATTCTCTTTTGCTCCGGATCTACCGACAGCACCTTTGCCTTAATTTCTTCTCCTTCAGAAACTATATCTTCCGGTTTTTCTACATGATGATCGGCTAGGTGAGAAATATGCACCAAACCTTCTACACCCGGTTCAAGCTCAACAAAGGCACCAAAGGGAGCCAAGCGAACTACTTTAGCGGTAACAATATCACCTACCGGGTATTTTTCAACTACATTATCCCAGGGGTTGGGTAAAAGCTGCTTTAAGCCCAGTGATATTTTTTCATTTTCTTTATCTACTTTCAGTACCTTCACTTCAACTTCATCGCCCACATTAACAACCTCTGACGGGTGATTAATGCGGTACCAAGCCATTTCAGAAATATGCAGTAAACCGTCAGCCCCACCGATATCAATAAAGGCGCCGAAATCTGTCAGACGGCGTACCACACCTTTAACGGTTTGACCTTCTTCTAAGGTGTTAAACAGCTCTTCCCGTGCCTTAGCCCTTTCCTCTTCTAAAACAACTTTACGGTTGAGAATTACTTTGCGCTTGCTTTTGTCCATTTCAATTACTTTTGCCTTTATTGTTTTATTTACATACTGGGTGAGATCTTCTACATAGCCGATTTCCACCAGTGATGCCGGCAAAAATGCCCGCACACCTACGTCTACCAACAGTCCGCCTTTAACGGCTTCCCGAACAACTCCTTCAACTACGGTACCCTTTTCCATCGCTTCTTCCAGTTTACCCCAGTTTTTGGCAACATCTACTCGTACTTTAGAAAGAATTGTTTTGCCTTCTTCATCTTCACCCTTGATAACCTCAACCTCTATTTCATCGCCAACCTTAACCACATCTTGGGGGTCGGCCTGGTAACTGGTCAACTCTCTCTTGGGAATAACCCCTTCAGATTTTGCTCCAACGTCAACTAAAACCTCATCCTGATTAACTTGCACAACTGTTCCTTTTACCACTTCGCCGGGCTGCAGATTTCTTATTTCTACTGCTCCCTCCATGCCCTGTCCTTGCATTTCCATAGTTTCACCTAATTCATTCATCCTACACTTTACCTCCTCAATAACCCAGTCCGGTGTAGATGCACCGGCTGTTAATCCGGCTCGTTTAACCCCCTTAAACCACTCAGGTTTTAATTCAGACGCATTTTCTACCTGGTAAGTAGGTGTGCCGGTTTGTCGACATATTTGGGTAAGCTTAGCGGTATTAGCACTGTTTGCTCCCCCTACCACTACCACCACATCTACTTGTTCTGCCAGCTCCCGCGCTGCTTTTTGACGCTGCCCGGTAGCGTGACAGATGGTATTATACGCCTTTACTTCAAACCCTTTTAGTTGTAGGGTACGAACCACGTGATCAAAATTTTCAACAGGTTGGGTAGTTTGTGCCAACACACCAACCCTGCCATTGCCTGTAACCTTTTCTGCTTGTTCGGCATTTTCCACTACCAACGCCTTGCCGCCCGTCCAGCCCACAATCCCCCGGACTTCAGGGTGGTGAGGGTTACCAACCACAACAACCTGATAACCTTCTTCGGTAAGTTTTTTTGCCAACTGCTGCGCTTTACTCACAAAAGGGCAGGTGGCATCTAATATATTATGTCCATACTGACGGGCTTCTTCCAAAATATCGGGACTTACACCGTGAGATCGGATAATTAAATCCCCCGGATCTCCGTCAGAAACATTATCTATACTTTTAACGCCTTTTTGGCTTAGTTTCTTCACTACCTGCGGATTGTGGATAATCGGACCCAATGTGTAAATCGGCCCGCTTTTTTCATTGACAGCCTTTTCCGCAATATCAATTGCCCGTTTTACACCAAAACAAAAACCTGCCTTTGGCGCCACCAATATTTCCAAAAAAATCACCTCAAGCTGACTTATCCCCAATAAGACGGGAAATTTCAAGCATTACTTGATTTATATAGTTTTCTAAATCCTGACGCTGGGGTTTGTTATCGGTTACTTTCGGCAGCGGCACGGGCTTACCGATTTGTACCGTTACTTTTCCACAAAAACCCCGTGCCCCAATAAGGGCAATGGGCACAATCGGTACACCTGCTTTAAAGGCAATTAATGCTGTCCCTAAATGCGGTTTCAGCAGTTCCCCGGTGGAGCTGCGGGTTCCCTCCGGAAACACCCCCAGCACATTCCCGGCTTTTAATACCTCTGTTGCCTGCCGCAGCGCACGGCGATCAGATTTGTCCCGGTGAACGGGAAAAGCATGCAGTTTGCGAATCAGCAAACCCAACAGAGGTATATCAAAAAGTTCTGCTTTAGCCATAAAATGTATCCGACGATTAATAGCACAGCCGATGATTACCGGATCCCAATAACTGGTGTGATTGGCCGCTGCAATTACTCCGCCTTCGGCAGGAAAGTTTTCTAAACCAGTAACTTTCCAGCGGCGCAAGATGAATAAAACTATCCGACAAACAGCCCTGGCGAAATCATAAAACATTAATTAAAACCTCCAAAACCTTTGTCGGCAATATGTTTTTTGAGCAGCTCAACCACCTGATTAATTGTCATCCCGGTAGTATCGACAATAATTGCATCGGCTGCCGGCACCAAAGGATCAACACTGCGATTGCGATCTATCTCATCTCGCTCTGATAACTCTTTAATTAGTTTATCCAGCGGCACTTGATAGCCCTGCCGGGCTAAATCCAACTGCCGCCTTTTAGCTCTTTCTTCTATGGTAGCGGTTAAAAAAAACTTAACTTCTGCATTAGGCAAAACCCTGGTACCTATATCACGGCCATCCATAATTACCCTGCCTTTTGCCGCCATTTGCTGCTGTCGGCTGACCAGGTGTTTTCTTACCTCAGGCACTTTAGCCACATAGGATACATGCTGTGATACTTCCGGATGCCTAATTTCCTTAGTCACATCTTGCTGATCTAATTTTACCCGATAGTTTCCGTCATTATCATAAAATAAATCTATCTGGCTTTCTTTGGCCAATTTCGCCAATAAAGCTTGGTTATTAAAATCATATTTTAATCGCAAAGCTTTTAATGTAATGGCTCGATACATACTGCCGGAATCTATGTATAATAAATCCAATTCTTTGGCTAATAATTTGGCAATGGTACTTTTACCGGCCCCGGCCGGACCGTCAATAGCCACATTAAAATTAGGTTTCATATTATCCCTCGTAATAAAAACTCAATTATTATTATCTATTGTTTAAGTCAAAATTTAAAACAAAAACATCCAAAACATATTATAAGTTCGACATATCACAGAAAATTCCTTTTTTTATACAACAGAAAGGAAAAAAACCTACAGCTATTATTCTACAACAATAGATTTTAATGCATCGACAAAGCCCGGAAAAGATATATCCATAATCTCCGCCCCATGCACGGTAGTTTGGCCTTCGGCCACTAAGCCCGCTATAGTCATAGCCATTGCTATGCGGTGATCACCGTAACTGTGACAAACAGCACCGGTCAATTTTCGGCCTCCTTCGATAATCATGCCGTCCGGTTTTTCTTCAATTTTCACACCGAATTTTGCCAGTTCTGCCGCCGTGGCGGCAATGCGGTCGGTTTCTTTTACCCGCAGTTCGGCAGCATCCTTGATTACCGTTCTACCGCGAGCTACCGCTGCCGCTACTGCCAGTACCGGTAGTTCGTCAATCAGCCGGGGGATTATCTCGCCCCCAATCACGGTACCGGTAAGTTCACCCCCCTGCACCCGGATATCCCCAACGGGTTCACCCCCTTCGGTCCGCTGGCGGGATACGGTAATATTCGCCCCCATTTCTTTCAACACATCGATAATGCCGTTTCGGGTGGGGTTCAACCCCACATCTTTAATTGTTAAATCAGAGTCGGGCATTATTGCCGCCGCCACCAGAAAAAAGGCAGCGGATGAAATGTCTCCGGGAACAAAAACTCGCCGTCCCGTCAATACCGGACAGCCTTCAATCGCCACGGTATGATTAACCACTTCCACCCGGGCGCCGAAATTTTTCAGCATGCGTTCGGTATGATCCCGGGAAAGTGCCGGTTCTTCTACCACCGTTGTGCCGTTGGCAAATAAACCGGCGAAAAGTATCGCTGATTTTACTTGGGCACTTGCTACCGGTGAATGATAGTGAATCGGCTTTAATTTGGCGCCGGTTACACTTAGAGGCAGTAGTGAGCTATTTTTTCTGCCCATAAAAGAAGCTCCCATTTGCATCAGCGGTTTTACCACCCGCTCCATCGGACGGCGGCGCAGCGAACTGTCTCCGGTTAATACACTAAAAAAAGGTTGGCCGGCCAAAATGCCTAACA
Organism: Desulfovectis peckii; assembly: GCF_055391705.1. Classification (NCBI taxonomy): domain Bacteria; kingdom Bacillati; phylum Bacillota; class Clostridia; order Eubacteriales; family Peptococcaceae; genus Desulfovectis; species Desulfovectis peckii. The sequence goes on along the minus strand of NZ_AP042409.1, from coordinate 749,320 downwards.
TTAAGCGGGCTGTCGTGCCGGAATTGCCGCAGTTTAGTACATCTTCCGGTTCCACTAAGCCCTTTAGCCCTTTACCGTAAACGGTAATTACCCCGTGTTCATTGTTTATTTCTATCCCCATTGACTGAAAACATTTGATCGTGGCCAGGCAATCCTCTCCGGTTAAAAAATTGTGAATTTCTGTTTTCCCTTGTGCCAATGCTCCCAACATTACCGCCCGATGGGATATTGATTTATCACCGGGTACTGTTAATACTCCCTTTACCCCGGATATCTTTTTAACGGTTAATTCCATAATTTACTTCCTTTCATTTGGTATAATACTGAATAATAACATATTTTGCTTATTTAATTGCGCTTATTTTTCTACTAATATACAATATTATTATTAAAGTTACTAAGTTTAGGTAGGGGTTGATATTTTTGAAGGTAATTGCGGATAAAATTGAGCAATCTTTATCCAAGTCATCCTGGATTCGTAAAATGTTTGAAGAAGGTGACCGACTGCGTAAAATTTACGGCGCAGAAAACGTATTTGATTTTTCTTTAGGTAATCCCTTTGTTGAACCACCGAAAAAGTTTCACGAAGAATTAAAAAAACTGGCTGAAAATCCGATACCGGGAATGCACCGCTACATGAGCAATGCCGGATATCCGGAAACAAGACAGGCAATAGCGGATGTAATTGCAGAAGACAGTGGGCTTCCGGTAACGGCAGATCATGTGGTCATGACGGTTGGTGCCGGCGGCGGTTTAAATGTCGTGCTGAAAGCTATTTTAAATCCCGGCGATGAAGTTATTGCCCTGGCACCCTATTTTGTAGAATACGGCTTTTATGTGGACAATCACGGCGGGGTGCTGCGTGAAGTAAGCACCGACGAAAAATTTATGCCGGATATAACGGCGTTAAGCAAAGCAATTAACGCCAAAACCCGGGCGATCATTATTAACTCACCCAATAACCCGACCGGTGTAGTCTACCCCGCTGAAATACTGGCTGAAATAGGACAATTAATCAACAGCAAATCAGAAGAATACGGTCGGCCTATTTATGTAATTTCCGATGAACCCTACGCCAAAATTGCTTATGACTTAGAAGTGCCTAACGTATTTAAATACATCGACAATGCCATTATTGTTACTTCTCACAGTAAGGATTTAGCCCTGCCCGGCGAGCGCATCGGCTATGCTGCCGCCAGCCCTAAAATTAAGCAGGTAGACTTACTGGTCAACGCCATGATCTTCAGCAACCGCATTTTGGGTTATGTAAACGCTCCGGCCTTAATGCAGCGGTTAGTTGCCGGTCTGCAAAGAGAAAGTGTGGATATTGATGCCTACCGGGAAAAGAGAGATTTATTTTATAACAGCTTGGTGGAACTGGGCTTTGAAGTGGTTAAGCCCCAAGGTGCATTTTACCTGTTTCCCAAATCCCCGCTGCCTGATGACGTAGAGTTTGCCAACACCGCTGTAAAATATAACATTTTAGTGGTACCGGGCACCGGTTTTGGCAAACCCGGATACTTCCGCGTATCCTACTGCATAGATAAAAAAGTAATTAAAAATTCCCTGCCGGCATGGCGCAAACTGGCAGAAGAATTAGGCTTAATAAAATAAAAAAGCTGCTGCACATTTGCAGCAGCTTTTTTGCCCAAAAAACAGGGTCACGTCACTTGACCGTTCCGTCTGCGATAACAGGGCGGAAGGGTCAAGACCCTTCTCTGCATTTTATCGATTTACCGTTCAGCGTAAGGGAAGAAAAGCATGTCGCCCTTTTCGCAAATGCAGCGTTTCTTTGCCGCCAAGGCTTTTGACCTTATGCTTTCGATTAGTCGGCTTAATTCAAAGGACATTGCTAACAGGGGATTAGTATCGAGGACTGTTTTGAACCACAGGCCGCATATCACACCCGGAGGCGGCGGAGCTCATTAAATTGTAAGCGTCAACTAACTGTTTGCATAGGTCAAATGCCTTGGCGTCCTTTATCGCAGTTGTGTTTGGACCGGTAGGGCGTTATTACCGTTGCCCTTCTACCGTTGCCGGCTTTGCTTGGGGTTTTAAATTCCTCATTTCCATAGACAACCATATTACGGTAATGACAGCAGAAACCATGTCAGAAATCGGCAGGGCGTAAAGTACGCCGTCTAAGCCATAGAAGCGCGGTAAAATAATCAACAACGGTACTAAAATAAGCAACTGCCTGGTCAGCCCTAAAAACATCGCTTGTTTTGGTTTGCCCACCGCTTGGAAATAACTGGAACCGACAATTTGTATGCCAATAACCGGCAGAACTAAAAAAGTAATGTATATCGCATGAACACCAAAGTTAATTAACTCCTGATCTTTATTGTTAAACATTGCGATTAACGTAGACGGAAATAACATTGCCAACACGTAACCAATAGTGATAATAACTGTCGCCACAATAATGGCCAGCTTTAGTGTATCTTTTACCCGACGATAATTTTGGGCGCCGAAATTAAAGCCGATAATCGGCTGAGCACCTTGGTTGATACCGAATACCGGCATCAGCATTAAAGTGACAATGCTGTTAATAATACCCATTCCGGCAACAGCCACATCACCGCCGTATGTGTTTAAGCCGTTATTCATAACCGCATTCAACAAACTGGCTGCCAACTGCATGGCAAATGATGCGGAACCAATAGCAAAAATTCTTTTTACAGTAGCCAATTGTAAGCGCAAGTTGACGCGCCGCAGTTTTAAACTGCTTTGACCGCTGTAAAAGTAATACATCACCCAAACTGCCGTCACCATTTGTGACATCACGGTCGAATATGCCGCTCCTCTAATTCCTAAATCAAAAACAAAAATAAAGATGGGATCACCGATGGTATTTAACACCGCACCAATGATCATGGTATACATCGCCATTTTGGGATTGCCTTCGGCCCGGATAAAATTATTCATGCCAAAACCGATAAACATGAATATCGAGCCCAGTATAATAATGCGCATGTAATCGCAGGCATAAGGCAAAACCGTGTCGCTGGCGCCAAAAAGTATCAGCATGGGTTCCAGCAATACTAAGCCGACAAATGTGGTCAGCAGGGCAATCAAGATTAGCAATACAAAGGCATTGCCCATAATTCCCTCTGCTTCTGCTTTTTTGTTCTCGCCTAACTTAATGGAAATTAAAGAAGTGGCCCCAAAGCCAATGAGCATAGCAAAAGCCATAGTAATAATGGCAACCGGAAAACCAATGGTGATGCCGGCAATACCTAAAGCGCCCACCCCATGGCCGACAAAAATACGGTCCACAACATTGTACAGGGCGTTAACCAACATGCCGATTACTGCCGGTACAGAAAACCTAAGTAAAAGTTTAGGTATATTTTCTTCTGCCAGTTGTTTTGTGCGATCCATTATTAAACCCCTTCTAACTAATAAATAACTGTCATAAAAACTTGACCTTTGGCCTAACCTTTGCAAAAACTAAGTATATATAGTAAATTAATATAGTATTATAAAATTTTACCAATAAAATAAAGAGGTGTTTTTGTTGCACGACCAATTGGTTAAAGAAGTAATGGTTCCAATAAAAGACTATCCGCAAATAAACATGAACGCCTCTATAGGCGAAGCAATAAAAATTTTTAGAAAAAAATTTGTTACTAACAGTGAAAATGGCCGGGCATATATTAGTCACAAGCCTATAATTGTTTTGGACGGTTATGGAAAAACAGTAGGTATTTTGACAATACGCTCGCTGTTAAAAGCCATTGATGCCGAAGCAAATAAAAAAAATACCTTTTCTCCCCTTCTTTTATGGGCATCGTTTTTTAAGAAACATAAAACTAATGAACATCAGAATGTTCATATAAAAGATATTATGCGCAGTGTAGACTACGCTTACATATATGAAAATGAACCGGTTACAAAAGCAGTGAATATTATTTTAACCAAGCATGTTAATTCACTGCCGGTAGTAGAAAATCCGAAAATTTGTGAGTTAACACAGGGTGAATATCCCCCTGAGCACCTAAAAGTTGTCGGCATCATTCGTACTATTGACATTTTTGCCGTAATAAGTGATTTATTGGAATGGGATGATAACATTATCACTTTTCCGGCTTATAAATAAATACCTTGATAACGCCGATCATATTTTTTCCAGTGCGCGCACCTTCTTTAACAACAATGCCAGTTCATCCGGAGTGATCGATTGTTGCCCGTCAGACAAAGCCTTATTCGGCTCAGGGTGTACTTCAATGATCAACCCGTCCACGCCTGCGGCCACTGCTGCCAGTGCCGTGGGTAGAACCAACTCTCTTCTGCCGGTGGCATGACTGGGATCCACCAAAACCGGAAGATGCGACAGTCTTTTTACCGCAGCCGCGGCGGCAATGTCTAAAGTGTTCCGGGTATAGGTTTCAAAGGTGCGAATCCCCCGTTCACATAAAATTACCTGTTTATTTCCCTCATTAACAATATACTCTGCAGCCAACAGCCATTCTTCAATAGTAGCGGCCAACCCCCGCTTTAGCAGCACCGGTTTATTGCCCCGACCGACCTCACGCAGCAAGGCATAGTTTTGCATGTTGCGGCTGCCAACTTGAATGATGTCGGCGTATTGGTAAACCAGTTCGTAATCTCTGACATCCAAAAGTTCGGTTACCACCGGCAGACCGGTTAAATGTCCCGCCTCACTTAAGATACGCAGTCCCTCCGGACCGAGACCTTGAAAAGAATAAGGTGAACTACGGGGCTTAAAGGCACCACCGCGCAACGCATTAACACCCATCTCTTTTAATACTTGAGCAAGGGATAGCATCATTTCTCGGCCTTCCACCGCACAAGGGCCGGCAATGATAAATTTATTGCCTCCCCCAACAACGGCGTTGTTCAGCTTAATCACAGTGTCCGTAGCTTGATATTCACGACTGACCAAAGGATAAGTTGACAATTTGCGGCACCTCCTACCCCGTTATTCATTATAACACCGGTGTGTAGTTTAAAGACAACTGTTTATTAGTTTCATAATTATTTATCACCAATTGAGCCAAATTCCATATTGTGGTAATAAATGTAAGTCAAGAAGGTGTAACTATGTTTAAGCTTCGTTTAAGAAAAAAGCCAAAACCGATACCGGCTATTCAAGAAGATCACGCCGAACTGCAGCTTGAGGATGTCAACGTTAAGCTGAGCCGCAAGCTAAATTTACTTATTCCGCATGAAATAACCGTGGTAATTCCCCGGGTAGAACTGCGTGATCGTCAATATGTTAATGGCAAATTGATAGCAGAAAAAGAGAGAATCTATAACAGCATAACCATCGTCCACGCCCCCAGACACCCTCAGGAAAATTTACCGCCGCCAAATCCGCCGAAAAACCCCACCTTTAGATTAACAAAACCTAAGGATTGCCCTTAGGTTTTTGTTAAGTCCGGTCTTAAGTTTTTGGCCTCTCTTAAATAAATGTGCTTAATTTCCTGCCGGCTTTTGGTTGTGTTTACATGTAACAGCACCCTGATGCAGTAAGGCAGGCTTCCGGGCACATCCATCTCCTGCATACACATTAAAGGTATAAAGGACCAGCCGATCTCCCGCGCCGCTTTAGCCGGATAAGCAGCATTGAGATCTTTAGTGGCGGTAAAAATCACACTGATAATATCTTCCGGTTGCAGAGCATTTTGCTCAACGATCTGCCGTAAAAGCTCTTTTGTTGCCTCACTGATTGCTTCCGGGGAATTTTCTTCCACGGTTATTGCCCCGCGTATTGCTCTGATACAAGTATCTGCCATGGTGTGCTCACCCTTAAGAAGGTACTGCCCGATGCCCGATGCCGATAGCCACTTCATCTAAATGCAACATACCAACGCCGAAAAACATCGCCACAATTACATGGTCGCCTTCCCGGGCAATACCGATTTTACCGCCCAAATTTAAACCGACTGCTTTGGGCATCACCATTGCCAACGCTTCTCTGGTAGCTCCGGCAACCGCACCTTCCTCAACGTGGGTATCCTTTATTACCCCTTCCCGCTTGGCTGCCACTACCGCTCTTTCTATAATTTTACCTATTGAACTGATAAAATCTCCGCCGTAATCTACGGCTGCGGTATAAATGCCCTCTTGGGCATACCTGGCTTTAAAATTTCTTTCCTCTTCTCTGGATTCAGTAAGAGCCATTTCCAAAGCAACCTTTGCCACTTTTCTGCTTCCCTTTAAGGGGCTTTTGCTCATACCCCATAACACCTCGCAAATTAAAATGCACTCCATCCTCAGGGAGTGCTGAAACTAATTATATTACAGCGGTCTGCTAAAATCAACCATTGCGGGCCGTACATTAACTTTAATCGGCATCTTTCATTTTTACACTGCCAACCCGCTTAACCTCTCCGTTAATCGTTAATTTATGGCCTACTGCCGGCTTGATAATATTATCGGTAGTGTTAAATACCTGTACACTTACCGGATGCTCATAAAAAGTACCGTCTATTTCTATCAAATCACCATGATATACCGGTATGGTTAAATAGCGGTCTTTAAATTCACCCACTTCCGTACCGTTTACCAGCACCTTTAGATGTGGCAGTGTACTGAAGTTTTCCAGATAAAAAGTAATGTGCTCATCCTGCCAGTGCACAATATTATCGTCAAATATTTCACTGTCTGATCCTACTTCGGCCATTACCGTTCTAAAAGGATCCCCTACCACCATTGCCTGTACAACAACTAAAGCCACCGCTGTTAAAACAACCAGCCGCATCAATAATTTATCTGCTTTATCAAGAAAATCAACCGGCCTTTTGCTACGCACTAAACAACGCCCCTTGTTTGCAGGTTTGTTGTTATATATGCAGAAAAAAAACAAATTATTCTTAGCGGCCGTTATATTTGCGCTCTAGGTGAAGGCGATAATTCTTTAATTCTTCTGAGATCCTAAACAGCAATCTTTCAATTCCGTACTTAGATAATTGAATAGATTGCGGTTCTATAATTTCAATGGTGCGAAAGTCCTCACGGGCGATAAAACAAAGAACATCTTGTAATGTATCCGCAGTGACGGTAAGTACTACCGGAGCATAAGCTATATCGCTTTTGCTGATTTCATCATATATGGTATACACTTCCACACTCATGTCGATATCTTCAATGGTAATTCCCTGCATCGGCACGTTGCGAAACAAGGCCACCTGCTGGTCTCTGATTTCTTCTGCTACCTTTTCGGTGTTTTTCCCTCCAAAGAACAGCTTCCCTGGCCGGCCTACACCCTTAAAATCCAGCCGTATTCTGGCTCGCACATGATTATTTGCCTGTTCTTCTGCCATTATGTTCAAAAAAAGTCCCCCCTAAGGACAAAAATCTACCGGTCATTAGTAGATATTCGCCTTAGTGGATAAAAAATCCTGCAAACAGTTACCACTGGATGTCCTTAGCTCCGCAAATAGGGCAAGTATCAAAGTAATGTTCGGGATCCTCATATGCTTCCTGGGCCTCATCAAGATCAGCACCCTGACATTCCATGCTGCTGATTGAACCGTCTTCTTTAAATCTGGCTACCAAGCCATAAGGCGGTGCGTTAGCGGTATCCGACGCCGGTGGAATTTTAGAAGAAGCTAAACTGTCATCATTACCACAAACGCGACAACGCGGCACGATTTCAGCCCCCCTTAGTTTTGTTAACCTTAATATAACTATATTGGGGATTATCTATGCATACTTGATTAGTATTTCTTTTTATGCCTCTTTATGTAAGTTTTTTCAGGAGCTAATCCGGCCGCTTTTTTTAATGCGGTCACCTCGGCTTTAGTTAGTTCACGCACATCCCCCGAAGCCAGCTTGCGCAATTCCAGCGGTCCGAATCTGATACGTACCAACCTAAGTACCGGATGCCCAATATGTTCACACATCCGGCGTATTTGGCGGTTTCTCCCTTCGCGAATCGTTATTTCTAAAAGAGCGTTTTTATTTAACACATGAGTTAAATAGACTTTTGCCGGTGCGGTTTTGCCGTCTGCCAACTCCACACCTTGAGCAAGCTGCTCCAGTTTATCTACTGAAGGCATACCCTTCACTCTAACTTTATAGGTTTTAGATACTTGATGCTTGGGATGGGTAAGGGCATAGGTAAGGGCTCCGTCATTGGTTAATAACAACAAGCCTTCGGAATCGTAATCTAATCTTCCTACCGGGTAAATACGCTCTTTTAAATCCATCTTTTCTTTAACCAAATCGATTACCGTTTTTCGACCGCGCTCGTCTTTTACCGTACTGACATAGCCTCGGGGTTTATTGACCATGATATAGACATAATTTTTTTTAGCAGATATTTTTCGGTTATTTACATGTACAATATCCTTTTCCGGGTCGATTTTAGTGCCCAACTCCCGCACTACTTGCCCGTTAACTTTTACTTTGCCTTGTAATATCAATTCTTCACACTTGCGCCGGGAAGCTACACCGGCATGAGCTAAAAACTTCTGCAATCGCTCCATAGTTACCCGCCTTCCTACATTCTGAAAAATTATAATGCCCAGTTAAACAACCGGGCATTCTTGTATTCTACATTATATTAGCAAAACCTTTTTTAACCAAACATGGCGTTAACAATAAACACAGAGGCAACTAAAGTGGTAAAATCAGCGGCTAAACCGCTGACCACCGCATAGCGGTACTTACGCACCCCAACGGAACCAAAATATAAAGTGAGCACATAAAAGGTGGTATCACTGGTGCCCTGCATGGTAGACACCAGTTTGCCAATAAAGCTGTCCGGCCCATGGGTTTTAATGATATCGGTAGCGATTCCCAGTGCCGCCCCACCGGAAAGGGGACGCATAATAGCGTGTGGCAGCACTTCTGAGGGAAATCCGATTCGATCTAAAAAAGGTGACAAAATGTCTGCCATTAACTGCATGGCACCGGATGCCCGAAAGACGCTTATTGCCACCAACATCGCCACTAAAAAGGGAATTGTCTTCACAGCCGTAGAAAATCCCGCCTCGGCACCTTCAACAAAGGTTTCATACACCGGTACCTTCTTAATAAAAGCGGCCAGCGGTACCACCAGCAATACAACGGGAATGGCCCAGCGGGAGATCTCATTAATTAATGCATACATTTTTATTTCCCCCGCAGTTCGTAAATTTGCCGCAGTATTCGATCCACAATTACAGCTACCGTCATCCCGCAAACAGTGGCAAATATTGTGGTTCCAACAATGGCAGTGGGTTCTGCCGAACCATACATCAATCTAATACCGATAATAGTTGTCGGTATTAAAGTAATGCAGGAAGTATTCAGTGCCAAAAAGGTACACATGGCATCGGTTGCGGTATCCGGCTTTTTGTTTAGTTTTTGCATTTCCTGCATGGCAATTAACCCCATCGGTGTGGCCGCATTAGACAATCCGAGAACATTAGCGGAAAGATTCATCACAATTGCTCCTATCGCCGGATGATCTTTGGGTATACTCGGAAACAAAAATGCAGTAATGGGCCGCACCAAGCGGGCCAGTGCTTTAACTAAGCCGGCAGCCTCAGCCAACTTCATAATTCCCAGCCAAAAGGTCATAATGGCAATTAGGCCCAGACTGACTTTAACAGCAGTATCTGCTCCTTCAAATGCAGCCTTTGTGACCACTTCAATATTTCCTTGAGCGCCGGCAACAATAATGCTGACTACAATCATAAACAGCCAAATGTAATTAACCATAAACTTCACCCCCACAGCTCGTCAGTCTTGTCCTTTTTTAAAGTTATGAGGCGTGAAGTTTAATTAGAACCTGATTATGGTCAGAGTAAATTACACATCGTTTTTAAAATACCTTTGGGACAGTATTACATGCTCCAGCAATAAACACAGCAGCATGCCGGCTACAAAACCGTTGCCGAGGATATAACGCAGCATTACCGGCACACCGGCAAAGGCTGCCGGTGGCAAGGTCAATATGCCGGTACCGATCAACAGCGGAATGCCAATAACAAAAACCTCGCGGGCGGTAAAGTTTAAACGGGCATAATCCTTTAAGGCAAAGCCGAGCATTTGGCAAAAGGAAACCAGCAACACCGAATAACCCACCGGGCCGGGAATAGAGCTGAGAAAGGTACCGACCGGCGGAAAAAAGCCCATCATCATCATTAATGCCGCAAACACGACAAACGGTACTCTGGAAGCCACACCGGTTAAACTGACTAAACCGGCGCTGGCCGAATAAGGCACCACCCCAACCGTAGCACCCACGCCGGAAAGAATATCGGCGACACCGGTAAAGGTAACACCGCGGTCATAAGTTTTGGGAGGTAATGTAATATCCAAGGTGCGTTCCATGGCCAAAATGCTGGCCACCAGATTAGACAGCACCAATAGTCCGGTAAGTACAGATACTAAAATAATGCCGGGATCAAAAGTAGGTGTGCCCCAAGCAAACAAAGCGGGAAACTGAATCAATTTGGTACCGCTGAAGTCAATCGCCGGTGCCAGATTTAAAGGTACTGCCGCCAGCCAACCAAGGGCGGTACCGATTAAAATAGCAATGCTGCGCACAAATCCGCCTGCTTTTAAGTTGATGAAAATAACAACGGCAACGACAAATAACGACAGCATTGCTGCCGCCGGATCCACTGCCGGGTGTTCATCTGTAATGCCAAGCATGCCCCTAATAAAGCTTCCGGAAAGCTGCAGACCCAAAAGCATTAGTACCGTTCCGGTAACTGCCGGGGTAAATAACTTAAGTGCGCGGCCCATCAAACCGGTCATCCCCAGCACAATCATCACCAGCCCGGCTGCAATCACGCCGGCCTCCAAATCTGTCCGCAGCACCGCTAAATCTTTGCCTAAGGCCGGTGCCATCGCCGCCAGGGTAATAAAAATCCCCCACCACATGCCTGCCGGGCCTTCAATAATCGGCAGTCGGTGGCCAAACAAAGCCTGCAGTATTGATGCCAAAGAAGCAAAAAACATCGTCCTTTGCATTAATTCGGCAATGCCGCCGGAATCCAAACCCAGCGCATTACCCACAATTATAGGTACCACCGTTACATTCACTAGGTTGTAAGCTAACCATTGAATAGCATAAAGCAGCGTACGCGATACAGGCGGTCTGTCCTCCAGTTGATACAAAACAGGCATCGTATTACTCCTTAAAAGCGACGTTTAATACTACTATTTCTTTATAACACATAATAAAGAAGAAAGCCAAAGACTTTATTTTTGCTTGACAAATTATTTCACCTGTAATATAATTCTTACAGGTGAAATATAACCTTTTGTTACCACTTGAAAGGAGAATATAAAATTAACAGTAAGAAAAATAAAACACCTATCTCACCTTCCGGGGACGAATTGCTCGCTATCTTAGAAGCGCTGGCAAACCCTCTGCGGCTAAAAATTATTGCCACACTAAGAGATAGGCGTGTTCATGTAAGTCAATTAGCCCGTGAGGTGATGATCAGCAGACCTTTACTCTACATGCATTTAAAGCGTTTGGAAAAAGCAGGATTGGTAACCAGCCAGTTGGAGTTATCAGAAGACGGAAAAGCATTAAATTTTTATGAGCTGGTCCCCTTTACGCTAATCTTGAGCCCGGAAAGTATTGCCGAAGCGGCAAAAACACTTACTATTAAAAAGACCGGCAGCACTGATTCAGACGCTGCCAAGCAAAAGGAGGATAAAAATGAATGAGGAAGTAGTTTTTGGCCTTAGCGGTATGGGGTTTATTCTGGTAATTCTCACGCTAATTACCATTTTGGCTGTGGTGGTGATATCCCATGCTTTTAAAACCCAGCAGACCAAAGCAATCAGTAAAGCAGAAATTGCCAGGGATGAAGCCTACCGCAAACTCGCTGAGGAAGCTGTTAAAATACAGCAACAAATGACTGAAGAGCAACAAAGGATGAGCAAAGATTTATCTGAGATAAAGAAACGTATGCGTTTATTGCAACATTTCTTGACGGGCAGGGGTAAAGAGGGCCTCTTCAAATTTATCGTTATACTACCGCTCTTATAATATAAAAAAAGCGCGAACTGTCGCGCCTTTAAAAAAACATATTACTGCATCATATCGTTTTCAGGGGTGTTTCTTTTATCCTTACTGCACATTGCCTGCATTTTATCAATTATACAAGGCAACATATCAATTAAGCGATCAAACATAACATTGTTATCAACAGGCAGTAATCTGATTTGGCCGTTGCCGACCACTAAAAAGCCCATTGGTTGTACCGAAACACCGGCACCGCTCCCCCCGCCAAAGGGGGTGCCTTTTGGTTCTTCTCCCTTTCCATGGTTTATCTGGTAGTCTCCACCTCCGGCAGCAAAACCGCAGGCCACACGGGAAATGGGGATAATTACACTGCCGTCCGGAGTTTCCACTGGATCGCCCACTACCGTATTTACATCTACCATATCTTTAATGCTCTCCATCGCTGTTTTCATTAAAGCTTCTATTGGATGTTCACCCAATATATTCACTCCCTATCTATACGTTTCAAGATTTAATAACCCGTCTAACCATAATATTGCCAACGGAATTTCTAATTATGCAGTCAACAGATGGGGTTTTATTAACTGTCGGGCATATGATTTTATGCTATTCTGCTTCGGCAATATTACCCCAAGGAAAATCTGCCCTTAGTTGAGGCAAAACCTGTTCTTCCGCTTCACCGGGCTGCCGGAGCTAATCATCCGCTAATTGGTTCATGATTATTTGTCTCCGTTTGCAGGAAAACATTTTAACCCATCCCAAGGTGTACCCGATTAACCGAAGTAAAAAAATTCCTTTTCATCTATTAAGGAAAGTTATACTGCAGGTTGAATATATTTTTATTAAACAAGATAAAAAGGATGATTTGCTTTGCAAAAAAATTATTTTCTTCAAGTGCTGTATATATTAAATTACTTTATCGGCACAGTTGTCGTGCTTGCCGCTTTTTATCTATATATTACAAAAGGAGCGCTAATACCTTTATATATTGCCTTAGCCATTATAATAGCCGGGCCTATCGAATCGCTGTTGAATATCTACATCAACAATTATATGTATGCCGGTGAAAAAAAGAAAAAGTATTATATATCTATTGTAGACAACGTCACCAGCTTAGCCTTTTTAATATTTCTGGGGCTGGCTGTTTGGGCAGCGGTTTAACCCTTTTTATGCGGAATGACTACTTTTAGGCCGGTAACAAAAAGCCAAAAATTTTTAACCTCAAACAAACAATCCAGATCAGTATGAAACTCGGTTTGATCAAAATTAGGTTCAACGTTTAAATACGGCTGTTCATTTGGCGGAATGACATATTTAAAAATATAGGTAAGCATATTGGTTTTAAACATCCAAGCAATACCGGTAGCAATGCCGGTAGCGGCGGCATCTCCGGTACCAAATTTAGTACTCCATTTAAATCTTCGGCAGTGTACATGCTGAAATAAAAATTTTGCCGCCGGAGAAAAGCGGTCATATAAATCCCTCATTCGCTTTATTTTCTTTCGCAGCTTATTCCAATCAAAGGGAAGGGATATTGCACTATCTAAGTTCTTGAGATTATCTTTTTTACCCGGAACACCAATTAACCAAGTAACAATGCGCCGCACCAAAAAACCGGATCTTTTTGTCCCACCGGAAAACTTAATATTAAAGCCGGATTTTTCGGTTTTTGCATCTACTGAAGATATCTTAAATTTAAACGGAGGTAATTTCCAAATTGCCATTTCTAACCGAATTAAATCGTGATTATTTTTTCGCTGATAACGAAACCTCACTTTTAACGGTAATAAAAGAAGGATTGCCAGCAGCAGTAATATTACTAATGCTATAACGCAAATTAAAATCACTGCATTGGCTCCCTCCTAAAAGTAGTCTATTAGCTTATTTTTCCTTATTTGGCAATAGTTATACACCCCGGCAACTACCATCAAATTAAAAGCTAATAAATAATCAATTTTATTTATCGGTTAATTGATAGTTGATTGAAAGTGAACCGGTTTACCCTCAAACAGTCCTCAGCACCAAAGCCCTGTTAGCCATGCTCTCTGAATGTGTCGGCAGATTGAAAGCATAAGGTCCAATAGCCTAAGCACCTACAAGCACTTTTTCATTGACAGGAACGGTCTTCTTGCCGTTCCGTTGTTTTTTATAACCGACGGCACGGTCCAGGACCGTGCCCTTCAATTTGTTGATTAGTTACTGCTTGGATTATAGGCGGGAAAACATGCCCGCCTGTTAATTTACGGCTGCAATGCCTCCTGATCTTCTTTATTTACATTGGCATGTCCCGGTTGTAAGTACACGGCGACAGAAGCTCGACCGTTTTCCGATTGATCTTGCGGATTGATTAAAACTGCTTCTACAAACCCCTGCTCCTGCTGCTGTGGCGGTGCAAAGTTTATGACGGTAGCAAAATTATTATCTGTTAATTTAACCGGTTTTTCAGCTATTACTTCTCCCGCTGAATTTATTATGCGAATGCGCAGTTCTGCATCTAAGGCAGCAACTACCCCACTGACTTCTACCGGGTTTCTAACGGCATCCCCCGGCATGGGGTTGGTGATTCTAATAGCCGGACCTTGAGGTTTTTGAGGCTCATTTTGGGGTTGATTCGGCAGCTGTGCCGTCTTATTTTGTGCGGTAGTATTATTGGGCTGAGCGGTTGGCTTAGCATTTACATGACTAAGTTGAAAACCCACAGCCTTCGGTTCACGCTTTAAACTAAACTTAGCTATCAGCGGTTTGTCAGTTTTGGCATCACCGGCCTCAGTTTCCTCATAAGATAATTTCACATTTAGCCAAGTATAGTTTTCATCAAGAATACGCTGCTCTATTTTATCAACTGTTACGGTTACATTTTGCTGCAGCGCTTCAGGGAAAATAATAATATATCCTTTACCGTTTGCACCGGAATAAGTAATAAACTCTTGGTCTTTTGCATCCTGCATAGTCTTTACTTGTTTCTTTATTACATCCGGTGCCCCATTTAATTTGATGATATCAAAAGAAAGGTCGGATACTTCGGGAACCACAATGGTTTCGGTTTTCGGCAGCGGTTTTTTCTCTGCCGTGCAGGCAGTCAGAAGTAAAGTAAAAACTGTGATAATTACGAGCAGTAGTTTTATTTTTTTAGGCAAAACCTTCACCCCCGTATTATATGTGCTGATGTTATTCTGCACTGGGGATGATTATTTTTATTCCTGCGGAATACAAGCTTTTGCTGCCAATAGAAGGGGTTATAATAGCAAAAGGTAGGAAAAAAGTAAAATGGTAAGCCCGCAAAGCTCACCTGTCCAAATTGCGGCAGGCAAAAATGAGGTGTATTAAGGCGGGGCGTTAATTTTTGTTTGGCAGCGACAATTGAGACGGATGTTCTTCTTCTTCAACTTCTTCGGTAAATTGGTCTAAATCCGGCAGTTCGGATAGATCTTTAAAACCAAAGTGCTTTAAGAATTCAGTGGTCGTGCCGTATAAAACCGGTCGCCCCGGGCCGTCGCGCCGCCCCTTTTCTTCAATCAATCCGCGTTCCAACAAGGTGTTTAAGCTGCTGTCAGGTTTTACACCGCGGATCAATTCCAGTTCCGCCTTTGTGATCGGCTGACGATAAGCAATGATGGCCAGTGTTTCTAAGGCAGCACGGGAAAGGGTGCTGCTGCTTTGTTTTTTGTATAATCGTTCTACATAAGGAGCAAATTCCGGTTTGGTAGCTAACTGCCAACCGCCTGATAACTCAACAACCTGCAGGCCGCGGTTACTCTTTTGATAATCTTGTCGCAGTTCTTGAAGCAGTTCTAAAGCATCGGCCTCTTCTATTTCTACTAAGCGGCAGATATCAGCTACCGGTAAAGGTTCAGGAGTTACAAAAAGCAACACTTCTATGGCACTTTTTATATGTTCACGAAACATTACTGTCATGCAGCACTTCTTCTCCTTTTACAGGTAAAATCAATATTTCGGCAAACTGTTCCTTTTGAATCAATTGAATTTGACCTAAATGAAAAAGCTCTAAAATTGCTAAAAAGGTGACCACAACCTCCGCGCGGCTTGCCTGCCGCGCAAAGGCAGCATTAAAAGGCAGGCCGTGAGGATGGCGCACCAAACGGCGCAATACATGGGCCATTTGATCTTCTATTTTGATTTCTTCTGCCCGCACTACCGGCGGTTGCACCTTTTCCGCTCTTTTCAGTACTTGCTGCAGGGCATCTATCAGGCAGTAAAAATCTACTCCGGCCAAAGGTTGGGACCGGCGAAACAGTGCTTGATACATTTCTATGTTGTTTTGCTTAGTATAAATCTTACCATGAATTTGCTGCCGCTCTTTTAAAAACTGCGCCGCTTCTTTATACTTTTTGTATTCTAACAGCCGCTGGACTAACTCCTGCCGCGGATCGACCTCTTCATCTTCCGGTTCTTCATCAAGAGCGGGCTTAGGTAACAATGTTTTGGCCTTAATAGCCAGCAAGGTTGCCGCCATCACCAAAAATTCGCTGGTTAGTTCTAAATCCAGCTCGCGCATGGTGTCAAGGTAGTCCATATACTGCTTGGTAATTGCGGCAATGGGAATATCCTGAATATCCACTTGATTTTTTTTAATCAGGTGCAGCAGCAAATCAAGGGGTCCTTCAAATGCTTCCAACTGCACGGTATAGGCCATTAACCCACCCCATTCTTATATTAGCACAGTTAGTTGGAAAAAGATGTTAAATTTTGTATTTGTGCGCACATATAAATGAACCAGCTCCCTCCGGGTGCCGGGCGGCCTGTGCTTTCATCCTTATTTTTTAATTAAGTTGAAAGTGAACCCGCTGACGCTCAAACAGTCCTCGGCACTAATCCTCCGTTAGCAATGCTCTTTGAATTAGTACACATAAGAACGGGCAGGGATGGAACCCTGCCTCTACATCCTGCCCGTTTAAATGCCCACTGTATTCCGCACCAGTTCCATGGTTTCGGCAGCCGCTTGGCGTGCCTTTTTTTCTCCTTCGGCTAAAATTTCATCTACAAAACCGGGGCGTTTTAAAATTTCATTTCTTCTTTCCCGCAGTGGCAGCTGATATTCGTCCAACACCTTTGCCAACTGTTTTTTACACTGCACGCAGCCAATTTGCCCTTTGCGGCACAGTTCCCGAATACCTTCATGTTCGGCTTCAGCGTATATGCCGTGATACTTATCAACAACGCAAACATCGGGATTGCCGGGATCGGTTTTTCTGATTCTGGCCGGGTCGGTAATCATCGCGTTTACCTGTTTTTTAATTTCATCCGGTTCGGCAGCCACAGTAATAAAGTTCTGGTAACTCTTACTCATCTTGCGGCCGTCTATTCCCGGCAGTGTTTTTACTTTAGAAATCAGTGCCTGCGGCTCGGGGAAGACTTTTTTACCATACATAAAATTAAACCGGCGGGCCAACTCCCGGCTCAATTCCAAGTGGGGAAGCTGATCTTCACCAACCGGCACTGTATCCGCCCGGTACACTAAAATGTCGGCCGCCATTAAGAGCGGATACCCCAAAAAACCGTAGGTATTGATATCCTTACCCGCTTTACCCAGCTGCTGCACTTGGTCTTTGTATGTCGGCACCCGCTCCAACCAAGACAGCGGAGTAATCATTGAAAACATCATGTGCAGTTCCACATGTTGTGGCACATGTGATTGTACAAAAATAACGCTTTTTTCCGGGTCTAAGCCCGCTGCCAGCCAATCTATTACCATTTCTCTAATGTTATTTTTAATTTCCTTGGTTTCATCAAAGGAAGTTGTGAGCGCATGCCAGTCGGCGACCATGTAGTAGCATTTGTATTCTTCCTGTAGTCTAATCCAATTTTCCAACACGCTTAAATGGCCGATATGCAATCTACCTGTCGGACGCATGCCACTTAAAATAACACCTTTTGCCATATTACCTCACCTTTCTAGAGAAATAAACTTAAGCTTAGATTTGCAATGAGTGTCATAATATCTATAATTGGTGCTATTATCTTCCAAAGCAGCGGGCCTAAAAGCCCGGTAAATAAAAGCAGCAGTAATATAATCGTGCCGTATTGCTCTAGGTAATCCAACCAGCGCTGGTCACCGGGCAGTAATCCGGCCAATATTTTGCTGCCGTCCAAGGGCGGTATCGGCAGCAGGTTAAAAATTGCCAACACCACATTTATTTGAATCATCATCACCATTATATCATTCAGCGGTTTTGAGCCCAATGTTACCACAAAACCAAACAAAATTGATGCAATTACGGCAATAATTAAATTAGAAACCGGTCCGGCCAGTGATACCAGCATTAAACTGCGCCTCATGTTTCCTTTTAAATTATATGGGGTTACCGGTACCGGCTTAGCCCAGCCAAATCCAACAATAAATAACATCAGAAAACCGATTATATCAATATGAGCCAGTGGGTTAACGGTTAGCCTGCCCATATGCTTGGCGGTAGGGTCACCTAATCTATATGCCGCCCATCCGTGGGCAAGCTCATGAAATGTCAACCCGATAATAACTGCGGGTAACAGTACCCCAACTTGATATGGAGTCGGAATATTAATCACCAGATTGTTCCCCTTTCAAAAGCTTATCCATGTACTTCTTAGCAAACGCAATTTCTTCTTCCCGGGTTTTTACTTCTCCGTCCAGTCGGGCCAGCCAAACAGCTTCCAGTGTTTTTCGGTATAAGGGACCGGGCTTATAGCCCATCATCAACAAATCCGTACCGGTAATTTGCGGCTTGTTGTCGCGAATAGTTTCCATTACCTGGCGGAATCTTTGAATTGCCAGCCTATCATCCATTATTGCCAAAAACATTGGATAAGCTTCACGCGGCAGCATTTGCATAATCATTGCCTGCTGAGACAGTTTTTCTGTAGCCGGATCTGCCAGTTCTTTTAAAGCCTGCCGCCAGTGGGTAATAGCAGTAATTACTTTTTCTGTTTGACGGCGACCGATAACGAAATTTGCACATACTTTTTTCGCTGTCTCCACATCGCTCCAATGCAACAGGGCGATAAAGTAAGGCAGCCAGCTTTCACTCGGTTCCGCCCAACCCCAATAACGCAAAACCATCAATGCCTGAGGTATTTCGGCAATCACCGGTTGAACTTCCCAGTAAGTAATTTCCGGGAAAATCTGCTCCCAGATGCCCAGTTCAGCCATACGGTCCAACATATCCGCCGGCTCCGGCTCGCTTAGAATTACTTTCAGTTCTGACCAAACGCGTTCGCGGGCTACCCTTTTCAGTACCTCTTCTTTTAGGGCCTCATGCAGTAAGCGCAGTGTTTGTGGGTCCATATGCATTTGGTAGCGCTGTTCAAAGCGTACTGCTCTTAAAATCCTTATCGGGTCTTCAATAAAGCTTAAATTATGCAGTACCCGCACAATACCGGCATACAAATCCTCTCTGCCGCCAAAAAAATCTATCAGTTCGCCAAAGGAATCAGGATTCAGCGATATCGCCATGGCATTAATGGTAAAGTCACGCCGGTATAAATCGTGCCGCAATGATGATGTTTCTACAGTAGGCATGGCCGCGGGATATTCGTAAAATTCCACCCGGGCGGTGGCTAAATCAATCCAAGAACCGTTTTTCAAAAGCACCTCAGCAGTACAAAACTTTTCATGGATGCGCACTTTGGCATTTAATTTTTCGCCCAGTGCTTTAGCCAAGGTAATGGCATCACCTTCGATAATAAAATCTATATCGTTGTTTTCTACATTTAACATTAAGTCCCGTACAATACCGCCACCGATATATACATTATAGCCGTACTGCTGACCCAATTTGCCTACCAGTTTCAGCAAATCCATTACACTTGGCTTTAGCACGCGCTTCATCATATTGGCATAACGCACTTTATTGCTGTTGCCTTGATGGTAAGTAGTACGAAACTTACCTTCAAAGTCTGTATGCAGTGTACGCAGCATATCGCTTCTGGTAACTATACCGATTACTTTGCCGTTATCCACAACTGGCAGGCGGCCGATATCAAATTCAATCATCATATCTTGCACCTGGGTAATCGGTGTATCCGGTGTGACGGTGTGTACATTGACATTCATATACCCTTTAACAGGGGCATGTCCTAATCCGTGGTGCATTGCTTTCTCTACGTCCCGGCGAGAAATAACGCCCACCATTTCTAAACCGCGCACTACCGGCAATCCGGTGTGGCCATAGCGCAGCATTATTCTGTTTGCTTCCTCAATGGTTGTATAGGGATGGACTGTTTTCACCGGATAGGACATAATATCTTTTGCGGTCATTTTCGGCCTGATTTGCTCGGCTAATTCCGTAAGCAGCTGCTGTTTTATTTCCGACAGGGCAACACCTTTCACACTGGCTGAAGCCGCAGCAATATGTCCGCTGCCGCCAAAAGCAGCCATGATGTCCCGACAGTTTACTTCAGGTTCTGAACTGCGGGCCACGATATGCACCCGATCTTCCATATGGACAATAACAAACACCGCATCTGTCTGCTCTATTTCGCTTAATTTGTGCGCCAACACAGCCAGCCCGTCAATAAATTCATCTTCGCTGGCAGTAGCAATCAGTACTTTCACGCCGTTAAACTGATGATGTTCGGATGACATCAGCAGGTTTTTAAACAATTCCTGCTGGTCGTCGTTTAGCGGGCGGTTTAAATACTCGGCAACCACACTTAACTTAGCCCCCTGGCTTAGTAGATAAGCCACTGCCTCCACATCCCGCGGCGTTGTGCTGGAAAACACCATACACCCGGTATCATCGTAAATACCTAACGCTAAAATCGTTGCTTCCAGTGGGGTTAAGGGGATATTTTGGGAGCGAATTCTTTCAACCAGCAGTGTTGTAGCCGCACCAACCGTTTCAATTACTGATACTTCGTAGTTTAACCCACATTCTGCTGCCGGGTGATGATCGTAAATGTATATTTTTACGTTTGGATTATCCATTACTTTAGCCAATTTGCCGATGCGATTGCGGGAGTGGTTATCAACAATGATCAGCCGGCGCACTTTCTTTAAGTCAACCAGTTTTAAAGGCTTGATTCTCAGCATATCTTTATACAGTGCCAAAAATTCTTCCACGTGGCGTGATATTTTACCCGGAAATACAATGTAAGCCTCCGGGTATAGCTTTTGTGCGGCAACCATTGCCGCCAAGCCGTCAAAATCGGTGTTTGTATGAGTAGTGATAATGTCCATACCAAACAGCTCCTCAATAATTTGCAATGCCTTAAATTATAACATAATAATTGGAAGATATTAAGAAATTTCGCATAATTAATTAGCAATTTGTTTAATTTCTGACAGCACTGTAAAAATAAAAAAAGCACCCGTACGGGTGCTGCAAGGAAGCTTATCTTAAACTAGCAATATTTAGTACTTTGCTTTTTAGCTTGTCGGGAATAATGTCATTGCGAATGAGATCGGCATAGCTTTCCCGGCGCACAATTAAATCTGCATGCCCCTCATTTACCAATACCATTGCCGGACGGGGCAGGCGGTTATAGTTCATCGCCATGCTGTAATTATAGGCGCCGGTACTGCTGACCACTAAAATATCTCCTGATTTTACCGCCGGAAGCGGCAAGTTCCAAATTAAAATGTCACCCGACTCACAGCATTTCCCGGCAACAGTAACTGTTTCTGTTGGCTGCTCATTCATCCGGTTGGCCAAATAAGCCTCATATACCGCTTGATATAAGGCCGGTCGGGGATTGTCGCTCATACTGCCGTCAACAGCTACATACTTGCGCACACCGGGAATATCTTTAATTGCACCAACGGTATATAAGGTGCTTCCTGCCGGGCCGGCAATCGAGCGTCCCGGCTCTACCAACACTTTGGGCTGCGGCAATTTATAAATTTCCGCCTGTTCAATTACAGTTTTCATTACAATATCGGCATATTCTTTAATTGAACAAGGCCGGTCGCCTTGCGAATAATATATCCCCAAGCCACCGCCCAAATCTAACTCACGGGCTGTATAACCGGTTTCATCTCGGACTTGACCTACAAAGTCCATCATTACTTTTGCTGTATGGGCGTAAGTTTCTAATTCAAAAATTTGTGAGCCAATATGGCAGTGAAAACCGCAAAGATTAATGTTTTCTAACTCTAATGCACGGCGCACACCTATATTCGCCTGACCGTTTTCTACCACTAAACCAAACTTAGTATCAACGTGTCCGGTTCGGATATATTCGTGAGTATGGGCATCGATACCGGGTGTTAATCTAAGCAGCACATTGGCTGTGGTATTCATTTCGCCGGCTAACTCATTGAGCATTTCCAATTCATACAGATTATCAACTACAATCCGACCTACTTTGTACTCTAAGGCCAGGCGAATCTCGCTCTTTGTTTTGTTGTTGCCGTGAAAGTACACTCTGTCCATAGGAAAGTTTGCCTGTATAGCAGTATAAAGTTCGCCGCCGGAAACTACATCTAAACTCAAACCTTCCTGATCAATTATGCGGCAAATTGCCAAAGTCAACAGAGTTTTGCCGGCATACAAAACTTCAGCATTATAGCGTTCAACAAAAGCTTGGTAATAATTACGGCAGTTTTGCCTAAAATATGCTTCATCAATAACATATAAAGGGGTACCGTACTCCCGAGCGAGCTCTACAGTGTCGCAGCCGCCGATTTCTAAATGTCCTTTGTTGTTAATGCGCATAGTACCCTGCAGCTTCATCCGGTAAACCTCCTCATAAAATATTACGCTGCTGAGGATCCAAATTGTGCATATGGAATAAGGTATAAAGCAAATGAAATTATTGGCAAAAACAAAAAAACGAACCAACAGGTAATTCCATTGGATCGTCTTTGACCGCATAAATTACCTCTTGCCAGTGAGATAGCGCTCCACACAGATTTACTGTGTGACAGTTCGGCACTTATTCAATGCCGACCCAGCCCGCCAGGTACGGTATAACTGACGAACTTCGGCGAACAACCCTTTCTTTTCGGATCATCGAACCGCTTCTCCCCGAAAATACTCTTGTATGTTCGCGCCTCTACCACACCTCCAGCAAAGAGATGAGGTAAATATATTCAGTTAAATATTTACCCAGATACTAACATGCCGCAAACATTTTAGTCAAGCAGTGAATTAAATGTATTAAGAATACAATACTTTTATATTATACCATAAAATTTTACTAGCTAATTTTAGCCTGTTCTCGGGCTAAAGCATTTGACCACTTGCCGCAGCGATCTCCCCAGCGGGCAATAATTTCTCCCTCTTGGTTAATTTCAATAACTTCGCACATATTTGGGCAGCCGTCACATTCAAAGCTCCCTGCATGAATAGACATATTTGCTACTTCAAACCCTTTAAAATTGGTCCTGCCGGTTTTGCTGACCGCTTTTTTAGCCAACAAGGCAGCACCGACCGCCCCCATTACATCATAGTGTTGCGGAACATGTATTTCCATACCCAGCTCTTTTTCAAAAGCTTTGCGCATGCCGATGTTTGCCGCTACACCGCCCTGAAATACTACCGGGGGCAGTATTTCTTTGCCCTTGCCAACATTATTTAAGTAGTTTCTCACCAAAGCTTCACATAATCCGGCCACTATATCCGGCAGTTCAAAGCCCATCTGCTGCTTGTGAATCATATCAGACTCGGCAAACACCGCACAGCGTCCGGCAATGCGCACCGGTGTTTTACTCTTCAAAGCAAGCTCACCAAATTTTTCAATGGGCACATTTAAGCGGCTGGCCTGCTGATCTAAGAAAGAACCGGTTCCTGCCGCGCACACGGTATTCATGGCAAAGTCGGTAACCACACCGTTGCGCAAGATAATTATTTTAGAATCCTGGCCGCCGATTTCCAATACCGTTTGCACATTGGGTATCTGCTGTGAAGCCGCCACTGCATGTGCGGTAATTTCATTTTTTACTACGTCGGCGCCTACCAGCACGGCGGTTAAGTGCCTGGCACTGCCGGTAGTACCCACACCTTTAATTTGGGTACTGGCCGGAAGCATTTTTGCCAACATTCTTAACCCTTGTTGAACGGTAGCAATGGGCTGTCCCTGAGTGCGCAGATAGAGCTTTTCTAAAACTTCGTTGTTTTCATTTAAATAAACAATATTTGTACTTACCGATCCGACATCTATTCCCAGATATCCAAACACCTATTAAATTACCTCCTTAACAAGCCAATGAAACCCTATATCGAAATTTTGGCCGCTGTATCCGATGTTTTGCGCGGTTTATTTTTAACTAAATCGACAAAAGCTTCTAACCTGGTAATCATGCCCGCTTCACCGGAATGTTCGTCAACAATTAAGGTCATTATCGGCATATCCACTGCAGCCTCAACTTTAGGCAGAATACTTTGCGCCACAATCTCCGGCATGCAGGTAAAGGGAAACAGCTGAATCGCTCCGTCAAAACCTTTGCGGGCATAAAGCACCGCACTGCCGACAGTCTCGATACCGTGACCGCCCACAAAGTGATTTAAAAAAGGAGCGGCATACCGGCGGTATTCTTTACTGCTGCGGATACCTTTTAGCAAGCCCATAAACAGGTGATCGTTAATCCACTCGCTTAAATAAATTGAACGGTCAACCTCTACCCCCATTCTTCCTAAATGACGCTCGATATTTAGGTTGGCAAAAGGCTCCAAAAGGGTAAAGATTTCACCGATGATCGCTATCTTAACTACCGGACGCCGGGGATCGATCTTTACACTGTTCATAATCTCTTTACTTCGTACCATAGCCAGTTTTAATTCCGGTATATCTTTGGCCTGATCAATCTCTTTTAATGCCGCTTTTAAAGCCCGGTCGGTTTCTCCCGGAATAAGTTCCCGCGGCCGAATTTTAAATGACATTATCTCTACATCATCTACCGCGCGGCTTTTCATATAGCCAAACCTAATACCCTGAATAACTTGCCACCATGACTTGTTCCCAACAAGTTGTTTAATTCGCGCCGTTAATTCAGTAATGTGTTTTTCCGGGGGTTCTAAAACAATTATTTGATAATCGTAACCTAAGTCTTTTAATATTGCGTGTTCTACTTGGGCATAATAGCCAAAACGGCAGGGGCCGCAGCCCCCGGCCATGACAATGGTATCTGCACCCAATTCGTAAGCTTCTATAAAGTTGCCGATATTTAGTTTTAACGGCATACAGGCAAATTCCGGTCCGTATTTGGTGCCCAAAGTTAAAGTACGTTTACTTGAAGGTGGCGGCAGTACTACCTCAACACCTAAGTATTCCAATATTCCCTTAGCGCATATGTAAAGGTTGCCCATATGCGGAAATGTCGCTTTCATTGTTATGCCCCGCTTCCTAATAAAAATTCCTGTTTAGATTTCTTCCAGCGCACCATATCCAAAAATGCCTCAATTCTGGTAATAACACCGGCCTCACCGGTGTGTTCGTCTATTGTTAGGTTTAGAAATGGCAAATGCCCGGTTCGGCGGTTAAACCGTTCAATCAGTTCACCGGTCATCGAATCCAACCCACAGGCAAAGGCCGTTAAATGAATCATGCCGTCAATATCATCGGCAGTTGCATAATGGTAAGCGGCTCCAATTGTCCGCTGCCCCATTGTCCAAAATAGTTTTTTGGGAAGTTTTTCAGTTTCCCGGCGAATGATTTCATCTGACAATTGTTCCGGCGTTACTACCTGTGCCCCCATCGCCTTTAGTTTTTTAATAATATTCATGCTGATATATTGATCGTAGATATTATAGGGATGACCGATCAGCGCAATTTTTAAACTGCCGGCCTCTTTTTTTTCTAATGTTTTTTGGCCGCGTTCCAGTATGGCAAAGGCTTCTTCCGGCCGGTAACCCTGCAGTAACAGCTGGCGGTAATGGTACAGAGCTTTTTGTCCGTTAAGCTGAGCCTGCCAAATTTTATAAACGTTATTGGTAAACATCCGCCCAATTTGTTTGTAGACCCCTTTTAAGTCATTGGGATTTTTATGCATATTAACCGTCACATCAATGACCGGCGGCAGTCCGCCGATATTCTGTTTTACCATATCAGGAAAGCCTAAAAATTTAGGACAGGTATATTCTCTTTTAGCTACACTGACTAAACGGGGTAAAAAGATAAAATCTACGTCTTTCTTAGCCAAATTTAAAACATGCCCAAATGCAACCTTAATCGGCAGACAGGCTTCGTCTACCGCAATCTCCACACCGTCATCGAGTATCTTTTTATTGGTTTTGTCAGAAACCACCACTTGACAGCCTAAACTTTCTAAAAAACCCTTCCATAGCGGATAATAGTAGTAATAAAAAAGCACTCGCGGAATACCAACCTTAAAAGACATAGCAGCCCTCCTAAAAAGACATCTTCCTTTAGTATGGACATGTTTTATGAAAAATAATCCAAAGATATTTAAAAGGGCTGAAGCAAGACGATTGTTTAGCTCGCTTTGCCACAGCCCTTTTAACAAAAGTTTACAATGCAGCACTTTAGATTTACACTGCGCCTTATTCTTCTTCCCCTTCGCTGCTACGCCGGCGGCGTTTGTACGGTTTTTTTGCCGGTGATAAACGCGGATTGCGTACCGACTGGCGAATGGATTCTTTTGGCTTCAGTATACTGGGCCGAGTATTTTGCTTGGCCACCGGTGTACGCACAAAGATCGTCTTTAGATGCTGCCAGTTAAAGGGAATCAGCGGCCACAGGTAAGGCACCCCAAAAGACTTGGTTTGGGCCAGGTAAACAAATACGATTAATGTAGCGATAATTAAACCGGGCAAACGGAAGGCCGCTACCGCAAGCAGTAAAAACAGCCTGACCAAACGGGTCGCCCACGATAGTTCATAACTGGGTGTTAAGAAGACACCAACCATTGCTACCGCGGTGTACATAATTACTTCGGTGGTAAATAATCCTACTTCTACCGCCATTTCACCGATTAACAAGGCAGCAATAATACCCAGTGAAGTAGCTAAGGGTGTTGGCGTGTGAATCGCCGCTAAGCGAATCCAGTCGACCGCTAACTCCGCCAGCAAAAACTGCACAATGAGCGGTACTTTTCCCGGATCGTTTGGTCCGATATATTTTAATCCCGGAGGTAACAATCCCGGTTCCAGGACAAACAAAAGCCATACTGGCAGTAAAAATATGGAAATAAAAATACCTATGTACCGCGCCCAACGCACATATAATCCTACTGCGGGGTTTTGCCTGAACTCTTCGGCATGCTGCATCTGATCCCAAAGTGTGACCGGTGCAATAATAACACTGGGCGAGTTATCCACCATCACTATTATTCGCCCTTCCAGCAAATGATTGGCAGCTACATCCGGGCGTTCAGTGTAGCGCACCTTCGGAAAGGGGTTCCAATAACTGCCGGGTGTAATTAATTCTTCAACCGCTTTCTCCGCCATGGACAATCCATCTATTTTGATTGCTTTTAGCCGTTCTTTAACTTCTTTCACCAAATCCGGATTAGTGATATCTTCAATATAAGCGATTACCACATCTGTCTTAGAACGCACGCCACATTGCATTACTTCCAGACGCAAGCGGGGATCTCTAATTCGGCGGCGAAGCAAAACAGAATTAAATAAAACAGTTTCTACAAAACCGTCACGGGAACCCCGCACCACTTTTTCTAAATCCGGTTCTTGCGGCTGCCGACCGGGATAGGCGCGCACATCAATAATTAACGCCTGATCCTCTCCGTCAATAACCATTGCCAGCGGCCCGGACATTATGTTATTAATGATGGTAGTCAGCTTGCTTTCTGCCTGCACTTGAATATGATTTACGTGTTCGGAGAGAAGTTTTTCCAAAGTGCGCACTGATATATCCTGCCGCTGTAGGGTATCTAAGTTGCGCAAGATAATTGTCATTAC
This sequence comes from Desulfovectis peckii, assembly GCF_055391705.1. Lineage (NCBI taxonomy): Bacteria > Bacillati > Bacillota > Clostridia > Eubacteriales > Peptococcaceae > Desulfovectis > Desulfovectis peckii. The sequence continues at coordinate 721,558 of NZ_AP042409.1, read as the reverse complement.
ATCATCTTTAACCATGCCGTTTACATAATATAGGGCTATTCTCTTTCCGGCTACCGTCATTTTGCGGCAGATTATATCAAAACTTTTGCCTACCCCCAAAGCATCATTTAATACCGCAATATTTTCATCGATGTTTTTTGATAGTTTTGCTTCATCAATATCCGCGACCGTCGCCAAGATAACCACTCCTCTTCAACACTTCTTGCAGTGCTTTGGTAGTTAGGGGAGCACCGTGTTGAACTGCATCGTTGCCGCACATCTTTCCAATATCTCCGATACCCACTATTACGGGAATTTTTAATTCTTCTAATACTTCTACGGTGTCGCCGCGCAACCCCTCAGTCGGATTGGAAATGCAAAAGCCGTTTTTGTCTACCGGGCCGTTGACAACCTCGCCGGTATTGTCTATCGATTGATCAACACTGATACCGTCTACTCCTTCGGTGTTAGATGCCACGGCAACCACACCTAAAATTTCAATATCGGGATGCTGAGCAAGATAGCGAATTGCTGCTTCCCCCGGCCCTTCGCCGTTAAAACCTCGGTCATCCACCATCACCACAACCGGGTCATGTTTAGCCTGCATAATTTGCTGAGCTAATTCTTCTCCCGTCAACCTGGTAGGGTTACCCCAAGAGCAGGAAATACAACGGGCACCAATATTTCTGGCGGCTGTTTCTACCGCTTCCTTTGCTATAAGGTCACCGTCGGTAACCAAGATAACTTTCCTCTTCTCCGGCAAGCACACACCCCCAGATTAATTTCTTCGGTATATTTTTACTTACTGTAAATTTTCATTTTGGCCTGAAAGTTAACCAAGTTACCGTCAACTACGTCAGCCTTTAATCCGGTAATCTCTACACCGGTGATATCATCTAAGCTTTCAAATGCTTCAGTAATTGCATTTTGCACCGCTGAGCGCCAGCCTTTTTTCGATTCCCCAATCAATTCAGTAACATACATTTGACCTATTGTTTCCTCCTTTGCATTGTAATAATCCACTGCTATTATGTGTACCGCTTGGCGATTTAATACCATATTTCGGCTGTTTGTCATTGCCTAAAAGCAAGCAAGAAGGTGAACATTCGGTTTACGTAAGCAAAATACCTATAGCTAACACTGCTAACAAAATATAGGGGCGGCAAATAAGCCGCCCCCTTATTCGATAACGTTATAAGGACAGGTGTACTTCCCTGCCCTTAAAAAAAACGAAACATTGCTATAAAGGACGCCAAGGCAATCAACCTTGTATTTACGAAGCCTAGTTACCGTTACCCATAATCGCACAATGATTAAGAATTGCCGTTTTGAGCAAGCTGTCTAAGTTTTTTCAGTGCCTGTCTTTCCAGCCGTGACACCTGTACTTGAGAAATATTTAAGCGTTTGGCCACTTCCGACTGGGTTAAATCTTCAAAGAAACGCCAAGTAATGATTTTTCGATCCCGTTCCGGCAATTTTTCTAATAATTCCTTGATCGCCAAATGGTCTAACCAGGGGTTATCTCCGTCCGAATCGCTTTTAAGCTGATCCAGAACATATATCGGGTCACCGTCATCTTGATGTAAAGTTTCATAAATTGATGTGGGGTGCAGCGATGCCTCCAGAGCAGTAACCACTTCTTCGCGAGAACAGCCCAAATCATCTGCAATTTCCCCAATCGTCGGCTCCCGCCCTAATTTAGCGGTGAGACGGTCTTTGGTTATTTGAATACGATAAGCGGCTTCTTTTAAAGAACGGCTTACTTTTACCGGACTGTCATCACGTAAAAAACGACGGATTTCACCGACAATCATTGGTACCGCATATGTAGAAAATTTAACATCATAGTTTAAGTCAAATTTATCAATCGCTTTCATCAAGCCAATAGTACCAATTTGAAAAAGATCCTCCAAATCATAACCCCGGTTTTGGAACCTTTGCACCAAATTAAACACCAGCTTTAAGTTGCAATTTATCAACCTTTCCCTGGCTTCACGGTCATTAGCCTGTGCCCTTTTAATTAATTTGCGCATTTCCTCATCTTTTAACAGAGGAAAGCGGGGCAAATTCATTTCTTGTAATCTTCCCATAGTTACCGCCTAGTGTTCCGGATTTTCACCAACATTTAATTTTTTAAACATAGTTACCGTGGTTCCCTTACCCGGGGTAGAGTCTACCTGCAGCTTATCCATAAAGGAATTCATAAAGGTAAAACCCAGCCCCAACCTTTCCGGATCGCTGGAATAAGCCGGCTCCATCGCCTTTTTTATATCTGCAATACCCACACCGGTATCAGCTACTTTTATTTCTATACCGTTTTGGGCCAACGATACAGTTAATTGAATGTCTTTTTGAACGTCACCGCGGTAAGCATGAACTATACAATTGGTTACCGCCTCAGCCACCGCTACTTTAATTTCATCCAACTCATTCAAGGTATAATCCAGTTGAGAAGCAAAGGCCGCCACCGTTACCCGGGCGAAAGCCACATTCTCAGGTTTGCTTTTAAATTCCATTTTAAACTGATTAATTAGTTTCAATACCCTCACATCCTTATTAGCTGATTTTATCTACTGCTTCGGATTCATCATGATATTCACTGATAATATTTAACAGCCCGGAAAGTTCTAATATGCGCCTTACCTGAATTTGCGGTTTAATAATCGCCACTTTACCGCCTTTTTGGGTAAGTTTTTTATAACGTCCGAGAATTACTCCCAAACCACTGCTGTCGATATAAGTTACGTCAGTAAAGTTTAAAATCATGTGTCTTACATCATGTTTACTCAATGCCTCTTCCAAGGCATCTCTAAATTTATCGGCAACCGCCAAATCAAACTCACCGACCAGTCTAACCAACAGTATGTTTTTTTCCACGGCAAATTCCCACTGCATATTTTAATCCTCCAATTTACATGTTTAGGCTTGTTTTTAATTCTATTAATTGGTATATTTTTCCTTCTAAATAATAACACAATCTCTGTCGAAATAAAAACGGGGTTGTTGCATAATGGGCCTTCACACAAAAAAACTAAAGCACAACGAGCTAATGGCTCGTTGTGCTTCAACCGTCTAATCCATTATTTTTCCAAGCTGAAAACTTCGTTTAAAGTTTTTTCAATCAACTGCAGCGGAGAAGCTTTAGCTATATCTTCAGTGGCCACTAAGTCAACTTTGTATAATTCTTTACCGTCTTTCAGCACACTGTAAGTACCGACAACCTGGCCTTTTTTCACCGGTGCCTTTAGGCGCTGAGGGATATCGATCTTGCCTTGAATACCTTTATCTTCACCCCGCGGCACTACTACCGAAACCTGCTCAGCAGTGACTACATTAACTTGCTCAGCCATGCCTTTATCTACCGGCACCGTTTTTACCTTTGCCGCTTTTTCGGCCAGCACTACCGCCTGATAACGAGCAAAGCCGTAGTTAAACAGTTTAATGGTTTCTTGGAAGTGGCTTTTGGGCTGCGGGCAGCCTAATACCACCGACACTAAACGCAGGTTATCGCGCTCGGCCGAGGCGGCTAAACAGTATTTGGCTTCATTGGTCCAGCCGGTTTTGCCGGCATCACACCCCCGGTACCATTTTAAAAGCTTGTTGGTATTCCAAAGTTTAAAATCTCCACCGCGCAAATCATATTCATATATTGAAGATATTTTGCGAAACAGCGGGTATTTCAAAGCTTCCCGCAGAATTACCGACATATCGTTGGCACTGGTATAATGGTTTTCTGCCGGCAGTCCGGTAGCATTGACAAAATGTGTATTTTTCAGCCCCAACTCTTTGGCCTTATCGTTCATCATCTGCACAAAGACCTCATTACTGCCGCCAATATGCTCTGCTACCGCTACGCTGGCATCGTTGGCCGAGCCGGTGGCGATAGCAATAAGCATTTCCTCAAAGGTAAACTCTTCTCCCGGCTCAAGATAGATTTGGGAACCACCCATACTCGCTGCATATTCGCTGGCAGTAACTATGTCAGTCAGCTTAACCTGTCCTTTAGCCTCGGCTTCACAGGCCAAAAGCAAAGTCATTAATTTTGTAACGCTGGCCATTGGCAGCCGTTTATCCGGATTCTTGCTGTATAAAACCTGTCCGGTATGATAATCTAACAATACCGCGGACTCAGCGATAGTATCTAAAACAGGTGCATTTGTAGCCGGTGACGATTCCGTTTCCGCCCAGGCCGCAGCGGTAAACATGCCCGTCAGCAGTGACAGTGCTAAAACTATTGCGGTGACTTTTTTCAACTTAACTTCCCCCTTTGAAAATCCACTTGTTATCCTTTCGTTATTATGTTTCAATCGGGTAAAGTTAATGTTTAGTACATTTTGGATATTTATTGATCCCTTGGCTGATACTGTTAGATGAGCATTTAGATTACCTGCCCGTTCTCGCAAATGCAGCGTTGAGCCAAGGCATTTGACCTTATGCTTTCGATTAGCCGGCGCATTCAGTGAACATTGCTAACGGAAGATTAGTGCTGAGGACTGTTTGGGCGTTAGCGAGTTAACTTTCTTCTGATTAAAAAATTTAGGAGCGCCGGCATGTTTGCGGAAGGTAAATGGCCTTGGCGGCCTTCAGCCATTAATGTAATTTTTGCAGAATCTATGATGGGGAACACTCTTAACCGTCCAGTTATCAATAACCGGCGGCACGGTCAAGACACTGCCCTACCGGCCCCTACATAATTATCGATAATACTTGCGGAACGCAAATGCCTTGGCATCCTTTACCGTAGCTATCGATCCATTCCGGTGTGGAAACCGGCCCCTAAACAAAAAAACTGAAGCACTACCGGCCTTTAGCTCGTTGTGCTTCAGCTATTCAATGACATTATAAACATAACGTTTATTTTGCTAACAGTTTTACTTAAAGAACGTTGTTTGCGGATCCTTTACCGCAGTTTATTGGCAGGTCGGCATGCCTGCCGGCCCCTACTCAATCACGTCATACACAATCGGCGGCTTGTCTGTTTTTTGTTTGCTTACGGTTATCGCATTTTGCAATATTTGTTCGGCAGCGGCAAAATCCGACTGATTGGTATGTAATACTGCCAGCAATTCTCCCATCTCCAGCGGATCACCGATTTTCTTCAGCAAAGTCACGCCGGCTGCATGATCAATTCGGTCATTTTTGGTTTTGCGGCCTGCTCCCAACATCATGGCGGCTGTACCAACCATCTCGGCATTAATTTTTTCTATATACCCCTCTTCTTTGGCCCGCACTTCAATGCGGTGTTTGGCGGCGGGCAATTTATTGGGGTTATCTACCAGCTCGGGATCGCCGCCTTGAGCGGAGATAAACTGCTTGAGTTTTTCCAGTGCCGCCCCTGAGGAGAGAACTTCCGTCAATTTTTGGCGGGCGGTTTCAAAGTTTGGGTAAACTTCACCGGCTACCGTCATATAAGCTGCTATCGTCAGACAAATTTCCGTTAAGCGTTCTTCACCGTTACCGCGCAGCACATCTATGGCTTCTTTTACTTCATTGGCGTTGCCAATCTCGTACCCCAAGGGCTGGCTCATATCGCTGAGCACGGCGATGGTGCGGCGCTTAAGCTTTTTCCCGATCCCCACCATTGTTTCGGCAAGTTTGCGCGCATCAGCCAATGATTTCATAAAGGCTCCGGAACCTACCTTTACATCTAATACAATGGCATCCGCTCCGGAGGCAATTTTCTTGCTCATAATGGAACTGGCAATTAAGGGAATGGAATTAACGGTAGCAGTGACATCCCGCAGCGCATACAGTTTTTTATCTGCCGGCGTTAAATTGCCGCTTTGGCTGACTATAGCAATTTTATATTTATTAACCTGATTGACAAACTGCTCGGCAGTTAATTCCACATTAAAACCAGGGATAGATTCCAGTTTGTCGATAGTTCCCCCGGTATGACCCAAACCCCGTCCCGACATTTTAGCTACCGGCACCCCAACCGATGCAACCAACGGGCCGACAATTAAACTTACTTTGTCACCTACACCGCCGGTAGAATGTTTATCTACTTTAATACCGTCAATGGCCGATAAATCTAACGTTTCACCGGATTTAACCATTGCAGCCGTCAAGTGGGAAATTTCCTGTTCGCTCATTCCCTGAAAATAAACAGCCATGGCCCAGGCCGACATTTGATAATCCGGTATGGTTCCATCGGTAAACCCTTCAATGATAAAGTTTATTTCATCGGCACTTAACTCTGCCCCATCCCGTTTCTTTTGAATCAGATCTACCATGCGCATCGTTAAATCACCTCAATTTATTTTAACAACTCCGGCAGCAGGCTTTGACCGACATTAAATTCGATATTAAAAATATCAGCGACGGTAGCGGCCACGTCAGCATATGTGCTGCGCACGCCTAAGTTTACACCGCCTTTAACTTGCGCACCGTAAACCAATAAAGGCACATATTCCCGGGAGTGATCGGTACTGGGGGTAGTGGGGTCGCAGCCATGGTCGGCAGTGATGATCAGTATATCGGTATCCTTTAAAGCACCGATAATTTCCGGCAACCGCCGATCAAATTCTGCCAGTGCTTCTGCGTAACCTTGCGGGTTATTGCGGTGGCCGTAGTTTTGATCAAACTCTACCAGGTTGGTAAAAATTAACCCTTGGTTATCCTGCCGTAATAAATCCAGCGTTTTATCTACGCCATCCATATTGCTTTTGGCCCGCACCCTTTGGGTAATTCCTCTGCCGGCAAAAATATCTGTTACCTTCCCTACCGCCATTACCGAGTAGTTATTTTCCTTCAGCCTGTCCAGTACGGTGGGTTTTATCGGCGGCAACGAGTAATCGTGCCGATTGGCGGTGCGTTTAAAACTGCCCGGTTGTCCGACAAAGGGCCGAGCAATTACTCGACCTACCGCCAAATCACCGGTCAGCATTTCTCGGGCGATCTCACAAATGCGGTACAGTTCATCCAGCGGGATCACTTCTTCATGGGCAGCCACTTGAAATACACTGTCGGCAGATGTATATACAATCGGTTTTTGGGTGCGTATATGTTCCGGGCCTAACTCTTCAATAATTTTTGTACCGGAAGCGGGTTTGTTGCCCAGCACCTCCCGACCAATGCGCTTTTGAAACTCGTTAATAAAATCCGCCGGAAAACCGTTGGGGAATACCGGAAAAGGCTTATCCAAAATTAAGCCGGCCAACTCCCAGTGCCCGGTGGTGGTATCTTTTCCGGGTGATTGCTCACTCATTTTGCCGTAAGCAGCCCTGGGCCGGTCGGCCGGAGGCACCCCCGGTATATCAGTGATGTTGCCTAAGCCCAGTTTAGCCAGCTCCGGCAAGTTGAGCCCTCCCACTGCTTTGGCTGTGTTAACCAGCGTATTGCTGCCTTGGTCACCGTATTTATAGGCGTCCGGCAATTCGCCAATGCCCACACTGTCCAAAATAATTAAGGCCACGCGGTTAATATTGTGTTTCCGCATAGTAACTCTCCTTTCTGCCAGCAATTGATAGATATTGTAAATTTAGTTTATACTAAATAGGGCGCGATAAATCGCGCCTTAATTATTTCTCTCTACATTGATAAAATTTTTCTATGCTCTGGGGTGAGTTTGCGAGTAAACTTCTTTAATTCTGCTTTTGGTTAAGTGAGTATAAATTTGGGTAGTTGTGATGTCTGCGTGACCAAGCATCTCCTGCACCGAGCGCAAATCCGCACCGTTTTCCAGTAAATGAGTGGCAAAAGAATGACGCAGTGTGTGGGGGGTAATCGGCTTGGCAATCTTCCCTTGACGGGCATATTTTTTTATAATCTTCCAAAAACCTTGACGGGTAAGTCTGCGACCGTGCTGATTGACAAATAATGCTCTTTCTTCTTTTGTTCCTTTAACCAGTTTCACCCGGCCACGCTCTAAATATTCTTTAACCGCTTGACCGGCCACCGACCCCAGCGGCACAATCCTTTCTTTTGAACCTTTACCAAGACAGCGAACAAAACCCATTTCTAAGTTAACGTCCCCAATATTTAAAGAAACCAACTCCGTCACCCGAATACCGGTAGCATACAGCAGTTCTAACATGGCCTTATCTCTCAACCCGGCGGGTTCGGCAATTTGGGGCTGACTTAACAAAATTTCCACCTCTTCAAAAGTCAGTACTTGCGGCAGCCGCTGACTTAAGCGAGGCGATTCCAAATTTACCGTTGGATCGGAACTGACAATGTTTTCATTATGCATAAAGCGGTAAAACGTTTTTAAAGCGGCCAATCTTCTGGAAATAGTAGCCGGTGCTTTGCCGTTTTTTTGCAGGTGCAGCAAAAACCCCACAACATGGTCTTTGTTGGTCTCTTGAAGCCTTTTTATCCCTTGGCTCTTTAGATAAGCAAGATACTGATTTAAATCCATTTGGTATGAGATAAGGGTGTTTTTTGCCAAACCTCTTTCTGCTGAAAGGTAATGGATAAAAGTTTGGACAATCCTGTCCACGGCCCTCCCCCCAATAGCCATCAGGCACTAACCAAAAAGTAGTTTATTAGTAAACTAATTCCACATCAATTTAGCAATTCCTCTGACAATATAATTTTTTTATTTGCCATGATGATAATCAGTTAACTTTTGCAACAGGTAGTCCAAAAAATTTTGCTCCTCCCCTTCCTCAGGTTGGGTAACCGGTACAGATTGTTCCACTTTCATGGGGTTTCCGTGGGGTTTGTGCTCATTTTTATGATTCGGTAGATCTATTGACTTAATCACGCCCCACAAATGGGCAGCCAGCAGAACTAAAATTGACAGCGCAAAAAGCATTCTTAAAATCTGCATCAGGCGCCTTTTGACTTTATGCAAAACAATAATTATCACCGCACTACCCTCCAACTAGTTATTTAACCGGCTAATACCGCGACAGCTTTTTGAATTAACAGCGGTGTTAAATATACCTCCACAAAGACGCCGCCGACGGTGATCGCGGCAGCACATAAAAACAATAGGTTGTAACCGATAAAACCCGGCAATACCGCAAGTCTTGAATTGAAAAATCGTTTTATCAGCAGGATAGAAAAAGAAATCGCTGCCATTGATGCAAGCAAAAATATCGGTATGTAAAAGAGGTTGGGCGGCAAGACAGATGCCAAAGTAAAGATCAGGCCCTGCCAGCCATGGTGCTTGGTGAGAAAACCAACAGCAAAACCTAAGGTAAAGCCACGGGCAAGCAGTAATATCAGCACCACCGGAATGCCTAAAACCGTTAGCCCCACCAGGTAAATAATTAAAATAACCGTTAGATTGCTAATCAAATTTGCCTTTAGTGCCGACAAGGTATCAAATTCTATGCTGTCAGCTTGTTCGATAAAAGTATTTAAATAACTTTTAACTTCTTTTACTTGTTCAGTCTGAAGATAGTCCACGGCAAGTACACCCAAAATACCTCCCAAAACAAAAAACAACAGCACAATTAAACACAACAACCAATTGGCTCTAAATGAGGCGGCACATAGTTTTTTTAATTCTTTAGCCATAAAAAACGCCCCCTGCGTATGAACCTGTCCATACATGTTATGCGCAGAGGGCTTAATCTATGCGAATTTTGAAATGATTAGTTTTACTATGTACTCGGCTGCCAATATATCCTCCAATGAATTGGCAGATGCTGCCGCAACGGTAATTCCCCTTTGCAGTTTCCTGGCAGCGTTAATTGCTCTTTCCGCTCCGGCCAATGCCGGAGCCGTTTTCTTTTTATGCATTGTTCTGGCCACAGTGGCCGTCAGCACCGCCGGTGCACCTGCCGCTACCGCTGCGTCAAAGGCCACACCACCCGTGCCGGTGGCTGCTATAAGAATGCGCCCTTTTAAATCTGTCAGCTTGGCGGTCTCTGCCCCTATGTTGGGCAGCACTGCACCTATTTGGGCACCGGCTTTTTGTAGGCCCTTTAACACTTTGGTCACGTTGCTTAACCGCTCCTCATCGGTACCTACTCGCGGTTCGCACACCAATACCACGTCAGTGTTGGCCGCCACTGCATTTTTTCCGGCCATAAACCCTATTTTTTCCGGATCTACTTTCACCGGGCAGCGCGTATTATCGGGGGCCGCCCCGTAAACCGCCAGTGCGCCGGCATCAATGGCCGCCTCACAGGTGGTAGACATATCAATGATATCCACTACTACCACCACCTGACCGTTCCGGGCTGCCGCCGCCGCCCCACTGGCATTAACTGTAAAACTTACTGTTGGCAGCATGAAAATCCTCCGTTTGGTAATCATAAGTTTGTTTTTGGTTACATAGCATAGTAGCACCAAAAAAACTGATGCTTTTGAACTTTAAAAAATAATTATTTTTTGTGGAGGTTCTAAGCCATGCAGCTTACTGAAATTTACACTTACCGCAACTGTATATTTATCATTGGTAAAATATGCGATGTGCGCCTGCAGCTGGCGCAATTAGCCGGTGAATATAAGACCGTGCGGGAACTAATTGACGCCCGCCTCTGTTGATAGCATTTGAGCAGCTACCATACCGGCCGCACCGGCAGCCAAAAAGAATTCGCGATCTTCTTCCACCGTACGGCCCATAGTAGTTACTTTAATGCCGTATTGTTTTAAAGCCGCCAGTGCAGGTTGGGCGTCAACCTTAACCAGCTGATGTTTGGCACTGATACCGCCGGCCGCCAACTGCCGCTCTACCAACGCCATCTTATCATTAGGCAGTATAGGCAGGGCCACGGTACAGCGGGCTAAAGCCACGTTGCCAAGCGCGGTAGCGGTATGGTGACTTAAACCGTAGTGCCTTTCGCGTTTATCGGCAAAGCTGATCCGCGGCACCGCTACCGCCCGGCCCCCCAAGCTGTGTACCGCGTTAACTACCTGCCCCTGTTCCAATCCGGTGTAACCGTATTTTGAACCGGTGCCGACAATGCCGGGGCCCATTGCTACCACCGCAATGTCCGCTTTGGCTGCCACTTTGGCGGCTAACAAGGCACTGTATATGTTTACCGCCTCAAAATCCCCGCCAAAAGCATGGCCACAGGTAATGGTGCTGTTAATGAGCTTTTTATCTTTCAAAAGACGCACCAGCTTGCTGAAGGCAATCGGCAGGGCGGCCCCGTCGGTCATAATATAAGCTACCCGCCAGCGCCCGCCCCCCATTTGATGAATGGCAGCAACAATCGGCGGCAACATACTGTGCAGTGTTGCCGCCACTACCGGCATGCCGTCTAAGCTGGTAGTTTGCCGCATCAACTCGGCATAAGGACTGTCATCCTCTTCTACCGCCAATACTTTCACTTGGCATGGTGTGTAGCGCAGCTTCATAATGTGCCCTTCTTCCGGCACATCAATACTTTCGTTGTTTAAGTTGGCAATGACAAAATGACTGCCGCCGGTACCAAGCTTTTTATACACCGCAGTAGTATTCAGCACTACTTTATCTCCCTGTTTTACCGGGCCGGTTAGCCGATGATAATTAACCGCTTTTTGCCGCTCACCGTCAACCATAACCAAAACTTCTGCCACATCCAAAGACTCGGACAACACTTCTAATACTTCACCATGCCGAATGCGAATCAAATTATTCCCTCCACAAAAATTACTTGTTTGCTACAGCAATAATCTCGGCGACAAAATCAGCCGCCTTTAACAGATGATTAAGTTCAATACTTTCCTCAACGGTGTGTACCTTGTTCATGCCGATACCCAGGTTGACACAGGCAATACCGTGACCGTTAAAGATATTGGCATCACTGCCACCGCCGCTGCTGGCCAATACCGGTTTAAACCCCAGGTTTTCCGCTGCCGTTACACAGTACCCCACTATCGGATCATCCGCACTTAAGTTAATAGCATCATACTCTTTAACCACATCAATTTCAATTTGCGCCCCGGCAGCATCTGCCTCCCTCCGCAGTACCGCACACATATGCTCCACCTGAGCTGCTAGTTTTTCCGGCTGTAAACTGCGTGCCTCTCCTTCAATATAGGTATCTTCAGGAACAATATTGATTGCTTTTCCGCCGCGAATAACGCCAATGTTGGCGGTAGTTTCTTGATCAATGCGGCCGATATTCATGGCTGCTATCGCCTTCGAGGCCACCTGAATGGCGTTAATGCCCTTTTCCGGGCACATGCCGGCATGGGCGGCTTTACCCTTAATGGTAGCCCGCAAGGTACTTTGCGTGGGAGCAGTGGTGATAATGTAACCCGGCTCGCCGTCAGCGTCCAGCACCAAGCCCATTTTAGATTTAATTTTGCTGTAATCCAAAGCTTTAGACCCTTTTAAGCCGCCTTCTTCCCAAACGGTGAAGATAACTTCCAACCCGCCATGGGAAATGTTTTTTTCCTGAATAATGCGCACCGCTTCTAATATCACGGCTATACCGCCTTTATCATCCCCGCCCAGTACGGTATCACCTTGAGAAGTAATTACGCCGTCTTTAATTACCGGTTTTACACCACGACCGGGTTCAACGGTATCCATATGTGCACTGAGCATTAACATCGGACCTCTGCCCGTCCCCGGCAGCCTGGCAATGATATTACCTGCCGTTGCCCCAATCTGTCCGCCGGCGTTATCCTCTTCTACATCAAAGCCCAGCGCGGCCAGCTTATTTTTCAAAACATCGGCAATTTGCCGTTCCTGCCCGGAAGGGCTGTCTATTTGCACCAATTCCAAAAAATCCTGCAACAATCTTTCTTTGTCTGCCAACCGGATCACTCCCCTGTAAAATATTAGTAAAACTAACATACCCGAACAAACAACAATTTATAAGCTGTCATCAACTGCCCAGTTAGATAAAAAATTATAACTTGTACCAGGAAAATGTTAACATTAATTGTCCCGATATTCAATTAAATTAACAAAGCTTGGCTTGAAAACCTTTTAGGCTTTTAAAATCCTCAAGCCTTCTTAATGAAAAAAGAAACGGCATGCACCGTTTCCGGCTAACAACTGTTAAAATTCAGCGGCAAACTGTTGAAAGAGCTCTTCCCGATAGACTTCATGTTCTTCGCGATTAGTTACCAGTCCTTCTTCTAATAAACGTTTGTATAGCCAGTAATCATAAATCGCCTGCCGCAAAGTGCGAACGCCCAACAGCGAACAATGTTCTTTCTCTTCGGGTAATCCTCCTAAAAATTCTATTACATCGCCGTCAGTTAACTGTAGCGCTTCTTCAAGGCTCTTTCCTTTAGCCAATTCAGTAACTGCGCTGGAAGTGGCAATTGCCCCGGCACAACCATGGACGCGAAATTTAATATCTTTTATTTGCTCATTTTCCACCCTAATGGTAATTTCACACACATCTCCGCAATCGGGGTCACCAATCTTGCCCCGCCCGTTGTAATTTTCCACTACACCGACATTGCGGGGGTTTTGAAAATGTTCTATTGTTTTATCTGTATAAAAAACCGGTGAATTACCATTACCGTTATTCAACACTCTCAACCTCCCAACTATAATATTGCTGTTATCAATACATATGTAAAATTTCAAACATATGATTATAAATTCCTGCCGGCAGCTAAAAAATCTAAAAAACAGCGGCTTAAACCTTCACCAGGTTAAAGCCGCTGTTTAAAACGAGCTTTATTTTGTCAACTGCTGCGCCAGTTTAATACCCCTTTCCAATGCCTGTTGGTTGGCGGGAATGAGATTGTGCCTTCTGGGCGGCAGCACTTTTTTCAGCGATTCTATAACCGAATCAACGGAAACTACACCGGTTAATTCAATCAGCGCCCCTAAAATAACGTTATTGGCTACCTTAAGATTGCCGATTTCTTCAGCTATTTCGTTGGCGGGAATTTTTAATACCGTCACATCTTGGCGTTTTACATCCCGATTAACTATCGAAGAATTAATTAAGATATAACCGCCGGGTACTACGTCATTTTCAAATTTATCTAATGACGGCCCGTTCATAACAATTAAAACGGTGGGCTCGGTAACTATCGGCGAGCTGATGGGCTCGTCAGAAATGGTAACTCCGCAGTTGGCTGTGCCACCGCGCATTTCCGGACCGTAAGAAGGAATCCAAGCTACTTCTTTTCCTTCAATCATTCCGGCATGAGCCAGCAGCTGTCCGGTGGATAAAATCCCCTGTCCGCCGAAACCGGCAATTAAAATTTCCTGCAGCATTTATTTCACCTCCGCCGGAGCTTTAAATACTCCCAGTGGATAATAAGGAATCATGTTTTCTTCCAACCACTTAAGGGCTTCTTTTGGTGACAGCCCCCAGTTGGTGGGGCAGGTAGACAGCACTTCTACCAAAGCAAAGCCTTTACCGCTGATCTGCAATTCAAAAGCCTGTTTGATGGCCTTTTTAGCTTTAATTACATGCTGTGGGTTATGTACCGATACCCTGGCCACATAAACCGCACCGTCAATGGTAGACAGCATTTCACAAACCCTGATCGGCAGACCGTTGGCCTCCTTGCTGCGGCCACCAGGCGTGGTAGTGGTTTTTTGCCCAATCAGCGTGGTGGGAGCCATCTGACCGCCGGTCATCCCATAAACCGCATTATTAACAAAGATAGTGGTAATATTCTCTGAACGGGCGGCTGCATGGACAATTTCCGCAGTACCGATGGCCGCTAAATCACCGTCTCCTTGATAAGTAAAAACAACCCGGTCGGGAAGCACCCGCTTGATACCGGTGGCAACGGCAGGAGCTCGCCCGTGTGCTGCTTCAAACATATCAACATTGAAGTAATCATAGGCAAAAACTGCACATCCTACCGGAGCTACCCCAATAGTACGCTCACCGACAGCTAATTCATCAATTACCTCGGCAACTAACCGATGAATGATGCCGTGAGTGCAGCCGGGGCAGTAATGAAAGGGTTTATCCGTTAAAGCCTGTGGTCTGGTAAATACTTTTTTCATTAGCGCACACCTCCTGCCGCCAACTTTTCAACTTCTGCCAGTATATCCTTAGCAAGTGGCAGTATGCCGCCGCTGCGCCCGTAAAAATGTACCGGGCAGGCATCTTTAACCGCTAATTTTACATCTTCTATCATTTGGCCTAAATTCATCTCGACGGTTAAAAATAGTTTTGCTGTTTGGGCCGCTTTGGCATAAACTTCAGCAGGAAAGGGCCAAAGGGTAACCGGCCGGATTAAACCTGCTTTAATGCCTTGCGCCCGCGCTTTATCCACAACGGATTTACAAATGCGCGCTACTGTGCCAAATGCGGTAAGAACAATTTCCGCATCCTCCAGCTTGTACTCTTCCCAAATTTTTTCATTGGCGCTGATTTCATCATACTTTGCCTTTAACTTTTCGTTTAAAGCCTCGCACTCTTCAGGAACAATGTAAAGAGAATTAATTACATTCCGCTTAGAACGCCCCATCATGCCATTGGCTGCCCACGGCTTGGGCGGCTGCTTAACCTCTTCTACCTCGCCCAGTTCTACCGGTTCCATCATTTGACCCAGCACACCGTCGCCAACTACCATTACCGGATTACGATATTTGTCGGCCAAATCAAAGGCTTTGCCCATTAAATCAATAATTTCTTGCACCGATGCGGGAGCCAAAGTAATTAAGCGGTAGTCTCCGTGGCCGCCGCCCTTTACTGCTTGAAAATAATCTCCTTGTGCCGGAGCAATGTTACCTAAACCCGGCCCGCCGCGCATAATATTGACAATTACGCAGGGCAGTTCCGCCCCCACCAAATAAGAAATACCTTCCTGCATTAAAGAAATGCCCGGACTGGAACTGGATGTCATCACTCTGGCCCCGGTACCGGCAGCGCCGTAGACCATATTAATGGAAGAAATTTCACTTTCAGCCTGTAAAAACACGCCCCCAACCTCAGGCATGCGTTTAGCCAAATAGTGCGGCAATTCGCTCTGGGGGGTAATCGGATAACCAAAGAAGTACCGGCAGCCTGCTCTGATGGCACCTTCACCAATAGCCTCGTTTCCTTTCATTAACACTTTACTCATTCACCGGCCACCTCCCTATATACCTCAATAACCACGTCAGGACACATTCTTGCGCACATAGCACAAGCTTTACATTTTTCCTGCTCAACTACTGTAGCGGGGTGAAAACCCATGGCGTTAATATGCTCAGCCCGCACAATAATTTTTTCGGGACATACCTCTATGCATAATTCACAGCCTTTACAGCGTTCTTCATGAAATACAACCCGCGACAACATCTTTCCCTCCTTGGTTAGGTTTATTGTTATTTTTAAATGTTAAGCATTTTATGGCAGATATTGGGTTTATATATTGTTTAATTATTAAACACAAAAGAAAAAGCAATATTCTAATAATTATGGCAACTAGCAGAGAAATGCCACTTATTAGATTTTTTAATGATTTGATTATAACAGATTTAAGTTATATCTGCCCAGGGTGGGCGCATAAATAAATTCAACCCCAAAATTGGGGTTTTTAAGCCCTTTTGCTGCAATTGAGGAACCAAATGTTTGCTGGCAGCGGTAAAAGCCAGCGGTAGGTTAAGGGCTTCCGCCGCCTTTAACACCACTT
This sequence comes from Desulfovectis peckii, assembly GCF_055391705.1. Lineage (NCBI taxonomy): Bacteria > Bacillati > Bacillota > Clostridia > Eubacteriales > Peptococcaceae > Desulfovectis > Desulfovectis peckii. The sequence continues at coordinate 705,136 of NZ_AP042409.1, read as the reverse complement.
CTTGCCCGGCCAAAACCGTATCTACATCGGTTTCTGCGCCTAAGTTAGTGTTATTGATCAATGCCGTTGCTTTTAGGCGCGAACTGGCTTCAATTCCCCGCAGCATTGCACAGATATCGTCAACATTATTAGTCAGCGGACGACAAGCATTAACGACAAAATAAAAATGATAGCGTTCCGGAGAAAGCAGCGGTTTAAAAGCACCCAACACTATCGCCCCGACCTCATCGCCGCCGACATCACACACGCAATACCCCTCTTTCATCTGTAGTGCACCTAAAATAGAAGGTGATAGAGCAGGTACGTCAGAGTGAACCATCTGCGCAGACTGACAAATAACCTTTAACCCTTGTTCATTTAAACAATCTTTAGCTAACCGGGTGCGAAAATACGGGTTGATGATATCTAAATCAACAAGCAAAACCTTTTCTTTGCGGTAATGCAGATTTAAAGCAAAATTAATGGCAATCTCTGATTTCCCACTGCCTAAATTACCGCAAAAAATAGTTACCGGCCGAGGATTTAACTGCAAAAAATTAATCACCTTCTTTCCATACGATGTAAATGTTCGACATATTTAACAAAATACCTTTCCCCAATGTTCTTTTTAACTGCCTGGGCAATAAAAATTTTACACTTCAAGAGCCTTACAGCCCTTATCCTCTGTTTAAGCAGTTTACCATGATATAATAAAAAATTGATTGACTTTTATATTAACATAGAAATAGGCGCCATAAAAGATATGTGCCTTCTTAGATACTGACAAAAAGGAGCATTACTAATGACAGCAGCAAAACCTTTTGTTAAGTGGGCGGGGGGCAAAACTCAGTTACTAAAGAGCTACCAAAAATATTTTCCCGCCGAGTTATATCGAGGAAAAATAAAAAGATATATTGAACCCTTTGTCGGCAGCGGTGCATTGATGTTTGAAATCATTCAAAACTATAAAATAGAAGAAGCATTTATTTGGGATATCAACGCCGATTTAATCACTGCTTACAATGTGATTAAAAATGACGTAGAAAGTTTAATTGACTATTTAACGGAAAAAGAGCGGCTTTACTTAAGTTTAAGCACAGAAAAAAGAAAAGAGCTTTATTATGAAATTCGCACTGCTTTTAATCGGCAAAAAGACCCCTTTAACGGTCAAGAGGTTGAAAGAGCAGGTCAGTTTATCTTTTTAAATAAGACTTGTTATAACGGTTTATACCGGGTAAATAGGTCCGGTTTATTTAACGTGCCGATGGGAAGTTACAAGCGGCCGAAAATTTGCCAGGCTGAAAACTTAAGGGCAGTGCACCGCGTATTGCAAGATGTCAGCATTAATCTCGGTGATTATACCCAGTGCCAGGATTTTATTCTTCCCGGTAAAACCTTTGTCTATTTCGACCCGCCTTACCGCCCGTTAAATGCTACGTCCAATTTTACTGCCTACGGCAGCCATGGTTTTACCGACGATGATCAAGTGGCCTTAGCTAATTTTTTTAAGAAACTGGACCAAATGAATGCTTATTTAATGCTGAGCAATTCAGACCCGCAAAATACTAATGAGGATGATCGCTTTTTTGCAGAGCTTTACCAAGACTACTGCATATATAAAGAAAAGGCAAGGCGAACAATTAACTCGAAAGCGGATCGCAGAGGAACCATTTGGGAGTTGGTAATTACCAATTATTGCAATAGGGTGTCAGGCACTTTTTAGAAATAATTGCCATAGGGTGCCTGACACCTTTTATAAATATTTAGAAAAGATGCCTTACCTACTGACGATCTTTCCGGTGCACCATGCACAATTGGGCACCAAATGTCGGGCAAGTTATTTTATTTTTTGCTATCCTGACAGTAAGAGAGGTCATGAAAAATGGATTTTGTTAAAAATATGAATGCCGCCTTAAATTATATTGAAGAAAACCTTACGGCAGAAATTGATTTTAAAGAAGCAGCGCGGCTTGCGTGCTGTTCGGAATATCATTTTAAAAGAATGTTTACTTCCTTAACCGGTGTGACGCTGTCAGAATATATTCGCCGCAGACGGCTTACTCTGGCCGCTTTTGAGCTTTGTAACAGCGATATCCGAATAATAGATCTGGCAGTTAAATACGGGTATCGTTCAGCAGACTCCTTTTCCCGCGCCTTTCAAAATCTGCACGGCATTACACCGTCAGAAGCAAGAAAAAAAGGTCGGTTGCTAAAGGCTTATCCGCGCATGATCTTTCACTTATCAATCAGGGGAGGTAGTGAAATGAACTATCGCATTGTAGAAAAAGAGGCTTTTCGTATAGTGGGTATTATGAAAAGGGTAGGGATCCTTTTTAACGGTGTAAATCCGGAAATTGCCGACATGTGGAAAAGTTTAGACGAGGAGACAATCGATAAACTAAAAAAACTTTCTAATATTGAACCTTATGGGCTGATTCAGGCTTCTACCAACTTTTCTGAAGGCCGCATGGAGGAAAAAGGCGGCTTGGATCACTACATCGGCGTGGCTACCACTAAAGAATGTCCGGCCGGTTTTGCCCAGCTGGCAGTGCCGGCCTCCACATGGGCGGTATTTGAGGCAGTGGGGCCCTTTCCCGATACGCTGCAGGATGTATGGGGACGCATCTATGCCGACTGGTTTCCCTCAGCAAACTACGAACTGGCCCCAGGACCGGAAATCTTGTGGAATGAAAATAACGACTTTAATTCGCCCACTTTTAGAAGCGAAATATGGATACCGGTTTTGAAAAAATAGCCAGGTAATAGGAGCAGCACAGTCTTGAACATAAATAAACAAAACATAAACCGCTTTTATAGATAAAAATATAAAAAAGTGCCAGGCACTTTTTGCCAGTAATCGTAATACAGTGCCTGGCACCTCTTGTAAGAATGGGTCAACGGTTTATTACAGGTCTACCCCAATTCTTTCTGCCATGGTGTTGACATCCTTATCGCCGCGACCGGATAGGTTGACGATGATAATAGAATTTTTGTCCAGTTTAGGGGCCAGTTTCACCGCCTCGGCCAGGGCATGGGAGCTTTCCAATGCCGGAATAATGCCGTCAGTGCGGCACAGCAGCTTAAAAGCCTCTACCGCTTCCTCGTCGGTAGCGTAGGTGTAGTCAGCTCGTTTAATATCTTTTAAATAGCTGTGCTCCGGGCCCACACCGGGATAGTCCAGTCCGGCGGATATGGAATGTATCGGGGCAATCTGCCCCTTTTCATCTTGCAAAACATAGCTGTAGCTGCCATGCAATACCCCGGGTGTGCCTTTGTTTAAGGTAGCGCAGTGCAAGCCGCTCTCAATACCATAACCGGCTGCTTCCACGCCGATTAGTTTCACTTCTTCATCCTGAAGGAAAGAATAGAAAATTCCCATGGCGTTGCTGCCGCCGCCAATACAGGCAATCACATAATCCGGCAGCCGTCCGGCCTGCTCTAAAATCTGCTCCCTTGCTTCAGCGCCAATCACCGACTGAAAGTCACGCACCATTTCCGGATAGGGATGGGGCCCAACGGCCGAACCAAGAAGGTAAAAGGTATCTTCAACATTTTCCACCCAATCGTTTATCGCTTCGTCTACGGCATCCTGCAGCTTGCTGCTGCCGCTTTTCACGGTTACCACTTCCGCCCCTAAAAGTTTCATGCGGAAAACATTTAAAGATTGCCGGCGCACGTCTTCTTCACCCATGTAAATTACACACTTCATGCCAAAAAGTGCAGCGGCGGTAGCAGTAGCCACGCCGTGCTGCCCGGCACCGGTTTCGGCAATAATTCTTTTTTTGCCCATCCTGCGGGCCAAAAGAGCCTGCCCTATAGTATTGTTAATTTTGTGTGCACCGGTGTGATTAAGATCTTCCCTTTTTAAATATATCCGTGCTCCTTTACAGTGCCGGGTTAATCCTTCTGCAAAATACAGCGGAGATTTTCGCCCCACATAATGCTCCAGGTAATATCTAAATTCTCTTTGAAATTCTTTGTCTTCCTTAACTAACCGGTAGTTTCTTTCCAACTCCTCCAGCGCCGGTATCAGCTTATCCGGCACATAACGTCCGCCGTAGGGTCCAAAATAACCCTGCTTATCAGGTGTGTTCATCATGCTAAATTAACCCCCTCTTTGCTCTGCTGATTATAGCTTATTTTGCTTTACCTGCCAGAATTTTAGTGATTGCGTTTTGCACTTTTCTTAAAGCTAGGTGATTGCTGTAAACCTCTTTTCAATACCTTTTGCTCATCATAAATCACTCCTCTGCTAACTAAGCTCTACTCTGCTTGGGGTAATAATTATCTACCTAACCGACTGACTACTGTCCACTTTTTAAATGACGCGTCATTTAAACTTAAATAAAAAAACCGGCGCTCAAAAGAGTGCCGGTTTGGCGCAAAAATAAGCACTTCTCACCTCAACTCTTCTCAGCTTAACTTGCTCTCACTCTACTCAACTCAACTAATCTCAAGATATTAATTTATACAGAAGTTTACCACCCGTTATATACTATGTCAATCAATAAAAATATATTTCTATTTACGTCGGTCCTTTAAATTTAATTCCGCCTTACGAGCACCCTCTACCCCTAAGGCTTCCTCCGCCGCCTCTACCTTACATTTTGTTCGTTCAAAACTGTCCATGCCTCGTTTTAACTGCCGGTGTTCTTCACCTAAGCCTAACTCTTTAGCCGTTTCGTACTCCATTTGATCCAATGCTCTTTGAGTACGCAACCGGTCAAAGTCTTTTTTATGCCCCATGCTCATCACCTCATCTTTAGCATGAACAGTGTTTCTACTAATTATGCTCTCTCTTCCTTAAACTTCTTAATCCCGCCCTAATTTATCCAGATAATCTAGTATTTTATTGTTAGCAATTACTTTGGTCAGAGAATACTTTTCGGTAAAAATATGAAAAGCAATGAGAAAAGCTAAATACACCAAGCCGGCGGTTCTGCTCAGGGTCCAAGCGGCAGCCATACCGACGGTTATTCCCAAAGCATTGGAGCCGGTGTCACCCATCATCGTCCGGGCTTTTAAGTCCCAAGGCAGATAAACCATTACTGCCCCCAGTATTAGCGCTAAGGGTAACAGTTCGGCCTTACCCCAAGAAAGGGCGGTAATGATCAGGGCTAATACAATAAACCCTTTCGCCGCCCGGCCCGGTCTTAAATCCAATAAGTTTACGGCATTGATAGATAAGGTGATAATCAGCGTGTCGATAACAATTTCCGGCACTGCCTGCCGGTATAGCTGAGAGTAATCAGCCAGCGCAATAAATAAAGCCAGTGTTCCTCCGCCCAAAGCCTTTAAAGCACCGGTGGTTAATTTCCCGTTAAACAGCGCTTTAAAGTGTCCCTTTAAGCCGGAGGCATCCCGCGAGCCCAGGGTGTCATCCAGCAAACCCAAAAAGGTGATCACCGCTAAACCGACAACAAAAAGTATAGTTTTCCTGCCAAGTAAATCCAGTGGGCACAAAAGGGCAATAACTGCGCCCAATAAGCCGGTCAATAAAAAGATAAAACCCACTCCTACCGGAATGAGGTCTCCTTTGTAATTGGGGCGCACAAATCCCGACTGCCGCACCATTTCCACAATCGGCGAAACAAGCACGGCAGTAATCAGTGCACCTAAAACAATAGCAATAAAAAATGCTAGGGCAAACAAGCTAGAAACACCTTCTTCATACCGCCGAAAGTATAATTATGTAAACTAGCTGCGATACCGCAGCAAACAACATGCTAATTCTTTAGCCACATGAACAAACTGCTTACCGCGATGCATAAAACCTGCTAAATCTCTGCCGGTTTCAGCGTGAGTCATGGGTACCGCCACTTCCTGTATGCGATAACCCAACCGGGCTACTTTAATGGTTAGACCTACTTCTACCCCATAACCGGAAGCAAAGGGCATTACCTTGTCCGCCACTGTTCTACGCATCGCCCGCTGACCGGAGAGGGGGGCTTCCACTTCTATGCCGGCAAAATGGCGAATTCCCGCCCGGGCCAGCCCTTTTACCAAACCAAAGCCGGCTTTTTTTGCCGGGCGCGGAAATTTAGCTACCGTCATGTCAGCAGTGTTGTTCAAAATCGGCAGTAACAGTTCCCGGCCATATACGGCCGTTTCTCCCAAATCTCCGTCCAAAAGCAGCAAAATACTACCCTGCGCTTCTTGCACACCGCGGGTTAGCGCTGCACCCTTTCCGGAATTGCGGGAAAGCTTAATCACCCGCGCTCCCGCCTGTGCGGCAATTTTCGCAGTTTCGTCAGTTGATGCATCATCCACTACCACAACTTCATTTACTTCGGCAATACTCAGTGCGGCAGTAACAGTTTGTCGGATGCGTTCAGCTTCATTGTAAGCAGGTATCACTGCCGATACCACCACACTATTCACCCATATTCACCTCTTGATTAACCGATGAGTCCATTTTCGGCAGCAAACGCTGGGCAGTTGATTTTACGCCGTAGTGACCCGCTTTTCCGCTCATGGCATAAACCAAGGCCAATTGTCCGGGCACTGTTTCTACGTTATCAACGGTGCTGATATTAAACTTTTGGTACTCTTTCATATAGGAATAAGCAACGTTTGACTCTTCCACACCATAAACCGGTATATTGTTAGATAAAAAATAATTAATAATGATATTATCTATCTGCTGGGTTTTGATTAACGATTTTTCCGGGCTACCGCCGACGATAATCACGGCATCTAAAGGAATGCCGTACTCACCGACAGTTTTAATCATTTCCGCCTGGGCCATAATATTTAAAGCGGCCTGGTTTTCAGCAGTTAATATACCGTTAGCCAAAATAGTGGCCAGTTGTTTCACTGTTTCCTGCTCGTTTCCTTCTTCCAAGCCCAGGTTGGCCAAGAATTCTTCTTTATTTTCTATCGCCAATCCGTTTAGAACAGTAGTAATAGAAACAACTTCCGCTCCGGATATTTCTAAAGTGTTCAGCAGTTCTTCCCTTACGCCGTAATTATTGGTTTCAATAATGGCCACACTGACGCCGGCAAGCTTGTCTGTTATCAGTGCAGGCAAAATCTGCTTTTCAAATTGTTTTTGAATGGTTTGTTCAGCTTCTAAGTCATGGATTTTAGCCTGTACCGCTTTATTCTCCTGCCGCATTTCCTCCAGCTGTTGTTCTAAGCGGTCAGTCATTTCCCGCTGTTGCTGCACCAAAGCATCATTACCCAATAACGCCGAGCCAATGATTATTCCGATGCCCAGTGCCATGAACACAGCCACCAAAGTAACAACATGGTAACGAAAGTCAAAATTCACAAAAAGAACCTCCTAAATTCCCAACAGGATTCTAAATTGAATATAAATAAGCCTCAAAAGTTCCCGGGTCGGAGGTGCAATCACCATCACCACGGCTAACGGCACCATTGCCGCTAACACAACCTGGGCTAAATACTTGGCCCGCATTGGGCTTCTATACAATTTGTTAACCCCTTTGGCGTCAACCAAAATAGAACCCACTTTTAACCTGACCAAAAAAGTACTGGCCATTCCCTTGCGGCCCTTTTCCAAAAACTCAAGCATATTAGAGTGGGTACCCACTGCCACGATTAATTCCGTACCCTTTTCATAAGCCAACAGCATTGCTATATCTTCGCTTGTGCCCCGGGCGCGGAAGATTTTAGCCTTTAACCCCAATTTTTCAATCCGAGCCAAACCCGGCGCTCGTCCATCGGGATAAGCATGAACAATTAACTCCGCACCGCATTTTAAGGTGCTGTCGCTGATACTGTCCATATCACCGATAATAATATCCGGCGTATATCCAAACTCTAAGAGGGCGTCTGCTCCGCCGTCCACACCGATAATTACCGGCTTTACCTCGTCAATGTAAGATTTAATCGCAATTAAGTCTTCTTTGTAGTTATGACCCCGTACTACAATTAAAGTGTGGCGGTGCTTAAAATTTGTTTGCACCTCAGGCATCGGCAGGTCTTTACATATTAAGTCAATTTCATTTTGGGCATAGTCTAAAGTGTTTTGCACAAAACGGGATAAGGTTTTGTTTACATTCTTTTTCGATTCCTCCATTTTTTTCAATACATAGTCTTTATCCAACACTTGTCCACTGGCAAGGAATTTTTCCTGACAATAGATGTGACCGTCAATGACCTCTACTTTATCACCCTCTGTCAACAGTTCAAACAGTTCAATACCGGCATCGTCTATCAAAGGAATACCCGCTTCCAACAATGTCAGCGGACCTAAGTTCGGATAATCTTCGCTTAGTGAAGGCACAACATTGATCACGGCTTTAACTTTAGCGTTGATTAATGATTCAGCAGCAACTTTATCCAGTTCACGGTGATTAATTACTGCAATATCTCCGGGCTGTAAACGTTTCACCAGGTTTTTCGTCCTGGCATCTAATTTAACGGTACCTTTGATATGCATAAAATCACCACCTTAATTACAATCATAACCCATTGTACTTTCTTTCAAATATGAAGTCAAGATAAGCAGCCGGTAATTTGTAAAAATATTACAATTTTTAGTTAGTCTTTCCTTTGTTTTTATGTAAACCTACCATTATTTTAAACCATGATCACATTAATTTTTTTGTAATATTTAATAAATTAATTAATTTTATGATTTAGATCATGTTACCGGAAAAAAATCTGTTATAAAATAACAGTTGTAATAAAAATTAGTAAGGGGGTTTTAAAAAATGTCTGCTGCACCTAGAGGAGCAGTACCGCAAAAAGACGGTCAAACTTATGCAATTATCCCAAAATTAAAGTTAGGGTTAATTGATGCCCCGACTCTGCGCAAACTAGCTGATGTTATTGAAAAATATAACATTCCTGTCGCTAAAATTACCGGTTCAATGCGCTTGGCGTTAGTAGGAATGAAAGCAGATGATGTAGAACCAATTTGGAACGATCTGGGCTTAGAACCGGCACCTGCTGTCGGCAACTGCATACGTTCCATACAATCCTGCCCGGGAACCGCAGTGTGCAAGTTAGGCCTGCAAGACTCGCTAGGTTTAGGATTAGCGTTGGATGAAAAGTATTCCGGCCTTGAATTACCCAGTGTCCTGAAAATCGGCATTTCCGGCTGCACAAACTGCTGTGGTGAAAGTTATGTCCGTGACATCGGCCTAGTCGGCAAAGCAAAGGGCTGGACTGTTATAGTCGGCGGTTATTCTTCACGCCAAGCCCGTATAGGTGATGTTTTGGTTGAAGGGTTAAGCCAAGAAGAAGCGTTAAATACGGTAGATAAAATAATTGCCGTTTATAAAGAACAAGCAAAAGAACGTGAACGTCTCGGCAAAACTATCGATCGCATTGGCTTGGAAGAATTCAAAAAATTGGTATTAGGCTAAGTATACCCTACAAAGGAAGCTGCCTTAAAATGGCAGCTTCCTTTTATTTATGGGTAATTTTAACAGTTAAATAATCATAGACTTATTAAATGACAGGCAATTAAAGAGGTGAAACAAATGGCTTTAACAATTTCGTTTCGCCAAATGAAAATATTTGCCCTTTCCGTTATTTCTCTTATTGCCCTTTGGCTGATTATCGGACATTTTGTTTGGGTTAAAGTAAGCCGTACCGAGCTGCATCAGGTATGGGTAGATTATTATTTTTTAGCTCCCATGAATACCAACCGCGCATTGGATAATTTCCATATCCGCTCAGAAGTTAAGGGTGATCGGGTTAATTATCAGCAAGTGTGGCATTCTCCTTTTCACTTAACAATAAAAATTGATGAAAGTGATTACCCTCGGGGAGTGGAATATACATACAGCTTCAACAAATCCAAAGCATTGATACCCCCTTTTACTGTCTCCAAACAAGGAACTATACTAACCAAAGTAACCCCGGAACTAATATCTGTAACACCGCAGAAAAACGCGCCAACCCTCGGACCGATTACGCTTCGTTTTAACACGCCGATTTCGCCGCAAAGCATCGGTCAACACATTCAGTGTGATGCGCAAGGTGAGTTTAAACCGCTGGAAGGCAATCTGACCACCTGGCAGTTTATACCGCACCAACCCTTAAAACACCAAAAAACCTATCATTTTACTGTCAAAGCGGGATTAAAAAGTTTGCACGGTGCGGTAAGCAAGCAAGAACAGCAAGTAGCTATCAGCACCGTCCCGCAGTTTAAATTTATACAATCCTACCCCAAAAACGGAGACAACAGTGTTTGGCTGAGCCGTACAATAAAATTTACCGTTAACCAACCGGTTAAAGAGGCAAACATTAAAGCAAACTTTAAAGGAAAAACGGAAATTAAAGACAATACCGTTTACTACATTCCGGAAAGAGTCTTTTTACCGGCATCAAAATATCAGGTGGAAGCAGATATCACATCTGTTTACGGTGAGAAATTGACAGCAAAAATATCTTTTGCCACTACTTATTTAGGAAATGAAAAATGGTTGGAAGTAAAGGCCGGCAAACCGTGCAGCGTATGGCTAATGCAAGGCAGTAAAGAACTGTCTTGTGCTGAAGGCTGGTTTACCAGGTCTCTGGATAAACTCCCCTTAGTTACTATGTACGAGATAAACCGAGGTACGGGCAGCGGTGCAGCAGAAACAGGTGAAAAACTGCCCTGGATAAAACTAAACTCCGATATATTGCTGCATTCTACCGATTATCGCGGCGTAGACGATCATCAACAACTGGGCTTGCCCCACAGTTACAGTTGCCTGTTACTGCCGGCAGAAGTGTTAGAAAAGCTGACTAAAGAATTCAAAAAGGGTTTCATGGTAATTGTGCATTAATAATTACATAATAATTCAGAAATTGCTTTACAATCTTCCCTTCAGTTGATATGATCAGTACAAAGAAAATTAGTTATAGCGATACAAACTTAAAGTAACAGCGAATTAAAAAAATTAAAAAGCAGGTGGAAAATATGTCTGGGTTTAATGGTTGTGCTGATTGCTTGCCTGAACGTTCCCCGCCAATTGCCGATCAAAGGTTACATGCTGCCCGGCAAGTATTTCTTAACTCTCGGCCAAAATCTTGGAATGTAGTACCAATGAACTGCCAATGCGGCCTTGACTACCATATTCAAATTAGAGAACCGTCTGCCGCTGCCGGAGCGTCTTTTTATGTAAACCTCGTGGTCTTAGAAAAAACAAGCCGCACTGCCAACGAATTAACTGTTTCGCTGGAAACGAAGCGGCTTAAACATTATTTTGCTCATCTAAAAAAACCATTGTATTTAATTGTTGTTGAACCAGACAAAGGTAATGTTTTTTGGCTAGACACTCAAGAGTATGTGAAAAAAATAACTATGTATGCTACAGAAGAAAGAATGAACATTACCGTGCCTTTAAGCAACAAATTAAATGCAGCAGTTGACAAACTGGAAAACAGCGTCATCAACAGCATCAAAAAATTATATCTGCAGCTCTTTCGCCGCAAATTTAACCGCCTGGCTGCCATAATTAACGGTTTAAATACCGCCCAACAGGATGCAGCTGATAATCTACGGCGGCAACGGATAGAAGATTATAGCACTGTTCCCGCCTTACAAAGTGAAGCCGACAGCATCATCCGCACCGGCTTAAATTATATAAAAAACTTAGACCTCTATAACCCGGTTGAAAACCGACGGGCATATAACCATATCAGCTATACTTTAGACTATGTCGGTGATTGGGCAACCCCGCTGGTGCGCAGTCAAGCGGTAGGAGAAAAAATCTATGCTAATTATCTTTATCATTTAGTTAACTCATTTAACGCCGACAATAATTCGTCAATTGATCTCCTGCAAAACAGCGACCGACAGCAGTATTTAGCAGAAGTAGACAAATTGAATAAGGCAATCATTACTGCTCTGGAAAAAGGAGAAATATTGGCCGGCTCCGTTTTAATGCTGCGTTTGTCAGATTTTTACTACGCTGCGTTTCCTTACGTAAACAAAATTATTGAAATAAATGCGGCCATGGAGCTGTTGGAAAATGCCGAAAAGATCATAGAAATGGCTCACGAACTGGCCACTGCCGTTGAATCACCTAACAGAGAATTACATTAAGCAGCAAGTATGAAAACCGGCCCTGTGTATGATTAAACTGTTCAATGCAGCCAAGGTTATTTGACCTTGCAAAGGACTGACCAGCGCTTGCTAACGCAGAATTTGTGCCGACTGCCGTTTGAGTGTTAGCAAGTTCACTTTCATCTCAAGAAAAATAAGGATAATTAAACAATTGGAGGCGCCGCTTATTTACTTATTATTCTTTGATATGTGCCGGCGTGTTTGCGTAGGTAAATACCTTGGCTGCCTACTGCCTTTTCACACAGTACAAAATGGGAAACTAGCCCTTTCCTTATGCCACAGTTTTTTAAAACATCATCTCATCCTCATCCCGCAGAAAATCAAGGAAAGGCTGATCAAACTCTGTCATCGCGTTAACTACCAACTCGACTATACCGCCGTAATGCACATTAAATTTATCAGTTGTTTGATAGTAAGCCAACAGATCTCTAATTGCCCCTTTACAGTTAGAACAAGGAGCGCAGACATATTTTGGTACTTCCGGATTTTCAATTTCATCTTTGAAAGCTTCAATAATTTGCTTGAACTTCATTCTGCTGGAAACTTTGTTTCTAAATTCAGTAAAGTTAAAAGAATTCATAATGGCAAAACCGCTGCCACCGCCACAGCAGTAGTTGTTAACACCATGGGGCGTCATTTCTCTAAACTGCGGGGCAATTGCTCTTAAAATTTCACGCTGCGGTTTAACAATACCCATCATCCGCACAACGTTGCAGGGGTCGTGTAAAGTAACCGGAAAGTTGTTCCGGGAAGGATCCAACTTATATACACCGCTTTTAATCAAATCTCTCAGCAAAGGCAGAAAACTTTCTCTGGGGATATTGTCTTCTCCGACCATAATTCTGTCTTGGCTGACCATTGACGCTTTATGAGCATGTCCGCATTCTGCAATCACGATCCTTCTTACGCCCAGCTCTTTAGCCGCTTTTAACTGCGCGGCACCAATCCTTTTACCCTGAACGTCATCATAGAAAAGACCATAGTTAACATTGTCATAGCCAATCATATCGCTGCTCAGTGTCCAATCCAGCCCTGCTTCTTCAAAAAGAATGGTAAATGCGGCTGGGTTTTCCGGCCAGGCCATAAATTCACCGGCGTTGTGGATCAAGAGGATATCTGCTCCCTTTTTATCTACCGGTACTTTATACTTTTTGCCGGTACGCTCATAAATATCTTCTTCCATAAACTCGACCATATCTAAAAAGGCAGCTTTAGTAATGCCGGTACTGGAACCGGTTTGCAACTGCTTCATTGTACCGTTTTCATGCAACGGTTTGGGGGCAATGCCCATTTCCATGCTGAAAATTTTTCTGATTTCCCGAGCCAATAAACCGTTGTCCAAACCGAGGGGGCAAACTTGCGCGCAACGGCGGCAGAGGTTGCAACGATAGGCCAGCTCACCTAAACGCATTACGGTTTCATAGTTAATATCGATGTCTCCACCGCGGAATCTGCTGATTAGACTTCCCCCATGTTTGTATTTCTTATAAATTTTGCGCAGTACTTCCGAGCGAAACATCGGGCGATATATTTCCGCTTCCCCACTGGACTTAAATATGTGGCAAGCTTCCGAACAGGTGTTGCATTTTGCGCAGTATTCAAATGACAGCATAAGCGGCTGCAGCATACCACGGTTAGTTTGGTCAGAAAACAGCTTTTCCAGGCCGGATAAAAACTTGCTCACCATCTCCTGCTGTTCTTCCTTGGTTTTCGGCCGAACCAGCTGATCATTAGCTACAAATCCGTCTAATGTAGTGCAGTAATCTTCTTTCCAGGAATCCTTTATTTCTTTAAAATCAGGCTCCATGCCCGGTTTATCGTAAGGTGCCGGAAGGGGCATCAACTTTCCTAATTTACAGAGCTGATCCGAACTTTTCCCCATATCTTGAGGCTTAATGTTATTAGACATAACCATCCTCCTATCCTAAATTACTTATCTTTTTCCGGCAGTGCCGCACCGGGATTAATATGCGGTGCTGACCAGGAGGCTTTAGGTTTAAAGCTTAAAGATTCTCTTACAATAGCTTCCATTTTGCTGTTTCTTAAGTTAGGCTCATTTTCCCAAAGTACTTTGTGGAATGAAAAATATTTGCCCACGTAGTGGCTCATTTTGGTTTGCGGTATGTAAATCATTACCGCCCCCAACAGCAAAATATGAATGGTCAAAGGCAAATCAGCTTCAATTGGCGAAAAGGTGAGCAGAGCGATAAAAATTTCCCGACCATAATTAAAACCAATGTCACCGCTCCAAACCACTAAACCGGAAACAGCAACGGCAAATAAAAACAGCAAGTTAAAATATTCTTCGATTGTGGTGTATTTGTTTAACGTATTGTCAAAAACCCTTTTTAAGTACATCCCCCCGGCGCCGACTGTAAACAACACAGCTCCGGCAGCACCGGCCATAAAAGTTACATAATAGATCAGTGCGCCAAAGCCACCAGCCGTTGCAGCAACCGGTGTACCGGTCAGTTCAACAATTGCACCTACCAACAGCAATGCCGTCCACAAGAACAACAGGTAAATGCCCAAGTGCATGGCGTAACAAAGCCACCATTGGCGTCTTTGATTTACAAACAGGTTTTTAATAAATAGCATTTCTTTCAACATGTCTGTAAGTTCGCCAATATGAGATATTTTTCTTGGTTTATTCCACCACTCTGCATCTTCGTAATAAGACCCACCGTAATGCCTTCTGTCGTCAGCTTCTTTAGGAACCGGATATAATTCCCAGCGGCCATGCATTGGCATTTTAGCAAATTGGTATGCTCTGTAGATGGACAGTCCAATAAATGAAATGATTGCGATATAAGTAAAGACTGTCAAAAACAATGTTAATACCCCCTCATTTAAAATAGTTTTAGGTAGACTTATTCCCTAGAGAACAGATACCCGGCTAGGCTTGTCCAGCCTAATTTTAAACATAATTCGACAACATAAATAATACTTCGACATTTATTATAGTTTAGATTAGTTAATTAATCAATAGAGAATTCGTTCATTAGTTATTTTGAAATCAAAAAAAAACGGCTTTTTTAAAAAGCCGTTTTTAGTCATTCACCATGGAGGCATGGAAAATAACGGTATAAGTTTTAGGCAGAACGAAAGCCGTTTTCCGATTTATAGCTTAAAGAAACGCCGTCACCCAGGGGTAAAATAACCGTTTCCAGTTGCGGATGCGCCATCACCGCTTGCAGAAATTCCCGCAGCCGCTGAACAGCAGTTTTGTTTCTTCTTTTATCTACTTTGCCGGAAACAACCATTCCCTTCATCAGCACGTCATCTGCCACCAACAAGCCGCCGGGGCTTAAAATTTCTACGCATTTATCAAGAAATTCTATGTATTTTCCCTTGGCGGCATCTAAAAAAATCATGTCATAAGGACCGTTTAATTCATAAATTAACTCCCTAGCATCGCCATAAATTAAATTAATGTCTTTATCTACGCCGGCAGCTTTAAAGTTTTTTAGTGCCGCCTCATACCGGGGGCGGTTGATTTCCAGCGTGGTTATTTTTCCCCCGCGGGGCAAAACCGCCTTGGCAATCACTAATGTCGAATAACCGATAGCCGTGCCGATTTCCAGCACGCGAGTAACTTTGTGTAATAATGCAAGCCAGTATAATAATCTGGCTACTTCCGGTTCAACAATGGGCACTATTTTTTCTTCCGCCTCGCGCTCTATTCGGGCCAGTAGTTCATCCCGGGGCGGCAGCAGCGTTCTAAGATATTTTTCTACTTCACTGTTAACGATATAAGTCATTATTTTGCTTCACACTCGCAATTGGCAATATCTTCAGTTGTTATTATTGTTTCCTCCTGTCCGGTAAGTTAAATGCAAAAATCTGCTAAACCAAATTAACAGCCATTTTACCAATTAATATCAATATGTTATAATTTATATACTTGGAGGTGCGTAATGAAAGATATTAATATTGAACTAACCTGTCCCGATTGCGACACAAAATTTAGTTTGGAGCCCAAAGAAATACTGGAAAAGGAATCTATTGCCTGCCCCCAATGCAACTGTCAACTTACTGAAGGAGAACTGATTGATTTAAAATCCGCAATTAAATATATGTTAAACACAAACTAATGCTTTAATTTAGTTTGATATCAAACAACTGTTTCTGCGGATTTCTGATTGCGGAAATAACTCCCCGATCATAAAGTTCGTTTAGCTTATCTAAGATTTGTTGCTTGGGGTAATTTCTAACAAATTTTTCTACAAAATGCAGGTAATCTACTTCCATTGCGCTGAAATAAGGATCATTTTTGACCGATTCCTGAAATTCTTTTAATTCTTTTAGTTCTTGCATAATTAATTCTTCTAATTTGTCCTGTGCCATCATCATCAACTCCTTAGGTAATAATTCCAAAAAAGATGTTCAAATTCCTGCTTTGTTAGGGTAAAAACAATAGACAGTTTAAAGCTTCAAAAAGGCAGATGTAGAACCGTTTGTCGGTTAAAAGGTAAACATTACAATAAGATATTTTAAATCTTTAGGCAAAAAGCATTGCTAATTAACTGGCTATTTTGATAATATTAAATAGGAAGGTGTTCAGGGATAACTTTAAAAGTTATTTAAGGAGGGGTTGTGGGTTGGTTATCGCTGTATCTATAGTTGCCAGCGTGATAGTTTTGGCTATTTTAATGGGCTTACATGGAAAATACAACAAAGTACGGGAAGAGAATTTTCCGGTAGCTGAACTGGAAAAGTTCAACAAATAGTTTAGAAAGGGCGTGTCAGTTTTGCGACACGCCTTTTTATTTTATATTTCCTTAATAATAATTTCTTCCAGCGGTATTCTCGGCCTGGGTTTAGGGTTTTGAGCCGGATAACCGACCGGCAACAGTGCCACCACCTGGTATTTTTCATCCAGTTCCAACGCTTCTTTAGCTTTGTCTTGATCAAACATCATTACCCAGCAGCTACCCAACCCTAAATCCACTGCCCGCAAAGTAATGTGATCAATGGCAATGGCAGCGTTTAAGCCAAGATAGGCCATCATCGCCACTTTATCTTGTGTCCTTCTTTTTACAAACTCATCGGGGTTTAGCTCATCCAAAGCAGTGCCCAAAAAAGCGCCTACCTCTTTTAATTCCCGCATTCTTTTTTCAGCATGTTTAAAAGATGTTGTATCCACACAACAGGCCAGTATCACCGGAGCTTCGGTAACAAAAGTCAGCGGTGTGGCTTGGCTTAATTTTTTTCTCGCCTCTTTACTTTTAACCACTACAAAACGCCAAGGCTGCAGGTTTGACCCTGACGGAGCCAGCCTGGCCGCTTCCAGCAGCCGGTTAATCAACTCATCCGGCACCGGGTCCGGTTTAAATTTACGAATACTCCTTCTTTTCTTTATCGCATCAATTAATTCCATATGCTTCACCTCTTTGTTTATTTTAACTTTTTTTTCAAGCAATCAACAATAAGTTTTTACTACATAAAAAATTTGATAAATTGGCAGAATGTTAACAGCAACTGACTTTTCCAGCGGCAGCAATAGGGGTGATGAAGTAAAATGCAAAGAACCCTCTTAAAAGGCTTACTGGCCTTATCAGTCATCGGCTTAATCGGCTTGTTTTCTTTAAAAATCCCCTTTATATCTAAAATGCTGGACGGCCCACAATTTTGCGGCAGCTGCCATTTAATGAAACCATGGGTTGATACCTATATGGAATCTACCCATGCCGAGCACGCTACCTGCGGTGGTTGCCACATACCGCATAATTTTGTCAGCGGAGCCTTCTATAAAGCTTTTACCGGTACCCGGGACGGCCTTTACATGCTCATTGATCATGTTCCGGATCGCATTCACATCAGCAACCATGGGGCGAGCGTAGTTAACGACAACTGTTACAGCTGCCACCAAGACGTGATGGAAACAGTGGGATATCCCTACGCTGACAGAAACAAAAATTGCTTTGATTGCCATCGCGACTCACCGCATGATCGGCGGGACCTGCAGGAAGGGGGTAAACCTAGATGATTAAAAACAAAAAGCTTTTAATTGCTTTAAGCGCAGTTGTGGCTTTATTAATTGCGGGAGCATTGTATACGGTGTTTTCCATCAATAACCGCGACATCAGCGAAGCGGCAAAAAAAGTAAACCCCGAGGAAATTCAGCAGAATTATACCGCCAACGAAATATGGGGCAAACATTATCCCCGGCATTGGGAAAGTTACCAAAAAGGGCTTCAGAGCGACACCGAAACCAAATACGGCGGTAACACCCGTGAATCAAAGTTGGAGACTTATCCTTATTTGCGAACCCTTTATGCCGGCTTGGGATACTCCGAAGAATTTTGGGAGCCGCGGGGACACCCCTATGCTTTAGATGATATTACCAGTGTACCGGCATCAAGAAAGAAAACCGGCGGTGCCTGTTTAACCTGCAAATCCCCTGAAGTGCCGGATTTAATTAAACAATACGGCGATCAGTTTTACAGTACGCCCTTTAATGAGATGGCCAAAAATGTCAAGCATCCTATTGGCTGTTCTGATTGTCATGACCCAAAAACCAATGACTTGCGCATCACTCGCCCGGCATTAATTAAGGCTTATGAACGGCAAGGCAAAGATATTACCAAAGCCTCCCGGCAGGAAATGCGCAGTTTGGTTTGTGCCCAGTGCCATGTCACTTATTACTTTTTGCCCGATACCAAGGAAACCACCTTCCCTTGGGATAATGGCTTAAAGGCTGACGAAGTATATCAATATTATCAAGATAAAAATTACTCCGAGTGGACCCACCCGATCCTACAAACCGGATTGGTAAAGGCCCGGCACCCCGATTATGAGTTGTTTGTGGGCAGTACTCATCACAGTGCCGGTGTGGCCTGTGCCGATTGCCATATGCCTTATGTAAAAGAGGGAGACAGTAAAATCAGTTCCCACTGGTGGGTAAGCCCGCTGATTACTATAGAACAATCCTGTACTCCCTGTCATACGCAAGGCACAGACTACTTAAAAGAGCGGGTTTATGCCATTCAAGATCAGCATAACGAGTTTATGGATGTAGCAGCTAATACCGTGGAAAAAGCAGTGAGCGAAATTGAAAAAGCCTTAAAAACCCCCAATGCCAATCAAGAGTTGATTAAAGAAGCCCAAGCAAAATACCGCCAAGCTTTTTGGTATTTTGATTGGATTTCCACAGCCAACGGCATGGGATTCCACAATCCGCAAGAATCAGAAAAGTTCTTAGGCTTGTCCATTCAATATGCTAACGAAGCAATTCAAGCTGCCCGCGAAGCAGTATTAACCAAACAGTAACTTAAATCTAACCAGGGCAGCCAATTAAGGAGGTTAATTGTGATGCCGAGGAAAACAGTACTGTTATTGTTAACCATGTTCATCATTACAGCATTGATATTTACCGGATGCAATGCCGCGCAAAAACCGGCCCCGGATCCAGAGCCGGCTCCTGATCCGGGTATTACGCGCAGCAAAGACGTAGAAGACCCGGAAAAGAATAAATATCAAACTCAACCGGCCACCGACGAACAGGCGGTAAAAATAGCCAGAGAAGCTGACGATGTACCGGGGGTAGCCAAAGCCACCGTGGTTGTTTCCGGCAGCACAGCCTATATTGGGCTGTACTTAGATTCCAACGAGCAAACTGATGCGCAAACAGTAAAAAACAATGTGCGCGACAAAATTGCCCGAGAAAACGATAATATAAGAACTGTATACGTCACTACCGATCCTAAAGATATAGAGCGCATCAACAAAGTGGCAAACGGCATTGCCGACGGTAAAGCCAGTTCCACCTCTAAAGAGCTGGGTGAGCTGGAAGAACTTTTTAGAAATCGCCGTTAACAGCCTGAAAAATAAAGCCCACAAGCATCTGCTTGTGGGCTTTATGTTATTGGCTAAATGCCAAGGGCCTGTCTCTTTTTATTAATGTGCTCTTCAATTGCCTGGGCTATCTCCGGTGGGTTATCACTCAAGTAAAGTTTGGCTCCGGTTACCCCTTCCAGATCTTCGGTTAAAAACTTAGCCAGTTCTTTGCCTCCGGTTAAGTACACCGACGGCGATAAGTGGGTAAACAAGCCGTAAGAAAGAGCAAAAATGCCGTCGATGGTTGCTTTTTGTTCCATCCATTCCGGAGCGCTGACCGCTACCGGCAGTTGGGAAGTATCTACTTCTAAAGCATCGGCAATGGCGGTTACCAAGGTAGTTATTCTGCCGGTATCGGTGCAGGTACCGAAACTCAACACCGGCGGAATGCCCAAGGACTGACATACTTCCTTCAGGCCCGCACCGGCATACTGCAGGGCATCCATATTAGCCATGCCGGCTACTTCCAAGCCGTGGTTGCCGCAGCCGCCGGCAACAACCAAGATATCTCTTTTCACCAGTTCTTTAGCCAAATTCACCGTCACATAGTCCTGCGGGCCGTTCTTTAAGGTAGCGCAGTTGATAATTGCCACTACACCTTTAATCTTGCCGGATTTAATTACATCCAAAAAGGGATCCAGTTTTCCGCCTAAGGCAGCCAACACCGCTTCGGTGGAAAAACCGGCAATTGCCTTAGTGGTTCTTTGCGGTATATAGGGTTTTACCTGTTCTTTTCTTAAGCGGAAATTAGCAATGCCCCATTCCAATAACTGCCTGGCAATACCCAGTACTTCTGTCGGTTTGTAGTCCAGATTTTTTTGCACTTTGGGGATACGCACCAAGTCATTTACAGAAACCAAAGTTACTTTGTACTTTTCACCGTAAGGATGCAAATTAGGCGGTGAACAGTTTTCGTCCATGGCAAAGACATCTACCGCACCGGTTGCCAATAGCGGCTCAATAGTCAGCCAGTTTCCGGTATGGCCGACAAAAACCCCATCCATTTCAAAACGCTGCAGCAGTTCCTGACCGGTTTCAATACTGCCAATAACTCTGATTCCCTTTGCTCCTGCTTGTTTTGCTTTTTCCTGCCATTCCGGTTTGCGGGCCTCCATAATGGTAGCGGCACCAACCCAAGGTTCGTGACCGTTAAAAATAATATTTACATAATCCGGATCCAACACACCTAAATCCATATTTACTTCATGGGGCTTAGGAGTACCAAAGAGAATGTCCTGCACCATTTCCAGGGGCAGTTGAGCGTCATAAACGGCAGCAATCGCCAGGCGCAATGCTTTGCGCGCCAATGACATGTAGTCGCCGTCAACGTTTGTTAAACAGCTGGCGGTGGTATCCTTAATTTCATGCAACACTCCCGCCGGATAAATGGCTAAATCCTGCCAAAGTTTTTGTCTTTTTTTCGGGGCATAAATTTTAATTATTTTACTTGGCTCACGATAAGGGTTGGACATATTGGCGATTAAAAAGTCCGCCAGCCTTTCGGCAACCTGTTCCACTGTACCGGAGGTATCCAGTTCCAAATCTTTAGCCATTTGATACAGTTTATCCCGATCGGTGATTTGAAAGGGCGTTTTTCCTTGCGCCGTTGATTTTAACGTACTAAAAGCATTAAAAGCATGGTGGGCATAGGTTGATGCGCCCATCACATTTCTCAGCAACATGTCCCGCATGTCCATCGCATCGGGACTAATGCCGCATACCCCAAGTTCCGCACCGGTTTTTTCAGAAATCCGGCAGGGGCCGTTGCTGCAAAGCTGGCAACTTAAGCCCTCACTGCAAAAATTGCACCGAATTTTGTCCTGTGGGTCCATGCGGTCAAAGACATTGCTCATACCGTCCGGCACCAGGCGTTTTTCGTACATTTCCTGTACGGAATCATGGTAACTGATCCGTCCGTCCATGCGGTGCTTACTTTCCCTTGCCATAACAAGTATCCCTCCAATTTAAAATTACTCACACAATAGTAATTCCCAATTGAAGGTAAAAAATACAGAACAAGGGCGCAGTTTTTACTGCGCCCTTGTTAAAGTTAGTTAAGTTTTTCCATGTAATAAACTACATAAGCCCGTTCCAGATCGGTTCTGATTTTTTCCATTACCGGCGGGCCCACGGAAACTTCGCCAAACAAATTAAAGTCTGATTCGGGATCAAAATCCTCTTCTTCAGTTACTTTACGTATTTCAATTTGCGGATTAGGATCGTGATCCGGGTCAATTTTTAATGCCAGATACTTTTTCTTAGCCTCTTCCGCACTGTCAGCAAAGATTACTTGTGTATGTGTTGGATGCAGCATAACTAACCTCCCGATAGTAATTATTGCTAGGTATTTTGACACGCAGTCCATATTATATCACTGCCGGTTAAAGCTTTCAATGATAGAATATTTATGGAATTTTGCTTAACAACACTAAAATTTAACTCATAATATTTCTGTAAAATCAAAAACTAACCGCATGAATATGCGATTTTTTATTTACGGATTATTAGGCTGGTGCTTAGAAATTTTTTATACCGGTATGGGATCTGCCCTAAGGGGTGATCCCCGGCTTACTGCGCACACATATTTATGGATGTTCCCGATTTACGGCTTGGCTGTGCTGTTAGAGCCGTTGCACAACGCCATTCGCCAGTGGCCCTGGTTTTTGCGCGGAGCACTTTGGACGGCAGTAATATTTTTTATTGAGTACACAACGGGAGGGTTAATCAGGGCAATTGTCGGGCAAAGTCCATGGGATTACACCGGTACCTCGCCTTGGGAAATCAACGGCTTAATTCGTTTAGACATGGCTCCGGCCTGGTTTATTACCGGCTTAATATTCGAACAGATTCATGATTTCCTAACCGGAAGAACGGGGATCAAAAGTTAAGCCCGTTATTGCAAAAGCGTGCCGCCAGCTACTATAAAGTAGCTTGGCGACACGCTTTGTTAGTATTCCCAATCGAAAGTTCCGGTGACTTTTGCTTTTTGGAAGTTAATTTTAATATGTTCACACATCAGCTGCCAATCTTCATCATTTTTAGTCGCCTCAATTAAAGCGTTGATCACAAAGGAATCTGTCATTCCTTCTACCATGCTCTGTAGTTTAATTTCACATTCACCGCGCAGGCGTCCTTTAACAAAATATTTATTGATTTGCTTGATGGCCCAATCCGATAACACCTGCTCCGGAACAATAAAAGGTAAAATTTTCTGGCCTTGTTCAGCTAAGCGCATCATTTGGCGCTGATCCGCCTCCGGCGTTAAGTGACGAATAGTTTCCGCTAAACGTTCCGGGCCTTCATCCAGTGCTTTGCGCATCAGCTTATATTCAAACTCACTGGCTCTTAAGATGCCTTTTGCCCGGGCTTCACAGGCCAATTGGCGAAACTTTTCCACTTCCTGCCACAAAATTTCTTCGTCATCTATAAAAGCATAAGCACCTAAGCTTAGCTGATTTTTTCGGGAGTTAATTTTCATGCGGGTACCTCCTTGTTGCTTGTGTATATTGTACCCTAATGACAAAATTTCTAATCTCATTTACACTTGCCCGCGCACTTTTCTGATATCTTTTAGGGGAATAACATAATCATAATACTGCCGTATTACTCCCGCCTTTTTTACTTTTGGCTTAGCCACCTCTTCCCCCAGCAGTTCCGAGCGAATCAATAATTCCGCCTCGTTAACGCCCAGAGCAATGCGCATGCCGGTGGAGCTGGAAAAGCGCGGATTGATTTCAAAGATATAGGGGTTACCTCTTTTCAGGCGCAGCTGCATATTTATCGGGCCGTAAGCATTGATTGCTTTTGCCACCCGTTCGCAATAGCGGCAGATGTCGTGATAATCATCAGCCACTGCGGCCATGGTCATGCCGTCCCTTAGGCTGCGCTTTAAAGCGACGCTGGAAAGTATTTTTTTATTACCGCCGACACACACCCCAACGGTAAATTCACCGTCTGCTGCCGGCAGATACTCCTGTAGCAAGTATTTTTGTTTATCTTTAATAAATTTTTTAAGGTCATCCCAGCCGTGTAAAACCGCTAAACCTTGTGAGCCTGCACCTAGGCGTGGTTTAGCAATCAAGGGAAAGCCGGTTTTCTCAATAAATGCCGTCAAGCGGTCAGCGTCATCCGGCCAGCGCATTGTTTTCGGGTAATAAAATCCGTTATTTTTTAAAAAAACTACCGTTTGCCATTTATCTAAGCAGGTAGCAATTACTTCCGGCTGATGAACAAATACTTTCGCACCGGTTAATTGAGTAATTTGCTCACGGTACTTTGCGTAAGCTTCAGTTTCATGTGAGGAGCCGGTAAATATGCCGTGAACTTTTTCCCGGCGGCAGATTTCAACTATCTTTTTTAACCAGGCCGCGGTATTGGCCGCCCGGGGCACCAAGTACCGGCGGTGGGCAAAGTACAAACCCAGGGTCATCGGGTCGGTATCGGCCGCAATCACCTGACAGTTAAGGGGGCCGTTAACTAACGAACGAATGATGGCCACTCCGTACAAGGAGCCGGAGCCGGTAACCAACACATTGACATTCTTCATCTTAACATTCCTCCAGAATTTTTCTGCTTTCCGGGCCACAGTTAAAAATCAAGTCAACAGCCGACAAATTGGGTATAAATTCTCCCCACAGTTGATGGTAAACCGGATGTTTAAAGTTTTGATACCTTAACTCAATATTGCTGTTTTTAAAAGCGGTTTCATCATTATAAACCCGGGCCCCTTCGCCGGATAGGTAAACATCTCCTCCTAATTTACGACAGATATCAATAATCCGTTCGGTTTTTCTACCTTGTAAATCGGGCAGTGTTGAAGAAAGCACCGTTTTCGTTTTGATCCCCAAAATGTCTCTGATTAAGTTGATCAGAGCCAAATTTAAGTCCACCAATCTCTCCCACTTTTTACTGTATATTTCCCGAAAATCATCCCGGTACATTTTCCAGTATCTTGAGCGGGAATAACAGTGCTGTAAAGACTGGTAGTGTTTCTGTGCCCAGTTAATTTCATTGAATATCAGTACATCTTTAATCAAAACTCTTTTGGTGGCCAAGGGTACGCTTAATAACAGCGGGCCGTTGGCACACTTAATTTTATTGCGATGGGTAACTGATTTATTTGATAACTGCACATCTTCGGCATAAACGAATAAATCACAGTTCATCATTTTATGAAAATACCCCAACCAGGGCAGGTAATTAGGTTGATGGATGGCAATTATTTTAGACATAGCTGTTCACTGCCTCCGCAATGTATTGTAATTGTTCGGCACTTAAACCCGGGTGCACCGGAATAGACACACACCGGTTTGACAGTGCCTCCGCTACCGGCCAACTATTACTGTAACGGTAGACTTTAGTGTAAAGTTTTTGCTTTGGAATTAACAAGGGGTAGTGCACCGCACAGCCAATACCCTTTTGCTTGAGATAAGCCATAAACCGCTCCCGTTCTTCCACTTGGACGGTAAATTGATGATATACATGGGTGCGATCCGCCGGCGTGTTGGGCAGTAGCACTTTATCATTTTCAATATGTGTTAAATAGTAATTGGCGTTAGCGATGCGTTTGCGGTTAAAATAGTCCAGTTTTTTTAATTGTTCTATCCCAATGGCTGCCTGAATATTGGTCAGGCGAAAGTTGTATCCTAGCACATCGTGGCGGTAGCGGGCAGATTGCCCGTGATTAATAAACATGCGTATGCGTTCCGCCAGTTGTTGATCGTTGGTGATTACCATGCCGCCTTCTCCGGTGGTCATATTTTTAGTGGGATAAAAACTAAAGGCAGCTGCCGTACCAAAGGTGCCGGTCTTTTTTCCTTTGTATTCCGCACCGTGACTTTGCGCGCAATCTTCAAGCAGCAGCAGCTTGTTTTGGCGTGCCAACTCACATATTTCATCCATATCTGCCGGCAACCCAAAAATGTGTACCACCAATATCGCTTTCCCGTCGGGGTGCTCTGCCAGCGCCGCAGCCAAAGCCTGCGGCGAAAGGTTATAAGTTTTGGGATCAATATCTACAAACACCGGTTGCAAACCGCAGTAAAGCAAAGCATTAGCAGAAGCAACAAAAGAAAAGGGGGTGGTAAAAACTTTATCCCCTGGTTTAAGGGGCAGCGCGGCAAACATAGCGTGCAGTGCCGCCGTACCCGAAGAGGTGGCTACCCCATGCTGCACTTGGTGATAGGCGGCAAATTCTTTTTCAAATTGCCGCACATACTCACCACTGGCCAACATTTTGCCGTTTAGTACTTCCACCACTTTATTTATTTCTTCCTTACCCACCTGGGGTTCTGCAATGTTAATCATTCCACTCACCTTCACATTCGGATAAGGTTTTAATCAATTCGACATTTAATTTATGACCGCTGCGAAAGCCAATAAAGCGGCCTTTAATGTCACAGCCAACGGTGCTAAGGTCACCCAACAAATCAACCAGCTTATGCCTGCAAGGCTCGTTGGGCCACCTTAACCCTTGAATACTGCCGGCAGAAAAAATCAGCACTGAATCCATTCCTTGGCCAATAAGCCGGCTTACCTGCTGATACTCGTGTTCAGTGATGAATGATCGGGCATTAGCCAACTGCTCAATAAAGGTTTGCTGTGTAATCTCGTAAGCCGCAGCCTGTGCCGGCAGGGATCCGTCCGGATAATCCAAGATATAGATCAGTTCCAGCCTATCCGCCGGAAGAGCGGCAAGGTACTTGTCATAGCGCTTACCGGCATGGTAAAAACAATCTTTTAGCAGCACCGGACGCTTCACTGTTAAACAACGCCGAAGGGCTTTTTGCCTCTGCAATCCCGCCTTAACCACAGCGGTAACAAAATCCCGACAGCTGTAAGCGTCAACAACAGGAACACTGGGGGAATTTAAGCGAATAATGATGTTGCTTATTCCCATCCCGGCCATTGCCGCCAAAATGTGTTCCGTGTGTTCCACCCGCACACCTCGGTCTACCAAAGTAGTCCAGCGGCTGCTAACCCGGGCATTTTTACTGCTGCAGTGCACCAGGGGGCTGTGGGGCAAATCTTCACGCACAAAGACAATCCCGGTATTTTCCTCTGCCGGTTCTAAAACTGCAGTCACGTAACGGGTTCCGTAAATATCTATCCCATTTACCGTTACCGGCCTTTTTATTGTCGTTTGCAGCTCATTACTCTCGTGCAACAACTTTCAACACTTCTTTCGCCCGATGCGTATAGGTATGTTTTTTGATTACCAATTCCCGCCCACGCTCGGCAATTTTTTTCCGTAAGTGTTCATTAGTTAAATAGAAATCAACCACAATCGGTGTTTCACATTCATCACCGGATGTGGCCAGGTGATAATCCGGCTGGAAATTATTCCTGATGGCCTCCGTGTCGGGAGCAAGCATAAATCCGCCGGCGGCCATAATTTCAAAAGTGCGGGAGTTCAGCTCATCAGTGCGGTTTTGAATACCGAGCACAATCTTCGCTGAACTGTATACTGCATTGGTTTCTTCGTAAGGCAATTTGCCGCAGAGATATTTATCCGGAACGGTAAAACCAAGCAGATCCGAGTTTAACCTATCCCAACGTTTGCCCCAGATTTTTAAATCGTAGCCCCTTTCCACTAAGGGCTTTAGCAATATGCGCACCGCCTCCCGCCGAAAGCCCTGCCAGGTTATCCCGGCGGTCGCTACCACGGCAATATCGCAGCAATACTCTTTTTTGGGCGCTACCGGACGATGATATTGCGGGTTGCAGGCCCAGGGCAGGTAAGCAGAAACCAAACCCATCTTTTGATAAAAAGGAACGGAATCCGGATCAATAGTAAAGACATGGGTGGGTTTGCTTAATTCAATGTAGGGAATAGACCATTCTTTAGTCCATCTGGGATCTTCGGTGGCCCAGTAACAATGGGGCAGTTTATGTTTTTCGGCAAATTCACCCAGTAGCTTTAAGTTTTCCGGCGTATGCATCTTGGTCCAACCGGCGGTAAAAATCAAATCCGGCTGAAACAATTCGTAGTTGATTTCTAAGTCTTCTTTACTCAGTGACTGCATCACCATCACATCAACGCCCAATTCCCTAAAGCCGGCCGGCAAACCGTTGACATACTGGGGATCACAATCAATAAATAAAATGCGCATAAGCTCCCTCCTTTATCTGCAAAACTGCTTATTTAGCCAATATCCAGTCGGTAAACTTCCCGCAGCACACCGCGGCCGCCAAAACTTTCTTTAAAATTAAACAGCCCGCTGTTTACTTTTTTTCCTCCGTCTTCGGTAGAAATGCCCCAGTCTAAAAAATGATAGTTGTGTTTAATACCCCATTTAATCAGTTGATAAAACAATAAATTCAGTGGGCGCAGCTTTTGGTACTCCTCATTGTGGGCAATGTAAAAACAGTTAATTACCCGCTCATTGAGAATAAACACCAATGTGCCGGCACAAAGCACATCTCCTTTATAAACGCCGAAAAGTTTAATTTTATCGGGAAACCTTTGAGATAAATTAATAATTTCTTCATAAGTGTGAGTTGGTTTAGCTTGGTGCCGTTTGGCCAAATTGGTTGTCAGTATTGACCAGTACTGCCGCAAATCGTCGCTTTCTTTAACCGTAAGCCCGTTTTTTATTGCTTTGCGGGCATTTCTCAGTGCAGTGCTGTCTGATTTTTTTTCGTGATAATACTGAAGGGGCATGGCAGTGCCTAATTCCGTCCGGCAAATAGTAAAGCCATGATAACGCAAAGCATAATCTAACTCATCACAGGGCCATTTGTGGTAAATGCGCGGTACATTTTTTAATTCAACGGCAGCAAATCCGCTTGCCCGGGCAAATTCCTTAATTTTCTCTACCACTTGCAGCGCTTTGGTCAATTTAAGGTTGTGCCCTACGATAATTCCCCCATGCGAAGCACCGGGATGGGAACACAGCACCTTTTTTTTACCTTCATTTTTCACTGCCGCCGGAACTACCGCCCACAAACTGTCCTTCTTGCCAAATACCATCAAGGAAGCATCGGTAAATCGCCCCGGAGGATGGTAATTTAAAAAATTGCGCAACTGCATAAAGGTGCCGTTGCGAGAATCTTTAACAAACCTTTCCCACAATGCCGTATCTTCCGCAGAAAAAAATCTAACTTTCATAACTTCCTCCTTATAGGCTAACCGGTTGATTTTCATCTAAGGATTTTTGTATTTGCTCTATTTGTTTCATTATTTTCAACGCATTGGCACCACCGGTACGCGGCGATTTGTTATTCACAATACAGTCAATAAAATGAGCACACTGCAAATAAAGGGGCTGTACCGGCGGCACCTGCACATAACGCTGCGCGCCGTTAGCTTCAATGAGCAACAATTTTTTATCAAAGTCTCTAGTATCGTCAAAAACTGCCGCCATTTTGGTACCCACCACGGTAAACTGCCTTGCTTTTTTGCAGTAGTGCCAATTAGCATGTATATGCGCCAAAATGCCGTCGGCATATTTCAGACTTATTAAAGCGGTTCCTAAGGGCAATTTGCCTTGCCAATTGATGCCCTTAGCCCAACACCCCTTAGGTTCGCGATCCAGCAAATAGCTAAGCACAGTTAAGTCATGTACTGCCAAATCCCACAGTACATTGACGTCATGGCGGTAAACATTGAAGTTTGTCCTTTCAAAGTTTAGAAATTTAATTTCACCGAACATTCCCTGTCTGATAAATTCTTTTAACAACTCTACTGCCGGGTGGTATTCCATTAAGTGGCCGGTCATTAATACCTGACCGGTTTGCTCGGCAAGTTCCACCAGTTTTTCGGCATCTTTCAGGTCTGTAGTCATTGGTTTTTCAATCAGTACCGATTTACCGCCGCTTAAACAGTCAGCTGCAATTTGATAATGTGACGGTGGCGGTGTGGCAATCACTACCGCCCGCACATCACGGTCATTTAATAGGCGGTGGTAATCCGTAATTACCTTAGCTTGACTGTTTATCCTATTCACTTTTTGGATCACGTCTTGATTTAAGTCACAAACATAGGCTAATTTAACATCCGGCATGGTGCTTAACGTTTTTAAATAACTGCTGCCCCATGCCCCGCAGCCAATTAACGCTATTTCCAACATTACATCACCACTTTTGTTTTCACGATTAATGTAGTATATTGGCGAAGTTAAATAATGGTGATGTAAAGACAAAAATTTTCCATAAAAGATATTTTTATGAATTTTTGGCAGCCCGG
This sequence comes from Desulfovectis peckii, assembly GCF_055391705.1. Lineage (NCBI taxonomy): Bacteria > Bacillati > Bacillota > Clostridia > Eubacteriales > Peptococcaceae > Desulfovectis > Desulfovectis peckii. Next base: position 675,101 of record NZ_AP042409.1, on the reverse strand, counting down.
ATTTTACCTCAAGCCTTTGAGAAACTAAAAATGCCCCCCGTAAGGGGAGCATTTTTAGTTATTCCAACGCTTTTAAAATGGCCTTTTTTATTTTAATAAACTCGCTGTCGGTAATAATCTCCGGTGTGCGCGGTCGCGGTAAAGGGACGGCAACTTCCAGCTTTACCCGGCCCGGACGTTCTGACAGCACATAAATTTTATCCGACAAGTAAATAGCCTCATCTACGTCATGGGTAATAAATAAAATCGTGCGCTGAAATTGCTGCCAAATATCCAATAGCCAGGTCTGCATTTTAAACCTGGTGATTGCATCCAAGGCGCCAAAGGGTTCATCCAGCAGCATAATATCTCTTTTAGTTAAAAAGGTGCGCATTAAAGCGGCACGCTGGCGCATCCCGCCGGACAGTTCTGCCGGATAGTGATTTTCAAAGCCTTTAAGGCCAAATATATCGAACAGCGACATTGCTTCTTCAACAGCGGCACGACGGTTGACACCGGCTAACCGCAGGGGCAAAGTGACATTATCAATGACCCGCCGCCAGGGCATTAAAAGATCCTTTTGCGGCATATAACTTAACTGCCTGCCGTCCCGGCTTTCTTTACCGTCCAGCAATATACTGCCCCTGTCTAAATCAACCAGCCCGCAAATTATATTGAATAATGTGCTTTTACCGCACCCGCTGGGGCCTAACAAGCTGACAAACTGATTGGTTTGCACATGCAGTGATACCTGCTCCAGTACCGGCGTCACTTGTCCTTTAACAGTAAAACTTTTGCTGACATCAATAACTTCTATTTTGTGCATCGTTCACTCTAGGGAAGAAACTGATTAGTATACGCTTTTTTTACATCAACTTCTGCCGGCAGTAATCCCTGCTCATGCATCCAGCGGGCGTAATTTTCCCACACTTCCAATTTTTGTTCGCCCCAGCGTTCGGCATCTTCTTGATATTTGGGAGCAAGCCATTTTTGACTGGCAACAACCAGTTCTTTATTTAGTTCAGGAGCATATTTTAATAAGATTTCTGCCGCATCAACCGGATTTTCAATCGCATATTGATAGCCCCTGGCAGTTGCTGCCATAAATTTTTCTACCTGCTCCGGATTTTTAGCTATCTTCTCTTCACTGGTGATTAACACCGGCGTATAATAATCCAATGCCGGATCAAGATCTTTTAGCATGATGACATTAAGCGGAAACCCTCTTCTTTCTGCCTCAACGCCGTCCCAACCGTAATAAATCCAGGTAAAGTCAATATCCCGTTCTAAAGCGGTAAAAAAGTCAGATTGTCCGAGATTAATTAACTCTACTTTTGAAAAGTCAGCACCGTTCTTCTCCATTATTGCTCTAATAGTAGCTTCTTCGGAAGGTGACCCCCAACCGCCGTAACGTTTTCCTTCTAAATCTTTAGGCGTGGTAATGTTGTCTTCTTTTTTGGAAGCCAAAGCAGATGTGTTGTGTTGTATTACCGCAGCAATAGATACTACCGGCACATCATTGGCCCGGGCCATAGTCACATCTTCTTGATAACTAACACCAAAGTCAGCTTTGCCGGAAGCTACCAGTTGGGTTGTCGCCCCTTCAGTAGGTTCAATAATTTCTACGTCCAACCCCTGTTCTGCGTACCAGCCCATTTCTTTAGCTACGTACAGCCCGGTATGGTTGGTGTTCGCATACCAATCCAACATGACGGTTATTTTTTCATTTTGCCCATTTGGTGATTTATTGTCAGCCTGTTCTTCCTTTTGGCCGCAGGCGGACAAGCCGATGATTAACAGCAGGCAAAGTAATACAAAAACAAACTTTTTCAAGTTCATTCCTCCTATCTTGTTTGTTTGTAATACCAAGGCATCGCCATTCTACTGATTATTTCAATCAACATAAACAGCAGCACACTTAACAAGGCAATAATTAAAATAGCACAAAATATACGATCCAGCTGAAAGGAATGCAGTGCCCGGGTCATGTACACTCCTAAGCCTTTGCTGGACCCCAGCCATTCACCGACTACCGCGCCCATAATGCTGTAAGTAGCGGCAATTTTTAATCCGGCAAAAAAGGAAGGTAGCGCAGCCGGTAGGCGCACTTCTTTAATTATCTGCCAGGTGCTTGCCCCCATAACTTTCAGCAGGTTAACCATATCAGGATCGCCGGCTTGCATTCCCTGGGTTAAACTAACCACCACCGGGAAAAAACAAACCAAAGCCACTACAATCACTTTGGGTAACAATCCGTATCCAAACCAAATGATAAACAGCGGAGCAACCGCAATAATCGGCACCGTTTGGGAGATAACTAACAGGGGGTACATTCCTTGGCGCAGCATGGGGGATATATCCATCAGCACTGCCAGGATTAACGCTATCACAATGGCCAAGATAAAACCAACCAGTGCGGCCAGCAAAGTATAACGGCTGTGCATTGACAGTATCGGCAACATTTCCGGCAGCGTCGCCAGGATATCCCTTGGTGCCGGAAGCAGGTACTTGGGGTATTGGCAGATTCTTACCAGCAATTCCCAAAACAGCAGCAGCCCGAGAATAAAAAGCAGTGGGTAGCGGTACTTAATTCGACTCATTATCCTACTTTTGCACCCGATATTTAGCTACTTTTTCTTCCATGGTTACGCCACCGGGCACATAATCAATTTTGACAATAGAAATTACGCGGGATGCGCCCGCATCTACACATGCCTGCTGCGCCTTTTTAACTATCTCCAGCAGTTTATCCAATTCCCCTTCCATGGTTGTTTCCATCGGGCCTACCTCATACTTCACGCCTGACCGTTGAATGACTTCTATAGCCTTGTCCACCACCGAGTATGTCTCTTCCGCCTTAACCTGCGGTATAACCTGTAAACTTAAATTAACATTGGCCATAATTTTTCCCTCCTTGTTTTATTCCTCTGAAATACACAGCAGAAAACCTTCTTTAACGCTGATCTCAGCAATACTGCCGGTAAACTGATTGCTGATACCAAAGGGCTTGCCAACCGTAAAAGTTCGCCCGTTAAGTTCCCATTTTAATCCCCGACTTTTAACACCGGTTACCTCGGTGGTTAAAGGAAGCAGCGAAAGCAGCTTTCCCGGCCAACCGGTCAATTTTGCCGGGATGTTCGGAGTGATAAGTGTAATGCGCTGCCTTTCATCAACCATCACCGCCTTTACCCCCGCATTTGCCGCTATCACCAGCAAATGAATGTTAGCCAGTGTATGATCAAGCCTGCCGCCGGTAACACCAACAAGCAGTATATGGCGCTGACCGCTGTTCAGCGCTTCCCGAAGGGCTAATTCGGTGTCTACTTCATCCTTCTCACGGGGATAACGGTAAACGGTTGCCCCCCGTTGCTGATAATACTGCAGCTCTTCGGGCAGAACAGAATCCATATCACCGATAATTAGCTGTGGAATAAGTCCTAAAGCCCGTGCATGGCGTGTCCCTCCGTCAGCGCAAATTATATAGTCCTGGGCAGAAATAAGGGTTTTGATTTTTTGGTAATCGGTAATTTCCCCGCCGGCAATAATTACGGCCATTATTCACACTCCTGTCGCATCTTAGTAAATTATTCTAAGCTTGTAAATTTAAGCCATAAATAAAAAGGCACACCCGTAGTTAAGGTGTGCTTACAAGAAAAAATCAACCTTCCCTACGCAGGCATTACCCTGATCAGGTTAAAGGGTCTGGTGCTCAAAAGCCCACTCTCAGCCTAAAACATAGGCTCCCCCGGTGATATTCAGTTATATTCAAATTCTACAACCCTAAGGGATATTTGGCAATAGGTATATATTAATTGCTGATAAATATTATTTTACCACGGAACAAACTAACTACTATGGTGGTTTAAATCTTGGTTGTCAATAGTTGCTGCTACTTCGCCCCCTTTGATCGCTTCTTCGTACTCAATCTCATCCATTTTTTCACCGATTAAAAACTCTATATCTACACCACAAACATCTGCTATAAAGTTTAAAGCATGCCAGTCGGGATAAAACTCACCCTTTTCCAGCTTTCTAACCCACTTTGTCGTTTCGCCGATTTTAGCAGCTAAATGTTTTTGAGTAAATTCTTCCCCGCTTCTCTTGCTGCGGTGCATTCGTGCTTTTTTTACTTGGATTCCTAATTCTTTAGCGGTGTACATTATTTTCACTCCTTTCAATTATATTATTTTCATATTACGAATTTACATGTCTGGTACATTTTGATGGTTATCGCAATGATTTTCCATTAAGTTGCTACATTAATTGGCAGTGGTTATAATATATTAGGAATGAGGTGTTCAAATGAAAAATTCTGCAGCAATAGGCATTTTTGATTCCGGTGTCGGTGGATTGTCAATAGCTAAGGAAATTAGAAAACGTTTGCCTCAAGAGGATTTAATATATTATGCTGATTCCCTTTACTGCCCTTACGGCGAAAAGTCGCCGGCATTAATTAAAGAACGGGTATTTTTAATCAGCGATTTTCTAATTTCTCAGGGAGCAAAACTGCTGGTAGTAGCCTGCAATACAGCGTCCATTGTATCCCTTGATGATATTCGCCGGCGGTATCAAGTACCGGTAGTAGGCGTTGAACCGGCAGTTAAACCGGCGGTTAACGCTACCAAAACCGGCACCATCGGCGTACTGGCAACGGGTGTTACACTTTCCGGAGATCGCTTTTCAAGCCTGGTTAACCGTTATTGCACCAAAACTAAGGTAGTAACCCAACCCTGTCCCGGTTTGGTGGAGTTGGTCGAGGCAGGTAAAATTAATTGCCCAGAAGCAAAAAAAATGCTATTTCAATACATTAGGCCGCTGTTAGAGCAAAATGCCGATACCATTGTTTTGGGTTGCACCCATTATCCGTTTTTACGCCCGCTAATTGAAGAAATAGTTGGGCCCGATATTACGATCATTGACACCGGAGAAGCAGTCGCCAGGCAAACGGCCCGCGTACTCGAGCAATCGGCGCTAAACAATAAAAACAACCGGCCGGGAAGGGAACTGTTTTATACCAGCGGCATCAGTGAAATTGTTGAGCCGGTAATAAAACTGCTTTGGCCTGGACAAAACGTTAAGGTCAACCGTTTATTATTAGGGGGACAAGTACATGCGGCTTATTGACAGTCACGTGCACGTCACTACCATGCCTTATGAAGGGCTAATGGCAATGGCCCAAGGCGGGATTACTAAAATGATTAGCTGTGCGGTAGTTGCTAGGGCGCAGCATGCGGAAAGTTATTTTGATCACTTTAGGCAAACCTATGATTTTTACCGCAATATCTGCAGCAAGTTGGGCATTGAACTTTATACCGCTGTTGGGCTGCATCCTACCGGCATTCCTCATGATTGGCCTAGGGTTATAGACCGACTGCCGGAATTTTTCAATGAACCTACCGTGGTAGCAATCGGTGAAATTGGCATGAATAACAACAGCCAACTAGAACGGGATGTAGTTAAAGCACATCTCATAGTAGCTAAAGAATACGGCAAGCCCTGTATTATGCACACACCGGCTCAAAACCGTAAACAAACCGTAGATATGTATTTTGAAATCGCCACACAGGTTGGTATTGACCCTAAACTGCTGGTCATTGACCACACAATGACAGATACCATCGATCAAATAGACGATTTCGGCGCCATACCCGCTATCTCTATCCGCAAGAAAAATGTGCCGCCGGAAGCACTATTAAAAGATTTGGATCGCTTTGCCCACGGCATGCTGAACAGCGACTACAGTAATTTTCACGAAAATGACTGTACCGGAGTAATTAAAGCGGTAAACTATTTAAAAGAACACGGTGTTGATCCGAAAATTATTGAGAATTTGGCATATAACAAAGCGGCAGAAGTATTTGGCATTGGGGATTAAAGGGCGCCTGCGGCCGTGTACTTTCATCCTTGATTTTTAATCGGAGTCCTCGGCGCTAATCCTCCGTTAGCAATGCGCTTTGAATTAGCGGGCTAATCGAAAGCATAAGGTCAAATGCCTTGGCGGCTAAAAACCGTCTTTTCATTACTGAAGTAGGTCGCCTACTTATCCTACATCCATAACCAGCTACACATATAAACAACCAGGCGGGGATGACACCCCGCCTGGTCTCGTTTATATCCCATAATCCTTTTCCTGCCAGTATATCTCCAGCACATCGCCGTCGTGTAAAGGATGGACATAGCCCGCTTTTTGGCCGTTAACTTTTAGCACAACCATGCCTTTGGCTTCGTTAATATTGAAATCAATATAGTTAAACACATCTACCAAAACAGGTTTATCTAAACCTGTCAGCTCCACCTTTTCACCGTTGACGGTTACGGTAATATACTGTTTTCTCGCCGGTTCTTCGGCCGGTTTCGGTTGCGGCTCGCACCGGGTTTCCGGTTTAGTTTTGGCAATAAACTCGATGGAATCGCCCTCTTGTATCAAATAATCTGCTTGTGCCGGCTGACCGTTTACCAGCACATGTTGTATATTTGTACCGGATGATTGAACCAGTTCTGCCAGTGTTAATACGGCATCTTTTCCCGGTTGCGCTTTCTGCACTTCAATTTGGTCGCCGTTTTTTATCGGCGTTTGCAAATGGGCAGCCTGTCCGTTAACCGTTATTTGCGCCGGTTGGCCTAATTGACCGCTAACCCGTTTAACTTCACCGTTCAAAGTAAAAGACAGGTTCTTGCCGTTTACCACCAATAAATCCCGCGGATTATAATTAACCGTTACTAAAGCATCGGCAACGGTTAACTTTCGCGAGTTAAACAGGGTACACTCGCTGCCGTTGACAGTTACGGTAATTAAGTCGTGGCCGGCTTGCTTTAAAGCCACAGCGGCAATACCCAGCACGGTAATGCCCTCCGGTCCGGCAATAACATCTTGTTTGGGCTTGACTACATTACTCAGCGCCTTCCGATCTCGCACCGCTACCCTTTGTTTCGGCAGCTGCAGCCGCTGTGCTATCTTTTCAGCTAACAAAGGAATTTGCGAACCTCCGCCGATACAAAAAACGGTTTTAGGGAACCGCTCTCCGTTTAGGCGCTTAATTTCAGCGGCAATGTTATCGGCCAGTTTCTCCAGCATCGGTTCAACTGTTTTTATCACTTCTTCAACCGTCACTTCATTTTCTATCCCTAAGATATCCTGATAAAGGATATTTTTTCCGGTCACCAGCTGCCGTTTTATTCGTTCCGCAGTATTGAAATCAACCAGCAGTTGCTCAACTATCGCCTCGGTGATTTCATCGCCGGCCATTGGTACCATACCGTAAGCAACAATCGAGCCGTAATCGCTAATGGCAATATCCGATGTACCCGCTCCGATATCCACTAAAGCCAGATTAAGCATTCTGATCTCTTCGGGGATGGCAACGTCTACCGCCGCAATCGGCTCCAAGGTTAAACTCACCGGCTCTAAGCCTACCCGCTCTAACACGGCGTACAAGCTGTTAACAACAGAATCCGGCAGAAAAGTAACTAACAGTTCCGCACCAATCCGCTTACCCCGGTGGCCGATAAGATTAGTTATTGGATAATCGTTCAGATAGTAACCAATCACGCTGTGGCCGACGCAGTAAAACCCACTGCAGTTTAATTCGTTTTCCAGCACCTTGCGGGCCTCTTGCAGGCCAAGCATCGTTAAGCTGCGTACTAAGCTTGTATCTATTTCCAATGTCTCATCTACATCATGATCAACCCGGCACTGCACAGTTTTTAAGGAACGCCCGGCAGCAGCGATAGCTACCCGCGATAATTTACTGCCAATCTTTTTTTCTAAATAAGCCTTTACTTCGGCTACGCCCTCTGCTACTTTAAAAATATCGTGAATTTGGCCGTCATACATTACTCTGCTTTCATGTTCTAATTGATGTTGCGCCTTAATTTTTAACTTATCTCCGACCTGCTCCGCCACTATCCCTTTAATGCTGCGCGTGCCGATGTCCAAGGCAAAAATGGAACTGTTATGCATTAATTAAACACTTCCTAAATAACCCATTTTTTGATTATAATTTTTCGACAAGAATTAAATATATCCTTGTTAATTTTAATAAATGTGGCTTGACTTTATTACTTTAGTTAGTTAAACTGTTAACAGAATACATATTTAGAGAAACAATTAGTTAAGGAGGAGAAAGATGAAAAGCAAAAAAATCCTTTGGCTGCTGGTGCTGGTAATGGCTGTTGCACTGGTAGCGGTAGGCTGTGGCGGCAACGAAGAGCCGGCAGCGAATGAGCAAGGGGCAGACGAACAAACTGAAAAGTCAACCTGGGAAATTGTTCAGGAAACCGGAGTATTAAGAGTAGGCTTGGATGATACCTTTAGACCAATGGGCTTCCGTGATGAAAACAATGAACTGATTGGTTTCGATATTGACATGGGTGCTGAACTGGGCAAGCGCCTGGGCTTTGAAATTGAATGGATTCCCACCGACTGGAACGGTGTTACCGGTGCACTAAATGCCAACAAGTTCGATGCTATAATTAACGGCATGAGTATTACTGAAGAACGCAAAAAAGTAATAGACTTTTCTATTCCTTACGTAAATGCCAGTATCGGCATGGTAGTTAAAGCAGATAACAATGATATTAAATCCGGCGAAGATTTAAAAGGCAAAGTAGTAGCAACCCAAGCCGGCAGCTCCGGTTATGAAGCCTGCAAATCCTTAGTTGAAGACGGTATTATTGATGAAGCAAACCTGAAACTTTACAACCAGTATCCGGAAGCATTCCAAGAATTATCACTGGGTCGCGTCGATGTAATTGTTGTTGACGTAACCACTGCAGAAGATTATATTGCCGAGTCAGAGGAATACAAGTTAGTAGAAGAGCCTTTGGTTGACGATTTATACGCTATCGGCCTGCGCAAGGGTGACACCGAATTGAAAGAAGCACTGGATAAAGCACTACTGGAAATGATGGAAGACGGAACTCTTGCAGAGATTTCCAAAAAGTGGTTTGACGGTAAGGATATGATTGCTTACCCCGAAAAGTAAGCAAATTTCCAACCAAAAAAAGTAGTACTTCTGATATAATAATAGGGCGCGTATTATCGCGCCCTAAAAAACTTTAGACGCTAAAAGATCAAAACTTAAAGCCATAGGCGGGGTGTAAATATGCAAATCGGTCCACTGGATATAGAATTTTTGTCAAAAATATTGCCTCCCCTTTTACAAGCATCATTAATAACCCTTGAATTAACCGTAAAAGCTGTTTTTTATGGAACAATAATCGGCTTAATTATTGCATTAATGAAAATATCCGGCTTTAGAATTTTACAAGCAATAGGCGGTTTTTATACTTGGGTAATCCGCGGCATTCCGCTGTTAGTGCAGTTATATATCATTTATTACGGCCTGCCCCACGCAGGAATTCAACTGGATGCCAAACCGGCGGCAATTTTAGGTTTAAGTATTTGCGGCGGCGCTTATATTGCAGAAATCATTCGCGCCGGCATTCAGTCAATTGACAAAGGACAAATGGAAGCGGCACTGTCACTGGGCATGTCTTATGCCCAGGCAATGCGCCGTATAATTTTGCCTCAAACTTACAGACGCCTGATTCCCCCCATGGGCAACGAATTTATTGCCTTAATGAAAGACACTTCACTGGTTTCGATTATCAGTATGGTTGAGCTTACCCGCCAGGGACAGCTGTTTAATACCACCTATGCCCGCTCGCTGGAAATTTATTTAACTGTTGGGGCTATATATTTAATGATGACTACGGTATTTATTTATATCCTTAATCGTCTAGAAAAACGTTTGGCCATATCGGAAGAAGCTTAACGGGAGGTTTATTTCTGTATGATTGTTGCTGAAAATATATGTAAAAGCTTTGGTAAGCTTCAAGTGCTAAAAGATGTCAGCCTTACCGTTAAACAAGGTGAAGTAGTGGTAATTATCGGCCCCAGTGGTTCCGGCAAGAGTACTTTTTTACGCTGCCTAAACTATTTAGAAACTATCGACAGCGGCTATATTACAGTGGATAATCAGCCGGTAGGTAAGGTCAGGCTACCTGACGGCCGCTTAGTTGATGATCAGCGCAAAAACGTTTATAAACTGCGCAGTCAAATTGGCATGGTGTTTCAACGGTTTAACCTGTTTCCGCACTTAACGGTATTGAAAAACGTAATGGAAGGTCCGGTTACGGTAAGTAAAATTCCCAAAGAAGAAGCAAAAAAAAGAGCAATGGAGTTGCTGGCCAAAGTAGGATTAGCCGATAAAGCCGATTGCTACCCTTCTCAGCTTTCCGGCGGACAGCAACAGCGGGTGGCAATTGCCCGTGCATTAGCCATGCAGCCAAAAGCAATGCTGTTTGACGAACCCACCAGTGCACTGGACCCGGAACTTGTGGGTGAGGTATTGGAAGTAATTAAAAATTTAGCCCGTGAAGGCATGACCATGGTGGTTGTTACTCATGAAATGGGATTTGCCCGGGAAGTTGCCGATCGGGTAATATTTATGGACGGGGGACGCATTTTGGAAGAAGCCACACCGGAAGTAATTTTTACTAACCCGAGACACCCCCGCACCAGAGAATTTTTAAGCAAGATTTTATAAGCTATTAACAGGCAGGCGTGTCCACCGGCCTATCGTAACGGTTTCATGGAAACTTTTGCAGGCTCCAAGTGTAGGGCACAGTCTTAACCGTTCCGTTATTGATAACAAGGGGTACGGTCAAGACTGTGCCCTAAAATTTTATTGATGACCGTTCAACGGTAAAGAACGATATATATGTCCGTACATTCCACACAGATGCCATGGAAGCCGGCCCCTACAACACACCGATAATCTTGCCTTTGGCCGTTTGGGCAGAGCTCTACCCCCGCCGGTGGATTAGCGCCGAGGACTGTTTGAGGAGCTTTGCTCCGAGTTCACTTTCATCTTAATTAAAAAATAAGGATGAAAGTACAGGCCGCCCGCCCGAAGGCGGCTTAGCCCCTTCATTTATATGTGCCGGCGTGTTTGCGAAACGTAAATGGCAAAACGGCTTCCGGCTTTACAGTCTTTTTTCCAGTTCCGCCTTTTCTTTTTCATAACCCGGCTTGCCCAATAAAGCAAACATATTGCGCTTATATGCCTCCACACCCGGCTGATTAAAGGGGTTTACCCCCAGCAAATAGCCGCTGATGCCGCAGGCTTTTTCAAAAAAGTATACCATTTGCCCGTAATAATACTCGTTAATTTGCGGCACGTGCACAACCAAATTAGGCACCCCTCCGTCAGCATGGGCCAGCATGGTACCTTGAAAAGCTTTTTGGTTGACATAATCCATAGTTTTGCCGCTTAAAAAGTTTAAACCGTCTATATTTTCGGGATCGTCGGTTAAAGTTATATCTTCATTAGGCGCTTCGATATGAATTACCGTTTCAAATATATTGCGTAAGCCGTCTTGAATGTACTGTCCCAGAGAATGTAAATCCGTGGTGAAATTTACTGCCGCCGGAAAAACTCCTTTTTGATCTTTTCCTTCACTCTCGCCAAATAACTGCTTCCACCACTCTGCAAAGTAATGCAGTGTCGGCTCATAATTCACCAAAATTTCCGTTGTCCGGCCCTTTCTGTACAGAGCATTGCGCACTGCCGCATACTGATAGCAGTGATTTTTATCAATATCCGCACTTTGATATTTGCTGCATGCATCTGCCGCCCCGGCCATAATGCTGTCTATATCCGCGCCGCTTGCCGCAATGGGCAAAAGGCCTACTGCAGTCAGTACCGAGTAGCGGCCGCCGATATCATCGGGAATGACAAAAGTTTCGTAACCCCGCTCATTTGCTAACTTTTTTAAAGCTCCCTTTTCTTTATCAGTGGTAGCGTAAATTCTCTTGCTTGCCTCATCCTTGCCATATTTCTTTTCCAATAGTTCTCTGAATAGGCGAAAGGCTACCGCTGATTCAGTGGTGGTTCCGGATTTGGAAACAACATTGACACAAATATCCTTATCGGCCAACACTTCTAACAGCTGCAGATGATAACGTGCACTCATATTGTTACCGGCAAAATAAATTTCCGGAGCCTTGCGCCGCCCTTTCGGCAGTTGGTTATGAAAAGCATGTCCTAACATTTCAATGGCAGAACGTGCCCCCAAATAAGAACCGCCAATACCGATTACCACTAACGCATCACAATCTGCTTTAATCCGCTCGGCAGCTTGTTTAATGCGGTTGTATTCTTCCCGGTCATAATTAAGCGGCCAATCTACCCAGCCGGCATATTCTCTCCCTGCCCCGGTTTTATTATGTAGCATTTCATGTGCAGTTCTTACCTGCGGCGCCAAATTAAAAATTTCATGTTCTTCAATAAAGGCCAAAGCCTTAGAGTAATCAAAGCGCACTTGTTTATACAATTTTCCGCCCCCTTAATAGTTCTTAATTATATATATCCGCTAAATTAAGTCCTATACCCGCTATACAGTGTTCTTCCGAATCATTTATTTATGTAAACCCTTAAAAAATAATAATTACTTATATTTTAACATTACGTGCAGATAAATCCTTGAAATTTATTATAAAATAATATAAAATATATTACCGTTTTAAATTTGCTGTAGTATAATTATCGGAAATCTATAAGGAGGTGAAGCTATGCGCCGAGAATTAATCGAAGAAATTCTGCGAGACATCGGTCTGGAAAAATTGGAAGAAGACAATGAAAATTATATGGCCAAAGAAAATGAACAATAAGGAGGTCCGCTAAGTTGTCCCATTCCGTATTCCAAAAGGACTAAGCCGGAGGTTAGGAGCAAAAAATTTCTACCTCCGGCTTAGTGAGTTTTTAGGGCAGATATGATAAAATGTTTTGCATGCGTACAGATATTTTCTGAAAGGGTTGATATATACATGAGTGGTAAAAAACCGGAAATTAACACGCCTTATGAAGTGGGTGATTTAGTTGTTTACCTAATTGATGAAGGTACCGCCAACGTCATCGACTATGATTGCCGCTATGAATTAACTACTACCCCAACCAGCTGCAATTGCTGTACTTTTATATTCCGTTCCCGCTTCAGCCCCGACTTTCAATGCCGGCATATTAAAGCTTTGCGCACCGTCCTTGGCTTGGACTAGTCAAGGGCATTTTTATTTTTCATTTCGTTAATCAATCCCATTAGTGCTGCGGCAAAACGCAAATCATCTTGATTAGTTCTTTTATGCGGCCCTTTGGTTCGCCTGCCCGAGCGGCGCAGTTTTGCCTTTATCTCCCGCTCTTCCAGTAAAAAATCTATCGTCTCGTTGCGAAAAATTCTACCCTTAGGCGATATTGCCGCCGCGCCTTTCCCCAAAACCAGCGCGGCCAGTCCCCAATCCTGAGTAACTACAATGTCTCCCGGTGCACACAGATTTACAATGCGCAGATCGGCTTCCTGTGAATCACCGCCAACCACAATATGGTTTGGGGAATCAATTTGATGATTAAAGTTAGCTACCGTCCACAGTTGATAATTATTTTCCGCCGCTAACTTTTTGCAAATTTGCAGCACAGTCTTCGGACAGGCGTCCGCATCAACCACAATCTTTAAGCTGTCCATTTTGTTTACGCCGACCGGCCGGATTTTCTCGCTTTTTCCCGTGCTTCTTTGCTTAGATATTTCTTCCGCAGGCGCAAACTGGTGGGAGTTATTTCCAGCAATTCATCATCCCCTAAGTATTCCAGTGCATCCTCCAGACTTAATTTGCGCGGCTCATCCAAGCGTAATGCCGCCTCCGCGGTACTGGATCTCAAATTGTTCAGGTGTTTTTTCTTGCAAACATTAATCTCCAAATCATGTTCACGGGAATGTTCACCGACAATCATTCCGGCATATACTTTAGTTCCCGGCTCAATAAACAATACTCCCCTGTCCTGTGCCCCATGCAAGCCGTAAACGGTAGCTTCACCGGTTTCATAGGCAATCAATACCCCTTGGTGTCGGCGGTTGATTTCACCCTTATATGGCTCATAACCATAAAATTCATGGTTCATTACACCATGCCCTCTGGTTTCGGTAAGCAGTTGGGTGCGGAAACCAATCAATCCCCGGGCGGGTATTTTAAATTCCAGCCGCAGCTGACCGCCGCCCATGTTGGTCATATTTAGCATTTCTGCTTTCCGGTTGCCTAATATTTCCATCACCGGCCCCATTTTATCCTCCGGGATATCTACATACAGCTTCTCCATTGGCTCTTTTAATACGCCATCTTCCCTTTTAAAGATCACTTCCGGTTTGGAAACAGCCAACTCATAACCTTCACGGCGCATCGTTTCAATTAAAATTGATAGGTGCAATTCGCCCCGGCCGGCAACTTCAAAACAATCGGGGCTTTCAGTATCGCTAACCCTTAAACTGACATTTTTCTCTGTTTCTTTATATAAACGTGCCCTAATTTCCCGGGAAGTAACATATTTACCTTCTTTGCCGGCAAAGGGACTGTCATTAACCATAAAATTCATTTTTAATGTCGGTTCATCAATAGAAATCGGGGGCAGCTGTTCGGGCTGATCTTTATCAGCCACGGTATCACCAATTCTCACATCCTCCAATCCGGTAAAAGCAACAATTTCACCGAACGGGGCTTGTTTAATTTCCTCCCGTTTCAACCCTTCAAAAGAATAAAGCCGACCCAGCTTTGCCGGCACCACCGTACCGTCATGGCGAATTAAAGCTACCTGCTGGCCCGATTTTATTACACCCCGTTGTACCCGACCTATCGCCATACGGCCTTGATAAGAGTCATACTCGGTGTTATTTACCAAAAGCTGCAGCGGGCCGTCCGGGTCGCCCTCCGGCGCAGGTACGTGTTTAATAATCAAATCAAAGAGCGGACGCATATTTTCACCCGGTAGGTTTATGTCAAGAGTGGCAATACCGTTGCGAGCGGAAGCATAACATACCGGAAAATCCAGCTGTTCATCGTTGGCCTCCAGTTCAATAAACAATTCTAATATCTCATCCTCTACCTCTTTAACGCGGGCTTCCGGACGGTCAATTTTATTGATTACCACAATCGGTTTTAAGTTTAACTCCAATGCTTTGCGCAGTACATAGCGGGTCTGGGGCATCGGTCCTTCAAAAGCGTCTACCAGCAGCAGTACCCCGTCAACCATTTTTAATACCCGTTCTACTTCCCCGCCGAAATCAGCATGGCCGGGGGTATCAACAATGTTAATTTTAGTGTGGCCATAACGCACAGAAGTATTTTTAGCCAAAATGGTAATTCCCCGTTCCCGCTCTAAATCATTAGAATCTAAAATTCTTTCTTCAACCTGTTGATTTTCTCTAAAAAGTCCACTTTGCCTAAGCAAGCTGTCCACCAGCGTCGTTTTGCCGTGATCTACGTGGGCAATAATTGCTATGTTGCGAATACTCTCGTTTCTGCTCATTTCTGTTTTCCTCCCAAATTAAAGCCACGCATAGTATAACAGGAATTTAAAAAGGCCACAACTTACTGCCGCTATTTTTATTTGACAGATTTTGAAATTTTTATTCGCTGTTACGCCGGTTAAAGTCTTTATTGGCTTAAAAAACTCACTGACCCTTTAAAACAGTCAGTGAGTTATTAAGCTACTTCTTTTTAGATTATTATTTTTAAACTACCCCTTGGGCTTTCATTGCTTCCGCAACTTTGACAAACCCGGCAATGTTTGCGCCGGCCACTAAGTTACCTTCCATTCCGTATTCCCTAGCTGCATTTGATGCGTTTTGATAGATATTCTTCATAATTTGTTGTAACTTGGCGTCAACCTCTTCAAAAGTCCATGAGTACCTCATACTGTTTTGGGTCATTTCTAAAGCCGATGTAGCCACGCCACCGGCATTGGCCGCTTTGGCCGGTCCGAAAAGCACCTTGTTTTCTTGAAATACTTTAATTGCTCCCGGAGTAGAAGGCATGTTTGCCCCCTCACCCACCGCCATTACATTGTTAGCTACTAATTGCTTAGCGCTATCTTCATCTAACTCGTTTTGAGTAGCACATGGGAGGGCAATATCACATTTTATTGACCAAATGTCTTTGGAATTGTCCCCTACTTTTACACCGGGTTTTTCTTTAGCGTATTCGCTAATGCGTTTTCTTTCTACTTCTTTTAACCTTTTGATGATTGTCAAATCTATACCGTCGGGATCGTATATGTAAGCGCTGGAATCCGACATAGCGACTACTTTAGCGCCTAATGATTGCGCTTTTTCCGCAGCGTAAATGGCCACATTGCCGGAGCCGGAAATAACAACAGTTTTACCGGCCAGCTGTTCTCCCTTTTCTTTTAACATTTCACTAACAAAATATATTAAGCCATAGCCGGTGGCTTCTTTTCTTACCAGAGAACCGCCGTAGGTTAAGCCCTTACCTGTTAGCACACCTTCAAATACGTTTTTCAAACGTTTGTATTGGCCGTACATATAGCCGATTTCCCTGGCCCCTACGCCAATATCACCTGCCGGCACGTCTGTGTCTGCCCCAATATATTTGCTAAGCTCAGTCATAAAGCTTTGGCAAAAACGCATAACTTCCCCGTCTGACTTCCCTTTCGGATCAAAATCACTGCCGCCTTTACCTCCGCCTATTGGCATGCCACATAAAGAATTCTTGAATATTTGCTCAAAGCCTAAAAACTTAATAATGCCTAAATTAACCGACGGGTGAAATCTTATGCCGCCTTTATACGGTCCGATTGCAGAGTTAAATTGTACTCTAAAGCCCCTGTTAACTTGTACTTTGCCATTGTCGTCAACCCAGGGTACGCGAAAAATTATTTGCCTTTCAGGTTCCACCAGTCTTTCAATAATACCCAGTTCGCGGTATTCCGGATTTTTTTCCAGCACCGGTTCTAATGATCTTAACACTTCCTCTACCGCTTGATGAAATTCCGGCTCATGGGGATTTCTCTTTTTAACCTGTTCTAAAACCTCTTCGATAAATGCCATTTTCTTACCTCCGTAATTATAAGCTTTTAACAATATATATCTTAATCCTAGGCAGTAAAGAAAACAATAGAAAATTATCAAAAAATACCAAAAAAGTAGCTTTCTTCTGCTTACCGGGCTTTTTTAAAAATTACATCGTCAGTCTCACGGCTATAATCACAGAAAAAAGGAGTACCGTTAATAGTACTCCCTGCTGAATAACATTTTTATTCAGGCAATTAAAAGTTAGGTGCCCAGCTTACCAGCGGCAGTTCAAATATGTTGGCAAAATAAGGGCTGCCCGGCCTTACTCTAATAGTGTAGCCATAGGTTCCCTGAGCTAATTCAATCTCTGCGCGGTAACGATGCAAACCTTCGGAAATTTGTTCCATATGCTCCATAGTAATCAACTTGATTTCTTCCAGGGTATTATCCACTTCCTGACCGCAGACAACTTCTACACAAACATCCTTATACCAAATCGGCCCCAGTTTAACTACCGCTTCTATTTCTAAGCGTTCGCCCACCAGCATATCATCTTTTCCCTTAGTTTCTACTGATTGCACTACTACCTGATGCCAATTTTCCTGCATAAACTGTTTAAATTCCTTTACCTTAGCGGCTACTTCATAGTTGTTTTGGCTGAACTCTAACCAACGCCGAATACAG
Source organism: Desulfovectis peckii (assembly GCF_055391705.1). Classification (NCBI taxonomy): domain Bacteria; kingdom Bacillati; phylum Bacillota; class Clostridia; order Eubacteriales; family Peptococcaceae; genus Desulfovectis; species Desulfovectis peckii. The sequence continues at coordinate 657,581 of NZ_AP042409.1, read as the reverse complement.
TTTACATAATATTTTTCGGTATAATCCTTAACCATTCGTTCAGTGCTGAATTCCCAAGGTATGCTGCTTAAACAAGATTTCACTCTTTTCAGCCAGTGAGGAGAGATCCCGTTTTTGCGATCATAATAATCGGGAATCACCACTTCTTCCAAAACTGAATAAAGGTAATAAGCATCATCCCGATCCTGTTCCTCTTCATTGGGATACTCTTTATCCTCGCCGACGGCAAAGCCGTTTTCGCCGTTATAGCCCTCCGGCCACCAGCCATCCAACACACTGCAGTTTAGTACACCGTTAACCCCGGCTTTCATGCCGCTGGTACCGCTTGCCTCCATTGGATACCTTGGAGTATTAAGCCACACATCTACTCCTTGCACCAAATACCGGGCCATATTGATATCGTAATTTTCCAAGAAAACTATTTTCCCTTTAAAGGGTTCTTCGTTAGACAAATCATAAATTTGCTTAATTAATTCTTTGCCCGGCTGATCGGCCGGATGGGCTTTTCCGGCATAGATTATTTGCACCGGCCGTTCCGGATCATTTAACAGCCTGGCCAGGCGCTGTTTATCTTTAAACAATAAAGTTGCCCGCTTATAGGTAGCAAAGCGTCTGGCAAAGCCAATGGTCAGCGCATCGGGATTTAGATAATTGTCTACTTCCATGATCTTTTTAATCGATTCCTTGTTGCGTCGCCTTTGTTCTTTAAGATTTTGCCGAACATATTCTATTGTCTTTTTCTTTAAATGCTTGTGCACTTCCCAAAGCGTATCGTCCGGAATATCTTTGATCTTACTCCAAGTGCTTTCTTCAGATATATGCTGCTCCCAGTCACTGCCCAAATATTTGCTGAACAGCTCGGCAAGTTCCGGAGCCAGCCACGTTTTGGTATGCACGCCGTTTGTAATGGAACCAATCGGCACTTCTTCCAACGGAATCGGTTTATAAATATAGTGAAACATTTTACGGGATACTTCTCCGTGCAATTTGCTAACCCCGTTGGCATATGCCGAACAGTTCAAGGCCAAAAGAGTCATGTTAAACCCCTGGCTGCCGGCAGCAGTACCTAATTTCATAAAATCTTCCTTGCTCATGCCCATCTCGGTGTAAAACGGATGCAGATAGCGTTCCACCATATCAAAGTCAAAAATATCATGTCCGGCCGGTACCGGGGTATGCGTCGTAAACAAAGTATTTGATTTAACCGCCTCTTTGGCGGTAGCCAGGGGCACACCCTGTGATACCAGCTCACGAATACGCTCTACGCATAAAAGAGCGGCGTGCCCTTCATTTACGTGCCAGGCAAAGGGATTAAACCCTAAAGCGCGCAGTGCTCTCACACCGCCTATTCCTAAAATTATCTCCTGAGAAATGCGCATGTCTTTACCGCCGCCGTAAAGCTGGCCGGTTAGCATGCGATCCTGCTGGCTGTTCATTTGAATGTCGGCATCTAACAAATAAATTGAAACAACTCCCACATTGACCTTCCATACTTTTAAATAAACTTTGCGACCGGGAAAGTCCATTGGGATGATCACATCTTTGCCCTGTTCATCTACCACCGGTTTAATCGGCATCTCCGCAAAGTTTAAACAGGGGTACTCTGACTGCTGCCAGCCATCACTATTCAGTCGTTGAGTAAAATAGCCATGCTTATATAACAGCCCTACCCCCACAAAAGGCAAGCCTAAATCACTGGCCGCTTTGGTGTGGTCACCGGATAACAATCCTAAGCCTCCGGAATAAATCGGCAGGGACTCGTGCAGGCCAAACTCTGCCGAAAAGTAAGCAATCACTTGCCCATTGTGGTTGGGATACTGCCTTTGGAACCACTTTTCCTCATGCATATAACGATCAAAATCGTCAATTACCGCATCATACTCGGCCAAGAAATGAGGATCGTTAGCGGCAGCGTCTAATTCTTCCTGTTGCACATTAATTAAAAAGCGCACCGGATTGTGATACATTGCTTCCCACAGGGATTCATTAATTATGCGGAATAAGCCGGTTGCCCTGGGGTTCCAACTAAACCAGAAGTTGTAAGCTATTTCCTGCAACCGACTTATTCTATCCGGCAATTTCGGATTGACTGTAACAGTTCTAAAATAATACATTTAGCTACCCTCCAGGCAATAGTATCCATAGTGATATATACATATGCTAGTTTTCCTATTTATATCGGCATCAATGCATTTTTATAGTTTTTTATATTTTACAAGGATTACTCTTAGCCAATGTCGAACCTTTCTAAAAACAGGAGGTGTTGTCATGACTTCTGCTACCGCTAAATTTAACAAAAGAAAAAAAATAAAGTTGCTGCTGTTGATTGATTACGGCTTGCAAGTAAAAAACAACGAGCTGACTATTGGCAACGATACCAAAAAAATTAAAATTACCGCTGCCAACGACAAGTTTTTTACCTGCGATTTAAACAGCGGTAATAAAAAGGAGTACACTCGCTTAAAAGATTTGGTAAATGATATAGATTTAGATATTTTAAATTACTACGATCAAAATATTTTCAAACATTATAATGAAATTAGATAATTTACCTTTGTATCTTTAAGCCATACAGCAGCAGATGTTAGTTTTATAAACCATTTTACACACCTCCGATTTTTGCCGGCAAAAATGCCCCATATTAGGAGATGGGTAGTTATGTATAGAAATAACTATATTCTTGGCATCTGCGGCACTCCACGGGTTGGTGGCAACAGTGAAATTATAATGAATAAAATAATGGAAGGGGCAAAATCCCAAGGGGCAATAACAGAAATAATTTATCTGCGCAATTTGCGCCTCAAACAGTGTATTGCCTGTGAAAGGTGCCGCACGGCCAGAGTGTGCCGGGCGCACAAAGACGATATGCAGCTTATTTACCCCAAAATAAAAGCCGCCCAAGGATTGGTGTTAGGATCACCAACGCATATTTACAACGTCAGCGCCCGCATGAAAATTTTTATCGACCGTTTGTATCCTTTTTATTATTTTAATCCTGAGAATCGTCAGGAATGGCACAGCTTGCTGCCTGCGGGGAAAAAAGCACTGCTTTTTACCGTATGCGAACAAAAAACGCCGGACAGTGCCGGGGTGACTATTCCGGCCATGCAGCTGCCTTTAGAGTCGCTGAACTATGAAGTCGTTCAAACCCTGACCTTTTATGGCTTTTTCCAAGCCGGAGCAGTCTTAAAGGATGAGGGGGTTTTGCAGGATTGCTTTGATGCCGGGGTTAACCTGGCAAAAAAAATATTGGCAGAAACCAACCAATAACAGAAAAAATTACCTAATTTGGCAGGAAAAATATATTCGATATCGTATACTAAGAATATGTGTAATGACATTTGGTATTTAGGACAAAACAACTGGGCAGTTTATACCGATGACAGCACTGTTGCCGAACAGCTGCACAAGCTGGAGGGTATGGAATTAATTGCCGCTTACTACCACGTAAAAAAACGCGGTATCCTTGCTGTGCAATTTGCCTTTTGCGACCCGGACAGCGCGCAACCGCTACTGGCCAAAGTATGCTCAATTATCGGGCTGGATTTAAAACGGGTAGCGGCAATGAAGTATAACGGCGAATATATTCCTTACTCGCGGAAGTATCGTCAAGGGGAAGGTCAATTGCAATTCGGCTTTAGCAAAAAGCCTATAAGCTTTTAATGCCAAAATCAGGGTGTGCCGCAAAACTGCTTTTCAGTAGTTAGCTGTACGCTTTTATTATGTTGTCGGTACCGTACAAAAGGGCTGAAGCACTGCAAGCCTTTGGCTTGCCGTGCAACAGCCCTTATTATTTTAATTAGTTTTACTCTTCTACTACCGTTACTTTATTCATTTTAGTGCCGGGTTTAATTTTATCTACTACATCCATTCCCTCCACAACCTGGCCGAATACGGTGTGCACGCCATCTAAGTGCGGCTGGGGCTCGAAACAAATAAAGAACTGACTGCCGCCGGTGTCTTTTCCCCGGTGAGCCATAGATACCGCACCACGAACATGTTTATTGGGGTTTCCTTCGGTTTCACACTTAATCGTATAGCCGGGACCGCCCATACCGGTTCCGTAAGGACAGCCACCTTGGGCAACAAAACCGGGAATCACACGGTGAAAAGTCAGCCCGTCATAAAATCCCTTTTTAATTAAGGATACAAAGTTTGCTACCGTACCTGGTGCGTCCTTTTCAAAAAGTTCTAAAACAATTTTTCCGTCATCGGTTTCAATAATCGCTTTTTTCAACAAAAACCCTCCTTTGCTTTATACATCTTAATTATAAACAGTTGGCTTTACAAATACTACCTTTAATTAACATTGACAGAATAATTTAACTCCATTAAACTCAAAATGTTAATGCATGCAACAAACGAGGTGAACTATATGAACAAAGACATGCAGCAGACCCGTAATTTGGCTGAACTGTTTGTTCGGATATTTAACCACATTAAAATTAACTCGTACAATCATCTCAATGAAGAAACCGAATTAACCCCTACCCAGCTCACGGCACTAAAGTATCTGAGTCAGCACAAACGCAATTTATTAAGCGATCTGGCCGCAGGACTAAATATCAGTAACGCTGCGGTAACAAAAATGACCGATCGCTTGGAGAAAAAAGGCTTGGTAAAAAGAGTGGATTTCGCAGAAGATCGGCGTGCAATTTCCCTGCAGTTAACTGAGCTGGGCAAAAACATAATTGAAAAAGCAGAACAGCAGGAAATAAAATCTTGGCAAAAGGTAATCGAACGCATGGATGAACAAAGAAGAAATGCGTTAATTCAAGGCATTATCGGTTTTATTCAAGCCGGTTTGGTTGATATTAAAGATTATAATGAAATTTGTTTAAAGTGCGGGATAAAACATAATGAACACTGTCTGCTGGAAAAAGCCAAAAACAAAAACGACACTATCTGCCGCTTGAAACAATAGAGCAGCTGCTGCACAGTGCAGCAGCTGTTTTTTTTATGTTAATATAACAAAAAAGTGTTATTCTTTAATACTTTTGTAATTATTAGTCGATATAATAGCCGTAGAGGTGATAAACATGAAAAAAGCGGTTATTCTGCTAATTGGCGCTGTTGTCTTAGGAATACTGGCAGTACTTAACCAATCCTTTTTTTTAGATAACAACCTCGCCCCGGTAAAAGGTGAAGAAAAAACACAGCAAGAAACGGCAGCCAAAAGTCAACTAAAACCGGAAACAGCTACCGAAAACCAACAAAAACCTGACCAAGAACAACCGATAAATTCAAACAATGACACAGAAAAACCGGCTGACAATCAACCTGTTCAGCCTGCAGATACAACAAGCGGGACATATGCCAACTATGATAACACCAAACACGGCTGGGGATTTACCCGCAACGATCAGCATCTTCCTCCTGATGTTGGTTGGATAGGCCCGGTAGTGGAAAAATACGGCGGCATGTATGTCGTTCACACCAATGAAAAAGTAGTTTACTTAACATTTGATGAAGGCTATGAAAACGGCCTAACAAGCCAAATTCTAGATACTTTAAGGGCCAATAACGTAAAAGCACACTTTTTTGTCACTTCCGGTTATGTAAAATCCAACCCGGAATTGGTAAAGCGCATAGTTAACGAGGGGCATGTATTGGGCAACCACTCGGTAAACCACCCCAGTCTGCCGACGCTGTCAGAGGAAAAAGTTATCCAAGAAATTAAGGGCTTAGAAGAACAAGTTAAACAGTTGACCAATTACGATATGTATTTATTCCGCCCGCCAATGGGTGAATGGAGCGAGCGCACGTTAAAAATTACCCAAGATTTGGGCTATAAAACTGTTTTTTGGAGCATGGCTTATCAGGATTGGCTGGTAGATCAGCAACAGGGTTGGCAACGGGCTTATAATCATGTAATGGCCAACGTGCACAACGGAGCGATAATTTTGCTGCATGCGGTGTCTTCAGACAACGCCGAGGCACTGGATAAAATCATAAAAGATTTAAAAGCGCAAGGTTACCGTTTTGGGTTATTACAGTAATCAGTGCGAGGTCAGCCTTTACATGTTATCGGTGATGTTTCTATTCTGCCGTTAATATAATTTTGCAACGTTTATCGTGTTTTCTTGTTGATTAGTTACCGTTTAACGTAAAGGCAGGAATACATGCCGCCTATTTAGTTCAATAGCAATGTTGTTTGTGGGCAGGGATGGAACCCTGCCCCTAATTTTTTCGGTTTTACCATTAACCTGTTGGGGAAGACCTCTCCATACCAGCCCGTTCTCACAATTGTAACGCCTCTATACGTCCGACCTGCTTGCCGGCCCCCAACCAACCTACCCCTAAATTTCTTTAGCCCTTCTTACTTAACATAACTCCACCGCTGCCCACATTATCGAGGTTGTTTTCTTTGATCAATACTACAAAAGCCTGCTCCGGAATGTTTAAAACAGAGCTGGCGGTTTTGGTAAATTCGGCAATTAATCTTTCCTTTTGCTGTTTATCCATTGTTCCCGCTTCAATAGTAATTATCGGCATTGCTCTATCCTCCGACACTTCAATGTGTTATCATTTAAGTAATATTATCTCCCCCGCTAAAGCTTTAATGAGAGCAAAAAATGGATATGATAATACATGTTAAGGAGTCAAAACCATGGCCGGACAAACACCGCGTTATCGCACTTACTCACAGTATTTACAACAAAAATTCGGTGAAAAGGTATATAAACTGCCGATTAACCTGGCAGGCAGCTGTCCTAATCGCGACGGCACCGTTGGCAGCGGCGGTTGCATATTTTGTGATGAAGAAGGCGCCGGTTTTCAGTGCCTGCCCAACACGCTGCCGGTACTTGAACAAATAACTGCCAACAAAGAATTTTTTAAGCAGCGATTTAATGCCAATAAATTTATTGCTTACTTTCAGGCTTTTACCAATACCTACCTGCCCCTGGAGCAATTTAAAAAGAACGTAACCGCAGCCGCCTCCGACCCGGACATTGTGGGCATTTCTATTTCCACCCGTCCTGACTGTGTTAACGACCGCTATCTGGATTTTTTGCTGCAATTGCAGCAGAACTGCAGCCGTCCACTGGAAATTGACATTGAATTAGGGCTGCAAACGGTAAACTACCATACCCTGCTGAAGGTTAACCGCGGCCACACATTAGCGGAATTTATCGATGCCGTTCGGCGGATCAAAGCCAGACAATTTGCTGTCTGTGCTCATCTAATTTTAAATCTCCCTTGGGATGACATTGTTGACGTAATTGAGAATGCTAAGCTATTATCCGCTTTAAAGGTGGATTATGTAAAGTTGCATTCGCTATACGTTGTAGAAAAAACTGAATTGGGTAAAATGTATCAGCGCGGCGAATTTACAATTATTTCTTTAGAGGAGTATATCCAACGTGTAGTCTGCTTTCTGGAATATTTAGACCCGGACATTGTCATACAACGCCTGGTGGGAAAGGGACCCCAGGAAAAAAGTCTTTTTTCCAACTGGGGCACCAGTTGGTGGCTAATTAAAAAAGGGATTGAAGAGCGTTTAACGGAGCTCGATACATATCAGGGAAAAAAATTTGACTATTTAAACGGCGCAGCGGTGCGCAAGCGATTTAAATAACAAACCTTGCGGGATGACAATAATAATGTTAGCATTAAATTAATTCTATAAAATTCTGAAAGTTAACTGCAAATAAAGGGGGTAATTATCAAAGATGAGTGGTGTTAAAATAAAAACTGCGTTGGAAAAGGCATTAGAAAGAGCGGCAGCACTGCCCCAGGTATCTCCGGAAAAACTGGATCAACTGGAATACAAACCCCAAGGTAATCATCTGGCCGGTAAATATTTAAACAACGGAGCAGATCTTGCCTCCGCATTAAAGGAAGTACCCGCAGAAAAATATCCCTACGTACTGGAGGGTATTGAAGAAACGCTGTTAAACAATATTACCCTCCCCGCTGACGAAAATGCCAAAAAGTTAAGCATGAAGGCATTTGAAGGCTTCTTTCAAATTAAAGAAGAACAAGATAAGTTAATTGAAATTGCCGGTGAACTGGAGCATTTTTTTAACTATTATTTACAAACTCTGGAACAAGTTAAAGCAAATGTTTCTGCCAGAGTAAGACAAAAGTATCAACAGGTCATTCAACAACTGGAAGCCCAGTATGGTTATGAGGTAAATATAAATCCGGAAAATCAACCCGAGTTTCAAAAAGAATACCAACAGATGATTGGCAATATAAATGAAAGATTTGAACAAGCACTACAGGGTATCAAACATAAAATAAAGACAATTAAATAATCTAACAGCCGGACAGGTACCAAAACTAAAGTTTAAAAACAAAGGTGTCAAGGGGGCGGTATAACATGAAAGCATGTAAGCATCTGCTAAGTACTGCCGAGGTGTGTAAAATCCTTGGTATTACCCCCGCAAAAGTACATCAGTTAATTAATGAAGGCTACCTGGAAGTTATTGATACAACACGGCTTAAACATGGGGTGGCAAATTTTTTTCAAGCTGCTCAGGTGGAAAAACTGATTGAACAAATGCCGCGCATTTTAAGACGGTGGCATTCTGAAGAAAATGCCCGTCTGGGAGCCAAAAACGCAGCCGTTCTCCGGGTAAAACGGCGTCATGCAGCTCAAAACGTTAAATCCCAAAAAGAAGTTTTTTTATCTTCTATAAACTTAGCACCGGAAAGCATTTATCGGTTACTGCGGGCAGCATATTTTTTATATCACCTTAACCATTATGCTAAAACCGGAAACGAATATCTTTATGATTTAAAAGAACAGGTACTATATGCCTTTTACCAAAGATATTCCGCCACAGACTGTTTAAAAATATTTTTTATTCCGGGAGAACAGCATATCAAACTCTGCCCGAAGTGCAAAAGAAAAGCACAACAACAGCGCATCAGTTACAGCGAATACGCCCGGCATACCGGCGGCTGTAATTGTTGTGTTAAAGATGACCGTCACTACAGTTTATACGAATTTGTTATAGATTACGACGAATATCACTTTTGTTTTCATACCCCATACACTGTAGCCCGCAAATGGTTCAAGGGTAAAAAGATTCCCACCAAATTCAGTAGCAGTCGCTATGAAATGGGTACCAATTTCGGGCGCTCCATTTTTGAACTGGAAGCCAAGGCAATTCCACTGGCGGAAGTAATTTCCGAATTAAAAGATTTTCTGGATTATGTAAACCAGTCTGCATTATCCGTTTCAAGAAGTTAATAAAAAGGCTGAAGCACTACGTTCGTTCGCAGTGCTTCAGCCTTTTTTAATCATATTTAAGGTAAAACGCGGCAAAAGCCGTACAAATGCTCTCCCCAATAAGGGCCGTAAATAGATGTAATTTGCACACCTCTGCTCGATGTTGAGCTAATGAACTGATTGTTGCCTAAATAAATACCGGTGTGCGATATATATCCCCCGTCTTTAAATGCCACGATATCCCCCGGCATAGCCTCTTGAACGGAAATTTTGGTACCGTAGTTATACTGTTCGGCGGCTGTGCGGGGCAAAGATATACCCGCATATTCATACACATACTTGACAAAGCCGGAGCAATCAAACCCTTGCGGTGAGCTTCCCGTATAGCGGTAGGGAGTACCCACAAATGACTTGGCGTAGGCGGTCAGTGCTGCTGCCCGATCCGTTCCACGGGAAACATCAGCAGTACGGGGGCGTTGCTCGGCAGCTGCGCTGCCCTCCTGCTTAACCAGCAGTACTTGACCGGGATGAATTAAAGGTGAACTAAGAGAGTTAAGACGTTGAATCTCGGCAACCGTTGTGCCATAGGTTACAGATATCCTCCACAACGTGTCGCCTTTTTGCACAGTGTGATAGGTATCTGCGAAAGCAACTGCAGGTGCCGCCGTCATTGCTGCAGTTAATACAGCAGATAACAAAAGTTTCTTAGTCCTTTTCATTTTGCCTCACTTTCCACGCCTACGAGGTTAGCTGCCGGGTTAGGACCGAAAGTGTAGCCCTTTGCTTAAAAAGCAATAAACCCCACATAATTGGTTCCCCCGCTTACCTAACGGTAATTCGGCGTATTCTGTTATTTTTACTAGTTGATTAATTGTTGGATATGTAACTATACGCACTAATACAATTATTTAGGGAGCAAAAAAGAAAAAATGTAAAAAAATAATACTTGTTCCTATGTTACCAAAATTTATTAACGAACACAATAACTTAAAAATAACTTTTTCGACAATAAATTATAACCTCGAATTATGCAATAGATTGGCAAGCTATTTAAAATGTGTTAAGTTTGTCGTAGAATTAATAAAAATACAATGATACCCACAAACTTATGTTTTGTTGCTTTCTTAATTTTGCTAATCATGGTAGTATATCTAATAGCTTGATGTACAGCGGAACAATTATAAGGAGAACAGTGAGGAGTAAAGATGAACAGCGTTTTAAATGTAGGGCTTGATGTTGGTTCTACTACCATAAAAATGGTTGTATTGGATAACCAAAACAATATCGTATATAAAAAGTATTTAAGACACTTCTCTGACATTAAAAACAGCTTGATAGCTTTGCTTGAAGATGCCAAGCCTGTTTTAAAGAGAAGATTGTTAACTATTATGATCACCGGTTCCGGCGGCTTTAATATTTCACGAAATTTAAACGTATCCTTTATTCAAGAAGTAATTGCCTGTGCCCATGCCATTAAAAATATCATTCCCAAAACTGATACCGCCATTGAATTAGGCGGCGAAGACGCTAAAATCACCTATTGGGGTGATTCTGTTGAACAAAGAATGAACGGAACTTGTGCCGGCGGTACCGGAGCCTTTATTGACCAAATGGCGGCATTGTTGCAAACCGATGCTGCCGGATTAAACGAACTGGCTAAAAACTATCGGCATATTTATCCAATAGCTTCCAGATGCGGTGTGTTTGCTAAAACAGATGTTCAGCCATTGCTAAATGAAGGGGTGGCAAAAGAAGATATTGCCGCATCCGTACTTCAGGCGGTAGTAAACCAAACAATCAGCGGATTGGCTCAAGGAAGACCAATTAGCGGTAAAGTAGCTTTTTTGGGCGGACCGCTGCATTTTATGTCCGAACTGAGAAAACGCTTTATTGAAACCTTGAATTTAAAAAGTGAAGATGTAATTGCTCCTAGCGATTCCCAATACTTTGTCGCTATCGGAGCGGCTTTGTCATCCCGTGAGGAAGAACCGGTTCCCTTTGAATGTTTATATGAAAGAAGCCCTAATATCTGGAAGATGAATGATGACGAAAGCGAAAAAACAGAACCGCTGTTCGCCAATGAAGCCGAGTATGAAGAATTTAAAGCCAGGCATGCCCGGCATAAAGTAAAAAGATTAGATTTAGCAAGCTACCAAGGCAACGCTTTCCTTGGTATTGATGCCGGATCTACTACCACAAAGGTAGCTCTGATCAGCGAAAAGGGCGAATTACTGTTTTCTCACTACGGCAGTAATATGGGCAACCCATTGGAATCAACCATTGAAGCCCTAAAGAAACTGTATGCCAAGATGAACGATAAAACCAAAATTGTCTGCTCAGCTGTAACCGGTTATGGAGAACGCTTAATCAAAGCGGCGCTAAAAGTAGACATTGGGGAAATTGAGACCGTTGCCCACTACAAGGCTGCCAGCTTTTTTCTGCCGAATGTAAATTTTGTGCTGGATATCGGCGGACAGGACATGAAAAGCTTAGTCATTCGTGACGGTGCTATTGATTCCATCATGTTAAACGAAGCTTGTTCTTCAGGCTGCGGATCATTTATTGAAACCTTTGCCCATTCGCTGAATATGGGTGTAAAGGAATTTGCCCGGCTGGGAATTAAGGCTAAAAACCCTGTTGATCTCGGCACCCGCTGTACTGTATTTATGAACTCCCGGGTAAAACAAGCCCAAAAAGAAGGTGCCGATATTGCCGATATTTCAGCGGGGATTTCTCTTTCGGTGATTAAAAACGCTTTGTTTAAAGTAATTCGCTTAAGAAGCCCGGAAGATTTAGGTAAAAACATAGTGGTGCAAGGGGGAACTTTCTATAACGACGCCGTACTGCGGGCGATGGAAAAAATCATCGGCCGTGAAGTAGTGCGCCCGGATATTGCCGGCATTATGGGTGCCTTTGGCGCGGCATTAATTGCCAAAGAAAATTATCAGCCGGGATATCAAACCACCCTATTGCCTAGCAGTGAGCTTAATGAATTTACAACGGAAACATCGATGAAGCGCTGCGGATTATGCGGCAACAACTGCTTAATTACCGTTAAGCGCTTTTCTAACGGGGAAGAATTTTACTCCGGAAACAGATGTGAACGAGGTGCGGGAAAACAAAAAGTTAAAAGCAACATACCAAACCTTTATGAATACAAATACAAGCGGGTATTTAACTACAAACCGCTGTCAGAAAAAGAAGCCACCAGAGGGACAATCGGCATACCAAGAGTGTTGAATATTTATGAGGATTACCCCTTTTGGTTTACATTTTTCACCGAGTTAGGGTATCGGGTAATTATTTCCCGGCGGTCATCCAAACGTTTATTTGAGTTGGGCATGCATACCATTCCCTCAGAATCCGTCTGTTATCCGGCAAAACTGGTGCACGGACACATCATGGATTTACTTAATAGGGGAGTTAAAAAGATATTTTATCCGTGTATACCTTTTAATATTCCTGAGGATCCGGAAGCTAACAACAAGTACAACTGCCCAATTGTTACTTCTTACCCGGAAACGATTAATGCAAATATAGAAATTTTAAGAGATAAAGACATTACTTTTTACCATCCCTTCCTTCCTATTGACCGGCCCAAGCGATTAGTTAAAAGATTAGTTGAAGAGCTGGCACCGGAAGGATTGTCTAAACGTGAAATTGTCAGGGCGGTTAAGAAAGCTTATGGGGAACTTAATCGATACAAAGGGGATGTGCGGAGAAAAGGGGAAGAAACCCTGGCTTATATAAATAAACATAATATCAAAGGTATCGTGCTGGCCGGACGACCCTATCATATTGATCCGGAAGTGAATCACGGCATACCGGAAATGATCAGATCCTACGGTTTTGCCGTTTTGTCGGAGGATGCGATCAGACACCTGGCAAAGATAGAAAGGCCGATTCGGGTAGTTGACCAATGGGTATATCACTCCCGCATGTATGCGGCCGCTACTTTCGTGGCCCGGCAAAAAAATCTGGAATTAGTTCAGCTTAATTCTTTCGGCTGTGGTTTAGACGCGGTAACTACCGACCAAGTGCAAGAGATATTGGAATCTTACGGTAAAATTTATACCGTGCTGAAGATTGATGAAATCAGTAACTTGGGGGCAGCCCGCATTCGCATTCGTTCGCTGATTGCCGCCATTAAAGAGCGGGATAAAAGAAACTTTACGCCCAAGAAACTGTACCGCTACCCAGGGCGTGTACTGTTTACCAAAGAAATGAAGGAAACTCATACTATATTGTCGCCACAGATGTCGCCCATTCATTTTCAATTTTTAAGAACCGGGTTTGAAAAAGCCGGTTATAATATCGAGGTGCTGCCGTCAGTTGATAAGGCTGCCATTGACGAAGGCTTAAAATACGTACACAATGATGCCTGCTACCCCACAATAATTGTCGTCGGTCAGTTAATGAAAGCCTTGCAATCCGGAAAATACGATTTGAACAAAACTTCGCTGATCATCAGCCAAACGGGCGGCGGCTGTCGCGCCACCAACTATATTGCCATGATTAGAAAGGCCTTAAAAGATGCCGGACTTGAACATATACCGGTAATTTCACTATCAACCGGTTTAGAGAAAAACCCCGGATTTAAGGTTACCATGCCCATTTTAAATAACTTACTGATGGGGCTGGTTTACGGCGATTTGCTGATGCGAGTGTTGTATCGGGTGCGGCCCTATGAAAAAGTGCCCGGTTCGGCAAACAGCCTGTATCAATACTGGGTAGATAAGTGCCAGCAGTCGTTAAAGAATGATAACCGTGACGAATTTATTCAAAATATTTATGACATCGTCAGAGATTTTGACCACTTAGAAATCTATGAGGATTTAATTAAACCAAGAGTGGGCGTAGTGGGTGAAATTTTAGTTAAATATCACCCCACTGCAAACAACAATGTTGTAGAACTGTTGGAAGCGGAAGGTGCGGAAGCGGTAGTGCCTGATTTAATTGACTTCTTTTTATACTGCGCTTACAACAGCGAAATTAAATACCGGCTGTTGTCGGGAAGTTTTCGCAAAGCACTTGGCGGACGGTTTTCGATCAACAAAATAGAATCTTACCGCCATGATATGAAAAAAGCACTACAAGAAAGTAAGCGCTTTGAGCCTCCCGTTTCTATTGAGCAAAAGGCTAAATACGCCGCCAAACACCTGTCACTGGGTAACCAGACCGGAGAAGGCTGGTTTTTAACGGCGGAAATGCTAGAGCTGATTCACAGCGGGGTAAATAACATTCTTTGCTTACAGCCCTTTGCCTGCCTGCCGAACCATATTACCGGCAAGGGCATGATTAAAGAACTGCGCCGCAGTTATCCGGCTGCCAACATTGCCGCCATTGACTACGACCCGGGTGCCAGTGAAGTCAATCAGCTTAACCGCATAAAACTGATGCTTTCGGTAGCGGAAGAAAATATCAAAAAGTCCCAGGCAATTTAACCCTGGGACTTTTGTTGTGCGATGATAAGTTAAAATATTTTTTTGCTTTCCATAAATCCTTGTACGCTGTTCAGTGCCTCGCCAAAGCGCTGATAATGAACTACTTCCCGCTCCCTTAAGAAACGCAGGCTGTCTTTTAGCAATGGATCGTCGGTTAATCTAATTAACTGTTCATATGCCTGCCGCGCTTTTTGCTCGGCAGCCAAATCCTCATGTAAATCCGCTACCGGGTCACCTTGCGCCTGAATATAAGACGCAGTCCAAGGTACGCCGTTGGGATCTACGTAAAACAAGGCACTGTTATGCACCGCATAGTGTTCACCCAGGCCCTCTCTTCTTAGTACATCCGGAGGTACGTCCTTCAAAAGTTTAAAAACCATGGTGCCAATCATTTCCAGGTGGGCAAGCTCTTCAGTGCCGATATCTAATAACAATCCCTGTGCTTTTCTGGTCGGCATAGTAAAACGCTGGTTTAAATAGCGCAGGGCTGCGGAAAGCTCTCCGTCCGGGCCACCGTATTGTGTAAGCAAAAACTTCGCCATCCTCACATCGGGTTTACTTACCCGTACGGGGTATTGAAGCATTTTAACATATGTCCACATGGGTAAGTCCCTCCTAATATTCTATTTCCCAAGGCCATGGAGATTCAATCCACTGCCAGTAGTCATCTCTGGTAACTGCATCAGTGGTTAATGCAAAACAACTGCGGTTAAACTCATCTCTGAGCTGCATCATTCTTTCGTTGGCTCTTTGTAAATCCCGCAGCGCTTTTTCATCATCGGGATGGGTATCTAAAAACAATACCAGTTCCATATGGATAAAATGCCACTGCATTAACTCACGCATTAACCGCATACATCTTCTGTCTAATACAACACCGTTATTCATATATTACTCCTCCTTTGTTAACGCCGCCGCCCTTGCGGCATCCGACGTTCTCCAAAGTTTAGATAAGGACGCGGTACTCTCGGCGGTGTTTCTTCCGGATAATAAGGGCTGTACAATTCGGGGAATAGCGTGCCCTTTTCCAACGCCTTCCGCGGTGTAAAGGTGCACAGGTATTTTTGCCAAGGAATGTAAGGATAGCCTAAACATTGCAGCGGGTAATAAAACCCCGGATCTGGATATGGGGCGCACCGATTGCCGTCATCATCATAGTCATCATCCGGTAAACCAGGGCAGTCCGGTTCAGGACAAGCGGGATCGTCGGGATAGTCCGGATACTGCGGATAATCAGGATACTCGGGACAATCCGGATAGTCTGGATATTCCGGACTTCCGTAATAGTTATCGTCGTACCATTTGCCTTTTACTTCCTCACTGACAGCTTCCAATTGAGCAGAACTTTCTTCTGAAGCAGCTTCTATTTGTTCGGAACTCTCTTCCAAAGCGGCTTCCGACTGAGCGGAATTTTCTTCCGCGGCTACTTCTAGCTGTTCATTTTCATACTGTTTTTCCGCTACTATCGGTTGCTCAGATTCAGCCGCCTGAATCGGTGTTTCCTCATTAGCCGGTTTCGCCTCTTTCTCATCTATAAAAGGCTGCTTCGGTGGATCAATTGGCTTTTTAAATTTATTTCCGCCATGTTGACCCGGTCTGAAGGTTATCTTCATGATTCAACCTCCCCTTTGGTTTTTAATATACTATGTGTTACTGCCATGAATTGTCACTGATAACACAATTTAGCCGATTGATTAGTTTCACCGGCATTGGCTTAAAGATGCCCGAGCAACAATCGGCCCTAATGGGCCTTGCGGGACGGGCTGTTCTTCAGCGGTGATAATTACTTCCGCAAATTGACCTACATTGATGTTTGCCGCCTGTCCCGCCCAAACACCGTTGGTCGGATTTAACTCAATGCGCGCGGATATGTTTTCGGTAATCAACCAACCGACAAAAAACTCATAAATAGTTGACGGCAGTCCGGCGGCAGCAATCAGTACATTGTTAGTGTCAAAATTCAGTAAAGCTACGCCTCTGGTACCGGGAGCAATATCAGTAGCTGCCAAAATCAGCGCGCACTCACCCTGTAGCGGCGGTTGCGGCTCTGCTGCCGGAATGCAAATTTCCTGCCCGGGATATACCAGGTTGGGGTCGCTAATTTGCGGGTTGGCAGCAATTAAATCATTTAATGATACGCCAAAGCGTTGGGCGATGATATATAAAGAGTCTCCTGCACGCACCCGGTAAATGGTTCCTCCCGGACAGCTTACTTGCCTGATTTTCAAATTTCGACCCCCCTTCTGGTTGGGAAATTATTGCATCATGATATGCTATTCAATAAAAGCAATATTTGTTAACAAATTATTGCCGTTTAACATTTTTTGTAGATAAAGGATGACGGTTGATATAAAATAACAATTATAATCAGGCTTATCTGAACTGGCGGCACGGTCAAGACAGTGCCCTACAATTTGCCGATAATCTTACCTTTTGACTGTAGGGGCAGGGTCCTACCCCTGCCCGTTTTCGCAAACGCCAAGTTTCTTTAGCAAAACGACGAGGGCGTCGTTCCCTTATATAGCAGGCAAATAACAGGAGGTCGAAACAGTGAATCCCGCACAACTAATAGAAAAGCTTACTGTTTACCGCAACATTATTAAAGATGAAACGGTGCAAGCATTGTTAAAGTTAAGCGGCGGCTCTGAAAATAAAGAAGCGGCCTTTGGCCGGTTTTATTTCAAACTGGCCGAAGCCGCCGAAAAGGATCTGCCCTACCTAACCAACGGCTGGCAAAATCACCTGGTAAATTTAATTATCGCTGATGACAACCCCTTTACCCGTGAGGCATCAAAAAAAGGAACCGGGCTGAATCCTTCCCTGTATCAAGCCGCCGCCCATGATTTAAAATGCCTGAAAATGCTGTTTTCTTTAAACGATTCATTAAAAGTAATATTAAACCGCTGCAATGATATGGTCACACCCTTGCCCAGGCACGGCAGTAAATTAGCGCAAACTTTGGCTGCTGCAGATGATTGGCAGCAGTGCCTTGACGATATGATTAACCACTACTATGTAAACGGTGTCGGTATTTTTGGGCGTTATCATGCCCTGCGCTGGGACGGCGAAAAGAAATGTTTAGTAGGCGTGGAAAACCCCGATCCCATTCAATTGTCAGATTTGATTGGTTATCACACTGAAAGGCAACAGGTGCTGGATAATACAGAGGCCTTTTTGGCGGGTTACCCGGCAAATAATGTTTTATTATACGGCGATCGTGGAACCGGAAAATCTTCTACCGTCAAAGCTTTAGTGCATACATACGGCAGTAAAGGCTTAAGGGTAATTGAAATGCCTAAGCAATATTTGGTGGATTTTCCCACAGTGGTGCAACAGCTGAAAAAACGCCCGCAGCATTTTATTTTATTTGTTGATGATCTTTCTTTTGAGGAATTTGAAGTGGAGTATAAAACATTGAAGGCAGTGTTGGAAGGCGGGTTGGAAGCAAAACCGCAAAACCTACTTATTTATGCTACCTCTAACCGCCGGCACTTAATCCGTGAAAGCTTCAGGGACCGCCAACAAGACGACATTCACGCCGGCGATACCGCCCAGGAAAAACTTTCACTGGCCGACCGTTTTGGCTTAACCGTTACCTTTGTCGCCCCAAATCAAAAGCAATACCTAGAGATTGTAGAAGGATTAGCCGCACAGCGGAAAATAGACATTAGCCGTGAGCAGCTACACCGGTTAGCTTTGCAGTGGGAATTAAGCCACAGTGGGCGCTCCGGCCGAGTAGCCAGACAGTTTATCGATTATTTGGAAGGGAAAATTAGAGCCGGGGTTTAATCAAATGGACAGGATTCCACCCCTGCCCCCTCTCGTAAATGTAGCGTAGTTTGTAGACCGCCAAGGCATTTACCTACGTATAGAAAACTGGAGCTTCTGTCTGCGCCCTACGGGCTTGACAGAAGCTCCAGTTTTCTTATACTATCATCATTAGTTTATATAACAGTTAGATAGTGCAAACACGCCGGCACATATAAATGAACGAGCTCCGCCGTCTCCGGAACTCCCTAACGCTCAAACAGTCCTCGGCGCTAATCCTGCCGTCCCCTACCACTCCCACCACCATATTCTGGGCAGTTGCCCTTGCCGCTCTCTTACTGCGGAATCCATTATTACCAAATCGCGAATGCGGCGATCTTTTAACAGCTCCTGCCAGCACTGGGCAACAACATCAATAAAATCCTGCTCTAAAGTAATGTTTTTGCTAATTAAAGGGCAGGAATAAGGCAGTTCTAAAGTTTCATAAATTAATATCAACCGCCCGTCACTTAACAAATGGGGTGCCAGGGGAAAAAGGCGGCAGCTTAGCGGGCGCTTTTCCCGAGGGCAGGGTTTTGTACAGCTCACAAAGTAAACCGGGTCGACCCATGACGGCGGAAAATCATCTTCCCGGGGATCCCGCTGTTCCCACTGCAGCCAATCCTCTCGGCCGGTAAACATCTTTTCTTCACCGGGAAAAAGGTACATGCCTAAAGTATTTTCCCGATCCGGCCGGCAGCAAATACTGCCGCACAGGTGTCCGCAGTCTTCTTTTAGCGGTGTTACGTATGCTGTTAAGTTGTAAATTTTTTGATAGTCAACTGTATTTGTTTTCATGGCTTATATTATATCATAGATTAATTTGCGTATATCATCCGGCGGCGGCACTTCCCAGCACAGCTTTTCTTCAGTAACGGGGTGAATTAACTCTATGCGGTGGCAGTGCAGTGCCTGCCTGTTAATGCCCTGAGGCAAACCGCCGTAAAGTTTGTCGCCCACCAGCGGAAAGCCGATGTGCTGCATATGCACCCTAATTTGGTGAGTGCGTCCGGTTTGCAGTACTAATTTAACCAGTGTGCTGTTTTTTAGATGCCTTTCTACTTTATAAAAAGTCACTGCTCGTTTGCCCTTGGCATCCACTATGTATTTTAAGGTACCGTCCGGACTGCGACCAATCGGCAGAGCAATTACTGCCTGCAGTTGATTTATTATACCGTGCACCACCGCCAGATACTGCCGGCAAAAGGCAGTGCTGTGCAGCTGCCGGGATAGTTTACTGTCTGCTACGGCATGCTTGGCCACCACCACCGGTCCGGATGTATCGCGATCCAGCCGATATACCGGTCGAAAAGGAATGGATAAATTATTTTGCCGAAAATAATAACTAACCGCATTAGCCAGCGTGCCCAAAGGTTCGTGCTTTAACGGATGCACCAGCATGCCGGCCGGTTTATTGACCACCAGCAGGTGCTCATCTTCAAAAATTATCTGCAGAGGAATGTTCTGCGGTTCAATGGTGTTCGGTTTATCCTCCTGCCAAGTTAGGGTCAGCACATCATCTGCCTTTACTTTTTCTTTGACATAAGCAAAAGAACCATTAAGGGCAATACCGTTGTGTTTTTTTAACTTGCGGATCATCTTCGAAGAAAGACCGATTTTGTGGCGCAGTATACTGTTTACCGTGCGGCCGGCTTCATTTTCTTTCACTTGGTAAGTAAGTTTCATTCAGCAGCACCATCTTAAATTTATTTGGATATATAAAAAGACCAGGTTTATTACCTGGTCCCACTGGAGCGGAAGACGGGATTCGAACCCGCGACCCTCGCCTTGGCAAGGCGATGCTCTACCACTGAGCCACTTCCGCAAAGTGGCGGTGCTGACGAGATTTGAACTCGCGATCTCCGGCTTGACAGGCCGGCATGTTAACCCCTACACCACAGCACCGCTTATATTTTGTTTGAGTCGCAACTTCCAGCGACATGAAATAGTGTACATCATAACATAAAAAATGTCAACCGTTTTTTTGAGTAAATTAGAATTTAAAGTTGCCATTTTTTAAATTGGCCTGACTTAACGCGCTAATTTGCATGAAATAAGCTGTTATTGCGGCGTTTTACCTTTATCGTATATGCAACGTTTCTTTTAATTACAGCAACTTCTTTAAATCTTCCTCATTAAAGTAATATTTCTCGGCGCAAAAATGGCACTGCACTTCTGCCCCGGTTTGGTCGGCAATCATGGATTCGATTTCCTCCCGGCCTAAACTTAAAATTAGTTCAGCAATTCTTTCCCGGTTACAGTTACAGGCAAACTGTATCGGTTGGCGCGCCAATATTTTATAATCAGTACCTTGGCAGGCCAAATTAACAATTTCTTCAGGAGTGGCTCCCTGCTCTACCAAACTGCTTATCGGCGGCATTTTGGTGATATTTTGTTCCAGCATCTGCAGGACCTTTTCCTCCGCCCCGGGCAGCAGCTGTAAAATTAGCCCGCCGGCCGCTTTTACCGTGTTGTCGGTATCCACCAGCACACCTAAAGATACCGCTGAGGGTGTTTGTTCGGAATTAGTTAGGTAATAAGCTAAGTCTTCGGCAATTTCACCGGATACTAACTCTACCGTGCCGGTAAAAGGTTCTTTTAACCCTAAATCTTTGCTTACTGATAATGTACCCGCACCGACAGCTGCGCCCACAGCCAGCTTACCGGGCTTTACACTGGGTAGGTGTACCTGAGGGTTTTGCACATACCCGCGCACATTCCCCTTGGCATCAGCAGTAGCCACTATCGCTCCCAATTCACCGTCGCCCAGTACCCGAACAGTTATTAAATCATCACCTTTCAAATTGGCACCCAGCAGCAGTGTACCGATCATGGTACGTCCTAAAGCGGCAGTGGCAACCGGCCAAGTATTATGACGGCGGCGGCCCTCTTCAACCAGATTTGTCGCTGTACAGGCAAAAACACGAAACTGTCCGTTACCGCCGACAGCTCTCACTAAATAATCCTGCATATGTCCTCTCCTCTCTTAAGCAACATTATACCACCAATTTTTTGACTTTATAAAGTTAGATTACATGTATATACTATTTATGAAGAAATTTAAGGAGGTTAGTCCAACATGCATCAGCGCAAAGTAATATCTACCGATAAAGCACCGGCCGCAATTGGGCCGTATTCCCAGGCAATTAACTTTGGTCCGCTGGTTTTTGTATCCGGGCAAATACCGGTTGATCCCGTCAGCGGCACGATACCGGAAAACGTTCAAGACCAAACCCATCAGGCGTTGAAAAACGTGCGCGCTATTTTGCAGGCCGCCGGCGGCGATTTAAATAACGTAGTTAAAACCACTGTATTTATTAAAGATATGAACGACTTTGCCAAAATTAACGAGGTTTACGCGCAATACTTTACCGAAGAGCCCCCGGCCAGAGCATGCGTAGAGGTAGCGCGTTTACCTAAAGATGTTTTAGTAGAAATTGAAGCCATTGCCGTAATACCGCCCATGAAACAGAAAAATTAGAGTAAAAACATTAACAAACCGGTAGCTTTTATGCTAACCGGTTTTGTGTCGGAGGATGAATTACATGGTTACTGACAGTTATTACACCTTGCAGCAACCGGCAGAAGCAGAAATTACAATTAAGAAATCCCGCTTTATTGCTACTGTTGCACCCGTTGAAGATGAAGAAGCCGCCGAAAAATTTATTAAATTAATTAGTGAAAAACATAAAGACGCCACTCACAACGTCTTTGCCTATGTAATTAACGAACAAAAGCAGCGCTTTAGTGACGACGGTGAACCAAGCGGCACCGCAGGGAAACCGGTACTAGAAGTAATTAACCGCAAAGGACTGGTTAAAACTGCGGTAGTAGTCACCAGATATTATGGCGGTATTTTATTAGGTGCCGGTGGACTGGTCAGAGCCTACTCCCAGGCAGCCAACCTGGGGTTAGAAAAAGCGGGTATTGTAGAAAGGGTACGGCATCAAAAAATAATCATCACTATGGATTACCAATGGTTGGGCTTAGTAAAACGGGAAGTAGAAAATTGCGACGCTAAAGACATTAAACTGGACTATGGACAGCAAGTTAAGCTGCAGGCACTGGTTATTCCCCCTTTAGTACCGGGACTTATCAGCCGTTTAACAGAAGCTACTGCCGCTCAAATTACCATTGAACAGGCCGGCTTTTTTTATGTTTAGCCGCAAAATAATTTAACCTCATAAAATTTTGTTCGCCGCGTAAACTAACAGTGGGGTGCAACATGCCGGAAAATATTTTATTACTTATCTTAATCGTCGGTTTGGCGTTAATCTTTGACTTTATAAACGGGTTCCACGATACCGCCAATGCTGTAGCCTCTCCTATTGCTACCGGCGCTCTAAAACCCAAGCAGGCGATTATTCTGGCCTCGGTATCTAACCTAATCGGTGCCCTTGCCTTTACCGGTGTAGCCCAAACCATTGGGGAAGGAATTGCCAATCCTTCCCGGCTGCCCAACGGTTTGCCGGTTATACTGGCGGCACTGCTGTCCAGTATTATCTGGAACCTCTTCACCTGGTTTTTCGGTATCCCCAGCAGTTCATCCCATACCTTAATCGGTTCACTGGCCGGGGCGGCAACGGGTGCCGCCGGATTGACGGCGGTAAATGGGCAGGGGTTATTAAAAATTATTCAATCCCTATTACTTTCCCCAATATTGGCAATCGCTTTGGGTTTTACATTAATGACACTGATTAAATTTTTTGTGCGTTCAATATATTCTACCCGAACGCAAAACGCCTTTAGAAGAATGCAGGTGTTTACCGCTTTTTTTCAAGCTTTCAGCCATGGCAGCAATGACGCGCAAAAAACTATGGGGGTAATTACCTTTGCCTTGGTAGCCACAGGAATTTTAGAAACGATGACCGTTCCTCTGTGGGTAAAGGTTTCCGCGGCAGCGGCCATAGCTTTGGGCACGTCTGCCGGCGGTTGGCGAATAATACGCACTGTCAGCCGGGGAATTACCGAACTTAAACCGCCCAACGGATTTGCTGCCGATATGTCTTCCGCAAGTATTATTTTATCAGCCACCTTGTTAAAACTGCCGGTAAGCACCACCCATGTCATTTCTTCTTCTATTGTGGGGGTAGGAATGAGCAAAGGGCGCCATGCCGTCAACTGGCTAACAGTGCGCGACCTGCTGATTACCTGGGCAATTACCCTGCCAATAAGTTTTCTAATGGGAATGATACTTTATTGGATAATTACGCTATAAAATAACCGTCAAGATTAATGAAAGCTGTCCGCAGGTACATCAAAACTCACTGTGCGCACCTCAACACCGTGAATCTGTTGCAAACTTTGTTCTATTTCTTGTCTTTCTTGTTCAGTTGCTTCCACCGTCAGCGTGATCACACCGCGGTTTCTGCTGGGAGCAGAAATGCCGCTGCGGGACAGTATTTGCTGACCGTAACGGGTAAGTACCTCTTGTACTTCCGGAGCTCGCGAAGCCCGTTCATCGACAACCATGCCGATAATGGCAATATCCCTTTGATTATTACCCATATAAAATACTCCTCCCATTAAAATAGTTATGCCAATCTTTTTGTTGTAAAAAAGTATTGGCTTTTTTATTGTTCCCAGGCATGGAAAAAATAATCTTGTATAATAAAAAAAGCGCCCACCTGTTTGGACGCTTTTAAATTGATTTGCAGGTATTCAGCTTTTAATTAGTTGTCTATTCATCCAGCATAAAAATAGAACTGGTAGGGCAGTTTACTTCACATTCTAAACAGCCGGTACAGGCTTGGGGATTAACTACCTGACAGTCATGCTCATCAATTTCAAACACGTTAGGTTCAGCCGGGCAAACATTGTGGCAGTTTCCGCAGCCTATGCAAGTTTCATGGTTAATTACCGGTCGCACCGTATCACCGCCTTTTAACTGCTTGTACCACTTTATAATAATCTTTTTATTAAATTTAGACAATAACTCTGCGCTAAAAATATCTAAACTTATAGTTTGTTATCTGATAATTGACATGATAAAAAGTATGGTAATGCCTAAGATTAAACTGGCATTTGATAAAACAACAAACTGCTTTTGCATTCGCATTAACTCTTTAGAGGGCTGCTCACCCGGCGGGGGAGCCATTGCCGGAATGCGTTTAGCCATATAGCCGCTCACTATAATAGTAATAACAACCATTACCAGTACTAAAAATAATTTCAATGTCATTAACTGCCCGTAGCGAGTTTGGCTAAACAATTCCCAGCCCTGATAATAAAGCCGGGGAAACAAACGGTAAATGCCACTGACTATAAGCAACACCATGCTTCCCCAGGCAAAATAACGGAAGCGTTCAATGCCCATTAGCCTCAAAAACTGCGGCGGTATTCCTTTTGCCCCCACTGCCGGTGTAAGCACCAGCATCATAAAAATCATGCCGCCTATCCAAGTAACAAAGCCAAGGTAGTGCAGCCAATTCATCAAACCAACCAGAGTCATCCCAATCGCTCCCGATATACTATTTAACCGCTTCGTTTAGCTCCTTGAGCAAATCATTAACATCAATGCCGTGCAGGGCCGCACCCTTTTCCAAACTTTCTAACTGCGCGGTAGGGCAGCTGATGCAACCCATCCCTTTCTTTTTAAAAACCTCTATAGTTTGCGGAAACGCTTTTACGATGTATCCCATGGTCATGTCTTTAGTAATTTTCATGTAAATCACTCTCCTTAACTTTAGTATGGTAATAGTTTTTCACCACAGCAATTTTTTATAATACCGATGACCCCAGTTAATATTTATTTAACTGGGTTAAATATAACATAGGTTAAAAACTAAAACTGTGATCTATTTAACAGTTAAGGAGATTTTTCCAAAAACATAAAAGAAATTTAACAACTACAGTGCAACAGCCGGCTTAGCAACCTGCCCTGTTTTTAAAGGTATTCCAGCCAATTCTGTCTATTGTGCTGCCGATTCTTTCCCGTGGCTTGGCATGTTCGGCATATACTTGCATAAGCTTTTTGGCCAGTTTTACCGCCTGCTCTTCCGTTAGCTTTTGGCCGGCTACATTGGCCACCCGCGGTTTTAAGCCGCCGGTACTGCCGCCAACCGTTAAAGTCCAACCATGAGCTGTGGCAATAAAGCCGATATCCCGCAGCATCGACTGCATGCAGCAGTGGGAACAGCCGGATACGGCTACCTTTACTTTGCGGGGCAAGGCCATATCTAACTCTTTTTCCAGTTTTGCCGTTAAGCTTTTACAATCAGCCAAGGCCAACAAGCAGTTTTCAGCCATACAGAAATTAATAGTTAATGGTTTTTGAGTCTGTTCAGCGGCAGATAAACCTAATTCCTTTCTGACGGCTGCCAGATCCGCTTTCTTAATTCCGGCCAGCGTCATCGAGCCCCTGCCCCTTACCTTGGCCAGCGGGATATGGTACTTTTTCATCACCAAGCCAATTTTTCGCAGTGTTTTTTCGTCAATTTCACCGGATGAAAATTTAAGAGTAACCGTCTCGGTATCTTTGAACGACATAAATTTCCCACCTGTTTTTTAATCCGTTTCCGCTATGGCGTTTAATTCTTCTATGTCTAAAATTGTTAATGCTTTCTTTTTTAAAGTCAGCAGTTTTTCTTTGCGAAATTCACTGATCACCCGGGAAGCCGTTTCTTGGGTTAAACCGCTCATATAAGCCAGGGTTTGCACCGTAATCGGCAGTTTTATTTCAATACCGTCGGCGGTACGGATACCTTCCTCCTTCGCCAGTCTTAAAATTACCGAAGCTACTCTGTGCCGTGCCCTTTTTAGTGATAAATCACGAATGGTTTTTCGCGACATGGCCAATTTAGATTCCAGTACCGTTAACAGCCTAATGGCCACTTGCGGTTTGGTCTGCACTAAATGATGATAATAATCTAACGGTATTTGGCAGTATACTCCGTCCTCATAAGCTTCGGCACTGACATCACACCTGCTGTTAACGTTTAATGAAACCGCACCGAATACCGAGCCCGGGCCGATAATATCCAGAATTTGTTCTTTCCCATCCATACTTTCGTAATACAACTTCACCCGGCCGTGCATAATGATATACAGGCCGTGGCATTCATCACCTTCCGCATAAATTAATTGCCCGGCCTTCATTCTATGTTTTTGTACTTGGCTTTGAAATTCCAGTAAATCGTCGCCTTTTAAATCACATACAATAGTCAGCTTGCGCACCGGACAGCCTTCGCATTTCCAAACGGGTGATTTTTCCTTCAAAATTAACCGCCTCCGTTGGATTAAAGGATACCTTTTTTAAAATATTTGCTATAATTGTCGGTTATCCTCTATTATATCTTACATTTGTGATCTCGATCATTTATAATAGTGATCTTGATCATTACAATATCGGTAAATAAGGCGCTAAT
Source organism: Desulfovectis peckii (assembly GCF_055391705.1). NCBI lineage: Bacteria > Bacillati > Bacillota > Clostridia > Eubacteriales > Peptococcaceae > Desulfovectis > Desulfovectis peckii. The sequence goes on along the minus strand of NZ_AP042409.1, from coordinate 630,783 downwards.
ATTAACGGTAGTTAGGAAAATAATTTAAGGAGTGAACAACATGGCAAAAGTAAAAAGACAAATTATAAAAATTGATGAAGAGAAATGTAACGGATGCGGTAAATGTGTCAGCCCCTGTGCAGAAGGAGCCATTGAAATTGTCAACGGCAAAGCAAAAGTAATTCGTGATGAATTGTGTGACGGGGCAGGTTTTTGCATCGGCGTTTGCCCTACCGGCGCTTTAACATTGGAAACCAGAGAAGCGGAAGAGTTTTCGGAGGAAGCGGTAAAAAAACATCTGCAGCAAAAAGAGCAGGTGCGTATTGAAGTGCAAAAATGCTTTAACTGCGGTAACACTGAAATGGATCGCCCGCTGCTGCCCTGCCGCAAAGAAGGCGAAAGTGTGTGGGTATGCACCAGATGCCTGCCGGCATTGATTCACGGGTAGGGTATATAAGGGTTGAAACGTTTGCATTGATGGTAGACGGGCAGGCATGCTTACCTGACCATACGGTTGAAAGCAACATTGCTGATAATTCGTAGGGCCCGGTCTTGGCCGTGCCGCTAGTTCAATTTAGCGGAACGGCCAAGGCCGTCCCTACATATGAATTAAGCTGCTGAATTAAATATCACTGCTAAAACCTCACATTTACGAAATCGGGCGGGGATGGAACCTCGCCCCTTATAGCGCAAAGTTACATTAAATTCCGCAGCTTTTGCCGGTCTTTAATGATGATTTGCCGGCGGTTGACGTCAATTAAGCCGGATTTTTTTAAATCACTGATTATTCTGTTGGCCGATTCCCTTGACGTGCCAATCATACTGGCCAATTCTTGATTGGTTAAAGCCATATCAATAGTAATACCTTCTTTCGCCGGCTTGCCGTATTCCGCCGCCATTTCCAGCAGCAGAAATACTAATCTGCGCCGCACATCATTTAACGCCAAATTCATTGCCCTTTCTTGAGCAATGCGCAGCCGCTTGGCCATAATGCTCAGCATGGCCACGGCAATATCGGGATTGTTGGCAATTAACTGCTTCATATCTGCATTTCTGATGACACCGATTAGCGAATTTTTTTGCACTTCCGCAGTAGCGGGATACTCGCCGTTATCAAATATCACTACTTCGGCAAAAACTTCGCCGGGGTAGATAAAACGCAAAATATGTTCCCGCCCGTCCTCGGTGCGCTTGGTAAGCTTTACCAAACCTTTTTTAAGGATATATATCGCCTCGCCGGGTTCTCCCTCAATAAATACCAAACTGCCTTTGGCATATTGGCGGTCTCTTACCAGGTGGGCTATTTCGGCCAAATAACTTTCATCTAAATCCGCAAACAAAGGGCAGCCTTTTAAATACTTAACGGTATCCATTTTTTCACCTATTTCTTATATGCTTTAACCACCAACGGCATGCTTTGGTCATCCACCGGTTTGCGGGTAAAACCGGCATAGAAATGCAAGTCGCCAAAGCCGGCTTGTTCTAAAAAGCCTGCCAGCTGCTGCGGACGCAACGGGCGCAGCTTTACACTGCCGGTATCCAGTGTCTTTTGTTGATCCCCGGTATTTATGGTTAACGAAGTAATAAAGTTAATTAAACCGTCATCCCGAAATTGATATTGCCGGGTAAAAAGCAAAGCTTTTTCTTGATGGCGAATATCCGGCAATTTAGTAACCTTTTGATCTAAAATATAATTGTAATTGAGAATTTGAATGACTAACAAACCGCCCGCTTTACATAATCTATACATTTCTTTTAAACCCGCACTTAAATCTTCATCGGTCAGCAAATGCACCAGAGAATTGCCGATACAAATTACTGCATCAAAGGGTGGCATATCCGGCAAACTTCTCATATCCCCCACCATAAATTTTACATTATCTATATTTTGCCGGGCCGCCTTTTGCTTAGCATATTTAATCATTTCTTCCTCATAGTCTATTCCGACTACATCCAGCCCCCAGCGAGCAAACTGCAAACTATAATTGCCGGTGCCGCAGGCTAAATCCAGTACTGACTTTACCCCCTGCCGTTCAAATTCTTCCTGAAAAAACTGCAGTTGTTTTTCTCCGGCCGGAAAAATGTAATCATAATAGGGAGCTAAATTGTGATACATAAATAAACCTCCTTTCCACCTGCCACGGGGACGTTCCTTGTGGCCGGTGGCTGGTTCCTTGTAAACACTTCTATTATACAGCAAAATTATCCGCTTAATGCAGCCTCTAGTATAATTGCTAATCTACGGTGAAAACATAAGCTTATAAAACGGCAGTGCTTTTAGAAAGCAATTATCGGTTTACCGATAGCTGTTTTTAAAAAAACACCAAGGAGAGATTACCCGTTTGAAAAAAGAAAGCAGAAGCATACTGCACTTTATAATGAACTTTTTAGCTTCATTGCATTTGGGTATTGCGCTGCTGATTATTGTGGCGGTGGCCGGCATTTGCGGATCGTTAATACCCCAAGGGCAACCGCTGATTTACTATCAAGATGCCTACGGTCATGCCTTGGGTTCATTTATGTTCTATGTGGGGCTTACCGCCGTGTATAAAAGTAGCTGGTTTATTGCCGCAGTGCTGACGCTGTTGCTAAATCTCAGCGCCTGCACTTATCGGCGGTGCATTAAAAATTTGCCGCAACTAAATTGGTGGCGGGCTTGCTCCGCCCTGCTGCACTTAGGGCTGGTAGCGGTAATTGTCGGCGGCTTAGTGAGCGGCTTTTTCGGCAAAAGCCACTACTTTGAGGTGCCGGTAAACGGGATTGTTCAGACGTCTGCTCATGGTTATCCCTTTGATTTGCGGGTAGATAATTTTGAAATTGACTATTACCCGCAAAATGAGGCATTCGAGCCGCCTCAACCAAAACAATACCGCTCTGTTCTTACGGTATTGAAAGACGGCCAAGAGCTGCACAGGGAAGAAATTAAAGTAAACCACCCGTTAAATTTTCAAGGTACAAAAGTATATCAAGCAAATTACGGCTGGTTAATGCAGGGCAAAGTTACCAATGAAGGAAAGACTAAAGAGTTTAAAATATCCGCCGGCAAAGCACTGGCCCTTGACGATCATTACTTAATGAAAGCAATTCCGGCAAGCAGCGACATGACGGCGGCAGATAACAGCGTGCTTTACAGCCTGCACTGGGGGAATAATCAGCCTTTTTTAGGCCGGGCAGAGCTTAATGAAAAAATAGAGCTTCCCTGCGGTACCGTTCAATTTACCGCCGTAAAACCCTTTACCGGCTTAGAAGTAAAGCAGGATCACGGCGTTCCGATAGTAATGGCAGGCTTTGTATTAACTACAGTAGGCATAATACTAAGGCTATGGGTTTGCAAAAGTTAAAAGGGGGGCTTTTACATGTACTACAACTGGGGGGTAAACTTAATAACTCTGGCATTTAGCGGTTATGTAATCAGCAGTTTGCTATATTTAATTGTCCCTTGGATTAACCGCGATTTTTTGGGCAGGCTGGCTTACTGGACAGCGGCGGTATCCTTTGCGGTACACACCACTGCCTTAACCATGCACTCATTAGCAGCAAACCGCCTTCCTTTTGCCACCATGCAGGAATTTATCCTGTTATTTGCTTGGGGTATTGCTTTAATTTATCTGTTTGTGCAAGCACGGTTTAAAATTCCCTTGTTAGGACTGTTGGTACTGCCGATAACCATTGTGCTGTTAGCCTATGCATCTGCCTTAAACAGCGGAATCCGTCCGCTGATGCCGGCGCTGCAGAGCTACTGGCTGCATATTCATGTTGCGGTAGCAGTGCTTGCTTATGGCGCCTTTGCGGTATCTTTTTGCCTGGCCGTGCTCTACCTATTAAAGGCCAGAATGACCGGCCACGGGGACGTTCCTTGTGGCCGGCAGGGTAGCGGCAAAAGCTCACTGTGCCTGCCGGCATTAGATAGGCTGGATAACTTACTGTATCGCGCGGTTGCTTTTGGTTTTCCGTTTATGACCCTGGTGTTAATTACCGGTGCTGTTTGGGCCGAACAAGTGTGGGGTCGCTATTGGAGCTGGGATCCCAAAGAAACTTGGGCACTGATAACCTGGATTATCTATGCTCTTTACCTGCATGCCCGCTTCACCCCCGGCTGGCGGGGCAGAAGAGCGGCTTGGATGGCGGTAGTTGGCTTTGCAGCGGTTATCTTTACCCTGTTTGGCGTAACAATTTTTATGCCCGGCTTACACAGTTACGGCTAGTAGCATCCACGGAAAACCTGCCGCGGGGACGTTCCTTGTGGCTGGTAGGAGCTTCCGCGAAAATGTCCCTAGTAGCTGGTTTAGTAAGGAGGCAGAAAAGTGGCTAAACAAAACATCGTGGTATTGGGAGCCGGTTACGGAGGGCTGAAAGTTACTCAGCGGTTAAATCAATATTTGGGCCACAGCAGCCAATATCAGCTGATGTTAATCAACAAACATAACTTTCATATGTTTATGACCCAGCTGCACGAACATGCTGTCGGCAGCTCAAAAGAATATCAACTAAAGGTGCCGTTAGATGAAATTTTAAAAAACACCGCTGTTAGATTTATTAAAGGTTGGGTTGACGATATCGATTTAGAAAATAAAATAGTAGTGGTAAATCACGGGGAAATAAAAGTTCCCTTTAAATATTTAGTGGTTGCTTTGGGCAGCGAACCGGAATACTTTAATATTGAAGGATTAAAGGAACACAGCGTCAGTCTGCGCAGTTTGCACAGTGCCGGCAAAATTCGCCGTGAAATCGAGAATATATTAAACCAAGCAGCCCAAATGCCGCCCGGCAAAGAAAGAAAAAGAATGTTAACTTTCGTGATTGGCGGCGGCGGTTTTACCGGGGTGGAATTTGCCGGCGAGCTGGCAGAAAAGCTGCAAAAAATTAAGGATCAATATGGGTTAAAACAATCTGACTACAAAATAATTTTAATAGAAGGAGCCCCTGAGCTGCTGCCGGGAATGCCCACCGACATGGCTGATTATACCAAAGAAACCCTGCAGCAAATGGGTGTGGAAGTGCACACCGGTGAACTGATCAAAAAAGTAACCGCAGATACCGTTTATTTAAGTTCCGGAAAGAAAATTAAATATCGCACCTTACTGTGGGCAGGCGGCGTTCGCGGTAACCGGGTATTAGCCAAGTCTAACTTTAAAACAGACGCCAGGGGCCGGGTGCCGGTTAACCAGTACCTGCAATACGTTGACGACCCAAACATTTATGTGGTTGGCGACAGCGCCTCGGCGAAAAACCCCCAAACCGGCTGTCCGGTAATACCTACCGCTCAAGCCGCCCTACAGCAGGGTGAGATATGCGCCTACAACATTTACGCCGACATCAGCGGTAAAAACAAAAAAGTTTACCGCCCGGCAGTGCTGGGTACGCTGATTTCCATTGGCAGCAAAAAAGGGTTGGGTAAAATAAAAGGCTTTAAACTTAAAGGTACCGCTGCCGTGTTACTAAAAGACTTAATACCCATAAAATATCGCTACTCATTGGGCGGACTAAAACTACTGAGCAAAAGTTATGTAAACAAGTAGCACCCACAAACCTGCCACAGGAATGTTTCTTGTGGCAGGTTTTCCTTTTGTGCCACATCACCTGCCATGGTGACCTTCCTTGTGGCCGGGTTTGAGCCCGTTTATCATAGCACTTTGGTATTAAATGCACCCCTTGACATTATATATACATCTTTATTTTTGCTTTTTAAATAAACTTTTGTACCCAGCTGCTTACTGCAATTGGGGCAAAATAATGCTCCCGGTTTATCGGACAGGTCAACGGAGCTTTTAACAATTCTGTCTAGATGCATTCTCAATAAACCGCCTTTGCCTACTTTTTGATACACAGCTATATCGGTTTTGCAGTAGCCACAGCGGATAAGTAAAGTATGACTACCTTTAACCTTCCGGTAATAGGGGTTTTTATAAAACAAACAATCACCTTCCTCCAGGGGGCCTGCCAGGTGTGCCTCATGAAATAAAACGCCACCCCAGCGATAGTTTATTATAACCCTTAGGCGGTGTCAAACAGCGTTAACTCTTTGATTGCAGAATTACAGGTCGCCCTTGACAGCTTTCAAAAAGAAGGATTTTTCACTAATAATTAGAATATATTTTAAGGAACTGTCAAAATACGATATTGTTTTCTAGGGGGAGGATGATAACGTGCAAATACCTACAATAGCTGTTAAAAAACGTCAAGAAGTAGGTAAAGGTACGGTAAATCGTCTTCGCAAAAAAGGTTTTATACCCGGAGTCCTTTATGGAAGCAATATCAAAAATTTAACAGTTTCAATTTCCGAAAAAGAGTTAAGAAAAATAAACCTGGATTCCACCCATATTATTAAGGCGGTTGTGGACGGAGAAAGTGAACATACTGTTTTGATTCGTGAATACCAAAGGCACCCAATTAACCAAAAAGTAATTCATTTGGATTTGTACGAGGTTTCGTTGACTGAAAAGTTGAGAACGGTTATTCCTTTAGTAATTACCGGAAAACCCAAAGGGGTTACTCAAGGCGGTGTTCTGCAGTTTGGTATTCGTGAAGTTGAAATTGAATGTTTGCCCACAGATATTCCTGAAGATATTGATGTTGATGTAAGTGATTTAGAAATCGGAGATATGAAAAAGGTTGGGGATTTGGTAGCACCTTCAGGAGTAACTATCTTAACGGATCCCGAGCAAGTCATAGTAACTGTAGTTGCACCTGTGCTTGAAACAGAAAGCGAAGAGGAAAAAACAGAAGAGGCAGCTGCACCCACCCCGAAATCTGAAGAAGCTTAAAAATAAGAAGCTTTGGGACAAAACCCCAGTAAACAAAGAATAGCGTGGTGTTTTGAGGCACCACGCTTCTTTTGCCTGCCACGGGGACGTTCCTTGTGGCCGGTGAGAGAAGTACCACAACCTGCCATAAGCACCGTCCCCATGGCAGGGGTATTATCGATAGTTATTTAATCTTCTGCTATTGACCTTTCCCCTAATAATCCAATAAGTTACATTTCCGTTGTATTTGCCTTTCTTTGCAAGCTCTTCTTTACAGTTAGAACACACTAAATTACCTTCGTGTTCTTCAAGATTCACTTCAGATTCTATAATTCTAGGAAGTTGTAGCTTTATTAAATTCCCCTTTCCCCCTTTTGCGTATATTACCATAGGTGTTTTACAATTACCACAAGAAACTTCAAGCGGAAAGGTGTTTCGTCTCTTTCTATATCTAGGGTTTTTGTATTTCATACCGCCATCTACCCCCTAAAACAAAATATATAACGAGGGAGCAGAGTTTTCAACACAGAGGATATGTTCCTTTAACCCGCCATTTTCTAAGCACAGCAACCGGCCAAAAGGTACGTCCCCGTGGCGGTCCTACATATAAACAAAGCCTCTGCTTAAGGTTTCAAACTCACAGTTCATACTTGATCTTTTCTGTTGAATATTGGTGGTATTTTAGATGCTTATCTCGTTGAAGCCTGCCTATTAGGATATAGGTGGGAATACCCTGAGTAGCACAAAACTTTCTGATGCTTGGCAAAGAAAAATCTTCTTTTCTCACAAAATTATCATACTCTGTCGGATCAATTAAAGTATTTGCGGCAAATTTGTCCGCCCTATCCTCTATCTCACCTTTTGCAAATTCGTAGTCAATCAACTTATCCTCAATATCTCCGTTTATGATGTGCCCAATCTCATGGAAAAATGTGAACCAAAATATATCTGCAAATTTGCGTCTCGTAGTCATAAGTAAATTTAAGGTGCCGTCATCGTTCTTTTTAATCACCCCTTGAACAGGTGCACCCCTGAAATGTTTAACAATGGAAAATTTAATTCCACACTCAGCCAAATAATCTTTTAGGCGAGGTTGTATAGCAGCCACATCTTCAAACATCAGTTCTTTTATCAGAGGAATTTTATCTTTTAATTTATCAATATCCAATTGCTGTTTAACTTGCTGTTCCTTTACTATCAAGTCACACATCCTAAGCCAGGTGAATAAAACGTACGGATCAACGCTAGTATCTTTAGCCAAACGATAGGCACCTGCTTGGGAAACTTCAGGTATACGTACTAAGCTGCTGACATTTAATAGTTTCCTTAGTTGAATGACAAGTATTGGTCCGTAAGCTCCCTGTTCTAAGAAGCCTATTTGTTTAAGGTGCTTTACAATGCTATTTAACCTTTTTAAAATCTCAAACTCCTCGCCTGAAATTTCATTGAGCTCTTCAAAATCCGAAAGTTCCTTATCATAATTAGCTTGCAGATTAATCCAAAAACTAGCATCGATACCTAAAGCATATTCCAACTTTTTGGCAAACCTAACTGATATAGCTTTTTGACAATTGACCACACTACTGACATACGCTTCTGTCACATCAGTTCTTATGGCTAATTCTTTTTGACTCATGCCTCGATCTTCAAGAATTTCTTTTAAGGTTTCTCCAGGGTGAATAATAAATTCACGGGATAAGCCATTCTTGTTTTTGACCATGATAATCCATCACCCCCTCTATGATTACTGAATCACATTTCGTTAAAGAAGCAGGATCTAAGCTTTCTGCATCCGGCCTAACAATAAGCCTAATGTTACCGCTAATACTAATCCCATAACAGCCCTTTAGATTTCCGCTTAATGAGTGAGGTTTTCCAAGCCCGGTACTTAGATATATGCTAAAATTAGCTGCCGCCTCTAATTGATCACATCGCTTCTTGATAGTTCTGGTTAAATCTTTCCCTAATTTCGTACTCATTAGAGCAAAGTTACTAAAATATTTTTCTACTGATGGTTTTTTATATATTAGCTTCACTCCCTGCACGCCACCCAACTTAACCATTTGGTTAATTTAACTAATTGGTTAATTAGATTATAATCTCGCATCAATTTTTTTACAAGAAAAATTTAACTCATGATGCCAAGAAAAAGAAAGCGCCCCGTGAGAAAGCACTAAATCGCTGCTTCCCTACGAGGCAGGTTATAGTTCCTTGCTATGGTTAGTATGGGTTAAATCAATTAAGTAAAACGATCCAGTTCGAATGATAAGCTGCACTTTCGAAGCACTGCAACCGGTCAAAAGAACCGTCCCCATGGCTGTAGGCACCTCCACTAACCGCTGGCCTCTTTTTCTATCAGGTTTTTGTTTTTATGTTTAGCTCTATATAATAGCCGATCAACCTTCTTTAATAAACCGGTTGACTCGTCACTATCTACTTCTATAACACCACCGCTAATCGTTACTACTAAATCACTTTCCCATTCCAACTCCAGTATCTTTTGGCGCACACGCTCCATCATGGCGTGTCCTTCTTCCTTGTCGGTGTCAGGCAAAATAATTAAAAACTCATCGCCTCCATAACGCCCTATTATGTCATTTTTCCTCAGGTTACTTTTTATTGTCTTAACTACCCTCTTTATGACATAATCTCCATACAAGTGCCCGTAGGTATCATTTATAATTTTAAAGTTATCAATATCTACCATGGCAACAGTCAGTTTTTTCTGTTTTTTACGCGACGCCTCAATCTCTTCCTTTAAGCGAGAAGTAATAAACCTTTGATTAAAAGCTCCTGTTAAATAATCTGTTATTGACAGCTTTTGCAGCTTTTGTTTTTCTTCATACAACAGCCTATTCAATTCTTCCGCTCTTTCTTTAGCCTGCATATACTCAGCATTTCTTTTTTCCAACATCCTGTTTTTAGCTTCTATCTCTTTATTTTTTTCCTCAAGGGCGGCCAGGTATTGCTCAGATTTTTCGAGCTCCTCTATATAGCTATCTATAAGAACAGCAATTAAAACTACGATAGAAATCAAACAAATAAACAAGCCAAAAGATAAATCTATATATCTAACTAACTGGGAATCATATACTGTCACTAAATCAGGCCTATGATACTCAACAATTATTAAAACACCAACAACTAAAGCGAAAAGGAAAAAGATTACTTTTCTCTTTAATCCATCAAGCAATAAGGCAATTATCCCGGCATTTATAATTATATAATATGGAATGCTGGCGTAAGTCCCCCCGGTAACGAGCCATATGGTTGGAAAAAAAAACAAAACTTAACAAAATAACTACTATCAATGACAGTAGCTCATAATTCTTGCTGATTTTGAAGGCTATATATAACCCTACAGTAATAACGCCACAAGTTAAGGTTATTAATGTTTCTACTGTTCCAAAATCCAAAAGATAATTAATTAAACTACATGAAAATGACATAAAAATACCTACCAGAAAAACCACATTAAATATCCGGTGCTTTAGAGAAGTATTTTTTTTGCCTTTCATTTGTAATCCCCCAATAGCCGGCCAGCGCCGGTATTGATTATACAATGATAAAGCACATTCCAAGCTGATATGCAATTCCAACCTGCTATTGCCTATTTTTATTCTGAGATATAATAAACTTTTTTCAACAAAATAACTGGTTTTTAGAGAAAAATCGTTTTGCTTTGACACAACGTAGGCAAGAAAAAAGCACCCTTACACCAAGTGCTAATACATGACCTTCAGCAGATAGCTAAAGAGCGTTCAGAAATAACCCCCAATTCCGGTAAAAAAACAAACCATTGCCTTTAAAGAGCTTGATTTCTCCCAAGGGGTGCTGAGGGTAATCCCTTTCCAGCTCTTTCTTCACTTATATAAAGCATCTTAAAGCAAAGAATAACAACACCAAAAACTCCGCTCTCATTGGCAAGTACCAAAAAATCACCCGGTCTTGGAAGAAAGTTATTATGTAATCAATATTTTGTCATTACCTAAATCAGTAAAAGCCGTAAAACAAACATCTACAGAGATTGTAAATTATCTAAATCTTCTTAAAAATGATGCAATGACTTGTTTTTCCAATGTCAATATTATCTAAATTCTTCAACTATAAGGAAAACCCTTCTAATTATATGTATTTTTTGTAAGTTATTTATCAAGCCGCTATGGGCACTTGCCACGGGGTGTTTAGGGCTCGTTCCTTCATTTAGCGATCGCACAATGAGGGTTGGTTGTGGTTTAATACAGGTGGTAGGGCAAAAAATACACATCGTAATACATACCGTGCTGACTTTTATTTGTGAAGTCTGCAGATGAGGGATGTTAAACACCTTCAAAGACGTTGTTGTAAGCGTCAAACCGGCACCCATGGGCTCCATGGAGACGCTCCTTTTGGCAGAAAACCACCAGCCAAAAGGAACGTCCCCGTGGCCGGTCTAGGCACCATATAGTTTATAACAGGTGGCGCATTCCGGGGAAACCGGGTTATTCTTTAGGGCATCCCGGTATTTGCGCTCGGCAAATCTGGTTTTGGTGAAGTCGGAGATGTGATACAGCCAGTTAGAGAGCATGGCATCGTAGGCGGCCTTGCGGGCAGCAAAGGGTTCGCGGAAGCGAACATAGTCATCCCGCTTCCAGATCTCTTCAAAGGAAGCCTCCGCGAGATTGCCAAAAACCTTTTTAGGAACATCAGTGGCCTTTCCTTTAAAGTAGCGCGGGTTATTTGGCAGACCCAAGTAGGTACAGGGGGTCACATCGCCGTTGGCGGTGATATAAACAAATTCATTGGGGTTTAAATCGCAAACCGCAAGTTCAGTTTTTATATGCAACGGATAACTGCGAAAGGGGAACCCCCTATCCCGCGCCACTTTCTCCGCTTCAGATATATATTTCAAATGGGCTGGGTCCGGTTCTTCCTGGTAGGCAAACACTTTGCTCTGATCTGCCCGGGCGTCAAAAACATAATCCAGATTTGTGGTGTAAAGCTCATCTACACCCAAATTAGCCGCGGCAGCCACTGCGGCAGGCAGTTCGGCAATTGATTGCTTAGTCAGCATGTATGAAAACTTAACGATGGGTAACACACTTTTATGTTGCTTCTTAGCCTCAATGAGATCCCGCACGGCCGCAAATATGGCCTTTAAATCCGAGCCCACCCGTATCTTGTTGTGCGTTTCGGGTGTGGCACCGGCAATGGAAATGGAAACCAGATCCAGGCCAGAGGCGCCCCCTTCAAAAAGCCGGGCCAGATTTTGATCATCAAAATAGCTGCCGTTGGTGGTTAGCCCCACCTTGGCCCCGGTTTTTTTCGCCAAGGCAACCATAGTCCACAGGTCCGGGTGCAGAAAAGGCTCGCCCCAGCCCTGCAAATAAACCCAGTTGGTATTAGGGAAATATGGAATTAAATCTTTATAAAGTTCGAGCGGGAAAAACCGGGGTTCCCGAGCCGATTTTATGTAAGTGGTAGGGCAAAAAGTACACTTTAGATTGCACACTGCGCTGACTTCTATTTGCATTGCCTGCAGATGAGAAATCATGAAATTACCTCCAAAGTTGTTGTAGAGTTTGGCTTTATAAAAAGCTTCAAAACTAAAAACTCAATATGTTAACATTATAGCATGGAAGAAGATGGTATAAAAAAAGAGCCTCATGGGGCTTTCCTTATGGCAGTTCACCTGCCATAAGGAACGTCCCCGTGGCAGGTGTGCCATAAAGTGAAAGGTCACCTGCATTTAGGTGACCTTTCTTTCTTTCAGTTTCTTTCGTTGTTACGATTAATTAGGGATTTCCCTCGATGAAGATTTTATTTTTCTAGCTGTACAGCATAAATCTTAACATTGTATTTACCATTTTCTTCAGCAGTTACCTTGAAAGTTGTTGTTGCTTCTCTAAAATCAAAGGTAAATCCACCATTTAGATTGCCCCAATACCAGTAACCATCACCTTCGCCAAGCTTCTGTTTTTCCTCACCATTTACAAGCTCAACGGCTTCAAAGTTACCACCTTGTACATCTATAATATAGAGAACGTTTGGAATTGCTACACCAGCAACATTATTTTTTGCACTTACTGAAACCTCAAAAGTACTATCAGTAGTACTATCAGGTTTTTCTACCCATTTTAACTCAATAAATTGTGAATTTGCTTTGTCCTTGTAGTATTGTACTTGTGATTGTGTTGGATTTCCATCATTATCATATTTTAAAACTCTAATGGGGTGATACTCATCTATTCCTTTAACATGTCCACTTACTTTATCTTCCCAGATTGTTGGCTTGCCAGGAGCTTCTGAAGTGTTTTCTATAGTTGCATTATTTACATCCAATGATAAATTACCTATTCCTAATGTATCACCAGATACTTCAATACCACCAAATTCGTTGTCGCTTACATTGATAGTTCCGTTTAAGGTTACTGTTGAACCGTTAACCAGCAAAGCTGCGTCTCCGCCGCTACCTGTGTAACCATTAATAGTTACATTAGTTGCTCCATATACTTGGATGCCGTAAACACCTTGCCACCCTGTTTCTGCTGTCATTTTAATATTTAAGTTTTCAATTGTCACACCGTCTGCTGTAACAAGTAACCCGTTTCTTTTTCCGTTAGCTCCTTCATTTAAAGCATCCGTGAATGACAAAGTTTTGTTATTACCTTTAATTGTTACTGATCTGTCTACTAATATTGTTTCGGTAATACTTGAAATATCACCTGTAATATTGATTGTCTTTACATTATCATCTGTTAGCGCTGTCTTTAACTCGTCTATATTAGCTACTTCTTTTTCTTCACTTGGTTCTTCACCTACAGTAATTGAACCTTCTAGCACATTAGAAATTACCTTTCCATTAACTCCATCGGGGAGTCCGGTTTCTGCCATTGCCGCTGATGTCATTACCAGCAAAAATGCTAAAGTAAGTGCAAATACTATTGAAATTCTCTTCTTCACTTTATAACCTCCCTGTTCACTTTGATCTTCTCAATTAGTTGGCAACCAAGCTGCCATTAGTTTCCGAAAGGCTCTTTAGCTTTGCGTTCTCGCCTTTCGACAGGTTTTGCCTTTTTTAATTCTCAACAACTAACCAACATCTTTTACTTAAACACCTCTGTTTTTTCAACTTCACCCCTTTCCCAACATATATTTATTGCCTGTTGTAGTTAGTAACGCAAAAAGGGAATACCCGAATTACTCGGGCATCCCCTTCATTTGCCTCTGTGGACTTAAGTTGGGTGCATGTCCGCGCTTATTGCTCATTGTTATTTATGGCATTATATTGTCATAAATAGTTGGGCCAAATTACTTAGTTACTTCAAATTCGGCTTCCAAGATATTAGAGATTACGTTAAATTCTTTTACCGGCCCCACCGGCTTACTTTCTACCGTTCCTTTATAGTTGCCTGTTCCTGTTGCTTTTACTTTAATCCATTTACCTGCATCGGCCTCAGTAAGCGTATAAGTCTTATTTGTTGCTCCTTTAATGTTGGTGTATGTGCCATCTTTACTGCCGCTACTCATCCACTGATAATTAACCTTTGCTCCAGATGGCGTTACTTCAGCCGTCAATGTTTCTCCGACATTAGCAACACCTGTCACTTTAATAGCAGTTACCTCAACCTTACTATCACTATCACTGTCACCACCACCGCCACCACCGCCACCGCCGGTGGTTCTTCTTTCTTCACTAATTTCCTTGCCTTGTGTTTCTTTCGGCTCAATTTCTGATTTTACACCATCAGCATTTACATTGGCGGTGTCAATTTCACCTTTACCTTTGATGGTTATCTTGGCGTCTATGGTCATTTCTTCTACTTTGGTGTTTTTAGCCAGATTAATTTCTGCGTCTTCAGCGTCTTTGGTAACGGTTAGGTCTTTAATGCTGCCTTTTTCTAAGGAAACTTTTACCTCAGCAGCTGCTACTTCTATGTTTGTAAAGTCACCGGAGAGTGAGATTTTTGCATCTTTCGGTACCTCTTGGGTAACGGTTACATTTTCAAAGCCGGGGCCGCTAATGCTTAGTTCTACCAAGGTTGCCCCAGATTCCAGTTTAACTATTTTTACTGAGGTTTTGCCTTTGGCAACTATTCTTACCCCGTCTTTATCAACAGTGATACTCGGCAGATCACAGTCAACTAACTCGACACTGTTTTTGCCGCCGCCTTTAATAATGGTTTCACCTTTAACAGTAATGTTTTTCAGGGTTACGTCCCCATCGCCTATACTTTCAGCTAAGAGTAAGTCACCGGTAATAACTAGGTTTTGTAAGGTAACACCAGAAGCACTAATGGTAACGTCACCTTCGATAGTTTCAGTACCGCTTGCCGGTCCGTAGGTGCCGGCTTTATCGTAGTTAATTTCAGCCGGTTCTACAGGTTGAACTGCACTTGGCTGAACTGCCCGGTCTAAGGTAACAATTGCTTCCGCCCGGGTAATTGATCTGGTTGCTTTAAAGGTTTGGTCAGGGTAGCCGCCCATATAGCCTTTTTCAACTACCGCGGCAATTGAGCCTTTGCTCCACTGCGGTATGGCTTGCGCGTCTTTAAAGCTGTTTACTATATTCGGGTTATCTGCTTCCAGCTTTAAGATTCTGGCCAACATTGAGGCCACTTCTTGCCTGCTAATTTGGCTATTGGGTTTTATTGTACCGTCCTGGTAACCTGAGACATAGCCGGCGGCTTTAGCTTTGGCAATTTCACCGGCATACCAATCAGTTGGTGAAACATCACTAAAGTTAATTTCCGCCGTTTCGGTATAACCTAAAGCACGGTTTACTAAGGTAATAAACTCTGCTCTGGTTATACTGTTATTGGGTTTAAATGTTCCGTCAGTGTAGCCTTTAGCCAAGCCTTGGTTTACCCACTTGTTTATTTGGCTTTCTGCCCAGTGCCCTTGAATATCAGTTGGCTGGGCAAAGCTAGGCCCGGCAAAAGTTAAAAGCATACACACTGCAAGCATTAAGGCAATCGATACTTTAAGCTTTGCTTTCAACTTTCTCCCTCCCTCAGACTTTTTAAATAAAATGATTAAAACAATTGTAGATTGGGTTTAATAGGTTAATTTGTCACTTCTTTAAAGTCTTTTATTAAAAAAGGCAATACAAGTGCATTTGCAATTTTTCTTGCATTTGCACACACTTGTATTGCCTCTTTGGGCTTTACTTTTTGGTTATTAACTTGTTTTTTGTACCAGTCTTACTTTACTTCTACGCTTTCTATGCCTTTGGTTTTTATTTGCATTATCCGCTTACATTTATTGCACTTAATTTCGATGGTATCTTCTTTAATCACACACAACAGTTTGTTGCAAGAACATCTTTGTTGTTTTTCGGTTGCTTGATGCTTGTTACCGGACAGTAAATTGGGTTTAATAACTAACTTGCACCTCCTTAAATTTTCATTAAAAAAGGCAATACAAGTGCGTACGCATTTTTTGCATTTGCACACTCGTATTGCCTCTTTGGGCTTTACTTTTTGTTAATTTGTTCTTTTTTGTGCCGGTTTTATTTTACTTCTACACTTTCTATACCTTTAGTTTTTATTTGCATCATTCGTTTACATTTATTACACTTAATTTCGATAGTATCTTCTTTAATTACACACAGTAATTTGTTGCAAATACATCTTTGCTGTTTTTCGGTTGCTTGAAATGTATCTTGAATTGCCAAAAAATCACCCCGTTGCTGAAAAGAAAGTTGTTTACTTTTTCATTACCTTATAGTGGAAAAAAACCGTAATAATAAAAAATAAATTACGGGTTAGGTAAAAAAATATGCGGTTTTCTTGCTTTGGCCACTTAATAGTGCTACCTTTTGCTTTGTTTTTCCAGATATGCCTTAAATTCTACATCTATTAGGAAAATCCTCCTAATTGCTTGTAATTTTCTGAATATAATTATCGAAAAAATTTGATGGTATTTACCGTATAATCTAATATTATTTGATTTATCGACAATAAGCTTTTTGATTTAACATTGTTATTTAGGTAGAAACTATTGGGTTTATTCGCTGTGCTTTTTGTAAGCGGGGGTGTTGTCGTATATTTGCCCCTACAATTGCCCAATAAGAGCCGGTCGTTGCATTTGTGTTTTGTTGGTATAAAATAGTATCGGTGCTGTTTTTATATAAGGAGGGGTTTGATTGCAATTTAAATTTCGATGTCCAACCAAGATTTTTTTTGGCAGCGGCTGCATTAATGAACACAGTAATCAGTTGTCTTCTTTGGGTAAGAAGGCGTTAATTGTTACCGGCGGCAGTTCAGCCAAAAGAAATGGGTCTTTAAAGGATGTGCAAAATGCTTTAACAAAAGAAGGCATAAGTTACCGGCTGTTTGATCGGGTAGAGCAAAACCCAAGTTTAGCTACTGTTTATCAGGGAGCGCAGTTAGCTAAAGATTGGGGTGCGCAGTTTGTCATTGGTATCGGCGGCGGTTCACCGATGGATGCCGCTAAGGCCATTGCCATATTAGCGGTGAATGATCTCAGTGAAGAAGATTTAATGGCCCGCAAGTGGACAAACCGCCCGCTGCCGGTTGTGGCCGTGCCTACCACCGCAGGAACGGGCAGTGAAGTTACCCCTTATGCGGTGCTTACCGTACCTTGGGCAAAAACCAAAAGGTCTATTGGCGGCGATGATTTGTTCCCGGCACTGGCCTTGATGGATGCCCGCTATACGATAAACCTGCCGTGGGAAGTAACCGTTAACACGGCGATAGACGCCTTGGCTCACAGCATTGAGGGCTTTATTAATACCACGGCTTCAATATATTCTGATTTGCTGGCTTTAGAGAGTATTGCCATTATCGGTTCGGTGCTGCAAAATATTGATGCCGAAAATATTACCCTCAATGAGCGGGAAAAGTTGCTTTACGCTTCAATGCTGGCCGGAGTCGTTATTGCTCAAACCGGCACTAATTTTATTCACTCTTTGGGGTATCCGTTAACTTATTATAAAGGGTTGCCGCACGGTTTGGCTAACGGGGTGTTATTGCAGGCTTCTTTAGAGTTTATGGCTGAAGGCAGCCCGCAGCGGGTTGAGCAGATTGTAAAAGCATTTGGTTGTAATGATATTGCCGCATTGGGTTCGCTGTTAAACAAATTAATGCAGAAGGTGGATATTAAACTCTCTGACGAAGAACAAAAATTATATGCACAACAAACACTGCAGAGTAAAAACATCGTTAAATGCCCCCGTCGGCCAAATGAGGCAGATATTTTGCAGATTTTAAAAAGAAGCAATCTTGTATAGGCGAAATTTGAGAACAGCCCTCCGAAACAGGGGACGGCAGACTGTGTAAATAACGAGCATGTTTTTGCTTATAAATTCACACTGCCGTTCATTATTCCCGGATTTTGGTAATTAAAATGAAACCAAAGGAGGTAACCTCCTCTATGCTTCCTGTAACCTCCTTACAAATTCCTTAACACCCAGGATATTTATTGCTCTTTTCAAATTGTAGGCAAGAAAAGCTAGACCTGACTCTGTTTTTACAGATTCCAGGCCGCGCGTAATAAAGTGACCAAAACCCCAGATACCCTTGATAGTACCAAAGGGATGTTCAACTATCATTTGCCTTTTTAAATATAGTTCTTTGTTCTCACGTGTTCGTTGGTCTACTTTATCAAGAAGGTCTTGGTCAATATGTCGGGTTATCGTTCTTCCACGTACTGATTTAGTACAGCGGTCCTTAAGTTTGCAAGCTTGGCAAGCATTGTAGTTTCGATAATTTCGCCCGATTGTTTTCCCTTTAGATTTACGATAACCGGCAGGTAGCAAAGTTTGCCCGGCAGGGCATATGTAATAATCATGTTCCTTATCATAAGTAAATTTGTCTGCATAGAAATCTGTATCTTCCGTTGCATTGGAGAATTTTTGCTTAGCCACGTAGGTTTTTAAT
This sequence comes from Desulfovectis peckii, assembly GCF_055391705.1. Taxonomy (NCBI): domain Bacteria; kingdom Bacillati; phylum Bacillota; class Clostridia; order Eubacteriales; family Peptococcaceae; genus Desulfovectis; species Desulfovectis peckii. The sequence goes on along the minus strand of NZ_AP042409.1, from coordinate 612,179 downwards.
CCGGCTTTTTCACATTCCTTTAATTCTGCTGCAGAATAATATCCTTTATCGGCCAGAATATGTAGTTCCCTTTTATTTAGTATTTCTTGAGCCCGTTTAGCCATTTGGCTTAACTGTCCATGATCCGTGGGATTGTTTATGACATCGTAATCTACTATCATGGAGTGCTTTCCATCAACGGCAGTTTGGACATTGTAGCAGATGTTTGTACCGTTGTTATTGACTGACATTTGTCTGGCGTCTGGGTCAACTGTAGATATTTCTGTAACATCAGTTTGTTCAATAGTCTGCAGTTTCTTTTCATAATCTTCTTTGCGCTCTTTGAGTTCTCTTATACGCTGGGCAATTTCTTCAGCGGTAGGTTTGTGGGTATCTTCTTCACACCGGTCCCCTTTGTCCAGCTCATTTAGGTAGTCGTTTATCTTTTGATCTATGTGTTTGAGCAGTCTATTTAGTTTCTTTTTATTGTAATTATTTTTTTTGGAATTGCTTGCTCTGAATTTGGAACCATCGATAGCTACTACGTTTTGGCCGAATAATTCCCATTCTCTGCAGAGAAGGTTGAACTGCTTAAAGACTTTTTGAAGAGCTTTCTTGTTATCTTTTCTAAAGTCAGCTATGGTTTTAAAATCGGGCTTAAGATTGGAGAGCAGCCAGATTACTTCCAGATTTCTATGGGCTTCAGCTTCTAACTTGCGTGAAGAGCGAATACCATTTAGATAACCATAAAGGTAAAGTTTGAGCAGATCCCGCGGGTCATAAGGGGGTCTACCGATTGAATGGGTTTGGGCGTGTGTGAAGCCTAACTCTATCATATCAAGGCTTTCTACAAAAGCCTCTATTACTCGTACCGGATTATCGTCACTTATATATTCATCAATACTATTGGGAAACAATGTAAGTTGGTTGCGATCTTCTCCCTTTATATATGCCATAATGGCACCTCCCTTTATTTATCATTCTACCAGAAGGTGCCATGGTTTTGTGGATTTTATGAGGTTTTCACACAGTCTGACGGTTCTTTGTTTTGCTCAGCGGTCGCGCTGACTCATTTTAGTGATCATGGAAGCAAGCTCGTGTTTTTCTTTTTCTGTGGCGTTTTCCCACAGTTCTTTCAGCAGTCGCTGTTCGTCATTGGCCGGGTCAAATGTATTGGCTAAGAAATTGCCGATTTTAGTGGCAGTATCTTCAATGGTTTCATCCGATATGCCAATGCGCTCGGCAAGTTGGGTTGCTGCGCCCAATACGTTTTTCCAGCGGTGCCAATTTTGCCCGATTTCCAATTTCAATCACCTCCTGCTGATATTATTTCAATAAAAATAAATGTAATGCACAAAATAAAAAGGTCAAGCTTGAAATACCTTCAAGCTTGACCTAATTTTTAAAGCAAAGCATCAAGTCGTTTAGCGATTTCCGGTTTGGGAGTAAAGCCAACAATTTGTTCCACTTTTTTGCCGTCCTTAAAGAATACTAGGTTAGGAATACTCATTACTTGATACTGCTTAGCCAGTGCTTGGTTAAAGTCGACGTTAACTTTACAGATTTTTACTTTACCGGCGTATTCTTCGGCTAACTGTTCTAATATCGGAGCAATGCTACGGCATGGCCCGCACCAATTAGCCCAAAAGTCAACCAGCACCGGCACGTCAGATTTTAATACCTCTTCTTCAAAGTTAGTTTCATTTAATTCAATTGGCACTTTTATCACCCGCCTATTTTTATTCTGTATATAATAATAGCAGAATTTTTTCGCAAAGACTACCTGTCTTAGCAAAAATTAAATTTTTCAACCGCCGGCGGAGTGATTGTGCCCACAGGAAGATTTTTTAGTAAAAAAGCCGGTAAACAACTGCTGTACCTTTTCGCTCTCACATTTCGGACATTTAACTTGATCTTTTTCATTTATTGAAACCATCACGGTAAATTTATGATCGCACTGCTGACAGCGAAAATCGTATACAGGCATTTGTTTTCCCCCACCCCTAGGTTAACTCTGAACGTTTGAACAGTTGAATAAAATTAAGCACAAACTGCAGTTCTTTTTCATTTAAATTTGTGATGAGACTTAAAACGGACTGCACATTAGGATGCACCAACAGTTCGCGCAATTCGGGGTTCATCAAACTGACTACTTGGTCAACAGAACCGGATTCCATAATAAAATAGCAGGGTGATACGCCCATTACATCGGCAATTTTTTCTAAGGTCTTTAAGGAAGGCTGCACTTTTCCCTGTTCAATTTGTCCGATTAACCCGGCGGTAACGCCGGCTAAGTTAGCCAATTGCGCCTGGGTTAACCCGTACTCTTCACGCAGTGATCTTAATCTATGGCCAAGTGTACCTTCGTTGCCCATTATTGAACTGGTCGATACCCCTAAGGCTGCCGCCAATCTTTTTAATGTATTCAGTGCGGGATAAACCGTGCCGCGCTCGATTTCGCTTAAATAAGAAAGAGAAATGCCTGCTTTGTCCGCCAGTTCCTGTAAAGACAGGCCTTTTTCGTTGCGAATGATGCGAATTTTTTCTCCCAATTTTAGGCCGGTATCGCATACCTCTCCTTCAATCAGGTGGGTTTTGGGCACATTTAAGGCATTGGCCAGTTTTTCAATTGTTTTTAGCGAAGGCCGTTTAGAGGCCCGCTCTATTTCGCTTAAGTATGATAAAGATAAGTTAGCCCGTTTTGCTAAATCCTGTAAGGTATAACCACGCTCTTCTCGCAACGCCCGTATGCGTTCTCCCCGAACAATCATCATTTACACCCCATTTAGTGAATTATTTCTCTAAAATTATACTATTATTCTACTATATCACTACTATTTAGTCAACGGAGAGACTTAAGGATTGCTCAATAATTTCTTTAAATATCGGCGCAGCAGATTCGCCGCCGCTAACCCCCTGTTCGACCAATACCGTAACGGCATAGCGGGGACGGTCTAGCGGAGCGTAACCGCAAAACCAAGCATTTACTTCCGTTTTACCGGGCAGTTCGGCAGAGCCGGTTTTGCCCGCACTGCCAAAATGGGCCACCATGGCTTTGCTTGCTACCCCTTCTTGTACCGAAAAGGACAATAGCTCACGCAGCTGCTCGGCTGTAGCTGCAGAAATTGCTTTATTACTGTTGCCAACGGCAAAGCGTTTTACCACTTTGCCGTCGGCAGTGCGCAGTTCTCTCACCAACCGGGGCGGTAGATAGGTGCCGTCGTTAACTACCGCATTCAGCATGGCGGTTAATTGTACCGGTGAAGCTAAAACCGGGCCCTGCCCAATACTGCTGTTCACTAAATTGTAAGGCTCAGCGATTTTATTTAAATCCTGCCGGGTATCCTCCGGATAGGGGTAGCCGATAATTGTTTGGTTATCTAACCCCAGTTTTTGGGCATAGCTAATAATTTTTTCCGCCCCTAATTCTAATGCCAACTCGGCAAAAACCGGGTTGCATGATTGAGCAAAGGCCTCTTTAAAGGTAATCAGCCCGTGTCCGGTATGGTGCCAGCAGCTTACTAAATCAGCATTGTGGCCCAAACAGACGAAGGTGCTGTCAAGAGTAACCAGCCCTTCTTCTAAAGCGGCAGCGGCCACCACAATTTTAAAAATCGAGCCGGGCTGATACAATGCGGTACAGTGGTCAATAAAGGTATTTACAGAATCCTTCCCCATAAAGCGGGAAACTTCTGCCGGATGAAAGTTAGGACGGCTGGCCATGGCCACAATATCGCCGTTATGCACATCCATTACCACTACCGCGCCCTGCTTTATCTCGTTTTCATCCATTACTTTTTCCACAATTTGCTGTATCCGATAATCAATGGTGGTAACTACATCGCAGCGTTTGGGGTCGGGCCGCTCTACTTCCACTTTTAAGCCGATACCGGCCAGCAAGTTGCCGGCGGCATCAGCCACTGTGTACACCAGTCGCTCCGGTGCGGTTGCTTTTAAGTACGGTTCATAGTATTTTTCCAATCCCATTTGACCCACTAAGTCGCCTAAGGCATATGGTTTGTCAGCAGCAGCGGTAAGTTCAGTCAGCATTTCTTGAGAGCTAATGCTGCCTAAGTGGCCAACCACATGCACTGCCAGCGGCTGCCCATAATAGCGGTATTCAACCGGCAGCACCGTCACCCCGTCATAGGCGGCCTCTTTTATTTTTTCAACCTGCTCTAAACTTAGTTGATAAGGCAGAATACCGCTACCGGCACGAATTTGTTTTAACACCTCTTCTTTTTTTACCCCGACAATATCCGCCAGCACTTTGGCAACTTCCAGCGGATCGTCCATTAAATCGGGAAAAACAATAATCCGTTCTTCAGTGTCGCTGCCGGTTAATGAATGATGATTGCGATCGAGAATATCCCCCCGCGGGATATCTTCCAACACTACTTTCACTGACTGCTGCTCCAGTGCCCGCCGGGCATATTCCGGGCTGTGGGTAATTTGCACATCTATTAAACGAACAACAATGGGAATAAACAGTATTAGCAGCAGATAAAATGTTTTTACCAGTCTTTTTTGCTGAAATAAGTTCATAGGCACACACCTTATTAGGTAGTTTTCCAGTTATTACCTAATATGATGTGCACCCATTGAACAAAATATACAATCTACTACCTGTTTACTATTTGGCGCAGCATGCTCCATTTTAATGCCGGCTGGGGCAGCGGTATTTTTAGTTGCTGCTGCGGATGGGGAGCACTGGGCTGGGGGTTCCCTTCTGCATCGTAAATTTCTTTCACTGTAAATATAAAGTTTTCGCCTTTGGGCTGCAGTACTTCAATGGTGTCACCTACGGCAAAGTTATTGCGTTGTTCTACATCTGCCGTTTTGCTTAGGTGATCGTAACCCTTTACTACCCCCACAAAGCGGTAATCGCGCCGATACTGGGAAGATTTATCGGATTGCGCCTCTATCCCCGGTCGGCCAAAAATAAAGCCGGTGGTGTAATCCCGGTGGCTTACTTTGGATATTTCATCCAGTAAGCTTTGATCAAAAGTATAAGCATCGGGGTTGGCAAAGTAGCGATCAATAGCCTGGCGGTAGCTTTTTACCACGGTGGCTACATAGTGCAGGCTTTTCATGCGGCCTTCAATTTTCAGGCTGGTTACCCCGGCATCAATTAACTGCGGCAGATATTCAATTAAGCATAGGTCCCGTGAACTCATAAAGTAAGTGCCGCGGTTGTCTTCTTCCAGCGGAAAATACTGTCCGGGGCGCTTTTCTTCCATTAAATAATAGCGCCAGCGGCAGGGCTGGGCGCAATCACCGCGGTTGGCATCCCGCCCGGTAAGAAAGTTGCTTAACAGGCAGCGTCCGGAATAAGCCATGCACATTGCCCCGTGGACAAATATTTCTAATTCGATATCTACGCGGCTTGCTATTTGCTTAATTTCTTCCAGTGATAACTCTCGGGCGAGTACAATTCTTTTTACCCCTTGGCCTTGCCAAAACCGGGCACTTAGCCAATTGGTGGTATTGGCCTGAGTACTGAGATGAATTGGTAAATCGGGGGTGGTTTGCCGCACAATGCTTATAACGCCCGGGTCGGAAACAATTACCCCGTCAACCCCCATCTCATACAGCCGGTTAAAATATGCAGGCAGGGCGTCTAAATCCGGGTTATGGGCAAAGATATTTACCGCTACATACACTTTTGCTCCATACCGATGAGCAAACTCAAGGCCGGCAGCCAGTTCTTCCCTTTCAAAGTTGCCGGCACCCGCCCGCAAACTGAATTGTTTGCCGCCAAGGTAAACGGCATCCGCGCCATAAATTACCGCTGCCTTTAGTTTTTCTAAGTTTCCGGCCGGAGCAAGCAGTTCGGGTTTTTTCATTAATGTATCACTCCTCAAAGCACAACCGTTACCACAAATAGTTACAAATACTGTGCCTTTTTAAGGTTATGTTCATCCAATGTTTGCGAAAAATCATGGCTGCCGTCCGGTTTGGCTACATAATACAGGTAATTGTGATTATTGGGCTCTACCGCCGCTTTTAATGAAGCAGCCCCCGGCGAGGCGATCGGCCCGGGTGGCAGTGAATTTACTTTATAGGTGTTGTACGGGGAATCTACCTCTAAATCTTGATACAACACCACTTCTTTGTGTTCGCCTAATGCATATAGTACAGTGGCATCAATTTGCAGCGGCATATTCTTCTTCATACGGTTTTGTATGACACCGGAAATCAACGGGCGATCTTTGTCTACCCTTGCTTCTTTTTCAATCATCGCTGCTATTGTTACCGCCTCGTGCACCGTTAAATTTAATTTTTGTGCTTTTTGGGTAAAATCCAGCTTGTCCATTTCTTGGACAAAGCGTTGCAGCATCATTTGGATTATTTCTTCTTCGGTGGCTTGCTTAGAAAACTTATATGTGTCGGGAAAGAGGTAGCCTTCTAATACATAGTTGGTATTTTTTTGCCCTTTTAAAAAGGGGTAGTTAAAATCCCCTTCTTTGCACAGTTTTAAAAATTTCTCTTTATCAACGTACCCTTTACCGGCCAATAACGCCGCTGTTTCTTCCACTGTGTAACCTTCGGGAATGGTCACGGTGTGCAGCACTTCGTTGCCACTGACGAGATGCTCCAGTATTTGCGGTACCGACATATCGGCACTTAATTGGTATTCACCGGTTTGAATTTTACTGTCCAGTCCTGTGTAACGAGCATAAGCACGAAATGCCCAGGCATTTTTAATTAAGTGCTTGTCCTCAAGCAAGTTTGCTACTGAGGCACAACTGCTGTTAGAAGGTATTTCTACAATTACCGGTTCACTTTGTTCTTTGTCTACCGGTTTTAGCTGCCACTGCACGTAAAAAATCAGCCCGGCCATTACTGCCGCCAGCAACACCAACATTGCCTTTATTTTGTTACCGGTACCCGCCTTACTGTCCAAAGCCATCTCTCCTTATTTCTAAAAATCACTCAATTATACCACTTATCCGGAATTTGTGGCAACCTGATGCCCCAACCAGGGTGGTTCATAATATAGATTATACCAAAAGATGCTTCCATTCAGCCATTAATGTAGCTTATGCGGAATCTGGGTGTAGAGAAGCTCTTGACCGTTCCGTTTGCGATAACAAGACGGAAGTGTCACGACCGGGCCCTGCGTTTTTATTGATTTACGTTCACCTGTAGGGGGCCCAATGCCGCCCGTTCTCATATATGTAGCGTTTCTTCAGCGGGCTGCCGTGGAAGGCAGCCCCTACATTCCAACCCCTAACCAACCCCTAACACACAAAAAGGCTGAAGCACTGGGAAGCTTTTGGCCCTTAGTGCTTCAGCCCCTTTAAGCGACTTGCTTGCCCGTTAAAATACCGGGATAACGGCTCCGGCATAGTTTTCTTCAATAAATGCTTTTACTTCGTCAGACAGTATTGCTTCTACCAGCTTTTGAATTTCCTCACGGTTTTCATCGCCTTCGCGCACAACCAAAACGTTAGCGTAGGTTTCTGCCGCCTCAGAGGAGGAATCTTCCGCTACTAAAGCATCGGCAGGTGTCAGTCCGGCATCTACCGCATAGTTACCGTTAATTACCGCTCCGTCTAAGTCTTCCAGGGTCCGGGGTAAGGCAGCGGCTTCCATTTCTACTACTTCTATCTTGCTTTCTACAATGTCATTTTTGGTGGCATCAATGCCTACCCCTTCTTTCAGGGTGATTAATCCGGCCTTTTGCAGTACTACCAGTGCCCGACCGCCGTTGGTGGCGTCACCGGGAATACCGATTTTTGCCCCTTCCGGAAACTCGGAAACATCATTGTATTTTGTGGAGTACAGGCCCATCGGTTCAAAGTGAACTGCCGCTACTGAGACCAGTTTAGTGCCTTGTTTGGCGTTAAAGTCATCTAAGTAAGGCTGATGCTGGAAAAAGTTAGCGTCTAATTCGCCGTCATTTAAACTGGTATTGGGAATTACATAATCAGTAAATTCTACTATTTCCAGTTCAATTCCCTGCTCAGCCAAAATCGGCTCAACTACTTCTAAAATTTCCCCGTGAGGTACCGGTGTTGCTCCCACCTTCAAGGTTTTGGTCCCTTCGCCTGCAGTTCCTTCGGTGTTATCCGCAGCATTGCCGCCGCAGCCGGCCAACACCAGCGCCAGCACCAGTGTCAGCGCAAGAATGGCTTTTTTCACTTTAATTCCCCCTTAATATTATTTTTTATTGACTTTGTTGGATAACCAACTGCCAAAAGACTGAATCACTTGTACCATAACCACCAAAATTACCACAACCGCCCAAGTAGTGATCATATCGAAACGCATAAACCCATAGCGGTAAGCTAAGTCACCCAAACCGCCGGCGCCGATCACACCGGCCATTGCGGTGTAGCCAATGACGGTTACGGTGGTAATAGTTAAGCCTAAAATGATACCGGGCAGCGCTTCGGGAAGCATTACTTTGTTGATAATCTGCATTGGTTTGGCTCCCATAGATATCGCCGCTTCCACTACCCCGCGATCCACTTCTTTTAAAGAAGTTTCCACAATGCGGGCCACAAAGGGTGCCGACCCTACTACCAAGGGCACTATCGCCGCCGTGGTACCAACGGTGGTGCCGACGATCAGGCGGGTTAAGGGAAACAAAGCAATCAGTAAGATAATAAACGGCACTGAGCGGAGAATGTTAGTAATCCAGCCTAATGCTTGACAAAACTTAGGGCTTTCTAAAATATGGCCCCGCTCGGTAGTTACCAACAAAACCCCCAGCGGCAAACCGATAATTGTAGAAAACAGCATCGTGCCGCCAACCATAATTAACGTTTCTACAGTGGCTTTCCACAAGTCCGGGCCAATTGCAATAATGTGGTTAATCAACTCTGCCATTATTAATCACCTCAATCTGCAGCCCCTGCTTAGAAAGATATTGCAGGCCCTGATTAATGCTATCCTGCTCGCCGGTCAGTTCGATAATTAACACACCAAAGGGAGTGTCTTGTAAATGGTCAATGTTGCCGTAAAGGATGTTGGCATTGACATTAAATTTTCTTACCAACTCGGAAATCACCGGTTTTTCGGTATGATCGCCGATAAAGGAAATGCGAACAAACAATCCTTTGCCGGGCTGATTCATGCGCTGCTTAACCGGTTCGGGCACACTGGTGTTGATCACCGTTTGTACAAAAGCTCTGGTGGTAGGATGCTGCGGTCGGGTAAATACATCAACCACCGTGCCCATTTCAACAATCTTGCCGTTTTCCAGTACCGCCACGGTATCACATACTTCGGTAATTACCTTCATTTCATGGGTAATAATCATCACGGTTAAATCCAGCTTGCGGTTAATATCTTTAATTAATTTTAAGATTGACTTGGTGGTTTCCGGGTCCAGTGCAGATGTAGCTTCATCGCAAAGCAAAAGTTTAGGGTTGTTGGCCAGTGCCCGGGCAATGCCTACCCGCTGTTTTTGGCCGCCGGAAAGCTGGGCGGGATAGGCGTCTATCTTATCACTTAAGCCCACCAAATCAAGCAGTTCTTTAACCCGCTTTTTAATTTCGTTTTTCGGCGTGCCGACAATCTCCAGCGGAAAGGCTACGTTGCCAAACACGGTACGTGATGATAACAAATTAAAGTGCTGAAAGATCATGGCAATTTCCCGCCGGGCCATTCTTAATTCATCGCCGCTTAAGGCGGTAATTTCTTTATCGTCAATGGTGACCGTACCGTTGGTAGGTGTTTCCAGCATGTTTAAACAGCGTACCAGCGTGCTTTTGCCGGCACCGCTGTAGCCGATAATGCCAAATATTTCCCCTTTGCGAATCTGTAGGCTGATATTATCCAGTGCCACCACTGAATTTTGACCGCTTTTATATATTTTGCTGAGGTTTTTTATGGTAATCATTATTTGCATCTGCTCCTTTTTATCTAGCTGCCAAAGTTCATGCTGCGATTGCCGTACATACAGTTATAGGTTGTCCCCTACACGGGCCCTATATCTTTAAAAGGCATACTAAAAACCTCTTCTGCAAGACAGAAGAGGTTTACTTACGCTATACCTCTCTCATCTTTCAGAAGCATATACTTCTGCAGGAATTGGCACCTTTCCCCACTGTGGGGTGGTTGCCGGGTTTCATCGGGCCAGTCCCTCCACCTCTCTTGATAAGAGAATAAACAGTCTGCTGTTTACTAAAAATACTTTACTATCAATTGTCGACGCTGTCAATAAAAAGTTGTTCGAGATAAATAATAAATTAATGCTTTTTGTAATCCCTTTGCTGTTGAGATTTATCCACCAAAATTAGGGGGTCGATCATTAGTTTTAATATTTCATCAATCACCAAATTGGTATGCACCCCTTGGGTTGCTACCACCGGGATAATCGGCTTATAAGGGTAGATCCGCTGCAGCAGTTTAACGGTAGTAGACGTAACATCACGGGGGGTTTCATCAATTTTAGTAACCACTAAGATATCGGCTTCATCCAGCAAAATATTTCCCGGTTCCATTAATATTTCCCCTTTAATGCCTGCCGGAATGACAGTAACTAAAACATCGGCCAGCTTGCGCGTTTCCGGTGATTTATAACCGTCATTGATCCCTACCGCTTCTACCAGCACTACGTTTGGTTCGTCGGCACGCTTAGGAATGTCCCGCTGCGAAAGATGGCCTAGCTCTAATACCGAGCGCACTTTATTCAGCTCTTCCAGCGCTTTGCGGGCATGCAAAATCAGCCGATTTTTTTCCCGTATTTTATTGATGGCATCCCGAATTACTCTTTCAATATCCTCCACTACATCCCAGCCGGGTTGGGGAACGGCTATTGTCAGGTAATTAACGTCTATGCCTTTGTGCAGATAAGGTTTTTCATCCTGCACACCCGAACCCACAGCTAAAGGCTGATAACCTCTGTTTTTTAAGCCTTTATAGATTTCTCCTAAAATAGTACTTTTTCCGGCATCATTGCGACCGGCAACAACTATTTTTTTCAAAACGGTTTCCCTCCCAGCCACTTTTTTACATAGTTGCGTTGGTAATGTATATGCCGGTTAATGCCGAAAAAAAACCAGATCGGCATAGGCCGATCTAGTTATTTTCTGCTTGCCTATTATATTGCATTAATTTATATACCGATTCCGCAGCCTGCACTCTGGTATATGGCTCACCGGGCAAAAATTTGTATCTGGAGCCGTCCCGGTAAACGTTAATTAGTTTGGTGCGGTAAGCGGCATAAACATACGGGCGCTGCCAAGGTGTGATTTTTGCCCCGTCGGTAAAGGTTCTGCCAGTAATGCGGCTGATTACATCTAAATCATCATATATTTTTAAGTTTGCTGCCCGCGCCAGCACTACCGCAGCTTGTTCGCGGGTAAGATAAGCGGTATCGCTGTAACTTATGCCGTTAAATAAACCGTGGCTCAATGCCGCCTCTACATAGGGGCGTTGAATAACGTGTACTAGATTATTGTTGTAGCCGTATAAATAATCATGGTTATACACTGCACTTTCGCGTACCGGTAAATTAAGGGCTTTCGCCAGCATGGTGGCAAACTCGCCTTGGGTAATTGGCTGTTCGCGGCCGTCCCAGGTAACTAAACCAAAGGAGCCGGTATACGGATTTAACGGGTTCATAATATTTTTGGCATAAAGTGACATCACATAAGTATTTGCCCAGTTAACTGTTTGGTTGCCGTAATAAAAATCACTGAAACTTCCCGACACGGCGTACACCCCGTAGTAGCCAAACCCGTCTTGGCGAAAGGGCACGGTAATGGTTTTGTTTTCCGCGTCAACAACACCGCCCAGATTTTCAAACACCGAACGGTTGGGGCTTTTGCCGTATTCCTTAAAATAGAGTACGGTTAGGGTGTCTAAACCGTGGCCAAAACTGTCGGTATCGTATTTGAGCGTTAATCTGCCGCTATTTAGCAACGTATAATCTTCATCATCAGCGGCAATTTTGTACAGCCGGCTTACCGGCAGATAGTTGCCGCGTAAATTTAAGTATTCATTATTGTAAACGCCGATCTCTATATTTTGCTCTTCGGCTACTTCACTCCGGGTGCGGTTCATTATGGCGTTGCCGGTGCCTAAATCAAGGCGTACCGCATCGTTAAAAGCACTGATTACTAAGCCGTCATCGCCGGTAAAATGTTCAAAAATATCCACTACCCGATAGGCAGAATTGGGGGCATCTACATCTAAATAGTTAATAATGACGGTAAAAGTTTTACTGCCGCTGGGCGGGGTATCTTTTTCTAAGGTAACGGTAATTTCATTTTTTCCCGGCTGCAGCTGAAAGTTGTTTAACTCCCAGTGGCGCCCAACAGGTTTAGCTTTTTTACCGTTAATATACACCTTGGTATCATTTAAATAACTGCGGTCTAAGCCGGTGGATCTCAGTTCAATATCAACTATGTTGGTTTGGGTAATATATTCCGGAATGTAATCATCATCATCTGCATCGTCATCTTTTTCTTTTTCAAACGCATCACTTATCCGCAGGTTATCGGCGTCTATATCGGCAAAAATATCATTGCCGTTTGCAGCTGCCGCCGGCACAGTAATGGCAAAAAGCATGAACAACGAAATAATTGCACTGATAAAAACGTTTTTGTACTTACCCATTACCTAACGCTCCTTTTTTTATGTCATCTATAATAGTTATCGGCTTGAAATAATTAACAATTTAATCCAGTACAGCAGGATTTTTTCCTTTTATGGCTAATTTATCATCTAAATAACTATATCACAAACTATAAAAGGGAGGAAAGTCATGATTAACGGCAGAAAAAAATTGCTTTTGTGTTTAACAGCGCTGGTTTTACTGCTGACATTTACTGCATCTGCCTGGGCTGCCGAAAGCAGATTTACAGATGTAAAGGATACGCACTGGGCCCGCCCCGACATAGAAGAAATGAATGCCGCCGCAGTAATTAAGGGATATCCCGACGGCACTTTTAAACCAAACAACCCGGTATCAATTCACGATACCTTGGTCATGCTGATTAGAGCTAAAAATTTAGAACCGCAAACGAAAAACTATGTCGACCGCCCTTATCAGTACTCTCCTAATCTGCCGGAAGGTTCTAAAGGGTATTTGGCAATGGCTGCCGCCAACGGCTGGATTAACCCGGCAGGATTAAGTAGCATAAACCGCAACGAGCCGCTGGCTACCAGACAGGAAGTAGCCATTATTTTATCTGCAGCCTTTAATTTAACCGGCAACGGAGATAACTTGCCCTTTACGGATACCAATAACAGCATTTTTCAGCAGTATAAAAATCATATTGCCGGTGTATATGAAGCCGGTTTGATGCGCGGTCGCGATACCACTACTTTTGACCCGCTGGCTAAAGTAACCAGAGCGGAATTAGCCGCTATTTTTGCCCGAATGACCGATAAAGGGATGATTGCCCCCAACAGCGGCAACCGGGCTGAAGGTAAAATTTCCAACTATTCCCCCGGCAGCAACCAAGTAACTTTTCACAATGTCAAGGGAACCGTTGCCGTTTATACCTTAGCTGACAACGTTGCCATTTATGACGGCAGTACTGCGGTAAACGCAAGCAGTGTTGCCAACAACACCCCGGTTCGTGTGTACTTTGACGGCAATAAAATCAATTTCATTAAAACAATAACCAAGTTCACCGATGGCAGCGGCACTGCCAACCCACCAAGCACTAACGATAATACAAGCACCACCGAAGAGGTTATGGGGCTGGTTAAAGAATTAAATTATAATTCTTTAGAAATCGAAACACTGACCGGAGACAGCAAAACCTACGGGTTTGCCTCATCCCTGAAAATTTATGATCAAGATAACAAATCTATTTCCCTGCTGCAGTTAAGCAAAGACGCTTTTGTGCGCTTAAGTTTAAAAAACGGCTTAATTGAAAAAATCTATTTGGAAGAGTGCAGCAGTGTTGTGGGAAAAATTTATGATATCGACAACAAGAGAATTAAGATTTCCAAAGGTAGCTCTACAGAATCATTTGATGTTGACAAGGAAAAAGTGCTGGTAGCAGATGAAGACGGCGACGATTATGACTATGATGATTTGCGCAAAGGTTACGAGGTAAAGGTTTTTTATAATGACGATAAAGAGGTAATTAAAATTGAAGTACTGGATGAATCCGGCGCCGATCAAATCATCGGCACCATACACGATTTAGAAAATGACGAAGATGAAGAAGATGATTGGGAAATAACCATCATTGATCAGTACGGCGATAAAGAAACCTATGATGTTGATGAAAATGTAAAAGTATATGATGAAAACGGCAAAAGAATGGACTTTGAAGATTTAACGAGAAGTTCCGGTGAGTATGTAATTGTTTATCTGAACTCTCGCGGTGATGTAAAAGAATTAAAATTAGCGGAAAGTTACAGCGGCGTGATTACGGATTTAGATAAGAATGAGATAGAAATTAATGATAAATACACCTATGACATCGCCGAAGATATTGATATTAAAAAGTACATCATCGGCAGCGAGGTAACGGTATACATTCATGATGACGAAGTGATTGCCATTGAAGTAGATGAAGCGGAAGACGGCATTATCGTTCCCGGTGAAATTTATGAAATAGATGAAGATGATTATGAAATTACCATCAGACAGGACAGCGGAAACCGCTTTACCTTTAAAGTAGATTCAAAGGTAGATATCATTGATGATGTAGACGATAAGAAATTAGATTTTGAAGATCTGAAAAAATATTGGGAAGTAGAATTAGAATTAGATGATAACGAAGTAGTGGAAATTACCGTTGTCGATAAGTAAGTTGAATGGGCAGGGTTTCACCCCTGCCCTTATCGTTTATATGCTTTGTTTTAGTGAAATTTTGCTTGAGAGCCGCCAAGGCGGTCTTACCGCAGTAGCATTTATTGCAACGTTTCTTTGACAGCCATGATTCACGCTAACTGATTAGTTAGCTTTAATGTTGCCATTTGTGGCAGAGTGGCCAGTGGCGTCGGGGCCGTAGATTAATTCTACCTCATCCTGCCAGGTGCAGGAAATTTCGTCAGTGAGCGATTCGGCTATGTTCTTCAAATGTTCGGCAATACGCAAATTAGAGTTAATTAAATCTAAGAAAATAGAGCTGGTATTTTCGCTTTCTTGGCCGCCGTGATGCATGCGGGCAAAGTGGCTCATTCTAAATCTAAATTCCAAATCTACAATTTCATCATACATTTGTTGTGCTCTGGCGGCCAGGTTACAGTTGTTGGTGGCAAGTGCAGTATTAACTACGTTAATCATTTGTAACAGCTTTTTATGCATCAAGGTTAACTCGCGATGACCTTCCTCTGAAAAATCAGCATTGTTGGCATGTTTACTTTCTGCTAAGTATATTATGTTTTTCTCTATTACATCGCCAATATGCTCATAATCCTTAAGGATATTCACTAACCCCATTGCCTGGTTATATTCATCCCGGGTAATACTTTGCCGCATTAATTGCGCAATGTACTTGTTAGTAGCTTCAGAAAGTATATCCACCTGCTCTTCCTTGTTTAAAACTTCTTGAACAATCTGTTCGTCAAATCTCTTAAACATGTCGTCTGTGCGGGAATACATATAGTATATTTTATCTGAAATGCGCATTATTTCTTTGGTAGCCAAGCCAATGGCAATTGCCGGTGAAGTGAGTAAACTTTCATCAAGGTACTTAGGCTTCACTTCTCCGTTAGCGCCTTTCTTATCCGGTACAATGAATTCCAGCAGCTTGGCAAACAGGGATGTAAACGGTACAAATAAAAACGCTATAGCAATATTGAAAAGCATGTGTGCGTTGGCTACTTGGAAGCCCGGCGAGTTAGGTGTTATCCAAGTTAACAGTTGGGCATAAGGATACACAAAAGGTAAGAAGATTAAAATTCCGACTACCTTAAAGAGCAGATGAGCAGTGGCTACCCGCTGTGCCTCTCTGGTAGAACCCAGGCTGGAAATTAGCGCGGTAAACGCAGTGCCGACATTCGCCCCTAAAAGCATATATATAGCGGGATGAATGCCGATCATTCCCTGCATTGCCAGCACCATGATAATACCGACAGTGGCTGCACTGCTGCAGACTAAAAATGTAAAAATAGCGGCAATAACTAAAGCCAACAATGGGCGGTTGCTAAAATGCATCAACAATTCTGTAAAACGCGGGTCATCCCGCAGCGGGTACATGGTATCAGACATGATTTTTAAGCCTAAAAACAGCAAACCGAAACCAATCAATACTTTACCGAATCTTTTATACCTTTCCCCCTTGCCAAAAATGACAATGGCCGCCCCAACACCCACAATAGGCAGGGAAATTTCTGTAACTTTTAAAGCAATCAACTGGGCCGTTACCGTAGTGCCAATGTCTGCACCCAGTATGATCGCCAATGTCTGGTTTAGCGTAATAATACCGGCACTGGTTAAACCTACCAATGTAACAATAGTAGCAGTGCTACTTTGAAAAACTATAGTTACTAAGACCCCAACCAGCATTCCTATAATGCGGTTTTGGGTTAATGTGCTGAGAATATTGCGCAGCTTACTGCCGGCAATTTTCTGCAGCCCTTCACTCATAGTATTCATTCCGTAAAGCAGCAAACCCATGCCGCCAATTAAGCACATTACCGTCATCCGCATACGCATCACTCCCGGGTCGTAAATTAGAATGGGAAATGCAACTGCCAAGGCCATTGCCTTGGCAGCCCTAATCTCTGCTGTGTCTATTATAAAGTTTCTTTACAGGCTCACGGCTCTACAATAATTGGTTAGTTAGCTTTAGTGTTGCCATTTGTGGCCGAGTAGTTAGTGGCGTCGGGGCCGTAGATTAATTCTACCTCATCCTGCCAGGTGCAGGAAATTTCGTCAGTGAGCGATTCGGCTATGTTCTTCAAATGTTCGGCAATACGCAAATTAGAGTTGATTAAATCTAAGAAAATAGAGCTGGTATTTTCGCTTTCTTGGCCGCCGTGATGCATGCGGGCAAAGTGGCTCATTCTAAATCTAAATTCCAAATCTACAATTTCATCATACATTTGTTGTGCTTTGGCGGCCAGGTTACAGCTATTGGTGGCAAATGCAGTATTAACTACGTTAATCATTTCTAACAGCTTTTTATGCATTAAGGCTAATTCACGATGACCTTCCTCTGAAAAATCAGCATTGTTGGCATGTTTACTTTCCGCTAAGTATATTATGTTTTTCTCCATCACATCGCCAATATGCTCATAATCCTTAAGGATATTCACTAACCCCATTGCCTGGTTATATTCATCCCGGGAAATACTTTGCCGCATTAATTGTGCAATGTACTTGTTAGTAGCCTCAGAAAGTATATCCACCTGTTCTTCCTTGTCTAAAACATCTTGAACAATCTGTTCGTCAAAGTTCTTAAACATGTCTTCAGTGCGGGAATACATATAGTATATTTTATCTGAAATGCGCATTATTTCTTTGGTAGCCAAGCCAATGGCAATTGCCGGTGAAGTGAGTAACCCTTCATCAAGATATTTAGGCTGAACTACGCCGTTGGCACTTCTCTTTTCCGGTACAATGAATTCCAGCAGTTTGGCAAACAGGGATGTAAACGGTACAAATAAAAACGCTATAGCAATATTGAAAAGCATGTGTGCGTTGGCTACTTGGAAGCCCGGCGAGTTAGGTGTTATCCAAGTTAACAGTTGGGCAAAAGGATACACAAAAGGCAGGAAGATTAATACCCCTACTACTTTAAAGAGCAGATGAGCAGTGGCTACCCGCTGTGCCTCTCTGGTGGAACCCAGGCTGGAAATTAGCGCGGTAAATGACGTGCCGATATTTGCTCCAAAAAGCAAGTATATAGCGGAATAAAGCCCGATCATTCCCTGCATTGCCAGCACCATGATAATACCGACAGTGGCTGCACTGCTGTGTACTAAAAATGTAAAAATAGCGGCAATAACTAAAGCCAACAATGGGCGGTCGCTAAAATGCATCAACAATTCAGTAAAACGCGGGTCATCCCGCAGTGGGTACATGGTATCAGACATGATTTTTAAGCCTAAAAACAGCAAACCGAAACCAATCAATACTTGGCCGATTCTTCTATACCTTTCCCGCTTGACAAAAAAGACAATGGTCGCCCCGATACCCACAATAGGCAGGGAAATTTCTGTAACTTTTAAAGCAATCAACTGGGCCGTCACCGTAGTGCCAATGTCTGCACCCAGTATGATCGCCAATGTCTGTTTTAGCGTAATAATACCGGCACTGGTTAACCCCACCAAAATAACTGTGGTAGCTGTGCTACTTTGAAAAATTATTGTTACCAAGGCTCCAATCAGCATTCCAATCAAGCGGTTTTGTGTTAATGTGCTGAGAATACTGCGCAGCTTACTGCCGGCAATTTTCTGCAGCCCTTCACTCATAATATACATTCCGTAAAGCAGCAAACCCATGCCGCCAATTAAGCACATTACCGTCATCCACATACGCTCACCCCCTTGGGTCCAAAGTAAACAGGTATTTAGCTATATTGTAATCTATTTCACGAATTGTAACAACATGAATTAAAAAAAAATAACCCGGAAAAAAACTTCCGGGTTTGAAATACAAAAAAAAGAAATTTTTACAGGTAATGTTCTCGTGGAGAGAAAAGGATCGTGTCTTATCAATATTATTACACGCTGACAAGAAACCAACAGTCAGCTAGACGACAATGTCGAAAATTTTTACTATTTTTTATATCTTGTCATAAGATGTAAATACATTCCATCGCCATTGTTGCTATATTTTGCTATAATAAAAAGTGAAAATATGATCAAAAAGGAGTTGAATAGGTCAATGCTACCTGCCGCTGGAATTTACCAAGCACTGAACTTGGCCAAAACAGAAAATCTTTTTGCCGAGCTACAAAAAATCTATGATCAGCTGCCGGAAACCACCTGTAACAATTGTGCGAGCTGCTGCAGTTGGGGCAGCCCGCCGGCTTTTTTCATAGAATATTTAAACCTGTATGAATATATCCGAAAACAGAAAGAGCACTGGCATGATTATTTAGTTAAGTCAACAGAATATTACTTTCTGGATTTAGTGGATGTCAGTCAAAAATGCCCCTTTCTGGGAGCGGACAACAAATGCCGAATTTATTCCGTTCGCCCCCTTTCTTGTCGCACCTATGGGTTGCTAAATAAGGAGGATTTTGAGCAAAGTTATCCCAGTCAGGGACTTAAGCCTATTGCCAAAAGACTGTGGGAAGAATACCAAATTAAAGTTCCCGATGAAATTGCCAACAAAAAAATGGAATGGTGCCCCAATGTGAAAAATTCAACGGGAAAATACCTGAAAAGAAAGCAATTGGCGGGTTTAATATCTGCCTTGGTTGATCTGGAGGCCCGCTTCTTCCCCCTTGAAGTTATTGAACAAGAAAGAACGCTGATTCCCTATCCCAATCATTTAATAAGCACAGTTTTGGGCCAAGGCTCTATCAGCCGGAAATACAAGATAATGAAAGAATTTTCTGATCACGGTACAAAAGAACAACTTGCCCCGATTATAGAAAGGGCTGCCGGTTATCAATTTTAATCAAGATAAAAAAACCGCCTAAGGAAAAGGCGGTTTATTTTTAAACATTAAATCTAAAGTTGATAATATCACCGTCTTCAACGATGTAATCTTTGCCCTCTAAGCGGTACTTACCGTCTGCCTTTAACTTGGCCATGCTGCCGTGCTCAACCAAATCCTCGTATTTTACCACTTCGGCACGGATAAAACCGCGCTCAATATCAGAGTGGATTTTACCCGCTGCTTTTTTAGCGTTGGTGTTTTTGCGAATGGTCCAAGCTTTAACTTCATCTTCACCGGCGGTAAAGAAAGAAATTAAACCTAAACGAGCATAAGCCGCCCGGGCCAATCTGTCGATACCGGAATCGGTAATCCCTAAATCTTCCATAAACATTTGCCGGTCATCTTCGTCAAGCTGACTTATTTCCATTTCAATTAAACCGCATATTTCCAGCACCGGTATGCCGCGTTCAGCCGCCCAGGCTTCAACTTCTTTTTTCTTTGGGTAATCGCCCTTTTTAAATTGTTCTTCATCAATGTTAATTACCAGCATCAGTGGTTTTTCGGTAAAAAAGTGATAATGTTGCAGCATTTGCCGTTCATCTTCATTCAATTCAACCACACTTAGCGGCTTTTCTTCTTCCAATGCTGCCAATAACCTTTGTAATACTTCTAATTCAGCAAGCTGCTCTTTTTTTACTTTTTTACCGCCCTTAATACGCTGAATACGCTTATCCAGCAACTCCATGTCGGCAAACAGCAGCTCAGAACTGATGGTTTCAATATCACGCATCGGATCAATGCTATCTTCAACGTGCGGTACATCAGGATTGTTAAATGCCCGCACCACATGAACCACCATATCTACATTGCGAATGTCATCTAAAAACTTATTGCCGATACCCAGTCCTTGGCTGGCGCCACGCACCAAACCGGGTACGTCACTGACTTGTATTTGTGCATATGTAGTTTTGCGCGGCTTAAACATAGCGGATAAAAAATCAATACGCTTATCCGGTATTTTCGCAACACCGATATTGGTTTCGGTTTTTCCGGATAAAAAGTTTGATGTTTCTAAATTTGAGTTGGTTAACAAATTAAAAATTGTGGTTTTACCAACCATTGGCAAGCCCACTAAACCAGTGGTCAAATTCACTTTGTATCACACTCCCTCGACAATAATAGCAAAAATATCTTCAATTCACAAGCACCAAGCTATAACTAACATTTTGATTGACGACCGACATAATTTTTCCTTAATACAAAGACAATTGTTTTATCTTAATAAAGGAAGTTCGACAAGTCATAGCGAATATTGTCTATAATTAGATTTATTTGGGGGAATGCGGCATGTGCTGTCAGCACAACAAAACATTGTCAAGTAATTATTCAGAAAAACCAAAAAAGTTTAGAGCTAATCAAAGTTGTAGCGTTTATGAGACATTGGACGATAATGAAGCATTGTTAAAAGCAATATTTGACGGTATTCAGGAAGGTATCATTGTCGTTGATCGCTCGCTGCGCATTTTACGGGCAAATAACAAGTTAGAACAGTGGTTTGCGCCTCAACGGCCGATAGTCGGAAAGTATTGTTATCAAGTAATTAGCGGACTTAATAAATCCTGTACCTCTTGTCCGGTGCTGAGAACTTTTCAAGTTGGCACGCCCCAATCTCAAGTGATGCCCATTTACGACCGTGAAGGTAAAAAAATCTGGATAGAAATTTACGCTTTTCCGCTTTCGGAAGTCAATTCGAAAGTAAACAAAGTGGTTTCCTGTATCCGGGACATTACCACCCGCAGACAGCTTGAGGAAGAGCTAAGAGCTCAAAGAGAACATTTAGAGGTACTTTTTAAAGAGCAAACCAAAAAGCTAATAGAAAGTGAAGAGCGCTTCCGCAGTTCTTTTGAATACGCTCCCACCGGCATTGGATTGTTGAGTTGTAACGGCCACTGGTTTAAAGTAAACGCTGCCTTTTGTCAAATCGTCGGTTACTCTGAACAAGAACTGATCAATCTCAACATAAAAGATATTACCCACCCCGATGATTTCAAAAAATGCCAAGAATTGATGCAGCAAATTTTAGAAGGCAACATTGACTCTTTTCAAATTGAGAAAAGATATCTGCACAAATCAGGGCATGAAATTTGGGTACATGCCGGTGTTTCGCAAGTGCAGGGCCCATTGAACCAACCTTTATATTTTATCGTCCATGTTCAGGATATAACTAAACGCAAACAGGCAGAGCGAAACTTGCGTCTGTCTGAAGAAAGATTTTCCAAAGCGTTTCACTCCAGCCCCAACATGATGTTTATCAGTTCTATCAAAAACGGCGTCCTTTATGAAGTGAACAAAAGTTTTGAAAAAGTAACCGGCTACACCCGGGAAGAAGTAATCGGTAAATCTATACTGGAGCTGAATATCTGCCAAAAATCGGATGCCCTACGGCTATATCATGAACTGATTAACAAAAACAATTCCGTCCGCAACTTTGAGGCGGAACTTAGAGACAAAAACGGCAATATACGCTATACCTTGGTTTCCGCTGAAATTATAGAATTAAACGGTTCCAAATGCATTCTCGGTGTAGTAAGCGATTTAACCGAAATGAAACTTTACGAGCGGAAAATGGCCCGCTTAGAACGCTTAAATATTATCGGCGAAATGGCCGCCAGCATCAGCCACGAAGTGCGCAATCCGCTGACCACCGTGCGCGGCTTTTTGCAAATTCTTGCCATGAAGAAAGATTGTCAACAGTATCATTCTTATTATCAGCTCATGCTGGAAGAGTTGGACCGAGCAAATGATATTATTACTGAGTTTCTTTCTATCGGCCGCATCAAAGCTTCCGAGCTGGTGATGCAGAACTTAAACAGCATTGTAAAAAACCTTACCCCGTTAATTAAAGCAGACGCGTTAAACACCAATAAAAAGGTGGAAATTTATTTGGGAGACGTATGTGATCTGCCGCTGGACGGAAAAGAAATTCGCCAGGTTATTCTCAATTTAGCCCGCAACGGACTGGAAGCAATGAAACCGGGCGGAAAACTAACCATTAAAACATACATGGAAAACGATGAGGTGGTATTGGAAGTTAAAGACCAAGGTAAAGGCATGAGCTTGGAAGTGCAGCAAAAACTGGGAACGCCCTTTTTTACCACCAAAGAACAGGGTACCGGATTGGGGTTAGCTACCTGCTACAGCATTGCCGAACGGCATAACGCCAGGATAACCTATCAAACGGGAAGCACCGGCACCACCTTTTATGTACGTTTTAGAAACAGCGAATGGTGCAATTCTCTTTAAAGGCAAAGTTGCTTAGGTCGGACGGCCTTAGGGTCTGCCCATACATATCATCGAAGGTATTGCCATTCAGCCGTAAATGTAATTTGTGCAGACTCCAAAAGCCAATAGCGGTCTTAACCGCTTTCCTTTACAAATCAACAAGCGGCGCGGTCAAGACCGTGACGTAGAACGGGCAGGGACGGTCCCCTGCCCGTTCTCATAAATGTAATGTTGTTTAGTTGTAGCCATACGCACACTTACTTTTTCAAGCCGGTATAAATCAGTACGGCATCCCTTAAAAACTCTGCCGCGCCTTTATGTTCGGCATCGTAAAAAGCTCTCAGCCGCTCATCTTCTACATACATTTGAGCTACCCCTACATGGTCTTCCTTGGTATATTCATCCCAAAAATAACTTAACCACTGCCGGTGTAAATCCGCCGCTTTTTGGGCTAATTCACTAGCCGGGTCACCGGTTTTCATGGCGGTATACAGCGCTCCTAATAACGCTGCCGTCAGTTTGGTTATCTCATAATATTGTTCCGGAGAGATGGCCTTTATTTGCTCAAATGATTTATCAACCACTTCATCGCCGTATTTTTCACGAATTTCCCGGCCGTATTTTTTTTCGTTTTCTGCAATGATCTTTTGCTTAATATCAAATTTTTCTTGATTACTCATAGTAATCTTCACCTCAATAAAAAACAATGTATTAGTTAGTATTACCGCCGCAACAAAATACTAAATGACGGAATAAACATTTTTCTGTCGGTACATAATACTACTAAAACCACAAACGGAGGTAATGCCAGCAATGTCTTTAATTCCTTACGAGCCTTTTCGTTATCTGAACAATATGAGACGTGAATTCGATCGTTTTTTCAACACTGATTTTCCGGTTTTTCGCAGTTTTGGCCAAAGTTTTGGTGAACCAAGGGTTGACATTTACGAAACAGAAAACGAAGTAGTGGCCACCTGCGATCTTCCCGGTTTAGAAAAGAAAGACGATGTCAACATTTTTGTTGATAACAATGTACTTCACATTAGCGGTACCATCAACCGAGTAAACGAAGTCAGGGAAGAAAATATGCACCGGCAGGAGCGCTTTGTCGGTCGTTTTCAACGCTCTATTGGCTTACCTGCATCGGTTTCGGCTGAAGGAGTTAAAGCTACATATAAAAACGGTGTGCTGGAAATTCGCATGCCTAAAGTACAATCTGACAGCAGGAAAAAAATTGATATAGAGTTTCATTAATCCGGCAGTTGCCGTGAACAGTAACTTTACTTAAGCTACCCCACCCCCTAGGGGGTTTTTTTATTGCCACTCACCCAAAGGGTATTCCTGCACCTTGGTATAAACCCGTTTGTTGTTAATTTGCTCGCTCTTAAACAAAAACAGGCTGCTTACTTCTACCCTTCCCAGCTGCAGGTCCTTCATTTGCTCTAAAATTTGCGCCGTGCTGCGTTTAAAGACAATATTCTGCCCAATGGTGATATGGGGCCGGTAACTTCTTTTTTCCGGCTGAAAGCCAATGGGCGCCAATGCCGTGTCTATTTTTTGGTGCAACGACTGCAAGGGGGCAATGTCGCCGGCCAACCCCAGCCATAAAACGCGGACGGAATCGCGGCCGGGAAAAGTGCCCACACCTTTAATTTGCAGGCAAAAAGGTTTCTCATTAGCACAGATGCTTTTCATTATCTCATTAATCTGTTCCCGCTGGGCAGATGTAGTTTCGCCCAAAAACTTTAACGTCAGATGAAAATTATCTATGTACTTCCACCTGCCCCGGTGCGCATAGCTTTTCATTATTTGCTGCCGTTTATAGATTTCATTTTTTAGTTCTCTGGAAAAGTCAATGCCAATAAAAGCTCTGATTATCCTCACCCTTTCAGCGATAATTTATATGAATATGGTATATTGTTTCATTTTATCAGACAACTTATAGATTGAAGACATATCATTTCATGGAGGTAATTTTTTTGTCTGAAGCCGGCTCTATATTTTGGCTGCTGGTGCTGCAGCTGGTGTTAATTATTTTAAACGCCGTTTTTGCTTGTGCCGAAATAGCGGTTATTTCGATGAATGACAATAAAATGGCCAAACTGGCCGCCGCCGGTAATAAGCGCGCCATTAAGCTGATTAAGCTGACCGAACAGCCGGCCCGATTTTTGGCTACTATTCAGGTAGGTATTACCTTAGCCGGTTTTATGGCCAGCGCCTTTGCGGCGGATAACTTTTCCGATATGTTGGTAGATTGGTTTGTCGAGCTTGGTATCAGTGCCCCGCCGGCCACCTTAGATACCGTGGCGGTAATTATGATCACCTTAATTTTATCATATTTTACCTTAGTATTAGGAGAACTGGTTCCCAAACGGGTGGCGATGAGATATGCCGATACGCTGGCCTTGGCCATGTCCGGCATGATTTACTCCGTTTCTAAAATCTTTGCCCCGCTGGTTTGGCTATTGACGGCATCTACCAATGCCATATTAAAGCTGTTTGGTATCGATCCGCAAGCTGCCGATGAGCAAATTACCGAGGAAGAAATTCGCATGATGGTGGATGAAGGCAGTATGAAAGGGGCAATTAACAAAAGCGAAAAAGAAATGATTCAAAACGTTTTTGAATTCAATGATAAAACGGCAGAAGAAGTTATGACGCACCGAACGGAAGTATCTATTTTGTGGCTGGATGAAAGCGATGAACAATGGGAAGAAACCATCAATAAAAGCCGCCATACCGTCTATCCGGTATGCAACGAAAGCATTGACAATATCGTCGGCATATTAAACACTAAAGATTATTTTCGCCTAAGGGATAAATCCCGCGAAAACGTTTTGAAAAAGGCGGTAAAACCGGCCTATTTAGTGCCGGAAACAGTCCGTACCGATTTATTGTTCCGCAACATGAAAAAAAGTCGCCGGCACTTTGCCATTGTGCTGGATGACCACGGCGGCATGAGCGGAATTATTACCATGAATGACCTGCTGGAGCAGCTGGTAGGCGATTTAGAAGATGACGAAACGGTTGTTGAAGAGCCGACTCTGATTGAACGCATTGATTCACACACTTGGAAGATACAAGGGCCCGTTTCTTTGGAAGGGGTTTCTAAAGAGCTCAATGTTGAACTGCCCGTTGATGAATACGATACCTTCGGCGGCTTTGTTTTCGGCATGCTGGGCTATATACCGGAAGACGGCAGCACACCCGAACTGGAGGAGTGGGGGCTGACCATTAAAGTAATGGAAATTAAGGAACATCAATTGGAAAAAGCAATTGTGTACTTAAACAAAAAAAATGCCCCAGCTGCGGGCGGGGATGGCCCGCCCTCCTAGGGGCTTAGGGTCTGATATAGGCGTATCCTTCCCCTTGTTTATCGATAAGCTCTACAATACCGGCCGGAACGATCTCGACAAAGTCAAATAAATCTGCCGGCTGTATGTTATGGGCCTTTAAGGCGTTATTGCAGGCGACAAATTTTACCCCTTGGGCCTTTAGTTTTTGCATGGTATCGCTGTCTTGTGCTTCAGCATTGCGCTGATAATACTTTACCGCTTCGGCATTAGCCAAAACCTCAATATTAAACTGCCTGGCGTCAACAGCGGCTACCAAATTATTTAGGTTGGTTAACAATAACTTCCACTTAGCCATCTCGTCAATATGAAAAATTACCTTGTTTGCTGACATAACTGCGTTCACCTCTACTGTTCCATATAATTACTCACACTACATTATATCCCATATTGCTACATTTTTCTACTTAAAGAAATTGTGAAAATTTTTATTAGCCTGTTGCTCAAGTTTTTTTAAAAAACAAACTGCAGTAAATGGGTCAAAGGCTTAATCCGTGCACCGTCTGGTTATTGTCGCAATTTTTTTAATAAAACATTAATTAGTATCTTTTCAAAAT
This sequence comes from Desulfovectis peckii, assembly GCF_055391705.1. Lineage (NCBI taxonomy): Bacteria > Bacillati > Bacillota > Clostridia > Eubacteriales > Peptococcaceae > Desulfovectis > Desulfovectis peckii. The sequence goes on along the minus strand of NZ_AP042409.1, from coordinate 585,525 downwards.
AAAACTTTTATGTTAAACTATACTAAAAAGTTAGTGATAGTTATAACAATCTCACAAAGGGGGATTGCCCATGAAATTAAAAGGGTTTATGCTTACTTTGAACCGGTATGACTGCAGAAATATCAAAAACTGGATTGGCTTTGGTTGTACGGCAATTGAAGCATTGAAAGCAGAAGTTTATTTGGCCGGTATCGAGTTTGACCGGGTAATGAGATTGCAAGCTAAAGAACAAAGCGATGCAGATTTTGTAAATTATTTAAACCTCAAGCTGGAACGGTTTAAAATGGGACGAGAAAACGTGAGTTAAAAATTGCCCTGGGCGGCAAAGATGCATCCCGGGGTATATTAATTTGTAAATTTGCTGCATTAATTCCGGTTTACCTGCCCTGAAAATTAAGTTGCCAATTTTCATCCTACTGCTGGTGCCGCATAAGCAGCATGGGTGTCTAAAAAGAAATTAACTGCTTGCGGTCGTTAAAGAAGCCTTTGTAGGCCAAATAACAGGCCATAAAAGAAGATATTGACGTGGTAGAAAGCATCATAAAGGTCACCATAATTTGGTATTTAATTGCTTCCAGGGGTGGCGTGCCGGCCAGTATTAGCCCGGTCATCATTCCGGGAAGGGCTACAATGCCCAGTGTTTTTGCGGAATCAATCGTTGGCAACATACCTGTTTTAATGGCCTCGCGAATTATTTCCGCAGAAGCGGGTAGCAGATCCGCACCCAATGCCAATTTGGTTTCTACTTCTTCCCGCTTGCTTTTAAAAGCGGTAAGCATATTTTTATAGCACAAGCCCAGCGCCACCATGGCATTACTGATAATCATACCGCCGACGGGTATAATTTGATAGGGCTGATATTGAATTGCACCGGAAAAAACCAGCACCGCCAAAGTAACGATTGTTCCCACACTGATAGATAAAAAGGATATAAAAAAGGCGTTTTTCACGGCCTTGCCCCTTTTGGCAGCGTTATAGGCGGCGTTAAAAGTCATAAACAACAGCAGCAAGCTGGTAAAAAGAGGGTTTTCCAAGCCAAAAACATATTCCAAAACAAACCCTACCGCCACCAACTGAACAATCGCTCTAAACACGCTGAACAGTAAATCCTTTTCCAGTTTCAGCCGCTGCCAATAAGAAAAAAACAGTGCCACCATTACTAATGATGAAGCAGTCAACAGCGATGTAATGTCAATGGCATTTGAAGCGTTCATTTAATCACCTCGAATGACTTAATTTCACCGGCTTCTATAGTCAGTACTTTATTGGCGTATTTTATTGCCTGCTTTGGGTTGTGAGTAATCCACAAAAGGGTAATTCCTTCCTTGTTTAATGAAGCAATCACCTTTTCTACAATTTGCGTATTCTTTTCATCAAGGGCAGAGGTAACTTCATCCAGCAGCAGTATTTCCGGTTTGAAAATCAGGCTTCTGATTAAAGCAATGCGCTGCTTTTCTCCTCCGGACAGGTTTTGCACCTTTCTGTTTAAGTAATCTGTGCTCATGCCGAATAAGGAAAACAGCTTCTCTACCCGCTTATGATTGTACTTTTCGTTGCGCACCGCAAAAGGAAACTTGATATTTTCCAACACCCGATCGCCAAACAAATGGGGCGTTTGAAAACAATAAGCAATGCTCTTTCTTAATTCGGTGGGATTATATTGCAGCATATTTTTGTTTTTAAAAAAAATATCGCCGCTTGTTGGGCTGATTAAATGGCTGCAGAGTTTTAAAAAAGTGCTTTTGCCGCTGCCGGACGGGCCCACTAGGGAAATAAAATCTCCCGGCTCTATAGACACCGAGATGTTTTTCAAAATCGCCTTACCTTCACTGGCAAATGTTACGTTTTGAAATTCCAAGATGGGCAAATTACCACCTCGCTTGTCCCTCATACTGCCTTGCCGTTTTATATTATAACGCATTGTTCTTAAGATTAGATCAAAAACCACCCGCCTAGATGCGGGTGGTTTTTGACGGCTAGGGTTACACCATCAGTAAGCCGTTTAAATCTAAAATTTTAATCTTGCGCCGGCCGGTTTGTTTGATGTACCCTGCCTCTTCCAAATTCTTTAACTTTCTGCTCAAGGTTTCGGGGGTAGTACCTAAATAAGAAGCTAGGTCTTTTTTAGTCAATGGCAGGACAAATTCCGGTGACGGTTCTTCACGGTCTACACATTCCGCCAGAAAATGAGCAATCCGCGTTTCCACTTTTTCAGTGGCAAAACGGGTGGTTCGTTTTTCGGCTACTTCTAACCTTTGGGCAAACTCAGACAAAATTCTCAACGAGATGGAAGGGTATTTCATTAAAAATTGCTGCAGATCTACCCGGGTAATTACACAAACTTGACTATCTTCCAGCGCCTGGGCATAAGATTGATGGGTTGATTCTTTAAACAAAGCCAACTCACCGGTAAAATCACCCGGATTTAAAATGCGCACCAATTGTTCTTTACCCGTTGCAGATAGACGGTAAATTTTAATTTTGCCGCGGGCAACTATATAAAGAGCGTTAGCGAGGTCACCGGCGCCGTAAATAAATTCCCCCTTTTTATAAGAGAAAGATTTGGTCACCTGCATAATTTCTGCCATTTGTTCGTTTTCTAAATGGTTGAAAATGGGTACCCGTGTAATACAGGCATGTTTACAATGTTTTGGATTGCCGTTGTTCATTGTCATCCACCTTGTTAGTTTTGTTTTAAGCACCAAGGCAGTGCGGTATGAGCCTTACTTACATTTTAAAGCCAATTAGCCTCATGGCATTAAAAATGACAATTAATATACTGGCTTCATGGACAAACATACCCGAGGCCAAATGCACATTGCCGTTGATTACGCCGGCCAATAAGACCAATACCACCGCTAGGGCAAAGAAAGTGTTTTGTTTCATGTTGCCCATAGTGGCCTTGGCCAGCGAGTAGGCATGAGCAAACTGCATCAGCTTATCGGCCATCAGCACAACATCTGCCGTTTCCATGGAAACATCGGTGCCGCCTTCGCCAATGGCTAGGCCAATATCTGCGGCGGCAATAGCCGGGGCATCGTTAATGCCGTCTCCGGCCATGGCTACTATGTGTCCTTGTGCTTTTAATTTTTTCACAAATTCCACTTTGTTTTCCGGCAGCAGTTCGGCATGAAATTCATCCAAACCAAGCTTATCAGCTACCAGTTTAGCGGTATGTTTGTTATCTCCGGTGAGCATGATCATTTTCTTAATGCCGTGCTTTCTCAATGCGGCCAGTGCGGGCAGGGCATCTTCACGAATTTGATCCGCGATGGAAATAATGCCGGCCGCTTGACCGTCTATGGCCACATAAACGACTGTGTTACCGGCCTTTTCTTGTTTTACCGCGTAATTTAATACCTCATCAGGAATATTGACTTTTTCTGCCTCCATTAATTTGCGGTTGCCGATTGCCAAATAATGACCCTCGACGACAGCTGTAATGCCGCCGCCTTTGATTACTTCTCCCTTCATCGGTTTTGATTTTAAATCCAGTTTTCTGGCTTGCGCTTCTTTGACAATGGTTTGGCCTAAATGATGCTCAGAAATGGTTTCCGCAACAGCCGTTAATCTTAACGTTTCATTTGCGTCTGAGTTGCCGAAAACTTTGATATCGGTTACCTGCGGCTTTCCTTTGGTTAAGGTACCGGTTTTGTCAAACACAACGGTATCTAGCCGGGAAAGTTTGTCCACCACTTCGCCGCCCTTGAGCAGCACACCGTTTTTGGCCCCGTTGCCAATACCGGCCACCGTAGATACCGGTGCCCCAATTACCAGCGCACCGGGGCAGGCCACTACTAAAAAGGTAATGGCCATATGCAGATTGCCGGTAATTAAAAAGGCAATAAAAGCAAACACAATAATGGCCGGTGTATAAACGCGGGAAAATTTATCAAGAAATTTTTCGGTTTTAGTTTTTGATTCCTGAGCCTCTTCCACCAGTTCGATAATTTTAGCAAAAGTAGTGTCGTCTCCTACTTTTTCGGCCACAATTTCAATATAACCGGTATCGACAATGGTCCCGCTGTAAACTTGATCCCTTACTTTTTTTGTGGCCGGCACCGATTCACCGGTAACGGCAGCTTCATTTAACGTCGCTTTTCCGGATACAATGCTGCCGTCTACCGGCACTTTTTCCCCGGAGCGAATGATCACCCGCTCGCCTTTAACCACATCCTCCACAGGCACGGTGACGGTTTGCCCATCCCGAATTACCGTTGCCTGTTGAGGGGCCATGTCAACCAGCGCCTTCAGCGAAGAACGTGTTTTTTCCAGCGTGCGGCCTTCTAGGTAGTCACCGAATAAAAACAAAAAAGTCACTACCGCAGACTCAGTATATTCTTGTATATAAAGCGCACCTACAGCGGCAATTGTTACCAGCAATTCAATGCTGAAAGCCCGATAGCGCAGTGCTTGAAAGGCCTTAATGGCAATGGGAATACCGGCAACAATGGTAGCGGCAATTAAAGCAACGGCCCGCCCCCTTGCATATCCGGAAACCCCCAATATCAGGCCGACAACAATTAAAAGCCCGGAAACTGCGGTAATTTGGTTTTTATATTTATTAATGAACAGCACCATAGTGCTTCACTTCCTTTATCATGTCAATTAAAAGCTGTTTTTTTATGACATTAAAATCCGCTTTAAGATAACACCTAAAGCGGATTACTCATTAAGATATTTTAGAAGACAACACTTGGAAGCCCAGTTTGGTAATTATTTCTTGTAATTGCTCGGCACTGACTTGTGCTTCATCAAATTCGGCTTTAACCTTGCTGGAGTTAAATAATACCTGGGCTGAACTTACGCCTGCTGTTTTACCCAGTGCTGATTCAATTTTCTTAACACACATTGGACAGGTAATTGTTTCCAGTTGAAATACCGCTTTAGCCATCTTCTTTCCCCCTAAATATCTGTAGTACTTCTAATATTTGTATTACATCTAAGTATAACATTAGAAATAAAAATAAACCTTGATTTAGATCAAGGTTTATAACATAAATAAAAAGCACTAATCTAAATAAGATAAATAACAGAACCCGCTTCTATTACTTATCTTCCTCAGATTGTTTTTCCAGCTGTTGGTTAATTACTTCCAACCTTTTTTGCAGCAGTTCTTTTTCGTGGGCCAGTAATTGTTTGTCAGTTAACCCGGCATAATACCTGCCGAAGCCTCTGCCGCATCTGGCAAAGCCTCTGGCAAAGCCTCTACCAAAACCCCTACCAAATCCTCTGCCGCGACCCGGCCCCCTGTTCAACGCCGGGATAAAATTCCCTTCAATAGGTACTAGGCAATCACCCAATCCTTTTCCAGTCATTGCTCCCTGTCCAAATGGACCGCTTCCGTCTCCTCTTGGCATAAATAAATTCCCTCCTTACTAAAATAGTTTTGAACATATGTTATTTATAATCCCATTATACGGGATTTTGAACATATGTCAATAACTTTTTTAAAAAAACAGAGGGCAAGTTGATATAATTTACCGCCCCCATCCAACTTTGCTACAGTTTTTCGTTGGCTAATTTTTCATAATGTTTGTATAAGAAGGCATTCAACCCCAAGCAAAATAACCCCCAGCGGGTGGGAGTTATTATACTTTCATAACTTTTTAGGTTTTGCCCTATCTATAAATATTTACTTCCTTCTCTTACGCTAAGTGGGTGCAGCTGATTATTTTCGATAAACTGTTTAACCCATTCTTTGTTGGTTTTTGAATACTGCCTTAAGGCCCAACCAATAGCCTTGTTAATGAAAAACTCTTTGGTGTCACAGTTTTGTTTGATAATTAAGCCCAAAAGTTTGGTATCGGTTTTTTCTTTGTATTTTAGCTGAAAGATAATCGCCACCCGTACCAGCCAAATATTTTCGCTTTGTGCCCACTTTAGTATGTGGCTTTCTATCAGCTCGGGATACTTAAGGCACAGCTGGCCGACAAGGTTCTGGGCAATGCTGTCTACAGTATCCCACCAAGACTTGGTAATAATTAAGGTTTTTACCTGATCGATATCACCTTTTTGCAGAAAGTTTTTTAAGGCCTGCAAATAATCAACGGCTAAATATTGAAATTCCCGCTGCGGCATCTCCCAAAGTTTAAAAACCAAGGCCCAATCAATTGAACCCTTTTTCTTGGCTTGCTTAATAAAATCTTTCTGCAGTTTGGCCCGCTCAGGCTTAGGTATGCCTAAAAAGGGAAACTTATTTTTCATATAGGCGGCCATCTGAACCGCCCGTTCTTCGTTTTTGTTTTCTAAAAATGAATTAATCAGCCGGGAATATTGCTTGTCTTCCATAGTAAGTAACCCGTCCTTAAATGTTTTGCAAGAATAAGCGAATGACGTCGGCCCCCCCGATCAGGGTGCCAATGGAACCTCCGATGTTGGCCAGTGTCACAACAAGCAAAATTCTCGTTATCTTGTTATTCCAAAAACCTTTCAGGCTAAAAACATCTTCGGGCAGCTTTTCAAAGTCTCTTACATTTGGCCGGCACACATAGGCTTGCGCCAATCCGGCAAACCAGCCGGCAGCAAGTAAGGGGTGTAAAGTGGTTATCGGCGCAACAACAAAGGCGGTAACAATGGCCAGCGGGTGTCCGAAAGCAAGCAGCGTTCCCAGGGCGGCAAAGGAGCCTGTCCACAGTACCCAGCTTATTGATTGCTGCGCACCGACCGCCGGATTGCTGATAAACATATATACAATTAAGGATATAATTAATGCGGGAATAGACCAGCCGATGATTTTTCCGACATTAGAGCCTTTAGGCACGGCAGTTAGTTCCTGCAAATTATGTTCTTTGTGGATTTCTCTGGTAACGCCGGGTACGTGAGCCGCTCCTAACACGGCGACAATTTTCTTGCCCGGAGCATCTTTGATTTTTTGGGCCAAATACTGATCCCGCTCATCTATTAAAGTAACTTTTAACCGCGGAAAAGACTTGGCATAATCTTCAAGCATTGATTTCAGCATATCCTCTGACTTCATTTTTTCCAGTTCTTTTTCGGTAATGGCTTCGTCATTGAAAATGCTGTAGATAATTTCCATCATCAACCTTATTTTTCCCCAAAAACCCACGCTGCGCCAAATGCGGGCAAAGGTGACCTGAATGTCGCGGTCGGCCAGTACCAATTGGGCGCCGACTTCCTTTGCTGACTGTATCCCTTGAATCATTTCCTGCCCGGCAGTAATGCCAAATTGTTTGGCCACCCGTTTTTGGTAGGAGGATAAAATAAGGTTAACTAACAAAAGGGTTGCTTTTCTATCTTTAATAATCTTAAAAATATCGGTATTTTGCCATTTACCGCCTTCTGTTACCGTTTGATATCGTTTTTCATCTAATTCGATGCAAACCGAATCCGGTTTTTCTTCTTCTATAACCCGCTTCACCAGCTCTACACTGCTGCGGGAAACGTGGGCGGTGCCAATTAAGATATATTCTTTATCGCCAATACATATTCTGGTAACGTTATTTTCATTTTCTGCAGACATAAAATACCTTCCTTATTATACTTAATGCCTAGATACATGCAAATGCTTTCTTATTATACAATATATCTTTGTTCTTGTGCCACACTTAATCCTCGATAAAGGGCATGTTATTTGGTTTTGAGCAACGCCGCTTCTGACGAAACATTCTTCATAAACCAAGATAATCCTGCTATATTTTTAATACCAAAGAAAAGTAAAAGTAAGCAGTGCAGGAAGAATAAGCAGGTTGACAAGGGTAAAAACAATTAAGTATTTAACCGGCTTTGCATGCTCTGTTTTTAGGTAAAGTTTGAAGGATATTAAGCTGGCCAGGGAAGCAACGAGTGTCCCCAGCCCGCCGATATTAGTACCCGCAATGAGCATAGGGTAGTTATCGGTAAAGGAAGACAGCATCACTGCTGCCGGTACGTTACTGATTATTTGTGACAACAGCACGGCAAAGAGTATTTCTCGACCGTGAATAATGCTGCCGATAGCTTCCTGCGTAGACTCCAGCTGACTAATGTTTCCCACAAAGACAAAGAAAAATACAAAGGTTAACATAAGGCTGTAATCTACCTTTTTAAATGTTTGCCGATCAGTAAACATCACTACCAGACACACCGCCAGCAGCATAGGAATGTAAGAAATTAACCCAACAACCGCGGCAATGCAGAGAGCAAACATCGCCAAAAAAATATATAGCTTGCGGCGGTTTTCAATATCCGTTTTTTTTGCAAAATTCACCGAAACAAGGCTATTTTTGATCACAAAAGTGATACCGACAATTATGAGCAAGCTGAATGCCACAATTGGCAAGGTAATCAGCAAAAAGTCCTTAATACTTAAATGAAAAAAGGAATAGAGGTATAGATTTTGCGGGTTTCCCACCGGAGTGAGCATACTACCTAAATTAGCGGCTACCGTCTGCATGGTAATCACAAAAATAAGGTTGCCCTTTCCCGCAAAGGACAACACCGCTATGGTAAAGGGTACAAAGGTAAGCAGCGCCACATCGTTGGTAATCAGCATGGATGAAAAAAAACACAGCAAAATTAAGGCCAGTGACATAGTGCGTACACTGCCTGTTTTTAAAAGCATCTTCTGCGCTAATACCTCAAAGGCTCCGGTTTCTCTGATGCCGGCAATGACCACCATCAGAGAAAACAAGATGGCAATTACTTTAAAATCTATGTAAGACACATATTCCAAAGACGGGGGTACAAATACTGCCGATACCGCTGCAGCCGTTCCTGCGGCGACCGGTAAAAACTCCTTCTTAATTATTTGCCATAATTTCTGCATATACTTCATCGGTCCTTTTACAACAGGCAACAAAAAGTTGTTCTTCAACATTTCTCGTCATCTATCTTGTTATTTATATATTTAATAATGCATTACTACAATAAAATCCTTTATTTTTACAAAAAAATGTATAGTACGTTTATGTTATCCCCTTTCATCAACTATCGGGTTTGTAAAGCTCTTAAACTAAGCCGTCTACTAATTAATGCTAAAGGATATTATGTAAACACATAGAACTAATATAGTTAATCCACTTGATCTATGTACATATGGAGGAGTCAAGCAACAATGAAATCTGCCAGAACTGATTATCACATTCACCCTAACTATTCTATAGATGCCTCTCCTTTTAAGATAAGAGACTATTGCCTAAAGGCAGTGGAGTTAAAGCTTTCGGAAATTTGTTTTACTACCCATATTGAGCTGGATCCGGTGCGTAACGAAATAGATAATTTTGTTATTTGCAATGGAGAAAAGTTATCGGTTTTCAACTATACTTGGCTGGATTGTTATTTTAAAGAAATTGCCCGGGCTCAGGAAGAATTCAAAAATACTAATCTCAAAGTAAAAGCCGGAATAGAAATAGGATACTGCCGGGGCTGTGAAAAGCAGATAGAAAAAATTGTGAACAATTATCCCTTTGACTTTGTATTGGGGGCAATCCACTGCCTTGACCATATCGCCATTTCTTCTATGAAAGAAAGCCCACGCTATTTTCAAAATAAAAGCTTATCTGAATTACGCACCGACTATTTTACCACACTTCAAGATGCGGTCACTACCGGTTTTTTTGATTGCATCGCCCATGTAGACCTATACCTTCGGTATGGGGTTAGGCATTACGGCCCCGAAATCCTTACTGTTCACCGTGGTGCGGCAGAGCCGATTTTTAAAGAAATGGCGCGCCGGGGAATGGGGTTGGAAATCAACACTTCCAGCCGCCGCCGGGGCTTAAAGGAATTTCATCCCACCAAAGAGATGTTGGCTTTGGCAGCCAAATGCGGCATTAAAATCTTTACCGTCGGTTCTGACGCCCATTCCCCTGATGAGCTGGGCGGCCACATAGATGAAGCCCTGGCCCTGTTAAAAGAGCTTAATCTGCGCAATCATGTTTTTACCCGCAGAAAAGCCACACCGCTAAGTTAAAAGTTTACGAACATTATAGAGGCGATATAAAGTTTGCAGGTGGGTGACAAGGGCCAAAAAGAGTAAGGCTTCCGGCAGCAGATTTAAAATGCCCCCCAGCATAATAATAAACAACCTGCCATCGCGATTTGCCGGAAGGTAGCGCGTTATACCGTCATAAATTTCAGGAATGAATTTTTTACCGAGAAGATTTTGGAATTTTTCTTTAAAAAGCATAGACATCGGTATTCCGGTGAGGGCCGCACTACCTACCAGTAAAGCCGCAATATCACCTGTGGCACTATACCATGAAAAGGTCATACCAATCACAATAAAAAAATCTCCGTAGCGATCAAGGATAGAATCAAATATTTCACCAAAACCGCTCTTTAAAAATTTCAACCGGGCAATTTCTCCGTCCACTCCGTCGAGTATGGAAGCAAGCTGGGCCAGTATTCCTCCGATAAAAGGGCTGGCAAAAGCAAAGGAAACTGCTGCCGCTACCGCCGTTAAAAAGGAGAAAAAGGTAATTTGGTTGGGCGTTACTTTTGTTGAAGCCAGCAGTTTTGTTATCCTGATAGAAAATTTGCGATTAATAACCCGCGAAATAAAACCGTCTTTAAGAGGTATCAGGGACTGCAGCAGAAGCTTCTCTGCCTGTTTATAGCTTTGCCGGTCATCCACATCAATCCAACTGTTTTTTATATAATGTAATTTAACTTTACCTTGTTCAGCCAGCAGGTTTACCGCATCGGTGAGGGCATGGGCTCCCTTGGCAATAGAGGAGCCCAAGGCGTCTAACAGTGAGCCGGTAGCGATAAAAAGGCCACAATCTACGGCATTAAAATCATCCAAGCCCTTCCCCAGTTTAAGCGCATAATCTTGCTTTGCTTTTACCTTAGTACACTCGTCAAGGTCATAAATGTTTTCCAGCCGGTTATCGGCGGCAAGTAACAGCTCATCCTGTTTGACGTTTTTTGCCTCGGCAATAAAGGCTTTTAATAAATCTAGTTCAAAAATGTGATCTGACATCATTAATATAAATTTCTCTTCTTGGCGGTAGTCCTTATGGAAGGTATATGCCGACGTCCCGTTTCCCAGCTGCCAATCCGCATTATGCAAATATTTTATGCTTACGCCAAGTTTTTCCCCATTGCCTAAATAATTGCGAATTTCGTCGGCATAACAGCCGGTGATAATTACCAAATCATTTATACCGCATTCGCGCAAGGATAGGATGTTGCGCTCGATAAGGGAAAGCCCCAATAAAGGTACAAGAGGCTTGGGCCTATTAAAGTAAGGCCGCAGCCTCTTGCCTTCTCCGGCAGCTAACAAAACAGCTCTCATTACCGCTCTCTCCCACCGGCTATAAATTCTTCCACCATCTTTTTCGCTTCTGTGTCTGTGTATTGAATCGGTGGGGATTTCATGGTAAAGGCGGAAATAGAGTACAATATACCGCCAATGCCCCGATCGAGGGCCAGTTTCATGCATCTAATGGCATCTATCATTACACCGCCGCTGTTTGGCCCGTCTTCTACTGAAAGTTTAACATCCAGGGTTAGCGGCACGTTGCCAAAACCTCTTCCCTCCATGCGAATAAAGCAGATTTTATTATCATTTAACCAGGGAATGTAGTCACTGGGGCCGATATGAATATTGTCATCCGCTAATGCTTTCTTCAGCTCGGCTTGCACCGACTGGGTTTTTGATTTTTTCTTAGATTTAAGCCTGCTGCGGTTAAGCATGTTTAAAAAGTCAGTGTTTCCGCCAAAGTTTAATTGGTAAGTACGATCGAGAACCACACCACGGTTTTCAAATAGCTTGGTTAGGGTGCGGTGAACAATTGTTGCCCCTACCTGGCTTTTAACGTCATCGCCTATAATGGGGATATTTTTTTCCTGGAATTTTTTAGCCCAAGCTTCATCTGAAGCGATAAAAACGGGCATAGCATTGATAAAGCCTACATTTGCCTCCAGACAGGCTTGAGCATAAAACTTTGCAGCATTCTCTGATCCTACAGGCATATAGTTAATGAGAATTTCCGCACCGGTTTCTTTTAAAACTTTAGCTACATCGCAGGGTTCTTGATCGGCTACAACGAAAGTTTTATCTTCATCATAATCGGCCATATGTTCAGATACCCCGTCTAAAACCGGCCCCATCTGAACCTGAACGGGATAATCCGGTAATTGGTCATAAAAAACGGTAGTACAGTTGGGTTTGGCAAACACGGCCTCTTTAAGACCCTTGCCTACTTTACGCTTGTCAATATCAAAGGCGGCAACTACGTTGATATCACCGGGAGTATAGCCACCTAGGTCATAATTCAACAGTCCGATGGTGTTTTCCGGTGATTTTTTATACATCTCGATACCCTGCAATAAGGCACTGGCACAGTTACCTACACCTGCAATAGCAATGTTAATTTTAGACATAAAATAAATACCCCCTTTTAAGTTTATTAATTTGTTTTTTTCAGATAGTGCCTCATTAGAGGACATCGTTAGTAAACTAAAAACACCCCCTGCTGGGAGTGTTTTTGACCGCCTTATTTAAATAAAAAACAGAAAATCACTCCCAATTAAATAATTAAGCAATTAAGCAAAATTAATTAATTAGAAGCCTTTTCTGTTACTAGCACTCACTTTTGTTCGCTGCTAACATTATACATAAAAATTACCATTATTGCAAGTGCAAAAATGATAAATTTCTGTAATACTAGCAATTTATGGTTTATATATCTTTTTCTATACATTGCCGGACGTAAAAAAAAAACAGGCGGCAGTACCTGCCGCCCAAACTGTTGGATAGTATTTTAAAACTTAATTTCACGTTGTAAACCCTCTAATGTATAAAATCTAGCAGTGGCATCTTTTAAATATAACACTTCGGTGTTATCATCATCGGCTTTATACATTACCTTTAATTCCGGATAAGCATCCAGCATGTGCTGTTTTGCTTCTATCCGTTCGTCGCGCACCACGGTTGCCGAAACACGCAGCCAGGTTTCACCGTCCAGCGCGCAGATTTCTATTTTGGGGTTTGCCTGCATCTGCTTAGAAACATCTTTTACTTTGCCTGTTTGAATATAGAGCCTGTCCTCAAATATTTCTACCGTGCCAAAAGGGCGCACTCTGGGCTGATCTCCGTCAACAGTGGCAATGAAGTATGCCCCGCATTTCTTTAAAAAATCATATACTTCTTTCATTAAAGACACCTCCAACTATATATTTTTTTAAAACCGGGTCACCCCTACCTTATTTAGCTTTAAAGTTGTAGATTGGTTTAATAATTTTCACTACGTCGGCCGTTGGCTCAATATGCTTGATAATGTCATCCATACTTTTATAAGCCATCGGGCATTCATCTAAAGTTTCTTTATGCACCGATGTTGTGTAGATATCTTTCATTTGCTTTTTATATTCTGAAAGGGTGAAAGTTTCTTTTGCCTTCTTTCTGCTCATCAGTCTGCCTGCCCCATGGGGTGCGGAGTAATTCCAATCTGCGTTACCCTTGCCAATACAAATCAGGCTGCCGTCCCGCATATTAATGGGAACTAAAAACTGCTCCCCTTTTTTGGCAGACACGGCCCCTTTTCGCAGGATCATAGCATCGGTATCTATATAATTGTGAATGGTTGTAAATTGCTCTATAATATCTATTTTCATGCCCTCTACAATCTCATCAACTATTGCTTTGCGGTTTAGTTTCGCAAACCGCTGAACTATTTTCATATCATGAATGTAGTCGTCAAACAAACTGCCGGTTACGTAAGCCAGTGAAGAAGGAATGTTTTTATGGGCATCTTTACCTTTTTTGCGCAGTTGTTGGTATCCGGCTTTTTGGTAATAATTTGCCACCTCAAGGCCTAAATGGCGGCTGCCGGAATGGACGACAATATACAAATTGCCCTCATCGTCTTTATTAACTTCAATAAAATGATTGCCGCCACCTAAGGTGCCGATACTCTTTTGTGCCCTGTCTAGGTTTATCGCTTTCAGACAACGAAGCTTGGTCAAATCAATTTTTTCGTTATAATGATGTGGCGTCCTGCGAATGGAAAAACCGGAGGGAATTCTCTGATAAATCAATTCGTCAAGCTTTTGTAAATCCAGTTGTTTGTTCTTAATTAAAATGGTTTCCATGCCACAGCCGATATCCACGCCGACTAAATTGGGAACCACTTTATCTTTAATGATCATGGTTGTGCCAATTGTACAACCCACACCGGCGTGCACGTCCGGCATAATGCGAATTTTACTGCCCTTTACAAATTCCTGATTACATAAAGTTTGAATTTGGGAAGCGGCACCTTCTTCAATAATATCGGTAAATACCTTCGCCGTGTTATATTTACCTTCAATTAATAACATCTATTTTCACCACCGTGGTTAACTGACTATAAATGCAATAGTTTAGCTAATTCTTCTGTTTTCTATACAATTAGTAAAAGAAAAGTTAAGCTTTTGAGCAATATGGTATCAGTTTGAAGATAACAGATAATATGTAAACGGCCTTTTGCCGTGTGTTATCGCCTTGTTAAATCATACCAATTGTAAGTAAATTACTCAAGTGTGACCCTTTAATTGAACAAACCATAACCTAAGTGGGCAAGTACGGCAATTAAAATGCACCAAAAAGCTACACTGGCAGTCATCCATATTGTGGTCATCTTTTTGGTGCCTCCTAAAGATATACTCATTAAAGCCGCTAAATGGCTGCCTATTAGCGGAGGTCCGATAAAGGCTAAACCCGGAAGGCCGTATTTTCTCCAGATTTCTCTTGCTCTTAAAGACCTCTTGGAAGGAACTTCGGCATTAACTCCCTTGCCTTTCTTTCTCATTCTTCTTCTTTTTATTTTATCAGCTAATAAAATTACCAAAAGCATTGTAATAAAGTTGCCCGAGAAAGCCAATAAAACAACGGGAACACTTGATAAACCGGCTATAATAGCTATGGGAATAACGGTGACTGCCTCAATAAACGGTACTGCACTAAGTAGAAATACCAGAACGTATGCCCATGATGATTCTAATAATAAAGCCAAAAGGAATCCCTCTATTCTGATATTAACTGTATTTATGTCAATATAAATTATATATGCAGTAACTATTTATTTGTATGAGCAAACACATTTTGCGTAAATTTTGTTGACAGCACGGTATCGGCCTCCCACTGCTTGGGATAAAAAATCACCACACCGCCCTTTTAGTATCGGTGTGGTGTCGCTAAACAGAAAAGCGTCCGCTGTTTTAGTCTGCAGTTGTCCAAAATTGTTCCGGTATTAAGGCCAGCACCAACGGCGTATCGGAACCGCTGGGTGGAGTATACACAAACTCTGCCGTTTGGCCGGCCTGCAGTACGCCCAATACGGCAGCCTTTTGGTTTCCGATAAAGAAGCTGGCTTTCGGCACCTGGTAAACATTACCGTCAAAGCCCCGGAAAGCTCCCTTAAATATGCTGCCCCGGGGGTTGAGCAGGATACCTGTTTTTACCGGAGAGGATACTTTAACCCGGTAAACTACACCGTAATTACCGATGTTGTTTACCGCATCCCCGGTAAGGGGGTCCATTCCTTCCAACCAACTGTCAAAGCCCCTTTCTTCCTTACCGAGGATGACTTTTTCCATGCTCTCGCCATTTGCCCGGATTGTTACCAGACAGTCCCCACTGGGGAAGACCCCTCTTATTTGCGGTGGGCGAGCGGGCAGAGCGGGTAAGGAAAGTAGGTAATCAATTTTCTCTTCCAGTAACTGCTGCGGTGTTTTCTGCGTGTCACTTGTGGCTATTGGCTCAACCAATATCTCGGTGTTACCCTCTGTTTCTTCCGGTTCTTGTTCCGGCACAGGCTCGGGCTGGGGCGGATTTTCCGGACCCATGACAACACTGATGGTGACGGTGCCGTCAGCCCAAAAATCCTGCATGCCGGTGACTGCCTCACCTTTATTTAAATGCCGTAGGCCCTGGTTGAGAATGATCTTTTCTCCCGGTTTTATAGTGACGGTAGAAGATGAAGCTGAGGACAAATAGCGCATTGATACCGTCTGCCCCAGGCTCATATAATCCTGGGTGGGACCCCCTACCCCGGACTTCAAAGTTTTTAAGGTCACCGGACGGGTACCCTTGTTTTCTACTATCACATACAGATACTGCTTTTCGTCAAAGCCGTTTAAGTGGTGATAAAAAAGCCTAAAATCGCCTGAAGCTTCACTTTGGTAAAGAATGCCCGGCTGGGTTACCACTTCCGGACTGTTGCTTATATGGAGCACCGGCCCGGTAAACTCAAAGCCGGTATTTTCATTGGCCGGCAGCCGGTTAAAGTTTACATTCTCAGCATTTTCGTATAACTCACCGTAAAGGGGATTAGTGAATTTAAATTCCCTTTCGCTTATAAGAACCTCATCTGATACGGTAAACCTTGCGGTGGCGGTTTCGCTCCATTTTCCCGCGGCATCTTTTATTCTTAAAGACAAAATGTATTCACCGGGACGGAAAAATGCCCGGGGTTTACCGCTTACCGCCTGGCTGTCACCGACAAACCGGCAGAACCACTCTTCGGCAACGATAGCCTCGCCCGGTTCATTATCGTATGTGTAAAAATAGTGGGGTGTTTCTCCGATTTTAATTTCATCTTTTTGCAGCCCCAGAGAAGTAATCACCGGTGGCATGTTAACCGGCGACTGTTCTGTTGCCCTGGCCTTAGTTAAGGTAATGGTTTTATCTGTATGGTTGTATTCCACTTGCATGTTAAAGTTTTCTGCCAAAAAACGCAGGGGCACCAGGGTGCGCCCGTCCTTGACAAAAGGCGGGCTAGTAATTTCTACTGCTTGATCGTTAACCAAGGCCTGTCCTGCTTCCAGGGACAACTTAACTTGTATGTCGCCCTGGGCCAGTTCAATTTCTTTAGTAGTGGGTTCCCATTTTACCGCCGCATCAAGCACTTTTTCGGCAACGAAGCGAATAGGCAAAAAGGTCGTGCCATCCACTACTTCGGGCGGTACATCCAACCGGTAGGGAACATCGTTCAATAATGCCTCATTGCTGCCCAATGTCAATACTACCCTTTGGTCAGGGGCTGCTTTTGTTTCTTCGGCACCTGCTGGGGTATCGGCCAAGCATAGCGAAGGAAGCGCTAATAATGTGGTTAAGCAAAAAGCTGTACATAGTTTTTTAAGTTTCATATTTGCCTCCATTTACTACATTTTCCATAATTTTTATTGATTATCAATTATTAGACGTTTTTCTACACCAAATTGTTTCATACCTGCCATGGGGACGGTTCTCTTGGCCGGTAAAAGCTGCCGGGCATCGCCAATTAAATTTAAAATTGGCCGGTTATGGAGGTAATGCATAAACGGTGTTTGATGCTGCTGGGAAATTGACGGAAGTACAATGTCTGCTTTAAAATACAACAAACTAAAGGGAGGTTTTTTCATTGAGAAAAATTCTTGCACTGTTGCTGATTCTCATGATGAGTATAGTATTTGTTGTTGGGTGTGGAGATGTAGAACTTCCGGCAGAGGACACAGGTGTGCAAGAAGAATTACAAAAAGATGCAATGGATGATGATAATGACAATGACGATGATGATAATGATGATGACAAAGAGAAAGACGATGATGATGATGATAAATAAAGTTCGCTAAAAATATAGAGAGACTCCTTAAAGGGGAGTCTCTTGGCTTTTTAGTGACCGGCCACGGGGACGGTTCTTTTGGCCGGTATAAAAAGTGCCAGGGGCTTTTTGGTGTTACTAAAAATCGGTGCCTGGCACTGATTTAAAGCTATACGTTAAGCAAATAGTTGTTTTTTCCTCCAGCTGCCCCAGCGATAATAAGCGATTGAGCATAAACAACTGATGAAAAGGCTAATGCCGATACCTAAGGCAATTCCTAATTCTCCAAATATAGAGGACACGGAATAGGTCAAGGGAACGCGCAATACCCATAATGAGATGATGTTTAAAATTAATACTTGGAACATTGCCCCTGACCCGCGAACAACTCCGTTTAAGATAAAATTAAAGCCTAAAAAGGGATAAAAGAAAGCAATTGTCTTTAAATACAATGTACCAAAGGCTACACTGCCTTCGTCTTGAATAAATAACCTAATCAGAGGTTCCGCCCAAATGAACAATATGACAGCAATTGTTAACATAATGCAAATATTATATATCAGGCCTATTTTGGCAATTTGCGATACGCGCGGCCATTTGTTTGCCCCGATATTTTGCGCGGCCATGGCATTTACGGCGGTACCAAGTGCCGCTGCCGGCAATAAAATAATGCTGTCTAAGCGTTGGGCGGCGCCAAATCCTGCTACTGTTTGCGCCCCAAAAGTATTTACCACAGATAAAATGGCAGTGGTGCCCGCACAAATGACAATCATTTGTATTCCTGAGGGTATGCCTAATTGTAAAATTGTTTTTATTTCCATCCATTTCGGGGACTGAATTTTGAAGGAAAATTTTTTAAGCCTTTTGGCTAAATAAAAAATACTGTATGTAACCGTCACTGTTTGTGCCAGTACTGTGCCATAGGCAGCACCGGCAATGTCTAAGTCAAAAGCCACAATAAACAGCGGGACCAAAACAGTATTTAGTACCGTTGCCAGTAAGACAAAATATAGCGGCGTTTTGCTGTCTCCGAATGCCCGCAGCAATGTGCCGATAAAGTTATAACCTACTAAAAATAAGGTGCCGATAAAACTGATTTGCAAGTAAACTTTTGCCTTAGGGATGATCGAGGTCGGTGTATTGAGGAAATCCAGTAGCGGTTCGGCAAAAATGTAGCCCAGGCCCCCAAAAGTCAACGATAAGATACCTAATATAATGACAAAGGTATTTAAGTAGGACTTTATTTCATCCTGAGCGTTTTTGCCTCTCAATTGGGCAAAGATGGTTAAAGTGGCGTTGTTCAGCCCCAGTACAAATGCCAATACCACGGTCATCACCGTCGTGCCAATCGTTACCGCGGCAAATGCCGTACTCCCCAGCAAGTTTCCTACCCATAGGCTGTTAATCAATTGCGTCGATGCCTGCAGTAAGTTCGTTAATAAAATAGGCAGTGAAAATAAATAAAGCTTTTGATAGATTGGTCCTTCCGTAAAATCTTCTCTCAAAATAACTCGCCTTTCTATAATTAATTTTGTGCCGCAAAGATAAAAATTGCCGGGCATTTATATGCCTTTTTCTTACTTGCGCAAGAAATTAAAGCAATTTTCAATTTATTTACTCCCGCATATCATTAAATATTTTTCTATATTTCTCCAGATAATCCCTTGAAACCTTTTCAAAATGCCTAGCCGTTAAGTTAGTTCGGCAATAATAAAATCCCCGTTCCAAAACAAGAAGGCAATTATATAGGGGCATTGCTAAAACCGGACCGGCTGACAATGACTAAAACCATGATAAATATCTCTCTACCCCGTCAAAAATACCGTATCTGTGGCAGGAAATAGGGACACCCCTTTCGAAAAAACAAGTGGGGTGTCCCTTTTTCACTAAAGACTACTTTTTTGCCGACCAAGCCATCTGGGTTGGCGACATATGGCTTCGGTCATTGATACCTTGGAAACATTTCTCTAAATGCTTTTCTTCATAGGGAGCAGTAACCAGGCTGACTGCTACCATCACAATTAGCCCGACAGGCAGGGAAATTACCATAGGATCAATAATGTTCCATGGGAAGCCGAACAAGTAAGGCTTGCCGAAAATCAGCTGGGACACCCCAAAAATTACCGCTTCTTTCTGGTGGACAAACAATACACTTAAAATGAAGATTGCCGATCCGGCCACCATTCCGGCTATAACCCCCTCTTTGGAAGCCCTGGGCCAGTAAAGAGCTGCAATGTACATGGGCAGAAAGGCGGAGGCACACAGCCCGAAAAACATGGCGGTGGCAATGGCGATAATGCTGCCCGGCAGCTTAAAGCCCAGTATCAGGGTAACAACTAAACCAACCAGCACCCCCATCCGGGTAAAACCGGTTGTATTGGCCCGATCCGTGCCGTCTTTCCGCTGGATAAGATCTCTCACGGAAGTGCCGATGACGTGGAACTGGCCGCTTAAAGTAGACATGGCTGCAGACAACAGGCACAACATGAACAAATAGGCAAACCAATCAGGCAGTGCATCGGCGATAAACATAGGAATTATTTTATCAATATTGGGTGTCCCGGTAGCAGGATCCGTAACCATAGCCAGGGAAATCTTACCGTATAATTCATAGAAATAAGCATTGGACAAAGATCCTACCACAAAAGCGACTCCCGTCATGAACAAAATGAAGATGCCCCCTACAATTACCGCCCGGTTTACGTCAGTAGCGCCTTTTAAAGTCATAAACCTGACGGCCAGGTGAGGCTGAGCCAGCACGCCAATTCCTACACCCAATACCAAAGTGGTCATCACATAAAGCCAAATTTCAGAGCCGAAAACAGGCATCGAGGTCCAGCCGGTATGCCCTTGAGCGGCTAAAGTTTCCGGCACCAGATGGGACATATTCGTCAGCTTTTGGTGAGCTTCTTTAATACCGCCTAGAGCACTATAGGTAGAAAAGATCAGAATTACCATCCCGACAAACATGATCGTCGCCTGCACCGCATCAGTGTAAATGATCCCTTTCAAGCCCCCGTAAAAAACGTAAATTCCTACCAATAGGGCAAAAATGATCAGTGCCAAAGCATAATTGACATTAATGGCCTGTTCCAGAAAACGGGCACCGCCGATCATTACCGCTGCGGCATATAAAGGCATGGCTAACGCAATCAAAGCAGCACTGTAGCCTTGGATGAATTTAGAATCAAATCTTTTGGCCATGAGCTCCGGAAATGTCTGTGCCCCCAGATTGGTGCCCATAATTTTGGTTCTTTTGCCGAAAAACACAAAGGCAACGAATACTCCGAAAATAATGTTGCAGGCAGTAAGCCACAACAGACTCATGCCGTACATACCTGCTGCACCGCCAAATCCGACAATGGCAGAAGTACTGATAAAAGTAGAACCGTAAGACAAAGCCATTAAGGCCGGATTTACCGAACTGCCGGCAATCAAATAATCCTTGGCATTTTTGGTGTGCCGGTAGCCCAGGTAGCCACAAAAAGCAATGATTAAGGTGTAGACACCTACCATAATATAAAAGGTATACTGACCCATTATCTAACCTCCCCTTATTTACTTCTGTTCCAGTTAATCACACCATATAACACACAGCCAACGGTACCTAGCACACTGGCCAGGTATGCCGCGACAATCCCCCAATCTGTTAATCCCAGCACCGGGCCTCACCTCCTTCGCTTTTTATAATGAAAAAACCCCCGCTTTCATCCCTTCAGGGACGAAAGCAGAGGCTTCCGCGGTACCACCCTAATTGGTTAAAGACAGTCTTTAACCCACTCTAACGATAACGGCTTATCCTAAATTAAAAAACTTTTCACCCCGTTTAGGGGCGAAAAGTTTCGCGTTACCACCCTAATTAACCTAATAACTAATATTTAGGTTATCTCTTGCAGGGTACAGGATAAGTCCGATACCCTCTTCCTTTTAACGGCGGAAGCCCCGGCACAACCTACTTGCCTTTAAGGTTTCAGTTGGCAACTCAGGAGAGAACTTCGATTAATCATGTCTTAGAAGAGCTTTCAGCCGATGACTCTTCCTCTCTGAAAGACTGGGGTTAATCTACTTTTCTCCGTCATTGTTTTTCGCAGATATAAAAATTTAGAAAAGATTGTAGCACAGGAGCAAAGATTATGCAAGGGATTTTTTATAAATTGTTTGAATAATTATGAGGGCTTGGGCATTAAAAAAATCTGTTGTGATTGTTGTATTTAAAAAGAATCAGCTTATGAATGATAACATAGTCTATGCAGTATTTCAGCGTTTTGATACGTTGGATGTTTAAAAGAATGAAGTTTTTTCTTTAAGCTGAACACTAACGTATTTTCATTAAGTGAAGAACAATCTTTGGTTTCTATACACCGGAGGGATTCGTTGAATGTCTTTTTCTCTTTCACTAAAAGTGCCAGGCACCTTTTGGAAATCGTTAGAAAAGGATGCCTGGCACTTAGCATCATGTTATTCAGTTATGGATTAATAATTCTCCTTGCGCATTTCAAAGAAAGCTTGGGGGTGTTTGCAAACCGGACATACTTCCGGAGCGCTTTTACCCTTTACAAGATTCCCGCAAACGCGGCATTCCCATGTAACTTCTTCATCTTTTTCAAAAACCCGTTTCAGCTCTACATTTTTTAATAAAGCACGGTAGCGCTCTTCGTGGGCTTTCTCAATGGCAGCAACCCTGCGGAATTTTTCCGCCAGTTCTGTAAAACCTTCCTCCTCGGCATCTTTTGCAAAACGTTCATACATATCTGTCCACTCATAATTCTCACCTTTTGCCGCCGACAAAAGGTTTTCGGCAGTGTTGCCTAAGTAGCCAAGCTCCTCAAACCACAGCCGGGCATGCATCTGTTCATTTTCTGCAGTCTTTAAGAAGATTTCGGCTATTTGCTCATAGCCTTCCTTTTTGGCTACTCTGGCAAAATATGTGTACTTATTTCTTGCCATACTTTCCCCGGCAAGTGCTTCCAACAGGTTTTTCTCCGTCTTCGTTCCGGCATATTTATTAGCGGGCTTTTCGTTTTCCTCAATTCTTACAAATACTGAGGCCGGCTGTTTACATCTAGGGCACTTAAAGTCCTCCGGTAATTCTCCTTCATGAATATACCCACAAACAGTACAACGGTATTTTGGCATTTTGCATCCTCCTTGTTTTCCTTTAATTTAACATTACGGGTACGTTTCTTGTAACCGGTTGGCCTGCCAAAAGCACATTTCCATAGCAGGTAGGTTAATTATGGTTTTTAGAGTCTTCTGCAAAAATAAGCCAAATCCTGCCTTATTTTTGCAGAAGAATAAATATCTAAATTGCAATTTCTTGCCAGGTGTATTGCTAAGCTGTAAATACAAATGAAAAGTGACACTTGCCGCCGTAACGTCAGACTGTGTAAATAACAAGCATGTTTTTGCTTGTAGCTCCACACTGCCGTCCATTATTCCCCGATTTTGGTAATTTGATACGCAATTGTCGAGGGTAAGAACCCATGGTAGGTTTATATTCCTTCTCTACAAGGGAAAAAAGAAGTTATAATTAAAAGGACTTTTGGCAATTCCAGAGAATTAGGATTTATAATTAGCATAGTTCTTCTTTCACTGAAATATCCTGTATCAGTAGCCCTAATCGGGATACATTATAAAAGCAACTCTATATTTAATTTAAAAACATTATTATTCTATGAGTCGATCTTAACATACACCCTGAAAGGTGAATAATAAATGGAACAAACTGGTATTTTCGAAAATGCTCTGGCATTTTATGCAGAAAGGTCATTTTCGAAAAATCTTAGGCGAAAATTTATCCGGTTAACTATCACAACCATAATGGAATCAATGGAGTGGGTCTTTACACCGTAGTCGGTTACATTCCATTCCCCGATGACAAGGGGACTGAAACTTTACAATAGAAACAGGCTTGTCCTGTACCAAGGCAGTGTTACATTCCATTCCCCGATGACAAGGGGACTGAAACGCGGCAATGCTATCGGCTCCGGATTGCTTTTTGGAGTTACATTCCATTCCCCGATGACAAGGGGACTGAAACTCGGTATCATGTCGATGTGTTCGAGTTCTCGGGCGAGGTTACATTCCATTCCCCGATGACAAGGGGACTGAAACTCACAGTGGAAGAGGACGAGATCGGTAACCAGGTTGGTTACATTCCATTCCCCGATGACAAGGGGACTGAAACATGTACCCGGGACAGCCCAACAGCCCGCAGACGGAGCGTTACATTCCATTCCCCGATGACAAGGGGACTGAAACCATCGACACCGTGAAAATGGCAATCGTGCAACCCCGGCGTTACATTCCATTCCCCGATGACAAGGGGACTGAAACGGTGGCGGCCCGGAGCCCCTCCCTAAACGTTCCGGTTGTTACATTCCATTCCCCGATGACAAGGGGACTGAAACAGGGCGCAGCATGATGTACTGCGGAAGGCTTTTGCCGGGTTACATTCCATTCCCCGATGACAAGGGGACTGAAACCTATTATTTTTGAGACTACTGAGAGTGGAGTAATCAGTTACATTCCATTCCCCGATGACAAGGGGACTGAAACCCCTGACGTAGGAATTATATCCCCGTGGACGCCTGTAAGTTACATTCCATTCCCCGATGACAAGGGGACTGAAACGGCTTATGAGATGACCGGGTTAGGGAAGACTTGCACGAGTTACATTCCATTCCCCGATGACAAGGGGACTGAAACAAAACAGAAAAATCTAAACGCGTTGTCCCACTTCCTGGTTACATTCCATTCCCCGATGACAAGGGGACTGAAACTCCACCGTAGCGCCGTCAGACTGTGTGAAAACCTCATAAAATCCACAAAACCATGGCACCTTCTGGTAGAATGATAAATAAAGGGAGGTGCCATTATGGCATATATAAAGGGAGAAGATCGCAACCAACTTACATTGTTTCCCAATAGTATTGATGAATATATAAGTGACGATAATCCGGTACGAGTAATAGAGGCTTTTGTAGAAAGCCTTGATATGATAGAGTTAGGCTTCACACACGCCCAAACCCATTCAATCGGTAGACCCCCTTATGACCCGCGGGATCTGCTCAAACTTTACCTTTATGGTTATCTAAATGGTATTCGCTCTTCACGCAAGTTAGAAGCTGAAGCCCATAGAAATCTGGAAGTAATCTGGCTGCTCTCCAATCTTAAGCCCGATTTTAAAACCATAGCTGACTTTAGAAAAGATAACAAGAAAGCTCTTCAAAAAGTCTTTAAGCAGTTCAACCTTCTCTGCAGAGAATGGGAATTATTCGGCCAAAACGTAGTAGCTATCGATGGTTCCAAATTCAGAGCAAGCAATTCCAAAAAAAATAATTACAATAAAAAGAAACTAAATAGACTGCTCAAACACATAGATCAAAAGATAAACGACTACCTAAATGAGCTGGACAAAGGGGACCGGTGTGAAGAAGATACCCACAAACCTACCGCTGAAGAAATTGCCCAGCGTATAAGAGAACTCAAAGAGCGCAAAGAAGATTATGAAAAGAAACTGCAGACTATTGAACAAACTGATGTTACAGAAATATCTACAGTTGACCCAGACGCCAGACAAATGTCAGTCAATAACAACGGTACAAACATCTGCTACAATGTTCAAACTGCCGTTGATGGAAAGCACTCCATGATAGTAGATTACGATGTCATAAACAATCCCACGGATCATGGACAGTTAAGCCAAATGGCTAAACGGGCTCAAGAAATACTAAATAAAAGGGAACTACATATTCTGGCCGATAAAGGATATTATTCTGCAGCAGAATTAAAGGAATGTGAAAAAGCCGGATTAAAAACCTACGTGGCTAAGCAAAAATTCTCCAATGCAACGGAAGATACAGATTTCTATGCAGACAAATTTACTTATGATAAGGAACATGATTATTACATATGCCCTGCCGGGCAAACTTTGCTACCTGCCGGTTATCGTAAATCTAAAGGGAAAACAATCGGGCGAAATTATCGAAACTACAATGCTTGCCAAGCTTGCAAACTTAAGGACCGCTGTACTAAATCAGTACGTGGAAGAACGATAACCCGACATATTGACCAAGACCTTCTTGATAAAGTAGACCAACGAACACGTGAGAACAAAGAACTATATTTAAAAAGGCAAATGATAGTTGAACATCCCTTTGGTACTATCAAGGGTATCTGGGGTTTTGGTCACTTTATTACGCGCGGCCTGGAATCTGTAAAAACAGAGTCAGGTCTAGCTTTTCTTGCCTACAATTTGAAAAGAGCAATAAATATCCTGGGTGTTAAGGAATTTGTAAGGAGGTTACAGGAAGCATAGAGGAGGTTACCTCCTTTGGTTTCATTTTAATTACCAAAATTCGGGAATAATGAACGGCAGTGTGAATTTATAAGCAAAAACATGCTCGTTATTTACACAGTCTGACGTGGCGCGGCTCACGTGCAACTTCAGTTACATTCCATTCCCCGATGACAAGGGGACTGAAACGGAGGATGGTATCTTCGTTTTGAAGTAAATATTCTTTCTGTTACATTCCATTCCCCGATGACAAGGGGACTGAAACATTTCCTTGAAATATAATGCCTGCCGAAAGCTCGGTTACATTCCATTCCCCGATGACAAGGGGACTGAAACAAACTTGAGATACCCATGCCAGATGAGAAGGATTATAAGTTACATTCCATTCCCCGATGACAAGGGGACTGAAACTGTAATGTCCTTACTTCTGTCCTCATGGCTGATAAGAGTTACATTCCATTCCCCGATGACAAGGGGACTGAAACTGCAAGGAAAATACCAAAAATTCCAATGGCAATAGGTGCAGTTACATTCCATTCCCCGATGACAAGGGGACTGAAACAGATGCTGCGTTCAAAATACTTATCGAAGCGGGAATTGTTACATTCCATTCCCCGATGACAAGGGGACTGAAACAGTTCCAGGTAAGGACGTACTCTAAATTTTCTTGCGGGGTTACATTCCATTCCCCGATGACAAGGGGACTGAAACTGTCTTTTATTTGGTTTATCAGCTATCAAATTAACAGGTTACATTCCATTCCCCGATGACAAGGGGACTGAAACACGGCAATGAGCAGCAAGCCACCTTTGTCAACGATTCGTTACATTCCATTCCCCGATGACAAGGGGACTGAAACGCGTGCGCTGGCCGCAAACGCGCAAACTGAAACTGTGTTACATTCCATTCCCCGATGACAAGGGGACTGAAACAAGCTTGCAGATCTTCAACATCTTGAGTAAATAAACCGTTACATTCCATTCCCCGATGACAAGGGGACTGAAACCGGCAGTCATGGGGCGCTTACGGATGTTTGCTTTTTGTTACATTCCATTCCCCGATGACAAGGGGACTGAAACTCCAAGGCCAGTCCATACTTCACCCACACAACCCGAGTTACATTCCATTCCCCGATGACAAGGGGACTGAAACCTTTTGTCATTTTTACATAAGAGCCGATACTTTGACGGCTCTTTTTTATTTTGGTTCCGGTAATTCCTAAACAACTATAATTTTCATTATTCGAAAATAAGGGATTAAATGGCTTAACAAAGATTGAACGCAGCTATCAAATGCATCCACAGTAAAATTATTCAAACCCCATGACTTTTGTAAAGTTTTAACTAAATTAAGCAGGGAAAGAGTACAAAAATAACTAAATATTACTATAATTCTCAAAGCTTTGGAGGAAATAACTAATGTTGGAGCATTTTAAAATAGCCTGTTACCGTTTGGAGTTAATTGCCGGTGATGCCGGCCTCATTTTACCTCGCTACAAAGGTTCAACCTTACGTGGTGGTTTTGGTACCGCTTTTAAAAAAATTGCCTGCGCCCAAAGTCATTTAGACTGCAAACTCTGCATTTTGACACAGCAATGCCCGTACGCTTACATTTTCGAAACTGCTCCCCCAGAAAACACTCAGGCACTGCGAAAATACGAAGACATCCCCCGACCTTTTATTTTGGAACCGCCTCTGGAAACAAAGACCCAATACCAACCAGGAGAAAGGCTTTCCTTCGGGTTAGTTTTAGTAGGGCGTGCCATTGAATACTTGCCTTACTTCATCCTAGCTTTTAAAGAACTTGGGGAAATTGGCATTGGTAAAGGCCGCCGCCCTTTTCAATTAGATAGAATTTTGGCAATCAGCCCCATCAACAACCAGGAACAGGAGATCTACCAGGCAGCTACCGGGAAAGTATATAACCATAATCTAACTGCAACAGGAAAAGCTCTTATCCAAACATTCGGTTCTGCCTCAAATAATTTGCTCACTATCCATTACCAGACTATGACCAGGATCAAGCACGAAGACAAATTTGTTAAATATATTGAATTCCATATGTTAATCAGGGCTTTATTACGACGTCTATCCTCATTTCTATACTTTCACCATGGCATGGAATGGGATACAGATTTTCGTGCCTTGATCAATGAAGCAGAAACAATAACCAGAATTAACGATAGTACACGGTGGGTGAACTGGGAAAGGTACTCTAGCCGCCAAGAAGCAAAGATGCGTCTGGGGGGATTAGTGGGACAAGTCACTTATGAAGGGGAATTCAGGCAGTTTATGCCAATACTTAAGCTCGGTGAACTGGTCCATGTAGGCAAGGCAGCAACTTTTGGAATGGGGAAATACCAACTGTTGCTATAAAGGAGGATTAGTTGCATTGGTTTTGAGTAAGATTAAAGGTTCTTCTGTACAACGCTCCCGTTTTGCCCGCATTTACTATATTGATCAACAATTGCGGAATCAACAGTATCCCAATGTACCAAAATTGGCTGAGAAATGGGAGGTTCATCGCCGTACTATTGAACGTGATATTGAGTTTATGCGCGACCGGTTAGGAGCTCCCATCGCTTATAGCCGCCATCGGATGGGCTATTATTATACCAAAAAAGATTTCCAACTGCCATCAATTAATCTGACGGAGGGAGAAATGGTAACTCTTTTTTTAGGACAAAAGCTGCTAAGCCAGTGCGCAGGGACTGCACTGGAAGAGCCTGTACGCAGCGCCTTTGAAAAAATCTGCCTATTTCTTCCTCAAGGGGTTTCTGTAGATTTTGATACTCTAGAACAAGTTATTTCCTTTGATGTACAGCCTTTACGAGGACCAGAACAACAAGTGGCCCAGATTTATCATCAATTGGCTATCGCAATTCAAAATAAAAAGGTCGTTTGGGTAAAGTATCACAGTATGTGGCGAAACGCCATAGAAAACCGTTACATAGACCCTTACCATTTACGCTATTTCCAAGGAGCATGGTACCTCATCGGTTATTGCCACTTAAGAAAGGATATCAGAATTTTTGCCTTGGACCGGATCAAGAAACTTATCGTAACTGATAACACTTTTACTCCCCAGCCTGACTTTTCTCTTCAAGAATTTCTGCAATCCAGCCTTGGAATCGAAGTTGGCAATAGCCTGGAAGAAGTGATTATCAAATTTGACCAGTACCAAGCCCGCTGGATCCAGGAACGTCAGTGGCACCCCAGCCAGGTACTTGAACCTCAAACAGACGGTTCTCTTATTATGCGACTGACAGTCAGCGGCCTAGGAGAGGTAAAACGATGGATAATGAGTTTTGGTTCTCATGCCGAGATACTGGCTCCGGCCAGTCTCAGGGAGGAAGTAAAACAAGAAATTGAAGCTATGCGAAAGGCTTACCAATCAAGCCCTTCGTAAAGGGGGAGCGAAAATATGTTCCCGACTGTGTTTGTCGGGGTAGCCGATCTATTATTTTAGGTAATAAGTAGAGCTAATGCTAATAAATAAAAGAATTGATTTACTAGTAAAGGAGGTTGCGACGATGGGCGCTGCCGCCCAAAATAATGGTAACTCGCCGATACTTGACTGGACAGGCCACCCGCTGGTAGATGTAGGCATAGCTACCCTTTGTGCCATGGTAAATAAGGATGATCCCAGGAAATTAACACTTACTGACTTGGATCATGCTGCTGATGAAATGGCCGAATACTATTTTAGCGGTCTCATGACCAGCTATAATTCCTGTGTTTTCACCATGAACGCCTATGATAACGCTACTTCCTCACCAAAAACAAAAAAAGAATATGAAAATAGAGTGCTTCGTGCCCACCGGAGTACAGGAGATGCTGGAGCAAAAGGACTGACATGTCCTTTTTCCGGAAAACCAGCCACCCACCTTATTGAGCGTAGACAAATGCCTATGCTTACCGGGGAAAATGTGCTGAATTTCTTCCCTTCCCTTAGAGGTGCACTTCCAATAGCAGGACCTTACTTGGTAGCACTGCAGGCATTACCTTTGGGCGGTAGGCGGGTGGAAGGAAAGCTTCTTGTCGCCCATAGTGATTATCCTCCGTTGACTATAGACTTTGCCACACGATATTTGCAAGATAACCGCCGTTTATTGGGTGCATTGCGAGACAATCGTTTACTCCAACAAAATGGACCGTCACCATACCTGGAAAGAGAACACGCTGTCTGGGATCCCGGGAAAAAACGGCCTAAATATCCTGATGCTAAAGGAGCAGAAACTCTCATCGCTTCCGATTTAATGGAATTATGGTCTAAAAGGCATGAATCTTTTGTTAGAGAACATCCGGTTTCTATAACTGCTTACTGGCTGAGCAATTCAGGACAAGGTCCGTCATTAGAAGTTTTCTATTTACCATCTCAGCTAATACGTTTTTTGTCACTAGCTAATCTGGTTTCCTATAACAATTATTGGCAAACCTTGCTATCCAGAGGTTGGAATAAACCTGTTGGTTCTGGCCATAGTATCCCCGGCGGCCCGGGACGATCCCGTAACAATGTACTAGCAGATCTATTGGATATCTACAATGACAGTTACCTCAATATCGAAGCAGCGAAAACTTTTTTGCGCCGTCATTTATTGAGAGCCGCTCCCCAACGTTTATTTTCCGCAGACAGCAAGGACTTCGAAGGACGTCTAAATAGTCCAGAGATAGTCTGCTGGCCTTTAACCGAACTATTTATCAAGGAGGTGATGGGCATGGATCCACGTCATATTCAATCGATTAAAAATTTTGCCGATACCCTGGCAGCTCATATTGAACAAACCAATGACAAAAATCTGTTTCGACAAATCGTTTATAGCCGTCACCCTTGGCAATTGCGTAGTGCTCTAACCAAAGCCCAGCGTAACGAGGCGAAAACCAACAATAAACTCTTGTTTGGATTGGATGAATACCTTGAAGTCTTTGAAGCGGAAGACTTGGTAGGTAAATCAGATTGGAGCCTAACCAGAGATTTGATTTCCATTCGCTTGGTAGAACAACTTTACAAGCATCACTGGTTTGAAAAGGATGACAACAAAGAACTGTTGGACGACCTAGAAAGCCAAGAAGTTTCTTAAAAATTTAAAATCTTGTGAAGGAGGAAAAATAGATGGCTTTCGTGACCGGCTTGCTTGTTATTGATGCTCCCGCCTCTGCGTTAAATAATGCAGGAGCTGATCAAAGAGCAACAACAGATAATACCGTTGTCGTTAAAAAGATTCGTACACCTGAAGGAACTAGACCATATGTATCTGCTCAGGCTTTTCGTTACTGGCTACGCAATACTTTGGAACATAATTTCGAACAGTGGGTAGCCGCACCCGTATTCAGGGAAGACAAAATTGCCTACACCGATGCTAACCCGATTGAAAACTGGGATGATGATCTATTTGGTTACATGCGGGCACCTTCTAAAAAAGGAGATAGGTCAAAAAATGTCAATGCCACTCCTTTAGAAAAAAACCGTGAGATCACCAGAGTTTCACCTTTCCGGGTCAGTACACTAGTATCCATTTCCCCCACATCAATTATTAATGATTTTGGCACCATGTCCCGGCATGACGGTGATTCCGTTCCTCATGAACATGAGTTTTACCGTGCCCATTTACAGGGATTGTTTTCTTTGGATCTCACCAGCGTTGGCACTTTTTACGATACTGAAAAAGTAGGATACAAAAACCTAGACAGTAACCGCAGGAAAGCAGCCCAAGAAAGCAACTGTCAAGAAGTAATAGTTCGTAAACAAAAAGCTTGGCGATTGCCTTTTAAGGAAAGAAGTGAACGGGCTGCCACCTTAATTGAAGGTATTGCCCAACTAGACGGGGGAGCCAAGCAGGCTCTTCATTACACAGATGTTGCCCCTTCCGTAGTATTTGTAGCAATAACCAGAAACGGCAACCATCCTTTTTACCGAGTTTTTAGATCCTCCAATATATACCAAACAGAACTGCATTTAGAAGCTTTGAAGGAGATCCTCCAAGTTTATCAGGAAGACTTTCTATCTGATATTTATATTGGCTGGGCAAAAGGCTTTTTAGACGAAGAGAGAAGCAAGCTGGAAAAATTCTTATCTGAATACAAAAAATCTGATAACAATACATTAACTATCCAGTTAGGTCATCCCAAACAAATACTTCACCAATTGGCCAAAGCCCTAAGACAAGAAAAAAATGCCGGGTGGTACCAGTGATTGTAGCAAAAATTAGGATAGAAGCACCGGTGGTTTCTTTTCGCTATCCTCATTTTCTCATTGGTCGGCAGATTACTTTTGATATGCCGCCTCCCTCAACCATTTACGGGCACATAGCCAGCGCCGTGGGAGATTGGATTGAACCTGAACCATTACGGTTTGCTTATCACTTTACTTTTAAAGCAAAAGGAAGTGACTTGGAACATCAGCACATCATTACCAGAGGGAAAAGGGATTTCAAATTAGATGGCAAGAAGTACCCTACCTCAACCACCGGGGTCGTCCAACCCCATTACCGGGATTTTCTCTACGACTGCAGCTTAACCCTTTATCTCCATCCGCCGGAGTTGGCAGAGGCTTTTAGAAACCCATGTTTTTGTGTCAACTTTGGGCGTTCTCAGGATCTGGCGAGGATAGTTACCGTGGAAGAACTAGAACTTGAAAAAGCTAAGGGAGCCTACTTAGAAAGTACTTTACTGCCATTTAGCATGCGGAAATATACAGGTAAAGGTATTACCGTGCTGATGCCCCGTTATATTACTCCGCCACCGGAACGGGAGCCCAGCTTTGGCAGATATATAATCCTCCATGAAAGGCTTTTTGCAGGGGAAGTAGATACACCACTGCAAAAGCTGTTGCAATATGAGGGAGATTGGTGGTGGGTTGACCCATCCACCCCTATCCGAGAAGGTGTCCATAAAGGAATTGTTTTTCACTCTTTTGTGGGGGGTGAAGAAAACGTTTGACCACCTTTGGGCAAAAAGCAGTCAAAATAACCAACCTGGGGAGACTTTGTCGACTCATTTGAAACAGGTTGCTAAGACCATGGAAACCCTTTATTACCGTCAACCTTTTTTGGCATCACTGGCAAAAGAACCCTTGTTGTGGCATAGAGCCATGATATCCGCTCTATGCCACGATTTAGGTAAAGGAGCTGCAGGTTTCCAAGCCATGCTAAGAGGCAAGGGACGCTTCCCCTTCCGGCATGAAGTATTGTCTGCCGGTTTTTTGTCGTGGCTGTTCCGACCCGAAGCCTATGAGGAAGATCTTCCATGGGTAGCTGCCGGAATTTTATCTCACCACAAAAACCTTTCTTACATCAACTTGCACTATCAGGAGCCGGATCCTTGGCTGGATCCCCCTTTACCTGATGTGTTAGAAAGTATAGCCGAACAAATTGATGATGATTTCTACAAAACCATGCCCTGCTTTATCAGAAAGGAAATTCTTCCTATACTAGAGCAGACACCTTTAATTGACAAGGAACGGCTTAATTTTGAATACCCCACGCAAATCTCTCGGCAGGAATTCATTGCTTCAGCACGAGAAGCCATCAGAGCTTTTCGAAAACTTGCTTATGAAATCAACTCTCAAGACTACAACTCACCTTTGGCATTGCAAGGGCGGTTTATCCGCGGCCTCATGTTCTTAAGTGATCATGCCGGGTCTGCTTGGAAAAGTTTTCGTCCCTGTCCTGCCCTGGCGGATTCTGCAGCAATGACCAAAGCAATAGCTTTGGAAAAGTTATACCCACACCAGCAGCAAGCTGCCGAAACAGAAGGCAATGCTATTTTGATCGCCCCCACCGGAAGCGGTAAAACCCAGGCAGCTTTACTTTGGGCTGCCAACAACGTAAAGAAAAAAGATGTCGCACCGCCGGTGTTTTATGTCCTCCCCTATCAAGCAAGTCTTAACGCCATGCGGCTTCGGCTAGGAAGCTTATTTGGCAACGACAAGGTGGTGCTGCAGCATTCCCGAGCCCTGCAAGCTTTGTATCGCCAATTGCTGGAACAGGAATATACTCCGGAATCTGCTAAAGCTTTAGCTCTTCAAGAAATTAACCTTGGCAAGCTGCACGTTTCTCCAATTAGAATACTGACACCCTATCAATTGTTGCGCGGTGCTTTTCAATTGCAAGGCCATGAAGCTTTGTGGACTGACTGCTCCGGAGGCTATTTTATTTTAGATGAAATTCATGCTTACGATCCCTACCGGCTGGGCATGATTCTGGCAATGCTCCAGCATATTGCCAATGATCTATCAGGTAAAGTTTTAGTGATGTCGGCCACGCTCCCAACTATCCTCCAAAACTTATTCAAAGAATTATTTGATTGCCAACATGTTGTCCGAGCCTCTCTAAACACTTACAAGAAGTTTCAACGCCACCGCCTTTATCTCAAACGAGGGGAACTGGTGGATGAACAGGTTATCCAGGAAATTGTACAAAAAGTTAAATCCGGTTTATCGGTATTAGTGGTAGCCACAACAGTCAGTCGTGCACAACAGATCTATGATGCTTTAAGCAATCTCCTTCCTTCTGTACCTTTGGAATTGCTTCACGGCCGTTTTTGCTCCAGGGATCGTTTTGCTAAAGAACAAAAACTACTAGAGAAAGCGGCTACCGGGCAAAAAAAGACGGAATCATATGTACTTGTAGCCACTCAGGTAGTAGAGGTCAGTTTGGACGTGGATTTTGACGTGCTGTATTCAGAGCCAGCCCCTTTGGAAGCCTTGCTCCAACGCTTTGGCCGGGTGAACAGAGGACGCAATTACCCAGAAAGAGACGTTATTGTAATGACCGGTATCCCGAAAGGCTGTCCGGTTTATGATCCTTTATTAGTTGAGCAGGCATTAAAAGTATTAAGCAAAATAGACGGTAGCCTGATTGATGAATCCTTAATTCAAGAATTGCTGGATGAGGTATACTCCCACGACATCGGACTTTGGTGGGAAAATACTGTCCAAAAAGCTTATCGTGACTTTAAGAATAGAATCTTATCCGGTCTTTACCCCTTCGAAACGGATGATAGGATAGAAAAAGCCTTTACAGAATTATTTGAAGGCGAAGAAGTGCTACCAAAAAGCTTGTTAGCAGATTATGAATCCCTATTAAAAATCGAGCCTTTATTATCTTCTGAGCTACTGGTCCCCGTTACTTTGAACCAGTTTAATTACCTATTAAGAAGCAAAAAACTCCAAAGGCTTAAGAACAACATTTGGGTAGCAGACGTAGCATACTGCTCGAAATTTGGGCTACAGTTGAATCGCAATCTGTTAAACCAAAGTACTTAGACAACTTAGCACTCTAATGGGAATGTCATTTTGCATAGGTAAGGGAGGCATCATTTCATGGAACTTTTAGTATCCGAATACGGCTCCTTTCTGGGAAAAAAGAGCGAACGGCTGGTATTGAAACAAAACGGCAAAATAGTTAAGGAAATTCCTTTTCACAATCTGGAACAAGTGATTATTGATACCGCCGGTGCGTCTATGTCGACAGACTTTATTAAAGAATGTATGGAACACGGCATCCAAATAAGTTTCTTGACATCCAACGGCCGCCCCTATGCCAAACTGGTATCCCCGCACTTGAGCGGTACCGTGATAACCAGGCGTGAGCAACTGCTGGCTTATTACGACAGCCGAAGCTTGAAGTTAGTCAAATGTTTTATTGAAGGAAAGCTCAAAAATCAGGCTAACGTAATCAAATATTTTGCCAAGTACCGCAGAAAAAATGACTTGGATACCTTTAACAAGTTAAGGGAAGCCACCGTTCGCATTGAAAATGCCGTCGATGAGTTACACAGTGTTAAGACATCTAACATCGATGAAGTTAGAGAGCAGCTGTTATCCATAGAAGGACGGGCCGGTTTCGCGTACTGGGAAGCAGTTAAGCTGATTTTAGCTCCCAAGGTAGAATTTCCCGGCAGACAACACCAAGGCACTACTGATCCCATCAATGCCGCCTTAAATTACGGCTACGGTATCTTGACCCAACAAGTGGAAACAGCTTTATTGTTAGCCGGACTGGACATTTACGGAGGTTTTCTCCATGTTGATCGAGCTGGCAAAAAAAGCCTGGTTTATGACTTTATCGAAGAATTCCGGCAGGCAGTGGTAGATCGGGTAATAATTGCCGCCGTCAACAAAGGTTGGGAAATTATTATAGAAGACGGTCAACTACCCCTGGAAACCAGACGGCAACTAGCCAAATTGGTACTGGAACGACTGGATGCCCAAAATACTTTCCAGGGAAAGAAATATAAATTACGTACCATCATCCAAATGCAGGCCCGAAGGATTGCTACCTTTCTGCGGGGCGAGTCTAAATACAAACCTTTTATATGCAGGTGGTAGTTATGCGGACTTTGGTAATCTATGATATTGTTGAAGACCGGATCAGAAACAAAATACTAGACGCATGTAAAGATTATGGTCTTGAGCATATACAGTACAGTGCATTTTTGGGGGATTTAAACCATAATCGCCGGGAAGAGTTATGGCAAAGACTTCGTCGGCTGTTGGGAGAAAATCACGGCAAAATTCTTATGATACCGATATGTGATAAGGATTTTCGCTTAAGCAAAGATATCCATGTAGGGCCGGAGGGCATATTTGATGATTAATCTAAAGGTCAGCGATATCAAACAATTTTTATACTGCCCCCGCATTTTGTATTATTCTTATGTTTGCCCGATAGACAAGAAAACTACCTATAAAATGAATTACGGTAAAGAAGAACATATGGAATTGGAACGACTTGAAAAACGGCGTACTTTTCGTCGTTACCACTTGGAAAACGGTGAACGAATATTTCATACTCGGCTGTATTCGCCAAGACTTCGCTTGGAAGGTATGCTGGACATGCATATTGTTACTGACAGAGAGGCTATCCCAGTGGAGTTTAAATATTCCAGTCACCAACCGGCCCTCAATCACAAATATCAGTTAGTTGCCTACGCCATGTTGTTGGAAGATAACTACCAAAAACCCGTTCGCCGAGGGTTCCTGTACCTCATTCCCGGCAATCGAATTTATTCGATAGAGATCACCCCCAGTGCCCGGGAATTTGTGAAAGAATCACTGAGAAAAATCCGTCAGATGATCGCAACCGAAACCTTCCCCAGACCGCCTTATAGCAAAGGAAAATGTAAGGATTGTGAGTACCGCAATTATTGCCGTGATAGGAGGTAATTATGTATTTTCTCACCGATGAAGAAAAGAAAATGTTATTAAAAGGATTTTTACCTAAATCCAGAGAATTAGGAGTACATGAGGAGCTCAGAGGTTGGAATTGGCATACCCCGCCTCTTAGTCCGATATATGATATAAAGTTGGCCCTTTATGAAACAGCTAACTCTTATTGCCCTACCAATCGGGATTTGTATTTGAGACGAGTAACCGGATTAAAACCTGAACCTAATAAAGCCATGATCCAAGGGGCTGCTTTTCATGATGCCTTGGTACAAGTATTGGTAAGGGCCAAAAGGATAATCTATGAAAAAGGCGTTGCTAATTATCAGGAGATCTTAGATGAGATTTCCCAGCCTTTCGAGCCGGATTTAAGTTCCTATCAGAAAAGGCTCAATACAAGGGATTTTGAGGATCTAAAAGACAAAGCAAGTTTAATTACCGGCTTTGAAATAACCCGCATCAACAGCCGTATTCAGGAGATATTAGTAAAGCAACCATATATCGGAGAGGATTCTCTGGTTTCACTGGCAATTCCGGTAGTGGTGGAACAAAAGCTAGACGGCTCTTTCCTAGGTTTAAGCAGCAACCTTAGCGCCGACGCCTTTACTTTTAGCGAGCCGATGATCCTTGATTTGAAATTCGGCAAGCCGCAAAAATTTCACCGCTTGTCAACTACTGGTTACGCTCTGGTAATGGAAGCAGTATATGAATTCCCCGTGAATTTGGGCTGTATTGTCTATGCCGAGTTCAAAGACCGCCGGCTGATATTGAAAAAAGACATACATATTATTGATGACGAACTGCGCCAGTGGTTTATCGAGGAAAGAGACGAAAAAATGCGGATGATATATGAGGAGATAGATCCGGGTTTGGCAGACGAATGTTATAAAACTTGTCCTTGTTACACTGCTTGTCGAGGTGATTATGTTGTGGAATAAATTGGTATTTTCGAAAATGCCCTGGGTTTTTTAACAGAAAGGTTATTTTCGAAAAAACAGCGATTAGTAACGCTTAAGGCAGTTATTGTAGCCCTTGAAAATCAAGGGTTTGGCTCTTTGCACCGTATTGGGTTACATTCCATTCCCCGATGACAAGGGGACTGAAACATGACTTGAACCTTTCCACCTAAAGCCATACCCTTTGGTTACATTCCATTCCCCGATGACAAGGGGACTGAAACCGTTGGCTTCATGTGCGAGCAGCTGAGTGCGAAACCGGTTACATTCCATTCCCCGATGACAAGGGGACTGAAACTCCCGGACTGACCCATCTCCCTAGATGAAATCAATTCAGTTACATTCCATTCCCCGATGACAAGGGGACTGAAACTCTGCTCCGAGAGATTTATCACTGGAGTGGAATGAACAGTTACATTCCATTCCCCGATGACAAGGGGACTGAAACTTTTATATTAAATTCCCCTGGCCGTTTCTTTGTTTGGTTACATTCCATTCCCCGATGACAAGGGGACTGAAACTAAAATACATAAACCCTAAGTTTTCAAGCTTTTTGCAGTTACATTCCATTCCCCGATGACAAGGGGACTGAAACGGATAAGTAGTATCCTTAACCCATTTCTTATTTGGGAGTTACATTCCATTCCCCGATGACAAGGGGACTGAAACCTAACTCCGGATAATGATTTTGCTTTAGAAGCCCTTGTTACATTCCATTCCCCGATGACAAGGGGACTGAAACCATGAAAGTAAGTTTCCGGACAGCAGCCGAATGGTCGTTACATTCCATTCCCCGATGACAAGGGGACTGAAACAAATGCCGATGAATCATCGAACATACCTCTCGTACCAGTTACATTCCATTCCCCGATGACAAGGGGACTGAAACAGCGAAGCTTACCCACCCGCAACAGCGGAACAGGCTAGTTACATTCCATTCCCCGATGACAAGGGGACTGAAACAAACCTACCTGTGATTTTGTGACATTGTGAGGATTGTTACATTCCATTCCCCGATGACAAGGGGACTGAAACGTAGTGATGACCTCCAGCATACGGCGTATTAGAGTCGCAGTTACATTCCATTCCCCGATGACAAGGGGACTGAAACTCATCATATGCATCATTCCTCGATTTCACTATTGGGTTACATTCCATTCCCCGATGACAAGGGGACTGAAACTGCCAGCTTTCTTAAACAGGTCTAGTGCAATAGCTTGAGTTACATTCCATTCCCCGATGACAAGGGGACTGAAACGCTGCATTGCCATTACCCCTTAGTTTTATTACTCGTTCAGTTACATTCCATTCCCCGATGACAAGGGGACTGAAACCCTACAATTCCATGTAAGACTAAATCATTCAGCACTTAGTTACATTCCATTCCCCGATGACAAGGGGACTGAAACGTTATATAAATGTGAATGGGGAGATAAAACAGCAGGGTCAGTTACATTCCATTCCCCGATGACAAGGGGACTGAAACGCGTAACGGACAATCCAGTACCGATCAGGTTGCACAGTTACATTCCATTCCCCGATGACAAGGGGACTGAAACTGGGGCAAAGTATATGATGCTCCTGGGGAAGATAGGGAGGGTTACATTCCATTCCCCGATGACAAGGGGACTGAAACAACACTTCTCCACGTCTTAAGCCACAAAACATAGCTGTTACATTCCATTCCCCGATGACAAGGGGACTGAAACTTTATGCCATTGACAAGATGCACGGAATTAAAGTTGTGTTACATTCCATTCCCCGATGACAAGGGGACTGAAACAGATCTTCTCCTGATGCTGCAGCCAAAGCTAATACACGTTACATTCCATTCCCCGATGACAAGGGGACTGAAACAATAGCATGGGATAGGATTTTTAAGGCTGGAAAATCCTTGTTACATTCCATTCCCCGATGACAAGGGGACTGAAACGTAGTGATGACCTCCAGCATACGGCGTATTAGAGTCGCAGTTACATTCCATTCCCCGATGACAAGGGGACTGAAACGAAATCTCCACTTTTCCGGTCAGTATATCTTTTTTTAGTTACATTCCATTCCCCGATGACAAGGGGACTGAAACCAAACATTAGCAAGAGATTTCGCAAGGAGGTTTAATGTTACATTCCATTCCCCGATGACAAGGGAACTGAAACCCACGTTCGCCAGCGCATGCACATCGCCGCTTGCGTCGTTACATTCCATTCCCCGATGACAAGGGGACTGAAACTTTTCCCAAGTATACAAACCATACGAAGATACTCCCAGGTTACATTCCATTCCCCGATGACAAGGGGACTGAAACATGCAGAGCACCTAAAAAAGACAAACGAAACTGCATAGTTACATTCCATTCCCCGATGACAAGGGGACTGAAACAATCATAAACACAGCATAACCATCCCAAATCATACGGTTACATTCCATTCCCCGATGACAAGGGGACTGAAACCTTTCTCTGGAGACGCCTATGATAGCGATGTGGTTCGGGTTACATTCCATTCCCCGATGACAAGGGGACTGAAACATATTTTCCGCAACAGGCTCATCTTCCTGAACGAAAGTTACATTCCATTCCCCGATGACAAGGGGACTGAAACAGCTGGCGTGACGCCGACAGCCAACCGAACAATTGTACGTTACATTCCATTCCCCGATGACAAGGGGACTGAAACAGCGGATAGAGTTATTTCGTATCCTGCCGAGCGCTCTGTTACATTCCATTCCCCGATGACAAGGGGACTGAAACAAGGGCAAGACATAGATGTTTTTGGCGACAATGCTACGTTACATTCCATTCCCCGATGACAAGGGGACTGAAACAGCTGGCGTGACGCCGACAGCCAACCGAACAATTGTACGTTACATTCCATTCCCCGATGACAAGGGGACTGAAACATAATTTCAAGACTTTCTTCCAGGGACGTTTTCATTTCGTTACATTCCATTCCCCGATGACAAGGGGACTGAAACTGATATCCATGATGCGGTTGACGACTACTTCCGGAATCGGTTACATTCCATTCCCCGATGACAAGGGGACTGAAACAGCTGGCGTGACGCCGACAGCCAACCGAACAATTGTACGTTACATTCCATTCCCCGATGACAAGGGGACTGAAACATAATTTCAAGACTTTCTTCCAGGGACGTTTTCATTTCGTTACATTCCATTCCCCGATGACAAGGGGACTGAAACTGATATCCATGATGCGGTTGACGACTACTTCCGGAATCGGTTACATTCCATTCCCCGATGACAAGGGGACTGAAACGTGTAGTACAAATAATAAAAGACAGCTTTAAAAATGAAGCTGCCACAACCAAACCGTGAAAACATATGTAATCTTATTTCTTCTGCTGCTCTACTTCATCTGCCAACTTTTTTATCCCATTTTTCTGTCAGTTTATTTCCGTTGCAAAACAATCTGCCCTATAAGGGATATCAAGTTTTAAAAGGTTTTTGGCTACCACCAACTTACCTTCTTTTCTGCCAATCAATATGGTCTCTGCCCGCCCCATTTGTTATTCACTTAGCCCCCTGGAATAGTTGCCCTTCGTTCATCTATGCCTTAACATGGGCCGTAATACTACCACTGTTCAAATTTCGGATTGTCATTTATTTAATCCAAAACTCCAATACTTGTTCATCTCTACTGGCTATACCTAATCCCTCATTGTCAGGTATGATGCCGTTTACATAACTGAAATGGGAATATTTTTCTTGAGCAGCCATTGCCAAAGCCGCCACCATTACCTTGGTTCCACCGGTTATATCTACCACTACCTGATCAGGAGCAATATTTACCCCGTCCAACATACAGCTTGCTGTTTTAAAGCATAACATAAGATCGTTTGGGTTTGGGACACAAACCACTTCCACTTCGCCTTGGTAACCAACATCGCCAACAATTTCCCTTATCTGTCCGACGTTAAGTTGGCTGGCAAAAAAGATCACTTTTTCTGGTTGGTGGTAATTGAGTGTTGTCTTAATTGGTTCCGATAAGCTGCCTAAACTTGCTACCAGTATCTTATTGCTCATGCCGCTCCTCCTTGCCATGACAGTACTTTTAAATAAAAAAGAGAAATATTCTACCATAGGCATATTTACAAAACTTAGCTTCCGGGTGTATATATTTATATATATTCCGATTTTTTCCTGCCAAATTATGATAACATTTTGAAATTATTTGGATCTGACAGTACCGACATTAAGATAAACCGGCATAACTCGCCATACAAAAAGTGCCAGGCCCCTTTTAAAGGCGCCTGGCACTATAAGTAAATGGTAGAGGCCGGTATTAATTATTCGGAAAGGGTATGACAACTTTTACGCCCTTTACTTCTTGAACGGTGACGGGAATTTCGTAGATCTCGTTGATGTTTTCAGGTGTCATGACTTCAATTCCGCCGTAGCAGAATATGCGATTGTTTTTTAAGAGTAAAAATTTATCACAATAACGCAAGGCCAGGTTTAAGTCGTGAATAACTAAGAGCACACTTATTTGCTCCGTCCGGGCAATGTCTTGTATAATTTCCAGTACTTCATACTGGTTTTTCAAATCCAAATTGCTGGTAGGCTCATCTAACAGCAGCACCTGCGGTTGCTGAGCCAATGCCCGTGCCAGCATGACCTTTTGCAATTCTCCTCCGGAAATCTCATCAAGATAGCGCAGAGCAAAATCTTCAAGCTTCATGCGCTTGATAACTTTTTCCACAATCCGAATGTCCTCCTGGGTAGGTTCAAACTTAATATAGGGCTTTCGGCCCAATAAAACGCTATCAAATACCGTAAATCTTGCTCCCGCATTGTGCTGTGCCACGTAGGCCAAGCACTTGGCTACATCGTTCC
Organism: Desulfovectis peckii; assembly: GCF_055391705.1. Lineage (NCBI taxonomy): Bacteria > Bacillati > Bacillota > Clostridia > Eubacteriales > Peptococcaceae > Desulfovectis > Desulfovectis peckii. The sequence goes on along the minus strand of NZ_AP042409.1, from coordinate 542,742 downwards.
GCTTAAGTTCCCGGGTGTTTTCGCCATTGACATAGACCACCCCCTGTTGGGGCTCCAAAATACGGTTGAGGCATTTGATTAAAGTGCTCTTACCCGCACCGTTGTTCCCCAAAATAGCGGTGCACTGCCCTTTACTGGCAGAAAAATCAATATCGGTCAAAATCGGTGTCTCATGTCTATAGGCAAAGGATAACTGCTGAACCCGGATCATTTTCTGCCGCCTACCCCCTTAAACACAAGATATAGAAACAAAGGTGCACCGAGAAAAGAAGTTATTGCCCCAATTGGCAGGACAATCGGAGCCACCGCCAGCCGGGCCACTGTATCGCTGGCCACCATCAATAGTGACCCCATTAATGCCGATGCCGGCAGTAAATACCGGTAGTCATTGCCGATAACCCGCCGCACCAGGTGCGGGGCAATCAGCCCGATAAAATTGACAATGCCGATAAAAGAAACAATAGTCGCTGCAGTTAAAGAGCCGATTAACATGCCCAGCAGACGAAAACCGGTTACATTGACCCCCAGCCCCTTGGCTGTTTCTTCACCGCCTTCCAAGGCGTTAAAATTCCAGCGGTTAAAGGCATAATAAATAAAGGCTGTTGCCACTATTAACGTCATAATAATTATTTCCTCCCAGCCGGTGCGGCCTAAATCACCGAATGTCCAGAATACCACTGCCGCTACCTTTACGTCTGCCGCAAAATACTGCATGAGTGCGGTAGCACCGGCAAACATGCTGCTGAGAGCCACACCCGCAAGGATCATAGATTCCGGTGTCACCCTTCTAAAGTAGGACAATCCCAGTACCGTTAAGGTAGATAACATAGAGCTGACAAAGGCACAGATACTGATTATATAAGGGTTGATAATAGTTATGCCGCCAAAGCTTTGATTTTGAATTCCCGCCCCCAAAACAATAATGGCAAAAGAAGCGCCAAAAGCCGCTCCCTGGGCAATACCTAAAGTAGAGGCGGAAGCCAGAGGGTTTTTCAAAAGACTTTGCATGGCACAGCCTACAGTGGCTAAACCGATTCCCGCCACAATGGCGGTAACAATTCTTGGCAAACGGTGGTTAAAAACGATAATCGTTGATTGTTTGCTTCCGTATCCCAACAGGGTTGCTACAACCTCCGGCAATGAAAGGCCGGCAGAACCGGCACTGAGCGCCCACAAAGCGGCCAGTGTCACTGCTACACCCATCAGCAAGATAAAGAGTTTTTTATAACGTATATACCTTCCATATGTTTTCGGGGGCTTCATGCAATTTTATTCTCCTATGGTGATTTTCTCAAATTTCATTCCATCCTGGGCCAGCTTGTCGTAGAAGGGCTGACCGAGCATGACAGTAAAAATTTCGTCTGCTTTTTCTACCGGATCTATATCAGCAAACCTTTCCGGATAAATCACTTTACCGGCGTAATAAGCATTGGCAATGGCAAGCTCTAAATTGGTCCAATTGTAATTATAAGGTAACTGAGTGTATACTTGTCCGTTTTGTACCGCTTTTAGGTTCTGATAAAAGGCTTTGTTTTTCGCATACTGCTCGTTAACCAGATTCATATTGGCCGGATTAAGAAAGATGATATCCGGATCCCATACCGTTACCTTTTCCAGGTCCACAATAAATGCCCCGGTTTTGCCCGTTTCATCCGCCACATTCTTGGCGTGAATGGCGGTAAAAGGCGGGTAATTGGCATAGGTGCCTTCAAATCCACGGGCACCGCGGAAACTCACGGCGCCGGTATAAACGGTAGGCTTTTCCTCATCAGGGATGTCTCTTGTGCGGCGATCTAAATCTGCCTGGCATTCTTTAATATAGTCAATTACTTGGGCGCATCTTTCCTCCGTACCCATCACTTCTCCAACCAATTCCAACGCCGCATAAAAGCTTTCATCAAACATCCCTTGCGGATAGATACCAACAGTAGGAATACCGGTCTTGTCGGCCACGTTTTTAATGGTATTTTCATCGGTTAAGCCAATGATCACGTCCGGTGCAAGAGTCACCAATTCTTCAATATAGGGGGTGTCATTAAAGCCACCGCTGCCAACAGAGGGAAGGGTAGCAAAATGTTCGGCATTGACCACAGAATAGGGCATTGCTGAAACATTTTGTTTATCCATATCCGTTACCCCAACCAACTTATCCGCACAGCCGGCATAGGTCAGGATGCGGGCGGCTCCGCCAATGGCGGCAACGGTCTCAACTTTTTCCGGTATTGCTACCTGCCTGCCAAATGCATCCGTAACAATGCGGGATTCACCGGAAGTAGCCGCAGGTGCCGAAACATTAGAGGCACATCCGCTCAAACCCAACGCTACGATTAGAATTGCTGCCAATAACTTTCCGGTTTTCATTTTCATTTCCTCCCCTTCATTACCAACCCATGTTTATTCTCAAAGCAGCCGGTATATACCTTTTTGTCTTTGCCGCTTTATAAATGCATCTGAAACTTTTGCGTTTTAACAATAAAAAAACCACAAAAGTCGCTGTCTTTATGCCAGCATCCTTTCATGGTTGTTCTTGTCTTATATGTATGTTATGAATCACATCTAACCGTTCGCACCTTTATGATCCGTATTTTAACAACCCTAACTTATCACATGATTATGCCTATGTCAACAAGTGGGCTGTCCTTGCCGGTAGAAGGTTTCCAGAGTTTTGTTCGCCGGATTGCCAAAGGTGGGTATTCTTAGCTTACCTTTGCCAGACCGGCCAAAAGAACCGTCCCCGTGGCTGGTATTTATTCTATCAAGCCATACTTGACTTTGATCCGGTCCAGCTTTTCCAGCATGGGGCGGGAGCAGAACCAAAGAAAGAATACCGTGGCCGCAGCATGAACCAGGTCAAAAGGAATGCCCCGGATATAAGCTAAATAAAACATTTCGATTGTGGGTTTAGCCTGGAACATCAACACCATTGCCGGGTTCATGATTCCGCCGTAAATAAAAAAGGTGCTCAAGCCGCCAAAGATACACAGGGCAATGGTGTTGCGCCGCAAGAATCCTTTTTTAAACAGTACACCGGCCAAAAAACCGATGACGCCATAAGCGAACATCTGCCAGGGCGTCCAGGGCCCCTGACCGAAGAACATATTGGATACAAAACCGCTGACAGCGCCCACTAAAAATCCCGCTTCTCCGCCAAAGGCAAGGCCGGCGATAATGACGATAGCTACCACCGGTTTAAACTGGGGCAGCATGAAAAAAGCAATGCGCCCCGCCACAGCAATGGCGCAAAGTACCGCAATAATAATTAATTCCCGCGCCCGGGGCCGGCGCCCTTCAAACACCATGACAAAGGGCAGCATGGTTTCTAATATAATAAGCATGCTGATAAAATAATACTTTCTGTCGCCCAGGCAGTAAATACCGACATAGATGGTCAGCGGGATGATAATCAGGATCATCGCCGTAGCGACCAAAGTGCGCTTAGAAAGCTTTTGTTTTTCCACCGCCGTTTGCTCATTGACAATACAAAATTTTTTTGGACGCAGCAGGGTAAATAACAGGGCCAGCTCCGCCACCGGCACAACAATCATCAGGGCATGGGGCCAAAAATCGGCAGAGTTGCCGGCAATTACAGCCGGCAAGTCGCCCACAAGCAAGAGTGCTGACAAATCACCTACACTGCCGGCGGCAAAATAAACTGTGGCCACAAAGGCCAGCCCTACCAGCAAGGCGCCAATTTTACGCCAAAGAGGAATTTGTTTATCCTTATCATCAAAAGCTGACAGCATGGGCTTATCTTTCGGCGCTTCATCGGCTTGTTTATCTATAAAAGCCCCAAAGGTCATGGCCCAGTCTTCAAAAGCTTTGATTTCAAAGGCTGTAGCCTTGCCGCCACAGGCGACAATGATATCCTCCGCCGTCACCGCACTTGGCAGCTTGTGCCGGGCCATGCGGTTGGCAGCGGTGGTGTAAAAGCTGTTGCTGGAAAAAAAGCGGCGCGGAGTATCCCAGCTGACTATATTGCCGTCAAAAAACAAGGCACAGCGATGGGCATATTGGGCACAGAACTCGATGTCATGGCTTACCATGAGGACGGTGACACCCTTTTGTAAAAGCCGATGAAGAATCCTGCCAAATATCTGTTTAAATTCCGCATCCATCCCTTTGGTGGGTTCGTCCAAAAGCAAAATTTTGGGTTCCAACAGCAGTACCTTTGCCAGCGCCGCCCGTTGCTGTTCACCGCCGGACAGGTCGTAGGGATGCATGGACAGCAAATTTTCAATCCGGCACAGCTTGGCAATTTGCTGTAGCTGCCGCTCCTTTTCCTTTTTAGACTGCTTTTCCTCCGCAAGCATTTCTAAAAGATCCTCTTGCACCGTATTTTTCACAAAAAGGGCCTGGGGATTTTGCGGCAGCACGCCCAGCATGCGGTTAAAAAGCTGCCCCCCTCCTATCTTTTGCAGTTCTTGCCCGTTTATTTTCACCCTTCCCCGGTAATGCTTGTTGATACCGCAAATTAACGACAGCGCCGTGGTTTTTCCGCTGCCGTTGCCGCCCAAAATGGCATAAAATTCACCGGCATATATTTTCATGGAAAGCCCCTTCAGCACATCCGGCCCTTCCCTTTCATAGCGGAACCACACATCATTAAGCTCAATAACAGGCTTAGCGCCTGGCTTATATATCGGGGCATCCGCCGCCGGCACTGCACCCAGCGGCTGTTTTTCTGCGAAGGCATCCAGCCATATACGCCCCTCTCTTACGGTGACAGGGCAAGGCAGATCATTTTCCACCCCGGCATAAACGCGCATGGGCACCGGCATGGCCAAAAACATGCGGTGATGCAGCTCTTTCAATTGCCTGCCCACTGCCTCCGGCCTACCGTCGCAAATTAACCGCCCTTCATCCATCACCAGCACCCGGTCTGACAGGGGGAATACCTCCTCCAGCCGATGCTCGGTTATGATGACGGTAACACCCAGCTCCCGGTTTATTCTGCCTACGGTTGACAAAAATTCCGTTGCCGCGATGGGGTCTAACTGACTGGTTGGTTCATCCAGAATGAGTACTGACGGCTGCATGGCCATGATTGAGGCCAGATTTAACAGTTGTTTCTGTCCGCCGGATAACTCATTGACATTTTTGTAAAACCAGCTTTGGATCCCGAAAAACGAAGCCATCTCCGCCACCCTCCGGCGGATGGCCGGTGTATCGAGCCCCAAGCTTTCCAGCCCAAAGGCCAGCTCGTGCCATACTTTGTCGGTAACGAGCTGATGGTCCGGCGATTGCATCACAAATCCAATCCGAGCACTTTGAGTACGCCGGTCAATCTCCGATAAGGGTTTCCCCTCGAATAAAATCTCCCCCCTTCGCTGCCCATGGGGAGAGAGTACGGTTTTAAGCTGGCGCAGCAAGGTGCTTTTTCCGCAGCCGGAGGGGCCGCAAAGGGTTACAAACTGCCCTCGCTGAATGGAAAAGGACAGATTATCCAATACCTTTTTATCGCTTTGAGGATAGGAAAATGTTAAATTTTTGATTGTAAAGATTTCCATTTCCAATCCTCCTTTACGTTGATTACAACCGGCATCAGACAGAGGGCCAAATAACATAAAAACAGGCTGACGGAGTAAGGCGTAAGCCCCACGCCTTTCATGGTAGGAAAGTAGCGCCAGTAAAGACCGCCCATAAAAGCCCCGGTTAAAATATAGCCGCCGCAAAAAAGCAAAAACAGCATGGCATTTTTATCCCGCCGGTCAAAACGATAGATAGAAAAGGCTGTGCGCCCCGGCAATCCATAGCCGCGGCTTTTCATAGAATCTGCCGTATCCACGGTGTTTTCCAAGGCCCAAGTCACCATAATGGAAAGTATCCGCAAGGCATGTTTTGCCCGCTTTATAGGGCTGCCGTTAGATATATCCCGTCCCAAGCACTTTTGTGCATTTGAAACCGCCTTAAGCTGGGCCTTAAAGCGGGGCACAAAGCGCAGGGTCATGGACAGAATGAGCGACAGGGCAGGAATGACCCGCCCAAAGAGATAGATAAACTTATCTGAAGTCATCACCGCGTTATAGCAAGAAAACCAGCAGATTACGGTAATGAGCATCACTGCCGCCGCAATTCCGTAGGTAAGGGACTCCAGTGTTACGGGATTGCCGTTTCTAAGATAGGCAAGAATGGTAGCCCCTTCATGGTTGAAGGCCGGATTAATAAAGGCGGTAACCAGCAGCATCGGCAGCATGTATTTCACATTAAGGCAGAAAGCTTTTTTACCGTTCAGATAAACCGAATAGCAAAAAGCGCCCAGCAACGATATTCCCAGGCAAAGCGGATGCATAAAAAACATTGAAAACAGCAACACCATGGTAAAATATAGAAAGTTTACAGCCGGATGGTAGCTAGAAAATGTGTCCCTCATCAATTGCCTCCGTTAGCATAATATGCGCCCACATCTCGGCCCAGATCACAGCTGTATACCCACTCCACCAGATCACCGGGCTTTAGCTGATAGCGTGAAGGGCCGTAATTGGGAAACCGGCCGTTGACTTTATACTTCCAGCCGGAAAGCTCGCCTGCGTCAAATTCATAGAGGTTGTTAATGGCAAGGACATAGGCACTGTTATACACGGGCATAAAGCGAGATTCCATATGAATTTTGTTTTTCTTCATCTCACGCTGCAGTAGGTTGAATACCGATTCTCCCTCATAAAAGGTTACTTCTGTGGCCGGGAAAATAACCCCGTCCTTTGGCACCAGCTCCCTCTTTTCCGGAGCAAGAAGCTCCATGTTATCCAGAAGGGTGTCGCAACGCACCGACAGGATGCAGGTATAGGCCTTATCCTTGACTACGGCCTCCTGGGGTTCTGCCGGCAGGGGCTTGCCCATCGGTACCGGAGCGGTGAGATATTCGTCCTTACCTGTTTTGGCGTCAACATCCGTGTCCTGTTTCTTAGCATCCGCCCCTTTAATTTCGCCTTCGGCTTGTTCTGCCGGTAAGGGGGTGGGGGGTTTTGCCTTTTCTGTTTCGGCAGGCTTTACCTGTGAGCTGTCCGGCATTGCCGTGCCGGCAGGGGAGAATATATCCCCGCCGGCATAGTTTCCGCCCCAAAGATATGCGGCAGCAAGGAGGCAAAGAATAAGCGCCGCCGCAATGATTTTGCCTTTATGCCGCTTCATATGCTATCCCATCCTTTATAAAAGCTTTGCCGCTTCTAGCATTCTAAACAGCATTTCGGCCACTTCATAACGCTTGATGGCTGCCTTTGGCCGGATAGCAACATCCTCCTGGGAGAGAATGCCCTCTTGATAACAGAAAGCCAGAGAAGAGCGCGCCCACTGGGAGGAAGCGGTGTAATCTGTAAATTGAGCCAGGACATTTCGCAGCTCACTGTCGGTCAGGAAAATTTCCATACCGGCAAGCTTTGCCGCTCTGGCAACCATCACCGCCGCTTCTTCACGGGTGACAGTTCCGTGCGGATTAAAAGTTGTGGGGGTGGTGCCGGCTACAATACCATAGCTGTAGGCCGAGCCAACCGCCCCTGCGTACCAGCTGTTTGCCGGAACGTCGGCAAAAACATCGGTTGTTTTCTCCCTAAGCCCCAACCCCTTAACAATAATGGCGGCAAACTCTGCCCGGGTCATGGTAGCGTTGGGTGCAAAGCTTTTTTCGGTCTTGCCGCCGATGATGCCCCGTGCCGCCAGGGCTTCAATGGATGAGCGGGCAACATGATTGCTGATATCAGCAAAAGTCTTGCCGGGATACCTCAAGGCCATGGCTTTAACATCGGCATGTTTGCCGGGTAAACCTACAGCGCTATTCCCCCGGGAAGGAGCTTGGGTTTGTACCCTGTCGGTCATACGGTACAGGCTGCTTTTACCTTGCTGGGCGCGCTCTACGGCAACCAGCGCGTAAAATGCCTGTTCAGTGGCCATCAGATCATTGCCACCGCCGGCGATGTGACGGAAGCCCTGCCCCTTGTCATAGTAGCTTAAGAGATTATCTACCAGTGTGTTGCCGTTTTTAACAAAGCGGGGATCCGCCAAAGGAATTCCCAGTTCCGTCAGAGCGACAATGACTTGGGCAACACTTTCCAGGTTATTCTCGTTTCGGCTTGCATAGCCGCCTTCACTGTTTTGCAGTCTTGACAAACAGGCAAGGGCTTTTTCCGTTGCCGCTCTCACGTCCGCCCGTTCCTGATATTTGGCCAGAGCTTGCAGCGCCATGGCAGTAATGTCCGGGTCTGCCTGGCTATCTCCGCCTAAGAGGGAGAAGCCGCCGTCAGGAAGCTGACGGCGCAAAATTTCATCTACATACATCCCGCGGCTGGCTTGCACGGCCGCATTAGGGTTTTTCGGTACGGCGTAATTGCCGCAGTCCAGGGCAAGCAGGGCATATATAGGGCCGTTGATGCCCTGCCAGACGGTTTTTTCAAAGTCACCCAGGGGCATTGTCAGGTCATACCCGGCCACATTGGTGGGATCATAACCGGCCGCGGTAAGGGCAAGGACGGCCCGGGAATAATCGGTATATTTTTTTTCGTGCAGCACACCGTTATTTGCTTTGAGGTAAGCCTCTACCCTTCGGTAATAGTCTTCATAAAAACCCTTCGGCACATTGTAGCCGGAACGGGCCAGGCCGATGACGGCCCATTCGCCGCCCACGGAATCTACCTGCGGGCTTTTAACCGTTCGATAAATATATGCCGCCGTATCTTTTATTACAGCGCTTATCTGATTATCGGCAGCCCAGGCCGTGATTTGCCCGGCAAATATTAAAACCAAGGCCAGCAGCAGCGCTGCGCTCTTTATCCCTATTTTCACCTACTTTAACCCCCTAATTTTGGCATTTATCAAGGAAAACACTCCCCCGAAAAAAAGGTGGTAAGTTAATTCCAGTAGCCTGTTCCCGCCCGCATAGGCAATACAGGGCCTAAAATTCCCGACAGACAAATCGTTGCAGCATTGCCGCCACTTCCGCCCGGGTGGCGGTGCCGCCCGGTACCAGTGTGGTTGCGGTACGTCCGGTAATCAGTCCTTTGGCATTGGCCCAGCTCATTGCTCTCAAAGCCCAACTGCTGATTGCTGCCCCATCGGTATAATTGCTCAAACTTGCCGTAGCGGTAAGGTCATATCCCTTAAAGCAAGCGTAGTTGTATAAGATAGCCGCTATCTGCTCGCGGGTAATGGGATCGTCGGGTCCGAACAATCCCTTTCCGTAGCCCTTTACAATGTGGTTGGCATTTGCCCAAATGACCGCATCGGTGTACCATTCATCGTTTTTTACATCGGTAAAGCTGTTTGTATCCGTTGCCTCAGGCGAACCCTCCAGCCGATGCAGCACGGTTACCAGCATGGCCCGGGTCATGGGCTCATGGGGGCTGAAAGTGCTTTCACCGGTGCCGGCGAGTAGTCCATATTCTACTGCATATTTCACCGCTTCATAAAACCAGTCGCTTTCCTTCACATCGATGAACTTAAGAACAAAATCGCCTTTTTCTTCCCCTTTTGCTTCTCCAGCTATACCAACCAAATAGCATGACAGCTGCGAAGTTTTAAAGGTAGCAAGACCGGTCTTTTCATCATAGGTACACTCTATCGGCTGCCGCTCTCCGGCATCATTTAAGTACCACACCTTGACGTCATCGGCCCTTTCCCCTTCCCGTAAGCTATAGGGCAGGGAAAGGGTGATGTTTTCGCCGCCAAAGTTGCTGATGGGCCGGCTGCCACTTTCAACGGTAATGTCATATGCAAGATTATCCCCTATTATTTGGCGCAGTTGGTCAGTTAGTTGGGAAGTATCCACCGACTTCAGACTGACTGTCAGCTTGTCTCCTTTTCCCTGTTTTGCAAGATAGCCCAGTACGGCATTAGAAAGATCTAAATTACCCACTGGGGTTTCTATTTTCAAGCCGTATCCTTTCCGTGAGGCTATAGAAGCTACAGAACTCTTTGGCAATTCAACCGTTACCTTGCTCACCGCATCTAGGGTTTCCACTTTAATGGAAATGTAAGAATAGCCATCCTTATCAGCTGATTTTAATGCCTCATTTAGTTGCTCGTCAGTTATAGATACCGTTCCCGTGCTGTTCGTTACTTTTATTTCCCCGCCTGTTATATCAGTAGCCAGGCTGCCGGGTGGCGGCCCCCATTTGCTGTTATCTTCGCCCAAGTCTTCCCCAAGATTCGTGGTATAGCGCCACTCTACGACATCTCCGTCTTTGAGAAGGTATTGGCTGGCACCGTAACCGGGGGATTTTCCGTTAACATAATACATCCAGCCGCTCCATGGGCCATGGTCGAATTCCCCGTCCCCGTCTATGGACTGTACATGTACGGTATTATAGGCTGCGTGCCATTTATATTCATAGCTTATATTCCGGGCATCAAGCTCTCTTTTTAAAACGGCCCAAGGGGTATCTCCCGGTTCAAGTTCCACTTGGGTGGGCGGTATAACGTAACCCTTGTTGATTGTCATTTTGTCCACCGAGAGCGTGATATACTTTTTGGGTTGAGGTGTTACGTCGCCACCGTTGCCGGGAGTTTGTTCAACTGCAACTAAACAGTAGGGCCTGGTTATAATTCTTACACCGGATTCATTTTTCTTTTCCGCAGTTACATGGTAGGTTCCCGGTTCACTGAAAGTAAGGGTTACTTTGCCCGCAGAGTCGGTTTTTACTATTTCGCCGTTCACTTTATAAACTTGACCATTAACAAGTATGGCAGCATCTGAAACCGGGCCGGCAACGATCTCGCCTGTCAGCGCATCATAAGCAGAACCTGTTAAAGTAAGTTGTAACTCCTGGCCGGGCTGAATTGCTGTTTTTTCTGTATCAAACCAAGAATATGTGTATTCCGCGAAATCCTCTACGAAGAACATGACAATGGTATCGCCTTCGTCAATGGCCTGTTCGGCAACACCCTTCTCAACCCAATGGTTATTGACACAGTACAACCAGCCGGCGGGATAATCGGCAACCAATCCGTCTATGGCAGAAATGAGAATAAAATTTTCTCCGTAGTTAACTATCTTTATGCCCTCTCCGTCTTTACAGTCAATTCCCTCATTTTCCAATGCCTTTATAATGACGTGCAGGGGCTTGGGTTCCGTAAAATCAGTTTCAACCCCATATTCACTTAAGTCTAAATCAGCAATTGAGACTGAAACTTCTCTTAACGGCACAATTGTCCGATCATTGCCTTCTATCCGCACATTGAAGGTATATACGGCATCTTTTAATACCAGGTTTTCAATGGCCCGGTTTATGGCCTTTACTTTGGCAGCTATTTCTTCCGGGCTTGTCTCAGGCAGTGCCAGGGCCGCTAATAGTGCCGCATAGCTTTCTTCTGTATATTTTGCCGGATTTATTGCATATGCCCGTTCTTTTGCCGCTTCTAAAGCGGTTTTATCAGGCTCATTATCCCCATCCTGCTCATGATCCGGATCTATGCCGCCCAATTTATACCAGGTTGACTGCTCATTAACAATGTCAGCCAAGGCAACTACAGCCTGCTTGGTGGCCCATGGATTGCCTTCAGAATCATCATGCTGCCATTTAAAAGAACCCTCTTCTATTTGATAGCTTAACAACGCGTCAATGGGGGTCTTTCCGTTCTTGCCCCAAGGGCCGTCTGCCGAAGATATATCCTCACCGATGGCAATTAGGCCTTGAATGGCACAGGCAATGCTGATACAGTTTTCGGCATCCCAACCTGTTCCGCCAAAACCGCCACTGTCTTGCTGCATGCTTTTCAGGTACTGCTTTGCCTTGTTTATGGCTACGGCATGGGTGTCTTTCGATTTAGACAGCGCTATCAACGCCCAGCCGGTGTAATCAATCTGGCTATATGGCCCAAAGCTGCCATCATTGTTCTGCTGACTTAATAAATAGTCAACTGCTTTGCTTCTAGTCTCTTCGTCCCATGCACCTACGTCTACTCCCAGCTCTGTGCCCACATCCAAAGCGATGATTGCAAATATGTGTTTTCCTAAGTCCCCAAAGCTGCCGTTATCTTGGTTTTGCCGGCTTGCCAGTTCGGCAAAGAGGTTTCTTTCGGTTTCAAAGGCCTTTGCCGGATTTTCACCGGTAGCCAGTAAGCTAAAGATATAATGGATATGGTCGTATCCCAGGTCTTGTGTTTTCCACTGGTAACTAGGCCACGGCGGAGCTGACAGGTCTTCTCCCGCCCCCCATAGGCCGACGAAGGTTTCCCAGTCCCCTGACGGGTTCATTGGCGGATGCTCTAAATAGTGGCTTACCAGTTTGGCCAAGGCATCTTCAGGCCATGTAACGGCCTCATTTATTTCAAAGTTTTCCTCCTCCTGGTTTATGGCCTGTACATTGGCATCTGTTTCTAGCCGGCCTACCCATTTATCTTCGGCCTCCGCATCGGTTCCGTAAACGCTTACTACTACACTACCTTTGTCGGTGTTTGCATCCGATATGGTTTTTTGTAATGTACTTTTATCTGCTTGCATTGTTGCTTCATCAGCTTCAGTGAAAGCAGTGTTTTCTTCAATAACACCCAGCTGTCCTAACGGTTGATTAGCTGCTTCTTCCGCCCATGCAGTAAATGGGCAGGAGATTGACAAAATCATCATTAAGGCCAGAAAAAGGGCTGCATATTTTTTCCAAAGCTTACTTGTCATTCGATCTTCCTCCCCCATAAAACAGTTTGCTTGCATAACCCCCAGGATACAGAAAACCCACGGCAGTGTGATATAGACCTATACTTTCTAAAAGGGGCAAAAGAGTAGCGTTCTGTGGTTTTTGGGTTGTTTGTTTTTACCTTGTTTCTTTTAAAGCAAACAAAAAACGGCTACAACAATGTAAATAATTGTTGCAGCCGTTTTCCTGCAAACGGTTATTTAACCAAAAAATAACAGATGCCTTTGTCGCTTATAAGGCAATAGGTGAAAAGACCGTCACCTATTGTGCGACGGGCAAATGCTTTTTTGCCCATAAGGCAATAAGCCCTTTTGTAGGTCTTCTGACTTACGCCTTAGCAGATAACTAATCTGCAATCAAGCTCTGCCTTCCCAGTTTCCCAGTGGCTGACTTTCGTCAAGGAGCTTGATCATCAGCGCTTACAGCGGCGGTACCGTTCAGGATTTTCACCTGATTCCCTTGTTCAATCCTGAAGGCTTGGCATGCGCCCACAGGATCACAAAAGAGCCCTTCAAAAGAATTATTCAATTGTAAATTTTATGTAGCCGGCTACGAAATAAACATCTAACTTACACCTATATTAAAATCATTCCTTAATAATCTGTCAATATGTTATTGCTAAAAACTACCAAAAAATCTCCATGGCAGGTAAAAAAGCACCGGCCACGAGGAATACCCCCATGGCCGGTTAATGTTTATACCTTATCTCTGTTGGCCCGATAATAACTATAGGTAATCGGTTCGCCGTCTTTGATCGGCCCTCCGTCTACCACATCGCAAATGAAAAGGGTATGGGTGCCCACTTCTATAACCAAGTTCGGGTCTACCTTAAGATCTAAATAGGCAACGGCATTCAGCAATACCGGTAGCTTATTGGTGGCGCTTTCTCCGTAAGTAAACCCGGAAAACTTGTCCACTTTGTGGCCGGTTTGATAACCAAAGCGTTTAATATCCTCAAAGTTGTCCTTACCCAAAATACTGACGGTAATAAGGCCGCTGTCTTTGACAAATTCATTGGTCAAATTCTGCTTGTTTAGGGCTACCGCTACCCGCTGGGGTTCACTGGTAATCTGAAAAACGGTATTGCATACCTGGCCGTTGAAACGATTACCCTTTTTGGAAGTAGCCACATAAAGACCATAGCCTATTTTATGAATGGCACTCCGCTGATTGCCTCCGGGAACGGTACCGACATTGCCTACGTCTCCTAAATCTGCTGCCGGTAAATCCGGCGCTTGTGGTTCCGGGCTCTCTACCACTTCTTCAAACTGATCCGGGCCCACACCACAGACCGGGCATTCATCGGGAGGTGTAGGGCCTTCATGAACATAGCCACATACTAAGCAGCGCCATTTTTTCATCGGGTGTCCTCCTTATAGTACCCTGACCTAACCCCATTTACCTTTCGATATATGGGTTTGAATTTCCGCTTTTGCCATTTGCTTCATCTCTACCGCTGCCTTTTGCACATAATTGAACACTCTCACACAGCCGGGATCCAGGTTATCTTCAATGCCTTCATAAGCCAGATCCTCCAGTTGAGCGCCTATATCCATCAATGCCGCCAGAAGCTGATTCGTGTAACGGGATCTTTCAATTAACTCGCGAGCATCATCGGCCACAGCTTCAAATTTGTCCTGGGGAGCACCACATTTCGGGCACTTTTCCGGAGCGCTTCCACCTTCATGAATATAGCCGCACACGCTGCATTTCCACATGATAAAACCCTCCTTTTTTTTATATAAACTAAAAAACGGCTCCTTGGGATAAGTCAAGTACTATAAACCTGCCACAAGGAAGGTTCCGGTGGCAGGTTAAGCAACTGATTAGTTAATTATGAATTAATAATTTTCTTTGCGCATTTCAAAGTAAGCTTTGGGGTGCTTGCAAACCGGACATACTTCCGGAGCGCTTTTACCTTTTACTAGATTTCCGCAAACGCGGCATTCCCAGATGACTTCTTCATCTTTTTCAAAAACCCGTTTCAGCTCTACATTTTTTAATAAGGCACGGTAACGCTCTTCGTGAGCTTTTTCAATGGCACCAACTCTACGGAATTTTTCCGCCAGTTCAGTAAAGCCTTCTTCCTCGGCCTCTTTTGCAAAACGTTCATACATATCTGTCCACTCATAATTCTCGCCTTCTGCCGCCGCCAATAGGTTTTCAGCCGTGTTGCCTACTAAGCCAAGCTCTTCAAACCACAGCCGGGCATGTACCTGTTCGTTTTCTGCAGTTTTTAGGAAGATTTCGGCTATTTGCTCATAGCCTTCCTTTTTGGCTACTCTGGCAAAATATGTGTACTTGTTTCTTGCCTGACTTTCCCCCGCAAATGCTTCCAACAGGTTTTTTTCCGTCTTTGTGCCGGCATATTTGTTAGCAGATTTTTCTGACATTTTACCATCCTCCTTTGTTTTATCTTTATTTTCTTAAAAAGCCTTCAAAAAGGTATAATATTCTCCCTTAAACCCAGAGGTTTAAACATCGTTTAATAATATCCAGAATTTTTGCAATATTATTATAACTTTCCCTTCTTGCAACTTGCCTACTTTTGCCTTATTGGCCTACCGGTAGAGGCAAATGCTTTAATATAAAAACCTATTGTAAAGTTTAATTTACTTTATCATAAATAATACTACAATTTCTATTAATTTCCTCTAAAAATTTAAAAAAAATACCTGCCACCGAAGGGTTACTCTGTGACAGTGCTCCTTCATTTTTATTTTGCATTTGATCCATTCGCAAAACGCAACCAATCTCGAAAGCCTATCCTTCTGTCTATTTCAGAGGCTCCCTTACACACAAAAGCCCCGGCACTGGGGTGGAACCGACATGCTCAATTTGCAGTGCTTTGCTGCCCAGTAGCGAACGAACCCCCTTCCCTTCCCGCTTTAATAAATGGGGCCAAACCGGATGGTATTCTGCAAGAGTAATCGGTGCGTTATGCGGCTTCAGCTCACCGACCGTGTATTTTTTAGCTCTTCATCACGCCTAGTAGGGAAGTTATTTTCAAATGGCATCTGAACGTACTCCTTTGTTGTTCATTAATGGAGGTTATACCGGCAATAAATTCTTTATCCGCAGGGTTGCCTATTTATAAAGATATACATATATACTGATGCCTTCTGATTTAATTGTATAGTCCCGAAACGGTGTCTTTTGTACCATTGCTTCGAATTCATTCTTGGTGTATGCACCTTGTTTCAGAAAGGTCTGAAATGAAAACTTCACGAAGTATTTATCAAAGCCTTTCATTCCCCGCAATTGGTTATTAATATCTTCATTTGTGGCTTCACGATTCATGTCGATTATTAGGGCCGTTCCTCCCGGTTTAAGTACTCTATGCATTTCATGCAGTGCCTTTACCGGCTCTTTGAAATTTTTAAATGCGGCACTACAAACAATAAAATCGAAAGTTTCATCCCCGCAAGGTAAGTCAGATGCATTGCCTTCTATAAAGTCAACTGAAACATTTGCTTCCTGCGCATTTTTGTTCGCTATTCTTATAAAATCAGGGCTTAACTCTACAGCTGTTACGTTAAAGCCTCTCTTGGCCAACTCAATAGCTAAATATCCCGGTCCGGGTGCTACCTCCAAAATACTGGCCCCCGGGCTAACCAGAGATACAATTTCATCGGCATACTCCCCCATTTCAGCAAGCCTGCTTTTGCGAGTGTTTTTATCATACCATTTTGCCGCTATTCCATAAATGCCCACATCTTTCTTTTTCCTCAGGTTTTTCATCATTTTAATTACTCCTCCTTCCTTTTGTTTTTAGTTCAAGATACCGTCACCTTTATAATTCGTTGAAAATCATAGCCAAATGGACTACAATAAGGATATCTAACACCGTTAGCCAGTTCCCTAACACTGTTAGTATAGCACCTAACACCGTTAGGGACAATAGCTAATCACATATTTTGTGGAGTGATTTTATGGCTATTACAAAAGAAGCAATTGTTAAAGCGTCCCTGGAGATTCTAAACCGTGACGGAATTGATAATCTATCAATGCGCACCCTGGCAAAAGAGCTGAATATAAAGGCTGCTTCTTTATATTGGCATATCAAGAATAAACAGGACTTGTATAATTTAATCGCAGAACATATTACCCAAGATATAACTTTACCCGAAGCAGTAGACGATCCTAAAGAAGCATTGACTTTCCTTGCCTTGGAGTTTAGAAGGGTATTATTAAAAACCAGAGATGCTACGGAAATATTTGCCAGGTCTGTTCCCAACACACCAAACAGAATAAAAGTCATCAAGTTTGTTTTGAATACATTAACCAAGTACGGCGTTGCTGATAGAAACTGTTTGACCGCCGGAAACCTTATAAATAACTATGTTTTATCATTCGTTGCTGACGAAATTCGTAACAAGCAGATTTCTCGGGAAGAAGCTAAACAGTTAGAGCGGCTTTGGGGTAAGGAATATGTATTGAATTTGGATTTTGATGAGCAGTTCTTATATGGGTTAAGAGTATTGTTTGCGGGGCTGCAGGTTGAATAGGGATGCATAACAGCCTTATCACCGTAGGTAAATAAAAAGTTCTGTTGCTTGCCGGAACAATATAAGCCGCAACAGAACTTTTATATAGTCTACATTATTGATATTTGCTCTCAGACACCCTTTAGCCCCTCATCGGATAAACGCTCTAACAAATCTGGGTTATCCCGGGTTTTATAGCGGTGTCCCTTTAAACTTTCCTAGCGAATAAAATTTGTAACCACTTTCTTTTCTCTTTCCGGCTCCGGTACCTCTCCCTTTCCTTTTTCTATTAACTTAAGGATCCAGGCCATGTTTTTACCCAGGACCCTCATTATTTGTACTCCTTCCTCGTCTTGCAACGCCTCTCCGGGTCTCGTGCCATGAATAACATTCCAATAGCACGAGGCCGGTATGATCATTTCGGAATAAGTTAGATAATGATTTAATTGATGGAAAGCAGGCAGCCCCCCTGAACGCCTTACAGCAACAACTGCTGCACCTACCTTATGTCTAAACATTCCACCGTTATTACCGGCAACATAAAACGCCCTGTCTAAAAAGGCTTTCATTGTCGCACTAATTGACGAATAATGAACCGGTGACCCTAAAATTATGCCGTCCGCTTCTTTCATTTTTTGTATCCATTCGTTTACTTCATCCCGGGTAATACATTTTTCATCCCTGTTCTTTCTGCATTGACCACATGATAAACAACCTCTAATAGACTTGTTTCCCACATGAATTATTTCTGTTTCTATTCCTTCCTTTTCCAACTCCCCTGTCACGATCTTAATTGCGTGATAGGTATTGCCCTCTTTATTTGGGCTGCCGTTAAATGCCACTACCTTCATTACCTTTCCTCCTTATGTATTTGGGTTTTATTTTTAAATAATTCCCATTGTTTAAAAATCTTACTTTTCTTACGGCCGGTTGTAGACCGGCCAGAAGGAACGTCAGACTGTGTAAATAACGAGCATGTTTTTGCTTATAAATTCACACTGCCGTTCATTATTCCCGAATTTTGGTAATTAAAATGAAACCAAAGGAGGTAACCTCCTCTATGCTTCCTGTAACCTCCTTACAAATTCCTTAACACCCAGGATATTTATTGCTCTTTTCAAATTGTAGGCAAGAAAAGCTAGACCTGACTCTGTTTTTACAGATTCCAGGCCGCGCGTAATAAAGTGACCAAAACCCCAGATACCCTTGATAGTACCAAAGGGATGTTCAACTATCATTTGCCTTTTTAAATATAGTTCTTTGTTCTCACGTGTTCGTTGGTCTACTTTATCAAGAAGGTCTTGGTCAATATGTCGGGTTATCGTTCTTCCACGTACTGATTTAGTACAGCGGTCCTTAAGTTTGCAAGCTTGGCAAGCATTGTAGTTTCGATAATTTCGCCCGATTGTTTTCCCTTTAGATTTACGATAACCGGCAGGTAGCAAAGTTTGCCCGGCAGGGCATATGTAATAATCATGTTCCTTATCATAAGTAAATTTGTCTGCATAGAAATCTGTATCTTCCGTTGCATTGGAGAATTTTTGCTTAGCCACGTAGGTTTTTAATCCGGCTTTTTCACATTCCTTTAATTCTGCTGCAGAATAATATCCTTTATCGGCCAGAATATGTAGTTCTTTTTTATTTAGTATTTCTTGAGCCCGTTTAGCCATTTGGCTTAACTGTCCATGATCCGTGGGATTGTTTATGACATCGTAATCTACTATCATGGAGTGCTTTCCATCAACGGCAGTTTGAACATTGTAGCAGATGTTTGTACCGTTGTTATTGACTGACATTTGTCTGGCGTCTGGGTCAACTGTAGATATTTCTGTAACATCAGTTTGTTCAATAGTCTGCAGTTTCTTTTCATAATCTTCTTTGCGCTCTTTGAGTTCTCTTATACGCTGGGCAATTTCTTCAGCGGTAGGTTTGTGGGTATCTTCTTCACACCGGTCCCCTTTGTCCAGCTCATTTAGGTAGTCGTTTATCTTTTGATCTATGTGTTTGAGCAGTCTATTTAGTTTCTTTTTATTGTAATTATTTTTTTTGGAATTGCTTGCTCTGAATTTGGAACCATCGATAGCTACTACGTTTTGGCCGAATAATTCCCATTCTCTGCAGAGAAGGTTGAACTGCTTAAAGACTTTTTGAAGAGCTTTCTTGTTATCTTTTCTAAAGTCAGCTATGGTTTTAAAATCGGGCTTAAGATTGGAGAGCAGCCAGATTACTTCCAGATTTCTATGGGCTTCAGCTTCTAACTTGCGTGAAGAGCGAATACCATTTAGATAACCATAAAGGTAAAGTTTGAGCAGATCCCGCGGGTCATAAGGGGGTCT
Organism: Desulfovectis peckii; assembly: GCF_055391705.1. Classification (NCBI taxonomy): domain Bacteria; kingdom Bacillati; phylum Bacillota; class Clostridia; order Eubacteriales; family Peptococcaceae; genus Desulfovectis; species Desulfovectis peckii. Next base: position 523,302 of record NZ_AP042409.1, on the reverse strand, counting down.
ACCGATTGAATGGGTTTGGGCGTGTGTGAAGCCTAACTCTATCATATCAAGGCTTTCTACAAAAGCCTCTATTACTCGTACCGGATTATCGTCACTTATATATTCATCAATACTATTGGGAAACAATGTAAGTTGGTTGCGATCTTCTCCCTTTATATATGCCATAATGGCACCTCCCTTTATTTATCATTCTACCAGAAGGTGCCATGGTTTTGTGGATTTTATGAGGTTTTCACACAGTCTGCCGTCCCCGTGGCTGGTTCCCGTGGCTGGTTAAGATGCCCTTTCAAGGCTTTTACCTTCACGCAGGCGAGAGAGTTGTCTGCTTGACAATATAAACATCAGCAACATCATCACTGCCCCTAAAGAAAACGGCATGTTCATTTGCAGATCATATAATACCCCGCCGACAATAGGCCCGAAGATACGCCCAAAGCTATTAAAGGATTGCATAATCCCTAAAGCAGCACCCTGCCCGCCTGTAGCATTATTGGTTACCAAGCTGGAAGTGGTTGGGCCCAGCAAGGTCCAACCTATATTAAATATCGCAGATGTTACGTATAACCATAATACATTGGGCGCCAACAGCAATAGTAGCATACCTGCCGAACCGATCAGCAAGCCTGCTTTAACCAGTTTTACATCACCAAAGCGCTTAACCAGCCGGCCAATTAACCCTCCTTGCAAAACTGCGCTGACAATGCCTAAAACAGCAAATAAAATGCCTATCTCCTTGGGTCCGAAGCCAACTTTATCCGCAGCAAATGGGGCAAAGATGCCTTGAAATAAAGAGGAAGTAAAGTTAAAAACAAAGCAAATTAAAAACAACATGAACAGGGGGTTTTTTACCACTTCCCAGGTGATGCGGGTTTTTTCTTTATGAGTCGTTTTATTAGCTTCTTTTAGGGATTCAGGTATGAAAATAAGGGCAAAGGGCAGGGTCAATATAGCCAGACCGCCGGCTACAAAAAAGGGCAAGGCATAATTTTCACTGCCCAGCCAGCCCCCCAAAGCCGGCCCGATAACCATTCCTAACCCCATGGCCGCCCCGAGTATACCCATCCCCTTGGATCTTTCTGCGCCACTGGTAGTATCGGCAATATAAGCCATTGCGGTGGGCAAAGTAGCTGAAGAAAGAATGCCTGACAATACTCTAATGGCAAACATCATCCACAACTCAGACACAAAGGCAAACAAAGTAAAGGTAATTCCATAACCGATTAAGCCGGTTAACAGTACCGGTCTTCGGCCAATTCGGTCAGACAAGCTGCCCCAGAAAGGAGCGCAAATAAACTGCATTACCGAGTAGGCAGCCATAAAAAAGCCCAGGGCAGTTGCCCCACCGCCTAAATCAAAAATTAAAAAGGGAAAAATCGGAATTACAATTCCAAATCCCACCATTACCAGTAGCAAAGTAATAAATAATATCACTATCGGCTTAAAATTTTTATCCATTCTTTAATCCCCGCTTTTTAATATATGTTGATCTAAAATGTCCTTTAGCTCTTTATCATTTAATACTCTGGGTATTTTGACCTGATTTTCTGAAGCTCCTCTTAGAATTAATTGCTGTTTTAAACGCTGGAAACTGCCGGGTTCCACAATTTTCAGCAACAGGTTTGCTATTCTACCCGCCTCAATACCGGCCCCGTAACGGGGGTTAGTTTTTTGTAGTTCTTTTTCCAAAATCCCTTGCCAAGCGCTGACATCCGTTGCTTTTTCAGGATGCTCTACCTCAACATAAAATACATACCTGCCCACAAGTCCATCTATGTCGGTAGTGGTTGTATAGTCCAGTATATCAGTTCCCCATTGCCGGGCAGAGTTTTTTAATGCCGCCAAAACAGCTTCCTCAGAGGTTTTTTCTGCCGCCACGTTAAGTAATTGCCCTTTTCTATATAAGAATTCAATTACCGGAGTTTCGTTATAGTAATCAACCACCTTAACTACATCGCCCAGTTTATAACGATAAAACCCGGCGTAATTGGTTATCACCACCTCATAACTTTCACCCTTCTCCAGCTGAGCCAAGTTTAACACAGTTGGGTTAGGCTTTTCTGCCTCTGTAACCGGGATAAATTCATAGTAAGCAGTGTGGGGTGTAAGCGCATAACTAATATCATTAGTGCGGGTACATATTCCGATCATAGCCTCACTGGCACTGTACACTGCCGAATAGTAGGGTATTGCACCGGTATACCGGCGAATTTTATCCATGTAGATACTAAAACTTCCTCCCGCCACACAGGTAATATATTGTAATTTTGGCCATAAACGAAGGGCGATATTCTCCATGCCCTGTTTAGCTTCTGCTGCCAACTTTTTTGCCCGCGTTGCATTAGGGCGCATCCGCATGCTTAGCTGCCTTCTAATGTCCGGCGCCAGTTCTAAATGTCTGTTTATTTTGCCCTCAGCCAGGTCTTCTGCTAAATTTGGCCACTCTTGTTCCAACAACCGGAATAACTGCAATATAGGTGACGGAAAAGGCGCGCTAATATAGGCAAGATTTGATTCTTGCAGGGCAAAAAGCAAGTGTAAGTATAGCGCAGTGCGTTGATCTTGCAGCTGCAATATTTCCGGCGGCGACGTCCATATGTAAGGCACGATAGACTGCATGGATTGCATGCCCCCTGAGGTTGCCGCCCCGATGGGGATACCGCCCTTGGTTTTCCCGGCCTTTACGGTGTTCATGAGAAACAGTCCCCTACCGCCGCTGCGGGCTGCCGGTACAGCCTTCAGCAGCATGCCCTGGGTTAACAACATCATATGAGTATTAATCACTTTCCTGCTTTTAGCAGTAACCGGTATTAGCTTACTCTTTCCCGTAGTCCCGGAACTCTGTCCAAAATATATCACAGGCAAAGTTGTCAAGACATTGCTCTCACCGTTGGCCATTCTTTCAACATAAGGCCGGTAGTCCTCATAATCAGTTAAAGGAACTTGCTTTTGATAATCTGCAGCCGTGGTGACAGAAGAAAAACGGTATTTACGTCCATACTCTGATTCACTGTTTAATTGCAGTATTTCCCGTAATACCCCTTCATTAACTTCAAGCGCCCGCCGGGTATCCTCTTCAAATTTTTTTCTATAAATATCGGCAGCAAGGTTCATGCTAAAACCAAGTATTTTTTGGATAACCGCCATAATCATTTTCCCTTCTTTCTTTTTTCAAGCCTCATACCATAAGCTTATAGTTTTTTAAAATGCTGTTCTTTAAAGATTATACCAATTTTACGGCTCCTTAATGACCCTTCCTTTTAGCAAGGTTTGTAAGTTCCACGGTTACGGTTGTGCCCGTCAAATGCTGCAGTTTTGCAAGAAAATAAGAATGATTCTCTGATACTATTTACTTGGGCCATTGTGGACATCCTCTGTTTTCTCTCCCTCTAGTCTCTTATACTACAAGGTTAAGATGTTTTGGGGGCGTTGCAACCAAGAACAGAGCCATGAGAACACTTATAAAATAAAAAAGACACTTTCTTTACTCTAGGAAAGCGCCCTTTTCACATAAAAAATATAACTAAATAAATAACAAAAGCAGGTGATTCCAAACAAGAGGAAAATTCCCGGAGTCATTAACATGTACAGACTCAACGGTAAAGACCATAAAAAGGCAATTAGCATTAATACTCTTTTTGATGTAAAAAAAGAAATTATAGCTGTAATAGCAGGTAATACTAACATAAATAAAGTTATTAATATCGTATCATTATTTAGATTACTAGAATAAGGATTAAAGAACATTAACAATATCCATAAACCAATGGAAATTATTCCGGCAAATAGCCCCAACATTGATGGCTTTTTAAACATTTAATTGGCGATCCCCCTTAATAATTTCAAAATAAGCGAGGAATTGAAACGGTATGGGAGGTAAGTAAACCAATTGCTTAGGTAAATGGGCGGTTAACCTGCCACAAGAACCGTCCCCGTGGCAGGTTCGTAGCAGGTTAAGAAGCAGGGTTCAATCTTATTTCCAGACCTACATCACCGATTGCTGTGCTAATACGGCAACTTGTTTTCACTTCATATTCTTTATCGTCATCAAGCTTGCCTGGCACCGGCGGTAATATATCACACTTCACGTCGTTATCGGAAAGGGCAGTTAGAACATTACCGCTGATGATATTTGCAATCTCTGATATAGCAGAGGTCACGAAGGCATCCACTTCTTCAAACTGCATACCGCTCATGATTTCTACTATATTAAGAGATGTCGAGGCCGGGAAGCGGTAAATAACTTCCCCCTGAAGGTCTCCGACAATACCGATGGCAATATCAACCTCATCGTCATATTTGAAATCCTCTGTCGGATGATCGGAAATCTCCGAAATGTTAAGCATCAAATTAAATACATTACGTGTTGCATCCACAAAAGTTCTGTATAGTTTATCTACCATTTCCGCTCATCCCCTTCTTTTTTGCATATTCCGCTATGCGTTGATCTTCTGCGGCTACATGGTTAATCAGCCATGCCAGCAGTCTACCTCCAAACTGCTGCATTAATTGTTCGTCATTTTGGGATTGTTCGTATTGCTTAGAAACCTCTTGCACATAGTTAACCATGTCGTCATGTATCTGTTTATGAAATTTATATCCGGGATAATTAATACTGCGCTGGTATTCTTCTTCAGCCTGGAAATGCTCTACAACGTATCTCTTCATAAACTCCAATGTTTCGTTTATCTTCGGAATTTTCTCATCCCAGCTACCCCCTGAGCGCAATACCTGCAAAAAGGATCCGACACGCTTAAATAATTCTTTATGCTGCGCATCTATCAGAGGAACGCCAAGCTCATAGTTGTCTTTCCAGAGCATAATACCATCATTCCTTTCTTAAATTATTTTAATTGCCTTTAGCAATGGTTTATTTGACGGCCTTCTAACCTTATCAATACACCTTCAAAGCATCCGATCCTCTGCCATGCTTCATTTGAGTTGCTCTTTCTATTAGGTAATATTGTATATAACTTTAGTTTGGTTATCCAGTTAATTATTGTCTTTGCGCCAAGATCCCCTTTCATATGACATGGCCATCTACTGAGCAGATGTTTGCAAGGCCTTTAAAATAAAAAAGTATAACCTGTTAATTCAACGGAAGTTAAATTAACAAGTTATACATATCCTGCTGCTAGGCCCCTTTTTTTTCTTTTTTAATGATTTCCGCAACGGCCTTTATCAGGACCTAATCCGCGAAGGTCTTTTATCCTGGAGAGGGCCATATCTGAAAGAAAAGCTATTTCAGAAATTTTGCCGGATAAGGTTTCGCCCCTGATAATTATCCCGTTATCGGTTTCCAGATAATCTATAGGGATATTGCGCCTGAACAGTAAACCTGTATGTTTATCTTTTACCTCTATTACCGCAGAATTAGCCTCGATTTTATCCATGGTTTCATCTTCAGAAAGTTCTTTTTCCGCCAATTCATGAAGGCGATGATTTACTGACTCCAAAAAAAGGGTATGCAATTCGTTCCAACCGGCTATTATATCCTCATAATTGTCGTATTCTTCCGTAAGCCTTTTAAATAAATTGGCACTAAATTCCTTTAATTCTTCTTTTAATTCATCCATAATAGTTTTCTTCATTTTTTGGCCTCCATAATTTTATTTGTTTTTTCCCAAAATCATCCTCTGCTATCAGCTAAAACAACAGGTTCATTAAGCAATGTCAACCGAAAACCGCATTTTCCCTTTAAAATTATATTTAAACAGCCATAATCCTGACCAATCCGAAACAAATTGTTCAAAGGCAGTCCCAGCACATGACTGATAATTAAACGATTTACCCCCGCATGACCCACTATCAAAATATTTTTATACTCATTGTCTAATATGTCATAAAAAGCCGCCACGGCCCTCTGACTACAATCGGCAAAACTCTCTCCCCCCGGCGGCCGGAAATAGGCGATATCCGCTCCCCGCTGTTTAAATTCCCTTGGATAGCGCTGGGCCACTTCCGCAAATTTTAAACCTTCCCATTTACCTAAACTTATCTCCCGTAAATCCTTCCTTTCCCGGGGAACCAGCCCCTGTTCCTTGGCTATTTCCCAGGCTGTGTCTTTAGAACGGGATAAATCACTGCAATAAATCGCCTCAATTTTTAATTGCCTAAATTTTAGGGCTAGGGCTTTGGCCTGTTCACGTCCTTCTTCAGTTAAGGGTATGTCCATTTGCCCGATATAGCGACGTTCCCCATCTTTTAAGCCTATTTTCCCATGCCTGATTAGGTAAATGGTTTTTGGTTCCATAAAAAATCACCTTATTTTAATTACTCTTTTTCTGCATTCAGGACTAAAATTATCCTTATAATGCACTTCCTTGACAATTACCTTCAGCTTTCCTTCCTTTGCAGCCAATTGGAAAGCTTGGTTTAAAAACAGCCTGTCCCTGACGGCAGTAAGATCCGCCTTTTCCCCTAATGATTTAATTTCCAGCTCTAAAACGGTCAATCCCGGCTCTTTAAAAACAGTAGCCGAAAAATCCACAACCCCCGGTAAGGGCAATAAACTTTCGTCTAAATCCGCTATGGTAAAACTATAATCCGGGGTAATATGCACAACACCGCTTTTTCTGGCTTTAATATTCTCTAAACGGGGGATAACTGACCCACAAGGGCAAATTCCGGGCAAGTAACGGGAAAGGTCCCCGGTGCGATAACGGATCAAAGGCATACCTTTTCTGGTCAATGTAGTGAGTACAAGCTCACCGTATTCACCTTCCGGCAAAACTTCCCCGGTAGCCGGGTCTATGATTTCCAGCAAGAAATCCGCTACATGTAAATGAAAGCCATTATGTTTACTGCACTCAATTCCTCCCCCCAGTCCCATTTCGGTCATCCCGTAATACCGAAACACTTCACAACCCCAAACCCTTTGAATATAGTCAACAGTTGCCTGGGGCACATAATCGGCGCTTAAGAGCATCTTTTTTAAAGCTAAGGGTTTTGTCCAACCTGTCAATTCATAGTATTTGGCCAAGGCCAGAACCTGGATGGGAACGCCCACCAAAACATTAATCCCGTCCCTGCTGATTATCTCCAAGGTTTCCCTTAAATCTGTAACAAAACCATGTTTAACAGGAATGGCTCCTATCCTTTCCAAAGCTATAGACAAAAGAGCACCGATACCTCCCGGCCTTTCGCCGGGCATGAGGATTAAAACCTTATCTCCGGGGGAGGTAAGCAAAGACATACCCTGCATAAAAAAGTCAATAGTCAATTTTTGATCCTCAGCGGTAAAATAAAGGCGTTTAGGTTCCCCCGTGGTTCCGGAACTGTCCAGGGTAACCACCCGTTCAATTTCACTTTGGGACACACAGAGCATTTGCAAACCATGATCCCGGATATCCTCAGGGTAAGTAAAAGGGATGTTTTTAAAATCGGCTAAATCCTTTAAGCCATTTTTTGAATAATATTGTAAGTGTTTCTGATAAAAAGGGCTTTTTTCAAGGGCATGCTCTAGGGTTTCCCGGAGCTTTGCCAATCGATATTCATTTATATCTTGTCTAGATAATTGTTCAGCGGTAGATCCTATTTTTTCTTTAATCCAATTATCCACTGTCCCTCACCGTTCTTTAATCATTTTCTGTAAAGGCTTTTCCCATTCAGGTCTGTGAGATTATAGGCACAAAAGGGTATCAATCTATTATCGGGGCTAAATACATGAACCTTGCAATCCCGTAACCGCTCCAAATCCAAAGTCCAAGCATCCTGAAAAGCCATACCGGAAATGGACAAGGTGTAAGTCTTGGCTCGACTCAGAAATAAATCCAGACTATCTGTATTGATTACACCTGTCAATAACTGATTTCCCACTTTTGAACAAGCACAGGACCTATTGGGAGAAGCATTGTCCGGGGCTGACCATTGTCGGGCCACAAAAGCCCTGGATTTTTGTATGGCTTCTTGGGCCTTCACCGGGGAGCAACATTTACCTGCTACCTGAGACTTGGTAGGTTTTAGCTCTCCTTCCTCCGTTAAAATAAAATTACCTTGGAAGGAACAGTAGGAATTTTCCGCCGCAGGCGGGGCAAAGTTTTCTGCCTTTATCTTACCTGAAGTTTGCTTTTCTAGAGCCCTTAATACCTCCGGAATGGTAATTCGGTCCGCAGGAGGTGACTCCGGATAGCGGCCAAAGTAACTGACGGGTTGAAAATGCACACCCCGAACACCTGGCATATGCTCAACGGCAAAGAAAATAATCTCCCCGACATTATCCAGGTTAACCCCGGGAACTAAAGTGGGAACCAGGACTACTCCGATACCTTCCCGGGCACAATTATCAATGGCCGCTTTTTTAATATCCAATAAAGGCTTTCCTCTTATCTTCCGGTATATTTCATCATTGGTTCCGTCAAACTGTAAAAATACCGAATTTAACCCGGCTTCTTTTAAACTTTTCACAAAAGATGGTTCCTTAGCCAACCGTAAACCGTTGGTATTTAACTGAATATAAGAAAAGCCTTTTTCATGGCCCATGGCAATTATTTCCGGCAAATCGTCCCTGACCGTCGGTTCTCCCCCTGAAATTTGAATATTAGCTATAAAACCGGGTTCTTTTAATTTGTCGTACCAGCGGGAAATTTCCGTAAGATCCGGATCCGGTGCTTTTCCTTCCTGGGCTTGGGCAAAACATATCGGGCAATAAAGATTACAATTTGCCGTTACCTCTAATAATACGCAACAAGTTTCCTGCCTATGGTCCGGACAGAGGCCACAGTCATAAGGACAACCCTTTTCTATTTCCCTTTGGCAGAAAGAAGGTGTAATAGGGATTTTTTCTATGGGCCAGTCTTCATATTTAGGAGTGCCCTTCCAGATCAAAACTTCAAAGGTACCGTGTTCCGGACATTCTTTTCGTAAGTAAACTTCTTCACCCTTCACTATCCTTTGCCCGGTTATTCGTTGTAAGCATTGGGGGCATACGCTTTCCGTATTGCTCAGCACCTTATACTCCATAACAATTACCCCTTTATAAAAGAATATAAATCATCGATGCCTAATAGGGACTCGACTTTTTCTTTCAGCCACAAAGCATTCCTCATTCTTTTTTTAACCTTTTTCAGAACTTCCGGTTCGTTGGCGTATTTTTTAAAAGCTTTGGCAAATCGCTCCTCAATGGTAACCGGCTTTGTTTCCCGAACCAGCTTGTCCACCAGAAATACAAGCCTGACCTCATTGATTACCGGATTAGGATCATCTTCATATAGTTCCAAATCCATATGATTTCCGACAACTTCTGCCAGCTCAGGATAACCCGCCTTTTCTAAAAGGGCCGCTCCCGCCCGGGCATGATCAGGCCGGCCTTTGCCTATGTCATGCAGGAGGCTGCCCAGGGCAATTACCTCCAGGTCTAAAGAAAGCTTCCTTGTAGCATTAAGCCCTTTGGCAATTTTCACCGCCGCCTGAGCCACAGCCCAGCCATGATTGATTACTCTTTCCGGGACTTGATAAACTTCAAACATCTCAAAACACTCTTCAACAGTAGGGAGATTCCTCCGGGCAATCTCCGTAATTTTCCGGTAGTCTCCGGGAGTGTCCATATCCGGCAAGATACCGTAATCAAAGGTCTCAACCATACAGGCATCCTGTTCAAATTCCTTTAAAACAGAACGTAAGTTTCCTGAAAAATCTTGCGCTAAAATCCGGGGGAAACATTTTTTGCCGATTAAAGGAGGGTGACCCTTTAGTCCGAAATAACAGGGATAGATCACACTACAGGCACTGGCCTCATTAATCTCCAAAAGCTTTTTAATAGTATCACTTTTTACTAAAGGTATATCCCCCGGTAATAAGAGAAAACCCTCCACATTAGGGGTAAAGGTTCTCACCCCCGCCAGAACGGAGGAAAACATGCCCCGGTCAAAGTTTTCATTAAATATTGATTTTACTTCCAGTTTATCCAAAAGCTGTTTTAATTCCCTGCCTCTGAATCCCACTACCACTCGGATATCTGTAATTCCGGCCTCTCGCAAAGAAGAAACGGATCTGGCAATAACCGGCTTCCCCTCTAAAGACAACAGGGGTTTGAAGTCTCCCATCCGGGAGGAATATCCAGCCGCTAAAATCAGGGCAACTATTTTCCCCCGGGTCATTGTTCTCTTTCCGCCCTAACTTTAATCAGCTCTGCCACCACACTTACCGCAATTTCTTCAGGGGTTTCAGCCAGTATATCTATTCCGATAGGTGAATAGACCCTTTTAAAATCTTCATCGGTAAAGCCCTTTTCCTCTTTTAAGGCCTGATAAATCATATTCCGTTTTCTTTTACTTCCGATCATGCCAATATAGGCCACATCTTTAGGCAATACCTGTTCCAAGACAGTCTTATCATGGAGATGACCCCGGGTTACTATCACCAAATAACTATCTTCATCAATATCCAAGGGGGGCAAAGGTTCGGAAAATGAAGACAGGAGAATTACTTCCGATTCAGGGAAGCGTTCCTTATTGGCATATTCTTTCCGGTCATCTAAAACTACGGTTTTAAAGCCTACCCTTTCCGCTAAAGGAGCTATTTGTTGTGCCACATGACCCGCACCAAAAATAAACACCGTCCCCGTATTCCGGATAGGTTCAATCAATAAACGCCGGTCTTCCCAAACTTGAGAATGGATGGTGATTTTTGCCGGACCTTTAATGAGCTTTTCCAGAAAATCAGGATCACAGTCCAAGGAGCCCAAAAGTGTACCGTCCTTTTTAACTAAACACTGTTGTCGGTATTCATTGTTCCTTTTACTTACGGCAGTAATTAACCAGGCTTTTTCTTTTCTCAAAAACACATCTAAAATACCTTGATAAATTTCCAGATTTAATTTATCTTCTCCGTCAATATAATCCAGTAGGACTTCACCTTTACCGCCGCAAATCATGTCCATCTCAGCCGCATCAGCCCCGGTTAACTGAAAAGCCTTAATATAAGGTTTTTTAGTTTTGAAAACTTTCCCGGCTAACTCTCTGACCTCCCCTTCCAATCTGCCGCCGCCGATAGTTCCCACTATAGAGCCGTCTCCTTTTAACAGCATTTTAGCACCGGCGGTACGGGGGGCTGAACCGGCGGTATTAAAAACAGTGGCTGTTACTAAACTTTCACCTTTACTTAAGGTATTTACCATTTCCTGCCAGATTGTTTCCAAAACTATCCCTCCATAATTTATGTAACGCCATTAGCATCCAATAATTCCATGACCTTTCCATAGGTCCGATCAACTATTTGGGGACACCGTTGCAAGCGATTACGTTCATCTTCCTGCAGGATGTTCCGGCAATCAATTCCGCCGTATAAACTGCCGAACTCCTCTTCAAACCATTGGACTAATTCATTGATCATCAGGTTAAGCCGCGGGTCTTCCCTTTCTTCCGGGGTACCCTTACCTGCAAATAAAGCCAGAAGACAAACACCGCCGGTAAGGGTGCCACAGGTTTTCCCGGTAAAACCCAAGCCCCCTGCCAAACCGGCCATAGCCCGGACCAAATCTTCATTTTCCTTGCCTTGTTTTTCCAGACCCAATTTTATTAAAATCTGGCTGCAATAAAAGCCTTGCTGGGTCATTTCTATCATTTTAAAAAAATTGTCATTCATCATGGATGTACCTTACCTCCTCAGGAATTCACCCATAGATTCCTCTAGCTTTTAATGTTCTTTATCTTTTTGGCCACCAGCAGAAAGTAGCCCATTTTATTGTGGGTTTTTCCTCCCAAAGCCTGTCCTTTTACTTCCTGCCTACATTGGAAAAAATCCTTTAAAGAGCCGTATTCCATTATGTACCGGGCGACAAACTCTTTTAAACGTGGGGAATGATCTTCCCAACGGATTATTTGAAAGCCGTTATTCTCTAACACCCGGACTAACTGGGAATATTCCAGGGCACCTGTAAGACAATTGGCTTTTTGGGAGTTGCAAGCCGGTGAATTTTTTTCCTTCCTTTCCCGGATGTATAAGTCATTTATACCCAGTTTCCCTTCCATTTCTAAGACCCGGTTGATTTCTTTTAAAACTTCGTCAGCATACTGCATAACCGATAAAGAACATTCAGCTATAACACCTTTCAGGGAACAGTCCCTGAAAGGCAGTTTTTCCCCTGAGCCTTCAATTAGTTGCAAGTGAGGATTACGCTTTTTACCTGTCTCAATTGATTCCCGGGATAAATCAACACCGATCACGTCTAAGCCATATACATCCGTTAAATATTCCACCGTTGTTCCTATACCACAACCTAAATCAAGTATTTTTTCACTTGGTGCAAAAGAACAGTAATCAACCAGTCTCTTAGTTAGCTCCAGGCCTCCGGGATGCAAAACTCCGTCAATAAGTTTTACGCTCACTTAATTCACCCCGAATCATTTATCTTCCAGGGCCTTTTCTACCTGATCCATTTTCCCCAGGGCCAGATCTTCAGGGATATAGACCAATCCGCATTTGGGACATTTTGGTAATTCCACAGGAAAACTGCTTCCCAAGTAAGACAATGTTACCATGCCCAGAGTTAACTCAACATTACATTTATCACAAATTATTGGTAGTTTTTGTTCAATCACTTTATACATTTTCATCCCGCCCCACTATTAACTGATTTCCAATCTGTGACTATAGGCATTATGAATCACAAAACCGTCTTCTTGAGGGGTATATTCTACCCAGTATGTCACGGCAGCCGGTTTATGGTAAGCAATGTAACGGCCGGTTTCCAGGTTTTTCAGCCGGTTTCCGGTTGATTCTGCATATTCGATAACCTGTCTAATATCATCCAGCAAAATCATCCTGTCTTCCAAAAGTTCACGAACCCGGTCGGTAATAATAAGTTTAATTTTACTGGTTTCCTCTGCCATTTTCTCGCCCCAAATCTCCTTCAATAATTTTTGTTTGCATCTGGCTCTGTTTTCCCGCCGTTGGGAAAAATCCGGTGCCTTTTGGTCTTCACTGTCTATACCGAAAATTAAGTCTAAAAGATGATAGGTCCTTTTTCCCTGTTTGACAAAATTATCCCGGCACATGGCACAGTAAGCCAGATAGTCTTCTTCCGCTTCCTGAAGGCGCCGGTCTACCACCTGCTTAGCCAGGTCCCTGTTGGCAAACATCATTAAGCCGCCATAACCACAACAGCCGGTAGTCTGACAACTATTTTCCAGCTCTACTATTGTATGGCCCAGTTTACGTAAAATATTACGGACGCTGTTGTGCAACTCCACTTCCTGCCGAGTAGTACAAGCGTCATGGATCGCCAGCCGTTTCGGTGCCGTCCTCGGGACATCCGTCTCCGGAAGCCCCAGCTCATCTAAAAGGGTCCAAATGGTTTCCACCTCTACTTGAGGCAGCCATTCTTTGAAAACTCTGTAGCAGGTGGGACACCCGGTAATAACTTTTGGCTTTCCTAATTCAAGCCAATTTTCCTCAAGGGTTTTCAGGTTTTCTTTAAATAATTCTTCCCTTCCGGACCAAAGGGCAGGCGCACCGCAGCAACCCAGGCTAAGGCCTACACCGTCACTGATTTTTTCGCATAGATAGCGGTAAATACTGCTTACATGTTGAGGAGCGGAACCGCTAAGCTGACATCCCGGGAAAAACACCGCTTTGCTGGTGCTAAACCCCGGTTGATGTCTATTAAGAATAAATTTTTCCCCGGTACTAAATTCCATATCCCGCAAAGCAAAATCATGGGCCGAGGGAGGCATTTTCCCCTTGCGTACCATTTGCTTCCGGGCTTCATGAATAATTTGTCCCATATTTAAATTGTTAGGACAAACTTCTTCACATAAGCCACATAAACTGCAAGAATTTATCATTTTATTGGCAAAGTGGATGCCCATAACAATGGATAAGTTATTATAAATTTCGCGCACATACCGCTTGGGATAGGAGCGGTAATTGGCTAAGAACTCACAGACTTTCACACACTCTAAACATTCACACAATAGACATCGGTTAGCCTCTTGCAGGGCTTCCTCCATTGAATAGCCTTTACCGGGATCACTCATGGGTATTTGAGCTTCCACTTTTACCCCTTTTAAACTGGTGTACAGGGCGGTAGGATAAGGCCCTTCCTTCTCCCGATTGGAAGTAAGGGAAGATTTCTGCAATAATCTGTCAATGGAGATAGAAGCCTTTTTACCTTGATATATGGAATTAATAGGTAATTTATCGTCATTACCCAAGTATAAACTGCCGCCGGCGAAAACTTTAGGATGGCTGGTGGCCAAAGTAATCGGGTCAATCTTTAAATTACCGTTACTGTCAATTTCCAGCCCCAGCTCTAAAGAGGCAATTTCTCTCCCTCCTATTCCCAGATAAACTAAATCAAACTCATTACAGATGTTATCAAAGGTTATATCCGCATCTTTATGGTTGCCCACCAGGGTATTTAATCTAATATCGATTAAGGAATTATTTTTAATTGGAGCAAAATCATCTTCTATAGCCTGCCGAGGCAATTCCTTTTCAGGGATATCCCGTATACTTCCGCCTAAAGCCTCAGTTGCTTCAAAAATCACGATATTAAAGCCCTTTTTCGCCAGCTCATAAGCCACCGTCAGTCCGCTTAAACCGCCGCCGATTACTGCTATTCTTTCGGTTTTGGCTCTTATCGGAAGGTTTTTAACAGGCGGCGATTCAATATTATCCACTAGGAATCTTTCTAAAGCATTAATATTAATCGGCTCATCAATTTCTTTCCTTTTGCAGCCCTCCCTGCAAGGAGAATCGCAAATTCGGCTGATGATTCGCGGAAAAGGCACCCCTTGCTGAAAAATTTGATAAGCTTTTGTAAAGTCTTTATTCTGAAAGGCCTCGATTAGTCCACGACCGTCAACATGGACCGGACAATTTGTGGTACAGCCGGGCGGTTCATCTTGAGTACATCTCGCTTCCAATTCCCGCATTTTCTTTTGATCCATGTTTCTACCCCCCGCTATATAAGTTATTACTATGTGGAAAAAAGGGAACACGCCTGCAAAACTTATATAATTCTTTCTACAGGAGTGTCCCCCATTTTTATTAAAGAAACCGATAAACTATATTTCTCAAAGTTAAAGCTTGAGAAGTGTATTCAGTTTATTTATCTTCCTTTTTAGCGGCTAAAGCTTCTAAACCGGCTTTGACTTTTTCCGGTAAAGCGGGAACATCGTAAATCCTTACGCCACAAGCATTATAGATGGCATTGAGGATAGCCGCATGACCGGCAGTCAGGGGGCCTTCGCCTACACCGGAAGATCCGTGAGGTCCTGTGGGACGAGGAGTTTCAACATAAATGATCTCAATGTCATCGGGAATGTCATCGATGTAGGGGAGACCGCATTTTACTAAGTTGGTGTGTACCTTCAAGTCTTCAAAATCTTCTTTGAGAGCTAAACCGATACCTTGAGCCAAGCCGCCGTAGATCTGCCCGTCAACGGCAGTTTTGTTGGTAATTACACCGCAATCCACCACAGTTGTATATTTAACCACTTTAACTTTGCCGGTCTTCATGTCTACTTCTACTTCGGGCATAAATAATTCATAGACATAGTTGGAGAAAGGTTCTCCCTTGGCGGTTTCAGGATCACAAGGAGTACATACGGAAGCTACCCATTTGCCGTCATAACGCAACGGAACTTTATCAGCAACCATTTCTTCATAGGTGCGGTAGGTGCCGTCGGGTTTACGCATAGCGTTAAGCAACATTTCACAGGCTACCCGGATAGCATTACCCACCATTACATTGGAACGGCTGCCTCCGGCGGGACCGCTGTTAGGAGTATAGGCCATATCATTCATGACCAGTTTAATTTGCTCAGGTTTAATCCCCAGGGGCCGTAAGGTTTCATGGGCCATGGTCAGGGCACCTATATCTGCACCTTGACCGTGTTCTCCCCAGGATGCGCCAACAGTTACTCCTTCTTTAGTCAACTCTACCCAAGCTTCTGAAGTATCAGGACCGTCTAAGCCGCAGCCGTAAATACCCAGGGCTAATCCTACACCACGTTTCTTTTCAGGAGTTGATAATTCTTTGCAACGTTTCTTGGCTTCTTCATAATGAGGACGTAATTTATCAAACATTTCCTCCAAGCAAAATACTTCCGGAACCTGTTGGGTAGGAGTAGTAGCTCCCGGACGATAAATATTCTTATAACGAAGATCAAAGGGATCCATGCCTAATTTTTCAGCCAATACGTCCATGGCAATTTCCGAAGCCAGGAAAGATTGTGGTGAACCATAACCGCGGAATGCGGAACCCCAAGCATGGTTAGTGCAAACGGTACGGCCTTGACCACGGATATTGGGGATATCGTAACCGGCACCGATGAACTGGGCTAAACGCATAGTGAGCAGATCGCCGAATTCTGAATAGGGACCATGGTCGATAGTCCAGTCGGTTTCCATGGCCAACAGTTTTCCGTCCTTATCGGCTGCCAGTCTGCATTTAACAAATCCCGGAGAACGTTTACCTGTATAGGTAATATTTTGATACATATCAAAGGCCAGAGTAACCGGTCTGCCTGTGGCCAAGCATGCTACTCCCAGTAATGCCTCGATGGTGGGACTGAATTTGTAACCAAAAGTACCTCCGGTGGGGTTTTGCACCAAACGTAATTTTTCCGGCTCTACACCGATTCCCTCACAAATCATGGCATGGTGCAAATGTATGCCGATACTCTTAGAGTGAATGGTCAGACGGCCTTCTTCATCAATATAGGCACAACCGCAGTCCGGTTCCAGGGGCAGGTGAGGCTGCCGGCTGCAATAAGTATTTACTTCTATTGTTACCGCATCTTCCCGCTCAAAATAAGGCTTGGTCTCTTCTCCTTTTTTAATGCCCATTTCAAAATAAACATTAGGAGTACCGGGGTGAATTTCGATGGCATCAGGTGCCATAGCAGCAGGAGCACTCATATATGCCGGTAGTACCTCTAAATCAACTTTAACTTTTTTAGCCGCAGCCCGTGCATGTTCTTCAGTATCAGCGGCAACTATGGCAATGGCGTCTCCGTATTGGAATACTTTTTCATCACAAAGGATTGGCCGGTCCCAACCGTCACCTTTGTTAGTGGGGAAAGTAACTAAGCCACAGATGCGGTTTCTGCCTATAACATCTTTATGGGTAATTACCTTATAAACACCGGGCATTTTTTCAGCTTCTGAAGTATCAATGTTTTTGATAATTGCATGGGATACTTCCGCTTGTACCAAAGCTAAGCGCAGTGTGCCGGGCGGCATTTGCAAATTGACATCGGCACCGTAGTCCCAGGTACCGGTAACCTTTTGGATAGCGGAAGGACGATGATAGGTTGTTCCATAAATTTTGTTGCCCACAGGTTTGAAAAGCAGATCCTCTTTCCGCATTTCGCCCCGAATGACCTTGGCGGCAGCCATTACAGCGTCCACTATTGGCTTATAGCCGGTGCAACGGCAGGCATTGCGGTTCTTCTTGAACCAGGCACGAACTTCCTCCCGTGTGGGGTTGGGGTTTTTGTCCAAAAGCACTTTAGCCGACAGGATAAATCCAGGACTGCAGAAACCACATTGAGCACAGCCGTAAGCTATCCAAGCAACCTGTAACGGATGAAGGTTGTCAGGGGTAGCCAGCCCTTCAATGGTGGTAATATTAGCCTCATCGCGGACTCTTTTCATCTTCACGATACAAGAGCGTACTACTTCGCCGTCCATGATGATGGAACAAGTTCCGCATTGACCTTGATTACAGCCTACTTTACAGCCGGTGAGCAACAGCTGTTCCCGCAATACGCTGGCTAGGCTGGCTTCAGGGTCTACAAGCAAGGTTCTGGGGATACCGTTGATGTTTAATACCTTTTTTGTCAGCATTCTTTCAACTCCTTTGTTTAATTTATTATATTAAGGCCAAAGGCCCCGGTATTAACTACCCTTACCAAAGTAACAGTGAGGATAAGTGCAAGTATCACAGACATTACATAAACCGCCATGGGCTAAACTGATGATATCCTTACGGGTGATCTTCTCTCCGGCTAAAATCCGAGGAAGCACAAGATCAAAAACTGTTGTCCGATGGTACATTACACACCCGGGCAAACCTAAGATGGGAATATCATCTATATACGCCAGCATAAACATGGACCCCGGAAGAACAGGTGCGCCGTATACTACCACTTCCCCGCCGGCAGCTCGGATGCCGGCCGGGCTGACATCATCAGGGTCTACTGACATGCCCCCGGTAATAAGAACTATTTCCGCACCTTCTTCAATCAGTTCTTTTATTGCATTGGAAATCATGGAAATATCATCATTAGCATAAATCTGCCTGATAACCTGGTTGCCTAATTCTTCCAGCTTTCGCCGAATAACAGGACCAAACCGGTCTTTAATTCTACCGTGATAAACTTCACTGCCTGTGGTAACGATTCCCGCTTTCAAGGATTTTAAGGGTTTTACTTCAAAAACCGGGTAGTTTAGGCCTGCGATTTGCTCCACTTTTTCAATTTTCCCTTTATCTATCACTAAAGGGACCACCCGGCATCCGGCCAAAGTCCTGCCTTTTTTAACTACTTGGTTAGAATGGATGGATGCTACTACGATTTCATTAATAAAATTAATATCTTCTAAGGCCTGGGTATTAATTTTTAATAAGCCGTTCAGATCAGCCTTTAATTCCACTTTTCCTTCTTTAGGTTCTGTTAGGGTTATTCCCGGGCCGGTTATTGCCTGGGCAATCCTGATTGCCGCATCGTTTTCATGAAGGGTGTTTTCATTTATTTCCCAGACATAGAGGTGTTCTTTCCCCAGATTAAGTAATTTAGGTATATCTTCCTGTTGAACGATATGACCTTTTTTAAAGGCCCTGCCTTTCACTTTGCCAGGAACAATCTCCGTTATGTCATGGCACAATACCATTCCTACCGCATCAATTACAGGTATCGTTTTCATCTATCGGCATCCCCCCTTAGTAAAAACCCAGTGTTTTGCTTACTCTGCCAATTACAGAATCACTGTGTTTCTTTTTTCAAAATTTAATCACATGATTAAATTTCGAAAATTTGATAAACTCACTATGTTTGTATACGCAAAATTTATGCCAGCAAAAAGAAAAACCAACTTTCTTCGTGAAAAGCAAGTTGGTTTAAGGTTTTATCATTATTTCCTTAGATTTTAAAAAGAAGGCCACCTGTGACATTATGTGAAAAAAGTGTTACCTTGAATAAAATAGGTAACACTTTTTTCACACTTAGGTAACACTTAGCAAATTCTTATATTAGTTTTTTATTGAATAAAGACGCATTTTATTATAAATTGTTTTCCGGGAAACCCCCATTTCCCTGGCCACTTTACTGATGTTTCCGCCGTGTTTATCCAATAGAGCCAGGATTTGTTGTTTTTCCCTTTCCATTGCCTGTTTTTTCCTCTCTTCCCGGCTGTTTAGTGAAGAAGAGTAGGTTTCTCTACTTTTCGAATCGGCTTGGGCAGCCTCCCGCAATTCCGGGGGTAGATTTTTTACGGTGATGACTCCGTTTTCGGCAAAATGGGCAAAATGGGCAACCCGCTCTACCACGTTTTGTAATTCCCGCACATTACCCGGCCAATTATAATTCATTAAACATTCTATTACCCCCGGCTCCACCTGAAAGGTACAATTCCAGTCAGAAGACAACTTATCTAAAAAATGTTGAAAAAGAAGGGGCACATCTTCCTTACGCCGCCGTAGCGGTGGAATGGTAATAGTGATTACATTTAATCTATAAAATAAATCTTTGCGAAAAGTGCCTTTTTCCACTTCTTGCCGCAAGTCTTTATTAGTGGCACAGATTAAACGCACATTCACCGGAATCATCCTGGTACTACCGATCCGGGCTACTTTTTTTTCTTGTATAACTCTAAGTAAAGCTGTTTGTTGTTCAAGGGGCATATCCCCGATTTCATCCAGAAATAAAGTGCCTCCGTTGGCTAATTCAAATTTCCCCGGTTTGCCACCTTTTTTGGCACCGGTAAATGCTCCTTCTTCATAGCCGAACAGTTCACTGCCAATTAACTCCCGGGGGATGGCTGCACAGTTGACGGCTACAAAGGGCCCGTTGCTTCGGAAGCTGCCGTTATGGATAGCTTGGGCAAAAACCTCCTTACCTGTACCGCTTTCTCCTTGCAATAAAACGCTGGAGCTGCTGACAGCGGTGAGTTTGGCTAAACGAATAATTTTCAGAATTTCAGGACTCTGGCTGATAATATCTTTAAATTCCAAGCTTGCACTATGTCCACTCAATCTGTTTACCAGATTTTGTACTTGATTAATGGGCCGAATAATAATTATTCCACCGGTTACTTCTCCCTGTTCATTGATGACAGGTTCTGAAGAAGCCAGGTAATAACTGACCCCCTCTTTGTTTTCCACCATAATATCCACATCGGAAAACTGTTCATATATAGAAAACTTCTTACCTTTTAAAAAAGATGATCTGAATTCAAACAACTCACTGACCGGCGCTCCGATAATATTTTTTTCACTCCGGCCTAAAAGAACCCGGGCCGCCGGATTTACTTCTGTCACTTTTCCGTCTTTACTGACAATAATCACACCGTCGGAAACGGTTTTAAAGAAGTTAGTCAATCTTTTATTTACCAAAGCTAATTCATTATTTTTCTGTTGAATCCTAAGCTGAGCCATAATAGCCTCTGCTGCCGCCACTACCATGCCCAGTGTATGTAAGTGAGAGGCATAGGAAGGACCTGAAATATCAAGAATGGCTGTAAGATTTCCTCGGTTGTCAAAAATCGGGGCAGCGGAACAGGTTAAACAATGATGCTTCTGACAATAATGCTCCGGGCCGGATACTTGGACATGTTTCCTCATTACCAACGCAGTGCCAATCGCATTGGTACCTGCTTCTTCTTCACTCCAATTTGATCCGATAAAGAAATTTCTGGTTAAGGGCTTTTGCATTGAATGTTTATCAGCAAAGAGCTCGATAATATTCCCCTTTTCATCTGTTAAAACAACAACAAAACCGGTACCTCTAACGAATTTATAAAGATTGGCCATAAACGGCCTGGCTATTTGAATAAGGTTCTCTTTTTCTTTTCTTACCTTCCTAATTGTTTGTTCATCTAGAGAGCGGTGGATTTCGGGATTAAATGGGTCGATTCCTAAAGAATAACACCTTTTCCATGATTCCAATATGGGAAGACGAACCTCTACCCCATTTTCCCTACCTGTACGGATAAATTTTTCCCATTGAGTATAAACATAATCCTGCTCAGTTAATAAAACCATACTCATTAAAATCACCCCGTACACGAAATCCGACCAAAAAGAAAAGCTTTTTATTACACTATATCATTAACCGATGAAAATTAACAGTCACAATTTCACCCCACACTTAGCTCGGTGCATTTCAAAAATCTTTTTCATAATGGGAAGTTTTAGTAAAAGGCTTTTCTATGCCGGTATTTTGTATCCGGTTATTTTCATCGACAAAAATTACGGTGGGCCGGTGCCTTTTGGCTTCCTCGTCGGTTAAATATGTATAACTGATGATAATTACGATATCGCCGGGTTGAACCAAGCGGGCGGCGGCACCGTTAAGGCAGATGACCCCGGAACCGGGAGGGGCGGGAATGACGTAGGTTTCCAAACGGGCCCCGTTGTTATTGTTGACGATCTGCACCTTTTCGTTGGGCAGAATATCGGCAGCTTCCAGGAGTTCACTGTCAATGGTGATACTGCCTACGTAATTCAAATCGGCCTCGGTAACCCTGGCCCGGTGAATTTTTGATTTCATCATCACTCGAAACATGTTTATTTCACCTCCGGCAAAAAATTATCAAAATCTATAGCCAAAACTATTTAACCTTTTTCCAAGATTTTTTCTTCATCTGTTAATAAGTCTTTGTCTTTCGGCTTTAATACATGCACCTCAATTGACAGGGCTAAATTGATTATTTTTACTGCAATTAAGGTATTCATCATTAAACTAAACCGCCTCTATCTCAAATGGATTGTTAGCAATGTCCTCTGCACTTGCTTTATACAGTTCGTCAAGGAATTGAATCTGAAAGCTCCCCGGACCCTTTACCTTTTTTTCAGCGCGGGTTCCCGCCAAATTGTATACCGCAGTACCGGTAAGAGCCGCAATAAACGGTGATGCAGCCGTTGCATAGACCGCGACGACTCCACCCAATGAACAGCCTGCTCCGGTAATTTTAGGCATAAAGTGCGACCCTCCATAAGAGTAGGCGATAACAGTTCCATCGGTGACTAAATCCGTTTCTCCGGATACAGCAACCGCTCCGCCTGTCCATTTGGCCAGTGAGACAGCGGCAGTCTTTGCCGCTTTTACAGAATCCGTGGAATCAACACCACGCACCTTGGAGGTAGCCGTTCCACCCTCTAACTCCCATAGACCGGCCAGAGCAATAATTTCCGAAGCATTTCCTCTGATTATATCGGGTTTGTATTCTTTAAACTGCCTTAACAACTGAGTTCGCAGGGAACCAATCCCCACAGCCACCGGATCCAGCACCCAAGGCTTACCTGTATCATGCAATACTTTTGCTACATAGGGTAAAGCCTGCTCATGAATCGGTAAAAGTGTGCCGACGTTTATATAGATAGCTCCGCCGGCTTTGGCCAAAAACTCACCCTCTTCGGGTAGATAAACCATGGCGGCGGAGCCGCCGACGGCCAACTGAGCATTGGCTACAAAATTAATCGTAACCATATTGGTAATTGACCCGGCCATTGGATTCGTCCGCTTTACCGTTTCCACCGCTTGAAAAATTTGCTTTTGAATCTCCTCTTTAGTCATTTCCCCTTCTCCTTTTATTGGTATAACCTTTAAAAAAAAAGCGCTCCCTCATAAGGAACGCACTTCTTCATTAATACTTAGTTGCTTCCCTACGACAGTGTTAACTGACAGGTTCAAAGGGTCAGGTTTTACCTTCTCAACTCAAAATGAGTTCCCCCGCAACTTTTCTTATAAAATATCTCTTGTAACCTTATGGTGTCAAGTTCCATTAAGTTTTGCAGGAACCTTGTTCTCCTGAAGAAGTCAAAAATATGTGACCGGACCTCCACCCACGCAACATGGAAGAAGCAAATCAACTATGGTACAACAAATCGCTTCAAGTAATTTATATACCGCGAACGAACCGAAATATAGTAGATAATATTCAATATTAAAAATGCCCCTATAACTACTAAGAACTGCTTAAAAACTGACGAATACAATACTGTTTGCAGCACAGTGATGGCAAAATAAGTGTGCATGCCGGCAAGAATAAAAGGCACAAAAAACAACACTGCAATTTGAATACTGGCTACCTTTTTCATTTCATCAAAACTTAAACCTAATTTTGATATGCCAATATATTTGCTCTTTTCCCGGTTCAAGTCGGTATATAGCCTGAAATACAAAAAGCTACTGGCTCCCAAAAAGAATATTGCCCCCAGGAAGAACCCTACATATAAAAACAATTTCTTGTTTTGATTCTCCAAAGTATATCCTTCTATCCTCGTTGACCAGAAATATTGGCCCCGTTCACCTACCCCAAGTTCTTCCCTTAGTTTTTCAGTAACTTCAAGAGTGTTTAGCCAATCGGGAATATCATAGGAATATGAATGGTATTTTTCCTGTACACCGGTTATTTTATTATAGGTTTCATCATTAACGACAATCAAGTTTTGAAACAAGCCGGAGTAGAAGATAACTTTGGGCGCTACTCCAACTACTTTAAGATTTATTTCTCCGTTATCAAGGGAAATGCTTTGCCGGCTTAATGTCTTATCTCTTTTGGGATCATATCTTACATAGACCGGAACCAATAATGTCTGATCCTTATCCAGAACCGCCTGCTCCAATCCCAGGGCAGCTGCCCGGTTGTTATAATCCGACTGCCTAATTATATGGGCTACTTGATTGTTATGGGAAACCTGCTTGATCACTTCACTTTTGTATTTTTCGTACTTAAAGCCATGACTTGCCAGCATTTCATCAATTGTTTTTATGTGTTGCCCTTCATTTTCATTGCCGCTATATGAGGTGTAAGTGAGGGCAAATGGATTGTCTTTTAGGGCCTCATCCTTAACCACTGAACTTAGGGCATATACTCCGGTTATAGCAGTAAAGGCAACCGCCGAAAGAATAGTTACTAAAAAAAGCATCCGTGTATTATCTCTCATCCGGTAAATGAGATCCGAAATCCATAGCATATTGGTTTTATGCAGGTAGAAACTTCTCTTCCCCTTCAGCCGGTGTAATACAAAAACACTGAACTGGGAGAAAAACAAATAAGTGCCCATAACCACTGAAGTTGTGATTATAATTTCAGCATATGGGAGGTCTTCAATGAATAAAACAACCTTGTCTAAAAACGGGTTTAAATCATACAATTGGGGAGATAAGGCCATAAAATAACCTAAACCCAACAACAGCACTGCGGCCAAAGATTGAACTTTAGAAAACTTTATCTCCCTGTTAGGTCTTTTTGTTCCCTTTAACAGATTAATGATGTTACTTGTGCGTATGATAAGCGGAGTTAAAGCTGATATACCCAGGAATATCAATATAAAGAATCCTGCGGTCAACAGTATCGCTTCAGATGGAAAATAAAAAGACAGGGAACCAAAAGATAAAATGCTGCTTAAAAGCATTAAAAAAAGCTTGGAAAATACCAATCCCACGGTGATACCGACAATAATGGCTAAACATCCGATGATCATATTTTCCAGGAAAACCAGCCGCCTAAGCTGTTTTTTGGACATTCCCAGTATCATCAGAATGCCGAATTCCTTGCTACGCACTTTCAAAAAGGCGCTCACTGAGATCAGCACAAAGAAAAATGAAAATAGGAGGATTGCCAGTTCAGTTTGTCCGATGATCAGTTCAATTGCCCCGCCTCTTTTACTTACTATAACGGGGTGAAACATATTAACGGCAAAGGAGAAAAAGACCATAATGGTAAAAACACTGCTTAGAAAATAGGCCAGATACACCCTTGTATTTCGTTTTACATTATTTAAAGCGAATTGCAGAAATGTCATCTGCTTCACCCCCCAGCAGCGCAAGCACGTCGATTATCTGCTGGTAAAACTTCTGGCGGCTATCCCCGCGATGAATCTCATTAAAGAACCGGCCGTCTTTTATAAATATCACCCGATGGCAGTAACTTGCGGATTTAGCGTCATGGGTTACCATCACCGTGGTTACTCCCGTATCCTTATTTATGCTTTCAAATAGCGCCATTACATCTTTGGCCGCTTTGGAGTCAAGATTTCCCGTCGGTTCATCTGCCAGCAAAAGCAAGGGGGAGTGAATAATGGCACGGGCAATGGCAGTGCGCTGGGCCTGTCCGCCTGATACTTCATAGGTCCTTTTCGCGAGAATATCTTCTATATTAAGCCGGGCAGCTACTTCTTTCAGTTTTTTATCCATGGTAGAAACTTTTTGCCCATCCAGTGTTAAAGGAAGCACAATATTCTCGCCGATGGTTAATGTATCAATTAGATTGAAGTCCTGAAAAACAAAGCCCAGCTTCCTTCTCCGGAACAATGCCAGCTTTGAATTGTCAAGTTTATAAGGATTTTCACCGTTGATCAGTACCTCACCGGCCGTGGGGGGATCGATAGTGGAAATTACATTAAGCAGGGTTGTCTTTCCACTCCCGGAAGGGCCCATGATGCCGACAAATTCCCCTTTTTCGATCGTCAAGTTGATATCTTTCAGTGCACTGTACGGTACCTTGTCTCCATATATTTTGGAAATATGACTTAGTTTTAAGATCTCCAATTTCCAAACATCCCTTCGTCTTTTGATAGCTTTATTGTAAGGTAGCCGTGCACCGCCTGCTATCGATGTTCATTACATTAACCTTACAGCGATGTAAGGTTGCTTTTAACCGGTAAAGACAATGCGAATAGTTGTCCCTTCTGCCGGTTTTGATTCCAGCTCAATTCGGTGTTGTAATTTTTGGCACACCTCATTTACCAGGTATAAACCCATGCCCGTAGATTCACCGAACCTGCGTCCGTTTTCACCGGTGTAAAAGGGTTCAAAAACGCGCCGGATATCTTGTTGGGGAATGCCAACACCCTGATCCTTTACTTCCAAAATCTTACCCTTTTCAGTCTCATAAGCCGAGACAATCACTTTTTTGTTTTCCCCTACCGTGTATTTAATAGCATTAACCAATAACTGTTCTACTATGAACTTAAGCCATTTCCGGTCGGATTTAACCGACATGTTCCCATCCACTTTCACTTCCGGATAAACCCTTTTGCGGATAAAATACCTTTTTTGCTCATTGATGACTTCAAGCACAACGGAATACAATGAAACGGTTTCTACAGAAAAATCATGTTTAAAACTGTCCAGCCTGGCCATATGTAGCGCCATGTTTAAACCTCTGTTGATACGCTCAATCTCTTGGCGGATATTTTCTGTATAAGGCTCCCCTTCGTTCTCTTGAAGTATTAAGTGAATTACCGATATCGGTGTTTTCATTTGATGCACCCATTGATGAATAAAGGTCAAATGTTCTTCCTGTTTCCGTTTGTACAGCTGGATTTCTTCCCGGTATAGATTATATTGTACCCGCAGCAGCCGGTTGACAGCTTCCGAGACAGGTGCGCTTCCGGCCGAAGACAGGGTGTCTTCAAGTTTAGCAGGCAGGTTAGTCAGCTTTTCATATAACATTTTCTGGGAAAAATAACGGTATAACAAAAATATTCCCAGCAGGAAGGTACTTAAAAATATGAAGTAATAAACGTTTTCTGAAGTCTCAAATCCCCCTAGCTTGTGATAAAAAACAAACAGAAAAAGCATATTGAAAAGGTATAACATTACAAATGACAGATGGTCTCTAAAGAATATTTTCATTAAATTTTCCTCCAGGTTACATTCAATCTGTATCCATGTCCTCTAACCGTTTCCAGCGCCTGATCAATACCAATTTCTTTAAGTTTTTTTCTCAGACGGGCCACATTCACATTTAACGTATTTTCATCGATAAAGGCCTGGTCATCCCAAAGTTTTTCCATAAGCACATCTCGACTTACAGCCCTCGGGGATTTGCGCATTAATGTTTCAGCAAGTACAGCTTCCTTTTTGGTCAGCACAGTTGAATTATTATTAAAATGCAGCTCCGGCCTTTCGGGGTACAAGGTAAGCCCATCTAACTCTATTTTTCTTTCTTCAGACGAATGGTGGGCAAATGCACCATAGCAGCGCCTTAACTGGCTTTTTATTTTAGCAATTACTACATCGTAATAAAAAGGCTTTGTTATATAATCATCCGCCCCGCTTTCTATGCCCATCACCTGATCCATTTCACCGTCACGGGCGGAAATTAAAATGATCGGGTTCGTTGATATCTGTCTAATCTTTCTACACCAATAATAGCCGTCGTATTTGGGCAAATTGATATCCAGTAAAACAAGATGTGGGTTCGTCTCAATAAATGTATCCAAAACTTTATCAAAATCACTCACCGTTACAGTTTTGTATCCATACTTCTCAATGTGCGAGCTAAGCAGCTTTGCTATAGCGGCATCATCTTCAACCAGCATTATTTTATATTCCATACTCCTATCATCCCTCCTTACTAAACCCAGTAATGATATAACTCCTTCATGTTAGCAAATCATCTCTTTTATGTCATTTAACTTATAATATTATTATACAGTTAGGGCTTTACCGCCAAATTGTTGCCCATGCAGGGCACACAGAAAAACCCGCTTCTTTCAAAGCGGGTTATGTATTATCCGGCTGCATATTCCCTCATGATCATCTTTCTTCCTTATAGATATTCCACATGTGGTTAAGGGGTCCACATCCTTTTCCCAGATCAAGCATTGACTTTAATGCACCTGATACATAATCCTTGGCCAATTGAATTGATGTCTCCAAATCCATGCCTTTAGCAAGACCGCAAGCGATAGCACTGGATAAAGTGCATCCGGTTCCATGGGTATTTTCATTGTTAATTTTCTCACTCATAAACCATTTGAATTTATGGTTATAGTACAACAAATCATTGGCATCGTTTACCCTATGCCCGCCCTTGCAAAGAACCGCGCACCCGAATTGGTTGCTGATAATTTCAGCCGCTTTAATCATATCTTTTTCATTTGTAATGGTTATTCCCGATAAGACAGACGCTTCCGGAATATTCGGTGTCAATAAGACTGCCTGAGGGAACAAGCTGTATTTCAAGGTTTCTATGGCATCATCCTGCAGAAGCTTTGAACCGCTTGTGGAAATCATTACCGGATCCACAACAATGTTCTTTGCATTATAAAATTTCAGCTTTTCGGATATGGTTTCAATTAATTTAGCCGATGAAACCATGCCAATCTTGACAGCGTCCGGATAGATATCGGTAAAAACACTGTCCAGCTGTTTGCCTAAAAATTCCGGTGTAACCTCCATAATGTCTGTAACGCCGGTTGTGTTCTGGGCCGTCAGGGCCGTAATCGCACTCATGGCATACACACCAAGGGCGGTCATGGTCTTAATATCTGCCTGGATACCGGCGCCTCCGCTTGAATCGCTTCCGGCTATCGTTAATGCTGTTCTCATATTCTTCTCCTACCCTTTTTATATTTTAGTTTATTCTTTCTAGCAAACTATAAAAATCATCCCACTTATTTAAATAGATGTCACAGATTGCCTTAATCTCTTCCCGGTCTTCCATGCTAGAAGCATCATATACTCCTACTGTCATGAATCCGGCTTTTTTTGCCGTGCGAATTGCGTACAAAGCATCTTCAAAAACCCATGTTTCCTTTGGAAGTGTTCCCATATACCTTGCGGCAGCCAGATAAATATCCGGCTTTACTTTACCGGCACCGATTTCCGTACAGGTAAATATCCGGTCAAAATAATTCATGACATTAAGTCTCTTTAAAGCTCTTTCCACAACCTGCCTGTCACTGGACGTTGCCGCCACCATTTTAATTCCCGCTTGCTTCATGTCTTTTAAGAATTGTTCCACGCCTTCCTTTAGTGGAACCTGATAAGAATAAAAATCTTCAATGGTGCGGTTAATTCCCGCCATTATTGCAGGTATATCCATATCCAGGCGGTACCTGTCCTTTAAAAATTCAGCTCCTTCGGTCATGCTCATGGAAAACATAATTTTGCTCAAGCCGGGCTCTGCCTCAATCCCCATACTTTTTAAAAACATTTCCCCTGCCTTATCCCAGACTTGCATGGAATCTAAAACGGTTCCATCCAGGTCAAAGATTGCTCCTTTAATCATAGCTTCACCAGCTTTTGGGTTAACTCTTTTAATTGGGCAGTAGCCTTCACAATGTCAGGCTGGGCAAAAATTGCGCTGATAACGGCTATGCCGCATATTCCGGAGCCTGACAATTCCATTATGTTATCTTTGTTTATGCCCCCAATTGCCACAACAGGTATACTTACTGTTTTACAGATTTCTTTTAGGGTTTCATAGCTTACATGATCCGCATCAGCCTTGGAACCGGTATGAAATACCGCCCCCACTCCCAAATAATCCGCTCCTCTTTTTTCTGCCAATACCGCCTGTTCCACTGTCTGCACTGACACTCCAAGAATTTTATCTCTACCGATCAGTTCGCGTACTTTGCCGGCTTCCATATCCTTTTGCCCTACGTGTACTCCGTCGGCATCCACCGCTATGGCTATATCTACATTATCATTGACAATAAAAGGTACCTGATATTTTTTACACAATTCTTTAATCACTTTTGCTTCCGCGAGAAATTTTTCCGTATCCAGTTCTTTCTCTCTAAGTTGCACAATGGTGGCACCGCCTATCAGCGCCTTTTCCACCGCACTTTCGAGGGTTTCACTGCCAAGCCAGGACCTGTCGGTGACAGCATATAAAAGTAAACTCTTCTTATCGAATTTCATACTTTGCTCCTCTCTCCAGGCTTTCTCCATCCATGTTATAAATTGCATCAATAATTCTGTTCCGATATGTGGAATTTCCATCGCCAGGCTGCATATTGCTCCATCCTATTTCTCCCGCCAGCCCCAGGGCACAGACAGCAGCTGCGGCTGCCTCAAGTTCATTATCCGGATTGGCCACAAGAAAAGCCGTTATCATTGCAGAAAGCTGGCAACCGGTGCCGGTGATTTCTGCCATTTCCGCCCTGCCATTTCTGATGACATAGCATTTATCTCCATCGCTAACAAGGTCAATTGCCCCCGTAACTGCTATAATACATCCTGCCTTTTTGGCAAAGGCTTTTACAAAAGTTATTCCATCGTCAAGGGTATCTTCGGTTACGGCATCTGCAACATCAGCTTCTACACCCTTTGTTCTTCCACTTCCCAGGGCCAATGTCTTGATCTCAGAAATATTACCTCTGATCCCATTAAACTTAATCTCTTTAAGCAACTTGAGGGCCGTATCTGTACGCAGCCTGCTTGCCCCTGCCCCAACCGGATCAAGCAAAACCTTATGCCCCAGTTGGTTTGCTTTTTTTCCGGCAAGAAACATGGCGGGGATGGTATTTTTGTTCAGGGTTCCGATATTAATATTCAGCCCTCCACAGATGGAGGTGATTTCTTCCACTTCCTCCGGATCATCAGACATGATCGGTTTAGCCCCACAAGCAAGAAGCACATTTGCCACATCATTTACCGTTACATAGTTTGTAATATTGTGAATAAGCGGCATTTTTCTACGGACGTTTTCCAAGCATTTTTTCATCATGGCATCTCCCCCTTAAATTACAAACTGATGGCCTGTCAGCAGTACAAAAAAACTGCATACATGCCAACAAAAGCATATATGCAGTAATTCATATACGCAGAAATTCCTGCAAATTTATTTCCCTACGTTGGCATTACCCAAGTCAGGTTCTAAGGGTCTAAGCAATACAGCTTACTCTCAGCCTGCTTAAAGCAAGCTCCCCTTTGTTATTTAGTTTTAATTATTCCATATCGCATAATTATGTTATATACCGTATGATTATATTACAGCATAGCAATAAAAATCAACCTTAATAATTCACCATAGTGTAAAATTGTTGTAAGAAAAAAGAAATAAGATGCCAGCAGTAAAATAAAGAAGCTTGTCTCGCCAAATTGTTGCGTGCAGAGCACACACAAAAAAACCCGCTTCCTTCAAAGCGGGTGATATGCTCCCTGTCAAGTAGACAGATGAAAAAAGAAAAGCTGTATAACCGGACTACCAAAAATGGGGTCCAGTTTTTTTATGCCGCACTTTCGGATAACCCATCAATACTGTTTGTACTCACGCAGCAGTAAATACCGACCATCTTTTTTTGTATTAGTGTGCAAGCCATTTGCCCTAAGTTTTAGAATACTGGATTTTACAAGAAAGAATTTATATTTGCCTGAAACGCAAATGGGCTTAAAGCAATAAAAAAAGCCATAAAGTCTAAATAACTCTATGGCTAATGTTTGAAACCATCTGTTCGTGGGAACATATCAATGGGTTTTGATAAGCTTTAATAAAAACTGACGCGAGAGGACTTTCTAAAAAACATCCTCAATACGCTGCCTTAGGCAAGCAATTCTCCAAAGAAAATAATACATCGGCTAAATCAGATTCAGAATAAAAAAATTAAAGGAGGCTTGCCATGAATAAGAAAACAGATTTTATAATAGGGATGCTATTTGCAGCTGCTACCATAACATTTATAGTATTATTTCTGACCAATGATATGTTCTTTAATTGGGCATTTGAAAGGCATCATAATATATTAAGCTGGTATATAAGGCCTTTATTTATTATACCGATGGTTATATTTGCGTTTAAGAAAAGTTTTACCGGCATATTCGCTTCAATATTCGCTCTGTTTACAAGTATGTTCTGGTTTCCTGTCCCAGCTACAAGTAATCCTCAGGTTTTGGAATTTTTAGCTTTTGAAATGGATTACCTTAAAAGTGCATGGACCGCTCCCAAAATAGTTATGAGTTTGGCAGTACCCCTATTTTTCTTTATGCTTATTACAGCAGCATGGAAAAGAAACTGGAAATGGCTTGTAGGTGTCATCATAGGGGCAGCTGTGCTGAAATTTATTTGGAGCATTGCATTTAGCGGTGAAGCAGGCATATCTATTCTAAAACCTGCAATATTGGGCTTAATTATTTGTATATGTGGATTAAGCTATTTTTTTAAGAAGCAATATGAGAATAGATAAAAATTTTTTGTAATTGGCGATGCATCTTTCTCATATTTTGCTACATCCTTGCTCAAAGGGTACATAATAGGTAGACTACAAACCGGCTAAAAGTGCCCGCAATTGGGCCTTTTTATTTTCATTTCAATCCCTCATAGGTAGGCTACAAACGGAAAATCAGGGCCATTTCCGAGTGTAAATGACGGTTTTCAATTAGCTATTAAAGGGATACGTGATGATAACTCACAGAAGATTGAACAAGCCCGGGACATATTTGTTGAATTGAGTGGGTTGTTACCGAAGATGCCTTCCAGTGAAAAGATTATGGTGGAGGACATACATAGTATGTTGTTAGAGGAATACGAACAGGTTACTTGCTAAGGAAGTTAAAAATCAGTCCGGCTATAACCTTGTAACTCCTGAATATCTACCGGAGCGTTTTCAGTATTACGGAATATTTATGCGGAATAATCCAGGGATACCAACTGAAAAGATGGTAAAACAATTGTGGTATGACCCGGAAAAATTTGAAGTGTTAATGGTAACAGAGATGAAAGGCGACAGTACATCTCTGGAAGGGCGAATAATCTTCACAGAGGATTTAGAAGGACCAGGTAAAATTAGCGACATCTCCGCTTGGGCTAAGCATATTTGTAGTTATGAGTTTACTAAAAATGAAATTCACATTCAGGGATATATGCTTGTAAACGATGAAGGTAACCGAGACGAATACGAAAAGATATCGAAATCCTTGAAAGAGTAGCAACGTGTCAGTTGCCTTATAAAACTTTGATGGGAGGGGTTCTTTCCTGCCTGGAGAAGGTAAAGGTTAATCTTGCTGGCAGGGTCGTTGAAAGATTTTGTTGCGGAGAGCGGAACAAAGTAGGCCATTTATCCGCCTATTATTATTATTGAGAGATTTTTTAAAGTAGGTTTTTAGTGATAAGAAATTTTTTTGGGGCGCGGAAAAATGTCCAAAAAATTACAGGTAATTATCCTGATTGTCTTATCTTTATTAATAACAGTGACAATAACTGCTTGTTCAACGACATCCTGGAAAGTAAAAAGCCAGCTGAATAACCCTACTCAGATAGAAGTACATGAGAATTATTTATATTTTTTAGACACATATTCTGCAATAAAAATATACGACCGGGGAACAATTTATGATCTCACATCTTGGTTGCCTGAGGGGTTTAAAAAGGAAAATATAATAATGGAATTTGCCGTGGTAAACCCCTCCGAGATAGCGGCTCTAACCGGCTCGAGTCTCTACATGATTGATGTCCGGAAAAAAGAGAACAAAAAGATCTTTTCGGATAATGACAACTATACCTCAATGGATTTGGATCAAAAAGGTAACTTTTACCTGGTATCAGCTAAACAGGTATTGAAAATAACACCAGAGGGAGAAAAAAAACTGTTTTTTGCTTTTGAAAACCTTCCTTCCGATCAACAACAGGAAGATGCATATTTTAGTGGAATTTTTGTGGGTAAGAATGATCACCTGTTTGTGGAGCTTCATCAAAGAATACCCTTCAGCAGCATAGTCTTCGAATTAGATGGTAAAGGAAGCATAATAAATACATATGATCTGCGGAAAATCATAGCAAAAAGCTTTTCCACAACTTCTTCTACCACTAGAATATTAGATTATCAAGATTTTTCTTTATATATCGTGGACACTGGTGGAAATCTTTACAAATACAGGCCGGGTACCGGCAGTTTGCGCAAACTTTTTGACATAGCCTTAGATAACTTTCACTATTGGCGTGTGATAGATCTTGTTAAAATAAGTGATGATTTTGATGAATACATCTTATTGGTTACCGATTCAGACACGGGTAACTTTGTAAGGGTATGGAAACTACTGAAAGATGGAACACCGATAGGAAATTTTATCAGCACTGAAGTCACCAGAGATTAAAACTGGAGACTAAAAAAGAAGAGGGGGGGTTTAAAACCCCCTATTTCATTAACCGGTATATACGTAAGCCAGCACTGGCCGATGGTCTGAGTTGTCAATTTGCAGTACTTGACTCTTTGAAGTATCTACTGAAACACCCCGCTTAAACCAATCACCGTTTTTAACATTTGCCAACTTTTCCATAGATGGGCGGTTTTTTTTTCGTCGATCCCCAGGGGTTTTTGCATTATTACAGGTCGACGGAAAATTTTTTTAGCTTTATGTTTAAATAGAAATCTGCCGGTACCCCTGCCAGCACTTCATTTAGCAATTCTATAAAAGCTTCCGCCACTTCCCTGTCAGTGTAAGTAAAGTGGTAAGTGTAACTGTCCTGGAGGCGGGAATGGCTGACGTGAAATACCACATACTTGACTCCGATTTTAAGGGCAGTGTGGATTTCCTTACGGTAGTGCTCTACTAATGCAATTGGGGAATCACTGCCATAATAGTCTTTATAGGCCCAGTTACCTTTAAATTGCTTATTTAGTTCTTCAATATCACCTTTCCAGAACTCAAGCCAGGAGAGCCAAAAGCTCATGTGAAATCCCTTGATCAGTTCCGCCGGTATAATGGATGGCTCCCATGGGTCATATTGTAATTGGGTGGAAAAATTCATTAACTTAAGCAAATACCCTCATTTCTCCGAACCTTCATTACTTTAGAGCAAAGCTTAAAAAAGCCTGTTTTTGAAAAAGTCCAAGGCCTATACTTTATGGCTTTGCTCCAACTTCATTATAAAAGTTTCCGATGAATAATAGCTTTTTTGTATTATACGACAAATACAAAGCGCTAAACCTGCCATAAGGAACGTCCCCATGACAGGCCCGGTTAAGGGTAAAAAGCTCATAATTGTGTCATTATTCTGAAAATCTATTGAATTTATCCAAAAAAAGGTATAAAATCTACATAACGAACTACCCACCAGTTAATTGCCTAGTTAAATTTGAAGTGAAGATTGCCAAGCAGTTTGATTTCATAAGCTTGAGGTGTATCCGCTTTGTCAACGGAGATTAAGGCGCTAATGCCTATTAAAGGGAAGTATTCTGCCAAATAGGATAAAAATAGTCTAATTAAGGAGGATTTATATGGCAATAAAATGGACTCCTAACTTGTCGGTCGGTGTTAAACATATTGATGATCAACACAAAACATTGTTTGAAAAGGCGAATATGCTGTTTCAAGCCGGAAAGGAACAGAGAGCAAAAGAGTATATTGGTCAAATGCTTGATTTCTTAGATGAATACACAAAGCAACACTTTAGAGATGAAGAAGCCTATATGGAAAAAATCGGCTACCCTGGGCTGGAAACTCAAAAAAGAGCACACGCAAACTTTATTAGTGAACTTGCCAAATTGAAAAGCGAGTATAACAAAAGCGGCGGTAATCTTCTGGTCATAATTAATGCCAATAAATTGGTTGTAAACTGGCTTACGAATCACATAAGTACCATGGACAAGAAAATAGGTGAGTACGCAAAAAATCTTTAATTTTTAATTAATCGACTATAATAATAACGCCAACCACTCTATTTGTGATTGGCGTTATTATTATGGCTTCAGTCTTTCTTTTAGCTCTTTAATCTTTGTCTCTATTATAGATATCACTTTTTTAAATTCTTCATCACCTTTGCCTGTGGGATCATCCAGTCCCCAATCTTCCCGGTGTTTACATGGAAGGTAAGGGCATTCTACATTGCATCCCATTGTAATAACAATATCTACCGGAGGGATTTCATCAATGTGCTTTGAATACTGGGTTTTCTCCATGTCTATATCATAAAGCTCTTTCATTAGGCGCACAGCATCCTGGTTAATTTGAGGCTTTGTTTCCGTGCCGGCAGAGTAGCTTTCAAAAACATCTCCTGCCAAATGCTTACCAAGGGCCTCAGCTATTTGGCTTCGACATGAATTATGAACGCATATAAATGCCACCTTAAGCTTATTACTCATTGGCCATACCCACTTTTTAGCTTCTTACCGGGAACCAGTGTCTTGTGTTATTTGCTATCTTTACAAGCGTCAACATAACAGGCACTTCTGTAAGAACACCCACAATGGTAGCAAGGGCAGCCGGGCTTTGGGTGCCAAACAATGAGATTGCAACGGCAACCGCTAATTCAAAAAAGTTGGATGCACCAATCAAACTGGCAGGCGCTGCTATTTCATGGGGAAGCTTTATAGCTTTGCTTGCCAGATAGGCAATGAAAAAGATTAGGAAAGTCTGAATAATTAATGGTATAGCAATTAAAACAATGTGCAGTGGGTTATTCAGAATTACATCTCCCTGGAATGAAAAAATTATTATCAATGTTAACAATAAGCCAATGGTTGTAATATTTCCAAATTTAGGTATAAAACTCTTTTCAAAGTAATTAAGTCCATGCTTTTTGGTAATGTAATTACGGGTAATTGCTCCACCAGCCAGCGGAATAACAACAAACAATACTACGGAAAGGATAAGAGTATCCCACGGTATGGTTACACCGCCCACACCCAGAAGAAAGGCAACTATAGGCGTGAAAGCTATGAGAATTATAAGATCATTTGTTGCCACTTGCACGACGGTATAGGCTGGGTTGCCTTTGGTTAAATAACTCCATACGAATACCATCGCTGTACACGGTGCTGCCCCAAGAAGTATCGCTCCCGCAAGATAGTCTTGTGCCAATTCTGCCGGAATTAGAGATTTAAAAATTACAAAGAAAAACAGCCATGCAATGCCGAACATGGTAAAAGGCTTTATCAACCAGTTGGTTACCCAGGTTAAAAATAATCCCTTTGGGTTTTTACCGACATTTTTGATACTCTGGAAGTCAACTTTGAGCATCATCGGATAAATCATAAGCCAAATTAGTATGGCAATAGGTATTGATACATTTGCATATTCGAAACGTTCCAAAAAATTTGGAATTCCGGGCAGAAACTTACCAATCAATACCCCTGCAAACATACATAAAATAACCCATATGGTTAAATACCTTTCAAAAAAACCAATTCCACTGTTTTGTTCCTTACTCATAGAAATCAATCCTTCTTTCTTTCTAAGCTACCAAAAAAATTAATTAAGTTTTGTGGGATTTCATACTTCTCATTATCTGATGAAGGGACTGAATTACGGCCACCTTAAACCTCTTTCATGGATTTTGGCGGTTGGCAATCAAGCAATACCGGGGCAAAAATCCTTTTTAACAACATTGATTATCAGATTTTTTATTTTTGTACGTCTTACAAATACAGTCTTCTTTGTCGCTTGTTATATATGCAATAAAGGTTTTGAGTTCATCTATTTTCTCCTTGTTTAAGGTATATCTCATCCAAGCCCCATCACGTACTGCATTTACAAGGCCGCTTTCAGATAAAATTTTCATATGATAGCTAAGAGTGGATTGAGAAATGCTGAATTCTTTTAAAATATCGCATGCACACATTTCTCCGCAGGATAGCATATCAATAATCTTTAATCGCGTTTCATCTGACATGGCCTTAATTGCAGGAACATATTCTGCATATGAATGCTTCATAAAAATTACCTCCTGTATATTTATAAACATCAATGATATCGAATTTTTTCGATATTACAATATATCAAGCATATCGATAGTTGTCAATATGATTTTGCAATATGTTAACTAAAAAACCGCCGACTAAGATGCCACTCACCTTAATCGGCGGTCAAATCCATTTTATATCTGCACCAATTTCGACTCCCATTTTAAACAGCACGCTATGTATTCTCAAAATGTGCATTTTGGCTTTCAGAAGAACCGTCTCTGCAAGTTTTCAACAATACCTTCCTGCGAAACGAGAAAAACAGCACTATAGCGTTCAAGAGCGCCAGCTCGACATTCAGCACCGCGGGAACGGCGCTTATACATCGTAACCGGAAAGCACTTGTATGATCGGATTTATGATTTGGGCTGCCGCCTGATCCGGAACGGCATTTGGCACCTTCGGCAATCCCATGGTGAGCTTGAGATCTTCCATGCCGGAAACATGGTTATACAGAAAAACTGTTTTGACGACCAACGCATCCGCAGGGGCACCCACGGAAAAATTCTCATATCCCTTTTCTCTATACCATTAGTTTATTAATGAGCAGGGTAACTTTTAAAATTAAAAAATAGACTTGATCACTCTATAACTGTCCATTTGCCAAATTGTACATCCGGTGCAAAATCATTATGCTCACCAAGCATCTTTTCCATCCAAATCATATCGTACCAGGTATTAAACTTATATCCCACGTTATGAAATCTTCCTACCAGAGTAAACCCCATCTTCTTATGAAAGCGGTAGCTAACATCAGTAAGGTGATCATCTTCTTTTACAGGAAGGGCTATGCAAGCATTCATATTTAGAATTCCCATATTTTTTAAAGATTTTTCTAATGCGTTATAAAGTAATTTTCCGATACCCATTCTATGTTTGCCCTGTTTAACATAAATAGTTGTTTCTACAGCCCAGTCATATGCTTTAGGAGCCCTAAAAGTATTAGCATATGCATATCCTAATATTTCTCCGTTATCTACTGCCTTTATATAAGGATATTTTGACGATATCTTTACGATTCTGCTTTGAAACTCCTCTAAAGTCGGCACGTCATGTTCAAATGTAATTGCAGTATCTCTGACATAGGGGCCATATATTGAAAGTAGTTCTGAGGCATCTTCTATAGTAACTTTATCTATTCTCATACACACATCTCCTTAAATTATTTGTATTTCATCTCTTTTCGGATTGTCAAAGCCTTCCGATATCACGTCTTAATTTTTGCCGTTAGCAGATATGCCGTTAATCAGCTTGCTAAGTTCTTCTTTGCTTACGGCAAAATCACGCACATCTTTTCCATATTGTTGATTCGCCCATTCCCGCGTGTACTGCATGGAATAGGGGGCTAACCCGTCATCTAGGTTGAAATTGATATACTCTACGTTTCTAATCAGGGCAAACATAATTATAGCATTATTTTTAAACTGTTGTTGACTTGTTTCATCACTATAAGAATTTTTGGTTTTTGTATCTGTTTTTAGGTTGACAGTGATCCCATAAGGCTCACTATCAGTAAAAAGCTCAAAGGTGTCGTAAACTATGTTTTGGGGAAAGGTTAATAAAGAAATGATAGCCCCAACCTTTGAGTTATCGCCTACATAATCGGTTTTATTTTCCCAAAGCCGCGAAACAATAGTTCTATCATCCGGTTTAGACGGCATTGGGTCGGCAAACAGGCCAAAGCCGACAACTACGGCTGTAACCAAAACAACAGCAATCAGCCAAAAACTCGGTTTTTTATAACTTAACACGTTTTTAATCCTCCCTCTCTTACATCCCCCTCGCCAAAAGCAAGAGGGCTTCTATTTAGAACATGCCGTCTTCATTCATTATTTTCAATACCCTTTCGTCACAGGTTAGCCCCATATCCATGCTCATTAACCCGAATGCAAACCATGCCACTTATTTCTACACTTCCTTATGCTCGTCAATCAATCTTTTCAACTCTTCCGCCTGCTGTTTGCTTAGTTTTTTTCCGCCGATAAAAGCCGCTAAAAACTTCGGCAAAGATCCGCCAAAGGTATCCTCAACAAAACGTCTACTTTGCCGGGAATAATATTCCTCCCTTGTAATCAAATCAGTCTATATCTTATAGACCAAGTTGTCAACGGTTATGAAGCAGATTTATCGAATCAAAAATTGCCGGCAGATGTTATCGCAAAAAAAATAAGGGTTTCCTGACATTGCCACCTCCGGCAAAAGATACACTTTCCCGGCCGGAATTGAGAACTCTGTTATATCAGTAACCCATTTGACGTTTGGCGCATCTGTGTGAAAATCACGCTTAATCAAGTTGTCCGCAACGGGCACACTTTCACTCTGATAGGCGTTATATTTACGTCTTTTTCAGGACAACAACTAGGCCACATTCCGACATTATGCGTCGCACAACCTTTTCGGAAACACGTGTCCCTTCCCGCGCTAATAAGGCGTGGATCCGGCGATACCCATAGCGCCCACTATTATTTTTAAAAAGCTCTATGATACGGTGCTCTAGTCTCTCGTACTTGGATGGTAATGAGGCAATTTTTCGATGGTAGAAATAGCTACTACGGGCCAACCCCAAGCAATGAAGTAACTCCTTTAAAGGATATTGATTTCTCAGGGCGTCGACCAGAAGAGTTTTTTCTTTGTTAGTCAGGTTTTTCGGATCGACGCCCGGGTCTTTTTTTATGATTTCTACAGTCCGTTCCAAGATGTCTTTCTCAAGTTTTAATTTATTAATTTGGCGCTTCAATGCTTCTATTTCAGACAAAAGAGTATCTTATCATTAGGTAGAAGCTTGTCATTTTTACTAGCCACTGTTTTGTCTGCACCCCCGGGCAATAGATTGTTTTTCCAGTTATACAATGTTACCCGGGTAATGCCATACTTTTTTGCTATATCTTTTGCAGTGCCGGTTCGGGTGCATAGTTCAAGTACCGCTTCTTTTTTCTGCTTTGGGGTAATACTAATACTACCGACACGTTTACTGTGATAATCTGGCAGTAATTCATTACACCATGCTCTTAATGTATCTTCTGAAGGGTACCCCAAGGCCCTAATTGTTCGTGATAAATTGCGGCCGTGTTTCAGGTAGCATTCCACAGAATCTTTCTTTTGTTCTAACGAATACTTAGAGCTTTGTGTATACGGTTCAAATAAAACCCTAGTTTCTACGTGTGTCCTGTACCACTTTCTCAAGGTTTTTCGGTTCCGGGTAACTAAGTTCACGAATTACATCTGCTGCACATTTATCGTATTTAATGTAAAGTCTAATCGCTTTTTTGCGTTCTTCTCTTCAATACATGCGGACATCCTCTTCTCTCAGCTAGAGTCTAAGATTTTGTCCGCATGTCCTTATAGGGATTTTATCACCGTTTTTAACACTTTTAATAATAGACTATGATTTGGCACTTTAAGGTGCAACAGTTCATGCACAATTACTTTAGCCCTGAAATCTGCTGGTTGATGCAATAGCCATGAAAGATTTTACAGAGATAGTCGTAATCCTGATTCCGTTCTGGGAACAAGATATGATGTTTGGCAAACTTGTCTCGGTCCCAACTACCATCATCGTAGTGCTTGCATAAGTCATCGTAGGGCGTAGCTGAGATAATGAATGAATCTAGCGTAATGTCCTGTCGGCCGCTTCTTTGCCCTACCTCTTTTTCTAGCTCGCGTAAGCGCTCCCACAAACTGGCTTTCTCATCATGCTTGTAGGCTTTAGCGTGTATCATGCCGTGCGGCTCGATAAAGACGATGTGCTGTTTTTTCTCAACCACAATCCACAAGATAAAATCAGGGTGGAATTTGCTCTCCTTGAAGAAACCCACGCCTTTGCCTCTGCTCAAGTTTCGCAGGAGGAAGATTTCCTTTCCCGCCAGCGACTTGTCCTTTTCGGCTTCCCAGTAGGCCCTCAGGTCACGGACGAAGCGTTCTTCACTCTCTTCAAGCGGCAGCGGATCAGCGGTGAGCACACTGCCTTTTTTGAGAAGCAGAGGCAGATAGATGCTCCGGTCGAAGTAGAGGCGTGGTAAGCCACTGTTTTCTTCTTTAATAAGTTTATCCATATCTTCGCATAGTTTTTCGATGGCAGCAACTAGGTCGCTGTGTGAACGCGGTACGCGCACGATGTAGGCGGCTTTTTTTTCCTGCACGCTCGGACGGTGTCAACACCGGTTTAAAATTCCCCGATTTCTCCGGTGAGAAATTCCCCACCCTAGTGTAAAATTATCTAGCTTTCATCATCCCCCTTACTAAGGCATAAGCCTGATTTTTTCTTGTTTTTCATGCGGTAACTGGAGCCGCGAATGTTAACAATGCTAGCATGGTGCAATAATCTGTCCAAAATGGCAGTAGCTATGACACTTTCACCAAATATATCAGCCCATTCCGTGAAGCTCTTGTTGGAAGTAAGGATAATACTCCCGTTTTCATACCGCTCGGATATGATATTGAAGAATAAAGATGCTGAGAGCTTGTCTAGCGGATGGTAGCCAATTTCGTCAATTAAGAGAACTTTCGGACGTATATACTTTTTCATCTTCTTTTTTAGGCGATTTTCCTCATAAGCTTTCTTTAGATCGGCAATAAGTTCATCAGTCTTTACAAAATATGCAGTTGCTCCCTGGGCAATAGCTTCCATAGCAAGGGCTACCGACAAATGCGTTTTCCCCACTCCCGGCGGTCCTAAGAAAACTACATTCCCGGCCTCATGTACAAACCGTAAAGTGGCCAATTCTTTAATTTGCCGTTCATCTACTGATGGTTGAAATGAAAAGTCAAAATCGGCAATAGTCTTCTGGAAGGGAAGTCGTGCCATGCTTAACCTGGTTTTAAATGCACGGTCCTTCCGGGCTGATAATTCTTCCTCTACCAGTGTATTTAGAAAATCAAAGTATGTTTGGTCTTTATCAACTGCTTCTTGAAGCCGGTATTCTAAAGTTCTGGCCATTTCTTTTAGCCCCAGTTCGGTAAGATGTTCACGCAATATTTCAATCTGCAGCATTGCTATACACCTTCCCAAACCAGGGATTCATAGTAGTCTAAAGGCCTTTTTTCAACCTGAGGCGGTTGAAGCACTGTTACAGAGTTTTTTCTGCGCTGGCTGGTAATGTTTTGGCCAGGAAGCCCATAGTAATGTTCCGGTTTTGCAATACGCTGATAACGTTTATGTTTTACCAGGGTGTGTTGAGTGAGCATTTGCCCTTGCCAATATACTTGTAGTTGGTCCCCGATAATTCTAAGCAAAACATCTCGTCCGATTAACTGCCAGGGTACAGAATAGAAGTTGCATTTGTAGGAAACAAAGCAGTCTCGGCTGACTTTGCGCTGGCAGTAATATGCCAAGTCAAAGTCTGGGTAACCGGTATATGGCTGCAATAACTCATGGGCCCACCGAGTAACCGGCTTTTCTAGAGTAGTAGAGTGAATACGTACGTTGGCCTTTTCATCCCGCCACTTGTGGGCTTGGAAATTGAGGTCTTCCAAGGAACTGAACTTGCGCCCGGGAAAGAAGTTTTCCCGGATATACCGGATTGGGCGTTCTACTTTGCCTTTAGTCCGCGCCCTGTACGGATGACAAAGCCGGGGACTGAAATTAAAGTGAACACTAAAATCCAAAAACCGTTCGTTCCAGATGATATGACCGTTATCATCACGCCCCAGGGTTACTGTCTTGGTGTTGTCGTAAAGTATTTCTTTTGGTATGCCTCCAAAAAATTCAAAAGCATTAATGTGGCATTTTAATAGTGTTGCAACATCCTGAGATGTGGTAAACTCTAGATAGAGCATACGTGAGTAACTTAATACCATAACAAAGCAATACAAGGGACGGCGTGCTCCATCTAGGTCGATGATATAGCCGAAATGAGCCCAATCTACCTGGGCCTGTTCACCAGGTCTTGTTTCATATCTTACGGTTGCTTGGGCCTTTAATACTGGCCGGTATGGCTGCATAAAGTCTCTCAATATGGTAATTTTACCTTTATAGCCCTTATCTTTTATTTCATCATAGATGACGGTGGCGTTAAGTACACCTTCTTGCATACGGGAAACTATATATTCTTTATATTCATCTAACTTACTAGGTCTTCTCCGCCTAACTTTTTTGGGCGGGCCATCAGATTGTATCCATTTTCTTATGGTTTTGCGGTCTCGCCCGGTACGGCGAGCAATTTCGCTGATAGAAACACCATTTTCATACATTTGCTTAATGTTCAACCATTCCCCACTCCCTACGTAAATTTTAAACACCTCCGATTTGCCAGATCTTCGGTGTTTATATTTCTAGGGGGTGGGGATTTTTTCCCCGGTGATTATAGGGATTTTATCACCGTTTTTAACAGACGGTTGAAAGCCAAGTTGGGATCATCAAGGTCAAGAGGACGATAGACTAGGTTTTCGCTGTCCCAGCGCTCGTGAGCTCGGCGGTAGAAGGTGTCCAGGTACTTCCGCAGGATAGCTGTGACCGCCTCTTGCAAACGGGTGCGGTCAGTGACGGTGCGAGGACGGAACACAGCATCACTTGCCTTCAGGGTATAGGGAACTTTTTCTAGGATAGCGCGCAGGGTTTCGGGACGAATAACCATGTTGCTCCAGCCCTTGCGCGCCTTGTAGTCCAGCAATTCGAGGTAGGCCTGCTCCCAATCCACCAATGTCAGACTTTCTGGCGGGATAGTGGTCGCCTTATATTCGCTTTGGGCGCGAGCGTCCTGCAGGCCATCCGCGTCGCTTTCCAGTGCCTGCACTT
This sequence comes from Desulfovectis peckii, assembly GCF_055391705.1. NCBI lineage: Bacteria > Bacillati > Bacillota > Clostridia > Eubacteriales > Peptococcaceae > Desulfovectis > Desulfovectis peckii. Next base: position 478,984 of record NZ_AP042409.1, on the reverse strand, counting down.
TGACCGATAAATCCACTCTCAGGCGGATTTTTTCATCAGGGGTAAGCAGGAGTATCGTCTCGGTAGCAAAGTCACGGCCGCTCTCAGGACGCGGTAGCACCAGCCCGCGCTGAAGCATCTGTTCGTTGGTCCACACAGGGAGCGGTAGTTCAACCGGCGGCTCGGTCTCTACCCCTTCTCGTTCGAGATAATCACGGAATTGGGCCATGTAGTTGGCGCGCACAGCAAAGATGTTGAGTGTCTCCAGCAGTTTTATATGCGGTGGATGATTGCCCGGAAGGGCAGCACTGCGTTTTAGAGAATGGTTTTTCCCGCGCAAGCGTACACCGCGCCCGAAGAGTTGGATGATTTGTGAACCTTCCCGCCGCCCAATGTTGAGAAGTCCCATGTTGGAGACGCGCCAGGAATTCCAGCCTTCCATAAATTTCTTGGCACCAATAAGAATATTTAGCGGCGTATCGGGGTGGTTGATATCCGTAAAGAGCGAGGAAGCGATAGCGTCTTCCTCCAGCGTGATACCGGTGTCATCGGTTTCCACCAGTTTTTTGAAATCGTTGGTGTCGCCAATGTAGATGAGACCAAAATACTTCTTTGCACCGGATGCCCTTAACCCCAGCTCGCCGGCGGCACTTTTAATGTCGCACAGGTGCAGACCGCCACTGGCCGAAGAGTGAAAGACCCGCCACAGGATGTCGTCGTATAAGGCTTCGGCGGTAAGGCCAGTTTCACGCACGTACGGGAAGCGCCCGGCGAACAGGTCTATCCCATCTGGCGTAATCAGACCGCTTTTTCCCGCCAGCAGTTCTTCGATGCCTTTGACCGCCCAGTCGCGGTTTGCCAGCACGCGATGGAGAAAACGCACCACAGTTAGCACGTCGCTGCGCTTCTGTTTATTCTCGCTATAGACAGCGTTGACCGTGCTGCCGACAAACACCCAGAGCGGCTTTTCCAAATTGTATGGGCGCAGGACCTCGGCTTGTTCGTCAAACAGGCGCTGCTGCTCATAGAAAGAGAGCAGGTTGCCCAGAAGGAGCAGATCGGTTTTATCCTCGTCGGTCTCATCCTGCAGGTTGAGGATGCGAAAGTCCTTGCCGTAGCCATCCCCGTAAAAGTAGCGGTAGGAGTAGTCAAAGACGATGGCCTTGCCGTATTCGGCAGTAAGCGGATCGTTGCGCGCCGCCGAGAGAGCCTGCCCAAAGGTAGCGCTGTATTCAAAGGTGAAACCTGTTTCGCCAAGCGCATCGCGGTACTTGCGCCAGGCTTCGCCGCCGGAGCCTTTGTGCCCTTCGTCCACAAAGATCAGATTACGGCCCTCGAATGCCTCCACTGGCACGCTAACCCCACCACCGCGCTTTTCTTCTACCAGTTTAGTGATTTCGATAACCTGTACGGTGTATTTACTGTCGCTCCACAAGCCGCTGTGGTTGAGGTCGAAGCGGCGGGCGGGAATACCGGAAGCAGCAAGTTCGGCCAGGTGTTGCTCGCTCAGGCCCTCGTTGGGCGTGACCAGAAGGATGTTATCGAGCGGCTCCTTGTTGTAATGCAGGAATTGATAGTAGTTAAGATGCAGAATCAGCGTCTTGCCGCTACCCGTAGCCATCCAGTAAGCCAGCTTGGTCAGGTCGGCTTCGGTGAAGGGCTCGTCCTGCGGTTCGCCGGGCAATTTCTTTGCGTTGCGCTGGCACACAAAGGCGTTCAGGTCGGCCAGGAGTTGCGCTTTGTGGTTGAACAGGCGGTCGAGGACGATTTCCGTGTACAGCGCTGCCAAGTATTGAAAATAGCGGAGGGTGATGGGCTGGGTGCGGCGGGCGTTAATGACTGCCAGGTGGGCGCGAATGTTGTCGTCATAGCGTGCAAGGTCATCGGCAGAGATTTTGAGCTTGCTGCCGCGCGAGATAAGGCGGTAGTAAATATGGCTGCGTCCCTGCGCATCAAAACCTTCCTCAGCCTGTTTCATGTCCTCCAGCAGTTCACGGTTTTTCTCGTAACCCAGCAGGCTGTTGAGCCAGGAAAGCAGGAGCAGGCGATTTTCAAGTTTTTGGTATTGGGTTGATCCGTTGCTCATGCGCCAACCACCAACCTCTCAAAACCGGATTTTATAATAAGAGCAATTCGTCTCCTTCGTTCTTTGAGGAAATCCTTGTAATCAAGTTCGTACCAGTTTGAAGGCAATCCATGCCAATCATACATCTGTTGAAGCTCATCGGAAGCAAAGCGTTCTTCTAATTCCGGCACATAGTCCCTGGGAGCTCTGTCGGAAATCTTGATATTGTCGCTCCATTCCACTAAAGCATAGTTTGCTACCTGGTTAATGAGACGCTTTTCTCGAACCCCTATTCGTTGCAAGTATTTGCGGGGGAAGAGATGATGACGTTCCAAAGCAGTCTTTTTGGCCTTCGTGGTAGGATCCAGCAACTCGGACACCTTCATCTTCGAATACAAGACCCGCGCTTCCAACAGACAAAGCGCGGCATAGTAGGCAAATTGCGCAGTGTTCCTGGCAGCAGCGGTTTCCAATTCGTTGGGTAAGGTTACTTCCCAATAGTCTTTTGTCAAGACGGCGCCAATCTGCTCATCGAGAATGCGGACAAAGTCATCGGCTCTGTTTGCGCCGCGCAGTAGGGCCATATCCTGTTCAAACCGCGCTTCGGGCGAACCTGTATAACGCCCCGTGAGCGTTGCCATAAAGAACCAGCGCGCCATCACTTCACGCAAGCGGTACAAATCTACTTTGAAGTCCCGCTTCCCTATGAGCCACAATGCATAGGTGTAAAGAACAGCCATTTGTGAGGAGATGAGTTGATCGGAGGGGTATCCTGCCCTTTTCAGCACCTTGAAGAACTCATGCCAGTTTTGAAGGTCCAAAGCGTATACCTGAGCCTCTTGCAATAAGGCAAACTGCTTCACGCGCTGTTCATCTGAGAATTGCCGCGTTTCCAGGTCCTTCCCTCGAAGCAGGGAATAAACATGCTCTAAGCGAGCGCGGCGAAACCCCAGTGCCACGCTTACGCGCAGCAGCTGCTCAGGATTAGGGCGCAAATAATGATTAAAAGGCGAAGGACTACCATCCGGGGAGGGTGCTTTGCTGCGCCGACAAAATTCTTCCAGCTCTTTGCGACCCTCGTCCCAGAATACGGACATCAATGTAAGAATAAAATTGGCCTGATTTAGAGGTGTCCCTTTACTATTGATACGCACAAAGATCTCTGAAACCTTGTCTTCGTCAACGGAAGAGGAGATCTCCAGCGCGGTGAGTGGATATTCTTCCAGTTTGATCAGTCGGTCAATTCTCTCATGAATTATATCTTCTTCTTCGACGGTCAAGGGGCGCCGTTTTCCTAATTTCTCAAGGAATTTTCTCTTGAAAGCATGCGGTTTCGTATCGGGTTGCCATAAAATGCTAATGTCAGGAATCCACTCTACGTCCTTCTCAATCGCTGCATTAGAGACTTCAAATTTCTCACTCAGCGGATGAAAAGCTATTTTTATCCGCTGGGACTTGAAGTCTTTTGTAATCACGGGTACGGCTTTCATAACTGCGTATAATGAGGTCAACCTTTGCTGGCCATCTACGATGAGCAGACGCGCCACTTTTTGTTTTGGAGCAGCACCAATCGTTCGGTGGGTATCAGAACAACCATTTTCCCAGAAGAGAAGATAACCAATGGGAAAGCCGCGATACATCGAGTCAAACAAATCACGTACCTTGGTCATCGGCCAAACAAAGGGACGCTGAATGTCAGGCAGCCCGATTTCTCCCATAGATATATCTTCAACCAGTTTCTTAAGTATATAATCAACCTTCTTGAAAAGTACTTCTGCCATACCTATCCCTCCACGCCTGCAAACATTTTTGCCTTGAACACACCTTCCAACGCCTGTGCGCCGGGGATGAGCGAATCGCCGTTGACATAGATAACGTCCGCACCCTCGGTAAATTTGTGCTTGGCCACAAAATCGCGATCGCTTTTGTAATCTTCCTCTGTCCAGCCTGCGGTTTCGCGCCAGATGACCACGGTGCTCTTGCCATCGCGCGTCGCGCCGCGATAAACCAGGTAGTAACGGCCGTTATCGTCCAGCACCTGCCGCTTTGCCACGTCCAGACCGATGAGATAGTTGAAGGTCTCGGGAAGGTCCACTTTTTTAACACAAGTCTCGCCATCGCAGTAAATGTGCAAGCAGTAGTCAAAGGGCTTGCTGAGTTTTTCCACATTCAGCATGGTTTCGCTTTTGCGCGTCTCCCACCGAAGCATGTACTTGAGTAAGTAGTCCTCGAACTGCATCGCCACCTGCCCACCGCTTTCATCGAAGGGTAATAGATTGTTGAGGGCGTCTTCGTAGGATTCCAGGCGTATTACCTTGATGATACGCGGACCCCGCTCGGCTTCTTCTGCCGTGGCCACACGTTTGGGCTTGCCGTCCTTCCACTCCGGCGAGAAGGTAACTTTCTTCAAGCGTGGCAGGAGCACGGTATCAAAGTAATCCGCCATCTCCACCAAGATAAACTTCCGCCGCCCGCCGTCTTCGCGGTTCAGGTTGATGACGGCATGGCCGGTGGTGCCGGAGCCAGCGAAGTAGTCGAGGATAAATGCGTCTTTGGGAGGATCGGCTATTTCGAACAGCTTCCGCATAAATGCGACAGGTTTCTTTCCGTATCTGAAATTTACATCGCCTTCGTAACCAACCACATTAAACTCGTCTACCATATCATAAAATGTTGGAAAAGGCTTTTTCCTTCCAATACGGGTGCGAGGAACTCCTTGAAAATAGATTATGTTCTTAGCATCCTTTGGCACTAAAAAGAACCTATAACCCAACCCATCATCACCAATTCCTTCCACTTTTAGCAATGTACCAGGAGCGTAACGGCCTTCAATGTTTGCAACTGCAAACCTACCGCTACTATTACCTTTACGTATAGTGCCACGAACGCTAATAGGTTTGAGAAGCGAACTGTCAGGCATTTCCTCAACTATTATGTGATAGTGCTCAGGTTCAAAAACCTCTACGCGTCTACCACCAAGTGTAGTGACTTCTGATGGCTCTTTATCAAGTACTACCCGGTATCGATAATTCTCTAACCGTTCGGGCATCTCCAGCTTAGCAACTGCATAACAAGGCCGTTTAAACGCGACTACGTACTCTATCACTTCCTGGACTTCTTTATCGCCAGTAAGAATTCGCCCTTCATGTCTTACCTTAAAGTGAAAAGTAGCCACTCGATTGGTTTCGCCATAAAGAGCCTCCATTATGCCTATAAGATTTTGATATTCATGGAAATCACAACTTATGAAAATAAGGCCATCTCCCCATAAAGGGCTAGCTATTGATAATCTGTCGGCTATCATTGATATCCAGCAGGAATGTTGATAATTGTCTTTGTAAATGAACTCATCGCTTCCCGTGTTATACGGCGGATCTATGTACACACACTTCACCCGCCCGCGGTACTTCTCCTGGAGCAGGTTGAGCGCCTGCCAGTTTTCGGAGTGTACCAAGAGGCCGTCAGTCATTTCGTCCAAATCGTCAAAACTCGCCAGCAGACGGTCGGTGAAGTCTGGCGAAAAGTGGCGCGTATCCAGCGGCAGGGAGGGGTGTGCTTTGAGAAATGCAATACGGCCTTCCGGCGTTTGACAGTTGCCGGAAAGCAGGTCTTGTGGCAGGGTATCAATGGCTAAGATCTTCTTCCATTCTTCCCACTGCGCCTCGTTTTCGGCAATCTCGGGGTAGAACGTCTCGGGAATGTTGCCAACAGTGATGACATAAAAAGTCTCGGTGATGAATTTCTTCTTTTCCCAGAGCATTTTCTGGAAGTTTTCTATCTGTGCCAGGAACTCAATGATGATTAGGCCGATGCGCTTGATCAGACGCATGAGTTGGAACCAACCCTCGGCCAGCCCCTCGCCCGCGGCTTCCATCTCCTCCAAGTTGAGCACCTCGTTCTTCAGGTAAAAGTCCAGTTCGCGGGAGAGGAAGCCCTTCAGGTCCTTGTGGATGAAAAAGTCGCTGGTGTTGCGCCGGGTGTACTGGCGCAGGTGGTGTTCCAGCAGGGTTACTGCCGTCCCGTCGGTGCGGCGCTTTTCGGCAATCAGTGCTGCCAAAGCCTCAGGGGCGTTCTTGGGCAGACGTTTTGGAATCTTTTCCAGTGCTTCAGTAATAATGGCCTCCTGCTGGTTCCTTTTACCGTAGGTACTCTGCTCTTCCTGGTTAAGCGGGCGGAACTCGAAGGGAATGATGAGGGTACTGGTGTTGGCGTCCCAGGTGATTTCGTCCAGTCCCGGCAGAAAGAAGCGCTTTTCACCCTTGATGTTGTTCTGTTCCACGTCGGCGCCCTTTAGCTTGAAGTACACAATTACGCCATGGGGAGCCTTCCATGTATAATCAGTGAAGTACTCACCGGTCTTGACGTAATACTGGTCGTAGTTGGCCCAATAAAGATAGACCTCCTCACCATTGTAGGGGATGGCGTAGCGTTCCTTTTTGGAGTAACGGCGCTTGGAAATGAAGTCGCCGTCCTGCCAGTAGCGGCTGAAAAAGGAATAAAGATGGTTGTAGATAGCCGTCTCCAGCGCCTCGCGTCCCTTGGCGGATCTAGCCCGTTCCTGAGCAACAAGATATTCTCTTCCTGCCTTTGTCTCACGGTATTTCTCGGCTAAGTTGCCATCAGCGTCGAGGGCACCCTCGCCCAGCGCTTCCAGCACCTTTTTCCGGGCAGCATCCAGCTCTTGCATGGCTTGACTTTGCGCAGCCAGTGCCCCCTTGTTTAGCTCATCGTTCACCAAGCGTGTGTTAAAAACGGTGATAAAATCCCTATAATCACCGGGGAAAAAATCCCCACCCCCTAGAAATATAAACACCGAAGATCTGGCAAATCGGAGGTGTTTAAAATTTACGTAGGGAGTGGGGAATGGTTGAACATTAAGCAAATGTATGAAAATGGTGTTTCTATCAGCGAAATTGCTCGCCGTACCGGGCGAGACCGCAAAACCATAAGAAAATGGATACAATCTGATGGCCCGCCCAAAAAAGTTAGGCGGAGAAGACCTAGTAAGTTAGATGAATATAAAGAATATATAGTTTCCCGTATGCAAGAAGGTGTACTTAACGCCACCGTCATCTATGATGAAATAAAAGATAAGGGCTATAAAGGTAAAATTACCATATTGAGAGACTTTATGCAGCCATACCGGCCAGTATTAAAGGCCCAAGCAACCGTAAGATATGAAACAAGACCTGGTGAACAGGCCCAGGTAGATTGGGCTCATTTCGGCTATATCATCGACCTAGATGGAGCACGCCGTCCCTTGTATTGCTTTGTTATGGTATTAAGTTACTCACGTATGCTCTATCTAGAGTTTACCACATCTCAGGATGTTGCAACACTATTAAAATGCCACATTAATGCTTTTGAATTTTTTGGAGGCATACCAAAAGAAATACTTTACGACAACACCAAGACAGTAACCCTGGGGCGTGATGATAACGGTCATATCATCTGGAACGAACGGTTTTTGGATTTTAGTGTTCACTTTAATTTCAGTCCCCGGCTTTGTCATCCGTACAGGGCGCGGACTAAAGGCAAAGTAGAACGCCCAATCCGGTATATCCGGGAAAACTTCTTTCCCGGGCGCAAGTTCAGTTCCTTGGAAGACCTCAATTTCCAAGCCCACAAGTGGCGGGATGAAAAGGCCAACGTACGTATTCACTCTACTACTCTAGAAAAGCCGGTTACTCGGTGGGCCCATGAGTTATTGCAGCCATATACCGGTTACCCAGACTTTGACTTGGCATATTACTGCCAGCGCAAAGTCAGCCGAGACTGCTTTGTTTCCTACAAATGCAACTTCTATTCTGTACCCTGGCAGTTAATCGGACGAGATGTTTTGCTTAGAATTATCGGGGACCAACTACAAGTATATTGGCAAGGGCAAATGCTCACTCAACACACCCTGGTAAAACATAAACGTTATCAGCGTATTGCAAAACCGGAACATTACTATGGGCTTCCTGGCCAAAACATTACCAGCCAGCGCAGAAAAAACTCTGTAACAGTGCTTCAACCGCCTCAGGTTGAAAAAAGGCCTTTAGACTACTATGAATCCCTGGTTTGGGAAGGTGTATAGCAATGCTGCAGATTGAAATATTGCGTGAACATCTTACCGAACTGGGGCTAAAAGAAATGGCCAGAACTTTAGAATACCGGCTTCAAGAAGCAGTTGATAAAGACCAAACATACTTTGATTTTCTAAATACACTGGTAGAGGAAGAATTATCAGCCCGGAAGGACCGTGCATTTAAAACCAGGTTAAGCATGGCACGACTTCCCTTCCAGAAGACTATTGCCGATTTTGACTTTTCATTTCAACCATCAGTAGATGAACGGCAAATTAAAGAATTGGCCACTTTACGGTTTGTACATGAGGCCGGGAATGTAGTTTTCTTAGGGCCGCCGGGAGTGGGGAAAACGCATTTGTCGGTAGCCCTTGCTATGGAAGCTATTGCCCAGGGAGCAACTGCATATTTTGTAAAGACTGATGAACTTATTGCCGATCTAAAGAAAGCTTATGAGGAAAATCGCCTAAAAAAGAAGATGAAAAAGTATATACGTCCGAAAGTTCTCTTAATTGACGAAATTGGCTACCATCCGCTAGACAAGCTCTCAGCATCTTTATTCTTCAATATCATATCCGAGCGGTATGAAAACGGGAGTATTATCCTTACTTCCAACAAGAGCTTCACGGAATGGGCTGATATATTTGGTGAAAGTGTCATAGCTACTGCCATTTTGGACAGATTATTGCACCATGCTAGCATTGTTAACATTCGCGGCTCCAGTTACCGCATGAAAAACAAGAAAAAATCAGGCTTATGCCTTAGTAAGGGGGTGATATGCTCCCCTTTGAGTAGATGCTTGAAATAACTGAAATTGATGATTACTTAAAGGGGAGTTTTTCATGGGACAAAAAAACATCAGTTACGAAGAGAAATTAGAAGCAGTCGAAAAGTACCTGCGAGGTGAAGGAAACCTCGAAAGCATCTCGCGTGAATACGGAGTAAGCCGTTCTAGTATTAGACATTGGTTAGCAAATTATGATGCCATGGGGCCATCCGGTTTAGCAACGACACAAACGAACACTAGGTATAGCGTAGAGCTTAAAACTGCAGCAGTAAAGGCATATCTCAATGGTGAAGGAAGTCTACTGGAGATATGTAAAAGGTTTAAAATCCGTAGTACAACACCACTTCGGTATTGGATAAAGGTGTATAATGGTCATAAAGAATTTCGGGCCCCAGAAGGCCGAGGGAGAGAAATCTATATGACCAAAGGGCGTAAGACCACATTAGATGAGAGAATTGAAATTGTAAGCTACTGCATAGCCAATGGTAAGGACTATGCTGCAACAATTGAGAAGTATGGGGTCTCTTATCAGCAGATATATAGCTGGGTACGTAAGTATGAGAAAAATGGCGTAGATGGCCTCGTTGACAGGCGTGGGAAACGCAAGCCACTGGAAGAAATGAATGAAACTGAGCGTTTAAGAGCAGAGAACAGGATGCTTAAAGCCGAGCTCAAACAGAAAGAAATGGAGAACGCCGTATTAAAAAAGCTCCAAGAAATCGAAAGGAGGTGGGGTTAAGCGGCGTCCGTCAGGAAAAGCTTTACCTGACAGTAAAGGAGCTGCATGAAAAAGAAGGATATCCAATAGAAAATATTTGCAGGATATTAGATTTGAACAGATCATCCTATTACAAGTGGCTCCGCCGCACGAAGAGTGCCCGTGAGCGGGAAAACGAGGATATTCTTCATAAACTCGGTCATCTTTACGCTGAATTCAATGGCATATATGGATACAGGCGATTGACAGATGAGCTAAACGCAAGATACGGAACCAATTACAATTACAAACGAATATATCGACTTACCAGTCTTGCGGGTTTAAAAGCCGTCATTCGCAGAAAGCGACCACAATACCAGCGTTCTACGCCGGAGATTACCGCAGAGAACATCTTAAATCGTGATTTCACAGCTGAAAAACTTAACGAGAAATGGCTGACCGATGTAACAGAATTCAGGTATGGAAATAATGAGAGGCTGTATTTGAGTGCAATTCTCGACCTTAAGGACAAAAGCATTGTCTCTTTTGCTATGGGCCGCAGTAACAACAATCAACTTGTACTTGACACCTTTGACTTGGCCGTATCCAAATACCCAGATGCGCGCCCGCTGTTTCATAGTGATAGAGGCTTTCAATACACGAGTAGGCAATTTAAGGCTAGATTAGATAAGGCAGGCATGACACAAAGCATGTCAAGGGTCGGTTGTTGTATTGATAACGGCCCTATGGAAGGCTTTTGGGGTATTATTAAATGTGAAATGTACTATCTTAACAAATTTGAGGATTACGACAGTCTGGCAGCAGCTATTGAGAAATACATATATTTCTACAACTACGAGCGTCGGCAAAAGAAGCTGAACGGAATGCCTCCCATGACATACCGCCAACTGCTCGAAAATGCGGCATAAAAAACTGGACCTCTTTTTTAGGAGTCCAGTTGCAGAGTTTTTATTTTTTCAGCCGTCTACTTGACAGGGGGCAGTTCAGGGATGATGAAAGCTAGATAATTTTACACTAGGGTGGGGAATTTCTCACCGGAGAAATCGGGGAATTTTAAACCGGTGTTGACAGTGGCAGGTCCTCGGAGATAAAGCGCTCGATGATTGCCCGCTTGAAGTTCATGATGCGGTAGATGCCGAAATCCAGGTCAGCACAGTCAAATTGAAATAGCTCGCGCAGAAGTTGTTGGAATTTTATCTGAGGAGTGCTCATCGCTATTCACCTTGCCTTTCTTTCTTTTTCTGACTCCTCCCGGCCTTTCTCCACCAGGTCCGAGATGATAGGCACAACGAAAACCTATTTAAACGATTTCCGAAGCATCCTGCCTGTAGCTTTACCTTCATATAATTATTCTACATCGATAGTCAATTTCATCCTCCTTAGAATAGAATTCGGAAGAAACTAAAAGCAACACATAAGACGCTGTTTGATCATGTACTTCATAGGCCTGTTTTGTACAGAATAATAGAATACGTGCAATACCTACCCTATCATGCACAATGATACAAGGATATAAAGGAGTCGAGCTATCATTCAATCCATTCAAATACCTGTTATGAACAAACATATCCATGACGTGCCTGTCTTTGTTGAAAGAGCAGAGTTAAAGATCTCTCTAGAAGAGCAGCAACTTGTGCAATCCCATGTTTAACTTTGCCAAATAGACTTGTATACTTTTCTCTGTTGATGTATAACTATTATCACCAACGGAGGAAGGGGTATAGAGGCGGTCGTGGCTTTACAGCAGTTTTTGTAAAGGAATGCCATCCTAAAGCTGGATATCATTGGTAACGATTCGGTCAAACACTGTGATACAAGAAAAGGTAACGGCTAAAGCATGAAGGTAAATCCTACCAGCGGCTGAAAGCCGCTTAAAGTAAGGGGTCGGGAGGCGAGCGGGTGACATGGGCGGGAGGGGGTCTCCAAAACCGGTATTGTGCAGCTTATGAGGATGTAGACGTCGCTAGTGAAACATACAAGAGATTTACCGCTTTGGGCTGTGCCTACTGGCATCCACCCGGAGAATGTGACGACGATATAGTCAACTTTGACAAACGTGTAATTGTGGCAAATTTAGAAGAATGGCTAGATAATAGAAACCCTGACGCTTACAGAGCTTTATTGACCCTTTATGGGTGCGGATAAAATAAAAACTCCTTGACGAATAAAACCGTCAAGAAGTTTAATCAATAACCTTGAAGTATTTAAGGCGTCTATTATAGCTTCTTCTTTATACTGGGGCACTGAATAATAACGATATTTTCTTCGTGCTACTGCATTGGGAGCTGGGTATGTTGGCAAACCCAGCTTTCTTTTTACTTCCGCAACATACGCTGTATGAACCTTGAATCCGTAATGCTCCTCAACATACTGCTGAATCAACTTATATGTAACTATGTCAGGCATCCTCTGTCTATTGCTTGACAAATTTATCTTTACGCAGATAAAATCATCAAGTTCTTTTGTGGGACAAAAGAACAACCGTCTCCACATGGATTGTGGCAGAGAAATGATAATAATACGCAGAAATAGGGGATTTTGGTATTAGTACCCCCCTACTCTTGTTTTCTTATATTCACTAAAGAACTCTTCTCCGTACCGTACCCGTCTAATCCATTTCTTTTACAGTAACCCCTAACTGAATCTCTTGACAAGCCAAGTTCCTTTGCTATTTGCTTAGATATTTAAGTATCATAGTCATAGTCTTCTTGCACTATTAACGCTTTAATAAGTAAGCTTACTTCTATTGGAATAGGCTTTAACTCCTAGCTTATTTATTATCCGTTAGTGCCCAACTGCACTTCATATGTAAGTACCCATCCTTTAATTCAGCAGAAAGCTCTCCATTCATTTTATCCATTAAACTCTGTGCAATAGATAGGCCTAATCCTGTTCCTTTACCTGAGCGAGTTTGATCTGCCATGTAAAATCTATCAAAAAATAATTCAACATCCTTCTCTGTTAAATTTTCCGCATCATTGCTTATAGTTAAATCTACAGTTGTTTTCGACTTTTCAAGTATTATAGCTATATTTCTATATGAATATTTTATAGCATTAGAGACAAGATTTTCTATAACCCTTTTTGTAGCTGATTCATCTGCATTAATACTAACTTTTTCTTTAGGCATTTGAATATCTGGCACTATTTGTTTTTCATTAAATTTATCGTATAGATTTATAATGGTTTCTTCGACAATACTTTTTATATTTAAATTTTCTAATTTCAAACTATAATCAACAGATTCAATAACAGAAAGTTCAAAAAAGTCATTTAGTAAAGTCTGTAACCTCTTTGTTCTGTCCTTAGCAATTTTTAAATATTGCTTCCTCTCTTCATCCGAAATCTCATCATCTTCCATCAGTTGAATATATCCTAAAATAGATGTTAAGGGTGTTCTTAGATCATGGGACATATTTGCTATAGCCTGTTTTAGCTGTCTTTCAGCAGATTTTTTCTCTGTATTTGATTGTATATGCAAATCAATTAAATTATTAATTTCACTAGCAATACTTTCTATCTCCCTATTTAGGAATGTTATGTCTATTTTCTTATCAGTTTTTCTCATATTATAATTTTTCAATTGCTCTGTTATATTTTTAAGTTGTTTTTTTATAAATAATAATTGGGTAAGAAAAACTATTAATAATAAGCTTAATATAATTATTATATATAGTATTTTTCTCACCCACTTTCATATTATTTGATTTCTTGTTTTTTAAAAATCCTACTACCACAAAAAGATATTACAATAAATGTTGCTAAGGAAATTAAAATATTCTTCCCAATTTCATCGGATGTAATGGAAGAATTGAATGCTTGATAAATCTGATAGAATATAGTATTTTCATATATGGTTCTAACTATTTCATATTTAAAGATTAAAGCCTTATCGATTATAAATAATATAATAGTCATAATAATAGTAATAATAATAGTCCTTCCACTTTCTTTAGTTATAGAAGCTATCAACATTATAATTGATGAATAAGCAATTATAATCAGAGTATATAAACTAAAAGCCCTTAATAAATACATAACTGTTTCACTAGTATAAATATCACTATGGCCTAAAAAAATAGTTTCAAGTACAACTGTCATTAATGGCAATATTACAGCAGTAATTACTGAGCCTAAGGAAAAAACAATTAACTTTGCTAAATAAATGCGGCTTCTTTCATTTCCACTTAAGATCTGATTTTTAATGGTTCCTGTAGTATAGTCTATATTAATAAAAAAACCAGCCAAAGTACTTATAATTAAATTAAAAATCAGTGGCAGCTTTACCATTTCCATGGCATTGTACTCTTTTAATCCTATATTGTAAAAGCCTGTATTGTGCATTTTCCACCAATCTATTATAACTAAATAGTTAGCCAGTCCATATATAAATGTTACTACTCCCATCAAAACCCAAAAAGTACGATTCCTTTTTAACTTAAATAATTCAGCCTTAATTAGATTAATCATTGTTAACACCTCCCACAAGTTTTGCAAAATAACTTTCCAAGTCATCACCTGCTTGTGAAAAGTGTTCTATAATAAGATTGTTCTTAGTCAGTGCTAAGGATACCCTTTGTATATCATTTAGATGGCTGTATAACTTTATGATTCCATCTGGCATAATTTCAAAATCTGTTGAATTAAGTTCAGTTTCCAACACAGTAGCTCCCTTGCTAGGATTATCCACCTTAATCCGTAAATACTGCCTACATTTTTGATTTAGTTCTGATGCTGAAATCTCTTCTAAAAGCCCTCCTTTATGAATAATACCATATCGTGTGGCAAGTTGATGTAGTTCACTTAGTATATGACTAGATATTAAAACGGTCATTTCTCTTTCTCTATTTAGCCTTTTTATAAGTTTACGAAGTTCAACTATTCCCATAGGGTCTAATCCATTTGTAGGCTCATCAAGAATTAGAAATTCAGGATCGCTTAAAAGTGCAATGGCAATACCCAATCTTTGCTTCATACCTAGTGAAAAATTTACTACCTTCTTTCTTCCTGTGTTTTCTAGTCCGACTAATTTTAAGGTCCTATCAATACATTTTTTATCTGGAATTCCCTTTTGTAAGCGATGTAGCTCCAAGTTTTCATATGCTGACATATTTGGAAATAAAGCAGGACTTTCAACTACTGCCCCTACTCTCTTAATGGATTTTACTAATCCTTTCTCACTACTTTGTCCAAATAATTCCACAGTTCCTTTAGTGGGAATTGTAAGACCTGTAACTACTCTAAGTAGAGTTGTTTTTCCAGCACCATTTTGTCCAATAAATCCATAAATCTCGCCCTTTTTTATCTCAATATTTATATTGTCAAGAGCAAGACTTTTTCCATATTTTTTATAAATATTCTTAGTTCTTAATACATATTCACCCATTGAATCTACCTACCTCTCTTATGGTTATATCCTTAATATAATAATTAATTCATAAGAGAGTCTTAATAAATTATTAAAAAAACCTTAATTTTTTAATCTATATCCCATGCCCCAGATAGTTTCAATATATTCTTCCTCTGGATTGATTTTTGATAATTTATTCCTTATATGACTTATATGGACATTAATGGTATTTTCATCTCCTAAAAAATCATCTCCCCATATGCTCTCGTAAATATTAGATTTAGTAAAGATCTTTTTTGGCGATTGCATCAAAAGCAATAATATTTCATATTCACGGGCTGTTAATGGGACCTCAACCCCATTTACTGTAACTATTTTTGACTCCGTATCAAGACAGATGTCTTTATGGGTAAATATCTTCCTTCGTTCAGAGCCTTTTGAATGCTTATATCTTCTTAAAAGAGAATCGATTCTTGCTGAAACTTCTTCGATATCGAAGGGCTTGGTAATATAGTCATCTGCACCTGTCCTTAAGGTTTTCACCTTTGTTTGGGCTTCTCCCTTAGCTGAAATAATAATTACAGGTGCCAAACTATTTTCTCTAATCTTTGAAAGAACCTCTTCACCAGTCATTCCTGGAAGCATCAAATCAAGAAGTACCATATCCCACTCTTGTTTTTCAATATAAAGCATTGCTTCAGTTCCTGAATAAGCAGCTTGTGCTGTGTATCCGCTTTTTTTTATAATATTACATAATAAATTATTTATATCATTATCATCTTCTACGACTAAAATATTTATTTTTTTCATAATATCACCTTTTTACTTTAGTGATGATTTCTATTTAGATTTTAATGCAAGTATAGCAACAATAAGTTAAATAATAAAGTGAAATAAGTGTAGACAAACTTTCATTTATTTTGCAAAACCTACTATTTTTCATGACTTGCATATCTGTGGCTACCCCTTCGATAAAGTTCTATAACGTAATTCTCCAAAATGTTATGAGCAATGTAAATTTTTGCATGCAAATCTTCTCTTCTATTAAAAGTCAAAAGAAGATGATAGCCACTCCTAGCTAATCTTTCGCCATTTTCAGTTTTGTAGAAACATTTAACACTTGCTGCTATAAAACTCCCAATCCTAACCCATGGAGAAAGAATTATTTTTATTACAGAGCCATCATAACAAAGACCTTCTCTTTTTAAGTTTCCAAGTTTATGTCTTTATAATAGCTTTTAATTTTAAGTCCCACACCTAAAATAATCCATATAAAACCCTTTTAATAAGAATACTTAAATTCCACCCATAACCATTATTTATAAGACCTATTAGAAAAAGTGAAACACCAAATACGAATAAAGCAAACTTATAGAACTCCTAGGACGTTTCTACAATTTTCATTGAAGTGCCTCCAATTTTTAAACATAATTGAAATTAACTGCCCTACCTTTAGATTCTAAGGATCTAGCGATTCATCAGATATAACAATTTTCCAATCATCAATTAATAAAGTTCTTAATTTCCCTTCCATTTATAACAAACTGAAAACCGTCGGAAGCCTTGTAAAGTCAGTCTATTTGAAAGATTATACTTTTTGCATCTCTACCATACACTCCACATGATGGGTCTAAGGGAACATGTCCACCGGCTGCACCTTTCGAAGTTTAGAACCTTGTGGCCAGGGTAGAAGGGTTGTCATCCTTCGCCCACGGTGCAATGCGCTCATGCTTTTAGCTAGATTTCATATGCCAGATCGGCCTCAATTGCTTCTGCCAGAAATCGATATCGGCCGTCAACCCTGGCAGAAATATAAGCCACAATAAAATGATGCCCTATGTGTTTTCTTCATGATTTGCTCTCAGGGATTTCGCACAGGAAACCTGCATATGGAAATTTATAAAACATTACCGGGGTACCGAACATATCAACAACCTTACCTTTTGCCGTTCCATCCAAAATCTGCCCAGCTCCTTCAATAAGGCTTGCAATTAATTCGGAGCAGACCGGGAAGGAACCATGCGACGGGTATATTGTATCAAATTCATCGGTAAGCATGGACAACTTCTTCAGGCTCTCAATATACAGGGACATATTCCTGTGTTCCTTAAACATAAAGATATTTCCATCCTGAACGGTATCTCCTGAAATAAGCACCCTGTTGTTTACATCCAGCACAGCTATGCTACCGGGCGTATGCCCTGGTATAAAAATAATTTTCAACGGTCTGTTTCCAAGATCTATAACATCATTATCCTTTACAGGCAGAATAGCTCCCAAACCGCCATTTGCCCTATAATTATCCTCTTCGTCAGGATGCATATAAAAATAATCAAAACTTCCGTTACCTGAAATATGATCCGGATCAGCATGTGTATTTAGAAGCATGACCGGCAGTTTTGTGATACTTTCTGTAATCTGTTTTGCATTCGGCGTATTCATACCGCTGTCAATGAGCAGTGCCTTTTCCGTTCCTGTCAGCAAGAAAAAACGTACCCCGTTGTCCTCGATTCGCCAAGTATTACCGTTTATTTGAATAATGTCAGCCATCAGTACCCCTCCAAATATTAGTATGGCATCTATTTGCTAGACACCAATCTTGATCCAATTTTTGCGGTAAGCTGCTTAAACACAGGCACCGTACAAGAACAAAAACGGCGGTATTAAATCCGGCTTGAAGGTGGATGTGGAGGGATAACGGGATAAAAGGGGAAAAGCACTGTTTACGTGCTTTTGCCTCCTCCGTTTCCCGTTATCTAAACTTACCGAAAGATTATTTAATTGCGTTTTTCATCATGCGCGCATATTCCGCAACATGGGGCACACATTCAAAGCCGTATTGTTCCACAATTTTTACAATTGCACTCCCTACTATAACGCCATCGGAATACTCGGCCATTTTTTTTGCCTGTTCGGGTGTTGCAATGCCAAAACCTATTGCACACGGAATGTCATTCACTTCTTTTACAAGTTTCACCATTTCCTTAACATCATCGCTGATATTTTCCCGAATACCGGTCACTCCCATGGATGATACACAATAAATAAAGCCTTGCGCTTTTTTGGCAATCATTTGTATACGGTTGCGTGAGGTAGGCGCAATCATTGAAATTAAGGAAACATTATATTTTGAGCAAAAAGGCAGAAGTTCTTCCTGTTCTTCAAAGGGCAAGTCGGGAACAATAATAGCGTCAACTTCCGCCTCTTTGCAATTTTTAAAAAATTTTTCAGCACCGTAAGCAAACACCGGATTGGCGTATGTCATAAAAGCTATGGGCACATTGCAGGTTTTTCGCAACCCTTTTAACATAAAAAATATTTTATCCGTTGTCATACCGCCGGACAAAGCACGGATATTTGCGTCTTGAATCACCGGTCCTTCGGCTACCGGATCGGAAAAGGGTATTCCCAGCTCAATTAAGTCGGCACCGGCTTCTGCCAGCTTAAGCACCAATTGTTCGGTTATTTCTATCGCAGGATCCCCCGCAGTTATAAAGGGAATAAATGCTTTTCCGTTAGCAAATACCTGTTTAAGCCTATTCATGAATTTCCACTCCCCTATAGCGTGCTATTGAAGCAACGTCTTTATCTCCTCTGCCTGAAAGGCCAATTACTATAATCCGGTCCCGTCCCATTGCCGGGGCGATTTTTTTAGCGTAGGCCACCGCATGGGCGCTTTCGATTGCCGGAATAATTCCTTCTATACGGGACAGGTATTCAAAGGCTTCTACCGCTTCGTCGTCCGTAACCGCTACATATTCCGCCCTGCCGGTATCATGCAGGTATGCATGTTCGGGGCCTATTCCCGGATAATCCAGTCCGGCCGAAATGGAGTAAACCGGGGCGATTTGCCCGTATTCATCTTGGCAGAAATAGGACTTCATACCGTGGAAAATGCCTACTCTTCCGGTTGTTATTGTTGCGGCGTTTTCTTGAGTGTGAATGCCGTGGCCGGCAGCTTCGCAACCAATAAGACGGACATTCGGTTCATTGATAAAATCATAAAAAAGGCCTATCGCATTACTTCCGCCGCCAACGCAAGCCACCAGTACATCAGGAAGCCTGCCTTCGGCTTTCAGCATCTGTTCTTTAACCTCACGGCCGATAATGCTTTGAAAATCCCGGACAATGGTGGGAAAGGGGTGAGGCCCCACGGCGGATCCCAGCAAATAATGGGTGTCGCTGACGCGTCTGCTCCACTCGCGCAGGGTTTCGTTCACCGCATCTTTTAAAGTTCGGGTGCCGCTCGTAACCACATGCACTTTTGCGCCCAACAGCTTCATGCGATATACATTTAGAGCTTGACGTTGGGTATCCTCCTCGCCCATGAATATTTCGCATTCCATTCCCATAAGGGCAGCGGCCGTTGCAGTGGCAACTCCATGCTGTCCGGCTCCCGTTTCGGCAATTACACGGGTTTTGCCCATGTACTTTGCAAGGAGCACCTGCCCCAGCACATTGTTGATTTTATGGGAACCGGTATGGTTTAAGTCTTCTCTTTTTAGATAAATTTTGGCCCCTCCCAGATCTTCGGTCATTTTTTCCGCAAAGTACAATAAGGAAGGGCGGCCTGCATATTTTTTTAAAAGCTTATCAAGTTCTAAGTTGAATTTGGCATCATATTTAAGCCGGTTATATGCTTCTTCAAGCTCGATAACGGCATTCATTAAAGTCTCGGGGATGAATTGGCCGCCGTAGATTCCGAATCTTCCCTTTGACATATTAATCATCCTCTCCCTGTTTATTTGTCTGCTTTGCCTTAGCCACAATATCCATTATTTTTTTCGGGTCTTTGTAACCGTTTGTCTCCACTCCGCTGCTGACATCAATACAGTAAGGGCTGCATTGCGTAATTGCCCGCATTATATTGTCTGAATTAATACCGCCTGCCAGAAAAAACGGCCTGTTGACGCCGGAAATCAACGACCAGTCAAAGGTCCTGCCAAGGCCTCCGTACATGCTTTCATGGTACGCATCAAACAGCAAATAGTCGGAGGAAAACGCCATCGCTTTTTTTATATCTTCCCGGTTTTTAACCCTGACTGCCTTTATTATTTTGTTCGGCACACAGTTTTTAAGCTTTTTTATATAATCCTCATTTTCATCGCCGTGGAGCTGAATCAAATCAATCACCTGGGAGTTGCATAGCCGTATTATCTTCCCGATTTCTTCATTTACAAATACCCCCACTGCTTTTATGGAAGGGTTTAATGCCGCTTTCAGCGCCTTTGCTTGCATTTCGTCAACCTGCCTTCTGCTTTTTGCGAAAACAAAACCGATATAATCGGGAAGGGCGGTATTTACAGCGTCGATATCCTGCCGGCGCGTCAAGCCGCATATTTTTATCTTTGCCATTTAAGAACACCTCAGCTTTAGCCGCCTCTTAAATATGAAAGCATAGCTATTTTATCCTCGCTTTTCATCAGGGTTTCTCCAATCAAAACCGCGTCAACCCCGGCTTTTTCAAGCAATGCAACGTCCTCTCGTGTTTGAATACCGCTTTCCGCAACATAAATTATATTTTTTGGCACTAATTCCCTTAAATTTATGCAATTGCGGATGTTTACCTCAAAAGTCTTAAGGTTGCGGTTATTTACTCCGATTATTCTGGCTCCGGCTGAAATTGCGCAAATAATTTCCTCCTTCGTATGGGCCTCCACTAGGGCAGAAAGCCCAAGCTCATCACAAATTTTTAAATATCTTTTAAGGGTATCGGTATTCAGCAATGCACAAATTAGCAATACCGCATCCGCACCGATAAGTTTTGATTCATAAATCTGATATTCATCTATAATGAAATCTTTTCGGAGCACCGGAACCGTTACCGACTCGCTAATTTCCTTAAGGTAAACATCACTGCCCTTAAAATACTCCGGTTCTGTCAATACCGAAATAGCATTACAGCCAGCCTTTTCATACTCTTTGGCAATTTTTTTATAGGGAAAATCCGCCACAATTATTCCTTTGGAGGGGGAGGCCCGTTTAACTTCACATATAAAAGAAATCCCCTCGTTTTTTAATGCCTTTTCAAAGGCAAAGTCCTGACGGCTTTTAAACCTTTGTGCTTTCCCGTTATTAAAAATCTGAGATTTTAATATATCAATGGGCACTTTTGTTTTAGCCGATTGGACACGCTTCCTTGTAGATTGCGCTATAATATCAAGAATCATATTATTACCTGCCTTCTCTCATTCTTCCCCATTGGACAGCCGAACGAAATTTTCAAGCTGCGCCATGGCCCTGCCGCTGTCGATTATGTCTGCAGCCATCCTCACGCATTCCCTTAAAGTGAGCTTGTCATAGAACATATAAAGGCATACCGCGGAGTTTAGCAGCACGACATCCCTTTTAGGCCCTTTTTCTCCGCTTAATATCCTTCTTACAATCTCGGCATTCTCTTGCGGGCCGCCGCCTACTAAATCCTCCGGTTTGCAGTATTCAAAACCAAACTGTTTTGGGTCTAAAAAGAAACTATTCAAATATCCGTTATTTACTTCGCAAACGGTGGATGAAGAGGTTAAGGATATTTCGTCCAGCCCGTCATGCCCATGCACTACCATGGCTTTTTTTACGCCAAGGTTACAAAGCACTCTGGCAAGAGGCTCTACCAAGTTTTCATCATAAACACCCAGCAATTGCAAATTTGCGTTGGCAGGATTTGAAAGGGGCCCTAAAATGTTGAATATTGTACGTACGCCAAGCTCTTTTCTTACCGGCGCGGCATATTTCATGGAAGAATGGTAGTAGGGGGCAAACATAAAGCAAATCCCTATTTCCTTCAAAATCTTTTCGCTTTTTGCTACGGGAATATCAATTTTTACCCCCAAGGCCTCCAGCACATCGGCACTTCCGCATTTGCTGGACACGCTCCTGTTACCGTGCTTTGCCACCGGTATGCCTGCGGCCGAAACCACAAGGGAGGAGACAGTGGATATGTTAAATGTGTTTGACTGATCACCGCCGGTTCCAACAATATCCATAAGGTCGCCATCATACTTTAACTTTGTGCCGTATTTTCTCATAATTATGGCGCATGCCGTAATCTCATCGATTGTCTCGCCTTTCATTCTCATCGCGGTAATAAAGGAGGCTATCTGGGCGTTAGTGGCATTCCCGCTCATAATCTCATCCATAACCGATTTGGTCATTTCAAGTGACAGGTTCTCCCCGTTCAATAATTTGTGGATGGCTTCTTTTATCATTAATCTTCACCCCCACTAATTGTAAAAAATTTCTCATTATTATAGCCCCTTGCGGCGTCAATACCGATTCCGGATGGAACTGAAGCCCGTATATTTCGTAATCCCTGTGTTTTACACCCATGATTTCCCCATCTTCGTCTTCTGCAATTACCAAAAGCTCATCGGGAAGGGATTCTTTTTGCACAATGAGCGAATGGTATCTTGCCGCCCGTATTATAGGGGGCAGGCCTTTGAATATGCCGCTTCCGTTGGCAATATGAACATCGCTTTGTTTCCCATGCATCAAGCGTTTTGCAGGTACTATGGAAGCCCCAAATACCTCACATATCGCCTGGTGGCCGAGGCATATGCCGAGAATTGGAACATATCCTTTCATTTGCTCTACAAGCTCTTCACAAATCCCGGCATTTTTCGGGTGGCCCGGCCCCGGCGAAATTATGATATGGGACGGGCGCATTTCTTTAATTTCTTTTACTGTCAATTCATCATTCCGAATCACATTGATGTTACTGTTGATGGCCCCCGCAAGCTGCACCAAATTATAGGAAAAGCTGTCATAATTATCGATCAGCAAAATCATCACTCATCCACCTCACTTGCTGAAATAATTGCCTCTATTACTGCCTTGGCCTTGTTTTCGGATTCTTCATATTCCCTTTCGGGTATGCTGTCCGCCACGATTCCCCCGCCGGCCTGAACATAGACCCTATTGTCCTTTTTTACTGCCATTCGTATAGCAATGCAGATATCCATATTGCCAGTGAAGCCTATATAGCCTATGGCGCCGCCATATATACCCCTCGGCTCTTTTTCCAATTCTTCAATAATCTCACATGCGCGAATTTTGGGCGCACCGGACAATGTCCCCGCCGGCAGGAGCGCCTCTATTGCGTCCAGCGCGTCTTTTCCTGCTTTGATTTGCCCTTCCACTTCGGAAGTAATATGCATAATCTTTGAATAGCGCAGTATTTTCTTGTAACTTGTAATGCGAACGCTGGAAAACTCCGATATTTTCCCCAAATCATTTCTTGCCAGGTCAACCAACATGTTGTGCTCCGCCAGTTCCTTTTGGTCCTGCAGCAGTTCAGTTTCCAAAGCTTTGTCCTCTTCGGGTGTTTTGCCGCGGGGCCTCGAGCCTGCTATGGGGAAGGTTGTAAGCACACGGTTTTGCAGTCTGACCAAGGTTTCCGGCGATGTACTGATCAACTGAACATCGTCGTTTTGCATGAACACCATGTATGGCGACGGATTGGTTGTTCTTAAAACCCTATAAGCATTAAGAAGACTGTCCTTGTATTCCGTTTCAAACCGCCGGGAAATTACAGCTTGAAATATATCGCCCTTTTTTATATATTCCTTTACTTTATTTACCATAGCGCAGTATTCATCTTTCGAAACGTTACATGTAAAGCGAGGCACGCTTGTCATCACGGACTGCGGCAGCATTATCTGCTCTTTTATTAACTTGACGATACCTTCGATATCATCTATTGCTTTTCGGTAATTTTCTTTTACATTGCCGTTTCGCATGTTTACAATTACAATAATCTTTTGCTTTAGATGGTCGTAGACAATTACCTTGTCAAACAGCATAAGGTCAAAATCATTAAATTCACTGCTCCTAAGCTTTAACACCGGCTCCGCATATTTGATCATGCTGTAGGAGAAATATCCTACAAACCCTCCGGCAAAGGGAGGCATTTCTGCCGGTTTTGGGGCTTTATACTCCGAAAGGTAAGCCCGTATCACTTCAAGGGGTTTGCGGAAATACACCGTTTTGCTGCCGTTATGCTCTTTTATGGTTATCTCCCCGTTCTTGCATGTAACTCGCGCAATGGGATCAAAGCCCAAAAAAGAGTATCTGCCCCATTTTTCCCCGCCTTCAACGCTTTCAAGCAGATAGTAGCTGTTGCTTATACGGGAGATTTTTCTCAAAAGGGCAATCGGGGTTGTAATATCCGCATAAATTTCCTTACAGACCGGAATGACATTGTAGTTTTCCGCCAATTGCCGGATTTCTTGGAAATCGGGAGTTATCATAATAATCACCCCATTTATTAATTTTCAATAAATGAGTTCTGTTTTTTATTAACGCTGCCAAAGGATATAAGTAAAAAATAAAAAAGCTTTTGTCCCTAAAATGGGACAAAAGCTTACGCTTCTGCGGTGCCACCCAAATTGGTGTATAACTACACCCGCTCACTTTTGCATACCATCATATGCATCCCCCTGATAACGGGCAGGCTCCCCGTAAGCGCCTACTCTCTTTCGATTTCGGGCTTCCCTCGCAAGTCCATTCGGAATAACCCTTGCAGCCGCATTCTCACCAGGCAGCGGCTCTCTGAATGCAATAGATTATTCTTACTACTCTTGCTCTTCGGTTTCATCAATTTTAATTTGCATAAGACATATTGAAATTTCGGATTATTTTAATATAACTTAGTATCTCTGTCAATAATATTTTAAACTCTTTTTGTTTAACTTGTGACAGAAGACTGATTATTTTCTTCATAGTTTTTACCTTGAGCATAATTAATGGGTTGCCGACAATAATCCCCATAAAAAGTTGACTTGAGAAGAGCATATTTTAAATGAAATTCCCCCACCGGCTGTATATGCTTTCTCTTTTATAACTCTAAGCCAATTTCCAGCAATATGGGTGTATGGTCTTGTCTGGGCCCTGAATCCATCATTTCAGATTTGATAACCTTATCGGCAATTCTGTCACTAACTAACCAATAATCAATTCTCCAGCCGGAATTGTTAATTTTGCTTGTTTTAGCACGCTGAGACCACCAGGAATAAACACCTGTTACATCGCCATGTAGATAGCGAAAGGTATCGGTAAAACCTCTTTTTAGCAGATTGGTAAAACCTTCACGTTCCTCGTCAGTAAAGCCGGCTGTATTACGGTTGCTGTCAGGATGGGCCAAATCAATTTCTTTATGTGCTACATTGAAATCCCCCGCTACAATAACATATTTTTCTTTATCCAGATTTTCAAGATAGTCAGCATATTTAATATCCCAAATCTGCCGTTCCTTCAGCCGACTTAATTTTTCTCCCGCATTGGGGGTATACACTTGCGTTAAGTAAAAGTTATCAAACTCCAGGGTGATAATTCTACCTTCAAAATCCATAGTGCCAGGGGCGCCGATTTTGGGAAAGCTTACCTTTGGCTTTAAAGAATTCTTATATAAAAACATGGTGCCGGCATAACCCTTCCGTGCCGGTTCTACTGAGCTGTTCCAGACAATTTCATATTCCGGAAACATGTTATTTAATATTTCCAATTGCTTTTTAGTAGGTCCGCCCCTTGGCAGCTTGGTTTCCTGTAAGGCAATTACTTCGGGATTGTTTTCTGCAATGCTTTCTAATACTTTGCGACTTAATAGGGCCCGTTTTGAGGCACCTGTTAATGCAGCATTTAATGAATCAATATTCCATGAAATAAACTTCAAAGGCTTTTCCTCCTCTGACATACTTATACATCCCTTGGGCTGTTGCTAATTAATACTCACTCAGGATAAATGCATTGATATAAATATTCTACAATATGTTTCAATATAGCGTAATGGAAAAAATTGCTTCCTCTTCCTTAAAAAGAAAGATAGTCTAAAGTTGTTGTAGGAAAAAGGAAAATTTTGCTTGTATCAAAAGTTCGAAGTTGTTATAATGAAGTTTAAGAATATTATGGAAATTTGCGCCAAGGAGGGGTAGTTTAATGTCTTGCTACTATATCATCGGCGTCCGCATGGAGGACAGAGTTGACAATGCATTAAAATTTCAAGAGACCCTGACAAAAAACGGCTGTAAGATCAAAGCGCGCTTGGGACTGCATGAAGCAGGTGACGACACATGTTCAAATGACGGGATTATTGTATTGCAGCCTTGCGGCAATAAGGAGGATGTTGAGGCCTTGGTAAAAGAGCTCAACAGCCTTGAGGGAGTTACGGCACGCTATATTGATTTAAGTTAAAAAATATTTTGCAAATTAGCCTCGGGCTCCACAGACAGTTAATTAACTATCTGTGGAGTTTTTTGCTCGTCGAAAAAAGGTCAGTTATTCCATGCCAAGGGCAGCTTTCCAATCAGTTTCCTTAAAGCCTACCAGCACAAAGCCGTCAGCAATGAGAATCGGCCGCTTTACCAGCATGCCGTCAGATGCCAGCAGGCTATACTGTTCTTCCTCCCTCATGCCGGGAAGCTTGTCCTTCAGTTTTAGTTTTCTATACAGCTGTCCGCCGGTATTGAAGAACTTCTTCAGTGGCAGGCCGCTTTTTTTATGCCAATCCTTCAATTCCTCGATTGTAGGATTATTTTCTTTGATATTTCTTTCTTCAAAGTCTATGTGGTTTTCTAGCAGCCACTTTTTAGCTTTCTGGCAAGTGGTGCATTTTGGGTAACACACAAATAACATAAAAATACCCCCATTCGATCTTGCAGCGGTTTTCTCCCTGCAGCTTAAATCATTCCAAAATGCTAAAACGCAGCCATGTTTATATACTATATCATAACAGCTTTAGCAATTCCTTCAAGCTTCGGATTTCAATACAGCCAAAAGCTTTTGCTTTACCATTACGGTTCAAATAGCCGGCTTGCCAGCCCGCAGCCAAGGCTCTTTGTATATCAGTGGAAACACTGTTTTCAATCATAAGTACATCTATCCGCTTGGCAGGTTTTTCGTATCCGATTTCACCGGAGACATAGGCATCACTTTCCCATTGCCCTTGCCATACCATCGGCACGTTTTTGAATCACTTGTGCCACTGTCAATTTTCCCTTTTGGGTTGTGCCCACAACTCGTCATCGAGCTTACGGTAGGATAGAAGCAGTCATAAAGGGTGCTACCTCCAAATTTCTAACTCAGGCAAAATAGCCAAAGAAAAGCTTAAAATTATAGCAACCTATTATTCCGGTGAGCCATAATATGATAATACCTACTGCTACTTTTGCTTCGCTGTTGCTTTGGCATCCTTATTGGGTTTACAATAGATTTCCCATAGTGTTTGAATAAGCTTTTTAACCCTGTCATCATTAATATGATAAACATTCTGAAGGCCATATTTGTTAGAGCTTAAAATGCCGTGAGCCTTTAGCAGGGCTAAATTTTGAGACAAAGCCGATTGAGATATAGTAGGTATTTTTTCGTGTATTTCACTGACATTCATTGGCCTTTCGATCAAGTAGCATAAAATCATTAATCTATGTTGATTGGCCATAACCTTCAGCAAATCGGCTATTTCCTTTGCTTGCTGTTCCATCCTGTTTTACCTTCCTTCTGTGCTTCAGCATGCTTATACCCTGAGTCATTGTACCCATGGGACAATAAACACACCATGAACGGGGTTTGAAAAAAAACATTGTTATCAGTCCCAAAATTGTAGATGTAAGCATAATACTATAAAATCCAAAGGCGAACTGGGCAACCCAAGGTGATACTGTACTGGTATTTGTCCAGTTCCAGGGGAGTTTAATTGTCCATAGAAGAGTAACCACTTCTTGCAAATTATTAGTTCCACTAAAAACTAAATAAGTAGAGAAAACAACCATTATCGCAAACATAGTCATAAAAAATGTTAAAAAGCCGTAACGAAACCATTTGCTTCTTATAAAGGCAGGGATATTATGATTGGAAGAAAGTTTCAACCTGCCTCCCAATAATTCAAATAACTGCCCTCTTCCACAATATCTGTTACAGTATATTTTACCCTTACCTATTATCGAGAGCAATAAGGGAGTAATAAAGCAAATCAGCCCTATCCAGGCAAACAGAATATTAAAAAAACCTAAAGTTAAATATACTGCAGAGAATATCCATAAATATTCATTCCACTTTTTCATGATGCAACCTCCTTTTGTACAACTTGAATTACCGAAGCTGGACACACCTTCTGACACTTTTTACATCCAATACATAAATCTTCGTTAACATCTGCGTAAATTCCATGAAATATGGTTATAGCTTGACGCGGGCAGACTTTTTCACAAACTCCACAGGCCACGCATTCTGTTTGATTTACTTTTGCTTTTCTCATGTTTTACCTCCTTTATTATTAGACAACTTTATTGTCCACACAGAATAACGCATAATAAACAACAGGTATATAAGTAATTTATAATATACTTATATATGATAGTATATTCGAATGTTTGGATATGTCAATGGGAATGATAACCTTTTATTCCTAACAAAGGCAGTGTAATCTAAAAAAATATACCCCCGATATGTTCCCACGTACATATATCGAGGGTATAGCTTTACTTTCATAAAACCTAGTATTATTAAGCTTTCCTGGACTTTATTTTTTAGAAATTAAGACCACATACTCCAAAGGCTTATGTTGATAGAATTGGTGTCTGTGGGCTATTTGTGGAACCATCGAAACATATCAGCAGCTAATCACTACATCAGCGATTGTCAGTTCATCCGGCAAAACATTACAGGGAAGATAAAGGACCTTTACACCCGCTTCCATTGCCGCTGCCAAAGCCGTACCAAACTCCGGGTGGGTTTTTTTATTAGGCAGTACTTTCCGAACACCGGGCATGGCGATAACAAATGCGATATAGCACTCATATCCTTTTCTTGCCGCTTCAGCAAGCTCGTACAAATGCCTTACCCCCCGTTCGGTGGGTGCGTCAGGAAAATATCCAACGCCGTCTATTTCCAGCGTGCAGCCTTTGACCTCAATGAAAATTTTTCGGGAGGCACACTCCAGATAGAAATCCACGCGGAATTTTCCATAAGTATATTCCGGTTTGAGCAAGCTGATATTTTTAAACAGTGCCGGTGAATTATTCAGCCACTCCTTCACTGCCTGATTTGGTGCCTGACTGTCAATGTTGACCCAGCCCAGTCCGTCCTTGTATACGGCTACCAGATCGTATTGGGTTTTTCTTGCGGGATTATCTGTTTTCACAAGTACCACATCCCTGCCGGGCAAAAGCAGTTCTTTGCAGCGCCCGGTGTTCTTTACATGCACCGTTTCAACCTTGCCATCAAGCTCAACATGGGCTACAAAACGATTCTGGCGATTTATGAATTTGGCATGGATTATATTTTTATACTTCATGTCTGTTTCACCGAATTAATAACTGTCATCATTCCCCCCCAAAACACTTCCCGCAATTATCCTGTTCATCCGAACCGGATTACCCCTTTCTCCAAAGTTAAGGTCCCCCATGTCATTAACAATTCACCATAGACGTACTTGGAAGGGCGTAAAACCCTAGCACCTATTGTTACAGCTATACGCCACGTTCATAACCTCTGGCTACATACCATTTTAACCTAACATTTATACAAAAAATTCAGGATTTCCCAGATTTCTTGGAAATCTCTTATTCAGTACATAGTTATCAGTTGCAGTTGATTAGATTCAATAATGTATTTTAAAGAAACAATAACTTTTCTAATGCCTCCGCTCAGCGTATTTAACTCTAACGATACGTTAAATTTAGGAACATTGTACTCTTCTAGATATTCCAAGTTATATATATAGCTCCGGCTCATTCTATCGACGATGATTCGCCTCAACTCATCTGTTGTGTAATCAACAAGCCCTAACGATGAAAATATGTTTTGTTTTTCTGTCATCAAGTATGTAAGTTTTGCTTCTGGAATAACAAGTGGAAGCTCTAATACTGAGCGGTATGAGGGGTATATAGCATTAAGCGAAAAGGATAAATCATCCTTATCAGTATAAAGCGATTCTATCTTGTATGAAAGAAAAAGATTAAAATAAAATTCATTTATACTCTTGATGATAAACCCATTATCCTCATACGGATATAACGATATGTTTATATTTTCAGCATCATCTCTGTCTGCTTCGTGAGGCAGGAGTATTATATTCTTATGCTTGATGGCATGTGGTACAAGACAATATGCTAAAATAGTTTTTAAAATGCTTCCAAAAGTCATGTCTACATAGCCGATAAAATACTCTTCGTTGGCTAAAGTGTTCAATATTTTATTAATTTGATTCTTTGTTAGGTTGTTTATGTATACAACAT
The DNA here is from genome assembly GCF_055391705.1 of Desulfovectis peckii. Lineage (NCBI taxonomy): Bacteria > Bacillati > Bacillota > Clostridia > Eubacteriales > Peptococcaceae > Desulfovectis > Desulfovectis peckii. Next base: position 448,796 of record NZ_AP042409.1, on the reverse strand, counting down.
AATACTGAGTACTGTGTTTATATACAGTTTCATGGTATTTTTCCATGTTTGTAAACAGTAATTGCCGTATCATAGCTTGGTCAACCCCGTTGGCAATTATGTCTCCTAACAAAATACTGTATGTACTTTCTTTATTCATTGCCGGTATAAGTGCTGAAAAAACTTTATACCCATACCATCCGCTTTCAATCTTTGAGCTATCAAATATAAAAGCCATCTCATAACGATCTTTATGCACAGGTATGAGAGCTGATTTTAGGTTATGGTAGGCAATACCTTTTGAGCTGAGTAGTGCTTTCATCTCAGAAAATATCTCACTGATTATTCGATAGCTCTGTTGGTCAGTTAATCGGAAAGTCTGTCTCAAGACCGGCAAGAGTACATTACCTCGAGCATTTAAAGTATATATCATGTGACACAAACCTTTCTTTTGTTCTCAACCTGCAACTCGATCTTTATATCTAATGACTATATCGAACTTTTTATTGTAAGGCTTTACGCTTTCTTTAATAAACAACATCATTCTGGTCACACGTATTAACTAATTCTAATTTCCAAGTCCGTCTCTGCACCACAAAGAGCCTTTTTTATATTCCATTTATAACTCTAATCAAAATAATCAAATTGTATGTTCATAAACTCTTTACTAAATATACATATATGTCCATTTATCTGGTGGTAACCTTTTAAACGACTTTTTATTTTTTATTGCCGGAAGTGCTACGACAAGAAGCTTGCGCGGTCTTGTCATAGCTACATATGCTATACGAATTAACTCACTGTCTAAAGGAGCCTCACCAATTATGGTAGGTGTTAACGTACTTCCCCTTGTTTTATCTACAATTAACATAATTGCATCATATGTTTCTCCCTTTACTCCGTGTACAGAGGAAAAGGTAATATCATTTTCGTATTTTTTTTCAATATAATTACGTAATGGTATTGACTTAAAACCCGGATTTTTAGCATCACGTGACTTAATTTTTATTTTATCTTGTAATGCTATAGATGGTATTAAAGAAATATCTTCTGCAGACTGAATAATATTAGTAATTATTGATAACATACATTTAACCCAATCTGACAATTTGATGTTGGGATCAGGGAGAGAAACAAGTAGTTTCACTACATGTTTTCTCCAGTTTTCATAAGGCATAATATTTTCTATAACTTGTTTAATTTCACTTTTTACATCGCCTATGTCACCAATTGTAAGGTTGTACAGCACTTTTTCACAAAGTTCAAATGCTCTACGGCGTGAACCTTTATAGAATTCGTATGCTGCTTTAGCCAATAATTCAACCTCTGGGCTTTTCCATAGCCCATGGATATCAGTGCCTTTATGTATTTTACCTCTAGTCAATACTGCTACTTTACTTGAATCCCAGTCAATACTGTTTTCTTGACAGAGTTCCTTAAATTTATTAATAATATCATTTTTATCAGCTTTTTTGCTATAATTCAATAAAATCGGTTTCTGATGATATTGGGCAAAGTCCCCCTCAGCCTTGCTTGGTCCACGTGAAGCTAATGAGTATGAAAACAAATGTGTTGCATTACATATTAATTGGGAACTCCTAAAATTGGTAGTTAACCACATTGGCTTCCAGTTGGCATCCTCCAGTTTGGCAATAAAAAATTCTGGAGTGGCACCACGCCACTCATATATTGACTGGTCAGGGTCTCCAACAAGTATAATAGTTTTTACACCCGCAGCAGCTAACAATTCAATAATTTTCATTTGCTCTTTCGATGTATCTTGAGCTTCATCAATCATTATAACGGGGAAGCGCCGTGCAATAGCATTCACAATTTGGGGGTATTTATTAAGAATCCTATATGATAACGCAGCTGCTTCATTTTGTGTTACAAAGCCTTTTTTAATCATTGCCCGTTTAAACGCAATGCATGGTTTTTCTGAAGAAATGGAACAATCGATTTCTTTGCCCCTTCTCAACAACTTCCAATCTGAAGACCAATGAAATTCAAAAGGGTTTGAAATACAACCTCGAGTATAACATTCTTTATATTTGCTATAAAACTTTATTTCACAATGGTTTTCGTGTAATATTATCGGTCTTCTACCACTCCCTTCTTCCATCAGATACCCAAACCTTAGTAGAATAAAACTGTCAATAAAACTATCTATTGTGCCAATAAAATGTGGATATTCTATACGATACCCCTCTGGCATCAGTTTTTTAACTTGTTTATCTACTTCTTGGCTTGCAACATTAGTAAACGACAGTACAGCCACTCCTCTATGTGCGTGCTCCCAATTCTCAACATATTTTAGTAATTTTCTTGCTACGATAAATGTTTTGCCACTTCCTGGGCACGCACAAAGAACAATTTTCCCCTCTGCTTCTAAAAAAGCTTTTTGTTCAGGTGTCAACTTCTCCATTAATGGAGACCTCCACTTCAGTAACAGCATAGATAGCCTTTTTAATGTACAATGGCACACAAAATTTCTTTTCTACTTCTATGTTCTCTTCAAGTTTTTTAACCTGGTCTCTTATAATCTTTGACAATGCTTGAGCAAAACTACCTTTACTTTTATTTCTAGTTTGAATAAAAAGCCATATACATGCAGCCCTTTCTTCATCGGTTTTTAAGGATTTAACTTTTTCTGATAGTTTAAGTCCTGCCTCTGGATATATTTTAATTAGAGCTTTCAGTACAAACGGAATATTATCAGGCAATAGTACCAATTCGTATTCCAAAGTTTTTTTAGCAGTAAATGGTTCTATATGAGTAGCCTTACATACAGAACATATCTCTACACACCGTGATGATGGTTTTCCAATAGAAAGTTTTTTAATAACTTCGTCCAACTTGTCCGTATCATAGTCGTAATCCTTGGATATATAAGTTTCTTTATCACCTTTATCAGTACACCTATCGTCATCAGTTATTAGTGCTACTTTCGCGAATGCACAAACAGAAGAATCCGACTTAGTAAAAAGATGTGCAAATGGCTTAAAAGAAACACCGTCAATATTTACTACCTCGACAGCATATTTATCTAGTGGCCGAGATAAGAGTTTCGCCATCTCCGGTAATAGTAAGGCTTCACTAATTCCTTCAACGAATATAATGCCTTTTGCAAAAAACATTTGTGATTTAGTTACATCAAGGTAACGTTCAAGGTACTCTTTTTCGTCATTTCTTAAATTAGCTTCAGCAAATGAAGTACATTGTATCCTATGGTCTTTTTCAAAAAGTAAATTAATTTTATCTATTCCAATACGTGAAACAAGGGTCGGTGAATGTGATGTGTAAAAAACTTGTATGCTGGACGAAGGTTGCTGCTTATTTTCGAAAAAACTATGTACCAACCTTTGTAACTGAGGATGAAGATGAGCTTCTGGTTCTTCTACTATAAGAAGACTGTAAACTATATTGCTTTTTGTATATCCCATATCTCCTAAGACTGCAGACATAAACAGAATGTTGTTATACCCGAGTCCATTTTGATATAATTCCAATGAGTGAGACGCTAAATTGCTAAGAACTTCTTTGGTTTTATCTTCAATAGGTTCATCTAGCCTCAAAAAACCCTGAATATCAAGGTAAACTCCTTCCTCACATGGTTCAATCAATTTCTGATTTCCTTCTTTTGAGCATATCTCAATTATATTTGTATATATATCACTGTCCTTGTCAATTAAAAACCAACGAGGTTTTAACCATGCTCTTAAAGATGATGCAATAGATTCAAACCTAGGTTCAATTAAACCTATATCAATTCTTTGCTGTATAACTTCTTGTTCAATCGTTGAAAGGTTAGTATTAATAATTTCTCGTATTCTCGTTATGGTTGTCTTTTTAAGTAATTCTTCATTTGCTTTTTTAAGTATATCGGTAAGCTCTTGTCGTGCGACATCACTATCTGCCACTGTTCCAAGCAAATTCGCAAGTTTGCTAGAACGTGAAGGCTTCAATTCATTTTCAGCATCTCTCAAGGCCCCTAAAAACACCACTTCAAGGGCATCAAAAGTTTCTATTGATAATGGGTTACCTTCAACAGGCCCACCCCAAGCCGTATAGCGAATCTTTTCTAAACCATTTTTCCCGGGCACAGTATAAAAACGAACATGAAACTCACCCTTGGTTGGATTTTCTGGGTCCCATATATCAAAAAGATCTTCTGACACTTCATCAAAATATATATCTATTTGTGCAGTCTTCGCAACTTCTCCCTTCGTATTAATATGGAAATCTGATTTATTAAAGTAAATGTCTTTCTTATAACGGACACAAGAAAAAGCAATTCTAATAGCATCAATCAGGGCTGTTTTTCCGCTATTGTTTTCTCCAATAATAGCATTAACACCCTTTTTGAAAGTAGCAACAATACCAATATTGTCAAATACTCTAAAATTTTTAATCGCAACTTTACTGATATACATTTATTTCCTCCTTGTACAAACACCAGCAGGTATGTCCACCTCTTTTGGTATTGTCTTTGTCCAAGCTAACCAAATCGCCCCTACCAAATCTAGTAAAATCAAGGCTTACACCCTTGACATCAACACCACGCATTCCACATGGAACGAGCCGCTTGGATTGATGTCTTGGGCTAATTTTTTGAACCTTACGTTTACGGGAACATGTCAATGAGTTTTTCGGACATTTTTGAAAAATCGCTGTTCACGGGAACATATCTACGCAGGAAGTATATCAGCATAGCCCATTGAAACCTAAAATATGACTCTTGAGGAATAAGTCGTCTTCCTCCACTACTTTACTTTTTTGATTTTCAAGCATGTCTTTAGCAGATCATTCCTAAAGTCAATGTCAAATTCCCTGTAATGCTGGCTTTCTCCCCATTGCCGCATTGATTCATGTTCCGGATGCTTAAGGTCATTCCATGCTTCAAGAAATTCTTTGTAACCGCCAAAACCACCTACATCTTCCGGCGGACAAGCCCCCGCGCCTGCAAGTATTATAGGGTAACCAAACTCATAATCTTCAATGGTTTTTTCCAGTTCAATTTTATGTCTCCAATAATCGCCAAAGTCATAAATGTACTCAAGGGTCTTATATTTTTCCAGATAGTTATCAATTTTGACCGTTTGAGGCTGTCTAACGGTTGTTTCAATTATCCTGGCTATAATGCCATGAGGGTCTTCCTTTCTTGTTGGCTTTTTGCTTTTGTACTTGGCAGAGTAAAATTTAAATACCTCATAGGATTCTTCGTCATTTGTAATTCTGAGTTTCTCCTGCGGAAACTCAAATTCATAAAGATGATAATCCCGCCAACCCATTGAAAATTGTATTGTGTCATGCAGGCGTCTGAAGGTAACATCCGCCGGGATAACTACCCTTCTCCATATTAGTGGTTCGGAATCAATTAATTCGATTTTTATCTGAAAGGCTTTCATCACTTTCACCTGAATTCCTTTCCCGTTATTCTTTTAATCACTTTACAGAACTGCCTCCATTCTTCTGGAAACTTATTGTCGCCATATTTTCTGACGGTTCTCCCGTCTGTAATTATTTCAACGCTCCATTGAGTCCCGTCACAGACTCCGGGTTCTACGTATTTTGCTTTCCAGTTCAGCAGATTGATCTCTTTTAAACTCTTAATGAATTCTTCTGCAGTTTTATTTCGGATGGATCTTGTACTGGTTTTTTCAGAACCACCCTCTTTGAACAGCCATGTAGTTTTAAGATTTTTCAAATCAATATCTACATGATAATACCCGCCAAAGTAACCACCCACTGATGCTTTAAGCCCTTTAATCTGACCGTATATGATGTCAAGCACCTGCTCCCGGTTCCACTCATTTTTACAATCCTTGCAGTAGTATTCCGGACCGCCTTCTATAATGCAACAACCGCCCAATTTTACTTTTCTGGCTTCAGCTTCCTGAAAAAGCTTAAAACTCGGCATGCCATATACAATTTTAACCGAATTCTTAGACCCGCATTTAGGGCATTTTTTATAATTAACAGCCACTTTTCCGCACCTCTTTGCTACATAGCAGTCATTATTAATCCACTACTTCTTTGCCTTATCTATTTCTGAGGTCATACCTGATTTTTATAGTCGAACTATAACCGCTGGGAGTAGTATGTAAAACTTCATCACCAGGCATCATTTTCTCATACATAATCCTGCATATCTGCGGCATCCTGTTTTTCATACCCATCTGCTTATGAATATCCCCTGAAACCAAATCAATATAGTCCTCGCCTCGCAATTTTGCTTCCTGTAACAATTTTTCTATATACTGCCTTACATCATCGGCTGTTTTCCCTTGTGAACCCGTAGCTTCAACAGCCACCCTGACACTATCTTTTGCTCTTTGTACACGTGCTCTATGCCCCGTATTGTTTCTGTAACTATCGTTTCCAAATCTGGCAAGCCACACAACCCGCTCTAATTCTTCATCAAATAAAGGTTGTCCCAGCAAACCCTGTCTATTCCAAAGGCCACTGTTTGCAATCTCAGGCACAGGGCTATGCAAACCAAGCCAATTGCTGCTCGGGCCAAATGATGAATGCCTGTTTAGTGATGCAATAATACCTTCTTCTAACCTCAATCGCTCAGCTTCTTTATCAACCGGAAAACAAACAAAGGTGATGTTATCTCTTAAATATCGGCTAATTTTTGCCTCAAGTTCAGTTTCAAGCCCTTCATTTATTAAGTGTCCATAGTTTCTTTCGTTTTCAGAATTATGCATATCAATTTCCCACACTTGTAAATATGGATCCGATGCCATTTTCAAAAAAGCCCTACCGATATTTTTACGGAAAATACTACCGTCAGCATCCTCTTTCACAAAGTGATCTCTTAATCTTTGCAACAAACGGTCTTGACCTCTATGGGTACCTACTCTGACTATTCTATCCATACCATGATAATTCTCGCCTTTTTCAAACATTATATATATACCATTTTTATAAGGAATACTGTTAATTATTGACCAATCCAGACGAGGCAAACTATTAAAAAGCATATGAAGAACCTTTGTTTTATCCGATTCTTTTTCAAGCTTAATCAATCTCTCTAACTCTGGAATCCATTCCCCTTGACGTTTACCTTTCAAAGGAAGCCAAAAATGATTCATATGGGGCAACAAATTTTCATGATAAACTTCACCAGCTAAAACAATAAACTCATCATGCTCTAGATCTGAAACCTTTCTTAATTCGTTTAGCACCATTTCTGCCCATGCACGGCGTTCCTGAGTACTTTTATCTTTCAAGGTTTCATTATAAGGTTCGATAATCATGTTCTCTGGTATTAAGCCATATTTTGCAGAAAGGATAAATATTTTATCTGCAATAAGCTTTGCAAAAGAAAAGGCCAGCTGAAACCGCGAGCTTTCTGAATATAAATCTTTTGCTTGGCATTTATATGATTTTTTCCTACTTGTGCAAGAAATCAAAGCAATTTTCATTTTTGTTCGCCACCTATAATTTAAATCTTAAACAAATCGAAACATGCGCTATTTCAGCATGTCCCAATTATTCAAATGATTGTTAACATCAAGTCTTTTCTCAGACTTCAAGCTATGTTCATAACTACCAGAGCGATGTTCGAAGCTTTTGCTATAATAAAATTTAATTATTAAAGGTTTTTTGGCATCAGGTTTGAAGACCTTTATATCGCAAACTATATTTCATAAGGAATTCGAATCCGGATTCCGATTGCATGATGAATAACTCATCAGTTAATCAATCCTTTTACTCAATGCTATTCATTATCTCTTTCATGCTGTCAATTAAATAGTCCTTTTCAGAATCTGACACCTCGCTGTTCTCTTGCAGTCTGGCAATATAGGATTTAATAATATCTTTGGATTTTACAAAGCTGATGTTTCCAGGCAAATTGCTGAGTATCAATTGAGCGTCTATAAATGCGCCCATACTATTAATAACTTGATTCATTGATTTTTCTGCTTGTTCGATGTTCCCGTTTTTCATTGCTTCTTTTGCAGAAATACTAATGCTACGGACGTCTTCTCCCCATATTGCATATCTTGATGGAGTTGCCTTGCATTCTTCATCACATGAGTCAAAAATCGCTCTTTCTAGTCTGTCCATGCACATTCTTTCACTGTCGTGTTCTTTTACTCTTGTGATTACTACGGGAGCATTTCTGTTGTTAAAATTATAAAAGTTTATTACAGCCCGCATCAATGATTGTATTTGAGCCAATCTTTATCATCCCTTTCAGCTTAACAATAATAAAAATACCCTGTTCCGGTCTTTTATAGAAACCAGGCAGAGAACAGCAACACGTTTTTTAACTGTTTCATGCTACCACTCACTAGTTCACTTTTGCACCTTTGTCAATATAAATCGGTATCTTTAAAGTTTCTCCCGCTTTTATAAAGTTAGGTTCGGTAATGTTGTTAAGTTCCAGAACCTGTTTAGCATACCATTCATAATTCATTCTGTAATGTTCATTCATAAAGTACGGGTTGATAATATCAACCAGCGTATCTCCTGATTGAATGGTTACCTCACGTACCTCTTTAAGTTCCCATACATCGTCGGGACGGTTTGAAATATTTATACCGCTGGGTATGCCTACTTCATCAGGATCAAAGTATTCTTCGGGCGGTATTACCTTTTGCCCATTTTCAACGATATACCAAATGCCGGTAGTTTCATTAACATACCGTCCTGTCTGTTCGTCATAGGTATACCCTTCAAGTGGTTCAGGATTACTATCAGATATGATTTTTCCAGCAGCATCAATTATAAGTTTCCTACCATCCGGTAATATTTTTTCTCGTGTTTCTACCCCTCCACAGCCAGCAAGGATTATAATTACCAGTCCTATTACAAGTAGAACACTTATACGTTTCAACTATATCACCTCCAAGGCAAACTGCCGCAAAATATATCTTATTATGTAAAAATTGTTTAAACCCTCTTCTTGCATTCAGAATTAATAATACATTCGTTGCAATTAGGATTACTCGGCCTGCACCAGGTTCGCCCGATCTCCCAGCATGAAAAATCTATAATCCCAGGAAACTCAGGATTTAACTCTCTTGCCTTATAGATAATTGAATCTAAATCAGCGTTATTGTCAACCAAACCTGTCCGTCGCATTACTCTTAGAATATGCACATCTGGTGATATGTCAATTGAGTAATAATCAGAAAACGGGATCTTAAATTGTCTGGCAAGAATATTAGCCGCCATTGTGGCAATTTTTTTGCCGCTTCCTTTAAACTGCAAGAATTCATAAACCACTTTTGCGCTACTAGGGTTGTTGCTCCATATTCGCGAAGCATCCCCATTATACTTTACTTTAATATCCTGAACTGCAGAATAAAACACTTCTGCCATTGTATCGTTAAATCTATGCAAGACATTTCTATTAAAAATATTCTTGTACTCTTCAAGTGAAACGCTGGCTAAATCATCAATTTTAAAGCTTCCTATAATCTCCCTTATTCTAAAGGGAATTGACCACGCTCGCTCCGCTTTAATCTGCCTATCCATCAAGCAGGCTAAAACAAAAGCATGGGGCGTGTTTTCAATATCGTTAAGAAATTTATCATGTTCTATGTCATTAACAAAAGGAATAAGATGTCTTTGTGAATCACTAAATCGTGCTTTTCCTATTGTTACAAGCAAATGTTCCGCCATATTATCACCTTTCCATAGCTTCTCCTCATGCTTAGCGCTATACTTTAATCTTTTAATTTGATACGGTTTCCCGGCAATGCTTCAAACATATCAGGGTAATGCCCGCACCTTGCCCTTATCTGTGTATATTCCGCCTTACTGCCATCCTTTTTTAAATACAGCCTACGCCTATATATCTCATCGGCAAGTTCAGCAGCATGCATCGTTTTGTTTTCCGCCTCTGATAAGACAATTCTCATAGCATCATGAAGCGTATAGTTAGGCATTTCGCTCATGCTAATTCCTACATCAGTTAAATTATTTTCATCGTATTTTAAGACTATATAAACCGGCTTATTATCTTTAAGCAGAACAACTTTTCCGTTTTTATCAACAACAGAGAATACATGATCTATATTGGTTTTCAATGAATCAAAGGGAATTAAGCTGTCTATTCTAATATCCATAATTCACCACCTCATAACAATTATACATGAAAAATATTTATTTGTCTATATATTTGTTTATATATTTGTATAAAAATAAAAACGCCGCCAATTAAGAAGGTTTCCTCCTCAACTGGCGGCAATCATATTGAAATCCTATAGTTTCACTTCTATTTCCAGACCCGACTTAAACTCTACCACTAGCCTGTCATCATATACAGTTGCCTTTTCAACTAGTTTCCTAACCAGTTTATCATCAAACTCCGCAATATCACTGGTTTGCGTGTTAAGGAAATCAGTCATCTCAGCAATCCGATCCCGCTTATCTTGGCGGAGAGCGTTTCTCGAAAGGGTTTCTTGCCTTAGATCACGTAGTCGGTAAATCTCATTGACAATATTATCGTATGCTTCCTTTGAATTTGCTTTTTGGATCAACTCGGTTTGGAGTTCTTCCAGCCTTTTATCAATATCTGCTGTACTCTCATCCAAATCCTCGCTTAATACGGTTTCAATATTCTTTTTCAGTATAGCCAGAAAAGAGTTTTTTCCGCTGACTGCTACATTGATGGCTTCTACAATTTTCTCTTTAAGCGTATCTTCAAGTATAGTGGAAGCGGTACAAAACAAACCGGTATTTTCTAATCGGCTAACACATCTCCATACGATTGATTTCTTTCCTCGGTTATTCCAATGAACCCTTCGAAATATTTCATGACAGTTGCCGCAAAAGACCATCTGTGATAAAGGATGATTATTGCTATAGTTTCTCTTCTTTCCGTTCTTACTTATATGCACACATCTTCTTTTGACAAGCTGTTCCTGAACCTGCATAAAAATTTCACGCGGGATTATAGGCTCATGGCTGTTTTCTACATAGTATTGTGGAACTATACCGTTATTGGGTACCCTTTTCTTTGATAAAAAATCTACCGTATAGGTTTTCTGCAGCAGCGCATCACCGATATATTTTTCATTCCTCAAAATCTTATTGATGGTACTGGTATGCCATCTGGGATTGCCTGCACCCGTCAGAATTCCGTCAGCCTCCAAACCCCTAGCTATCTGTAGCATACTGGAACCTTCAAGATATTCTCTGTAAATGCGTTTGACGATCTCAGCTTCTTCAGGTACGATAACTAAATTGCCATCCTTATCCTTTGTATAGCCAAGAAACCGGTTGTGATTGATATGGATTTTCCCTTGCTGATATCGGTACTGAATACCCAGCTTTACATTCTGGCTTAACGATTGGCTTTCTTGCTGCGCCAAAGATGCCATAATGGTCAACAGGATTTCTCCTTTGGAATCCAATGTGTTTATATTTTCTTTTTCAAAGTAAACCGGAATATTTTTTTCTTTAAGCTGCCTTATGTACTTTAGGCAGTCCAGCGTATTTCTTGCAAACCGGCTGATAGATTTCGTAATTATCATATCGATTTTGCCCTGCATGCATTCTTCTATCATCCGGTTAAATTCTTCACGCTTTTTCGTGTTGGTTCCGGTAATACCTTCATCTGCAAATATACCAGCTAACTCCCATTCTGGATTGCTTTTAATGTAATTTGTATAATGCTCGATTTGCGCTTCATAACTGGTTGCCTGCTCCTCGCTGTCCGTAGAAACACGACAGTAAGCTGCTACCCGAAGCTTAGGTAATTCCTCGGCATTTGCACTATTCCCAATTCGCTTACGGGCAGGAATTACCGTAACATTCCTGGTTGTCATCTAAAATCACCTCGCTCTTAATAAGACTATAAGCATACTCTGCCTGCTGAAATGGATCATCGTATAGATTATCTGGCATTGAAGCATGAAACCTAAAATTCATGCATTTCTTTTCATTTCCTTTATGTTCAAAAATCCTGCCAAGCGCCTCAGCTCGCCTGTGTCTTTCCAGTTGTGCTTTTTCGAATGTGTCCTTGCTGATAATTGGCGGATAGAATTTATCCTTAACATACCGTTTATCTGAAAGCATTCTTGCAATAGATGTGTGGTAGCGCTTAATGCCCGCTTTTTGGGCTGCTTCGGTTAAAGAAAGACCGGAAAGGTAAGCCTCAAATAGTTTCTCAATCTTAACTGCTTCCTCTTCATTAATTACAGCCCTACCGTTCTGAATGGTATATCCAAAAGGTATATGGCTCATCATTTCACCAGCCTTTCTCTTAAGTTCAACCCGCATTTCATTTTGAAACTTATTTCTTCTTGTGAAAATACTATGATTTCTTCAATAAAATCCTCAAATATTTCGCTATCGAATGCATCAATCTGCTTTTCAGCTTTCGTTGCAAATTTAAGAAGCTTCTCAACCTCAACAAGAGCAGTCATGCTCCCATCGATTGCGCGTTTTATGGCTTCTTTTTGTTCTTTTAATATGGCTGCTTCTTTAAGCAGCTCATTTTTTTGTGTATTAAAAAGAGCGGGTTCCAGGTATCCTTTGGCCATAAGTCCCATAATCACCTGAACTCGCTCTGTATTTTCTTTGATTTTTGTTTCCATCTCCTGAATCTTTGTTATGTTATCTGAGTAATTTGTCTTCTTTAAGCTTTGTAGCATGGTCTTAGAATGAATTTATGACCGAAAATAAGCTTATTGATCATTACAACGAAGGCCTGATGGATTGCATCCTCTCTGACAAACTTCATGGAACAGCTTGATGCGTCCTTTATATGCTTTGTGCAGCACCATGCAATATATTTACGGTTACCGCTGCCATGAATTCGACGCTTAAAACTGCTGCCACATTCTGCGCATTTGATTTTCCCCGAGAAAGAATAGCGTTTTTGATACTTGCTGCTTCCCTTAATTACACCTTTTTCTTTTCCTCTTTGCTTTAATATCTCTTGGGCGGCTTCAAATTCCTCATGGGATATAATGGCTTCATGATGATCTTTTATCATGTATTGATCTTTTTCCCCATGATTATAATGCCGCTTAAAATTCTCATCTGTATAGGTTTTTTGCAGAAGGACATCCCCAGTATATTTTTCATTGCTTAAAATGCCGCGGATAGTTGTCGCTGTCCAATGCGAACCTCTCTTTGTTGGGATTTTATCGGAATTTAGCCCATCTGCAATTTTCTGTGTGCCTTTACCGTCCAAAGCCTCGGAAAAAATCCGCTTTATGATTTCAGCCTGTTCTTTATTGATAAATAGCTTTCCATCCACATAATCGTAACCATAGGGAGGATACGAAATTTTGTATGTTCCGTTTTGGAACCTACGTCTGATAGACCACTTACTATTTTCTGCAATGGATAATGACTCGTTTTCTGCAAGACTGCTCAAAATTGTCAGCACCAATTCGCCTTCCATGCGCTGTGTGTTTATATTCTCTTTCTCGAAATAGATGAAAACACCGAGATCGGTAAGTTTTCTCACCATCTCAATACAGTCGGTTGTGTTTCTGGCAAATCTGCTGACCGACTTGGTTATAATAAAGTCAATTTTCTTGTTTTCGCAATCTGCAAGCAGTCTCAAAAGTCCAGTCCGATTCTCCTTTTTTGTGCCTGATATGCCTTCATCATAGTAAATCCCTGCAAATTCCCAATCAGGATTTGCTTTTATATAGGATTCATAATGGTCCTTTTGTGCTTCCAGGCTTGCCATTTGCTCATCACTGTCTGTTGAAACCCTGCAATAAGCCGCTACCCTCACCTTTGGCTTGAAAGCTTGGAGAGCATTGTTTCCATCAATCCTTGTTACCTTTCTCACTGTTTTCACCTCCTTTGGGCATGTGACATGTTACCTCTGTGTGCCGCTAATAGCAAGCTAATTAGGCCATAAGCTGTGCATACATCGGCGAGAAAGTTTTGCGGTTCAACTTGTCGATTTTGTTGAATTCTTCTTCTGAAATCAGTCCCGCCTTAAGCATCCTCTGCAGAATTTTGTACGCCCGCCAGTAATCAACCTCTCTTTGAATTTCCTCCTGTGTTATCTTTGTATAGTTCGTTTCCTGCGGGTTATATGGTAAATGATTAGCCGCCTCTATCATTCAAGCACCTCCTATAAAGACTTAGGACAGCCGCAATTGGCTGTCCTTTATCATTATTCCGGCAATTTGAGAACTTGTCCGGGGTAAATAGTATCTGAAGTCAGGCCATTGAGTTTCTTAATCTCCGGATATCTTGTTCCTCTACCGAGTTCTTTTTCCGCTATTCTCCATAAGGTATCGCCTTTTTGCACTGTATAGGTTCTATTGCACTTGTTATCAGGAATGCTGTTTACAATTACAAGGTTTTCTTTTGCTACCCAAGTGTTTATGCCTGCAATCTCTTGACCGCCGGATTTCTTAACCTTTTTGCCAAGCAAAACACATTCTTTGCCGCCTTTTATGACCGGCTTGCCTTTGTATAAAGTCTGTGTGACCCTGTGGTAATAGTCATTTTTGACCCACGTTGGAACTTCCACACTGCCGGGGTAGTAATTCTTTACACTGACCTTAAACTCCACCATATCTCCAATTCCAATATCAGTATTGATATCTGTACTGTTCTCCAGCGCTTTTTTTACTGCTTTACGGAAAGTGTCCATATTCTCCCCATGCTTGGGAAACCAGTGCATCACATCAGCATGGTTGCTGGCAATACCGAGCTTATATCCTTCGGAGTGGCAGATGATGTCATTCTCATTAAGACCGTACTTCTTGCAGAGCATAACGCAGAGTTCAACAGCATTCTGCCACGCTTTACGGAAATAATCTTCCTGCTTTGCTGCATCATAACCCACCATTACCGACCCGGATTTATACGAAAACCCAGCAGGCTCACAGATTTCAAAGCCAATATGGGTATTGTTGGCTGCTCCTCCCGCATGCCACCCGCGATGATCCCAAGGCAGGTATTGCCAAACCTCTTTATCGTCTACAAAAGCGTGAACACATACCTGCCTGTTTATTTCGCCGGCCTTGTAAGATTTGTTCCCATCATCCACGGGGACGTTCTTTGTGGCCGGTAAACCTGCCATAAGGAACGTCAGACTGTGTGAAAACCTCATAAAATCCACAAAACCATGGCACCTTCTGGTAGAATGATAAATAAAGGGAGGTGCCATTATGGCATATATAAAGGGAGAAGATCGCAACCAACTTACATTGTTTCCCAATAGTATTGATGAATATATAAGTGACGATAATCCGGTACGAGTAATAGAGGCTTTTGTAGGAAGCCTTGATATGATAGAGTTAGGCTTCACACACGCCCAAACCCATTCAATCGGTAGACCCCCTTATGACCCGCGGGATCTGCTCAAACTTTACCTTTATGGTTATCTAAATGGTATTCGCTCTTCACGCAAGTTAGAAGCTGAAGCCCATAGAAATCTGGAAGTAATCTGGCTGCTCTCCAATCTTAAGCCCGATTTTAAAACCATAGCTGACTTTAGAAAAGATAACAAGAAAGCTCTTCAAAAAGTCTTTAAGCAGTTCAACCTTCTCTGCAGAGAATGGGAATTATTCGGCCAAAACGTAGTAGCTATCGATGGTTCCAAATTCAGAGCAAGCAATTCCAAAAAAAATAATTACAATAAAAAGAAACTAAATAGACTGCTCAAACACATAGATCAAAAGATAAACGACTACCTAAATGAGCTGGACAAAGGGGACCGGTGTGAAGAAGATACCCACAAACCTACCGCTGAAGAAATTGCCCAGTGTTAAAAACGGTGATAAAATCCCTATAATCACCGGGGAAAAAATCCCCACCCCCTAGAAATATAAACACCGAAGATCTGGCAAATCGGAGGTGTTTAAAATTTACGTAGGGAGTGGGGAATGGTTGAACATTAAGCAAATGTATGAAAATGGTGTTTCTATCAGCGAAATTGCTCGCCGTACCGGGCGAGACCGCAAAACCATAAGAAAATGGATACAATCTGATGGCCCGCCCAAAAAAGTTAGGCGGAGAAGACCTAGTAAGTTAGATGAATATAAAGAATATATAGTTTCCCGTATGCAAGAAGGTGTACTTAACGCCACCGTCATCTATGATGAAATAAAAGATAAGGGCTATAAAGGTAAAATTACCATATTGAGAGACTTTATGCAGCCATACCGGCCAGTATTAAAGGCCCAAGCAACCGTAAGATATGAAACAAGACCTGGTGAACAGGCCCAGGTAGATTGGGCTCATTTCGGCTATATCATCGACCTAGATGGAGCACGCCGTCCCTTGTATTGCTTTGTTATGGTATTAAGTTACTCACGTATGCTCTATCTAGAGTTTACCACATCTCAGGATGTTGCAACACTATTAAAATGCCACATTAATGCTTTTGAATTTTTTGGAGGCATACCAAAAGAAATACTTTACGACAACACCAAGACAGTAACCCTGGGGCGTGATGATAACGGTCATATCATCTGGAACGAACGGTTTTTGGATTTTAGTGTTCACTTTAATTTCAGTCCCCGGCTTTGTCATCCGTACAGGGCGCGGACTAAAGGCAAAGTAGAACGCCCAATCCGGTATATCCGGGAAAACTTCTTTCCCGGGCGCAAGTTCAGTTCCTTGGAAGACCTCAATTTCCAAGCCCACAAGTGGCGGGATGAAAAGGCCAACGTACGTATTCACTCTACTACTCTAGAAAAGCCGGTTACTCGGTGGGCCCATGAGTTATTGCAGCCATATACCGGTTACCCAGACTTTGACTTGGCATATTACTGCCAGCGCAAAGTCAGCCGAGACTGCTTTGTTTCCTACAAATGCAACTTCTATTCTGTACCCTGGCAGTTAATCGGACGAGATGTTTTGCTTAGAATTATCGGGGACCAACTACAAGTATATTGGCAAGGGCAAATGCTCACTCAACACACCCTGGTAAAACATAAACGTTATCAGCGTATTGCAAAACCGGAACATTACTATGGGCTTCCTGGCCAAAACATTACCAGCCGGCGCAGAAAAAACTCTGTAACAGTGCTTCAACCGCCTCAGGTTGAAAAAAGGCCTTTAGACTACTATGAATCCCTGGTTTGGGAAGGTGTATAGCAATGCTGCAGATTGAAATATTGCGTGAACATCTTACCGAACTGGGGCTAAAAGAAATGGCCAGAACTTTAGAATACCGGCTTCAAGAAGCAGTTGATAAAGACCAAACATACTTTGATTTTCTAAATACACTGGTAGAGGAAGAATTATCAGCCCGGAAGGACCGTGCATTTAAAACCAGGTTAAGCATGGCACGACTTCCCTTCCAGAAGACTATTGCCGATTTTGACTTTTCATTTCAACCATCAGTAGATGAACGGCAAATTAAAGAATTGGCCACTTTACGGTTTGTACATGAGGCCGGGAATGTAGTTTTCTTAGGACCGCCGGGAGTGGGGAAAACGCATTTGTCGGTAGCCCTTGCTATGGAAGCTATTGCCCAGGGAGCAACTGCATATTTTGTAAAGACTGATGAACTTATTGCCGATCTAAAGAAAGCTTATGAGGAAAATCGCCTAAAAAAGAAGATGAAAAAGTATATACGTCCGAAAGTTCTCTTAATTGACGAAATTGGCTACCATCCGCTAGACAAGCTCTCAGCATCTTTATTCTTCAATATCATATCCGAGCGGTATGAAAACGGGAGTATTATCCTTACTTCCAACAAGAGCTTCACGGAATGGGCTGATATATTTGGTGAAAGTGTCATAGCTACTGCCATTTTGGACAGATTATTGCACCATGCTAGCATTGTTAACATTCGCGGCTCCAGTTACCGCATGAAAAACAAGAAAAAATCAGGCTTATGCCTTAGTAAGGGGGATGATGAAAGCTAGATAATTTTACACTAGGGTGGGGAATTTCTCACCGGAGAAATCGGGGAATTTTAAACCGGTGTTGACAGTATTGATTCTTATTAATATTTTTCTTTACGTAGTAATAATTTTTCTCAGTATTAATGGATATAGGCGAATCCATATTAAGTATCATCGTAAGCTCCTTATACAGCTTAACTGCATCTGTTAGCGTAAAATTACTTTGGGAAAAACCACAAAATAAAAGAAAAGAGTATCTCCTCTGTGATATCATGAATTTGCCAAGAAACACAACAACCACAGAAAAGGAGATACTCTTATGGAATCAATTATACAGGAAATAGTACAAAAAATCATTGGTAGTTTTGAAAAAGAGCTAGAAAACCTAATAAGAGAAGGAAAAGATATATCCGAGTTCATTCTCGCTATTAAGAAGACGTTGGATGAAGTTGGAGTAACCTTAGTTGCTGAAGCCTTGGAAACAGTAGATCAGGTATATAAAAACAGCAAAGAACGTAAACGGTGCTGGACAGTAAAAGAAAAAGCAGCTAAAAAGACTCTTGCTACAATATTTGGCGAAGTCAGGTATAAAAGAACATATTACAGGAACAAAAATACAGGTGAATATAGCTACTTGTCGGATGAGGCAGTGGGCATATCAGCCCATGACAAGCTAGACGCTTCGCTGAAGGCAAAACTGATAGAAGAAGCAGTATATATGCCTTACAGCAAAAGCGGAGAAAAAGTTTCTGAAGCAGTAACTCTAACATCACAGACAGTAATGAACAGTATACGTGAGCTTGGGCGTGTCGAAAATAATTTAGTAGAGATTAAACAAGCTAAAAAGACTGTAAAGGTACTCTACATAGAAGCAGATGAAGATCATGTGGCGCTTCAGAACGGAGGTTATATAGAGCCAAAGCTTGTATATGTGCATGAGGGCAGAAAAAGGATTGGTAAAGATCGCTGGAAACTATTGAATGCAAGATATTTTAGTGGTGTTTATACAAACACTGATGAATTATGGGTAGAAGTTTTAGACTATATAGATAAGGCTTATGACATGGATGCTATAGAAAAGATATACCTATCAGGGGATGGGGCACCTTGGATAAAGAATGGACTAGGCTGGATAAAGGGAAGCATCTATGTGTTGGACCGTTACCACTTATCAAAGTATGTAACACAAGCTACAGCACATATGAGCTACACCACACCAATTATGTGGGATTATATAAATGCGGGAGACAAGGATAGCGTAAAAGAGTTATTTAAGGCAATCATTTGTGCAACCGAACCGGAAACAAAGAGAAGGGCGGTGCAGGAAGCAAGAAGGTACATACTGGGCAACTGGGAAGGTATAATGCGGCAATATGATGCGGATTATGTTGGCTGCAGTGCAGAAGGCCATGTTAGCCATATTTTGTCGTCTAGGTTAAGTTCAAGGCCCTTGGCTTGGAGTAAAACAGGTGTAGACCAGATGGCCAGATTAAGAGTTTTTGTAGCAAATGGTGGTAATGTATATGAATTGTTTATAAAAAGAAAGAAAACAGCCATAAATGAAGCAAGGAAGGTAAAAATAGACCAAGAAATTATCAGAAAACGAAAGCTTGCCGGATCGCACGAAACCATCGGTAACATAACTATTTTGAATATTGGTAAAAGAACTGGTACTTCCCAGTTACTTAAGTCAATAAGTTACGCTTAAGGCTGGAAGGTAAACAGAGGAATACTTTTTTCTTTAAAAAACCCATAGTATCTTGACGCTATCACTGCATCTTCATAAGTTGATTCGTTTCCTTTTTTAGTATCTGTATTTTGCAATGTTATCCCTCCATAAAATAAAATAACCCCAAACAGAATATGAACAGTAGAGGATAATCTTGGTTTCACTTTACTCTCCGTTCATAATAAGTTTGGGGTTCTCCCTTATTGAAATCATTAAATTGGATCTTTATAGAGCAAATATAATTCATCCTTTCTTATAGTAACCACTCTCCTTTCCATTTTTTATCATGGCAGTTCCAGATCAACTAAATTTTGACGTTTTCCCTCAAACCGCCAAAATCCTAAATATTATAAATTTAAGATTTTAATATTTTAAGATCTTCTTATAATTTTTTTCAAAAATTTTCCCACAAAAAATCCAGATTAAATTATTCGGGTTCCAGAAATTATCATATTAAATTTTTATCCTCATATATTTTTATAAAAAAAATGAAGAGGTGAATGAAATTGATGTTGAACTTTAAAAAAATTCAAAAACAGGATATAGATGTTGTAACATTATTTGGGCGCTTCGGATTAAGTAGTGGGATGTAGGCAGTAAAAAAGCTTTTAAAATAACAATTGTTTCGCAGTAAACACATAATGCGCATCAAAATAAAAAAGAGATGCTTCAAAAAGCAACTCTCTAGGAATTATTTTTCTTCTTTTTGATAATCACAGCTGTCCAAACTGCTAAAGCACCAAGAAAAGCAACAACGATTGGGATAAAAGTGTTATTGTCCATAAGAAAAACCTCCTGAACTAAATAGCTCACAGGTAAATATTACGAAAAAGTAAAATTAAGTAAATTACACAGTTCGATTATAAAGCAGGTTTAAACCTGCTTTATAATCGGGTTCCACCAGAAAAATCATTTGGTAGTTCAATTATTATCTTTTGCACATCTTCCAACTCATTTTGTTGTTCTATGTATTTGTTAATTTTGGTTTCAATTCTGTTCAGCTGTTCCGTTGTTTGCATGTTTTGATACTGAGAAAGTAAAAAAGCAAAGATTGGGAAAACAACATTAACAATAAATTTAAGATACCACTCTTTGTTGATTGTTTCTTCTTGGGTTGAAGATTGGCGTACCGTTATAGACACAGTTAAATCCGAATGACTGTATTTAAATGAAGAAAAATCTTCAAACAAATTGAATAAGTTTAAAAGAGTTTTCAAATCCAATTGATTAGATTTAAGAGGTGACGAAACAACAAAATTAATAAATTTATCAGCATCTAGGGAAGGGAAAAGTTCATTAAGGGTCGTTTTTAATTTATTCCTAGATTCTATAAATTTTGAAATGGTTTCTGGAGATAAATGTTGATCAAAATTAAAATTTACTTTTTGTTTATCAAATTTCTCAGCTATTTCTTTTATTTTTTGTTGTATCTCTTCTTTTGTATTCGGTTGGAGCTTAGCATCTAAAAAAATTTTAAGTTCATTCTCATTTTTAGACATTTAATACTCTCCTTTCACTTTATATAAATAAATTTTACAGAATAATTAGAATTAATGGTAGATTTATTCAAAATATAGGGTGAGCGACCATGAGAAGTGTGGAGACTTCTAGCACGGTCATACAGGATATTACAGATATTGTAAATCTGTTCGATAGGACGGACTCTACCATATAAATATATTGAATATATTCAATTAATATCCACTAACATGAGGTGAAGAAGCTATTGAAAGTTAGTGAAATTTAAAGAAAACGTGAGAATTCTGAAGAAAATTAAAGTTTATAGAGGGAGGGTAAAAAACGGTATGAAATATGAGGTTCAAATAATAGAACATGGTGGATATAAAGATACCTTTCAATATGACCAGCCTAATAATGTACTAAACGATTTAGCAAGGCATTTACGAGATAATGATGAGTTAAAGAAAATTGTCGTTAAGGTTAGAGAAGGATAATGCACATTACGAAGAAAATGTTCAATAGCGTTATTTCAAAATATAAAACTCAATGGATATTCCACCAGATAATCCGAATACCTATTATTTGTAAAATCCGCGCAAAAATCGCGGAAAAGAACCGGTGCAAAATTAGTAGCTATTAGAAAAATAGAAAATGAAAAAAATAAACAGCATGAGACATAAACATTTCAGTTATGTTCATGCTGTTTTTTCAAACGGTAATTTAAAAAAGGAATATTACCAATAGTCAACTATCCTTTTTTAGTAAATCAACCTTGTAATATTCCAATCCCTTTTGTAACAAAACATTTACTAATCCATTCATTTTAAATGATTTTTCCGCACTAAGATGTTTAATGGTGTTATAAATTTCTTCTGTTAGGAAAAACGTTTTCTTCTCATTTAATTCTGAGTGATCGACTTGTAAGTAATCTTTGAACAACTTATACTCCATATCGAAAGTTTCTTCACTTTTTATTTGCGTTCGATTTTCTTGTTTCTTTTTTACAAAGGGTTTATCAACTGATAAGACAACAATTCTACTTCTTATATCTCTACTCAGCGAATCTTCCGACGCTGTACCTTTATATTGATATTCATTTTCCTCTTGATCAAATTCAATTGCTGCATTGGCCAACTTTCTTTCTAAATCTTTTACACTTATTCCTGCCATGGAAGCAACCTCTGCCTTAGTTTTTCCGTTGTTTAGTTGTTCCAATACTTCCATTAATGTCATGTATATCACCTCCAAATTTTTAAAACATTATAACTTCACTTGTGCAAAATTCTAATAACTTTTGCAAAATATTTTAGGCAAGTTTTACCCATATAAATTTAGATGTGCTGCAGATTCTGAAACGAATGTATTCGGAATTTTTTAGGATACATTGAACAATTTGTTCTTAAATGGTATCCTAAAAAACAATCTTTCAATAAAGCTTAATGATTTTCTAATACACAATCGTAACGAATATACGTATCTATCAATAGTAACAACGATTAAATTTTGCACATCATTAATAATTTCTTTTATAACCGTTTTTTGTTTTCAGATACGAATATGAGTTACCATGTTTTATTGCTTAGTACACAGTGATATTACATCATTTCCATTTGTTAAATTCCAATCGAGACAAATAAAAGATACGAATTATCGTTAGAATGAAAATAATGATAGGAAGTTCCAAAGTGTCGAACATAGCAGGGGGTTGTACCAACTTTACATGGAGAGGAGGACATGGCAATCTTAAATGATTATACCCGTATTTTTTATTGCAATATACAAGGTTATCCGGGCAAAATGATTACGATTGAACCACAGATTCATCAGTTTAACTGGGTATATTATAACCTACCCAGTTAAACCTATGAACAAATTCATAACGCTTATCCCCCAAAAACCGCTTCAAATTAATGTTATGGAGATTAAAAAACCACCCTTCCAAGCCGAGAATTAGTATCTCACAGCTCCTAATTCATCCCCATTTTGCGAATGAAAATTAACTTGAATTTGGTGCAAAAAAACTAATACCACAAATTGGTAAGAGATACATATTTATTTAAACGGCTTTTAACTTTTTACAAAAATCCCGTACCGAAAAACCTCTACTTTTTACAAACCTCTCATCTGGTTGCCACTTACACCAATAACTTTTACGTAAGTTAAAGTTTTTACATATTTTCCGTACTCGTAAATGTAAAAACATCAGTGAACTGTCCAACCGGCCAAAATGATAAAAAATAAGACCCAAGAATGAGGCAACATTCTTGAGTCTTTATTAAGGAATTTTTCTTTTGACTTCATCTTTTCAACTCTATTAAATTGAATTCTTGAACAATTCTTTGCTGCTGATCCAAGACATAGATAAATACCAATTCTTCCACTCCCGCATAATCTTCATATCTGATTGTTTCAAGTAAATGATTAAGGGACTTTGTGACAATGATATATCGTTTTTCCTCGTTGGAGGTTTCACTCGTAAAATCAACGAGTCCAAACGCTTTTCTTTTTCGTACATTTAATCTTCCGTTTGCGTATTCATATAGTTTTACATTTTCAAAAACGTCATCCGGGATGATTCTGCTACAATCACTCTTTGCCGGTTCTAAGATAAGTTGTGCAATTTTTTTAATCGGTTGCAATTGAATACTTCGTTCACGTTCGATTTCTTCCAACCGTTCTCTACTTCTTTCTTCTAAATCATCAATTTGGGAATAAGTCTGGTTTATTAATGCACTGTTTTTATTATCAAAATTAGTTTGTTGAAATTGCATGAGTCGCTCTTGCAATGTTCTCATCTGTTGGTCAAAAGATTTTCGCAAATAAATACTTTTTTTGTTTAAATATTCATCACGCTTTAACTGTACACTCTGGAGGATTTTTCTTGCATGTAATATTGCTTCACGTTTAAACGAAGGATCTTCTATGCCCATTGTACTTATATATTCAAATCTCCCATTAAATAAAAGATAAGGGTCTATTTCAATCCATTCTCCTGATTCCCGTTTACCTAAAAGAATCAGTGACTGTTCCAATTCTCTTCCTGTTCCATCCACAACATTAACTTTGTCCAATTCTATTTGAATTCGTTCCGGAACGTTTGCTTTGACTTTTGCCACCGGTATGGTGACTTGTTGCGTTTCTGTACCCCCAAGTTCCAAAGCTAATTTATATAACGGATGATCATTTTGTAATAGTTGAATATCTTCTGTTTCAACTTCCGGTTTTAATGCAAATCGGACAGATTGCTCCGTTTTTAATAAAATCCGTTGTTTTTTTGCTAATTCACGTATATTTTTCGGAAAGTGATTAATTCGGCAGACGGATTGATCACTGGATATATTCATGCGGATTCTCGTATTTTGAAATTGATTAATGACAAACTCACCGTAAACTCTTTTTGGCAAACTATTAATTAAAAGTTCTTGGAATGTTTTTCTCATTCCCGGTAAATCAAAACTTTGTTCGTCCATTCTTTCTCGATTGGCCAATTCAATTAAACGCTTATGCTCATCTGACAAAGTTTTTTCCATTTTTGCAATCAATTCATCTAAGTTTTCTCGTCCGCTAATCGATTCTTCCATAAGTGTGGCCAAATCTACTCCTTGTTCTTTTAACACGTCACCGATAAAATCATAAACTTGTTCTTGACCTAAATCTGTACGCATTTGTTCCATTTTTTCCAATAACCGAATTAACACATCGCCTTCCCTTGTATTTCCGGCCACCAAATTAAAGACAAATACTTCATTTTTTTGACCGATTCGATGGATACGCCCCATCCTTTGTTCTAGCCGGTTCGGGTTCCAAGGAATATCGTAATTGATCATTTGATTACAAAACTGGAGGTTAATGGATTCGCCGCCTGCATCCGTTGCCAACATGATTTGTACATGATTACGGAATTTCTCAACCTCTGCACGCCTTTGGTCCATTGAAAAACCACCGACAATTTTCGCCACTTCCGGAACGTGAGCCAACAGCTTCCTCTCCAAGTAATACAAAGTATCTTTTGACTCAGTAAAAATTAACAACTTTTCACCTTGAGCTACTAATCCATTTGTACCAAATAACGTTTTTTCAAGTTCAATATATTTTCTTTCAACATCCCTTTGGCGAAGAATATTGATTTTGTCGATTAAATTCGTTAATTGATCAATTTCTAATTGTAATTCGTGCAAATCAATAGCTTCCGTTTCACCTTCTAATTGTGCCTCCACTTCTTCCTGATCTTCTGCAGCCAATTCGTCAAAATCATGAACTTCAACTTGTTGATTTTTTTGTTCATTGTATAAAAGTTCTTCTAATTTCTCTTTTCTTCTTACTAATGACAGATAAATAGCATCGAAAGAAGAACTTAACCGACGCTGCAAAATCATCATGGCAAACGTAACATTCTGATTGTTATTTTGTTTGGCCCGGTTAAAGTGATAACGGACATATTCCGTCACTTTATCATAAATTTCTTTTTCTTCCGGACTCAGGTCAAAAGTAATGGTTTTCGTCGTTCTTTTAGGAAATAACGGCGTTCCGTCAAAATTGACCATCGATTCTTTCAATCTTCTAATAATAAATGGATTGCTTTTTTCATACATGGATTCTCCGTTGTTTAGATGGGAAAAAATATCATGGTCAATTAAACTCATTAAGTGGCGAAAGTTTTCTTTATCCCCTTTATGCGGCGTAGCAGTTAAAAGTAAACAATGTTCCGTATGGCTAAGTAACGCCTCGCCTAATTGAAATATTTTTGTACGCTGAACTTTTCGCTTTTTTGTTCCCCTTGTATATGCCGCCATTTTATGCGCCTCATCCACGATCACTAAATCAAACCGACTTTTTAAGATGAGGGATTTAATTTCGTCCCTTGCCGCCCAATATAAAGAAGTAATGATTTTATCGTAGGTTTCAAAAGGATTGATTTCGTTTGAGCTATTTAAAAAGTTTCGATTAACGATGATAAATTCTTCGCCAAACTTTTCCTTTAGTTCCTCTTGCCATTGTTTTAATACAAGAGGGGGTACAAGAATTAAAATCCTTTCCGCTCTGCCCCTTGCTAATAATTCTCGGATTAACATTCCGGACATAATTGTTTTTCCTGCGCCCGGGTCGTCTGCAAGTAAATATCGTACTTGTGGAGACTGCAACATTCGGCTGTATACGGCTTCAATTTGATGGGGAAGCGGAATAATTTTTTTGTTTCCCCTAGCTCTTGATTGCGAATAACGTTCTTCAGTTTTTAAAATATAATATTGTAAATAATGTTGAAGACGTTCCGGTTGGAAAAACGAATCTTCTTGTTTAATCGTTTCTAATTGTTCCAGTTGATATTTTTCAATATATCGATCATAATATTTATTTGTTTTCCTTCCGATAGCTTCAACTTGGTAAAGATCTTCATCAATTTTCTCACAGTTTTTTATCTCAACGATCTCTGGCCAAAATGGACCTTTGATGATTTCTCCAACTTTTAACATTGGTAATCCCCCATATTATGCAAAACCTGCCATAGCAATACAATTATGGCAGGTTTACTTTTTAATACAAAGCTTCATACATTTTAATTATAAACGTTTCTTCTTTGTAAGGTTCAGTTTTTTTGTCATTGACGGTTTCAAGTCTTAATGTACAAAATTCACCCATTGCATAATATTTTTCCATCAAAGTAAACATAACTTGTTTGGTTCGTTCATGATTTGCACCAACCATATCGAATGAAATCGTTACTTCATTTGAAATTCGTTCATTTCCTTGGTAAAATGCTGCCTTTATTTGACGAGGTAGTGCATCACTGGATATACTTT
Organism: Desulfovectis peckii; assembly: GCF_055391705.1. Lineage (NCBI taxonomy): Bacteria > Bacillati > Bacillota > Clostridia > Eubacteriales > Peptococcaceae > Desulfovectis > Desulfovectis peckii. The sequence goes on along the minus strand of NZ_AP042409.1, from coordinate 422,025 downwards.
GTTCTTGGTAAAAGCTTACTGTAAAACGATAGTTTGTAATAACCTTATCAAGCACGGCGACACTTACTTCTACCGGTTCCGCCTTTTCTGTACGACGGTATTCAATTAGAGGAACAATGACTTCCTGAGGCATTGCGCCTCCATGCACAAATTGAGAACCTCCGCCGCCGGTGAACCGATTCAACCCCTTGGCAATGACTACTTCTACATCTTTTAAAGGGGTATCTTTTTCCTGCAGTTTTATTGCACCATACGGAACACTCAAATTTTTACCAATTGCAAAACGCCGGTTACTAGCATAGATGGTTCCTTTGACAGGTTCTATTTTTACATCAGCTTCGATTTTCGGATATTGGAATAAAAATCCATGGTCTGCAGTAATGAAGATTCGTTTGGCTTGCAGACGTGATAAACGTTCCACAGTCATTTTAAGCTCTTTAATTGCTTTTCCTACCGCACCATATGTATCCCGTTCGGACTTCCTTGAATCACCGACAGCATCAATAACATCATGGTAAATGTAAATCAATCGTTTCCCTTTAAAATGTGCATCTGCTTCTGTTTGTGTCCATTGATCAAATTCATCCCAACGATATGCAATAGCATCTTTATGTGCATTTTGTAAAATTTTGATTCTATTTGCAATTCCTAAGGAAGATATGCCGTCTGCATAAATGGTTTTCGATTCATCCATCGCTAATTGTTTAAACGGTAATAACGATGCCATACCGAGTTGTGTATAGGACGGCAAGCTCGCAAATAATGGCGAAATACTTGCTTCCCCATACTCCAGTTGGTTCAGTTGCTGACATAATTCGTAACCGGCCTCGTATCGAAGCGCATCCGATATGATAACAAAAACTTTCGTCGGCTCTTTTTCCAAAATAGGCTGAACATTTGTTCTGAAAAATCTTCTTTGAAGTGGGATTCTCGTTTTTTGTTCATTTTCCAAATAATAGTTTGTTTCATCCGCTAGTTTTCGTAAATAGATATTTTCATACCAATTTGTCAATTTGTCTTCAAGCGAATCAATAAAATCCCGTTGTAATAAATTGGAATAAGAATACATGAATTGACGGTATGCTTGATCGATATAATGCAAGGAATGAATATACTGTCCGTACAAGTCTTCACGACTGTCATATTGCTTTAAATTCGTTTTATATTCGGTTAATTTGACTGCATGATACAGACATGTATATAAGCCGGAAAATTTTTCTTTACTCCCCCAGTATGTCTTTTGTCTAAATGTAATTCTCTCTTTCCAAGCCGTTAAATCGGTAGTTTTGTATAGCAATTCATTCCGTACTTTTTCAATTAATATCGCATCGATAATCGGGAATGTAGTCACTTTTTCTATTTCTTCAGCCGTTTTTTCTTGTAAATAATGTTGTAATTGCCAAGTGCTTTCTGTCGTACGAATATAAGACTCCAAAATTTCTTTTTCTTCATTCGTTCCCCGCATCCAATCATCGATTAATAAAGCACAAATATTCGACCGTGTGGAAGAATACTTATTTGACAAATGTTCGATTTCAAAAAGAGCATCCCTTGAAAAATGTTGAAACAATAAGTTGTCCAGTAAGTCATTTAAATTGTCTTTTTCTTTCAAATGATGCAATCCGAAATGTTGCTCAAATAACTCCCACATGCGTTCGATTGAAAAAAACTTTGATATGCGTTTATATAATTCATTTTGTTCTTTATCTAACCCCGCACAAAGCAAATTTCGGGTGATGGTCGAAAGATTGCCGATTAATGTATTGGTCAAAACAGCTAACATGCCGATTTCCAATTCTTCTTCCCTTGGTTTGAAAGGCACAATCTTTTTTAATTTATTTACTCTCTCATTACTTTTAAAAAACGCAGGATATTTCTGAACAATCGGACGTAAAATAACATCCTCAATTCCCAATTGTTCTGACCAAATGGCTATTTGATCAGCTTTAAATTCCGAACCATATAATAAAATATCCAGCAAATAGTTTTCCTCATCTTTTGGTCTAGGGAAAGGTGCATATAACAGAAAGGATTTTTTTGGATTTTCCACTTCAATATCAATTTTTAATTTAAAGAAATTATTTTCCGTCACTTCGCGAACGATGATATCTTCATCTTTAAGTGCTTCCTGAATGGAAGTTATTGTTTCTTGTTGATCAGAATCATACCAAAATACAATCGCTCGAGATTTTTTTTCCTTTTCTTCTCGTATCCGTTCTCTCAGCAATTCGATAACGTCCATTGATTTCACCTCTTTTAATAAAAGGAAGGAAAGAGAATCCCCTTTCCTCCAATTATATCCGTTATTTAATCTTGGCTAATACTTTTTCAAATTTAGCGTAATTCACTTTAACTCCGTCATCCAAATCGATCACTATTTGGGCATTTGCATATTCGGCCAGTTTTTTGTCAAACTCAAGCAGCTCTTCTAACCGTTTTTGAAAACGTTCTCTCCTTTTTTCCAATTCCCGTTTTTCCGTAGCACTCAAATTCGGATTGGTTATTCGTAAATTTACCGCATCAATTTCGTTATTGTATTTTGTTTGAATTTCTTGCAAATGTTCAAAACGAATTGTTGCCATCGTATCCGGCTGGTACCGATGCATATAAATTAATGTCCTTAGTCCCTTCTGTTTACCGGAATCAACAAGCCAATAAATCGGCCGTTTTTGATATACTTGGCAATGATCTTTAAAAAACTCATCCAAGAAATACCGGCGCAACCGTTCCTCAGCAGTTTCATTTCGCTTCATTTCAAGCGATTCCGCCAACCATTGGAGATTTTCCTCCACAGTTTCTTCACCAAAAGTCACCGATAAAAATTCACGTAAACGGGCAATAATATCATCTTCAAAATAATACTCATCCGTTAACAAAATCAAACCATATTTATTTGGTTTAAAGGTTTTATATTTAGATTCATCCCAATCACCACCAGCAAAAGCCAATCCTTCAACATCTAATGAATAACGCCCCGTGACACATCCTATAAAGTAAGACAAAAATGACTTAGTATCACGTAGTCTTTCTGGTTTATCAACAGTAACTTCTTCATTTGGAACTTCCGCTGAAACTTCATCCTGTAACCCAAATAGTTGTATAAATATATCATTTAATTCTTCTTCATTAGTCTTTAATTTGCTAAATTGCTTCCCTTTATTTATTTTGTATTCGTTAAAAATGTTTGATAGATAACATTCATATTTATAATCCATGAACGGATGTTTTTGAAAATCGATTGAAGTTTCATTAGAATTCCAATCATTCATTGATATATTTAAATTTTCTTCTACAATTTTATTAACTTTATTTTTTAAATTAGCACTTACATTTAAATAAGGCAGACGCTTAATATCAATATTTTGATAATCCGAAGTTCCACTAAACATATCTAAAAATTCAGCAACAGGTTTAGAGTTTAAATAACCCAATAGATAATTTTGATCATCTTCCAATAACGGGAACAGGGCTGGACCTTTCTTGTCAAACAAACCCTTATCTTCTAATAGCCTAGATGAAAACTTGCCATTAGTTGTAGCTGTCCAAGTAATTCCTTTTCTAAATCTATATTGTTCTGCTAAGAGATTAGAGGTTTTATTATTTTTATAAAAATTTCTCGCTTCATCACTCCAATCTACAACCAATTCATTATTTCCGAACCATCTACGAAAGTCTCCTCCCTTTGCATAAGAAACCCATCGCTTTCCAATATCATTTTTATTAACTTCCCAGTGATATCTTAAATATTTTTCATTATTAGCAGTAATGTGTTGACTCCCTGTAATATCAATATACTTATCTAACGTGTCATTCTCTTTAAAAACTTTTCTTGTATTGCTACTCATCCAGTACGTTATTGGTGAACCTTGAATAATATTGAATTTTGCTTGACTAACAATATTAAATCTTTCGTTAATATTAGGAAATTTTAATGGTACCCCATCTTCGTCTATTTCAAAATAACGTATACTTTGATAAGTACCTTGATATTCGTTTATATATAATTTTCTTAGTATAAATGAAACTGTCCCAAAATTTATACCTAAACTTGTTTTACCTTTACCTTCATATGGCATATGTATAGCTTTATCAATAAATGTTTGTTCTAGTATTTCTTTTCTTAAATTTTCATATTTGCTTAAAAACATCCAAGATTCCATTGTAATCATTGAAACAAAACCGTTTGTTTTCGAAAATTGAATACACCGTTCAATAAATACAGAAAAAGTATCGTTCTTTGCATTATTAAAATTTTTTTCAAGGAATTTTTTTAGTAAATTATTCATTCCTCTGGCACCCATATAAGGTGGATTTGTAATTACAACGTTATATTCCGAGGCTAAAATTTTCCCTAGTTTAAAGAGTTTTTTTAGTGTTTCTAAATGTTCAAAAACATTTAACGTTTCTAATGATAATTGTTCATCATTAATTTTTTGAATTCTATTTAAATATTTTTGGTAGCAATATTGTTGTGGTTGTAACATAGATCCATAGATCTTAGCATCAATAAAAGTTTCAATTATAGAACGTAATTCGATTCTTTCATTATCGTTTTCCCCAATTAATTGAGCAATTCCCTCTTTGTCTAAATGATTAGACTCTTCAATCGAAAGAATATTTAACTGTATTTTTTTTCTAAAAATCCTTCTAGATTTCTCACGTGCTTTCATCATTAATGAAAAAGATGCTAATTGTGCAGCTCGGTCATCAATATCAAGTCCATATAAATTCTTTTCTAATATTAATTGGGGAATATCTCCACTTGGATACCCTGCTTCTTCATACATTTGATAAAGTAACTCAAATGCATACACAAGGATATGCCCCGAACCGCAGCATGGATCAATAATCGTAATTTCTTCTAAATTAACGTTCTTATATCTGATTTCCTCTAGTTTTTGCTTTACATCTTCCTCTTGTTCAGCGGGTTCAATATAATAACGCATTTTTTCCTTTAACGGAGAATTTGGATTGGCTTCTAACCACAGTTGACCAAGAGAGTTTTCGACCATGTATTGAACAATCCATTTTGGTGTGAAAAGTTGAGTTGCCGCAGGAATATCGTATTTCTCAATTTTCTTGTTTTTCTTTAGATTTGCAAATACTTTTTCTTTCGGTTCCGTGTTATAGTACTGATACAACCAGCCAATGACTTCTACTTCTTGAAAGCTTTCCGTTAATGCATCATTTTTCACCAATTTACTTATGATGGATTCACTATCTAATAAATAGTCAGGCAGTAATAATTCTGTATAGTCATTAATCTTTTCAAAGAGGAAATCTAAAATATGATGCAAAGCATTGCATTGTGCAATGAATAATTTACGATATGCTTGTTCCGTATCGCCTTCTCGTATTAATCTTTTGATTTGATCTTTATCAACGTCCAAATCCATTGATTCAAATTCTGTAAGAATATCAGGTTCTACTTTCCCGGTACTGCTGGATAAAACATTGACTCGTTCTGGCAAATAACCGTGAAGTTCCATATATCGAATCGCAATTATACGGTTAAACCAAGTGTAAGCTACTTCCTCAATGAGTTGTTGATAACCCTTAATCTCCAGTTGTCTTGCAAGAGATTGAAAAGCCAATCTCCAATTTAACGGATAGGTTTCTCCATTTACTATCAGTTGTCCGAATTTCTCCTCTATTTTCAATCCATTTTTCTCATCAATTCCAAAAAGCTTGGCACGCAATGCAACTTTTTCAATTAATTCTCTCCGTGCAGAAATGGCAAAGTTTTTTAGCTCTGTTTTATGCATAACCATCGCTCCGACCTCCCATCTTGTTTTATAAGGAGAGGGGCAATTCCCTCTCCCTTATTCAATTTCTAACGTATAATCTTTTAACTCACGTAATAAAGCTTTCCGTAATTCTTGAAGTGCATGATCTAAATCTTGTTGTGTTTCAATTTTCTTCCGCCCATTGAAAAACAGATGGTACAGTTCATTAGCGTTTAATTTTTTGCTTTGTTTTTCCCGGATAACGGTTGTTGGCTCGTCAGACGGATTATCAATCGGCGGTTTCCTGTATTCGACTTCTAATTGTTTCGCCCGATTTTCAATTTGATTGGTCAAATCTGTAAGATCTTGTAATAGTACACGTATAATGACTAAGCTTTTTTCATGTTCAAGATTGCTTTTCAGCCTGTTGAACTTTTGCATTTCCGTGTCAATATAATCAACGATTGCAGGTATTTCCAGATAATATTCCTTTGTCTCATTTAATTTCTTTTCAAGTTTTTCAACTTGTATGTTTATCGCTTGTCGCTGTTCATTTACGATCTCATTTATTTTAGATTCTAATTGACTCGTTAATTGCGGTAATTTAGGTATATCCCGATAAGGATTCGGATTTGTTAAAATATCCGTAATTTGTTTTTTAATAAGAAGTACATCATTGTCTTGGATGATTGTTAAATCCTTTTGTAAACGGTCTAATACATCTACCGTATCATCAAATATGGTGATTGGCGTTTTATTATAGAAACCATTTAATTTTTCTATCGATTCTAACCAAGATTCTAAATCGTCTTCTGTATTGATGAACACATTAACCATTTGCTCCGGATCACGGATTTGTAAAATTTGATTAATACCCATTGAAAGAGCATTAATTTCTCTTTCTCCCGGATATGGGAATTCATACAATTTTTGTTCTCTACGTTTTTTATTGATTTCCTCTAGCGGAGCGGCAAAACGTTCAGTTAATTCTTTGACAATGACGTTTGCAAAGTCTTGATACGTTTCACCAAAGTCTCGATCGCCAAAAAATTCTCTTATAATGGAAATAAATTCTCGTTTTACTTTCGGATCCACTTCAATTTCGGGAATAACACGAATTCTTTCCCGTTCTGAAATACGTGCCAAACGATCATAAAAATTCGACTGTTCAGGTGTAAACAGCTCATCTCCAATGGAAAGTTTTACTTTGCCGGCATTCATTAAAGCCAATATAAGCCCGATTATGTCATATTCACTCCAACCGTATGGTACAGCCTGAAACTTATCAATCACAGATTTTAATGACGGTTTTTCATGCCAACGGGCAATTTCTTCAAAGTAGTCCTTCATTTCTTCATAAGCCCTGCGATTACCGGTCATTTGTAATAAATCATTTTCAATACCGTGTTCTGCGAGTTTTCGCCAAGCTTCTTTATGTGTTTTAAAAGGAATAGGTTCATCAACATAATCCAGCCGGCTATAGGTGTTTTTGATCAAAAGTTCAAACGCACTATTTACTTTATTTTCAAATGAGCCTTTGAAAAATCTTTCTTGCCCTTGGATAAAGAAACGGGCTTTCTCAGCTGCCTTTTTTAATAATTCCTCAGCTTTTTGCTCGAAATCATCTACTTGAGACAACTTGGCTTCAAAAATTCGCTTTTGTGTTTCTGTTGTACTGCTATTCCGCTTAAAGTTTACATATTTTTGAACTTGCTCAGAGTACTTAATGGCACTTTCAGCTTCAGCCACAATTTCTTCATCCAAACAAATCACTAACTGACCGGAATTGGCCTTTAAAGCAGCTTCCATATCAGACATTGCCACAGTAAATACTTGCAATGTTAATGCATTGGTCATATTCCCTTTTGTATAGTTATCAAATCTTTTATTGTAATCAAACGGAGGAGTATCTTTCCGATATTCAAATTTCGGTTTCGGGTATAACTTGGTGAAAAACAGGTCACCCAATTGTTCCTTAATTTTTATAGGGTTTACTTCAACATTTCGAATTTCCTTATTTATTTCTTGTTCTTCATCGGAAAGGAAAGAATATGTACCATCCGCATGTTTTTCAATAAACATGGCTTGTTCTAGACGGTTTAACGACTCTTTTATATGGTAGTCATCATGGTCATCATATATTGATCCTAATAATAAAGTGGCGATATTACTTGGTGTAGCTTTTATTTTGTCAATTCCTTTTATTAAATAAAGCACTTTTAAAACATCGACATCTTCTAATTTCAATCCTTCATTATTTTTGGCACGATCTTCCGCACGTGTGATCGTTTGGGTAATTGTCGTTTCTAAAAAGCTTCGAATGGAAGGATAGAACTCTGCTAATGTTACTAAATTTCCGATTTCTTCATTCGAATTAAGTTTTGCTGCTTCTTGGAAAGCTTTTAATAATGAACGCTCCCCGTGTGCCAAACTGGTTCCGCCTTCACCATGGATTCTTATTTTGTTGAATACATCTTGTAAAAGTTCCACTTGATACGGTACAAATGGATAAAGTGACACAAATTCATCGGCAGAACGGTATCCGGAACGAAATTGCGTTGAATTTGGATCAAATGAAAGACGATTTTTTACAATTTGTTCGATTGGCTCATATGTGGCTTTTAATGTTTTTGTTGCAGTATCTGTTTTTTCTAAAAGTCTTCTTTTAATGACTTCATCTGTATTTGCGCTAGATAAATTAATTCGGGTCGCAAAACGTCCTTGGATTTTGGAAAAATCTTTTTCGCTATGGACATTAACTGCCGCTTTTATTTTTTCTTGAGATGTGACAATGACCCATGCTTGGCCCATTGTTGCACTTCCAATATCTTCTACTACTGTTTGTAAATTTAACATGAGGTTTCCGTCAGTCCCTATGTATTGACCAACCTCGTCAACTAAAAAGACAATTCTATATTCAGGTCCACGACTTTTGCAGTAGTTCGCAATTAATTGTGCTAATTGCGTTGAAGAAATGCTAAATGTATTTTTACTAATTTCAAAAAAACTATTGGCCGTTTCTTCATCCAATCCGATTTCAATTAATGCTTGGACAATTTTTTTCCGCCGCAAAACAGCTTTTAATCGAAAATCTTCCCATTTGGTTTCATAAAGTCGGAAAATGGTATCTTTAAATTCTTGATATTTTCCTATCTCATCTAATTGCCGTTCCATGTCAGCTACCCATAATGTGTCAGAATAGCCCAAATGACGGTTAAAAACGCGAAGAAAGACCTCCACGATTCTTTCCTTATTTGTCGAACTGGAAGAAGATAATGAATCAATATTGAATAAAATAGCATCTGATTCTTTCTGTGCCACTTCCTCCATCATCGATAGCAATTTTTTATTATCCGTTTTCTCATAAAAATATTCATAAGGCTTTTTCCCGTCAATTTCCTTATTATCCAGTAAATATGATAGAATTTTTAATAAGTGCGATTTACCTGAACCAAAGAAGCCTGATATCCAAACGCCTATATCTTTTGTAGGTGTTTTATATACGGATAAATAGTTTTCATAAAACGTTTGAAGGTAGCCAGTTACTTCATCGGTTAAAACGTATTCCTCCAATTCATTTTTAATTGTATCGTGATCAAGTTGTCCAGCTTGTACGACCCCATTAATCGGGCGAAAAATGTCTTTTTTAAATATTTCTCTAACTAACACATAATCTCCCCCTTTATGATATTCTCGTTAATTGATACTGATCTTCATTATGTAAAATTCCAAATAGTCGTAGGTCTAATCCGGTAAAATGACCGGGGTAAAATAGTATAATTGGTTTACGAAAGGCATGATCCGATATTTTTTTTAATAATTGACTTGAACGTAGGAATGGATAAGCATTTCCTACCCCTGTAATGAATATAAGTTCAGCATCTTTAGCTTTTTCAATAAAGGACTGTGCCATTATGTGTGGATGTTCAATTATTGTTTGAAATATACGAACAATTTCATCATAACCTTCCTCTTCACTAATTTCGATCAATTCTTCTAATTCATCTTCTTCATAAAAGCTTAATAAGAATTTAAATAGATTAATTTCCTTTATCTTTAAAGAAGTTCTCTTCAATAATCCCTCGATGTAAGATCGAACAATAAGTTCATCTTCAGCAGGATAATCGAATACATAGTGAGGAATTTCGCTCCCAATCCCTGTTGGCGTCGTGAAACCTTCCTCATTGATACGTTTTTCCATTTTATTCAATCGATCATAAGTACTCATATACTCACCTACTTAATTCACTAAAGGAATACAATAATTTATCATATTCTTTGGCATATTCTTTTAACTTTGTACTCATATGTATTGGCGATATCTCATATGTAACCGAGTCCTTTTTCTGCAACATCCCACTTTCTCTAAAGAACAGGAGAATGGAACTCCGTAATCTTTTTTTCGTATCAGGCCGCCAATTTGCAACGCTTTCTGATTCCGTTTCTTTCCGTTCAATAAAATAATCAATTTCAACCGTTTGGATCAAAGGCTTATTATTAAGGTAGTTATATTTAATAACTTCAAGATAAAATTCATAAGGAATTCGATAACATCTTAAATAACTGTATAAAAGTAAAGCCTTTTGATCATGTCGAGACCCCATTAAATAAAATTGAATTAATTCATCATTAAAGGTTTCGGAGCGGCGATATACCATCTGAAATCTTTTTCTAATTCCTGATTCACTTCTCATTTGAAAGGAATTTTTTTCAATTATATCGTTCAAAATTTCTTTTCTGCTTAAACCGGATTTTTTTAGTTGCAGAACGATATACATCTCATTCTGAAACCAGCCTTCACTTGTAAAACCAGCTGAATAGTCAAGCATCTATATCGCTCACTCCTTTCTCAAAAACATTACTCTTTCGCAAAATGTTATTTTGACACTTTCTTATTACTGATTATATCAATATAGGCAAATGCAAAAAAGAAAATAAAGGTAAAAAGGATCGGTAAATTCAGCCTATCACTGAAGGACGAAAATCCTCTTATTGAACAAACCGTCTATCAAAGAGAAAATAAAGTACACTCACATTTCTTTGAAAATAAATGTAGCCAATATGTTAACAAGCTATTATATTACCAAAAAAATTTTATAGATTTGATAAAATATAGATATCAGATAAATAACACAACTTATAAATGCATTTATTTTAAATTTCTAAGTAACAGAAACCCCGCATTTTTTCAAAACATTTATTTGCGAAACATTAGGTTTAAATCCTTATTCATTCAAAAAACGAAACGGGGAATACTACATTGAGAATCACCATGTTATACCGATGGCAAAATTAGAATCCGGATCCTTATCAACAAATAACTTGCTCACAGTGTGCGCAAATCATCACAGACAAATTCATTATGGCAATGTTGAGCTTTTAGAAAACACAAATGACTACTTTGTTTACAGTATTGATGGCAAAAATATAAAAATCAAAAAGTACAATGGATAAACTCACACCCTTTTGTAATAAGTAATTATTGTTTTTGAACTTATAAACAAAAAGAGTGCGATAACTGTTGTTTTCGCACTCTGAAAATTAATACTTTATATAATAAAACTATTACTCTCTTAATTTCCTGCCTATATAAAATAGGAATGTTAATCTTACATTTGAATATAATAAGTGCTTCTATTTGCCTTACTATAAATTTTTTCTACTGCTTTAATCGCCTCTTTCTTATTGGATTCAATTAATTTTAACTGTACCTCATCTGCTTTAATCGCCTCTTTCTTATTGGATTCAATTAATTTTAACTGTACCTCATCTGCTTTACCGGCATTTTTTAATGTGGCTCCGATTGATTTTGTACAATAACCTTTTGCACCTAAAAGGGCCATAATTTCATCAAACAATTCTGTTGCAAACCCTTCGTGAGCCTTTTCTGTCATAACTTCTTCTGTATCAGTCTCTACTGCAGTTACAATATCAACTACTAATTTTCCTTTATAAAGATTCAATGCAAATAACCCCTTTTCACTTTATTATTTCTTTGGAGTTAAAAATGTATCGATGAATAGTGAAAAAGCATCTTTAAATGCAACACGATACGTTAACTTACTTTGATAAAAAACCTGATCGAAAATATTTGCTTTAATATCTTCCATTAGATTCATTTTTGCTTCTGTATCTAGATCCTTTATACTTGATGAGAGTTTCTGTTCTAAATCTAGATAAATACCTTCGATGAACATTGCATACTCTTTACTAGTAATAATATCTTCCAGTCGACGTTCAATTAGTTGATTTACCAATTTTGGAAAGCCATCAATCACGTTTTCACCAGCCTTATAATTCTTTTTATGAATATATTCATCAATAGAATAACACATAGTATATTGATTGTAAAAATAGAAAATTGTACGATAAAAGAAATAGAGAAAGGAAATTCAAAACAATGAACTATCTTCAAGCAGGTAAATTAATAAGGAAATTAAGAAGAGAAAATAATTTATCCATGATTGAATTTGCAAAGATGGTTGGAATTTCACAACCTTCTCTGTCACGTATAGAAAATGGTAATCAAGAGATAACATTTCAATTTTTAGAAAAAGCCTGTGAAACGTTCAATATATCCATGAGCGATTTTTTTCGTATATTGGAGGAAAAAAGTAAGTTGCAGGAAATTCATTTGAGAAAGGAAAATAATGTGAATTCCGAAGAAGAACTTGATACTATATTAGCTAATATGATATCGACATTGTCATTTGAACAGAAAAAGGGGTTATATATTTTCTTGCTTCCATACATGAAAGATTAATTATAGCGGCGAACAAACGTTTTACTAAATGGCATATTAAAAGATAATAAATTCCAATTTTCAGTTGATTAATGGATATTCAATTAGTTATAATTAAAGAAACTTGTTGTTAGTGCAACTTGTAGGTCTAGAAGGAGGAAATGTTGCTAAGACATTTCCTCCTTCTTTTATTTTTTCAAATACACAAAAAGAAAAATATTTCCTCAAGAACGATTTCCAAAATGAAATTACGCTGTTGTTGGGAATTTTAATGGTAGAAGAGTATTTTTGGTTAGTATCTGTTAGCTTATCTCTATAATTATTGCGTCAAATTCCTTTCACTACAGTTATTATTTTAAGAATGTCACTAATTCTCTTTTTATATATCAGAAAATTTAAACTTTTTTACCCCTATTAAAATATTAAGAATCCGAAAGTATCATATTTCAGCTAGATTAGTAAGCCGGCTGAAACGTCTAGCCCCATTAATGTAAAAAACTAAATGGAGGCAACGACGGAAATGAAAATTGAGAGAATTTATCTAAATGAAGTTAAACTAGAATACATTTTAACTGAGCTATTTAAAAACCAAATTGACGATGCCTTAAAAAGCGTATATGTTAATAATGACACCACTGCATCTCATGATTATGAAGGTGATAAATCATGAGATTGGTATTTGCAAATAATTTGAACAAACAGAAGACTAACGAAAATTCATCCATTGAAACACAGTGTTCAAAAAATTTAAAAGTTGCCATTCTCGTTCGGGTATCTACCGCAAAAGAAGAGCAAAAATCTTCTTTAGATACGCAGAAAAAAATATTCACACGCATGTGTGAAGAGAATAATTGGGAAATATACGATATCTACGAAGAAGTAGAATCTGGGACACGCACTAACCGCAAAGGTCTGAATCAGTTGATTAACGATGCTAAAGAAGGTAAATTTAATCTAATTTTAGCAAAAGAATTATCCCGGCTTGCTCGTAATGTACCGCTGGCGTATCAATTACGGGAAATTTTAAATAAGCACAAAGTCCACTTAAAAACGCTGGATGGGGCAATTGATACTTTGAACGGTGATCTGGACAAATTCGGTTTATATGCGTGGATATACGAACAGGAATCACAAAAAACAAGCAATCGTCTTAAACAAACATTTAGAGCAAGAGCCAAAGAAGGAGAATTTAACGGATCAGAGCCGCCGTACGGATATTATTTAAAAGATAAAAAGCTATATGTACGAGATGATTATACACCTGAAGTGGTCAAACGTATATTCAATATGTATCTACAGGGAAAAGGATTTGATGCAATCGCTCGGCAATTATACAATGAATCCATCCCGACACCAGCACAGCTTAAAGGTAAATCCAACGCAAGCGATAAATGGCACGGTTCAACAATTAAGGTTATATTAACAAATCCGCATTACACCGGCACATTGGTACAATGCCGGGATACGAAACCTTCAGTTACTGACAAACGACAACCTCTACCTGAGTCAGAATATGTAATTATTGAAAATGCACATGAGCCGCTTATTTCTATTGAAATGTTTAATACAGTACAGGAGTTAATCATCTCAAGAAGTAGAATTCGTCCTCAAGCAGAGGTTCATCTTTTTACGAATACCATTTTCTGTGCAGATTGTGGCCGGGGGATGCATTTTAAAAAGAACCGTAAAGGATATGTATGCGGAAACTTTAACAAACATGGCAGCAAAGCATGTTCTGACCATTTTATTAAAGAAAGAGAGTTAGAAGAAATAATCCTGAATGATATAAAGAGTATTGCGCAACAGATGGATCTGGATGGCCTTATCGACCGAGTGATAAAGCAGCTAGAATCTGATACAAAAAATAATACAAACCGTTTAAGCCAAGTTGAGCAAAATATTGAAAAGCTCAAAAAGCAGAAAGTGCAGTTAACCTCATTGCTTGCAGATAACAGTATTGATATTGAAGAATACCGCTTAACAATTGAAGAAATCAATAAAAAAATTAATGATTTGATGTCCGATAAACTGAAGCTAGAAAAATCTAAAGATCAATCCAAACGGGAACGAAAGAATATGAAAAAACTAAAAAATGAATTAAAAGAATATATACATTTCAATAAATTAACCCCTGAGATGCTTCACCGTTTGGTTGATCGAATCGAAATAAAAGAAGACGGTTCACCGAAAATTTATTATCGGTTTGCAAATGATTTTTTAAATGAATAAAGGATATAGGAAAAGCCCGTTTCATTGATTTTCAGAAACGCGCTTTTCCAAATATTTATTTTTTTATAAGCAACGCGCAACACTCGACATGACTTGTATACGGAAACATATCTACCGGCTGCACTTCTTTTACGCTAAAGCCATTACTTGTTAGATAGGCCAGATCGCGGGAGAGGGTGCCGGGGTCGCAGGATACGTATACGATGCGGGGTACCGCCATTTTGGCCAAGGCAGCCAGGCTTTGTTCGTCGCAGCCTTTGCGCGGTGGGTCCAATATAACGACATCCGGGCGGTAGCCTTCTTGCTGCAGCAGGGGCAACAGGCGTTCTACTTCTCCTTGGTAGAATTCGGCGTTGCTTATCCCGTTGTGCCGGGCATTTTTTCGGGCATCTTCTACTGCCTGGGGCACTACTTCCAGGCCGATCACTTCCCGGGCATGCCGGGCGATAAACAGGGCAATGGTGCCGATGCCGCAGTAGGCATCAATCACGCTTTCTTTACCGGTCAGCCCGGCGTATTCCGCCGCTTTTCGGTACAGCACCAAGGTTTGCCGGGGGTTTACCTGGTAGAAGGAATTGGGGGAGATTTCAAAGCGCAAATCTCCCAGCCAATCGGTAATGGTGGGTTTGCCGGCTAAGGTGATGTTTTCTTCCCCCATCACTACCCGGCCTTTGGCCTTATTGATGTTGCGCACTACCGACACCACCTGGGGCTGCGCCTTTTGCAGCGCGGCGGCAAATTGCTTTTCTTCCGCCCATTTGCCGCCGGCGGTGACAATCACCGCCATTATTTCACCGCCGGCCAGCCCTTTGCGCAGTACCACATGCCTTAACAACCCCCGTTTGGTCTGCCAGTTATAAACCGGCGCCGGGTATGTATTAAGCAGCCGCTCTATTGTTTTGGCCGTTTCATTTAGTGCTTGGTCAACCAGTAGGCAGGGTTCGGTCAGGGGCAAGAACTGATGGCTGCCCTGCCGGTAATAGCCCAAAGCAATGCGGCCGTCAACCTCTTGCAGCTGAAAATGCACTTTGTTGCGGTAGTGTTTGGGGTTGGCCATGCCCAATGTGGGCTGCACTTTTATGTCAGTTAGTTTTCCAATGCGCCTTAGGTTGTCTTCTACCAGCCGGGTCTTATATTTAAGCTGGGCAGTGTAATTTATGTGCTGCAGCCCGCAGCCCCCACAATCGGCAAAAGCCCCACATTGCGGCCGGCAGCGCTCATCCGTTTGCTTAACAATCTGCACCAGGCGTGCCCGGGCAAAATTCTTTTTGCGCTGTTCCACTTGAATTACCGCCTGCTCACCCGGTATCGTGCCGGGAACAAAAACAGCCAGTCCGTCCGGCAGGCGTCCTACTCCTTCACCTTGGTGGGTTAATCCGGTTATATTAACAGTAACTTTTTGGTTCAAAATAAAAACACCTCATAAAAAAGGCTTGTCCCTAATAAAAAATATACTATGCATATCATAGCATTTTTTAGTTGTGCTTTCACTACCTGGTATTATAATATGTACTGTAATTGACATTCAGGAGGATTCAGCTTTGGACTTTCGCAGTAAGGCCCTAATTATTGTTGCGCTCACCGTTTTTATCGACAGTTTTATTTACGGCATCATTGTGCCGGTGCTGCCGGTATATATTCGGAACTTAGGCGCCTCAGCACTGGAACTGGGGATAATTTTTGCCGTTTATTCTTTGGCGTTACTTATAGCTTCAATCCCAATTGGTTTACTGGCCGATCGCTTTGGCCGTAAAAAGATCATGGCGCTGGGCATGGTTGTTTTAACCCTTTCTACCGTCGGTTTTGCTTACGCCAATACCTTTTTGTCTCTAACGGCATTACGGTTTCTGCAAGGAGCGGCCGCTGCCGCCACCTGGACGGCCGGCCCGGCCTTTGTAGCCGATCTTTATCCTCCTGAAGTGCGCGGTGAAAAAATGGGGTTGGCAATGGCAGGGATGAATTTCGGTTTTATGGTAGGACCGGCCGTCGGCGGGTTTATTTACGATTGGGGCGGTTATTCCATGCCCTTTTTGCTGGCCTCAATATTGGCGGCAATTGTTTCGGTTTTGGTGATGGCAGTTTTAAAGGAACCGGCCGTCAAAGAAACTATGCGCTCACAACTTACCTGGCAAGATGTTGCGCACAGCCGGGTAATTTTAACAACATTTATTTTAGTACTGCTGGCGTCAATGGGCTTTGGTTTCCTAGATCCGCTGCTGCCGGGATATTTTCACGATAAGTTTGGCGCCTCTTCCACGGTAATTGGGCTGTTATTCGGAGCGATATCGGTAACCAGTATTGTCGCCCAACCTTTATTCGGCATGTTATCTGATAAATACGGGCGGGTACCCATCATTCAGTTTGGTATCGTCATCACCGCACTGGTCATTCCTGCGTTAACCGCCGTTCCCACCATTGTTTCTACCGCCTTGGTAATGGGCGGGTTGGGGTTGGCCTTTGGCTTAATGTTTGCCCCCAGCGGCCCCCTTTTAGCAGACGCAGTAATGAAAGGGCACCAATATGCCAGTTACGGTGCCGCTTTCGGTATTTACAACACTGCTTATTCCCTCGGTTATTTAATTGGGCCGCTGTTCGGCGGCGCTTGGGTAGACATTTGGAATTTAGAAAGCCTATTAATCTGCTATTCGCTAGGTTTGTTGCTTTTCTTCCCTGTTTTTAGCTCAATTAAGAAGGCAACCGGTAACAAGCGGCAAGTAAGTTAATTAAGTAAATTTATCTGATAATACGGTGTAGGCCTGCTTCTTTCGCCATTTTTACCGCCCGGCGGTATTCTTGCAAATTAACGGGGCGGTTTATTTCCGGATAGCGGGCCGCATTATAGGTGGGATAATATTGATCCATAATGTTAATTACCGTGTCCTTGGAAATTTCCTCAGCAATAAACTGCATTAGCTTTTCTGTGCCGGCTATATTATTAGGCATAACTAAATGGCGCACCAACAAGCCTTTAACGGCAATGTTTGCTTCGTTGATTTGCAAATCCCCCACCTGCCGGTGCATTTCTTTAATTACCTCACGGGCTACGGTAAAGTATTTGGGGGCAGATGCGTACTTTTTGCCGGTTTCATCTGCGGCAAATTTAATATCCGGCATGTAGATATCGATAATGCCGTCTAGCAGTTTAATGGTTTCTAAGTCATCATACCCCCCGGTATTGTATACCAGCGGTAAGTTTAGCCCTTTACTTACCGCCAGGGTAAGCGCCTCCAGTATCTGAGGCACAAAATGACTGGGAGAGACAAAATTAATGTTTTCACAGCCCATATCTTGAATGTACAGCATGATGTCGCATAGTTCATCGGCAGTTACTTCCCTTCCCCTGCCTTCTTGGCTGATGTCACAGTTTTGGCAAAACTGACAGGCTAAATTACAGTAAGAGAAAAATATCGTACCGGAACCGTTTTCGCCTACCAGCACCCTTTCTTCTCCCATATGGCGTCCGTAGCTGGCTACTACCGCTTTTCTGCCTGCCCTACATATGCCTTTTTCGCCTTTTAAGCGGTTAACATGGCAATGCTGGGCACATACCGTGCAATCCGCCAGCTTTTCGAGAGCGAGAGCGGCGCGCTTTTTTAGCTCGTTTAAAGGCATTTTTTTATAAACCGGTTGTTTGGTCACCATAACTTCACCACACATGTAATAAGTTTTAATGTAAGCATAGTTTAACCATAAACTGGCAACTTAGCCCAGTTTTATATTGTATTTTTGGCTGCGGTAAATTAATGCCGAACGGGTAATACCCAAAAGTTGAGCGGCCTTAGTTTGATTGCCTTTGCTTTTTTTAAGAGCGGTTAATATCAACTGCTTTTCCACTTCTTCTAACGAGATACCGGTATCGGGAAAGTGAACAATTGTTTCTACCGCATTGCTTTGCTGCTGCTGCAGTTCTTTGGGCAAATGTTCCGGCAAAATAGTATCCCCGGGGCAAATGATGATCGACCGTTCGATCACATTCTGCAGTTCGCGGATATTGCCCGGCCAGTGGTAATTCATTAACAGCTCCATGGCTTCCGGCGAAATCTTTTTCACCGGATAAGTGCCCAGCATGTATTTTTTTAAGAAGTAATTAACCAAAAGGGGAATATCTTCTTTGCGCTCTCTTAAAGGCGGCAGATGAATGTGCACCACATTCAGCCGGTAGTACAAATCCTCACGAAATTTACCTTCTTCAACCGCTTTTTTGATATCAATATTGGTGGCGGAAATAATGCGTACGTCAACATGCAGCGTTTCCGTACCGCCTACCCGTTCAAAAGCGCGTTCCTGCAGTACGCGCAGCAATTTGGCCTGCATAGTGGGCGACATTTCGCCAATTTCATCTAAAAAGATGGTGCCTTTGTCCGCAATTTCAAAACGTCCAGGCTTTAACGCCGCCGCACCGGTAAAAGCTCCTTTTTCGTGACCAAACAGCTCGCTTTCCAGCAGTTGTTCCGGCAGCGCGGCACAGTTGACGGCAACAAAAGGATATTCTTTTCGGGGGCTGGCCTGATGTATGGTCAGGGCGGTAATTTCTTTGCCGGTACCGCTTTCACCGGTGATCAGTACTGAAGCGTTGGTAGCGGCCACCCGGTCAATCAGCATGATCACTTCTTTAATCGCTGCGCTTTCGCCGATTATTTCTCCGTATTTCTTGCTTAATTCCGAACGCAAAAATGATACTTGCGAAACCAAATTGCTGTACTTTAATGCCTGAGCCACGACAATTTTTAATTCATCCAAATCAAATGGTTTGGTGATGTAGTCGTCAGCCCCCAGTTTCATCGCTTCTATAGCGGTTTCAATGGTGCCGTGAGCGGTAATCATAATTACCGGTATTTTCGGATGAATTTCTTTAATAATCTTTAAAACTTCTAAGCCGTCCATGCCGGGCATTTTTAAATCTAACAAAACCAGTGACGGGCCTTTTTCTTTTAAAATTTCAATTCCTTTGCTGCCGGAAGTAGCTGTAAGGGCCTCATAACCCTCTTGCTGCATGGCCTTTTTTAAGGCCCAACACATATGTTCTTCATCATCAATGATTAAGATTTTCGGGATCACTGCTATCCCTCCTCAATTCTTCACTGGTTGGCAATATAACTGTAAAAATCATTCCGGTATCAGCGTTTCTCTCTGCCTTAATTTCACCGTTATGCATTTGCATTATTTGATTACAGATAGTTAAACCCAAGCCGGTACCGGCATCTTTCGTGGTAAAAAATGGGTCAAAAATTCTCTCCATGTTTTGATCAGAGATGCCAATTCCGGTGTCTTTAAAGCTAATGCTTACTTTTTGCCGGTCATAACTTGTCGTAATACATAGTTCCCCGCCCTCGGGCATGGCCTGAATGGCATTGAGTATTAAGTTAACAAATACCTGTTTAATGCGTTCAGCATCTGCAAACACAGGCGGTAATTCAGCGGCAAAATCAGTTTTCAGTTTAATGTTGTTTTGCCTTAATTGGGCACCGATAAAGGTCAGTACCGAATTCAACAAGTCGTTCACTTGCACATTTTCTTTAACGGGTTTACTGGGCCGGCCATAGGCCAATAATTCTTTAATTACTTTATTTTGGCGATCAACCTGTTGCTTAATCACCCGACAATATTCTTTAATCGGTTCTTCTACCTCAGATTCCATTACCTGCACCGTTGTTTTAATAATACCGATGGGGTTGCGCAATTCATGAGCTACCCCGGTTACCACCTGGCCTAAAGCCGCCAATCGCTCCTGACGCATCATCTCTTTTTCCAAAAGTTCCTTTTCCTCTAAAGCCTGTGCCATGTTGTTAATTGCCCGGGCAATGCGACCCATTTCGCCCCGTATATTGGGCAGCCGATAACTGAAATCTTGTCCTACCATTTCCAAACCTTTTTTAATCCGGCTAACATCGTTAGTTAATCGCCTGATAATCATTATTACTCCTAAGCCACCGATGATGATGGCCGCCAGTGAAAGGTAGCGGGTCATACTGCGAAACTGCTGGGCCTGATTAAAGATAGGGTGAAGCAGTTCATCCGCCCACAGTACCGCTACCGTTTCATTGTTGATTCGCAGCGGAACTAAATATTCCAAAAAGCGATCATCCGGATCACCGGCCAGGGTAGAAAGGGTTTCCCCACTGGCCAACACACTGCGAATTCCGGTATAAGCGTGATTGAAAATTCTCTGTTCCCGTTCTTTTTTTTCTTCCGGAGACAGCTGCCGATAATCATGCAAAAAGCCGCTTACTACCATGTTATCATCATAGGGAAAATACAAACCCATCCTTACCCCCGGGTTAAGTTTCGCAACGGGATCCGCCGCTTCGGTAAATACCTTTTCCAGATATGCACTGAGCTCAGCTTCTGACATTTTGTTGATATGTGGTTCATCCGCCAATATTTGGCGATTAATTTCCATTGCTACCGCCTCTACCATGGTGCCAAGCCGCTCTTCCATCGCGATAAAAGTGATTTCTTCTTTTTTTCCGGCAAAATAGGTGTCATAAAGGATAAAGAAAACGGGAATAACCAAAATTACTAAAACAATGGATGTAATTTCAAACTTTAAAGACTTTGTCCAGTCAATTTTTTTAATTTCAATCCCCCCTTTCTCCGCCGTTAACTAGCCTGGTGTTTGTTTTCGTGCAAGGTGCTGTTTGTTAACAAACACTAGCTGCCAAAGCTATTATCAGTAGCGTTTCGTTTGTTTTAAAAACATGTTGCGAAAAATATTTTGGTCAACTTGTTCATTTTTGTGCAAAGTTTGTTTGTGCAATAATCGCCAATGTATAAAAAAATACAGCAGTATCAAGCGATGTACGTTTTAAAGATTCTTGGCACGGTATTTGCTTTTATTTAGTTAGTAAATTAAGAAACATTAGCATTTGAGAAATTTATAACAATCTGAATCAAAAAGCAGCCTTCCAATGTGCATTATACCATAATCCACTTTGTTTATAAACACAACTGACGAAAAAATTGTCTGTTAAGTTATAACTCTCTGCAGGCTATCTACAGGCAATGAAAAACAAAGGAAAGGAGGAGGAGGACAAAATTTAGCTTTTTAGCATCGTTACTGGACAAATTGTAAAATTTTTTACTAATAGTTTTTAAAAATTCTCGAGAAAACTTAAGTAAACCGTTTTGATTGTTATAACTTAGCAGTGTAAAACTGTAAGTTAGTTTGTAAAAGCGAGGGAAGTAATATGATTGAAGCATTGGTTAATAAGGTTAGCAATATCACTTTGGCGGTATCATCAGCGATGCCCGACGTAACTGCCGCGGTTTCTGCCGCTGCCGGAAACCCGGAAGTACCCTGGTGGGTATGGCCGTTGTTGCTTTTTATCACCACGTTTATACTCGGCATTGTAGCGGTACTTGCCGGTATTGGCGGTGGCGTGCTGTTTGTACCTATCGTCGGTAGTTTTTTCCCGTTCCACCTCGACTTTGTTAGAGGCGCCGGCTTGATTGTTGCTTTATCCGGTGCACTGGCTGCCGCTCCGGGCTTACTGGCAAAAGGTTTAGCTAACTTAAGATTAGCTCTGCCGGTGGCCTTAATTGCCTCTACTTTCAGTATTATCGGTGCTTTTATCGGTCTGGCCCTTCCACAGAATATCCTACAGATTGCGCTAGGTGTAACCATTGCATGTATCGCCATGCTGTTTGTTTTCTCTAAGAACACCGATGTTCCCAGCGGGCCGGGACCGGACACCCTGTCTAAAAAGCTGAAGATATCCGGTACTTATATTGAAGAATCCACCGGCAAACAAATTAACTGGGCTGTCGGACGTACTGCTCAAGCATATTTAACCTTTATTTTTATCGGACTTATTGCCGGTATGTTTGGTTTGGGCGCCGGTTGGGCCAACGTTCCGGTGTTAAACTTAATTATGGGTGCGCCGTTAAAATTGGCAGTTGGTTCCAGTAAGTTTCTGCTTTCCATTACAGATACATCGGCAGCATGGGTTTACCTGAACCAAGGCGCGGTGTTACCGATCATTGCCGTGCCGTCGGTAATCGGTATTATGCTCGGCTCAAAAGTTGGGGTTAAAATGTTGTCTAAAACTAAGCCTAACGTAATTAAATACTTGGTAATCGCCATGTTGTTATTTTCCGGCATTACCTCAATCCTCAAAGGGTTAGGTGTAATGTAATATAATAAAGGGGGTAGGAATTTAATGGCTAAACAACAACTGGCTCCGCAAAGCGCACACAGCGCCTCACCAAAACAAGGCCTGCCTAAAATGTATGTTCCTAAAGAACAAATTGCTTATGCCAAATTAGTTGGCTTAGGTTCAAATATCGGTATAGCTGTTTTGGTAATTACCTTTCTTGTCTATGTATTTGGTTTGGTGCCGGGACTGGTCACGCCTGAACAAACGGCGGCTAACTGGCATTTAAGCACATCGGAATACTTGCAAGCAACCAACAGCCCCAGCGGTTGGGCTTGGCTGGGCATGTTAAACTACGGTAACTTCCTTAGTTTACTTGGTTGTGCTTGGCTGGGTATTTTAACCATTATTGCTTACCTGGTATTCCTGGTGCCGGCCTATTTTAAACAAAAAGACGTGCCCTTTTTTACCATCGCTGTGGTAGAGGTTATAGTGCTAGTTTTAGCAGCTTCTGGTATACTAGGTTCTGGTGGTCATTAAAATATTGCGTTATAGTTATTTAAAGCGGCTGTATATGACTTGTGTCCTTTGGATATGTATAGCCCTAACGGGCTTAATCCAAAGGCGCAAGTTTAAGCCTAAACAAACCGATAGCATACTTACTGATAATAACAATACAGCTTTCGATGTACTTAAGTCGTTGCAGTTAAATATAGAAGGAGGAACTACATGTTATGGCGTCACCTGTAAAATTAACGGCCAAAGACATTATGGTTTCGGCCGATAGCTATCCCGTTATATACGAAGACGAAACAATAAAAAGAGTTTTTTCTAAGTTTCAGTTTTCATTAACATCCAGCTATAATAAAAGGCGAACTTTATTGGTTTTAGATCGCAGCGATAAACCAATTGGTTGGATAACATTGCAGGATTTACTTAAAAAAATATACTCTTACAACTTAGGTTTAAAAAATGTTCATGGGTGGAATTTATCCACTTTTACCGGTCCGTCAGCATATTTTGCCAAAGAATTATTAAGTTTATTTTCTAAAGATTCTTGGATGTCGCTAGATCAAAACTATAGCAGAATAGCGGATTTAAAAATAACCGAACTGCTAAGACCGCTGGAGTCCGGAGCGGTGCATGCCGACACTTCCTTAGACGCTGTTGCCGTCATTATGACTGAAAAAAATTTATCTACCTTACCCGTTGTTGAGCATGGCAAATTGGTAGGGTTCGTACGGGCCGAAGATATTTTCTTGGAAATGGCCAAAATTGTAGCTGACGCAGATAAAGACGTAAAAAAAGACAAAACAAAAATACCGGCCACAGAAAATCCTTAATTACTTTTAAGGAGTGGATATATATATGGGCAGGGCTAACACTAAGCATAATCGCGTAGCCAACATAAATAAGGTGCTTAACCATTTAAGAAAAACTACACCTAAAGGCGGGTGTACGTTGAATGAATTAGCACAGTTATGTAAAGTAAGCACACGAAATATTTACCGCTATTTAAATGACCTGGAAGATATAGGTTTTGATATTGTCCGTCCCGCGCAAAGCAAACCCGGTGTAACCGGACAAGGAAAATACCGCCTGCGTAGTCGCACAATGCCACAATCCCGTGTCGACGCAAACTTAATGATGCTGATTGGCTTGTATGCCAAAAAACAAAATCAATATCGTGAGCAGTTAAGGTTACTTTATGAGTTTCTCATCAGATATATCGCCATGAAAAACTCAATATTACTGCCCCCCAATTGGAAATTGACAGAAATAAAACAACCGATTACTGCCAAAAGCAATGCTCTAACTTATTTGCCTGCCAAAGAATCTAAAAAGACCACCGTTAAATCCGCTGTTTATGAAAACGTTGTTATTATGTTAAGTTCTGCCGCCGCTAAAAAATATCACCAAGAAGATGCTCCGTTTAAGGCTGTTGAAGAACAAATGTCTAACGGTTCGCTGCTCCTTAATATCAAGTCTGTAAAAACTAATGAAATCCTGCCATGGTTATTCCAATGGGGAGATGAAGCGGAAGTTATTGCTCCTATTTCTTTACGCAACAAATTAACTGACTACTGCCTGTCTATACTTAATGTATACAGCCGCAAATATGTATCCGATAAAATCAGTTAATTAAGGGGTGAAAGGGGCAGGGGCGCTTCCCTGCCCATAGAGGTCAAAAGTAATATTACCTACTAAAATAAATTGTAGGGCACGCTCTTGACCGTACTGTCATGTTCAGACAAGCGGAACGGTCAAGAGCGTGCCCTGCTTTTGTTCTAGGCAAAATCATATTAATCGTTTTTCATTTTCAGCGGGCAGGAATGAAAGCCTGCCCTACATAGGCAAAGTTAAAATTATAGATTATGTGTGCTATTTTTTAAAAAATGATCTGCTTGGATAATAATTTTCTTCGTCGTAAGGAAAGTACTCACCCTCATCATAGGGAATATATTGCTCTTCGTCGGAAATCCCGGCAATAATTTTTTCCAACAACAAGTAAATGATCACTATTACCGCCGGGCTAAATATAGCGGCAATAATTAACAGCATAGCAAACTTTTCTAAACCAAACATCATTAAAATAACCGCCAGGGCAGTTTTTATCCCGGCCATAATCAATAAAGTTTCTCTGGTTTTTTCCGGCACTCTTTCTTGCGGAATTATTCGCTTGGCGGCATAGCCAATTTGTGAGCCGATTATTATCCCGACAAACAAGAACATCGTTGTAATGACAGCCAAGTAGCCGGCCTGCGACCACAGCGTAATGCCAAAGACAGTAGTGACCAAAACAGCAACAAAATCTGTGGCAATTGCCATCGGTAGCGGCAGGGCGAGAAAATACATTAAAAGGGGTATTCTGACCAAAAATGCACCGCCGCCCAACAAGCCGAGCAACAATCCCCCGATTAGGCCTATGGATAGCGGTATCCATACAGAAATTCTTACTAACGGGCTTACTTTCAATTTCGGGCCTACATCAATTAGGCTGGGCTTAGGCAGTAAAAACAAGCCGCAGTTCAACAAATTATTGCGTTTTAACAGTGCTAACCCGCAAATGGCTAACAAAGCGATATACAAACATCTGATGATCAAATCCGTCACTTGATAGTATTCCATTAAACTGATTAAATAACCGCTTACCCAAATACCGATGAAGCCGCTACAAGTTAAAATAAGTGCTAACCGCCACTGAATGTACTTAAAAAACTTTTGCTGCAGATTGTCAAACAAAGACTTAGCACAGGCATGGGCCAAATCACTGCCCACCGCAAATACCGCGGGTATGCCAAAGATATTCATGGCTGGAACTGTGAAAAACATTGCTTTATATCCAAAAAAGGCTCCTAATATTCCGATGCTGAATCCTATAAGCATTATTACATATGGATTGATAAATATCTCGGCGCCGGCATAGTTTAAAAACATAATATGTCAGCCCCTTTTGCACTGCCAATGCAGTGACAATATATTTATCACTACAATAAGTGAATTCTACTAAAATGTACAGTTTGGTATATCATTCACAAGTTTAATTAGCTTTGACTTTTGCCGATATTCAATGGTATGCTGTGTTTTTCTAAGGGTGAAGATCTTTTTGTCACATCTAAAAAATCAGATATTATTTGTTTAGTTGTGAAAGGGATAATACTAACATGGGAAATATTGTATTTACCTTGGGCAACAGGCTCATTAATAGAAGAGCTATTAATTTTAAGTGTCCAGTTGGGCGGCAGGCTTAATCCGTGTTTTAAGGCCCAATATTTAATTAACAACTCGCAAGTTTTATAAAAAAGATGACGGCATTGCAGCTCACCGACAATACAGTAACTGATTAGGGTAATTAATCTACTGTCTTCGGCACTGTCAGCGGAGATGTTTTTCAGTCGATACCTTCCTTTGCCGCTAACACCCGGTTTTACCTGTACCGGGCGGATTATTTCTATACCCATGCTTTCAATATCGTTGAGATAGCGGTAAATATTTCGCGTGCTTACCCCACATAATGCTGCCAGTTCGGCAACGGTAGAGCCGCCATGAGGAGTTGTTCGGTGCAGTTCGTTAATGATTATGTCAATATTTTTTAAGCGTTTGTTTTTTCCTTTTTGCTTAGCCACTGCCGCCAACCTCCTTAAAAATTCGGAGTGAATTTGCAGGAGTCGGTTTCCATGCCGACCCGTATCCGATTGCGTTACTTCCGGGTAAAGGGGCAGGGATGAAACCCCGCCCTGCCTCTACATCCGCCCCTACGGGCTATGTGCTACGGGAATCGCCGAAGTTTTGCCCGGAAAAGGGGCCTCAGCCAGCTCCTTGCCCATTTCCAATATAATATCTTCTGACCTGATAAATCCTCTTAATTTACCCTTTTCCACTACCGGCATTATATAGAGATTTTTTTGATTCATTAATGAGGCTACTTGCTTAATACCGGCATTAACGTCAACAGCATCTTTTTCTAAGGGTCTGCAATATGCCCCAATGTGACGGTCGGCCACTCTACAGCACTGTTCCGATAATTTATCCCAGTCATCAGGCAGCACGCTAACCATTATCCGGGCAAAACTTGCGTACGGTCCGGTTAATTGAGAAAGATTGTATTGGTTTTTATAACCGCTGCCTAAAATTACCCTTAACAAATCTTGTAGGGCAAACCAGCCAATGGGTTCATCTTTGCGGTTAATCACAACCAACACATGCTTTTCACCTTGCTGGGAAGGCAATATAAACTGAAATTTGGTTAACGCTCTTTTAATGGTCTCATCTTCATAAATCAGCGGAAAATTACTTGCCGGCAACATGATGTCGCCTGCCGTTTTTCTTTTGGGTGGCGTCATATAAAATCCCTCCGCCTTTTTTTGTAATTAATTAAGGGTCACTCTATTAAAAGAGAGACCCTTGAGATAAGGTGCTTTGCGTGCTCAAATATCAGTTTTTATATAAACTTAGCTTGCTTTCTTACCGCTTGCCAAGATGCCTACACCCTCAAAGAAGAAGTAAATGGCATAGCCAAGCAGTACAGTGTAGAAAATGTAGAATACCATCGCGAAAGTTGCTATTCCGGCAGCCTCAGATATTGCTTGAGCTTCAATACCAAAGTAATTGTAACCGGGTTCCGGCCCTTTAACCTTTACATCGTTAATAAATTTTGACGCTTCAAATTCCCCTCTTGCTTGTAAGTCATTGTAGATTCCGTCCATTGAGAACCACCAGTTGTACAGCACTACTTTGGCATCTAAACCGTATTTGTTTTCAAAGTAAGCGGCATTATTGCTAAAACCCTGATCGCTGTCCTCTAAAACGGCTTTAGTAATTAGACCGTAATCTCCGGATATTTTAACGTTAACTTCTTCCGTAACTTCCGCTTTTGCCCCAATTCTGTCAAACATGGCTGCTATGGTTTGGGCCTGTTCCGGGTCGTCTGCCATCACTGTGGTGTTTAACTCCGTCCCGGTTTTTTCTTCAGCCTGGTTTATTAAATCCGGAATTTGGTAGCAAGAAGCTTTAGAGAGTCTGTTAAATAAGTTGTCAGCGTAATCAAAGGCATTCATATTGTTAAATGACGGTGTCCACATGTAAGCAAATATGGCAATAAACAAGGCGAAAAGAACTACGCCAATGTAAAATTGTTTCTTGTGAACTATCATTATTGGCTCACTCCCTTCGCGCCGCTTGGGCTAAGCCCACTTTGTGCTATGGCGCTTGCCCGCAGCCGGCCTATATTAGTAAAGAACTTAGCAAACACCCATAGGCCGAAGAAAGTGATAATTCCGAAGAATAACACATTACCCACTGTATTAATCATGTTTGCCGTTCCGGCACTCATTTCCAAATAACCTAAAGATTGCAACTTGGTAGGCAGGGCGCAAAAACGGTTAACAAAACCGGCTAAAATAGTGGTAGCATAAAAGCCTTTAATGGTACTGCCGGAAACAACTTTAGTGGTAATGGCACCGACTTGCACACCAATCAGTGAACCAAGCAGCATACCCATAGCCAGGGTATAGAATACATAACCATAGATGGCGTATTGGGCAATGGCACTATAACCGGCTGTAAAGATGATTTGGAATACGTCGGTACCTACCGTTGTACCGGTGGATACACCTAAGCCGTAGACAAAAGCCGGGAAGGTGAGGAATCCGCCGCCAACGCCCATCATAGCGGCGCACAAGCCAACGGCAGCGCCTACTATAGCGACAAACCAGAAGGAAATACTTCTGCCGCCGGGGAAAAGGTCTTCGTCAAATTTGACCATTGGCGGTAACTTGATGCTTTGCAACCGTTTGGCCAATCCGGTTAATCTTTCCTGTTCAGCGCTTGTTTCCGGGGCTTTTCTGTATTTCAGGTAGTCTGCCATGGCATAAATACCCAAAAAGCCCAGCATGAGTGCATAAAGGCAGCTGATTACTAAGTCACTGACTATCGGGTTGTAATTATACAGTGCCCGGTTAATGTAACCGCCTAAGGTTACCCCAACAAAGGAACCGGCCAAAAAGGACAATCCCAGTTTAATACTGATGTTGCCGAGCTTCTTGTGCACGGCAGAGCCCATAATGGCTTTGGCAAAGATGTGGAACTGGTCAGTACCGACTGCCAGGATACCCTTCACCCCAAAGCTCATCAGCGCCGGTGTAATAATGAAACCGCCGCCGGCACCGATACAACCGGTAATTAAACCGGCACAAAGCCCGACTAATATCGA
The DNA here is from genome assembly GCF_055391705.1 of Desulfovectis peckii. NCBI lineage: Bacteria > Bacillati > Bacillota > Clostridia > Eubacteriales > Peptococcaceae > Desulfovectis > Desulfovectis peckii. The sequence continues at coordinate 392,523 of NZ_AP042409.1, read as the reverse complement.
CCCGTAAAATATTTTAGGGGTGAAAAATGCCGGTGAGTAGGCCGCCTTACCGCCCAAGGATTCAGGCAGCAATGTAGCGGCATGAGCCAAGGCCGGAATTATAACCGGCAAGCACATTATCAACAGCAGAAGTAGGCGCTTTTTATTGTGCAGGATATTCATTGAGCACTCATATTCCCAACGGGCATAGGCTCTTGTTGCCTGCATGAGCCCGGTATAAATTGCTCTTCCACTCATAGGTAAACCTCCTCTTAACCAAAATTGTCAAAACATAATTATTTAAACAGCACGCTTTTTTGCCTTTGGGCATTCCCCCTTTTTTTGATGAGTTTTCTATTTAAACAAAAAGCGCACCCTTCAGAAAACCGAAGCGTGCACCTTTTATTCACCTAAGTCAGGTGAAATATTTATTAAGTTGCTCAAACTGATTAATAATTTGTTCATGGCATTATTGCGGATACGAAAGCAGTTTTGAACACTGCAACCCATTTGTTTGGCTGTTTCCTGCATAGAATTTCCATTTATATAGCGAAGCTTAATAAATTCTCTTTCATCGTCAGGTAATATTTTTATTGCTTCATCTATGGAATTAACTATTGCTTTGTAAATACTTAACTGCTCTTTAAGGCGGACGTTATTTTTATTTATGGCCACTTGGTCTAAAGACAGTTGAATATTTTTCATTCCTGTTTGGTATATTTTGTAGTTATTCAAATGCTTGACAATGATTTTTTTTTTGTTATTCATTAATTTCACCCCCATTACACCGTTTGTTTTGTGTTCCCTTTATTCCAAAGGGGGGAGCTAGTGTTTTTAGTCACAAATGTGATTAAAAAAACACCTCCCTATCAGGAAGTGTTTTTGACTATATTTTATATATTGTTTTTCAATAGATTCCTTAATAGCATACTACCTCATTTTTAAATAAAAAACTTACACTTTTTATATACAAAAATTAAAGTAAAATTCTATAAAAATTCTATTGAAAATCAAGAAAAAATCTAGCGAAACTTTGTGAAAACTTTATCAAAACTCTATTAAAACTCTAATAGATTTTTGTGAAAAATATATCAAAACTTTACTAATACTCTCTAAAAGTTCTACTAAAAACTCCAGTAAAACTCTATAAAAAATCTAAAAAAACTCTACAAAAACTCTACAGAGCCGGCAGTCCAAAAAAATAAAAGCACCGGGTGTACATAACGCTACCCGGTGCTTTGCTTTTTAATGAAAGTCTACGGTCAGTGTAATTAGGTTTCTCAGACTGATTAATAACTTCTCCATCGCCTGCGTTCTTATTTTAAAACAGTTTTGCACGCTGTATCCCAGCTCCATTGCGGTTTTTTCAATACTATAGCCTTCAAAATAACGACATTTGATAAATTTTTGTTCGTCTTCGGTTAAAGCGGCAAGGGCTTCATCAATGGATGTAATGATCATTTTATAAATACTAAGTTGTTCTTGCAAATATAATGCCTTTTCCCCGGAAACTCTATATATCGCTGTAGTTTCCGTTGAGCTTTTGCCGCTATAACTTCCGGATGTCCCTTCTTTCCATTCATAATTTGTCGTAATATTAGGCATAATTTCATCCAATGACTGCTGAAGGTTTTTAATGCCTATTTTATAAGTTTTATAGTTTTTAAGATGGGTTTTGATAATTTCTATATGTTTCTTTTTCTTCTTATTCACTGCCGCACCCTCCTATACGAAAATATCAAGCGGTTGCAAAGGTGCTTTAAGGTTCCCCAGGCACATCAAGGTGCGTGTTTTTCCTGTCATCACCTACTAACTGTGTACTAACCAGTTAGAAAACTAAAGGTGCTTAAAAAATAAAAAATTAAAAAGATCCCTCCCTTCGGCAAAAGGCAAATATTTGTGGTAACTATCACATAAATTGCCTGTAAACCCAAAATATTTTTGACATCATACCTCAGCATATTACACAGCAATAACCTATAATAGTTATTAAGATATAAATATTGCTACATATTCATTATACACTTTGCTGTCGGTAGTGACAATTGTTTTTTCACCCTAAATAAATTACTGACCGCTGTTGAGTGTTAATCTCTTTCAATCGGGCCGGATTGCATGCCGATCCCTATGTTTTTTTCGGTAATATTTCCATTCGGGCCTAAATTTATATGGTAATAAAAGGCAGGGGCGGTTTTGACCGTTTTGTTTTCTGACGCAAATAAAAAAGCGCGACTTAGGTCAATCGCGCTTTTGTCCGCACACCGGGCAGTTTTCATCCTGCTTTATTTCAATTTCGGCAAACTGCATTGTTAGCAAGTCGATGGTGAACATACGGCCGACCAGGGGCTCACCGATACCCAGCAGCAATTTCACTGCTTCGGTAGCTTCTATACAGCCAATTGTCCCCGCTACCGACCCTAAAATACCTAATTCAGAAGTAGTAGGCGCACCGGCCGGCGGTTGGTTTCTAAAAATACAGCTAAAGCAGGGGCCTTTGCCGGGAACAAAGGTCATTACCTGCCCTTGATAGGCCAGCACTCCGCCGTAAATAAAGGGTTTGCCCTGCTGAACACAAAGCCTGTTGAGCAGCTGCCGGGTAGCAAAATTATCGGTGGCATCAATCACCAATTGGTAGCCGCTGATGATGTCAGGGGCATTGTTTTCATTAAGCCGCTGGTGATAAATTACGATATTACTATCCGGACTTAAAGCCGTTAGCTTATCAAAAGCGGATTCTACCTTCGGCCGGCCAAGATCGGCGGTGCTGTGCAGTATTTGCCGCTGCAGGTTGGATAAATCCACCGCATCGGAATCAATAACTCCGATCTCACCGACACCGGCAGCAGTAAGGTAAAACAAAATCGGAGAACCCAGGCCACCGGCACCGGTAACCAGCACTTTTGACTGCATAAGCTTCTTCTGCCCCTCCCGGCCAAAATGGGGCAACAGGATGTTGCGTTGGTATCGGCTTAATTGATCGGGTGTTAATTCCGGCAAATTATATCACCTCAGGTACTTTTGTTCAATAAAATCCGCTATGCTTACCGGGTCGTCACGATCAAACACCGGTACATCCCGCTTTAGCGGCACGTTACTTACCACCGCAATTAAGTGCTCCGGCTGGGCGGCACTGCCTTTACTTACGCCTTCGCAGTAAACTTCAATTTGCGGCGTATTTTCCTGTTTAAAACCTTCGGTGATCAGGATATCTAAATCGGCAAGCAGCGGCAGCAGTTTATTAAGGGACCATTCTTCTTTTGTTTTGCGGATTAAACCAAATCCGTCCGAACCGGCGATAATCACTGCCTCTGCCCCGGCCTGGGCATGACGGTAAGTGTCTTTGCCCGGCTTATCCAAATCAATGGGCCGATGGATATGTTTAACGGTGCCCACCCGGTAGCCACGCCTTTTTAATTCAGCAATTAATTTTTCCAAAAGGGTGGTTTTTCCGGAATTGGACCAGCCAACAAAAGAAATCACCGGTGGTTTCAACATTGCCGTTACTCTCCTTGGGATACAATTTCAATTTTATCGCCCACTTTTACTGTACCGCCGCGCAGCACTTTTATAAAGATCCCTTCCCGGGGCATCACGCAGTCGCCGGCCTGCTGGCGAATGGCACAGCCATGGTGGCACTCTTTGCCGATTTGGGTTACTTCCCCTAATGCTTCATCTCCGATTTTTAACTTGGTGCCAATAGGCAGCGATACTAAATCAATATTTTCAGTGGTGATATTTTCGGCAAAATCCCCCGGACCGACATCTAAGCCTTTTTGCCGCATCTTTTCAATGCTTTCCAAGGCCAACAAACTTACCTGCCGGTGCCACTTGCCGCCGTGAGCGTCACCTTCAATCCCAAAATCAACCAGCAAATTGGCCTGGCCAATATTTTTTTTCCGCATTCCTTTATCCGGACTGATATTTACAGCTATCACTCTTCCGGCCATGGTTGTTCGCCCTCCCGTATATATTCGCCGCTTTTTCCGCCGCTTTTTTTAATCAATCTGATGTTATTAATCACCATGCTGCGATCCACGGCTTTGCACATGTCATAAACAGTTAAGGCTGCCACACTTACCGCGGTAAGTGCTTCCATTTCAACACCGGTTTTCGCGGTAATGCGCACCCGGGCTTCAATTTCCAGCTTATTGGGGTGGACAATGTTAAAGTTCAAGTTACAGCCGGTAATGTTAATCGGATGGGCCATCGGTATTAAATGGGGGGTTTTTTTCGCCGCCATAATGCCGGCCACTCTGGCCACGCCCAGCACGTCCCCTTTGGCCATGCGCCCTTGTTCAATCAGGGTCAGGGTTTCAGGCTGCATGAGCACTTCGCCTCTGGCCACAGCTTCCCGTTTGGTCTCATCTTTGTCCCCTATTTCTACCATCCGCGCCCGTCCCTGGGCATCAAAATGGGTCATTTCACTCATTGTAGTGCTTAACCTCCAAGTTGTGACATTATCCTTTTGTCCTGCCAACCGTCACTCATATGATGACGATCCGGCTTGGTTTTAATTACTTGCATTATAATTTTAGCCAACTCTTCTTTACAGATTCCGGTGCGCAGTGCCGTTTTGATATCTACTTCCCGCTTATCAAACAAACAGGGACGCAGCCGTCCGTTTGCCGTTAAGCGCAGCCGGTTGCAACGGGCACAAAAGTGATCGCTCACCGCAGTTATAAAGCCGATTGTTCCCAAAGCATTTTTTAGTTTGTAATACTTTGCCGGGCCGCTGCCGATGAGTTGGGATGCGGGCTCAAGCTCACCCAGCTCTCCGCGGATAATTTCTTTTATTTCTTCGGCGGGCACGTAACTATCTCCTGCCCAACTGCTGGAAGTACCTATCGGCATAAGCTCGATAAAGCGCACGTGTACCGGCTGTTTGCTTGTCCAGCGGGCAAAGTTTACCACTTCGTCCAAATTAACGCCGCGTACCACCACGGTATTAATTTTTACCGGATTCAGCCCCAGCCTTAATGCTTCTTCGATGCCCTGCATTACCTTATTAATATCACCGATACGGGTAATATCACGAAAACGCTGGGGCACCATGGTGTCCAGGCTGATATTTACCCGTTTTAAACCGGCTTCTTTTAAATCTTTAGCCATTTCTTTTAATAATATCCCGTTGGTAGTAAGGGAAATATCATCAATCTGTGGCAGGGTACTGATATTTCTGATTAAATCTACCAGGCCCAAACGAACAAGCGGCTCGCCACCGGTTAAACGCACTTTGCTTATACCTATCAGCGCAGCCGCTTCTACAACTTGATATATTTCTTCTAATGTTAATATTTGTTCATGAGTAAGCAGTTTGACGCCTTCCTCAGGCATGCAGTATACACAGCGCAGGTTGCAGCGGTCGGTAACTGAAATTCTTAAATAGTTGATCTCCCGTTCAAATCCGTCCAGCATATATTTCACCTGCTTTCTAAATCAATAGACAGTTTCCTCTGATACGGTCAGTCAAAATTGCTGATACCCGGCTAAAGAATGTTCACTTTCACGGTTTTTGGCAGCTAAAAATTCTTCCGGCTTACCGACCTGTGCAACACGGCCATTTACTAATTCAACCACAAAATCAGCCAGTACGGGAATCTCGCGGTAATCATGAGTAACAAACACTGCCGTCATGTTGTTTTCGTTTAATATTTCTTTCAATTCAATAAGCAAAGCCTGTCTGGTAGGGGTATCCAGGGCGGAAAAGGGTTCATCTAAAAAAAGCACCTGGGGTTCCAATACCAAGGCCCGGGCCAGGCTTGTCCGCTGTGCTTCCCCGCCCGATAAAGTGCGCACCGACTGTTTAGCCAAGTGTAAAATCCCCACTCGCTGCAGCCACATATTTACACGTTGGGTAATTTCTTTCTTTGAATAATTTCTCAACCGCAAGCCAACCGCTACATTTTTAAACACCGTGGTGTCTAACAGTAAAGGTTCTTGCAAAACCGATGCCATTTTCCGCCTTACGCGCAATACATCTTTCTCTTGCACCGGGCGGCCGTCAAAAAACACTTCTCCCTTTGTCGGTTTTAAGAGCAGGGCCAGCACCTGCAGCAAAGTGCTTTTTCCCGCACCGTTGTGCCCCACTAAGGCCAGTACTTGGCCGCGCTTAATTTCTAAGTACGGTACGTTTAATATTTCTCGTTTTGATTTTACCACTACAATATCCTTTGCCGCTAATATTACCTCGCTCATTGAATAAATCTCCCTCGTTGTTGGTTCAAGGTTAAGACAACTACCACAAAGTAAGCTAAGGCCAGCAGAATAATGCTTAGGGCAATGGCGATTTCTTCCTGTCCTTTAGATACCTCCATCACCATGGCGGTGGTTAACACCCTGGTATCACCGCGAATATTGCCCCCCACCATCATCGAGGCCCCAACTTCAGAAACCACACCGCCAAAACCGGCCATTACAGCGGCAAATAATCCCATGCGTGCTTCCCGCACCAACAGCAGCAACAGCTGCCATTTTGACGCTCCCAAGGCCAATATTTGCGTGCGAATTTTAGGATTTAGTTGTTGAAAGGCAGCCACCGAGAAGCCCATGACAATCGGCGAAGCAATAATTGCTTGCGCAATAATAATCGCCGTCGGAGTATACAGCAGTTCCAAGGGGGCCAGCGGGCCGTTGCGAGAAAGCAGGATAAACACCCACAAACCGACAACAACCGGTGGGAAGCCCATGCCTAAGTTAATGATACTGACAAAAAATTTCCGGCCGGGAAAGTCGTGATAGGCTAAAAAATAACCCACCGGCACCCCGATAAGTACGCTGATTAAAGTAGCAGTGCAAGATACTCTGAGCGTTAACAAGGTTATGGCCATTACTTCCGGGTCGCGATGTATCAACATTAACAGTGCTTCTGTAATTCCTTGTATAATCCATTCCATATCCTTTTCACCTATGCATGTCCTTATGTTTTGTTAAGCATAACGCCCTTAACTAACAGGCGGGGTCGCTTCCCGCCCGTTAATATGCACCTAATCTTAGCCCCCACCTACCGGTGGAAAGAGGGCCACTCGGTCACCGTCTTCAAAATAATCTTCTAAATTGCGGTGAGTGCCATTAACCAGAATAGAATATACTGCTTCTTCCGGTATGCCCAGCTTTCTGAGAAGATCTTCACCGGTAGCGGCAGCCGGCAATTCCACCTTTAATGGCTTGCCGTAGGTTGCACCGGCGACATATTTCTCCAGTCCGCTGTACAATCTTACTTCCAGAAGCAAGCTCTCACCTTCTATCTACATTAGTGCATTACCATTGTACAATATATTTTGCGGCCGCGCAATCTTTAAGCCGGTTAATTAATTTAAAAGTTAAATACTTCGTCCAGCTCTTCCTTCAGTTTAAACTTGGTGTTGTGCGGGGCCAACTCTTCTTCGTAGAAGAATTCAGGCAGACGGTCATGTGCTTTGGTGAAACCGGCCTGAGCGTTGAATTCGCGCTCGTTCTTCAATACCTGCTGACCTAATTTAATGACATCATCAGCCGTTAGCTGTGTGCCGTATTTGGCATTAAGCATATCGACAATTGTCGGCATGCCTTCAGGGTTATCCAGCACAGCAAAGGCCACAAACAAGCACAATCCGCTGGAGTCAATGGCGGCAGTGGCTACCTGCAAGTCGCGGGAAAGGGCAATTTGTCCTTCCGGTTTGGTGGGATCTACATAGCCGCCCACTTTAAGAATGTTAGCCGTTACTGCATAGCCGGCAGTGTGGTCCGCACCCATGGTAGTGGTGGCATAGGTAACACCGTTACCTTGAACCGAACGCGGGTCGTAAGCCGGAATGCCTTGGTTCTTAACAGCAGGTACCCGGGTAACTCCGTATACTTTACCGGCAATACCGGTACCGGCACCGATAATACGGCCGAAAGGTGAGCCTTTGCGTACTTCCTCCAGAGCTTTAATGGCACCTTCGCCGTCACCGAACTGCAGTACCCCGGCCTCCATTAATACGCCCAGTGTACAGCCTATTTCAATGGTATCTAAGCCGATATCGTTGCAGAGATAATTCAATTTCGCCACTACGTCCAAGTCGCTGATCCCTAGGTTCGGTCCAAAGCACCAGGCAGTTTCATATTCAATCGGCGCGCAAACAGTACCGTCCGGCAGCGGGTAAACGTTAGAGCAGCGAATTACACAGCCGGGATGGCAGGCGTGGGTAGCTTTACCGCCGCGGGCCTCCGCCACTTCGGCCAATTTTTCGCCGGATACTTCGCTGGCACCGTCAAAGCGGCCTGTGCTGAAGTTGCGTACCGGCAGCGCTCCCGCTTCGTTAATAATATTCATCAAAATGTTGGTACCGAATTTAGGCAGACCTTCACCGGTAACCGGGTGATCGTGCAGAATTTTAGCAAACTTTCTGGCGGCAGCTTTAAATGCTTCCGCGTCTTTCACCGGTGCATCAAAGCTTTTATCCGCTTCCACAACAATTGCCTTTAAGCCTTTGGAACCCATTACCGCACCTAAACCGCCGCGGCCGGCATAACGGCTGGAGTTTCCTTCCGGGTCGTTATTGGTAACACCGGCAGCGAGCATTTTCATTTCACCGGCCGGGCCAATACAAATTACCGCCGCTTTGGGGTTAAAACGCTCTTTAAGCAGCGCAGTCAGCTCGTAAGTGCCCATACCGGCTAAATCGTCTGCAGGCAAAAGTTCTGCCTTATCAGCGGTAACATGTAGCAGATAAGTTCCTTTATCGGCCTTACCTTCAACAACCAGTGCTTTGATATCTAAATTGGCCAGCTTTTGTGCCGCGATACCGCCGGCGTTAGCTTCCTTGATGCCGCCGGTGAGCGGGCTTTTACCGCCGACAGACAGGCGACCGGAAGAAGGAGCATTGGTACCGGATAAAAGTCCCGGAGCAAAGACCAGTTTGTTTTTTGGTCCCAGCGGGTGGCAATCTGCCGGAACTTCATCCAAAACAATCTGTGAAGTCAGCGCACGGCCGCCCAGCAAAAGATACTTTTCCGGGGTTTCCTCAATGTTGACTGTTTTGTTTGTCATGTCTACCCTAATAAGCTTAGGCATAAAAAACACCCTCCTTTAGTTTTTTCTAAATATTGTTTCAATAGATAGTTACTTATATAATACCAGCAAAATTCATACCAGACAATCATCTAAAATTCAGCATTATTATCGATTAAATGTGTTCCGAAATACAACAATTTGTATTATTCTGAAACAACAAATCACTTACCGGGCGACCAAAACTGTATCAAAATGAGCAGCGCTTTAAATAAGCAAAAATACATAAATTAGGCATATTTGACTGACAGCTAAATGGCTTGTATTCTATAAATACCGACGATAATTTAAGAAATAACGAAACATTGGAGCAAATTTTGCTTTATAATTAAGATAAGTGTAAATAAAATTTTGCAAAAAGTACGAAAAATTTGAAGAGGTGAGCAAATGGGTAAAATAGAGTTGCGTGCTTTTGCGTTCTTATACAGTGAATTTAGAAAACGAGGCTTAACATCACCAATGGAAATGGAAATCCCCGATGAGGGGATTACCGGCAGGGAAATTATTAAACAATTAGGCATACCGGAAGATAAGGTAGAGGCGGTATTTGTTAACGGTGTATCCAACAATTTGAACTACCTCATTAAGCCAAATGATCGGGTGGGCTTGGTTTCTCCCGGTTTGCCCAGCATTTACCGCGTTCATTTGGGTTTTTACAGCTTAGATAAAAGAGAAAACCGCCGAACCGATAATAATTAGCTAGCTACTGTTTAATGTTGTATTCTTTCACTTTGCGGTAAAGGGTGTTCCGGCCGATACCCAACAATTTGGCAGCAGCGGTGAAATTACCGGCACAGAGCATTAAAGCGTTTTCAATGGCCCGGGCCTCTGTTTCTTTCAGAGAAAGGTTGCTTGGCGATAGTAGCTGCCGCTGATACAGCTTTTTGGTGAGATCGGCTTTAAAATCTGACACCAGGCGGTAAACTTGCAGCAATTCTTGGGAAGAAATTTCTTCACTGGCCGCAATGTTGTTTAGCAGCTCCGTTAAAGCCGACACAGGTGATAACGGGGTTTTTTCTTGCTGCTGAAATGACGACTCCTGCTGTCCATAGGTAGAGATGCATTTTTTAGAAGAAAATATTTTCTCCGGCAAATGACGGGGCAAAATAATATTATCCTCACACAGGGCCGCGGCTTGTTTAACGGTATTTAACAGTTCCCGTATGTTTCCCGGCCAGCAGTATTGGCACAAACTGTCCATCGCCTCCGGTGACACCTGCATTTTTTCTAAGCCAAGCCGCTTTAAAAAATGATAAACTAAACCGGGAATATCGATTCTGCGCTGCTGTAGCGTCGGCAATGTTAGCCGCACTACGTCTAAACGGTAAAATAAATCTTCGCGAAATGTCTTTTCTTCTACCGCTTTTTCTAAATCAACATTAGTGGCCGCAATTAAACGCACGTTGGTTCTGATTGGTTTTTCGCCGCCCACCCGGTGAAATTCGCCGGTTTCTAAAACGCGCAGCAGTTTAACTTGAATGGCGGGAGAGGCTTCACCAATCTCATCTAAAAACAATGTGCCGTTGTTGGCCAATTCAAAAATCCCCCGGTGCATGCTGTTGGCCCCGGTAAAAGAACCTTTTTCGTGTCCGAATAAATGGCTTTCCAGTAGGCTTTCCGGCATTGCCCCGCAGTTAACGGCTACAAAGTTTTGGTCATGCCGCGTACTGGCCTGATGTATAAAGCGGGCCAACACTTCTTTGCCGGTACCGGTTTCTCCGTAGATTAATACGTTAATGTTTTTGGGGGCAATTTTATTGGCAATATTTAATAGGCGACGCATATCTTCACTTTGCCCATAATATAAACCCACTTTTTTGGCCGTTTCCGCCCAGTCGGCTTGATGAATCAGTTTACCGCTGGCGCTGCTGTAATCCAATGCCTTTTGAATTAGCCGCTCTACTTCGGCAATGTTTTCAAAGGGTTTTTCCAAATAATCAAAGGCCCCCAGTTGTATGGCGCGCACCGCCGTTTTGGTTGTCGCATAGCCGGTCATAATAATCACTTCGCAATCCGGCTGCACCTCTTTGATTTTTCGCAGCAGCGTTAAACCGTCAGCATCGGGGAGCTTAAGGTCTACCAGCGCCACCTGATAGGAATTGGCCTTCCACAGCCCTTCTGCCTGCTTGCCGTTGGTTGCTACCCCAACAGATAAGTTTTTATTTGTCAACAACCGGCGAAACAAAATGCCTACTTCCGGCTCGTCATCGATCACCAAAATATTGCCCTTCACCCCTCAACCTCCTTTCATTTATTCTTGCAGCGGCAGCACTAATCTAAATTTACTGCCTTGCCCATAGACACTTTCTACCTCAATGTTTCCTCCATGGGCCTGTGCTATGCCAAAGCTTACCGATAAGCCCAGCCCCGTTCCCTTATTAGCCTCTTTACTGGTAAAAAAGGGGTTGAAAATTTTAGGCAGGTTGTGCTCTTCAATTCCTTCTCCGTTGTCTATCACTTCTACCCAAATTTGCCGCTCACCGTCTCGCTCCCCTAAAAGGGTTCTAACGACAATTTGTTTTTCCCGCTCTACCGATTCTAATGCGTCCCGGGCATTTAACAAAAAGTTGATCAGTACCTGCTGCAGCTGTCGGTCGTTGGCCAACACCGGCGGCAAGTCTGCCGCCAGCTCCGTTTTGATGGCAATATTGTTGCGATTAATTTGATAGCGCACCAAACCTAAAGCCTTTTCTACCTGTGTGTTGATATCGATAAGGGCCATCGGCCGCTGATCCTGCCGGGAAAAAGTAAGCAGATCTTGAATGATGCGTTTGCTGCGTAACCCGCAGTTTTCGATATCTCTTAAGCAATCCAGCGAGAGATCGCTGTTTGTTGTGCGCTGCAGCATTTGCGCAGTGCCGATGATCACCGTCAGCGGGCTGTTTAATTCATGGGCCACACCGGCCGCCATTTCCCCAATGGCCGCCAGTTTTGCCGTATGGATCAACTGGGCTTCCATCTTCACTTTCTCTGTTTTATCCTGAATGTGGTGAATAACGGCATAGATTTCCTGTTTACTGTTATACACCGGATAGTAATGAACATCAAGGGTATAACCGTTGATTTGCCTTTCCCGGTGAGCGGCTTTACCGGTTCTTATTACTTCTTCCAGTAAACATTGGTGGCATTTTTCATTTCGCCCCCATAGCAATTGGTAGCACTTCTTGTCACTGCTGTTGCCCTGGGGCTGTTCAGGCATGTAGGCTAACCGTTGATTATTGCTGCGCATTACTTCAAAGTTGCTGACATTGATTAAAAAAATGGGATCAGCCACTGCAGCAAAGGTTTCTTCCCATTCACGCTTAGCGTGAAGCACTTCTTCGTACAGCCGGGCATTTTCTATACAAATAGACAGTTGGTCGGCAAGTTGGTTGCAAAAGGCCAGTTCACTTTCTTGATAGGCGTCTTTTTTACCGGCGCCCAATAAAAGTGTCCCGATTACTTTGCCGCGCACCGATAGCGGAATGGTTAATACGCTGGTAATGCCGCTTCTTTTACACCCTGAGTAACCGCAGATTGCTTCACACATGCTTTCACCTTCATCAAAGGTGTATATATAGTGCTGATTTTCTTTAACACATTGAAGAAGCATTGAAGTTTGCGGCAAGGTTTTGTTCAGGCAATCATTTTGCGGCACCATCGCCTTAACGCGCAGTGTTTGGTTGTTTTCCAGCAGCGCCAGCACCAACAAATCACAGGGCAGTACCGACGGCAGTTTGCTGTAAGTGCGCTGCACAATATCTTCAATAGACATATCGATGTTGATATCTTTAATGATTTGGTGAATGATTTCTAAACGGTAATTTTGCTTGATAATTTCTTCGTTACGCTTTTTTAATTCCAAATAATAGTTTAGTTTAGAAGATTTAACACCGGTTAAATCTTCTATTAAAGAACGCTTATCTATAAACATCTACTCACCCCTTACAGTGCCTGTTTTAAAAGTTTAGCAATGTCTTCTTCCTTAGTGTCGCGGGGGTTAGTAACTAGGCAGGCATCTTTCATTGCTGCCTTAGCCAAAGCGGGAATGGCACCTTCTTCCAAGCCAATTTCGGATAATTGCTGGGGTATATCCACATCAGAGCATAAATTTCTTACCCATCTGATTGATTTTTCCGCTGCCTTCCACTTTGATATACCCTCGGTTTTTACACCCAACGCTTCGGCAATTTGCGCATAACGATCGGCACAGGCAATTAAGTTAAATTCCATTACATGGGGCAGCAAAATACCGTTTGTCTCGCCGTGGTGCTTATCCATTAAACCGTCTATTTGGTGAGCAATGGCATGACAGACCCCTAAAATGGCATTGGAAAAAGCCAGTCCGGCCTGTAAACTGGCCATCGCCATCGCGTTTTTCGCCTCCATGTTGCTGCTGCAGGCTACAGAATCCCGCAAATTGTTGGCCACCAGCTGTATCGCGTAAAGGGCATGCACATCGGTAAGGGGTGTGGCAGCCAAAGAAACGTAAGACTCGATGGCATGGCTTAAGGCGTCAATTCCCGTTGACGCCGTCAGCCGGGCATCTAAAGTGGTTAACAATTGCGGGTCAACAATAGCAATATCCGGTATTAACGATTTAGAAATAATGGTCATTTTAATTTTGCGGGTGGTATCCACAATCATGGCAAACTGAGTGACTTCGGAACCGGAACCGCCGGTGCTGGGTACCATAACCATCGGCGGCAGTGGTTTGGTAATTTTGTTAATTCCTTCAAAATTCTGCGGCCGGCCACCGTTTGTGGCCAATACCGCAACACATTTAGCGGCATCAATCGCACTGCCGCCGCCAACGGCAACAATGGCATCACATTCGGCTTCTAAATAAAGTTTGCATCCTTCTATAACTTCCACATCTTTAGGGTTGGTTGTAATATTCGGCCATAATCGGTATTCCAAACCGGCTGCTTTTAAATAGTGCAGCGCTTGCTCAACCCAGCCGGCGGCGATAATATTGGGGTCGGTGACGACAAATACTTTGCGGGCACCAAGGCGTAGGGCGCTTTCCCCCACTTGGGCAATTGCCCCAAAGCCAAAAATTATTTCCGGCGCTACAAATTTACTAATCTCTAAAAGTTTACTCATCCCAATCACACCGTTCGTAATTTTTATTATTTTAAATATATTTCTTCTATTTTAAGCAGGCAATGTTCTATTTCAACACAGTTTTGCCATTACCTCTTTACAATATCTGTTACGTAATGGAACAGTGATTTGGCGGGGTATCCTCAATGGGGCCAAGGCAATTTAACCCTATGCTTTCGGCGGAGCTCGTCCATTTATATGCGCCGGCGGCTTTGCTTCCTCGCCTCTATGGGCTTCCGCCTGTGCCCGACTGCCCTTGCCTTGAAGCTAAGTTTTCTTTACGTAGCGTAAATGCTTTGGCGGCTATAAGCTAACGGTCAAGTTCTACTCCCACCCGGTCGTATAGATGCAATGTTTATTTGCGGGCCGGCACGAAGACCGGCCAATAAATTCCTAACCTACCGCAAAGCAAGCTAACCAACTAATAAAAAAGGCTGAAGCACTGCGTATATTGAGCCCGCAGCACTTCAAGCCTTTTTTGATCCTTAAGCTTATTAGTTGTTACATTACATTGCGTTCTTGAAAATTTGAATTACATCTTCTAATTTTGCGATGCGGGGGTTAGTGAGCGAACAAGCATCTTTCATGGCGTTTTCAGCCATTATCTTGAAGTCTTCTTCTTTAACACCCAGCTCTTTTAATCCGGAAGGAATGCCAATTAAAGCGGATAATCTCTTAATGGCATCAATTGCTGCTTGCCCTGCATCAAATACCGACAGACCTTCAACATTTTCGCCCATAGCTATGGCGATATCCCGGAAGCGCTCGGGGCAGGCAATTAAGTTAAACTGTTCAACATGGGGTAAAAGTATGGCGTTGCAAACGCCGTGGGGCAGGTCATAGAAACCGCCTAACTGGTGAGCCATAGCGTGGACATAGCCAAGGCTTGCGTTGTTAAAGGCCATACCGGCAAGGAACTGGGCATATGCCATTTTCTCACGAGCTTCCATGTTTTGGCCGTTGGCCACTGCTGCCGGCAAGTACTTAACAATCAGTTCAATCGCTTTTATAGCTGCCGAGTCGGTCAGCGGAGTAGCAGCCGTAGAAACATAAGCCTCAACAGCGTGGGTTAAAGCATCCATTCCGGTTGCCGCGGTAAGCGCAGGCGGCATACCAACCATTAATTCCGGATCGTTGATAGAAATAGCCGGAGTTACCCGCCAGTCAACAATTGCCATTTTTACCTTTCTCTTGGTATCGGTGATGATACAGAAACGTGTCATTTCGGAAGCCGTACCGGCGGTGGTATTAATGGCCAAGAAAGGAACAAAGGGATTGTTTGACTTATCAACACCTTCATAATCATGAATTTTGCCGCCGTTGGCAGCCAACAGCCCAATACCTTTGGCACAGTCGTGAGAAGAACCGCCACCTAAAGAAACCAGCGCATCGCACTTTTCTTCCTGCCAAACTTTAAAACCGTCTTCTACGTTATGATCTGTTGGGTTGGGTTGAGCACCGTCAAAAATTACCGCTTTTAATCCGGCATCTTCAATAATTTTTTTAACTTTATCAGCCATGCCAATTTTATTCAATCCGGCATCAGTAACAATGAGTACTTTGGAACCGCCTATACTTTTAACTCTTTCACCTACTTCGTTAACACAACCTGCGCCCATAATGTTAACAGTGGGAATAAAATAAGCAGATACAGCCATGAAAAATAACCTCCTTAAGTTTTTTTAGATTTAGGGTTATCTTCGCCTCTTAATTAATTGCAAATTAAATGCCAAAGTTTAAATTTTCATAAAATATATAAAATATATACTTTTCTGATACATGTGAATGATTGCACAAGCTTTTGTTTTGTTCTGGAGCAAACCGTTATATCAAAATGGAACGCTACGCAAAAAAATGGTGCAAAAACAGCAAGAGGATTTTGCCGGCGTCACTAGAATTAACTTAATTTAGACAAAAACTTACTAAGAAAGAGATGATTTTAAGAAAAATGAAGAAAAGCCCCGCTTTAGTTAAGTTGCTCATTACGTTATTTTTCACTTTACTACTTACGGGCTGTGCGGATGAAAGTAACACCGTACAAACTGAGCCGCCGCCCCCGATACAGGAACCACAAATTGCTGTGGCGAATATATCTGCCGTGGGCGATTTTTTAATGCACATGCCGGTTATTAATGCCGCTTGGCAAAAGGAAACCGGCAGTTACAATTTTTACCGGCAGCTGACCGATGTGGAACCATATCTCTCGGCACCGGACATAACAATTGCCAATTTAGAAACCCGCTTGGCCGGCATTGATAACGGCGGTTATTCCGGTTACCCGCGTTTTAACTGTCCTGAACAGTTAGCTTTTGATTTAAAAAAAGTGGGGGTTGATGTGGTCACCACTGCCAATAACCACAGCTTAGACCGGGGCTTTAACGGCCTGGTGGCTACTCTGGATCATCTGGAAGCGGCTGATTTAATTGCCGTGGGCAACTACCGCAGCCCGGAAGAGCGAAAACCTTTATTGCTTGATGTAAACGGCATTAAAGTAGGCATTTTAAACTACACCGAAAGCACCAACGGCATTCCGGTTCCGCCGGGTAAAGAATATGCAATAGATTTTACTCACCCGGAACTGATTGCCCAGGATATTGCTGAACTGAAAAACATGGGGGCTGACGTTGTCATTGTGTATCTGCACTTCGGCATTGAATATCAACGCCTGCCCAGTCAAAAGCAAACAGAACTGGTAGAACAAACTTTTGCCGCCGGTGCGGATATTATTTTCGGTGATCATGTGCATGTGCTGCAGCCAATGGAAAAGAAAAAATTTACCTATAACGGCCAAGAAAAAGAAGTATTTGTTATTTACTCCTTGGGGAACTTTATATCTAATCAACGCTGGCAATATTCCGACAGCGGGGTTATAGTAAATGTAACATTAGAAAAAGATTTAACAACAAAGGAAACCAAAATCAGCAAAGTGGATTATATCCCTACCTGGGTGCATACCTATTGGGAAAAGGGGAAAATGCAGTATCGGGTAGTGGCAGTAGAAAAAGCCATTAAAGATTATGAGCAGGGTTTGGACGGAAGAATTACCGCAGAAGACTATCGGCGCCTGACAGAAGTTTGGCAGGAAACTACCGGTCATTTGACTAACGAAGAACAAGGCATTTACCCTCACCGATTAAATTGAGCTTTGTTAAACCGCGCCGGTAAATGCCGTTAGCGCAAAGTTTTAACCATTGAAAAATTACACTCCTTGGGTACCAATCCTTTTTAACATGTATAATATATCCTGAGGTGAAACCAGTGAATACAACTTTATTAAAAACATTTGTTACAGTAGTAGATAAAAAAAGTTTATCGATGGCTGCTCAAGAGCTGCACATTACTCAACCGGCCGTAAGTAAGCACATTAACTCGTTGGAGGAATACTTCGGTGTGGGCTTAATTGAACGGCGGGGACGGGGGATAACACTTACCCCGGCCGGGGAAGTGTTGCACCACAACGCCCTGCATATTTTAGGGCTAATAGAAAAAACAGAGCGGGAAATCAGAGAACTTAGCGCTACAATAAAAGGTGATTTAGTGATTTCGGCCAGCTCTATCCCCGGTCATTATATCTTGCCCTATATTATCGGGGCATTTAAAAAAAAGTATCCGGATGTGCATATCTCGCTGCAAATTTCCGACTCCGGCGATGTAATAAAGCATCTTTTGAGTGAACAGGCTCAATTGGGGGCGCTGGGAATTAAACCGGAGAGCAAGAAATTGGAAACAGTAAAGTTTTTTACTGATAATCTGGTGGTTATCGTACCGACAGATCATCCGCTGGCAGCAAAATCTTCTGTTACTTTACAAGAAATTGCCGGCGAAAAACTGATTTGGCGCTCGGTGGGTTCCGGAACCAGGGTAATTTTAGAAGAGAGCTTATCTAAAGCCGGGTTATCCATTGATAAGCTAAACATTGTGATGGAACTGGGCAGCACCGGTGCGGTGGTTACCGCAGTGGAAGCAGGTTTGGGTATTTCTATCGTATCTCAATGGGCCATTCACCGCGAGCTGCAAACGGGTCGAATTGCCGCCCTATCGGTAGAAGGTTTGGATTTAACCCGGGATCTTTACCTAAGTTATCCGAAAAAGCGCTATCAAAACCGGGTGGTGCAGGCCTTTTTAGATCTGGTTAAAAACGGCGAATATACACTGCCGCAAATATAATCCTTTGAAATAAAAAGAGGATAAGCCGGGCATCTTTATAATGCGGTGCTTCCCTGCCCCACAGGCTAAAGGTAAAATGCAAGGGGCATATCGCTAACCGTAAAAATAAAGCGATATGCCCCTTTTACTTGGGAAATAATATAAAAAAATTTTAACTACACCGATATAACGGCTTTAACTTCCGGCACCTGTTCCTTGAGCACCCGCTCAATCCCCATTTTCAGGGTTTGTGTGGCACCCGGTCAGCCGTGACAGGCGCCTTGAAGCTTTACTTTTACAATACCGTCATCGGTAACTTCTACCAGCTGGACATCACCGCCGTCTCGTTGCAAAAACGGACGCACTTTATTTAGCGCTTCCTGTACTTTATCTCGCAAAATTAAATGCCCTCCTTTCTGTTAGAAGTATCCTAACCAAAAAAGAGGGACATCAAACAATTTTCTATATTAAAATTTTTACTTGTGGTGGCAAAAAGTTATTTTAAGCTTGTACTACTTCTTTAACTTCCGGCACTTGTTCCTTGAGCACCCGCTCAATCCCTAATTTTAGGGTCTGTGTGGCACCGGGGCAACCGTGGCAGGCTCCTTTAAGTCGTACTTTTACCACACCGTCATCGGTGACTTCTACCAACTGCACATCGCCGCCGTCTCGTTGCAGAAAGGGGCGAATTTTATCCAATGCTGCTTTTACTCTTTCTTCCACTGATTGGCACCTCCTTTTTTTGCGCTAACTAATTAGCTTCCCTAGTATTTTACCTTTTTTTTTTAATCTTAGCAATATTTATTAGCCCTAAAACAGCAAACCTGCTGCGTTATAAACAGCAGCAGGTTTAAAATAAAAAACGGTTAATTAGCAGGGACAAGTTTTAAAACTACCTTTACATTTTTTGTATCAGCTTTTAATGATTGAATTTGATTGCGCAGTTGTTTAATTTCAGCTTGCACGGTATCAAGTTGTTGTTCGTTTTGTTCTTCATCTTGCAGCAGTACCGCTTCAATTTGCTGTTTTTGCGCCAGTTGTTTTTCTAAAGCTTGTATCTCTGCAGATACATCCTCAGAAGTTGTTGACTCGGTAAGCTCACCTAAAGATTTTAATTCACCGATAAATCCCGAATAATAATTAGCTACCGGAATATACATATTTAGTGTGTTGCCGTAACTAACCGTGCCACCGTATTTTTTGGCAATTGCCGCGGCCTTGGTTGCTGCCGCATTGACATCTTCAACGGCAATAGTCAGGTTTGACGAGGTAGCTACATATTTATGATTGGCAGTCATTACCACCGCCGGTGAAGAAAGTGTGTTGTTGGCTTCCGGCTTACCGTTGTTATTTTTATCGGGAACAGCTTCATCAGAACCGGAAACAGGCTTATCCGGTGATGTTTCTTGGCTGTCGCCTTGAGCGCCGCCGGCAGGCTGGGCTACTTCTTTATCGCCGGGTGGCAGCTGGCCTTTATTAAGGCTTTTCCCGTCTTTATTTGTAGTAGGTGCAACCTCATTATTTGATTGCCCGTTTTTTAGCACTTGCAGTTCAGGAGTCTCTGTTCTTGACAACTGCGGACCGACAAAATCAAAATCGCCGTTGGTAGTACTCCAAAGGGAGCTAACTCCCATCACCATGGTGAACACTGCCGCCACTGCAGCAATTTTATACCAGGGCTTGCGCGTAATTGAGCTCACTTTTTCAGTGATACTAACTTTATCATCATTATCTGCCACAGGGGCAGGTATTGAGGCTAACCGTTTATTTAATCCAGCTTTAAATTCCGGAGGCGGCGTCACTTCCGGCAGTTCACGAATTAATGCGCTGGCCGCCTTCAATTCCTCCCACTGGGACCGACAGTGATGACACACCAGTAAGTGCTCAGCAACGGCTTTAGACTCTTTTTTATTCAGTTCGCCATCAATATAAGCCGATAAATTTTCGCTTACATACTGGCAATTCATCACAACATCCCCCTTCTTATAGTTTGACGATGTTGCGATGAAGAATGTTCCAAAGCCAGTTTCATTTTTTCTTTAAATGCCGTTCTCGCCCGATTTAACCTCGATTTTACGGTGCCTAAGGAACAATCTAAGCTTTGGGCAATCTCATCATAAGACATCCCTTGTATTTCCCGCATCACCAATATTAAACGATGTTCATCAGACAGCATATTTAAACACTGCTGCACCTGATCACGCAGCTCATGACTTTCCATTAATTCTTCCGGGCCGGGTGCGTCACTGGCTATATGTAAAATCGGCGACATTTGTTCATTGTCATTGTAACCTTCATCTAATGATATAGTTTGTTTCCTTTGCCTGCGTCGCAGTTCGTCGCGGCATACATTGGCAGTTATATGATATATCCAGGTCATTAAGCTGGAATCACCCCGAAACCGGTGCAATGCCTGGTAAATTTTAATGAATGCTTCCTGGGCTAAATCACAAGCATCGGCATGGTTTCCCATAAAACGATACGCCACCGTGTACACCTTGGTTTCATACTTTTGTACCAATTCTTCGAAAACTGTGTAGTCTCCCGACTTGAACCTTTCTATAATCTGTTCATCGGATAAAGGCAATGGTGAACCCCCTTTAGCCCCCGTTAAAGAACGCCGGTTAATCAACTATATATTTTAAAGATTAAACTATTTCCCCGAAATGTATTTCGACAAGTGCGGTGATTATTCCTTTAGAATAACTTAATGTAAAATGTTTACTTAACTAAGTATCTCTTTTTATATTATTTACCTAAAAAAAGCCCCGGTTGTTGGGGCTTATTTAACAGTAACGCTGTTCATTTTATCATTAATTTTAATTTGATCAACAATTTCCATTCCCTTAATAACCTTGCCAAACACTGCATACTGACCGTTTAAAGACGGGGCATCTTCTTTCAGGATGTAGAACTGGGAGCTGGCACTGTCCGGATCGCTGGATCTGGCCATCCCTACCATACCGCGTTTGTTCTGCAGCGCAGGATGAGTTTCCAGCTTAATTGTTTCATCCGCCCCACCGGTACCGTCACCTTTGGGATCTCCACCTTGTATTACCCAATCTTCAACGCGGTGAAAGGTCAGTCCGTTATAAAAACCTTTTTCAATGAGCTTAATAAAATTATCAACCGTAACCGGCATTGCCTTGGGGTAAACTTCCATCACAATGTCACCGTAATCGGTATTAACAGTAACTTCTCTGGTTTCAGACAGTGCTGCGGTATCAGCCTTATCTGCAGCATCGCTACTTGCATTATTTGTTTGTTCAACGGCTGCATCATCCGCATCAGTTGTATCAGCAACCGAACCGATGCCAATACCTATTGAAAGGATAACTGCCAGCACTACACCAATAATAATATATAGCCTGGTTTTACGATCGCTGAGATCAAGCAAAGGGCCTTCTTTTTTCTTTTTAGCCATTGCTTTACCCCTCCATTGTTTATTTAATCAACTAAATATAATTATGACTAATTTGTGACCTTTTGTCCATATTAAAAAAATAAAGCTTTTTTTCCGAAGCTAAAATCATTGACTTTGTATTGGTGTTATGTTAATATTAATCTTGCTGATGCAGAAAGCACAGGCAAGAAAAAATCAAACGTGCCGAAGTGGCGGAACTGGCAGACGCACTGGACTCAAAATCCAGCGAGGCTCACCCCTCGTGTGGGTTCGACTCCCACCTTCGGCACCAGTAAAAAACGGCTCACAAAGCAGAGTGAGCCGTTTTTGTTTTCGGTAACAAGAAAAAAATATATCTGCCCAACAAATAGCATTACATATTTTACAAGCCTCTGATATGTAATATTTATATTTCTTATTTTTATATATCTATGGACAAGCATATTAGCTAACTGTATAATATTACCAAAAAACGGAGGAGAATAATATGTTTGATTTAACGGGAAGAGTTGTAGTGATTTCCGGTGCCTCTTCAGGGCTGGGTGCACAAATGGCAAAAGGATTTGCCGGTCAAGGTGCTGATTTGGTTATCATGGCCAGAAGATTAGAAAGGCTTGAGGCACTGGCTGAGGAAATCCGGGCAATGGGTGTGCGTTGCTTGCCAATCAAATGCGATGTTACCAATCCGGAAAATGTCAATGAGGCCGCAAAGAAAGCTGAAGCGGAGTTTGGGAAAGTCGATGTGTTGGTTAACTGTGCCGGGTCAGCCAAAAACGCAGGTGTTCTTAACATGACCGATGAGGAGTGGGATTTCACCATCACTACTGACTTAACCAGCGTATTTTACGTTACACGCGCTTTTGCTAACATCATGAAGAAAAATAACTACGGCCGGATAATAAATATCGCTTCTATGTACGGATTAGTAGGCAACACCGCGATAGACACCGTTGCCTACCACGCAGCAAAGGGTGGGGTCGTAAACTTCACCAGAGCGGTTGCCGCAGAGCTGGCAAAATACAATATCACATGTAATGCTATTTGCCCAGGCTATTTTGAAACAGAACTTACTGCCGATACACTTAAAACAGAAGAGTTTACCGCTTACATGAAGGCTACCGTACCGTTGGGACGTTACGGTAAAGCAGGAGAGCTAAATGCCGGTGCCATATTCTTAGCCAGCGACGAAGCATCTTATGTAACGGGCGTTATTCTTCCCATAGACGGCGGATATACCTGTGTATAATTGTCTTGTCAATCCCCGTGGCCGATGGCGGCCACGGGGTACCTGCCATGGGGACGTTCCTTTTGGCCGGTTAGCCTACCCCAATATGCCCTACCAAGGGGAGGGTTCCTGCAGTGGGTATGAGCAACCAAATATGCCAACAGTAGCCTAATCTTCTGTAGTGACGGAAGATTAGGCTATTTTTGTAGCTGCCACTAGCTAAGTCCCCGTGGCCCCGTAGCAGACTGGCTGTCTGCCGCATTCATCGTCGGACAGGCATACTCCGGATTTTTCACCTATGCCGTTTTCGGCGTCTTGATGCTCTATCCGCCACGGGATACAACCTTACCCTACCCTTATATTAGGGTTCTCTTGCAGCAGCAGAGCAATAAATTCCTCCTGTTTTTCCGGTGAAATTATGGCCAGGCCGTATTTGCCATAAGTAATTTCTAAGCGATCCAATGATAAGGCCGGTGCCGATATAGGGTTTCTCGTTTTGGTAATTTTGCTGATTTCTTTTATCAGCACTTTTTTTCTAATCGGTCCGTATTTAATCACCAGGTAACCGTCGGCTACCAGATAGCCGGTAGTACTCCAAAACCAATATATAAAACCTGCTATCGGCAACATTATCAGCAGGGCAACAAATTCACCGGCCAATAATGGCGGCAGAACGCAAATGAGCATAGCAGCCCAAATAAGCAACGCCAGCCATAAATCTTTTTTAGACGGGAAGTACAAAAGCGGTAACCCCCTTTACATAAAATAAGCTAATTTTTTCGATTATATCAGCGTTATTTTGCCTTTAAAAGGGCTAATGCTATCCGGTTTTACCGGGACGGTTCGAATTTCAAACCTAAACCTCCCTTTCCGCTGATACAATTAAATCCCAACGTTCTGGGTCATTTCGTCCGGGATTTAATAATTTTAATCCCGGAAACATTCTCTTAAATATTTTTTGATGCCCCTTAGGCGTATAAAGCCTACATGATGCCTTTGCTAACACTGTTTTGGGATAACGCTTACCACCTAAGATTTGTTCGGTTTTGTCTAACCAGTAACGGTTGAAGGTGTTTAAAACAATTACCGAATCCTGTGGAATATCACCATAGGTAATAAGTTTTTTTATTTGCTTTAAGTCTTGTTCTAAGTCCCTATGAAACTTTTCCATAACTTCCTGATAATTTTGACCGGCATAAACAATTTTGGTATCAAGGTGCATCTCGATAATCTTTCCGTTAGGTATTTCAACCCCCTGTCTCTTTGCTAACCATTTGTACAGCCACCGTTCACAGGGAAAAAGAAATATAGTTTTTAAACCGTACTTTCGTGATTTTTGGCGATGATAACCGGCCCATAAAAGCAGAGTTAGCACATAAACATAAAACAGGAAGCCTAAAGCAAGAAATACTAAAGGGTAATTTTTTGTCAGTATGACAAAGATCGGTATAATTATTAATACTGCCGGATGATTGAGCCACAGTATAATAAAATTATTGTAAATATTATCACCCGCTTTTAAGGATTTTTGACTTTACTTACTGCCACCCCGGTTACCGTTATTTCCTCATTACTGTTATCCGTCCGGCTTTTACATATCTTAAAAAGTGTATTAGAAAATGAACAACAAAACCCTCTTTGTAAACATTCTTTTCTTTCACTGCTTTCTATAAAAAGATAAGACTGGTCGAGTGACGGTCTTATCTTTAAGCGAGTCAATTGCCTTCCTTAATTTAGGTACCGGTCTTGGCTCAATTGTAACGATAACAGTGCCTCCGGCTGAAAGCCTCTGCCGTAGGCTTCCACTGTAATTGCTACGGTAACCGGCTTGCCCCACAGCCAGCAGTTTTACCTGCCATGGGGGCGCAAAAAGGCTCTCTGCCGGCAAAGTGGCAGAGAGCCTTTTTGGGTGGTGAGCTTAATTTAGAAGTATAAGTCTCTTTCACCGTTTTCAATACGCTTTAGTCTGGCTATGGTTTCTTGACGAACGCGTTCGCTTTTAATCTCTTTTAGGTGCTGCTGGATAGTTCTTTCACCTACTTCTCTTGTTTCCGGGCTGGCATAGTCCAGCAGGTATTCTTTAAAGGTTAAGATAGCGTTGGGCTGACAGACATTTTGAATTTCCCCGGATTTAGCCAGCGGCATAAACCTTTCGCCTGTTCTGCCGCTGCGGTAACATGCCGTACAGTAGCTGGGAATATAGCCCGACTCGCAGATGCTGCGCACAATTTCATCCGGGGTGCGGTGGTCGGAAAGTTGAAATTGTCCTTCCTCATCAATTTCTGTATCCTTACCGCCTTTTTTGAGCTTCTCCAGCATTTCTTTATACCCGCCGATACCGACAATGGAACCGGCACTCAACTGGGAAACGCCAAGGTCGATTACTTCATCACGGAATTTAGGTTCTTCACGGGTAGAAATAATCAGCCCGGTATAAGGAACAGCCAGCCGCAACACAGCGACGACTTTCTTAAAATCCTCATCACTTACCAAGTACGGGAAGTTATCTAAACTTACACCCTCTGCTTTACGCAACCGCGGGAAGGAAATAGTGTGCGGCCCTACGCCGAATTTTTCTTCTAAATGCATGGCGTGGATAATCAGGGCCACTACTTCATAACGGTAATCGTACAGGCCAAACAGTACACCGATACCCACATCGTCAATGCCGGCTTTCATTGCCCGGTCCATGGCGGTGGTGTGCCAATCGTAGTTTGCTTTTGGCCCGGAAGGATGCATTTTGGCATAGGTGTCCCGGTGGTAAGTTTCTTGGAACAGAATATAAGTGCCAATGCCGGCTTCCTTTAGCATGCGGTACTCTTTAGTGGTAGTGGCGGCAATTTGCACGTTAATGCGGCGAATGGATCCGTTATCTTTTTTGGTATCGTAGATTGTTTTCATTGCTTCCAGTACATATTCAATCGGTGTTCTTTCCGGATCTTCACCCATATCCAGCATAACCCGCTTATGCCCCAGCTCTTCTAAAGCGATGATTTCTTCGCGAATTTCATCCATAGTTAATTTCTTTCTTTTATATTTGTTAGCACAGCGGAAGCCGCAGTATACGCAGTTGTTTACGCAGTAGTCGCTTAAATAAAGGGGGGCAAACAATACCAACCTTTTACCGTAAATTTTTTGCTTAACTTCTAAAGCTGCGGCAAACATCTTTTCTAAAAGTTCTTCATCTTCAACTTGAATCAATGCCGCTACTTCCAGCGGACTTAAACCTTTCGCTTCTCTGGCCT
The DNA here is from genome assembly GCF_055391705.1 of Desulfovectis peckii. Lineage (NCBI taxonomy): Bacteria > Bacillati > Bacillota > Clostridia > Eubacteriales > Peptococcaceae > Desulfovectis > Desulfovectis peckii. The sequence continues at coordinate 366,409 of NZ_AP042409.1, read as the reverse complement.
TTTCAATAATCCCTTCTAATTGCTCTTTAGAAAAGTTTTTCCCTTGTTCCAGATATGAATTAATCTCATCATCATTAATAAAGGTTGCCTCTTCGTTTTCGCCGTCGCGCAGTTTATCCCACGGATCCCTTGCCAATGCCATAATAATGACCCCTTTCTATTAATAAAAATAAATGCCAGCCTTTCCTTAACTTTAGCCTTAGAAAATTAAAAACCCGTCCTGCCGGAAAAAGACAGAACGGGTGAAGTACACCGCAAAAGCACACTGTAAATGCACTTGATTAACAGTATACCCCTTGGCCTTAGGCATCATCTGCCCTTTTCCTCAGGAAAGCAATTATATTGTCGTACCCTTCCAGTAAGGCGTACCCCACCCGGTTAGGTACTTGTCACTAGTATAGGAATAATATGTCGGGGCTGTCAATATCTATTTTAATGTAAAACATGGGCGAATAGAGTATATGGTCAAGTTAGCTTTTAATATCTGACAATTTGTAGGATTTTGAATTTTTAAAAGGGGCTGGTATTTTTTTACTATCTGAGTGAAGGAAAATTTAACCGGATAAAGAATATTAATACACATTGCAGTATCCGATACTGGTAAGAGGTGGTGGTTAAGTTGTCGTTAGCATTTATGCCACAAAAAGAACCCAAAAAGACTATTCATTCAAGGGTAGCTGTTACAAACAGTATCGAATTAATGAGCGGAGCACACATTATTTACTTGTACAAAAACAAAGAGCCGTACTTAAATAATGCCCTTTCATTTATCTCTACCGGCTTGGATTTGCAGCACGCAGTAGTCTTTATAGACACAAACGACAATATCCAAGTTATTTTAAAAAGGCTTAAAGATAAAGGTCATAAGCAAGAAGAATTAGAAAACCTTGTTTTTTTAGATGCCAAGGAATATTATACAACCCATAAAATATTTAATGCCACTACTGTTTATAATACTTTTTTAAATGCTGTGGAGCCATTTTTAAAGAAAGGTTTACCTGTTCGCATCTGGGGTAATGTTCTTTGGACCGGTCAGCATGACATGTTAGAAGCATTAGCACTATACGAGCATCGCGCCGACAGTGTAATAACAGATACTGAATGCTTTACCATTTGTGCTTATAATGCCAATAAACTGCCGGCAAACTTTCTGCTGGAACTGATGAAATGCCATCCATATATGATGACCGACACCGACCTTTTTACATCAAGTTTATACCGTAAAAACCATAATACGCCGGCCGTATTTATCCAAGAAAATCTTGGCGAAGCATTAAAAGCCAGTGAATTACGTATTCATAATATTTTAAGGGATGCTGATATCGGGGTTGCTCTGATCAGTAAGTATGGCAAAATATGTGAATGTAATAGCAAGTTTGCAGATATACTGGGCTATAGTGTAACAGAGTTGTGTACGATGAATCTTTTTGACTGTACACACCCCACTGACAAAGAGCAAAGTAAAAAACATTTCACACAGTTGATCAAAGGAGAATCAAAAAACTACAAAACCGAAAATCGCTTTATTCGCCAAGACGGAGAAGTAATATGGGTTAGTGTCAATCTGCTTACTGACGAACGCCGCCGGTTCATTATTATGTTGTTTGAAGATATTACTGAACGCAAAAAAATGGAACAACAACTGTATCGTTTAGAAAATCTTAACACCATCGGTAAGTTGGCAGCCGGCATCAGTCATGAAATCAGAAACCCGCTGACAACGATCAGAGGCTTTCTACAAATGCTTAGCAACAAAAAAGAGTATGCCACGGATAAAAATATTTTCCACTTGATGATCAGTGAACTGGATCGCGCAAATTCAATAATCACTGAATTTCTTTCCCTCAGCAGAAATAAACCCAGTGAATTAAAAATGCAAAGCCTAAACAATATAATTGAAACCCTGGCCCCTTTACTGCAAGCGGATGCTCTGGAAATGAATAAATATATTGCCTTTCAACTTAGTGATATCCCGGATCTACCGTTAAACGACAAAGAAATTCGCCAAGTTATTCTTAATTTGGTGCGCAACGGGTTGGAAGCAATGGAATCCAAGGGCAAAATTACGATATGCACCAGGGTTGAAGATCGGCAAGTAATCTTAAGCATATCCGACGAAGGCCCCGGTATACCGGCCGACCTGTTGGATAAAATCGGCACTCCCTTTTTTACCACCAAGGAAAACGGTACCGGCTTAGGCTTAGCAATTTGTTACAGCATTATTGAACGGCATAACGGAAAAATAGAAATAGATACCGGAAGCAACGGCACTACCTTTAGCATTGTTTTTCCGCACCCTAAATGTAGTTAGTAACTTGTTTGGTTTAATTGCCTGCAAGGGAACACACTTAACTGTTTTGTTTTCGCTAATCAGCAGGCCGGGAAACATTTACCGAATGATTCCCGCTCTTTTTAACTCATAAAACTTTAAGCGGCAGGAGTTGCGGCTTCTTTTCAGACGACTGGCTGCCTGAGGCAGTTTTTTAGCAGAACCGCCGGTAATTGCGGCCAGTGTGTAAAGCTCTTCATTGGTCCAGCTGTTAACTCGGCGGCGGCGGTTGTATTTTTTTATTCGCTGCCAAAGCTCAGCGTCTATCACAACAGGGGTTAAATTACCGCCACCGCAAGCAGTTTTGTCCACCCGCGGCCCTAAAGCCTCGGCAGCCCATAACTTTTTTAGGTTGTTGGTCAGCACCCTACCGCTCACAATATCCACTTTGATTAAATCCACGGCGGCACCTCCCTTTAGCTCATTAACAGTAAGTTAAATATTTTTTGCTGCTCTTCATCAAGGGGCGGTTGTTCCGGTTTTTGAAGGGTTCTGCCCGCATAAAACTGCCTGTCCAGTACAGCCACGTCGTTTAACGTGCGCACGTTATTTTTTTGCCAATGGCCAAGAATAGAGGCAATGTAGCTAAAGGTGGTTTTGCCGCGCCTTACCGCTCGCCTTACCGCTTCGATAATCAACTCGTCAGTCAGTTGCTCTTGACTTACCCACTGCTTAATGCGTTCAACTTCCGGCGGTGATAAAGGGCGACCCAATTCCTTTTCTAAAAGGGCAAAAATATTTGTCAGGCGCGCATTATGATCATACACATCATTATTTTCTAGTTTTAGTTTATGTTTATATAATGTGCCCCCCTCGCTGTCCCAACTGTGCCCCTTATGCTGCCCTTTTTGTTGCCCCTGTTGTTGCCCCTCCTGTTGCCCATTTTGAACAATCGGAATTATTTCATACCAACCGGCTTGATTTGCGCGTCCTGACTTTTTGTATTTTATGCGGCCTTTTTGAATCAAAAGTTGGCGGGCTCTCTCAAATTGCTTGCGGCTTAACCCGGCTTTAACTTGTAGCATTCCGTTTGAAACGGTAAACTGCCTCTGCCATCCAGTCTTGTTGCAAACAGCCATCAATTCATGCCATAATGCAACTGCACTGGCAGGCAGCGGGTTTACTTCCTTCCATTCGTTAAATGCTAAAATCTCAGCCAAGTAATTGATTGCCATTTATAAAACACCACCTGTAATTCTTAAATAGTGTGGCTGACAAAACACAGCACCACCAACCCGTGTAAAAACCGGCCAATTGATGGGGTTTATTGCCGCGGCAAGTCTTCGGCATCTTGGGTAAACAAGCCGCTTAGCGAGGCAATGGTGAGCACGGCATCCACTTGTGCTCTTTTTTTGGCCATTTTTAAGCAAGTGTTGGCCAAACTAAAGGCATCTTGACGGGCATATTTTCTTTCTTTAGTGTTGCAGTGACCTACCCCTTCAGTGAGCAGCAAACCGTTTTTAGATAGCACACACTTAACGGTATAAGCAAAAAAACCGCTGCTGTAATCCTGGGTTTTTTCCAGCACTTGGTATTCTGATGACACTCCCAGCAGCATCAAAATTTTTTCTGCACCGGGCTTTAAAAGCGTTGGCTTGCTTGTCCCCGGAACTGCCCCAAAATCGCGGCCGGGCTGCAGGGTTTTTTGAATGATCGTTTGAAATTGAATAATCTTATCAAGTGCTTTAGGCACCTGGGTAACGTTGATGTTTTCAATTAGTGAAAGCAAATTGGTTTCTTGAGGGTTTTTTTCCGGCATTTTGTTTACCTCCTTAGATTATTCTTGTTTTTTACTTTCAATACGCGAGCAAATTTTAACTACATTTTATTTGCAACGTGCGAGCGTGTCAAGTATTTTTTAAATACTTTTTCACTATTTGCAAGCAAAGTTTGTTCTGCTCACTAGTTGTGCTATGATGAAATTAGGTGATAAATTATGGATTTACCGATACTGGCAAGGCGATTAAGAAAACTGCGGGAAAAAACCGCACTCAGCCAAAGAGAAATGGCCAAGAGGTTAAACATGGCTCCCAGCACATTGGCCATGTACGAAACAGGCAAACGGGCGCCGGACTACCACGTGCTGCAAAGGCTGGCCGATTTTTTTAACGTTACCGTTGATTATTTGATCGGCCGCTCTGAAGCTTTAGAAATTGATCTGCTGGATGCTTTGGAGGATCAAGACACCAAAATTAAAGTCGGCGACAAACCGCTCACGCCGGAGCAGCGGGTTGCCCTGCTGGAACAGCTGGACGATAGCGAACAAAATCGCCTCGATCCGGAAGTAAAAGAACTTATGCGTGACATTCAGGCCTTCTTCCGTGCCCACCCCAATATGTCGGCTCAGGCCAAACAGGAAACGCTGGAAGATTTAGCGGAATATTTTAAGTGGCGCATGGAACAACGAAAAAGAAAAGAAAAAAGAGAACAATCTTAACCCGGCACAAGGCATTGTTACGGAAAAACCGATAGGCGGCTTTACCCAGACAGTGCCCTACATACCTTTGATGCTGATCCAAAAAAGGGCTGTCTCCCGACGGGCAATTAGCTCGTTGGGCTGCAGCCCCTTTGTTTTAATATTTACCGAACATTTGTTTGGTTTTTAACAGGAAATTTCTTTTTGATGTGGAATAATTTAATAAAATTTTGGGGAGGAGAGCAATGTCACCGGAACTGTTGGCAGCCAAATTTATAAACCAATATCGGCAATTTGCCGAACGCCCAATGTTGGTAGTAACTTTCATATTAAGAGATTACCATATTGCGGTAGATAATTGGCCCTTTAGGCACATTTCCGGCATGCTTTGGAAGGAAGGCGGTCAGTGGAGGATCGTAATCAATAAAAACGACAGCAAAGCCCGCCGCTACTTTTCTTTGGCCCATGAGCTCTACCATTACTTTGCCCATCGGCACTTAAAAAAGCAGTTTACCTGTTTTAACATCGGCGGCGGGGCCACCGGTAAATTAGAGCGCGACGCCAACAAGTTTGCCGCCGAGCTGTTAATGCCCAAAGAACTGGTAGCCCACATGCTCGCAAATTACTCACCGGCCATTGCCGCCAAAATACTGGGCGTTTCCATGCAAGCTATGGAATACAGAATAAAAGAATTAAACTTTAAAGGTAAATACAAAATTAACTCGTTATAAAAATAAAAACCGGGCATTATTGCCCGGAAAAACGGATGTATTAGTTTCAGCACCGCTATTTTACCACATTAATATTAAAGCATTGTTAAAATTTTATATAATTTGTCGAATACGTGTTTTTATCCAAATTTTTACTTTTTCCTTTCCTCTTCACCCCACATACCTCTTTTAATAAAGTAAGCACCCATTATAGGCCGGAATATATTGCCTCTTGACAAATTATCCCCCTACTTATACACTTATACACACATGTGTATAACCGGATAACCGAATACCTACTGCAGTTAAGGTGGTGAAGTGCGACGACTAAACTGTTGAGCGGCAACAAACCCCTTTATCTACAAATCCGCGAAGAAATCGAAGAGCAGATTGTGAAAAACCTACTGCCGGAAGGAGAACAAGTCCCTTCTACCAATCAATTGGTAAATTTTTATAAAGTTAATCACCAAACGGTGGCCAAGGGGATTAACCAACTCGTAGATGAAGGAATTCTTTTTAAAAAAAGAGGTGTAGGCATGTTTGTGGCCAAAGGCGCCCGCGAAAAGCTGCTGAATAAACGGAAACGGGATTTTGTGCAAAACTATATTGTCAGTTTAGTGGAAGAAGCAAACATATTAGGCTTATCGGAAGAAGATATTTTGCGCTTAATTAAACAAGTGAAGGGACGGGAAACTAATGACCAGAGTGGAAGTTAATAACCTCTCTTTAATGTATAACCGCGTTGTCGCCCTAAAAGATATTTCCTTTACCCTGGAAGACGGCAAAGTTTACGGACTGTTGGGCAGAAACGGGGCGGGAAAAACCTCACTGCTTTCTTTGCTTGCTTCCTTTCGCCAACCAAGCAAAGGTACAGTGAAAATTGACGGAGAAGTGCCTTTTGAAAATGCCGCCATTATGCAAAAAGTAGCTTTTATATATGGTAAAGATTATACTACTGAAGACGAAAAGGTAAAGGGCTTGCTTGAATTTACCGCCCGCTATCGGCCTAACTACGATGCCGAGTACGCCCGCTATTTGGTAAACCGCTTTCAACTGCCCTTGGATAAACCGGTTAACAAGTTATCCAAAGGCATGCAATCTGCGTTAAATGTCACTATAGGTCTTGCGGCGCGCACTCCGATAACCATTTTTGATGAAGCCTATCTAGGCATGGATGCCCCAACCAGGGAAATTTTTTATCAAGAATTGCTGGAAGAGCAAGCCCGCCACCCCCGGCTGATGATTATTTCCACCCACTTGGTTTCGGAAATGGATTATTTGTTTGATGAAGTGCTGATTATCCACCGGGGCAAACTGTTACTGCATCTGCCTTATGAAGAATTAATCTCTCGGGGAGCGACCATAACCGGCGAAGCATCTGCAGTGGAACGGTTTACCGGCGGCATGAAAGTACTAAATGAGCAGCGGTTGGGAAACACCAAAGCGGTTACTGTTTACGGACAGCTAAGGGAGCAGCAAATAGAACAGGCGCGGTTATTGGGCTTGGATATCGGACCGGTTTCGCTGCAGGATTTATTTATATATTTAACCGGGGAGGATGAATAACTTGCGAGCAGTGTCAAACACACCAAAAGTGGCGGTGGATATGTTTTATGAACAAATGCAGTGGACACGGTGGTATCTGGGCGTTATTTTAGTAATTCACATTATAGAAGTATTTTTTAAGGCAACGCGCGGAGGTGAAGTAAGCAGTTTTTTCGTCAGCGTGGCTATTTCCAGCAGTAATATCTATATGCTGGTCATCGGCATTATTGCCGGCTTGTTCTTTTTACCTTACTATGTTCAAAACGGCGTCACCCGCAAAGATCAGTTCTATGGCGCTGCAATAGCAATGCTGGGGCTGGCGGCTGCCATAACCCTAATTTCCTTAATAGTGTCGTTAATTGAAGTATCCCTTGTGAAAATCTTTAACCTGCCGGTTGTTTTTGAAAGTATTAGCGGTAACTTGGCAGAAACCGACGCCGAAAATAATTTACTTGCCGCCATTATTTTCTTTATTGTTTTAGCGCCCTTTGTATCCCCGGACATGAACTTGTTACTGTCTATGTTATTGGTTATTTTAAATATGGTTTTCTATTACCTGATGGGCTGGCTGATCACTGCCGCTTTCTATCGCTATAACCGGAAGATAGGCTTTGCCTACATTGCCCTTACGATTTTGCTTTTCTTCATTAAAGGGGTTCTTTGGGGTGACGCCGAAGGATTACTGGCCGCTTGGCCGGGTATACAAATCGGCGAACCCCATATCGCGGTATCATTTGGCGGTACCATTGCCTTAATCTGTATTGGTTTATGGATCCTTCGCCTGCTCACCCGGGATGTGAGTATTAGGATGTGATTTTTGAGTATAGAAACGTTGTGTTCACTGCCTCCAGGGACGGGCCAAAGGCGGCGCTACCATTTAATATATGGGCGGTTCCCATGCTCCGTCAAGAAACCGCCCTTAGGCCGCCAAGGCATTTGACCTTATGCTTTCGATTAGCCGGCGCATTCAAAATAGCATTGCTAACGGAGGATTAGCGCCGAGGACTGTTTGAGGAGCTTTGCTCCGAGTTCACTTTCATCTGATTAAAAATTCAGGATGAAAGTACACTGCCGCCCGGCGCCCGGAGGCGGCATCGCTCGTTCATTTATATGTGCCGGCGTATTTGCGCAGGTAAATCCTTGGCGGCCCAAAAGTAACGTTGCAATCATGAAAACGGGCAGGAGCTGTTCCTATATATTAGCGCCATGTTTGTTGTTAAAGGAAAAAATTACCTTTAAACATAAGCGAAACATTTAAAGCCTGGTATCATCGTAATCGGTTAAAGTATGGTATGATATTGATATAACTTCTCTAATTAGCAAATAAGACAGTGAAGCTATTTTAAATTTTCTGTCGGTATTATCTTCCCTGCTTCCTTTTTCTTTAAGTTTTTATACTCCGTAAGAACGTGCCTTATTTAAGTTACCCTTTTTGGCTACCTTCCCTCTATTGGTTTTCCCCTTTATTTTTAACTGAGTAGTTAGATAGATAAATAAATTAATTTAAAAGAAAGGAAGGTTTTTATATGAGTGAGTTTTATGCCTTTAAGTTTAACGGTTTCTTAGCATTAATACTTTTTTTGGCTATGTTGGGCGTCAGTGCTTGGGCCTTTTTAGCGCAGCAGATTTTTTTGAGCATTGTTATTTTACTTGCCGCACTTGTTTTGGCCAGTGGAATTAAAATTGTTAAGCCCAATGAAGCCAAGGTGCTGCTGTTCTTTGGTAAGTATTTGGGTACTGTTATTGACAGCGGCATTTGGTTTACTGTGCCGCTGACAATTTCTAACAAGGTTTCATTAAAGGTACGTAATTTTAACAGCGCAAAGTTAAAGGTCAATGACATTGAGGGCAACCCTATTGAAATTGCAGCGGTAGTGGTCTTTAAAGTAGTAGATACCGCCAAAGCGGTGTTTGATGTAGATAATTATGAGGAATTTGTAGAAATTCAATCCGAAACGGCATTGCGACATGTAGCCGCAAGGTATCCTTATGATAATTATGAAAATGACGGTTATTCTTTAAGGGGAAATAGCGAGGAAATAGCGGCAGAAATTGTTAAAGAGCTGCAAAACCGTTTAGAAGTAGCCGGGGTAAAGGTAATTGAAGCCCGGATAACGCACCTGGCCTATGCCACTGAAATCGCCAGTGCAATGCTGCAGCGTCAGCAAGCCAATGCTATTTTAGCCGCTCGGCAAAAAATTGTGGAAGGTGCCGTTGGGATGGCACAAATGGCTATAGAAACCTTGCAGCAAAACGGTACGGTGGAACTGGATGCAGAACGCAAAGCGGCCATGATTAACAATTTGCTGGTGGCGATAGTATCCGACAATTCCGCCCAACCGGTGATTAATACGGGCAATTTAAATCAGTAATGTTCTTAGGCCGCCAAGGCATTTGACCTTATGCTTTCGATTAGCCGGCGCATTCAAAATAGCATTGCTAACGAAGGATTAGCGCCGAGGACTGTTTGAGGAGCTTTGCTCCGAGTTCACTTTCATCTGATTAAAAATTCAGGATGAAAGTACAGGCCGCCCGGCGCCCGGAGGCGGCGTCGCTCGTTCATTTATATGTGCCGGCGTATTTGCGCAGGTAAATCCTTGGCGGCCTAAAAGCAACATTACATTTACAAGAACGGGCAGGGGTAGAACTCCCCTACAGCTAAAAAGCAAAAGCACCGCGTCAGTTCGCGGTGCTTTTTGCTTTTTGCATCCTTTGCGGTTTTATTAACTTAGCTGCGCTTTTAATTTATCCTTATCCTGAACGCAGTCTAAGCGTTTTATTACTTCCCCTTTATCTATAACCACGACAGACGGTGCCTGGTCTACATTGTACTTTCTAGCCAAAGTCTTTTTCCGGTCAAGGTCAACTTTCACTATTTTATATTCTTCACCGGATTCTTGATTAACTTCTTCCAGTAAAGTAGCAAATTCTAAACTTGCGTTATTTTGAGCGCTGAAGAACAGTAGCAATACTTTTTTATCGCTTTCTAAAACATTTGCTCTAAAGTCGTTTAACTCTTCAATGTAGCGCTCGGCAGCCACTGCCGCTGTCGCTCCGTCACCGGCAGCGGAAACAACTTGTCTTAGATACTTAACCCGGTTATCACCGACGGCATAAACACCTTCAATGTTGGTTTCCATCAGCTCATTTACCGGAATATAGCCCCTTTTGTCCATTTCTATACCGCTGTTTTTGAGGAAACCGGTGGACGGAACCATACCAACGAAGAAGAATACACCTTGACAATCTAATCTGGAGGATTCGCCGGTTTTTAAATTCTTAAGTATTACCCCTTCAACGCTATCTTCGCCTAGAACCCTTTCAACGGTAGAGTTCCAAACAAATTCCATCTTTTCATTTTTAAAGGCTTTTTCTGCGCTTATTTTATTGCAGTCTAAAATGCCTTCGTCATGGAGAACAATGACCGTAACTTTGCGGGCAAATTTGGTAATGAACATGCCTTCTTCAATGGCCTGATCGCCGCTGCCCACTACCACTACGTGTTCACCTTCAAAGAACTCGGCATCGCAGGTAGCGCAATAAGCCACCCCGCTGCCCCGCAGCTCTCTTTCGCCCGGTATATTTAACAGTCTCGGCTCACTGCCGCAGGCAATAATTACGGCTTTTGCAGAAAATTCCTTGCCTTTTTTGGTTCTAACTATTTTTTCTTCTTGGGAAAAATCCACATCTACTACGGTATCTTTAAGAAACTCTACCCCAAAGCTTTCGGCATGCTTTTTGAAGTCTTTCATTAAATCCGCACCGGATACTTTTTGGTAGCCGGGGTAATTAACTATTTCCCTGGTATTGTTGACCTGGCCCCCTACGGTGCCCTTGTTGATTACCAGTGTTTTAAGTTTTGCTCTTCCTCCATAGATGGCGGCGGTGAGGCCGGCAGGCCCCCCGCCAATGATTAGCAAATCATAGCTTTCGGCCATTAGCTGTCACTGCCTTTCTTTATACTTATCTATCCGAGAATTTCTGCGATTTTGTCTTCTATGTCTTCTTCTTCAACCTGGCCGGCCAATTTACCTTGATATCCTCCCTCGCTAAAGAAGAGGATTTGCGGTACGCCTTTAAGCGAGAAGCTCTGGTATAAAGCTTTTTCTTCTTCTACATCTACGTAGTAAAAGCCAAATTTACCTTCGTACTGGGGTGCCATTTCCTCCAGGATGGGCACTACCGATTTACATACATGACAAGTTTTTCTGGTGAAAATTACCAAACAATTTTCTTCGTTATCGTAGATTTTTTCTTTAAAAGCCTGGGAATCCAGCTTTTCTAAGGACACGTTTTCACCCCTTTTGGTGTAAAAATGTAATATTTAGTATTGAGCAGTAGTTAAAACTTTACGGAACACTTGGTGTCGTATCTTAAGTTATCGATATTCAAGTAGACATCAAATTCACCGGACAAGCCTTCTCTGCTGACATAGAATTGAACATCGTTATCGCTTTGTTCTTCAAAGGAAACACAGGCTGCGGTAATGTCATGAACGTCAGTTGGTACTAAATAGAACTTGGAACCTGTTTCACCCTTTAATTCTAAGAATACTTGTGAGCCTTCTCTGAATTTTCCTCTTAATGCCAATCTGTCTTCTTCCATAACTAAAGATATGTTATGTTTTGCCGGAACTTCTTCATTTGCGTCTTTGAATTTAACCGGTAAAGCAAACTCAGGTGTTACGCCAAAGCTACCCAAAAATTCCCCTTTACCCAGTTCTAACTTAGTTTTTTCATCATATAAAGAAAGTCTTCTTGCCCGGTAGTAGTTGCCGCCTTTTACATTTAGCTCGAACTTAACTTCATCATTGAGTATTTCAACGGTAGTTGATTCTAAAGTTAAGTGAATGTGCTCATCTTTATATTTGTTTAGCAGCATTGCTCCCAATTCGTCAGTGTGTTTACCCCGGTAAGTGGCAATTCCGCCGGAATGGATCATGTAATGTCCTTCACCATAGTAGTCAACGTTGCAAATATACGGGGAATAAAATTCTGCCCCTCTTTCTTTACCATACTGCCAAACCTGTTCGATTTCCATTTTTTCGGTATCGATTCGGTAAATTACCCCTCTGGAGAAGTTCTTTTCCGGTGGAACTCTTTTTTCTTCAGTTTTGGCTCTGTAAGTACCGTTATCGAAGAGGAATACGTCTCCGTTGGGTAAAATCATGGCTGAATGCTGTTCGTATTGCCAGTCAAAATCACCTTTGGTGACATTTTTAAAGAAGTATTTTTGCCATTCTTCTCCCCAGCCTTCGGGATCACCGATAATCCAATTTAACTTGCCGGTATCGTAATCAATGTTGATTACAGCATCCTTGTGTCTGCCGGACAGGGTAATAGAGTTGGTGGCCTTGTCGTACCAAACAGAGTTGTTATGGAACCAGTCATGGTAATTCCAGTCTCCGGCATTACCGCCTTCTCTGGGCAGGATATTTTTCAGATCCCAGCTTTTAACTATTTCGCCGGTTTTTCGATCGATTTCTACAATGAAATCTTCTACGGAATCGTTAAAGTCGTTATCAGAGCAAGCCAAAATATTGCCGTTTTCTAATTCAATAGCATCATGGTGGTAGCCGCCGGGAAGTCTGTATTCTTTGTAAATTTTACCGCAAGGGTCAATTTCCATCAGGCCAATTGTGTAGTAAGGCTTTTGCATAGATCTATATGAAGTTACCAGCAGTCTGCCGTTGGCCAGTTTTTTAATATCCCAGCTGGCTTTTTCAAGACTTACCCATCTTATATCGCCGTTTAAATCATAAGCACAGGTTTTAGCCGAATCAATTAAAGGAGTGGTTGAAGATAAAAACATCAGATCGTTGCCAAAATATTCGTAAGTGGTATTGCAGTAATGGGCCCGGTTGATATCTAACTCTTCGGTTTCAATTTTTACTTCCGCAGTTTTGCCGTTATCCAGTTTTAGAATTACAGTGTTTACATAGTTGTCATAAAGGCCGTAAATTGGTAAGATATGTTCTGTAGCTTTTGGGAAGGTGTGTTTAATATCGGCTTCTTTGGTTTTTCCTTTGACAGTTATTTCGACAGCTGTTTCCTCTTCGGTGTTAAAACAAATAACCGCGGCCAATGGATTGATTAAGTAAGGGTTTTTTACAACCAAGGGATTTTCCAAAGTGTAATTTCCGTTTCTGAATTCGTTGAGATACTTTTGCTCCGACTCGTACTGCAAAGTGATTAAGTGCTTTTGAGTTTCTAAGTACTTTCTCAAGACATTTCACTCCTTGAAAATTATTAATTTCACTTGCACTAATTATATAAATTTTTGCTTTGTTTAAATGTAACGGAAATTACAATCTGGCCGCTAAAAATTACTTTTTTAACAAAAAAATATTATTCAGTTTATTTAGATAATTCTTTTAAATCCTCCGGTTTAAGTATTATCAACTTTTCATATTTATCATCAATAAACCCCAGTTTTTTTAGGTAATTTATATTTTTGGTCACCGTAACACGATGCACGCCCAACATATTGGCCAATTCTTCATGGGTAATATTAATTGTAATGGGCTGGGATTTTTTGTTTTTTGAGCTCTCATAACAAAATATACTGTAAAGAATTCTGGCTAAACTTTGTAGGGTACTGTTTTTGGATAAATCTTGGATTTGATAAGCCATTATTCTGGCTATAATAGCCTGGCTGCGACAAATAAATAAAGTGAGATCAAAATCTTTCTTCATCAGCTCAAGCATTTTATCTTTGGAAAAAAAGTATAATTCACAATCTTCTAAGGCAATAACCTCAATAATTCCCGGCTGGCGGTGAAATATAAACTGTTCGCCAAAAATAGTCTTTTCTTCTTTGATGTAAATGGTTTTTACAGAACCGTCTTTGGTCAATAAATTACCTTTAACCCTGCCTTTTTTGATAAAAAATAAACCTTGAGCGTTATCTTCAATTCTTAAAATATAATCCCCACGTTTAACTAACTTTCTGCTACCTTCGTTTAAATATCGATCCCAAACCTGGCTATCCATAGCCTCGCTTTTTTGGGTAATTTCTCCAAAATAAATAGATTGAGTAACAAATTCATCTAACTCATTTCTCTTATTATCCATCCACACCACCCTTACCATTTTTATCCTAATTTTATAGTATTGCCTGTAAACAGTTCAATAGAAAGTTTGCCCCTTTTGTCGTTAAATACGAGTCTTTGGCGTATAGTTTACTGCAGCAATAGCCAACTCATTCCTTTTTTAAGCTTTCTAAAAAATAAAAGGCTGAAGTGCTACGAACCAAACAGTTCGTTGTGCTTCAGCCCGGTAACAATTTTAATTGATATTAAAATAGCAATGCAGCCAGTTTGTAACCAACTGTAGCACATAGAACTACACCGATTACAATAATGGGGGTACCCATTTTTATTATCGCACCGAAATCAATTAGATCACGGCGGGCATGCATCATACCGGCATAAGGAGAAGCCGCCGGTGTGAGAATGGCAAAGAAAGCTAAATATGTGATTAACATCATTAGGGCCACAGGTTCTATAGCCGGGTATTGGCTTGAAAAAGCCATCACAATCGGTATCAGAATTACTACCATCCCTGCGTTGTTGGCAACGTTGGTTACTAAGGCAATGAAAACAAGCAGCAAAGCAATAAAGATGATTTCAGGCCTGTCCCCTAATAGCGGCTGAAGCACTTGCAGCAACCATTCCTTGATGCCGGTAGCGTCATTTGATACCGCATTGGCACCGTACAAGGCGGCCACTACAAGGAAGTACACATCCCAGGAGAAGTTTTTGACCGCAACCTCGCCAAAGGGCAAAGCCGGTTTCCCATCTACGTGAATAATCATCAAAACTACTACAAACATAAAAGTTATGCCTAAAACACCCATGCTGTTTAACAGGTTAGTAATTGCCCAAGTTTTCGGCAAGAAGCTGGGTGCCAAAAGTAAGATAACATAGGCGAAGATACTGAAAAAGAACAACTTTTGCCGCATATTCATCGGAGGCAGAGGATTTTTCTTAAACTGTTCCGCATTAATATTTTTTAAAGCCGAAAGATCAGGCTTGAAAACAAATTTAAGCAACAGCATAAATACGGTTATTACCGCCAGAGACAATACTAAGTTTAACAATACATAAGCCAAGTAGTTAACCTCAATTCCGGTTACCGCTTGGAAAGTACCGACACATACCAGTGCCGCACCCTTAAAGGGAAACATCGGTTGGCCCAATGTGGCCGCCAGATATACACCGAAAATAGCTATACCGTATACTTTTTGGTTTCTGTCTACACCAAACTCTTGCATAAGCTCAACTGCTATCGGCCACAGAATAAACAGGCTGGCAATCGGATCGGTCAAGCCGCTTAGGAAATATGAAGCCAGAAAGAATATAAACAAGAATGCGTAAGGTCGGCCGTTAATGATTTTACGGGTTACAAACCACCGGGCCATGTACTGGGTACAGCCGGCATATTCCACACCGCCAAAAAATATCATAGACAATAACATGAGAACGACAATGTCTGCACCAAAAGCGCCCCTGGCAACTTCGCTTAGGGGGGCAAAACCGCTCATTGCCATAAGAAAGAGTCCTAAAATGCTGGGCCAAATACTGTTAACCGTAGACCATAAATATACCATGCCGACAAAAATTGCCAGTACGTGCATCCCCACTTCAGTAATCGGTTCAATAGGAGGCAGCATAGGAAAACCTACCATAAAACCGATACCGATGGCACTATGAATATACTTCATTACATGAGGCGAAACCTTTTTTTTCTCACTTAAAGCTGCAGTAGTGTTTTTTACCTCTAAGCTAGCTTCCGACATTTTTTTACCTCCTTTTTAAAATACACATGTATAAAAGCATCACTTAATGGACATAATTTCACATTTTAATTTAAAAGTAGCAAGCACTCCCTTCTTAATCTCGTTTATTTTTATGTAAAACATTAAATTAAGTTGAAATAACAATCACATTAATTTCTAATATCAATATTAAAAGAGTTTTGCACTTACGCTTGTTAGTGAAATCGTTTACAGTTATGATACAACAGGAAATTAAAATTGATTTGTAATCTATATTACAATCTTGTGAATTTATTTTTTTATTTTGTCGATATATTGCCACAAGCCTGCCCATTGTCGCTAATACAATGTTTCTTTTAGCGGAACGGTTAAGACCGTGCTCTACAATTTATCGGTTTGTCCAACTGTCCGGCAAAATAAAAAAAGCTGCCGCGCTAGGAACCTTTAGTTTGTAGCGCGACAGCCTTAATATCATTTTATTTACTTATTCATCGTCACCGAATTGATCACCCAAATGCCCTCAGGGCCTTGCTTGTCAGGTTGGATCAGCTGAATAATATACTCTTCACCGTTATGCGTAGCCAGTACTTTGGCAACTGCCTTACCGTCTGTTCCGCCCTGTTCTTCCTTGCTGATTAATTCAAAAGTGTCTTTGCGCGGATCAAAGCCAAATTTAGCACCGGCTTCTTTTGCCGTCTGGAGTGGATCTAACCGCCAAAGCTGCTGGTTTTGTTCTACATTTTTTTGAATTTCCCGCACCTTATCTTCATCCGGCGATACGGTACTTAAGGAAATTTCCCCGCTGGAAACCAGCCGCCAATCAGGGCTAATTGGTTCAATGGTATCCAAATGCCCTACCAGGGTTTCCTGCTTTTCTCCTTCAACTAAAAACTGTACTTTTTCAATATCTTCACCTAAATCCGCCAATGTATTAACTACGGAATAAACCGTCATTATTTCCCCGGTGCTTCCGCCCCAATGCTTAGTTTGTATCTCTTTGGAAAAGTTAACGTAAGCTACCCCGTCAGTTACCTGCAATGACAAGAGCTTAGTTTGCGGCGGAATGGTAGGGTTTAATTCTTTATCTTCCGGGCCTTTGATTAATTCTTCAACCACTGCTTCCGCCAAGGGTTTCCCTTCAAGGGTTATTTCCCTTACTTCCGGTTTTAAGTATGCAGCATCTTGATCGGCAAAGTACAGCTTTACCGATTCAACTTGGGTTTGCGGTTTTGAACTAATCGGCGGTTGATTTGGCGCGTTATTTTCATTTTCTGCTTGTCTGGTGCAGCCGGTGCTAACCAACAACAGCATTGCCAGCAGAAGAACAATAATCATTATAGCAGCTTGGGCAGGGGTAAAGTATATGCGTTCATTTTGTGATTCCCTTGTTTTTGAGTGCGGCATATTAAAAGGCCTCCTCTGATTTTATCTTGCTGTAATTATAGCGACAACTTATTACAGCAAAATAAAATTTTGTTACAAAAATGTTAAGAGCTTGGAAAAAACAAGGGTTTTTATGCTTAATTTAGTTAGGCGGCAAAATAATGGTGAATACCGTCCCCTTCCCAAGTGCGCTTTGCACATCGATAGTGCCACCTAAAAAAGCAACCCCCTGCTTTACAATTGCCAGGCCCAAGCCGGTGCCGCCGGTTTCCCGGGAGCGGGCTTTGTCTACCCGGTAAAAACGTTCAAAGATATGGGGCAGGTCTTCCGGCGGAATACCTTCACCGTTATCGGCAACCTGCAGCAGGAGCTTTTCCCCTTCAATGTGGGCTAAAACCTGTACTTCGCCATTTTCCGGCGTATATTTAATGGCGTTATCCACTAAGTTTAATAAAATTAAGCTTAAGACGTTTTTATCTACCGCCCAGGCAAGGTTTTCCTGTACGCTGGCAGTAAGAATAATGCCCTTATCTTGAGCTTGTTTTTTTACTAAGCTCAGTACTTGCTCAATAATGACATCAATGTATTCGATTTGCTTATGCACAATAACGTTTTCCGCTTCCATATGCGACATTTGCAGCAAATCATGCACCAAACGGTTTAAGCGGTTAACTTCATCGTTGATATCAGTTAAATACTCTCTATACACCTCTACATTTTTTTCATCACTGTAAATTAAAGATTCCGCCAAAGCCTTGATTGAAGACAGCGGTGATTTCAATTCATGGGAGGCGTTGGCAATAAAGTCACGGCGGGAACGATCAACCGTCATTAGCTTTTCAGCCATGGTGTTGAAAGCTTTTGCCAACTGGCCAAGTTCATCTTGGCTGCGCACCGACACTTTTTGCTTTAAATGACCCTGGGCAATCCGTTTAACGGCAGCAGTCAGTTCCTGCACCGGGCGGGTAAACTTCTCGGCCAGCCAAAAGGCAAATATACCGGCTAAAACCGAGCCAATTAGCGATAAAATC
The DNA here is from genome assembly GCF_055391705.1 of Desulfovectis peckii. Taxonomy (NCBI): domain Bacteria; kingdom Bacillati; phylum Bacillota; class Clostridia; order Eubacteriales; family Peptococcaceae; genus Desulfovectis; species Desulfovectis peckii. Next base: position 348,217 of record NZ_AP042409.1, on the reverse strand, counting down.
AACATCCGCTTGAGTACTTGGTGTAGCGCTACCGCAATATCGGAAATATCCGTGGAAAGCATTACTGCACCAATTACTTCTTTTTCTTTTGTTACCGGTACTGCTATATACATTACCCATTCGTTGGGTGAAATAAGGTGTTCACCGGCGGCGGTTTTTCCTGCTAAGGCCGACAGTACTTCCGGGTGTGATAGCTTGCGTCCGCTGACCCAATCTTCGTTAAATGAATCACTCAGCACCAATCCCTCTGCATCGAGTATCAGTATCCGGGCACCAACTTGTTTACCGTAATCCCGTATAGCATCCGTTGCCAGCGCCATCTTATCTTGAATGATAACATCAGCGGCATAAGTGCTCACCACACTGGCGTGAATTTGATAGGCTTGCTGGCGCTCTTGCAAGTAGTGCGAGCGCAGCGTGCTGTAAGCAAACCAATCGGCCAACAGCATTGTGGCCACAATAAATATTAAGTATGTACCGGCCAGTTTCCAGCGGATACTTGATTTCATCGGCGGTACTCCTTAAAGTAATAGCCTACGCCCCACTTGGTAAGTACATATTCAGGGTGACGGGGATCCTTTTCCAGTTTTTCCCGCAAGCGGCGCACATGGACATCAACGGTGCGCAAATCGCCAAAATAATCTGCTCCCCATATTACTTCCAGCAAATTATCGCGGGTGTAAACCCGCCCGGGGTTTTGGGCCAATAAATTCAATAATTCAAATTCTTTAGCGGTAAGTTCGATTTCTTCACTGCCCCGAATTACTTTGCGCTTAGGTATATCGATTAACAATTCACCAATTTGCAGCTTATCGGTTGGTTTTTTCTGCTCGGTTTTTGAGCTGCGGCGCAAAACCGCTTTAATCCGGGCAATTAGTTCGCGAGTGTTAAAAGGCTTAGTCATGTAATCGTCGGCACCTAATTCTAAACCGACAATTTTATCAACATCTTCCCCCTTTGCGGTTAACATGACAATGGGAACATCGCTTTTTTTTCTAATTTCCCGACAAACCTCCAAGCCGCTTTTTTTAGGCAGCATAATATCAAGTATAATTAAATCTACCGCTTCTTTGTTAAATACCGTGAGGGCTTCTTCGCCGTCATAAGCCACCAGCGTGTGGTAGCCGTCTTGTTCCAAACTGCGCTTTAACCCCTTAACCATTAATTTTTCATCATCGACAATTAGAATTGTTGCCAGCTGCTTTACCCCCTATCTTTTGTAACGCTACGTAAACGGATATTTAACTGATCGTATCAGATAATCAAAATCTCCACCCGGCGCGTTAACATGGACTTTATCACCCGGTTTTTTCAACAGCAACTCTTTGCCCAGCGGTGAGATACAGGATACATCGTCAGTTTGCACTTCGTTATCTATTGGGGAAACAATGCGGAATTTAAATAATTCCTGAGTTTCTGTATCCAATAATTCCACTTCACTGTTTATTATAACAAATGGCAGGCTGTTGTCTCCATCTTCCGTTACGCTGGCATTTTTAAGCAAATTGTCGATATGCATGATGTAGTTTTCCAACTTTTCTTTAATTTCTTCGCGTTCCCTAGAGGGTTCGGGAAAGAACTCCTCTAAAATTCGCTCTTTGCGTTCATCGGTATTGGTAATGCTTTTAACAATTTGATCAAAAACCGGTTTGGTTAGAACAACTTTTTTCATGTTCATTATGCCTCCTTTAGCCATTAAATGGGAAAATTAAATATAAAAAACAGATAGGCATTTCGCGCCCACGAAATGCCTATCCCTTTTATATATCAGTTTATCCTTTTATACATTGATTGTCAATATTGGCTTATGCTTCCAATAGCCCACTGCCTCATCCTGATAACGAAATAGGGCAGAATATTTTTATGTTAAAATTGGCAAAATAGCGGATGTAAAGGAGGTGATTTTGATGCCACAATCTATCAAGTGCAAGGTAACTGAATGTCAATATAACCGCAATGTAACCTGTGACGCACCAATGATTGAAGTAGATCGCAACAACACCAGTTCCGCTAAAAATTCTGGAGAAACCCAATGCCAAACCTTTAGACCTTCCATGAGCTAACATCTTACCCAGGGGGGGCTGTTGCACAAGGAGGAATAGGCGCGCAGTGCAGCAGCCCTTTTTTATCGGTCGGTTATTGGGGCCCCATTCTCATTAATGCCTGTTTCCTTGGCGGTACGGTCAAAACCGTCCCTACATTTTTATTGATTACCCTTCAACCGTAGAGGCTATATATATGCCTGTACATTCGCACTGATAGGATGTTTCTTAGCTGACGCAACGTTACTTGTGGCGCCCAGGTCATTTGACCTTATGCTTTCGATTAGCCGGCTAATTCAAAGGGCATTGCTAACCTTACTATCATAATTTAAGGAAGACAGTATAAGAAAACTAAAGCTTTCGCCTGTGTCTTTAGGCTTGCCGAAAGCTTTAGTTTTCTTTAGCTATATGTAACGTTTCTTTTACGGATCAGCACGCCGGCCTGCAGGTAGGTTATGTTAAAATAGATGTAACCTACGCATGGAGGTGACATCATTTAAGAAATGATTCAACACCGAAATTATGTACTGCCGGCAGTGGTTCTGCTTTTGTTAACAGTGCTGATAACGGCATGTGCGGTAAGCGAAAATAACGGCAGCTTGGGTTACACAAATATCACCGCCGAAGAATTAAAAGAATTGCTGGATAATAATGCCGATGTGCTGTTGATTGACGTGCGCCGGCCAAAGGAATATAACAGCGGACACATTCCCGGTTCGGTTTTGTACCCCCTAAGCAGTATTGAAAATTGGGCACACCAGTTAGAACAAGATCAAAAGCTGGTGTTAATTTGCCGTTCGGGCAACCGCAGTGCCAAAGCGGCAGCCTATCTGGTTGAAGCAGGCTTTACCGATGTAAATAATCTAGTCGGCGGAGTAAAAAGTTGGCGTTACGGTTTAGAAAAAAATCATAAGTCTTAGCCACTAATAATCAAAGATAAGCCAATTTAAAAATCAGCAGCATTACCGCCAGCTGCAGCAAAATAATTGCCGGTACGCCGACCTTAAACTTTGGGTTGAGGGTTTTGTGGCGAAACATCTGCATGGCAAACAAACCGCCAAGGGAACCGCCGATTAAACAAGCCAACAGCAAGCGGCTTTCCGGCACCCGCCATTTTTTATATTTGGCTAGCAATTTATCTACTGCAAACATAACAAAGGTAAGTAGATTGATAAATATAAGATAAAACTTAAATATTTGCACCGGCACAGTCCTCCTCGGCGGTAACATCTGTTTTATTCCCATTCCGCAAAATCTTGCGGATGCCTGCCAAAGCAAAAAATGATATTGCCCAATGCCGTTTTATAATTACTGTAGGCATTATAAAAAACCCGTATCACCAAAACAGTGGTACGAGTTTTTTTATTGCTTACTTCATTACCAAGTGCGGTTTGTTTGGTAGGTAGTGCACTGCTTTGATAAATCTAATGGTGCCGGTCTTAGCACGCATCACTATAGAATAGGTTTCAGCCCGTTCATTGCCAATAAAACGCACACCTTTCAGCATTTCACCGTCAGTAACACCGGTGGCAGCAAAAATGGCATCGTCACCTTTAACCATATCATCCATATACAGTATCTGGCGAGGATCTTTTAAGCCCATACTCACACAGCGCTGATACTCGTTGTCATCTTGGGGTACCAAACGCCCCTGCATTTCACCGCCCAGCGCCTTTAAAGCCGCTGCCGAAATTACGCCTTCCGGCGCTCCGCCGATACCTACATACAAGTCAATACCGGTACCTTCAATGGCAGTTGATATGGCCGCACCGACATCTCCGTCACTAAACAAGCGCACCCGTGCACCGGCATTGCGGACAGCTTCAATGATATGTTTGTGCCGTTCCCGTTCTAAAATCATTACCGTTAAGTCACTAATCGTTTTTTGATTTACTTTAGCCAATGTCTTTAAGGTTTGTTCAATGGGGTCGTCGATGTGAATTTTACCGGCAGCTCTGGGGCCAACAGCAATTTTTTCCATATACATATCCGGGGCATGTAGTAAATTACCTCGTTCGGTAATTGCCACCACCGACATGGCATTGCCGTAGCCTTTGGCCACCAGGTTGGTGCCTTCCAAGGGATCCACAGCCACATCTACCGAAATATTTCCGTGGCCCAACTTTTCTCCGATATACAGCATCGGCGCCTCGTCCATCTCGCCTTCGCCAATTACCACTGTACCGTCGATGTTCACCGAGTCAAACATTGCTCTCATTGCAGTAGTGGCAGCATCGTCCGCTTCTTCCTTTTTACCGCGGCCCAGCCAACGAGCCGATGCCAGTGCAGCTGCCTCGGTAACTCTTACTAATTCCAGTGCCAGTTCACGTTCCAAATGATAACCCCCCAAGAATTACTTAATTTAGATACATTATAACACAATTGACTAATTAATGATCATTACTCTCTGTAAAATGCATAATTAGGCAGCATTAATCTGCAGAACCGGCATCTGCTTCTGCAGCCTGCTCATATACTCTTCTGGGGTAAGCAATTTTAATGCCACGGCGATAACTGTTAATCCAGATATACTCGCGGATCATTTTCTCTATCAACCAAATTGAACCGGGCTTGGTAAGCGCGACAATGGTATAAGTGCCCCCTTTGTCGTTTTGATCAATGTCAGTGACACCGTATACCTGGGGCGGCTCTACTAAGTTGCCCTTTTCATCGGCAAGGAGTTCGTCATAAAAGTCGCGTTTAATTTGCGCACATACGTCTTCTAACATTTCCCTGATTAAAGTTGGGTCTTCTTCAAAGGGAAAGGTTGCAGTAACAATGGCCCGCAACTTCTCCCGGTTGTAATTGCGCACTGTGCGGATCTCGGAGTTAGCAATGTAAAATTTCTTTCCCGACCATTCGCGAATGGTAGTTAAGCGCAAGCCAATTTCTTCTACCGTGCCGGAAACCTCGTTATTAATTTCGATATAATCACCGACATGGTACTGATCCTCAAACATGACAAAGAAGCCGGTAATAACGTCCTTTACCAAACTTTGGGCACCAAAGCCGACAGCCACACCGACAATTCCGGCACCGGCAATAATCGGTGTAATATCGGTAAATTGGCGCAAAATTAATAAAAAGCCGATAATGTAAATGACATACTTGGTTAAAGACAATAACAACGATTCTAAAGATTTTTCCTTGCTTTTATCCAGTCTTGTTACCAAAAATATTCTTTTTATCAATTTATACCGGATGTGCATAAAAAAGTAAGTTAACGCCAATATCAGCAAAATAATTGCCGCTTTTTCCGCAATAGCCGTCCATTCGATGTGCTCAAAAAACTTCCATAAACGTTCAGTACTCATGTTCAAAACTCACCCGCTGACATTAAAGTATGTTGAAATGACAGACCCCCCTTTAAAAGGGAGGTCCAATTTTTTTATACCACTTTTTGATTAGTTATTGCAAGTGTAAATCTTGAGAGACTTCCAGTTTGTGTTTTTTAAGTAGGAAGATGGTAAGTAGCAACACTGCCAGCGAGAAACCTAAACCGACCAGTACGCTTTGTGTTAAGGCCATGACAATGTAACCGACTAAGCTGATTACCGCCACAGTAGTAGCGTAAGGAAGCTGGGTGTTTACGTGGTCTATGTGATGACAGCCTGCCCCGGTGGAAGACAAAATGGTGGTATCGGAGATCGGGGAGATATGGTCACCGTATACCGCGCCGGCCAGTACCGCTGCCATCGACATCAACACAAATTCCGTTCCCACGCCGACAGCTGCCGCCATCGGTGTGGCAATCGGCAGCATAATGCCAAAGGTACCCCAAGAAGTACCGGTGGCAAAGGCCATAATTCCGGAAAGGGCAAAGGCCAAGGCCGGCATCAGATAGTAAGGCAGCGATTCACTGAACTTGGAAGCCAGGAATTCACCGGTTCCCAGTTCACCGATAACACCGCCGATAGCCCAAGCAAGCACCAAAATAATAATGGCGGTAACCATAGATTGCATCCCTTTCAGCAAGGTGGGAGCAAAGTCTCTTGGTTTAATCAGCTTGCGCGGCAGGTAAAGCAATGCGCAAAAGATGATACTCATCACACCGCCGTAAACAAGGGAGATACTAACGGCGGTATTTAAAAAGGCATCCATAATGCTTCCGCCGTCAGGGCCAAAGAAGCCACCGGTATATAACATGGCAATTATAGTAAATACAAATAAGCCTAAGATGGGCAGTACCAGGTCAATAACCTTACCCCGCTCGGCACCTAAAGAAACATCCGTACTGCCGGGCGGTTCACCCATGGCATCATTGTAAAGCTTGCCGGTAAGCATGGCTCGCTTTTCTTCTTTGGCCATCGGCCCAAATTCAATGTTGGTAACGGCAATAATTATCACCATCAAAATAGCTAAAATAGCATAGATGTTCATTGGAATCATGGTTACAAAGGCAGGCAGCGCTTGAATGCCGTTAATATTGACTGCATGTAATTGTTCGGCAATGATCGTAATAATATAGGCACCCCAGCTGGATACCGGAGCAATAACACAAATCGGTGCGGCGGTAGAGTCAATAATGTAAGCCAGTTTTGCCCGTGAAACTTTATGCCGGTCGGTAATCGGGCGGGCCACTTGCCCTACCGCTAAACTGTTAAAATAGTCGTCAATAAAGATAATAATACCAAGTAGCAATGTAACTAATTGTGCTCCAACGCGGCTTTTTACGCGGGACATGGCCCAGTCACCAAAGGCCCTACTACCTCCGGAGGCCGCAACTAAGGCAGTTAAGCCGCCCAGTAAAAATAAGAAGGCTAAGATGGGAATGTTCCACTCCGGATCAGCCATACCGTTAAAGGTAATGGCAACTGTTTCCTCAAAAGCATGAAGCAAATTATAATCGGCAAGTATAAGGGCCCCTGAAAAAACACCTAAAAATAATGACAGCAAAACTTCTTTGGTAATCAATGCGCAAGCGATGGCAATTACAGGCGGTATTATCGACAGCCATCCGTATTCCATGTTTTAAACTCTCCTCCTGTTTCTTATAGTCGCAAAAATTAAAAAATTTTATACTTTTTACATCACCTCGTTTATAAATATTTGGCACCCTATATTTTTTCGCTGTATAAAAGAATATTCCTGTCAAAAAATCATTTTTCAGCAGATAAAAAGAAAAAACTTGGTTTTTAAGTTAACCAAGTTTTTAAAACAAACAAAACAGTTACTGTTCAGCCGGGGGCTCCGGCAACCATTCCGGCTGCGGTGCGGATTGTTTTTCTGTCTCATCGACAGCATTTTCAGCATTATTAGATTCCGGCTCTTCATCAGTAGCGTTTTCGGTATCGTTTGCCGGCACGGGCTGCTCACCTGTTTCCTCAGCGGCATTTTCATCAGTATTAGATTCCGGCAGCTGTTCAGTAACATTTGCCGTATCTTTTGGCGGCGGAGGCAGTTGGTATGACGGTGGCGGCGGTTCGGCGATAGGGTGTTCATCAAGTAAGGCAAGCATATACTGCTGCCACACCGGGCCGGCTACGCTGCCGCCGCCGGCCACGCCATAAACCGGCCGGTTATCGCTGTTGCCAACCCATACTGCGGTAGCTAAATTTTTCGTATACCCCACAAACCACAGACAGCGGTTTTGATCGGTAGTGCCGGTTTTTCCTGCACTTTCCAACGGTATGCGTGCATAACGGCCGGTACCCCTTTGCACCACGTTAACTAAAAAGCTGTGCATGACACGGGCCGTTTGGGCGTTAATTACCCGCTTGGGCTTTATTTGATGCTGATATATAATTTTGCCGTTCTGATCTACAACCTTTTCAATAAAGTAAGGCCGGTTATATTGGCCGTCATTGGCAAATACTGCGTAAGCCGCCGCCATCTCCAGCGGTTTAACGCCGTAATACATACCGCCTAAAGCTAAGGCAGCGTAATTAAGATCATTCTTAGTCACCGTGGTAATGCCAAAACGCCGAATATAAGCCGCCGTTTTTTCAAAACCTAATTTGCTCACCAACTCTGCCACCGGCACATTTAACGAATAGCGAAGGGCATCTGACACGCTGGCTGTTTTGCCCCCCCAGGAGATAGGATTGTTAATCACATAACCGGCAAATTCTCGCGGCTGGGCGTTGATTTGCGAATAAGGACTAATTATATTGCTGTTCAGTGCCGCAGCATAAACCAAAGGTTTAATAGTGGAGCCCGGCTGCCGGGGAATTAATGCCATATTGTTTTGGTCGGCTTGAAAATCCGTGCCGCCAACCAAAGCGGTTACCGCCCCGGTTTGCGGCACAACCGATACCAGGGCAATATTACTGGCTTTAATTCCTCTTTGGGCAAAACTGTTAACGCTATTTTGACAAACAGTTTCTGCTATATTCTGCTGTTCGGTATTTAATGTGGTGTACACTTTTAGTCCGCCCTGATAAACCTGTTCATGGCCAAATTGTTCTTCCAGCTGCCTGATCACGGCACTGACAAAATACGGATGCCGGTAGTTGTCATTCTTTACCTGCGGTTTTTGCACTTTAATTTCTTCCTCGATAGCCCTTTGGTATTCCCTATCGCTAATCATGTGTAAATCCAGCATGCGCTGCAGTACAACCCGCTGGCGTTTTTGAGCCGCCGGCAGATTATGATGCAAATCGTAATCAACCGGGCGGTTGGGAATCCCCGCCAACAACGCGCTTTCTGCCAGGGTAAGCTCTTTGGCCGGTTTGCCGAAATATTTTTGGGCGGCAGTTTCTACACCATAATACCCGCTGCCAAAGTAAATTTGGTTTAAATACATCTCTAAAATTTCATCTTTGCTGAATTTCCTTTCTAAAGCAATGGCAATGGCTATTTCCTTCAGTTTGCGCTCATAGGTACGCTCGTTAGTTAAAAAAAGATTGCGGGCAAGCTGCTGGGTAATTGTGCTGCCTCCCTGCACCACCTGTCCGGAGGCAATATTTTTCATCAAGGCCCTTAATGTACCGATAAAGTCCGCCCCAATGTGTTGATAAAAGCGGTGATCTTCAATGGCAACAATTGCCTTTAGCATATTAGGTGAAATATCCTCGAGCGCCACATAAGAGCGATCCTGATCATATACTTCCGCCAACAACACCCCGTCGGCCGAATAAATACAGGTTTTTTCGGCCGGTTGATATTGAAACTCCGCAACGTTTTCTTGAAGGCTTATTTTATGGCAAAAACTAAAAAACCAAAGCAAACCGCCTAAGGCTATTACAGCCAGCAGAAGAATAATAACAAGTAGCCATAAATGCCAATCAGACCGCCGCTTTGGCGGCACAGCGGAAGGTTTGTTAGGTTTTTCAGTCATAAAAACACCCCTCAAACTAGCCTAATACTTAATTTATTGAGGAGTGATGATTTTGATTACCATTATTATATTATTCTTCAACAATAGGCTTTTCTTTGGGCAGCACTACCGTCCATTTTTCAGGATAACGCACCGTTTTTCCGGTAACCGTGTTTTTCATGGTCAGGCCATTGCTGCGGTATAATTTGTTTAAAACATCTTCCGATTGCAGCACTTCCCGGTAGACGACGCTTAAAGCATAATTTTTAAGCCGCCGCCAGGCAATAATCCGCAAGTAAATAGCTAATAAACACAACAGCACTCCATTAACCCAAGGTTTTAGAAAAAAGGCAAAAAATATCCCTATTAATAAAAGCAAACCGGAAACTTTGGAAATTAGATACCAAATTTTAAGATATGTGGGTAGTTCAATAGTTCCTTCCCCTGCTTTTTTATTATAATAATCAATGCTTTTGCGGGTATCCAAATTGATGACAATTTTATTTTTCTCTACCAGTTCTTTTAATACTGAAAAGGGGCGAGATTTTTCAGTCAACAAGGTCAGCTCCTTTGCTGTTATTCTAGTCATTATAATTCTGCTATATAATTCAACCCTGAAAGATAAAACCCTGCAAATAAAAGATGTTTTTACATGGCCGATTAAGATATATAAAAAACCTCTTTGCAGTTATTGCAAAGAGGTTTTTACGCACTTGGAGGCGGCACCCAGATTCGAACTGGGGATAAAGGATTTGCAGTCCTCTGCCTTACCACTTGGCTATGCCGCCGTTATATATGGTGCCGGAGACCGGACTTGAACCGGTACGGTGATCGCTCACCCCAGGATTTTAAGTCCTGTGCGTCTGCCAATTCCGCCACTCCGGCAATTATCACTTGTCAAGCAGTATTTAGTTTATCACTTACTTTACAGTAAGTCAAGTAGTATTTTATGTTATTTACCCAACTGTTTATCGCTTGAAACACATATTTAGATATTGACGATTTTTGTCGAAAATGCTAAAATACAATTTGTCAACACTTTAATAGCCTTATCCCGGTTTATGCCGGGGATTTTTTTTTTGGAGCGGAAGACGGGATTCGAACCCGCGACCCTCGCCTTGGCAAGGCGATGCTCTACCACTGAGCCACTTCCGCATATTGGTTAAAAAAACTACCTATTACTGCCTGCTAGGTAGCGTGTTGACAAGTGGAGCGGAAGACGGGATTCGAACCCGCGACCCTCGCCTTGGCAAGGCGATGCTCTACCACTGAGCCACTTCCGCTTGCTTAAAATGGTGCCACGGGACGGAATCGAACCGCCGACACGAGGATTTTCAGTCCTCTGCTCTACCAACTGAGCTACCGTGGCTTTTATAAAAATGGCGGTGCTGACGAGATTTGAACTCGCGATCTCCGGCTTGACAGGCCGGCATGTTAACCACTACACCACAGCACCCTTCGGTTGTTTTTATCAGCTATCTTTAGCGCTGACATTGACTAGTATACTAAAGCTCATGATTATTGTCAATTATTATTTTAAACTAAATTTTATTTATTTATGCAAATTTTAACATATATCTTCATTAAGACAGAATTAGTTATAATTTCCATTGATAGGAAAAAGATATTACCTTCTGCGGCCAAATTGCAAAATTACCTCACGCACCAGTTTTGCCGCTAAAATGGCGGTAATATCAGCATGATCATTAGTGGGGCTTACTTCTACCAGATCAAAACCCACAAGGTTTAATCCCCCCAGCATGTTTACCGCCTGAATAATTTCCCTGGCCGTACAGCCTCCGGGCTCCGGGGTGCCGGTACCGGGAGCAAAGGCCGGATCAACTACGTCAATATCCAGGGTGACATAAACCGGCCTGTTTTGGATTTGGGGCAATACTTTTTGTAAAGGTTCCAACAGTTGATCAATATATATATTGGTATGTTTTTGGGCAAAGGCAAATTCTTCCTTGGTACCTGAACGAATGCCGAATTGATAAACACTGTTTTCATCAAGGAATTCCATCGCCCGGCGAATGACGGTAGCATGGGATAAGTTTTCGCCTAAGTATTCTTCGCGCAAATCGGCATGGGCATCAAAGTGAATTAAAGCCAAGCGCGGATATCTTTGCGCCGCTTGTTCAATGGCCGGCAAGCTGACCAAATGTTCACCGCCTAAAAGAATAGGCAACTTGTGATCGTCAAGAATTTTACCGACGGCCTGTCCAATCATTTTTAAGCCGGCAGCAACGTTACCAAAAGGTATGGCGACATCCCCGGCATCGTAGTATGCATAATCAGCCAAGTCTTTATCTTGATAAACACTGTATTCTTCCAGGCCGTACGACACGGCGCGAATTTGCTGTGGGCCCTGACGGGTGCCCGGGCGGAAACTGGTGGTAAAATCCATCGGGGCACCCAACAGTACGATACTCGCTTCTTGATAATCGGCAGTGCTGCCCATAAAGTCGCTTAATTTTTCGGTATTTGGAAGCATATCGATCCCCTCTACTTTAATATATCCGCTACAAAGGGCGGCAGCACAAAAGCGGCTTTATGGATCTGCGGAGTGTAATAACGGGTTTGGTATCCGGGAAACTTACTTTCGTCAATTTCTAACGGATCGTATTTTTTAGAGCCCATGGTAAATGACCACATACCACCGGGATAAGTGGGTATATAAGCTAAAAACAGTCTGGTTATCGGGAAAATATCAGAAATCGTGTTGTAAACGCGGTTAATTAATTTATCGTTAAACCAGGGTGATTCGGTTTGGGCAACAAAAATACCGTCTTCAGTTAACGATTCAAAGACGTTTTGATAAAATTGTTTTTCAAACAATCCTACTGCCGGTCCAATGGGATCGGTAGAATCTACACAAATTACGTCATAAGTGTTTTTGTGCTCTTGAACGTGTTTAATGCCGTCTTCATAGCGCACTTCTACTTTCGGATCGTCCAACGCACAGCTGATTTCCGGCAGGTATTTGCGGGCGTTTTCTACCACCCGGGCATCTATTTCCACCAAAGTTGCCTTTTCAATAGTGGGGTATTTGATAATCTCTCTGATAGTCCCCCCGTCACCACCGCCGATTACCAGTGCCCGTTTGGGATTCCCATGGGTGTTTAAGGCCGGGTGGGTAATCATTTCATGGTAAACAAATTCGTCCTTTACGGATGTTTGAATAATGCCGTCTAAAAACAGCATCCGGCCATAAGGCAGCGTATCCACAACTGCCAAATGTTGGTACGGTGTTTGCTCTGTGTGCAGCGTCTGCTTGGCCTGCAGGCTAAGACGCATGGTCGGCATTTGATCTTCGGTCACCCACAGGTTAAACACATGGTGTTCCTGATCATAAAGCTTCGATTGTTCAGACAAATTTCTAACCCCCCATTATATTATTGATAGTAAAATATTTGTTTCCTCCACCCCATCAAGGTATTTTTATCCTAGTACCACAGGGGCACCGCAGCCAAACAGCAACCTACATTTTCTACCTTGTGTTCAACGGCGGCAATTTTCATATCTACCAAATCCATTCCTCTCATTTCAAAAGCCTCTTTAAGCATATTTTCAATAGCTTGCCGTGCCTCTTCTTTGGTGCATTTACCGGAAAACTCCATGATCACACCAAAGGTGTCTTTGGAAAGACCTACGCCGACAGCGGCGGCAATGGTTTCACCGGGCACGTCACTCATAATGTAGCCGTAGGCTGTGGGCACCAGAGAGCCGGGAGGCAGTTCTAAATCTGGATCATACTCCGCACTGGGAGGAAGGATACTGCTTACGCGCAACAGGTTGACGTTGCCGATTCTCCCCTTTAAAAGTGCATTGTCAAAAGCATTTAACTTGCTGTAACCTTCGGCTGCAGCCGCAGTTAAAAAGTATTTTTTAGGTGTAGGCAGCATAGTCGATCCCTCACTTAATTCCATATTTTCTTTAAAACAAATCATATTATACCAAATGCACCAGAAAAATAAACTGTTTTTTTGTTTTCTGGAATAGTAATTTTGAAAATGTGGAAATATATGTGTCGAAAGTTGTTTTAAGCTTAAATTATCCCAAAAGGAGGTTTATTATGACTAAAACGGTTGTAGGAACATTCAGCAACCGCGATCAAGCTGAAAGGGCAGTTGCTGAATTACGGGGCCAGCAAGGATTTGAAAAAGAAATTTCCATTGTCGCCAAGGAGGACCAAAATGCCCAAGGTATGGGCGGCACTGACTCGGTAACCGACGGTGCTGCTACCGGCGGTGTATTGGGCGGCTTGGCCGGCTTAGCGGTAGGAGCCGGTGCACTGACTATTCCCGGGCTGGGGCCATTACTGGCAGCCGGTCCGATTGCCGGCATGCTTTCCGGTGCGGCAACCGGCGGTTTAGCCGGCGGCTTGGCTGACTTCGGCATTCCCGCTGAGGAAGGCAAGCAGCTGGAAGAAAGAGTAAGACAAGGCGATGTGTTGGTAGCGGTAAAAGCCGATGAAAGCCGTGCCAACCAAGCAGCAGAAACACTGCGCAAGTATCGCGCTGAAAACGTAAAAATTCACTAATTCTTGTTTTAGCAGGCCCGAGGAGTGTTCTTCATCCTCGGGCTTTTAAATACGGCCGGACTTAAGAGTTTGCCAAGCTACTTTTTGAGTTGATCGTAAATTTGCTTGTAAACCAGCGCGTCTTCCGCTTGCCGGCCCTGTGATTCGCAAATCACCGTCGGTTTCAGCTGATATTCTTTGATCAGTTCTGCCAGCGGGGCAAAATCCGGGCCGAACTCCCTTTCTAATGTGGTGCGGTGTTTTTTCTCACCGGCATTAGTAAATTCAATGGGGCTGAAATGAATATGCAAATTTTTTAGAACCTTATCACCCAAAGCGCTTTTAACTTGATTTAATACTTTCTCAAATGCCCTTTTGTCCGTCAACCCACCTCCCGTGACGGCATGCAGATGCCCAAAATCCACACAGGGCACCACAAAGTCCGCCACCGTACACAATTCCAAAATTTCATCCAGTGAGCCGATTTGGTTAGCCTTGCCCATGGTCTCCGGAGCCAGTTTAATATGGCTTAAACCCTCAGCCTCTATTTCTTTACAAATCTCTTTTAGATAGTTCATTCCCCGCTTAAAGCTTGCCGTTCGGTCATTTCCTGCCCCACCACCGGGATGCATTACCACAATTGTTGCCCCCATCCAATCGGCGGCCCGCATTGATTTTAATATGTGGTTCTTAGTCCTTGCCTGAATTTCCGGATCATGGCTACATATGTTTATGTAATAGGGTGCGTGAATACTTAAGGCAACACCATGGGCACGGGCATTTTCACCAAGCTTGCGGGCAAATTCTTCTTTTATTCGCACCCCGCGGGAGCACTGGTATTCATAGGCCTTTAAGCCCATTTGGGCAAGCCAAAGGGGCATGTCCAGCGAACTTTTATAACCCTGTTCGTAAAAAGAGTCAGAGTTACCGGCCGGGCCAAATTTAACGGGCATTTTGTGATCACATCCTGTTATTATATCTGCTTAATATCATAACTGGAATTAGGTAAAAATAACAGTAATTTTGTAAGATATTGGCTTTAAGCAGGTAACAGTAATTTTTTGGAAAATAATAATAAGGTGTTAGGAGGTGAGGACAGTGCTGCTTAAAAAATGGGTGCGGCAAGTAGTGTTTCTGGTATCGGTTTTGCTGATAGTAATTATGTTGGAAAACCGGGATGCAGTGACCACTCTGGCCCCTCATTCCGAAAATACCGTAAAAATATTAACTGCTGAGCGCTGGGAAAGCTTGGATCCCGCATATGCCGGTGATGCCGCATCCGCTAATATTATCAGCAACATTTTTGAAGGATTGGTTAAATACAAAGCTAACTCAACTGAGGTTGAACCGGCACTGGCCACCGACTGGGAGATACATGAAAACGGTCGGGTGTGGATATTTCATTTGCGCAAGGGGGTAAAATTTCACGACGGAACACCCTTTAATGCCGCAGCGGTAAAATTTTCCGTAGAGCGGGTGATGAAAGGCAAAAACACCATGCCCTATGCCAACATGGCATTTGAAATGGTGGAAAACATTGAGATTATGGATGATTACACAGTTAAATTTACCTTAAAACAGGCTTATGCCCCCTTTCTGCAAAGTTTAGCTATGCCATGGGCAGCGCCGATAGTCAGCCCCAGTGCGGTAAAAGGCTTAAACGACCGGTTTGCGGAAAATCCGGTGGGTACCGGCCCTTTTTGCTTAAAAGATAAATCCGAAAATGAATTAGCGCTGGTGGCCAATAAAAATTACTGGCAAGATCCGCCGGCGGTGAATAAGGTAGTATTTATTTACCAGCCTGATGAAAAAAGGCGCTTAGAAATGCTTGTCAACGGTGAGGCCGATATTGCCGACGGCATTTCCCCGGCCAACATCGCCTGGGCGGAAAAAAACAACCTTGAGGTGTTAAAGCAACCGGCAGCCTCGGTTAATTACCTGGGCTTTTATGCCAACAAACCCCCCTTTGCCTCTGCCCGCATCCGTCGCGCGGTAACCATGGCACTGGATCGGGAAGCGTTGGCAGAACAATTATATGACAAGCAATTGGCAGTGGGCGAAAGTTACCTTCCGCCAAAAGTAGCGGGATACAGCAGCAAATTAACCCAATACCCCTATCAAATAGATGAAGCCAAAAATTTATTGGCTCAAAACGGCTACCCTAACGGAATGACAATTACATTAATCACTTACCAAGAAACCCGGCCCTATAACCCGGTTGGCGGGGTAAGGCTGGCGCAAGGGATCAAAGAGCAGCTCGCCAAAGCCGGAATTAACGTGCAAATTAAAGCTTATCCCTGGGAAGAGTATAAAGAAGCTTTAAAAAGACAGGAGGGAAACTGCTTTTTATATGGTTGGACAGGGGACAACGGCGATCCGGATAATTTTTTGGCCACCTTGTTAACTACCAATCAAATTGAATCCGGCTTAAATATAGCCCGATACAGCAATCCGCAAGTAGACCGCATATTAGCCAGTGCTCAGCAGGTTGTCGATGGCGAAGTGCGCGAACAACTTTATTATCACGCCCAACAAATTATTTTGCAAGAAGCGCCTTGGGTAGTGCTTAATTACGGTTGTCATATCGCTGTCAGTCAAAGAAATGTACAAAAGTTTACGCTGCAGCCAATTGGAGGGTATTACTTGCAGTGGATGAAAAAGTCTTAAAAAAAGCATTATTTTCATATTTTTCCAGTAATACTAGTTATTTTTAAACGCATACTACAACTATAAATTTAAGTTAATTAATACAAGGAGGTAACTAAATGTTTCAGCAACAAATGCAACAACAAATTAACTCACTGCGTCAAGATTTAAGCAACATTGCTCAAATGGCAAGCCAACTCGCCCAAAGAGAGCAAAGTAACAACCAGCAATTGCAGCAAATGATGCAAACGGAAGCAAACATCAGCCAACAGCTGCAGCAAATCAATCAAATGTGCCAGCAGGCCAATCAAAGATTAAGTCAAATTGCCAGTCAGAGTATGCAGTCCTTCAGTCAGTTTGGCCAGCAGCAAAATCAACAACCTTTTAGTTTTTATAGTCAACCGGGTCAGCAGTTTGGCAGCACAAGTATGCAAACCGGGACTATGCAGCAGCAGTATCAACAGCCCTTCCGGCAGTATAATCAACTGGGACAGCAACAAAGCCAACAGCCTTTCAGTCAGTACAGTCAGCTGGGACAGCAACAAAGCCAGCAGCCCTTCAGTCAGTACAGTCAGCTGGGACAGCAACAAAGCCAGCAGCCCTTCAGTCAGTATAACCAGCTAGGCATGCAAAGTCAGCAGTTTAACCAGCCAATGCAGGCTTTCCAGTCCCGCCAACAGCAAAATCAGCAGCCCTTTAGACAATACAATCAACTGGGGCAGCAAAGCCAATTTGGCACCGGTCAATTTAGCCATACCGGATACGGCTATCAATATTGATAAAGCATTAAGCAAATACAAGGCACGTTGACGTGCCTTGTTTACTTTCCACAAGATTAGACAATTCACACCCCTTAACATTTTTTTCCAAAATTACTATAATATATGTAAAGTATTTGGACAAGCAATAGGGGGTGGATGCGCTGGCCAAAATATTGCGTGAAGGTGCCGCTTATAATCAAAGAGATGTGATTGAGGTATTGGTAGAGTTTTCTATGTTTAAAGATCGGGTAGAAAAAAAATTCAAAGATGTTTCTACAGAACTAAAAGGCAAACCCACCGAACATGACCTGTGGGTAAGCCTATATTTAATATCCTGCGACTATGCGGAAGATGTGATGAGCAAAAGGGCAAAACAACAACAACAGCAGCAGCATATACAGCAGGAGCAAGCGGTACAAAAAATTTCCTAAAGTAATAAAAGAAAAGCATAGGCAAGTCGTCAAGGGACTTGCCTATATAATTTATTAATTGTTTGGTTATGGTTTCATTATGTATTATAAATTATCATTTGTCACCGACTTGTTCAAAAAAAGACACGCCCACAACGCCGGGGCCGGCATGGACGGCAATTACCGGGCCGATTTGGCCAAAGAGCTTTAGCTCAATGTTCGGTAACTTTAAACGTTCACGAATGCTTTGCGCCTCTTCTAACGCATCGCCATGCAAAATAGCTAAGGAAATTTTTTTATCTTTAGCATAATCTTTAACAATCTCCACCAGTTTATCCAATGAACGCTTACGGCCGCGGACATTTTGGTAAGAGTAGTATACACCCTCTTCATTTACCGAAATGATCGGCTTAACATTCAAAATTTCCCCAATCGTACTGCTGACGCAACCGATGCGTCCCCCTTTTTTTAAGTATTCTAATGTCTTCACCACAAAAAAAACTTTCACTTTTTTCTGCAAAGCCTGAATTTGTTCTACTATATCGGAAAAACTCCTTCCCTCGCCAACCAGCCGCTTTGCCTCCAGTGCCAAAAAACCGCTGCCAATAGACACGGACTTGGAGTCAATTACTTCAATATTAATTACATCTTTCATTTGTTTGGCTACAGTTTTCATCATTTGCACGGTACCGCTTAACGCGCTGGAAATATGTATAGAAATAACGTCAGTAAAGCCTTCATCCGCCAATTTTTGAAATAACTTAACGGCCTCGCCGGGGGAAGGCATTGAGGTCTTAGGAATTTCCCGGGCAAAGTTCTCATATACTTGTTCTGGCTGGATTTCTTGGCGATCAATAAACTCCCGATCTTTATAAATCACTTTTAACGGCAAAAGCCTAATGCCGTTTGCTTTGAGCTGCTCTTCGGATAAGTCGCTTGTACTGTCCGTAACAACAGCTATTTTGGCACTGTTACTCAACAATATTCACTCCCTCAGAAAAAAATAAAACACAGGGTAACTAGTTCGACAAAAGATATAAATTTCCTTTTTGATTATTATGATATAATATTTAAAAAATATTATTCATTTAGAAGGCTAAAGTCAGTCAATTAATGTAACACATTAACATAATGTATACTAATTATTTAAATAAAGGGGGATACAAATGGGAGAAAAGATAACTGTTTCGGTAATTAAAGCGGACATTGGCGGTTATGTAGGGCACTCAAGTGTACACCCGGAGTTATTGGCCAAAGCCCAAGAAATGCTGGAGGGGCGTTCTGAACTGATTGACTTTCATGTTACACACGTAGGCGATGACATCAATTTGATTTTAACTCACCCTTTGGGGCGTAACGCGGGGGAAATTCACCAACTGGCCTGGGATACCTTCACCGCCTGCACCGAAGTAGCCCGGAAATTAAAGCTTTACGGGGCGGGGCAGGATTTGCTGGCCGATGCTTTTTCCGGCAACATCAAAGGACTGGGGCCAGGGGTGGCGGAAATGGAGTTTGAAGAGCGAAAAAGTGAACCGATTATCGTTTTTATGGCCGACAAAACCGAACCCGGTGCCTGGAACTTGCCGCTGTATAAAATTTTCGCCGATCCCTTCAACACTATTGGCTTGGTAATTGACCCCAACATGCACGGCGGCTTTACCTTTGAAGTACGGGATTTAATTAAAAACCGCAAAGTTGTTTTTTCTATGCCGGAAGATCTTTACGACATGCTGGTGTTTATCGGTGCTCCCGGTCGTTATTGCATTAAAGAAGTACGCCATAAAAAAACCGGAGAAATTGCAGCCGTTTCCTCCACACAGCGCCTTAATTTAATGGCCGGCCGTTATGTGGGTAAAGATGACCCGGTGCTGATTGTACGCTGTCAAAGCGGTTTGCCGGCAGTAGGCGAAGTGCTGGAGCCTTTTGCCAATCCGCATCTGGTTTCCGGTTGGATGCGCGGCTCACACTGCGGCCCGCTGATGCCGGTCAGCGTAAAAGAAAGTTCCCCCACCAGATTTGACGGCCCGCCGCGGGTAGTGGCCTTAGGGTTTCAACTGGCCGACGGCAAGCTGATTGGGCCTCAAGATTTCTTTGCCGATAAGGCCTTTGACTCGGCACGGCAAAAAGCAAACGAACTGGCTGACTATTTAAGAAGACTAGGGCCCTTTGAACCCCATCGTCTGCACCTTGAGGAAATGGAATACACCACTATGCCGTTGGTACGGGAAAAATTAAAGGAACGTTTTATTGATTTATAAATTTACGCTGGGCGTAAGGTTTAATGTCAATGTTGCGGGCGGTTAACCACTCCTTTGTCTGTCCGGTAATGATTAACGGCACTTTCTTCAGCTGTTGAATATTAGCCGCCCCGCACATTAACATTGCTTTTTTCAAACCCACAATCAGCGTTTCGATATGGGCAATTAAATCCCTATAGCCTTGCCGCAGCAATGTTTGCAAAAAGGGCCGGGACAGCGCCGTTAAATCCGCCCCTAAAGCAATGGATTTGGCAATATCCAGCGATGTGCGCAGCCCACCGGAAGCAATAATAAAAATCGGCAGCCGTTCGGCACGGGCCTCGGCAATACTTACCGCAGTGGGAATGCCCCAATCGTTCAAACCCTCAATAAAGCTGCTGCCGTCATCTACCGCCCGTCCCTTTTCAATGGCAATAAAGTTAGTGCCGCCCCGCCCGCTGATGTCAATATATTTCACCCCGCAGCGGTATAATTGCGCCACTGTTTCCCTTGACATGCCGAATCCTACTTCCTTAACAATTACCGGCACAGAAAGCTTGGCCGTGATTTCAGCAATGTTTGCTACTAAGCCGCGAAAGCTGCGGTCTCCCTCAGACATCGCCAGCTCTTGGGGGACATTGACATGCAGCTGCAGGGCATCGGCTTCCAGCATCTCTACCGCCGCAGCCGCTTCTTGTAACCTGCACCCGGCACTTAAGTTGGCAATTACGATGCCGGTGGGGTTTTCTTCACGCACTACTTTAAAAGTACTGATCACCGTTTTATCTTCCAGTGCAGCCCGCTGCGAGCCGAGAGCAATGGCCAAACCGCTTTCTTTGGCGGCCCGGGCCAAGTTTTTATTGATTTCCAGCACATCACTGTGCCCTCCGGTCATGGCATTGATCATGATCGGAGCTTTTATTTTTTTATTTAAAAAACTGCACTCCAGATCCAACTCTTGCCAATCCAGTTCAGGAAGCGAACAATGCAGTAAATGCACATCCGCAAAGCCGGCTTCCGGTTGATCCGGAATTTTTAATGCATACTTAATATGATCAATTTTTCGTGTTTGCCTCATATTTCCTCCCCGCTTTTTTCTATTGTAGCGATTACGACAATATTTGACAAGCCAACAGGCCCCCTCTCCCCATATTTAGGCAGTTTGTTAGCCGGGAACACTGATGGCACTTTTTTCTTTTAGCGGTTATTTTTTGATCGGTTGGTTTCATATATCTTAATAATAGAATGTTTTGGCGGGAGGAGGCGATTGATATTCAAAAATACAAAACCATTACCATCAGCTTACCGAAAAGTTTAGTAGATTACTTAGATCGGCGGATTAACGAAATTAATACAGATACTTTAGAAGAAACCAACCGCAGTAAATACATTCGCTTATTAATCCGGCAAGATATGCAAAAGCTACAACAAAACACCGTCAGCCAAAAAGAGGCTTGTTCTCATTCCACCGGCCTGGCCGGCGATGATATGGAATTTTACGATTCACTTTTACAGCTGGGCGGTTATAAAAGGTAATAATGACAACAAAAACCTGGCCCCCTCTTGAATAAACAAAGTCTAAAGTTAGGTTAACTTACATATATGTTTATTAGAAGGCAAGGGGGTGGTCGATGAACTATAGCCGGTGATTTAAACAATTAACGGGAAGGTATGTAAAAGATTTGTAAGTAGCTTAAAGTTACATCATCAATATTAAAAAACGGGCCGTTTTGTAAGTACAAAACGGTCCTTTTTATTTTTGCCTAATTAAATTTAAAAGGTTTATTCTTTTCATATAACTCTTTGGCAAACTGCAATGCCTGCTCTTTGTTTGTCACCACACCCTCAACCTGTGCCTCTGCAATAGCCCTTAGCAATTGACCGATTATTTTAGAAGGAGGCAGGCCTAAGTAATCCTTTAAATCGTTGCCGTCTACCAACGGATCCGGATTTAAAATCTTTTTCTGCCGCTCGTCAACGGCCAAGTTGAGCAGACTAAAAATAAACTTTTGATAGGCTTTGATTTCCTGCCGGCGGTTTGAGGACAAATAGGTAGCGGTAACGTCAGCAAGTGACAATATTAAGCAGGGCCAGTAATATTCTCCTAAATCCTGATAGAGTTTGTATTTAGCGCTATTGGTAATTGGCTGCTCGTTGTACAGCCACAGCGGACGCATGTGCTGGCCGATTAGCAGCTTCAATGCAAAAGCTTCTTTGTTTGCTAATTTCATCCTTTTTACAAACGGCTGAATTAATTCTGGGCCGATTTTTTCATGACCGTAAAAGGTAATGCGGCCGTCGAGGCGCCTGCCAACTGAGGCCGGTTTGCCGATATCGTGCATTAAAGCGGCAATTTTTAAAATTACCAGAAGCGGGCGGTTACCGGCTAATTGGCGATTTAAGGCATCATGCAGAAGAGCTGCGGTTGACGATGGCCAATCATGACGCTGTAAGAGCTCTTCTAAGCAACGTAAAGTTTTAAGGCTGTGTTCCCATACATTATCCCGGTGATAAAAGTTTTGCGCCGTTGCCCTCATTTCATCAACCAGCGGAAAAATATATACCCATAAGTTCAGTTCCTTATCCGCCTGATTGATGTAAGAATAACTGTTCCTAACCAGCATAAGCTTAGTCAGTTCTTCAAAAATGCGTTCGCCGCTCACCTGTTCTAACCGGCTTACATTTGCCGCCATTGCATGCAGCGTTTCCGCTTCAATGTGAAAACCCAGCTCTCCGGCCAGGCGAAAACCACGCAATATCCGCAGCGGATCATCGCGAAAGGCGGAGGGGCTAACCATCGCTATGCGCTTGGCAGATAGGTGCCGCCGGCCGTCAAAAGGATCCAGCAGGCTTTGCTCGCCCACCGGCATGGCCATCGCATTGACGGTAAAATCGCGATGAGCGAGATCCTGATAAATATCCGCACCTTTAAAAGGAGAAAAATCAATATGAACGCTGGAGCCTTGTGCGTTGCAGACCACTCTCACCGTTCCGTGAGTTTTATCTAAGGGAATACAGCGGCCGCCTAACTCCGCTGCCACCCGCATTGCAATATTAAATGTGTCGCGCTCTACCACCACATCGAGATCGCTGGCTTCGCGCCCCAATAGCTGATCGCGCACCGTACCGCCAACCAAATAAGCCGGCACCGCAAGATCTTTTAATATGCTTTTCAGTTTAATCTGCAGCTGCTGCACGGCAAAGGCCTCCTTTGATTTAAGTTATTTCTAATCGATCTATAGATTATCCTGCTGACAGCGGAATTGATTATGTGATACAATAAAG
This sequence comes from Desulfovectis peckii, assembly GCF_055391705.1. Lineage (NCBI taxonomy): Bacteria > Bacillati > Bacillota > Clostridia > Eubacteriales > Peptococcaceae > Desulfovectis > Desulfovectis peckii. The sequence continues at coordinate 325,056 of NZ_AP042409.1, read as the reverse complement.
TGCATATTTAGTTTATGAAAAATAAGAAAGGGGCTTTGTATGAAACGCAAAATACTTTTAGTCGCTATTCCCCTGCTAGTACTTGCCATTGCCGTTTCTGTGTTCCTATATGACCGGGCTGAAGACAGGGAAAACGCCGTTGCCATTGTTAACGGCAAATATATTGATAAGGCAGAATATGAAGCAATGCTGGAACAAGCCAAAGCATCATATCAACAAATCGGTGTGGATTTTGAAACGGAAGAAGGAAAACAGCTATTGACAGAACTTGAAAAAACCACGTTAGACAACATGATTAACCGCGAATTACTGCTACAAGACGTGGCTAATAAAGGCTATACCGTTTCCAAAGAAAGTATTAATGAAAGATTTGAAATAATTAAAGCTCAGTTTCCCGATGATGAGACCTTTAATGAAGCTTTGGCGGCCGGCAAGCTGACGCTGGAAGAATTTAATGAAATTATCGCAGACGACCTAAAGATTGAAAAATACTTAGAGAAGGAAATTCCTCAGCCGGTTATTAGCGAAACAGAAATGAAAACACTGTATGAGCAATACAAGGAACAAATGGGGGAAGGAATTCCCACTTTTGAAGAGCTTAAGCCTCAACTGCAGATGCAGCTGCAGCAGGAAAAATCAGCGCAAGAGCTGGAGAAACTGATTGAAAAACTAAGGGCAAATAGCCAAATAGAAATTTTAATCTAGCATGTTAAGCTGCCGCACAAAAAGTGCAGCAGCTTTTTTCATTAATTTATCACCTTTTGCAAAAATTACCATAGAATAAATTACAACACCTAATTAAGGAGGGTATTTGTCTATGGGTTATTACGGTGGCGGTCGTTGTCCCGGCCCTTGGTACGGGCGTCCCTGGTATGGCCCCTGGTACGGACGGCCTGGGTACCCCTGGTACGGTCCCTGGTACGGCTCACCTTGGTACGGTCCTTGGTATGGCTCACCCTGGGGCCCCTGGTACGGATGGGGTAATCCTGAAAGCAAAACAAAAAAATAATCCTGCTAACAGAAGGAGTGCAAATCAAGCGGATTAAAACTCCGCCTGATTTGCACTCCTTTTTTGTGATTTTGGAAACCTTATGTGTTGCTGTTACGCCTTATATAGGCAAAACATTTATGAAAGGAGAAGGGATAAATTGTCATTCAAAAAAGTACTGGCCGGAATATTAGCTGTTACTGTATTTACGCTTCCCGTTGCATCAGCCCATGCCGCCAACTTAGAAAAATTAACTACTGCCAAAGGCAACGGTGATGTGCTGGAAGCAAAACAAGTTTGTTTTCATTCCGTTACGGGTGTGGTCAAATCAATCGCTGATTTCCGCGGCAGTGACGGTACGAAGTTGGTGACTATTGAAACCGAGCAAGGAGAGCCGGCAAATCTTGTGGTATCCGCCGATACCTATATTTTAAATAGTACACCGATAACCAAGGGTTCATCCGTCACTGTTTTTTATGATGCCCATGCACCCCGCATTATGATTTACCCACCCCAATACCCGGCAGAAACCATAATTGTAAACAGCGAAAAGCAAATGCCTAATATTAAGGTTGATGTCTTTAGCCGAAATTTAGTCAGCAGCGATCATAGTTTAAAACTAAATATTTCTGAACAGACACAGATTATTTCTCGAAACGGAAAGGCTTTCAGCGGTGACTTGGCCGACAAAAAACTGCTGGTAGTATATGAGCAGTCTACCAAAAGCATCCCGGCCCAAACTACCCCTATTAAAATAGTAGTGTTAGAGCAAAGCTCTACACCTTCTGTCAATGCTCCGGAGATGTCAGTGGTTGTTAATAATCAAGCCTTAAAAGCCCCCGCAGCTTATCTGAACGAACAAGGCATTGTTATGGTTCCGCTTCGTTCAACCGCCAATGCCTTAGGGGTAGCAGTGCACTGGGATGCCGGGCAGCAAAAGGTAACTGTTGACCGGAACATTACCTTCACTATTGGCCAAGATAATTACACTAAAGCTGAAACAGCAGTTGTTAAATTGGGCACTGCCCCGGTGTTAGTTGAGGGAACAAGCTATGTTCCGCTGAGCTTTTTTACAGATGTCATAGGAATCAGCAATGTAGAACAGTCTGGCGGGCAAATTCTTATCAATAATAGATAATTAATATTCAATGCTTTTACTGCAAAAATAAGAGGTGCTTTGACGCACCTCTTTTGCCTTTATTTTTCATCGAGCTTAGTTATCTCTTCTTCAGAACTGTCTTTAAAATCTTCATCAGCATTTGTCTCTTCTGTATTATCTTCTGTATTATTTATTTCTTCTATATATGCTTCGTCAGCGGCAGCAGCAATTTTAAATTGTTCTACCGCCTGCTGCAATTGACCGGCAATATGTGCCAACTCTTGAGTGGCGGCAGTTACCTGCTGCACGGTAGAGGATATCTGTTCATTGCTGGCTGCCAATTGTTCCATGCCCTCGCTGTTTTGTTGGGAGATTTCAGCAATCTCTTTAATCATGCTAATTGCACTGTTAACAGATGTAATGATGTTGTCTAACGCTTGGCCCGCTTCGGAAGCCAACTGTACACCTTCTTCTACTTCTTTAACTCCGTGCTGCATGACGTTACTGGCCGCTTCCACACCGTCTTGCACTTTTTGAATCAGTTGATTAATTTCTTCCGTAGCATCGGCCGATTGCTCCGCCAATTTGCGCACTTCATCGGCTACTACCGCAAAGCCCTTACCGTGTTCTCCCGCCCGGGCCGCCTCAATAGCGGCATTTAACGCCAAAAGATTAGTCTGTTCGGCAATGCCGGCAATGACACCGGTAATCTTGCCAATTTGACTGGATAATTCATACAAACCGCGGATGGAATTTGCCACTTCGTTTGTTGAAGCGGCAATGGCATTTATCTTTTCTACCGCTCGTTTTACCGTTTCATTGCCTGCTTGCGCCACTTGTCCGGCCTTATGGGATTCTGCCGCAGCTTTTTTAGCGTTTTCAAAACCGGCGGCAGTAGCAGCGGCCACCTCATTTGCCGTACTGGCTACCTCTTGACCGGTAGCATTAACCTCTTCCGCGGAGGCCGCCAGTTGTTCACTGTGGGCAGCCAGCATTTGCGCATTTTGGGCCACATTGCTGATTAAACCACTTAATCTTTGGGCCATGTTGTTAAACGCTCGCCCTAAATCGCCAATTTCGTCATTGCTTCTAATCTGCAGTTGTTCACTAAAGTCTCCTTCGGCAAATTTGTTAGCACCGTCAATCAGACGCAAAATCGGCACTTTAATTAAATTAGTGAGGACAAATGCTAATATACAGCCGGCTAAAAGTGCCAGCGCAGTAAATATGACAGAGTTTCTTTGCACACCGTCAGCATTGCTCTTCGCCTCACTAATATACTGTTCTCTAACGGCAAAGTTATTATTAACCAGCTCTGTGATCGTAGCCATTATTTCATCAGCCATCACCTTCTGTTTGGAGCTGGCCGAGCTTAATTGTACATCAATTTCAGCTCGCTTTTCTTCACTGTCGGCTTTAATCCGTTGCTCAACGAGAGAAATTAGATCTTCCCTGGCGATGCGATCATACTCATCCACCATGTTTTGCAAGTTTTCCACCGTTGATTTGTTTTCCGCAGCGGTTATTTTCATTAGTTCATCCAATGCTTGCATAATTTGATTCATGTTGTTAGTATATTCATTTTTAAACTCTACCGAACCGGTACTGTAATATCCTCTAAGACCGGCCATTGCTCCGTTAAAATATACTTGAATATCCCTTTCTAATTCTAAACGATCATTAAGCAGATCAATTTGATTTAAATAATGATTTGTAGCATTGCTAATAGTAAAGCAGTAAACTCCCAATGCCAAAATTAAAACAATTAAAACCGTATAGCCCAGGCCAATTTTAGTGCCAATCTTAAATTTCATGTTATTTTGATCCCTCCTGTGTTATTTGGCTAAGCTACTATTTTAAAAATTAGCTCATAAATTTAATAAATTTAAAGCTAAATCTTGTTATATAACAGATATTATTAATTAACCCTCCTTGCTAGCTATATAGTAGTGAAAAATAAAAAAAGCACAAGATAATACAATTTTAGCTTGGCATGGCTATAATTCTATACCGGCTGCCAAATTCCTCCTTTTTTCTAAAATTTCGACTAAACTTATTATTTAAACAAAGGCTCCGTTTAGCAGCATTAGCGGTTATTAATTTGGGTTACTGTGGCTTATCGGCCCCTACTGCCATTAAAAAATACTAAAAATTTTTTTCTTTGGAAAATATAAAAAAGGCTTATATACAGTTTTAAATATGCAAAAAGGCAAAGGATTCCTGGGGGTATTAAAGTGGACAAAAAATACATGCGCATAGCCATTATCGGTGCCGGACCGGCAGGAATGGCCTGCGCCCTGCAGTGTGAAAGGCTGGGGTTATTCCGGATATTTTTGAGAGTGAACAGGACATCGGTTGGAACTGGCCGTCGGTTATTCTTCTGTTAAATGTCTTTGAACTAGGTGCCGGAAATGTAAGACATTACTTAGAGAAAAAATATGGCATTATTCTTAATCCAATTGATGCCATTAGCAAAATAATTCTTAAATCACCAAATGAAAAAGCGGTAATTAAGGGGAAACTTGGTTATTTCTTCGCCAGAGGGAAACAGGAAACTTCTATAGAAAATCAATTGCGCCGTTTATTACAGCATACCACTGTGCGTTTTAACCGACCGGCGGATTTTGAAGAGTTATCTAAAAAATACGATTATGTAGTTGTAGCCACCGGCAATGATGTTGCGGCCAAAAGACTGGGGGTTTGGGAAGACTGTGGGAAGGTATACATTCACTCTGCTTTAACCTTAGGAGAGTTTGATACCGGTACCCAGCTAATTTATTTTAATACCGAATATGCCGGTCGGGGATTTGGCCGCTTAACACCTTTTAGTAATTATCACGCTATCGTTGATCTTTACGGCATAGGTATTGATAAATATGAAATGGAAAAGAAATTTGAGCAGTTTCTGGAGTATGAAGGCTTATCCGATCTAGAGGCGAAATTCAAAATGATTCTCCCCCCTTTTTCATTGGGCAAAGTCAGCAAGTTTCAAGTGGATAATGTTTTATTGGTTGGCAGGGCAGCCGGGCTAACAGAAAGGCTTACCGGCACCGGGTGTACCGCGGCTTTATCCAGCGGTTTTTTAGCGGCAGAAGCGATGATTAAGGGTAAAGACTACAACAGTTTGGTTAAACCGCTGCAGGAGCATATTGAAAATATTTCTTCGTTAAGAAAGATATATCAAAAACTTGATAATTCCGGCTTGGATATGTATGTTAAATTAAACCAGCAAGCCTGGTACAAATATTCATTATATAATTCGCCGATCAACTTTTTAGATATTATCGGCGGTTTATTAAAACGGCTGACAAAGTAATACTCCCTCTATGGTAACAGTTTTTTGTGTTAAATGTTTACCATAAAGGGAGCATATCACATAAATCACAGAGTTAGTTATTTTGTTTATTTATAATTACAAATTATACGAAGTCTTTCATTGGGTTGGGGCCTAGTTCTTCCAGATCTTCTGCAAACTGATCCAAGATCTTGGGTATTTCCATGTAATCCATAATGTTTACTTCTACCGCACGTACCCGTTCAGATTCTAAGCCCAAACGGTCCAATGTTTCTGATATCTTGGAAAGGCGGATTTCAGCTAATTCACTGCCTCTAATAAAGTGGCACTGATAATCCTCACCATGTTTACATCCCATTAATAATACGCCGTCATAACCGCCACTCATCGCATCGTTAATCCATACCAAGTTCAATGAACCCAGGCATCTAAGGGGTATAATTCTTACCCATGGGTTGTACTTCAGGCGGTTAATACCGGCCATGTCAATTGCCGGAATAGCGTCATTTTCACAAGCAAATACTAAAATTCTCGGCTTTTCTTCAAACTCTTCCGGCATACTGGAAGCCTTAAACATGTTGCCAATCATTGGTACAGAGTAGTTCTTGAAGGAAATAATTCTTTCCGGACAAGCACCCATGCAAGTACCGCATCTTCTGCAACGGGTAGGATTCGGCAATGGGTTGGTCTTTTCATCTTCGTTAATGGCACCGAACGGACATTCCTCGGTACAACGCTTACATTGGGTGCAACGGTTCATATTAAAGATTGGGTATGATAAATCTCCGCTTCTCGGGTGTACTGCTGCACCCCGGGCTGTAGCTTCCACACATTGAATAGCCTTCAAGGCTGCACCGGTAGCATCGGTAACGGCCTTGGCCATGTCCATCGGAGCACGCACGGTTCCGGCAGCATAGATACCGGTGCGGCGGGTTTCATACGGGAAGCAAATATAATTAGAATCGGCAAAACCGTACTTTAAGGTCGGCAATTCAGGGCCTTGCCTGTATTCCAGGTTTAATATATCAGAAGCAATGATGAGATCCTGCGGTGCTTGTTCCTCTTCTTGAGCGGCAGCTGCCTCTTCTTCGGCTTCGCCTGAAGATTCTACAACTAATTCTTCACCCAATGCAGTTGTCGGCACCATGCCGGTAGCCAATACTACCAGGTCGGCTCCTTCTATTTGGGCTTTGCCGCCCAGTAAAACATCTTCCGACTCTACGGTTAATGTTCCGTCACTGGCTTCGGTGATACCGGTAACGTCTCCTTTAATGAAAACTGTGCCGGCCTCTTGGGCTTTCTTGTAGAAATGTTCATAAGTGCCGGATGCCCGTATGTCTTTGTAGATAATATAGGCGCTGGCATCAGCATTGAGCTCGCTGACATAAATCGATTGTTTCAAAGATTCTACACAGCAAGCCGCAGAACAGTAAGGCAGGCGTTCTTTATCCCGTGAACCGGCACATTGAATAAAGACCACCTTTTTGGCTTCCTGGCCGTCAGAGGGACGAACAATCTTACCGTTCTTGGCCATTGCTTCTAAGTCGGCATGGGTAATCACATTTTTGTATTTGCCGTAGCCAAGGTATGCAAGCTTGTCGTTGCTAACTGGCACAGCACCGGAAGCAAGCACAATTGCACCGAATCTTTCATTTACTTCACTGCCGTTAACATCAATGCAGGCATCAAACATACCGGGAGCGCCGGCAATTTTTTTGATTTTAGCCGATGTATAAACAGTTACGTTGTTTTCTTCCAACTCCTTAAGCCGGCCTTCGATATTGGGGTCTTCCATTTCTGTGTAGGGGGCTTTCAGGGGGGTGACCTTATGCAGCTTGTTTAACCAGCCGCCAATGCTGGCCTCTTTTTCTACCAGGGTTGTTTTATAACCGGCTTTAGCAGTTTCTAAGGCAGCGGTAATACCGGCCATGCCACCGCCGACAACTAAAATCGACTTGGACAGATCTTCAGCCTGGAATGGTTCCGGAAGCTCCATTGACTTAACCTTGGCACAAGCCATTCTTATAATGTCTTCGCCAAGCATTGTTGTATCTTCATCATCAGGCTCATGTACCCAAGCACCTTGCTCGCGTAAATTAGCACGCTCAACAATCTTATCGGGACCGAAATCAAACACATCATAATTTACCCGACCCGAGCAGGCAGCTATTACTATTGTGTTGACACCTTCGGCCTCAATATCTTTTTTAATTAACTCCACCCCTTCAGCACCGCATAAAAACGGGTGGGTTTTGCATACAGAAACTTTACTTTCCTTGGCAGCGTCAACCAGGGCATCAACATCAAACGCATCGCCAATACCACAACCGGTACAGATATATACTCCATACTTTTTGTCCATGTTGTTACCTCCTCACCGTAGATTGGATAGCCTTTAATACGGCAGCGGTAGCATCCTGTACAGAAGATGCAACATCACCGGGTTTTCTTGTACAGCCCGCAGCATAGATACCAGGTGTTGGAGGTCCGGAAACCAGAAAACCGTCAACATCATAATTTACATCTGCCGGAACTTTGCTGTCTGCGGTTGCCGGTGCCATACCGGTTGCCAATACAACCAGATCATACTCCAGTGTGGTCACTTCCTGGGTAATCTGATTTTCAGCCAATACCAGCAGATTGTTGGTGTTGGGGTCTTCTTTAATTTCACTGGGCTTACCTTTGATGAAGGTTACATTTTGAGTATCAAGCACTTTTTGATAGTAGTCTTCATGCTTACCCATCGTGCGGATATCCATATAGTAGACAGTAATGTTAGCGTCGGGATATTGTTCTCTGACATAGTTTATCTGCTTCATGGTGGCCATGCAGCACACAGAAGAGCAGGTTTTGAGGTGATGTTCATCACGGGAACCGGCACACTGCACAAAAGCAATATTTTTCGGCTCGGCATTATCTGACGGGCGGACAATCTTACCTTGTGTCGGGCCGGTTATATCAGCCATGCGTTCCATTTGAATATTGGTAATTACATTCTTAAATTTTCCGCCGCCATAGTTGCTAAGCTTAGTGAGGTCGTATGAATTCCAACCGGTTGCCCAAATAATCGAAGCAACATTTACCTTCATGGATTTAGCTTCCATGTTTAAGTCAATTGCCTGGTACTCACAGGCTTCAACACACTTGCCACATGAAGCACCTTGACAAGCAGCACCGTCAATAACGTACTTCAGCGGGAAAGCAAATTGTTGTGGCAAGTAAATAGCCTTGGTATTGTCCATGCCAAAATTAAAGTCATTAGGTCTTTCTACCGGACAAACCTCAGCGCACTTTCCACAAGCGGTGCAGTTCTCATTTACAAAACGCGGATTTATTTTAATCGTAACATCAAAATTTCCTTCTTCACCGGAAATACTCTCTACTTCAGCCATTGTGATGACCGTTATTTTTGGGTTCTTTCTGATTCGTTGGAAGTTAATTTCTAAACCGCAGTTCGGGGGGCACATTTTAGGAAAGTATTGATTAATTTGCGCAACCTTTCCGCCTAAGTAGGAATTTTTTTCTACCAAGAACACCTCGCAGCCTACTTCTGCCGCTTCAACTGCCGCGGTAATGCCGCTGATACCCCCGCCTACTACTAATATTGATTTATTACCCATCTTTTCACCCCTGTTCCAGATGTCGTAGGATAGGCACTTCTCAAAATAATCTAAAGTATGGCCCGTGACCGTTAAGGCCACGGGCCATATTAATTTTTAGACAATATCTAATTTAGTCAAACAGTCTGATAAGCGGCTTCTTGAATACGTCCCACTCACCGGTCTTGGGATCGTACTTGCAGTTAACAAAGCAGAGCCAGTTTTCTTCGTCCATCTTCGGAAGGTCTGCACGATAGTAGTAGCCAGGCCAACGAGTTTCTTCACGGAACAATACAGAGCGGATGTGGGATTCAGCCTGCATAGTTCTGTGTTTGTTTTCCCAGCATCTCATTAATTCGTGCAAGTCGCGAGCTGCCAGGTTTTCACTGTCTTCTTTCAACAGTTGCAGGTAATCAAGGCCTTTTTCCAGCATAAGCTTACTGGTTGTAAATCTTTGTGATACACCGCCGCAGTACTCGTCCATCAGCTTTTGCAGACGGAACATATACTGCTTGGGCAGGATGTAGTTCGGGTTAACATCCGGGTCAGTGGTGTAGCCACTGTGCTCTTCAAACAGCTTCAAGGGCTTGATAATTTCTTCCTTGATTTTTTCTACTTCTGCAGGATCTACGTTGGGCATTTCCGGATTTTCTACAACGAACTTAACCATTGCTTTACCGGCAATACGACCTTCAGCGTGTGAACCGGAGGAGAACTTGTGGCTGGATGCACCAGAAGCGTCACCGGCTGCAAATAATCCTTTAACAGTGGTCATATTGGTGTAACCCCAGAAGTACTCTGGAGGAGCAATGTCTTCCGGACCGGATACCCAAGCGCCGCTGGCACCGGAGTGTGAACCGATGAAGTAAGGCTCAGCAGCTGCGATTTCAGACGGTTTTTCTTCCGGCTGGGTGTTGGTAGCAGCCCACAGGATAGCCTGGGAAATTGTCATGTCGAGGAAGTCTTCCCATGCTTCTGCTTCTAATTGCTTCATTTTCTTCTTGAAGGCTTTCGGATCATCTTTATATTCTTCAGCTAATCTATGAATAGCTTCTGCAGTCTGCATGTAGATAGGTCCGAGACCCTTGTTTTCGTCGATCATGCTCAGGTAGTTACGTAAGTTAGCGGGTACAGGCTTAACTAAGCCATACGGACCCCAGTTTTCTAATTCCGGACGGTTGTGAACCATGTATTCGCCGCCTTCAGCGTTGGTAGCTTTTGATTTGAAGAGCAAGAACCAAGCGCCGACAGGGCCGTATGCGTCCTTAAAGCGTACCGGAATGAAACGAACTTCTTGACAAGTCATTTCAGCGCCGGCCAGCAATGTGAAAGCTGCAGAGGAACCGGAACTGAAAGGAGGATACCAGGAACGACCTAAACCTTCACCGGTGGAACGAGGACGGAATACGCCAACGCAGCCACCCATTGCAGCGAGAACTGCTTTAGCTTTGAATACATAAATCTTTTCTTCACGAGTGCTGAAACCAATAGCACCGGCGATTCTGTCGCCATCTAACAGCGGCTTGCAAATGTATACGCGCTCATAAATGTTTTCGGTGCCCAGAGCATTCTTAGCTGCTTCAGCTACTACGATCTTGTATGATTCACCGTTAATCATGATTTGCCAACGGCCTTCACGAACATAGTTGCCGTCCTCTGTTTTCCAAATGGGCAGACCCCATTTTTCAAACAGGTGTACAGAAGAGTCAACGTGACGAGCGATGTTATAAACTAAGTCATCACGAGCAATACCCATTAAGTCATTTTTAACGTATTCAACATACTGCTCAACAGTGTTGTCCCCTTTAGCCAGACCGAGGTACTGGTTAATAGCGGACAGACCCATAGCAACAGCACCGGAACGGTCGATAGCAGCTTTATCAACTAAGGTTACCTTTAAACCATGCTTCTTAGCCCAATAGGAAGCTTCTACGGCAGCACCACATGCAGCCATACCGCCACCGAGAATCAGAATATCAGTAGTAACTTCTACAGTTTCAAAGTTAACCGGCATTATATTAACCTCCTTCGTTTATTCTCATTTAATTTGTTTTTTTCAAAAGTTATCAGTTAATTACTTTTTAATTGTCGGAAGGTCCATTCCCAGTGCTTCCGGCTCAGCAAATAAAAGTTGGCTGTTCAGATCATCATGAGTTGCATAGCCGCCGGTCGGATCTGCAGTACCTTCTTCAATGGTTCTGATGGGGAACTTAAAGCGCTTAACAGTGCCGTTACGGAACTTAACAGTCCACATAATGCTGTCGGAACCTCTCAAAGGTACAACGCTGGCGCCCATCGGAACAAAGTCAGCATAGCCACGAACGTCAATAGCTTGCTGCGGGCAAATCTTAACACAGCAATAGCATTCCCAGCACATCGAAGCATCGCGGTTATAAGCTTTCATTCTTTCCTTGTCCAACACCATTAGGTCGTTGGGGCAGATGTACATGCATGCGGTTTTATCCTGCCCTTTGCAGCCGTCGCACTTTTCTTGGATTACAAAACTAGGCATTAATTTTAACCTCCTATTCTCATAATTTTTTTGTTTTATATTGAGGCGTTTGGAGAGAAGGTTATAAATTTTTATCCAGACACGAACCTTTTCTCCCCAAACCCCATCCTTTACTTAGCTTCAGTTAATTAGTTAGGAAATCAATTACTTATTAAGGCTTTGGTAGTACTCAGTGAGAATTTCCAGTACTTCTTTCCGGCCGAACTCCAGCGGCGGCAGTTCACCGGCAGCGAACATAGCCCGAACTTTAGTACCGCTAATGGAGATTCTGTCTTCCGGACCATGCGGGCAAGTTTTTTCAGTAGCCATTCCCATGCACTTCTTGCAGTAGTAAGCAGCAGTAACTTTAATCGGTTGGCAAAGGATTTCACCAGGTTTAAACTGATCAAACATTTCTTGCGCCTGATACGGGGTGTAATAGCTGCCTACACCGGCATGGTCACGACCAATTAAGATGTGACTGCAGCCAAAGTTCTGACGGAAAATAGCGTGCAGGATAGCTTCACTGGGGCCGGCATAACGCATTTCCATCGGGTAAACTTTCATTGCCACGTGTTTCGGATTGAAGTAGTTTTCCAGGTGAACTTGATAACACTTAAAGCGAACTTCAGCCGGAATGTCGCCGGGCTTTAGCTTACCGACAATTGGGTGAATGAATAAACCGTCGCAAATTTCCATCCCGATTTTGCACAAGTACTCGTGTGAACGGTGCAAGGGGTTACGGGTTTGGAATGCGCAAACAGTGCTCCAGCCTTTTTCTTCAAAAAGCTTACGGGTTTCAGCCGGATGCGCATAGTAGCCGGCGTATTTTGTGGCATAACCTAACTCGCTGAAAGTAACAATCGAACCGCCAACGTTTACTTCACCTTGAGCCATAACCTTTTGTACACCGGCATGCTCAGGATCATCGGTGAAGAAAACTTCTTTACATTCTTTTACTTTGTCATACTCATACTTATCTTCTACCGTAAGGATACCGACATAAGTACCGGTTTCATCGTCAACCAGGGCAACTTCTTGGCCTTCTTTAAGGTCTTTGGCTTGTTCCTTAGTTACTGAAACAGTAATCGGAATCGGCCATGCTAAGCCATTTGCCAAGTGCTTAGTGTTTACAACGCTTTCATAATCTTCTTTGTTCATAAATCCGGTTAGCGGGCTGAAAGCACCCATACCAATCATCAACACGTCAGATGTTTCGCGAGAAGTCATTCTGATAACCGGCAGAGTTTTAGCCTTAGCTAACCATTCTTCACGTTGGTCTCTTGGAACCAATACCGGGGTTAGTTTCCCACCATGGGGTTGAACTAATGCCATTTACTTTACCTCCCTTATATTTTGTTTGCCGATTCGTTCGCTAAATTTGTCGATTTGTGGAGGTTAGATCCTTCACAAATTGTTTTGTAGCGAACTATTGTGTTGTTAAAACGAAGGTGCTTTTGTGAAGAGTATAACTTGCTTTTGTATTATTACTTTTAATTAAGCAAGTTACCTCCTCGGGCTTTTATTTTTAGGCGCCGGCACCGTTGCGCCTAAAACTTATTCTTTAGCCTTGTGCTTATATATTCCATATTCATTTAAAAAATCCTTCTAGTTTGAGAAAAAAATTTCATTCTTTTATTGAGTTTTTTCTACCTTTTTCGCTACATATATTTAGCTAATTTTTTTTGCGGAGAAACAATGCAATAGTTCAATCCGACATCTTTCTTATCCAAGCCAAATGCCAATGCCAGCAGTTGGGTGATAAACAGCACCGGCATGTGGTGATTTGTTTTAAATTCTTTGTTTGCTCTTGCCTGGTATGCATCTAAGTTCATTTGACATAACGGACAGGGAGTTGCAATTATATCAGCACCGGCTTTAGCTGCTCCTTCAATAATCGGGTGCACTGCTTTAGTGGCAATTTCCGGGGCAGTCAAAGCCATGGAACCGGTACAACACTTTTCACTGTTTTCAAAGTCCACCGGTGTAGCACCAAGTGCTGAAATAATTTTAGCCATTGCTGTCGGATATTCCGGATCATCGTATTCTCTGGGAAGCGCTCTCACGCTTTGACATCCGGTAAAAGCGGCAACTTTAAGACCTTTTAAAGGCTTCTTCACTGCCGCCGCAATTCTTTCCGGCCCAACATCATTTGCCAAAATATCCAACACAAAGCGTACTTTTAAACTTCCGTTATACTGCAAACCGTCTTCTTTCAGCGCAATATTGGCTTTTTCCTTAAACTTTTCGTCCCTAAATTTTTGGTTAGTTAAACCCAGGATGGCGTAGCAAGAACTACAAGTAGTTACTACATCAAGCTGTTGCTTTTCAGCCAAAGCCAAATTTCGGGCTGCAAGCACCTGTGCAGGAAATTCCCCAATGGCGCTGGACATTACTGTAGCACCACAGCAGTTCCAGTCGTCAATTTCCTTTAATTCAATACCTAAGGCCTTTGCAACAGCTAAAAAGGCATGGTAGTTGGCTAATGCAGTCCCCTCACTGGCACACCCAGGATAATAGCTGTACTTCACTTAGCCTTCCTCCTTTGCCAGAGCTGCTGCCCGCTGCAGAACCTTCCGCAGATTAGCGGGGTTTTTCACACCTTTTCCGGGCATAAACGACAAGCGTTTATGCTTGACCATTTCCAACCCGACATCCTTCATATCAAGCCCTAACTTTATCGCCGGCCCAATTCCTAGCTTTAAGCCATATTGAAGGGTTAAGCCACCCTCCCAAATACGGCCACGCTTAGAGACATCTGACTGATACACTTTTGCCATCAGAGTGGAGTTATGTTTGTAACCTTCCTCGGCAGCTATATGCTGTAGCCCATGCATGATATCCATCATCGGCACACCGCGCGGACACCGACTGGCACAGGTATAGCAAGATGTACATAGCCAGATGGTTTTGCTTTTAAGCACTTCGTCCTTAGCACCGGCACGGATTAATTGAATTATCCTCCTGGGGGAATTGTCCATCATATCTTTGAGCGTGCAGGTAGTAGGACAAATACCGCACTGCATGCACATCTTTACCCAGCGGCCGGCATCTGTTTTGTAAACCCTTTTAGTAAACTCAGGATCATACTTTCTCACTTCCATCCCGGGCATATGTCTGCTCCCTCCCTTCAATATGCAATTTTATAAAATATCAAAAAGCAAAGCTTTTTAATTGTGAACTTGCGAACACAGCTTGATAAAAAAAAGCGGCTTTCGTGCGGATTTTTCCAAAAACAATTGGAGCTATATTTTTTAGTCAGTCAGGCAACTATGTAATTAATAGATTGTGTAAATTTTAACATGTTTATAGGCGGTTGACAAGTATAATTATTATTTTGCCTGCCTTTTTGTAAATATTACTATTACATGTTACATAATGTATGATATCTTGGCTTATTATTGAGAGTATTCGCCATCTTTATCATTAATCCTGCTTAATTATCAAAAAATATGGAAATGTCTAACATTAAATTTAAAGCGGCAACGCTTTTCCAGAAATATACTATTCCTATCCCTTGCAAAATATGCTTAGCATTTGTTCATTTATTCTTAAATAATAAGCAGGACTTATTTGGCTGATTTAGAAATACTTATATTAAGTTTTTAGAAGGAGTTGTTACCGTTGATTCCTAAAGTACAATGGATTTTACGACTGGTTGGCTTTATTGTCATTGGTGCAAGTTTATTTGCCGGTGAACATGCCTCTCTTGTCGGTGCAATCGGTGCAATGCTGTTTTTATTGGGAATGATTAGACTAAAAAAAAAATAAGTAATACCTGAACGGCTAAACTTTTGTCACGCAAATCAGTCCCTGTTCTACAAAATTTACCTAAATATGACATTGACTTACGCCCGGCTTTTTGTTATTATACTAATTGCTGTTAAAAGTTACGGGCGATTAGCTCAGCTGGGAGAGCGCCTGCCTTACAAGCAGGAAGTCGGCAGTTCGAACCTGTCATCGCCCACCACATAATGCCACGGTAGCTCAGTTGGTAGAGCAGAGGACTGAAAATCCTCGTGTCGGCGGTTCGATTCCGTCCCGTGGCACCATATTTAAAGGACGCCATTAGGCGTCCTTTTTATCTTCCATGAAATTAAAGGATGTTTAACACATACGCCGAAATAAGAATGTATTTTCTAACAAAGAAAGGCGGTTCAACCAATGTACTCATTAATAATTGCGTTAATTGCTGTTTGCTACCTGATTATCGCTTATCTTCCCTTTTCTAAACTTGCTTTTTTACAAAATTATCAGTTTATGATTAACATTAATGATGCCTTTGACAAACTGGCCTTTTACACCTTAGTCGCCACTGTCATCGGTGCCCTTTATTTATTTTTAATTCATAAGGTGCTAGCACCTTATTTAGAGAAAGAAGCACAAAAACATGCCGCGGCTGCTAAAACTAAAACCGTAGCTACATACTTAGTGATTGTCGGGCTGGCAGCATCACTGTTAACTCTTATGGTATCAGTATTTTATACCGGTGGCTTGTATGGTTTGGTGGCCAAACCCCAGCCCTGGACCGCTGAGGAACTGGAACGCATCTCCGTTCATGAAGCCGGACATGCCGTGATGAGGGAAATCGAATACCCGGGTTCTACCATCAGAGCGGAAATTGTCAGCCCTTCCGATATTGCCGATGCCAATAACTGGTTTGAGCAATCGCTGCCCAGCGGATTTGTGATGGGAGAAAATCCTTCCCGCCTACCCTCAAAGGAACAAATAATGAAAAACATTAGAATTTATTTGGCCGGCTTAGCTGCTGAAAAAATAATCTATGGCGACAAGCAAGCCTATGTAAGCGCAAGTGACGATCTGGATAAAGTCCACGAACTGGTCGTTAAACTCTGCAACAACGGCTTGACTTCTTGCGGTCCCCAATCCTGGGCTGCACTTAATGATGAAGAAAAGTCCGCTCTATACAAAGAAATTGTCGAGCCGCAGTATCAAAGAGTTCAGCAAATCTTAGCCGAACACCAAAAGGAAATCAAAGGGGTAGCCAAGGCACTGCAAGAAAAGAAGACACTAACCGGTGACGAAATTCGCAGGCTGATTAACCACAACTAATTCCCGGTAAGTTTTTTAAATTTTAATGTATATTTAGCCTTATATTGTAAATATTAACAAATAACGCAATTAACAATCATATTTTATGAGGTGCCTATGCAACAAAAGTTTAAACGCCTCCCCAAACATATTGGCATAATCCCGGACGGAAACCGACGCTGGGCTGCAAAAAAGGGATTACCCAAAGAAGCCGGTTATAAATATGGAATTGACCCTGGCTTTACTTTATATGAAATGTGTTTGGAGCTGGGAATCCCGGAAGTGACATTTTACGGCTTTACAGTAGATAATACTAAGCGCCCGGCCGTCCAAAAAAAAGCATTTCAAAAAGCCTGTGTAGAGGCGGTATATAAACTGGCTAACCGTGACGCAGCCTTACTTGTTATCGGCAATACCGAATCACCCCAATTCCCCCGTGAGCTGCTGCCTTTTACCACACGGCAGACTTTCGGTAAAGGTTTAATTAAAATAAACTTTTTGGTTAATTACGGTTGGAAGTGGGATCTTACTTACGGTATTCAAAACAAAGCAACCGACGGCACTCTGCAAAACTCAATCGCATCAAGGGATATCTCACGCATAGACTTAATTATTCGTTGGGGCAACCGCAGAAGGTTAAGCGGTTTCTTGCCGGTGCAATCAATTTATGCCGACTTTTTCGTAGTTGAAGATCTGTGGCCGGATTTTCAGCCCGATCACTTATATCAGGCCTTGCGCTGGTACGAAAAACAGGATATTACACTGGGAGGATAAAATAAGACCTCACGGGCAATCGTGAGGTCTTATTCTTTAAAGGCTATTACTTTTCAGCACCGTAATAGCCGCCATAGCCGCCGTAACCGTATCCGGAACCAAAGACCAATAAAATCAGAATCAAGAAGATGATAAAAGATGGATAATTAGGATATCCGCCTCCGTACCAGCCCATATATGCATGCCTCCTTTTATTATTTATGACATTACGCGGAATCACTTTTCAACACCGTAATAGCCGCCATAGCCGCCGTAACCGTATCCGGAACCGAAGACCAACAAAATCAGGATCAAGAAGATGATAAAAGATGGGTAGTTGGGATATGCTCCGCCATACCAGCCCATATATACATGCCTCCCTTTATCATTTGACTAAAGCTTTAGCTGTTATATAATTGCACCTTTATTTTTCAGCGCCGTAATAGCCACAAGGGCCGTAGCCATAACCGGAACCAAACACCAACAATACCAGAATTAAGAAGATGATAAAAGATGGATAATTAGGATATCCGCCATAATAACCACCCATACATAACTACCTCCTTTTTATTATTTGTGACATTATATTGCATGTTACTTTAAGGTGTTACAACTTCCTAAAAATTTTTGCCCTAACAACGATGGCCGGGATGATAGGCAGAGCCAAATACCAGCAGGATTAATATCAAGTAAATAATGAAAGACGGGTAAACGGGATATTGCTGGCCTCCGCCGCCCGGATAATCACAGCCGGCACCGTAGTAGCCCATGATATCTGCCTCCTTGTTTTTAATGTTCATGACATTATATGGCATGTTAATAAGTTTTGTTACAAATGTGCTTAAAAAATATCCAACAACCTTAATGAAGTCAGAGATACAAAAAACCACCTGCCTAAAAGGCAAGTGGTTAAAATGTAAGCCGCCTTATTCCATAAATATCAGCCGCCCGCAATGGTCGCACTGAACAAACTCTTTTGCTTTTAATTCCCTTAGTTTGTCATATGTCAAAACTAACCTACAGCCGCCGCACACACCGTTTACTACTTTAGCTACCGGCTTTTTCTTTTCTTTTTTTAATGCTAAATACAATTCCAGTGCATCTTTCCTTACTTGCTGATATTTATTCTCCTTACTGCTGCATAATTTGCTTAACTCTTCTTTTAACTGCCGCTGTTGCCGAGAATATTCTTCTCGGACGGTGTGAAACAATGTTTTTAGTTTCTGTAAGTTTTCTGCCGCCTGACTCAATGAATATTTTAGTTTGTCCTGTTTTTCTAATAGGCATAAACCTTGTTCCTCATGTACTGATATTTTTTGCTTAATTTTATCTATTTGTGTTTGGACACCGGCAATTTCTTTTATGCTGTTCATTTGACCGCCGTAAAGTTTGTTGTTGAGGGCGGCCAGTTCTTGGTCTTGGGTTCGCAGCCTGTCTTCCAACTGCTTTATTTCGTTTTTTAGAAAATTATATTCTGCTTGTAAACAGTCAAACTTGGCTTGTTCGTCCTGAATATCTTTTTTAACCTGCCTCAGCCGCCCAACCAATTCGTTATTTTTCATTAACCTTTCTAGCTCAAACTGAGCCGTCTCCAATTCCTGAATGTCCCATAATTGTTTAACAACCTTCATCTTAACGCCTCCCTAAATTAAAATAACGGCTGAACCGATAAAAAAATAAGATGAGGCAATTCCATACAACCTCATCTTAATAATAATCAAAAGTATCTTTTTGATTTTTTGCGACAACAATTTGCACCTCACAATTAAGTTCGGCACAGCGGGCAGTCAAGTAATCATATAATCTATCCACTGCCGGTCGTTCAGTTGCGAAATGTCCGGCATCGATAAAAGACATGCCGGCGGCCAATATATCCTGAGCGGTGTGATATTTAATGTCACCGGAAATATAGACGTCCGCACCCTTCATGGCAGCTGCCCGCCACAACTCACCTGCAGAACCTCCGCATACTGCCACTTTTTTCACCGTTTTACTTGCTTGCCCGCCCGCTTTTATCGCTTTCAGACCTAACAATTGCTTTATGTGCTGCACAAGCTGCTCGAAAGTAGTTTCTGAGGGCAAGTAGCCAATCCTGCCCAAGCCATAGGCAGCACCTTGGTTGTTTAACGGATACAAGTCATAGGCCACTTCTTCATAAGGATGGGCTGATATCATCCCTTTGATTACTTCTGACAGCTTTTCTGCCGGAACAATTGTTTCTAAGCGTGCCTCTTCAACTTCTTCCAGCCTACCTTGTGCCCCAATGTAAGGGTTGGTACCTTCTAGCGGACGAAAAGTGCCGATACCGGTGGTATGAAAGGTACAATCACTGTAATTGCCAATCCATCCCGCTCCTGCTTTACCTAAAGCGGTTCTTACCTCCTCTAAGTGGCCCAACGGAACAAATACCACCAGCTTAAAATATTTTTGCTCTCCGGTAGGATGTAATACAGAAACATTTTCCAAGCCGATTTTTTCGGCCAATACACAGTTTACCCCGCCATCGGCAATGTCTAAATTAGTGTGCGCAGCATACACCGTAATCTCGTGTTTTAACAATTCGGCAATGATTTTTCCCTTTGGGGTATCGGCATCAATATTTTTAATTCCTTTCATTAACAGCGGGTGATGAGTGATCACCAAATCTATTTTGTTTTCTATGGCTTCCTGCAAAACATCCCTGTCTAAGTCCAGTGTTAACATAATCCGTTTAACCTCAGCAGTTGGCCGGCCAACTTGCAGTCCGACATTATCCCAATCTTCAGCCAAGCCTTTAGGAGCAAGCTCCTCTATGATCTTAAAAATATCTTTATTTTTTACCGACATTCTCAGCTACCTCCTTTAAGGCCTGTAATCTATCTTTTATTTCTTTAACTTTTTTTTGCGCCTCATGCCTGTTGCTGCGGGATAACCCCTGTAATATTAAAGAATATTTCTCTTCCAGCTTGTTGATTAAAAGCGGCAATAACGGATGCTTTTTTTCAATTAACCTGGGGCCAAGCTCTAAAACTTCTGCAGCATATAACCGCTCTTGTCCCGGCCGGCAGACAATAATACTGTACAAGCGGCCGTCTTCCAGTACCAGGGTTTCATCAGACAAGCACCAGCCGTTGGTAATTAGCCAACGCCTTAAACTCTCTTCATCGCCCATAGGCTGTAACACCAATATCTCAATTTCCTTTAAGACCTCAGGGGATTGCTCTAATATTTTTACTATAGTGTTGCCGCCCATGCCGGCAATAACTGCCACCTGAGCCTCACCCGGCTGCAGTACGCTCAAGCCGTCACCTAAACGCAGCTTAATTTGGGAACTCAATCCGTTAGCAAGCACATTTCTTCTGGCCGCTTGCAGCGGTTTCTCTTTAACATCACAAGCAAAAACCAACGGACATCGACCTGATTTTACCAAATAAACAGGCAGATAGGCATGATCCGTGCCAATATCGGCAACAACTTTCCCTTGGGGTATAAATTTACTGATTGCTAAAAGTCGATGGGATAAACTTTTCTCATTCATGGTTATATACTTCTCCAAAGTAGGTTAATTTACCTTTTCTGATTAAATAATATTACTCTCTATAAACTTAACCAGATCATGTAACATTTTGCCAACAATGGCAATATCTTATACTGTATGGGCATAAGAGTTTTTATGTCTTTTGGCAATGGGTTCAGTTTAGTAGGGCAGGTAAGTTAACTAAGTGAGATAAGGAGGATGCAACATGAGGCAGGCTAAACCCAGACAGGGTTACGGTGGTTGGGGAGGCGGTTATTATTACGACCCCTGGTACGGCAGACCGGGGTACGGCAGGCCGGGGTACGGTCGGCCCGGATATGGCAGGCCGGGATATGGTTGGCCGGGGTACGGTCGGCCCGGATATGGCAGGCCGGGATACGGTCGGCCCGGATATGGCAGGCCGGGATATGGTTGGCCGGGCTACGGCAAGCCGGGATACGGCCGACCGGGGTACGGTTGGCCGGGCTACGGTGGTTGGAATAATCCATGGGACGATGACGACTGATATGTTTTCGCAAACTGTAAGTGGGTAAAGAAAAGGCGGTTTCTTATGAAAAAACCCTGCAGAAAAACTGCAGGGTTTTTTGGTGGGCGATGACAGGCTCGAACTGCCGACTTCCTGCTTGTAAGGCAGGCGCTCTCCCAGCTGAGCTAATCGCCCGGATTTATGGTGACCCCTACGGGATTCGAACCCGTGTTACCGCCGTGAAAGGGCGGTGTCTTAAACCACTTGACCAAGGGGCCATAGACTTTAATATACTTTTTTGGTGGGCCCACTAGGATTCGAACCTAGAACCAGCCGGTTATGAGCCGGATGCTCTACCGTTGAGCTATGGGCCCTAAACATAAATATTGGCTCCTCGAGTAGGATTCGAACCTACAACCTACCGGTTAACAGCCGGTTGCTCTACCGTTGAGCTATCGAGGAGCGCCATCGGCAACTATTATTATACCCATTTCATGTGGTTAGGTCAATACTTTTTTAATGTCAATTTATAGTTTTTAGTCCAAATAATCCTTCAGTTTTTTACTACGGCTGGGATGTCTTAATTTGCGTAAAGTTTTTGCTTCTATTTGACGAATGCGTTCCCGGGTAACACCAAATTGCTGACCTACTTCTTCCAGTGTCCGTGCCCGGCCGTCATCAAGGCCAAAGCGCAGCCGCAGTACTTTTTGCTCTCTGTCAGTCAAGGTATGCAGCACATCATCCAGCTGTTCTCGCAGCAAAGTATAGGATGCTTCCTCTGCCGGCGCTTTCGCGTCATGGTCTTCAATAAAATCACCCAAATGGGAATCTTCTTCTTCACCAATCGGTGTTTCCAGAGATACCGGTTCTTGAGCGATTTTCATTATCTCGCGAACTTTTTCCTCTGAAATACCCATTTCTTTAGCAATTTCCTCCGGCAAAGGCTCCCGTCCCAATTCTTGCAGTAATTGACGGGAAACGCGAATTAACTTGTTTATTGTTTCCACCATGTGTACCGGAATACGAATTGTTCGCGCCTGATCGGCAATCGCTCTGGTAATGGCTTGCCTAATCCACCAAGTGGCATAGGTGCTAAACTTAAAGCCCTTAGTGTAGTCAAATTTCTCAACGGCTTTAATTAATCCCAAATTGCCTTCTTGAATTAAGTCCAAAAACAGCATGCCCCGGCCAACATAGCGCTTGGCAATGCTGACTACCAAGCGAAGGTTGGCTTCCGCCAATCTTCTTTTAGCTTCTTCATCGCCTTGCTGCATTCTTTTGGCCAATTCTACCTCTTCTTCTGCCGTCAAAAGCGGAATACGCCCAATTTCTTTTAGATACATGCGCACGGGATCATCTATGCCTACGCCTTCCGGCACAGTTAAATCTACATCTTCATCATGTTCTTCTTCATGGTGATCATCAACTCTTTCCAGATCACTGGCATCGGGCACAACTTCTATTCCGTTGCTGGCCAGTTTTTCATAGATATCATCAATTTGCTCAGGTGTTAAGTCTACGCCCTGCAAAGTATCCATTACTTCTTTATAAGTAAGGGCTCCACGCTTTTTCCCTTTGGACATTAGTTCCTTAAAATATTCTTGAGTTTGTTCTTCCCGCATGTCTCTTCCCCCCTCTAGGGCAAATCTTAATTCGTTTTTTGGTGAAATTGCTGCAATTCCATCAATAACTTTGTGGCGAGTTGCTGGTTTCCCTGACTTTCCGCTTCTTTAAGTCGGTACAATATTTGCTCCTCTTGCTTTTTACGAGCTACTTCTTTCATTGTTTTAATACAATCGCAAAGTATCTCAACGGAATTTTCTCCGGGTATTTCCTCTGTTAACAGCCTGCTGAAAAGGCGCTGACTGCCTTCATCCATTTTTGACATCAATTGCACCGGGTTTTTCAATTCATCACCGTTACTTTGCAGCAGCAAGTTAAAAATGCCTTGTAAATTTTTATTTTGAAAGTAATCGGCCTTAATTTCTTGTTTTGCTATTGAAAAAAGATTATAATCTGATAATATTAAGCCAAGAACCAAATACTCGGCTTGGTGCGCAGCGTCTACTGGCTTTATAGTATATGTATTTTTGGCGTAGTTATCCGTTTTTTGCCAAATTTCATGCCCTTTTGCTCTAAATCTTTTTAACTCACTGATAACTACTTCCCAGCTTATATTTAAAGCAAGCGATACTTTTTTAATGTTTTCTTCACGTTCCACCGGGTCTTTAATGTTAGACAAGTTGGGCAGAACTTGTCTAAGCACAGATACTTTTTCGGCAACCGATGTAGGAACTCCTTTTTTCAATGCGGTGTATAATTTATAATCAATTAAATTGTACGCCTGTTTAATTAATTCGTTCCAAGCTGCCACACCATTAGCTCTGATAAATTCATCAGGGTCTTTACCTTGAGGAATTTGTAAAATTTTGACCCTGCACCCAAGCTCCTGAATTAAATCTAAACTTCTAAGGGCAGCTTTTATTCCGGCTGCATCGGCATCATAAGCAACCACTATTTCTTCGGTATAACGCATTAGCAGCTTTATTTGTTCCCGGGTTAATGCAGTACCCATAGACGCCACTACATTTTTTATGCCGCGCTGATGAGCGGCGATAACATCCATATAACCTTCTACTACCACTGCATAACCCTGTTGGCGGATTGCTCCTTTCGCCAAATGCAATCCGTACAGCAAATGCCTTTTGTTAAAATAATCTGTTTCCGGTGTATTTAAATACTTGGGGTTGCTGTCATCCAGTGCCCGGCCGCCAAAACCCACTGTTCTTCCGGCAGCGTCACAAATAGGCAGCATTAACCGGTTTCTAAAGCGATCATAGTAACTGTTGCCCTGTTGGTTTTTAATAATCAAACCCAATGATTCCAGTTCGCTTATCTGACAACCTTTCGATAAGAAGTATTTTATTAGGTTATCCCAACCGGAAGGTGCGTAACCGATTTGGAAAGCTTGAACCGCTTCATCGGATACCCCGCGATTTTTTAAATAGTTTCGGGCCCTTTGCCCTCGCGGAGTGAAAAGTAATTTATGGTATAGCTTGCCTGTAGCGGCAATGATACGGTATTCCCTTTGCTGTTTGCTTTGTTTAGACCTGTTATATCTATCCGGTATCAACACCCCTACTTTTTGTGCTACCAGGCGAACGGCCTCGGGAAAGCTTAGCCCGTCTTTAAGCATAAAAAATTTAAATACATCGCCGCCGACGTTACAGCCAAAGCAGTAAAAAATCTGTTTTTCCGGAGTCACACAAAAAGAAGGCGTGTCTTCCTGATGAAAGGGGCAAATGCCAAAGTACTTTGTACCTCGCTTTTTCAGCAAAACATATTCGGAAATAATCTGCGTGATATCAGCCTTTTGTAATATCTCTTCCACCACTTCGTCAGGAATATAACCCATAAATATATCTCCCAACTAAGCTAACGTTAATGAAAAATTCGATAGGACAGATTATATTTCCTCCTTTAAGGTATTTTCACAAGAAGTTATTCTAATCTTTAGTTACGGTTGTGTATAAGTTCGCTATTGCTTTCTATTTTCCTTCCTCTATTCGACAGTTTTTATTTTAATTTAACCCATGTTTAATATTATTACCATATTTTAGAACATGTTAAACCTATCATCTTTATCCAGCCAGGGACTGGGAACAAAAAATTTTTGATAGACACGAATGGCGTAGCGATCCGTCATTCCGGCAATATAGTCGGCCACCACCCGACTAAGGGGTTCCGCTTTGGCGGCTTGTTGGAACTCAACCGGCAGAGCCTCCGGATATTCCATAAAGTACTTAAATAACTGCTTAACCACCAATTGGGCTTTAACTTCTTCCTTTTTAGCCTCTGAACCAACATAAACATGCTGAAACAGGAATGTGCGCAGTTCATCCATCGCCTTTTTTATCTCATCGCTCATCATTATTTTGTCTTTTCCCATGCTGTTATTAATTAAATCCATCACCATGGTATTTATTCTTTCTGCGTGCTTATCACCAAGCACCTTTCGACAGTTTTCAGGCAGCATCTCTATCTTTAACAAACCGCCCCGCAAGGCATCATCTATATCGTGGTTAATGTAAGCAATACGGTCGGCATACCTGACAACCTGCCCTTCCAGCGTTGCCGGCAGCTTATCACCGGTATGATGCAATATTCCGTCCCGCACTTCCCAGGTCAGATTTAAGCCTTTGCCGCCTTCTAACTTATCAACCACTCTTAAGCTTTGTTCGTTATGTTTAAACCCTTGAGCATAAACTTCCGCTAACGCGGCTTCACCGGCATGCCCAAAGGGCGTATGCCCCAGATCGTGCCCTAAGGCAATGGCTTCTGTCAAATCTTCGTTTAATCGCAGCGCCCGGGAAATAGTGCGGGCTATTTGGGCAACCTCTAAGGTATGAGTTAGCCTGGTGCGATAATGATCTCCTTCGGGAATCATAAATACCTGAGTTTTATGTTTTAAACGGCGAAAACTTTTCGAATGAATAATCCGATCCCGATCCCGCTGAAAAGCCGTCCGCACCGCACAGGGCTTTTCCGGTTTCAGTCTTCCGCGGCTCGCCGAACTCACCGTAGCAAAGGGCGATAATGTTGTTTCTTCCATTTCTTCGGTAAAGCGTCGAATTTGCATTCGCTCACTTCCAATCAGGTTTACAACCCTCGATGATGATTTCTCAACTCAGCGGTAGCTCTCGCTACTGCCAGCACGCGTTTCGCCAATATACGCGTACACTTTATGGCATTGTGATCATCATAAGCGGGTTTCTGCGCACAAGCGGCCTGATGGCCGGCGCCGTCGGCATAAAAGCTGCTTCCTACCACCGTCATTCCGTGAGTATACATAATTTCATGCAAGGCCCGGGCGGTACTTTCCTGCCCGCCAAAACGTGATGAACCGTTGGTAACCGCCGCACCGACCACGTCAACCAATGCTTTGTCTTTTCGCAAAGCTCTGGTCTTATCCCAAAAAGCTTTCATTTGAGCGGTTAATGTGCCAAAATACACCGGGCTGCCTAAAATAATGCCATCCGCCCGCCGCAGTTCGTTAAAAATCTCTTCCAATAAAGTACCTTGATAACACACCCCGCTGCAGGGAGTAGAACAACAAATACAAAAAGGATGTTTTGCTTGAGCTATTGCCGGAGATATATGATATAGTTTAGTTTCCACACCTTCACTTTCAATTGTTTTTAGGGCCTCTTTAAGTAAAAATGCTGTATTCCCGTCAGCATGGGGACTACCGTTAAGAGCAACGATAAACATTTTCCGTTCCCCTTTCGCTGTGAATTTTGTTTGATTTCGGTTTATTCAATCTATGCCTTGAAAAGGGGGATTATACCTAGATTGAAAAACAACTGCCCCTTTAGCCCGTGCTTACTTTGCTGACGGAAAAACACTGTCAACCAACTTAATTATTGTTCGACAAAAGAATAAAATTTCCTGCAAGATCAAAAAAGTGCCTTTAATGCCCCTTTTAATTGGGTATGGATGTTTTTTATTTTCATGCCCAGAAGGAATTCATGAATACGTCGACTTTCTCTAAAAGATTGCGCTTTTTAACCTTTTTAGCGGTTATATATTTGGCTTATTTGTGGTATTTATTTATGGAATTGTTGCCACCAAAACCGATTGCAAAATGATTTAAAAAATAAAGTTATTCCGGCTGAAGAAAGGCTATAGAACCGGCGATTAAAAAATTAAAAGAAGGAGGTTTTTTACATGCCTAACATCGACAGCTTTTATTTGCAGCAGGAATTTTTAATAGTAGGGGCGGCTGTGCAAGTAGGGTTATTTGATGCTATAAAGGATAATCCATTAACTTTAGAAGAATTATCTAAGCGCACCGCAACTGACCGGCGGGCTTTATGGACGGTAACCGAGGCTTTAATAGCATTAGGCTACTTAGAGTATCAAGGGGACAAGATAAAACTTACCGAAGAAGCCTACTCCCTTTTTTATGATCAAAACAGTAGCAATTACACCGGTTTTTCATTTATGCATGCCTATAATTTAATCTCTGTCTGGCTGAAATTGCCTGAGGTTTTGAAAAGCGGCAAGCCTGTCCCGAAAAAAGAAGACCCTGAAGCATTAAAGGCCTTTATTACGGCAATGAGTCACTATCCCCGGAAAAGGGCGGCTGATATTGTCAAACACTGTTTAAAAGGCCTGCCGAAAAACCCCCGGGTTCTTGATGTGGGGGGAGGTCCCTTAACCTACGCCACTGCTTTTGCCCAACAAGGCGCTGTCGTTACCGTCTTGGATTTGCCTAAAGTAATAGACATGATGAAGCCTAAAGTTAATCCTCAGCTGCCTATAAACATGGTAAAAGGTGATTTTACCGTCGGACTGCCCAAAGGGCCCTTTGATCTTGTTTACCTGGGTAATGTATGCCATATCTACGGTGAAAAAGAAAACCGAAAACTGTTTTCTGATGCGGCAAATGAACTGGTTAGCGGTGGGCGAATAGTAATTAATGATCTTATCCGCGGCACCGGGCCAAAACCGGCGCTGTTTGCCGTTAACATGCTGTTAAATACCGCATCCGGAGGAACATGGACCTTTGAGCAGTATAAAACATGGCTTCAGGATGCCGGCTTCTCCCCCCCGCATTTTGCAGAGGTGGGCAAAAATCAACTAATCATAGCTACAAAACAATAATTCTTGAATAAAAAAACAGGGTACTGTGGCAAACAGTACCCTGTTTTTTCATATTCGCCTTATTTTGATTGCAGTTTTTCTTTAGCGGCAGCACGAGCGGCAGCTAAGCGGGCAATAGGTACCCGGTAAGGTGAACAGCTTACGTAATCCAAGCCAATTTCATGGCAGAATTCCACTGAACTGGGTTCACCGCCATGCTCACCGCAAATACCGATTAGCAGATCAGGACGCTCCTTGCGGCCTAATTCTATTCCTATACGCATTAATTTACCTACACCTTTACGATCTAACACCGCAAATGGGCTTTCCTGCAATATTTTGTGTTCGACATAATCATACAGGAATTTGCCCTCGGCGTCATCGCGGGAAAAGCCAAATGTCGTTTGGGTCAAGTCATTAGTGCCGAATGAGAAAAACTCCGCCTGACGGGCAATCTCATCAGCTAACAGCGCCGCTCTGGGCAGTTCAATCATTGTACCTACTGTGTACTCAAAAGTAACGTTGCTTTCTTTCTGTACTTGTTCAGCTGTTTTAACAACTAATTCTTTCAGAAAAGCAAGTTCTTTTTCTTCCATTACCAGCGGTATTTCTACCTCTGGGAATACTTGATAACCTTCTTTTATTAGCTGGGCAGTCGCTTGGAAAATAGCCCGGGCCTGCATCTCATAAATTTCCGGGAAGGTAATTCCTAAGCGGCAGCCGCGGTGCCCCAGCATCGGGTTGAATTCCGACAGTGAACGCACTTTGCGCAGCATTTCTTCTTTTTCTTGAATTACTTCTTTATCTCCGCCGGTTAATTTCAGTGTAGTAATTTCCACAAGTAACTCTTCGGCGTTAGGCAAAAACTCATGCAACGGCGGATCTAAAAGGCGGATGCAAACAGGCAGCCCCTGCATGGCCTTTAAGATACCGTAGAAGTCATTCTGCTGCATTGGCAGCAGCTCATCTAAGGCCGCTTGCCTTTCTTCAGCAGTTGTCGCCAGGATCATCTTTTGCACAATGGGCAGGCGGTCTACAGCCATAAACATGTGCTCAGTACGGGTTAAGCCAATGCCCTGGGCCCCAAATTCTCTTGATTTAGCCGCATCTTCCGGTGTGTCCGCATTTGCCCGCACTTGCAATGTACGAATTTCATCAGCTATGTTGAGCAGTTTTTGAAATTCCGGCGACAGTTCGGGTTCAATCATCGGCACTTCCCCTAAAATTACCCGACCGGTACTGCCGTCAATGGTAATAATGTCACCTTCTTTTACTACTACATCGCCTACTCTAAATTCTTTTTGCGCATAATCTATTTTTATCGCTTCACACCCGGACACACAGGGCTTACCCATCCCCCGGGCAACTACCGCTGCATGGCTGGTCATGCCGCCCCGTGAGGTAAGCACACCCTGGGCAGTAACAATTCCGTGAATATCATCGGGCGTGGTTTCCATTCTTACTAATAATACCTTTTCTCCTTCTTGGCCTAATTTTTCAGCCAAATCAGCGTCAAACACTACTTTACCCGAACCGGCACCCGGTGAAGCCGGCAGACCTTTAGCCAGCACCTCCAATTCGGCGTTGGGGTCAATGCGCCGGTGCAGCAGTTGATCGAGCTGTTCGGGTTCTACTCTTAAGACCGCTTCTTCTTTGCTAATTAAGCCTTCTTCAAGCATATCTACGGCAATTTTAATCGCTGCTTGCGCAGTGCGTTTTCCGTTGCGGGTTTGCAGCATCCATAGCTTGCCGCGTTCAATTGTAAATTCAATGTCCTGCATATCACGATAATGCTTTTCCAGCAGCACGCAGGTTTCGGCAAACTGACGGTAAACATCCGGCATTTCCTGCTCTAATTTGGCAATTGGCTGCGGAGTGCGAATGCCGGCCACTACGTCTTCACCTTGGGCATTGGTTAAGTACTCACCGTATAAAACTTTCTCCCCGGTAGCAGGGTTGCGGGTAAAAGCTACGCCTGTACCGCAATCGTCACCCATGTTGCCGAAAACCATTGTTTGCACATTAACGGCCGTGCCTAAGTCATCAGGTATTTTGTTCACCTTGCGGTAAACTATTGCTCTGTCGTTGTTCCAAGAATTAAAGACGGCATAAATGGCTTGGAATAACTGTTTTATGGGGTCTTGCGGGAAAGGCTCACCGGTTTCGCTTTTAATAATCCCTTTATACTGTTCAATAACTACCTGCCAGTCTTCCGCAGTTAATTGGTTATCATACTGCAAATTGCGGATTTCTTTTTGTCTTTCCAAAACTGCTTCGAATTTGTAGTGTTCAATACCCAGAACAACATCGCCAAACATTTGTAAAAAGCGGCGGTAGCAGTCATAGGCAAATCTCTTGTTGCCGGTGGAAGCCGCCAAGCCCTCGACGGTAGTATCGTTTAAACCTAAGTTTAATACGGTATCCATCATACCCGGCATAGATATTACCGCCCCGGAACGAACCGAAACCAACAGGGGGTTGTCGGGATCACCAAACTTTTTACCAATCTTTTGTTCCAATTCTTTTATTTTTTCAATTACCTGTTCCTCCATGCCCGCCGGGAACTGCTTGTTCAATTTATAAAACTCATTACAAGCCTCGGTGGTAATAATAAAACCGGGGGGCACAGGCAGACCGATATTGGTCATTTCGGCCAAGTTAGCACCTTTACCGCCTAACAGGCCTTTCATTTCAGCCTTTCCTTCATCAAACATGTACACATACTTAGGTGTAGTCATGATTTCCTAATTCCTCCCCAGAAATAATGTTGGTTAGCGGCTGTTACCAGTACTGTGGCGCTGAATTCTGCATTAACGGTTATTCCGCAGGCCGCGGTAGTATAACTCCAGGACTTTGCTTGCGGTTTCCTCTACTGCTTTATTAGTTACGTCAATTACTGTACAGCCAATTTTTTTCATTATTTTCTCAGCATATTCAAGCTCCTTTAATATCCGTTCCATACTGGCGTAATCGGCATTTGATGTCAAGCCAAGGGTTTTCAGTCTCTCCTGGCGGATAATATTCAACTGCTGCGGACGGATAGTTAATCCGATTACTTTATTGGTGGGCAGCTCAAATATTTCTTCCGGCGGAGAGACTTCAGGCACCAATGGAACGTTAGCAGCTTTAATACGCTTATTAGCCAAATACATGCACAGCGGTGTCTTGGAAGTACGGGAAACACCTAATATAACTAAGTCTGCCTTCAGAATGCCTCTTGGATCTTTGCCGTCATCATACTTGACCGCAAATTCAATTGCTTCTACCCGGCGAAAATATTCTTCATCCAATCGGCGCACCAAACCGGGCTCTAATTTGGGCGGTTTCTGAGTAATCAATGTCAAGGCATCAATTATCGGACCCATAATATCAATTACCGGAATATCATATTTTTTAGCCTCTTGAATCAAAACATCTTTTAATTCCGGAAGTACTAAAGTATAAACTATAATACTGTTATTTGTCGCCGCTTCCGCAACCACATCAATGATGTCCGTTACTTCATTGGCATAGGGTACACGCTGAATTTCAACGCCCCCGTGATTAAACTGGCTGACAGCGGCTCTTACTACCAGTTCTGCCGTTTCTCCAACAGAATCTGATAATATATAAATTCTGGGTGTAGAACTATCTAACGTGCTAATGGCAAACTCCCCCTAGCTATTATTCTTCGCCCAGTTCTACAAACAGTCGCACAATATTGGTCTTGGTAAACCGACCAATCACTTCATAACCTGCATCCTTCGATCCGGCAGATACCGGGCGAACCACCGGCAGGCAGTCTACTTCATGAGTGATGATTTTACGGGCTGCCAGCCAAACAGAGTCGTCTGGTTCGGCACAAACCACGTTTGGCATCCTGGTCATAATTACGCCTACCGGTAACTTATGAATATCTTGACCACCGATCGTGACTTTTAAAAAATCTTTTCGGGAGATTACTCCTTCCAGCCTTCCTTGTTCACTGACCACAATTAAGGTACCCACGTCTTCGATAAACATTGTTACGATAGCATCGTATACAGAACAACTTTCACTGACAACTATCGGAACAGACTTGACTTCTCCCACTTTGGTTTTCTTTAGTTTTTCAGCCACCATCCGCTGGGGTGATTTGCCGCTATAAAAATAGCCCACCCGCGGCCTGGCTTCTAAATAACCGGTCATGCTTAAAATTGCCAAATCCGGTCGCAATGTTGCTCTGGTTAAATCAAGCTTTTGAGCAATGCGTTCACCGGTTATTGGACCTTCTTCTTTTACGATCTGCAATATTTTTTCCTGCCGTGGGGTCAGTTCCATTCAATCACCCCTCAAGTAAATGTGACATACTAATTTATATTTGATATAACTTAAAAAATCCCTCCTTTTTAAAAAATTTTTTCTTATTGTATACTGTATTTTTTTATTAAGGGGCTTTAAGCTACAATTTTTGAAAAATCAGCCACTAATTTCATCTTTTGGGCCAGCTTATAGAGTAACGCTAAGCGATTGTTGCGCACTTGTTCGTCATCAACCATTACCATTACCTGTTCAAAAAATCGGTTAATTGGTCCTAATAGGCTGACTATTTCTTTTAAAACAGCGGCATAATCCTTTTGCTGCATATATTGATCCGCCGCGGCACTAAAAGTGTTATACTTTTGGTACAATTCTTTTTCCGCCGCTTCCATAAGCAGCTCTTCTTTAATCTCGCCGCCGGCAAAGTTTTTAGCTAAATTGTTGGCCCGGTTAAATACCGTCAATAAGTCGTCAAATTCGGGATGAGTGCGAAATTCCGTTAAAGCCTGACCGCGATACCAAGCATCGGCAATGTGATCAAAACCTGCCGCCAGCACGGCATCAATGGTATCGTAAGAAAGACCGCGCTCGCTGAATATCCCTTTAATCCGCTGTTTGAAAAATTCCAGCAGTTCTTTAATTAGTGCCGACTGACTTAATTTTAATTCTACGCTGCCGTGATAGCCGTTATACGCGGCAGTGATAATTTGGGTTAAAGAAACCGGCAGTTCAGCATTTAAAATTATATTGCTGATACCTAAGGCCTGCCTTCTCAAGGCGTAAGGATCTTGAGAACCGGAAGGCTTAATGCCGATAGCAAAACAGCCCACAATACTGTCTAACTTATCGGCGATACTTAAAAGCCTGCCGGGTAGCGTTTGCGGCAGTTCATCGTCGGCAAAGCGGGGCAAATAATGTTCGTAAATTGCCTGCGCCACTGCGGGATTTTCACCGTTCCTTAAGGCATACTCCCGCCCCATAATACCCTGCAGTTCGGGAAATTCATATACCATATTGGTAACTAAGTCTGCCTTGGCCAGTTTAGCTGCCCGGTTGATCACCCCTCTTTGCTCGGCATGGGCGTTTAATTCTTCAGCTAAATACCCGGCCAGTTTAGCAACCCGCTCTGCCTTTTCATAAACGGTGCCCAGGGATTCTAGCCAAACCACTTTCTTTAAACCGTCAACTTTGTCGGCCAGCGGTGTTTTTAAATCTTCCTCGAAGAAAAACTTAGCATCCGCCAGGCGCGCGGAAAGCACTTTTTCATTGCCGGATGTCACGATATCCAAATGCCGGTCGGTGCCGTTGCGTACGGCAATAAACTTAGGCATCAGGCGGCCCTGATCGTCCAGTACCGGAAAATACCGCTGGTGCTCACGCATCGGTGTCACGATTACTTCAGCGGGCAGTTCTAAATATTCCTCGGCAAAGCTGCCCATTAAAGCTGTTGGGTACTCCACTAAATTAGTCACTTCTGTCAACAACTTTTCATCGTATTCCACCTTACCGCCCACTGTTGCCGCTAAGTCCTGCACTTGCTGCCAAATTACCTGCCGGCGCTTTTCAACGTCCACCATTACATAGCCCTGTTCCACCACGGCAAAGTAATCTTCCGCACTGGCTACTTTAAGGGGCCCGTCACTTAGGAAGCGGTGACCGTAAGTAAAGCGATTGCTGGCCTGATCCGCAACCGTAAAAGGCACAACATCACTGCCAAACAAAGCCAGTATCCAGCGGATTGGCCGGGCAAAGCGAAAATCAAGGTTGCCCCACTTCATCGGCTTGGGAAAGTACAAGCCGGATACCAGCTGCGGGGCCGCCTCTGCCAGCACCTTTTCTGCCGGACGGCCCTCTTCTTTGATCACTGCATACATGTAATCTACATTCTTTATTTGGCGGGTAACCAAGTCTTCTACCGCCACCCCCTGCCCGCGGGCAAAACCCAGCACCGCTTTAGTGGGATTGCCGTCAGCATCAAAGGCCACTTTTTTTGCCGGCCCTTTTACTTCTTTTACCAGTGGTGCCTGTTTTTCATCCATCTGCCGCACATACAGCACCAAGCGGCGGGGGGTGCCGTAAGTGTTGATCTCTTGATAGTTTAAACGCAATTCTTGCAAGCTTTTAGCGGCCAGCTCTTTCAGTTGTTTTAGCGCCGGATTAATAAACCGCGCCGGTATCTCCTCGGTGCCTATTTCCAATACAAAGTCTTTAGCCATGTTATTTTGCCTCCTTCTTCAGCAAGGGATAGCCTAATTTTTCGCGCTGTTCAACATAAACATGAGCACATTTTCTGGCTAAATTGCGCACGCGGCCGATGTAAGCGGTGCGCTCAGAAACACTGATCGCGCCGCGGGCATCAAGCAGGTTAAAAGTATGGGAGCACTTTAATACATAATCATATGCAGGCAAGACCAAACCTTTTTCGAGAATCTTCAAAGCCTCTTTCTCATACATGTCAAACAATTTAAAAAGCATTTCTGTATCGGCAACTTCAAAATTGTAAACCGAGTGTTCTACTTCCCCCTGATGGTGCACGTCACGGTACTTAACACCGTCTACCCACTCAATGTCAAAAACATTGTTTACCCCTTGAATAAACATCGCTAAACGTTCCAAGCCATATGTGATCTCAGCGGAAACCGGCTTGCAGTCAATGCCGCCGCACTGTTGAAAATAGGTAAATTGGGTTATTTCCATGCCATCCAGCCAAACTTCCCAGCCCAGTCCCCAGGCGCCCAGTGTGGGAGACTCCCAGTTATCTTCCACAAAGCGGACGTCATGTTGCGCCGGGTCAATGCCGATAGCGCGCAAACTGTCCAGATAGATTTCAATAACGTCATCCGGCGACGGCTTTAGGATCACCTGGTATTGATAGTAATGCTGCAGCCGGTTGGGGTTTTCTCCATATCTGCCGTCAGTGGGGCGGCGGGACGGTTCCACATAAGCCACCCGCCAAGGTTCCGGACCCAAGGCCCTTAAAAAGGTAGCCGGGTTCATCGTGCCGGCACCCTTTTCGATATCATAGGGTTGTTGAATAATACATTTTTGTTCAGACCAAAAGTTATTTAAAATTTGAATCAATTGTTGAAAATTCATTTGCGTTTGCCTCCTTAACATATTCGCAGTCCCTTTTCTACCGGACGTTCAGGTTGCAACAGCACAACCGAACCGTCCTTTTGCATTGCGCCCAGCACCAACACCTCAGACATAAACCGGGCTATCTGCCGGGGCGGAAAATTGACCACGGCCACTACTTGGCGGTTTAACAAATCATCCTTGGAATACAGGTCGGTTATTTGCGCACTGGATTTTTTCACCCCTACTTCGGCACCGAAATCTATCCACAGCTTATAAGCCGGTTTGCGTGCCTCCGGGAAGTCTTCAACCTTAATCACCGTGCCCACCCGAATATCCACTTGAAAAAAATGTTCAACCGTAACCTGAGACATTTCCTTTCCTCCTTTATACCTTATATACAACAAAAACCCCTCGCCCCGGCATAATGCCAGGGACGAGAGGTTCCTCCCGCGGTTCCACCCTGATTGGCCTTAAAATTACAAGGCCCACTTTATAATTGCAGGTTTTACTCACCGCTGCCGTTTGTTGAAAAACAAAGGCTTCGGCTTTCCTCCTGCGGCTTGGGAATCCCTTTCGTAACAGTTGTTTTACCGGGCTCACACCGTCCCCGACTCGCTGAAAAAACAGCTCTGCACTACTTTTTCCCGCATCGCCATTCAATATGTAGTTATATAGAAAGAATTTTAGCAAAATCAGCAGTCAATTGTCAACATTTTACTGATAATAGCGGTAGTCAAAAGCATCTTGTGCCGAAAGCCTTTCCGGCCGCTTAACTTCTATTGTATAGTTATTTACCATGGCGGCAACGGCACCTACCGCCCCCAGTACCGCCAGTTCAGTGCTGTACAAGGCCCCCAACAGCCCCATTACCCCAACGGTGGCCGGAAATTCGCAAACTGTGCGTCCGTCCTTTTTGATTTCAATGCGCGTACTTTGCCCTTTGCCAAACAGGTGGCGCACCTGCCCGGCCATATCTTTGCTGCGATGGCGAATTTTTTCGTGCAGGTGAAGGTTGCGCTCTTCCAACTGCACCAAGGCCTGTACAACATCTCCCCCTGCTTCTTCCAGAGCATTGCGCGCCTCTTTATAACTGACACCAAGACGGGCCCGAATAATATCGATTTTTTCTAACTCGCTGGTCATAAGTTTTACACCTCCTGTAAACTATTAATATTTACCCCCAAAATGAGCACTTTTATGCAGTACTTCCAGGAAATCCAGCGCTTTGGCCCGCCTTTCTAAGTGATGTTTTGCCAAATTATGCAAAAGCCGCTTTACTTCCTGATATGTGGCCTGCGGGGGGGTCAGCCGGGTTAGCCCACCGGGCTTGGTGACGATAAGCTGTTTTAACAAGTCTAAGCTTTGCGGAGTTAAAAAATAAAGCTTTGTATCCACAGACCGGCAGTGATCACAAAGCAGCCCGCCTTGACTGAGGCTAAAACTTATTTTACCGCTAATTGCCGCACCGCAATTAACACAACAGTTTAGCTCCGGCAAGTAACCCAACAAGCCCAGCATTTTTATTTCAAACCCGCTGACCAATATTTCGGCCGCCGCTAAATCCGTTTCCGGTTGATTAAGCCACTTTAAACCGGTTAACAGCAAAATAAAAAGGGGTTCATTGGGTTCGTTTTCTGCATTTAACCCATCTACCAGTTCACAAAGATAAGAAGCCCAGGCGAGCTTCTCTAAATTTTGGCGCAAGTGGTCAAAATAAGTGATGCTTTCCGCTTGCGTAACGGAATCCAACTCTTTCCCTTTATATAAAAGCAGCTGAGAATGACACAAGGGCTGTACCGCACCGCGCTTGCGGCTTTTTGCTTTGCTCACCCCATGAGCCACTACCCGCTGTTTGCCCCGCTCCCGGGAAAAAATTGTAATGATCTTATCTGCCTCGCGCATTGTTTTCGCCCGCAAAATAATCGCTTCTACCTTATATGCCCTCAATTTCGCACCTCATTAAGTTTGAAATGCTATAAAAAATATTCAACAAAACCGATTTGTTTCCTTGCATTATAATTTCTTTCCCTGCGGGAAAAATACCATTGAAAACAATAACGGGAGGTTATAACCAATGGAGTTAAACTTTGCAACGGAAATTAAGTTGGGTGTTACCAAAGGCACTGCAGTGGAACAAGACGTTAAAGAGAACTTTAACGGTGAAAACTGGGAAGTGGGCTGGTATCTGGCCGCAGCCCGGCAAGCACAAAGGGAAGGTTATCCGGAAATAGGTGAATATTTAATTAGAGTGGCTTGGGAAGAAGCCATGCATGCCGCCCGCTTTGCCGAACTAAACGGAGAAATTTCCGCCAGCACTAAAGAAAACCTGCAAAATGCCATTAAAGGCGAACAAAAATCCAATCAGATGAAACGGGAATCCGCTGTAAAAGCAAAACAAGAAAATATTGATGAAGCCCATGATTTCTTTGATGAAGCGGCCAAAGATGAAGCCAGACATGCCCGGGGATTAAAAGGCCTATTAGAACGCTATTTTTCATAGTTAAAGGGGCGCGGTTAAAGCGCCTCTTTAACTATGTGAGCATGGTGCTAATGATTACCACTTATTATAGTGAACCCGTTCTTCGTTATAGCGGTTGGCCGGCTCTTTTTTCTCCGCCGGATAGCCCAGCGGAACCAGTGAGAACGGGATAATTTCTTCCGGTATCCCCAACAGCCTGCGAAAAGCTATTACCCGCTCTTCAGTGGGATAAACCCCACACCATACCGCACCCAAACCTTTGGCATGGGCAGCCAGCAACATATTTTCGGTAGCAGCTGAACAATCCTGTACCCAATAACCTTTATATCTTTCCAAGCCCGGATCACCGCAAACCAAAACGGCAACTGACGCTTTTTTTACCATCTGAGCGTATTGATGAAATTTGGGTATTTCATCGAGAATTGCCCGCTCTTTAATTACTATAAAATGCCAAGGCTGCTCATTGCCGGCAGACGGGGCGGCCATGGCCGCTGTTAAAATTTCTTTGATCAGCTCATCGGATACCGGCTGAGAAGTGTATTGGCGAATACTGCGCCGCGAAAGAATGATATCCATATATTTCATTCCCCCTTCTGTATTTACATATTTTAATATTTTCTTCCCGGATCCTGCTAGATATACGCGAAAAAAAGCGCGGCACGTACTCACACATGACAAAACGCCACTTTAAGTGGCGTTATATTCCGTCCCGGCTTACGGCAAAGTTAGATACGCCCGCCTATCCCACCGCCTTGGGCGAGCAACGGGTAATATTTATTTAGCATGTTTGTTATCTGGCGGCGGCCGGAAAGGGGGTGATTTTGCGCTTTCAGGTTTTTTACCGGCAATTTGTGCAGGCTCAGCGGTAAGATCGGAATTGCAGTAAGGACACAACCAGCGGTTCTCTTTTACCGCGCTGTATGAATTTCCGCCGCATTGTATACATTTTTTTACATACATAGGGAAAGCCCTCGCTTTTAAATTTACATATATTGTAAATTTGTTATTCTAATTTTAACCTTCTTTAGGGCTTTATACTTGCTACGATAGAAACATTTCCGCCGGTACGATTGGATAATAATTAACGGTACTAAAGTAGTAGATTAAAACTAATCGCATAAACCACATGAATAAAAGCAGGGGGTTACCCTGCTTTTAAATATCTTTGGTTTGCCCTTCATTTGACTGCCAAGTTGTGGCTGGCTGTGCTGCTTGTACCGCTTCGTTTTTGGCCTTCGGCTTAACTTTTTTCTGCTTTTGCTCTTTTAGCTGCCGGTTAACGTACTCTTTTAAGTCAAAAAGATATGTATTTTGCTCGACGGTAACGTAAAACTTTGAGATGTCTTTATAATCCTCACTAAATTTGTACATAATCGGCTGGCCAAGCTCATCGGAAATTCTCACTAAGTCTTCAAAAGAGTAAACCTTATAGAAATCATCATGTGCCATGCCGGCATCCCTTTCTAAAGCAACCAGCCGGCTGCCGTGCTTTTTAAAGATTTGATCCAGCTGCTTGGCATAGAGATCCTTTTGGGTTGCATTGGTAAAGAAAATTAAGTAAATTAAAGCAATGATACCTCCGGCCAAGCCAACGCCATAAGCGGCCACTTTGCTTTTATTTATCGGCTGCCGGACTTTTTGCGTTTTCTCCAACGCACCGGGCTGGTTAATTTCATTTTTGGCTATTTCAAAATAGCTTGTCCCCAGGGGAATGATTATTGCGGGTGCCGCTTTTTCTTCAATCACGCCGTGTTCGGTTTCTGCCTTAAGGTTCACACGCATGATCACGGACAATCTTGATTGAGTATTGATCTTGGTGCTTTCTGCCAATGCACTGATAAAGTTATTATAATCTTCCAGTTTAACGGAAACATTTTTACTGACGGAAAACTCTTGACCCTGCATATTAAAGCTTGTTTTCGGCAAATAAACAGTTTCCTTCTTCCAAATGGTCTTTGTTTGCTCCTTTTCCTGCCTGCCGGTGTATCCTTCCATTACCGCCACGATCTCATAGTCTCCTTATAATGTTTTCCGGCCGCTCACCGGTAAATTGATAATTAAAGGAAGCCCGGATTTGATCAACGGTGGCGGTGATATAGGTTTCTCCTTCCCCCATGCTTGGTTGGCTGTAAAGCATGTTAGGTTTTAGCAGCACTTGGTAGTTAGCGGTACCGGCATTTTGGTAATTGTAGAGGGCAACTTTCTCCTCTTGATAAACCGGCTGCCCAACCTGAATATATATTAAATAGGCCATTAGTCCGGTGAAAACAAGCGCCAGAAACATCAACGGTATTTTAAAACTTTTATTTAGCGCAATACGCATGGTAAGTAACACTCCTCAAGATTTTATGCGTATTACTATTCTACATTTATAAATAATTTTCTCCGTTGACAATAATAACCTTTAAATAAAAATAACCCCTTAAACAGCCGGCTTTAACCGCTGTTAAAAGGGTTAAATAATTTAAATGAGCTTATCTTTCAGCCGGCTTAGTCAATTTTATCTTTGCTGTTTATAATTTTAATGGCCGCCTTTTATGCTGTAAGCATGCCAAAGTGTAGTTATCGGTAAATTATCCGGGTAATTCACGGTGCTTTTAAGTCGTTATTTAAATACTACTTTCGTACCGTCGGTAAGCGGACTCAACCCCTGAGCTATCACGCCCCAGCAAACCAAAAAAGAGCAGGCAATAAACCTACTCGA
This sequence comes from Desulfovectis peckii, assembly GCF_055391705.1. Classification (NCBI taxonomy): domain Bacteria; kingdom Bacillati; phylum Bacillota; class Clostridia; order Eubacteriales; family Peptococcaceae; genus Desulfovectis; species Desulfovectis peckii. Next base: position 284,612 of record NZ_AP042409.1, on the reverse strand, counting down.
TAAAAAATTAATATTAAAATTCTATTTCCTCGCCCTAAGAGCGTTGATAAATACAAAAAACCGGCCTCAATACAAAGGCCGGTTGCACCACTAACTCTGCACGTCCCAGGTGCCCAAATAAAGAACGCGCTTCATTGTTTCCTTCACCAATATGAGTTTAGTATTTTGCCTAATTATATAACAACACCTGGGTCTTCGTGTGTAAAAATTTGTAAGTTAAAATGCAATTATTTGTTAGATTATTAGTAATACTTTTTGTTATGTTTACAAATTTTCACATTTTTTTACGGTATGAATTTTTATCAATAGGTTAGGTCTCCTAAATCGTCGTCTCCGGTATGTTCGTCATGATAGCCCGCCAACCTGCAGATAATGGCAAAGGTTTCTGCCCGAGTGAGCATGTTATTCGGTTTATCTTATCAGGGTAAATACTTTAAGTCCACATAGCCGTCTTTTGACAGCTTAATCGGTGAAGCCAGTTCAGCCCCATTAATTAAGTCGTCAAAAGTGCCGCTAAAAAGTTCACCGTTTACCACACCTTTTAGCGGATCGTTATAGCTTATCACCAGTTCCATGCTTGTTAGGTATTGTTTTCCGGCACCTTCAACGACAGAAAGTTTTTGGCCCCCTTTAGACAGTTCTGCATTCATACCTAATTTGGCAATTTTTATTGTTTCGCCACGATTATTTATCAGCCGTAAAATGCCTTCTTCCCGATATCCGGGATACCATAAACTGCCGCTGTTAAAAATATTTCCCTCTACAATATTACCGTCTCTGGCAATCGTTGCCGTTGCGGTAGGTAACTTTTCGTCAGTGGCAAAACTGGAAGATATCAATAAAATACCGAAAAAAAGCACCGCCATAAACACAAGCCCGGTCATTAACACTTTAGAACGATAACCCCTCAATAATCCACCCCCTTTCTATGGCCAATAAAACACAAAAACCCGCTCTTTTTACAGAACGGGTCGGTTGCACCACTCACTCCGTGCGCTTCAGGTGCCCAAATTAGAAGCGCACTTCATTGCCTCCCACATTTTACTTTTTACCAGCATTATATAAAACAAAAGCTAACATTTATGTAAAAACCTGTAATAGAAGTAAAAATTTTTATCCTGTTTTTACCTGTTAATTTACCTCTTTTTGACAGCAAAATACCGGCTTTTGCTTTAAGTTAAAACAACTTATCCTCCGCTAAGTCCCGAAAGCCATGAAAAAACCCTGCCAAAAAGGCAGGGTTAATTTTACAATTTTTTACAACAAAAACAAGGTGGCCATGCCAAAGTAAATCACCATACTGGTAATGTCCATCAGGGTAGCGATAAAGGGTCCGGAAGCCAGGGCCGGATCCACCCCGATGCGGCTAATGAGCACCGGTACCAAGCTGCCTAAAGCAGTGGCAGCAATGATCGAAAGGGTCATGGACAATCCCACAACCAGGCCCAAGGTAGGTGATGACTGCCATAAGTACGCCATCATCGACAATACCGAACCGCAAACAAAGCCAATCAGCAAGCCAACTTGCGTTTCTTTCCACACTACGCTGAAAATCTTGTTTTTATTAATTTCTCCGGTGGCCAGACCTCTTACTACCACAGCCAATGACTGGGTAGCGGCGTTGCCCGGCCCGCCGGCCATCGCAGTAATAAAAAAGGCCAGCGCAGTCATGTGTTCTAAAGTCGCTGAAAAACCGTTGATCACATTGCCGGCAATTAATTCGCCAAATAATAAGCCAATTAGCCAAGGTAGCCTTCTGCCCGCCCTGACCCAAAAGCTGCTTTCCATGTCTTGGCCTTCTGCTTCCATGCTGGCCGTCAAGCGCATAACGTCTTCATTTGCTTCTTCTTCAATGACGTCCATCACGTCGTCAAAGGTGATAATGCCCAATAAAAGCATGTCGTCATTTACCACCGGCACGGCCAGAAAATCGTATTTGGACATCAAGCGGGCTACCTCTTCCTGGTCGGTGCGGACGTTCACACTGGTTACGTTGGTTTGCATGATGTTTTCAATCAGCTCATCGGGTGGGGCAATAATTAACTCCCGCAGTGAAATTACCCCAACAAGCTGCTCGTCATCATTAGTCACGTACACATAGTAGACAGTTTCCGCATCAGGAGCAATTTTGCGCAACCTTTCAATGGCTTGATTGATGGTCATGTCTTTGCGCACGTCCACATATTCGATAGCCATCAGACCGCCGGCTGTGTCTTTTTCATAGCTCAACAGATCGCGGATATCCTCCGCCTCTGCCGCTTTCATTAGTCCCAACAGCTTATTTTTTTGATCTTCCGGCAAATCGCCTAGCAGGTCGGCAGCATCATCGGTAAACATTTTGCCTAAAATTTCCGCCGTGCGCTTTGGGCCCAGGCCGGCTAATAACTGGGGTAATTCTTCCCGGTCAAGGCTAAATAATATCTCTGCTGCCTTGCTGTGTTCAAGCACCCGCAGCACCTTTATGCGCTGGGGCAGCGGCAGTTCAGGAAAAAACTCTGCAATATCCGCCGCATGAATTCCCTCTAGGCACCGGCTTAGTTTGGCGGCAGAGTTTTCAGAGAGACAATCCAAAACTTGTTTTCTGGTGTCTCGAAATTCCGGTCGCATGTGGGCTCACTCCTCTCTGATGAGACGCCCACACTGCTGCCAGACAAACAAGTTTAATTACATATTTATGTAGCGTTTAAGCGGCAAGTGTAGACGCCTCGTATTTAGTTGTAATAATTTGTTTTCGAACCTGCACGGGTCCGCGTCCATTAACACAACACCGCCTTTGGCAATAAAATAAAAGCCTTTTATAAGCAAAGGCTTTTTTAAAAAGTCTTCCATGGGTAGGTTAACAGCTTCACCCAAAGATGTCAATATAAAATTGCTGATTGGATAAACATCAATCCTCAGTGTAGCCAAATCTGCGGAATTGATCCGGCCGGTTGCGCCAGTCTTTTTTTACTTTTACCCATAACTCTAAGTAAACTTTACTGCCCAGTAAATTTTCAATTTCTTTTCTGGCCAGTGTACCGATTTTCTTCAGCATTGCTCCGCCCTTGCCGATGAGAATCGCCTTTTGTGACTCCCTTTCAGTATAAATGCTGGCAAAGACGGCTACCAAATTATCTGATCTTTTTTCCAGTTCGTCGATAACAACTGTTACGGAATGGGGTATTTCTTCACTGGTAAGGTGCAGTACCTTTTCGCGAATTATTTCCGCCATAATAAAAGTTTCCGGTCGGTCGGTAACTACTCCCGGCGGGTAATACTGCGGGCCTTCCGGCAGATATTTCAACAGTACTTCTACCAGCCGCTCGGTGTTTTCACCGGTTAAGGCCGAAAGGGGCACAATTTCGGCAAAATCGTAAACTTCACTGTACTGCTGAATCCGCGGCAGCAATTCTGTTTTAGGTATTAAGTCAATTTTATTCAGCACCAAAATTACCGGTGTTTTTAACCCCTGCATTTGTTCCAATATGTAAAGGTCTCCGCGGCCCGGAGGGTGGGTTGCTTCCGTTTGAAAAATTACAATATCTACTTCTTTTAATGTGCCAAGGGCTAATTCAACTAAGTGTTCACCAAGTCGATGTTTAGGTTTATGAATGCCCGGTGTGTCCAAAAACACCACTTGTGCGTCGTTTAATGTCAGTACGGAATGAATTTTGTGTCTGGTGGTCTGCGCCTTATCCGACATAATTGCCACTTTTTGACCCACCAGTTTATTTAATAACGTAGATTTACCTACATTGGTGCGGCCAACAACGGTTACAAAACCTGATTTGTAGGCCATGTTCTCCCTCCTTGATTACCCGTCACCCAAAATTTCCTGATCAAAGCGAGCGGGCAAAAGTTCCCTCACATTTGTTTTTATATAATCACCTGCATTATTGGCGATATACACTTCCATATCAGGAGCAAATTCCGCCATTACCTGCCGGCATGCCCCACAGGGACTGCAGGGCGTCTTGGTATCACCGATAACGGCCAGCGCCTGAAAATCTGTAACACCGTCGGCAACGGCTTTAAATATTGCTACCCGTTCAGCACAGCAGGTCAAACCGTAGGAAGCATTTTCTACATTACAACCGCTGTATATGCGGCCGTCCTTGGTAATTAAAGCCGCTCCCACCGGAAAATTTGAATAAGGTGCATAAGCTCGCTGCATGGCAGCCTTAGCGACGTTAATCAGTTTTTGCACGGGAATAGCCGTGCCCCCCAGGTCAATCAGTTTTTCTCCGCTCCCATTCATTGATCATTCCCCCACAGCATAAACGCTAAACGTAACGAAAAACCCTTCATCGGTTAACTAAACGAAAAAATCACCGTATTAGGGCCAGCAATTTGGGTAGAAAAACTATAGCGGCAACAAGCAATGAATTAACTGCGGCAATCAGCACCGCCCCGGCAGCTACATCTTTGGCCGCTTTGGCCAAGGGGTGATAATCCTCGGTCACAAGGTTTACCACCGTTTCAACGGCAGTATTTAAAAGTTCTGCCAGCCAAACCAAGGAAATGGCAAATAAAACTGCCAGCCATTGGCCGGCAGTGAGCTTGAGCCACAAGCCCAGCGCAATCACCGCTACTGTGGCCGCTAAATGAAAGCGCATATTGGCTTGGGTCTTTAAGGCGAAAATTATGCCGCTTACCGCCCAGTAAAAATTTTTTTTAAACCATTTCATGAAAACCTACCTGCTTATATTTAGTTCCTCCAGAATACGTTTTTCCTGTTCGCGCATTGCTTTTGTTTCCGTTTCTTCCATGTGATCGTAGCCTAAAAGGTGCAGTACCCCGTGCAGTGCCAAAAAAGCAATTTCCCGCTCCAAGCTATGACCGTATTCCTCAGCCTGCCGTTTGGCGGTATCAAGGGAAATATAAATATCGCCGAGCAGGTGATTTTCTTCCGCCACGTCAGGCATTTCCTCCCCTTCATCCAAGGCAAAGGAAAGCACGTCGGTGGGACGGTCAACACCGCGGTAATCACGATTTAACTCGCGGATATACTGATCATCCACCAATATCACGCTGACTTCATCCCCTGCCCGCCCATGCACTGCCAATGCTTTTTGAATTACTTTAACAATGGTATCCTGCCACTGCCGGGAAGGGGGATCATTGCTTTTGAGATTTGTTACGTATACCGGCACGGCGTTTTTTTCTCCTTTCCATCTCCTGCTCCATGTCGGGGTATTCAATGCGAGAGTGGTACACGCCCGACAACACCCTTAAGAAAGCATTGCCAATCACATCTAAATCTTTAAGGGTTAAATCGCACTCATCCAGTTGGCCTTCCATCAATTTTTCTTTAATTAATTTTCTTACCAAGCCTTCTACTTGACCGGGAGTGGGGTTGTTCATTGAGCGCACGGCAGCCTCTACCGAATCAGCCAACATGACAATGGCCGCCTCTTTGGTTTGCGGCTTAGGTCCTTCGTAGCGAAATTCCCCCTCATCAATGGTTTCCGCCCGCTCCCCTTCCATTGCTTTGTGATAAAAGAACTTAACCAAACTGGTTCCGTGATGCTGCTCAATAATGTCGATAATTTGCTGCGGCAGTTTGTGTTCCCTTGCTAAATCAACCCCGTCTTTAACATGCGACGTCAAAATCAAGGTGGAAAGAGTGGGAGCAATTTTGTCATGGGGGTTTTCATTAGAAAGCTGGTTTTCGATAAAGAAATAGGGCCTTTTTATTTTACCCACATCATGATACAGCGCACCGACACGTACCAACAGGTGATTGCCCCCTACCGCTTCAGCAGCCGCTTCCGCCAAGTTACCGGTAATAATGCTGTGATGATAAGTGCCCGGTGCATCGGTTAAAAGTTGGCGCAGCAGCGGGTTGCTGGGGTTAGACAGCTCTAACAGTTTAACCGATGATGTAATACCAAAAGTAGATTCTAAGTACGGCAATGCCCCGTTTGTCAAGATTGAAGACAGCAATCCGTTAATTAACCCTAAGAGCAATCCTGAAAGCAGCAGCAGCTGCAGCGGTGTATCTTCAATCATGCCGATAACAATGACGGACAAGGTGACCGCCGCACTGATATATAAGCCGGTACGCACCAAATCGCCACGCTGACTAAGCTTGGACACACTGAAAACGCCGGTAATGCCGCCCAAAAAGCCGACAACACTGAAATTTAGCTGGTTTCCCGTTAACATGCCGACAAACAAACTTACCACTGCCACTACCAATACCGCCAAACGGGATTCCAACAAAATCGCGGTAAGCATGCCGGCAGCAGCTACCGGTGCCATATAACCAAACATCTCGCCAAACTGCGGCCAGCGGGAAACCTCAATGGCCACCAGCGTTTTAGATACTACTAAAACAATGACGGCAATGATGCCCAGCAGATACAGCTGCTTAATGTTATGGTAAATTTCCGGATTTTGCTGGCGCAAATAAAACAATACCGCTCCCATTAGCGCGGTCACCAATAATGCCGTGCCCAGCAGATTAAGCCACTGTCTTTCGGAATGCAGCAGCCCTAAAGCCTGCAGTTCTTGGATGTCCTGCTGGGTGACAATATCCCCGCCTTTAACTACCGTTTGCTGGGCCTTGATTGTTACTTTTACCGGTTCTACCGCTTCCATGGCTGCCTGGCGGTTGGCTTCCGTTTGCTTGTGATTGTAGAACTTATTTGCCCGGGTAAAGTTCTCTGCCAACCCAATGGCATAAATTTGATAACTTTGACTGTAACCCAGTTTGGTAATATCGCTTACTACTTGGGATACGGCACTACTAACCTGTTCTTCGGTAATACCTTGATTGAGCCGGTCAACAATCAGTTTAGTAACCCTTTCACTTACTTGCTGCACCTCATTAGGTGCACTTACCGCTAAGTCACCGTAAACCCTTTCCGGCAGTTCAAAGTGAATTACGGCTTTTAACTTCTGAATTTTTTCTTCCGCCGAGAGCCCATTATTAGTCTGAACGGCGTTAATTTCTTCCGTTAAATCAGCAATCTCCCTTTCTACAGCCAGGGCTACCGATGGGTCGGTAGTATAAACCTCAGCCACCTCTTCTGCCGCCTGTTTTCTCAGTTCAGCTGTTTTTATCGGATCGATATATTCAACAGTGCGTGGCGCTTTAATATCATACGGAGCAACATCGCCAACTTCTAAATCAACCCTACTGGGAAAAAATTCTATCGCAAGCAATAAAGTAAAAATGAAGATAAAAAATAATGCTGCACTTCCACGGCGTACCCAGTGATGTTTAATTAGCACAGACAAACCTTGCCAAAGAGTACGGCCGATTTTGCCTAAAGGAATCATCACTTCACTTCCTATCAGCCTTCGCCTGCTCGGCCAGGTCATAAGCTTTAATGATTTCTGCTACCAGCGGGTGGCGTACAATATCCGCCCCGGTCATGTAGTGAAACACCAAGCCTTCTATATCACTTAACTTTTTAATGGCATCAATTAATCCCGATTTTTGGCCGGGCGGCAGATCCACTTGCGTAATGTCACCGGTTACCACTGCCTTTGAGCCAAATCCTAACCGGGTAAGAAACATTTTCATTTGCTCCGGTGTGGTATTTTGCGCTTCATCCAAAATAATAAACGAATCTTCCAGTGTTCTGCCCCGCATATAGGCAAGGGGCGCAATTTCAATAATATGCCGTTCCAAATATTTTTCCGTGGTATCTACGCCTAAGATATCGTATAGACTGTCATAGATCGGCCTTAAATACGGATTAACCTTTTCCTGTAAATCCCCGGGCAAAAAGCCCAATTTCTCCCCTGCTTCCACCGCCGGCCTAGTTAATATCAGCCTTGATACTTTTTTATTTCTTAAAGCAGCAATGGCAAGGGCCACAGCCAGGTAAGTCTTACCGGTACCGGCAGGGCCGATGCCAAAAACAATATCTTTTTTTCTAATAGCATCTATATATTGTTTTTGCCCATGGGTTTTCGGTTTGATTTGCTTGCCCCGATTTGTCACCACCACTACATCCCGGGCCAAATCAGCAAGGGTTTCCCCGCTGCCGGAGCGCACCATCTTTAAAGCATAGTTAATATCCAGCATCGTTATGTGATTATTCGCTGCGGAATAGTCCTTTAATTGCTTAATTACTTGTTCGGCCTCCCGCACTGATTCCTCCGCTCCGGAGATTACCAGTTCATCCCCTCGAACAACCACTTTCACATCCATCATTTTCTCAATTTGATCCAGATTTTGATCGTGATGGCCGAAAATTTCAGCGGCAAAGCGGATGTTGTCAAGGGTAATCCTGGCTTCCGTAAGTTGTTCCAAAATAAGTAATCCCCCTATACTGCAGTTCTGCTAATTATGATTATGGTTGAAACGGTTTTACTGTTCCAATCTCTTCCAGTGTTTCTATAAATACTTTCACTCTTACCAGATTTTCCTGCTGTCCGGTTTCAATGCGTTCAACCCGCTGTTCCATTATTTTGGCATCTTCCGGCATTTGAGATTTAATCGCCGCCAAGGCCTTTTGTTCAGCAAGCTCTCTGGCTTCCGCGCGGGTGCGCTTTTCTGTATAGTTGGCTAATTCCAGGTATTTCACATTAACCAATTCGACAGGCACGGTAATATTCCTCCATGTGGGCAGGCTTTTGCTCTCTTGTTTCACTTGGTAGTCGGCAAATTTTATTTCCTTCGGTCCTTTTAAAATTATTTCCTTACCGCCAATTTTCATACGAACCTGCTCAAGCTCTCTGCCGGTAAGCCTTTTGCCTTTTTCAACCAGTTGGGATTCTCCGTATCCTTCATACCACACTCTTGCCCGCACCATTCCTTTGGCATGCACATAGCGCGGCAAGGCAATGGGTTTGGGCCCCTCCCCTAAACTGTCATCTGTTTGGGGTTCCTCAGTCACTTCCGGAATTATTTCCCCGGAAATCAAAATTTGCCCCGGTACCACGGTATCCCCCTCTTTTACTGCCGGTTGCCCTGACAGCACTAATATTTCCTTAACCAACCCGGCTTTTTTGGCCACAATATGGGCCGCTTCATGCTCACCAGTACCGGCGGGCATTTTTTTCTCCACTATTTCCACTTTCGCCCGCGTTCCCTCGATCGTTACACAAACCCAGGAAATCGTCGGCAGTTTGTCCTTTAGGGCTTGTTCTACCGCCGGCGGATCTACCTGCCAAATTAACGCCCCCCGGGCCAGGCCTGCTTGGCGGGCAATAGATAAAATCTTTTCATCGCTGATATTTTTATTGCCTTCAATATCGATAAACCAAATAAAAGAAGAAAGCATGTACAACACAAGCAGAAACAAAACGGCACCAATGACCAGCATTTTGCGCTTTTTCATCCGCTGAACGACAAAGGGCATTCCTTCCCGGGATTTGATTTTAAACCTGCTTTTGGTACTGCGGGCAATATGCCGCAGGGGTTTTACCCCGGAAAGCCTGACTTTAACCAGCATCTTATCTTTACCTACTCTGGTAATATCCCATAAGTAAATTCCCCTGCCGGCGGCCATATTGAGAAATTTTTCCAAGGCTTCCCCCTGTACCAGCAGGGATACATGTCCAAATATGTAAGCCATTAATCTAAACAAAAACAATTTACTTTTCCTCCTTTCGCTGATTAATTATTTATTTAAACTGTAAACTTTTAATTTTACCCTCAACGATAATTTCATCACCGGTAATATTCCTAATTGATAGGCCCTGCCCGGCAATGCCAATTTCCCCCTCACCGACAATAACCCTCACCACATCAGAAGTGTACTCCACTATGCCCCGGTGATTTTCAATAAATACCTGTAAATTTCCCACCAGCACAATTTTAGGCAAGTCCAGCATGACGTCACTGGGAATTTCCAGAAAGTCGGAAAATTTGCGTTTCAGTTGTTTGGTCAGATCACTCCAGGCCATAAAAAATCCCCTCCTCGGATTAAATTTATGTCCAAGGAGGGGTAATAATTACTAATATTTAGTTTATCTTCTCCGCCGCCGATACCATCGCCCCCGGGGCGTTAGCAATTCAGAAAGAATAAAGGCGTCAACTAAAGTGTGGGAATTTAAAAATTGGGGCCGGCCATTGCTCCCTTTATATTCTTTTTGGGGCTTGGACGCCTGCTCCTTAGTTTTCTCCATGTTTTTCGGTGCCGGTTGATACATCGCATCTTCTTCAGATACGGTAGCCGCTTTTCTTTTTACTGCCGCCGGGGCCGAGGGCCTGCTTGGCTCCTCAAAGAGCGGCGTAAGTTCCTGCTCTGCTTTAGGTACTTCTTCTTGCCGCTGTCTTTTTACCGGCGGATGCTCCGGATCTTTTTCCAGCAAAATGTCCCAATCAAATCTTTCGCCGTTCATCAACTTTGCTCCCATTAATCCGTTTTCCGTTCAGGGCCGCGGTCGCTTTTGGAGCCGATTGCCTTATCCCGGCCAAATTGGGCAAAGTTATCGCGCATCTCGGTGTCGGCAATAATGTTCTGCATATTATAATAATCCATCACGCCCAAATTACCGCTACGCAGCGCTTCTGCCAATGCCAGCGGTACTTCCGCTTCCGCCGCTACCACCTTAGCCCGCATTTCTTCCACTTGCGCCCGCATTTCCTGCTCTTTGGCCACCGCCATTGCCCGGCGTTCTTCCGCTTTAGCCTGGGCAATTTGCTTATCTGCCTCCGCCTGCTCAGTCTGCAGCTGGGCACCGATGTTGCGGCCCACATCAACGTCGGCAATATCAATGGATAAGATCTCAAAAGCAGTGCCGGCATCCAACCCTTTACTTAATACCGTTTGCGAAATGGCATCCGGGTTTTCCAAAACCTCTTTATGGTTGTCCATACTGCCCACCGTGCTCACACAGCCTTCACCCACTCTGGCCAGCACGGTGTCTTCTCCCGCACCGCCGACCAGACGGCTAATGTTTGCCCGCACCGTTACCCGAGCCATTACTTTCACTTCAATGCCGTCCTTAGCCACGGCAGAAATCCAGGGTGTTTCCAACACCCTGGGGTTAACACTCATCTGCACCGCATCAAAGACATCCCGTCCGGCCAAATCAATGGCCGCAGCCTGTTCAAAAGAAAGGTTAATGGCCGCCCTTTCTGCGGCAATCAAGGCATTTACTACATTGTCTACGTTACCGCCGGCCAAGTAGTGAGCTTCAAGCTGATTGACCGTTAAGTTAAGACCGGCTTTGTCCGCTTTTACCAGCGGGTTTATAATTTTGTCCGGCGGCACCCTTCTCAGCCGCATGCCGATTAAGGTCATCAAACCAATGCGCACTCCGGCAGCCAGTGCGGATATCCACAATCCCACCGGGATAAAACTGAATATAGCGGTAATTACCGTGATAATTAAAACCAGAAAAATCAGTAGCGAAACAATCTCAAACAAAACAAAACCCCCTTTTAGTGATTATCAACAGGTCTTACTATCACCCGCGTTCCGTCTACCTTTACTACTATTATCTCAGTTCCCGCAGTTATGTAATCACCTTCACTGACAACATCAATTCTCATGCCGTCTATTTCCACCGTACCGGAAGGTCTGAGCTTGGTAACTGCCGTCCCTTTTTTGCCCACCAGCCCTTTTAACTCCGAACGGGCGACGGAATACCCTTCTTCGCTGCTCTGCCGCTCTTTTAAGGCCAAGCGATGCCAAATTTTGCGCTTATAACCCAGTCGTACCGCCCAAGCAAAAAAGCCTAAAGTGAGAAGCAAACCCATGAGCAGGGATTGAAGGGACTGCAAAACATCGGTAGACAGCAAAAATATCCCATAGCCCAGCATTATTAAGCCGGCAAAACCGGCCATGCCGAAACCGGGAAAAACGAAGATTTCCAACAGCATCAGCAATACGCCAAGTACCATGACCAATATCGCTATCCATAAGGTAAGTTCCCCATAACCCATGTGATCACCCTTTGGTTTTTTAGATAAAAAATGCCCGGCAAAACACTTTAGCTGCCAGGCATTGTGAGATCCTGATTTTATTAACGACGTTTACGGGCTGCAGCTCTGCGGGCAGCCTCAGATTTTTTCTTGCGCCGAACACTGGGTTTTTCGTAAACTTCCCGTTTACGTGCTTCAGCTAACACCCCAGCTCTTTGGCAAGACCGTTTAAAGCGCCGGAGGGCACTGTCCAGAGTTTCATTTTTTCCAACTCTAATTTCCGCCACTTGTTTTCCCTCCCTCCGACTGGCTGTGAATCAGAGAGTTAACCTTAAACACAAAAAATCATCCTTCTTTTTACAAAGCACTTGGTTATTATACTACATTATAGTAAGCTAAGTCAATGCTTTGGTTTAACCCGGCGGCCAGTCAAAGTATCTTCCGCCCAAGAGGTGAAAATGAATGTGAAATACCGTTTGTCCCCCATCTTTCAGGCAGTTGTTTACTAAGCGAAAGCCATTTTCCCCCAAGCCTAAGTCTTTGGCTATTTTTTGTGCCGTTATAACCATGTGCCCTATTAAGGCTGCATCTTCTGCCTGGAGGTCAAATGTTGTGGCAATATGTTTTTTCGGGATGATTAATATATGATGCGGTGCTACCGGGTTAATATCTTTAAAAGCTAAAACTTTTTCATCTTCATATACTACTTCAGACGGAATTTCTTTGTTAATAATCTTACAAAAAAGGCAGTCAGACAATATTGCACCTCCTCCCGAAAGCAAGCTGTTTATTAGGCTATTTTTTAAAATTATAGATTTCCTTATACGTATTCAACGAATAAATGTTAAATCCTGCTACTGTAAAAGCATTTTGCCGCACAGCCGTTCATCCCGATACGCCGTTAACTGCACTAAAACAAATTTACCGTGCAGATCACCGTCGGCAGCAAATTCAACCCGCAAGTAGGTATCGGTCAGCCCCTCCCAAAAACCCGGTTTGTCGGCCACCGGTTGTTCCACCAATACCTCTACATTCTGCCCGACAAACTTTTGGCCATAATTTTGAGCCATTTTTTTAGCTAAGGCAACTAACCTTTTACTACGCTCTTCTTTTTTGGGCGCCGGTACTTGGTTAGGGAAATCCGCCGCTGCCGTACCTTTGCGCGGGGAATATTTAAATACGTGCATGCCGGCAAAAGCAATATCTTGACAAAATTGATATGTATTTTCAAACATTTGGTCGGTTTCCCCCGGAAAACCGACGATCACGTCAGTGGTGATCGCAATATCAGGTATTTTCTCTCTAATATCTTTTATTAGCTGAGCAAATTGCTGGGTTGTATAGCGGCGGCGCATGTTTTTTAATACCGTGTCATCGCCGCTTTGCAGCGGAATGTGCAGATGACGGCAAAAAACTTTAGATTTAGCGGCAATATCTATTAACTCCGGAGTAATATCATTGGGCTCTACCGAACTTAAGCGCAGGCGAGCAAGATCAGGAACGGTTAAAATTTTCTCCACCAGGGTCGCTAAATCCGTGCCGTCGTTAAAGTCCAAACCATATGCTCCGGTGTGAATACCGGTAAGCACAACCTCTTTAAAACCCCTTTCCACCAGCTTTTTAATTTCCGCAATAATGCTTTCCGGCCGACGGCTCCTCAGCGGACCGCGGGCGTAGGGAATGATGCAGTAAGCACAGTAATTGTTACAGCCCTCCTGCACCTTGATAAAGGCCCGGGTTTTACCGTTTTCCGCCGCAGTAGGCAGCTCTTTAAATTCTTGTTGGGCAAAAATGTCCGTCACTGCATTGACAGGTTGCGGCATCTTTTCCGCACTTTTTTCCACTAATTCAACAATCCTGTTTTTATCTCCCGTGCCGACAACCAAATCTACACCGGGGATTTCCAAAACCTCACCGGGAGATGTTTGGGCATAACAACCGGTAACGACAATGACGGCATTGGGGTTAGTTTTGGCCGCCCTTCTAATCATCTGCCGGCTTTTTCGATCGCCGAGATGAGTAACGGTACAAGTATTTATGATATAAACATCGGCCGCCTGATTAAAATCCGTAATAGTATAGCCGCGCCCTTTAAACATTTCGGCAATGGCTGCGGATTCAGTTTGATTAACTTTGCAGCCCAGTGTATAAATGGCTACTGTCTTTTGGGACATACTATCCCTCCCTAAAAAACCCACCGTCAACCTAGCCCAAATCTCCATGTAAATACATAATAATACTTATTAAGGCCAGGCCCGTTGTTTCGGTACGCAGTATGCGCGGGCCCAATGACACCGTTTTGGCTTTATACCGGCGGGCGGCATCAATTTCGTGGGGTTCAAAACCGCCCTCCGGCCCGATCACGATATAAACATCCTGGTATTTTTGAGACAGTACATCTCTGATAGATGTTGATGTTTCGCCCTCCCAGGGGATCAGCAACAAGGCATCCGGAGGGACATTCGCCAGCACATCCGGCCAATCCATCGGGGCGGTTACTTCCGGCACCATCGGGCGGCGACATTGTTTGGCCGCTGCCAAAGCTATTTTTTGCCAGCGTTTTTGCCGCTCTAATCCCTTTTTGCTATCCAGTTTTACTACCGAACGGCTGCATTTTAAGGGAATAAATCGACTGACCCCTAATTCCGTGCCTTTTTGAATTACCAAATCCATTTTATCCCCTTTGGGCAAACACTGAACAACAGTCACGTTAATCGGTGGCTCCCCTTCGGCCACTTCTTTTTTGATAATCTTTAAATAAACCGCTTCCCGGCTATAGTCGGCAATATTTGCCTGATATTTATTGCCCTGACCGTCAAACAGTGTCACGGTATCTCCTATGCCTAAGCGCAACACTTTTTGTATGTGCTTTACATCCGGTCCGGTAATCAATGCTTGTCCTCTCTTGATATCCGCCGGATCGACAAAAAAATGTGACACAAAAACCCTCCTACTCTTTCCGCAATAGGTAGGCTACCCATTCCCCTTGTTCTCTGGTATCTTTTAAGGCAAAATTATTTGCCCTTAGCACAGACAGTACTTCCTCCGCCCGATCCTTAATGATTCCTGATGCGATAAACCGCCCACCTTGTTTCAGTAGCCTTTGGGCATCGGGAGCCAAATCAATGATTACATCGGCTATAATGTTGGCGGTAATTAAGTCCGGTGTGCCCTGATAGCAATCAAGCAAATTGCCGTGCACAACATTCAGCTTATCGTCCACACCGTTAAGCCGGGCATTATTTTTAGCTGTTTTTACCGCCACTTCATCTAAATCTACGGCGAAAACTTTTGCCGCCCCCAATTTAGCTGCGGCTATCGCTAATATCCCGGTACCGGTACCCACATCACACACCTCTTCACCGCCGGAAATTAAATCTTCCATCAGTTCCAAGCACATGGTAGTAGTGGGGTGATTGCCGCAGCCAAAAGCCATTCCGGGATCTAATTCTAACACAATGCGCTTGGTTTCGGATACCGCATTTTCCCAAGTAGGCTTAACCAGAAAACGCTTTCCTACTTTTATTGGCTTGTAATAAGCCTGCCAGGCGGTAGCCCAATCCTCTTCCTGAACTTCGCGTATATAAATTTTTACTTCATCGGCCAAATCCAATTTGCCGATTTTTTCTCTTAGCTGCTCAATCTTTTCCGCTGCACTGTCTGCCGGAAAATAGCCTTTAACCACCGGCATTTGCTCAGGATCTGTCTTAACAGGCGCTATCCAGTAATCCCATTTCCCTGATTCAGCATATTTATAAAAAAGAGCGGGGTCATCAATGGCTACCCCGCCACTACCCAATTCCGTAAATATCATGGAAATGAGTTCCACCCCCCATAAAGGGGTGTGTACCGCAACCTCCTGATATTTCAAGATACTTGCCTCCTTAACCTACAAAGGCATCCTTTACTTTCTTAAAAAAGCCTTTATCGGCACCCTTAGGTATTTTTTCTCCTGATAACCTAGCAAATTCTCGTAATAGTTCTTTTTGTTTTTCAGTTAACTTGGTCGGAGTGACAACTTTCACTCTCACATGCTGATCGCCTCTGCCCGCTCCGTTGAGATAGGGTATTCCCTTACCCCTAATCCGAAACACATCGCCGCTTTGGGTTCCTTCAGGTATTTTCACGGTTTCATTGCCATCTAGCGTAGGAACGGTGATTTCATCCCCTAACGCTGCCTGAGCAAAGCTAATCGGTATTTCGCAATAAACGTCGTTTCCTTCTCGCTTAAATATCTTGTGCGGGCGTACTGAAATATATACATACAGATCCCCCGGCGGGCCGCCGTGAGTTCCCAATTCGCCTTCACCGCTCAGGCGGATACGGGTACCGTTGTCCACACCGGCCGGTATTTTAACATTAATGGTACGGCTGCGTTTTACCCGACCGCTGCCATGACAGGTGGGGCAAGGCTGGTCAATAACGGTGCCTTCCCCGTGGCAGTTAGTACAAGTGCGGGACTGCATAATGCGCCCAAAAGGCGTGTTAACGGACTGGCGCATTTGTCCGGTGCCGTGACACACACCGCAGGTTTTGGGGGATGTGCCGGGTGCCGCACCGTTCCCGCCGCAAGTTTCACATGCTTCCATGCGGGGCACTTTTATACTTCTTTCCACGCCAAAGGCCGCTTCCTTAAAAGAAAGCTCCATATTCAGCCTTAAATCGGCACCCTTTTGCGGCCCGGTGCTGCGGCGCGAAGAACCGCCGCCAAAGAAGATATCAAAAATATCATTGATACTGCCAAAATCGCCAAAGTCACCAAAACCGCCGAAGCCAAAATCACCAAAGCCTTGACCGTCAGTTCCGGCATGGCCAAAGCGATCATATTTTGCCCGCTTTTCAGGGTCACTTAATACGGCATAGGCTTCTGCCACTTCTTTAAATTTTTCCTCAGCTTCTTTTTTGTTGTCCGGGTTGGCATCCGGGTGATATTTTCTGGCCAGTTTTCGGTATGCTTTTTTTATTTCTTCCGGTGAAGCATCTCTGGAAACGCCCAGAACTTCATAATAATCACGCTTAGCCAATAGCGTCACCACCTTTAGGCAAGGTCATTACAAAGGCAGGGGAGGAAATTCTGGCCTCCCCTGCGTGTCGATCAAGATATTATTATATCATCAATATGCGGTAATTGGCTTACTTGTTATCGTCTTTTACTTCATAATCCGCATCGACAACATTGTCATCCTGCTTAGCGCCGGACTGGGCATCTGCCTGCCCATTTGCTTGGGCAGTTTGCTGATACATCGCTGCCGCTAATTCGTGCAGCGGCTGTTGTAGCGCTTCGGTTTTTTGTTTGATCAACTCAACATCGTCGCCGTTCATCACTGAACGCAGATCTTCAATGGCACTTTTCACTTTGTCAATCATTGCTTTATCCGCTTTACCTTCAAACTCTTTAATGGTTTTTTCCGCTTGATAAATCATGCTGTCAGCATTGTTACGCGCTTCAACCATTTCTTTGCGCTTTTTGTCCTCTTCGGCATACTTTTCTGCATCCCGGACCATTCTTTCAATTTCCTCTTCCGACAAACCGCCGGAATTGGTAATGGTAATGCTTTGGGCCTTACCGGTAGACAAATCTTTAGCGGATACGTTAACAATCCCGTTTGCATCGATGTCAAATTTAACTTCGATTTGCGGTACTCCGCGCGGTGCCGGAGGAATTCCGGTAAGGGTAAACCGACCTAAAGTTTTATTGTCGGCTGCCATTTGACGTTCACCCTGCAGCACGTGAATTTCTACGGAAGTCTGGTTATCCGCAGCGGTGGAAAAGATTTGGCTCTTTGAAGTCGGAATAGTGGTATTGCGTTCAATTAGACGGGTGAACACACCGCCGAGGGTTTCAATACCCAATGACAGCGGGGTAACGTCTAACAACAGCACGTCTTTTACCTCACCCGACAACACGCCGGCTTGGATTGCCGCACCGATAGCCACACACTCATCAGGATTGATGCCTTTATAAGGTTCTTTGCCCAAATATTTTTTAATTGCTTCTTGTACTGCCGGAATACGGGTAGAGCCGCCAACCAGCAGAACTTTGTCGATATCTTTGGGTTCTAAGCCGGCATCAGCCATTGCCTGCCGGGTGGGACCCATGGTTTTTTCCACCAGATCCGCAGTAAGTTCTTCAAACTTCGCCCGATTGAGGGTTAAATCCAAGTGTTTCGGGCCGTCTTCACCGGCAGTGATAAAGGGCAGATTAATGTTGGTGGTCATCACGTTGGACAGCTCGATTTTCGCCTTTTCGGCCGCTTCTTTTAACCGCTGCATAGCCATGCGGTCATTTCTTAAATCTATACCCGTTTGATTTTTAAACTCGGCAATCATCCAATCAATAATGCGCTGGTCAAAGTCATCGCCACCCAGTCGGTTGTTACCGCTGGTTGCCTTTACTTCAAATACACCGTCACCTAACTCCAGAATTGATACGTCAAAGGTTCCGCCGCCAAGGTCAAAAACCAAAATAGTTTGGTCAGATTCTTTATCTAAACCATAGGCCAGGGAAGCCGCGGTAGGTTCGTTAATAATGCGCAGCACCTCCAGGCCGGCAATCCTGCCCGCGTCTTTGGTAGCCTGACGCTGAGAGTCTGTAAAATACGCCGGTACGGTAATTACCGCTTTTTCTACCTTTTCTCCCAAATATGCCTCGGCGTCAGCTTTTAGCTTTTGCAAAATCATCGCCGAAATTTCCTGGGGCGTAAATTGTTTTCCATCAATTTCCACTTTATAATTGGTGCCCATATGGCGTTTAATAGAAATCACCGTGCGTTCAGGGTTAGTTATAGCCTGCCTTTTAGCTACTTCACCGACCAGGCGCTCACCGGTTTTAGAAAAGGCCACTACCGACGGGGTAGTACGCGCTCCTTCTGCATTGGGAATAACTACCGGTTCACCGCCCTCCATTACGGCAACACAGGAGTTAGTTGTACCTAAATCTATACCGATTACCTTTCCCATATCAATATCAACCTCCGAATTTATGTATCTGTGAAAAATATTACTTCGCTACTTTGACCATAGATGGGCGAATTACTTTGTCCTTTAGAGCATATCCCTTGCGCAGTTCTTCTACAATAATATTTTCCTCATGTTCATCACTTTCTACTTGCATTACTGCCTCGTGTTTATTGGGATCAAATTCTTCTCCTACTGCCGGAATTTCCGCCAGTCCTTCTTTTGCTAAAATCTCTTTGAGCTGGCGGTAAATCATCTGCACACCGGATACAAACTCGTTATCTGTGCTTTCCGCCGCTGCCAGCGCCCGGTCAAAGTTATCCAGCACCGGCAGAAGCTCAGTGATTAGATCCTCACTGGCAAATTTTATCAATTCTTCACGTTCTTGACGAGTACGTCGACGGTAATTATCAAAATCTGCCTGTGTTCTCAACAGACGGTTATAATAATCTTCCGCTTCCTTGGTTTTTTCAGCCAGTTTTTGCTGTAGTTCTTCAATTATTTTATCGGTCGATTCATTCTGTTGCCCTTCCTCAGGCTGCTTTTCTTCCGGCCGCCCTTCTTCAGCAGCTTGCCTATTTAATTCTTCATTAGCTTCTGACTCTTTATTTTGCTCCGGTTCTTTCTGCAAATCATCCTTAGCCAAATTTATCCCCCCACCTCTTATATATCGCCTTCACCTTCCTGTGATGATGTTTTTTCATCACGCATTTTGATAATTGTATCTATCCTTAATATTGCTTCTGCTATTTCACCGGCTGCTTTCAACGCGTACAATTTTACCAATGTGGGATCTACCACGCCGAGCTGTTCCATATCTGCCACTTCACCGGTATCGCAATCCACTGCCAGTGAATATTTGTTGTTCTTTACCTGAGCAGCATTTACATCTCCAATTTTTTCCAGCGGATTAAAGCCGGCGTTGGCCACAATTTGGGAAATTGGACGCCTAAGGGCATTGGCCACACAGTCCAAGCCGTAAGCAGCCATCCCTCTGATTTCATCCCGCAGCTTTTCTATCTCCCGGGCCACTGCCAATTCCAGCGAACCGCCACCGGGGACTACCCCACCGCGCACGGCAGCTTGCACGGCAGCAGCGGCATCTTTAGCAATCCGTTCCCGCTCACCGACCACTTCTTCTGTTGCCGCCCCTACCAATACGGTAGCCATCGGCTTACCGCCGCCGCCGACAAGCCATAGCTGCTCTAATTTTTCTTCACTGACAACCTTTTCCGCATAACCTAAATATTTAGCTAAATCATCGGGAGCTTTCCGCAGCCCGGTGCGTTTTATCATGCGAGCGCCGCAGTGTTCTGCCGCCTTGCGCAGCTCTTTGTTTGCTACCCTCTGCACAACAATAATGCCGGCATCGGTTAGCAATTCTTCAGCAGCATCGTCAACACCGCGGTCTACCAGCACCAGTCCAACACCCAAATCGATAATCTTTTGTAGGTTACTACGAAAATCCTTTTGTAGCTCCAAATAACGGGCAAAACCGCTTTCCGTGCTTAAAGCTTCTTCTTCAATTTCTTCCGGCTCCAACGCGTCATCAATCACCAATACCTTAACTTTTTCCAATTCTTTAGGCATTTGTTTATTCATGCGCTCTTTATTGATGATGACGCCCATAAACACTTGATTTTCCGCGCCCTCTTGCGAAATAATAGTGTCAGAAAGTTTAAAACTTTTGTCTTGCAGTTTTTCCTGCCCAATTAACCTTGCAGCTTCAACTACTAAATCCGCAATATCTTCATGCTCCCGCCCGGCAACCAACGCTACCCGGCGAATCAGCGGATCATCCAAGCCGTTAACCGGCTTGGATGCCTCTTTAATCATTTGTTGGGCCCGCTTAAGTCCTATCTTCAGACCTTCTATCACTCTGGCCACCGGGACACCTTTAGCCACTTGCTCAACACCGGTAGCAACCAACGCTCCGGCCATGATAGTGGCGGTTGTTGTTCCGTCACCGATTTCCTCTTGTTGTGATTTGGCTATATTTACCACCATTTTTGCAGCAGGGTGATTAGCCTCCATCATGGTGAGAATGGTTACGCCGTCGTTAGTCACCACTACTTCACCAAAACGGTCTACCAGCATGGTATCCAGCCCTTTAGGGCCCAGTGTGCCTTCCACCGCGGAAGCAATTGCTCGCACTGCATTGGAATTGGTAATCAAAGCCGCCAGTCTTTCATCAACTTCTGAACCCTTACTGGCTTGTTGTTTTAAGCTCAATTATTCGCTCCTCCTCAAGCAATTTACCAACTACTTATATTTTTCCAGGGCATTACTCAGTCGTTCAGCCAAGTATTGCACAATGGTGATTACTTTGGCGTATTCCATGCGAGTAGGTCCCAGTATGCCAACAGTTCCCCGCACCTGATCATCTAATTGATAGGTAGCTGTCACCATCGTACAATCCTTCATTTCTTCACAATTGTTCTCTACACCGATGCGTACCGTTAAGCCGGATTCTTGATGATCAGTGAGAATTTCGTGCAGCAGTTTTTCTTGCTCTAACAGTGATAATAAAGTTTTTACCTTTTCAATATTGTGAAACTCAGGCTGATTAAGGATATTATATACCCCACCCAAGTATATTTTACTCTCTGCGCTGTCGTGCATCTGATGATGTAACAGCTCAAAGGCAGTATTCAATAAATCTTTGTAGCTGGACAGTTCTTGGTAAAGTTCCTTTAATATCGTCAACCTAATTTGCGGCACCGTTAGACCGGATAATTTAGCATTTAACACCGTTGCAATCTGCAGCAGATCATTTGCGGTAATATTTTCATCAACATCTATGAGATGATGTTGCACTGTACCGTTATTCATCACCACAATCAGCATTGCCTGGTCCGGCGACATTGAAACCAAATGAATATGCCTAATTGCTGAAGTACCCATTTGAGGAGCCATCACAATAGAGGTATAGTTGGTCAAACGAGATAACAGCTTTCCGGTTTTGGTAATGATCTTGCCGATTTCTCTGACCTTGTTTTCGTAACTGCGATTAATCAGCTCCAGTTCTTCTTTGTTTAGCTCAAGGGGCTCCATCAGATAATCTACATAATAACGGTAACCTAAGTGTGAAGGTACGCGTCCGGCCGAAGTATGCGGCTGTTCAATATAACCCAATTCTTCCAAGTCAGCCATTTCATTCCTAATGGTAGCCGGACTGACCCCTAGATTATATTTGCGCGAAATGGTTCGGGAGCCTACCGGTTCAGCAGTAGAAATATAATCTTTTATGATAGCCAACAATACTTTCTTCTTGCGCTCATCCATTTCCATGCCGGTGCCACCTCCTGTTAGCACTCTATGCAGTTGAGTGCTAAGTTACTACAATTAAACATAGCACTACAGTAGGGTTTTGTCAAGCAGATGAACTACCGCCTTTTAAGCTAAACAAATTCCATAAAAACAATGTTTGCCAGCGGCAAGCCTTTATCAGTTAATTTTAAGCGGCCATCGGTCAACTTAAGCAAACCCTGACTGCATAATTTGGTTATTTGCTCCGGCCAGATATCCAGCACATCTTGCTTAAACCGGCGGCGAAACTCGCTCAAATTCAACCCGTCCAGCAGTCTTAAGCCCATAAAGACCGTTTCTGACATCACTTCTTTTTTTGTCAACTTAAAGCGTTCCGTTACCGGCAACTCTTTTTTCGCCAAGCTGCCGGCATACTCAGCCAATGAACCGGTATTTGCCCACCTTTCCCCGTTAAAGTGGGAGTGGGCTGCCGGGCCTAAGCCAAGATAGTTGCCGTTATGCCAATAGATTAAGTTATGCCGGGATTGAAAACCGGGCCGGGCGAAGTTAGATATTTCATAGTGCGTATAACCATGCCGTGTCAAGTATTTAATTGCCTTTTGATACATGGCCAAATCCAGTTCATCGGGGCAGCCCTTTAGCACACCCCGTTCCACATCTTTGGCCAGGGGCGTGCCTTCTTCCAGCTGCAAACTGTAGCAGGACAGGTGTTCAGGCTGCATTTCCAACAACAAATTTAAAGAAACTGTCCATTCCGCCAACCTTTGGGTGGGAATGCCAAAAATCATATCTAAATTAATATTGTTAAAGCCAACGTGCCGGGCTTGTTCCACTGCCTGCACGGCTTGCTTAAAATTGTGCGCTCGCCCCAGTATGTTTAACAAACGCTGCTGGCAGGCCTGCACCCCAAAACTTATGCGGTTTACACCCATTTCTTTGAGTAGTTTTAACTTCTCCCGATCAACTGTACCGGGATTTGCTTCCACAGTTACTTCCGCATCTTTAGCGCGGCAAAAATATTTTTGTGTGAACATCAGTAACCTGTCTAACTGTGCCGTGGTTAATACGGTGGGGGTTCCTCCCCCAACATAGACGGTAGCAAACCGCTTATGTTCAGGCGACAGCACACCGGCATAGTGCTGCATCTCTAATTCCAGCGCCTTAAGATAGTCTGCCGCCATTTCTTCCCGATAGGGGTAGGAAACAAAATCACAGTATTTGCATTTGCGCACACAAAAAGGCACGTGAATATATAATCCCACAGGGTCCACTTAATAAATCCCCTTTAAGTTATTTTTTCCTTTCTAACTAATTTTAAAACAAAACAACAACTGTTACAGACAGACAAAAATGTGCACGCTGCCGCATGCACATTTAGCTGTTCTAATTATTTGTCCTTTCCTATGTTTAATACTGCCATAAATGCTTCTTGAGGAACTTCTACACTGCCCACCTGCTTCATGCGTTTTTTACCCGCTTTTTGTTTTTCCAACAGCTTGCGCTTACGGGTAACGTCACCGCCGTAGCATTTAGCCAGCACGTCTTTGCGCAATGCTTTTACGTTTTCCCGCGCAATAATCCGGTTGCCGATTGCCGCCTGGATAGGTATTTCAAATTGCTGCCGCGGTATGAGCCCGCGCAGTTTTTCCACCAGCGCCCGTCCCCGATGATAGGCCTTGTCTTTGTGCATAATGCAGGACAGGGCATCTACAGGTTCATTGTTCACCAAAATGTCTAATTTTACTAATTCCGTTTCTTGATACCCGGCCATTTCATAATCTAGCGACGCATAACCTCTGGTACGGGTTTTTAACTGATCAAAAAAGTCAAAGATAATTTCGGCTAAGGGAAGCTTATAAGTGAGCATTACCCGGTTAATACCCAGATATTCCATGTTATCGGGTATACCCCGCCGTTCCATACATAATTCCATCACTGAACCGACAAATTCTTTTGGCACCACGATTGTGGCCTTAACAAAGGGCTCTTCTACATGATCTATTTTTCCGGCATCCGGCATTTTTGAGGGGTTTTCTATCTCCTGCATTTCACCGTCAGTGGTGTAAACATGGTAAACAACGCTGGGGGCGGTGGTAATAATGCTTAACTTGTATTCCCGCTCTAAGCGTTCTTGGATGATCTCCATATGCAGCAGGCCTAAAAAACCGCAGCGAAAGCCAAATCCCAACGCGTCAGAAGTCTCCGGCTCATAAACAAGGGAGGCGTCATTTAAACTAAGTTTATCCAAAGCGTCCCGCAAGTTATTGTAGTCTACGGTATCTACCGGATACAAGCCGCAGTAAACCATCGGGGTGGCTTTGCGATAGCCGGGTAATGGCTTATCTGCCGGGTTGTTGAGATCGGTAATGGTGTCACCGACTTGGCAGTCCTTAACATTTTTTATGCTGGCTGCCAAATATCCTACCTCACCGGCTTTAAGCTGGTCTATGGGAGTAAGTTCGGGACGAAAAACACCTACTTCCGTAACTTCAAATTCCGCACCGGTAGCCATCATGCGAATTTGCATTCCTTTTTTGACGGTACCTTCTACTACCCTAAAATAAGCAATTACACCGCGGTAAGGGTCATAATGGGAGTCAAAGATCAATGCCTTAAGGGGCTTAGTACTGTCCCCGGAAGGGGGCGGTATCTTGTGGACAATTTGTTCTAAAATTTCATCTACGCCAAAGCCGGTTTTGGCAGATGCCAGCACGGCATCGGAAGCATCCAAGCCGATAACCTCTTCAATTTCTTGTTTCACCCTTTCCGGCTCAGCACTGGGCAAATCAATCTTATTAATTACCGGTATGATTTCCAAATCATGTTCCAATGCCAGGTAAACATTGGCCAAAGTCTGGGCCTCAATTCCCTGTGATGCATCGACAACCAAAAGGGCCCCTTCACAGGCAGCCAAACTGCGAGAAACTTCGTAATTAAAGTCTACGTGTCCCGGTGTATCAATAATATTAAAAATATACTCCTGGCCGTTCTTTGCTTTATAAACCAAGCGCACCGCCTTCAGTTTAATGGTAATCCCGCGTTCCTTTTCCAACTCCATGGCATCCAGCACTTGTTCTTCCATTTCCCGTTCGGTCAGCAAACCGGTAGACTCTAATATGCGATCAGCTAACGTGGATTTACCGTGGTCAATATGGGCTATAATACAAAAATTGCGTATATTGTCTTGACTAACTGACATCAAGACTTCCTCCTTCAGCTGGATCAAGCACAATTATTAAGGCTAACTTTTTAATTATAGCATTATCTCTATTTGCCTTCAATGCTGCAGAATTATTTGATAGCGTCAAGATACTATGGGTTTTTTAAAGAAAAAAGTATTCCTCTGTTTACCTTCCAGCCTTAAGCGTAACTTATTGACTTAAGTAACTGGGAAGTACCAGTTCTTTTACCAATATTCAAAATAGTTATGTTACCGATGGTTTCGTGCGATCCGGCAAGCTTTCGTTTTCTGATAATTTCTTGGTCTATTTTTACCTTCCTTGCTTCATTTATGGCTGTTTTCTTTCTTTTTATAAACAATTCATATACATTACCACCATTTGCTACAAAAACTCTTAATCTGGCCATCTGGTCTACACCTGTTTTACTCCAAGCCAAGGGCCTTGAACTTAACCTAGACGACAAAATATGGCTAACATGGCCTTCTGCACTGCAGCCAACATAATCCGCATCATATTGCCGCATTATACCTTCCCAGTTGCCCAGTATGTACCTTCTTGCTTCCTGCACCGCCCTTCTCTTTGTTTCCGGTTCGGTTGCACAAATGATTGCCTTAAATAACTCTTTTACGCTATCCTTGTCTCCCGCATTTATATAATCCCACATAATTGGTGTGGTGTAGCTCATATGTGCTGTAGCTTGTGTTACATACTTTGATAAGTGGTAACGGTCCAACACATAGATGCTTCCCTTTATCCAGCCTAGTCCATTCTTTATCCAAGGTGCCCCATCCCCTGATAGGTATATCTTTTCTATAGCATCCATGTCATAAGCCTTATCTATATAGTCTAAAACTTCTACCCATAATTCATCAGTGTTTGTATAAACACCACTAAAATATCTTGCATTCAATAGTTTCCAGCGATCTTTACCAATCCTTTTTCTGCCCTCATGCACATATACAAGCTTTGGCTCTATATAACCTCCGTTCTGAAGCGCCACATGATCTTCATCTGCTTCTATGTAGAGTACCTTTACAGTCTTTTTAGCTTGTTTAATCTCTACTAAATTATTTTCGACACGCCCAAGCTCACGTATACTGTTCATTACTGTCTGTGATGTTAGAGTTACTGCTTCAGAAACTTTTTCTCCGCTTTTGCTGTAAGGCATATATACTGCTTCTTCTATCAGTTTTGCCTTCAGCGAAGCGTCTAGCTTGTCATGGGCTGATATGCCCACTGCCTCATCCGACAAGTAGCTATATTCACCTGTATTTTTGTTCCTGTAATATGTTCTTTTATACCTGACTTCGCCAAATATTGTAGCAAGAGTCTTTTTAGCTGCTTTTTCTTTTACTGTCCAGCACCGTTTACGTTCTTTGCTGTTTTTATATACCTGATCTACTGTTTCCAAGGCTTCAGCAACTAAGGTTACTCCAACTTCATCCAACGTCTTCTTAATAGCGAGAATGAACTCGGATATATCTTTTCCTTCTCTTATTAGGTTTTCTAGCTCTTTTTCAAAACTACCAATGATTTTTTGTACTATTTCCTGTATAATTGATTCCATAAGAGTATCTCCTTTTCTGTGGTTGTTGTGTTTCTTGGCAAATTCATGATATCACAGAGGAGATACTCTTTTCTTTTATTTTGTGGTTTTTCCCAAAGTAATTTTACGCTAACGAATTATTTCTCCTTTAAATCACACAGCTTATTACTGACCCAACGGCATCCTTCATCAAGCCTCTTCTGCCCCCATTGTTGTGCTGCGGCTAAAATCATGCTACCTTTTTGAACAATCAATTGGGAAGTGTTACGATATACATCGCCTACCGGCTGCAGTAAGCCTTCTTCCAGTTGTTTGCGCTTAATTTCTTTTTCATAGCCCAATAAATTTATTTGCCATCCTTCAGGTTGATTGCTCTTTAATGAGAATGCTTTTACTGCTGCTTCCCGGCCGATATCTTGATTAAAATTTTGCAAAGACATATTCACGCCGGCAAAAATAATTATCAAAGCCGCAATAAAGGTAACCACATATCTGTTGAAAAGCATAAAAAGCACCTCCTTTATTAAGGATGTGCTTTTTGTAAACATAATATGCCTTTTTACCATTTTGTGGATATGAAATGTTAAGAAGTGCTGCTACTTTCTTTTATACAGGCGGCAATTACATCCCCCAGCAACTTGGCGGTGTACAGCGCTTCTTCAGTGCTGTTTGCTACCGCCCCCACTTCAATCAACAGCGCGCCGGTGTGATAGTGTTGATTGTACCGGCCTTCCTTTACCCGCACACCCAGCGAAAGGCCGGGATACATTTCATCCATTTTATCTGTCAGCATGCGGGCATTAGCCAAGTTTTTCTGCCAATTAGGAAAAGGCATGCGCGCATCTGAACCGACGACAATCAACACTTTGGCAGCCGTGCGCCCGTTAATTTCCACAATACAGTCTTTGCGCGGCCGTTCTGCATCCCGATGAACGTCAAAAATAAATTTTAATTCTTGATGTTCCTTTATTAATGTCTGAACGGTTTTTTCAGATTCTATATACGAAGTATTGTAATTTTGATCATGGATGGTATCTGAACGCACTACTTTAATGCCGTGTTTTTGTTCCAGCTGCTTTTGCAGTTCCGCCGCCACTTTAACTACCGCCCCCCTTTTGCCGTTCAACCGCTCTACACCGTCCGTTAAAGCATATGTTTCTCCGGTATGGGTATTATAAATCGCCACTAAGGGAGGTCCAGTTAACACGGTAGCGGTAGCCGGCGTTGAAGATTTCTCTGTTTTCTCCGGCGGTTTGGTATTTACTGGGGTTTCTGCCAACGGCGGAATTTCTTTAAGCAGCGGTATTTGCCCGGCTAAAATTTTTTTTGCCCAATTCCCTTTCCACGCCACTAAATTGTCCGCCGCCGCAAATAATGATTCCCCATCTACCGGTTTTTCATTTTCTAAAGTTGTCCAGCTCACAGCCGGCATAGCTTGATTAATTATTACTGCCGGATGGTTGACTAGGTTCAGCGTATAACGGAAAAGCTTGCCGGCAGCTTGATAAATTTTTCCGGCAATAAGCGGGCGATAGGGATGACAACACAGTGCAATCAGCAAAACCACCGCCAATATGCGGTATAAATAAGCACGCACCTTTTTCATAATTAATTGACGGCGATAATAGCGTACTGTTCGCGTATAATTCATCTTTCATCCCAGCCTTTTGCTTTGTCCTAAATTAATTAATATGCCGGGATGAAGCTTTTTTGCCTGAAAATTATAAACCCCTGCAAAATTAAAGCAGGGGCTTATAAATTCCTCAACGCTAACGTACCGCTGTCGGTACTACCGCATCAATCAGCCCGATAATCAGGGCGGAAATCAGTGCTCCGATAATACTGACACTTAACAAGTTGGGAATAATAAATTGAGCTAAGTAAATGACAACGGCAGCAGTAATAAAGCCGACTACACCGCGGCGCTGAGGTGATATGTTTTCACCCAGCAAACTTTCAGCAATATAACCCAATACCGCAATGACAACAGCAGCTATAAGTGCTCCGACAAATCCTCCGCGAACTACAAAACCGGGTGCCAGCCAACTTACTGCCATTAAAACTAAGGCCGAAACCACAAACCTAACAATCAAACCAAGCAACTTTGTCACCCCCCTTAAAAATCTATACTTATAATTGACCATATTCGGGAATGATATACCCAAAGTTCTTGCTTTTTTCTTTGCCACGTGGTAAAATTGAGCACGTTGGGGAGGTGAATGGGATTGCCTAACACTAAATCCGCGGCAAAACGAGTAAGAATTACTCGCAAACGTACGTTGCGTAACGCACATATCAAATCAACATTGCGTACTTATATCCGTCGGTTTGAAGAGGCTGTGGCTTCAGCTAACGTGGATGATGCCCGGTTAGCTTTGCGCAGAGCTTTGAGAGCTCTTGACAAGGCCGTAACCAAAGGCGTGATACATAAAAACAAAGCAGCCCGTAAAAAGTCTCGCTTAACCAAGCGTTTTAACCGCATGGCAGGTTAATGAGCGCTTTTATCTTTAAATAAAAGAAAGAAGAAAACACCCTAAGGGGTGTTTTTTTTGTTTACCTAAAAAATCCTGCAGTTAAAGCTTATCTTGCCTGTTGGCAGGCCAAACTTAGCAGCAATGCTTCTATGCCGGGATAAAACTCTTGGCGACCGGTTTTTATATCGGCATCCAGTTGAGCCAATTGGGTTAGCACATCAATTAACTGCCCTCGACTGAAGTTTTGGGATAATTTCAAAGCCTTTTTCACCGAAAAGGGTTTTTCATTGATCATACCGGCCATTTGAGTTGCAGTCAGCGGGCCCTTAGACAGCTCTTTTACCTGCAGCATCAGGCGAAATTGCCAGGCAAGCATGGTAATAATCAGCGGCGGTTTCTCATTATTGGCTAACAGTTCTCTAATGCCGTTTAAGGCTTGAGCATATTGACGGCTGCCCACGGCATCCATCAGGTCAAAAATGCGGTACTCTACAGAACGACACACCACGCTTTTTACATCTTCTTCAGAAATCTCCCGCCTGTTGCCAACATAGGCAATTAGCTTTTGCCATTCCGGAAGCAAGCCGGTTAAACCCATGGTGCTGGCGGAAATTAACAGCTCACGGGCAGACCGGTCAATCTTTTTGCCATGTTTGCGCACTTGTATATCTAACCATTTGCCCAGTTCAGCAGGCTTTAGCTTGCTAAACTCCACCGCCTGGCCGGCCTTTTCCACCGCTTTAAAAATCTTTTTACGGCGATCAACGGCACTGTTTACATTAAAAATTAAACAGGTTGTAGTCAGGGGGTCGGCAAGGTAATCGTACAGCTCATTCATATTACTTTCCGGTTGCTTGCCCTTGCCCCTGACATTGGAAAACCAGGGTGGGTTTTTAACCAGCACCAGCCGCCGTTCAGCCATAAAGGGCGGTGTGCCGGCCATCTGCACCACTTCAGCGGGCTCAACGGTTTCGCCGTCCAATATATCGATATTAAAATCCCCGCCTTGCGGAAACAGCGCTTTTTTAAATTCCTTGATCATCTGTTCCCGCAAATAAACTTCCTCGCCAAAAAATAAATATACCGGGGAAATAACTCCTCTTTTCAGGCTGTTTAACAATTTTTCATAATACTGCATGCGCATTGATCTCCTATAGCTTATTCTGCATTTTATTATCTTTTACTTTCTCTGCCGGTGTCAACCCAAACCGACCTTCCATCGGTGGTCACAATCACCGCCCCATGTAGATCGGTGCGATAAATATAAACATCCATCTGTTCTAAAAATTCTATCAGTGTATCTGCCGGGTGGCCAAAGGGATTATTTTTGCCCACTGAAATTACCGCCACCGACGGGTCTACCTCTTTTAGAAAATCGGCAGCAAAGTCGCCGCTGCCGTGATGAGGCACCTTTAACACCTCTGATTTTAAATTTACTTTCTTTTCCGCCAATGCCTGCTGCTGTTCTTTTTCGATGTCGCCGGTAAACAAAAAGCTGCACTTACGATAAGTAACCTTTAGCACCAGGGAACGGTTATTTAAATTATCCGGCAAGTCGGCGGGGGAAAGTATTTCTATCTCCAGTTGATCATCCAGTTTTAAAGTTTGACCGGCATAAGCCTCTTCCGTTCTCACACCCCGCCCTTTGAGTTCGGCCAGAATTTGTAAATAGCCTTCATCCAACGGTTCATTGTCGTTTAAGTGATTTACCTTTAGCGGACTGACTACCGCCAATTTAACCGGCAATCTTTGAATTATAGCCATCGCCCCGCCGGCATGATCTTCATGGGGATGACTTAGCAGCAGCACATCCAGTGTGTTCACCCCTAAACGCTGCAAGTAGGGAAGCACCACTTGGCTTCCGGCACCGCTGCCCTTTTGAAATTCACCGCTCCACCCGCCGGTATCAATGAGCATATTTTTTCCGCCCGGTGTTTGCAGTAAAGCGGCATCCCCTTGGCCCACGTCAATAAAGTGTACCGTTAATGTCGGCTGACGGTCAGCAAAAAGCCAAAATGAAATTAAAAGCAAAAAAGCGGCAGCGACAACCGGCAGCTTAGACTTGGCTGCTTTTAAAAATTCCTTGGAATAAATTATTCTCGGCAGTAAAGCCAAAAACAAATAATAACAAATAAGCAGCGGCCAGGGAGGGGTGGGCAGAAAAATGGCAGCGTGAGGTAAAGAGGCCATGGAATGTACCAACCACAGCAGCAAATCAACAAGGGCCCCGGTACTGACATTGATAATTGCCGCCAGGGGCAAAAAGAACACACCGGCAATCACCGCCATACCACTCAGTAACATCACTGCGGAAATCAGCGGGGTTGCCAAAATGTTGGTCAGTGTACCGACCAATGAAACCATATTATAGTGATAGCAGACCAGCGGGGCGGCCGTTAACTCCGCCACCAGCACAATTGCCGTCGTTAAGCGCAGCCCCCGCGGCCATGGCGGAAGCATTTTTTCCACCATCGGGGTAAGATGCAGCAAGGCTGCCGTGACCACAAAGGAAAGCTGGAAGCCCGGCTCCCACAGCGCCCATGGGTCATACAACAAAATCACCGCTGCCGCCAGGGCCATGGCAGTAGGCCAATCCCGTTCCCTGCCCAGCCGTCTGGCCCACAGGGCGATCACCCCCATAACAGTGGCCCTGATTATCGGCGGCCCCATGCCGGTCATCACGGCATAAAAAAACAATACCAAAGTACCTAACGGGGCTTCCCAAGGCAGGGGCAGGCGCAAAAGCCTCGCTAAAGCTAAAAAACCGGCCAAAACCAAGCCCACATGAAAACCGGATACCGATAAAACATGAACTAAGCTGGTAATTTGAAAATCTGTATTTACCTGCTGGGAAATCATCCCCCTAGTGCCGAATAACATGCCCTTTACCAGTGCCGCTTGTTCTTCGGCAAGGGTGCTGTCAATAACTGCCTGCAGCCGTTCTTTGGCAGCAAAGGCGAGTTGTTTCCACCCGGGCCGGTGGCCAATACCGATTTTTTGAATATCCTGCTCCTGCCAAACCTGCATCACCACCCGGATACCGCGACGCTCTAAATACCGGCGATAGTCAAACTGACCGGGGTTGCCGGGGGAATCAACCGTGGATATTTTGCCCTTGACCTGAATTAGGTCGCCATAGGTATATGTATTCTCGGTATGGTAAAGGGTTAAGCGTACCAACCCGTAAGCCTCTGAGCTTTTCTCTTTGACTTGAATTTGCCGTGCCTCTAAAAGATAAAAGACCTTATCCTGCCTGACGTCCGGTTCGGCAACCAGCTCCCCGCAAAGGATTACCGTTTCTCCCTCATACTGCGTGAGCATCGTGCCGCTATTTGCATTATGTAAACCGATTGCCGCCAGTCCTATGACCAATAAAGTCAAAGCCATTACCCGCTGGGTATAATATTTATCAGTTAGATAACACCATGCCGATAATAACAGCAGCACGGCCGCTAAAGAAATCGGCAGCTCAACCGGCAAAGGCAGAAATGAACCTAAATACACGCCGGCAATGAACAGCAAGCAGAATTCCAACAGCGGTCTGGACACTGGCCTGCCCCTCCAAAAAATAAAACCCGAGGGTTTCTCGGGTTATGCTAAATATTCTTTGCGTGTTGCCAAAACCCTTTTCACATAGTTTTGAGTTTCAGCGTAAGGCGGTATGCCCTTGTATTTATCTACCGCACCCGGGCCGGCATTATAAGCGGCCAGGGCCAGCGCCTCATTGCCTTGATAACGGTTTAACATATTTTTTAAATATTTAATGCCGCCCCTTAAGTTTTGTACCGGATCAAAGGGATTGACAACTCCTAAGCTGGCCGCCGTTTTAGGCATTAATTGCATTAAGCCGACTGCCCCGGCTCGGGAAACGGCATGGGGGTTAAAGTTAGATTCGCATTTAACTACCGCTTTAACCAATGCCGGATCTACACCGGCTTCAGCGGCCAACCTGTTAATTAAGGCATCATAATTGCCGCCCAGCTGCCCTTTAAATTTGTTATAAGCAGCAACAGCCTGATTGACACTGACAGCAGGTTGGCTATTCACTCTGTAAGTTCTGCCCGGTGTTCCTCCGGCCATCACTGCCGCCATCAGCGCAAACTGAGAAAGATCGCTGTTTAATTCCTTGTTGCCGTCATTGGTTCCATTAGCTTCTTGAGATGCAGATGCCGATGCCAATACCTGCGCAAACATAATCGGAAAAACGTCGATGACGCCATCGTTACGATCGCGCCGATAATCAGTCAGGCTAATTTGTTGAGCATGGATAGACAACAAATCGGCAAGCAACGAAAGATCCATGCCTTCACCACCTTAATTAAACCTTGTAAATTAAGCATATGCAAAAAAACTAATATATTGATATCTTATCCTTAATATCTGCAAATTTTTTATCGCCAATACCGGGTACATTCTTGATCTCCTCTATCGATTTAAAACCGCCGTTCGCTTCCCGGTATTCAATAATGCGCTCGGCCAAGGCCGGGCCGATACCGGGGAGTTGATCTAATTCATCTATCCCGGCTGTATTAATATTAATTTTTCCTTCATAAAAAACTTGCATATTCTCAGCCGATTGGGGCAGCAAATTGGGCTGATCGGTTTTCACCGGTACGATAATTTGCTCCCCGTCAGTGAGGGGAGCGGCCAGGTTTATTCTGTTTAAGTCCGCATCGGCTTTAGGCACCGCCAGTTCGACGGCGTCAATGATCCGGGCATCTCCCTCCAGATGATAAACGCCGGGCTTATCTACCGCCCCGGTGACGTGTACTGTTAATTTTTTAGATTCGGCTGGTTCATTCTCCGGCTGAACAAGCAGCGGCTGTTCGCTGTCGGCAAGTTTATATTCAGCGTAGCGGTAGCCGCACCAAAAAACAAGGACGGCCAACAAAATCAATATAATCAACTGTTCGCGGCGACTAATTTGAAACATCAGTGATTAGCCCCTTCCGGAACATGATAAATTGATATTCGAGGCCGACCGGTTTTTTCCTTTAAAATATTCCTTTCATTGCCAAAAATAAGGGCATTATTTTCCTGTCCGCATTCTGCCGGGAAACACCCCGCCGCGAATGCTGCGGGCATCGCTGATATTGTAAAAGATATTTTTATCTATCTCATCGAGAAGTTTGACAACCTTTTTCAGATCGCGGCGCTTTAAAATGAGATACAGAACGGTTCGCGGGCCGTTTCTGCCGGAACCGACTACACTGGTTACCCCGAAACCTTCGGCGCGCAGCCGGTTAATTACTTCGTCAACTTCATCCCGCGGGGGAAAAACCTGCATAGATAAGTAACCCACTGCCAATAAATTCTCAATAATTGCGCCCACATAGTTTCCGGTGGCAAAGCCGCCGGCATAGGCAATTACCTTATAGGGATCGGATAACCCGTTAGATATCACTTCATTTAACGCGACAATAAAAATTGTTACTTCTATAAAGCCGATTACCGCCGCCGTAAATTTTTTGTCTCTGGTAAGCATCAAAATTCTGAGTACATCCAACGACATATCCAGCACTCTGGCGACAAATATAAACAGATAACCAAAAATTACACTTTCCAAAGCCAATCCTCCTAAATACTAAATAAAAAAGCCCTTTCCCACCCTCGATATTATATCCATTAAAGGTGGGAAAGGAAACGGTCACTATATATTATTTTTTTAACACTATATTTACCAGTTTGCCGGGCACAGAAATCACTTTGACAAGCTCTTTGCCGCTAATTAACTCCTGCACCTTAGGCAATCCCAGCACATATTCTTTCATTTCATCTGCTGTAATGTTTGCTGCTACCGTTACCCGCTCACGCACCTTGCCGTTTATTTGTACAACAATAACAATCTCATCTTCAACCAATGCCGCCTCATCATATCGAGGCCAAGCTTGTTGATGAATACTGCCGGATTTACCCATTCCCTGCCATAACTCTTCCGTGATATGCGGGGCAAAGGGCGCCAGCAGCAGTACCAGGGTTTCCAGTGCTTCTTTAAGAACCCCCTTATTGTACTCAGCAGCGGGAACTTTATCTTTATAGGTGTAAATGGCATTTGTCAATTCCATGATGGCACTGATAGCGGTATTGAAGTTAAAGCGCTCCTCAATATCTTCGGTGACCTTCTTAATGGATTGGTGAGTGATGCGGCGCAGTTCCTTATGCACACCCACCAGTTTAGTATTTGCATGCCCATCAGCATCTTTAACTTCATCCAGCAAACTATTGTACAGCCGCCATACCCGATTTAGAAAACGATGGCAGCCTTCCACCGCGCGGTCGCTCCATTCCAAATCCCGTTCCGGAGGAGCGGCAAACAAAATAAACAGGCGCGCAGTATCTGCTCCGTATTTAGCCACAATATCCTCCGGACTGACCACATTGCCTTTAGATTTGGACATTTTGGCCCCGTCTTTCAGCACCATGCCTTGAGTAAGGAGGTTTTCAAAGGGTTCTTTTTTATCCGTTAAACCCAGGTCGTAAAAAAACTTGGTAAAGAAGCGTGAATACAGCAGGTGTAAAATGGCATGCTCAACACCGCCGATGTACTGATCCACCGACATCCAGTTATTAGCTTTTTGCTTATCCCATGGCCCGGCAGTTTCTTTAGGACTGGTATAGCGCAAGAAATACCAACTGGAATCAACAAAGGTATCCATGGTATCGGTTTCCCGCTTGGCATTGCCGCCGCATTTGGGGCAAGTGGTATTAATAAATTCCGGGCAGTCAAGTAAAGGGTTCTTACCCGTAGACTTAAATTCTATATCCGTGGGCAGCAACACCGGCAGTTGTTCTTCCGGAACGGGAACAACACCGCATTCCGGGCAATAAATAATGGGAATTGGGGTACCCCAGTAACGCTGCCGGGAAATCAACCAGTCTCTCAGTCGATAGGTCACGGTAGCTTTGCCCTGACCTCTTTCTTCTAACAGTTTTGTAATCTCAACCATTGCCCGGCGGTTGGGCATACCGTTAAATTGTCCGGAATTAATCAGCACACCGTCTCCGGTATAAGCTTCTTTTAATTCTTCCTCATTGCCGCTAGCGCCTTCCGGCTGAATAACCCGTTTAATCGGCAGCTTATACTTGGTAGCAAATTCAAAGTCTCTTTGGTCATGGGCGGGAACCCCCATTACCGCACCGGTACCGTACTCCAGCAAAACATAGTTGCCAACAAGAATCGGCACATGCTCACCGTTGATCGGGTTGACGCAGTAGGCTCCGGTAAACACACCTTCTTTTTCTGACATTACCGTCCGATCACGCACAGTCATATTGCGCACCCGGCGCACGAACTCAGTTACTTCCCTTTCGCTTTCCGTTCCGGCAATCAGCCTCTCCACCAACGGATGCTCCGGCGCCAGCACCATATAGGTAACACCGAAAATAGTATCCGGACGGGTGGTAAATACGGTGATCTCTTCCTCCATACCTGATACTTTAAAAGTCAATTCTGCCCCTTCACTGCGCCCAATCCAGTTTTTCTGCATCGTCTTAACTTTTTCCGGCCAACCGGGGAGCAGTTTTAAGTCGTCCAGTAATTTTTCGGCATAATCTGTAATTTTAAAGAACCATTGTTCCAGTTCCTTTTGCTGCACCGGCGTACTGCATCGTTCACATGCACCCTCAACCACCTGCTCGTTAGCCAGTACCGTGCCGCAGGATGAGCACCAGTTAACGGACGCTGTCTTTTTATAGCATTTGCCTTGTTTATACAATTGTAAGAAAATCCATTGGTTCCAACGATAATATTCCGGATAACAGGTGGCAACTTCCCGTTCCCAGTCATAACTAAGCCCCAGTTGTTTTAACTGCGCTTTCATAGCGTTAATGTTGTCAATTGTCCACTTTGCAGGATGGGTGTTGTTTTTTATGGCCGCATTTTCCGCCGGTAAGCCAAATGCATCCCACCCCATGGGATGCAGCACATTATATCCTTGCATTGTTTTAAAGCGGGCAATGACATCGCCAATGGAATAGTTGCGCACATGTCCCATATGCAGTTTCCCCGACGGATAGGGGAACATTTCTAAACAATAAAATTTCGGGCGTTCGGAATAATCTTCTACCCGGTAAATTTTATCCTGTTCCCACTTTTGCTGCCACTTGGGTTCGATATCCTTAAAATCATACCGTTCTTGCACTGTTTCTCCTCCTAGATAAAGTAAGGTTTCCAAGTAATCAAATATCTATAATTAGCAAAAGGAATTCGCCAACTGCAAATTCCTTCTGCTTAATTCGTGGTTATTTTATCACAATTTGCCATTTAGCTCAACTTTAAGCGTTTTTTGCTAAGCCGTCAACGGTATCATCGGTTAAATCTTGCAGTTCCATCATTTCAATGGCTTTTTGCCGCAGTCTGTATTTCTGTACTTTACCGCTGGCAGTGGTGGGATAATTGTCTACAAACACAAAATATTGCGGTATTTTGTAGTGGGCAATTTTACCTTCGCAAAATTCCTTTAATTCTTCGGCGGTTAACTTGCAGCCTTCCTTTACCTTGACGAAAGCCATTACTTCCTCACCGTATTTGGCACTGGGCACGCCAACCACTTGTACATCCTGAACTTTGGGGTTTGTATATAAAAATTCTTCGATTTCCCGGGGATAAATATTTTCTCCACCGCGAATAATCATGTCTTTCAACCTGCCGGTGATATACAAATACCCGTCTTCGTCTACCATACCGATGTCACCGGTATGCAGCCAACCGTCTTCATCAATGGCTAAGGCCGTGGCTTGCGGGTCATTGTAATAACCTTTCATTACGTTGTAGCCCCGGGCACAGATTTCCCCATGCTTTCCGGGCGGCAGTTCATCACCGGTTGCCGGATCAACAATTTTCATTTCCACACCCGGCAGTACCCGGCCGACGGTATTTACTCTTTTCTCTACAGGGTCGTCCGTACGGGTCATCGTAATACCGGGAGAAGCTTCCGTCTGTCCGTAGGTAATCACAATTTCCTTCATGTTCATGCGGTCAATAACCGCGCGCATAACTTCGACGGGACAGGGCGAACCGGCCATAATTCCGGTGCGCAAAGAAGAAAGATCATAGTTTTCTTTTTCCAAACATTCCAGTTCGATAATAAACATGGTCGGAACACCGTGCAGGGCGGTACAACGTTCCTTTTCCACCGCTTCCAGTACCCGATACGGATTGTAAGACTCTGCCGGTATAACCATTGTCGTTCCTCTTACCACACAGGTCAATGTTCCCAACACACTGCCAAAGCAGTGGAAAAAGGGCACCGGAATGCACAAACGATCTTTGCTGGAAAAATTCAGGCACTGGGCCACACTTTGCGCATTGGCAACCACGTTATGGTGAGAAAGCATTACCCCTTTGGGAAAGCCGGTGGTTCCCGAAGTATATTGCATAATCGTTACTTCATCGGGATCCAGGCTGTTCATCCGTTCATCCAGTTCCCGCTCGCTAACTTCTTCCGCTTTGGTCAAGAGATCCGGCCATCTAAACATGCCCGGGTACTCGGTATCTCCGATATAAATGACATTTTTTAAGTAGGGTAGACGTTGGCTGGTTAATTGACCGGGAGCGGAATCTTTTAACTCCGGACACAATTCATAAATCATTTCAATATAGTTAGATCTTTTTGTACCGTCAATCATAAACAAAGTTGTACTGTCAGAATGCTTAAGCAGATACTCTAATTCAAATGTCTTATAGTCAGTGTTTACCGTTACTAAAACCGCTCCCATCATTCCGACGGCAAACTGCAGCATCGGCCATTCCGGAACATTAGTTGTCCAAACGGCAATATGTTCTCCCTTTTTTATGCCCATGGCCATTAAACCCCGTGCCACTTTACGGCAAAGTTTATAAAATTCCTCATAGGTGTAACGTAAATCCCGATCAGCATAAACTAAGCAGTCATTGTTTGGAAACCTTTCTGCTGTTTGCTGAAGAAGACGTCCCACCGTGATTTTGTCAGTTTTTTGCATACTCCCCCTCCTAACATCCTATTCAGAATATTCTGTAATATTTTTTTGGCATGACGTTCTTTTTGGCGATTACCGGGTTATGTCTGCAACTTTTTATGGGATCCTGTGTTATGTATAAATAAAAAACTTCTCATCCCAGACAAGGGACGAGAAGTTACTTCCCGCGGTACCACCCTAATGGAATAATAATGGTGGAGGTAAGCGGGCTCGAACCGCTGGCCTCTTGAATGCCATTCAAGCGCTCTCCCAGCTGAGCTATACCCCCACGTATTATCCACTCAATGTGTATAACGGTCACCACCGGTATAGAGTACATATCCCCTATACATCTCCGAGGCGAGTTCAATGGTTACGCTCACCGTTTTTCACCAACCAACGGCTCTCTACAGAGCTACGCCATTTACTACTCCTCATCATTGAAATCACGATATTGATATGACGAGTGTTATTATAAACGACATTGCGAAAAATGTCAAGGCCAAAAAACACTGTTTTTTTAAATTATGAATGCTCTGCTTCCGGCAGCGGGGAAACATCTACCACCTCGGCATCACGCCATAGGCGCTCTAAATTATAAAATTCCCTTTCTTCTTGTTTAAAGATATGCACCACAACGTCCTCGTAATCTAATAATATCCAATTACCTTCCCGCAAGCCTTCTCTGCCTTTAGGTTGCACTCCCCGCTCCCACAGTTTTTCCTGTATGTTTTCGGCAATCGCTTTTACTTGCTGCCCGGACCGACCGCTGCAAATAATGAAATAATCACAAACAGTAGATATCTCGCTAAGATTTAACACCTTTATGTCGTAGGCCTTTTTTTCTTCTGCGGCATGGCAGGCTACATCCACAATTTGTTGGATGCTAAGAGTCAAATCCATTCCCCCTATAAAATATATTTACTTTAATTATACTATAACCGATTGCTAACAGTTCCTAAAAATGCTTACGATTACCAGCGGTCTCTAGCAATAGCCGATTTCGACATTCTACCAACTGCGGATGAAGTAACCACTTGCATTTTAACACACTTTTAATTTTAAATTCAAGAATGCTAAGAACCGCCCGGTTTAAGTCCATCCCCTGGCGGTAGATTTGTTCGCGCACGTACTTTGCCTCGGGATACCTGCGTCCCGGCTCAATAAAGTCTGCTGTCATTATTACTTTATCTAAATCGTTGATTTCCTTACAGCCGGTAGTATGAATCTCAATGGCCCGTAAAATTTGCCCATCCGTTACGTTATATTCCTCTTTTGCCAGCACCGCTCCCACCGGCCCATGAAGCATTAAAGGCAGCTCTTTTTGGATAAAGTCAACTTCCAGGCCATAACTGTTTGCCGCTTCCAGCAGCTGCCCTTCAGAATAATCACGGGCACAGTCATGCAGCAGCGCAGCCAGCCGGGCTTTTTTGGGATCAACACCGAATTGTTCAGCCAATTCAACAGCGGTGTTTACCACCCCGAGAGTATGTTTAAACCGGTCTGTGCTCATGTTTTGTCTCAACCTGTCAATGATCCCTTCAATGTGCTTCATCTTCCCTCTCCTCTTAACGGACAAGTTTATTTTTATAACTTTGTCATTAAACGAAAAAAACCTCCTACCCGAAGGTAGGAGACTGTGCCATGTTATTCCCGGGGTTTGGCTTCGTTTACAGTAATTATGCGACCGTCTAGTTCTGTGCCGTTTAGGGCGGCAATCATCCTGTCAGCATCCTCATCATTAACTTCCACAAATCCAAACCCTTTGGATCTGCCTGTTTCCCGATCCATAATTACGCGGCTGGAAATAACTTCACCGTACGGTTCAAATGCTTCGGTTAACCGATCAGCCCTAACTGCCCACGGCAAATTACCTACGTACAAAGTGCGCACCACTTTTTGGTCACCTCTTTTCCTTAACTGCAATGGTTTGTTTTAATGTTAAGCATATTATTTGCATTATCAAATGCCG
Source organism: Desulfovectis peckii (assembly GCF_055391705.1). Taxonomy (NCBI): domain Bacteria; kingdom Bacillati; phylum Bacillota; class Clostridia; order Eubacteriales; family Peptococcaceae; genus Desulfovectis; species Desulfovectis peckii. Next base: position 243,463 of record NZ_AP042409.1, on the reverse strand, counting down.
TAATTCAAACATCGCAGAGCATAATTTTCCATCAATTACAGGTAAAGGCGGTGAGCAAAAATATATTGTTCAACCGATTCCGGAAGCAGGTATTTAATGGGAGCCTTTTCGGCAACTCTGCGCCGGATATCCGTACTGGAAATGGCTAATGCAGGAATATAAGTAGGTAAAATTTTGTTCAGATACTTTTGAGGCAGCATTTTAAGCTTTTCTTTTAAATTAGTGAGATCGTAACCCGGTCGAGTAGCAGCCACAAAAAAACAAAGGGACAGCAATTCCTCTACACTTTTCCAGGTAATAATTTCTAAAACGGCATCTGCACCGGTAATAAAGTATATTGTTTCCGGACGGTAAATTTCTTTTAAAGTTTTTACGGTATCTATGGTATAAGACAATCCGGGACGTTCAATCTCAATCGTTGATACCTCAAAGTAAGGGTTAGATTGCACGGCTAAACGAGTCATCGCCAGTCGATGTTCAACCGGTGATATTTTTTTATTTTCCTTATGGGGCGGCCTGGCCGCAGGAACAAACAACACCTTTTCACATTGAAATTGATGTCGCACATGTTCCGCTGCCACTAAATGCCCGTAATGAATAGGGTCAAAAGTTCCGCCCATAATTGCCAAAGACTTCATCAGCATCACCGTCTTAACTCTGATCAGACAACCAAAGACATTATCCTCCAATCAAGTAAAATAATCAATACCGTTCAAACTTTTTTAAGGGGTACCATTACTTACAAAAAGGGCATGTTCAATTATCGTTGAATTGTAGTTAAGTATCAAATCAAACTGAAGGGAGTATTTTTTGTGCGTAGCTACTTGTATCCTACTTTTAACTTAGATCAGGAAAATTTTGAAAGGGCGCTTCCGTTAGCGCTGTCATTATCAAAAAAGTTTCAGCTGCCCTGTCGTATGTGGAAAACAGGTGACCGTTTTGCCATCTCTTTTAAAGATAAGGCGGTTAATTACGGTTTTTATTATTCCCATTTGCACGCAGACGTGCTGCATGAGGCATTGGAAAAAGATGTTGATTTTGAACTTAGTTATGAAAGTGAAGCAAAGTTTTCGCAAGGCAAAGATCTTGATTAAAAACTAAGGCTGTCGCCCGTTGCGACAGCCTTGGTTTTTAGCGTTATTCGAGAAATTCAAACTCAAAATCTTTAATGCGCACTGTATCTCCGCCGGTAGCGCCGGCATCTCTTAAGGCTTGATAAATACCCATTTTATCCATAATTCTGTTTAACCTCTCTACAGCCTGATCATTGTTTAAATCAGTCATCGCCACATGCCGCTCAATCTCTTTACCGCTTACCGTGAAAACGCCGTTTTCTTTATTCACGGTAAATCTCGGCTCCGGCTCATAGCGGATGATTTTTTCTTCTTCCGTAGCATACGGTTCCGTTTCTTTAGGAATTTCCTTCAGTAGCTGACTAATTCTCCACATCAGTTTATCTAAGCCGGCACCGGTTGCCGCTGACACCGGAAAAATTTCATACCGGCTGCCCAATTCCTGTTGCAGTTTTTCCAAGTTCCCTTTGGCCGCCGGCAAGTCCATTTTATTAGCCGCAATTATCATCGGCCTTTGGGTTAATTTGAGGTTATACTCCCTTAGTTCTTTGTTGATTACTTTAAAATCCTGCACCGGGTCGCGGCCTTCCGTTCCCGCCGTATCAATAACATGTACCAGCACTCTGGTGCGTTCAACATGGCGCAAGAATTCATGTCCCAAACCCACACCGGCATGAGCACCTTCAATTAAGCCCGGTATATCAGCCATCACGAAACTTTCCTCTTCAGACAGCCTAACCACTCCTAAATTAGGAACCAAAGTGGTAAAAGGATAATTCGCAATTTTAGGCTTGGCTGCCGACACCCGGGAAATAATTGTCGACTTGCCGGCATTGGGGAAACCAACCAGACCCACATCGGCAATCAGCTTTAGCTCTAAGCTCAGCCATCTTTCCTCGCCGGGCTCTCCTTTTTCCGCTATGGTGGGCGCTTTGTTGCGGGCCGTTGCAAAACGCATATTACCCCGACCGCCACGGCCGCCCTTGGCAACCACTACCTGCTGGCCCGGCCGTACTATATCAGCAATCAGTTCACCGGTTTCCGCATCCCGCACTATCGTTCCCACGGGAACTTTAAGCATTAAATCTTCACCGGCACGGCCATGCATACCTTTGCCCATACCGTGCTGGCCCCGTTTAGCCTTAAAGTGACTTTTGTAGCGGAAATCTACCAGTGTATTTAATCCTTCATCGCCAACAAAAATCACATTGCCGCCACGACCGCCGTCACCGCCCCACGGCCCCCCTTCCGGTACATATTTTTCACGGCGCATGGCCACACATCCGTTTCCGCCGTCGCCACCCTTGACATAAATTTTTGCCTTATCGTAAAACATAAATTATCACCTTATTCGTTACCTAAAGATATACTTTTATATTATGTACACAATCACAAACTTGTAGACCGCACTCCACGCGGCAGTTGTAAATAAATATCAGCACCTTTGTCTGTTACCGCCGTCCCAACCAGAAGCCCTTGACCGGTTAAACTGTGGCAGTATGCCAATTTGCTTTCCAAATCAGTCACTGTATCAAACGACAAGCCGGGAAAGCCAAATATAAAGTTATATTTATCATCATCTTCTACAATGCTAAAAAGCAAGCGCCGATCTTGAACAGAGGGCGGTGAAAGCTCTGCCAACGCCTTATTAATGCATTCTTCCACGGCCAAGGCGATAATTTCCCCTGAAAAATTGCAGCCTGCCATATTTGTATTAATATCAAATATTAATTCCACCTGATGTTTATGGGCGTTATTAACCGCTATCAGCAATACCGCCTTTAGCTCGGGGATTTTCAACCTGGTAACGACACTTAATTTTCCAATATCTTGGGTTGTTTTATTAATATATTCCTGCAACTGATCAATTTTATTTAATTGCAACAAACCGGATATTACCTGTAAGTGGTTTAAAAAATCGTGCCTGTTCACCTGAATTACTTCTAATAATTCGGTTAGGCGCAACGCGATCATCCTCTCAAAAAAGACTTTTTTAAAAACATTCAACTTATTGGTTATGATTCCCTGCAGGCAGTTATAAATAAAACCGATCCCTTGCGAGATCGGTTTGTTTACCGAATTATTGAGCAGCCGCACTGTCAACCGGATAAATGCTCACTTGTTTTTTGTTTTTGCCTTTTCGCTCAAATTTAACAATACCGTCTATTTTGGCAAACAATGTATCGTCTCCACCCTTGCCTACGTTAACACCCGGGTGAATTTTAGTACCGCGCTGGCGAACTAAAATACTGCCGGCGGTGACTCTTTGTCCATCGAAACGCTTCACACCTAGTCGTTTGGCTTCGGAATCACGGCCGTTCCGTGAACTGCCTACCCCTTTTTTATGAGCCATTAAACCCACCTCCTTCTTACAGTAGAGGTTATACCAAATTTATGCTTCAATCTTTTCTACTACTACTTCGGAAAAAGGCTGACGATGACCTTTTTTACGACGGTAGTTTTTCTTCGGCTTATACTTAAAGACAATAATCTTGCGACCTTTTCCATGGCGCACTACTTTCAAAGTCACTTTAGCCCCTTCTACTACCGGTGTGCCAATTTTAACATCGCCCTCTTTTTTTACCATCAGCACTTTGTCAATAGCTACCGTTTCGCCGGGCTCAACAGGCAACTTCTCTACATATAAAGTATCGCCTTCCTGTACCCGAAACTGCTTACCACCGGTTTCGATAATTGCGTACATTCAATACACCTCCCCTTAACAGGACTCGCCGGATAAAGGTAGGCTAAATAAGCCGTTTGCAACCCATTCCGTGCGGTGGATAAAAAACACTTGCACCTCAATATTTTATCACAGAAGCACTTATTGTCAAGAACAAAGCGTCATCTGAATTAGTTGTGTATTTTTAAGGAAAAACCAACTCTGTATCCCTTTAATGATCATCTAACCCGCCGTAATCAGTTTGGCCTTAGCATAAGTGCGGTAGGTCTTGCCCACTTCTACCAGTACATTTTCACCCACCAACGCTCCTGCCGCTTCGATGTCCAAAATATAGCCGTTGAGCCGGGCAATGCCGTCATTGCTATTGGTCACATGTGGTTCTTCCACTCGCACCTCTAAGATCTCCCCGGTCTTAACCGGGGGAGAAATTACTTCCGGTTCCTCTTGTCCATATAAAGGCTTAATGTCGGTTTCTTCAATATGGAGATTGGCGGAACCGCGAATGTACAGGTTCTTGCCAATACGCTGTTCTATTTCTTTTAAACCCCTTCCGCCACTGCCAATAATGCGGGCTGCTACCAGCGGGTGTGCTTCCACTAAAATAGTGTCGGCGGCCGTGGTGCTGGCTACCTCGTAAATTTTATTTTTCAAGTCGATACTTACCGATTCTTCAGATAGCACCTTCCCCCGGCCTTCACAATAAGGGCAGGGCTTTTGCAATACATCATTCAAACTGGGGCGCACTTTTTTGCGGGTCATTTCCAGCAATCCCAGTTGAGTCATTCCCAAAATATTTGTTTTGGTTTTATCTTTTTTCAGTTCCTCCTCTAATTTTTGCAGCACATACTGCTGATGTTCTTCCTTAGGCATATCAATAAAATCAACAATGATAATGCCTCCGATATTGCGCAGCCTTAACTGCCGGGCAATTTCTGTCGCGGCATCAAGATTGGTTTTTAGTACCGTATCTTCTAAATTCGTGCTGCCCACATACTTGCCGGTATTGACATCAATCACCGTCAACGCCTCTGTTTGGTCAATAACCAAATACGCTCCGCATTTCAACCATACCCGGCGCTTTAATAACTTTTTTAACTCCGTCTCGATACCCAGCTCTTCAAATAAATTTCCACGGTAATGATGATGCACTTTTACTTTCAGTTTCGGATCAATGATATCCAGCAATTCCAATACTTTTTCATATTCATACCGGGAATCAATAATTAAGCGATCAATATCCTCACTGAAAGCGTCCCGCAAAATTCGTTGTACCAGCTCCAAATCCCGGTGCAGTAAGTTAGGCACCGGCCCGCCATTTGATTTGTTTTGAATTTTAGCCCACAGCCGAGTTAACAACTTGACATCCTTTTTGACTTCTTCTTCTTCCATTCCTTCCGCCACCGTGCGCACTATTAACCCCATTTCCGGAGGTTTTAAGCGCTCGGCAATTTCCTTCAGCCTTTCCCGCTCTTCTTCCGCTTCTATCCTGCGGGATATACCGATATAGTCTACGGTTGGCATTAATACCAAATACCTACCGGGCAGGGTCACATTGGTAGTGACCCGCGGGCCTTTACCGCCAATCGGATCTTTGATAATTTGGACAATAATTTCTTGCCCCTCTTTTAATATATCTCCGATATTAAGTGCCTCTGCATGATGGTGAGCACAGCGGCTTGGCAAAGCATCCTCAACATAAAGAAAAGCATTTTTTTCTAAGCCAATATCGATAAAGGCCGCCTGCATACCGGGAAGAACGTTCTCTACCCGTCCTTTATAAATATTACCTACCAAACGCTGGTTACTTGAGCGTTCAATATATAGTTCCACCAGCAGTTTATTTTCCAAAACTGCGACGCGGGTTTCTTCTTCTCCGACATTGACAATAATTTCTTTATACATACTATCCTCTCCAGAGTTAAACTGATAGAGGCACCTCACCTAATTTACGGGCTACTACCATAACTCCTTTCGTTGATTTCCCTCTTCTCCGTATAAGCCGGTGCGATAAATGCGGCAGCTAGCACAATCTATTGCCAGGCCGGCCTTTTTTAATTCCTGAAGCAGCTCATCAAGACGAACACTCCCCTGACTGCCGGCACGCAGTTCCGCCTCTATTTCAATTCCCCGTTTTTTAACCGTTCCGTTAAGGGCCAGTATTCCCGGTCTGATGTTCACCGTTTTAACCCTGCCTTTTACATTTCTTTCTATTGTTATCTCAGACCGTTGCAGCAGTTTATTTATCACTTTATCCACATCAGCCTGCTCTACATCGTCTGTTGTGTCACACTGCAGTAAATAAGTGGCCCGGCTGATTTGGGACATTAAAGGTTTTTCTCTGTCTGCAATCTTCTGCACCGCTAAAACTTTTATCCCACCGACTAAATTTTTGTTTAGGTTTTTGATAATATCCTCTAAGTTCAGTTCCTCAGTCAGTTCAATTTCTAAAAATTCTCGCTCACCTGCTATACTTACCGCCAGCGGGGAAGCAATGCTTATTTTCGGATGGGGGTTAAACCCCTGGGAATAAGCCATGGGCAAACCGGCCCGACGACACGCCCGTTCAAACAGCCTAAGTAAGTCAAGATGAGATAAAAAGCGTGCCGAACCTAAAACCGAAAACATAATTTTATACCTGGGCACAATCATCACTCCTGCAAATAACGGGATTGATATCCATACTCGGACACAACCCACAGCCGGGACATTTTCCATTGCGGCAGTCATTGGTTACTTGTTCTTTTAATGCCTTTTTATGCTCTAGCATTAAGTACCTTTTACTTACCCCGGCGTCAATGTGATCCCATGGCAGTGCATCTTGATAATCTAAAGGCCGGTAAGCATACCATTTGGGATCCAGTCCGACGTCTGAAAAGGCTTTTAACCATTCTTCATACTTAAATAACTCTGTCCAACCGTCAAATCGGCATCCCCGTTGAAAGGCCCGTTCAATTGCCGCTCCTATCCGCCGATCGCCCTTTGATAAGGCCGCTTCTAAAAAACTGGTTTTGGGATCGTGATAATTAAAGACAATATGTTTATCCTTAAGTTTTTCTTTTAAATAAAGTTGCTTTTTCTTTAGTTCTTCAATGTGGTCCTGAGGCTCCCATTGAAAGGCAGTGTGTGCTTTCGGTACAAAAGACGAAACGCTGACTGTCACTTTTAACCGTTTCCGGGAAACCCCTTGTTCTTTGCCGATCGCTACTACTCGTTTGGCCAAGCGGGCGATACCGTCCAAATCCTCGTAGGTTTCCGTAGGTAAGCCAATCATAAAATACAGTTTAACTGCATGCCAGCCGGCGGCAAAGGCAGCAGTGACCGCATTAATTAAATCCTCCTCGGTAACCCCTTTATTGATCACATCTCTTAACCGCTGAGTTCCGGCCTCAGGGGCAAAGGTCAAGCTGGAACGGCGCACCCGCTGCACTTCTTTTGCTAAGTCAATGGAAAAGGCATCTACTCTGAGGGAAGGTAAAGAAACATTAACCCCTTTTCCGGAATGGGCATCCAGTAAACCCATGATTAGCGGCCGAACATTGGAATAATCCGCTGTAGAAAGGGATGTCAGTGATATTTCATTGTGTCCGGTTTGTCTTACAAGCTCTTCTGCTTGTTTGAGCAATGTTTGCGGTGTTTTCTCCCGCACCGGGCGGTACAGCACCCCGGCTTGGCAAAACCGGCAGCCCCGTGTACATCCCCTTTGTACTTCCAGCATTACCCGATCGTGCACTGTACCCAGTGACGGCACAATTGGTTTCGTGGGAAAGGGAACATTATCCACGTCCCTAATTAATCTCTTACGTACTTTGGCTGGCGCTTCCGGAATTATGGGCTTCACTTCTTTAACTGCCCCGTTTTCATGGTATTTAACATCATAGAATGCCGGTACGTAAATACCTTCAATGCCGGCCAGCTTGACCAGCAACTGCTTTCGGCTCAAACCCTGCTGTTTGGCAATTTTATACACATCGATAATTTCATGAATAACTTCCTCTCCCTCACCCAATACAAACAAGTCAATATAATCAGCAAGGGGTTCCGGGTTAAAAGCGCAAGGACCGCCGGCAATAATTAACGGCATACTGTCATCACGGTCGGCACTTTTTAAGGGAAGTCCGGACAGAGCAATCATATTTAAAATATTGGTAAAAGTCAGTTCGTACTGTAAGGTAAAGCCTAAGATATCAAAATCCCTCACCGGGCGATGGGATTCTAAAGTAAACAGCGGCAGATTATGTTCCTTCATTTTTTCTTCCATATCAACCCACGGAGCAAAAGTTCGTTCCATCAGGGCGTCATCCCGTTCATTTACAATACTGTAAAGGATCTGCAAACCCAGAAAGGACATGCCTACTTCATATACGTCAGGAAAAGCAAAAGCAAAGCGCACTGCTACTGAATCCCAATCCTTGGTCACGGAATTCCATTCCCCGCCGGTGTAACGTGCCGGTTTTTGTACTTGTGGCAATATTTTCTCCAAAGTTTGTTGAATCATATAGTACCTCCCCTGTTAATTCAGCTGCCCCCACTATGCTATTATTTACCAATTAAAAATATCTTAACATAAAAGAATTCAACAACAATTATAAAATTCCTGTTATTTTTTGCCTACCCTGCCAAGGGGGTAATCCCAGCCGTAAGTCACTAAAGCATCTACTACTTCCGTTTCGCTAATGATGCGTTGAAACTGCATATTTTCATTTAAAAGAATCACCAAATGAAATTTTCGCGGTACAAAAGGCTTAATCACTTCCCGCAGCGGCACATCCTCCAGCGAAACTATCACTTCCGCCGGTAAAACTGCGTTTTCAGCCAGTTCGCTTTTTTTCTGCACTAGCTGCCGGACAAAAAGATAGGGAGCGCTGCGCTTTTCCCGGCTTGCCCCATAGAAAAGAAACAGCCCCAGTATCAGTATATCCAAGCCGGTAATACCTAACAACAAACCAAGGACAGCAAAAGATATAATCACCACCGCCCCGGCCTGCCCCATTGCCGTGCATACATAGGTAGCCTGTCTAAGTCCCATCCATTTGGCCAAGTATGCCCTAAGCACGCGACCGCCGTCAAGGGGTAAAGCCGGCAACATATTAAAAATCGCCAACATCAAATTAGATTGTAAAAAAAAAGGCCCCAGTTCATCATCCCACAGTCCGTAACTGCGAAAACCCAGGGCTAAACCAATCATTACTAAGTTGCAGATTGGCCCGGCAACGGCAACGGCCATTTCCTTTCTGGTATTTAAAGCCAATTCACTGCCTAATCTGGCCACACCGCCAAAGGGCAGCAGCTCAATATCTATTACCCGTACCCCTAAACGCATTGCTACAGCGGTGTGGGCAATCTCATGGAGCAGCACTGCCGCAAAAAGAATCAAACCCTTGTCCAAAATTCCGGCAATAAAAAAGAGGCTTAACTGAAACAAAAACCAGCCGTTAATGTGCAGGTCAATCCCACATACCCTTCCTACTCTCATTTATGTTTTCACCTCTAATTGGTTAAGCCTTCCAGTTTGGAAAGCGGATCCACCAATTTGTTATCTTCTCTGATTTCAAAGTGCAAGCCACTTATGCCGTCGCTGTTTTCCCCCACCGTTCCGATAATTGTTTGTACATCCACGGCCTGATCTTCACTGACATACACTTCACTTAAGCCGGCATACAAGGTATAATCATTGCCGTTGTGTTCAATTAAAACATAAGTGCCGAGAGACTCATCCCGTCCTACCCGCTCCACTCTGCCGCTGCGTGAAGCTTTCACTTCGCTTCCCGCTTCCGCACTGATATAAATTCCCGGGTTAAACCGTTCTAAGCCGTCAGCACCTTCCTTTACCCAGCCGTATTCTTTTATCACGGTACCGGAAACCGGCAAGGCATAATAAGTATCGGTTTTAGGAGCCAAAACCGGACTGGTTCCCGGAAGGTCATTAAAAAAAGGCACCTCCATGCTTACGGTTTGCAAACCAATTTGCACCGCTTTATCCAGCACCGGTTGATAGTCCCATTCAGTGGTTAAAGCGTATTTTAAACTTTCCCGGGCTTGAACACCTAAGGGGTGTTCCGTCTCCCGCAATGTTAGTGCCACCAAAAAAATAGCAAATGCAATGAGCACCCGGTAAAAATTTTGCCAGAAACTTTTTTTACGGATATTTCTTCTGGTACCGGCGGAAAAATAAGATTCCCAATCCTGCGAGTAGCCGGTTGGATAGTTAGTTGGATAGTTGATTGCAGAACTTTTTTTTCTAATCTTCGGCCACTTAAATTTCACATCTTTTCCCTCCTTAAATACTTAATGCATTTTCTGGTTGGACAGCTTGTCAATACAGTATATTTACCCCCAAAAATAAAAATGCCTTGGAATTGAAATTCCAAGGCTAAAAAATTAATTTCTGTCTACGGATATAAATATTTTGTAAAATACCCATGGCGATCATGTTGGCCAGCATTGAGCTGCCGCCGTAACTAAATAAAGGCAGCGGCAAACCGGTTACCGGCATAATGCCGATAGTCATACCCACGTTTACCAAAACATGAAAGGTCATCATCGAGACCACACCGGTAGCCAATAAGGTACCGTAGGTGTCTTTAGCCTGTGTGGCTATGTAGACACCGCGATAAATAACGATAAAAAACAAAAGTAAAAGCAGCACGGTACCCACAAAACCCAGTTCTTCCCCCACAACGGAAAAAATAAAGTCGGTATGCTGTTCGGGTAAAAAGTTCAGTTGGTTTTGACTGCCGTTAAAAAGACCCTTCCCGTACAAACCGCCTGAACCAATGGCAATTTGGGATTGAATGATATGATAACCGTTACCCAACGGGTCACTGTAAGGATCAAGAAAAATAGTCAGTCTGTTTATCTGATAATCCTGTAGCGGCATCCATACTTTATCCGGATTTTTGAAGTAGGCATAAAGCCAGCCAAAAAGGATTAAACCGCCACTGCCAATCAGTCCGCCCAAAAGTTTCGGGTTGGCACCGGCCATAAACAGCATGCCAAGCATAATCGCTACAAATACCAGCGAGGTTCCCAAATCCGGCTGCACCATAATCAACAGCATGGGAACGCCGATAAATACAAAAGCGGGCAGCAGTTCTCGCAAATTTCTCAATCGCCCCTCCCGTTTAGCCAGAAAATCAGCAAAAGCAACAATAATGATTACCTTGGCAAATTCGGAAGGTTGCAGAACAAAGGGGCCGATTGCTATCCAACGCTGGGCACCGAGAGCGGTTTTGCCAAGAAATATTACCACCAACAGCATGATAATATTTATCAAATACAGTGTTCGGGTGTAATTAGGCCAATCTTGATAGTCAATAAAAATAACCGCCGTCATGAGAGTTAATCCAAGCAGTGCCCATATTATTTGCTTAACTACAAATTCCAAAGCATTGACATTGATTACACCGAAGAGTAACTTGCTTCCTTCCGCTACTTTGATCGGAGTAGTTACATGGGTGGCACTGGCAATAGCAATTAAGCCATAGGCGATGATTAGCAATACGGCAATCAACAATACATAATCCAAGTTCTTAATTATTCGCCGCACAACCATTTGCCCACCCTCCTTACAGCAGTAGACGCCAAAATATATCTTACCTCATAATAAGACAAAAAACAATCAGGACATTTTGTTCTATGCCCTGATTGTTTTGCAGAAAGGCAAAGACCTGTCTAAAACGAACGTTTCATTTTTTTCACCGGAATGTTAGCCACCAAAGCAACCTGTGAATCACTGCTGCTTAAATTTACTTCCAGTGCATTTTCATCAATTTCCATATATTTTGAAATAACCTCAATCATATCTTTTTTCAAGGCATGAAGCAGTTGGGGTGATACATTAGCCCGATCGTGAACCAACACCAGGCGCAATCGCTCTTTGGCCAACTTTTTGCTGCTGCCGGTGTTCTTCCCAAATACACGGTTTAAAAAATCCAACAAAACTTAAGCACCCCCTTCTACTTCAATCCAATAAGCCTACGCAGCGCCCTAAGAAAGCCGTTTTCCGCTTCCATGTTCAAAAGCGGCACCTTTTCACCTTTTATCCGCTTGGTAATGTTGCGATAAGCCTGGCCGGAAAGGGATTTTTCTTCTAATACTACCGGTTCCCCTTTGTTTGTACTGATTACTACTTGATCATCATCCGGCACCACACCTAAAAGGTCAACAGCCAGTATTTCAATAATGTCATCAATACCCATCATATCTCCGGCTTTAACCATCCGCACCCGCAAACGGTTAATAATCAGTTTCGGATCTCTAAGCTCAGCCGCTTCCAAAAGGCCGATAATGCGATCCGCATCCCGCACGGCGGAAACTTCCGGTGTGGTGACCACAATGGCTTTTTCTGCACCGGCAATGGCATTTTTAAAACCCTGCTCTATTCCGGCGGGGCAATCAATAATTACGTACTCAAAATCTTCCTTTAACTCCGCACAAATTTCTTTCATTTGCTCCGGTGATACCGCTGTTTTGTCTTTTGTTTGTGCTGCCGGCAACAGATGCAGACCTTCTAAGCGTTTATCTTTAATAATCGCCTGACGCATACGGCAGTTACCGTTGGCAACGTCAACAATATCATAGACAATGCGATTTTCCAAACCCAACACTACATCGAGATTTCTCAGACCGATATCAGCGTCAACCAATGCCACTTTATGCCCCAACATTGCTAAGCCTGCCCCAATATTTGCTGTAGTAGTGGTTTTACCCACACCTCCTTTGCCGGAGGTTACTACAATAACTTCTCCCATAAGTTGTTCCTCCTTATGTATCTCTATCTCCATTGCCGTTCAGGGTGAAAGTTTTCTATGGTCACAACGCCATTTTTTAAACTGGCTACTTCCGGAAAAAAGTGGGTTGTTACCTCATCATCGGGAGCTCTGGTAATATGATTGGCGATACGCAGCTGAGTTGGCTGTAACGAAAAAGCTACCACACTGGACCGTACATCTCCTGATGCACCGGCATGCACAACACCGCGCAACGCCCCCATCACAATGACATCGCCGGTAGCGATTACTTCCGCACCGGGATTGACATCTCCCAAAATTACAATGTTTCCGTCATACTTTATACTCTGCCCAGAACGAAGCGTGCGTGGTACGAGGATAGTATTTTCGTCAAACAGGGTATCTAAATCCGGCATTGTTCCAGTAGATTGTCCGGTAGAGCTAGTATTGTTATCCCTGAACAACTGAAAAACCTCCTACCGTTTACTGGATATACATTTCTACACACTAAACCCAAATCCTGCTAAATGCAATATAAAATAACAAGGAGATTTTTGACAAATTTATTCAAGAGTATGGACTATTTGCCCTTCTTTTAGCTCTCCGCCAAAATATGCGGCTAAAATGTCGTGAATAATCGGTCCGGCAGCACTACCGCCACTGGCACCGTGTTCAACTATACAGGCAACGGCAATTTTGGGGTTATCTGCCGGAGCGTAAGCCACCATTAAGGCATGGTTATCTTTTACCCCCACTTCAGCGGTTCCTGTTTTAGCCGCAACCTCTACCGGTATGTCATTAAATAAACCATAGGCAGTACCGCCGGGTTCGTTGACAACCCGCCTCATTCCTTCGCGCAAGACAGCAAGATGCTTATCCGCAATATTAACTTTATTAATTACTTCCGGTTTAAACTCTTTAACCGTCTCCCCGTCTTGGTTGACAATTTTTTTCACCAAGTGCGGCCGATACAGTGTGCCGCCGTTAGCAATAGCAGCCACGTAATTGGCAAGCTGCAGCGGAGTGTAACTGCCAATACCCTGACCGATGGAAACATAGGCGGTATCATAAGTATGCCATTCTAATTCGTACATGTAGGTTTTTTGGGTTTGGTTTTCTGCCAGCGCAAATCTTTCAGCAATCAGCTGCTGCTTTAATTTGCGGCGTTCACTCTCTGTTTTTGCATCAGCCATTAATTTCTCATACTTTTCCTGTAGCTGATCAATTTTTTCTTCTATTTCCAACGGCAGGTAGTTTTTCCAAATATTAAACTTTGCTTCCGGTGTGGGCAAGATACCGCTGCGTTCATAGGGCAAATCCACCCCGGTAACGGCACCAAAGCCAAATTCCCTGGCGTACTGCTCTATTTTTTTCTGCCCCAAATCAATGCCGAATTTAATAAAATAAGCATTAACCGATTCTTTAAGGGCCTTGTATATATCAACCATACCGTGCCCGCCCGGTTTCCAGTCATAGATTGGCAGATTGTCAATATAATAGGCCCCTTTATCTGCATACTTATAATTGGGATCAATAATGCCTTCCGCTAAGCCGGCTGCGCCAATCAGCATTTTTATGGTTGAGCCGGGGGAATAATCAAAAACCGTTCGATTGAGAAAAGCGCGCTGTTCACTTAGCGCCCTGTACTCTTCATTGGACAGGGGCTTGGTAAAAACAGTCGGGTCGTATGTAGGATAGCTGGCCATCGCCAGTATTTCACCGGTGTGCACATCGAGCGCTACCACCGCAGCGGCTTTCGCATCGGGATATTTCTTCTGCAAAAGCTCAAGCTGGGCCTCCAAGGCCTTTACTGCCGCCTGTTGCACTTTATGATCAATAGTCAGTACCAAACTGTCTCCCGGGATCGGCTGGGATATTCCCAAGTCGCGAACCGGTCGTCCCTGGGCATCTACTTCTACCTGGCGTGCTCCTGCCTCCCCCCGCAGGTATTCTTCATAAACCACTTCTAAACCGTCTTTGCCGATTTCATCACCAAGACGGTAGCCCTGATCTCTTAATTTATCTAACTCTTCTTGGTTAATTTCCCCTACATATCCTACTACGTGAGCTGCCAAGCCGCCTTGGGGGTAAAATCTTACCGGTTCCACATCAATAATAACTCCCGGCAGCTCTAAACGGCGCTGTTCAATTTCCAGTACTGTCTCTAACGGCACGTTAGAGGCAATTTCTATCGGCTCATACAAACGCAGCTTATGTTCGTCTAACTTTTGTTGAATTTCTTTAGAGTCAATACCCATAATATCAGCCAAGCGCTGAACAACCTGCGGGGTATTTTCCAATCCCAGGTACATCAGGGAAACGGTATACACCGGTTGGTTGGTAACCAGCTTTGTTTTGCCGTCCCGGGCAAACATTTCTCCCCGCGGCGCCTTAATCGGTATTAAACGCATATGGTTTTGCTGAGCCATCGTCTTAAACTTTTCCACTTGGAAAACCTGCAAATAAGCCAATCTGCCAACCAGGATCAAAAAGACAACAATAATAATCGCAATAAATATTTGAGATTTTTTTTGAAATGTTTTGCGTTCCATAAGCTACCGCCCTTACATCTCCCGCATTCTCAAAAGACCTCTGGTATTGGAGCGGTAAAACCACTCATACACCAGCGGAGTTAAAATTGTGTTGTACAAAGCCACCGGAAAAATCACCTGTAAAAAACCGTTAATCGGGGAAACTTGAATACCGATTATTAAAAGCAAAAGGTAACAAATGGTTTGTCCGGCAATAGTGCTTAACAACACCACAAAGGCAGCAATAAGGGAATTTTCTTTATATAACTTGGCCTCCGCCAGACCACCGGCATATGCTGCACCCATATTGGCCAGTGCATTAAAGCCAATATAATGCCCAACCGAAAAATCAACCAGCAAGCCACTTAAGAAGCCAAAATAAGCCCCCTCGCGGGAACCGTAAATAAAGCCATACAACACGGCCATAATCATCACTAAGTCCGGCTTTGCTCCTAATATCCTGATAAAATCAAAGACGGTGGCCTGTAAAACCAAAGCCACCCCTAAGATCAATAACAATAAAACAGCACGCAATTAATCGGTACCCTCCAATGAAAGATTTACTTCCGGCTTGTATACCGCAGTGACAATAAAAACCTCTTCCAGTGTTCTAAAATCTACAAAGGGCTTAACATTAGCCACTTTAAACAAACCGGAAGGATCATTTGCCGCATCAATCACTTCTCCTATTCTCAGTCCTTTAGGGAATATTCCCCCCATACCTGAAGTTACAACCACTTGCTTGGCTCTAACCGGTGCATCTTTAGGCAAATATACCATTCTCAGGGTGCCGCTGCTATTGGTAATCCCCTCTATAATGCCCGGCATTCCGGAAGCTTGCAGCATCGCACCTACACCGCTGCGCGGATCGGTAATGAGCAGCACCTCAGCGGTATGCTTAGATACGGCCACAATTCTGCCAACCAATCCTTCGGGAACAACTACCGTCATGTCAGGCTGCACACCGTCTGCTTCACCGCGGTTAACGGTAACGGTAGCAAACCAGTTTCCGGGATCACGGCCGATAACGGAGGCGCTCATTAATTCATAATTATCAATATTAAACTCTTGATAGTTCAGCATTTGTTTCAACTGCTGATTTTGCCGTTTATATTCTTCCGCCCGTTTAAGCTCGTTGCGAAGCTGTCTGATTTCTTCTTTTAAAGCTTCATTTTCTTCTTTAAGGCTACCTAGTGAGGTAAAATAAGACACACCGTTTTTTATGCCGTGGCTGAAACTCATGGTAACTTTTTGCAGCGGCGCCAAACCGTCTTTAATGGCCGTTTCCAACGGTGTCAACTGACCGCGCCCAAGTGATGTCAATTTAATTACATAAATTACAATCACAACCAGTGTCACTAACAATATCAACTTTTTAAAATCTAAACCTCTAGGACGGGACAATCAAAACACACCTTCACTATGCCAGCTTTTTGGGTTGTATTAATACCCGTTTTAATACATCAATGTTTTCCAACACCTTACCTGCACCGTAAGCAACGGCAACCAAAGGTTCTTCTGCCAGATGAACAGGCATACCGGTTTGTTCGCTAATCAAGCGGTCTAAACCGCACAACAGTGAACTGCCGCCGGCCATCATAATCCCCCGATCCATAATGTCCGCTGCCAACTCCGGCGGGGTTCTTTCCAATGTCACCTTAATTGCCTCCAAAATACTGGCTACCGGTTCCGATAATGCTTTATATATTTCTTCAGAAGTAACAGTTATTGTTTTGGGTAGACCGCTGACCAAGTCCCGACCCCGAATTTCATAACTCTCCACTGTTTGCAGCGGATAAGCGGTACCAATCTCTATTTTAATTTGCTCAGCGGTACGCTCACCAATCATTAAGTTATAGGCACGCTTAACATGTTGAATGATTGCCTCATCCATTTCATCTCCCGCTACCCGTATCGAGCGGCTGGTGACAATACCGCCCAGGGAAATAACCGCTACCTCAGTGGTGCCGCCGCCAATATCCACAATCATGTTGCCGGTAGGTTCATGCACCGGCAAACCGGCTCCGATGGCGGCAGCCATCGGCTCTTCAATTAAATAGGCCTCACGTGCCCCTGCTTGTAGCGCCGCCTCGCGCACAGCACGTTCTTCCACTGCCGTAACCCCTGAAGGAACACTAATCACTACCCGCGGTTTTACTAAAAAGGTCCGGTTACGCAGTGCTTTGTTGATAAAATACTTAATCATGCTTTGGGTAGTATCGAAATCGGCGATCACACCGTCTTTCATCGGTCTTATGGCCACAATATTACCGGGCGTACGCCCAATCATCTGTTTGGCTTCTTCGCCCACCGCCAATATTTGGCCCGTTTCTTTTTGAATGGCCACTACAGACGGTTCTTTTAAAACAATACCTTTTCCTTTTACGTATACCAAAGAGTTGGCGGTACCCAAATCAATACCCATATCTTTGGATAAAAAACCAATTCGCATTGTTTGGCCCCTTCCGTCAAATTCTTTCTAAATAAATCCCTTTGCCTTCAAGCTGACAAACTTATTATCTCCAATTATCAAATGATCTAAGACTGAAATCCCCAAAATTTCGCCGCCTTCAACAATCCGTTTGGTAATGCTGATATCTTCTTTACTGGGTGTGGGATCGCCGCTTGGGTGATTATGAATAATAATCACAGCAGCGGCACTCTTTTTGATGGCTGCTTTGAAAAGTTCGCGCGGATGAACCATTGATGAGCTAAGTGTACCGATACTGATTGTTTCCAGTGAAAGCACTTGGTTTTTGGTATTCAATAACAAGGCGCAAAAGTGTTCCCGATCAAGATGGCGCATATTGTCCATCACCAGTCCGACAACATCATCCGGTGTGCGAATGGTTAATCTTTCGGCCGGCGGCAAAAGCATTAACCTTTTACCCAGTTCCAGTGCCGCTTTTATCTGCACGGCCTTAACTTGTCCAATTCCTTTCACCGCAGCCAACTCTTCAATTGAAGCCTGCATTAAACCGGCGAGATCTTTAAACTCGGCAAACAATCTTTCTGCTAAATCTATAGCAGAAGCATTCTTGGTTCCCGTTCTGATGATAATTGCCAATAGTTCAACATTAGACAGTGAGCCGGCACCGCTGGTCAAAAGCCGCTCCCTAGGTCTTATTTCCGCCGGCAATTCTTTCAAAGTAAGGTACTTCAAAGCGCCATCCCTCGCCAAACACATACTATCTACACGACAGGCGGCTCTTTTTTAGTACGTCATAATTAAACTTTTTTAGTAGGTAGGCTAAGCGTTCTAAAGGCAAACCAACCACGTTACTGTAGCACCCATCAATACCCGCTACAAAAATTGCACCCAATCCTTGAATGGCATATGCTCCGGCTTTGCCATAAGGCTCGCCGGTAGCTATGTAGGCATCAATTTCATCTTCACTGAGAGGCTTAAACTTAACTTTTGTGCACTGATGGGTAACGGCAGACTTACCGCTTTGACAGTCTATTACCGCCAACCCACTGTACACAAAATGGCATTTGCCCTGCAATGTAATCAGCATTTCCCTGGCATGGGCCTCATTTTGCGGTTTACCTAATATCTTATTCTGATAAACAACGATAGTATCAGAGCCAATGACCAAACCTTCATTCCGTTGTTTGGCCACCGCCCGGGCTTTTCTTTCAGCTAAAATCTCAACAGCCTTGGCCGGTTCTAAGCCTTGCGGAATGTCTTCTGAAACGGGTTCAATCACAACCTCAAAATCAAGCCCAAGGTTTTGCAGCAGTTCCCGACGCCTTGGTGAAGAAGAAGCTAAAATCAGCGCCAAAGAAAAACCCCCTCCTAAAGTTTCCGGTAAGCCAAATAACCTAAAATCAAACCGAAGGCAGTAACCGGCCCGACTTGTAGATAAATGCTAAAATTAAAGCTAAAAAAGCCTAAATTAACGCCAATGGTTTGTAAACCGGTATCGATAAAATTTTTTAAAAAGGGAAAAGTAGGAGCTACCGCAGCCCCGACCGCACTGCCGGCTACCCCGCCGGCAAGCAAAAGCAGTAATAAAACCAGCGGGCTTTTAGCTCCACCCAACATCTTCGCCATAGTTGCCTCCGCATACCGTCATAAAGTAAGTTTATCACTACCATCAAATACAGACAAGTTATAATAAATCAAAACAAATTTATACTCCAAAAATTATTAGATAAGAAATTGTTTTTCCCTTCTTGTTTTATCAAATATTGTTTTGGAAAATATTAACGGGGTGAATTTATCACCCCGCAAATGGTTAATTATCTTCTTTCAATGTCAGGTTAAATGTCAATATCTCCAGCTTTACAGACAAGTCTACATTGCGCACTTCTATACCTTCAGGTACATTCAAAGCTATCGGCGCAAAATTCAATATTCCGGCAATTCCGTTTTTAACAAACAGATCCGCTACTTCTTGGGCGGCACGGGCCGGCACGGCAATAATTCCTATGCGCACGTTTTTTTCCTTAATTACCTCAGGCATTTCTTCCAACGGCTGTACCTTCACACCGGCAATATTTTTACCGATCTTGGTTAAATCATTATCAAAAACTGCAACAATATTAAAACCTCGATCTTTAAATTCGCGATAAGTAACCAATGCGGAACCCATGTTACCGGCACCAACCAAGATTAAGTTCCATGGTTCGGTTAATCCTAATATTTTAACGGTATAACGAATTAAATCCTTAACGTTGTAGCCTACACCCCTCGTGCCAAATTCGCCAAAATAAGCCAAGTCCTTACGTACTTGGGCCGGGCTTACACCAACGCCTTCGGCGATTTCGCCCGAGGAAACCGTGGTAACTCCTTTTTTATCCAAACGTTTTAAAAACCTCGAATATATCGACAGCCTGGTAACCGTCGCTTCAGGTATCTTTAATGCTTTCACCTAAGTGGCCTCACTTTCTAGTTTTATATAACTATAATTATATATTATTTTTCACAAATACTATTAGCCTTGTCATCCTTTACTATTATAATAATAAATCCCCATTCTGAAAAGCAAATTATATTAACAAAATGTTAAATTCTAGTTAATAAGGAGTCTAAATAGCGGGTAATCGGAATAAACACCTTTTCAGCCGCCGCCAACTGCGGGTTGGGCAGTTTAATGTCAAGGGCAACGCCAATGCTCAGAGCTACGGCTAATATCATTAATATACCATAAGTTATTAATTCCCGCCAAAGTTCTTTCTTAATCATATCCCGTACCTGAAGGGTTATTACGACGGCAAAAAACAAGCCAAGCACGACAACAAGCATAACTTCCTCCTAATCACTCCATTGGCTTAAGCGGTCTTGATACCAAACCGGTACCATACACCTTACATTCAACATTAATTTCTACTTCTACTTCCGGGTAAACTTCGTCCCACTGATTGTGGATTTGCCTCCAGTATTCAGGATAGCGGCGATGTATGGCCGCACCAAAGCCAAAGACATCGGAACTATAATGCTGAGCGGTTTTTATGGCCTGCAAAACATCCCTTTTAATCGCTTTACACAAAGATTTTTCCAGCTTGGTGATGTTTTGCGGCTGCGATAAATCAAGGTAAGGATGTACCTCATTCACCCGCGCTGACGCTTTAATATTAATCTGCATGATTATCCGTCCGTCCTCGGAAATATACGGCTTTAGTTGCGAGCGGTTTTCTCTCACCTCCAAAGCAATTTCACCATCCGCCTGGTCAATATCCACATTGTAAATACCGCCGTTTAAACCTTCCCGCACCCACAATAGCCCCCGGGATTCATTTTCGTCAAGCCAACCCACCATTTTGTCTTCATCAAATATTGCTGTACGGCGGAGGTAAATTTCCTCTCCTTTTTCCTGGTATCTGCCGGAATCCCCCCCACCCCCGACACTTTCAACAGCAGCCGGGTTGGTAGCAATGGTAACACCGGCAGTATATGCGTCTGCACCGCGTTTTGATAAAAGTTCCAAAAAGTCACCGAGCTGAGTGATAGCGTATATCGGAATCCGGTCTTGTTCTTTGATTATCCCGACAATGCGATTGGAAAGGGAAACTTCTAATGGGTTATCAATATTAAGCAGTCTGTTTAATTCCACATTGCTTTCTTCACAAATTAACACATAGTTGTTGCGGCGGATTTGCGGGTTGCGATCAAAAAAGTCTATGATACTCCCAATGCCTTCCCGGGCCACTTTATCTGAAATAATTATCAGCTGATTGTGGGAAAAATACAATTCCCGAGGAATGGCGGCATTCATTTTTCTTACCGCTTCAAATATTGTTTTGCCGCTGTCGGAAATATTGCGGTAAGCTTCTACCTGCCCGCCGCCGCCACCTCCCCCCATACCGGCACTGTTTCCGCCGGCTAACGCCTGGGGATTAATTACTTGTAAAGCAACCAGATAATTGCCGTCTTCCGCCCGTTCTACAGCAATCGTGGTTACAATGGCCAATCGTTCGATTTCTACTTTGTCCCAGCATGAAGTTTGCGTGCACATAACAATCAGCAGCATTAAAACGCAAATCAACCTATTTCTTTTTATGGGTACGATGGGCACGTCTTTTTTTACCTTCTCTTTTAGTCTTACTTTGTTGATCAGATTGTGTACCGGAACAATCAACTTGCTCATGCCTCTGTTCCCCCTCGTGCTGGCTGAACTCCCTGTCCATCATCTCAGCTTCCCAAGCAGTATTGCTTTGGCTGTCTTCATTTCCTTCCCTTTCCCCCTCCTTGCCGCGCTCATTTTGCCACGGTCCGGGCTTCATATCCGGCCCCATGCGGTAGGGATTAGCTTTAGCCAGCTCAGCCGGTCGTCTCTGCAGGGCCCAAATCGGGGCACGGATAAAGACATCTTTCATGCCTGACCGATGGTAGGGTGCCAGCGGCGCCATATAAGGCACGCCAAAACTGCGCAAACTGCACATATGCACCAAAATCATCAAAAGCCCGGCCATCACGCCAAACAAGCCCAATGTGCCGGCTAAAAACATCAAAGGAAAGCGCAGGATGCGCATAGAAATTGCCATGTTGAAAGACGGATTAACAAAAGAGGCAATCCCGGTAGTAGCCACAATAATCACCATAAGGTGGGAAACTACCCCGGCGGACACCGCGGCTTCACCTACTACCAGTGCCCCGACAATGCTCACTGCCTGCCCCACCGGGCGGGGCAGGCGCAAACCGGCCTCTCTCAACAGTTCAAAAGTTACTTCCATTAATAAAGCTTCCACTAAGGCCGGAAAGGGCACTCCTTCCCGGCTGGCGGCAATCCTCACCAACAGCGGTGTGGGAATCATCTCTTGGTGGAAGGTGGTGACCGCAATATAAAGTGACGGCAACAGCAGCGAAACCAGCAATGCAAAGTAGCGCAGCCAGCGGACAAAACAGCCGAGGATATAACGCCCGTAATAATCCTCCGGGGATTGCATAAAAGATACAAACTCTGCCGGTACAATCAATACATAAGGTGTATTATCGGTAAAAATAGCCACCCGCCCACTCATTACTGCCTGAGCCACCCGGTCCGGCCGCTCGGTATTGTTCACTTGCGGAAAGGGAGACAAGGGAGAATCCTCAATTAACTCTTCTATGTAGCCGCTTTCCAACACGCCGTCAATTTGTATGCGGCTGAGCCGCTTTTTTACCTCTTCTACTAACTTAGGGTCCACTATCCCCCGCACATAGCCGATGGCGACGTTGGTATTCGCAACCCGGCCAATGGTCATTTGCTCAATAATAAAATTCGGAGACTGCACCCTCCTTCTCACCAGCACCGTGTTCGTGCGCAGGCTTTCGGTAAAACCTTCCCGCGGCCCGCGCACCAAACCCTCTGACACCGGTTCGGAAACCGCTCTGGTATTAAATCCCTTAATGCTCACCAGCAAGGCCTTTTTGTGCCCGTCTACCAGTACGACGGCATCACCGTACAAAAGGCCGGACATGATCTGTTTGTAATCCTCAACAATGCGCAAATCAGCCGCCACTAACAGGCTGTTGACTATGTGATCAAAAGATACGCTCCCGTCCGGGCCGTTGACCGCTGTATTTTGATTGTTCATTAACGGCTTTAAAACCGTTTTGTGCAGCATATCGCTGTCTGTCATTCCGTCCAGATAAGCAACAGCCGCCTGCAACTTGCCCTCCGGACCGATAGCAAATTGGCGCAGTACAAAATCACTGTTGCCGGCCATGATGGTGCGAAGGGCATCGACGTTTATGTCCAGTCGGCTGCTTACGTTTATATCTGCAAGCTCTGCGGCCTGAAAAGTATGTTCAATGGGGTCAGCCGGAATTTGTGCCGGTTTTTTTGTACTCAGTGTTTTCTTAAATTTCGGCATCCGACCCAACAATTTTTTCAGTGTTTCTTTGGCCATAAAAGAAAAAACCCCTCCAAATAATAACCCATGTTTATTATTGGTAGGAGAGGTTTATTTTATGTAGACAACAAATATTCTCTTGCCTCAGCCAACATATACAGCGAACCGGTAATACAAAGCACATCCTTTGGGCCCGCTAACTCCAACCCCTTCTTTACGGCATCGACAATTTGCTCACAGGTAAAAACAAGGGCATATTTTTCCGCCCAATGCGCAAGCTGCCGCCAATCGCCGGCACGGGGTGAGTTAGGCTTGGTTATCACTGCCGCAGACACCAGTGGCAGCAAAATATCTATCACCTTTTCCCGTTCTTTATCCGCCAGCATACCCAACACCATAACTATGCGTCTGTCGGGAAAATACTGCTTTAATGACTGCATTAAAACCTTCGCCCCGCCAACATTGTGGGCGCCGTCCAGTATTATCGTCGGCTGACCGGTAAGCACTTCAAATCTTCCCGGCCACACAACTTTTTTAAAACCCTGACGGACAATATCCGGCGTAAGATTGATTCCTAAACATTCCACTGCCGCCACGGCAGTTGCGGCATTAATTTTTTGATGTTCTCCTAATAACGGCAGCAGGATATGGGCATATTCATTTAATCGACCGTGAACGGTTAAATACTGCCCGGTAACACCGGCATCAATATTAACATCTTGCCAAGTAACGTCCTGCCCCACCACTGTCAGCGGAGCGGAGTGTTTCATACAAACTTCTTTAATTACCTTTAGCACTTCCGGTTGTTCTGCAGCGGTAACAACAGGCACGCCGGGCTTGATAATGCCGGCCTTAACCCGGGCAATATCAGTTAAGCTATGGCCAAGATATTCCATATGATCCCAGCTGACATTGGTAATTACAGCTACCTTAGGGTGGACTACGTTGGTAGAATCAATCTCTCCGCCAAGGCCCACTTCCAGCACGGCATAATCCACCTGCTGTTTACAGAAATACAATAAGGCCATTGCGGTGCTAACCTCAAACTCGGTCGGGTGTTCATGGCCTTCTTTCACCATGCTGTCTAAGTGTGGCTTCAAATAGGTAATTAAATGGGCAACGTCCCCCTCGGCAATTTCCTGCCCGTTAATGCGGCAGCGTTCAGTGTAGCGATGCAGATGGGGTGAGGTAAATACCCCTACTTTATATCCGGCTGCCTGCAAAAGGGAAGCAATCATCGCCGTGGTAGAACCTTTACCGTTGGTGCCTCCCACATGAACGACCTGTAATTTCTTATGCGGATTACCAAGCCGCCTTAGAAGCTCGGTAATCCGCCCTAAACCCAAATTGACGCCAAACTTGGTTAGGTTTTTAAGATAATCAATCGCTTGTTGATAGTTCATCATTAACCCTTTGTTATTCCTTCATCAGCCATTCTTGAATTGTCAGCCGCATGTTTTCCAACGCCTCTTGCGGGGTAGCACCAATGGTTGCACATCCCGGCAGGTCCGGTGTCAGTGCATAATAGCGGTTTTCTTCATTATCCTTCTCCACTACTACACTTAATGTCATGCTAATTGAACCCACAAATTTTTCACTTTCCTTTTTTAGCTCCGTGTGCCACTTTAAAGCCATCTACCTCACCCCTTACTGCAGCATTTTCAAGCGTGCGGACAGGGCAGCCTGTTTTTCTAAAAGTTCGCTTTCTTTAGCCCGTTCTTTTTCAATCACTTCTTGCGGGGCTTTTGCTAAAAACCCTTGATTGTTTAGCTTACCCTGAACCCGGCTTAACTCTTTTTCAATGTTTTTCAGTTCTTTGTTTAAACGGGCAATTTCTTTTTCAAAATCAATCAGTCCTTTTAAGGGTACCACTAGCTCCACACCGCGGGCAACGCCGACTGCCGCTTGCTGCGGCTTATCAGGCATTTGCTCAACAACCTTAATTACACAGTTGGCCAGTTCTTCTACATAAGCAGCGTTTTTTATCAGCAAGTTACGGTTATTTTTGTCCGGGGAAATCAAAATTGCCTCTGCGGTTTTACCGGGCGGAACTTTCATTTCTCCCCTAATCCGCCTTATTTCCGTAATTGTATCCATTAACAGCGCCATAGCGTTTTCCGCATCTAAGTTGCGCAGCTCGGCATTGTATTCCGGCCAGGGCTGTAACATAATAGTTTCCCCCTGATGAGGCAAATGCTGCCAAATCTCTTCCGTGATAAAGGGCATAAAGGGATGCAGAAGTTCCATTGTGCCGCGCAGCACCGTCACCAAGGTGTGTTGGGCTACTTTTCGATCTTCCGGTGTGGTTTTGCCATAAAGCCTAGGCTTAATCAGCTCAATGTACCAGTCGCACAGTTCACTCCAGCTGAATTCATACAATACCCGGGCCGCTTCTCCCAGTTCATAGCGTTCTAAATAAGAGGTCACTTCTTCCACCGCTTTTTGATAGCGGCTTAATATCCAGCGATCAGCAAGGGTAAGCTTGTCCGCTTCCGCATTTTCGTCATAGTCTTCTAAATTCATCAGGGCAAAGCGGGAAGCGTTCCAAAGTTTGTTGGCAAAGTTTCTCGCCCCGTCTAAACGTTCAAAGTGGAAGCGCAGATCATTACCCGGCGTGTTGCCGGTAACCAACATAAAGCGCAAACTGTCCGCCCCGTGGCTTTCAATTACTTCCAGCGGATCCACACCGTTGCCCAGTGACTTACTCATTTTTCGGCCTTGAGCATCCAGTACCAACCCGTGAATAAATACTTCTTTAAAAGGAACTTCCTGCATATTATGCAGTGCGGAAAAGATCATGCGGGCCACCCAGAAAAAGATAATATCCCGGCCGGTCACCAATACCGAAGTAGGGTAGAAATGCTCCAGTTCAGCGGTCTTTTTCGGCCAGCCAAGTGTTGAAAAGGGCCAGAGGGCAGATGAAAACCAAGTATCCAGCACATCCGGATCCTGCTCCAGCTTTCCGCCGCAGGGGCACTTTTCCGGCCTTTCTTTGGCGGCAATCATTTCACCGCAATCCTGGCAGTAATAAACGGGAATGCGATGACCCCACCACAGCTGGCGCGAAATACACCAATCCCGAATGTTTTCCATCCAGTTTAAATAAATCTTGGTAAATCTTTCAGGTACAAAGCGGATATTACCTTTTTTTACCGCCTCAATAGCCGGCTCAGCCAGCGGCTTCATTTTGACAAACCACTGTTTAGAAAACATCGGCTCAATGATCGTGTCGCAGCGGTAACAATGGCCTACCGCGTGAGCATGTTCATCTATTTTTAATAAAAGACCGGCTGCTTCCAAATCTTTAACAATTTGCTTCCGGCATTCATGCCGATCCAGGCCATGATATTTTTCACCGGCTTGAGCATTCATGCGTCCTTCCTTGTCAATCACCTGCACTTGCGGCAGCTTGTGACGCTTGCCGATTTCAAAGTCATTGGGATCGTGAGCGGGTGTAATTTTTACGCAGCCGGTACCAAAAGCAGGATCAACATAAGCGTCTGCAATCACCGGTATTTCCCGGCCCACTAAGGGCAAAATCAAAGTGCGGCCTACCAGATGCTGATAGCGCTCATCTTCAGGGTGAACGGCTACCGCCACATCTCCCAGCATTGTTTCCGGACGGGTAGTGGCAATGACCATATATTCATCAGGATTGTCCTTAAAGGGGTATTTAATATGGTATAAATGACCGGGTATTTCTTTATGCTCCACTTCAATATCCGAAATAGTGGTGCTGCAATGGGGACACCAATTGGTGATATAGTAATCGCGATAAATCAATCCCTGGTTATAAAGGCGGATAAACACTTCTTTTACCGCATCGGAACAGCCTTCATCCATTGTGAAGCGCTCCCGATCCCAGTCACATGAAGACCCCAGCTTGCGCAGTTGGGTGGTAATACGGTTGCCATACTGCTCTTTCCATTCCCATACTCGTTCTAAGAACTTTTCCCGTCCCAGTTCATATTTGTTCGTGCCCTCTTTAGCCAGCTGTTCTTCCACTCGGGCCTGGGTGGCAATGCCGGCGTGGTCGGTCCCCGGCAGCCATAAAGTATTATAACCCTGCATCCGCCGCCAGCGAATTAAAATATCCTGCAGCGTATTGTCGAGGGCATGTCCCATATGTAGCTGCCCGGTAACGTTCGGCGGAGGCATGACAATACAAAAAGGTTGCCGCTTTTTGTCTACTTCGGCGTGAAAATATTTCTTTTCTTCCCAGTGTTGATACCACTTGTCTTCCACTTCTCGGGGATTGTATACTTTTGGCAGTTCGGTTGACATTGATATCCTCCTTTTGTCAGTGGTCAATATTGGCGGTCAGATCAGGCCGTAGTTAAGGTAAGTTAATAAAAAAACCCCCTTTCGTGTGCAAGGACGAAAGAGAGCTTCGCGGTACCACCTTACTTTCAGCGTGATCACTTTTCACGCTGACCCTTTAACAGCTGTATCGGGCTAACCCGGTTAAGTCTACTGAATGTTCAACCTAACAGCTCCGGGGCTACAAGTTTGCGGTTTCGGCAGGAAGTTTTTCAGCCTGGAACCTCCCTCTCTGTGGCCTAAAGGCGCAACTCCTCCCCTTCAACGCTACTGGCCATATATAATTTTACACCCATTATATTACTGATTTTGTACAACAATGTCAACCGCAGTCAGACGGCGGTCAGTGTTTCATTCTCAAAGTTTCTCTTCTTTTGACGGCGGAAAGATTTACGCCGATTACCCCGCCTATACCGCCGGCCAATAAAAGCGGCAGTATATTTAGCAATAAACTTAGCTTTAATAAGGATATATTCCACCAGCATAAAAAAGCAAGATATATAGACGAGTAAATTAAGCCCACTAAAATGCCGTGCAACAATCCGAAACGATTGGCCGTGGCCCCGCAAACTGTCCCGCCCAGCAGTACGGTGAGCAGGGTCATTAAACTAATTACCAATGAAAGATGGTAAACGGGATATCTGCTGATCATGATGTATAATCCTAAAACAACCAGCACCGCAATGCTGATGCTGACTGCCCACAAAACACCGAGCAAAACCGCTCCCGGTTGAAATGATTTTTCGCCTTTTCCCCCCAGTGGCGGATTCCATTTTAATACCGTCAACTTTTTCATTAGGCTGTGCTACCCCCTTTGCCGGAAAAATTATCAATAAATAAATATGCATGCTTAAAGCTATTCATGCGGACAACCTCAAAATTTATCATTAAATTTTTTTAACTTAATAGAATTATATGAGGATATTTCCGGCAAGGGGGAAACAAAAAAATGAGAAAAAAGCTAATCTTCGCTTTAGTTTTGCTGGTTGCACTCAGTGGGTTGGCTTACACCGGATACATACTGAACAAAAATCAAAAAGCTGAAACAATCCCGGTCATCAATATTGTAGAAGAAAGGAGAACACCGCTGTTTATTCCCCATTATCTGGCCATGCAGCTAGGATTTTTTGCCGATCAAAACATAGAGGTCAGGTTAAGCGCCGTTCAGCCCGGTAAGGAAGCACACCGCCTGTTAGAGGAAAAAAAGGCCGATGTGGTTATTTGCAGTCCGGGGCAGGCAATTTTAACCGGACCCCCAAAAAAGGGGCCAATACCAACAATAATTGCGGAAATTACCAAGCGTGACGGAGCATTTTTGTTTGCCCGCCAAAAGCTGGTCGACAACTTTCAATGGGAAGAGGTTAAAGGGCGCACTATTATCTCCGGCTTTCCCACAGAAGACACCAGCTTAATATTAGAGCATCTGTTAAGAGCCAATGAAATTTCTCCAAATTGGAATGTCAATGTCATTGAAAATTTACCCTTTAATCTGCGCCCAGGTACCTTTAAATCCGGAACCGGCAGCTTTATTGTGGTTGAAGAACCGGAAGTCAGCAAATTGGAAAGGGAAGGTTTAGGAAAAGCGGTAGTTGCACTGGGGAAGGCAGCGGGCGAAATGCCGGGGGCGGTTTATCTTACTGACCGCAGCTACCTTGACAGCCACCACGAGGAAGTACAAAAACTGGTAAACGGCCTTTACTATGCCCAGCAGTGGATGAATGATCACAGCGCGGAAGAAATAGCGGCCGCAGTGAAAAATTTTTTCCCTGATTATGACCACCGCCTTCTGGTTTCAATAATTGAAAGGTATCAAAAAACAGACCTGTGGTCGAAAAAACCGTTGGTTAACAAGGCAAGTTACGATAACCTTTACCGGGCAGTAGACAATGCCGGTGAATTGGTAAACAAAGTTTCTTACAGCAAGGCGGTAACCGACCGGTTTGCCCGGAAAGCAATCCAGCAAGTTCATTACGTACCGGAAGACCAACAAAAACCCAAGCCCGGCCTTAACCGGCAGTATATTAAATACCTTTTTGCCCACTAGTTTTTCTTCTGTATACCGGCCGCGTTTTTACTTCCTGCGTTTTCCTTTAGCTTGCGGGCTGCGGCAAGCAGCAGCATAAATAACGGTATCATCAATTCAAAGAGCAATCCTTGACTGGGCCAAGAATAGGTTATGCCCTTCAGTATAGTGGCCATATCTCCAAGCCAAGCAATGGAAGCGCTGGCAATGATTATTCCAATGGGCACAATTAACTTCTGATAGCGGTTTAAATTAGCCAGCTGGGCAATACCGATACAAGTGATGTAATAGCTCACTGTTATTTTAATATAGATACCGCTGATCCAAACGGTCATAACGATGGCATCTAAATGCTCTAAGAATTCACCTATTTCAATGTAGCGAACCATGTCTAATGCGGGAAAGGTAAGGGTCGTTGTTTGCCTGGCGCCAAACACGCCAATAGCCAAAACGCCGACTAAAAAAAGCAATCCCAATAAAACCAGGGCTAAAAAAACGATACCGGCTGCTTTTTGGGGTTGGTTAACATAGGGCATCAACATCATAATAATGACTACTTCCCCTAAAAAGGGCAGCATTCTCAGTGAGCCGGTTAATACCGGGCTGACGCCGTTTTCCAAAATAGGTAGATAATACTCTAAATTCACTTCCGGTAAAATCATTAAACCCACTAATAACAACACACCGATGCCAACGGGCATTAACAGTTCGGTAAGCCGGGCAATGGTTTCAATCCCATGGTAAACGGCATAAGCGGCAACGGCAACGATTACCGCATTAAAAACCAAAATCGGTGTAAAAGGCATAAAGGCAGCTCTTAGGATAATCCCTAACTGAGCAACGGTGTTAACGGTAAAGATAAAATAAAACCCGGCGATAAAAAACAGGGCCAAAAACCAACCCGGCCACCTGCCAAGTACAATTTGACTGATTTGCACAAAGGTTTTGTTGGGAAAGCGTAAAGACAGTGCTACCGCCACCGCAGCCACTACTAACGCTTCAACAGTGGCAAGCAAAACGGAAATCCAAGCATCCCGTCCCGACAGCTGAGCTACAATGGCGGGTAAAAAAATATCAGCGGTGGAAATAATGACAGTGATAAGAATAAACAGCAGCTGACGCGGTGATATTTTCCCGCCGTCCAGTGTCAATGCACTAACCGTAGTCATAAATTCACTCCCAGAGTAATTTCTCGGTTAGTATTTTCCAGATTAAGCAGAAAAATTCTATTAAAGAAAAATCTCACCCATCCCGCGGCAAAAATAACAAAGGGCAGGATATTTAAACCCCTGCCCTTTACATTTTAATCCGAAACCCAATTTTCAATTATTTGCAGCAATTCCTCCCTTGCTGCACCGGTTTTAGCCGATGTTGCTACCAGGAAGTGCTGATCTTGTATGGCCAATGCTTTTTTGATGCGTTGCTGCTGCCGGATATTTTGACTTTTAGATAATTTATCGGTTTTGGTAACGGCCACTACAGTCGGTAGATTATAGTAACAAAGCCATTGATACATTTGCCGATCTAAAGCGGTAGGGTCGTGACGGGCGTCAACCAGCATCACCACGCCGCGCAAATTGTCCCGCTTAGCTAAGTAACCTTCAATCATTTGGCCCCATTTTTCCTTTACCTTTTGCGGCACCCGGGCAAAGCCGTAACCGGGCAAATCCACTAAATAAAACTTTTCATTAACCAGAAAAAAGTTTATTAACTGCGTGCGTCCCGGTGTGTTGCCGGTTCGGGCAAGGGAACGGCGACTAACCAGCATATTGATCAAAGAAGACTTCCCTACATTAGAGCGACCGACAAAAGCCACTTCCGGCAAATTACTATCGGGGTATCCTTTGGGGTTAGCCGCACTGGTTACAAACTTGGCAGATACAATTTTCATGAAGGTATTATTGTTCCTCCCTGTTGCACTTCTTCTACCTGCGGTGTGGGAGGAAAGGGCAGCTCAGAAGCATCTCCGGCAGTTGGCTTGGCATGCAGTTCGGTTTCTTTCGGAAGCAAAGCTATTTCTAATACGCTGTCCATATGTTCAACAAATTTAAATTCCATCTTCCCTTTAACATTGTTCGGCACTTCTTCCATATTCTTTTTGTTTTCCAATGGCAAAATTACCGTTTTAATGCCCGCTCTTCTCGCTGCCAAAACTTTCTCCTTGACACCGCCGATTGGCAGCACCCTGCCCCGCAGCGTAATTTCCCCGGTCATTGCAACGTCACATCTCACCTTGCGGCCGGTAATAGCCGATGCCAAGGCAGTAGCCATTGCAATGCCGGCAGAAGGGCCGTCTTTAGGTATGGCCCCCTCAGGAACATGCACGTGCACATCGTAATTTTCAAAGAAGGCGGGATCTATCTGCAATTCATCTGCCCGGCTGCGCACATAACTAAAGGCTGCTTGCGCCGATTCCTTCATCACATCGCCAAGCTTACCGGTAAGAGTTAGCTTTCCTTTGCCTTTATAAGTCGTCACTTCTATGTTGAGGGTTTCACCGCCCACTTCCGTCCAGGCCAAACCGGTAACCAGTCCTACCTCATCGGTCTTTTCGGCAATGTTGTGACGATATCTGGGAATTCCTAAATATTTTGACAGGTTTTGTGGGGTAATTCTTACTTTCTTATCTTTATCTTCTACAATTTGCTTAGCTGCCTTTCTGCACAGGGTGGCAATGTTTCGTTCTAAGTTGCGCACACCGGATTCCCTGGTATACTCTTGAATCACCTTGCGAATGGTATTTTCGGAGATAGTCACCGATCCTTCCGGCAGCGAATGTTCTTTAATTTGCTTGGGCAGCAAGTGCCGCATAGCAATTTGCACCTTTTCTTCTTCCGTATAACCTGAAATTTCAATGATCTCCATCCGATCCAAAAGGGGTCGGGGGATACTGTACATATTATTGGCGGTAGTAATAAACATTACATTGGAGAGATCAAAGGGAACTTCAATGTAATGATCAGAGAATGCGTTGTTTTGTTCGGGATCAAGTACTTCTAAAAGCGCCGATGCCGGATCACCGCGAAAATCATGACTCATTTTGTCGATCTCATCAAGTAAAAATACCGGGTTTTTGGTGCCGGCAGTTTTCATTCCCTGAATGATTCGTCCCGGCATGGCACCTACATATGTACGACGGTGTCCACGAATTTCCGCTTCATCACGCACACCGCCCAGTGACAGACGCACAAACTTACGCTCCAATGCCCTGGCCACTGAGCGACCCAGCGAAGTTTTGCCCACCCCCGGAGGTCCAACCAGGCATAAAATAGGCCCTTTCATTTTCTTGGCCAGCTTTCGAACCGCCAAATATTCGATTATTCTTTCTTTGGGTTTGCGCAATCCATAATGATCCTCTTCTAAGATCCTCTCAGCCGCCTTAATATCTAAGCGATCGCGGGTAGACTTCGTCCAAGGCAGCGATAAAAGCCATTCAACATAATTGCGTACTACCGCTGCCTCCGCAGCCATGGGCGGCATTTTTTCTAAGCGCTCCACCTCTTTAAGGGCCTTTTCTTCAATCTCTTTAGGCAGCTTTAGTTTGCCAATGCGTTCACGCAGCTCTTCCGCTTCTGCCGCGCGATCATCTTTATCTCCCAGTTCTTTTTGTATGGCCTTCATTTGTTCGCGCAAGTAGTATTCTTTTTGGTTCTTTTCCATCTGCTTGCGCACACGGATATTAATCTTGCGCTCAAGTTCCACAATCTCCAGCTCTTTGGCCAAAACTGCACACAGCTTTTCCAGTCTCGGTACTATTTCGATCGCTTCTATTATCCGCTGTTTATCTTCAACACGCATTGTTAAGTGAGAAGCCACAACATCAGCTAAGCGCCCCGGCTCTTCTATATTAACCACGGAAACAACCGTTTCCGGCGGTATGCGCTTTGATAGCTTGACATACTGTTCAAATTGATAAACTAAATTGCGCATCAAAGCTTCTATTTCGTTATCTTTTTCGTAATCCTCATGATACCGCTCCAGTCTTACCTTCAGGTAAGGTTCAAAAGCCAAATACTCTAAAATCTTCGCCCGGCTAATGCCTTCTACTAACACCCTAATGGTGCCGCCGGGAAGTTTTAACAGTTGTTTTACTTCTGCAATGGTGCCGACAGTGTAAATATCATCTTCTGTAGGTTCATCGGTTTGAGCATCTTTTTGGGCAGCCAAAAACACCAGACGATCCTGGATCATTGCTTCTTCAATTGCCTGCACCGACTTCTCTCTGCCTACATCAAGATGAATAACCATATAAGGAAATACCAAAATACCCCTTAATGGCAGCATTGGTAATACCTGTTCAGTAGTCTTCATCACTTGCACCTCCCTAAGCAAATAATGTCAATGACTTGGTGCTTTTTAATTGCAATCGTAAAGTTATTCTATCATATCAAACTACCGCCCGCCATAACTATAAATATTATTAAAACAGAAAATAAAGCAATAGCTGATACTAATAAGCAATAAAAAGATTTATTTTAATATTTGCAGTAGTTAGCTTGGGATAGGCTAAAATCTATGTTTTAGACATCATTTTTCCACTGAGCAGCGATGACGCCGTTAACACTTCAACGGGATTATTCACGCGGCTCGCTTTCTCTTCAATAGCCGGATACAGCAGTGCACCTTGGATTACTTCTTCTAATTTCTCTACCGGAACAACTTTTATGTCCTTCATTTCAGAAAATAATTTTTGGTTGTTTTCTTTGGGGATAAAAACCTTGCTAGCTCCCGCTTGCCGGGCGGCATTTACTTTGGCCACTATTCCCCCTACCGGTTTAACCAAACCGCGGATTGACACTTCACCGGTCATGGCCACTTTGTTATCCACCGGTATCCCTTTAATTGCAGAGTACACTGCTGTCGCTATCGTCACACCGGCCGACGGGCCGTCAATCGGTCCGCCTCCCGGAAAATTAACGTGAATGTCATAATCGCGGCAATCAACATTCATGGTTCGTCTTAGAACAGTAAGCACATTATCTACCGAACCGACAGCCATGCTTTTTCGCCGCATTGTCCGTCCGCTGCCGCCCACCTCTTCTTCTTCTACAATGCCGGTGACGGTCAACTTACCCTGACCTTTAGCGGCAGGAATGGCACTGGCTTCCACTTCTAAAATTGTCCCCAGATTCGGCCCGTATACCGCCAAGCCATTGACTACACCGATCTGTGGAGTATCCGGTACTTTTTTATCCATGCGCGGCGAATAACGGCCGCTGTGGATCACCCATTCAATATCGCTCACCAGTATTTCTTTACGTCCTTCGGTAATGGCAATACCGGCAGCAATTTGTACTATATTTACTGCTTCCCGGCCGTTGGTGGCATACCGCTTAATAACCTCCAACGCACCTTGCTGCATCGGCATTTCTATTTTTTTAGCTGCATTGGCGGAAATAATACCTATTTCCTCGCTGGAAAGGGGCCGGAAGAATATCTCTAAGCAGCGAGAACGGATAGCCGGCGGAATTTCATCGGGTGTACGGGTAGTCGCTCCCACCAAACGGAAATCAGCCGGCAGACCGTTCTGAAATATGTCATGGATGTGCTGCGGAATGTTAGTATCCTCCGAACTGTAATAGGCACTTTCCAAAAATACTTTGCGATCCTCCAGCACCTTTAATAGCTTATTCATTTGTACCGGATGCAGTTCACCAATCTCATCAATAAAAAGCAGACCTCCATGCGCTTTGGTTACCGCCCCCGGCTTAGGCTGGGGAATGCCGGCCATGCCCAGCGGCCCCGCTCCTTGATAAATCGGATCATGCACTGAACCGATTAAGGGATCGGCAATTCCCCGTTCATCAAACCGGGCAGTACAGGCGTCTATCTCCACAAATTTAGCATTTTCTTTAAAGGGTGAAACAGGATTTTTTTTAGCTTCCTCTAATACTATGCGGGCAGCAGCGGTTTTGCCAACCCCGGGAGGCCCGTAAATTATAACATGTTGGGGATTGGGCCCACAAAGGGCTGCCCGCAGCGATTTTAAACCTTCATCCTGTCCGATTATTTCCTCAAAACTTGTGGGCCGGGTTTTTTCGGCCAGCGGTTCCGTTAAAGCAATGGCCCTTAGCTGCTTTAACTTCTCCATTTCTTTTTTTGATTCCCGTTCAACAGCACTTTTATTGCTTTGCTGTGTCTTTAACAAATTCCAAAAGTACAAGCCAATAACTACAGCAAAAAAAAACTGCACAAACATAAAAATACTGCCAAAGCCAAACTCTTGCACAAAAATAACCCCCTTGCTAAAATTTAAGCATTTCTGCACTTTTTGCTATTAAATGTTAGGTAGTATTATTACTCTAATTTGTATAAATTATCCATTAGCTGTTACTTAAAGTAAGGCAATGGCAGTAGGTAAAAATAAATCTTCCCGAATTATTTTTCGGGAAGATTTATTTTTGCTATGCCGTTTCTTCTTTTTTCTTTTTTCTATCGGTAGATGTAATGATAATCGGCGGCTCCTTTTTGTAAATACATTCTTTGCTTATGATTACCTTAGAAATATCCTCTCGGGAGGGAATGTCATACATTATGTCTAGCATGATGTCTTCCAATATCCCTCTCAGCCCTCGGGCACCGGTATCACGCTTTAACGCCTCTTTTGCTATTGCCCGCAGTGCATCTTGCTGGAATTCCAAGGCAACACCGTCCAGCTCGAATAACTTCATATACTGTTTGGTAAGGGCGTTTTTCGGTTCGGTAAGTATTCTAACTAAAGCATCTTCGTCTAATGCATCCAAAGTGACAATAATCGGCAGCCGACCGACAAATTCCGGTATCAAACCGTACTTTAACAGGTCTTCAGGCAGTACATGTTTTAGGATATCGCCAATTTTTTGTTCTCCTTTGGCTTTTATATCTGCACCAAACCCCATGGTCTTCTTGCCGATACGATTTTGGATGATTTTTTCAATACCGTCAAATGCCCCGCCGCAGATAAACAAAATATTAGTAGTATCAAGCTGAATAAATTCTTGGTGTGGATGCTTGCGCCCCCCTTGCGGCGGAACACTGGCCACCGTGCCCTCAAGAATTTTCAGCAAAGCCTGCTGTACACCTTCGCCGGATACATCCCTGGTAATGGAAGGGTTTTCCGACTTGCGGGCAATTTTATCAATTTCATCAATGTACACAATGCCCTTTTCCGCTTTTTCCACATCATAATCTGCAGCTTGAATTAATTTTAAAAGAATATTTTCTACATCCTCACCGACATAGCCGGCTTCAGTCAGTGAAGTGGCATCGGCGATAGCAAAGGGGACATTGAGCAGCCGCGCCAATGTTTGCGCAAGCAAGGTTTTGCCGCTGCCCGTCGGCCCCAGCATCACGATATTGCTCTTTTGCAGCTCAACATCATCTATTTTGCCGCCTAAATTAATTCGCTTGTAGTGATTGTAAACGGCTACAGCCAAAGCTTTTTTTGCTTCGTCTTGGCCAATAACATATTGTTCTAAAATAGCTCTGATTTCCTTCGGTTTTGGGATCTCGCCGATATCTAAACCCAAATCTTCATTGAGCTCTTCTTCGATGATCTCATTACAGAGCTCAATGCATTCATCACATATATAAACGCCTGGCCCGGCTACAAGCTTTTTAACCTGATCTTGCAGCTTGCCGCAGAAAGAACACTTTAACTGGCCTTTATCGTTAAACATTGTTTCACCTCTTTTTTATTTCTTCCGTACAGTGATCACCTCATCAATAAGGCCATATTCTCGGGCCTCCTCTGCTGACATGAAGAAATCACGTTCGGTATCTCTGGCAACTTTCTCCAGCGGCTGTTTGGTGTGTTTAGACAGCAACTGATTTAAAATATCTTTCATCCGCAGAATCTCTTTGGCATGAATGTCTATATCAGTAGCCTGCCCCTGTACACCGCCCAGCGGCTGGTGAATCATAATTCGCGAGTAGGGCAGTGCAAATCGCTTACCCGGTGTGCCGGCTGACAGTAAAAATGAACCCATACTTGCTGCCTGACCAAGACAAATTGTTGATACATCCGGCTTAATATATTGCATCGTATCGTATATGGCCATTCCGGCAGTAACTATACCGCCGGGTGAATTAATATAGAGGTGAATGTCTTTTTCCGGATCTTCAGCTTCTAAAAATAGAAGTTGGGCAATGACCAGATTGGCAACATTGTCATCTATCGGTCCCCCGATAAATACAATCCTGTCTTTCAGCAGTCGGGAATATATGTCATAAGAGCGCTCACCGCGACTGGTTTGCTCAACTACAATCGGAACTAAATATGACAATTATTTTTCCCCTCCTAGTTCCTATTCAATCATATTCTGATACTGCCTCTATAGTGCAAATTTTATTCATTAACTATTTTAGCTTGTTCAGTTAGATAATTTACCGTTTTTCTTCTGAGAATATCTTCTTTAATAATAGACAAGTCACCAACGGACTCCAAAGCCAGTTTCAATTCTGCCGGTTCTTTGCCAAATTGCGGTGCCATCGCAGCAATATCTTCATCAACTTCTTCGTCAGTAACCTCCAGCCCCTCTGCTTTGGCAATAGCTTCAAGCACTAAATCTTGACGCACTCCGGCAGCAGCATCGTCTCTCATTTTTTCACGCAACTCATTTATATCAGTATTAGTGTATTTTAGGTACTGCTCCAGGGAAATACCTTGAGTGCGCAGTCTGTTTTCCATATTGGTAATCATTTCGTCCAAACGTCTTTCAATCATTACGTCCGGAATTTCAACCTCGGCATTTTCTACTGCTTTTTTCACTGTTTCCCGACTTACTGCAGATTTAGCCTGTTGTTCCTTAGCTTCCTTTAACTTATTCATAATATCGGCTTTTAATTCCTCAAGAGTATCAAATTCACTGACATCTTTAGCAAATTCATCGTCCAGCGGACTTAGTTTTTTGCGTTTAATTTCATTTACCTTAACTTTAAAAACAACTTCTTTTCCGGCTAATTCTTCAGCATGATAATCTTCCGGGAAAGTAACGTTAATTTCCTTTTCTTCTCCCGCCTTCATGCCAATCAATTGTTCCTCAAATCCGGGAATAAACATGCCGGAGCCAATCACTAAAGAATAGTTCTCGGCCTGCCCACCTTCAAAGGGCTCACCGTCTTTATAACCGGTAAAATCAATAATCGCGGTATCTCCTTCTTGAACTTCACCGTCTTCAACACTTACCAGTTGGGCATAACGGTTTTGCATATTTTCCAATTCACGCTGAACATCTTCATCGGTTACTTCTGTCGAAGGTTTCTTAATCTCAAAGCCCTTATATTCACCTAATTTAACTTCCGGTTTCACAGCCAGTTTAACCTTAAGCACCAGCGGTTTGCCTTCCTCAGCCTGAATATCTGATATTGTAGGCTCAGTAATAGGAGAAATTTCGGTTTGCTTAAGTGCTTCCATATAAGCACCGGGGAAAATATCCTCTACCGCTTCCTGAATTAAAACATCCTTGCCCACATAACGTTCAACAATTACCTTAGGCGCTTTACCTCTGCGAAAGCCGGGGATGTTAACTTGTTTGGAGATTTTTTTAGCAGCTTTATGTATTGATTTGGAAAACTTTTCTTCTTCGACCTGTATTTCTAACATTACCTCGTTTTTTTCCAGCTTCTCTACAGTTGCTTTCATTACTTACTTGCTCCCCCTTAACTTAATTAGATAATTATTACTTCATAAATTTACCAGATAGCA
The DNA here is from genome assembly GCF_055391705.1 of Desulfovectis peckii. NCBI lineage: Bacteria > Bacillati > Bacillota > Clostridia > Eubacteriales > Peptococcaceae > Desulfovectis > Desulfovectis peckii. The sequence continues at coordinate 204,139 of NZ_AP042409.1, read as the reverse complement.
TTCTACTATCTATTGTAACCAAAAACCATCTGCAATAACAAGTTTTTATTCTACGCCTTAATACATATATCCTGCCATGCCAATTAAACACAACACAAAATACCAGGGCTTTTAGCCCTGGTTAATATACTGACTGTATATCTTAAAACTTAATAACTTAAATACCTTTTATCGGCTAAGTTTCCGGCATAAAAATTACTTCTAAATAGTATGAATTAATTATAAGGATTTGTCAAGGCTATAAAAAAATCCCTTCGTAAAATTAACGAAAGGATTTATTCTTAAACTTTTGGTGCGGACGGTGGGAGTCGAACCCACACGGGAAACCCACTGGATCCTAAGTCCAGCGCGTCTGCCAGTTCCGCCACGTCCGCCCGGCAATAGCGGATATATAAAAAATGGTGAGCCATGCTGGACTCGAACCAGCGACACCCTGATTAAAAGTCAGGTGCTCTACCAACTGAGCTAATGGCTCACAAAACAGATGGCTGGGGCGGCAGGATTCGAACCTACGAATGGCGGTTCCAAAGACCGCTGCCTTACCGCTTGGCTACGCCCCAATATACAAGGTTAATTTTTATGGGGTGGATAATGGGACTCGAACCCACGACCTCCAGAGCCACAATCTGGCGCTCTAACCAACTGAGCTATATCCACCACAGATTGACATTCGCAAATAAATACCTTGAACTCGCAAAACTAATATTAACAAATCTCGAAATCAAAGTCAAGCAATATTTTAAGGAATTTAACGGTTATTCTTTATCCATCGCTTCTTTCAATTTGCGATAGGTTAAATCAAGGCCTTCCGATATCACGCGCACCTCACCGATTACCGGCATAAAATTAGTGTCGCCGCCCCATCTGGGAACAATATGAACATGAACATGGCCGGGAACACCGGCGCCGGCAATCTTACCTAAGTTCACGCCAATATTAAAACCTTCCGGATTAAAAGCTTTGCGCAGCAAACCAATCATTTCTTGTACCGTTTGAAATATTTCCAAGGTTTCCTCCGGATCTAATTCCGTTAAATCGCCAACATGCCTGTTAGGCGCTACCATCAAATGGCCGTTATTATACGGATAAAGATTTAACAACACAAAGCATTTTTCTTTGCGCAACAGAACGTAGTTTTCTTCATCTTTACTGTCATTTAGTTTATCACAAAAAATACAATTTGAACCGTGATCTTTGCCAATATAAACGGAACGCCACGGTGCCCAAATACGATCCATAAAAAACAGCTCCCCCTGTCCTTTTTGTTTTAGTCATTCGATAGCAAACTTAATTTTTCCTGCATAGTAGTCTTTGTCATCCGGATGACTTTTACCGGCGCCGCCTATATTTTCCATAAAATTCACTAGATAATTTGTCACCTTTTGATCACCAAAACCATAGAATAAAGCACCGAGTATTTGCTTGGGAGGGATTAAATGTTTGGTGGTTTGGGCCCAATCTTGTTTGGCTTATCATTAGTTAACGGTTTGACATTTTTAATTGCCTATGTCGTCAACAACAGTTTTAAAAAGCCTCTCACTGCCGAAGAAACGATCTACTACTTTAAAAAATTTCAAGCAGGTGACAAAAAAGCATTTGATATTTTGGTTGAAAGAAATTTGCGCTTAGTGGCACACATAGCTAAAAAATATAAAGATACCACTGAAGAAACATATGACGATCTGATTTCTATTGGCACCATTGGTTTAATTAAAGCCATTCATACTTTTGATATCAACCGGGCCAAATTTTCTACATACGCATCCAGATGTATTCACAATGAAATTCTAATGTGTTTAAGAAGCAAACAAAAAGACAGTGTATTGGTTTCTTTAGAACAGCCTATTGGCTGTGATAAGGAAGGAAATGAGCTTACTTGGGAAAATTGTTTGGGCACTGACAGCGAGGCAGTTTATGAAGAAGTACAACACAATCAGGAAGTAGCCCGCTTAAAAGCTGCCGTTTCTAAACTGCCATCCAAAGAAAGAAGAGTGATCATTCAGCGTTATGGTTTAGACGGAAATGAACCCCTTTGTCAGCGAAAAATAGCTAATCAGATGGGAATATCACGTTCTTATGTCTCCCGTATTGAAAGTAAAGGTTTAAAAAAGCTCACCCAATTACTGGCCACATAAACTGTGGGGCAGACTGCAATCAAGTCTGCCCCCTTAATTATTTGCCCGCGGTTTCACCCGCATTTAGCATTCTGTGCCGATAATACCAGGCGAGTACCGCTTCCGCAAAGGCGACCATTTTTTTAGTCATGCCACCGCCAACCTGACCGTTCACTCTGCTGGGCAAATCTCCTTTATCAATGGAGTCGTAATCCGAAATTCCCAATTCCGCCGCCATTTCATTGCGAAATTCCGCCAATGCCGGCTTAACATAGGGTCGTAATTCTTGAGGTACCAATCCGGTAGAGGTTACTTTTTTTAATAGTTCCTTAGGCTCAAATTCTTTCATTACTATGTCAGCGGCCATAAGAATTTCCCTCCTTATCATATCCTGGATTGGTAGCTAAAAAATTTATCATACCCAAATTGTAAAGTTATTATCACCTGTTTTTTAAAAAAATATTTTGTAAAAATTATTTATAAAAAAGCTTTTTTTGACTTTTTAAAATTTAAAAGCCATCTTATTCATGCTGCCGGAATTTAGCCCGGCTAAATCCAATGTAATATAATGAAAACCTAATTTTTCCAAGTAATCATTAATTTTTTTAGATTGCTGAAGCAGGGCATTAAACATATTTGGGAGTACTTCAATGCGTGCTATGTTACCATGATGGCGCAGCCGGCAGGGATTAAAACCTAATGATTTTAAAAACTCTTCCCCTGCTTTAATGGTTGCCAATTTATCTTTAGTGATCGGGTCACCGTAAGGGATGCGGGTCGCCAGACAGGCGGCTGCCGGTAAATTCCATGTCGGTAAGCCAAGACGATAAGAGATTTCTCTGATTTCTTTTTTGGAAAGACCGCTCTCCTCCAGCGGGCAGATCACACCAAGTTCTTTTAACGCCCGCCTGCCGGGGCGAAAATCTTTTAAATCGTCAATATTTGAGCCGTCTAAAATATAATCTATCCCTTTTGCCTCCGCTATCTGCTTAATTTGACTAAAGCGGATCCTCTTACAGTAATAACAACGTTCAAAGTCGTTAGCTACAAATCTCCCGTCATTCATTTCATTGCTGCAAACCACAACATGCTCCACATTAAGTTCTGCCGCCATGGCTTTAGCCAGTTCCAGTTCCCCTTCCGTAAAGGTTTCAGAAACCGCAGTTACCGCTACCACCTCTGCCAGCTCTTCACAGGCAACTTTCAAAAGCAGCGTGCTGTCCACACCGCCGGAAAAGGCAATTACCGCACGTTGATATTTACTTAAGTTCTTTCTCAATAGACTTAGCTTTTGTAAGCATGCGTTCATTAGTTTCACCCTTTGCAGTATTTGATCCCCAAGGTCAGTTAATAGATTAAAAAACCGGGCTTTTAAAGCCCGGTAAAACACATCAGCCCAATCGGCATTTTTGGGCCTTCCTTTGCGTAAATAGGCATACTTCTTCATAACCTATATCCATTGCCAACTGCACCGCTTGGTCAAAATCTGCCCCCACATCCTGTGGACGGTGGGCATCGGAGCTGATGACAATGGGCACGCCATAATCGTAGCAGGTTTTAAGCAGCTGTGGGTGAGGATAAATCTCTTTTACCGGTTTTCTTAAACCGGCGGTACTGATTTCTATACACATTCCGCTGTCTGCAAGAACGCGGGCAGTCAAATCATATTGATTTTGTAAAAAATCACGATCATGGGGAACATAGTTAAAAATTTTTACCAAGTCAAGATGGGCGGCAATATCAAATAATTTGCTTTCCGCCATTTGTCGGATGCGGGCAAAATAGTCGCACCAAACACTTTGCAAATCTCTTCGCTGCCATTCATCTTGCATTTCGACCAGATCGATGCCCCAATCCTCCAGCCAGTGCACCGAACCAATTACATAGTCAAAAGGATAGGACTGAATAAACTCGGCAATTTCTTTTTCCTTTTCCGGAAAATAATCAATTTCAATGCCGAATTTAACATTCATTCCCTGCTCCCGCGCTTTTAACATCAAGCGGTAGTAGTCTTCTATAGTTTGCGTTTGCCTGGCTTCAACCCATTCATTCCAAAACATGCTGCGGGTTTCTTTAAACCTATAGGCATGTTCCGATATCCCCAGATCCTTAACTCCTTTAATTTGTGCCTGATGAATAAACTGCCGCAACCAGTCAACGGTGTATTGCCCTCTTTCAATATGAACGTGGTAATCGGTAAGCATACAACCCTTCCTAACGTATAATTTTTATCGTTAACGATTGATTTCATTTAATCGGCCAACTTACTGTGGGCGTCTTTCAGCATCTGCCTAATGGGCAGGTTGTAAGGACACTTTTCTTCACACCGGCCGCATTCCACGCACTCGTTTGCCTGAACCGCCAGCGCTTTATACCTTTCTTTGGCCCACTCTTTTAAGTTGTAACGGCTATAATATCCCTCCAGCAAAAAAACTTGCGGTATCTGAATGTCCTGCAAACAGGGTTGACAGTATTCACAGCGGCGGCAAAATCTTGTTCCCAACTTATCCGTTTCTGCTTTCAGCTCGTTCCTTTCTTCCATTGTCAAACCCTGATAGTTTTTCGCCAGCTCGGCATTGGCCAGCACCTGTTCCACCGAATCCATCCCCGGAATAATCGAACTTACCGGGTAATCCATAATAAAACGCAAGGCTAAATCAGCCCGTCTGATCGCTCCGCCGGCCAGCGGTTTCATAATGATGACCCCTTTACGGGTTGATTCCGCCAAACCGAACAGTTCTTCCCCGTTACTGACCTCTACGGCATTAAAGGGAAATTGAATGGTTTCTAACTGCTCATAAGCCATGGCTTCTTTTAAAACTGCCGGAATATGGGAAGTAATGCCGATATGCTTAACCAACCCCGCCTCTTTAGCCTCCAGTAATGCCTCCAGCGCGCCACCCGGGCCTAGTACCTTTTCTAATTCTTCTTTTGTCTTGATGTTATGCAGCTGGTACAAATCAATATAGTCCACTGCCAGTTCATTCAGACTTTTTTGAATGTCTTCCGCCATTAATTCTTTCGTGCGCCCCATTGATTTGGTAGCAATCACTGCTTCACTGCGCCGGCTGCCCAATACTTGTCCCAGTTTTCTTTCACTGTCCGTGTAACCCCGGGCAGTGTCAAAAAAATTAATTCCTACATCCAGGGCCTTATTTACAATCTCTTTGGCAGTTGCAAAATCCACCCTTTGAATGGGAATGCCGCCAAAGCCAATTAATGACACCTCTAACCCTGTTTTGCCCAGTGTACGGTATTGCATTCTTCATCCCCTCAATTTCACTTTTTGCTCAGCGGATATAACCCCGCTTTGTAAGATTATTCGACGAGATACAATTATTATAACTTATTATATAATTGTTACAACCGGCTTTACCTGCACAGCCGCAAAATACAAAAAAGCCTCCGAATAATTATTCGGAAGTTTTTATCCTTAAATTTATCCCCGAAATTAAGTTTTTAAGCTGGGTAATAAAAGTAAAATCCCTGTAAGCAAGCCTTACAGGGTTAAAGTGGCGTCCCAGAAGGGATTCGAACCCCTGACCTACGGATTAGAAGTCCGTTGCTCTATCCAGCTGAGCTACTGGGACAAATATTTGCTTCATAAGTTGACATTCATCATGTTAGCAAAAATATTGGTTTGTGTCAATAAATAATGACCAGTATATTTTGCTAAATAATATGCTTTTTAAAAAGTGTTATTAATTAACAACCGGGAAATAATAATTTAAACATCCTAGGAGGTGTAAATATTGCTAAAGGCTGTTATGCTCTCAAAGCTTGATGAGATAGAACGCAGCGTGCTAATATTTATCGCCGAACATTCCACACCTGACGGAATGTTGATCTATCCGCCTCGGGAAATGGGAAAAAAACTAGGTTTTTCTGAATTTGAAGTAAATGATGCTTTAGAACGCCTAAAAGCAAAAAAATTAATTGACATTCGGGAAGGAGCGGATAAGGAACAGCCTAATGTCATCTTGTATAAAGAAGAATGGTTAAATAAGCTGCAAAACCTTTATGAACCCATGGACATTAAATAATCAAAAAGCCGAGCCATGTATACGGCTCGGCTTTTTTTATTTCGGAGCCAATTCACTGGCTACTTCGGGGTAATTTTTCAAGCTGTTCTCGGGACTGGATTTCTCAGTCTTTTTTTGAGCATTCTTTTTAGCCTTGCACGTGTCAATTTTATTACTTTTCGCAGCCATGCCTTATCCTCCCTGAGATTATGTTTTAAATAATCTTTGCCAAATTAAAATTTTTATACCCCTATGCTAAAACTACCCTTTTCAGCCCACACAAAGTAACGAATTAGCCACCGGTAAAACCGATGCAAAACTTGCCCTTTATTTCCAATAGCAAAATATGATTTACCGACATAGCATAGTGTATCGACACTGTAAAGTTAGTCTCGGCTAACAAATAAACTTACGGGCAACAGCTCACAGCAAGGGCTGTTTAACTATAAAAGTTAGCCTCATCTAATATAGTTAAAAAATTAGTTGAGAGAAGGGAGCATTACATTATGGGTTTAACCTATCAGGCCTGCGGTACAGGAGCAACGAAGGAAAGTTTGCAAAAAACATGTTCACGTGAGGTAAATTATGTCATTGCCTTGGCCGGTAACCCCAACACCGGTAAAAGTACGGTATTTAATGCTTTAACCGGTTTAAACCAGCACACCGGTAACTGGCCGGGCAAAACAGTATTACGGGCGGAAGGAGTATATATCGATCAGGGTTTGAAATTTAAGTTAATAGATCTTCCCGGAACCTATTCTCTGTTAGCAAACTCGGCAGAAGAACAAGTAGCCAGAGATTATTTATGTTTTGGCAAACCCGCGGCGGTAATTGCAGTAGTTGATGCCACCTGTTTGGAAAGAAATCTCAACTTGGTTTTACAGATATTGGAAATAACTTCTAAGGTGGTAGTATGTGTCAACTTAATTGATGAAGCCAAAAGAAAACACATCAATATCGATATTGATGCCTTAGCGGATGAACTGGGGGTGCCGGTAGTTGCTACCGCGGCAAGAGACGGCTACGGCCTGGATAAACTGGTTAACACCGTTACGCAAGTGGCACTGGGAAAGATTAACCCCAGCCCTTATTTGGTTAGGTATAACGATGAGCTGGAAAGGCAGATCGCTGTCTTAGAACCAAAAATCAAACGGCTATTTGGCAATGAGTTTAACAGCCGCTGGTTGGCCCTGCGCTTTTTAGAACAGGATGAAACGATTATTCATGCCATCAAGAAGTGGCAGAAAAGCAGCAGTGAGTTTACCGGCATTGGTGGTGAAATATTGGCATGAGCCGCATGACTTTATCAGCGGGTTTGGATGATATTTTAAAAGAAGCACAGGAATTAAACAAAAACAGTTCATTAAAAGTAAATGACACCATTGTCAGCAATATTTATCAGCAAGCGGAAGAAATTGCTAACCGGGTGGTAAAACAAAAAGGCAAACCAAAATTTGACTGGGACACTAAGCTTGATGATATTTTGACCTCCCGGCTGTTTGGCTTTCCTTCAATGTTGTTTTTGTTGGGAATAATTTTCTGGATTACTGTCATCGGGGCAAACTACCCTTCGCAATTATTATCGACAGCACTGTTCTGGGTACAGCAAAAACTTACCGATTTATGCACCTGGTTAAATGCTCCCGGCTGGGTTAACGGCTTTTTTGTGGAAGGTATATATTGTTCAATGGCTTGGGTGGTATCTGTCATGCTGCCGCCAATGGCTATTTTTTTCCCCTGCTTCACACTGCTCGAAGATATCGGCTACTTGCCAAGAGTGGCATTTAACCTGGACCGGTTTTTTCAAAAAGCCGGTACACAGGGCAAGCAGGCTTTAACCATGGCCATGGGCTTCGGATGCAATGCTGCCGGAATTGTGTCCTGCAGAATAATAGAGTCCCCGCGGGAAAGATTGATCGCCATGCTCACTAACAGTTTTGTGCCATGCAACGGTCGTTTTCCCACTTTAATTATGCTGTCCGGTTTGCTGGTGATCGGTTTAGCCAATTCCATTGCTGCCACCGGCATTGTTGTCGGTATTGTGCTCTTTGGCATTATCGTTACTTTAGTCGTTTCTTGGCTGCTTTCAAAAACACTGTTAAAAGGCATTCCGTCATCCTTTGCCTTAGAACTGCCACCCTATCGCAAGCCGCAAGTGGGCCGCATCATTATCCGTTCAATATTGGATCGCACCGTTTTTGTGCTGGGCCGAGCGGTTTGTATGGCGGTACCCGCCGGGGCGGTAACTTGGCTGATGGCCAACATATATATCGGGGATTTTAGCATTCTTTATCACGTTGCGAACTTTTTAAACCCTTTCGGCCGGCTCCTTGGATTAGACGGGTTTATTTTAATGGCCTTTGTATTGGGGTTGCCTGCTAACGAAATTGTTTTGCCGATATTAATTATGAGTTATACCGCCAGCAGCACAATGATTGAAATTAACAGTTTAACAGCATTGCACCACTTATTTGTAGTAGAACACGGTTGGACCTGGTTAACTGCCCTATGTATGATGCTCTTCTCTCTGCTGCACTACCCCTGCAGCACTACCCTCTGGACTATTTTACGCGAATCGGGTAGTTGGAAGTGGACTGTCTTGGCAGCACTTATTCCCCTATGCGTTGCCTGTATAGTTTGTTTCGCAGTGGCCCAAACCGCCAGGCTGATTACTTTTTTATAAGCGAATATAAATTAAGCCGGTATCTTCCGCCTTATCGGGAAAAGATAATAGCGGAGGTATCCGGCTAATGTTTGCTATTTCTAACTTTGAACTATATGTTCTCATTGTCAGCAGCACAATTGCCAACGGATTGTTAGCTTTGCCTCAAATAGCGGTAGATATCGGCGGCCCCGGTGGTTGGATATTGGTCTTGGCATTTGGTGTCTACTCACTGATCCAGGCCTTACTTATTGTGCTTGTTTATCGAAAATTTCCTAACATCAATTTTATTGCCCTTAACCAAAAAATACTGGGGCGCCCGTTGGGCAGTATCATTGGGATTTCTTTTGCCGTTTACTATACCCTGGTAGCCGGCTTGGTAGCCCGCGGTGTAACCAATATTGCAATCACTACCGCTTATGAAGAAACCCCGCTCATTGTGCTTGTAATTATCATTGTAGCGATCAGCGGTTACGCCGTTTACCACGGCCTGAAAGTACTTGCATATACCAATATCATTCTATTGGTCATCAAGCTACTTGGATTTGCCCTTTTATTTTTTTTAGTCATCCCGGACATCCAATTGTCAAACCTTTTGCCCTTATGGGAAAGAGGCGAAGGCAATTGGCTGGACGGAATTTTACACATCTTTTTTTCCTATTCCGGCTTTATTATTTTAGCTTTTCTTTACCCGCACCTTAAAACAACATCTAAAACAATAAGCTATGTGACTTTAGCCATTTTAACAATCACTGTCATTTATATTGTCATTACCGCATTAGCCATTGCCACTCTCGGTTGTAATAATGTAACACGTTTACTGTGGCCCACCTATACGCTTATTAAAGTAGCCGAATATCCGATAGATGCCCCTTTTATGGCTATTTGGATTACCAATGCTTTTAGCGTCATTGCTTCTGAGCTTTTTATGGTGTTATATGCCTTAAAAAAATTATTTAAGCTTAACTGCTACAAGCACCTGCTGCCACCCTTGGGGATTATTGTAATTTGCATCGCTGTCATTCCCAAAGGGGTAATAGAAAGCGGCATATTAAGCCGGCAAGTTAGCATGATCGGCCTATTATTGGAATGGCTGCTGCCGACAATATTACTGGCGGTTACTTTAATAAAAACAAAAGGTCAGAAGGAACAAGCCTCCTGACGAAAACTAACTTAACGCTTCCTGCTGCAAGTTCTTTTTGCGCCCGGCCAGCAACACGCCCGCTATGATTATGGCCATAATTGCATATTTAAGTAATGGCCAATAATCAAAGTAGCCTTTAACTATAGGATCACCGGTAACCATTTTTCCGGCGGTGAAGGCAATAACTGCCGCACCGATATAGACAATCACCGGATAACGCTCAATTAATCTTATAATGATTGTACTGCCCCAAACAACGAGCGGTATACTGATAAGCAACCCGATTACTACCAGCCAAAAGTTGCCGCCGGCTGAACCGGCTATTGCTAAAACATTATCCAACCCCATGATCGCATCGGCAACGATAATTGTTTTAATAGCCGCAAGTCGGTTATCACCGGCTTGAATACCATTGCGCTTTTTATCCCCGATTAGCAACTTATAAGCTATCCAGATTAATAATAAGCCGCCGGCAAACATTAATCCCGGAATTTTTAAAAGTGCTACCACTGCCAGTGTTGCTAAAATACGAATGCCTATTGCACCGACTGTACCCCAAAGGATCACTTGTTTTTGATATTCTTTAGGAAGATTCCGGGCAGCCATGCCAATAACAATGGCGTTATCACCGGCCAGTACCAGATCAATGATTATGATGGAAAATAACGCGGTAAAAAATTCCGCAGAAAACCATTCCATTTACATTCCCCCTTGTTGCTAACACCATTTATTATTTCCCAAAAAGCAAAACCGGCCTTTACCACTTATAGGTAAAGGCCGGTTATTATGCAATTTTATACAATTCGGCTGCCACCGATAAACTCTCTGAGGATAGATGTTGGCGGAATATCCAATTCATCTTCAATAACTCTGAAATACTGTAAAAAACTCAATAATCGCTTGGCTTCAATATAACCTTCTTCATCTTTTTTGATTGACTGCAGTAAAGGCACGGCGTATTTCTTTAATACAGCCAGTTCGTAAATTAAAGTAGAGTTAAACATCGCATCTGCCTGCTCTTGATAAGGGAAAATATTCTTTTCTTCTCCGCGGCGTACCGAGGGCCACATTTTAATGGTATCCTTTGCCTGATGACCTCTAAATTTATAATCCCGAACTATTCTTCTTAAAAGCCGACTGTCGGTTGTAGAAACTCGGTTGTGATAATCCAAATTCAATTGCGTTAACGGACTGATATAAATCTTAAATTTATATTTATCTGGAATGGATGAGGTTAATAAATCATTTAAGCCGTGGATGCCCTCTAAAATAATCGGTTGTTTGTCGGTAATTCTTAATTTTTCTCCCCGATATTCCCGCTTGCCCGTTTTAAAGTTATAGTGGGGCAGTTCAATTTCTTCTCCTCTTAATAAGGCTTGTAAGTGCTCATTAAACAGTTTTAAATCCAATGCGTAAATAGACTCAAAATCATACTCACCGTTAATATCTAAAGGGGTGTCTTCCCGGTTGACAAAATAATCATCCAAAGAAATGGTCACCGGTTTTAATTTATTGACTCTTAACTGTATTGCCAGTCGCTTAGAAAAAGTTGTTTTACCTGATGAAGAAGGTCCGGCAATCAGTATCACTCTGTTTTTGGTCGGGTGAGAAGTAATTTCATCAGCAATTTTAATAATTTTATTTTCGTGCAGCGCCTCTACAGTGCGAATCAATTCAGGATATTGATTATTGACGATAATTTCGTTTAAATCGCCAACCAAATTGACACCCATAATCCCGGCCCATTCCTTGGTCTCCCGGAAAACCTTGAGCAGCTTAGGTTGGTACATATGCTGGGTTAATTCCTTCGGGTTACTTTTCCTAGGGCACAGCAACACTACACCGTCATCCTCCGGAATGACATCAAATAATTTTATATAACCGGTTGACGGCACCAGATAGCCATAAAAATAATCCTTGTAATCACCTAAGGAATAGATATTTACATACTGCTTATCAATATTTTTAAACAGGTGAATTTTGTCATACCGCTCGGTTTCTTCAAATAGTTTAATGGCTTCCTTTACCGGCAAGGTCTCTTTGATAAAGGGAATATCTTCTTTAACCAGCTCCAGCATTCTCTTTTTTATTTTTTGCACCGTGTGTTGGTTAAAATCGTCGCAGTTCTTCACAATACAGTATTGCCCCTTACTCAGCGTGTGGCACAGTTCAATTTTAGCCTCTCTTATGACGTCATGAGCGGCCTTAATAAATAAAAAAGATAAGCTGCGCTTGTAGCACTTTTGACCGTCAGTAGTAGTTAAATCAACAAAGCTTACCTCGGCATCTTCATTTAACTGATAAGTTAGTTCTCTTAATTCATTATTTACAATACCCAGTACTATAGTGTGTGATTGATAAAGTGAATCGGCAATAGCTTCTAACGTTACTCCTTGGTCAAATACCAGTTTTCTACCGTTAACGGTTACATTAATACTTGCCATCGCAATTCCCCTTTTCGTTAATTAATTAGCCGTTAAAATGTGCTTTTCAGTATTTAAGTTATAATTAAGCTCTCAAAACAGTTTGCAATTTGTTAGCAAGCCCTATATTTCATTATATTATATGTCAGTGGGATAAAACAGTCTAGAAGAAAGAAAGTGTTGTTTATTTGAAATGCTGTGTCTGTAGAAACGGGCAGACATGCTTCTCTGCTCCCATAGGCGAAAAGAAAGGCCGGTCTTCGTGCCGGCCTGTAAAAAAACGCTGCATTCGCGAAAACGAGCAGGGGCAAAACCCCGCCGTTCAAAGGTAATATTTCCAATAAAATGTACTTAAAGGCCGGACGTGTTTGCGCAGGTAAATCCTTGGCGCCCAAAAGCAACGTTACAATCATGAAAACTAAAGAGCTGAAGTATCACGAACCTTTAGCCCGTAACACTTCAGCTCCTTTAGCATTAACTGCCGCTTATCACATAACGGGGAAAAAGACGAATATTCCGGTAGTCCACAAAGCATGGGAAATGGTGACGGCCAAAATGTTTTTTTCCTTTAGATAAATAAAACCCCAAAACAATCCGGCAACCAAAGCAGCCATTACCAGCATAAAATTCCCGGACGGTATATGCACACCGGCATATATTAGAGATGCGATCAGCCAACCTTTATAGCTGCCAAAGGTTTGCATGGACCATCTTTGGATAAAATGGCGCCAAAATATCTCTTCACCCGGACTGGTGACAAATAGCAATACCAGGGCAATAATAAATGCTTCCGCCTGGGTACGGATATGGTAAATAGAAGATATCTGCGGCTTGGCAAAACTAAACATCAGCTGGGATAAATAGTTGCCCAACACAAAAATCAAGTACAGCAGTATCGCAGAAACTATGCCAATTAACAGCGTTCTTTTATTAAAGTGCTCTCTTTTATAGGGAAAGCCACCCCAGCGTATTGCTAAAGTACTGAGCACAATAACCGCCATAGCCATTGAGAGCCAAAAGTTCAGCAGCTGAAGGGAAAAAGAAAAGTACCAAAATATAATTGCCAAAACAACAGCAATAAAAGCGTGATTGTTTTTTATTTTCTTGACCATTTTTACCCCCTAGAGAACATAAGCCAGCAGCCAACTGCAAATAAACACAAAGCCAAATTGAAAATGGAATTTAGCGGCATTGGCTTCCAGCATAACTAAACATTCACTGTTACCGTTTCTTGAAGCCGTTGTATTTTTAAATATTTTTGCCATCTCCGGCAGCAGTATCAGCAGCAGCAGCGCAGTAACAGGTATGGCCTTGGCGATAACTAATGCCAGCAGGGATAAAAGCGCAGCGGTATTTAGCAGATAATATAATATAAAACTGCTGTTTCGGCCTAAAATTAGAGCCAATGTTTTAATTCCGGCCTGATAATCATGATCAATATCCCGCAAGTCATTGGCATGAAGTATGGCCGAAACAAGAAAACCTACCGGCAAAGAAACCCAAACAGCCAGCCAGCTAAAAAATCCGGTTTGGACATAATAGGCGCCCACAACCATCAACGGCCCCATCAAAACAAAAACTAATATCGAGCCTAACCCCAGGTATTTATAGGGTGCCGGTCCAAGAGTATATGTATAGCCGCCAATAATGCCAATTATCCCCAATATTAAAATCGGCCATCCTCTTAATGAAACCAGGTAAACACCGATTACCGCCACAATAAGAAAGGCAATAATTCCGGCTATTTTCATATGTTGGGGCTTTAAAATATTTTTTACCAATTGCGGGCAGGTTTTAGCAGATTCTACGGTATCTACGCCGGATATGTAATCACCGTAAGTATTGGTTAAGTTTGTCCCCGCTTGTAGCAGCACTCCCCCTAGCAGGGTAAGAATAAACAACCACAGATTAAAATACCCCTGATATAAAGCCACTACCGTACCCAATGTTACCGGCACCGCCGCAGCGGTAAAAGACCAAGGACGCATAGCTAAAAACCATGTTTTAAGCATGCCACTCACCCCTGAACATAATATACCATAAGATTCTGAAAACGCTACTTTTTTTATAAACGATAATAAACAAAAAAGCAATCATCTTTTTAGATGATTGCTTTAATAAATGGAGCGGGTGATGGGAATCGAACCCACGTACCCGGCTTGGAAGGCCGGTGCTCTACCATTGAGCTACACCCGCTTACTGACAGCTTATTAATTTTGACAAATGTTATTTTAACTTAAATCCGCTTTCTTGTCAAATAAATTTTTTACCAACAAATCAAAGCTAAGCGTTCAAGCAAGAGGTTTTTTATTTACAGCGGAAAAATCTGCGGTATTATTTCCTGATTACTGATTTCTATGACGCCATATGTAGCACCCTGCCGGCTGCGAGGAAAAGATATGCTGCCGGGGTTAAACAACAAGATTCCGTCAACGGTTTCAACGGTCGGTATATGGGTATGACCAAATACCACAATATCAGCCTTTTGCTCTTTTGCCTTTTCAATCAGTGCTTGCATAGAATCTTTAACGCGATATTTATGCCCATGGGTGAGCCAAATTTTCTTTCCTCCGGCATCAATTAACAAATCCGTCGGACCGGTTTGGTGCCAGTCACAGTTGCCAACAACTGCATATAGTTTTACATTGCTATTTTCTACCAATTGACCGGCATCATTATAGTGATCACCGGCATGTAGCAACAGCTCTATTTCCCCCATATTGGTTAAAGCCAGTCTGGCTAAAGTTAAATCGCCGTGTGTATCGCTTAAAATCCCGATTCGCAATTTACCCACCCTTATTTGTTAACCAACTTTTTTAATATTTCCACCGCACCTTTTAATGCTTTTCCGCGGTGACTGATTTTGTTTTTTGTTGCCAGATCTAATTCCGCAAAGGTTTTTTTGTATTCGGCAACGTAAAACAGCGGATCATAACCAAAGCCGCCAGTGCCACGAAGCTCGTTTAAAATGTATCCCTCACAGCTGCCTTCACTGATATAAGTTTCCCCTTGGGGTGTGCAGATTGCTACCACACAGCGAAACCTGGCGGTGCGTTTTTCCATTGGTACGCCCTGCATTAAAGTTAATAGCTTTTGATTATTAGCGGCGTCATCTTTGGGCTCACCGGCAAACCTGGCAGATAATACACCCGGTTTGCCGTTTAAATAATCTACTTCTAATCCGGAATCATCCGCCAAGGCAATAAGCCCTGTATATTGAGCCGCTTCTTTGGCTTTTTTTACCGCATTATCCGCAAAGGTATCACCGTCTTCAACGGTTTCCGGCATGCCCGGGTAATCTGCAAGTGATGTGACCGCAATATTTAAGGGGGATAATAATGTACGCAGCTCTTTAAGCTTGCCGCTGTTGTTGCTTGCTAAAACCAGCTTAAACACCGGACTCCACCTTTCCTATTAGGGCAGCTGTTTCACCTAAGGCCTGTTTTTGTATAGCTATTAATTCCTTGATCCCTGCTTCAGCATAGTCCAACATCTTCTCCATGTCCTGGCGGGAAAAAGTAGCTTCTTCGCCGGTACCTTGAACTTCTACAAATTGCCCCGAACCGGTCATCACGACATTCATGTCTACTTCCGCCAGTGAATCTTCGGCATAACATAAATCAAGAATTACTTCACCGTTAAGGCGTCCTACACTGACTGCGGCAATAAAATCTCTCACCGGAATACACTCGAGCTGACCCTGCTTTACCAAATAGTTAAGGGCATCAATCATGGCTACAAAAGCTCCGGTAATGGATGAAGTGCGCGTGCCCCCATCTGCTTGAATGACATCACAGTCTAATATCAAGGTTCTTTCTCCCAACGCATCCAAATCCACAACTGAGCGCAGTGCTCGTCCAATAAGTCTTTGAATTTCCATTGTGCGTCCGGAAAGCTTTCCTTTAGCAGACTCGCGGACATTGCGCACATTGGTCGCCCGAGGCAGCATAGAATATTCAGCGGTAACCCAACCCTTGCCTTGTCCTTTTAAAAAGGGCGGCACTTTATCATCCACTGTCGCATTACAGATTACTTTTGTATCGCCCACTTCAATTAGCACTGAACCCTCAGCATGTTTGATGTAATTTCTGGTCAATTTAACCGGGCGAATTTCACTTGCTTCTCTGCCATCAATTCTTTGCACAAAATAAGTCCCCTTTACTTAAATTTTAAGCCCTTGGAACGCTTGCTGGCCCTGGTGATCAGTTGAAACCGGTTGGGGTTGGTTGGATTATCGTCTTCTTCCACCGCTCCTACTAAACCGGCTATAATGTATAGTTTGTTTATTTCATCCCATTTAAACTCTTTTAATAAACGGAAATTTTCTATTTCCCCTGAATTAGCCACGTGCAAGCGCGGACCGGTACATTTGACAACATGATCGCCGACTTTGATATGCTCTTCGTCATAGTACTGAATAGGCACTTTTTGCTCAATTATGTGCTTTACCCGCTGTTCCACTTCTCTTAAGTCTATGTCCGGCTTTTGACTAAATTCCAACACAAAACCGTGTTTCAAATCATCGTGTTCTACCGGATCATCCAAGCCCATTCCCTGTAATACCCAGTTAGTTATGTCCTCAGCACTATGAGCCATTTTGCGGTAAATTAAAGATTCAAAAACTATATCCACTATTTCTTGTGGTACGGGACCAAACATATTTGGTCTGGTGACGATAACTTCTTCACCAATGCCGATCAGAATGACCGCATTATATTGTAAGTAAGGATACAGCAAGTCAAAGTGCTCTACCACTACCCGCCGATCATGCTTAATGGCGGCTCTAACCGCTTCCGCCAATTTGAAGGGCTGCGTAAAGGCCATCTCAAAACGCATATCCAAATGATAGGTATGGGTACGAAAATAGCCCCGCTCGGCATCCTCTAAAAGCGGCAGCGGCCGAACATTGATCCCGTTATCATCATTGGTTAATTCTAACCCGGGAAACATACCCCGAATTAACAGCGACTTGCCCGCCCCGGCATCTCCAATAAAGCCGATTAATCTGTCTTCCGGGCTGAGATACCTTTCAGCAAGACTGGCACCAAGGGCCATTATTCTGTGACGCCCCCGCGGGGCAAAATATACTGCCTGCATTAAATATTCATGAACCAGGCTGACAATCATAATTTTACCCTCCGCTTTTCAGCTTTATCGCTTAATTTCAAACTTAGCACCTTCTTTAGCGGGAAGAACCGTTTTACCATATCCTTCAGATGCCTGAACAACAAGTTCGTTAACATCATATTCCGGATAAAAGTGGGTAATCACCAAACGGCGCGCACCGGCTTCCCTGGCAACTTCACCGGCCTGGCGAGCGGTGAGATGCCCCTTTTCCACAAACTGCTCGTCCTTATCTAAACCGCTGGCCTCGCAAAGAAACAAATCAGCGTCTTTAGCGATATCAACCAGTCCTTTTATTTTTGCCGTGTCACTGGAAAACACCAATCGCCCTTCACCGCTGTCAATACTGACAGCATAACCCGGCAGTGGGTGGTATGTAGGCATAAATGCCAAATCCAGCATACCGATGTGTGCTCGCCGAACCTTAGTTTCATTAGTTAAATTAATTTCCGGCAGTTCTTCAATCGGATTTACAACAAAGGCATCGGTATATTCAGCCAAACGCTGATAATCTTCTTCCGGCCGGTTAGGCAGAAAAAGGGCTAACGGCCCAGTTCGTTTGCCGTCTCGAATTGCCCCCGCAATAGCATGGCGCAGGCAAAACAAATCCATGTAATGATCCGGATGCAAATGGGAAATAATTACCGCCCCTAAACGCCGAAAATCAATATGTTTGCCAAGCTTGCTAAAGCTGCCGTTTCCGGCCTCCAGCATAATGCTGGTTTCACCGTGCTGAATAAGGTAGCCGGAGCATGCCTCCCCGGCAGCCGGATATGGTGCCCAACACCCTAAAACAGTGAGCTGCATAATATTCAACCCCTGTACTTTAATGTTTTAACACTTATTATAATACACCTTTCGCGCAAAGCAAAACCTGCAGGCGGCTCATTTCATTATAAACGACCATCATGGCATCATCAACAGACATACCCGGTTTAGCCAGCATTTGATCGGGGCGGGTGGCCATGGCAACGTGCACACACACCTGGGCGGAGCGATCTGTTTCATTGCAAGTTCCCCCCTGATAGGCGCCAACCCCTCTGGCTTTAGTATAAAGCACCGCTTCAATTGTGTTATTGATCCCGCCTAAATCCGGTGTTTTTATCTGCACCATATGGGCGGCACCGGCATCAACAAATTCGCGGATATCCTGCAGCGTGTTGCACCATTCATCTGCTACCAAGGCCACGTTGATAGCTCTTTTTTCTACCGCCCGGCGCAGATTGTAAAGGGCCTCAATCTGCTTTGCCTTGCCGCCGGCATCCATAGGACCTTCAATGCGCAGGGAAAGGGGCGCAGCGGCCTTTTCCAGCCGCCCGAGATATTCAGCCATCCGATCGATATTATCATCACACATCTGACCAATAGTGCCATAGACATCGATATGCAGTACCGGGCGGTAATCTTCACCGCCTAATTTTTTCACGCGATTTTTTAGCCAAGTTACGTATTCCAGTAGCTTTTCCCCGTCACATCCCAGCTTTTCCTGAACGTTATTAATCAAACCGTGGGGCAGTACATCTGCCCCTTTGATGATCGCTTTATCGGCATTTGTATAGCGATCATCACCGGTTTGAGCAAAAATCGGCACAAACTTTGAGGAAAGGGGAGCATTATACTCCTTAGCCACTACCTCAGCCATGGTAATTTTTTGACTTTTGGCCACAGCATCCAATAAGGCTTGGGTAACCCCGTAACGAATTGCCGTATGATAAGTTGCACCCTTACTGTCTTTAAGTTGATCAATCTCTTCGGCTATTGCTTTAAAACTGCTTATTTCGCGATTTAGCAAGCGGGGAAATATCTCCTGCTCAATGACCGGAATAAATTCTTCTGCTAAAAAAAGCGGGTCACGTCCCCCGGCACCGGAATACTGTACTGCAGCACAGTCCCCATAAGCCAGCGAACCGTCTTCTAAAACAAACATAATGCTAATCGACTCGCCCCGCTGACGCACCGCGGTATATCCCGGTGTCTCCGGGCTACCCAGCAAAGCAAAGCCGTCTTGACTGACTCCCCTTTTGATTGCCTTTTGATCGTCAAAATAAAACCCTGTTAGCCCCGGCGATGCCAGTGCCTGAACAATTTTCAATGCGCTCACCTTCTACCTAATTATTTATCTAGATGCCAGAATAGATGTTTTTATTTTTTCGGCCTGCCAACCAGCATGCCTTTTCCAATGGCGTAAATATCGTCAATCACCATCTGGAAGCTGGGCTGTCTGCCTTCCTTTGCCCCTCTTTCAGCAATCTTTTGCTGATGAAATTCAATAATATCTTTAGTAAAAGGCAGGTTGCCAAAATCCAGCAATCTGACCGCCCCGTTGTTATCCCTTGCCGGCAGCAGTTTGCCATAATTAAATTTACTGGGGGCAAAGGGCACATCCAGCACCCCGGCCTGAAAGGCACGCACTACTCCCAAAGCAGTATTATTTTCACCAAACTCCAGTACCCGATCAAGAATGCAGCGCACTTCTTTGGTAATAATTTCCTTTTCGGTGTTTAGTTCTTTGCTTTCCGGCAGGCTTTGATCTCTAAGCATGTTTAAAACTTGTTTAGTGGCTTTAATTCCCCTGGCATTGGCTTCTTTAGTAGGCACACCAAGCGCCTCATGGGGCGTTTTCACAATCACCTTGGTTGCTTTACCCAGGGCAGCGGTTGCAGCTCCCCATGCGATTACGCCAAAGGCTTTGCTTTCATCCGCCGGAAAACCGCCCATCCATTGATGAAACACGGTGGTTATTTCCACATCGCAAAAACCAAATTTTTCTAAATATTCCTTGGCTAATTCTTTTAAGGTAATTAACGCCGCTACATCTTGAACTAAGTTGCCGACTTGACCGTAACCCAGTGTGATACTTTTTACACCCTGCTCGGCGGCTAACAGCCCTTCCAAAATGCCGATACTATGGGATATCGCAGGCGGCACCAAGGTACCGGTAAGGGGGCCAAAAGGTTCACGGTTAATTGTGATCCCCTGCTCCTGATAGTACCCAACTAAGCGGTCTACATACTGCCAATGGGCAAGGGAACGTTCCAGCGGTACTTCCTTCGCGTAAGGAATATTATAAGAAATGCCCCCGCCTTCAAAACTGGTAAAGCCCCCGGCCAGTGTAATTTCAGCCAACAGTCGGGCATCCGGTGTACCATGCCTAATTTGCACCGGCACTTTTACTGCCTCTACCACCCGTCGACAGCCGTTGACGCCATAGTTTACAGCCGGAAACCCATTGAGCATTGAACGACCTTGCCGGCGGCTTTCTTCAATACCGTTTTCAGCTTCCTTATATCTGTTTTGTCGGGTATAGCTGTCTATAGTTGTGGGCAGGCAGTCAGCCTCGCCCTCATCTTGCAGGTATTGTAATAAATCAATATGATCTTGCACTAAGGGTACGCCCGCCCGTGGTTGGGCCAGCGTCCGCCCTTGTTCGTCTGCTTCCCTTAATATATTGGCAAATATTTTGGAAGGAGGTATTTGTCTATGGTAGTCCAGCGCTTCGCCTAAATCTACCTGTTGACCGGTTGGCCAGGCTTGCAAAGTTTCTTGGCGCTCCTGCATAAATTGTTCTAAATCTATCTTTTTATTTGCCAGCTGCACCTTATTCTCTCCCCCTAGTTTTTTATAATATATTTTTTCATTATGCGCAGTGCCTTAATGGGCTCTACTTCGGCTAACAAGCCGCAGGCCGCCAAAATATATTGTTTATCCAACCAAAAAGTCGGTTCTTTGGGCTTAAGCAATGTGGGGTTTTCCTCGCTAAAAGTAACCGCACTGAGAATTTCTTCCGGATGGGAATGCTCTACAATTACGCCTCCCGTTCCAATGACGTTAGCTGTTTCGGTTAAATCCTTGCCCTGCTGAATATAACTGGCACCAAAGGGCGTCCAAACCACCTCTAACGAACCGACGTGACGCTCCACTGCTAACTCTGCACAAACTTTTGCCATGGCAGTTTCTATACGCATTTGCTCTTCATTACTGGGCAACAAAGTAAGGTTTTCAGCAATGGCCGCTAAATATTGTTCAATTACCTCCGTTGATAAACCGCTATATCTCTCCAAGGCCCCTGTAGCAGCAGCTACTTCATAAAGTGCCGCCGCACTTACCCGCATGCCCAAATCACCTTCCACGGTACGCATGGCATAGGGTTGTGGCAAGCCCCGGAAATTTACACCCGGTTTAGTAGGTAAACCGTCAGCCAAAGAATGTACATCGGTAGTCGCCCCACCAATGTCCACGACAATTAAATCTCCCAAACCGGCTTCACCTTTATACCCCTTGGCCAGTAATTGAGCGGCATTTAAAACCGCTGCCGGTGTGGGCATTAAAATTCTTTGGATAAAAGCTTCTGCCTTTTTTAAACCCTTGGCTTCAATAATTTTGTTCAAAAATACTTCTCTGATTAAACGCCGCGCCGGAATGACATTTAGCTTCTCCAGTTCAGGCAGTACGTTTTCAGTAGTTAAAACCTCTTTACCTGCCTTAACCAGTATCTGCTCAACCTCATCAGCTGCTGATTTATTGCCGGCGACAATAATGGTGCTGTCAACTTTACTTTCAGCCAGCTGTCGGGCATTAAACAAAATTACCTCTTTGTTGCCTCCGTCTGTCCCACCGGCCAGCAAAATTATATCCGGCTTATTGGTCTCAATTTCATATATTTCTTTAATTGACAGTTCATTGGCATAAACGCCCACAACCCGGGCACCCGCGCCTAACGCCGCTTGTTTAGCAGCTTCTACCGTTAAATTCCTTACTAAACCGACCGCCACTATACGCAGCCCCCCGGCAGCGCTGCTGCAAGCTAATTTGTGTTTAAATTCCGGCTTTTCGGTACCCAGCTTCTGATATATGTATTCCATTGCTTGGTTTAAGCCGTCCATAATGTTGCTTTCCACAGTGGTTCTGGCCCGAGCGGTAGCGGCAATTGTTTCAGTATCTAAATCTACGGCTGTTACTTTAGTAAAGGTGCTGCCAAAGTCTATTAACAGGGCTAGCTGCATAGATTTCACCTCTATTTCAACCCAAAATCCGTTTTTAAATCGGCAATAACATCTTCCGGCATGGTGCTGGGCGGATAAACCCGGTCAAATCCCATATCTTTAAACCTTTTCTCCACATCTTTCCATTCTTGCTTGCCGACAACTAAATTGCCGCCAACATACAGTTTGATGTCACCCAACCCAGCCTCGATGGTTTTATCACGTAAACCCCGGCAGTCAATTTCTCCGTGACCATAAAGGGATGAAACAATAATTGCATCGGCATCAGTTTCTATCGCTGCGTTAATAAATTCTTCTTGGGAAGCCATTACGCCGATATTTACTACATTAAACCCTGCTTCTGTAAATGCATATTCCAGTATGCGATTGCCCACAGCATGTACATCGGCGCCAATTACTCCTAATACCAGGGTTATCTTTTTCTTCTGTTCCATATTATCCCTCCATAGGAAACAAACACCCTTAATTTATTAGCTGTTAGTACTTTAAATATACCATACACTTTAATAAAGACATAAAACTAACTAAATTAATTAATCAAAAACGTATAATAAGGTGGTCAATCTAAGGTAACAAAACTTGTTATTAGTATGTTATATAAAAATTTTAAAAAACCTTCCTCCATCAGAAGGGTGTAACATAGCTATTTTTTAGTAATTAGCAACAGTCCCTACAATATTATTGCTTCAGTTACCGTCAAACTTACATCGGCTTTTGTCGCTGCAAACAAGCCAGGCCCTTTTTTTATATCCCTAAACAAAAAGCTAAAGCACTGGGAACCGCTAGTAGGTCGTGCTTTAGCTCTTTATCGTTAATCGGCAAAATAGGCATTAATTCCTCGGGCAATAGCCTCCGCTACACGCCGGCGGAAATTAGCGTCTCTTAGAAGCTGCTCTTCATTAGGATTGCTAATAAATGCCGTTTCCACCAAAACCGAGGGCATACCGGTTTCCCTCAACACAGCATAATTAGCCTGCCTAATACCCCTATTTTCTAAATTCAACTCATTTATCAGCTCGGTTTGTATACTTTGCGCCAAACGCAGACGATCGGGCTGCTGCTCAAACAAATCCGCCCTCGTTGCCGGCGCATAATAATAAGTAGTTGTCCCGCCAACACCGGGATCTAGGTTGGCATCGCAGTGAATACTGATAAAAATATCCGCATTTGCCTGATTGGCCATTGCTGAGCGAGCATATAAATCTACAGTTTCGTCAGCCAATCTGCTCATCAGCACCGTGGCCCCCTGTTTGTTTAAAATATCCGCCAATCTTTTGGCTATATCCAAATTAATTTCTTCTTCCCAAACTTGCCTGCTGCTTCCCGAAGCGCCGGGGTCGCTACCGCCATGACCGGGATCAATAAAAATTACTTTATCTTCAACATATTCACCATATTCACTGTGTTTTATTTCAGATACTTCCACAATAAGCCTTTTACCGTTTCTTGCCGTTTCTGTGCGATAGCTGACCCGGCCTTTTAAATCCAGCACTAATCTGGCGATTGGAGGATCGGTGCTGAATTGTCCGGTGCGTATGTTTGTAACGGAAGCTGAATTTACATTTTTTGTTGTTTCCGGTAGTTGTCCTAAATTAAAACCGTTAAAATTAATCACCAATCGTCGGGGGTTGGTTAACATAAAAGTATTATAGTCAATTTCACTGTCAGCATCCACTGTCACGACAGTTTTATCCCCTATGTACTCAATGTCCAGTCCGATTAAGCTGCCGTTGTTTTGCTCAGAATCTGCTTTTGAGTCACCAATACCTTCCTGATTGCCCTGTTCACCGGCGTTATTTTGTTCCGGTGTAAGCTTCGGCAACCAGGCCGGTACAGGTTCTTTCGCCACGGCGCTATTTTGAGCCGGTTGTTTAGTTGCCGCAGCCTCCTCTATCTTAGTTAACCAACCGGCTAGCCAAACTTCTTGATCAGATAATTTAATTTTGTGCCATTGGCCGGAAGTGGCCAGCAAGGGATAACGCTCCCCGGCATTAACCATACCTACAGCCTGATATCCGGTACCGGGGCCGCTGCGCACATTAACATGGTTAGCGGTAATTACTGCATATTGCTCCAATGCTGCAGCATCACCGGCCGGTTCGTTTTCTAATTTCACCAGCCATCCCGCTACCCAGGCCGGCTGCCCACTACTTGTGCGCACTTTTAGCCAGTCACCTTGTTTGCCCAAGACCGGTAGCTTGTCTCCTTGCTTTACCTGTCCGGTAACGGCATAACTTGTATCCGGGCCGCTCCGTAAGTTCACAAAACTGCCGCTTATTACTGCCGTTTGGCCGGAAGCCGCCTGAGCAGTTTTGATCCCGTCAGAAAAAAGCGGCGTTTCCAGCGGCCAGGCTATACAAAAAGAGCCAATAGCTAGCGCTATTGACAGTCTTACTGTTTTGGTCAAAATCTTTCTAATCATGGAACACCGTCCTATACACAATTATACTATATAGACGGTATTCCCTAACATTTTGTTTCATTTGTTTACCATTTTCGCCAATTATATTCCAATGGGTGTAAAAAATGGCTGTCTGTTATTTTAATGCGTCCGCAGTTACAATGATGTCGTCATTCCGCTCCAGCGGTTGAGTTAATTCTACATGCCCTGCTAACGTTTCCACTACCTGTCCGTCCAATAAAATTTGCACTTTTTCTACCGTTGAGAATTGGGTTAATGTGTTTACTATTGAATAAACGGTAACCAGTTCACTGCTACTGCCGCCGGGATGATTTTCCTTTAATGCCCTGTTGAAGTCTACAGTACATAGGCCGTCGCTGATACTGATATCTTTTAATTTTGTTTCCGGCGGTATGGTGGGAAGTAATGAGGATGCGGCATCGGGCCCTTTGATTAATTCATTGACGGTCATGCGGGCAATGCCGTCAACCTTGGGAATATCCCTTTTTTGAGCGACTAAATTTCCCTGTTCATCGGCAAAATACAGCACAACGGTAGTTTTGTCCACCATATCGTTCAGCACTGAAACACTCTCAAGAGTCGGTTCCTCTGAACCGTCAATCGATATTGATACATCGGCATTTGAAGTTTTTTCACCGGATGCACAGGCTGTAAAACAACATAACATTAATATCAAAAGTACCGTGCCAAATTTTTTTATCTGCATTTTATCCCTCCCAAAATATTTAACTCCAATAAATATATATGCCTGTCCATAAAAAATATTACATTTAATGGAAAAATATTGCTCAGTGAATAATTTGCTGTTTTCTTAGAAACAATTTAGATTGTTGGAGGGATCACATGATTATCAGGTTAATACTACTAGCCGTCGGTTTATGTTTTTTTCCGCTGGCAGCACAGGCGGAAAATGCTTATTACTGCCCGCTGGACTGTCAAAATGAAGAAAAATTAACTTTAACCACACCCTACATAACAGGGCCTGACGTCGAAACGCTGCAAAAGGAATTAAAACTGCTCGGTTATTACCAAGGCATTATCGATGGCATCTACGGCCCAAAAACAGCTGAAGCGGTAGCTGAATTTCAAGCGGCCGCAGATATGCCGGCAACCGGTTCTGTTGCCAGGGAAACTTGGGAAAAACTGGCCTCTCATTTTGAACTGCCCGTAACCAATGAGGTTAAACCGCCTCCCAGCGGGGAAATTAGCATTGTGATCGATACAGTTAACCGCACATTAACCGTATTGGAAAACGGTGAACCCTACCACAAATTTCACGTGGCGGTAGGAGCGCCGAAAACTCCCAGCCCCCACGGCACTTGGAAGATAACAAGAAAAGCCAAGAATTGGGGAACAGGTTTTGGCACCCGCTGGCTGGGACTCAATGTACGCTGGGGAATGTACGGTATTCATGGCACAAATAAACCCGGTTCCATTGGCAGCTATGCCAGTCATGGCTGTATCAGAATGCATAACAGCAAGGTTGAAGAACTTTACTCTTGGGTACCGGTAAATACCCCGGTTTATATCGTGGGCAATCCTTTTGGCGTTCCCGGACACACCCACCGGGTCATCTGCAAGGGGGAAAGGGGCTCAGACGTAGCAACGGTACAAGCATATCTAAAACGCCACGGCTATTATGATCAAGAAGTGGACGGTATATTTGGACCGGCAATGGAAGAAGCAATTTTCAAATACCGTAAAGATCACAATTTGCCTTGGGACAATCGGGTAGACAAGCAAATGTACGAAAAAATGAAACTTTAAAATAAAGTGGGCCGGCTTTGATGCCGGCCTCTAAACAAAAAAAGGGCGGAAGCACCGGCTAACGTGTTTCAGCCCTTTAATTTGCTTTAATTTCGGCATTATATGATGATTGCAAAGGATTGAGCGGAATGATTTGCGGCTTAAATTCCAGCTTTTTCAAGAGTCCTAGATAGTCTTCGGGAGTAACTTCTTCCCACCTTTTACCTAAAATAGCCAATAAAACAGCCTCCATGACATTTGTTCCAAAAGAGCGGCCGTTAAATACCGGTGTGGTAGTTATCAGCGTACCCATACCCCTTGCCGCTAGAAGTTTTACATCATCCGCAGTGGTAGTGTTGGTGATAATAATTTGACCGTTAAGTTTCTGCGGTAAATATTTTTTAATAAAATGAAAGTCACCGGCAATAACCTTTGCCTGCTGATAATACTTTTCATACTTACGGGCATTGCTGTTCCGCTCTTGTTTACTTCCGGTTGGGTAAAGTACTTTAAAAGGTAATTTAATGAAAATAGGCAGCAATTTATTGGCCAAATTCTCTAAACGGGAAATTGACTTAATCGGATACGGCACTCCCACGGCAAACATTAAATCTCCAAAGGTTACATCGCAACCTAACGCCACTAAAGCTTGCGCCATACCGAACCGATCCAGCGCGCTGGTCATCAGCACCCGGTCCCCGGGTTTTAAATAACCTTCTGCGGCCAAATAATTTATCGCTTCCCTTTCTAAGGTATTTTTTAAGCCGCTGCCATCAACCACCGGTGTCTGTTTCACTGTTTTTAGCAAACGCATACCGTCTTTAATTGCATAACGTTTATTTCCGGCATAAAGATAAACGTCAATACCGCCTAAACCTATCGCATTGACTTTTCCGTCTAAACGACGCAATGTTTCCATTGCCTTTTGAAAATCGCCGTCAGTTCCTATTCTGCTGATTTCAAACTGCTCACCTAACAGCTCTACCGTCACGGTATGATTGCGTTTAGATGACCCTAGACTTACGCTGACTATCTTTTTCAAATTGAATGCCCCCAATTGGGATTAAATTTAGATCCTATTATATTTTACTGATAATAACCTTAAAATACAAGTTTAAGCAGTGTCATCCAATATTTCACCGCTCTTTTAATTGACTCTTCCCATCTTTTAAAAAGTCGGCATGTAAAGCCATTTCCAGTAACGCTGCTGCTTCATCCAGTCCATTGATATAACCCGAGTTCCAAACTTTCAGCTGTCTCGGCGTCATAATCGGTGCTTCTTCCTGCTGTTTAACGTAATTTAATTTGCTAGAACTATCCTTATTTTTGGCAGTCAAAGTTCACACTCCCTTAAGAAAAATTAAATTGTCCCACCGTTTTCTTTAATGATTTCAGTAGCTTTATCCAGATGCTCCTCATCGGTAACAACCGTTAACAAAAAGCCTTTCCCGCCGGCCATGCCATAACCCGGGCTATTGGCCATACCGCTTAAAGAGGGATCTGACATCATTAAAATACGTGTATCGGGATCATATGAATCAGCACTACCGGAGAAGGCCACCATATCGCTTACTGTGGAATCGGTGGGCATGCGCCTTCTGATATAGTCGTTGGTATCAACTCCATAACGAGATACCCGGTCAATTTGAGTTTCAGAAATGCCCAGCTCTTTTAAGGCTTTTGCTGCCGCTTCAGCCTTGCTGCTTGAAGGAAAATATGCTAAAAGTGAGCGTTCCCCTGTATCCATTTGCATTGATGTTCCCTCCCTAAGATCCAAAATTTGCAAAACCCTTTAATCCAGCCTTTAAAGCACGCTGACAAAGCTGTGTATTGATAGTGTATCCAAAGTGGGAATAAAACCAACGGGCACTTTATTGAAAATTATACCAATTTCGATATATTTCTACCTTTATTCCTTTTATTAGTATATAATACTAATGTGTACCATATTTATCAGAAATGGGGTGATATTTAGTATTTTTGTCGTTAGCATTAACATTTTGCAACCACAGTTCTACTAGAAAATAAAACAAATAAAACTTAATCTAGGAGGTAACCGTGGCAAGAAAGCGTAACATCATAAAAATTTCTTTAGTGTCGTTATTTTTTGCGGGTTTGACAATCGGCGCACCGGTAAGCGATGCTGCAGTAAATTATACCGTTCAGCCCGGTGACAGCCTTTGGAAGTTATCTCAAAAATTTAATACGACAATCAGTCAGTTAAAAGAAATCAACAATTTAAAATCCGATCAACTGTTAATTGGGCAGATATTAACTATTCCCACAAATGAAAATAATACCACGCTCTATACCGTAAAACCGGGGGACAGTCTGTACTTTATTGCTCGCGACCACGGCACAACGGTAAGTACACTTAAAGCTCTCAGCAAGCTTACCGGTGACGAAATATGGGTGGGGCAGCAGCTGATTATCCCAGCACAATCACCGATGCCACCGGCAGGTAATTATCAAAATTACACTGTTGTTCCCGGTGACAGTTTGTATTTCATTTCTCAGCGTTATAACACCACCGTGGACAAGCTAATGCAAATCAATAATTTAACTAACTATGATATATATCCCGGACAAATACTAAAAGTACCGGCTAAGACCGAAAAAGCTGCGGAGGAAAACAACAATGCCAATCCCGGCAGCGGGACAGGTAGCTGGAATTTACCCGCCGGTACAAGTTTACATTATGTCCAGTCCGGCGAGTCATTAGGCTTGATTGCTCAAAAGTACAATTCTGCAATCGAAGCAATTAAGAAAACCAATCGTTTGAAAACCGATATGCTTACACCGGGGCAACCGTTAATTATACCGGTAAATTCTAAGCAGGCGGTTAACATTAATGCGCCCAGTGCGCCAAAAAAACCGGGTTACGGTGAACTGCTAGATTGGGAATATGCCAATTGGTTGTTCAACCACCACAGTACGGCGGTAATTAAAGACTTAGAAACCGGCATCACCTTTAAGGCCTACCGCATTGGCGGTGGCAACCACGCCGACTGTGAGCCCCTCACCGCCAATGATACCGCCATTATGAAGAGTTTATTCGGCGGCCAGTGGAGTTGGCAGGTACGCCCAATCATTGTACAGTGCGACGGGCGGGAAATCGCCGCATCTATGGCCGGTATGCCCCATGCCTTTGATACCCTTCCCGGCAACAATTTCAACGGCATGTTTGACATCCATTTTCTAAACAGCCGCACCCACAATACTAACAGCATTGATGCCAATCACCAACAGGCGGTACTAAAAGCCGCAGGCAAATAATTTTTATTTATCAGGAGGACATTGTGTTCTCCTGATTTTTATTACCTAAAAGTTGCTTAATAAGGATTAATAACCGGCATTTACATATATTTTCCCTATTGGCAAATAATAACCAATAATACTTTGGGAGGAAAGAAAATGCAGATCAGTGCCAGAAACAGATGGAAG
This sequence comes from Desulfovectis peckii, assembly GCF_055391705.1. Taxonomy (NCBI): domain Bacteria; kingdom Bacillati; phylum Bacillota; class Clostridia; order Eubacteriales; family Peptococcaceae; genus Desulfovectis; species Desulfovectis peckii. The sequence continues at coordinate 174,035 of NZ_AP042409.1, read as the reverse complement.
TATGAAGTAGCATCAATTTATTGCCGGTAAGATAGCCGCTGATATAACAGTCGCGGCTATCTTTATTTATGGCAAATAAAAACACCGGCCATTGCAGGATTTTTCACCCCACTTGCGGAAAGGTTAATTTTACTCAATTTTAAAGGGTGAACGGACATGTTTGTAGACAAGCGGGAGGTTTTACGCTACCTTGGATACAAAAACGACAAAACTAAATTAAAGCCACAAATGTCAGATAAAATTGACTATTATATATCTCTGGGCATCACCCTGCTGGAACCCCAAACTACCTACCGAATATTTGATACGGTAATCATTGATGATTTATCGGTTAAAATACCGGAAGCATCTTTGGTGTTGCCGGGAAAAGATATCGTTAACCATTTGCGGCACTCCAGAAAAGTTTGCTTGCTGGCGGCAACAATCGGCCCGCAGCTGGAAAAAAAGGTGACTGAGCTTTTCCAAGCCGGTGAATATGCCGGTGCCACTATTTTAGATGCGGTAGGCAGTGATGCAGTGGAAAAGGTAGCCGATCAACTGCAGGAAAAGCTGCAAGTTTTAGCCCGCCGGCAAGGGCTGCCCTATTTAACTTGGCGTTTTTGCAACGGCTACGGCGATCTGCCGTTAGAAACCCAGCATGATTTGGCGGCAGCGGTAAACGCGGCAAAAATCGGTATCACCGTCAACAGCAGCTGTATGCTGGAACCGCAAAAAAGTATCATTGGTATTGTCGGTTTTAACGCAGAAAAAATTGACAACCCTATTTTAAACAAGTGTGAAAAATGCAGTGCTGTAAACTGCCCTTATAGAAACAGAGGTGACGGATGTGCAAAAACTGCTAAAAAAAATCAGTAAACAAATATTGGTTTTTGACGGAGCAATGGGAACACTGCTGCAAGAGCAAGGTTTGCTTGACAGCGGCTGCCCGGAATTACTAAATGTTGAACAACATGATGCCATCACCGATATTCATCGGATGTATGTAAATGCCGGGGCCGATATTATTGAAACCAACACCTTTGGCTGCAACCGCATCAAGCTGGCTGAGTTTGGCTTGGCGGAAAGAACGGCGGAATTAAACGCCGCCGGGGTAAAAGCCGCTAAAAAAGCCTGTGCCCCTGATACATTGGTAGCACTGTCAGTAGGCCCTACCGGGAAGATGATGCAGCCCAGCGGCCCCTTGACATTTGCGGAAGCATATGAAACCTTTAAAGAACAAATGGAGGCCGGTGTTAAATCCGGTGCAGATATAATTTGTATTGAAACCATGTCTGACTTAGGTGAGGCCAGGGCGGCCGTTTTAGCGGCTAAAGATGTGGCCCCCCATCTACCGGTAATCTGCACGATGACCTTTCAGCCGGACGGCCGGACATTAATGGGCACCGACCCGATGACGGCGGTAATAACTCTGCAGTCATTAGGAGCGGATATTTTAGGTGCCAACTGCTCCGGCGGCCCGGAAGAATTGGCCCGGGTTATCGCCCAAATGGCACCGATAAGCAAAGTTCCTTTGTTAGTTCAGCCTAATGCCGGTCTACCGACGCTACAGGGGGACAAAACAATCTTTCCGTTAACGGCAGAAGAAATGGGTGCCTATGCACCTAAGCTGGTTGCCGCCGGGGCAGCCCTTGTCGGCAGCTGCTGTGGTTCCACGCCGGAATTCACTACCGCCATAAAAAATGCGGTAAAAAATTTAACACCGCCCAAGCCGCAATACCGGCCGCAAACTTACGTCACTTCCAGCACGCGCACAATAGCCATTGGCAGCGGATATCCGGTGCGCATCATTGGCGAGCGCATTAATCCCACCGGCAAAAAGACATTGTCTAACGAACTGCGTCAAGGTTCACTTGCTAAGGTGGTTCAGGAAGCAATTGCGCAAGCAGAAAAGGGTGCAGATATTTTAGACGTTAACGTCGGCCTGCCGGACATTGACGAAGCAGCCATGTTAGTGAAAGCAATCAACTCTATACAAAAAGTGGTAAGTTTACCGTTGCAAATCGACAGCAGCGATCCGGCGGCACTGGAAGCCGCACTTAAGGCCTATCACGGCAAAGCGCTGCTTAATTCCGTCAACGGTAAAGAAGAGAGCTTAACTGCCATCCTACCCTTGGTAAAAAGATACGGTGCCTGTGTATTGGGCCTGTGCCTGGACGAATCCGGCATCCCGCCGAAAGCCGAAGACAGATTAAAAGTCGCCCAAAAGATTGTAGAGCGGGCTTTAGCATACGGCATTCCCAAAGAAGACATATTAATCGATTGCTTGGTGTTAACCGCCAGTGCCCAACAGGATGAAGTTTATGAAACAATTAAAGCCGTCAAACTGATTAAAGAACACTTAAACGTTCCGGTTGTATTAGGTGTCAGCAATGTCTCCTTTGGCCTGCCCAATCGCAAATTGTTAAACCGCACCTTTTTAGCCATGGGCATTGCTGCCGGCTTAGATGCGCCGATTATCAACCCTCACGATCGGGAAATGATTGACACCATTAAAGCGGCAGAGGTATTAACCGGCCGGGATCGGGATTCCAAGCGTTATCTGGCGGCCTTTGCCAATCAACAGCCAATTGCTGAAAAGCCGGAAAAAACCCTAAATAACACCGACGCTCTCTATCGGGCAGTAGTTAACGGTATCAAAGACGGGATTACCGATCTGGTGGAAAAAGTGCTGGCCGAGGGCAAACAGCTCATGGACATAGTGGACAACATACTGGTACCCGCACTGGATGAGGTAGGCAACAAATATGAAAAAGGTGAGTTCTTTTTACCCCAGTTAATGCAGTCAGCGGAAGTAGTACAAATTGCTTTTAACCGCTTGCGGCAGGAACTGGCTAAAAGCAATGTCAATAAGGGAACAGTTGTATTAGCCACGGTAAAAGGAGATGTGCACGATATCGGTAAAAATATCGTTAAAGTGCTAATGGAAAACTACGGATTTAACGTAATAGATTTGGGTAAAGACGTAGCGCCGGAAAAAGTGGTAGCGGCTGCCCAAAAACATCAGGCAGGACTGGTGGGACTGAGTGCCTTAATGACCACAACCATTGCCAGTATGAAAGAAACAATAGAACTGCTTAAGGCCAGCAAAACCAACTGCCGGATAGTTGTAGGCGGTGCAGTTTTAAACGAACGTTATGCCGAGATGATTGGTGCGGATTATTACGCCAAGGACGCACGTGAAGGCGTTAAAATCGCCCAACAGGTATTTGAGCGGAAATAAGTAAATAGACAGATAAAGCCCGCCGGTTTGCACCGGCGGGCTTTTCTACCCAAAAAGAAAACCCTACAGTTAAAACTGTAGGGTTTTTTGGTGGGCGATGACAGGCTCGAACTGCCGACTTCCTGCTTGTAAGGCAGGCGCTCTCCCAGCTGAGCTAATCGCCCAAGCTCATCTCTTACTATGTAAGGTAATATACCATAAAACGAGCAGCTCGTCAACACGCCACCGTAAAGAAAAATTTTAATCAATCATTATTTTTATCTATTATTTCCAAAACCTTACGCTTAATAACACCAATACCGTAAATAATTCCAATCTGCCTATGAGCATACAAAAAGTTAAAACCAGCTTACCCGCATCCGGTAAAGCGGCAAAAGTACTTGTCGGACCTACCAATCCCAAACCCGGCCCGACGTTGCTCATTGCTGCAACCGTTGCGGTAGCGGCACTGATTAAATCTAAACCTAAAAATGTCAAGTAACCGGTTACGGCAGCAAAAATGGCCAAAAACAACACAAAGAAATTTTGCACCATCTGCACCACTTCCGGCTGCAGCACGCGGTTACCTACCCGAAGCGGAAGCACTGCCTGGGGGTGGATCAATTTAAGTAATTGATTGGCCATAGCCTTAAATAAAACAATAAAGCGAATTACCTTTATTCCGCCACTGGTAGAGCCGGCACAGCCGCCGATAAACATCAGTGCAATGAGTACATACCTGCTGAAGTCCGGCCACTTGTCAAAATCAACGGTAGCAAAACCGGTGCCGGTAATAAGAGAGACCACTTGAAACAAGGACTGGCGAGCGGCCTCTAGAATACTGCAGCCGGTAAAGGTCACTAAATTGTTGATGATCACCAGCGAAGCTACAAGCACAATGCCAAGATACACTCTGGTTTCGGCATCTTTAAAATAGGCTAAGGGTTCACCTTTAATTACATGGTAATGCAGATTGAAATTTATCCCGCCCAGAAGCATAAAAAAAACAATAATCAATTCTACCGGCAGGCTTTGGTAAGCGCCCACACTGAGATTTTGCGAAGAGAATCCACCGGTAGCAACCGTACTAAAGGTGTGAATTAAAGAATCAAACCAAGTAAGGCCGCAAAGTTTCAGCAGCAGCAGTTCCGCAACGGTAAAAGCTAAATATACTTTATAAAGTTGGCGGGATGCTTCCGCCACCCTGGGAAGTACTTTGCTTTTAATCGGTCCGGAAACTTCAGCCCTAAACAGTTGAACACCGGTGACATTTAGTGAGGGAAGCAAAGCCAGAGTGAGCACAATAATTCCCATCCCGCCCAACCAGTGGGTTAAACTGCGCCAAAGCAAAATACCTCTGGGCAGTGCTTCTACGTCAGTAATCACCGAAGCCCCGGTAGTGGTAAAACCGGACATACTTTCAAAAAGGGCATCCGCCGGGTTAGGGGCAACACCGCTTAAAACAAAGGGAACCGCCCCAAAAAACGCTAACAGCGCCCAGCCCATTGTGGCGATTAAAAAACCTTCTTTGTAACCGACCTGCGTAGTTCGGGGTTTAATTAGGGAAATAGCGGTACCAATAGTGCCAATAACAGCTATACTGATTATAAAAGCAGGCAGGTCACTGCTTTGATCAACAGCGGCTATACTCAAAGGCAATAGCATAGCCGCTGCCTCACAACAAAGCAGTAAACCCAGCAAGCGTAAAACTAACCTAAAATTCAAGATTTGGAACCTCCGGTCATTTCTTCTACAATATGTAAATAGTTACCGGGCAAAAATATGATCAACCGATCCCCCGGCAACACTACTGCGTCACCTTCAGGAATAATTGACTGACCCTTCCTTAAAATGGCACCGATGATCACGCCTTTAGGCAGGCCGGCTTTTTTAAGGGGTTTGTTGACTATTTTACTGTTTTCTTGCGCCACAAGTTCCACAATTTCCGCTTTGCCGTTCAGCAAAACAAACACAGATAATAATTTTCCACCGCTGATAAAGCGCAAAATCTCACTAAAGGTAATTAGGCGGGGGCTGACCGCGCTATCTACCCCCAAACGCTCGACCAAAGAAGTGTAGGCCGGTCGGCTGACTTTGGCAATTACCTGTTTTGCTCCCGCCTGTTTTGCCAGCAGTGAAATCAACAGGTTTTCTTCATCATAGCCGGTAACCGCTACAAAGCCGTCTACATCTTTGACGCCTTCCCGCTGTAAAAACTCAAAATCAGTGCCATCGGCCTGCAAAACCAAAACATTTGGCAGGCGCTCCGCTAAATCCACGCACCTTTCTTTATTTTTTTCAATTACCTTCACATCAATTCCGATACCGCTTAATTTGGCGGCCAGATAGTAACCGATGCGTCCCCCGCCAAGTATCATTACTTTTTTTATTCTGCGTTTTTTACCCTTAATTCGGTAGGAAAGCTGACTGATGCTCTGTAATTTTCCTAAAACATAAATAATGTCACCGGGCAGCAAGGTATCACTGCCACCGGGGATCAGTATATCCCCGTCCCGGGAGACCGCTACCACTCTGGTGCCTTTGGGAAAGTCCAATTCATACAACTTCTTATTGGCTAACAATGTACCGGCCTGATCAACCGGTATTTCGGCCATTAATATTTTACCGTCACCAAAAGGTTCGGTATGAATGGGCAAGTTCAGGGTTAACTGTCTGGCTATTTCGGTAGCCGCAGCGAATTCCGGATTGATCAGCAGATCTATGCCCCATTCTTCTTTCGTAGGCAGCAGATCATAGGCATAGTCCGGGTCGCGGACACGGGCAATTGTCTTTTTCACCCCGTGCATTTTTTTTGCTCTGGAGCAAGCAATAATATTTATTTCATCACTGTTGGTAACTGCAATCAAAAGATCACTGTGAGCAACATCCGGATTATTTAAAACTTGCGATGTGCCGCCGTTTCCTTTGATTGTCAGTACATCCAACCTTTCCTGCACGGCTTCCAGTTTGGCTCCGTCGCGATCGACAATAACTACATCATGGTCATCTTCACTTACCCTTTTGGCTATTTCCGTGCCAACTTTTCCCGCTCCAATGATACAAATTTTCACTGCGGAACCTCCTGACGTTTATCATAATGGATCCTCTATAATTCTTACACCCTTAAAGAATAATAATCAAGTAGTTTTTTTAATATTAAAACTGCCCCGAATATATTTAAATAACGCAAAAAAGGCGTTTTGCAATACTACTTTTCAGCAGCAAGCAAAACGCCCTTTTTTTTAAAAATCACGATTAAAGCAGTGCGTCCATCATGGTCAAAAGTTGACCTTTTTCATATCCGTTTTGCTGACTGGCACCACTTGGACAAACCGCTGCACAGGCGCCGCAACCTTGACATAGCACTTCCCGTACTAAGGCAACCTTTTTGCGTTCATCCAGTACCCTGGCGTCATATGGACAAGCAGCAACACACAATCCACAACCTTTGCACAGTTCCTCATCAACGGAAGCGGTAATACCCAAAGATTCCAAACCTTCCTTGGATAACAGGGTTACCGCCCGGATGGCAGCTGCGTTGGCTTGGGCAATGCTTTCGGGAATTGTTTTCGGTCCATGGGTCAAGCCACAAAGATACAGTCCGTCAGCAGGAAAATCTACAGGACGCAGTTTCATATGAGCCTCAGAGAAGAACCCATCCGCATTTAACGGCAACTTAAAGTGACGGCTTAATACTTCGTTATCTTTACTGGGTTGAATACCGGAAGAAAGTACCAACAAATCTGCATCTATGACAATCGGCTCACCCAAAACATGGTCGTCAACCTGTACCGATACCCGATCCCCGTTAGCAGATACCTGTGGCTTGTTATCAAGGTTGTAGCGGATAAAAATGACACCTTTTTGCCGCGCTTTAGTATAATATTTTTCTTTAAAGCCATAAGTTCTAATATCGCGATACAGTACAAATACGCGGGCATCCGGATTTTGTTCTTTAACTTTCAAAGCATTCTTAATCGCTTGCGTGCAGCAAATTTTACTGCAGTACGGTCTGTCCGGCTGTCTTGAGCCAACACATTGAATCATTACTACCGTCTTGACATCGCCGATTCCGGAGCCGGCTATCCGCTCTTCCAGTTCCTGCTGAGTAAGTACTGCCGGATGTTCGCCGTATAAGTATTCTGTAGGTTTCACAGCGTCAGCACCGTTAGCAACTACTACCGCACCATGTTCCACTTCTATCGTACTGCCGTCATCACACTTCAGCAGTGTCTGATAGTTGCCAAGGTAGCCGCTGACCTTTTCAATCTGGGCATTTAATATCACTTTAATTCTGGGGTGATTATTAATTTTAGCAATTAAGTCTTCAACTAATGCCATTGGGTCAGCGCCGTTAATTGTATATTTAATGTGGCGGGCATGACCGCCCAACTGGCCGGTTTTTTCAACTAAAACAACGTCAAAACCTTGCTCACCGAGAGCCAAGGCATTAGTCATCCCGGCAACACCGCCACCGATAACCAATGCACTGTGGTTAATTTCAATGGTCGAAGTTTGCACCGGTTTCAACAACCGCACTTTAGCTACCGTCATTGCCACCACATCTTTGGCTTTTTCAGTGGCTTTTTCCGGTATGTTGCGGTGTACCCAAGAAGCCTGCTCCCTGATATTGGCATGTTCGTATAAGTAGGGGTTTAGTCCGGCCTCACGCAAACAGGATTGGAACAGCGGAGCGTGAGTTCGCGGTGTACATGATGCTACAACCACCCGGTTTAGTTTATGTTCAATAATTGCTTCTTTAATCTTATCCACATTATCCTGCGAACAGGTAAACAGGAATTCCTGAGCATAGTATACATCAGGTAAAGTGCGGGCATATTCAACTACTTCCGGAACCTTAATCACGCCGCCAATATTTATACCGCAGTTGCAAACGAATACGCCTATACGCAGTTCTTCATCGCTGATATCCCTCTCCGGAGGAAATTCCTGTTTGCGGATCATTGTTCCCCGGACAGGAGCCAACAGTCTGGAAGCATTTGCCGCAGCCGCACTGGCATCCACAACCGTATCGGGAATGTCTTTAGGTTCGCAAAAGGCACCGCTGACAAATACGCCGGGACGTGATGTGCAAACCGGTTCAAACTCTTGAGTTTTGCAAAAACCAAATTCATTCAGTTCGATGCCCACCGCTTTAGCCAGCTTTTCAGTATCTTTATTCGGAGTTAATCCCACGGATAATACTACCATATCAAATCTTTCCGTGCTAATTGAACCGTCCTCATGGGCATAGCGAATAATTAAATCATGGCTGCCGTCATCTGCCTCGGTAACTTCGTAAATCCGCGAGCGCACAAACCTAACACCTTGTTCATTGCGCGCCCGATCGTAGTAGCGTTCAAAATCCTTGCCGTGGGTACGCATATCCATGAAGAAAATAGTAGTCTCCAGCGGATCATGACTGTGCTCCTTAGCAATAACCGCTTCTTTAATGGCATACATACAGCAGACGGAAGAACAATATCCGTTACATTCTTTTTCATTCCGGGAACCGACACATTGAATCCAAGCAATTCTCTTTGGTTCTTTTCCGTCTGAAGGACGTACCATGTGGCCGGCATAAGGACCGGAAGCCGACAATATGCGTTCAAACTGCAAACTGGTTACCACATTGGGATAACGGTTGTAACCGTAATAATCCAGTTTCTCGGCATCAAAAGTTTCAAAACCGGGGTTTAATATAATTGCCCCAACATTAAGTTCAATTTCCTCATCTTTCATAGTATGATCAATGGCTTTAGCCACACAGGCATCCACACACTGTAAGCATTCCGAACATACCGCACAGTTCAAGCAGCGCTCTGCTTCTTTTTGCGCTTCTTCGGCGGTATAACCCAAAGCAACCTCTTCAAAATTGGTAATGCGCGTATCGGCATCTGCATAGCGCATAGCTACCGGTGCAACTTTCTCTACCTCTGACGGTTCTTGACGCAAAGGCGCTATTTTTTCTTCCGGAACTTTAAATTCGCGATTGGCTCGCAAATCCTCACCCTGGATGTAACGATGGATGCTTTCAGCGGCACGTTTACCTGCACCGACAGCATCTATTAACAGCCGCGGACCGTGTTGAGCATCACCGCCGGCAAAAACACCGGGAACTTCAGTAGCCAATGTATCACTGTCTGCCTTCAGGCGATTGCCTCTCTCGTTAGTTAAAGGCATATCCCCGACAAAAGATAAGTCAGGTGTTTGACCGATAGCAACAATTACTGAATCTACATCGGTGTATTCAGTGATTTGATCGCCGTAGGTGGGTGCAAAACGCCCCTCGTCATCAAATAATGACACTACATTGACAGCAGTAAGGCCGGTTACTTTTCCGCCTGAACCCTTGATTTCTTTTGTTCCGGTTGCATAGTGGAAAACAATTCCTTCCTCAATGGCCTCTTCAATTTCTTCTTTGGAGGCAGGCAGTTCACCTTCGGATTCCAAGCAAAGAACATGTACTTCCGAACCAAGGCGACGGGACACTCTGGCGGCATCCATAGCCACGTTACCGCCACCGATAACCAGTGTCTTTTTGCCCAGTTCAACTTTTTCACCTAATGCAGTTTTGCGCAACATATCTACTGCGGTAATAACGCCTTGCAAATCCGCTCCCGGCACTTTTAAAGTCAAGCCCTTTTGAGCGCCGACACCCAAGAAAACAGCTTTATAACCTTGGTCAAACAGATCTTTAATGGTAAAGTCTTTACCCAAGGCAGTGTTTACTTTTATTTCCACGCCTAATTTTTTAATTAGCTCTATCTCTAAATCCACCCACTTTTTAGGCAGGCGGTACTCGGGAATACCAACACGCATCATACCCCCGGCAACCGGCAGGGCTTCAAAGATTGTCACTTTATATCCCCGCTTGGCCAAGAAGTAGGCACAGGACAAGCCGGCCGGGCCGGAACCGACAACGGCAACTTTTTCTTCCCGCTCTGCCTCAACTTCCGGAAGGGGCAGTGACTCTATATTACTGTAAGCAACATCTGCAGCAAAACGCTTTAATTTTTGAATTTGTACCGGATCATCGATTTCTTTACGGTTACAGGCCGCCTCACAAGGATGGGCACAGACCCGCCCGCAAATTGCCGGCAGCGGATTGTCTTGGTAAATCATTTTCCAAGCTTCAATAAATTTGCCGGATTTAATTAACTGCACATATCCCTGAACATTAATTCCGGCCGGGCAAGCGGCACGACAAGGAGCTACACCTCTTTTATCTATGGCAAAAGCGTTTGGTGTAGCTTGGGCATACAATTTATAAGTGGCTTTGCGGTTAGCTAATTTACCGTTAAACAAGTCTTTTAATTCTACCGGACATACGTTCGCACACTCACCGCAACCGGTACATTTCGCTAAATCTACATAACGAGCCTTTTTATGTAGTTTGACTTTAAAATTACCCGGTTCACCGGTTACATCTACTACCTCAGCACCGGCAATAATGTCTATATCTTTATGTCTGCCGGTATCTACCAATTTAGGCGACACAATACACATGGAGCAGTCATTTGTGGGGAAAGTTTTATCTAACTGAGCCATTGTTCCCCCAATAGCCGGCTTTTTCTCAACCAGGTAGACTCGATACCCTGATTCTGCTAAATCCAGCGAAGACTGCATGCCGGATATACCGCCACCAACAACCATCACTGCACCTACCATTTGTTCATTGGCAGTTTTTTGTTCACTCACCAGTGGCCGACCCCCTCTTTGTATAGAGTAATCTAAACAATTAGTTAGTTTGTTACCAAAAGCACAATGTTAACCACAATGTTGCTGCCGTGTTCAAACTCCGCAAAGGCAATATCACCAGCTTTCCAAACAGTTGCAAATTACAGATATTTTATAATTAAATTTAGTTTACCATATGTATTAGCGAAAATCAAAAACGATTATTGTAGATTTTTGTCGAATAAAATACCGATTTATTTTTAATTAATAGCTTAACTTATATAAAACAAAACCCGTAATTATGCTCCGGGCTATGTTTTTAATGTATTTATATGATAGTTTAGTTTAAAAATGATGAAAAACAAAAACCCAGAGTTTATATTCTGGGTTTTTGTTTTTGGCATGATTATTTATTGTTTTTTGAAGCGCAGGCTCCGCAAGTGCCGGTGCATGTCATTTTCGGCAGCAGTGAAGCATAGCAGCGCGGACAGCGGAAATCAGTGGTTTCTTTAATTACATAACCGCATGTCGGACAGGTAATTGTACATTTTTCTTTATTACTCATAATCGTCACCCTATCCCTTATTGATTTTTTATTTCAAGGTTACTTTTCCCTCTAAAGTAGCTGCTGTCTTGCTTCTTTGGGTCACACGGCAGCCAACGGTAATTACCAAAGTGGCAACAATAATTGTAGTAACAACCGGCATTACGTTAGCACCGTGCCCAAAAGCATTTGACAGTTTGTTTACAATACCTCCCATCATAAAGGCAATGGCCATTGACCCCATCCACATCAAAAGGGCCTCCGGTTTGCTGCGTTCTTTGAAAATAATCAAGATAGAAGCAATACAAGGTACAAACAAAGTAATGGTAATTAGTGCGACTATTGTTTCCATTGCTCCTAGCGACATACCGCTTAAACCGGCAGCACCGAAGTCCCGTCGAATGATACCCATAATAAAAGCAGTGGATGCTTCAGCCGGCAGTCCCAACCAGCCTACGGTCAGCGGTGTTAACAGCTTATGCAGGGTTTGCAGTAATCCGGTAATTTGCAAAGTACTGATAATTATTGAACCCAGGGCAAACAAAGGAAATGCTTCTTTTAAAAACTGAAATGACTTAATCACCGTCTTTTTAACCACATTGTCAATCCGCGGCACTCTAAGGGGCGGTAAGTCAATTAACAGATCCGTCGATTGTCCGGACAGCAACCTGTGCAGCATTGTACCTGCTAACACCAAAACACAAACAATGGTAACGAGATACAGCAACACATACTCAAAACCAAGGGGTGCCAGCATTCCGGCAATTACACCCAGTTGGGCGGAACAAGGAATTGTTAAAGCCAGCAAAAATATGGCAATTCGGCGCTCCCGTTCAGATCCTAATAACCTGGTAGTAATAGTGGCCATAGTAACACAGCCCAAACCTAAAATCAGTGGGATTATACCTCTTCCGTTCAAGCCAATTGAATTTAATACCCGGTCTACCAAAGTTGCAATCCGCGGCAAATATCCGGAATCTTCAAACAAGGATAAAAAGAAGTAAAATCCGGCTACCAGCGGCAACAGTAAACCTAATGTATAAGTAAAAGTCATGGTTAACAGGCCAAATTCACCAATTAACACATAGCCTAATGCTGAATCAGGATTAATAACTTGGCTGACAATACCGGTTATCGCCGGCTCGTAAATTCCCTGCATGATTGATTCTTCAGTAATGCCGACAATTGTTCCCGCAACGAATACACCGATTACCTTATACATCGCATACAGCATTAAAAGCAGTATCGGTATCCCGGTTACAGGTTTAATCATCATTTGGCTTAGCTTTGAGCTAAATGAGTTCTCCCGGAAATCGTCACTGATTACCTGGCTCACCACTTCATTAACCCGCTTGCGTCGAGCGGCATAAATTTCCTCTCTTAAGTCAGCCGGTTCAATACCGTGACGCTCTGATACCACCGGGTCCCCTTCCAGTACCAGCAGCGCCTCCGCCTGACTGTCAACTTTACCCGCCAGTTCGTTTAACCGGCTTTGTAATTTAGGATCAATTACCCCCCTTTGAGCTTCATACAACCGCCCTTTAACTTCGGCCAATCCCACTTTTTTCACCGCTACGGTAGGAATAACCGGAACGCCAAGGAGATCAGATAGGCGTTGAAGATCTATTTTAATGCCTTGTTTTTCCGCTTCGTCGATCATGTTTAAAGCCACAATTACCGGCACACCGGTATCAATAATTTGCTGGGTTAAAAACAAATCCCGTTCCAAATGCACCGCATTTACCACATTTAGTACTATATCGGCATCTAAAATTACATCCCGGGCCACTCTTTCTTCATCATTAAAGGAAGATATGCCATAAACGCCGGGTGTATCAATAATTACATCATCGCCCAGTTTTCCGTGTGAAATTTCTAAAGTTGTTCCGGGGTAGTTGGAGACATCTACATACATGCCGGTTAAATAGTTGAAAAAAACTGATTTTCCGGCATTAGGGTTACCGGCCAAGACTATTTTTTTAGCCCCTTCGGTAACTTCAATGTCTATTGTCTTTTGGTGGCAATGTCCCAATTTTTTCACCTCTCTTAATCATTACTTTCCACAACAATAGTACCGGCCAATCTGCGGCCCATGGCAATTTGCTGGCGGTTTTTACGCAGTACCACCGGCCCCGCCGGCACTACCTCATCACAAATAACCGTTTCCCCTTCGGCAATGCCAAAGCGAATGGCCTGTGCCCTGATATTCGGGTCAGGAATCGATATTATGCGTACTTTTTGCCCTTTTTTCACCTTATCCAGTGTCATAGTGAACCTCCTATTGATTGTGATAATCATTATCAGTACATCGGTAAAATAAAACCCGCTTATCATTGCGGTAACGATAATCATTATCAATTAGCTAGTTAAATTATACAATTGTAATTTCACCCTGTCAATCTCTGTTTAAAAAAATTATCTTTTTTGCTAAAAGGGAAAACAGCCAAAGAGAAGCCCACACATTGTCCGGAAAAAATAACAGGAACGATCTTGGCCCCTCCGCTTTTAAAAAAAGCAGAGCAGCCAAGGCCGTTCCCGCAAAAGCACAATGTCAGCTGTCCAACTGAGATTATGTAATATGGTGCGCCTGGCAGGAATCGAACCTGCGCACCCGGCTCCGGAGGCCGGCGCTCTATCCACTGAGCTACAGGCGCAATAAATTACTAGATAATTATATCTAACCGGCTTTAAAATTGCAAGTAATCATGACCCGGAATTTGATTATAACACAATTATAAAACTAGTCAATATCAATCCCGCTGAATAAGTTATGGGATTTTTAATTCACAAAAGTAAGGCAAATGATCCGAAGCCAAACTGGGAATAGCCTTGGCACTGATAACAGTACAATTTTTATCGGCAATAATATAATCAATCTTTTTTTGCGGCTTATCAGCCGGGTATGTCAGCCCGGGTTCATTTGGCATAGGTAAACAATCCGCCAGCCTACCGTCAGCCAGCAGCATTTTTACCGCCGGCTGATGAGATTCTTCATTAAAGTCTCCCGTTAAAATAACCACCCCATTTGTTTGGGCAATAATATCTTTAATGGTCTGTACTTGCTCTAATCTTTCTTCCTGATTCAGTCCCAGGTGGGTGTTAAAAATGTTTAGTTTTTTACCGCCTAGTGCAATCACCGTTTTTAACAAACCCCTTTTTTCTCTGCCACCGGGCAAGCGGTAATTGCATTGAGCAATAAGGGGCAACCGGCTGAGTATGGCATTGCCGTATTGCAGCAAGCCAAAGTGCATATTTGCTTTAAAAACATAATACATGTTAGTTAATTGCGCCAGCTTTTTCGCTTGGTGAAGCATTTTGCTGCGGGGGTTACATCGATCAACTTCTTGCAAGGCGCAAATATCAGCTCCGCTGGCCAGTATTATCCCGGCAATACGCTGCAAATTTATTTTATTATCCATACCCAAGCCGTGCCTAATGTTATAAGTTAGTACTTTTATAATATCTGACATAACATCCCCCCGTAACATGCTATGTCAGAATAAACTGTTTTAGTCTGATATTTTATATGGGCCGTATGTACCCTGCAGTTGTTCGACAAGGGCGGTCAGAATCTCACCGGCCGGCCGGCGAAAAACCAATTCAGCTTTATCATCCCACGGTGTAGCCTCTTTATTGATGATCACTACCTTATTAGCCAAATAAGGCAACCCCGCCACCGGATAAACCTGCAGGCTGCTGCCGACAACCAGCAGCAAATCACAGCCGGACATGTTTTTTTCTGCTAAAAAGTAATCATCGGGCATGGGATCTCCGAAGAGAACCACATCCGGGCGCAGCACTCCGGCGCAGGCGGGACAGTGATAATCCTCGATAAGTTGTTTTATGTCATAGGAATTTTTACATTCCATACAATGACAAGTTCTTAGGTGCCCATGCACCTCCCACACTCTTGTCGAGCCTGCCGCTTGATGCAGCCCATCAATATTCTGGGTAATTACGCCCAACAGCCATCCCATCTGTTCTAATTCTGCCAATGCTAAATGTACAGAGTTAGGTTTTGCTTGCAAAATAACCTCCCACCACTGCATGTTAAGCCGATAAAATTCTTGCGGATTGTTTAGCAAGGCACGAATCCCCGCAACTTCTTCAGGATTGTATTTATTCCACAAGCCGCTATTCCTGCTGCGAAAGTCAGGAATACCGCTTTCGGTACTGGCCCCGGCCCCGGTAAGAGCAATGGTTTTTTTGGATTTTTTAACTAACGCCGCTAAACCTTTAATATCCTCCGAGCAAGCCAAATAAATCATCCTCTTTTACGGTTAGTTATTTATTTTCTTCGGTCACTTTCCGGCCGCATTTATAACAATACACCGCATCAAAAGGCAATTCAATATCACAACCGGGACAAAACACCGGTTTGGGCTGCATTTTTTCAATTTTTTCTTCCAACTGCCTAATCTCTGCCTCCAGTTTTTGGGTAGATTCCAGCAGCCTTTCTATTTCGCTTTCTAAACCCACATCCCCCTTAAATTGGCGGTAAACCAATTCGCCAATTGCTTCTTTATTATTAGTAACAACTTTTTGCAACTTAGCTAATTCATATTTTAATTTGGTCAACTCTACAAACTCGGCAGGCCTGCGCGTTGCCTCTTTAGCTTTGCCGCCAATTTCTTTGGCCTTTTCCCCGATGATATTTATAAAATCCATCCCAGCCCTCCTGTTAAACATTGATTAATAAATATATATTGGGCTATTTCTGATCTATTTCCGATAATTTTAGCGAAAATTTATTCATATCATCAGCCAGCTGGCCTAATTGACCTACTGCATAAGCAACTTGTTCCGCAGCATTTATCTGCCTTTCAATCAGTTCCTGATTATCCTCTACACTCTTGATAATGTTGCCCATAGATTGCTCCAAGTTTTCCATAATGACAGAAATTTTCTTTACTGAAGCGGCACTATGTTCGGCTAATTTTCTCACTTCCTCAGCCACTACCGCAAAACCCCGGCCGTGTTCACCCGCCCGGGCTGCCTCAATGGCGGCATTAAGCCCTAACAGTTTAGTTTGCTCGGCTACTTTACGAATAAATTGCAGCACTTCCTCGGTGTCATTTAAGTGTTTTTTGGCTTCATTAACCGAACTGCCCAGCGTTTCCCCGTAACTTTGAATAAACTTGGAAACTTCTTTAATTATTTCCGGAACCTGCTCAACTGTTGCATTTAATTCTTCACTCATACCGGCTAAATGCTGGGCTTGTTCATTTAGTTCATGGAACATCTCACTTCTTTTAATACCGATCAGTGAAATCAAGCGAGCCACTGTCCCATGAAGCAATATGCTTCCTTCCGGCAGCATCTCTTTTACTTTTTCATGAACTGCTTCGTTACCGGTTACGTCAATAACAATATCGCTCTGGCTGTTATTAAGCATTTCTACAAAATCAGTGTAGATTGGTATTTCCAACTCCCGGGCAAGCTTAATGCCTATCGCTTCCGGGTTTATATCACTTATTCCGACAATCTGCACGTCCGATACCCCTTGAAAAACCCGCAGCATGGCATAGCCACCCCTGCCGCCACCGACAATAGCGATGTTGTACAAACAAACACCCCCATAAAATATTATGACTATTTTATAAAATTCCATATTTAAACATCCATATCCTGCTATTTAGTATTGAATATTGATAAGAATATTGCTAATTTTCAAATAAAAAAGATGCCGTAAGCATCCGCAAAATTAACCATTTTCTCTTTCAATGATCACCGGTTCTACCTTGTTCCAGTTACTTCCAAAAGGTATCAAAAACTCTTCTGCAAACCTTTGGATTACCTCTTCGTATTGCTTACTTTCGCCTACACCTTCACGCAGCACCTGAGATTGATTGTTTTTATTGATAAATATCTTATAAGCTATTAAGCGGTTTGGCAGCACTTTGCTAAGGGCCGTTATTTTCCCCTGCCGGGAGTGGCCAACCAGTACTTGATGCAGTTCTTCATCGGGTTCTTTAACAATGTAGTATTTATCCTTTTCCGGTGTCATTTTTCTACTTCCTTTCAAAAATAATAAGGCCTGTTTTTTTGCCGAAAAAACCGGACCAAAATCACCCCGGCGATAAATCCGCCAATGTGTGCCCACCAGGCAACACTTTGCGTGTCCGGAGATGAAACCATCGTTTGGTTAAACACTTGCAGCAAAAACCAAAATCCTAAGAAAAACACTGCCGGTATCCGGACAACGGTAATTAAAAAACCGATAGGCAGTAAGGTTAAAACCCTTGCCTTAGGAAAAAGCAGAAAATAGGCACCCAGCACACCGGCAATGGCACCGCTGGCCCCAACCATCGGCACAACAGATTCGGGCATAAAGTACACATGAGTTAAAGTAGCGGCATATCCGGTAATTAAGTAAAACAACAAATATCTTCCCCGACCCATCGAATTTTCTACATTGTCTCCAAAAATCCATAAATAGAGCATATTGCCCAATAAATGCAACCAACCGCCATGCATAAACATAGTAGCGGTAAGTCTGCTGACCGCTTCAATCGGTCCGTAAAAGTTTACCAGGTAATAGGGAACAACGGCATAATTATGGATCATTTCATCCATGTACGGACCCAGGGAAACTTGATACATAAAAACGGCAATGTTAGCCGCTATCAGCAGGTAATTAACGATCGGCCGTTTATAAGAGGGAATATCATCTCTAAGCGGGATCGTCAGTATCTCCCCCTATTCTTTTATTAGTCCTTTTTCTTTTAAATGTTTTATACCTTTTCTGCTTATCACAACCGGAAAACTATATACATATTTAGGCCGCAAGAAAAACTTCTCTTTTACGGCGTCACAGACTAACCAGCCTCGTTTAATCATTTCTTTCAGCACGCCAATCGCTTGCTGCTCACTTAATTTTGTTTGCTCCATAAATATTTGCATCATCATTTCTTGAAACAATATTCTTCGTTGGGCATCGTACAGCTTGGCCAACAGTGTATCCATCTCATCTAAATCATTTTCTTTTTGGCTCATAGTTACCTCCTGTGAATAAAATATCGAGATTTCATCATTTATATACTTATTGAAAAATACCAGCATTGACATAAAAACCCGACCTGCCCGCCGGATTTAATCATATCAGGTTAGTTAGAAAATTGTATTCAAAACACTGAATATAATAAACATGCCTGTTCCGGCCAAAATAACGGCGGAAAACAACTTGGCAAGTTCGCTGTCTTCGGTTTCCAACCAATTAGTTATTTGGGATATCAAGTCTAGTCTTACCCGGCGAACCTTGACGGTTTTTTTAGAAAATACAAAGTCAAACTGTTTGCCGCGGGATGCAGATTGAATCATCAGGCCACCTCCAAACAAGTGTTTGGTTTATCATACACCAAACACTTGTTCTTGTCCAGAGGCTTTTAATTATTTGTTGTCTGCTTCATTAATCATGTCGGCTACCAGTCTTATAGTGGCAACGGTATTGGCAACCAATATTTCATAAAGCATTAAGGGAAGAACATCTTGCAGTGTTGGATTAACCTCCCCCTTTTTAACCTTGGCATTAACCACATCACCCGCCCGGTTTAGCGAAATATTCACCAAGCGGGAAATTTCCTCTTGGTGTTCTTGCACAAATTGATCCACATCAACTTTTAATGTCATTAAAATCCGCCTTTCTACATATATTGCTTACATAGTTTCCACGAAAGTTTTGTCGTTTCCTGCCAGCGGCCTAATGGCAAGTTATATTTATTCCCAGAAAATGTTGTTATTTTTTTGTTATTTTTTTAAAAACCGGTGCATATAATGATAAAATCCACGCAATTAAGGGGGGTATTCAATGAAAGATATATCTGTGATCGATATATTTGAATCAAATAGCGAGCTGTTAGATGAAATTCTCACTTCTATCGGTTTAGAACAGCTGACCACAACGGAAGAAACCCCGTCACTCTGAAAATAACGGGGTTTCTTCTTGCTCTTAATACCGCTAAAATGCCATTCGGTATAACTGGGCCAACTCACTGACCAGGGGCAGCCGCGGATTGCTGGTTGTACACTGATCTTCAAAAGCTTTTTCCGCCAGTTCGTCTACTACCGCCTCAAATTCTTCCGGCTTAACACCACAATCTCTAATCCTCATTGGCATATCCAATTCATGCATTAAGTTTCTCACTGCGTTAATTAAACTCTGCACCCCTTCCATGGGGTTACTTGCCGGCAGGCCCAGGTTTTGAGCAATTTCCTGATACTTCAAATGGGCCACATAATGTTCATAGTTGGGAAAGGACTGAAATTTTGTCGGTAAAGCGGCATTGTAGGCAATCACATGTGGCAGCATAATTGCATTTGCCCGGCCGTGTGAAATATGAAACTGTCCGCCTAACTTATGAGCCAAACTATGGTTAATCCCTAAAAACGCATTTGTAAAAGCCATTCCGGCAATAGTTGACGCATTGTGCATACGTTTTCTCGCTTCAAGGTCGTTTCCGTTTTTATAAGCTCGGGGTAAGTATTCAAAAACCAACTGAATTGCCTTCATGGCTAAGGCATCGGTATAGTCGGAGGCCATTACCGAAACATACGCTTCTATAGCATGGGTAAGCACATCCATCCCGGTATCGGCGGTAATTGTCGGCGGAACGGACATGACAAAATCAGCGTCAATAATCGCCACATCCGGCGTCAATTCATAATCGGCCAATGGATATTTGATTTGCCGTCCCTGATCACTGATTACAGTAAAAGCGGTAACTTCCGAACCGGTGCCGCTGGTGGTAGGAATTGCCACCAACTTAACTTTGCGGCCCAGTTTAGGATATTTATAAGTACGTTTGCGAATATCAATAAATTTTAAACGTAAAAATTCAAACTTAACCTCCGGATATTCATAAAACAGCCACATGCCTTTAGCCGCATCAATTGCCGAGCCGCCGCCCAAGGCAATTAAAGTATCCGGCTTAAAGCGCTGCATTACTTCTACGCCCTTAACAACCATCTCCAGCGGCGGATCGGGCTCCACCTGATCAAACACTTCTATTGCCACATTATTTTGCCGTTTGGAAAGGTGATAAATCACTTTATCGACAAATCCTAAATCAACCATTGCTTTATCGGTTACTATCAAAGCCCGTTCAATACCCGGCATTTTTGTCAGGTATTGCACCGATCCCGGCATAAAATAAATTCTTTCCGGCACCCTAAACCACTGCATTTTTTCTTTCCGCTTAGCCACTCTTTTTATGTTAATTAAATTATCCACACTGACATTAGATGTAGTTGAATTACGGCCGTAGGAGCCGCAGCCCAGGGTTAACGACGGTACATTGGTGTTGTAAATGTCCCCGATGGCACCGTGGGTACAGGGTGAATTAACAATAACCCGACCAACGCGGACACGGTTGGAAAACTCTTTGATAATATCTTTGTTTTCGGAATGTATTACCGCTGAATGACCCAATCCTCCAAACTCCACCGTTTCTACGCAGCGTTCAATTCCTTGTTGATAATTGTCAACCACATAAAAAGCTAAAATCGGCGAAAGCTTCTCTTGTGACAAGGGATAGTCCGGCCCCACGCCCGCCAGCGGAGCAATTAAAATTTTAGTACTACTTGGCACGTTCAGCCCGGCCATTTGGGCAATTACGGGGGCAGGCTGCCCGACAATTTCCGGATTGATATGAGTATTATCTTTCGAGATTGCGATTTTGGTTAACTGTTCTACTTCTGATTCATTTAAAAAGTAGCAGCCGTTGGCTTTTAGTAAAGCCACCACCTGATTTTCGATTTCCCGGTCCACAATCAGCGCTTGTTCAGATGCACATATTAAACCGTTATCAAAGGTTTTGCTTAAAATTAAATCATTGATCGCTCTTGGCAAATTTGCCGTTTTTTCTATATAACAGGGCACATTGCCGGGCCCCACTCCCAATGCCGGTTTGCCGGCACTATAAGCGGCACAAACCAACTTAGCTCCACCGGTCGCTAAAATTAAAGCCACCCCCGGATGATGCATCAGGGCTTGGGTAGCTTCAATTGAAGGCTTTTCTATCCAGGTAATAAAGTCTTCCGGCGCCCCTGCTTCCAAACCGGCCTCATAAAGAATTCGGGCGGCTTCCACGCTGCATTTTTGCGCATGAGGATGAAAACTGAAAATAATCGGGTTTCTGGTTTTTGCGCAAATCAGTGCTTTAAACATTGTGGTGGAAGTAGGGTTAGTAACCGGGATAATGGCCGCTATCGGCCCTAAAGGTTCGGCCACTTCATAAAAGTTTTCTTCGTGATTTTCACTAATAATACCCACTGTTTTTTTATATTTAATACTGTGGTAGATATACTCAGTAGCAAATATATTTTTTGTTACCTTATCTTCAAATACTCCTTTTTTGGTTTCTTCAACAGCTAATTTGGCTAAATACATATGCTTTTCTAGGCCGGCTAACGCCATCGCTTTTACAATTTTGTCCACCTGCTCCTGATTTAAGGCCAAAAATTTTTCTCCGGCGGCAATTGCTTTTTGTACTAAATTGTCTATCATGTCCGCAGAAGACTTAGTTTCATGTTCAACCACCCAAGGCACCTCCGTATAAAAACAACTTTTACTTATTTTTTGCTTAAAAGATTGGCCGTATGTATATTTAAATAAAATAATAAAGCAGTCGGTCTTTTGCCGACTGCCTGGGCATTGCCCTAGTTGCATGAGCTACAGGTACTTCTCATTTCTTTTAATGTCACCTGCATGTTTTTATTATTTAATTTAGTCCACATGACAATAATCTGCTGATAGCTTTCCCGGGATGCAATTTCCTCTGCATAAGCAACAGCCGCTTCTTCCGTATCGAACACAGTGACATCATCCACTTCATTATTTTCTATTTTCACTACCGTATAAACCGATTGGCTCACTCTATTCCCTCCTAGCATTATATTCCGGACATTCTTTTAAGTATGACTTAAATGATTCTAAGGCTGCTTCCAACCCATCTGCAAAACCCTGGTTATACTCGCTGTTTTTCATTTCTCGGGCATAATCAAGATAAATAGTGGTGGCCTTTTCCCACTGCTTCACTGCCTCAAGAATATCCATGCCCCGCGAAACCCCCAAATCAAGGTCTTCTTCTGGCTAATATGTGCACCAAGCCATCCTCGGTATCTATAACTTTTATAATGCTGTCTTTAAAACTATTGTAATTGTTTAAATCCTGGGTTTGTTTTTGTAGTTCATGCAGCACTTCTCTTACTTCTCCGTCGTACTCCAAAAATGTTTCTTTCAGGTTTTCATCAATTGAATCGTCATCCAGCATTTGATGCAGTTGATCGCTTAATTCGCTTAAGGTTAAAGCTTTTTTAGCTACCGTTCCTTCACCGATATATATATAGCTGGACGGC
The DNA here is from genome assembly GCF_055391705.1 of Desulfovectis peckii. Taxonomy (NCBI): domain Bacteria; kingdom Bacillati; phylum Bacillota; class Clostridia; order Eubacteriales; family Peptococcaceae; genus Desulfovectis; species Desulfovectis peckii. The sequence continues at coordinate 151,257 of NZ_AP042409.1, read as the reverse complement.
AGCAGCGGATTTTTATTTTCCTTTTCAATAATCACTTGATCGGCCTTTAACTTTTCAATAACCTTATGGACTGTTTCTACCGTTAATCCCAGATGGTAGGCCATTGTTTCCTTCTCTTGGGTGCATACCCCTTTTATTGAATTATCCCTTATATATAAGGCCACTCTGTTTTGCAAACCCTTACTGATCGGCCTGTTTCTTCTTGCGGCACTAATGTCAATCACCTTCTCAAAGCATTATTCCGGCCAAGTTGCCTCTTTGTCTTTTTTAAATTTTATATCCCACAGCACAACAAACTTAAGCTTTCCTTCTTCCCAACTTTTCGGCATCACCGGTTGGTCCGTAATCATAATATCAAAGGGTTCTTTGGCTTGCGGGTCAGAAAGCATTTTTCCTGCTCCTTCCCGATCAAAAGCAATTGGCAGACGCAGGCCGCTGTGCCAAGTGAGCAATAAATAGTAAAGTTCATTTTCCCTATCATAAGCCCATTTCCATAAATAATCCCCTTGAGTAAGGTCCAACGCGCCGGCCCACTGCGGGTTACCAATCACCATAGTAGTGCGCTTATATTCTTGCCCGTTTTCCTCATATGTCAACTCAGCCCAAGCACCAAAATCGGGGCTGTATGCTGCCCCACCATATTCTTCAATTATTTCTTCAATTGTTTTTTCCCTTAAGAAGTCTTTTGACATCTAATTCACCAACCTTGTCTATTTTTTACCTCTTTACAATTATAACCGATTGTTTAGACTGTTGCCATTTCCGCTACATATTTCTAATCTTCAAAAGACTTTTTACCTGTAGCATACCAAATCTCAAAAGCAGCATCAACTTCATTCTTATGTTCTAACCAAAAACGTTGCTTTTTTTCTGCCCTCATTCGTTTAGTAGAATTAAAAATACTCTGAGCAATATCTTTCCAGGGCGGGCCCAAATCAAACATAATCCGATACCCGTATATCTCCGGATGCTGCCACAATTGTTCATATAACCGCTGTTTTAGCTCGGACATAACTCTTATCTCCTAATTATCTATTTGCATTGCCTTGACTGTATAGTATTCGCTTTCTCCTGAACCTTTAACAGCCAATTTGTCTTCATTTTTATCCCAAGTGATTGCTATCCTAATCTCCTTTTGATATTTGCTGATATCAATTTTTGCCTGTCTCATCCAATCATCAGTAACATGTACTAAAACCAATTCCATCTTATTATTGCGAAACAACTTAAATCGCGCTTGCCCAACAACGTTATAAAAGAGTGTTACTTCCTTGACATCCGGATCAAAAAAAGCCGCATCATCAACTGTAAACTCTAAAGCACCTTCTTGATCACTTTTGTCAATCAGCAATTGGGAATAATCCTTGCTCATTAAACACCCCTGCCTTTCATTATATCCAAATATTTATTTAGACATAGGGGCTAAATATCCTTTTATATTATGTTTTTAATAATCCTCAGTATTTCGTTGGCAGCAATTACAACCAAAAATTCCTTGCTTTTTTTAGATTTATGTTGCATAATCTTGAGTGTATGTTAAGTTAATCAGTTAATTAAGGAGGTTAGTATCATGTTCATGGTATCTATTGATCGTGAGAAATGTGAAGGTTGTGGCGCATGCGTCGATCCCTGCCCCGCTCGTCTTCTGGAAATGGTAGATGGTAAAGCAGATGTTACCGGCGATCCGGCTGAATGCATGGGCTGCTTCTCCTGTGTAGAAATTTGCCCAAGCGGCGCTGCAAGCGTACAAGAACTTTAATTTTTTATATTTTCAAGAGGGCGTGTCGCAAAACTGCCTTTAGTAGTTAGCGACACGCCCTTACAATTTAATTGAGCAGTAAATGAATTAAACCGGCCAAATAATGAAATAATACCAATATGGCACATATTTATCCTTTCCCGACAATTGAAGATCGCCGCAGTGCGGAAACTGCACTGTCAACCTTTTTAGCGGTACAAAGCGGCAAAGCAAGAAACATGATGTATTTAGCACTGAAAAAAATTCTCCAAAGATATCATTTGTCTAGATTAAATTTACGCCGTTGCGTTATTGAAATCAACTCAGAGGACGAAGTGGTTATTAAGCCCAAAAAGTTTATTGCCTCTCCTTCCTGTCCCGGATGCGGGGAAAACTTGTACGCAATTAATTCCAAAGTAAGAATACTCAGCATCTGTGAAGGTAAATCTTCAGATATTGTAACTTACGGATGTTACTGCGGCGAAATTTTCGGCAAAGTGGAAACAAACGGAAATTAAAGGGCGTGTCGACAAGCACGCCTCTAATATTTAATGCTAAGTTTTACCTGCCGGTTGCACCGGCGAAGGATGTGGACACCATCATTTTTGCTACCTGTTTAACTGACCAACTGTCTACTGAAGATGATAATATTTTATAGAAGGATAACACTTTTTCCGACCGAAATAATGTTACAGCAGTATATGGTTTTGGAGGGAATCAAAATTGTTAATTGACATACACGTACATCTTTATACTGACAGCTTGGCTGAAAAAGTAAGGAAACATCTCAGCGAACATTACGGTATTCCGGTAATTTATCAAGGTACAAAACAAGAATACCAAGCTATTATGAAAAACGAAAAAGTAGAAGCCGCTGTCTTCTGTACCGCTGCCACTGTACCGGCTCAGGTAGCGCCGGCAAACGACTGGGCGGTGGCAAACAATAAAGGCAATTTAATCGGCTTTGGCACCATGCACCCGGACTATGACCGGATAGATGAGGAAATTAAAAAATTAAAAGCAGCGGGTATTAAAGGCATAAAATTGCACCCTGATTTCCAGCAGTTTTACTTAGATGACGAAAAAGCATTATCTATGTATGAAAAATTAGCAAAAGATTTTATATTCATCTTTCATATTGGAGATGATCAAGATCAAGATAAAATAAACTATACTTCCCCGCACAGAATGGCCCGGGCATTAGATTTAATTCCCAATATGAGGGTTATTGTCGCTCACATGGGGGGCTACAAAATGTGGGATCAGGCCTTAGACTGTCTGGTCGGCAGAAATATTTACTTAGACACTGCCAGCACTTATGACTTTTTGCCTGCCGATCAGTTTCGCAATATTATTAAGGAACACGGTTATCAAAAAATACTTTTAGGCAGTGACTATCCTTACAGTTCTCCGGGAAGGGAAGCAAACCTTCTGAAAAACCTCAACCTTAAAGATTACGAATATCAAGCTATTATTAGGGATAACGCCAAAAAATTATTAGCAGGATTAGGGTTATAATTATGAAAAATACACGGATTGCTTTAGTGCAGATGAATGCCCAGTTGGGAAAAATCAGCGAAAATTTAAAGAAAACGGAATTTTTTGTTAAACAGGCGGCTGCTCAACAGGCAGATATAATTTGTTTTCCTGAACTGTCTGTTCCCGGATATGCCCGCGCCGGCTCTGGCTCTTATGCCGAAGAAATTCCCGGTCCCACCGGTCATCGGTTGGCCCAGTTGGCTCAACAGCATAATATTACCATACTGGCCGGCATTGCCGAAAAATCAGCCGCTGGCAATAAACCCTTTATCTCCCAACTGGTCGCCATGCCGGACGGGACTGTTGATAAATACCGTAAAACACATTTAGGTAAGAGTGAACAAGCATATTTTTCTGCCGGAGATCAGCTCCCGGTGTTCAAGACGGACAAAGCGACGTTTGGGGTGCAAATTTGTTGGGATTTGCATTTCCCGGAAATTACCACCATCATGTCTTTAAACGGTGCGGAAATAATTTTTGCCCCCCATGCTTCACCGCGCATTGCCGGCAACAGAAGAGAAATGTGGTTAAAGTACCTTACCGCCAGAGCATACGACAATACCGTTTATGTTGCTGCCTGTAACTTAATTGGTTTTAACGGTGATAGCACTGATTTTTCCGGGGGCACACTGGTTATTGATCCCAAAGGCAATGTCATTGCGGAAGATTTTAATGATCAAGAAGGGTTGTTAATTGCCGATTTAGATGCGCAATTAGTTAATGAAATTCGTTATCAAAAAAGAACCGGCATGAAGCATATATTTTATTTGCGCTCTCGCAGGCCGGAACTTTACCAAGATTTGCTCAAATAAGTATTAAAAACCCTGTTTTGCACGGAGAATAAAATAATTAATTTTAGTGATAATATATCTTGAACCATTTAAAAACAGGGGGGATATTATTGTCACAAACACTGCGAGAAATAATGACTCAAAACGTAGCTACCGTTACTCCGCAGCAAACAGTGGCCGAGGCTGCTCAAATTATGAGTCAGTACAATGTAGGTGCTGTGCCTGTTGTTGAAAACGGAAAAGCCGTAGGAATAATTACCGACCGTGATATTGCCCTCAGGGTTACCGCTAAAGGGCAAAATCCTTCCGCAACAAAGGTTGAATCCGCCATGTCTACCGGTTTGGTAACCGGCACCCCGGATATGGACGTACATGAAGCGGCTAATTTAATGGCCCAAAACCAAGTCCGGCGTCTGCCGGTAGTTGATCATAATAACAGTTTAGCCGGTATTGTCTCTTTAGGAGATCTTGCGGTAGAAAGCATTTACCAAAACGAAGCCGGTGAAGCCCTGTCAAGTATTTCGCAGCCGGCCAGCCCGCAAATGTAAGTTAAACACAAAGCCATCGATGCTTCAGGCATTGATGGCTTTACTCTTGAAAGCCGTTTATAATTTTTACTCCGGCACTGGCTCCCAGTCGGTTGGCACCGGCATTAATTAACTTAAGCGCATCTTCAGCCGTTTTAATCCCCCCGGCAGCTTTAACCCCCATCTGTGTTCCGACTGTTTCCCGCATTAATTTAACGTCTTCTACCACCGCCCCAGCGGTGCCAAAACCGGTACTGGTTTTTACAAAGTGGGCTCCCGCTTTAAGCGCTAATTGACAGGCCAGTATCTTTTCTTCCCGATTGAGATAACAGGTTTCAATAATTACTTTGACAATGACCGCCGGATTTTGTTGTGATGTGGCGTCTACCACCGCTTTAATATCATCCAGCACTTGCTCCCGGCACCCGCTTTTAAGCATGCCCAAATTAATTACCATATCAATTTCGTGGGCACCGTTTTTTACTGCCTCTACCGCTTCATGAACTTTGGTGGCGGTAGTGGTAGCCCCTAGCGGAAAACCAACCACGGTACATACTTTTACTTCCGTTTGCTTTAAATGTCGGTAAGCCAAAGGCACAAACCAAGGATTTACGCAAACGGAAGCAAAGCCGTATTTATCAGCTTCAGCACAAAGCTTAACAATTTCCCCTTCGGTAGCCGTAGCCTTTAACAAGGTATGGTCAATCATTTTGGCCAGCATTGATTTGTTTATCTTCATCATTCAACCCTTCCTAAAGGTATAACATTTCTACCCGTAATCATTCTTAGTTTTAGCCACAATATATGGTTTTGCCGTAAACGGGTTATCGACTACATGCACATCAACGGAAAACACTTTTTTAGTATTTTCCGCGGTCAATACATTTTCCGGTTTGCCCCGGCACACAAGCCGGCCGTTGCGCAACATTATTATTTCTTCACAAAATTGAGAGGCCAAATTGATGTCGTGCAGTACAACAATCACTAAAATGCCTTTTTTACTTAAACCCCTTAACAACTCTAAAATTTCAATTTGGTACTTGATATCCAAATAAGTTATCGGCTCGTCCATCAGTATAATTTTCGGCTTTTGTGCCAGTAAGCGGGCAATGTAAACTCTTTGCCTTTCTCCGCCGCTAAGTTCAGTTATCGTTCTGTCCCTAAAGCACCAAGTGCCAGTAGTAATCATTGTCTCTTTGACAATTTCCCGATCTTGCTTTCCCTCTCTTTGAAACCTTTTTAAGTAAGGAAAGCGGCCCATCATTACAATATCATAGCATTTAAAAGCAAATCCGTTGCTGTTTATTTGGGGCAAGTAGCCGATAAGTCGTGCCCTTTGCCCATTGCTCAGCTTATGGACATCTTCACCGTTAATCAAAACCTCGCCTTTAAACGGCTTTAAGTAGCCGGAAATACTTTTTAGTAAAGTGGTTTTGCCGCTGCCGTTAGCACCGATAATACCGACAAACTTACCGGCCGGCAGTTCTAAATTAATTCCTTTTAGCACCTCTCTGCTTCCGTAACCTGCATAAAGCTGATTTATTTTTAAAAGTGTCATCTAGATCACATGCTTTCACTCTTCTTTTTATTTTTGATTAACAGATAAATGAAAAAGGGTCCGCCAAAAACGGCGGTGATGATCCCCACCGGTATTTCTATTGGCTTTAACGCTATTCTGGCCAAAGTATCGGCAATGATTAAAAAGGCGGCACCGAAGGCGGCACTGAAGGGAACCAAAACGCGGTTATCCGGGCCGACAATCAATCTGCAGATATGCGGAATAATCAAGCCCACAAAGCCGATAATTCCGCCCACCGAAACTGCGGCAGCGGTAACAAGCGCGCCGGCCGCCAAAATGACTTTCTTTGCTTTTTCAGTGTTTACGCCCAAATGCTCCGCCGCTTCCTCGCCGGTCATAATTACATTAAGATCCCGAGAATAAGTATATAGCAGCAGCGAGCCGAAAATTATCACCGGCGCGGAAATTTTTATTTCTTGCCAAGTAGCAAGCCCGAATCCCCCCATCGTCCAAAAGACTATGTTGGCCAGTTCCTGATGATTTAACAGCATTAATAAAGATATAAATGCGGAAATAAAAGCGCTAATGGCTATGCCGGCCAGCAGCATGGTAGTAATGGAAACTTTATGACCGGTTCCGGAAATGGTATAAACCACCCAAATGGTAAGCAGGGCGGAGATAAAAGACAATACTCCTAAGCCAAAAATTCCCAACCCTAAAATAATGGCAATTGTCGCTCCCAATGCCGCTCCTGAGGACACCCCTAAAACATAAGGATCGGCCATTGGGTTTCTGAACAGCCCTTGGTAAAAGGCTCCGACCACTGATAAGCCCATGCCCACCAATGCCGCCTCTACTACCCTGGGCAGCCTCAAAGTCAAAATGATTGCCTCTTTCTCGGGATCACTTTCCCCGCCAAGCAAAATATTGACAATATCTTTTAAGGGAATTTGCACCGCACCCAGCGATACAGAGAGCATGGCAATTATTAACAAGACGGCAACGGAAAGAAAACAGGCACTGTATTTAAAGCTCACTATTTAAAGGCCTCCGGGTGTAAAAACTTGGCAATTTCCTCCAAGCCGATAACTATGCGGTTTGAACCCCTGCTGATAATATTATCATCGCTAATAATGAATACCCGATCATTTTTTACAGCCTTGGTTTCCTTATAACCGGGCATGTTTTTTAAGTTGTGTAGATCACCGGCATGAGGAGGAGCAATTATTACCTCCGGATTTTGCTCTACTAACCTTTCTATGCTGTACTGTACCCAACCGTCCACATCACCGGCCAAGTTATTTCCTTGAGCCAGCTTTAGCAGCTCATCTATAAAAGTACCCTTGCCTGCCGTCCAGTTGCCGTTAACATCTACCAAATAAAAAACATCTACTTTGGGCAAATCCTTTACTTTATTATGTATCTCATTTATTTTGTTTTTCATTTCCGCGATAATTTCCGCCGCTTTTTGCTCCGTACCGGTTAATTCGCCCAGTATTTCTAACGACTGATAAATCTGGTTAATATTTTTCGCTTCCAGCATCAAAACCGGTATGCCCTGCTTTTGTAAAGCCTCCATTTCTTCAGTACCGGATACGCTAGAAGCAAGAATTAAATCCGGTTTTTGCGCCACTATCGCTTCAACATTGGGACCGGAAAAATCCCCTACCTTGGCTAGTTCCTTTACCTCCGGGGGGTAATCATCGTAATCCGTTACCCCAACAACTCTGTCACCGACTCCTAAGGCATAAATTAATTCCGTTGTGCTGGGAGATAAAGAAACAATTCTTTGGGGTTCATTGGCAATTGTTACTTCCCGTCCTAAAAAATCTTTTATTTGATAATTAGACTCGTTAACTTGTTCTTCAGAGTGAGTACATGCCATTAAAGAAAAAGACACCAGTAACAGAAAAAAAATAACCCCAAGACCCCTTTTCAGTTTAAGCATCTCTTTTAAACATCTCCTTGTTTAGGTATTCTCTTCTTAAATATAGTCTATTAATTTTAGCCGTGCAATCCCTTTTCCTGCTGCCGGCGGCAATGAGTAAGGGCAAGCTGATAAGCCAAGCAATGCCAGAAAGCATGCCGCCGTTTCCATAAATGCAAACGTTACTTGTGGCGCCAAGGTTATTTGACCTTGGCAAACGATAGCCGGCAATTCAAAGGGCATTGCTAACGGAGGATTAGCGCCGAGGACTGTTTGAGCGCAAGCGAGTTCACTTTCATCTGATTAAAAATTTAGGATGAAAGTACACGGCCGCCAGGCGCCCGGAGGCGGCGGAGCTCGTCCATTTATATGGGCCGGCGTGTTTGTACCATCTTAACTATCATAATTTAATGAAGATAGTATAAGAAAACTATATCTTCCGCCTGCGCCCTTTGGGCTTGCCGGAAGATAAGTTTTCTTTACGTAGGTAAATGCCTTGGCGGCTGTAAACAACATTACTTTTACGAAAACGGGTTTAGTCCAGCCGGCTGAAAAACAATATGGAACAAAACAAAGACGCTAACCTTCCATATAGCAGTTAGCGCCTCTCTTGCTTTTCCCATTTTCTCCCTTTTAAATATTCAACGCCACTTCATAGGCACTCCAAATTGCATGCATTACATTAGAAGCTTGTAGCGCATCACCGATTACATATAAGTCAACTATCTTGCCGCGCAGTTTGTCGTATAACTCTCTGTTAGATTCAAAGCCCACCGCAATGGCAACGGTATCTGCAGGCACCGATTGTCTCTGGAAATTTTTATCAATAATTACCGCCCCATCATCTGTTACTTCCAGCAGGGCATGGTTGGTAATAACCTTGACCTTATGATACTTTAACAGATCAATCAGCATCGCCCTGTTCATATGTGGAACCGGATGGCCCGTGCTCATTAATTCATTCATTGTTTCCACAATAGTCACGCTTTTACCCTGCTTGGCAAGATACAGAGCGGTTTCACAGCCTACCAGCCCGCCACCGATCATAAGCACCTTTTGCCCGGCACTCTTTAAGCCGTACAGCAACTCAACGGCGGTGGCTACCTTAGGATGATCAATACCGGGTACATCTAATTTCTTTTCTTTTGAGCCCGTTGCAATAATCACAACATCCGGATTCTTTTCTGCGATCAGCCACTCATCAACGGTGGTATTTAAATGAACATCGATTTTTAACTCTTTCATTTCATTCTTGTACCACTCGATCAGCCTTTTATCATCATACTTGAAATCCGGCACTGCCGCCGCTATAAAGTTACCCCCAAGTTGATCTCTGCTTTCATAAAGGGTTACATTATGACCTCTCAAAGCGGCTACTCTTGCCGCCTCCATTCCGCCCGGGCCGCCACCGACAATCAGCACATTCTTGGAAACAGCGGCGGGCCTTATCTTATAAAAACTTTCTCTGCCTGCCTCCGGGTTAACCGCACAGGATAAAGGCCTGCCTTCAAAGCCTCTGCCCAAGCAGCCCAAATGACATCCGATACACGGGCGGATACTCTCTTCTTTGCCGGCCATTACCTTTTTCGGCCAGTAGGGATCAGTAAGCAGTCCTCTTCCCAGAGAAATCATGTCAGCCTGCTTATTTTGCAGGGCTTTTTCCGCCAACTCCGGTATGTCCATCTTTCCGGCAACGATCACCGGTACAGTCACTACCTTTTTCAACTCTTCGGCCAGCTCCAGATAACAGCCGTGTTCAAGATATACCGGAGGATGTGCCCAATACCAGGCGTCATATGAGCCGGCATCTGCATCAAAGGCGTCGTATCCGGCTTCCTGCAGTATTTTGGCCGCCTCTAAGCCCTCTGCTATGTCCCGTCCTTTTTCTTCATATTCTTCCCCGGGAAGCCCGCCTTCCCGCCAGTCTTTAATGCAGCTCTTTACACTGTATCTTAAAATTACCGGATAATCCTGCCCGGCAACCTTTTTAATTTCTTTTACTATTTCGCACGGCAGCGTCAGCCTTCCCCTTAAGTCACCGCCATATTTATCGGTTCGCCTGTTAAATATGGACAATGTAAACTGATCCAGCAAATAGCCTTCGTGAACGGCATGTATTTCCACACCGTCAAACCCTGCATGTTTTGCCAGGGCTGCCGCTTCTGCGGTTTTTTTCACCAACCACTCAACCTCTTTTGTGGTCAGCTCCCGGCATGAAATTGTCGGATCCCAATAATTCGGAATAGCTGAAGCCGATACCGGCGGCGCATCCAGCAATGCCGGTGCTCCGCTTCTGCCAAATCCCAAGGATAACTGCAGAAATATTTTCGCACCGTAGGCATGACAGCGCTCTGTCATTTCGGCAGCAGTTAATGCAAATCTTTCCGGATTTATCGACACTATCGGAATTATGCCTGTTTTAATTTTATCCAGCTCGTTTTCAACCTTAGTTACACTGGTGATTATGAGACCAACGCCTCCCTTTGCCCGTTCCACGTAGTAGTCAATGGCCCGCTGGTTAAAGCAGCATTCGTTGTCCACCAGCCTAAAGGCCCCCATCGGCGCCATAGCAATTCTGTTCTTAATTTCCAGTTGGCCAATTTTAAAGGGTTCAAACAGAATATCTCTTGCCATTACAAATCTCCCTTCTGCGGCTGCGTTAATTGTGATTTTTATAGTGATTATTGTTATTCAGAAGGTGAGATCTTATACGCCAACGGCAAACCCAAGGCCTTACCGGTTTTGTTTTCACTGCCCGTAAAAAGACACTATATTCTCCTCTCACCGTAGTATCCGCTTATTTTTAGGGGAATACTAATCCATTATATTTACAAAGGAGAGTGATAGCATGACCGGCACCGGCAATAGAGCACCTAATCGCCTGATATATGAAAAATCACCTTATTTATTACAGCACGCCTATAACCCGGTAGATTGGTACCCCTGGGGTGACGAGGCCTTTGCCAAAGCCGCCGCGGAAGACAAGCCGGTATTTCTCTCCATCGGCTATTCTACCTGTCATTGGTGTCACGTGATGGCTCATGAGTGTTTTGAGGATGAAGAGATTGCGGAGATTTTAAATAAGCACTATGTATCCGTTAAAGTTGACCGGGAAGAGCGCCCTGATGTGGATCATATTTACATGTCGGTATGCCAATCTATCACCGGTCATGGCGGCTGGCCCTTAACCCTGATCATGACACCGGACAAGGTGCCGTTTTTTGCCGGCACCTATTTTCCCAAGTACGCCCAAGGCGGAATGCCCGGCTTAATGGATATCTTACAGGCTGTGCAACAAAAATGGCACAAGGACAAAAGATCCCTTACCGCTATCGCCCAACAAATTAAACAAGCATTACAAGAGCTGGAACAACCCCAACCTGATAAGTTTAATGCCGATATTGTTCACACTGCCTACCGGCAATTAAAAAACAGTTTTGATGCCGCTTATGGCGGCTTTGGCCATGCGCCCAAATTTCCTTCCGCCCATAACCTGCTGTTTTTAATGCGCTATTACAAATTACACCAAGAAAAAACCGCTCTTGACATGGTGGAGAAAACTTTAGAAGGGATGTACCGCGGCGGCATTTACGATCACATCGGGTTTGGCTTTTCCCGCTACTCAGTCGATCATCAATGGCTGGTTCCTCATTTTGAAAAAATGCTGTATGATAACGCCATGCTGGCGATGACCTACTTAGAAGCCTATCAAATCACCAAAACAAAACTTTACAGAGAAGTGGCGGAAGGTATTTTTGACTATGTGTTGCGGGATATGACCGCCCCGGAAGGCGGCTTTTATTCCGCGGAAGATGCGGACTCGGAAGGTGAGGAAGGTAAATTTTATCTTTGGACACCGGAGGAGGTCATTAAAGTACTGGGTGAAAAAGAGGGCAATGAATACTGCCGGTTGTACAATATCACCAGCCAGGGAAACTTTGCCGGCAAAAGTATCCCCAATTTGATTAAAACAGATCTCGTAGCCGATGAATTAGAAATATTAAAGCAAAAATGCCGGCCGAAATTATTTGAATACCGCCAAAAGCGCATTCACCCGGGCAAAGACGATAAAATACTTACTGCTTGGAACGGCTTAATGATTGCCGCCTTCGCCAAAGGTGCGCAAGTACTGCAGGAACCCCGCTACTTAAATGCAGCGGTTAAAGGGGCTGCTTTTATTAACAACAATCTGCGCACTAAAACAGGCCGGCTCTTAGCCCGCTACCGGGATGGTGAAGCCGCCTATCTCGCTTACCTTGATGATTACGCTTTTATCATTTGGGGTCTTTTGGAGTTGTACAACGCCACCTTTGATTATCAATACCTGGAAAGGGCCCTGAGTTTAAATGCCGATATGATCGACCTGTTTTGGGATCAAAAACAAAGCGGATTTTTCTTTTACGGTCGTGACCAAGAACAATTAATTGCCCGCCCCAAAGAGGTGTATGACGGAGCCATCCCATCCGGTAATTCAGTAGCGGCTTATAACCTAATCCGCCTCGCGCGCTTAACGGGTGATAAAATGCTGGAAGAATACAGCGAAAAGCAACTCAACGCTTTTTCCGGAGATATCCGCCTGCATCCCCGGGGATATACTTTCTTTATCACGGCCGGACTGCTTTTCCTGCAATCACCTTTAGAAATAGTCATTGTCGGCGATGAGAAAAACCCGGAAACCAAACAAATGATAAAAGCTGCACAAACCAAGTTTTTACCGGAAGCAACGCTGCTATACCGGCCCAATAGCGGTAATTACCCTGATTTGCCCCTCTTAAAAGGCCGCAATGCGGTAAAGGGCAAATCTACAGCATATATCTGCAAGAACTTTGCCTGCCAAGAGCCAATTATCGATGTCCATAAATTTGAAGCGGCATTAACTTAAATCTCATACCCCTTTTTCCGGGGTATATTTTTTCAATTATAATAGACGAAAAGTAAAGTTTTCACAAAGGGATTGTTAAAAAAATATAGAATAATCAAATATTTAGAAGCTTTAAATTTTATTCCAATGGTGGCGGATCCGATTATGGAAATACTTTTTACAGACAGCAGCTTATGTCGAAATTGTTATGCCTGTGTGCGCGCATGCCCGGTAAATGCAGTTTCATTTCAAAACGGCAAAGTGACTATCAGCAAACAAGACTGCATTTTATGCGGCAATTGTGTTAAGGTGTGCTCACAAGGCGCTAAAATACTGCATAATGACACTCCGAAAATAATGGATTGGTTAGCAAAGGGTGAAGAATTAACAGCCATTGTCGCACCCTCCTTTGTTGCCTCTTTCAATTGCCGGCCCCATCAGCTCATCAGCGCATTAAAAAAGTTGGGCTTTGCGTACGTTTATGAAGCCGCCTTTGGGGCGGAAATATGTGCAAATGAGTATTTAAAATTACTTAAACATCGGCAGAAAAGGACAATAATATCCACTCCCTGCCCATCAGTGGTGTTACTGGTAGAAAAGCATTTTCCCAATTTAACTAACTGTCTGGCTCCAATCCAATCCCCGATGATGATCACCGGGCAGGTGGCGAAAAAAGAACATCCCAACTGTAAAACTGTGTTTATCGGCCCCTGTATTTCTAAAAAGGCAGAAGCAATCGCAGGGAATGCCGGAAACTATATTGATGCGGTAATCACTTTTGAACAGCTTAAACAGTGGCTTAATTATAAAAAAATAATCCCCGCAAAATTACCTGAGGACAAATGGGATTCTCCCGGAGCATACCTGGCCAGACTGTTTCCGTTAGCCGGAGGACTGCTAAAAACCATGGGCCTGCGCCAAGATGTTGCTTCTCTTAAAGTAATCGAAGCCAACGGCCCGGCAAAATGCAAAAGCATTCTGCGTTCGGTCTCCTGCGGTTCCTTATCTCCGGTAATATTGGATTTGTTATGCTGTGACGGTTGTATCAACGGCCCAAAAATAGCCAATAATGAGCTTTGTTTTAACAAAACAAAAAAAGTAGTTAACTATATAAAAGAAGAAGTCAAGGTTAAGCCGCAATACTTTGCCGCTTTGTATCCCGATTTAGATACCCGCCGCACATTTGTCAGCAAACAGCGCACTAAAAAAATTTATAGGCAGGAGCAAATTTGGGAAGTGCTAAATCAAACCGGCAAGTACACTAAAAAGGACTTATTAAACTGCGGCGCCTGCGGTTACAATTCCTGCTGGGATAAAGCAATTGCCGTCTTAAACGGCAAAGCGGAAATTCAAATGTGTCTGCCCTTCTTATTAAAGCAGTATAAGGATTCTTATACCAGCATTGCCACATTAATGATGTTCAGCAGAACTTTAGAACACAAAGCGGCTACCGACAGTTTAACAGGCTTATATAATCACCGAAGGTTTCAGGAAGAACTCAATAAGCAAATTGAAACCGGCAAGTTAAATAACCAAAATTTTGCTTTATTAATCGTTGATATAGATAATTTTAAACTGGTAAATGATTTACACGGGCATCAAAACGGCGATAAAGTTCTCTACGATATTGCCGTACTAATGCGCAATTACTTTAAAGACGGTTTTGTTTCCCGCTACGGCGGGGAAGAGTTCGCCATTATTTTGCCGCAAACCGCCCCCCAAAAAGCTTATGAAATAGCTAAAGGGTTTGTTAACCAAATACAAAACCACGCTTTTTCCTTGTTAAGTAATTCGAATGCAAGCATTCAATTAACGGTTTCAGTCGGCATTTCCTGTTTTCCAACCAATGCCGTTAACCGGGATGACCTGTTGCGTCAAGCGGATTACGCTTTATACAGCGCTAAAAGAACTAAGAACAATGCAGTGCTTTATTCCAGTGTTCTCGATGAAATCTTCCCGGATGAAGATAACAGCGCCATTAGCACCATCAAAACATTAAATATTGTGATCAATGCCAAGGATCATTACACTTTCAAGCATTCTGAAAGGGTTGTCTATTATTCAGAGACATTGGCCAAACATTTAGGTATGCCGGAAGAAGATATTAAATTTTTAAGATACGGTGCCTTTTTACATGATATCGGCAAAATTAAAATTGACATGTCAATTTTACTTAAGCCGGGTAAGTTAACCGAAAAAGAATATGAACTTATCAAGCAGCACCCGTTAACCGGCGCCGATATTGTTCGCAATATACCTTCTTTAGAAAAAGCCATTCCGGTGATTCTTTATCACCATGAACGCTATGACGGTAAAGGCTACCCCCGGGGACTGAAGGGAGAGGACATACCCCTATTAGGGCGGATAGCAGCAATTGCTGACAGTTTCGATGCCATGACCACTGAACGTCCTTACAAGGAAGCATTAACCTATGAAGAAGCGGTTTTAGAGTTAAAAAGAAACGCAGGCACACAATTTGACCCTTTATTAGTTGAAGAATTTATTAAATGTGTTAAAGAACTGCATACATAACGGCGGTTTTCATTTGCTAAAAAAGAAAGGGGCATCGCTCACTACCTAAGGCGGTTGACGGTAGTAAAGGATGCCTCCTTTTATTTACCTAAAGCTTTAATATTTCCGCAACGGCGGTACGAATTTTTGAGGTCGGAGTAATACGATGATGAAGAACAGGCTTGGCATTTAATCCTTTTAAAGGCGCCGGCACCGACCAGCCGGTTTGTTGGGCTAAAATATCCAACAATTGAAACTCACTCTTGCCGCTCACCGCTTCGGCCTTCAAAACGGCCTGAGCCACACTGGCATTAAATTTAAACGGGCTGGCTGTAGACAAAATTACCGTTTTGGTGCTATCGGCAGTAAGTTCTCGGTATTTTTGATAAACTTTAAATGCTACCGCCGTATGAGGATCAACTAAGTAACGATACTGTTGCCACACCTTGCTGATGGTTTCCAAGGTCTCTTGATCAGAAGCATAATCCGACCAAAATAACTGCTGCACCTGCTCTTTCACATTTTCATCCACTTGATAGCTGCCGGCCTGTTTCAATTGAGTCATCCAATCGTTTACTTTCGCCGGCTTACGTCCGGTAAGTTCAAACAACAGCCGTTCTAAATTGCTGGAGATCAAAATGTCCATCGAAGGCGACAGGGTCTTTAAGAAATCACGCTGTGCGTCATATCTGCCGGTATTAATAAATTCTGTTAACACATTGTTGGCGTTAGAGGCACATATCAGGCGGTTAACGGGCAAACCCATTAATTTGGCATAATAACCGGCCAAAATGTTGCCAAAGTTTCCGGTAGGTACAACAAAATTTATTTGTTCCCCTAATGCAATTTGCCCGGTTCTTAACAGTGCCAGATAGGAATAAAAATAATAAACTATTTGCGGCACCAGTCGGCCCCAGTTAATAGAATTTGCCGAGGATAAACAATAGCCGGCGGCGTTAACCCTGTGATTGAAATCCCGGTCACCAAAAACCTGCTTTACGCCTGTTTGACAGTCGTCAAAGTTGCCCTCCACCGCAACCACATGAAGGTTATTGCCCTCTTGAGTGACCATCTGCAACCGCTGCACTTCACTCACGCCATGAGCGGGAAAAAACACAATCACTTGCGTACCGTCTACATTTTTAAAGCCTTCCAGGGCCGCCTTTCCGGTATCACCGGATGTAGCTACCAAGATTACTATTTCTTTATCTTCTCCGGTTTTTTTCGCCGCTTTTACCAGCAGATGAGGTAACATCTGCAAAGCCATATCTTTAAAAGCACAGGTTGGCCCGTGCCACAATTCCAACACATGCAAATCTTGATTTATCGAGTAGGTCGGTGCTATTTCGTGATGTGCAAACTTATTACCGCCATAGGCTCCGGTTATGCACTGCATTAATTCGTCTGCAGTAAAATCGGTAAGATAACAGCCCAATATCTCCTTGGCTAACTGCGGATAACTTAAATTAACAAATTGATGCAGCTGTTCTAAAGAAACGGCGCTAAATTTTTCGGGTACGAACAATCCTCCGTCTGAAGCAATGCCCTGCTTAATGGCTTCAGCCGCACTAACCGGCACCGCCTGCCCTCGGGTGCTTATGTACTGCATTTATTCATCCTCCATGTTTTCATATCGTATATAAAACCCAATATTAATCATTGTTAATCAGCTTTAGTTTTTGCTGTCGGGACAGTTTTTTTATCTCAGCCTCCCTTTTCATGGCTGCTTCTTTGCTGCTGTATGCTTCATAATACACCAGCTTCACCGGCAAGCGGGAACGTACATACTTACTGCCTCTGCCCTTTTGGTGCTCGTGCAGCCGGTGTGATATGTCGGTGGTATAACCGGTATACAGGGATCCGTCAGCGCATTTTAACATATAAATAAAATAAGGTTTAAAGGTTGTATTTTTGCCCGTTGATTTCATATGAAACGTTTATCTTTGCCGTTTTATTGACCATATGCAGTGCGGAACAATACTTGTCTACTGAAAGTTTAATTGCCCGCTCTACCTTTTCAGCCGGAATATTATTTCCTTTAAACCGATAGACCAAGCAAACATCGGTATATACTTTGGGGTGTTCACTGGCCCGTTCCCCTTCTACCGTAATGTCAAACTTGTCAACCTCAACTTTCATCTTATTGAGAATAGAAACAATATCAATTCCGGTACAGCCTGCTACTGACATTAAAATTAAAGCCATCGGTGTCGGAGCGGTATTGTCACCGCCGGCCCCAATCGGCGCATCCATTGTAATGGTATGTCCTGATTCGTCTGTAGCTGAAAATTTCAATTTCCCTTCCCATTCGACATTTACTTTCGGCATCCTCATCCACCTTCCTCTCTGAATTGCGATAATTAAGATTTATCTAATTATTATACAATGCAGACAAATATCCAACAAGGGCACCCGGTAAAAAGGGCGGGTTACAAACCCTATGTCACCTAAAGCTTAGTCTTGCCGGCTTGAAGATAAGGCAATAAAAACTGCAGCATTGCTGCTGCAGCCTGCAGTTACTTTTTTAATTTGGTATCTCTTATTAAAACCGGTGTAAAGTTTACATAATCTGCACTAACTAAATGAAAGTTAATTCCCCATGCGGTGTCCGGCAATCTGAAGCGCTGGGCACGGGAATGTAAATGTCCGTATACAACGGTACTTACATTGTATTTTATTAATACATCTATAAAGCCGGAGCGTTCATGCTTTTCATTTGTCGGCATATAATGCATCATCACAATAATCTCGTCCACATCTTGTCGGACACTCTTTAAAGAATTTTCCAGTCTAATAATTTCTCTTTTATATATTTTTTCATCATGTTCAGTAAAGCCGATACCGTTATTGGGACACACCCATCCCCTGGTCCCACAGATTGCAATATTATCTACTAAAACATGATCGTTTTGCACCGCCTGCATATTTGGCGGCAGTGCTTTCCTTACCTTGGATATACCCTGCCACCAGTAATCATGATTCCCTTGGATGGCGATAATTTGACCGGGAAGCATTCCTAAAAAATTCAGGTCATGAACGGTTTCATGAAGCTTAGTAGCCCAAGATATGTCACCGGGAAGAAGCACTACATCATCTTCACCGACTATGTCATGCCAATTATAATAAATTCTTTTATAGTGCTGTTTCCATTCTTCGCTGCACTTGTCCATAGGTTTATAGTCAACTACAGCGTCCCAGTTGTTGGGGTCTACCGGCTCCTTAAATGATAAATGAATATCGCTAATGGCAAATAATTTCATAAATACCCCCCCAACCGGATTTTTATTAATGATAAACTCAAAGTACATTTGCTGTCAACTTATTCCAAATTACTATCTGCCCCCGATTACTATCGGACATTTGACGTTTTTTATCAACCGGTTAAGGGAGTATTTCAATCCTCCCTCAGCCCGAGGCAAAGTTTCTTTTAGATGAGGCAGCACTAATACTTTGCAGTGACGGGATAAATCAATAATTACCTTCTCCACCTGGCCGCCGGCAATTTCCGTTTCATAATTAACGCCAGCTTTTTGGGCGCGCATGCTAAACGCTTCCAACACTTCATTTGCCCGCTTGTTTAGCCCATCAATCAGCCATTGAAAAAAACGCAATCGGTTTTTTTCAGTATTGATCCATTCATCTCCAATTAGACTTTCCCAACCTGCACTGATGACATAGACGGCCTTCAAACTGACATTATATTGTTTGGCAAGGTCAAAAGCAATTTGTTCTGCTTTAACGGCGGCTTTAGAACCGTCAGTAATTAAAATAATCGGCTGCACTGATTCTACCTCTCCGAAAACTAGAAAAGTATTAATGTCGGTTTAACTCATGAGCGGCAATGATCGCGGTAGCAATTTCAAACATGTTTTTTCTCTTTTTCATGCTTAGCTGCTGCAGTTCCCTGTGTGCTTCATTTTCAGACAGGTTTTGTGTATTCATTAAAATGGCCTTGGCCCGTTCAATTGCTTTTCTTTCGGCTAAAGTTTTTTCCAGGTCTTTTAGCTGCCTTTCCAGTCTTTTAAAGCGCTCAAAGTTAGCCAAGGTTTGCTCTACCGCAGTAAACAATTGCTGAGCACGGATTGGCTTGACAATAAAAGATATGAAAAACGAATCCAGCCCTTGATTCAACAAATCAGTGTCTGCGTGAGCGGTGATGACCAAGGAAGGTGCAACTTTTTCTTCTTCCAGTATTTTGGCTACCTTGAAGCCATCCAAGCCGGCCAATTGAGCATAAAGCACTACCAGATCCGGTTGAATGCTTCGCGCCAGCTTTAACACCGTCATTCCGTCTGTTGCTTCGCCTACCACAATATAACCCAATCTAAGCAACATTTCTTTTAATCTTTTCAGTGCTTGCTCACTGCTCTCTGCAGCAACAATCCGCCTACGCTCCATATTAAAACCCCTGTACTATTTTATTTCTGAAGTGTGGGTATATATCCGCAGAACTTTGTTGCATGAGCATACTGAAATAGATGATTATGTTTCTGAAGTATTGGTATATATCCGCGGAACCCTTGCCGCTATCATGCACGGTATTTCGTAATTAATAGTCCCCAGTTTTTCGGCTATTTCTTCGATCGGTATTTCATTGCCCTGTTGTTTGCCAAAAAGAACTACTTCGTCCCCGGGCTTAACATTATCCACATGTTCAACATTAATCATGCATTGATCCATACATATCCGCCCTACTACCGGTGCCCGCTGACCGTGAATTAAAACCTCACTACCGGTTAGCATACGAGTGTAACCGTCGGCATATCCCACAGGAAGTGAGGCAATTACCGTTTCTTTTTCAGCACGGTAAATACTGCCGTAACTGATACAGGTCCCCGGCGGCACTTTTTTTACATAAGCAACCCGCGCTTTTAATGACATCGCCGGCTTCAGTTTTATTTTATCTTTATTTACTTCATTAGAAGGATATAAGCCATAAATGATAATGCCGGCCCGCACCATGTCGAGATGGCTATCGGGAAGATCAATAATTGCCGCGCTGTTTGCCGCATGCCGGATCGCAAAATTTATGCCGGCAGAGCTTAGTTGGCTGATAAAATCAGTAAAGCGGGAAAACTGCATTTTCGTATAGCTTTTATCTTTCCGGTCCGCATTAGCAAAATGAGTGTAAATACCTTCACATTCCAAATACGGCAAGGCGACAACTTCCTTAATTTCTTTCAGCGCCTCACTGCCGGGAACAAAGCCGATTCTGCCCATCCCGGTGTCAATTTTAATATGCACTTTTGCCTTGCGACCGACTTTTTTAGCCGCTTCATTCAACCCTTGGGCTAACTCTAAACTGAAAACCGTTTGGGTAATGTCATTTTCCACCACTTCTTCAAGCTGTTCCGGCGGTGTATAGCCTAAAATCAAAATCGGGCAGTCAATCCCTTGTTTGCGCAAGTCCAGTGCCTCTCCTAAGCGGGCAACAGCCAAGCGTTCAGCCCCATTAGCCAAAGCCACTTTAGCAACAGATACCGCACCGTGTCCATAAGCGTTAGCCTTGACAACCGCCATTAACTTTGCTTTGGGATTTGTTATTTTACGGATTTCTCTTACATTGTGGGCAATAGCTGAAAGATCTACTTCTGCCCAAATTGGATCAACGACCATTGAAATCACCTGCTCCGTTTTAATTGATCTTATATAAATATTTCTCATTACAAGTATATTAATCCTTCAGCATTAAAGGAAAACTTGTGTGCTACAGGAACATTACTTATGGCAGGTGTAATATAAAATTTATCGGCGTGTCGCTAACTACTAAAAAATCCTTTTTCGACACGCCGATAATGAAATGGTTATTTACTATTTAATCAACCAGTACTTCTTCCAGCGGAGTATAATCGAGATTAAGAGCTTCGGCTACGGCTTTATAGGTGCAACGACCGTCAACTATGTTAACTCCTTTAGCCAAGGCGGGATCTTCTTTAACTGCCTGCACATAACCTTTGTCGGCAATTTTTAATGCATAGGGTAAAGTAACGTTAGTTAAGGCAAAGGTTGAAGTACGAGCTACAGCACCCGGAATGTTAGGTACGGAATAGTGAATGACACCGAATTTCTCAAATGTGGGATTATCATGGCTGGTAATGCGATCCATTGTCTCAACGCTACCGCCCTGGTCAATGGCAACGTCTACAATTACAGAACCGGGCTTCATGGTTTTAACCATTTCTTCAGTTACCAGGCGCGGTGCTTTAGCTCCGGGAATCAGCACACAACCTACCAGTAAATCGGCCTCCTTCACCGATTCAGCAATGTTATAAGAATTAGACATCAGTGTTTTAACCCGTCCGCCAAAAATATCATCAAGGTAACGCAAACGGGCAGCATTCAAATCAATAATCGTTACATCCGCACCAAAACCGACGGCAATTTTGGCCGCGTTAGTTCCTACTACACCGCCGCCGAGAATCACCACTTTTGCCGGCGTAACTCCCGGAACACCGCCTAAGAGAATGCCGGCACCGCCTTTCGGCTTTTCTAAGAATTGAGCACCTACTTGGATTGACATCCGTCCGGCAACTTCACTCATCGGTGTTAACAGCGGAAGGGATCTGTCACTTAATTGCACTGTTTCATAAGCAATACCCACAACTTTCTTTTCCAGCATAGCCTTAGTTAGCTCCGGTTCCGCAGCAAGGTGTAAATAGGTAAAAATAATTTGACCTTCTTTAAAATAGTCGTATTCTTCCGCTAGCGGCTCCTTAACTTTAACGATCATGTCTGCAATATCGTAAACCTCTTTGGGAGTATCTAAAATTTTGGCACCAACAGCAATATACTCTTCGTCAGTAATACCGCTGCCCAATCCGGCGCCTTTTTCGACAAATACTTCGTGGCCATGGTTAACCATAGCGTGAACACCGGCGGGTGTCATTCCTACACGGTTTTCGTTGTTTTTGATCTCCTTAGGTACACCAATTTTCATGTCCTTAAGTCCTCCTCATACTGTAATTTAATTTGTGTGTGTATGGAATTGGAAATTTTATTGCTCGCCCAAAATGTTTTGAGCGAATTGAATTAAAATGAAAAAGTAACAGCCGCGATTCCTTATTTTTCCACCCGCATAATGCTTTGGGGCAGATAATTTATGATATCGCCGGCCGTTAAACCGCAATAACCTAAGTGTTTACCGGCATAATCACCTGCCAAGCCGTGTATATAAGCTCCGGCAGCTGCCGCCTGATCTGCCTGCATACCTTGGGCGATAAATCCGGCAATAATACCGGTAAGTACATCACCGCTTCCCGCAGTGGCCATCCCGGGGTTCCCGGTGGGATTAATATATAAAACGCCGCCGGGAGCAGCAATTAAAGTGCGCGCACCCTTCAATAATACCGTGCATCCCCATTCATCGGCAGAATTAACAGTCAAAGGCAGCCTTTGTTCCTGAACTTCGGCAAGGGAAATCCCCAATAAACGTGACATTTCCCCCGGGTGCGGGGTAAGTACGGCCGGAGCGGTTAATTGCCGCAGTATCTCGGTACTGCCGGCTAAAGCATTGAGGGCATCGGCATCAATCACCATCGGTTTATTCACTTTAGGTAGCAAACGCCGCAGCATTTCTTGGACATTAGCCTGTTGCGACAATCCGGGACCAATAGCCAAAACATCAACCTTCCGCAGTTTTTCCAAAATCAACGGCAGTGCATCTACCGACAATGTTCCGTCATTAGCCGGCAACGGTAAGGTCATCATCTCAGGCACCCTGCCGGAAACAGTGCTGTGGACGTCTTCAGGAACAGCCAACGTAACTAAACCCGCACCGCTTCTTAAACATGCTGTTGCCGCTAATATACCTGCACCGCTCATCCCCCTTGAACCTGCTACTATCAATACCCGCCCACAATCCCCTTTATGGGTGGCAGCACCACGCCGAGGCAGCCATGGTCTAACAACCTCGGTATCCAACAGCATTTTCTTGTTACTGCTACTCTGCAATAGAGCGTTCGGCAAGGAAATGTCGGCAACCACTAATTCGCCACATACTTCTGCCCCCTGCTCCAGCAGCATGCCAATCTTCGGTAAGCCAAAGGTCACCGTTAATGTGGCCTTCACGCAAATTCCGCCAATTTTGCCGGTATCTGCCTCTAAGCCGGAAGGAATGTCTACCGAAATCACCGGCAGATTGCTGGAGTTAATCAGTTCAATAATACGGCCCACTCTTTCGCTGACCTGCCCCCGAAAGCCGGTGCCATACATGGCATCAATAATTAAGTCAGTAGTCATCAGCGAAACTTTAACTAAGTTAATGCCGTTGGGTTGATCCACCCGATACACTTTTTGTTTTAAATTTTGCCAGATTGTTAAATTAACAGCGGCATCTCCGGTTAATTTTTCAGGCTCATCAATAATCATTAATCTGACATCTGCACCGTTATTATAAAGATGACGGGCAATCACCAAACCGTCTCCTCCATTGTTGCCCTTGCCGACAAAAACAGTTACTGTTTTGCCTTGCACCCTGCCGCCAAAATGCTGCTTTATGGCTTCAACTACTTTTATACCGGCATTCTCCATTAAAACTATGCCGGGAATACCGTATTCATCCATTGCCCGCCGATCTATCTCTTTCATTTCTTTTGCCGTTGCTACCCGCATGAAAAACCATCACCCTCTATCACTCACTGCTACCGCAAAAGCCACCGCCCTGGTCCGGTCATGAGACAAGCTAACTAAAAAGCTGCTAATGTTTCTCTGTCGGCAAATTTCTTCGGTACCGCCATAGAGCTTCACCTTAGGCGGACCGTCCGGATGTTCCGGCAATATTTCAATTTCATTAAACCGACAGCCCCTAAGCCCTGTACCCATTGCCTTTAACACCGCCTCTTTCCCGGCGAAGCGAGCAGCCAAACAGGGATAAGGATTATTGCGCGATAGGCAATATTCTTGCTCCTTTGGCGTAAATACCCGCTCTAAAAAGCGAGCGTTTTTACAAGCTTTGTTTATTCTGGCAATTTCTATTGTATCAGTGCCAACACCGATTAACAACAATAATTCAATTCGCTCCTTTAAAAGCCTAATAATTTACGCAGTTTTTTAGCTTGCGCCCGGGAAACGGGTACTTCACTCTTTTCTTTATCTTCCATCACTAAATTATAAGTGCCGTTAAAGAAAGGAATAATTTCCTTAACCTTATGCAGATTTGCGATATAACAGCGGTGTGTCCTAAAAAATACTGCTGGGTTAAGCCTGGCCTCCAGCTCTTTTAAAGTAAACCTGGTAATCATTGTATCATCGTACGTTTTGATATGCACATAATCACTTTCCGTAAAAGCATAAAAAATTTCGGATGTATCTACCAAAATTGTTTTTCCAAACCTCTCTGCAGGTATACGCTCCATTTTAATATCTTTAACCTGCCGGTTTTGATTGTCCTGCCTAATGTTTTCCGCTTCCATATCTTGCGCGTTAGTAGCATTTTGGGCATAATTTTGATATGATTTTAATATCTTATCCAGCGTTTTTCGCAAACGCTGCTCCTCTACCGGTTTTAAAATGTAATCAACGGCATTTACTTCAAAAGCTTTTAAGGCATGCTCATCGTAAGCAGTAATAAAAACGATATGTGGCTTGCGAGGTAAGTCTTGGATAGCTGCGCTTAATTCCAAACCGCTCATACCCGGCATGGCAATATCTAAAAATATCACATGGTAATCCAAGGCTTTAATTAAGGCCAACGCCTCTTGAGCACTGGTAGCCTCACCAACAATCTCCACATCGTCAAAGTTACTCAATATATAGCGAAGCTCCTGCCTGGCAGGATACTCATCATCAACTATCAACGCGCGCAGCTTCATCTCCTTTCTCCACCCCCTCACCGCTGTCTAATATTAGCGGAATTCTTACAAAAACCGTGGTCCCTTTTCCGGGTACACTGTTAATGGTCAAAGCATAATCCTCACCAAATAAAAGCTTTAACCTTTCGTTTACGTTACTTAAACCGACCCCGCTACCTGAACCAAAACCCGGTTTAAATATTTCAGACATCAATTCCGGTTTAATACCAACACCGTCGTCACGAACAGTAATGTGAATTTCCCTGTCTGTCAATTTTGCGGTGATTATTACCGTACCTGAACCTACCTTCGGGGTAATACCATGACGTATCGAGTTTTCAACTAAAGGCTGCAAAGTTAATACAGGCACTTTAAATTTAAGCAGCCTTTTGTCTATATTTCTTTTTACGCGCAATTTATCCCGAAAGCGGGCTTTTTCCAATACTAAATAATTATTGAGAAATTCCAGTTCCTCTTCAAAAGTTACCAAATACCCCCGCCGCTTTAAAGAATGACGGAAAAAGGCAGCCAATCTTTTTAACAATCTCCTGGCAGTTTCCGGATTAGTACGAATAAACATGCTGATAGTGTTCAGGGTGTTGAACAAAAAGTGGGGATTTATCTGCGCCTGCAGGGCATTAAGCTCTGCCTTGGTTACCAGTTGCGTCTGGCGGTCCAATTCGGCAAGCTCCATTTGCACACCAAGAAGCTGAGCAATTCCCACTGCCAACTTCACAAGATTGGAAGGCATTTCACCGGCTATAGTCTGATAAAGCTTCACCGTGCCAACCACTTCGTTTTTGCATTTCAGCGGAGCAATAACCGCAGCTTCCAGAGGGCAATCACAGCTATTATGACGGGGGCAGTTAAAATCCTCCTTTTTTTCTACAATTTTTAACTGCCCGGTTGCTATTACCTCTTTTGTGGCATTGGTGATAATTGAGCCCCCGACTGGGTGCATTTCACATCCCGCGCCCAAATAAGCCAAAACATGCTGTCGATCGGTAATAGCCACTGCCGGAACATCACTAATCTTTTGAATAATCTCTGCTGCTTGTTGGGCGGTTTCACGGTTCAACCCCTGACGCATAAAGGGCAGCGTTTCGTTGGCAATTTGCAAACTGCTGTCAAAGGACTTAGGATCAACCTTTACGGTAACAACCCTATGCAAGCGAGGATACACTGTTACGATATAGATTATTATAAAATTAGTCAGCAGTATAATCAGCGAAACTCGCCAGTCTTTGGTACATAGATATATCCCGATCAAAGCAACAATCTGTACGATTAAAAACTGTATGGTGATAGCGTTCTTTAGTTTGCTTTTCAAGTACAATTTAAACCCCTCATAATCAATTAATAAAAAAAATAATTAATATTATGTCATTATTATTCTACAAATCAATTGTTGATTCCTTTAGCTACGCAAAACATTGGGTATGTATACATAATAATACATAATATTAGATTATATTTGAAACAATAAAGATGGCAGAAAAAAAAAGGGCTGAAGCGATACAAACGCTTCAACCCAATTTGTCATCCGGATTATACATTGCTTTGTAATTCTGCTAAGGCATCAGGATTTTCTAATGTCGTAGTATCGCCCATCGTCCTGCCTTCGGCAATGTCTCTCAACAGCCTTCTCATGATTTTACCACTGCGTGTTTTCGGCAGCTCGGCAACAAAGTAAATCTTATCCGGACGGGCCAAACCACCGATCTTTTTACCGACAAATATCTTTAACTCATTGTGCAGTTCGTCACTGGCTTCGAAACCTTCTTTTAGGGTAACAAAAGCGGCAACTACTTGACCCTTAACTTCGTCACTTTTACCGATAACCGCAGCTTCAGCAACCGCCGGATGTTCTGTCAGCACACTTTCAACTTCCACAGTGCTCAACCGGTGTCCGGAAACGTTAATTACGTCATCTACGCGGCCCTGAACCCAGATATAGCCGTCTTTATCCTTGATGGCACCGTCACCGGTAAAGTACACGCCCTCAAAACGCCCCCAATACTGGTCTACATAGCGCTGAGGATCCTTATAAACGGTGCGGATCATTGCCGGCCAAGGATGCTTAATGACCAGAAAGCCCTTCTCTCCGACTGCAGCCGGCTGACCTGCCGCATCTACAACATCCACCTCAATGCCCGGCAACGGGTAAGTGGCCGAACCGGGTTTCACATAAGTAATGCCGGGTATGGGGCTAATCATAAGCTGACCGGTTTCAGTTTGCCACCAAGTATCCACAATCGGGCAACGGCCTCCGCCGATATTTTTGTGATACCACAGCCAGCATTCCGGATTAATTGGCTCTCCTACCGAACCAAGCAAACGCAAGCTTGACAAATCACGGCCGGCAGGCCAGTGTTCACCCCATTTCATAAACATCCGCAGGGCGGTGGGTGCCGTATAAAAGATAGATACTGCATATTTCTCAATTATTGCCCAAAAGCGATCTTTAGCCGGGTAATCGGGTGCGCCTTCATACATAACGGTTGTTGCCCCGCTGGACAGCGGACCGTAAACTATATAGCTGTGCCCGGTAATCCAGCCGATATCTGCAGTGCACCAGTAGATATCATCTTCTTTGATATCAAACACCATCTGATAAGTAGAGGTAACCCCCACCAAATATCCGCCGGTAGTATGCACTACTCCCTTGGGTTTACCGGTAGTACCACTGGTATAAAGTATAAACAGCATGTCTTCTGCATCCATTGCCTCTGCCGGACAGCCAATGGGAGCTTGCTCCATCAATTCATGATACCAAAGGTCGCGCTTTTCAACCATATTCACTTCACAACCGGTGCGCCGGACCACTACAACTTTTTCTACGCTGTCACAGCCTTCTAAAGCAACATCAACATTATTTTTCAATGTAAGCAGTTTGCCACGCCGATAACTGCCGTCAACGGTAACCACCAGTTTTGAGCCGGCATCGTTAATCCTGTCCCGCAAAGCTTCGGGAGCAAAACCG
Organism: Desulfovectis peckii; assembly: GCF_055391705.1. Classification (NCBI taxonomy): domain Bacteria; kingdom Bacillati; phylum Bacillota; class Clostridia; order Eubacteriales; family Peptococcaceae; genus Desulfovectis; species Desulfovectis peckii. Next base: position 123,073 of record NZ_AP042409.1, on the reverse strand, counting down.
CTGAACACAACGCTATGAACGGCACCGATCCGCGCACAAGCCAGCATGGCAATAGGTAGCTCGGGGATCATCGGCATATATAAACTTACCCGGTCACCTTTTTTTACGCCAAGCCCTTTTAAAACATTTGCAAACTTAGTAACTTCACGGTATAAATCCTGGTAAGTCAGTACCCGGGAGTCTCCGGGTTCGCCTTCAAAAATAATGGCAGCTTTATTTTTTCTAAATGTTTTTAAATGTCTGTCAATACAATTGTATGAAACATTTAATTTTCCACCGACATACCATTTAGCAAAAGGTTGTTCCCAAATCAGCGGCTGATCCCACTTTTTAAACCAATCCACTTTTTCCGCTTCTTTAACCCAATAATCCAGCCAATTCTCATTAGCATCTTGATATATACGCGCGTCTTTAAAGTTAGCTTGCTTTACAAAATCTATACTGGGGGCAAATACCCTTTCTTCTTCCAGCATAAAGTTATTCAACACTTCGCTGCTTGCTTTCTGACCGGACATCTTAACGCCTCCTCGAAATCAAATGTGCTATACTTAAGTATATACATGCCGCTAAATATGCGTAATATTTTATCGCTGAAATAACTAATTTGCCCCCCGAACGACACTCCGTTCAAAAAAACCTTGTATACAACCATTTAGCCCTTAAATCGACCGTTCAGCTTGTAAATGCGACATTTGGATGTTCCCTGTCACCGTTTCAAGTGAGCATGATCCAAAAATTTTTGCCCTATACAGCCATCTAAATGGGCAAAAAAAATGCTCCGGCAAAGCCGAAGCATTTTATTGTGCCGCATATTCCGTTAGCAGTCTTTTAAAAATAACCGATACCGGAAGTATATCCTTAATTTTATGTACATTTTGACCGGCAAATACAACCCCTTCACTGACCTTCCCGTTACAGGAATTTACCAGTGCTTTCATGATGCAGTAATCCCGGGAACAATTTTTCAAACAGCCTTCACATTCTTTTATTGGCGGCAATTCATTTTTCTGCAGCAAGTTTACAAATTTATTGCGGATAGCTCTTCCCGGCAAACCCACAGGGCTTTTAATTGTTACTATATCATCTGCCTTGGCCTGCAAATACATTTGCTTAAACTCGTCTGATACCGTACATTCCTCACTCAAGACAAATCTTGTCGCCATTTGTACGCCACTGGCCCCCAATTTTACCATGTCAGCCATATCCTTGCCGCTGACTATTCCACCGGCGGCAATTACCGGCAGATCAACCGCCTCTTTAATTTCCGGTAAAATTTCCCTGACCGATCTATCTGTGCCTAAATGTCCGCCGGCCTCAGTACCTTCAGCCACCACAGCGGCTGCACCGTATTTTTCGGCAAGCCGCGCTGCTTTAGCCGATGAAACAATGGAAACGATGGGAACGCCACCTTCCTGGCCCCAACGAAAGATATCCCGGGAAAAGCCAGCGCCGGTAAAAATAACATCAATACCTTCTTTAATTGCGGTAGTGGCAAGTTCTTTAAATTGCCGAGCAGCGTACATTATATTTATTCCGATAATTCCCCCATCGGCCAGTTTACGCGCTTGGCGAATTTCATCCCTCAGCTCATCCGGTGTAATACCGGTAGCGGCAATCAGTCCAATGCCGCCGGCCTTTGCTACCGCCCCCGCCAGGGAGGAGGTAGATACGCGTACCGCCATACCGCCTTGGACAATGGGGTACTTTGGCAGCAAATTCCCAATTTTTAGTTTAGGCAGTTTCAACTGTTTTCCCTCCAAAAATATGTTTAACTATTACAGTTAAACACACATCTCAACAATTTTCAACTATCATTATAACCGACTTAATAAATCTTTAAAAAAATTCCTCCAAACAAAAAATGAGGTGCGTTTGTGCACCTCATCTAAAATTATCCTTCATCTATAATTTTCCTAATTCCATTACCCAGCCAAACTTGTCTTCCGCTTTGCCGAGTTGAATGTTTACTAAGCGTTCGTACAGGGATCTGGTAACCGCACCGACTTCATTATTATTAATAATATAATTTTTCCCTTTATAGTATAAAGAACCCACCGGGGATATAACGGCAGCAGTACCGGTACCAAAAGCTTCGGTAAGTTTTCCGTCGGTAATTCCCTCAATAACTTCATCAATCGATATCAGGCGCTCTTCCACTTGATAACCCATATCGGCGGCCAGCTTAAGCACTGAGTCGCGGGTAACTCCCGGTAAGATAGAACCGGTCAGTTTAGGGGTAACTACCTTATTGCCAAAGACAAAAAACATATTCATGGCCCCAACTTCTTCTACATACTTATGCTCTTTGGCATCCAGCCACAATACCTGAGAAAAGCCTTTCTCTTCTGCTATCTGAGCACCCAATAAGCTTGCCGCGTAGTTCCCGCCGGTTTTAATGTCTCCCACACCGCCAACAACGGCTCGCACCAATTTATCTTCCACATAAATTCCTACCGGATTAAAACCGGCCTTAAAGTAAGGGCCCACCGGAGAAAGGATGATATAAAAGAGATATTCCGCTGCCGGATGTACCCCTAAAAAAGCTTCCGTGGCAATCATCGTGGGACGGATATACAGCGAGGTGCCCGGCGCCCGCGGTATCCAGCGTTTTTCCAGCATAATCAATTCTTTTAAAGCTTGAATAAAATCTTCCTCGGGAATTTCCGGCATACATAAGCGCCTAGCTGACCGATTCATGCGCCGGGCGTTCATTTCCGGCCGAAAGGTCAAAACTCTGCCGTCTTCACTGACATAAGCCTTTAAACCTTCAAAAATTTCTTGCGAATAATGAAGCACGCAGCATGCAGGATCTAATTCAAAGGACTTGTAACGCTCAATTTTGGCATCATGCCAACCCTCGTTTTTGTTGTATTTCATGGTAAACATGCGGTCAGTAAACACTTTGCCAAACACCAATTTGCCGGGATCCTCAAACAAGGGTTTTAAGTCTTCATCAGCGATCGGTTCACAATAGATTTCCATAAACTCATCTCCTAATTTACGTATAATTCTATCAAGTCTGCTTTTTTAAAATTCTTTATTCTACATTTATCTTTGTCTTCCTTTTTTTATTAAAAATTATCTGAGAATTAAAAATTTCTGCCTGTCTAGTTCTTGGGCATTGACCGTCCTATGCACACATAACATTACTTTTACATAATTTATACCAGTACATTAATCAGCTCAAAGGAGTGGATTCAACTGTATACTTATGAGTTTATAAAAAAAGTTGCCCCCCACGCTCAGCAATGCTGCCGTAAAACCGGTGTTTTTGCCAGCTGCATCATTGCCCAAGCGGCCTTAGAAAGCGGTTGGGGAAAAACCGTACCTAAAGATAAAAAAACCGGGCGCTACAGCTATAACTTGTTTGGCATTACAGGAGAAGGGCCCTGTGGTTGTGTTGAAATTCCTCACGTGGATTATGAAAAAGGCAAAAAAGTATGTCGCATGCAAAAGTTCCGCTGTTACCGCAGTTACGAAGAATGTTTTGCCGATTATGAAAAAATAATAATGCTGGATCGTTATAAACCGGTAAGAAAAGCGGCAACACCCGATGAAGCGGCTCATCAGCTTTATAAATGCGGCTACGCCACCGACCCCAAATATGCGCACAAACTTATTTCTATTATGAAAAAATATAAGCTATACGATTACGACATTGATTAATCAATAAGTAAAAAGGGCTGTCGTACAACAAGTTTAAGGTTTGTAGTACGACAGCCCTTTTAGTTGGAAAGCTGGACAAGTGATGTAGAGACGGTCTTGCCAATCCCTACAAACACGCCCCTTTATTTTAATGATGATGTCCGTGACCGCCACAACCGCATATTGAAGGACGGGTAGTTAAAGTTCCGGCAGCATAAGCTTCAGCAACCTCAGTAATATCACCGCTTGCCCCGGCTACTACTTTTAGGCCCATTGCCTGCAGCGCCTCTAACATATGACCGCCAATACCGCCTACAATAGCTACGTCAACACCTTCGTTTTTAATTAATCCGGCTAAACCTCCATGATTGTGCTGCAGCCCTTCAGCAGAAATCACTTTCTTATTTACCACTTTGCCATTTTCCAATTCCAATATGGCAAACTCTCTACTGGTACCAAAATGCGGGTTCACTTTTCCATTTGCAACTGGCATAGCAATCTTCATTTTAAATTCCTCCCTGCAATTTTTTGTAACTAAGGTTAAAAGATCATTTTATTTATATTATACCATAAATTGCTAATTTCCTGCTTAATACTTCCTTCCGCTAGCAATGAAGCCGGAATTTGATTAACTACCGCTTGATGCATGACATTATCATAGGGAATTTTGCCGATAACCGGAATATCCAACTTTTCGGCTAACAGTTCAATGCCACGGCAGTTTTCTTCGTTTAAATTGTATTTATTGATGCAAATGGCGATCTTACAGCCAAAATTTTTTGCTACCTGTGCTACCCGTTCTAAATCATGAATTGCCGAAGCCGTTGGCTCGGTAACAATTAAAGCCATGTCCGTTCCGGCCAGTGATGATATCACCGGGCAGCCTATTCCCGGAGGCCCGTCAGTTATAATCAGCGGAATGCCTTTTTCCTCAGCTATTTTTTTTGCCGCCTTGCGCACTTCAGCCACCAGCAGGCCGGAGTTTCCTTCCGCAATTCCCAATTTGGCATGCACAAAAGGACCATAAGCTGTATTAGATATATACCAATGGCCGGCAAGATGCTTTTGCATTTCCACCGCACCCTGGGGGCAGACACGGGAGCAAAGCTCGCAGCCTTCACAGGCCAGTTCATTAACCTTAAAATTTTTAATTGCCTCAAAACTGCACAACTCGGCACACATGCCACATTGATTGCATTTATCTAAATCAATCTTGGCTTTGGGCAGGCCGTAAAAGGGAGTCTCTTCTATAATGGTGGGGTCTAACAGCATGTGCAGGTTGGCAGCGTCTACGTCACAGTCGGAAATTACCGCATTGGAAGCCATGGTAACCAATGATGCCACAATGCTGGTTTTCCCGGTGCCGCCTTTGCCGCTGATTACTGTCAGCTCTTTCATCCCTGCACCCCCTTTAACACGGATTGATAGAGCTGATAAAATTTCTCCTGCCAAGCCGGGTTGTCTTTAACTAAAGGAACGCCTTTAGAATAACTGCGGGCAATACTGACGTCCAAGGGAATGCGCATTAAAATATCCAAGCCATTATCCCGGCAAAAATCTTCTATTATCCTGCTGTCGGTGTCATCCCGGTTAATAACCACGCCACAGGGCACACCGAGAACTTTAACCATTGAGTACGCCAATTTTAAATCATTAAGCCCAAAGGGTGTGGGTTCGGTAACCAACACACAGTAGTCTGTTTCCTCTACCGTGGTCATTGCCGGGCAAGAACTCCCCGGAGGGCCGTCCAAAATGTTTATCCCGTCTTCTATGCACTGCTGTTTAACTGCCTTAATTACCGGCGGGCTGATGTGAGAACCCACCTTTAGTTTGCCGGTAATTAAATTCAGCCCCTCTGCTTCCTGTCTTGTGACCAAACCAATATCCCTACTTTTAGGCTTTATAGCTTTCGCCGGACATAATGTCCAACAAGCTCCGCAGCTGTGGCACATATCTTCAAAAATAAGTACCGAGCTGCCAATGTTAGTTATTGCATTAAAAACGCAAACCTCATAACATCTGCCACAGCCATCACACTTACTTTCGTCTACCTCGGGCACCGAAACAGAAACCATCTTTTCATCTAATTGCTTGCCTTGAAAAAAAATGTGGGCATTTGGTTCTTCGACATCACAATCTAACAGCTGCACGGGGGCATTTTTAATTGAAAGAGCCAGGTTAGTGGCCACCATGGTTTTGCCGGTCCCGCCTTTACCGCTGGCAATAGATATGCGCATGATATCCACCACCTAAACATGGCTGTGGGCACCGGCGTTAGCCCTTTGTGCTTCAGTTAATTTATTTTGCTTAAACTGTTCCAATGCGTCTTGTACAGTACCCTGAGCATCAACATAAACCTTTATTTTTGCCGCTTGAAGAGCGGTATAGGCCTTCGGCCCGACAAAGCCGGTAACAACTGCATCCACGCCCAAATCTATCAACATTTTAGCAGTAGCCACTCCTGCGCCGCCTGTAGATAATCTGCTGCCGTTTTCCACGCTGCTAACCTTTTCCCTTTCAGAGTCATATAAAACAAAATACTCGCATCTGCCAAATCTAGGGTTTAACGCACTGGATAATGAATCTCCTGTTGCTGATACTGCTATTTTCATGCCCTTCCTCCTTTTCTTTTCATAGCTTGGGCAGGTTGTCGGCACATACCCTTCCTGCTCCGCCTCAACCAAATCCTCTTCTCCGGCTTGCCCCAGCACGGCAATTGTAAGCCCTGCCGGCCGCAAACTATACCGCCACACTGCAACCAACGATTTGGCGGCCTCCTTCACCGCTGCCAAAGGAAAGAATAAATTCCTACCTGTATGAAGGGCAGTAAAACTGCCAATTTATTGACTTATGTTCATAACCATATTATAACCATTATGAACTATTGTCAATAATTTAATAAAAAGATTAAAATTAATTTTTTATAATAAAAAACAAAATACGCCGGCTGTTAGCCGGCGTATTTTTAAAAAGCTTATTTTTTACAGTGATTTTTCCAAGGCTAAAATTTTTTCTTTGGTTTTTGGACTTAAGCAGGAATAAAGTTCTCTCCGGTAGTGGGAGCCGGTTTTCCTTCGCCCAAAGGGCAACCTTTTAGCAATCGTCGCCCATTCAATCTTACTACTGCGATAGTAAACATCAATGTCAACAAAGCGCGAACCGTTTTCATCATATTCCAAACCAATAAGCAGAGTTTTTAATTCTAAAGGGTCAATCATGGTAAACAGCCTGATTTGATAAGCAACAACGGAAAAAAGTGCCAACGCGTGATCCTTAGTCCATGTTTCGCCCAAAATCAATCCGGCTTCTAAATCTTCCAAAACCAACTCTACTCTGCGGGCGTGAATATCATATCTATCAGCTGCATCATAAATATTGATCCGCACTTCATACCATTCACTTTTATCCAATCCCTGAGTGAAATAGCGCACTGCCTCCCGCCGCAATTCTTTATACATTTGCGGAATCGGCTGATGAATGAGCAGGCAGGGTTCAATCACTTTATCTAACTGCACATTTTTTTGCAACGGTGCATCAGTAAATACCACAATGGTATCATTACTCTGCCCGGTGTTGATTGCTTCAATTAAACCTAAAGGATGAGCATGATAGTCTTTTTTAATCATTTCAATAACATTGTTGCTTCTAAACGGTAGACGCTGGATTAACAACCCGGCACCTAATTCTGCCTGTTTTAATAAATGTGCAACTTGTAAGTTAATTAATTTTGCCAAAACCACTGATGAGCCAAACGGTACCACCACAATGTAATCCGCATCATTAACCCAGGCCTTGGTCACAGCATGAGGAACAACCATAATAATAGTATTATCCTCGCTGGCAATTTCCATGGCTTGATTAAAATCAACCGGTCTGCCGGCAAGCTCGGTCAACAATAAATTTTTTAGGCCGACGGTATCTGCAGTGTGCAAAAACAAAAATCGCGGTCCCGTTCGCACAAAAATCATCGGCTCATCACCCTCAAATTAAATTGAATTCGGCAGTATGCATTCGTTCAGACCCCGCCCCTGGTTGACCCCCCAGGGATAGTTTATCTTCACAACTCTCTCGGAAGGTAGCAATATCACATTAATATTGTTCATGCCGTTTAAGTAAACAGCGCCGTTTTTTGTCTTCGGACTTCTAAAATTGTGCCCGTATAAGTAATATCGGGCATTTGCCGGCAATCTTTTCATGCGGTGGGCTAAGCCTATGGTGACGTTTTCAATTCTGACCGTTTCCCCCTCTGTTAACAACTGGGCATGATCGATATAGCTGTTGATAATATCAATATTATCATGGTTTCCGGGGATAATGTAAATTTTTTCTGCCGAACTGCCTTCCAATATATTAATAAATGTGCCCACCATCCGGCTGTATAATGAGAGTTTACCGGGATTGTACTCTAATTTTATATCATCAACCAAGTCACCGGTATGTATAATAATGTCCGGTTTAATGGTAGCGATCAAAGTTGATATTGCACCGTACAATGAAGTTGGGGTATCACTTAAATGTAAAACTTTTTTCTCTGTTGTATTTCGTATCTCGTCAGGAATGTAAAGGCGGCCGGTAAGTTGAGAAAATAAAAATTTTATATTTTCTGCTGCCGTCATAAAATTAAACATTCCCTTCGTAAAAATTTTTCGAAACCGCCATCATTAATGGTAATATAACTAATCAACTACTTAAAGTCAACTTAAAACATCACCTGTTTAACACGTATTTTTTTTAAAACTAACTGGGTTATTGTTTAATTAACCAGTATTTAGGTAATAATACTAACAAATTATATAATTAGGAGGTTTTTTACCAGCAATGACACTTTATGATTATTTTAAGCAGGCGGCTAAAAGACTGCCGGAAGAAGCACATCGAGTGCTCAGAACCCTGCTTGAATCCGGAAAAATGAATAAAGAAGAATTAAGCTTAATGTCTACTACCAAAAGAGCAGTATTAGACCATGTGTTGTTTCAACTGTATGCCTTAGGCTTGGTAGAAATCAGCAGCGAAGGTAAAAGCAAGATGTGTGAAATTACCGACCTGGGGGAACAATACTTAGACATCATTAAAGAAGAGGCTATCTAACAGACTGGGGCGACTCGCTAACTACCGTAAATCAGTTATGCGATCCGCCCTCTCTTTATGCCAAATTTTTTAATTATTTTCCTATTCTGACATTAGTACCTTTTTTCACAATCTGTGTTATTATGGTATTAAATAAAGGCGAAAGGGGGGTAACAAAATGACAAAGAAAGGTATTCAAGTTATTGCATCATCACTGCAAAAACTCTTCCAACCGGATAAACCAACGGCATATTTAAGCGGCCCAAACTTTCTGTATTTCTTAAAATTAAAAGAAAACGAACAAAAACTTCACTCTCAGGGTAAAAAATAAATTTTTCAGCATGTAACTTCTTTTTTTTTGCCTTCCTTTAATTTACCACCCTTAAGAGCCCTTGTCTGCAGCATTTATCTTCATAATATTTCCAAATTAACTTAATTATTTTCCTATTCTGCAATTTGCACTATTTTTCACTAGCTATGCTAATATAGTACTAATAATCTACGAAAGGGGGGAATTTAAATGTTAAAAAAATACAGCCTGCCGGCCGCACAAATTATTCTATTCATACCGGCAACAATACTTCTCGCTGTAGCCTGCTTAATTTACAGTTTAATTGTCTTCTCATTCTGGGCTATCTGCTTCCCTTTTACTAAGCTATTTCACCCGGCTAACCCGGCAACCTATTACTGCAATCCAAAGTTCGGCAACAGCGGATTGGCAAAAATGTTGTCCGTTTATCTCCCGTAATCTCAAGGAGGGTAGCACACTATGTATTGGCCGTATCAAGCAGAAAAATGAAAAGACCCCGGTTTTCAAGTAATTGAAAATTGGGGTCTTTATATTTTTAGCAATTGTCCTATTCTTGTTTTTAGAGGCTTTCAGTCAGTTCCGGTTTTATTTCTTTTCCTTCCGTCCAATGTGCCGGTGTAAAGCTATCCGGTGCTACTTTTGCTTTTATTCGCATGCACAGATAGTATGAAATACCGGTAGCCAGTAATGATTGAACTGCCGGCAGACCCATCGGGTTAACATATTGAGTGTAATAACCAAATGCGATACCTACAAAAAAGGCTATGGTAGCCATCCAGTTCCAACCGGGTTTATCTTCCCATTGTTGATTTCTGACGAAGAAAAAGTCAGCAAAAATAACACCGGCAATGGCAGGATAAATTATTGCACTCATATACAAGAAATTAGTGAAATAATCCAAAATACCGGCCAATGCAACTACAATGGCAACTAAAGTAGCGATAAAAGTCAGCATTGCACGGCCCCTACCGGTATCAACATTTAACAAGTTTGCCAAGGCTAAACCCATGGTGTAGTTGTTAACTAACTGACTGGTCCAAGTAGCAAGCCAGAGGATTAAGAAGCCCCAAACAGGAAAACCAAGGCCAACCATTACTTGCACAATATCCGCATTGCCTACCCCGACAGACATAATTGCTCCAATATAAAACAGCGGAAAACCCACAGCAACTATGCCCAACGGAATCAAGACATTGTCTTTAACCTTTGGCTTAGCATAGCGGGTATAATCGGCGGATATTACCCATTGAGACACATTTGCCCCGATTACCAAACTAATTGCCGCTAAAAAGGTCATACTCGGTTCAGGAGACCAAGAGACTATTGTATCCCAACCGATATTTTTCAGAGCCAATACTATACTGGCAATAACCAATAGCAGTCCGGCCGGTACCGCAATATAATCTGTCCACTTCATAGATGAATAGCCAATGATTGAGGGAATGGCAAACAACAGACCGGCAACGGCAGTAATTACCGCCCAGGGCAACCATTGAGTGGTATAATCAACGCCCAGCATAACGGAAATAGCATTACCGGCAACAGCGGTTTGTGTTGCCCACCAGCCAAGAGAAATTACAAAAATGCTTAAAGCTACTATTACCTTGGCTTGGGTGGCCCCAAAGCCGGTGCGGGCAATCACCGATGATGCGCGACCGGTTTTCGCCCCGATATAGCCTCCGATAGCGTTACCGATCCACTGAATGATTACCAAACCGATCAAAAGAATAAAAAATATTTGAGCCAATCCGTAACTGCCGGCCAAAGTTGAACCAATCATCAGTACCGGAATGGTAAATTCCAAGCCGCCAAAAATCATCGCCGGCGTTAACCAGTGCTGGCGTTCAGACAGCGGCACCGCTCCCAGCGCCTGGTCCTTTTCTATTGAACTAAGGCCTTTTTCTTCCAACTTAAAAATACCCCCTCACCAAAACTATTTATTAAATTGTTATACCTTAATCAGTTCCCGCGGAAAATTGTTCAGTCTTTCTGCACCGTCAGCGGTAACGACAACGATGTCTTCAATCCTGACGCCAAATTTTCCGGGCAAATATATTCCCGGCTCCACGCTGCAAACCATGCCTTCTTGTAGCGGTTGGTCACCGGTGGACGATAAATAAGGCTCCTCGTGATTCTCAATGCCAATTCCGTGACCGGTGCGGTGATTAAAATAATCTCCATAACCGGCTTTGGTAATAATGTCCCGTGCCACTTGATCAATTTCCTTCGGTAGCATGCCGGGCTTGATTGCCTTTACCGCCTCATCCTGAGCACGGCGCACAACTTCATACACTTCTTTTATTTCTTCACTCGGCTCGCCAACAACAAAGGTACGGGTAATATCCGAGCAGTAACCGTCTTTAATTCCGCCCATGTCAATAACAACGGTATCGCCTGCTTTCAGCACGGTATCATCCGGTTCATGATGGGGAATAGCCCCGTTTTTGCCAAAGCCGACTATTGGATTAAATGCCGGCTGTTCAACGCCTCTTTCTTTGTAAAGTCTCAGTACTTCATCAGCTACTTCTTTTTCCGTTACTCCCGGCTTTAAAAAATTCACCAAACTGTCCATAACTTGATCAGTTAATTTTCCAGACTCTTTCAACAACTTAATCTCGTATTCATCCTTTATCACCCGCAAAGCAGCCAATATTAAATCACCGGCAACATATTTTAAACCGCCGGCTTTGGCCATTAACTGAATTAAGTTGCCGCTGGGCCAAAGGTTATCAATGGCAATTTTTCCTTCCGTCGGCAAAATTTCAGCCAATAAAGCAATTGAGTCATTCCCGTCTTGCCAAAATACTTTTTCTACATTTTGCGGCATTTCAATTTGCTGCTCAAACATCTCATGAACAATTAAAGTAGGGGCACCGGTCTGGGGAATGACAATGGCCTGCAGGCGTTCATGAGAGTCTAACCGGGTACCGCTGAAATAAAAAAAGTTTTGCGGAGCTGTAACCACTACTGCAGCCAATGCTTGTTCTTTAAGCAGCTCTTGGGCTCTAAAAAATCTCTGCTCGTAAATACTCACCTTTCCACCCCCCTATTGTTTATTATTGCCGGGCCCCGGTTTGTTTAACGAAGCAGGACCCGGCTTGATATACTTTATTACACTGCTATTTCTTAACTAGCACCCATACTACTTCACAATCTTCATTACCGTCGTTCAGTGACCAGTGCTCTTCCCCGGCAGGAATCAGACTGGCTTGTCCGGCAGATAAACGATACTTTTCCCCTCCGCTGAAAGATACTAGCGAGCCTTTCAAGATGAGCGAATATTCATCACCCTCATGCTTGCCCGTTCCTTCCTGGGGAACCCTTGCACCCGGAGGAAACACTGCCGTACCGAAAGTTACTTTAGCATTGGGTTCGTCTTTTCCGCCGAATATAATCTTCATCAAGGCTTTGGCACTTAATTCAGACGGTACTTCTGAAACATTTACTACTTTCAATTAGTTTCCTCTCCTTTGACGCTCCTCCGTAAAGCCGACAACTTCAAATGTTTCCGGATCAACAATTACACCGTAATCATTCTTTGCCTGTTCCACGGTAATGTATTCATTCTTTACATCCCAAGCCACTTTTTGCGGATCGCGCTTTAAGGGATCGCCATATCCGCCGCCGGTCGCCGTAATAAAGCGAACAACATCATTTTTGTTCAAGGGATAACGGGAGTACTTGCCAAAGGGACCGTCTTTTTCCCCGTTAGCTTTAATAATTTCAAACCTGTTATTGGAACCGTCTTTACCGCCGCCACACCCCCATGGAACAAACTTGTTACGACCAAAGGATGCCGTTACCATATGTCCGTCGCATAAGGCACGGTAAGAGCGAACTACACCCGCTCCGCCGCGGTACTCACCGGCACCCGCTCCGTCAGCATGAATGCTGTACTCATCAACCATAATAGCGTAGCGGGTCTCAGCTACTTCAATCGGCACGTTAAAAGTTTCCCCGTCATTGATACAAAACTGTCCGGTGCAACCGTCCATTCCTTCACCGGCACCCCAACCGCCGGCAGTTGGTTCAGAAAATACAAACTGCTCTTTTGTATCCGGGTATATGCCGGCATAGTTTACTGCACAAACTGATAACATGTGACCGGCGGTTAAACGATGGGGCACCACCGGAGCCAAGGCACGCCAAACTAACTCTGCGCCATAACCCATCGATTCCCAATAGGTTGACACCGCCGCCGGACGCTTACAGTTAAAAATGGAACCTTCTTCGGCAATAATCTCCAATGGACGGAAGACACCGTCATTGACGTCCTGGGACGGGTTAGTAATGCCCAAAAATACCGTTCTTATTGCTGAAGAGGTAGCAGCATAAGAAGAGTTGATCGGGCCCAGTACCTGAGGATGGCTGCCGGTAAAATCACAGATAAACTTATCATCTGTAATAGTTACTTTAACCTGTACTTTCAGCGGGCCATTGCCAAAACCGTCGTCATCAATATAGTCAACGGCTTCATATACGCCCTTGGGCAGTTTTGCCAATTCCTTGCGGGTTATTTGTTCACCATGATCCAACAAGTGATCAATGGAAGCTAAAACCACATCTTTGCCGTACTTGTCGCAAAGTTCAACCAAACGTCTTGCCCCGGTTCGCAAAGCTGCCACCTGTGCCCACATATCTCCTAAAGATAGATCAGGGAATCTGACGTTAGCAGCAATAATATCTACCAGGGCTTGGTTTAATTTACCTTCGTCAAACAGTTTTACGCAGGGAAACTGCAGCCCTTCCTGATAAACTTCGGTAGCATCGTTTGTCCAGGAACCGGGGTCCTTACCGCCAACTTCCGTCCAGTGGGCTTTATTTGCTGAAAAGGCAATCAGTTCATCTTCGTAGAAGATCGGCATCAGCAGTCCCACGTCAGAAAGGTGAGAACCCCCGCCCATATATGGGTCATTGATAATAATGATGTCACCGGGTTTGAAATTGTCTCCAAATTTATTTATCGCTGCCTTAACCATAAAGGTAAGCAAACCGATAAACCCGGTACAGCCGTTACCTTGGGTAAGCAGGTTACCCTTGGCATCGGTCATACCGCTGGCATAGTCCAATACTTCATAAATAACCGGGCTCTTTGAAGTACGGGCTAAGGCAATAAACATTTCATCGCCAATCGCAATCAGCGAATCTTTTACAATATCCAGGGTAAAAGGATCTATTTTATTTTTTTGATTGCTCATCAATTACACCCCCGTCTTAATTATCAAGTTGCCATAACAATCCACAGTAACTGTTTGTCCGGGATATATGACGGTAGATGCCGAACGTTCTTCAACAATGGCCGGACCTTCAATGGTTACTTCAGCAGCCAGTTTTTCTCGGTCATACACTTTGGTATCCAACCAGCCTTCTTCTTCATAAAGAACCGGTCTTATCTCTTTCAATGCATCTTCCGGATTGCCGCCTACCCGTTCCAATTTGTATAACTCAGGCTTTTGAACAATCCCGAAGGCAACTAAGTGCAGGTTAACAATCTCCGTCGGGGAATCTTCCAGTTTAAAGGTATAGGCCTGTTCGTGAAGATCATGGAAGCGGCGAATAACTTCTTTAACAGTTTCTTCATCCATTTCACCGTTAGGAACCGGAACTTTAACGGTATGTTCTTGACCGGCGTAGCGCATATCCGCAAAGCGGGAAAATACCACTTTGGCCTGCTCAAAGCCTTGTTTTTGATAATATCCATAAGCTTCAGTCTCCATTTGCTGCCATTCGCTATTTAGCTGATTAAGATCTATATTCTCAAAATTACTAATGTACGTTTTAATAAAGTCATAACGCAGGTCAGTCATTAACATTCCCCAAGCGGAAAATACCGAGCCGGCTACAGGTACAATAACTTTCTTCACACCTAATTCTTTCGCCAAAGCAGCTGCATGCATCGGCCCCCCGCCGCCAAAGGCTACCATAGAAAATTCGCGCGGATCATAACCCCTTCTTACCGAAATCAGCTTTAAAGCATTTAACATGTTGGAGTTTGCTATCCGAATAATTCCCAGTGCCGCTTCGTCCACCGACATGTTAAAATGCTTAGCCACTTTTTCATAAATAACTTCCTTAACTTTATCAATGTCTACTTCATTATCGAAGTTTTTGGCAGACAAACGACCGGTAACCAAGCTGGCATCGGTTGTAGTCGGTTCGGTACCGCCAAGCCCATAAGCAACCGGACCGGGCAGTGCCCCGGCTGACTGCGGACCTACTCTCAATGAACCGGCATCGTCAATCCAGGCGATTGAACCGCCGCCGTTACCGATTTCCACTATATCTACTACCGGCACTTTAATTGGATATCCGGCTGTACGCTCGGTTCTTTCAATGTGGTAATCGGTAGTAATTTTTACCTCACCATTATCAATCAGCGAACATTTAGCCGTAGTACCGCCAATATCAAAAGCAATAATATTTTTCTCGCCAATTATCTGTCCGAGAACCGCCGCTCCAAAAACGCCGGCAACCGGACCGGATTCTACCATATTGATTGGTGTTACTTTAGATTGTTCAAAGGTAGTAGTACCGCCGTTGGACTGCATAATGTACTTATAGCATTTATCTGCACCTATCTCAGTTAATTTAGCTTCTAACTTATCTACATATCTGGAAGCAATCGGTTTAACGTAAGAGTTTAAGGCGCAGGTATTGAAGCGCTCATACTCCCGCCATTCCTTTGTTACTTCATGGGAGGCGGTAACAGCTACTTCCGGCCAAAGTTCTTTAATTATTTCTACAGTTTTCTGTTCATGAGCCGGG
Source organism: Desulfovectis peckii (assembly GCF_055391705.1). Classification (NCBI taxonomy): domain Bacteria; kingdom Bacillati; phylum Bacillota; class Clostridia; order Eubacteriales; family Peptococcaceae; genus Desulfovectis; species Desulfovectis peckii. The sequence continues at coordinate 107,286 of NZ_AP042409.1, read as the reverse complement.
TTGGCATAGGCATGCAGATAAGCAACGGCAATAGCTTCTACATTTTCTTTCTTGAAATACTCGATAATGTCTTTGATTTGTTCTGTATTCAAAGGTGTAACTACTTCGCCTTTATAATTCAACCTTTCTTCCACTTCCCGGCGCAAGTAGCGCGGTATAAAAGGAGCCGGCTTTTGATAGCGAAGGTTGTATAAGTCCGGGCGGTTACCCCGGGCCAGCTCTAACACATCGCGAAATCCTTTTGTCGTAATCAGTCCGGTTTTCGCACCTTTACGTTCCGTTAAAGCATTAATAATTACAGTAGTGCCATGAATAAATGTTTCTATCTCCTTGGCATTTACTCCACTCTTTTTAATAACATCAATAACCCCTTTTTCAAAATTTGGGGGTGTGGTATGACTTTTAGCAACGGTAATTTTTCCCTGCTCGTCTACGGAAACCAAATCAGTAAAGGTTCCTCCAATGTCGGTTGCAACCCTCATAATTTACCACCTTTCTAACTAACAGTTTTTTATTCTGGTCATCCTTTCAAAAGATTACTGGGATCAGCACGCACAATAGTTTTGCTTTTTGTTCGGTAGGGTTCAGCCAATAGTGGGTTAATTCAGAAGGAAAGTGAATGGAATCTCCCTTCTTTACCAGGTACTCGTGACCGTCTATATTAAAAATCACTGTTCCTTCCAAAACATAATAAAACTCTTCTCCGGGATGGTTATATTTTGTCGCTTCACTGTTTGCCCCCGGATCCAAAGTAACCAGCATCGGTTCTAAGCTTCTCCCCGAAAATTCACCGCCAACTCTGATATATTCCGCTGTTGAACCTTCAATCCTAAACGGCTTTTGTTCTTCTTTTTTGACCAGAAAATTATTATTTTTATACTCCTCAAAAAAACTGGTTATCGGTACATTCAAAGCATCGGCTATCTTTTTCAAAGAAGTTATCGCCAAAGAGGAATTACCTCTTTCCACTTGAGAGAGGAAACTAACCGATAACCCCGTTTTTTCGCTAAGTTCCTTTAAAGTTAGGTTTTGCTGGTTGCGTAGCTCCCTTATGCGTTCATAAATCTCTTTAATGTTCCTTTTCCCCCTCTCTTAATCCCAGCACCGTCAATGAGCCGTTTTACTAATACTAAAAAATTTTTTAGCACGAGTTTAATTATTACACAATCACTTCATTTTTTCCTGCAAGAGCAGACAAATTTTTATAAAATTTTTTGCTGTCAGTGTACAAATTGCGTTTGTTTTTTGTACACAATCTATGCAACGCAAACATTTGTCCACCTGTTAGAGAGTATTTTTACCATACCAGCAAAAAACCGGGAGGAATTCACACCTCCCGGTAAAAACTAACATTTTACTTCGTATTCTCTACTATTACCTGCATTACTGAATTCAGCAGCCTCTGTAAATCCGTTTGTGCTTCATGAAATTCTTTGATTAATTGGTTTTCATATAACTTTAACTCTGCTTGCTCCATTGCTTTTATATCCTCTTGTGTCAATTTACCTTGTTCCTGTTTTTTTAGATTAGCGTTCTGCAGTTGGGTGAACTCATTTAACAAATTTAAACATTCTTTATCGGCAAACATTTTTTGTTGCCTTATCCTCACTTCTTGATACTCGTCTGTTTCGGTAATTAGTTGAGCTAATTCTTTGGCTTTTTGTTCCAATAATTCGTTCACTAAACATCACTCTCCATAAAAGATTTTATCTAATGAGCCTTGCCCAAACTTTGTGCTTTAAAATAAATTTGGTACTTCTTCCTTTAAGTTAATTGTCTTTTTAATATCAAACTGATTAAGTAACCAATTAAAGCCGAAATGCATTAATTCTAAATCATCGGTTTTAAGTTTGTTCGTGGTTTCCTCCGAAACATTAAATACTTTTAAAAAACTGCTTTCAAAAATAAACTTTCTAAATTTATCCAGATCGTAGCAAGCCATTAAAAACATCTCTTTAATGTGCCTATCTAGGCCGGCAAATCCGGTAAACTTTAATTTTAAGGGGATTTCTTTAAATCCCTCATCCATCTTTTGATAAACATCTACCCCTTGATTAACCACCCATTGTTCTACCGTCCACTCCGTTTGCTCCAATAATCCCAAACAGCGGGAACTGTCAAAGCAAAAACCATACAAATTTTCACCCTTTATATCTACGGGAGCCATCCTGCAAGCCCACGGCCGATCCGGATAGACAGAACAACCCTGTTGAGATACAAAAGGACATCTTTTCTCTTTGTCAGCGTCCATATTAATCATTACCAACGGAAACGCCCTCAATCCTGGGTAAATGACATGTGCATATTTAGCCAAAAATTCACTTGACCTAATACCCAAATTTTTCTTTAAGCGAAGCACATCGTAAGGGGTTAAGAAAATGTTAATATCCCGGCAACAAGTGTTAAAGCAGGCCAGCCCCTCGTGGCAGGAAAATTTAAATTTATCGTCCGCTGAAAAAAAACCCTTTAATTTCATAATGTTAATTCTCCTAAAAAATAAACTTAATTAGTGATATTCGACACAAATATTATAAAACCTTTTAAAAAACAAAATAAACGGCAATGATAATATTTGGGAGGTATAGATTATGAATATTATTAGCCAAGAAAAACTCAAAACCCTTAAAAACAAAATATTGTGGGATTTTTCTTTAGAAAACGAATTTCACCCGGACAAGCGCCGTCCCGGTTATAGTTTTGTCATTGATGTCTGGCAGGGCCGGCCTACTCTGGCCCTTTACCGCATTCGGCCCAACTACAGCACGACCATAACCTTAGAAGAGCAACCGCCAACGGAACTGCTTGTCAAAGCCATTATAAACCAAGGTAATTTGCCGATTGAGGACGGACTTTATGCCATAGACGATACGGTACGTCAGTGGCTGGAAGAGCGCCTGGCTTAACAGGATGGTGGCTTAGCTAGGGAAGCGATAGGCATGCCGCCTGTTATCCCAATCGCAACGCTTCTTTGGCGGCCAAGGCATTTACGTCCTGTGTAGAAAACTAAAAGTGATATGCTCCCCTTTGAGTAGGCACCTGAAATAACAAAAATCAGGACTACTTAAAGGGGAGTTTTCTATAGGGACAAAAAACATCGGTTACGAAGAAATTAGAAGCAGGCGAAAATTACCTGCGAGGTGAAGGAAACGGGATGCCTCCCATGACATACCGCCAATTGTTTGAAAATACGGCATATAAAAAACCGGGCCCTATTTTTAGGAGTCCGGTTAAAAGTTTTTCTTTTTTCGGCCGTCTGATTGACAGGGAGCAGTTCAATCGGACGCAGCCGGAAGCTTTAATTTTCTTTACGAAGTGTAAATGGCCCTGGCGATCTTTAACGCCGGTTGTGGATTAGCCGATATCTTCCGTTCCCTTCGGATAGCTGCTCTTATTATAAAGATCCATAATATAATCGGTTGCTTCGTCGTTGCGCTGCAATATTATGCCAAAAGCCAATGCGGTAATTAAAAATCTTCTGATTGCTTCCACTAAATTTTCCACTTCCATTTTACCTTCTACCCAGGGAAGAATAAAATGAGTTGCCAATTGTGCAGTCATCACGTGCATTAAATTGTCTACTCCCGGGTAGGTCTCTAAAATTTCCTTAATAGAAGGCGCATCTTTTAACATATCAAAGTACTCCATTGCCGCCTGTTCATCAATTTCTTTAAATTTCAACTTAATCGCTCCTTTAATGTTTTGGTAATTATTACTATCCTTTCCCTTTAGCAAAAAAATAAAACCGGGACGATAAAATAATCCCGGTTAATTAGTTTTTAATGCCAAGCAGCTCCAAAAAACGCAAGCGGAATTCTATATTGTCCCGTTCAAATATTTTATAACCTCGCGCTTTCTCTCCCGGTTTAATTTCTTTTACGCCATCAGTAAAGCACAGTGGAGGAAAGAGCACACACCACCAGTTACGTCCTTTGCCTTCTCCGATAACTACCCGCACCGCTTGGTAATCTCCGGCAGGCAAAGTAACATCACCGTAGGTTTTTTCCGGAAAGCGGTAATTACCTAGCATTACCTGTACGGGGTAATCTTTGCCTTCTTTTTTAATTTGTTCAGCGGCAAGGTTTTGAATTTCCGCCAAGCTTTCGCGGGTTACTGCCAGCGCCTCTTCTTTACTGTCTAAGCCCTCAAACTTAGCTTTCATTTCATTAACAATAACATCTCTAACATGTAATTTTAGTGCTTGATCTTCTAATGTATTACTGTTGGCAATAACATGAAGCCTAATAAACTGTTCAGTATACTGATGTTCTATATAATATTTATAACTACATGCACACAAACTGATTACTATTAATAATATTAAAGCTAAAACTCTAATATTTCTTTTTATAACCAAGAAACACCCCACCTATCACTAACTAATTAGTAATAGTATGAGGTGTTTTTAAGCTTTTTATACTAGAAAAAGCCAACATTCTTTAAAAATGAAGCAACATTACCTACACATGCTAATACCAAAAACAAATAAAATATCGGTATTAGTTTTTCAATTCTAACTGCCAGTTCTTCCGTGACAAATTTTTTAATTAGCAAATAACCGACGGCAAAAATTAATGTCGGCGTAGCAATCATCAAAAAGACAGTATTGTTACCGGCAAACAACAGACCTATTTGAGCCAGTAAATTGCCCATACTTTTAATAAAAACCATTAAGATCAAACTTCTTTTCACATAGGTGTGAGTTTGGCGCCTTTGGGCAGCTAATGCCTTTTTCTTTTTGGCCAAAGGTAACCCTCCTTAATATGTATGTGATTTTCAATACAATCATCTTACCATTGAGCAAAAAAACATGTAAAGTATGGTGCATTTGCTTTCTTGCATTTTATTATCCTTTAGTTTAGACTGTAACCATAGAAAAATTTCCCTTATCATTAGGTGGCAATATGTATATCCCCTTGCCAACTTATAATTATTAACTTGATTTTAAATACTATACCATAATATAAAGCACCTTGGCTAATATATTCGCCAAGGTACAATTTTTAGAAGGAGCAGTTATGGCAAAAATCGAACTAATCGCTACCGCCGCTTTCGGGCTGGAAGCCGTTGTAGCCTATGAACTAAAACAGTTGGGATATAACAACTTAAAAGTGGAAAACGGGCGGGTTACCTTTGTAGCTAACGAGTATGCTATCTGTCATACTAACCTTTGGCTGCGGACAGCCGATCGCGTACTGTTAAAAATGGGCGAATTTAAAGCCACTACTTTTGAAGAACTTTTTCAACAAACCAAAGCCCTGCCCTGGCCGGATTGGCTTCCGGAAGATGCTCACTTTCCGGTAACCGGAAAATCAATTAAATCTACCTTACATAGTGTTCCCGATTGTCAAGCAATTGTAAAAAAGGCGGTAGTGGAAAAAATGAAGGAAGTTTATCAACGAGAGTGGTTTAAAGAAACCGGCCCGACATATAAAATTGAAGTGGCATTGTTAAAAGATATCGCCACCTTAACTATCGACACCAGCGGTGCCGGCCTGCATAAAAGGGGCTACCGCAAACTTACCGCCAAAGCACCGTTAAGAGAAACGCTGGCTGCAGCCATGATTTTGCTAAGCTACTGGCAGCCTGACCGCCTGCTGATTGACCCTTTCTGCGGCTCAGGAACAATTCCCATTGAAGCGGCCTTAATTGGGCAAAACATTGCTCCGGGATTAACGCGCAATTTTGTTTCCGAAGACTGGCCGGCAATTCCTAAAAAATACTGGCAGGAAGTACGCCGCAACGCCCATCAGGCTGCCCGGTACGATCAACCTTTAAATATTTTGGGATACGACATCGATAAAGAAGTTTTAAGCATGGCCCGTTATCATGCCCGGGAAGCAGGTGTAGATGAATTTATTGATTTTCATCCCCAAGACATTGCCGATTTCAGCACTAAGAAAAAATACGGCTGTATTATTACCAACCCTCCTTACGGTGAGCGCCTCAGTGAACGCAGTGCAGTGGAAAAACTATACAAAACAATGGGGCAGGTATTTAAGCCGCTGGATACTTGGTCTATTTATGTGCTTACTTCACATCCGGGTTTTGAAAAACACTATGGCAAAAAAGCCGATAAAAAAAGAAAGCTATACAACGGGCGCATTAAATGTAACTATTATCATTATTTGGGGCCACCGCCGCCCCGTAATAACGATAAATAGAAATACTTATAAAGGGGTTGTTTAAATGGCTAAAGACGTTAAATACAATGAATATTTAAAAGAACTTACTGAACAATTGCCTAAAGGTGCCTTTCTCACGGTAAAAAGCGGTGATAAACTTAACACCATGACCATCGGTTGGGGTACGGTAGGCGTTATTTGGGGTAAACCGATGTTTGTTGTCTTAGTCAGATATTCAAGATACACTCACCAATTGTTAGAAACTGCCGAAGAGTTCACCGTAAGTATTCCCGTGCATAAAGATTTAAAGAAAGAATTGGCTTTTTGCGGAACAAAATCGGGACGGGATTATGACAAATTCAAAGAACTAAATTTAACGGCTGAACCGGGAAAAGTTGTGCAAACTCCTATTGTTGGGGAATGCGATCTGCATTATGAATGCAAAATTGTTTATCGGCAAACAATGGAGCCTGCCCTGCTGGATAAAAACATTAAAGAAACCAGCTACGCCCAAAATGACTACCATGTTATTTACTACGGAGAAATTTTAGCCTGCTATACGAAATAAACCTTAACAACCCTGATACAAAAGATAAGTATGGTGACAGCACAAAATCTGTTCACCATACTTTTTTACTTTCTTTGTGCAGTGACAAAACTTTTGGCAGGAATTTTAACGGCGTCATAGAATAAATATTGCTTAAAGATGTGAAAGGAGGTACAAGGGTGCGCCTTTTAGAACAAATTATCCAACATAATAAAGAATTCATTAAATCTAATTCTTACACCCCGGCACCGTCTAAAATTCCCGCCAAACACCTTGCTGTTTTTACCTGTATGGACACCCGTCTGGTAGAATCTTTAGAATGGGCGATGGGCATTAAATGCGGCGATGCCAAAGTAATAAAAAATGCCGGCAACAGCATTACCGGATCCTTTGATTCCGTTATCCGCAGTTTTTTGATTTGCATTTTCGAGCTGGAAGTGAAAGAAATTGCTATTATCGGCCATTATGATTGCGGCATGGCCACCACTACATCCGATGAGCTAATTAATAACATGCTTGCCAGAGGTATCTCAGAGGACGCCATAAAAGTTATCGAAGATGATTTAAGATTATGGATAGACAGTTATCGCGATCCGGTTGAAAACGTTAAAAACGTAGTTAAAAAAGTTCGCTCTAACCCTCTGATTCCCAAAGACGTGCCGATACACGGATTAATGTTTAATCAATCAACCGGAGAACTTGAAATAATCATTAACGGGTACAATGAATAAAAAATAATTTACTCCCTTGACGGTAGGTTGCTGAAACAATAACAGCGTTACCGCAAGGGAGTCTTTTTATGTAATATACAATTTTTTTACGCTTCCTGCTGATATTGTTTTTTTCTGCTTCTTGCACCTAAAATTAAAATCGCTGCCACCAACGCTACTATAAATCCCCAATGCACAATGGGATACGGTGCAATAAAAGGAGCAATCTTCGGATCTTCCACAATCATCCGGGCAGCCGTGAAAGCCAATACTGCCGCACCAATGTAAATAATAACCGGATACTTGTTCATTAATGCAGATACTATTGTGCTGCCCCAAATAATTATCGGCACGCTAATTAACAACCCAACTACCACCAGCAAAAAAGAGCCGTGGGCCGCTCCGGCGACTGCCAACACGTTGTCTAATCCCATGGTAATATCGGCTACAATAATGGTAGCGACAGCCTCCCATTTGGAATTTGCGCTTTTTACCTCCGGATCATCTTCTGCAATCAATAATTTGTAAGCTATCCAGACTAAAATTATACCGCCAATAAATTTTAAGAAAGGTATTTTCAGAAGCTGCACCACTGCCAAGGTGGCTAATATTCTAACCACCACCGCTCCCAAGGTGCCGAGAATAATCACTTGTTTTCTGGTATCCGGCTTTAAATTACGAGCTGCCATGCCGATGACAATGGCATTATCACCGGCTAAAACCAAATCAATGATGACAATTGATATAACAGCTGTAATAAACTCTGCAGATAAAATGTCCATTTTTACCCCCTTGCTATCATTTCATCAACATTAAGCAGATATACGCCAAATTTTAATCTAAATTAACTTCAGTTAGGGCAAAATGAAAAGACCTTCACCTCCCATGGCAAAGGTCTTGCTAACAACTCGTAGTTGCCAACAAAGCCGGAGGAAAAACCTCGACCTGACGACTTTGTTGTTAAAGCTACTCCCCTTCTACCAATTTTAATTTCTTGGAATAATTATATCATTATCGCTATCCATTAACAATATTGTTTTTTAATTTTAAACGCAACAATTATCTTATCCTATATTCACCGCTCGGTATAATTTCTCTTTAATATGACCTTTTTTATTTGATATAATATGCAAGTACGTTATTTACAACACGTTAAATTAAAGTAGGTGGATTTATTTGAGCAAAAACGATGAACAGCCAATCAAGAGAGAGAGTTTTGCTACCGGTTTAGGCGTCATTGCAGCTACCTTAGGATCAGCAGTCGGTTTAGGAAATATATGGAAGTTCCCTTACGTAACCGGAGCTAACGGCGGTGCGGCTTTTATCCTCATTTACTTAATTTGTACCCTTTTGGTCGGCCTTCCGGTAATGATCTCTGAATTCATTATCGGCAGACATTCAAAAACTGCCGCCGTTGGCGCTTATAAAAAACTTGCCCCCGGCAAGCCTTGGTATTTTACCGGAATAGCCGGCATGTTTGCCGCTATCTTAATTTTGGGCTTTTATACCACTGTTGCCGGTTGGGTGTTTGCCTACGCCTTTAAAGCAGCCATCGGCAGTTTGCATATCGTCAATGCGGAAAGCGCCCAACAAGCGTTTGCAAATTTTACCGGACAAATCTGGCTGCCGTTACTTTGGCAGTGGCTGGTGCTAATCATTACCGGCTTGGTAATTATCGCCGGGGTGCGCGCCGGCATTGAACGGGTAACTAAAACCTTACTGCCACTGCTGTTTATACTGCTGGTAATTTCCTGTATTCGTTCACTTACCCTGCCGGGTGCTGAGGAAGGCCTGCAATTCCTCTTTAAGCCGGATTTCAGCAAGATCACCGCTTCCACAGTGTTAGTGGCGTTAGGACTGGCATTCTTTAAACTGTCAGTGGGTGTTGGTACAATGACCACATACGGAAGTTACATCGGCAGTAATGAAAACCTCCCCGGCACCGCATTTAAAGTGCTAATTTCAGATATTATTGTTTCGATGCTGGCCGGGATAGCTATCTTTCCCGCCGTGTTTGCATTTGGATTTGAGCCGGAGTCCGGACCACCTTTGCTGTTTTTTACCATGCCAATAGTGTTTAACTCCATGCCGCTGGGCAGCATATTCTTAGCTTTGTTCTTTACCCTGACAGCTATCGCATCGATAGGGGCAATGATATCATTGTTGGAAGTACCGGTAGCCTACCTGCATGAAGAAAAAAATTGGAGCAGAAAAAACGCCGCTTTAGTAAGTGTATTGGCCATTGCCCTGTTGGGAAGTACGGCAACACTGTCATTCAGTGTATTAGCGGACTTTAAATTGTTTAATCTGAATATGTTTGATTTAATGGATTTTGCCTCTTCCAACATATTAATGCCGCTGGCAGGTATTTTTATTACTTTATTTGTCGGTTATGTATTAGGAGCGAAAAAGGTTATTGCCGAGTTATCCAACAACGGTAAATTAAATAACCGAAAATTTGTGGGGGTATATTTATTCATTATTCGTTATATCACCCCGGTAGCGATTCTTATTGTGCTATTAAACGGCTTGGAATTAATATAAATAAAAACGGACTTTCATCGCGATGCAAAGTCCGTTTTTAATAACACCCTATAAATTTAATAATACCGCGAAAATTAACCTTATTCGTTGAACGAATTATCAAACTTCAGTACTCCTAAAATAATAAACGGTAAGCATAAAATAAATAATACCCACATCAGGCCGGCTTCCATCAGACACCCCTCCTCTTTTTATAATCTTATTTCTAGGCCGAGCAATAAATACCTGCTTATTAGCCAAAATGATCGAAATTTTCCAAAGAATTTATTTAATTTATAACTAACTGCTTACTTAAAATATATTCTTTAAAAAATTGTTTGTCAACTGCCGGTTCTTTCACTGCCGTTTTTATCCCTACTTGCTCTCCCAACCGCGGGAGTACTCGGGAAAGCAATCCAGGCAGACCTTTTTGCCGTCGCTGAGTCTTGCCTTGTTTTCAGCAACGCCTTCCCCGCACTGTTCGCAAATTACCGTGGTAAACAGCTTTGCCCTTTCCGGCAGTTTATAATGGGGCTTTTTAAATTCAAATAAATCTTTTGCCTCGGCATTTAAGATGTACTGTTGACGTTCTTCCCGCGTCATTTTTCTATGAGGCTTCTTTAACACCAACCGCAAGCCTTCCCCTGTCGCCCGGTTAAAAAAGCTAAAGGCCTGCTTGCCGCGAGCCCTATACAATAAATTGCCTTTACCGAAAGTACACCCGGTTAATACTTGAATGGCATCTACACCGCAGGCATCGTTTTCGGTAACACAAACAATTTCTTCATCTGCCGAAAAACTCCATCCCATTTGTTCTTTTGCTGCCATTGCCGCCTTAAAACCGATCGCCAATCCCGGGCACTGGTGCCCATGAAACTCGACACATTTTTGCCACAACTTTTCGTCAAAACCCATTGACTAATCCTCCCCTAGACAGTTAATCATTGCCGCCGCATAACCGGCCCCAAAACCGTTATCAATGTTTACCACCGTAACGCCGGAGGCGCAACTGTTTAACATAGCCAGCAGCGCCGCCAAGCCATTGAAACTGGCCCCATATCCTACACTTGTCGGCACCGCAATCACCGGCTTGTCAACCATTCCGGCTACCACGCTGGCTAAAGCCCCTTCCATGCCGGCTACCACCACAATGACCCTTGCTTTATTAAGCTTATCCCTGTTCAAAAGCAACCGATGAATCCCCGCTACACCGGCATCATACAAGCGCTCTACATTTGCGCCCATTAACGCCGCTGTAATCGCTGCTTCTTCTGCCACCGGCAAATCAGATGTACCGGCACAAACTACCAAAACGCAGCCCACTCTTTTTTGCTCTCCGCGAGTTACCGTTATCAAACGGGGCAAATTATGATATTCCGCATTCGGAACCGCCTCTTTAACCGACTGATACATCTCTGCAGTAGCACGGGTACCCAATATGTTGCCGTTTGAGTGGGCAGCTAAGGATCGGAAAATTTCTTTCACCTGCTCAGCAGTTTTCCCGGCACAATATACAACTTCGGCAAATCCGCGCCGTAGTTTTCGGTGATGATCAATCTTAGCAAAGCCTAAGTCTTCATAGGGCAGGTTCTTTAATTTTTCTAAAGCTTCTTCAACTGATAAAAGATTGTTTTTAACATCGTTAAGTATATTTTTTAGCTCCCTTTGTTCCACAGAAAATCTCTCCTTATTACTAAACCGTCCAAAACACAAATGAAGCTCTTTTTGAGTTACCTGCTTGCCGGCTTTGCCCGCTTGGTTAATTTCTATTTTATTTTGCTAAAATTAAATTAATGCCAATCTGGGCATTTGTCAACTTTATGTAGAAAAGCATGATTAACCGATTGTTTAAACTTAATCAATTCTAAGCAATAATAAAAAGGCTGTCGCACTAGGAACTTAAGCCCCTAGTACTTCAGCCCCTTTATTATTCTAACCACTGTTCAACCAAGTTGCGGTTTTCATTAACCCAAATTTTAGCCCCTTCGGCAGGATCACCTACCTCATTAATTGTAGACATCAAATCGCCTAGACTATGGTCATCCATTTTCCATTGAGACAACCATTTAACAATTTCAGGGTTGTTGTCGGCAAAGTTTTTATTAGCAATGGCGTAAATTGCTTCTTCATCACCATAAATTTTTTCAGGATCTTCGAGGTACTTAAGATCATATTCAGCAAAAACCCAATGTGGATTCCATAGGGTTACTAAAATCGGCTTCTGTTCGTCATAATGTGACTTTAAACTTGCCAGCATAGCTGTTTCAGAGCTGCCAATTAGATTATAATCTAATCCATATACTTCGATGGCTTCTTCAGTCATACGCATGATGCTGGTACCCGGTTCAATCCCAATTATTTGGCTGTTAAACATATCCTTTTTATCGTTCAATTCTGCAATACTGTTAACATTAACATAAGAAGGTACTACTAAGCCTAAGCCGGTTCCCTCATACCAAGGGCCGATTTTTGCGTACCCCTCTTTATATTGATTGTAATATGGCTCATCGGTATAGGGCAACCACACTTCCAAACCTAGGTCTAATTCACCTTTGTTTACACCGGTATAAATAATGGCTTTTTCACCGTTCGTTAATTTTACCTCATAACCTTCTTCTTCTAAAATAACTTTCCACATATTTGAAACAGCTATATTTTCTGCCCAATTATTTAAACCGATGGTTATGGTGTGTTTGTTAGCATCTTTTGTTTCCTCTGCATTTTGCCCTGTATTACTGTTAGATGTACAAGCAACCATTAAAAACAACAGTGCCATGACCACAATAAACAATAATTTACTGCGATAAACTTTCAGAAAAAACACCCCCTTAAATTTTGTGTCATTATAACCATAGCCTTTGGACATTGGCAAAATTGCTTTAACTTGATAATATGTTACTTCGTTAACTATCTAAGCATTTATTATGATTATACCGTCGTAATAAAGTATTATTAGAAATAACTTGAAATACATCTACCAAATATAAACAATTGGAAAAGTTTTGCCAATTTATTGCCTTGTTAATAAATAAAAAACCCCGGCTTTGCCCGGGGTAAGCAAAATTAATCATCTATCAGTCAGCGGCAGCTTATTTTGCACAATATTTAAATCCTGTAAAGCCATTTGCGCCTCGCGAAGCACGTGATCAGCCAACAGTGGGTTGATCACACTAAGTACCGTACAATCATCAATTAATTTTTTCGCAGTAGCTTTAAACTCTTTAATGTCTTTTGTGGCCATAATGACCTCTTGGTTAAATCTTTCTAACCTGGGAATGACAAATGCATTTGGCAAGCCGTCTCCGAAGTCAGCAGGCAGCATTTTGCGGGCCAAGAATTTTTCCGGCAACAAATAATTTTCAAAGCTGCGAGGAACAACCATTGATTCTAAGTCACCGGCCTGCAGACGCAATGTTTCAAAACGTTCGGCAAACTTCAATGATTGAGCTACCAGATTTCTTTCCGATGGGTCAAGTAAATGGGCAATAAATTGCGCATGTTCTCCCATGATGCGCAGCCAAAATACTTCCTCTTGCAGCGCTTCTTCCGCCGGCGGCAATTTAATCCCCTGTTCTAAGCGTAAAAGAATGGTGCGAAATCTTATTGCCTCCCGGCGAATATGATCAATTAACAACTGATAATTAAAGCCGCCCAGTTTACATCTTACCAGCAGCCCCAGCACGTCACTTTTATAAGCAATAATTTCATCTAAGGCCTTAATCACAACATTGTTTAACATTGATACCGCTTTGACGTCACGGGGTGTTTCGTCGGCAACTGCTCTTAATTGGGCAAACAAGCCTTCCAGTCTTTTTGCTCTTTTTATCAGTTCAGTTGCATCACACGGCAATCCCAGCCTTATAAACAAGGCATGCTCTTGCATAATGCGCAGCCAAAATCGGTTTTGACGTAAGGATTCGTTAATAAATTCCTTTCTTTTCTCCATTAAAAAGCTCCCCCTTCCTTTTTAATCATAGTATATGGAATAAATTGGAAAGGGTTCGCTTTTTTGTAAGTTTGTATTGAATTTTGTCTATGATTAAAAATAAAAGGCAAGTTACATTTTGAGAAAAGTCACCGTTAATTTAAATAAATCTCCGTCAATATCGATGTTTAGCCTTCCCTTTTGCAGTTCAGCAAGACTTTTGGCTATTGCCAGCCCTAAACCGGAACCTTCGGTATGGCGTGATTGATCACCTCTGATCGAACGCTCGACAATTTCCGAAGGATCGAAGTTCATTTCATAGGCGGAAATATTTTTAAATATAAAATTGACCTCCTTTTCACCTTCCACAACGTCAATATAAACCCGGGTATTGGGCATGGCATACTTTAAGATATTGCCGATGATATTTTCAAATATCCGGTAGGTTCTTGCCCCGTCCAGTTGGCACATTACTTTGCTTTCCGGCAAATTAACCCTAAACTGCAGGTTGCTTTCATTAATTTTTTCTTCCATTTCGCCTAAAGTTTGTCTAAGCAGAGCAATGGCATCTAACTGCTCTAAATGCAAATCAATATTGCCGCTGCTGGCCTTGCTGGCTTCAAATAAGTCATCAATTAGCACCTTTAATCTTTTAGATTTGTTTTCCAGAATGTTTATATATTCTTGTTGAGTTTCTCTGTCTAAGTCTTCGTTTTTCAGCAGATCTACATAGGTAATAATTGATGTGAGCGGGGTTTTTAAATCATGGGAAACATTAGAAATCAGCTGGGTTTTCATGTTTTGACTTTTTATCTCTTCCTCTACCGCTAATTTAAAGCCTTCTTTTATATTGTTTAGATTTTTTGCAAAAGGGCTTAATATACCCATATCTTCCGGTACGGTAATATTAAAATCCCCTTTAGCCAATTGGCTGCCGGCTGCATTTAACGCCCGCAATTTATTCAGTGTTTTTACCGCATAATTCAGCAATACTGCTGTATATAGCAGCGCTAAAAATATACCGAAGCCGCCGGTTATAGCAATGACAATCAACACCAAGAGGTTGAAGGCTAACAGTGTAACCAGCTTTTGATAATAATTTTTGGTTAATTCGGCATCTACAATTTCTTCAATTGTTTTGGCAGCGCTGTTGTTAATATAAATCAGCAACTTGCCAAACAAACTTTTTTTAAGGATACCTTCTGTAATACCGGTATAGTAAATGTGTTTAACATAAACAATGCTGAGATAAATTAAAGTACATAAAACCAAGGTCACCGGAATGCCGATTACATAAAAAACCCAGTTAGCATCGTATATGATATTCAAATAATTAAAGTCGTAATTATGATAGGAGGTAATTAATCCTAATATAATGAAACTGATAACAAAAAAGGCCAGCCAAATTGCAAATTTAAATTCCAAATAGGCATTGTTAAAAGCCTTGACTATGGCCGCTTGTTTTTGCGCCGAATATGGGATGGCAAAAGCCAAAATTGACAGAATAAAAACGGTTATACCCCCAATAATTAAAATCAAGATCATGTACTTTTCAATATTAAATTTTTTAATGTTCTCCATTAACAGGTCGTTATTGTCAGCCAGTTTTTTCGGCACAATATAGGTAATATCTAAATTGGCCGGATAATCGGTTGCATCCTCTTGGTTAATCCTAGTTAAAGCCTCTAGAAATATGCTTTTACTAGATGACTTTAAATTACTTTCCGCTATCGGCTTACCCTCTTCATCGGTTATCACATGTAGGTAAAATTGACAATTGTTCAGTTCATAGGGTATTGACTTGCCTTTCATATTGCCGGCCACAACACCGCTGTTTATATCCCGCAAATAATACTTAATATTTTCCAGATTTTCGAAATAATGATTATGAATATCTTGATTGGCAATTTCTTTTCGAATTAAATAATTGGTTAAATCTGCCAAAGTATTGGCAAAATCCTTACTTTTTAAATACAACTTAACATCATCTTTAAATACGGCATCCTTAACCGGTGCATAGATGCATACCGAAGCCAGCGTTAAAATCAACATAATCAGCAGTACGCCCCATGTAGTAGCTGCCAGGTTAAAATTTTTTAAACAAGCAGTTTTTTTGCCTTTAGTCTCCTTCGAATTTGTAGCCAATGCCCCATACCACCTTTAAATATTTTGGTTCTTTCGGATTAATCTCTATTTTTTCCCTAATCCTTCTGATATGCACGGTCACGGTATCCGGATTATAAGCCGGTGCCTGCCATACTTTTTCATAAATCTCTTCAATAGAAAATACCCGATTGGGGTTTCTCATCAATAAATGCAGAATTTTATACTCTAAAGGAGTGATCTTAATCGGCTCGCCGTCTACCAGTACTTCCTTTTTAACATCATTTAATTCAATGCCGCCAATTTTGATCACATTTTCCTGAGGCGTGCTATCCTTGTTGTAACTGGTGTATCGGCGAATATTTGAATTTACCCTGGCCAGGAGTTCCAATGGGTTAAAAGGCTTAGTGATGTAGTCATCCGCACCGATGTTCAAGCCATGAATTTTATCGACATCCTCTGACTTAGCGGAAAGAAAAATAATCGGCACATTGCTTTTTTCCCTTATTTTCATCGTTGCCTTAATCCCATCTAATTTAGGCATCATAATATCCATCAGCACCAGATGAATCTCTTCTTGCTGAAAAATCTTTAGCGCTTCTTCTCCGTCATAAGCCTTAAATACATTGTAGTTTTGATTTTTTAAATAAATTTCAATAGCAGCTACTATTTCTCTTTCATCATCCACAACTAAAATATTATACATGGGCACTTCACTCCTAAACCTTAAGAGATATCTCTTGTGCTTATCATAGCACGGACTTTCTAAAATTCTGCTATTATAATTCTTAAGATTTTTTTAAGATTTACATACAACCGGCTTAAAAAGGTTCTTAATTTTTTAAGGAGGGGATTCCCCTGCTTTTGCCGGTCAAAGATAATATTGCCGATAATATAAAAAACAACATAAAAAAAGCACCCCCTATACGGAGGGTGCTTTTTACATCAACAACTGTTACGATGTTTTCCTACGTAAACGGCGGCATCTGGTAAAGACACAGATAACAAGCAGCAGAATGAGTAGCACTATTAAAAGCTCTAATAAGAGAATTAAGTTGTTGTTGTCTGTGTCATCGCTTACACAAACAGGTCCATTTGGCACGTTGGGGTCATCGATGGTAGTTATGGTTGACAAATCTATGCCGGTGATTTGTCCTGTTAAATTTGACTCTACAACATCAATATTATATAATTCTTCGCTTGCCGAATTAAGGTTTTGTATAACCGCCCCGTCTGAATCCGCATTTGTTATGTTAGAATGCAAAATATTGATATTACTGGTACTGTCGCCTCTTAAAACAATTGTACCGTCATCTGCGGAGTTTGAATTTAATATGCTGTTATTGACATTTACAGAGCCTGTATTAGAAATGGCACCCACATTTTGTCCGCTGCGAACTGCATAGCCCACTACATCAAAATTACAGCTGTCAACTATCAAATCTCCCACGCCATAGAAGTTTACTCCGCCGTCGGAATTACTTAAGGTACAGTTTTGAATAAATGCATAACCCGTTACAGCCTTTAACTGGGCCAGACTGTGCATATCGGTAGCGGTACAATTGATTATAGCAATGTTTCTCATACCGCCGGGCGCACTTTGAACTGCTACAGTGCCGTCAAAAACACCGTTAAAACTGCAGCCATTAATGGTGACATTATGCGGATAGGCGAACCCGACCCTGCCCGGAGTCAAATTTAAATCAATACAGTTTGCAGGGGATCCTGCAGTGAAATCAAAAGAAAGACCTTGTATCAACAGAGTTTCCGGACTGTTTAAGTTGCCATTTCCGTCAATTGTAATTGTATTTGTAAATACGACAGATGCCCCGGACTGTGGTTGTATAACTACATTTTTGTTTGGCCACTGTAAGATATTCAGTGGATCGGTTACCGTTCCTTCTGCTATTTCAACAACAAAATTATCCCCGTCGGTATTTTCAATTGCATCCACTGCCTCTTGTACCGATGCATAGGTGCCAACCGGCTCTCCGTCTACTGTAAGTGTTGCTTCAGGAGAAGCGGCAAAGGCTTTAACCGGCAAAAGACACATGCATAAAATCAACGCAAGAACAAAAATACCTTTTAGCCTCATAAGCTAACCTCCCCCAAGTTTGTTTATCGTTCAATGTCACTATATGCAGCTTAAATCTAACGGGTTCCATATTTTGTCATGCATGAGTCGCGGTATTTCCCTAGAAGGAGTGTTTAAAATGTACTTGGCAGTGAACAAGTTGCCGCTACTGTCCGGGCAGGTTCCAATGACGGTTGCCGCCATGCCGGTTACCCGGTATGGGGCAGTGTGATGGTGACATCGCCGGTTGGTTGTTCCGTCAGCATTTTTTTAAGCAAAAAAAGCCGCCTTTCGGCAGCTCTTATGAGCCTTTTTCTCCTTATTTTAGCCGTTTTGATCTTAGCAGCTTGCCGGTTCCAATAGCGGAGGCCACAGTGAAAGCAGGGATGATAAGCCCGATTGTCTGCACAGCACCCCCACGGTCGTTCCCATACATACAAAAGCCCATAGCCAACGACCGCCCCGCAGACAATATGTATGGCACCCGTGCCAAAACCCCGCATGAGCAAAAACAAAAGCTGGGATGTGCCGTTTTCAATCATCGCTTTTCGCGTTTATGTGTCGTCCAAAAGCATTCCTCCTTAGTAATCAATAAATGATGCATAAAAACCCTTCTACTTTTTTAAATACATAAAATGCGAAAATTCCCCACTAAAAAAATTTCTGCTAATTTTTTGGCAAAAAAACCGCCTTTAGGCAGCTCTCACCTATCCCTTGCGCAGTCTTCACACACAGGGCCAAGCTGGGGTGCACTGCCCTTTAGGCATAATGAAAAACCTAATACTATCAATCCCTTTTTTGTGTTAACTTAATTATTAATAATAAATTCAAAAGGAAGTGATTGCCTTGGATTTTTCCGGTAGAACAGTAATTATAACCGGAGCCGCCAATGGTATTGGAAAAGGAATTGCTTTCCATTATGCCATGCAAAAAGCTAATGTCGTTATAGCCGACATCGATGAAAAAGCCGGAACGGAAACTGTTTCTTTGATTAAGGAACAGGGGAAAGAGGCGATTTTTGTCCAAACCGATGTCCGGCAAGAGGCAGATATTGTTCGTTTAATGGAAGCCGCCTATCAAACATACGGGCGAATTGATATTTTAATCAATAACGCCGGAAAAGGGTTATTTAAGTCACCATATGATTTACCCGTAGAAGAATGGGATGATTTGCTAAACACAAACTTAAGAAGTGTTTTCTTATGCTCACGGGAAGCGGCAAAATATATGCGTCAGAACAGAGATGGCGGCTCTATTGTCAACATTGCCTCCACGAGGGCGCTGATGTCTGAACCCAATTCCGAAGCCTATGCCGCCAGTAAAGGTGGAATTGTCGCCCTTACCCATGCCCTGGCAGCTTCCTTAAGCAAAGATAAAATTACGGTTAATTGTATATCCCCGGGCTGGATTGAAACAGGCGATTATGCCCAACTTAGGCCCATTGATCACGAACAGCATCTATCCAGGCGGGTAGGAAAACCGGAGGATATTGCCAGAGCTTGTCTTTATTTAACCGCGAAAGAAAATGATTTCGTCACAGGCATTAACCTTATTGTAGACGGTGGAATGACGCGAAAAATGATTTATGAAGAGTAAGATATTAAAAAATTTCTTGGGCAAGAAAAGAGCTGCCTAAAAGGCAGCTCTTATGATTTTTCCCTTTATTTTGACAGTTTTGATCTTAGCAGCTTGGCGGTTCCAATACCGGCGACAACAGCGAAAGCAGGAATGAGGAGTCCTATTGTCTGCACAGCACCCCCCACGCTCAAAAGCAGATTGTAGATGGCGTGAAAGGTAATAGCAATGCACAAAAGGCCAAAGGTGTCCGCCACCTTTAGCCACGGCCGTTCCCATACATACAGGAGCCCATAGCCAACGATCGCCCCGCAGACAATATGCATCGCACCCGTGCCAAAACCCCGCATGAGCAAAAACAAAAGCTGGGATGTGCCGTTTTCTATGAGGTAACAGGCATTTTCAAAAGGATAGGGCTTCGGGCCTCCCAACGTTTCGGCTTATAAACCAACAGGAAAAATAGCAGGGGCAGAAGCTTCATGGTTTCCTCAATCACCGGTGCAAGCTCCACCGTCGCCTGTGTCATGTCGGCACCGCAAAAGCTTGCAAAAAAGGTATTGAGATAGGCGGACAAAAGGCACATGCCCATACCCGCAATGAAAAAGACAAAATCAGGTCGACTGCGTTTATCGGCACACAGCATGGCAATTAGCAAGGGAGCGGCAATGCAAATAAATACATTTTCAATATAAATCATTTTTCCACCGTCTTTTTGAGAGTGGGCAGGAAGGTAAAAAAGGTGGCGGTCAAAAGAAAGTCAAACCAGTAATATGGGTTGGAAAGGCTGCTAACCTTCCAGTAGCAGGAAGAAACCCAAAGGCAATACTCCACCAGTACAAATGCCAATACCGCCATGTGAAAATATTGGCAGTTGCGCATCTCACTGCTTTGACGTCGAGCCAACAGCAGCCCTTGCAGAGCGTAATAGCCGCATGCCCCCATCAGCACAGCCCACAGAATATTCAAAAAAAGTCGCCCCACCTGAAAAAAAGAAGCACATGATTGTGCTAAAGGCAGGGGCAGCCCATGCCAAAAGAGGTCGGTAAGTACTCTCTCCCGGCAGTCGTAGGGTATTTTGCAGCACCAGTAAAAATAACACGCCTGCCAGCCAGCTTAAATCTGATACAGGAGAAAGTTTAGGAGTCTCCGAGTAAAACACAAGGAACAGCAGCCAATAGGTCAGCCCAAGGGCAAAGGCTCCATAAAAGCAGGTGAGCAAAAACCACACCTGCTGGTTACGCCCTATTGACAGTACGGCGGCGTAAATGCAGCAGCCAATTAGGACCGCAAGCTGTATGCCATTGTCAATGATTTCTATCATTGTTATGGCCCTCCTTATCCTGCTGTCTCCCGGGCTGCAAGTGATAACAAAGGGCGGTCACGCACACACCGAAGGCAAAGGCCAGCAGGCCAACCAATACATAGCCGAGGGCTTTTCCCTCATAAAAAATGCTGGCCATCACGCCGGTATTGGTATAATCCCCTCCGGAAAGCCCTGCCATGATGCGGGGTTGAGTTATTCCCATACCTACTATGATAACCAAACAGGCGGCAATAGCCGATAAGCCTATATAACGGTACTGCCGCTGTTTCTTTTGCTGTTCCAATTCTTTCACACGCCTTTCGACAGCGGCGAGACGTTCATCAGTAGTTCGGATCTGTAATCCCCTCCCGTTCCAACAATGGGCGCAGGCTTTTTTTGCCACGCTCCAGCAAACGTTCGATTTGTTTTATGCTTTTTCCCATCACCTGCGCCGCCTGTGCATAACTCATGTTCTCAAAAAACATCAAATACAGCACCTCAGAGTAGTCCGGGTTAAGCTGTGCCATGCATTTTCGCAGGATGCGGTTTTGTTCCTTGGATTGCACCACCCTTTCCACCAGGATATCGCTTTCCGGTTCGTCTTCTAAACCTTCAAGACTAAAAAAGCAATGGCGGCGACGCTTTTGCATAAGCCGCAGAGAAAGGTTCCTGGCGGTTTTATACAGATAGGGCTTGAATCCGTTTTTGGTTAGCCTAGGCTTGGCATTGATCATGCGTGAAAAGGCTTCAATCATCAAATCCTCGGCCTCATGAATATCGTGTATGTAACCGTTGATATAGAGCGTTAAAGCATCCCCGTGGCGTTCCATGAGAATCCGCAGGGCATTCCCGTCACCGTTGAGGTAAGCGGAAAAAAGCTCTTCATTAGTGGCTACTGTTACCGTAACAATTCCTCCTAAAAATAATATGTACCTGTGTAAAATAGGCTTATCACATTCAACGTTCTACTTAAACTTTAAAAGGATACCCCTATCCCCTGCTTAATTAACTGTAACAATCTGCCATGATTTGCCAGCAGTCAATAACTGTCACCGGGAACAGAATATATTCATTTTCATTCGGCAAGGTGGTATCCTGGATTGTTAAGATTGCTGGGGCTTGAGTTTCGAAGGTTGCTCCGCTCTTGGGATTGCTTAGTGTATGACTGATTGTCAACTGTTTAGTGAGCAGGATCTATGATTATTAAGAATATCCGCTATTAAGATTCGAGAATTTAAAAAAAAAGGACGAGCGTCCCTTGATGCTGTCCCTAAGCTTTAAGGTATGGTATTTTTCAAAGCGCACATAAATTATTTAAACAATTATTTATTTAATATGGGAACTATCATGGTATCTGAACTTCTAGCTAACTAGATGAAGGTAGCCTTTAAAATAATAGAAAAATATGCCTAATAATAACTAAAAATGTACCATTTTGTCAATTTTCAAATTTAATCAGATTGCCTTCTTAGTATAAAAAATCAAACATATGTGACTCGAAATATTTGGTAAAACTTTCCTTAAAAATTTGCTATAATCATTGGGTCAAGAAGAAAAGCCAGAAAGCCTTTAGAGGAAGCAGTTAATTAAAAAACCCCGACACTGCAAAGCAGTTATCGGGGAAGGCTATTAGTACATTTTCCAATTTCATGATTAGTAAAATGATCCAAAAAGCTCATCCTTTAAAGCAATAATAAAAGCCTAGCTTATAACGTCAATTAATCATTTCCACTATTTCTTTAATACTCTTTATACCCGTAACTCATGTTCCTAACCCCCATTGGATATCAAGCACTTAGATGTGCTTCTGTAACTTTCTCCAATTAACTTTAAATTATTCCATCCTTTCCCATAAGTACCCCCCAATTAATTCAGCATACCTTCTATTTACTCAAATCCCTCAAACCGCCGTTCTGCCTGAATACCACCCGCCACCTTGGCAATGCTCTTTATTCTAACATTAGGCTCAATTTTGTATTTTCTCTTTTTAAAAATGGTCTGCTCAATTACCTAGAAATTATCTCCTTTAATGAGTAATTTTTTATTTTTTGCAAAATAATAGGTTCAAATTTAATAAAGGAGGATGATCATATGTGCCCAAAAGTTATTCCTGAACCCTTCCGGATTAAGATGGTGGAACCAATCCGTATGATTTCCCGAGAAGAAAGGCAGGCGGCCCTGGAACGTGCCGGTTACAACCTGTTCTTGCTTAACAGTGATGAAGTTTACATAGACTTATTAACGGACAGTGGCACCGGGGCCATGAGTGACTACCAGTGGGCCGGCTTGATGATGGGCGATGAGGCCTACTCCGGCAGCCGGAACTACCATCACCTAAGAGAAGCGGTGGAGGATATCTTCGGTTATAAGTACACCATCCCCACCCACCAGGGACGGGGTGCCGAGCAGGTACTGTTCCCTGTTATCATTAAGAAACCGGGAGATATTTTCATCAGCAACATGCATTTCGACACCACCAAGGGCCATATAGAAATGGCCGGTGGCCGGGCGGTGAACTGTGTCATCGAAGATGCCTATGACACAGAAAAGTATCACCCCTTTAAAGGCAATATGGATCTCAATCTTTTGGAATCAATTATTAATGAAAAGGGACCCGAGAACGTGGCCGCAATAATCATCACCATTACCTGTAACAGTTGCGGCGGGCAACCCGTGTCCGTGGAAAACATTCGTAAGACCAGTGAAATAGCCCGCAAATACGGTATCCGGTTATTTATTGACGCTGCCCGGGCTTTCGAAAACGCCTACTTTGTCAAGCAGCGTGAAGAGGGCTATGCCAATAAGTCCATTAAAGAAATTGTCAAAGAAATGTTTAGCTATGCCGATGGCTTTACCATGAGCGCCAAGAAAGACGCCATTGTGAATATCGGCGGCATCTTGGCCTTCAAGGAAGATGAGGAATTATACAATCTCTGCCGGGCCAGATGCGTGCCGATGGAGGGTTTTGCCACCTATGGCGGTCTGGCCGGCCGGGACATGGAGGCCATTGCCCGGGGCTTATACGAAGGCATGGATGAAAGCTATCTGGAATATCGCATTGGCCAGGTGGCCTATTTGGGTGAAAAACTCAAAGAAGCCGGCATTCCCTTCCAGTACCCCACCGGTGGACATGCTGTGTTTGTGGATGCCAAGAAACTGGTACCCCATATTCCTTATTATCAATTCCCAGCCCAATCCCTGGCCAATGAATTGTATCTGGAATCCGGTGTCCGGGCGGTGGAAATTGGCTCCTTCCTGCTGGGCCGAGACCCCGATACCAAGGAAAACCTGCAGTCGCCCATGGAACTACTGCGCCTAACCATTCCACGCCGTACTTATACCTATAGCCATATGGATTATATTGCCGAGAGTCTGGCCAGGGTAAAGGAAAGGGCACATACCCTAAAAGGCCTGGAATTCACCTACGAGCCCCCGGTACTACGGCATTTCCTGGCTCGTTTAAGACCTGTCCAGTAGTGTGTTCCCCACCGGTAGGAATGCTCTAGCCTACCGGTGGCCTTTGGAGCATCCAGGATACGTATTTTATTAACAGGAGGTTTCATTTATGGCAGAACGTGAATCCTGGTCCAGTAAAACCGGATTTATTTTAGCCAGTGTAGGTGCGGCAATGGGACTAGGTTCCATTTGGATGTTTCCCTATCGAATTGGCGCCTATGGCGGCGCAGCCTTTTTATTACCCTATTTATTTTTCACCTTCGGCCTGGGAGTTACCGGACTGATGGGTGAATTTGCCTTCGGCCGCAGCCGGCAGTCTGGGGCTATCAGCGCCTTTGAGCAGGTGTTCAAGGAAAAGGGCAAGGGTTACGGCGCCTACCTGGGAATTCTCCCGGTACTGGGGGTATCCGGGGTATTTGTCTTTTACTTAATTGTCTGTGGCTGGATTTTAAGGTACCTTGTATTGGCTATAAGCGGGGCCTTCGGCTCCATTGACCCCGGTTCTTATTTCGGTTCCTTTGCGGGGCAGGCTCCCAGTATTGTCTGGCACTTTCTGGCCCTGGTCCTGACCATGGTCATCATTATGCGAGGAATTTCCGGTGGTATTGAAAAGGCCAATAAAATTATGATGCCCGGGCTTTTCATTATTTTAATAATCCTGCTCATAAGGGTACTGACGCTACCCGGGTCCAAAGAGGGGATTGCCTTTTTGACAGTACCCGATTGGTCCAAATTGGCGGATCCCATAACCTGGGTGATGGCCTTAGGCCAAGCCTTCTTTACCGTGGCCCTGGGCGGGGCAGCCATGCTGGTATACGGCAGTTATCTCAAGGAGACTGAGGATATCCCCTCCTCCGCCATTCACACTGCCATATGGACCACCATAGCTTCCCTGTTGGCGGCCTTTGTGGTTATCCCGTCGGCCTTTGCCTATAACCTGGATCCCCAGGCAGGTCCACCCCTGTTATTCATCGTTATTCCCCACGTCTTTGCGGCCATGCCCGGTGGCTATATCTTTGGCATTCTATTCTTTGCAGCGGTAACCTTTGCGGCCATTTCTTCGGCGGTTAACCTGATGGAGGTGCCTGTGGAAGCCATCCAGGACCGCTTTAAAATTGACCGTAAGAAGGCTTCCATTTTCGTGGCCATAGCCGGTTTCATTATCGGTCTTCCCCTGGACCTGAACTTAGATTTATTTGGCATATTTGCCGACACAGTTTCCATTTATCTGGTTCCCCTTGGTGCGGCCCTGGCTGCCTTTGTCTTCTTCTGGGTTTATGGGGCTGATAAGGCCCGGGCCCAGGTAAACAAAGGTGCCGCCAAACCCATTGGCCAATGGTGGGAATCCTGGGCAAAGTATGCCTACTGCGGGGTAACCATCTTGGTCTTGATTATGGGTGTACTTGTAGGTGGTTTCTAAACTTGAGCCAGGGGGTAATGAGGGGAGGTGAAACAATTGGCCGCTGAAAAAACAAATATCACCCGAACAACAACCCGGTCCGCCGGTGCAGAAGAAAAAACATCTGCGGAACTCAAGTCCAGCAGATATAGCAAGCAAGAAAGGCCAAGAATGTCCGACGGCATGGTGCCTTAATAACGCAAATATTAACAACATCCATTTACTGCGTAAGATCTATTCCCGCTACTTTAAAAACCCGGCTGCCGCCAAGTCCTTTGACTCAAGCGACAGCCGGGTTCCCATTTACTAAAAGGAATTCATTAAAAACCTGCCACCAGTTTGTGTACTCCCAGTAATTTTGCCGATAGGATAATAACAGAAACCACTAAGAAAATGCGGATCCATTTATCTCCTTTGGTTACTGTAAATACGCCGCCTAAATAGGCCCCTACGGCATTGCCCGCCGACAGGGCTAAGCCCAGTACCCAGTCAACCTTTCCGCTTAAAATAAAGACCAATAACGAGGCAAAGATATAAATAACGGTAACACTTACTTTAATACTGTTTATTTTTACCAGTGACATACCTGTTATTAAGGCCAGGGCGGCAATTATAATAAATCCCACGCCAGCCTGGATAAAACCGCCGTAAAAGCCTACCCCGAAAAAGGCCAGGGAAGCAAAAATTAAGCGGGGCCTGCTTAAATTCTCACTCATTTCTTCCATATTCAAAAATCTTTTTTCCGGTCTCCAAATAACCAGAATCGCCACCACAATCATTACTATGGCCAGAATTTTGTTAAATAGGGCATCGGAAAGTGAAATGGCAAATTTAGCCCCCACTATTGACCCCAGCACCGCTGGTATACCAAAAACGGCACTTAATTTGGGATAAAAGTAACCCTTTTGGCGAAAGTACCCAATGGCCACCAGACTTTGTACCATCAGGGCCACCCGGTTAGTACCGTTGGCCACGGCCGACGGTAAACCCAAGAAAATTAAGATGGGCATGGAAATCAGGGAACCTCCGCCCCCCACAACGTTGACAAAGCCTGCCACCACCCCGGTGGCTAATATAATTAGTATCTCGGTAAGTGACATTTTCTATCCCCCTAACACCCTGCTTTTATTCTAAAAATCTTTTTTTGGCAATTTTTTGGCCGCCTCAATGAAATAGGCCCGGCGGGAATTATCAATATGTTCCCTGGCCACCTGCTCCGCCAGGGCTCCGTCCCTCATTCTTATTGCCTCCACCAGTTGCCGGTGTTCCAGGGTAGCCTCTGCAATACGACCAGGGTGGCAATAGCCCACTCTGGTATACCGATCTATGTGCTCAACCAGGGTGGTTATCATGCTATATAAGCGACTACTGCCGGCCGCCCGGTATATCAAATCATTAAATTCCCGGTGGGCCTCTTCCAAACGTTCTAAATTACCTTGTTTGGCATTTTCCTCAAAAATTTGGACCAGTTCCGCCAGTTTATTTAATTGCTCCGGGGTGATTTTCTCCGCCGCCATGCGGGCAGCCAGCCCCTCAAGCACTGCTCTGATCCTGTATATTTCAAGGACTTCGGTATCTGAAACCTGGGCCACCACCGCCCCGACCCTGGGCAGATGGGTAACCAGGCCCTCCAACTCCAACATTCTTATGGCTTCCCGAACAGGCGTGCGACTCACCCCCAAAAGCTCAGCCAGTTTCCGCTCCACCAGCCTTTCGCCGGGTTCCAGGGCACCGCTTAATATGGCGCTGCGTAGGCGCTCATACACTTTATCCCGTATCTGGGGCTGCGGTTCTGATTCAATGGGACCTAGGAATACTTTTTCGTTCATTTTCTTCCCTCCGTGGTATACCGGTATACCATTTGCCATAATATTAGAAAATGTATTTTATATATTCAAATCCCGTTTTTGTGAAAAAATGTACATTTAATCTTAAATTCCGGCATAATCTCTCAAATTTTCTTTCTTACGTAATTTTAAAAATAAACCTCCACCTTCTAAACGGTGGAGGTATGCACAAAATATTCTAATTGCTTAATTTAAGGCTTTCCACGGGTACATGGGTCTTCTTTTTAGAACACATACTTAAAAATGTTGTAGTATAAGACAGGGTTTCGGTTTTGCAGGCATCCACGCAATGGCCGCAACCTACACATCTTAACGAGGTTACCGGTTCACCCTTTAACGCCTTGCTTTTAATATCTATTGTCATCGGGCACGTTAAATTACATTGATTGCAGCAAAAAATAAAGCCAGAATAAAAATAACCCATTTGAGAACCGTCAATATCCTGATGGTTTCCGGCCGGGCTTTTTTCTTTTTTCCCTTCAAAGGAAAGGCAGGTGCAAACACTTCAGAAGCAAAACCGTTAAAAAGGCATATAGTTGAACATTGCCAACGCCTACCAAATAATAGTGTGCCTAAGAACACAACTACACTGATAATTACATAAAAGACCAAAACGGCCGTTATTCCGCTTATACCCCAGAGGGGATATTTGCTGGCATAAAAAGATGAATTCTCAAATAACAACTGTAACGGGGCAGTAGTCCAGGGTAACGGCATCGCAAAAAAATACAGCTCATTGTTATTTAGAGCCAACGGGGTAAATATATGGACAACAAGTGCCGCAATTATTAAACCCCTCAAATTCCTTTTTCTCATGCGGGTACGTTTAGTTCTTTTTATTATTCTGACAGTCAAAATGCTGGCTATAATCATAAAAACAGTTTTAACCCAGTTTTCATAGAAGCCAGGACCAAATAATAATTTTTGCTACAGACTCCGGTGCGGTCCTGGCATAACCATAGTGCAGTCCGGCAATTACAAAACACAAGATTATATATATCCAAAGTATTGTTTTAAGAACAGTTAATTCCCTATTTGTTGCCTTTTTCATAAGCATACTCCTTAATAAATTAAGCTAGGATTATATTATACTTTAAAAACTAAAGTAATGGGCCCCCACAAAAATTGGCAATCCACAATGGCCATAACGCTGTTTTATTGGCGGTTTACTTTGAGGACAATAAGAACGCGGAGGATGTCCGCAAAGCTATCGACAAAGTGAAAACCACCCTGCCACCCGATTTAAAGGTTGATGAAGTAGTACATCAAACTGATGCGGTAATTGATTCCACTAACGAATTTATGCTGCATTTAATTATCGGAATGGTGCTGGTATAATGATGTATTGGCAGGAAATCCAGATTCACAATGTATCATTGGTAGCCCTAATAGTGGCCTTAGGCATTCTAGCTGAATGATGCCATAGCGGTGGCTGACAATATCCGGACCCGGATGTATTCAGGAGATGAGCCCTTAATTGCCGCATACAACGGCGCCACCACTGTACGATTCCCAATCTATCAGCAACTACCGCCATTATCGTAGCTTTTGCACCATTGTTGGCGGTGCCCGGCCCAGCGGGGCAACTTTTACAAGCCCTACCCTGGGTGGTCATTTTTTCAGTTGCCACTGGGGGATGATGTGGCCGCATTATTGAAAAAGGAGCCGGAAGTCACGTCCTGTATCGAATCCACCTACCTTCAATCGCTGTTAAATGAAAATATCAGCAGCGGCAAATGCATAATTAAGTTGCTGAAAAACGCCGAACCGACCGACGCCAAGGGTATTGTCAGGATAGCCGGCGATGATATTAATTAGATAGTCAAAGTAGCCAAACAGCTTGAACAAAAAACAGCCAAAATTCCAGAAACCGCCAATGTCCGGGACAATTGGGATAATGACAGCCTTCAGCTGAATATTGACCTAAACGAGGATAAAGACAGAAAATTAATATTGCCTTGCACGGCTATAACGCATCCGTATACAGAAAAGACGGCAATGAGTATAACATACGCGTTAAAAGTAACATTAAGGATGTCGCCAGTTTGGAAAATTTTGCTCTTTATACCGCCTTCCTGGGAATTATTGCCCTGGTGGGTTTGGTGATCAAGAATGGCATATTACTGGAGGATTTTATAAATGAGGAACGAAGGCACGGCCTACCGGTAGATGAGGCTTGTATAACCGGCATTAACCGGCGTTTTAATGCCATTATCATTAGCACTCTCGCGGTTATTTTAACTCTAGGCAATCATAAGCGACAATTTATTTGCTCCCATGGCAGTGGCGTTGATGCATGGCTTAACGGTAGCCACCTTCTTAACCATGATGGTTGTACCGGTTATCTATAATATGTGGAAAAGAAGCCCGCGGCAGATACCCGGCCCGTCAATCAATAGGGTGATAATGCATACCCCGTGGCAGGCGGGAGTGTGCATTTTCGTCAGGTGGGTGTACAAAGCATTTTTCTAACTTCAGTCTTTTGCCTTATACTTTGAACATAAATACAACCCACCTCATTTCAGTCCATGAGACAAATAATGAGGTTTTTATTTGCAAGGCAATGGATGACTTTAGAAAGACAGCTGAACAAAAACTACTGCAAGGACTGACAGAGGTTCGGAGCCGGCGAATTAAAACCATATATTAAAATCAGTCCATGCAAATATTTAAGAGTAATCGATGGAGTCAAAAGACTCCGATATTTTTGGGTTTTATGTAGCGAGCTACATAACTACAATGGGAGTGATTACTATGCAACAAAAAAATGAAGGAATCGAAGCTATACTAGAAGCTGAAACCAAAATCGCAATGTATAAAGTAGATGCTGAAAGTAACCTGACAGCAGACGTCAGCCAGGTGTATTTGGGGAATAAAGGACTTATCGCTTTTATCGCCTTAATGAATATGTTTATACCGCTTTCTACTGATTTGTACTTGCCTGCATTGCCCCAAATGAATTCATATTTTGGAAGCAGCTCGGCAATAACCAATTTGACATTAAGCGCATTCTTCATTTTTTATGCTGTTGGAATGCTGTTTTGGGGTCCACTGAGTGACAAGTATGGCCGTAAGCCCGTTCTTTTAACAGGAAGCATTGTATATACGATATGTAGTATCGCCTGTGCACTTTCCAGTAATATATATTTCCTGATTTTAGCCAGGGCTTTTCAGGGGATAGGGGCGGGCGGTATCACATCCGTTTCATTAGCTATCATTAAGGACTCGTTTTCAGGCAAAAGAAGAGAGTCGATATTGGCTGTTTGCCAAACCGTTTCAGGACTTGCCCCAATGCTGGCTCCGGTAGTTGGAGCCATGATTTTACACTTTACTAATTGGAGAGGCACCTTTTGGACCCTGGCTGTTATAAGCATTATAAGCCTAGTGTTATCCGTATTATATCAGGAAACCTTGAAAGAGGAAGATAGATATAAGGGCACATTGACAGGTTCCATCGGGCGCTTGTTAATTGTTGCGAAAAATAAAGGATTTATTATACCTGCAGTAATATTTTCCTTAAATGCGATACCGTTTTTGGGCTATATAGCAATTTCAGCCTATATCTATGAGGATTACTTTGGCCTTAGTGCCCAAAGTTACAGTTATTTCTTTGCGACTAATGCTTTACTTACGCTTTTCGGGCCATTCATATATGTTCGGTTCTTAAGCGCTATGGATAAGAAGATATTTACACTACTATTTTTGGGAATATCAACTTTAAGTGGGGTTTTGGTAATGACAATTGGAACCATGGCTCCGATATTATTTTTACTGTCGTTTGTTCTGATGTCATTATCCGGTGCTATAATCAGGCCGTTCAGTACCAATTTACTATTGGAGCAGCAAAAAAGTGACACCGGATCAGCATCTTCATTAATAAATACATTGTTCACAGTATTAGGAACCATCGGA
Source organism: Desulfovectis peckii (assembly GCF_055391705.1). Classification (NCBI taxonomy): domain Bacteria; kingdom Bacillati; phylum Bacillota; class Clostridia; order Eubacteriales; family Peptococcaceae; genus Desulfovectis; species Desulfovectis peckii. Next base: position 75,790 of record NZ_AP042409.1, on the reverse strand, counting down.
ATGACAATAGCTTCTGTGCCGTGGGAAAATATAGTAGTAGGTCTGGGTGTATTGATTACGTTTTTTTCTGCGCTTGCACTGGTCAGTTGGATCTTATTTTTGAAATCCAATATACCGTGCGTAGGATTAAAAGATAAGTAGTATTAAAAGATTAAGTAGGATTAAAAGATAAATTGAAATCCTGACAAAAAACATTCTACTGTTTTATTAGTCACAATTATAAAGATCTAAGTTGGAACGGATATGTCCCGAACTTTGTGTAAAATCCAAATTGATGTAGAACAAGGCGTTAGATTAAAGGGGGTCAGATGGCCGAAATAGGCAGCTGACCCCTTTATAACCTCGAGTATCCTATTGTCAATCCTATTTGATTCGATCGTCAAAGTAAATTTCCAACTTAGGCATTTTACCACCTTGGATTTCCTCATTACCACCGCCTTTATGGCTAAATGAAAACCAAGCCTAAAGGTTCTTTACTTTCCCATTTAGTTATCAATGCATAACCAACAGTATCTTCGCCTTCTGTTTTCCAGCATTCTGAAGAAACAAAGCCTTCTGATGTGGTTTTCTTTTTCATAATGCTCTGCAACATGGATTCTTGTGTTTTTCCACGCACCTCTGTAGCGCCCTATCAAACAAGAGCTCAAGCGATTTGTTAAAAAGTTAAAGTTCAGCACGATACGGCCATCATCCCTAATCTCATGGTGAGGCATTAAATTTTAAACACCTCCGATTTGCCGGATCTTCGGTGTTTATATTCCTAGGGGGTGGGAGTCTTTTCTCCGGTGATTACGGGAAAGTATTATTTTCGAAATTTCTTTTCACTTTCCTTCTTTTCTTCTATAAACCCAGTCCTATACCTGTGGTAATATAGTCAATGCCATTGCTGCTGGAATGTTTCACCCTTCCATGAAGGCAAAAATGGATGAGCTGGAGGAAGCCAAACTGCAGGCTCAAATACACACCCCTACTGAAGAAATGATTCGCCGTTATCTCCAAAAAGATGCTGACATAAAAAACAAAAGCCCGGAAGAGCAAAAACGCATCATCCAGGCTTATGTTAAAAAGGTTATTGTCTATGAAAACACAATCGATATAGATACGATTGTGACCTTTGCTGGTGGAGGCGGGGGGATTCGAACCCCCGTCCGAGAGAACGGCCACAACAGGCTCTACGAGCGTAGGTTGTGTATTGCTTTCGCTATAACGTCGGCCACAACCAGCCTACGTTATAACTATCTCGATAAATCTCGCTTAAACCCTCCGAGAATTGGGTTTAAGCCAGCCCGTTTGTGTGACCTCCTAGCCCAGGTCACGGGCCCAACGAGGGTAGGAGGTTAGACTGCAATTAAGCAGCTAAAGCGTAATTTTCTTCGTTAGCACTTATTTTTGTTCCACTGTTTAACGGGTTTAGTGGGATCCCGGCTCGCTCCTCTTGCCACCATTTCCCCCGTCGAAACCGGTCGCCCCCATAATATTAAGATTACTAAAACTTTAATAACGGGCTTTCAGTGCCCGGTCCATTTCTCGTTTAGCGTCTCTTTCGGCAATGTCGCGGCGTTTATCGTATTCTTTTTTACCTTTGGCCAAACCTAAAAGCACCTTGGCGACTCCTCTTTGATTAAAGTATACTTTTAGGGGCACTAAGGTTAAGCCTTTTTCTTGAGTACGGCCCAGCAGTTTGTGTATTTCCGATTTATGCATTAACAGCTTACGGGTTCTTTTCGGTTCATGATTAAATCTATTGCCCTGTTCATATGGGCTGATATGCATATTATATAATAACATTTCACCGTTTTCAACGCGGGCAAAACTGTCCTGCAAATTTGCCCGGCCGCACCGCAGCGATTTTACCTCTGTTCCCTGCAAAACAATACCGGCTTCATAAGTTTCTAAAATATGATAGAGGTGCCTTGCCTTACGATTTTCAGTTACTACGCCGTTTTTGGAAATAGTGGGTTTAAACTTACCGGACATATTAACACCTCATAAATCAATGTGGCTAATGGCCCTTAAAAAATGTGCAAAGATTATTTTAACACATACCTTTGCCCTTGTAAAGCATTATGTTTTTGAAAGTCAAGCATAGGTAGGTATGCTTATTCCAAACCAAGTTCTTTAGCTATTCCTTGCATTGATTTCAGGCCAATTTCCATAAATTCCTCTAAACTTAAACCTATTTCACTGCAGGCGGCAATGATCTCTCTGTTTGCACCTTTGGCAAAGGCTTTTTCCTTATAACGTTTTTTAAGCGACTTTACTTTCACGCCCAGCAAACTCTTGTCAGGACGGACCAAAGCAGCCGCTGTAATTAAGCCGGTCAACGGATCGGTGCAATAAAGTGCTTTGTCCAGCAAGGTATTTCTAGGCAGCCCATGGGCTTCATTGTGTACTTTTACTGCATAAATGACGTCTTCTGGCAAACCGGCTTCCTGCAGCATCTCCGCACCCACCAAGCTGTGTTTTTCGGGGTTGTCCTTAGTATATTCATAGTCAATATCATGCAGCAGCCCGGCCAATGCCCACTTTTCCTCATCTTCCCCAAAATGTTTAGCCAATCCAACCATTACTGCTTCTACGGCCAAACTATGTTTTAACAAATTTTCATTTTTCATGTGTTTGTTTAGCAGTTCCCAGGCTTCACTTCGTTCCACTTAAAAAAACCCCTTTCTTTTAGTAATTTTGCTAAAGCTAAGCGATTTAGCCTTTACTTCGTTTAAAAGGGCAGATATCAGATCCCATACAGCGTACTACCGCTGTTATTAATTTTAACAATTTTCGCCAATTATAGCAACATTATATCAACTGGCTAAAAAACATAAAAATAAAGCGGAACGACAAAGGTGTCGTTCCCAACATCAGATCTTTTAAGCTGAACACTTTTTAACTTTCTACTGACCAACTCTCCCCCGTCCAACTGATAAAAAAAGGAGCTGAAGCACTACATTCGTTGTGCAACAGCCCCTCTTGCTTATTATAGCATCGGAAGTAGTGGACCAAGAATCAGGGAAACGGTACCTGCAACCTTAATAAGCGGGTTCATAGCAGGGCCGGAAGTGTCTTTACAGGGGTCACCTACTGTGTCACCGATAACAGCAGCCTTATGCGGGTCAGAACCCTTACCGCCTAAGTTACCTTGTTCAATCCACTTCTTAGCATTGTCCCAAGCACCACCGCAGTTAGCAAGGAACAGAGCCAGCAAGATACCGACAACTGTCATACCTGCCAAGTAACCGGCCAGTGCTCTTGCCCCAAGAATGAAACCTACTAAAATCGGACCAAGAACTGCAACCAGACCTGGGAAGATCATTTTCCCAATTGCAGCGCGAGTAGCGATATCTACGCAGCGAGCATAGTCCGGCTTGTTCTTGTATTCCATAATTCCAGGAATTTCACGGAACTGGCGACGAACCTCTTCCACCATATCAAATGCGGATTCACCGACTGCGCGCATGGTGCGGGCAGCAACCAAGAACGGAACGGCGCCACCAATGAATACACCGACCAATACCATCGGGTCGCTCAGGTTAATGACAAATTCTTCTATTGCAAATTTATGTTTAATAGAGTCAACATAAGCACTGAACAGAGCTAAAGCAGTCAGGGCCGCAGAACCAATAGCAAAACCTTTGGCGATAGCTGCGGTAGTATTACCAACTGCGTCCAGCTTGTCAGTTTTTTCGCGTACTTCCGGAGGAAGCTCGCACATTTCAGCAATACCACCGGCGTTGTCAGCAACCGGTCCGAAGGAGTCCATAGCCACAATCATACCGGCAGTGGAAAGCATACCCATAGCAGCCATAGCAATACCGTAGATTGCCCACATTGCTCCGGAAGCATCTGTCGGAGCAAAGCTACCTACCATGGCAAATGAGAAGTAAATTGCACCTGCAAAGAACAGCATCGGGAACAGTACCGATTCCAATCCTACAGATAAGCCCTGGATTACGTTGGTAGCCGGGCCGGTTTTAGAAGACTCGGCGATATTCAAAACAGGCTTTTTATGATAAGAGGTATAATACTCGGTTAACCAACCAATAGCAACGTTAACAATTAAACCTGCTAATACCGCAAAGAAGATACCGGTACTTACATTTCCAAAGGATTCGCCGTTAACGGCTACACCGGTAGCGGGGAAAATGCTCTTAGCCAAGAACCAAGCAAAGATAGCGGTAATAATGTTGGTTACCCAAATACCAACGTTTAATGCTGCCTGCGGGTTACCGTTTTCAGAGGTACGCACAAAGAAAGTACCGATGATGGCAGCGACAATACCGCCTGCACCAAGCAGCAGCGGGAAGATAACACCGGGGAAGCCAAATAATGAGTTACCAATCAGCATTGCGGCAATGGTTGTAGCAGCATAAGATTCAAACAAGTCTGCACCCATACCGGCAGTATCACCAACGTTGTCACCAACGTTGTCGGCAATGGTAGCCGGGTTACGTGGGTCGTCCTCAGGAATACCTGCTTCTACTTTACCTACCAGGTCTCCGCCTACGTCAGCAGCTTTGGTATAAATACCGCCACCAACACGAGCGAAGAAAGCAATTGCCGAAGCACCAAATGCAAAGCTGTTAATGATCAGAGGCTGTTGATAAATAATAAACAATACTGATACACCTAAGAGTCCTAAACCGGCAACGGATAAACCCATAACAGCACCGGCTTTAAAGGATACATCCAAAGCTGCAGCTAAGCCATGGCTGCGAGCAGCTTCGGCGGTCCGAGCATTTGATTTGGTAGTACTGGTCATTCCCAGATAACCGGCAATCGCCGAACAAATAGCACCAACTAAAAATGAAATAGCGGAAGGAGCACCAACGGGAAGGTGACTGCCTTCAGGAACTTCAACTACATATGCAGCTCCCCATAAAAGAACAAAAATGATCAGAGCAAAAGGAATCAATGTTTTGTATTGACGGTTAAGATAAGCCATCGCCCCTTCTTGTACTGCAAGGGAGATGTCCCGCATCTTCGGTGTACCCATGTCCTTTTTCAATACCATGGACAGGGTAAATAGCGCAAATAGTAATGCTAATACACCGGCGCCAGCAGCAATATACGCTAACGTCATATCCACTTGAACATTACCCTCCTTGTCTACCGTTTTGTCTACTTGTCTTAAGTTTTACCAAGCCACTAAAACTAAAGACAATACCGCAAATACAACAGCGAGGACAACGGTGATCCTGCCAAGCAAATCATCTAGTCCTTTCTTTTTACCGAATAGTGTCTCGGCTCCTCCGGCAATTGCACCAGACAAACCGGCACTCCTGCCGGATTGCAAAAGGATACTTGCTATGAGTCCTAGTGCTATCAGTACCTGAAGGCCGATCACAATGCCCTTTAACAAAAAATATTCACCTCCTACACATAATATAATTTTAAGACTCATTATACCATAACGTGAAATTTGTGACAATCACATTGTATTTAATTATTTAGTTTTATTATTATACTTCAAAATTACACTTTAAAGTTTTCGGATTGAAAAGACGCTTCAAATAAGCACATTGAGGCTAAAATGCCCCTCAGTGCTTATTTTTCAAGGTTATAGAAGGCTTTACGGCCTTTAAATTGCGCAAATCGGTCAAGCTCTTCCTCAATCCGCAAAAGTTGGTTATATTTAGCCACCCGGTCAGTACGGGAAGGGGCTCCGGTTTTAATTTGGCCGGCATTGGTTGCCACTACCAAGTCAGCAATGGTGGCATCTTCCGTTTCCCCGGACCGGTGTGATACAACCGCCGTATAACCCGCACACTTAGCCATTTCAATGGCATCAAGGGTTTCAGTAAGTGTACCGATTTGATTTACCTTAATCAAGATTGAGTTTGCTACTTTTGTAGCAATCCCCTTGGCCAACCGCTCTGTATTGGTAACAAACAAATCATCACCAACCAGCTGTACGCGCTTGCCTAAACGCTCGGTCAGTTTTTGCCAGCCGTCCCAGTCGTCCTCAGCCAGACCGTCTTCAATGGATATGATCGGAAACTTATCAACAAGTTGCTCGTAATAAGCTATCATCTCATCAACAGTTTTAGTTACCCCTTCTCCGTCCAGCACGTACTTGCCGTCTTTGTACAATTCCGTTGCCGCTACGTCCAAGGCCAATGCTATATCTTCCCCGGGTTTGTAGCCGGCGGCGTTAATTGCCTCCACAATGACCTCTAATGCTTCCTGATTTGAACCTAAATTGGGAGCAAAGCCGCCCTCATCACCCACAGCGGTGTTCAAGCCTTTTTTCTTTAATACTTTTTTTAGATTATGAAAAACTTCCGTGCCCATGCGCAGTGCTTCGCTAAAACTATCTGCGCCTACCGGCATGATCATAAATTCTTGAATGTCGACGTTATTATCAGCATGCTTGCCGCCGTTTAAAATATTCATCATCGGTACCGGCAGCACCTTGCCATTAGTGCCTCCAAGATATTGGTACAACGGCAGCCCCAGCGATTCAGCCGCAGCCTTTGCTACTGCCAATGATACCCCCAAAATCGCATTTGCACCAAGTTTACTCTTATTGGGCGTCCCGTCTAATTCAATCATCACTTGATCGATTCCCAGTTGGTCTGTGGCATCCATGCCGATAATTTCCGGTGCAATGATTTCGTTAACATTTTCTACCGCTTTAGTTACACCTTTGCCTAAGTAATAGTTTTCATCACCGTCTCTCAGTTCTACAGCCTCGTAAGCACCGGTAGACGCTCCGGAAGGAACGGCAGCACGTCCTAAAGTACCGTCTTCCAACAGCACATCTACTTCTACGGTAGGGTTGCCGCGAGAATCAAGTATTTGCCTGGCATTTACATCCACAATATAGGTTGACATATTAGTAAGCCTCCTTATTATGTATGTAACATCTCATCTTATCTATTATTCTACATTCCCTACACTTAATTCAATACCTTTCGATTTTTGAGCAATTATTCAGTAATCAGCGAACTGCCGGTCATTTCCACAGGCACCGGAATATTAAGCAGCTTTAAGATTGTTGGCGCAATATCTTCTAACCTACCGCTCCTAAGCTTTGCATTTCGCAGCTTTCCGTGGCCGATTAGTACAAAAGGTACCGGTCCGGTGGTGTGGGCGGTATAGGGTTCACCCTGTTCATCAAGCATACATTCAGCGTTGCCGTGATCAGCGGTCAGCAAAACCACGCCGCCCTTTGCTAAAATCGCCTCTACCGCTCTTCCCACGCATTGATCTACCGCTTCAATGGCTTTAATTGCCGCATCAAGCTTGCCGGTATGTCCAACCATGTCGGTGTTAGCATAATTCATAATAATCACTTGAAACTGATCTTTTTCCAGCTGCTCTAACAAGGCATCCGTTACTTCATAAGCACTCATTTCCGGCTTTTGATCATAGGTCGGCACTTTAGGTGAGGGTATTAGCAGCCGCTCTTCACCGGGGTTGGGGCGTTCTACACCGCCGTTAAAAAAGAAGGTCACATGCGCGTACTTTTCTGTTTCCGCTAACCGCAGTTGTCTAATGCCGTGTTTACTTAACACTTCCCCCAGTGTATTGACCAACTTTTGCGGTTTAAAGGCAACCGGTGCATTAATGGTGCGGTCATACTGCGTCATACAGGTAAAATGCACCTTGGGGTGGGCTGCCGGACGTTTAAATCCGGTAAAATCCTCATCTACAAATGCGCGAGTAATTTGCCGGGCCCGATCCGGCCGGAAATTATAAAAGATCACCGCATCCCCGTCAACCACTGTGGCCACAGGACTTCCGTCGGCATTGACAATGACAGTGGGCCGCACAAACTCATCGGTTTCATCTCTGGCATAAGATTCTTCCACCGCTTTTTCAGCAAATTCCGCTTTTAAACCTTGGCCCAATACCATTGCTTGATAAGCCTTTTCGGTGCGCTCCCAGCGGGTATCGCGGTCCATCCCGTAATATCTGCCCATTACGGTTGCAATTTTACCCAAGCCTATCTCTAAGCACTTGTTTTCCAGTTTCCTTATGTAATCCAATGCACTGGCCGGCGGAACGTCCCGGCCGTCTAAAAAGGCATGTATATATACTTGGTTTAGCTTCTCTCTTTTAGCCAGTTCCAACAAGCCAAATAAGTGTTCAATATGGCTGTGCACCCCGCCGTCAGACAGCAAACCCATCAGGTGCAGCGCACCGTTGTTTTTCTTGGCAAAATTTACAGCAGCAAGCAGCTCTTCATTTTTAAAAAAGCTGCCATCTCTAATGGCACGGCTAATCCGGGTTAATTCCTGATATACTATTCTTCCGGCACCAATGTTTAAGTGGCCGACTTCTGAATTACCCATTTGTCCTGCCGGCAGCCCGACATCTTCCCCTGACGCCTTTAAAACGGTATGAGGGAACTGCTGTAAATATTTATCGATATTTGGCGTATTTGCTAAAGTGATGGCGTTACCTTCAGACGGAGAAGAAACGCCCCAGCCATCCAAGATTATCAATGCTATGGGCTTAACCTGCGCTGTCAAGTATTTTTCCCCCTCATTTAAGCTTTTGCTGCCTCTTTGATAATGCCGGCAAAACTTTCCGGATCTAAGCTTGCCCCACCTACAAGGGCGCCGTCAATGTCCGGCTGTGACATTAAACCGGCAGTGTTGGCCGGTTTCACACTGCCGCCGTACTGTATTCTTATTTTGTCAGCGGCTTCTCCTGCCAATTCTTTAATCACACTGCGGATATAGGCAATGACATCTTGCGCATCTTCCGCAGACGCCGTTTTACCCGTACCGATCGCCCAAACCGGCTCATAAGCAATTACCAGCTTTGCAATCGTATCAGCGTCCAAGCCTTTCAAGGCCGCTAAAGTTTGTGTACGAACAACTTGCCGGGTAACCCCCTGCTCGCGCTGGTCTAAAGTTTCTCCTACACAAATAATCGGCGTTAAATTATGCTTTAATACGGCCAGCACTTTTTTGTTTACTGTCTCATCAGTTTCGCCAAAATATTGCCGCCGTTCCGAATGGCCGATAATCACATATTTGCAGCCGATTTCTTTTAACATCGGTGCCGAAATTTCACCGGTATAGGCCCCTTCGTCCTCCCAATGAACATTCTGGGCCGCTAACCCAATATTAGTACCCTTAACAGCCTCGGCTACCGCATATAAAGCTGTAAAGGTCGGTGCTAAAACCACTTCCACACCCTCATCTTTCACCAAACCGGCAAGCCGGTTAGTAAAGTCCAGCCCTTGCTGAACGGTTTTATGCATCTTCCAGTTGCCGGCAATAATTTTCTGGCGCAAAAAAATACCCCCTTTACACTCCGAAAAAGGCTTCAACTTTTGCACTGGGTATGAGTGCAAAAGCTGATGCCTTAACGGTATGGTTATTTATCTTGTAATACTTTCACCCCGGGCAGTTCCTTGCCCTCTAAAAATTCCAGTGAGGCACCGCCACCGGTAGAAATGTGGCTTATTTTATCTGCTACACCGGTTTTCTTAACTGCGGCTGCCGAGTCACCGCCACCCACTATACTGATGGCATTTGATTCAGCCAATGCCCGGGCCACAAACTCCGTCCCTTTGGCAAAGGCATCTATCTCAAACACGCCCATCGGCCCGTTCCAAACCACTGTTGCGGCGTGTTTTAAAACAGCGGCAAACTTTTCCGCCGTTTGCGGGCCAATATCTAGAATCATTTGATCAGCAGGAACCTGCTCTACACTGACGGTTTGGCTTTCGGTTGACTCCGGTGAAGAAGCAACCACGGCATCAACGGGCAGCAGCAAATCAATACCGGCATTTTTAGCCTTTTCCAAAAGCTCTTTGGCTAAATCAACCTTGTCTTCTTCCAGCAAAGATTTGCCCATATTATAGCCTTGAGCTTTTAAGAAAGTATTGGCCATGCCGCCGCCAATAATCAAGGTGTTAACTTTATCCAGCAGGTTATCAATTACCCCGATTTTATCAGACACCTTGGCGCCACCGATGACCGCTACAAAGGGGCGCTGGGGATTTTCCAGGGCCTTACCCAGCATTTCCAGCTCCTTTTCCATTAAAAAACCGGCCACTGCCGGCAGGTATTGAGCAACCCCTGCTGTAGAAGCATGAGCACGGTGAGCGGTACCAAAAGCATCGTTTACATATACATCGGCCAACTCTGCTAATTGTTTGGCAAACTGCGGATCATTTTTGGTTTCTTCAGCATAAAAGCGCACGTTTTCTAACAAAAGCACGTCACCGGGCTGCATTTTAGCAATTGCCTTTTGCGGTTCCTCGCCGATGCAGTCATTAACTTTTATTACTTCTTTCCCCAACAACTCCGATAACCTGTCAGCTACCGGGTTAAGCCTAAATTCTTCCTTTACTTGGCCTTTAGGGCGCCCCAGGTGGGACATTAAAATCACTTTTCCGCCTTGCTCAATCAAGTAGTTGATCGTTGGCAGTGCGGCTTTAATCCGGGTATCGTCAGTAATAACCCCATCTTTTAAGGGTACGTTAAAATCAACCCGCACCAATACTCTTTTTCCCTGAAAATCTACGTCTTTAACCGTCTTCTTATTCACTTGTATCACCTACCGCAATGGTCTGTTTTAAAGGGCTTGATTTGCCAATCAAGCCCTTTTTGTAAACGCCAAATATATTATATAGTACCACAAAGTGGCACAGCCTGTCTAAAAATTAATAATATATTTTAAACACCCTTTTCAGCAATATAACGCACTAAGTCCAGCACTCTGTTGGAGTAGCCCCACTCATTGTCGTACCAAGCAACAACTTTAGCCAAGTTGCCTTCAATTACCATCGTAGAAAGTGCATCGATAATAGCGGAATGAGGGTTGCCGTTGTAGTCGCTGGAAACCAACGGCAGCTCACTGTATAACATAATTCCTTTCAACTCATTTTCTGCCGCTTCTTTTAATGCGGCGTTTATTTCTTCAGCAGTGGTGGATTTTTCTAATTGGCAGGTAAGATCAACCACTGAAACGTTTGGTGTTGGCACACGCATCGCAAAACCGTTTAACTTACCCTTTAGCTCCGGAAGCACTAAAGCTACCGCTCTGGCAGCGCCGGTTGTAGTCGGAATAATCGACTGGGCGGCTGCCCGTGCCCGGCGTAAATCTTTATGAGGAAGATCCAAAACATTCTGGTCGTTGGTATAGGAATGCACAGTGGTCATTAGCCCTTTAACAATGCCAAACTTATCATTAATAACTTTAGCCACCGGGGCTAAACAGTTGGTGGTACAAGAAGCATTAGAGACAATATGGTGTTTTTGCGGATCATAAATACCCTCGTTTACACCCATTACAATGGTAGCGTCAGGTTCTTTTCCAGGAGCAGTAATCACAACTTTCTTAGCACCGGCAGTCAGGTGCTTGGCCGCATCATTGCGCTGAGTAAAACGTCCGGTAGATTCAATAACAATATCTACACCCATTTCACCCCAAGGAAGTTTTTCCGGATCGGCTTCGGCAAAAACCTTAACCTCTTTGCCGCCGACGATCAAAGAATCTTCTGTGGCATCTACTTCCGCATCAAAAATACCATGTACCGAGTCATATTTCAGCAAATGAGCCAACGTTTTTGCATAAGTCAAATCGTTTACTGCAGTAAAATCCAACCCTACCTTTTTCTCTGGGGCCTTCATGCGGCGGGTTTTATGGTTGATGCCTACAACCTCAAAATCCCCGGCTTCTACAGCAGCACGCAGCACTAAACGCCCAATCCTACCAAACCCGTTGATCCCAATTCTTACCGTCATCGGTAATATACAGCTCCTTTCAATTAATACCCTTTATGACATACTATTTAATTTAATACTACTATATACCACCTCATAAATCCTTTTTTGTGATAAACTTTTCTTTATTTTTCTAAATAGGTTATACCAATAAGACCAAGAAGCTAATTCTGTTAACACATTTTTTTGCCACAATTAATATCTCTTTCGCTGCCCGGCGGTAGGTATCGCCATTTCATCGCGATACTTGGCTACCGTGCGGCGGGAAATTTGTACTCCTTTTTGCTTCAATAAATCAGTAATTTTCTGATCGCTTAACGGTTTTTTGGGATCCTCGTTACTTATAATTTCTTTTAGTAATTTTTTTATACTCTCTGCTGAAACTTGTTGCCCGCCTTTAGCCTTTAAACCGGTAGAGAAAAAATATTTCATTTCAAAAACACCTTGGGGTGTCTGTATATACTTATTAGAAGTTGCCCGGCTGACGGTGGATTCATGTAAACCCACCTGCTCGGCAACGTCTTTTAAATTAAGGGGTTTTAAATATTTAACGCCACGATCTAAAAAATCCCGCTGCAATTCCACCAACGCACTGGCTACCTTATATAATGTCAATCGCCGCTGCTCAATGCTTCTTATAAGCCAAACAGCAGCATTCAATTTGCTCTCTACGTACTTGCGGGTATCGTTATCCAGCTGATTTCCGTGCATAATTACCGAACGGTAAGTATTATTTACCCTTAACCGGGGAGTAGATATATCATTTACTAATATGATGTACTCCCCTTCCACCTTTTCTACTACTACATCGGGGACAATATATCGGGTACCGTCGTCACTGCTGAAATTACGCCCCGGCTTGGGATCCAAACTGCGCAGTTCATCGGCGGCCTGCTGAGCCTGAGCAACCGACACTCCCAGCTTTGACGCTATTTTTTCCAAACGGCCTTTGGCTAAGTCAGATAAATGATTGTTAATTATTGGCTTCAGTAAAGGATTTTGCAAACCCCGATGTTCCACCTGCAGCAGCAAACATTCCTCCAAGCTGCGGGCTCCCACTCCGAAGGGTTCCATTCCTTGCAGCACTTTTAAGGCTTCTTCCACCTTCGTTAAAGAAACATTTAATTCTTTTGCCGCTTCTTCAGTGCTGATTTTTAAATAACCGTTTTGGTCCAAATTGCCAATCAAATAATTTACTATTCTTTTTATTTCCCGGCGACAGTCTACCAATGAGAGCTGAAAAGTTAAGTGTTCAACTAAAGTCGGTGCTTTTGAAGTAAAGGATTCAAAACTGTATTCTGTGGCATCATGTTCGGATTGTCCTTTGGGAAATCCTAAATCGCTGCTGTCATGAAAATATTCCTGCCAATCAACATCAAACCGTTCTCCGGGGCTTAGCTCGCCGGTCTCCGTACTGCTGACCGTTTCATCATTTTCAAAATCATTTGTTTCTAAAACGGGGTTTTCCTGTAGCTGTTGCTCCACAAATTCGTTTAGCTCAACCGCAGACATTTGCAACACGGCAATCGCCTGCCGCAGCTCCGGCGTCATAATTAATTTTTGAGTTTGTTGTAAGTCCAGTTCGTATCCTAAGCGCAAAGCCGTTCACTCCCTAAAGAAAAACCCGTCTGCTTCTTGCTTTATTTAGCAAGGTCAATGTCAAAGTCAGCGTCAGCACAACAGCAATAATTGCGGCGAAATTAAATTGGTTGGTAGCAAAAAAATACGGGTGTAGGTTCAGCAGATAATCCGCCACATCATTAAGTGTTATCCAGGCAATCGCTAAAACCGCTGCCTTTAAAGTCACCGTTTGTTTGCGCAAAAACCACATCCCTTGTGCTGCCATCCCTACGTGTGACAGCCAAAGCATTACTTCCGTCCAACGCACTTCCCCGCCTAATATCCAGTAGTGACTGATCAAGGCCACTGCCCATATTCCGTATTTAATGCAGACGGTCTGCGCAACTGTCTGCAGCCCGTAAAGACGCCAACCCAAAAGCGCAAAGGCCAATGCCAGAGCAAAAAGTGTAGTGGATAAGGGGCTGTCCGGCACTAGCGGCCAAAAATAAAGCGGGGTTTCCGGCAGTTGGTTGCGGTACCAATAGTAGCCGTATATCGAACCTAATAAATTTATGATCACTAAGACAGCCATAAACCCGGGCTGCCACGGCTGGTTCCACAGACTTCTAATCCATCTAAACATAATGTCTCCCTGTCTTTTTGATAAATTTTGCCGGTACCCCGCCAACCATCACGCCGGGAGGTACATCCTCGGTTACCACCGCACCGGCGCCCACTATACTGTTATCGCCAATAGTCACGCCCGGCAGTATGGTCACATTGGCACCGATTAAAACGTTTTTGCCAATTACCACTTCACCGATGCGGTATTCGTCAACCAGAAATTCATGGGCTAAAACAGTTACGTTATAACCAATAACACTGTTTTCCCCAATGCTGATTAAATGTGGTAAAAAAATATCAAACATCGCCATCAAACCGACGGAAGCATTTTTCCCGATCTTCATGCCCAGCAGGTGACGGTATAACCAGTTTTTTAAAGCAAGAGACGGTATATAGCGGCATATCGTAAGCACAATAAAGTTATATGCCGTTCTAAAAAAACCGGTTATTTTATAACAACAGTGCATCGCATTTTTGTGGTTCGGAGCGGGATACACTTTAAGTTTTCTCATTTTTTGCCTCCGCATAGTAATAATAATTTTTCCAAATCATGCACTGTCATATCGTAAGCACTGATGGATTTTACACCGGTGCTTTGCTGAATATACTCGGCCATGGCCGGCCGCAAATCAACCGGCGTGACACAACAATTGTTAAAATGGGTTAAAAAACATAGTTTAACCTGTGAGTCCTGCAGCAAATGAGCCAATCCCAAGGTGGTAAGATGGCGATGGGCCCAGGAATTATGAGTTGATACGTTGGCAATCAACACATCCACTGAAGAAAAGGCTTGTTTTATATCTTCACGGTATTCAACGATGTTTATTAAATCCATAATTGAACCGGCGGTAACTTCTTTAATTCCATCGGGAGTTGAGTACTTGCGAATATAGTTTGTATCACTGGTATAACCGACAGTTAAACCGCCGGCTTTCAGGATAAAACCGTAGTTCTCTTTGCCGTGATAAGCAGGAACGGGGGTAAGAATCGCCTTTTTAATTTGCACCGGCTGCCCCTTTTGCAGCGTCACTACCTTAGGGCCGCCTTTATAACCGCCATAAGAGGCCAAGCCCAAATGATAGTCACTAATTAAATGTTCCGAGTATAAAATACTTTCGGGAGCCAGCAAATAACCGCGCCGGGCATACATCGCCCAACACATCCCCTCAATCACGCTTTCCGCACCGCCGTAATGGTCTAGGTGTCCATGGGATATGTAAATACCGTCTAAACTTCCAAGATCTATATCCATTTGCTGCGCCTGCACAACCGCTGCCGGGCCGGGATCTACATATATGCGCGTTCCGTCGGCTTCCAAAATAAAGCCGGCAGTTGACGGCTTTTGTGCAAAAGACGCTTCCGGGTTTCCACCCGTACCCAGAAAAAAAACTCGCCAGCCCGACCGGAAAGGCAATTCTTCACGCTTGCGATAACGCCAATAAGATTGATAGATTGCCCGGTAAGTATTCTGCCGCAGCAAACGATCCAATTCTTTACTACGCATTTTTTATCTTCCGGACTTGCTGCGCAGTTTTTTGGATATATCCTCCAGCTTGCGCATGCGGTGATTTACTCCGGACTTGCCTACCGGAGGATTCATCATTTCTCCTAATTCCTTTAAACTGACATCCGCATGCTCTAACCTTAACCGAGCAGTCTCCTTTAGTGTCGGCGGCAATCTGTCCAGGCCGATAGTAGCTTCGATATATCTGATGTTTTCAATCTGGCGCATCGCAGCATTAACCGTTTTACTAAGGTTCGCCGTTTCGCAATTTACCAGGCGGTTTACTTGATTGCGCACGTCTTTATATACGCGAACATTTTCAAAGTTTAACAGGGCACCGTGAGCACCCATGAGATTTAAACACTTCACTATTTGATCACTTTCTTTTAAATAAACCACATACCAATTTTTACGGGTGCTAAGCTTTGCCTTTAAATCCATTTGATTCATTATCTTTAGTATTTCATTTGCATGGTTGTAATCTTTAGAGATAACTTCTAAATGATAATCGCCTTCCGGGTTACTGACCGAACCGCCGCCTAAAAAGGTTCCCCGCAAATAAGCTTTTTGACAGCATTTTTTAGCCAGTAAACCGGCTTGCAATTCGTAGTTCAGCATTTTGTTTTCCTCATCCCATATTCCGGTATCCACCAGAACTTTTTCTAAACCCGGTTGAGCCGGTATGCGCACTAAATATATATTATTTTTTTTCAAGCGCACTTTGCGCCGAACCATCACTTCCGTACGTAAACCAAACAACTTTTTAACCAGGGTCAGCACCTTGCGGGCCACGGCAGCATTTTCAGTAACAATCGACACCGCCAGCTTTTTACCGGAAATTTGGATGCTTCCGTCCATTTTCAGCAAAGCAGCCAGCTCTGCCAGCCGACAGCATTTCCGCCGCCCGATAACCCGTGCCAGCTCGTTCTTTGTCACCACTGAAAAAGACAAGGCTATCACCTCACACCCATTATAACACAACTCACCTTGACAACTCTGCAAGTAAGACAAAAACTATCGTCATATCAACTGCTGTTTACTCTATAATAAAAAGGCGCGTTATGTACCGGAGAAGTTTATATCAGTACAAATAACGCGCACTTGCAAGCCGTCTATATAATATGTCAAATTGGGTACGGCAATTCATATTTAATTATTTAAGTACTCTTTCATAAAGTCTATCCGCTCAGAGGGCGTCTTTGCCGAGATAATTAACTCTAATACTGCCCGGGCCAACTTTTGCGGATGATGCCTTACCACATTTGTTTCCTGCACAAAATCTCCCGTAATCGCTTTTACCCCAATTCGCTCAATGTTTTTTACATCAGCGGTTACCGGTGCCGCCCCTTCCCGACGATAGCGCTCAATTAATCGTTCCGGAATCTTTCCGGTGTTCACCAAGGCATAATCAACAATCATTCCGGCATGATCCACCACCGCTTTTAAGTGTTGATAAGCAGTATAATTGTTGGTTTCACCCGGTTGAGTCATCACATTACAAACGTAAATCTTTACGGCACGGGATTTTTTAATGGCTTCCCCAATCCCTTCCACCAATAGGTTAGGAAGTACGCTGGTATAAAGACTGCCCGGTCCCAAAACAATGCCATCAGCTTCTTGAATTGCTTTTAATGCCTCCGGCAGCGGTTGACATTCTTTGGGTTCCAAAAACACCCGCTTAATCCTTTTGCCGCCGGAAACTATCGTACACTCGCCCATTGCTTCCGTGCCGTCAGTAAACTCCGCTCCCAACACAACATCCTGCAGTGTTGCCGGCAGCACCCGCCCGCGGATGGCCAGCACTTTGGAAAGTTCCTGCACCCCGTTATAAAAGCCGCCGGACATATCAGACAAGGCTACTAAAAATAAGTTCCCCAAATTGTGGCCGGCCATTTCTCCGTCGCTAAAACGGTACTGCAGCAGCCGTTCCATCAAGCTTTCCTTGTGCGCCAGCGCTACTAAACAATTGCGAATATCACCGGGCGGCAGAACACCTAAATCACTGCGCAGTCGGCCGGAACTGCCGCCATCATCCGTTACGGTAACAATAGCGGTAATATTGCTGGTATATTCTTTGATTCCTTTCAGCAGCGTAGACAAGCCTGTTCCTCCGCCGATAACCACAATTTTCGGGCCGCGCTGTAAGTAGCGCCGGGCATAAATAAGCTCGACAACACTCTTCCGGCCGTAAGGGGACAGCACACCGATCACTGAACTGAAAGTCTTCCACAACCCGAAACTTGCTGCCGCAAATCCAAGGACTAAAAACAATGTGCCCAGCAGCCATTTAGAAATTCTGCTAAAAGGAGCATTGGCTAAAAAATTGGCCCCTTTTGATATGCTTAGAAAAAAGGCAGGATATATTACACCGATGCCAAAGATAATCAAAACACCGCCGATTAAAGCTAAAATAAGCCAACGTTTTATACCCATTCCCGGGTATAGCCACTTTAAATATTCCTTCGGCAAGAGGCATCACTCCTAATTATCCTTAATATCCCTGTGTCTTACTGCCACTTTATAACCCTTTTTCCGCAAAAACTCTCCCAGCCAGTTGGCTAACGTAACTGAACGGTGCATTCCCCCGGTACAGCCAATGGCGATTAATAAAGTAGCCTTGCCTTCTTTAATGTAATGGGGAATTAGGTACTCAATCATCTGAGAAAACTTTTCTTTAAACTCCGTGGTAACTTCTGAACTGCAGACATACTGCTGTACCCGGGGATCGTTGCCGGTAAGTTGCCGCAGTTCCGGTACATAGTGGGGATTAGGTAAAAATCGTACATCCATAACTAAATCTGCATCTAAGGGAATGCCGTTTTTGTAGCCAAAAGACATCACGGTAATAAAGAGTTCGTTGGTACCCCTGCTTTCGCCATAAATACTGCAGATTTCTTTTTTCAGCTGTTGTTCCGTCATGTTGGATGTATCGATAATTTTGTTGGCCAGACCACGCAGTTCCTTCATCCGCTTGCGTTCTTCCCTGATATCCTCCAGTATTTCTCCCCCGGAAAGAGGGTGCCGGCGGCGGGAAGCTTTATACCTTCTAACCAGTGTTTCATCAGAAGCCTCTAAAAACAGTATTTCATAATTAATGCCTCTGTGAGCTAAATCTCGCAGCACATCAAAAACGGTGTTAAAGAATTCCCCGCCACGAATATCAATTACCAAGGCAATTTTTTTAATTGAAGATTGCTCACACAGCTCGCTAAATTTGGGAATTAAGGTCGGCGGTAAGTTATCCACCACAAAAAATCCCAAATCTTCAAAACTACGTATAGCAGTGGTCTTACCTGCCCCCGATAATCCGGAAATAATTACAAATCTGGGAACCATCACTATTCGCTCCTAAATTATTTATTTAAAATTGTTACTTATAACAAGGTGAAAGTGCTATTGCTATCGTTCCCATTGCACCGGCCTTAGTACCTAATACTGCGGGTACTACACGGGTGTTGCTTAAAGAACGATGCAGCGCCCTGGCACGCAGCTCATTTTCTAACGTGGGCCAAATCAACTCTTTGTTCTGCATTACCCCGCCGCCCAGCACAAGCAGCGGCGGATTAAAGATATTAATAACGTTGGCAATACCAATACCTAATGCCCGCGCAGCTCCAACCAGTATTGCCCTGGCCTCAGAATCACCCCTTGCTGCCGCCTGGGCCACCGCCTTGGCGTTAACCGCTTCTTTTCTTCTGCCGGCAGCCTGCCACACCGCACTGCCTTCGCCTCTTTCCAGCAGTTCCAATGCGGCCTTAGCAATGGCCGTTCCTGACGCCAAAGCCTCCAAGCAGCCCACTCTGCCGCAGGTGCACAGCGGGCCGTCAGGCATAATTGTCATATGCCCAAATTCCCCGGCATTGCCCGATGCACCGTGATATATCTTTCCCCCGATAATCACGCCGCCGCCAATACCGGTGCTCACCGTCAGGTAAACCAAATCACAGGCATTGTTGCCGGCACCGAAGACATACTCACCCAGTGCCGCGGCATTAGCATCGTTTTCTACGTATACCGGTACCCGCAGCCTTTCCTGCAAAGCGGCTTTAAGGGGTACATTGTGCCAGCCCAAATTGTTAGAAAAGTACACAATGCCGTTTTCAATATCCAGATCCGGCCCGGGAACACCGATTGCCACACTTAACAAACCTGCCGGATTTACCCCTGCCTGCTGCTGCACCGCTGATATACTGTTGATAATTCTCTCGATTACTTTCTCCGGGCCCTCTGCCGCCCCGGTAGGCACTTTTATTTCCGCCCGTACATAACCGGACATATCTGCTAAAACGGTAAGTATTTTTGTGCCCCCAAGATCTACACCAACCACATAACGCGCAACCATAAAACCCTCCAAAGAAATCGGTCTATTTAACTAATATGCCCATTAATCCGGCTGCTCTTCCAAAACCAGTTTTTCCAATATATAGGCTACGCCGTCCTGATCGTTGGTCGGAGCAATATAATCCGCCAATGCCTTAATTTCATCCCGGGCGTTGCCCATTGCCACTGCGGTGCCGGCATACTGCAACATTTCAATATCGTTTTTGGAATCGCCGATAGCCATTACCTGCTCCCGACTGATGCCCATACTTTCTGCCAGCAGTGCCAAGGCTTCCCCTTTAGTTGCCTTAGGATGAGAAAACTCTAAAAAATACGGCTTGGAGCTGGTGATATGCAACTTATCGCCGTAACGGGGTTTCATTTTTTCTTCCAAAGCACTAATATCTTCTTCAGCGGCAATCACTACTATTTTTGTGGTCGGTTGGTTTAAAAAATCCAACAAATTGCCCACCGGCTTAACATCTACCCGACAGACCCGCGCATAATCCTCCGCTTCACGAGTAATTTTTTCTACATAAAGCTGATCATCAACATAAATGTTAATGTGATAACCATATTCTTTAACCTCGGCAATCACCTGCCGGGCCAACTCCAAAGGAACCGCCCGATGCAGTATTACTTCTTCGGTAAGGGCATTTTTTATCAGTGCCCCCTGATAGGTGATCAACGGCAGGTTGATTTCCAATTCTTTGGCATAAGGCTGCACCGAGCGAAACATGCGCCCGGTTGAAAAAGTAAAGTGAATACCCCTTTCCCTTACTCTGCGGATGGCTTTCTTATTCCGCTCGGAAATGCTAAATTTGCTGTTTAAAAGCGTGTCATCCATATCCACGGCAATCAGTTTATATTTACTCAACCACTAATCCTCCCCTAATTCTTTTCCTCGGCAAAAAAATTATATACCGCTTCTGCCGCCTTGCGGTTCATACCGGGCACTTGCTCCAACTCATGCAGTTCGGCCTTTTTGATGCCCTCTATCGTTTTAAATGCCTTCAGTAATGCCTTTCTGCGCACCGGCCCGATTCCCTCTATTTCATCCAATAAGGATTTTAAATTTCGCTTAGTACGCAGTTTGCGGTGATAATTTACCGCAAAGCGGTGGGCCTCATCCCGCAGTCGCTGTAGCAAATACAAAGCCTGCGAGTCCCGGGGCAGGATAATCGGTTCGCCGGTGCCTTCAGCAAACAAAAGTTCCTCTTTCTCGGCCAAAGCAAAGGTAGGAATATCGTCCACCCCCAGTGCTCGCATCGCTGCCCGGGCTGCAGATAATTGCCCTTTGCCACCGTCAATAATTACCAAATCGGGCAGCCGGTTAAACTTTGCTTCAATGCTGGAAATTTGCCCGCTGCGCAGCAACTGCTGTTCCTCCAATCCCCGGGAAAAACGCCGGCTGATTACCTCTTTCATAGAAGCAAAATCATCAGGCCCTTCTACCGTGCGAATTTTAAAGCGCCGATACTGGTCTTTACGCGGTTTGCCTTCCTCAAACACCACCATGGAGGCAACCGCTTCCGCCCCTTGAATATTAGAAATATCAAAACATTCCATGCGGTAGGGAGCTTTCGTTAACCCCAAATACTTGACCAAATCACCCATTGCTTCATCCGCCTTGCCTGCATCAAAGGCACTTTCCTGCTCAATTTCCTGCAGCACCAGCAATGCGTTTTTAGCCACCATCTCTACCAGCTTGGCCTTTTCTCCCCTTTGCGGGGTTTTTACAATTGCTTTCGAGCCCCTTTTTTGGGTCAGCCAGCTGGCTATTAAATCCGCCTCTTCACCGATATCTTCCGAGAGCAATACCTCCCGGGGAATAAATTCCACCTGGTTGTAATACTGTTTTAAAAAACCGGCCATTACCTCTCCGCGGCTTAAACCATCCGTGTTTTTCAAAAGGTAGTGCTCCCGGCCTATAAGCTTGCCGCCGCGCACAAAAAACACCATCACACATACTTCGTTTTCTCCGCGGGCAAGGGCAATTACGTCTTTATCCGTCAGTTCTTCAGACACAACTTTTTGCCGTTCCAGCACTTTTTTTACCGCCTGCAGTTGGTCACGCAGTTCCGCCGCCTTTTCAAATTCCAATTTTTCAGCAGCTTGATGCATGCGTTGTTCCAAACTTTTTATTAAGTCCTCCTGCCGGCCTTCCAAAAACAAAATGATTTCATTAATCGTCTGGCGATACTGTTTCTTATCTACATTTTTTGTACAAGGTGCATAACAGCGGTTGATATGATAGTTTAAACAGGGCCTGCTGCGCGAGGCAAACTCCCGCGGAGAACAAGTGCGAAAGGGGAACAAGCGCTTTAACAGCCTAATGGTTTCATTCATCGCCCCTACCTGCGTATAAGGTCCAAAGTAGCGCGAGCCGTCCTTAACTAACCGCCGGGTGGTTAACACCCGGGGGTAGTCTTCAGCCAGTGTCACTTTTATATAAGGATATGTTTTATCGTCCTTAAGCAGCACGTTATATCGCGGGCGATGCTCCTTAATTAAGTTGCACTCCAAAATCAACGCTTCGACCTCGGAGTCGGTAACGATATATTCTAAGTCCGCTGCCTTTTCCAACATCAAACGTGTTTTTGGCAGCTGCTGCCCACTAAAATATGAACGCACCCGGTTTTTTAAAGAAACCGCCTTCCCTACGTAAATAACTTTTCCGCTGTCATCGCGAAACATATAAACACCGGGCTTAGCGGGAATATGCTGGAGTTTATTTTCAATATTATTCAAAGGGATCCCCCCTCTGTTTATTCTATACGGAAATAAAAATTTACCAAAACTGATTGACAAAATTATATCACAAAGATAAATTTATAATTACGGTAAATAACTGGTTAGTTACTTAGGCAAAGGAGGAACCGCATGACTACTGTCAACCGCAATGCCGAAGAATCAAAGCAGCGCATATTAAAAGCCGCCCGGCAAATTTTTGCCACCAAAGGGCTGGACGGTGCCCGGGTGGACGATATAGCCGCGCTGGCGCAAATTAACAAACGCATGATCTATCATTACTTTCAGAATAAAGAAGGCTTGTACCTAGAAGTGTTGCGCCAATACTGCCAAAAGATTCTCCAAGACGGGGAAAGGGGGCTGGAGCTTAAAGGAAGCCCGGTAGACAAAGCGGCGCAAGTAATTCGCCACTATTTTTATTTTTTGGCAGAGAATCCCGACTTTGTGCAACTGGTTAACTGGGAAACCCTTCACGACGGCCGCTTTTCCAGACAAATACTTCCCGAGATCTTTCAGGCCACACTGCCCCGATTAGAGGGCGTACTGAAAGAAGGGGTAAAACAAGGCTTATTCCGCAAAGATTTAGATATTCGTCATCTGACCATCAGTATTGCTGCCATGTGTATGGTTTATTTTTACAGGCGGGACGCATATAACTCTTTATGGGAAAAAGACTTAATGCATCCTGAGATGTTGGAAGAGCGACTGCAGCATATTTTAGATTTTACCTTTAACGGTATCATCAACCATCATCACGAGGCAAATAACTGCTAGGAGTTGAATGCTATGTCGGAAAACGCGCTAAAAAATGTCAGTAACCAAAAGAAATTAACTTTGTTAGTATTTCTGGCTTTAATTATTGTTACCGCTCTGATCTTTTTTGGCTATTTTTATCAAAACAGCATCACTACCGCGGAAGAAAAAGAAGCTTTAACCGCCACCGGAACAATCGAAGCAAAAAGTGTCATGGCATCATTTAAAGTGGCCGGCCGCATTAGCACACTGTATGTTGAAGAAGGAAGCAAGGTGGAGAAAGATCAAAAACTGGCAGAGTTGGAAAACAGTCAGCTGGCAGCGAAATTAACCCAAGCGCAAGGTGCCTATCAAGCTGCCCTTTCTCAGGCTGAAGAAGCAGAGAAGGCCATTGCCTTAACCGAACAGCAAATTGCCGCTACCATAGCACGGTTAGAAGCTAAAGTTGCCCAAGCAGAGGTAAACTTAAATGATGCCAAGCAGCTATACGACCGCATGAAAGTTTTGCACGAAAGCGAAGCGATTTCCGACAGTGAGTTTGAAAAGGCCCAAAACGGCTATGAAGCGGCCCAACAGCAACTTAAAGAAGCACAGGCTGCCCTCGATGAAGCCATAGCTTCAAAAATTAAAGTCCAAGTTGCCCAATCCCAGTATCAGGCTGCTTTGGGGCAAAGTGAGCAAGCCAAAGGAGCACTGGAAGAGGCACAGGCCTATATGAACGATACCCTGTTGAAATCTCCTATTTCCGGATACATCACCCAATTATTTCTGGAAGAAGGAGAAATGGTTAATGCCGGCACTCCGGTATTTGAAATTACCGATCTTGCCCATCCTTATGTAAAAGTATATATCAGTGAACGCAAAATCGGCCGGGTACGTTTAAACCAGCCGGTAGAAGTAAAGGTAGATGCCTATCCCAATAAAACATTTAAGGGAAAAGTGGTATGGATTAATGATGCCGGCGAGTTTGCCGTTAAAAAAGCCGTCAGCGACCAGCACGAACACGATCTGCGCAGCTTTGAAGTTAAAATTGAGCTGCCTAACCCGGATTTACTTTTAAAAGTAGGCATGACAGCAACGGTAAAAATATTGGAAGGGGCTGAATGAAAATGCAGCCGCTGATCCTTGTTCAAGATCTGATTCAGAAAATTGGACGTAAAACGGTTTTAAACGGCGTAACTTTTACCGTAGCCAAAGGGGAATGTTTTGGTATTTTCGGCACTCGCGGTCAAGGCAAAACATCGCTTTTACATATTCTTGCCGGCATTGATCACTTTACATCAGGAAGCGTATTGATAGACGGGCTGAATGTGAAAAAAAGTGAAGCTTTTAAAAAGAAACTTGGTTTAGTCACCCAAGAGCCCAGCTTGTTTAAAGAACTAAACGTCATGGAAAACCTTGATTTTATTGCCACTATGAAAAACGCCGACAAAACCGCCATTCCGCATTTAATTGAAAATTTTGCCCTAACTAACTATCTTAAGCAACCGGTATCCCGGCTGGATGCCGGTGTTTACCAACGATTGTCCTTGGCCTGCGCCCTGCTCAATCAACCGGAAATTCTCATCGTCGATGAGTTAATTAACGACGTCGACATATATTCGCAGAAAATATTAATGCAGGCCGCAAAAAAATTTTTGTCTGACGGAGGAACAGTGATCTGGGGATTCAGCAACCCGCAGTACTTCCGGCACATGGACAAGGTAGCCTGGTTAGAAGAGGGACAACTCAAAGTTTACCCCCCGGAAGAAGCGCAGCAAAAGTGGTTAAGTGGTGAAAGCAATGCTTAATCAGTACCTAAGTATTATGTACCGGGAACTTAAATATCTGTGGCGGGACAAAGGGCTAAGATATATTATTTTACTCGGTACTTTTATCGGGGTATTTTTGTTTTGCGGCATCTACAGCGCGCAAGTAATTAAAGAAATCCCCACCGCCGTTGTCGACTTGGATCGCACCGCAAGCAGCCGTGATGCGGTCGACAAACTGCAGCATGCTGAAAACCTCAAGCTGGTAGCCGCTCCGGAAAGTTATCGTGAACTTAAAGAAATGGTAGATTCCGGAGAGGTAATGGTGGGCATCATTATTCCGGAAAACTTCGGCCGCGATGTGGCGTTAAATCGGCAAACCAAAGTTTATACCATCATTGACGGCAGCAACATCATTTACGCTACCAATGCCAGCAACGCCATCATGGCCGTTACCGGTACTATCAGTGCGGATATCGGCATAAAAAACCTTTTATCTCAGGGCACACAATACCGGGAGGCGCAGGAAGCCTATCTGGGAGTTACATTTCAAGAAGAAGCCTGGTTTAACCCCACTTTAAACTATGCCTATTTTTTAGTGCTGGCCTTAATTTTAAACATCTGGCAACAGTGCTGCACGCTGGTTTCCTGTATGACCGTTATCGGCGAAACCGGCGCAAAAAGCTGGTTGCAGTGGCGGGCGATCGGTTTCCCCAGGCGCAAACTCTTCATCAGTAAAGCTGTCCTTCACATCGCTGTTTTTATGCTGATCGTTCTGCCGGTTTATTTGCTGATGTTTGGGCTGCTTAAAATGCCCCTGTCTATGGGCTTTGGTGCCCTGCTGGCACTTACTTTTGTTTTTGCCATATCCCTGCACAGTGTAGGTACCTTTGCCTCCAGCTTTTCTCACAACGCCGTCGATGCCACCAGATTCGGCATGATTATAGCGCTGCCATCTTTTGTGGTATCCGGCTATACCTGGCCGCTGGAATCAATGCCGGGCTTAATTCAAACCGCAGCCAAATGCATTCCGCAAACCTGGTTTTTCCAGGGCCTTAATTACGTTGTCTTTAAAGACCCGGGTTGGACGTTTCTTTTTCAGTATTTATTAGCCATGGCAGCCATTGCCGTAATCTGCTATACATTAGCCGCCCTGATTACTCTCAGAAACAGTTAGGGGGAAAGAAGGTTGAAGCAAGTACTAAACATTGCTTATTATGAAATACTTCATATTTTTAGAGATAAGCTATTGTTTTTAATTGTTTTTGTTGTCCCCCTGCTTTATGCCCTGCTTTTTGGCTTTGTTTACATGGCCGGAACGTTAAGCGACATCCCGCTGGCTATTGTCGATTTAGACGATTCACCCCTCAGCAGGGAAATTGTCACCGCCTTTAATAACCACCACAATTTTAAAACCATTACCGACATTACCGACTATGAGCAGCTGGAGAAAGCAATGAACGACGGAACGGTACGGGCAGGAGTGGTAATTCCGGAGGACTTTGCCTTAAAACTGTCCCAACACCGGCAAATCCCGGTGCTGACGGTTTACGACGGTTCCAACTTAGTGTGGGCGTTAAATATTCGCAAATACACTTTAGAAGTTATCAACGAGTTCAGCGCTAAAAACACCGCCGGCTATTTGGTGGGCTTAGGTTACAGCGAAGAAGAAGCAAAAAGCATTGTCAGCGGTGTAACCGGCGACATCCGCATTTGGTACAATCCCACCAATAATTACACTACTTTTTTATATCCGGGTTTATTGTTAATGATTGTTCACCAAATAGGCCTGTTAAGCATCAGCCTTTCGGTAACGCGAGAAAAAGAAAACAGAAGCTGGCTACAATATTTGTGCACCGCACTGCCCAAGTGGAAAATATTTGTTGGCAAATCACTGCCTTACTATATAGCTAACTTTTTTAACTATGCTTTGCTGCTGTGGGTCGGCACTGAATTTTTCAATATTAAAATCGTCGGTTCAACCGGTCTCCTGGTATTACTAGGGCTGCTTTACACCCTGATCATTACAGCGGTAGGGTTTTTTATTTCTACCATCGCCCCTAACTCATTGCAGGCCACCCGCTATATCATGCTGCTTTCTGTGCCCTTTTTTATGATTTCCGGCTTTACCTGGCCGCAAACACACATCCCGGAAGCATTTAATTTTCTGGCGCGCCTTTTGCCTTTCACCTGGATGTCGGAAGGCTATCGCTTGGTTACTTTGAAAGAGTTAGATTTTCATTACCTGCAGCCGACCGTTTTGGCCTTAACCGTAATGGCGGTACTTTCTATACTGCTGGCACTGTCATTTAAAAAACGGCGCGTCCCTCCGAAAAAGATCCGTTCATCAGTGAATTGTGGGTTAGATTATCCGAAGAGGGATAAGCCGTTTAGGTTGTTGTAGCCGGTAAGCTGACCCGCAAAGAACTGCGGTAAAAGCGCCTAGGCGCCTGCAAACGACATTGCTTTTAAAACGGGCAGGGTTGCTTCCCTGCCCTACAATATTGCCTCGCTGCTATCTTCATCCAACAATGTTAATGCCGCCTCGGCAGTTCTCTTTTTATCCCGCTCCAATATCGGTTTCAAAAACTGTTCGGTGTAGGATTGTTCTACCGCCGCAACCTCTTCCGGAGCACCGGTGGCTACTACATAGTGCCGTCAGTTCATATTAGCGGAACGGTCAAGACCGTTCCCTACACTCGGGTTCCGTAAGAGTTACATTAATAGTTGAATGAAAAAATTGGTTAAACGTTACATTTACGAAAAACGGGCAGGGTTGCTTCCCCGCCCATACTATATTGCCTCGCTGCTGTCTTCATCCAACAAGGCCAATGTCGCGGCAGTTCTTTTTTTATCCCGCTCCAACACCGGTTTCAAAAACTGCCCGGTGTAGGAATGTTCTACCGCCGCAACCTCTTCCGGGGTGCCGGTGGCTACAACATAGCCCCCCTTGTCGCCCCCCTCCGGGCCTAAATCAATAATATAATCGGCCGTTTTAATTACATCTAAATTGTGCTCAATCACCACTACCGTGCTGCCGTTTTCCACCAGGCGGTGCAGTACTTCCAACAGCCGGTGGATGTCTGCGGCATGCAGGCCGGTAGTCGGCTCATCTAAGATATACATTGTCCTGCCGTTAGAACGGCGGGAAAGTTCGGTGGCCAATTTAACCCGCTGTGCCTCTCCGCCGGAAAGCTCTGTTGCCGGTTGTCCCAGGCGAACATAACCCAAGCCCACATCTCTAAGTGTACACAGCTTATTGTAGATACGAGGAATATTTTTGAAAAATTCCACCGCCGTATCAACGGTCATATTTAACACATCGGCAATACTCTTTCCCTTATATTTAACTTCCAGCGTTTCCCGGTTGTAGCGTTTACCGCCGCACACTTCACAGGGCACATAAACATCCGGTAAAAAGTGCATTTCAATTTTAACAATTCCGTCTCCCTGGCAAGCCTCACAGCGACCGCCCTTAACATTAAAACTGAACCGGCCGGGCTTGTAGCCGCGCACTCTGGCCTCCGGCAGCTGGGCAAACAATTCCCTGATATCAGTAAATACACCGGTATAAGTAGCCGGGTTAGAGCGCGGCGTGCGGCCAATCGGGTCCTGATTGATATCAATGACCTTATCCAGGTTTTCAATCCCCAAAATATCTTTGCACTTGCCGGGACGGGTTTTAGCCCGGTGTAGCTGCTGCGCCAACCGCTTATACAGCACCTCATTAATCAGCGTACTCTTGCCCGAGCCGCTCACACCGGTAATACAGGTAAATACCCCCAACGGGATTCTTACGTTAATGTTTTTCAGGTTGTGCTCCTGAGCACCGACAATGGTAATTTCCTCCCCTTTCGGCTGACGGCGCTGTGCCGGCACCGGAATTACCTTGCGGCCGCTTAAATATTGACCGGTAATAGAATTTTCATTTTGCAAAATCTCCTGGGGAGTACCGGCCGCCACTACACGGCCGCCCTTTTCACCGGCACCCGGCCCGATGTCAATGACATAATCAGAAGCCAAAATAGTATCTTCATCGTGCTCTACCACAATCAAGGTGTTACCCATATCCCGCAATCTTTCCAGGGTTTTAATTAAGCGCATATTATCCCGCTGGTGCAAGCCAATGCTGGGCTCGTCCAGTATATACAATACACCCACCAATCCCGAGCCTATCTGGGTAGCCAACCTGATGCGCTGGGCCTCCCCACCGGAAAGCGTACCGGCACTTCGGTCTAACGTTAAGTAATCTAAACCCACATTTACCAAAAAGCCCAAGCGAGCCTTAATTTCCTTTAAGATTTGTTTAGCAATTACTTGTTCCCGCTCGCTCAGTTGCAGTTCCTGAAAAAACTTCTGCAGCTGTACTATCGTCATAGCGGTAACCTGGGTAATGTTTTTACCGCCAACCAATACCGACAGCGCCTCCGGTTTTAAGCGCGCACCTTTGCAGACCGGACAAGGTTTCTCGATAATGTATTTCTTTAAATTGTTGCGTATTCTGTTAGAATTGGTTTCTTTATACACACGGGTATAATTATTGATCACACCCTCATAAACAGCGTGATAATGGTGTTCGTTGCCAAACCGATCCCGATAGCTAAACTTAATCCGTTCTTTGCCGCTGCCGTAAAGGATGCGCTCTAAATCATTAGGATCCATTTCTTCTACCGGCACATCTAAACTAAAGCCATAATGTTCTGCCACCGCATTCATATAATTAATAGCGCTGTCACTTTTATACCAGCCAACAATGGCCCCTTCACTGATAGATTTTGTTTTATCGGGGATTAATAAGTCCGGATCTATTTCTTCTTTAATCCCCAATCCGGTGCAAGCCGGGCAGGCCCCGAAAGGGCTGTTGAAGGAAAACAAACGGGGAGTAATTTCAGGTATGCCGATGCCGCAGTCTACACAAGCAAAATTTTCACTGAATACCAACGGTGTACCGTCAATCACATCTACCATTACTACGCCTTTTCCGGCTTTCAAGGCGGTTTCCAGGGAATCGGCCAGCCGTTTTTCCACCCCCGGCCGTATTATCAAGCGGTCGACAACCACTTCAATGGTATGCTTTTTATTTTTCTCCAGTTTTATTTCTTCGGTTGCTTCCCGCACTTCCCCATCGACTCGTATACGGACGTAACCGCTTTTTCTGATTTCCTCTAAAAGCTTAACATGCTCACCCTTTTTGCCCCGCACTACCGGAGCAAGCAGCTGTATTCTCGTGCGCTCCGGCAGTTCCATCAGCCGGTCTACCATCTGCTGCACCGTCTGCCGGGTAATCGGTTTGCCGCACTGCGGACAATGGGGATGCCCCACCCGGGCAAACAACAGGCGCAGATAGTCGTATATCTCGGTCACCGTTCCCACCGTACTGCGGGGGTTATTACTGGTGGTTTTTTGATCAATAGAGATAGCCGGTGACAGCCCTTCAATATAATCAACGTCAGGCTTGTTCATCAGCCCTAAAAACTGGCGGGCATAGGCGGACAGCGATTCTACATAACGCCGCTGCCCCTCGGCATAAAGGGTGTCAAAAGCCAGTGAACTCTTCCCGGAACCGGAAAGGCCGGTAATTACTACTAATTTGTCACGTGGAATTTCAATGTCTATATTTTTTAGGTTATGAACTCTTGCGCCTTTAACCAAAATTTTGTTCCGCATGATTTCCTCCGTATTTTATAATTGCTCTAGCGGCTTAAGACCGCGCAGTTTCAGTCTCAACTCGAAAATTACATCCCGCAATTGTGCCGCTTCTTCAAATGCCAGCTCCCTGGCCTTTTGCTTCATCTCTTTCTCTAAATCAGCGATTAATTTCTTCAAATCTTTCTTGCTCATTTTATCTACCGGCTTATTGATATTGTATTTAGCCGGCGCTTCCGCCACCTTTGTGGCTTCAATTATATCACGCACCGCTTTGCGAACTGTTTGCGGCACAATGTTGTGCTCAGCGTTATAAGCAATTTGTTTTCGACGTCTTCTTTCCGTTTCATCAATCGCTTTGCGCATCGACATAGTAATCCGGTCGGCATACATAATTACCTTGCCCTCGGCATTACGTGCCGCCCGGCCAATAGTTTGGATCAGTGAACGTTCACTGCGCAAATAACCTTCTTTATCTGCATCTAAAATGGCCACTAAACTTACCTCAGGCAAGTCTAAGCCCTCACGCAGCAGGTTAATTCCTACCAGCACATCAAATTCACCTAAGCGCAAGTCGCGCAAAATTTCCATCCGTTCAATGGTGCCAATATCGGCATGCAAATAGCGCACTTTAACACCCATTTCACGAAAATAATCAGTTAAATCTTCTGCCATCTTTTTCGTCAACGTAGTAACCAGCACCCGCTCATCCCGCTCTACCCGCAATTGGATTTCAGCCAGCAAATCGTCAATTTGTCCTTTGGTCGGCCGCACGCTGATTTCCGGATCCACCAATCCGGTAGGCCGAATAATTTGTTCCACTATCTGCTCGCTGTGTTCCAACTCATAGGGGCCGGGTGTTGCCGAAACATAAATACATTGATTGACACGTTCGGCAAATTCCTCAAACTTCAGCGGGCGGTTATCCAGTGCTGAAGGCAGGCGAAAGCCGTGCTCCACCAAAGTAGTTTTGCGGGAATGGTCTCCTCGATACATCCCCCCTACCTGGGGTATCGCTACGTGTGATTCATCTACAATTAACAAAAAATCATCCGGAAAGAAGTCCAGCAAAGTATATGGCGGTTCACCCGGCGCACGGCCGGTAAGATGCCGGCTGTAGTTTTCAATACCGCTGCAGTAGCCCACTGCCCGCATCATTTCAATGTCATATTTGGTGCGCTGTTCCAGTCTTTGGGCTTCCAACAGCTTGCCCTGCTCTCGCAGTTCTTTCAAACGCTGCTGTAACTCCTCCTCAATAGACTGAATGGCTTTTTCTAATTTTTCACCGGAAGTAGCGTAGTGACTGGCCGGGAAAACCCATATATGATTGCGTTCGCCATAAATTTCACCGGTCAATACATCAAATTCTACTATGCGATCTATTTCATCACCAAACATTTCTACCCGTAATGCCTTTTCAGTAGCTGAGGCGGGAAAGATTTCAATCACATCACCGCGCACGCGAAAAGTACCACGGGTAAAATTAACATCGTTGCGATCATACTGAATATCTACCAACTTACGCAAAATGGCATCTCGATCGTAAGTGCCGCCTGTACGCAGTGACAGCACCAATTTTCGGTAT
Source organism: Desulfovectis peckii (assembly GCF_055391705.1). Lineage (NCBI taxonomy): Bacteria > Bacillati > Bacillota > Clostridia > Eubacteriales > Peptococcaceae > Desulfovectis > Desulfovectis peckii. The sequence goes on along the minus strand of NZ_AP042409.1, from coordinate 43,612 downwards.
TCATCCGGATTACCTAAACCGTAAATACAAGAAACACTGGCCACAACAATTACATCCCGCCGTTCAATCAGTGCACAAGTTGCGGAGTGGCGCAGCTTATCAATTTCATCATTAATACTGCTGTCTTTTTCAATGTAGGTATCGGTCTGCGGTATGTAGGCCTCCGGCTGGTAATAGTCAAAATAACTGACAAAATACTCTACCGCATTGTGGGGAAAAAACTCTTTAAACTCGCTGCACAGCTGAGCAGCCAGTGTTTTATTCGGCGCTAACACCAAGGTAGGCCGATTTACTTGCGCAATCACATTAGCCATCGTATATGTTTTGCCTGAACCGGTAACCCCCAAAAGCGTTTGGTGCTTCAGTCCCCTATTAAGCCCGTCAACCAGTTGGGCAATTGCCTTTGGCTGATCACCGCGTGGGCTATATTCTGAAACCAGTTGAAATTTGCCGCTCACTCCGTTTCACCTCCGCATAAGATGAGCGTTATCTAACAATTATTTAACCGAATTAATTATAGCATATAAGTCAAAAGGCAACTGTAAAGCCCCCACATTTATAGAAGAAATGCCGAACTCATTCCCGTTAGAGAAATAGTTACCCAGGAAAGCTATCATTGCATATTTGTGCGAAAATAGGGTTACACTCAAACAACCGATTTATCCTATCTTTAATTGCCCAAGGGGCAACTTTACGGGTTTCAAACATCTTGTTATCCCTTACTTTACCACAAACATATGTTCTGGTAAAGGATTAAGGAAAGCAAGATAAGTTTGAGCTTAAGTATTCTACAAGGAATTTGATAACCTAGGCCGGCAAATCAAAGACCGTTAGTTAGAGAAAGGAAAGAAAGGAACGGTCTTATGATGTGACTCCAAAGGTTAGACCTAAAAATCTAACGGGTCACATCACTTAACCGTTCCCTTTTACCATATCCGGACGGAAGGGTCAAGCCCCTTCCCGACGGTAATTTTACCCATGGGCTGTAGGGTTGAGTTCTATCCCTACCCGTTTCACTTATAGTAACCTTGCTTGTAGGCGGCCAAGGCATTTACCTTCGTAAAGAAAACTAAGCTTCCGACAAGCCCGTAGGGCGCAGGCGGAAGCGATAGTTTTCTTATACTATCATCCTTAGTTTATATGATAGTTAGATAGTACAAACACGCCGGCACATATACTTGAACGAGCTCCGCCGCCTCCGGGCGCCTGTGGAACTCGGAGCAAAGCTCCTCAAACAGTCCTCGGCGCTAATCCTCCGTTAGCAATGCTCTTTGAATTAGCCGGCTAATCGTTTGCCAAAAGGGGCCGGCATGGAAGCCGGCCCCTACAAATCAACCGATAATTTTACCTTTCGACTGTATAGGCAGGGTTATAACCCCGCCCCTTCTTGTAAATGTAACCTTAATTTAGCTTCCGCCACCCTGACCTCCTTGGCCTCCGCCGCCTTGGCCACCTTGGCCGCTTTGCTGCTGTTGCTCGCCGCCGGAATCACTTTCGATAGACTGCACCTGCCCGTCAATCTGCACTTCCACTACCTTACCGTCACTGGTAGTAATGCGCAGATTTGTTTTCTGCTGTCCTTGTTGGCCACCCTGCTGGCCTTGCTGTTGTTGCTGCTGCCCTTGCTGCCCCTGTTGTTGTCCTTGTTGCTGAGCCTGCTGTTGTTGCTGCTGTTGTCCCTGTTGCTGTTGACCGCCTTGCTGTTGTTCGCCTTTTGCTTCCATGCGATCCTGCAGCAAATAAATATTCTGCTGATGAACCAGGCGCGGCGGCACAATTTTTGCCGGCACGGTGTAATCACCGTTATCAATAATAGTATCGTATTGAAATGCTCTGCCCTCAGCCATTGTTTTCGCCGCATCGTAAGCCAGTTGGGCCAACATATCCGGACGGTTGTCCACTTCGGCATCATGATCACCGCCGGCAATTGCCTGTACCGCCTTAGGTGCACCGCCGGCACCGACAGTGATCACCCGGTGCTCCATGCCCGTTTGTTTTAGCACTTCTACCGCCGCCATGGCCAAATGGCTGTCATTGGCCAACACCGCATCAATGTCCGGATGTTCACTCAGTATTTGCTGCATCGTTGCCTTAGCCAGGTTTTCATCCCAGCGCGGGTGCGGTGCGGTTTGCAAAATATCAATGTTTTCAATGCCTTCCAATCCACTCTGTACCGCAGCGGTAATTTCCTTGGCCATTTGATCACCGCTGTCGCCCTGAAGCACTACTACTTTCATCGGCAAGCCGTTCTGCAGCGCCGCTGCCGCCTGCTGCTGAGGCGGAATAATCATCTGCTGCCGGCCGGCTTGTTGTTGACCGCCTTGTTGCTGATTGCCCTGCTGTTGACCACCTTGCTGCTGGCCACCTTGTTGCTGGCTGCCCTGTTGCTGCCCCTGCTGTTGTTGAGGCTGCTCTGGACTGATAATCACCTTACCCTGCTCCAACAGCTGCCGGCTTTGCTGCAGTAGCGTTTGCAAGTAGCGCACCTGCAGCTCACCGGTACGCCTGTGATCAGAGGTAATATAGGCATCAACCGGTGTGTTTTCCGGCAAGGTTTCCAAAGCAATCACTTTAATGTTGTTTTGCGCCAGTTGCTCAACCAAATGGGAGCCCACGGAAGGATCGGTCACTTGCAAAATTACTACCTTAACCTTCTCTTCAATTAGCTTTTGAATATCCTTTTGCTGCTGCACCGGATCTCCTTTAGCATCCATCCAGGTTATCTGAGCGCGATCCTTTTTCTTCGCCTGTTCAAACACCTGCTTAATAACCTGATTTCCGTCCCGCTGCATATCTGCCAGGCTGACCCCAATCTTCGGCCCCTGCTGAACAATTGGCTTCTTTTCCTTTTCACCCCAACAGCCGGTAAAAATCACAGCCAATACCAAAATTAAGCATACCATTAATTTTCTGTTTAGGCGGTGAAACATACTCTCACCTCTCATTAATCTCATTAATGGTATTATGCTTAATTTGGGCTTTTTTATCTTTTGTAAATTTTTCTTCATAAATCAGCTGTTTACCGGCATATGGTTAATTAGGAGGTGCCTCTATGTTTAATAAAATAATTAATCAATTTTTCGAACTGCTGGATTTTCTGTCTTACCTGTTTAAAAGAAAACAACTCCGGCCGAAAAAGCCAGAGTTGTTACAAATGATAGAAGAAGCCAAAGCAGACTGGCAGCTGGCATTACAGCATTTAAATATCTGTGATCGGGACATGATCGATTTCGCCATTCATGAATACCAAGCAAAAGAAAGGCGCTTTATGGCCTTATTGCAGCAGGCCCGTCGCGAAGGTATAACCGCTCCCTGGATATAATTAAAGCTTCTTGTATTCATCCCTGATTTTTTTAAAATCCTCCCACACCGGCCTTTTCTTACTGGCATCCCGCAGCAGTGCCGCCGGATGGTAGGTAGGCATGATTTTTACCCCACTTTTACTGATCAACCACTGACCGCGCATCTTGGTAATGCGGGCATCCGGTTTAATTAAATTTTGCAAAGCGGTACTGCCCAACAGCACAATAATTTTGGGATGAATGGTTTCAATTTGCTGCCACAGCCAAGGTAGACAAGCTGCGGCTTCTTTGCGGTTGGGCACGCGGTTATTGGGGGGACGGCATTTTACAACGTTGGCGATATACACATCTTCTCGTTTAATTTCAGCAGCCTGCAGTATTTTGTCCAACAACTGCCCAGCTGCACCCACAAAGGGCCGGCCTTGAAGATCCTCGTCTCTACCCGGTCCTTCGCCAATTAGCATTAACTTAGCCTGCGGATTTCCCTCACCAAACACTATATTTGTACGATTCTCAGCCAAAGAACAGCGCCGACAGCCTTCAATATTTTTTTTAATTTCATCTAAGGTCAACGTTATTCACCGCTTTCTAAAACATAATCAACTCAATTAAACATCAAAAATAATAATCCTGCCCAAGTATTACCTGTACTTATTATTTTTTGCATAAAAAGCATTAAATTTTAAAACAATAAAATAAAACAACAAGCCAGAACGGAGGTGTTCCCCATGGCAGATGTTAAAGAAAGAAAAGAAGTAAATTTAGGTACCTGGGCAACTTTTCAGCCCGGCTGGTGGGTGTTGCATATTATTAGCATTATAGTTGTCGGGTATTTAGGTTACTACATAATATCGGGCATGAGATAAATATTTATATTTTATGATAGACAATACAAAAGGAGGAACCAACATTGGCACTTAATTTTGATTTAAAACAAGTTACCGGCAGCTGGGAAGGCTGGAAGAGTTACTTGGGACAAGCAGTAGAGTTTGCCGAAGAACTGGGCCTATCGGAAGAACGCATTAACAGTTTAGCGGCCCAAGCGGGTTCTATACTGGCTGAATCGGTACCGCCCAGCAATCCGGAACAAAGAGTAATGAAAGAACTGTGGGAAGTCGCTAATCCGGAAGAACAACAAGTTATCGCTCGCTTGATGACTAAACTGGCCAAAAAGAGCAGATAAAATGTAATCTGTGGGCAAATAGCAATCCTGCCCTATTTAATTGAAGGGGTTGGTTCGATCCGCCAACCCCTTTGCTTAAAACACAACATTTCTTTGACAAAACGATGAGGAGGCCGTTCCTTATCGTTTTTTTAATTTCTTCAGATAGCGTTTTAAAATACCTTCCGTGGTAACCGACACAGTGTACCCTTCATTGCCCTCCGGAACGGTAATAATGCCGGACGGTCGGCCGGGAGTAATATTTAAGTGTTCTCGGCAGTACTTTTGTTCTTTGGCACTGATATAGCTTATTTCTATAATATTGGTGGTATCTTTAAGATAAAATTCTAACGTAGCACGGTTAGATACCGGCATTCCGTTGACCGTTAAAATTACATCGCCCGAACGTATTCCCGCCTTCCAGGCAACAGTGCCCGGTACAACATCAAGCACTTTTACCCCATCATCCGGGGGCACATAAATTGGCTGATTTGCTAACTCAATGCGCTTATTAATATTAATTACCGCTTCATGGCCAAGGGGCGAAAACAGTGCGGCAATCACAGCTGCAACGTAAGAATAATCAGCCCACACGGCCAATATCAGCAGTATAATACTGTATGTTGCCAGGTATTTAGCAGAAGACCGGGATTTTTCTTGCGGAGTACGGGCGGTTGCTATATCACCGTAACCTAAACCGGCCAGCACCGGAAAAAGCGCATAAAGCAGCATTTCCGGGTCACCCGCCACATCGGGCTTAATTAGCGGCCACCAGTCTGGCATGGATATACCCTCCGCCGGGTTGGACATATAGCCGATAACCACCAATACCAGCACCGGAATCGGCCAAAAGCGCTGCAGTACAAACCCACCGATTATTTTCTGCCGGCTCACCTTAATGTAGGCAGGCAGCGCTCCCATATGTCCGCTGAATAAAATCAATAAACTTTCAATAATGTGCAGGATGGCAATCAAAGCCAATACCTGCGGAACAGAGATATCCGGCCAGCCAAATATTAAACTCGATAAGGCCACTATTCCCCCGGCATAGGCAAAGCAAATAAACCGGGCATCAATGAGCATTAGCAAAATAGCCAGCGGCCAAAGATAACCCAAACCGGCACCGGAAAGGGTTAGCCCCACAAAAACCATTAACATACTGCCAATAATGCCGCCAATAAACCCAAATGCGGTTGCCAGCAGAGCATCATGCCACCATTGCCCGTAGTTAATCTTAAAAATCCTCTGCTTTTCTCTTTGCATCCGGCGGTATTGAAGGGCCACCACAGTAACCACTGCCAAAAAAAGCAGCGTAAATACCGGATCGGTAAAAGAGTAAATTAATTGTTTTATAATTAGCGAGAAAATGTCAAATATAGGAAACACTTTCACTTACCCTGCAATTTGTTTTTCTATTATTTCAACCGCTTTCTCCAGCTGAACATCGGAAGCGGCATTTTCCGGCATTTGCACCTTAACATCAGGTTGAATTCCTCGCTTATTAATATCATAACGATTTGGCGTTAAATAGCGGGCAGTAGTTAATTTTAAACCTGCTCCGTTGTCCAGGGGAAACAGGGTCTGCACAACACCTTTACCGAAGGTGGTAGTGCCGACAAGTTTACCTACACCGTGATCTTTAATTGCCCCGGCTAATATTTCCGCAGCACTGGCTGTATGTTCATTTTGCAACACAACCAGTGGCAGATTCAAGCTCAATTTGTCAGCCTTAAAGGTTTGGTCCCTGCCTGTCTTGTAGTCAATGTGCACAATCGGGCCTTCGGCAATAAATTGATCTGCCACCCGAACGGCAGCCTGCAATTCACCACCGGGATTGTTGCGCAAATCTAATATCAGCCCTTTAATTTTTTGCTTCTTCAACTTATCAAGGGTTTCAGACAATTCAACGGGAGTGTTCTCGGTAAATTGAGCCAGTAAAATATAGCCAATATCTTTGTTTTCCGGCAGTACTTTCCCTTCTACCGTAGGAAGCCTAATTTCCTCACGGACCAGCGTAAATTCCAGCGGCTGCGGCACGTGGTCTCTTTGGATCGTTAATTTAACCTTTGTGCCCACCGGTCCGCGCATTAAGCTAATTGCCGTATCCAGTCCCACACCTTTGACATCTTTGTTGTCAATATGGGTAATTATATCACCTTCTAATATTCCTGCCCTTTCAGCAGGGGTACCTTCATATGGGCGCACTACTTTCAAATATTCATCTTCAATGCCGACTAAAATTCCTAAGCCCCCAAAGGAACCATGTATTTGCTCGGTTAATTGTTTAAAAGTTTGCGGCTCAAGATAAGTGGAGTAAGGGTCATCCAATGATTCCACCAAACCCTTTACTGCACCTTCCACCATCGAATCGGTGTCTACCGTATGTAAATAATGAGTTTTAATTAAGGTAATTACCCTTACCAAATTGCCTAGATTATTGTAGTTTGTGGCCAGAGTAAAACCAACGTAACCCAAAAATAAAAAAACAACCAGCCCTAATACTGCCAGTAACTTTATTAACCCTCTGGCTCCGAAGATGTTTTTCCTCACCAAACACGTCACCTTTCTAACTGGGTTTTATACGTTATTATACTACAACACATTACCATTAATTACAACTAAAGCAACAGATAGCACAAATTCATATGTAATGAAAATATAAAAGGGCTTTATCAAAAGCCCTTTTTTACTGCAAATAATTCATCGGATTAACCGGATTGCCGTTTAATCTCACGGAAAAATCCAAGTGCGGACCGGTAGATAATCCGGTACTGCCTACTTTACCAATCACTTGCCCCTTAGTTACCTGCTGACCGTAACTAACCAGCTGCTCTGACAGATGGGCGTACAAGGTAGTGAGCCCGCCGCCGTGATCCACCATCACTACTTTACCGTAGCCCTGCATAGTAGTTACCGAAATTACCGTACCGCTTTGAGCGGCAACTACATTGGCACCGGTAGGGGCAGGAATATCAATACCGTTGTGCATGCGGTAGGTTTTTAGTATCGGGTGTAAACGATTGCCAAAGGGCGAGCTTATACTGTAATAACCGGGCACCGGCCAGGTAAAAGCCCCGCCCACATAGGCCTGTCCACTGCTGTTTTGCGCTGCTATTCGGCGCAGTATATCTTGTTCCTGCTGCTCCAACTGATCTAACTGGCGCTCAAATTGCTTTAAATCTTCTTCTGCAGCTTTTAATAATTCCATCCGCTCAGACTGACGGGATGCCAACTCCTGTCGGGCACGTTCTTGTTGCTGCCGCATTGCAGCCAGCTCTTTAACTTTAGCGGCTAAGTCATTTCTCTTTGCCTCAATCTGTTCTATTTTCTTAGCCACTTCATCCATTATTTCTTTATCTTGCGCTATCACTTTGTTTATTAACTCTACCCGATTGATGAAATCAAAAAAGCTTTGTGAGTCTAACAGCACCTCTAAATAGCTGATCTCGCCGGCATGCTGAATGCCCTTCAGCCGTTTCATCAACAGCTCGGTATACTCTTGCAATTCCCTTTCAGTTTCCTGCAATTCAGCTTCCGTTCTATCTAACTGCCTTTGAGTATTCTCAATCCGTTTATTCAGCTCGGCAAGCTCATTGGCCTTTTGGTTAATTTGCGCATTAAGGGCAGCTACCTGCTTGGTGTAGTCACGCACTTCACCTTTTTGCTCATTTATCTTCTGTTTAACCTGCTGTTGCTTCTGTTGAATTTGCTGCAGTTGGCTTCCCAAATCGGAAGAACCGCTGGCGGCGGTTACCGTGCCGATTAATAAACTTGCCGTTATTCCCAAAGCTAATATGCTCTTCCATAAACGAAAGCGCAACATCGGTCACCCCTATCAAACTCTTAAAAAGCGCCGCACTGATACGATACTGCCAAGGGCACCAATCAACACACCCAAGCCAAGCAGCATCCCAACCACAGCGGGGAGCACTTCAGCTTCAGTAACCACATTGAGGAAGGGAATGTTTGCCGCTAGTTGATTAACTAAGGCCATGTATCCAAAATGAACTACCGCTACAGCAATGGCCGCCCCAATCAACCCCAGCAGCATACCCTCGATTAAAAAGGGCGCCCGTACGTACCAGTTGGTCGCACCTAAATATTTCATAATGCTAATTTCATTCCGCCGTGCAAACACCGACATGCGAATGGTAGTGGCAATTAAAAACACGGCGGCAATGCCCAGCACCAACATTAAGCCAAAACTTATTATGCGCACCCAGTGGGTAATAAGCAACAGCTTCTCTACTGTGCCTTTGCCGTAGCGCACGGTCTCCACACCGGCCAGCTTTTCTAAGTTTTTGGCTATCGTTGGCACTTGGTTGGCATCAACGGCCTTCACCCGGTAAGCATCAGAAAGGGGGTTTTCCGGCAGGTTGTCCAGCACCCCTTTATTGTCGCCAAAACTTTCTTTCATACTCTGCAGAGCAGCATCTTTAGAAACAAACTGCTGTTCCGCCACACCGGGCATAGCCCTTATTTTTTTACCGATTTCGGTAATTTCATCCGCTTCTATGTCTTCTTCTAAAAACACACTAATTTCTAATTTAGATTCCAGATTGTCGGCTAAATAGTCAGCATTATAAACCAGCAGCACCGAAGAACCTAAAATAATCAATGATATTGTGACAATCGCAATGGATGCCAAAGTCATCCAACTGTTGCGAACCAGTGACAGCAATGCTTCCCGCCAGCAGTATACAAAGCTGCTAACGCGCAATTCCGCACACCTCTCCTTCATCGTCCCTGACAATTCTGCCTTTATCCATGCTGATTACCCGACAGTCCATGTTCCTTACAATATCCCAGGCGTGCGTTGCCATTAAAATAGTGGTACCGCTGCGGTTAATACTGGTAAACAAATCCATAATTTCTTTTGATGTATCAGGGTCGAGGTTGCCGGTGGGCTCATCCGCCAAAATGATAATCGGGTTATTGACAATGGCCCGGGCAATCCCCACCCGCTGCTGCTCACCGCCGGAAAGCTGCGCCGGGTAATGATGCGCCTTATCCAGCATTCCTACCTTTTGCAGCGCTGCCGGTACCGCCTTCCGTATGTGACGGCGGGAAGCACCGGTAACTTCCAAGGCAAAACTGACATTTTCCGCAGCCGTTTTATTGGGCAGCAAGCGAAAGTCCTGAAATACCATACCTATTTTCCTTCTTAAATGGGGCACTTCCCGCGGGCGCAGGCGCAATATATTTCTGCCGTTAAACAACACTTGACCCCGGGTAGGCAATACTTCCCGATAAATCATCTTTAACAGCGTAGTTTTACCTGCCCCGCTTTGTCCAACTAAAAAAACGAACTCCCCTTTGCGAATGCGTACCGTTATATCTGAAAGGGCTTTTACTCCGTTATCGTAAATCTTTGTTACGTTAAAAAATTGTATCACCGATCAAAAACCCTCCACCTTAAGCCAGCACTGTATATCCTTTCCGACAGAATATGTTAACTGCTTAGTTAGTTTTTTACATATAATGATTCCGTAATATAACATCTTTAACCCTTCGACACTTTAAACTAAATTCCTTTCCTATTAAGGTAATTTTTTGAAGTAAAATGTGGTAAATAAGAACGGTGCCGGGCACTTAAAGGAAAATTATAAAGGGCGTGTCGCTAAGCGAACACGCCCAATCCCTTTATCTACGCATTTTCTTTTCTATTACGTTAGCAACGGCTTCAACTATATGAGAGGCAGTCAAGCCAAAGTGTTCCAGCAATTCGGCGGGCTTGCCGGACTGGCCGAACTCATCGCGCACCCCTACTCTTTTTATCGGCACCGGATATAGTTCAGACAGGGTCTCTGCCACCGCACTGCCTAAACCGCCGATAATGCTGTGCTCTTCCGCTGTGACTATCGCACCGGTTTCCCGGGCCGCATCAACCACAGCGGCAATATCCAGCGGTTTAATGGTATGTACGTCCAATACCCGTACATAAATGCCTTCGCGAGCCATTATATCTGCCGCCTTCAAGGCTTCGCCCACCATTATGCCGGTGGCTATAATTGTTGCCGCATCGCCGTCCCGCAATTGCACCGCTTCGCCGGGGGTAAATTTAAAGTTCTGATCATGAATTACCGGCACTGCCGAACGCCCCAAGCGGATATACACCGGACCGTCAATTTCCACGGCCGCCCGAATGCAGGCATCGGTTTCAATGGCATCGGCAGGAACAAATATGGTAAAGCCGGGCAGCGCCCGCATAAGAGCAATGTCTTCAATTGACTGGTGCGAGCCGCCGTCCTCACCTACCGTTACTCCGGCATGGGTGGCGGCAATTTTTACGTTCAAGTGGGGACAAGCAATGCTGTTGCGCACCTGATCAAAAGCCCGCCCGGTGGCAAAAACCGCAAAGGTACTGCAAAAGGGTATTTTGCCGGCAGTGGCCAATCCGGCCGCGGTAGCCATCATATTTGCTTCAGCAATACCCATATTAAAAAACCGCTCGGGATAATGTTTACTAAAATCATAGGTTTTGGTTGATTTAGATAAATCAGCATCCAACACCACAATATTGGGATTTTCTTTACCGAGAGCTAACAGCGTTTCGCCGTAAGCTTCCCGGGTAGCAATCTTTTTTGTTTCCACGGTTCAATCCTCCAATATTAGATTTTAGAGTCGTCAATATTACCTTTGGCCTGTAGGGGCAGGATTCTACTCCTACTCGTTTCGTAAATGCAACGTTTCTTTTGGGCCGCCAAGGATTTACCTTCGCAAACACGCCGGCACATATAATTGTACGAGCTCCGCCGCCTCCGGGCGCCTGCGGAACTCGCTTGCGCTCAAACAGTCCTCGGCGCTAATCCTCCGGCGGCGTCGCTCTTTGAATGCGCCGGCTAATCGTTTGCTTCGGTAAATGCCTTGGCAGCCTAATGCAACATGACGCACAAAGGAATATTGCCCTTGGCCCGTAGGGGCAGGAAAGCAACCCTACCCGTTCGCCAAGGCCATTCCCTACATTTTACCGATTGTCGCTCATCTGGGGGTATAGTTTCTCCATGTCCGCCCCTTTTCGTAAATGTAAGTTTCTTAACTACGCCAGCTCAGCCAGTGCCTGCTCAACCTGTTCCGCATTGGGTGCTTTTCCGTGCCAGCCTACCTGATTTTCCATAAAAGATACCCCTTTACCTTTAACGGTTTCAGCAATAATCATGGTTGGCTTCCCTTTGGTTTGCTTTGCTTCTTCTACCGCTTTTAAAATTTGCTCCATGTCGTGGCCGTCAATATTGATTACATGCCAGCCAAAAGCCCGCCACTTATCTGCTATCGGCTCCGGTGACATTACTTCTTCCACCGGTCCGTCAATCTGCATTTTATTGTGGTCCAAAAACGCCGTCAGGTTGTCCAGCTTGTAGTGAGCGGCGGCCATTGCCGCTTCCCAAATTTGGCCTTCTTGAATTTCACCGTCTCCAAGCAGCACATATACGCGGTAGTCCTTACCGTCAATTTTGCCGGCCATGGCCATACCGCAAGCGGCAGACAAGCCCTGTCCCAACGAGCCGGTAGAGATTTCCACGCCCGGTAACATTCTCATATCCGGGTGACCCTGCAGTTTACTGCCAAATTTGCGCAACGTATCTAATTCCGCAGGATCGAAGTAACCCCGTCCCGCTAATGCTGCATAAAGCAGCGGTGCCGCATGCCCTTTACTTAACACAAAGCGATCCCGATCCGGCCAGTTGGGCTCTTGTGGGTTAATATTCATTACTTCGAAATACAGCGCGGTGACAATATCTGCTGCCGAAAGTGAGCCGCCGGGGTGCCCCGAGCCCGCTTTGCCCAACATACTGATAATATCCCGGCGAATTGCCTTAGCCTGGGACTGCAGTTGCTGCAGTCTTTCCTTATTCATGAAATCTTCACCCTCCAAATATTTTTTATTTCAACCTTTAAAAAATTAAAATACTACTTAGTAACTATATTTTTAAACCCTTCGCCCAGCACTTCATGCACATCGGCTAAAATCACAAAAGCCTTAGGGTCTGCTTTATATACTATTTCTTTCAGCTTAGTAACCTCTCTGCGGTGTACTACCGAAAGCAGCACCTCCCGTTCATTCCCGGTATACATACCCCTTGCCTTCCAGGCAGTGGCTCCCCGGTCGAGATCATTTATAATCGCCTCCGCTACCAGCTGGGGCTTATTGGTAATAATGATAAAGCCCTTGGCGTAAGAAACACCCTGCTGCACAAAGTCAATTACCCAAGAGGTAATAAAAATAGTGATAAAGGCATACATTGCCAATTCCCAAGATTTAAAGACTATCCCGGCTGCCATTACTACTGCCGAATCTATTAAAAACAGCAGCTGGCCGACGTTCAGGTTGGTAAAAGAACGCAAAATTGCCGCCAGCATGTCCGTCCCGCCGGTACTGCCTTTATTTCTAAATACCAAACCCAATCCCAGCCCGCTCAAAACCCCTCCGTAAATACTGGCTAAAAGCAAATTATCGGTAGGGGAAGATAAATAGGGTGCCAAAAGATCTACTGATAAGGCCAGCGTTACCGAACCAAACAATGACCGCAGTGCAAACCCCCAACCCAACCTAAAAACACCGGTAATAAACAGCGGCACATCCATGGCAAACATTACCAAACCAACAGGAAACCCAAATACATAATGCACAATGGTGGCAATGCCGCTAAACCCGCCGGCCGCAATTTTATTCGGAACTAAAAACAAATCCAACCCTAAAGCGGTAATAACTACCCCCACCAGCACTCCCACAAAGTTGCCCAAAGTTTTAAGCAAACATCATCCCCCCGCGCAAAGTGCCTAGGGGTATAATTCCCAAATTCTGTGTCGAAAATCCGAAATCCTCCTGCCGGCGTAATTTATTGCAGCATTTATTGCCTTTGGCCTATAGCCTTGGCGCCCTAATGCAACATAACACATAAAACCGGCAAACAGAACGGTCAAGTTACATTCCTTTTCAACAAAAAAGCCGCCGCACAATTGTGCGACGGCCTCTAACAAATTAACTATTGTGCACCGCTTTATATTTTAAATACGCCTTAATAAACATGTCAATTTCGCCGTCCATCACCGCATCAACATTACCCACTTCTACATTGGTGCGGTGGTCTTTCACCAATTTGTAAGGATGAAAAACATAAGAGCGAATTTGACTGCCCCAGGCAATCTCCCGCTGCTCTCCTCTTAACTCTGCCAGTTCCTGCTCCCTTATCTGCAGCTCTAAGTCCAAAAGCTTTGCTTTCAGCATCTTCATCGCGGTGTTGCGGTTAATAATCTGCGAGCGTTCGCTTTGACAGGCTACCACAATACCGGTAGGTAGGTGCGTAATGCGTACCGCCGAATCGGTTTTATTTACATGCTGCCCGCCGGCACCGCCGGAACGAAAGGTGTCAATCTTCAAATCCTCTTCTTTAATTTCAATGTCAATATCCTCTTCCGTATTGGGCAGCACGTCAACTGACGCAAAAGAAGTATGCCTTCTGCCGGCAGTGTCAAAAGGCGAGATGCGCACCAAGCGGTGCACCCCTCTTTCCGACCGCAGATAACCGTAAGCGTTCGGGCCGTTGATTTCTAAAGTAACGCTTTTAATTCCCGCCTCATCACCGGGCAGCATATCTAATATACTTACCTTATATTTGTGATCCTCCGCCCAACGGCAGTACATGCGCAACAGCATTTCTACCCAATCTTGCGCTTCCGTGCCGCCGGCACCGGCATGCAAAGAAATAATCGCACCGCCTCGGTCATACTTGCCGTTAAGCAGCACTTGCAGTTCCATATCTTCTACCAGGCCCAGCAGTTTTTTATACTCCTGCCCAACATCCTTAACAATGCTTTCGTCCTCTTCCTCTTCTGCCAATTCCATCAGCACCAGCAGGTCATCCAATGCATGCTTAAGTTTATTATAATCATCAATTAAACTTTGATTGTGGGAAATTTTCTGATTTACCTTATGCGCCTTTTCTTGATCATCCCAAAAGTTCGGCTGCATCATTTGCTGCTGTAACTCGGCTGTTTCTTTCTCTTTGTTTTCTATGTCAAAGAGAAACCCTCAAATCCGCAATGCGTTTCTCTAACTCAGTGAGATCTTTCTTTAATTCAGGAAACATAATTTGTTCCACTCCCATTTAAAAAATTCCAGCCCCAAAGCCATTTTTAGTTTCTGCCGCAGCATTTTTTATACTTCTTGCCGCTGCCACAAGGACAGGGGTCATTGCGGCCAACCTTCTGCTCTCGCCTGATAGGCTTTTGGGAGCCCTCTTCTTGATATTTGTTCTCTACTACATTACGCCGCTGTTGTTCCTGTTGCGGGGGTGCTACGTTAACCCGGAAAATGTAGCGCACCACATCTTCATGAATGGCAGCAATCATGTTCTGGAACATTTCATAACCTTCAATTTTATATTCAACAACGGGATCCTTTTGGCCGTAACCCCTAAGCCCTATGCCTTCACGCAGCTGATCCATGGCATCGAGATGATCCATCCACTTCTGGTCAACCACCCGCAGAATTACCATGCGCTCAATTTCCCGCAGCATATCGGCACCGATTTCTTCTTCCCGCTTCTCATATGCCTGATAACTTTTTTCCAGCAGCAGGTCAACCAGATCCTCGCGCTGCAAATCCGGGTCGCTAATGTCACTTACTTTTAGATCATGACCGGGCAGGAAAAGCTGATCCGCACGTTTTAACAAGCCTTCGAGATCCCATTCCTCCGGATAAACACCTTCCGGACAGTATATATTCACCGTTTCCTGCACGGTGCCGGCAATCATGTCTTTTACGTGATCCTTCATATTTTCGCCCAACAGCACCCGGCGCCGCTGATCGTAAATAACTTCCCGCTGCTGATTCATCACGTCATCATATTGCAGCACATGTTTACGGGCACTGAAGTTGCGGCTTTCCACTCGTTTTTGCGCATTTTCTATGGATTTGGTAACCATCTTATTCTCAATGGGCACGTCATCTTCCAAGCCCAGGCGATCCATTAAGCCGGCAATATTATCCGAACCAAACAGGCGCATTAAATCGTCTTCCAGGGACACATAAAACTGACTGGAACCGGGATCACCCTGGCGCCCGGCACGACCGCGCAGCTGATTATCAATCCGCCTGCTTTCATGTCGTTCGGTACCGATAATATGTAGGCCGCCTAATTCTATTACTTTTTGCCGTTCCGCATCCGTTTGCTCTTTAAACTTTTTCAGCAGTTCCTGATACTGCGGGTCTTTTTCCATTTCAGCCAAGCTAATATTGGGATTGCGGCGACGCATTTCTGCCTGAGCCATAAATTCCGGGTTGCCGCCAAGCAAAATGTC
Source organism: Desulfovectis peckii (assembly GCF_055391705.1). Taxonomy (NCBI): domain Bacteria; kingdom Bacillati; phylum Bacillota; class Clostridia; order Eubacteriales; family Peptococcaceae; genus Desulfovectis; species Desulfovectis peckii. Next base: position 27,844 of record NZ_AP042409.1, on the reverse strand, counting down.
CGTGCCGCGGCCGGCCATGTTGGTGGCAATTGTTACCGCATTTAAGCGGCCGGCTTGGGCAACAATTTCCGCCTCTTTCTCGTGGTGTTTGGCATTCAGCACCTGATGCGGAACACCCCGTTTTTTCAACATATTTGATAGCATCTCGGATTTTTCAATCGATACCGTACCAACCAACACCGGCTGACCCTTGGCATGGCGTCGGACAATTTCCTCCACCACCGCCTCATATTTAGCCTTGGCATTTTTATAAACCAAGTCCGGCAAGTCTTTTCGAATCATCGGCTTATTGGTGGGAATCGGCACTACATCCAGCCCGTAAATATTGCGAAACTCATCCTCTTCGGTTAAAGCGGTACCGGTCATGCCGGCAAGCTTTTTATACATCCGGAAATAGTTTTGGAAGGTAATCGTGGCTAGGGTTTGGGATTCCCGCTCAATTTTAACCCCTTCCTTAGCCTCAATAGCCTGATGCAGGCCATCGCTGTAGCGGCGGCCAAACATCAACCGACCGGTAAATTCATCAACGATAATCACTTGACCGTCCTTAACCACATAATCGCGGTCCCGCTTCATTAAGGCGTGTGCCTTTAAAGCCTGCAGCAGGTGGTGATTGATTTCGGTGTTTTCGTCATCATATAGGTTATTTACCCCCAAAAGCTGCTCCGCCTTGCTAATTCCTTTTTCGGTAAGCACGACAGAATGAGCTTTTTCATCTACGGTATAGTCTTCATCTTTTTTCAGCTTAGGCACTAATTTCGCCATGGTATAGTAAAGATCCGTCGGCTTATCCGCCTGACCGGAAATAATCAGCGGCGTACGCGCTTCGTCAATTAAAATGCTGTCTACCTCGTCGACAATAGCATAATTTAGCTCTCTTTGCACCAATTGGTCGGGATGCAAAGCCATATTGTCCCGCAAGTAATCAAAACCAAACTCATTGTTTGTGCCATAGACTATATCGCACCGGTAACTATGTCGGCGTTCCTCCCAGTTCAAGCCGTGTATAATTAAACCCACCGACATTCCAAGAAAACGATAAATCTGACCCATCCACTCACTGTCACGTCGAGCCAGATAATCGTTGACGGTAACAACATGAACCCCCTTACCGGTCAGCGCGTTTAAATATACCGGCAGCGTAGCCACCAGCGTTTTACCTTCACCGGTTTTCATCTCGGCTATCCGCCCTTGGTGCAGCACAATGCCGCCCATTAACTGCACATCGTAATGACGCATTCCCAGTACTCTTTTTGACGCTTCACGCACGACGGCGAAAGCCTCCGGTAAAATATCATCAAGTGTTTCGCCGTTTTCCAGCCGAGTTTTAAACTCGGCAGTTTTGCCCTGCAGTTCAGCATCTGACAGAGCTTCTATTTTCGGTTCAAAACTGTTAATATCTTCAACAACCCGCTCTAATTTTTTTATTTCACGGGCATTATCATCTAACAGGTTCTTTAAAAATCTAAGCACCATATCCACCTCGCACTAAATAGAGGAACCTAAATAGGTTCCTCGTCTATCATACCGTATCACTTTATTTTACACTATCGGTAGTTAAGTTGCAAGGTAGGGCGTTTTACTCAAATTCCGGCTCAATTAAGCCAAAATTGCCGTCTTTACGCTTGTATACTACGTTTACCTGATCAGTATCGGCATTAGTAAATACAAAAAAGCTGTGTCCTAACAAACTCATCTGCAGCACTGCCTCATCCACTGACATCGGCTTAATGGCAAACCGCTTGGTTTTAACTATCTTCGGACCTTGGTCTTCGCTTTCCTCTGAAGGTGCTGCCGCTGTTACATCCAAGCTCTTGCGCTTTTCAAACAGGCGGCCTTTGTGCCTTTCAATTTGCTTTTCCAGTTTTTCTACAACCAGGTCAATAGAAGCATACATATCACCGGTAGCTTCTTCCCCTCTTAAGATTAAGCCATTAATATTTAACGGCATTGTTACCTCAACCTTGTGCTGCTCACCTTCAACAGCCAGCTTAACCTGAGCGTTCTCAAAACCGTCAAAAAACTTTTCCAGTTTACCAATACGCTTTTCAACATAATCCTTAAGCGCCGGTGTTACTTCAATGTTTTTCCCTCTTACAATGATGTTCATTGTACCAACTCCTTTACTAGAGTATAGGTATACTATTCCCCTTTTGGTTATAAAAGAAAATGTTGCCATGGGAAATGTTTAGGTATATATTAACATAAACAAAGGGCACATTGAAAGCTCAGTGCCCGAAATAAAAATTACGAATTACTTGTCACCGGGTTTAGCCCCGGCTTTTTTTAAGATGTCCGCCGCTTTGGTTTGCTCTTCATCAAGCGCATAGTCCAAAGCGGTTTTTCCCTTTTTATTTTTCGCATTAACATTAGCGCCGTTATCTAAAAGCACTTTTAAAGTTTCAACGTGGCCTCTTGCGGCGGCGTCCATCAGTGCAGTATTCCCGTCATTGTCTTGGGCGTTAACATCTGCTCCTTTATTTAACAACAGCTTGACAATATCTGTATGTCCGCGTGCTGCCGCCCACATTAAGGCGTTACTGCCACCTTTATTTTCCTTGGCATTAACATCCGCCCCTTTGTTCAACAACAGTTTTACCACATCGGTATGGCCGCGGGTAGCGGCATACATTAAAACAGTATCACCGGCATTATTGGCCGCGTTAACATCCGCCCCTTTATTTAAAAGGGCCTTCACTGCATCGGTATGACCCCTTTCAGCCGCCTCCATCAGTGCCGTCCAACCATACTTATCTTTAACATTTACATTGGCACCTTTGTTTAATAACACCTTTAGTGTCGCGGTATCCCCTTTATCTGCCGCCTTCATTAAAAGCGTATCTCCGGCATCGTTGATCTTAGCATTAGGATCCAAGCCGGCATCCAGCAGCAAAGAAACGGTATCGGTATCACCGCTTTCTACTTTTTGTTTTAATGATTCTAACGTTACGGGAACGTTCTTTTCTTTTAACTCTTCTTTCGCCTGCTCAGGGCTACGACCACAAGCAGTGCACAACATTAATACTGTCAGCAACAATGCAAGCAGTCTTTTCATCGGCATCACCTCGGCTTCTGATATGTATTTCGCATTGTTTGCTTATTATATGCCTATTTGCGATAAATAATAATAGCTTTTAAATTGGGTTAAATTTAAAAACCCGACATCTATAAAAATGCCGGGTATTGTAATTTTCAATTAAAGTTTAACTACATTAGCGGCTTGTGGCCCGCGAGTACCTTCTACAATATCAAATTCAACCTGCTGGCCTTCCTCCAGCGTCTTATAGCCCTCCTCCTGAATGGCAGAATAATGAACGAATACATCTCCGTCATTTTCGGTTTCAATGAAACCAAAACCTTTTTTAGCATTAAACCACTTAACTGTTCCTAACACAAAACATTCCTCCTAAAAAATTGAAAATCACCTGTAAAGTAACAGGTGGTTTATTCTATCATATCGACATTTTCGTTGTCAAATTTCCGCTTCGACAGCTATTGCATCTGCTATGTCGAAAAAATTTTTTCTAAATGCCGTATTGTGGGTATAAAGCTGTGGATAATGTGAATAAGTCTGTTAATAACCATAAAAACAAGCCTTTTTATTGTGGGTAACTTTATTTTAAAGCAAACATTTTGTCAACATATGCCAAGTGTAAGCATTAGTTTTGTCGGAAGTTTATTGTTTTTGGTGTTGCAGCAAAGGTTAGCACTATTACATCGGCTGCATTACCCTGTCGCAATACCGCAGCCGCAGCTGATGCTGTAGAACAGGTAGTAACAACATCGTCAATAAGTAACACCGTCTTTCCCCAAAGGTTGGCATTGTCCTTTAAAATAAAGGCATTTTGCAAATTCAGCTCCCTTTGCTGTCGAGCCAGTTTTGCCTGGGCTTTGGTTTCCTTCGTTTTTTGCAGAATATCCTGCAAAGGTATGTTCAGCCCGGCGGCTACTACCCGGGCCAACAATTGGGCTTGATTAAAACCGCGCCGCCGCATTTTTTTAGCCGTCATCGGAACCGGCACGGCAATATTTGCCCGACGGTAGACGGGATCGTCAATAATTCTCTGCAGCATCAATTGCCCCAGGGGCTCCGCCAAATGCCGCTTGCCGTCATACTTAAAACGGTGCACCGCCTGACGCAGCGGACCTTCATAAGGCCCTACCGCCCGGGCAAAGCTAAAAGGCCACTCTCGTACCGTACAGTCTTGGCAATACCCGCCATGGGTTATGGGGCGGCCGCAACGGCAACAATACAATCCGCGCCTTTTCTCCTCCAGCCAATTAAGGCATGGCTGACAAATCTTCGCCCCTTTAGAACGGCCTCCACACAGCGGGCATTCCTCCCGCGGCGGAAATATTAAATTAAGCAGGGCATCCCAATAATTCATTTGATTTGCCCTCCTAACTTGTGAAACAGGGGAAGGTTCTTTGGCGCCCTCCATCGCAGTTGCATTTATCGCAACCTTCTTTGGCAGACCGGCAACAACAACGTTTTATTCTGTTCAAAAATACAAGCGCAGGCGATTAGATAACATGGCATTGGAAACCGCCACCGCCGCTTGCCCGGCCATAACCTTCAACACGTGCAAATGATGACGATCAAAACCATTTGCCTGCCTGCTGCCGACCACAATTATCCCCACTACCCCGCTGTCAGACACCAATGGCACCACCATCAACGACCGCATTATCCGGGGCAGCCCCGGTTCGGCCCTAAGCTCCGGGCGCTGACGCACATCCTGCACCAGCAGGTCCTCCTGGTTTTCAGCCGCCAACCCGACCATACCTTCTCCTTTATACACCGCCAGCTTTTTTAGCTGATGGGCAAAAGGACTGTTCACCGCCATTGGCACAAAGCAGCCCTTATCTTCACGCCATACATAAATCACCGCACTGTGGTAACCGGCAATCCGCTTATATTCCTTTAAAATCAGGTCTAACAACTTGTCCAAATCGGTAATCGCCAAGCGGACGGAAATATGATAAAGGGCGGTAAGTTCACGGTTAGCCAGGTCTAAGTTAATGTACATTTTTAAAATATGCTGTACCGCGATAATCGGTAAGAATAATAGCACCGGCCCAAGAATGTTGGTACTGCCATGCAACAACACCATCAGCATGCCCACCGGAACGGTAATTAAATAAGACAAGGCATCCCACCTCAAAGCATCAAGCCAATTTGCCGTGGGATAAATATTTTTCCGAGGCAGTTGATATAAATAAACCAATAAATGATTAGTTATATAGTAACTGATAATAAACATCATCAGCGGTATAAAATTGCCGGTTAAACCTGCCGCCTCGGCCCCGCCAACGAAATTAAAAACAAAAAAGGCGGCATAAGTGGCTAACAGGTACTGTGCAGCGTTAAAAAGTATGGTGCGCAGCGGGTTACCGCGGTTGACAATGCCCTGTCCAACCAGCGTAGATAAGCCTGCCACATAAACCGCCTCCGCCCCGCCGTAAATGATAAATGTGGCTAACAGCGCTGCAAAACCGGCAGAAACCGCGCCTTGGGGAAAGGTTACTGCAAACCACTCGGCTACAATAATTAAAGCGGCCATAACCAAAAGTTCCCTACCGGCATCAATATCAAGGGTGGGAAAAAGTTTATACAGCACATAAACCGCAGCTATAATTACCGACCAGGTATATAAAACATATAAAATATTGCGTTTGCGCATAATTCTAATCCTCTCAGTTACATAAAATACTATTTCTGTTAGTTCGACATTTGTCGGATACTTCCTTTTTTTGTTAAGACAAGAATTGTTTAAAAAATTCTAAATTTATTAAATCCTTCCCGTGAAAATTGCGAGCGTCAAAACAGTGCAATTGCCCCGGGCAGCTGCCTTTTCTATCTTCTATAAATATCATACCAAAGCGCTGTGCCATCCGTTTTAATATTTCTGCCGTTTCGTCACTGCTACCGGTATCTACCAGCACTAAATTACCGGTGTGATGTTTTTTTATAATGCTGCGGATAAAGCCTTCCACCTCTTCCGCCTGATCCTGCAGCAGTATCGCTATCCCTTTGTCTGCCTGCGGCGAGCAACTATAAGCATATATCACCGCCGCCAGCCAGCAGAAAAAGGATACCGCCACGACCGCCACATAAAATTGACCCGGCACCGCTAATCACCCCCATACTGCAGAATATGTACGTAGGCAACATACGGTGCCGGGCCACTTTATGGAAACCGGACACACTATCTACTGTTTACTTTCCCACATGCAACCCTTTTACAAAGTATCTGCACGCAAAATTTCTGCTTTATCTGTGCGCTCCCAAGGCAGATCAAGATCCGGACGGCCAAAATGCCCGTAAGCGGCTACCTGCCGGTAAATCGGGCGGAGCAAGTCCAAATCACGAATAATTGCTGCCGGGCGCAAATCAAAATGCTTTTTAACCAGCTCAACCAAACGATCTTCAGAAATCTTACCGGTGCCAAAAGTATTAACCATAATAGATAACGGCCTGGCAACCCCAATGGCGTAAGCCAATTGAATCTCACAGCGGTCGGCCAGCCCGGCGGCAACAATGTTTTTAGCAACATACCTGGCAGCATATGCTCCGCTGCGGTCTACTTTTGTAGGATCTTTGCCGGAAAAGGCACCGCCGCCGTGACGGGCAAAACCGCCATAAGTGTCAACGATAATCTTCCGCCCGGTTAAACCGGCATCACCATGCGGCCCACCGATAACAAACTTCCCGGTTGGGTTAATATAATAGCGAATTTGCCCATCTACCAGTTCTTTTGGCAGCACCGGCATAATTACTTTTTCAATTATATCCTTACGAATAGTTTCCTGAGTTATATCAGGGTGATGTTGAGCAGAAACAACTACACTGTCAACCCGCACCGGCTTGTTGTCAACGTATTCCACAGTTACCTGGGTTTTACCGTCCGGCCGCAGATAGCCCAGCTCCCCATTTTTGCGTACTTCGGCCAGCCGACGGGCCAATTTATGCGCCAGTGATATCGGCATGGGCATCAGTTCCGGTGTTTCATTGGTTGCAAACCCAAACATCATGCCCTGATCGCCGGCACCGATAGAATTCAGCTCGTCTTCAGTCAATCCCTCTCTTGATTCCAACGCTTTGTTCACGCCAAGAGCAATATCGGGTGACTGCTCATCAATGGCGGTAATTACTGCACAAGTGTCACCGTCAAAACCAAATTTAGCTCGGGTATAGCCAATATCTAAAAGGGTATTTCTCACAATTTTAGGAATGTCCACATAACACTCAGTAGTAATCTCGCCTCCCACCAACACTAAACCGGTGGTAACAAAAGTTTCACAGGCTACCCTTGCGTTAGGGTCTTTAGCTAGTATTTCATCCAGTATTGAGTCAGATATTTGGTCGGCTACCTTATCCGGATGTCCTTCTGTAACCGATTCCGATGTAAACAGCATCTTAGCCAAATGCGTATACCTCCTTAATTTAATATGTTTAAAAAGGGCAGCACCCTTGTTAAATCAGCCTTTAAAACATGTAAGACTGTTTTTCCCTTAATATAATTAGCTTGTCCTCATTGCGAGGCCGATTATGTACCAATGAATTTAGCCTTTCAATGTAGGGTTCTCGCACATAAAGCAACTGCGCTGGTGGCCGCCCAGGCCATTTGACCTTATGCTTTCAATTAGCCGGCTAATTCAAAGAGCATTGCTAACGACGATTAGCGCCGAGGACTGTTTGAGCGTCAGCGAGTTCACTTTCATCTGATTAAAAATTTAGGATGAAAGTACACGGCCGCCAGGCACCCAAAGGCGGCGGAGCTCGTTCAATTTTATGTGCCGGCGTGTTTGAGAAGCGTAAATGCCTGGACGGCCTAAGAAACGTTTCAAATTAAGAAAACAAGTAAGCATCGTTGCATTATTTCACATTAAAAAACCCCTCCACGCATACGGAGGGATTTATTCCGGCATAAGTAGCTCATCTCTCGTGGGCTATTTATCCACGCAGGAATTGGCACCTTCCGTAAGTAGGTTGCCGGGTTTCATTGGGCCAGTCCCTCCACCACTCTTGATGAGAAAACACCATTATTAAATTCAGTGAATATATTAACAGAACATAACATCAATGTCAAAATATATTTTATTTTGGCAAGGGATTTATTTCAACTAATATTGCATCACGACCAAATTTAATAATTTTCTCCCAAGGTATAACTAAATCTCGTCCGGCACGGAACACTCCCATTTTGCGAGACGGAGACACCACAATTGCCGTAATCCGCCCTGTACCCATATCAAAGTGCATATCTACAACGGCGCCTAATTTGCTTCCGTCGTTAATATTAATAATATCCCTCTTTGCCAATTCGGTTGCCTTAAACACGCTGCCACCCCCTTCTACCCAACATATGTCGAGTAAATATAAAGGGTGACATATTTTCTGTTATTTTGTTAAGCAGTTTTTTTCCTCATCAGTCGGCTTGCAAAAAGCTTTCCATACTTTATAAATAAAGCGGTTTCATCTATCCGCAGCACCAGTGCCGCCAAAGCATATGCAATAACCCCAGCCGATATTGCCATTGCTACCTGTATCAACAGGCCCAGCGATCCTAAACTTACAAGCGCAGCCTGCAGGTAATTATTGGTATAATGCACAACTACACCCATAATACCGCTGGCCAGCAGTACTTGAAATGCAAAAAGTATCATTTTCTTGTTCCAAAGCTTTTGTATTTTCTTTGCCAAAAACCAACTCAACATCGTTGTATTAGCTAACGCGGCAATCGAGTTGGCCAGCGCCAAGCCGCCGTGGCGCAGTGGACCAATCAGCATTAAGCTAAAAGCAAGGTTAATCAGTACCGTCACCACGGTTAATTTTACCGGCGTGCGGGTATCATGCAAAGCATAAAAACCTCTGGTTAAAATTACATTCACCGACTGCCCCACTAAACCAATGCTAAAAAACATCAATGCATAAGCAGTCATTTCAGTGGCAAGGGCATCAAATGCACCCCGTTCAAAAAGCAGCTGCACAATCGGATAACGCAGCACAAACAAACCTACCCCGGCAGGCAGCGAAAGCAGCACCACCATGCGAAAGGCTCCTCGCAATGTGACCGCCATATCGCCGGCGGAAGGATCAACCGCTTGACGCGTCAGTGTTGGATAAAAAGCAGTCCCAATGGCCATCACAAACAAACCCAAGGGCAGCAGAATCAATTTATTTGCATAGTTTAACGCTGAGATACTGCCCTCCGCCAGACCGGAAGCCAGCATACGGTCAATGATGATATACAGCTGGTTTACCGACACCCCAAAGGCCACCGGTAACATCATAGACATTACTTTTTTGGCACCGGGATTACGCCAATCAAAGTCAAACCGGGGACGAAAACCAACCCGGTAAAGCTTGGGCAGCTGAATAATGAGGCCAAATACCACACCTAACACTGTACCCCAAGCTACCCCGTGAATCCCAAGTACTTTACCTAAAGTAAGGGTAGAGATAATTACCACCGTGTTTGCCACAACAGTGGTTAATGCCGGCAGGGCAAAAACGTTATTCGCATTTAATAAGCCGTTAAATAAGGTTGATACCCCCATAAATATCAGCATGGGCAGCATAATTTGCGTCAAGGCCACAGTAAGCTGAGATATTTCGGAACTTAACCCGGGGGCAATAATTTTCACCAAAAGCGGTGCCCCCAGCATGCCCAAGCCGGACAATATGGCAAAAGCCAAGGCGGTTAGGTTAGTAACATTGGCAAAAAGCTTCCATGCCTCCGCTTTTTGATCCTTTGCCGCATATTCGCTGAATATCGGCACCACCACCGTAGATAAGGCAATCGCTAAAATATTCATCAGCACATAAGGAATGGTGTAAGCCACCAAATAAGCGTCGGTAGCTCCGGTAGCGCCAAATTCCCGGGCGATTACCATATCGCGAACAAAACCCAAGAGCTTAGATGATAAGTTAATTACAGCAATAACCACGGTAGCCCGGGCAATTGCTCGTCCTGTTGAAGTCACATTGCTACCTCCAGTAAAGTTTGTCATAATTATTTATTATACATTATTTACCGTAAAGCAACTAATTAGTATTCAACAGCAGTTTCTATTTTCCTGCAGCAACAAAAATAAAATAGAACGACAAATGCCGTTCGCGTAAATGTAACGTTCATTAAATAATATTTTCATTCAGCCATTGATGTAACTTTTACAGAAACCAAGTGTAGGAAACAGTCTTGACCGTTCCGTTGCGATAACTAGGCGGAAGGGTCAAGACCCTTCCCTACATTTCGGTAACACCACCTTTGTGTGGGGGCAGGAAACATGCCTATCCGTTCGTACGGATACAAGGTTTCCTTCGCGGGCCGGCGTGGAAGCCGGCCCCTACGTATTATTGGTAATATTGCATATGGCCTGTAGGGGCAGGTTTCCATCCCTGCCCGTCTACCATCAATGCAATTTTTCTTCAACGGAATGGCCAAGGCCATTCCCCACAACCTTAATGGAAATTTCCCCCACTACAACCTATCCAATATTCGCTCCAATGCTGCGGCGGCTTCTGCCCTGGTTGTGGTGCCTTGGGGAACAAACATATTTTCACTGCGGCCGCCTAAAAAATTATCCTGCACCATCATTGAAACCGACGGACGCGCCCACAGGCTAATTTTCTCCAAGTCAGCAAACCGATCCAGCGTAGTGTCTTCAGCGCTATAGCTGATATTTCCGCCGTATACCGCCCGGGCCACCATTACTGCCATTTGCTCCCGGGTAATCGGGTCGTTTGGGCCAAAAGTGCGTTCAGTGTAACCTACCACCAAGCCGGCGTTTACTGCCGCACCCACGGCCCCTCGGTACCAGGCATTTGCCGGCACGTCCTTAAAGACGGCCGCATCACTGGGTGACTCTACCAACTTTAGCGCCCGCACCAGCAGGGCGGCAAACTGCGCCCGGGTAATCGGTGTATCCGGACGAAATGTGCCGTCAGGGTATCCGCCCACTATATTTAAGCGCGACATTTTTGATATTACCTTTGCCGCCCAATGATTGCGCGTATCTAAATAAACCGTACCTTTTTCTAAAATCAACCGCCCGGTCAATGTAGCATAGCCGGTATTGTACAAGCCTTTTAGTTCGCCGGCATCCGGACTTTGCGGCAAATAATATATACTGGTTTCGGCAGGCAGATTACTAAGTACCGTTTTTTCTAAACGGTCATTCCTAACCAGTTGAACGGTTAGTTGGGGATCAATATCCAGCACATTGCCCTCAATAGTTCTTACCTGCACCCCATGAGCTGTGTGCTTCACGGTACCCCGCAGCGGCACCGGCCCATAAATTAAACTAAACCGTTGCGGTCCTTGGGAAATTCTTGTCCCTTTAACCTCAACTGTATATTCACCGGCAGACGGTTTATTAAGCGTAATTACTTCCACATTGTTTTTGCGGTCGCCGCCGATAACACTGTTTCCCCATAATTCCCGGCCGTCAGGGGTAATTACTTTTAAGTCCAAGTCATTAACCAACGCATTTTCTTTACCCACCCGTCCGGGATAATCACTCCACACCAACACTATACGCAGCGGAGCTTGCCCCGAGGCATTAAACTTATAACGATAAACGGAACCGGTTTTAATTTCCACACCGTCACGATACTGGGTGGCACCATCCTCAAGCCCCATCAGCGAAGCCTGCAGGTCAATCATGCCAAAACCTTGATTTTGCCGCGGCTCCCCCGGCAGCTCTTTGGCCCCGTAAATTAATGCCGCCTTAATCAATGCTGCTGAAGGATTTATCTTTTTGACGTCGGTAAAATACTGCCTGGTCAAAGCCGCTGCCCCGGTAGCCATCCCATTGGCCATACTGGTTCCGGACAGATAAGAATACGTTGAAGATTTTGCTGCCGAAAGCACCCAAGTTCCCGGAGCCACCAAATCCGGTTTTATGCGGCCGTCTGCGGTACCCCGGCTACTAAAGGAAGCCACTTGGTATGGGTTGTCCGAATCGCTGTCAATGCCGCGCGGGCTCTCCGTCGCCCCTACCGTAATGGCGTTTTTTGCCGCTCCGGGGGAAGTTACCAGCGATGACATGCCGGCTTCAAAGTTACCCGCCGACTTCAGCACCACCATATCAGGGTGTTCCCAAACAAACTTGTCCAATGAATGGGCATATCGGTCATACGCACCGTTACTGTCACCAATACCCCAGCTGTTAGAATGTATGCGCACGCCATTTGCATAAGCATCAGCCAGCATTTCATACACATCAGGAATTTTTAAACTGTTGCTCGCTTGTTCATGAGTGGCTTGAAAATACAAGCGAGCATCGGGAGCAATACCCCTCAAATGCCCGCTGGAGGCAGTACCGCTGCCGACAATAGAGGCTGCGATATGGGTGCCGTGGCCAAAGGGATCATCCCAACCGTCACCGCTGTAATCCTTTACCCCAATTATTTTATTTTGCAAATCAATATGTAAATCGTCCATATTGCCATTACCAAGCCCGGTATCGCAAACACCAATTATCTGGCCGCTACCGGTAAGGCCTAAACCGATATCATTAAAAAAATCCGGATTATTCCAGACCAAAGGTACACCCATCGCAATACCGGCAACATCATTTTCCGGTTTGGCGGCAATTACCTCTGCCTCAACCGAGGCAGTAATTCCAAATAACAGCAGGCAGATTAGCGTCAGCACGATAATCTTTCTGCTTGCTTTTAATAAAAACACAAAAACACCCCACAAAAGCGCTTAGTTCTAAATTTTTATCTAATTTCTCTATGCGTATATATTAAGACGTAGTAATCTTACATTTTGTAACAGGCATACAGTAATTTTTTCGACGAAAAGAAATTAAATCCTTTAATAATTAAACTAAAATACCAGGGCAAATACCCTGGTATTGTCTTAATTGGTAAAAAATTATTTTATAACTTTAAATAATCTTTAATTTCCTGCTGAATGGCAGTTACCTTTTCCATACTTTCTGCCTCGGCATAAATGCGGAATAAGGGCTCGGTTCCCGACGGACGCACCAGCACCCAAGAACCGTCAGCCAACAGCAGCTTGATGCCATCAACGGTTATCCTTTCCGTTACCCTAACTCCGTTGACGGTATCCGGGTTGAATGTAGCCAATCGGTCCAGCACCCCTTGTTTTTGTTCCGGCGTGGTGCGCACATCCAACCGGCGGCTGTGCAATTCGCCAAAAATGTCGTTAACCTGCTTTAGCAGTTCAAGTAAGCTTTTGCCGTGGTAAGCCACCATTTCTGCTGCCAGTAAATTAGCCAAAATGCCGTCTTTTTCCGGAATGTGCCCTTTAATGGACATTCCGCCGCTTTCTTCGCCGCCAATAATCGCGCCCTTTTCATGCAAACAGCGGCCGATGTATTTAAAGCCAACCGGGGTTTCCTCCACAGTTTGGCCGTATTTCTCAGCAATGCGATCAATTAAGTGAGTGGTGGCTACGGTGCGCGCAGCCGGGCCGCGCCAGCCCTTAACTTCCATTAAGTGATAATACAATAGGGGCAAAAACTGGTTTGGCGTAATATACTGCCCGCTTTGGTCTATAATGCCAAAGCGGTCGGCGTCACCGTCCAAAGCCAGGCCCAAGTCAGCTTTTGTTTCCTGCAGCCTTTGCTGCAGCTCGCCCAGCGAATGACCGGTGGGCTCGGGCATGCCGCCGCCAAAAAGCGGGTCGCGATAATTATGTATTGTTTCCACTTCTGCGCCCGCCTGCCTTAATATAGTGTCCAAATATCCGATACCCGCGCCAAACATGGGATCGATAACAATTTTTAATCCGGCCCGACCAATGGCCTCTAAGTCAACCAATTTAGATACATGAGCCACATACTGCTCAAAAGGATCGATTTGTCGGCAACTGCAGTATTCCGGTTGGTGGTGCACTTCTATCAGGTGCCCATAGCGGCCTTCTGCCTCTTCCACCCCACAATAGCAGTTATCCTGATATTTTTTAATGTTTTCTTCAATTTTTTTGGTCACATGGGGCAAAGCAGGGCCGGCATACTCCGGAATAAATTTAAAGCCGTTATATTCCGGCGGGTTATGACTGGCAGTAAGCATGATCGCACCGGCCGCCTGGTGTATTTTTATGGCATAGGCGGTAACCGGTGTAGGAATTGCTTTAGAAGATATAAATACCGGTATCCCTTTTTTATTAAGCTCTTTTGCTGCTTCCTCGGCAAAACGTTCTGAAAGAAAGCGGTTGTCATAACCAATAACAATACCGCGCTGATGATTTCCATTTTCAATGATGTAATCAGCCACCGCCCGGCTAACCAAGCGTACATTTTCAAAAATAAAATCCTCGCCAATTATTCCCCGCCAGCCGTCGGTTCCAAAGGCAATTTTTAAAGACATAAAATAACAAATCCTCCATTCAGTTATTTTTATCAGTAATATCCTGCACGTATTGCAGTCGGTCTTTGCGAATATCTACATATAAGTTGCCGGAAGTATCCAAACTGGCCAAGGTTACTTCCCTTATGTCGGTAATTCCCTGCTTTTTTAACTCATCAAGCAGCCACTGCCTGGTCAAGTTGTTTTGCTCAAGATTCTGTTCGATTATTCTTCCGTCTACAATTAGCTCGGCAGGAATACCTTTATATTCGGTAGATAGGTTAATATCTTTTGGCGTTAGGGGCTGCCGATCCCTTTTCAGCAATACGCTTAATTCTCCGTTTGGTTCCAGTACGGCAAATTCCACATCGGCAATGTTAAAAACATTCTTCTCTCGCAGCTGCATGTTAAGGCTATCTATGCTGTAACGCTGCTTAGACATGTTTTTCTCTAAAATTTTGCCGTTATGTATCACCACAACCGGCTCGCCCTCTAATATTTTACGGGCTGTCCGCGATTTTAATGACACATAATTGGTAAGTATAGTTAACCCGGCAAAAACTGCGATGCCAATGATGTAATAGCTGACATTTTCTTTATGATCTGTCGCCATTGCCGCTGCAATTGAGCCTATGGCAATGGCATTAACGAAGTCACCCACCGTCAGCTGTCCTAACTGCTCCTTGCCTATCAGTCGGGTTAGCAGCAGCACCCCTAAAAAGGCCCCTACCGCACGCAGTGTAATTTCTAAATGCGGGGTCATACCGCTCCCCTCCAAACATACATTAGATACAGAAGTTATTTTTCCTCTTCACTGGAATTATATTCATCAATTTACAGTAAAAGTTTAATTATCTAACTAACGGGGAATAATAGTAGCAGAACAAGGAGGGTGTAAAGTGAACAAAACACAACAAGCAGTAAAGATAGATAAAAGACGTAAAATGTATGAAGATTACTTAAGGTGGTTAAAGGCTACAAAAAAGAAGGCAAAAACAGAGGGTAGAAAATAAGACATTCAGCCATTTAATGTAACTTTTGCAGAACCCAAGTAGGGCACGGTCTTGACCGTGCCGTTACGATAACAAGACGGAAGGGGCAAGACCCTTCCCTACATTTTAATAAACGTATTACCGCTCATAATATATAAGGCGGGGTTCCACCCCGCTCGTTCTCGCAAATGCAATGTTTCTTTACCTAATTAATTAATCATGTTGAGGCTGTTTTTTCACAGCTTTACTGCCGGTAACACCAATCTTATTGGCACCGTAAATGATGATGATAGATAAAGCCACCAGCAGCATAATAGCCCTGTCTGTAGTAATTATGTTTAACAAATAAGCACTGACACCTAAAACAGCGCTAAGAGCGTAAATTGCCAGCACGGTTTGCCGATGTGACAAACCCATGGCCATTAAACAGTGGTGCAAATGTTCCTTATCGGGCTTAAAAATCGGCATCTGCTTATTATGCCGGCGCACAATAGCAAAGAAAGTATCCAGCAACGGAATGCCTAAAATTACAATGGGGATAAACACCGAAATAGCAGCCGCACTCTTGGTCAGGCCCATTACAGCAAGTACAGCCAAAGCATAACCTAAAAACATTGAACCGGTGTCGCCCAAAAATATCTTTGCCGGATGAAAATTATAGCGCAAGAAGCCCAGCACTGCACCAACTAAGATCAAAGCCAACAAAGTTACCTGCATGTGCTGTTCTGAGCCGCCGTATATCAACCCTTGCTTCCAAGCTACCGCGGCAATAGTCAGCGCCGCAATCACAGATGTTCCTCCGGCCAATCCGTCTAAACCGTCAATTAAATTTACTGCGTTGGTTACAGCAACAATCCAAAAAACTGTAATTGGCAGCGCTAAAATACCCAGAGCCATAATTCCACCGGTTAACGGGTTAGTTATAAAGTCAACCTGTATGCCAAAGGGAATTACCGCTATTGCAGCCGCAATCTGCCCAGCCAGTTTTACCTTGGCAGGCAAAGTTTTGACGTCATCAATAACCCCTAACAGTACAATCAGCAAACCGCCCATCAGCAGACCGACCAGCGGCAGGCTAAAAGGCATTATTGCCAGCACAGCAACAGCAAAAGCTAGATAAACGGCCAATCCTCCCATCCGAGGCATTAACCCTTTGTGTACTTTGCGTTCATCAGGAGCATCAACGGCACCGATTTTTATTGCCAATCTTTTTACCGCAGGCGTAATCAATAATGATATCACCAGGGCAAGTACCGCCCCGGTAACTGCCTTAGTTAGCACCTTTATCCTCCTCCATGTAATAGGTCAAGCTAGTGCATATCATAACAATTTTACCCGATAAAACCATGTGGTGACAAAGGCAAAAATTTTACATTTATAGATTAGTTAGTATAAAACAAGCCCTTAATGTTTAAGAAACTCAATTTTTCAGCTTTTAACGGTAATTATTATGTTATTACCAAAAATAGCTTTAAAAAGCAGATTGTCCTATTTATCGGCAACGGCAAATGTTAACTCCGCTTCGGCAGCAACCTGCCCTTCCACCTTGGCTATACCCTTGCCCTTGCCTATCTTGCCCCGCAACCTTGTCAATTCTACCTCAAACACAATTTGGTCCCCGGGAACTACCTGCCGGCGAAAGCGGGCTTTATCAATACCGGCAAACAGGGCCAGTTTTCCGGAATATTCCGGCATGCTCAAAAGCGCTACCGCCCCTACCTGAGCCATTGCTTCAATAATCAGCACCCCGGGCATTACCGGGTACCCGGGAAAATGCCCTTGAAAGAAGGGTTCGTTAGCCGAAACATTTTTAATACCTACCGCCCGTTTGCCCTGTTCTATTTCTAAAATGCGATCTACCAGCAAAAACGGGTAGCGGTGAGGCAGTATGTTTTGAATTTCATTGATATCCAACAAAATTAAAAACCTCCTGATTTGGGTTTATTAGGTTCTAATTTGACGCCATTGTTTGAAATCCTGTTTATATTATAAACAATAGTTTCCAATTTAAAAAGGTGATGTTGTTTAAATGCGTAGTTTGTGGGTTGCCAAGGCATTTGACCTTGTGCTTTCGGTTAGCCGGCGCATTCAAAGAGCAACGCCGCCGGAGCTCGTTCATTTATATGTGCCGGCGTGTTAGCGTAGATAAATGCCTTGGCGGCCATTAGCACAGTTTCTTTGTAGCGTCCAAGACACCCGCCCCCATAATTCACCGATAATCCTACCTTTTACCTGTAGGGGCAGGGTTCCACCCCTGCCCGTTTCCGTAAACCTGACCTTTCACCAATGATATTTTCATTCAGCCATTGATGTAACTTTTACAGAAACCAGCGTAGGGATCGGTCTTGACCGTTCCGTTGCGATAACAAGACGGAAGGGTCAAGACCCTTCCCTACATCTCGGTAATACCGCCTTCGTGTAAGGGCAAGAAAATATGTTTGCCCGTTTTCGTATATGTAATGTTTCTTTCGCGGTCCGACATGGAAGCCGGCCCCATATTTTTATTACCAACTAATGTATACGCTCTTGGTGGTTGGCTGCCAATTTACCTTGGCGCCTAATGCTTCGCTGACAAACCTTAACGGCACCATGGTGCGATCTTTTACCACTTTGGCCGGTACATCCAATGTAACGGTTTTGCCGTTTATTATTGCTTGTGGTTCACCAATGGTTAACACAATTTCAGTGTCACCTTTTTTCGCAGTAATTACTCCTTCACTGTAATCAACCTCAGCCCCATATGTTTCAAATATCTTTCTCATCGGCACTAAGGTGCGTCCGCCATCTAAAACCGGCGGTACGTCAAACCACAAACGTTCATTGTTAATATACACCGGTATTTGATACAGCACCAGCAAAGCGTTGCTTAAACCGCGCTCTTTGCCGTCTGAAGGTTTATTGACAATTTTACCGTCTACAATCATTTCGGTGGAACCGCCGCCATCAAGGTTAACGGCTGTTACCGCTCCCAAATCAATCATTATTTCAGACAGCTCGGCAAACTTCACACCGGCGCTGTAATCCGGCTGCCGGCCGTCAATTACTACCAAAATTATGTTGCCGTTGCTCTTCACGCCCACAGCGGTGCGCGGCGCGTTATTTAATATATTGCCGGTAAACCCTTCTTTGGCGGCATTATCCACCGGCTTACCGTCCTTTACCAGCAACGGGCCACCACTCAGCAGATGCTTTAGGCCACCCATACCTTCACCAAAGTACTGGCCAACCCAAACCTTGTCCCCTACCGCAACGTGAGAAGCTAAGTGAGCTTTTTCACCCCAAAAAGAAACTACATAGCCGCCCTCGGGGATCGGTGTGCCGCCAACACCCTGAACAACGGTTTCTACCACGTTATTTTTATTAACCGCTATTTCCGTAACCAATCCGGTAGTTGCCGGTGATGTGGGCCGACCCCAGTCTTCTTTATACAAGCCAATGCCATCAGCAACCGGCCAGCGGTTTAGACAATCGACCAATAAACGTTCTTCCACACCCGGCAAGTGTACCGCTAATACCGGCTGAATATTGTCAATTACCACTCTGCCATTTTCCATAATTGCCAGTGAAGTACGGTAAACATTTTCATCAAACAGCACCTTGGTTTCGCCATCAATAACCAAATGTCCGATCGGGTAACCGTCACCGGCAAAAAAGCCGCCGTTTATTGCCGCTACTGCGCCATGTCGCTGGGCCATGCTGCTTAAAGTTTCAAAACCGGTTAGTTTATCTTTACCCAACACCGGACGAAGTTCCAGCAACGGTTGGTTTGGATTGAGCTCTATAACAAAACCTTTCAGCGGATTGCCCTCAGCATTTTTGCGCTCAAAGGTGTAGTATTTTACACCGGGAGCGGGATTGGGATTAACCTTCACTGCAGAGGCGGCCTCAACATCAGCCTCGGTACCGGCCACCGCCGGAGACAGCATCGGGTATATAATTATGGTGCAAAGCAACATAAAAGTAATTAAGATGTTTTTAAGTTTGTGCATTTTGTCATTCTCCTCAATTGTTGTTAGTTATGGTTTCGGGTTCAATGTATGCCCGTTCACGCATATGTTACCTTGTTTACCGACAGCCAAGGCATTTAACCTTATGCTTTCGATTTGCTGTCGAATTCAAAGAGCATTGCTAAAGGAGGATTAGCGCCGAGGGAGATTGTTTGAAGGTTAGCAAGCTCACTTTCATCTGATTGAAAAATAAGGATGAAAGTGCAGGCGTGTTTATAAAGGTAAATGCCTTGGCGTCCTTATAGCAAATACCTTTAGCAGAACAGCGAGGATGCTCTTTATTGTATATCTATACGCCGCAAGGTTACCATTTTTATGGGTAATTCGACAAATTAATTACTTATAGCCAGCACAAAGTCCCTCAGCAACACATAAACAGCGCCATAGGTTAAATAACCGTCATTTTCTTCTATAACTTGCAACACCTGTTCATTCCAATTTTCCTTTTTCAGAGATTGATCATACTGGGTTAAAATTTCTTCGGCATACTCATCCTTCAAACACTCATTAAATACCTCTGTTTCTACCGGTTTCGGTGGTTCTAAACCATAAATGCCCGCTAAATCTGTAATGCACTCCACAAATACTGACAGCGGCATAAGTTCATCAAAGCGATAGTCATTGGCATATCCGCCTCTGGCTAAGCCAAATTGGCGAACAAATTTCATGTCCTCGTATGCCCAATGATTGGCCAGGCGGTTTTTAAAGCTAAAGGGCTCTAAAACCATACCTTGCTTATTTAGCATTTTCTGTAATTCTCTAATCAGATGATTTTTATATGCCATTTCTCTAAATAAAACATCTTCTTCCAAGCTTAAGGCAGCTGCCGCTCCCGCTGCTTCACCGGTGGCCATACCTACAGGAATAACCCGGGCGCTGCCATGGGCCAATGAATCAAAACTGGCCGAACGCCCCACCACCAGCAGGTTGTCAATTTCCTTCGGCACTATGCACCGGAAAGGAATGGCATATTGTAAAGGTTTGCCAATGACGTAGCCTTTTTTATCCGGCCCGGTGGCCTGAACATCTACCGGATAAGAGCCAAAGGCAATGCGATCTTCAAAGTCTCTGTTTTCCAGCACATCATCAATGGTTAAGCGATACTCGCCGTAAATATGTACGGATTCACGCACATAAAGCTCCGGAGCCACGCCCCCCAAAGTGGCATTGGCAAAGCCGGGCACATTCTCCCGAATAAAATTAACTATGTGCGGCAGTTCCCTTTCAGCCAACTGCTTAGCTTCTTGCACCGCCGCCGGGTCATGCGGGTTTACGTTGTAAACGTGTAAGGCATTAATTAAAACGCTGCCGTCATTTTGGCGGCCAATGTTTAAACCCCTTATGCCTACTCGCGGGTTAGTTGGTTGATACTGCTCCATAATGTCGCCAAATCCCCAAGCACTGACGTTGTTTGCCCCGGTATCCTTGCTGTCATCAGTGTTCAAAGTTCTCCGAATAGTCAACCAGTCTTCATCAGTAAGGCCGTCCAGTTTAAACACTAGGGTGACTGCCATCATGCGGTTGGGATATCCTGCATCCTCCATTCCCACACTGTAGGGCACACCGGCGGCAACAGCAATGTCTGCATCCTGAGTAGCATCAATAATCCGATCGCAATAATACCTGGTAGTGTTCCCGGTGGCGTCTTTAACCTCTATAGCTTCAATTATTTTATAGCGACCGTCTTTTTTCACCAGCGGAGTAATTTCCTTAACATTTAATAACACATCCAAGTCATCTTCAGCCAGCAACATAGAATCAAAAACTCTTTGAGCGGTATTTACATCAAAGGAATCCCCTTCTACCTGCCGGAAAAATTCCAGGAAAATCCCTTTGTTTAAAATATCGTATTTTGGACCGTAAGGATTGTAAGCATAACACATATCAATGGTATTCAGCCAACCTTGGGTCATTAAGCCCCCCACCTGGGCTCGGGTATCCACCAACAAAACATCCAAACCGTTTCGTGCACCGGAAAGAGCCGCAGCAATACCTTCCGGGTCGCTGCCTACCACAATTAATTCATAATGGTCACGATATTCACTTGTTTTAGCTTCAGCGTTTAAAACATTAAAGAATATGGCAAATGTGAAGGTAAAAAGGCAGAGAACAACAATATTTAATTTTGACCTTAGTTGTTTAGTTAGCATTTTTTTGGTATCGCTCCTTTCTTGATTTTTACTTCCGTTTGCGATAACAAGGCGGAAGGGTCAAGACCCTTCCCTACAATTTATCGATATTCCTCTGGCCTGTGGGGGCGGGGTTTCACCCCCCCACACGTTCTCGTAAATGCAATGTTTCCTTAACGGGCCGGCATGGAAGCCGGCCCCTACACATTTCAGCTGCCAAGTCTATCTTTGATCTGTGAAGGCGGAGAAACATGCCTGTCCGTTCAGTCAAATGTAACGTTGCTTGTGGAATGCCAAGGCATCCTCCAACGCAGTTTCTTTTCAGACGCGGAGATCAGTCCCTACAACCTATATTACCTCTAACGCCAACTTGGCGGTAGTTGTTGCTTTTTGGCGCAAGTCGGCTACCTTGGCGGCCAGTCTTTTTTGCTCAGCGGTTAAATCCGCCGATATCTCTTGCATCTTCGGCAGAATGCTGCAAGTTTTGTCGTTTACATGGCAGGCCGGGTTTAAACCTAACTGCTGCAAAAAACGGTCAATTTTGGGGTCGTAGGATACCCCCAGCAGCGGCACCCCTGCCGCTGCCGCCATAATGATGGCATGCAGGCGCATGCCCACCACAAATTTACAGTTGGCGATTATGGCCATAAATTCCTGCACATTGTAATTTTTATCCGGCACCACCGCTTTGCTCTTCATTAACGCCGCCACCTCTCGGCAGGCAGCTAGGTCATCCGGATGGTGCAGCGGTAAAAACAGCAGCTGCCAGCCCTCCGCAGCATAATAATCACAGGCGGCCGCCAACTCCTGCTTAAAAGCGTCAGTGTTGCCGCCCCAATGGCGCACCGACACCCCCAGCACCGGCCGGGTGCCGTCTAATCCTAAGGCAGCCAATATTTCTTGGCCCCGCTCCCGCTCGGCTGCCGATACCTGCCAGCCCAGCACCGGGTCGGCAGTAACGGTAATGGGCGGTTTTTTCACGCCCATTGCCAGCAAATCTTCTTTAGATGCTTCATCGCGTACCGTAATTGCCTGCACGCGGTTAACCACCAGGCGCATTAAACTTCGCCCTATGCCGGTATTAACCGGGCCAATACCTTGAGCGTAGAAAAATACCGGTTTACCCAGCATGCGGGCTAAGGAAATTACTCCCAGATAATAAACTAAACTTTTTACCCCGGTTACATCCTGCAGCAAACTGCCCCCGCCGCTAATTAACAGGTCGCATTTTTTCAAAGCGCTTGTTACCTCACGGTATTGCCAGCGGTTCACCGCCTTTACGGCGTAAAGCTCTTCAGTACGCCGCGGATTGTGCGACAGCACCGTTATTTCCAGCGCAGCATCCGCCTCTTTTAAAGCCCGGATAATACTGTATAAAATGGCTTCATCGCCGATATTGTCAAAGCCGTAATATCCTGACAGCACTACTTTACGCATTTTCCAAATACCTCCGGGCAGACTTTGCTAACAGTTTGCATCCCAAAATCACAGCGATACCAATTAACACGCCAAGCCACAATCCGTTGGCAAAACGGATTATCGACACCACCAGCGGCGTGTGTATATGGGCAAAAGTGTTTACCAGCGAAACCTGACCGATCATACCCAACACCAACAGCGGTAAGAAGCGGTTGTCGCGGTAACCAAAATACAACAGCGCCAGCATTGCCGGATGCCCCAGCAAAAATTCCTTGGTGCGGGGTCTTACTCCCAGCGTGCTGTCCAACCAGGCTCTAAACTGCAGTTCTAAGTTAGAAACCGACATACCTTCGTTGCCGGTGCGCAGTATATACACCGCAACAGCTGCCAACAGCAGTGCCGCCACAATTGCCAAGCCAATGGTTACCGGCCTTTTGGCTAAATCAGCGATGCGCTCGCTCAGCTTCTCGCCGGAAGCCGTCAAATAAGCAAAGTAGGCAGCGCCAATTACCAGCGGCACCAAGTGAGCCAATTTCACCCCGGAAAACTGGTTCAACTTTAGCATATAGCTGATATCGGTAAGCAGCCCCACCATCAGCAAAGCGCCAACCAGCGAATACAAGGACATCAGCACTAATTTGGCGGTGGCACCGGCCAGTGATGTACCCTGCTTCTTCACAAAAGTCAGCACCGAAAGTGTGGGGAAGATAACTACCGAAAGCAGCGCCATTAACTTGCGGGCAGCATCGGGTTGCAAATATAACAAGCCTGCCCAGGCCAGCAGTGCCGCCGCCCCAAGCAAAATGCTCCAGCGGCCCAAGCCCAGTTTATCGGCCAGCAGCAGCCCGCCGCCAATCACACCTAAGCCAATTAAAAACATAATCAGCCGGGAATAAGGATTTGGCGGCAACAAGTCAGCCTGCCCAACCTTTAAACCTTCACTTTCTAACCCTGCTTTAATATCGCCTAAATATGCTTCATAAAACTGCACCGGTTCCTGGCCTACAGTAGATTCAAACGGTCTTATTAACAGCGCCCGCACATTCCGCTCGGCTGCCGCCAACACCAGCCTGTCTACCGCTTCGGCGGTATTGGCCGGCGAATAACGCTCACTCATCTCTTCCTCTGAAATAGTGTGCAGCCGAATAACATTCTTATCTAAAAGCATTCCCAGGCCGGTTAAACCGCTTTGCGGGAAAAATTCTATCATAGCCGTCGCCCCGGTGGGCGTTTCTTTAATCTGCCGGGCTAATTCCGGCAGCAGCCCGGGATTGCCGGGAATCTCGGTATCATTAAAAAAGACGGCTGAAAGGTTAGAAACGTTCTTTAACGGGGCAAAAACTTTTTCTAAACCTTCGGCAGTTACCTGGGGCCAGGTACGCACCTGCACCATGGCAAGCAGCCCGGCCTGCTCTACTTCGGCAAACTTATCTGCCGAAAAGCCCAGCCCAATACCTTTATTATCCTTAATCCCCGCTAACGTATCATAGCTCAGCGGGGTTTCAATCAAATAGATATTGCCGTCGTATTCATGGGTTATTACACCGTCGGTTTTAGCCGCCAACTGCTCGGCCACCTGCTGATAATACTCTTTATCTTCAAACAGCAAATATGTACTTTGCGGCTGAATATCACCCTCGGCAATCAGCTGTTTTAACCAGGGCTTGGGCTCACCCAAATAACTGAGGGATTTAATCTCGCTGCCGGTAAACACCGTCACCTGCCCGGCATTTTCCAGATCCTTCACCGTCGGCTCTTTAAACAACACAGTGGTTAGGCCGTGTTTTTTTAAGCGCTGCATTGTTTCCAGCGGTGTTAAGCCCGACATCGCCCCAATTTCTTGAATATCTTCGTAAACCATCAGCATTTCCACTTGCTTAAAATCTTTTTCCAGCTGATAGCGATCCCAAAAGGCCACGTGTCCTGCAGCCAGCACCCCAATAACTATTAAAGCAATTGAAGCCAGCATTAATTTACTATATTTTTTCACTTACTCTGCCTCCAAAAAACTTTTGATTAGCATATAAGCTTCGCCCCGGGTAAGTACACCGGTATTTTCAATGTTTCTTGCTGTATTCTGCCGATAGCGGGCAAAAATATCCTGCAAAATGTTACCGGTGAGCTTATCTTGCGGATGATAATTAAATTCCGCCGGCGGTTTTTCCAACTGATAAATTTCTGTCAGTGGCTGCCAAATACCAAGAAACTCGCCCAGCGTCATCTCATTATTCAGCCCGTACTGATTATCATAACCGCCCCAAACCAAACCATGCCGACGCAAAAATTTCAGTCCGGGGTAAGCCCAATGGGCCGCCTGACGGTTCCATTCCGGCTTGGCGGTAAAGGGCTTTAGCTCCATGCCTTGCTTGTTTAACCTAGCTTGCAGCTCGGCAATCAATTCTTCTTCATCAGCCATTTGCGGGAAAAACACCCCATGCTCAATGCTGATTGCCGCCGCCGCTCCCGCCGCCTGGCCGGTGGCCATACCCACCGGTATTACCCGGGCACTGCCGTGGGCCAGGGAATCAAAACTTGCCCCCCGGCCCACCACCAATAAGTTGTCCACCCCTTTGGGTACCAGTGCCCTAAAGGGCACCGCATACTGCTTGGGGTTGCCGATAATATAGTCTTCCTGACCTACACCGCCGGCCTGCATGTCCACCGGATAAGAACCAAAGGCTACCCGATCGTCAAAATCCCTGTTTTCTAAAACATCATCAATGGTTAACCGATACAAGCCATAAATATGCCGCGAATCCCGAACGTACAGCTCGGGGGCTACCCCGTCAAGATAAGCATTGCCTAAACCCGGCACTTGGGCATTCAAATAGGGTACCAGGTAAGCCAGCTCCTGCTCGGCCAGCTTTTTCGCCGCCTCTCTTGACTCTTTATCTAAGGGATTCACATCAAAAATCTGCAGCGCATTTATTAAAATACTGCCGTCATTTTGCCGGCCAATATTTAAGCCCCGCACCCGCAGGCGGGGATTTTGCGGCTCATAGCGCAGCATTTCTTCCCAAAAGCCCCAGGCACTTACCTGATTTGAGCCGGATATCGGGTCACCGTCATTAGTTAAAGCCTGGCGCAGCTGCTGCCAATCGCTTTCACTGACCCCGGCTAACCTAAACACCAAGGTAGCGGCCATGTTTCTGTGAGGATAACCGATATCTTCCTGGCCATAGCTAAAAGGTACCCCAGCGGCGGCCGCAATATCGGCATCCTGGGTGGCATCAATAATGCGCTGGCAGCGGTAGGCTTTGGTTTCACCGCTGCTGTTAACCAACTCTATCCCCTCAATAATTCGGCGGCCTTCTGATTCTATCAACAGCGGTGTTATCTTTTTAGCAGCTAACTCTACCTGTAAGTTTTCTTCCTTAGCTACTAAATCGTTAAACACCTTTTGTGCGGTGCCAACATCAAAGGAGTCGCCTTCTACCCGATTAAAAAATTCTAAAAAGATCCCTTTGTTTAATATTTCCCGCTGCTTACCCGCAGCTACCGGGGCATAGTTCATATCAATGGTGTTTAGCCATCCGCGGGTCATCAGCCCGCCTAATTCCGGTTTGGTGTCTATCATCAGCGTAGATAAGCCGTTGCGCGCTCCGGATACCGCCGCCGCAATTGCTTCCGGCTCACTGCCCACCACAATTAAATCATAACCCACTTCGTAATTTCTTTGGGTCAGATCAACAATTTTCGGAGCCACTGCCATCATAAGCAACAGCAGTGCTAAAATTACTCCCTGCCAAGATATAGATGCTCTATCCATTATCTGCTACCTTTCCTTTGGCAAAGAAATCCCGCAAAATCATGTAGGCCGTGCCGTTAGTAATTTTGCCGTTGTTGTTTTCAATGCGCTGCAGCACTTCATCGCTGAAATACCCGGCATTTAGCAGCCGCTGATAAGCCTCCTCTTTCGTCAGCTGCAGCCCTTGATAGCTTGTCAGCATATAAGAAATGTCTTTAATGGTTAAAGCATTGCCTTCAGTGTAAAGTGTAGGGTGCACCAAATCATCCGAGCCTGCCAGTCTGGCCGTCCAGGAAAGCAGATTGATAAAAGCCTGTTCGCCCATTTCTTCATCTAAACGGTAATTATTATCATAACCGCCAAAGGCCAAGCCGTACCGGCGCACAAACTTCAGCCCTTCATAAGCCCAATGCTTTGTTTCCGGCGCATGGTAAGAAAAAGGCTTCAGCTCCATCCCCTGCTTATTAAGGCGGGCACGCAATTCATCTACCAACTGTTGATTGGCGGCTAAATCTCTCACCGAAATGTTTTTTTCAATACTTAAAGCCGCAGCCGCCCCGGCTGCCTGGCCGGTAGCCATGCCCACCGGAATCACCCGGGCACTGCCATGGGCCAGGGAATCAAAGCTTGCCGCCCGGCCCACCACCATTAAGCCGTCTATTTTTTGCGGAATCAAACAGCGCAGCGGAATGGCATACTGTTTAGGCTCACCGACAATGGCCCCTTTAAAATCTTTATTTACTGCCTGAATATCTATCGGATACGAGCCAAAGGCAATGGCATCGGCAAAATCCCTATTTTCTAACACATCATCTACCGTTAAACGATACTCCCCATAAATATGACGGGATTCACGCACATATAGTTCCGGAGCTGTCGCCATTAACCGTGCATTTTCCAGCCCGGGGATATTTTTACGTAAAAACTCTACAATGTGCGGCAGTTCTTCCTGAGCCAACCGGTAGGCTTTGGCCAAGTCGTTCTTATCCAGCGGATTAACCCCATAAACATGCAGGTTATTAATTAATATCGTACCGTCCTTTTGTCGCCCGATATTTAAACCGCGCACCCCCACCTGCTCGTTGGTAGGTTGATATTCCTGCATTTCTTCAGAAAAGCCCCAGGCGCTGACTTTATTGATCCCGGCACGCTGCCCCTTCAGGCGGTCAAACAACAGCACCGCACCCATGCGCCACCAATCCAGCCCGGAAACACCCTGC